>OZ257152.1:0-2007500 GCA_965279265.1 Dyadobacter sp.
TCAAACTGGCTCTCGCTGAAAAACTGGTCAGCCGTGGACTCGTGGGGGAACGCCTTATTCACAGATGCATAGTTGAAAATATCCTTGGATTCTTTACCATAAATCCCGGGTTTGACGTAAAGCAGGACCCCGTCCATAGGATGGAATTTTACCACATCATCGGTAGAAGAAAGCTTATTTTCCGGATAACGTATGCGTCCTAACGACCAGTACTTTCCGTCTTTTCCGGTCGTGCTTTTTCTCGAATAAATCTCAAACTTTTTCGGAAAATCGATACGGATACCGAGGTCAATTCGAATTTTTCGGATGGCATTACCTAAATCTTCCAGATCACAGTCTTCGTCGCAGGAAGCATCACTAAGGATTATAAAACGATTTCGGCGTAGAGCCATTTCATACAAACCCAGGTTTTCAAAATGCCCACCGTCCGAGAGAAAAACATAGGGATTCACTTCATCCGTTTGCCCGAACATCTCGCTGAGTACCGGTTTCAATCCCCACTTTGGCGAAGATCTGTAAAAGGTATCGTTTCCGGTTGGGCCAGGATTCCCCAGCCACCAACCCAGCCTTAAATTGAAAAGAGTCATAAAAAAAGCAACCAGCGGAGACGTATTGTAACCCGAATTCGGGCTCACCGCCGCACCGGAAATGGTCATCGCAGTTCCGAGGGAAATTCCGCGGTCGCCTCCATAAAACTTCCCTTTTCGTTCTGAAACAGTGCCATTTTGCATCAATTCATCCTGATAGGTTTTCCGATATCCCAAAATCATGGAGCCGGCATGTAAGGGAGACACTGTAAAGGAAGCCGCCTTCCTTTCCTGCCAGGCCAAATTTTTCCCAGCTACCAGGTTCAGCGCCACGTTGACTATGTGAAATGGTTTTAAAAGTGTTGTCTTTCCCGGCTCCTTTTTCACCAGATCTCCCATGTACATATTGTCTGTTTCGTCAAATCCTGTAAACGGGTCGGGCCGGCGCTGTCCTTCGGGACGCGACGCGCCCAGATAGGCCCGAATTAACCGCGACCTGTATAAGGCGTGCAAGGAAAACCGGTTCATATCAATTGCAAATGAAAAACCCAGGCAAATAACCGATAACCCGGCGAGCACAAGCAACGCAAAATAGAAAGGAATTTTAGCTGCTTCCTCAGGAGAAAGGCCTGATTCGTTGTCTGTGATCAGATCCACCGCCTTTCCCATCAGTGCAATGTCCATGAAAGATAAAAATATGAACAAAATAATGATGGCTATAAATGCCATTACAGGTAAGCTGACATTTGCCAGGGCACTCTTTTTTCCGCCTGCTGGTTGCTCAGGCTTACCGTTGCTTTTCAACTTCTGACCCAGATAGGCAGTGAGATAACTGGTGATCGCACCAACTGTAAATACGTATTTCAAAAGATCCCGCACGAGCACCGGCCCGTATAAAATAACCCCGGCAGCGAGCGCCCAGCCGAAGGCTACAATCAAAAACCAGGCACTGTAACGCGCAGTCCACTCCCGTTCCGCATCTTCTACAAAGGTGCTTTTCAACCCTTCATATATAAACCCATTGAAAAGGATGATCAGCAGAAAAACGGGAAATGCAAAACTGGTGTAAAGGATCGCGATTTTTTCAGAATCATTGTACAAAGGCATCACCCGTGCCATCGTGATCAGCAAAAATCCGGAAAGGGCGCCCGCCACCAAAAGACAAACGCCTTCCTTCCAACGGTTATTTTTCCCCTTTTCGGTGTTAAAGCGTTCCGGAATAACTTTCGCCCACTCCAATAATGCAAAAACGACCCATTCCACAATTACAAAGGAAAGGGAGGCAATCGCGAAGTGTATTATGCTATATCCGGATAATTCAAAATCCCACTCCGATCGAACACGTGTATGAAAATTTTGAAAAAATGCGGAAGCATCCGGAAAATCTCCATAGAGAAACCAGTACCAGCTCACTGTCCAGCAAAAAATACCGAAGCATCCCGGGGCCAGGCATTTGACGAGAAAATATTGCTGATTGCGATCCTGCCAGGAAAATCCGGGGTCATAATTCTGCTCATTCTGAATGATCGGCGGGTTTTGTTTGGTAAACAAATCGCTGACAATCATAAACACCGCACCCAAAATGAAACTGGTTACCAACCCCAAAAAATTGGGGTCGCTGTTCACAGTTGCTGCCAGCAGCCAGGGAATGGAAGCAATGGCGGCCAGAAACGGAATGATGATCAGCCAGTTGATCGTCAGATTACGGAGATAAATGGCGAAAAGCGTCCAGGTGTCAGCCGAAAACAAGCCCAAAATCGGACTAAGATAGTTGCTGTACGCGCGTAAGTGGCGTATCGGTGCGGGTTCAATCGGAAATGATGACCCAGGTTTGAGTTGTTTAAAAACAGAATCAACGCCTTCCTGATGTATCCACGCGCTAAGCCATCCTCCCAGGTAACCGCCACCGGAAACGGTTGAAAGGTATGAAAAATCTTTCGGGCTGGTTCCTGATTGCGCCAGCCCCTGCACAATCCCCAATGCAAAAGTACCACTGCGGATTCCCCCACCGGACAAACACAAGGCATTTTGCTGTTTTCCAAACATCGCCTTGTACAATGCGGTCAGGCGTTTGCTGTCCTGGCGTTCAAGGTATTCAGGGAAAACATCTTCCAGAATAAGCCTGTTGAGTTTTTCCGCATCTTTTTGTTGCTCAACTATGACGGCTTTGGCCGCTGCCTGGTCGCCTGGATCAAAAGTTTGCTGAGCGGATGCGATCGCCATGCCACCCGAAAATCCACTGTCCGTATCTATTGGTACAGAGGAAGACGGATTAGCAGATTGCTTCTTTTCAGGTTTCGCTTTTGGATACCGCGCAATGTATTCTTCCAGCAACCCCCTTGTGAAGGCCCTGAGCGGAGCGTCTGTTATCCAGGGCTCGCAATAAACGAGATCAGCCTGCCTGATTTTGGCTTCAATGACGGCAATCATTTTTTCCGCTCCCGGTGGCACATTATCAGGGGCCAGTGATTTGGTCTGTTTTTTAGCATCTCCCGTCCATTCAGCAAGTCGTTTCTGACGAAAAACCTGAAAAGACGATTCCTTTTGCCCGATCACAGTCGAGCCTGTTTCGGAATGCGCTTCACCCTCCTGGCCAATGACGGATGAATACAAAAATGTGCCCGGTGTCGCTGATTTTAACGAAATCAGGTCGTCAGCGAGCAAAGGTGCGGCCTCGCCGTGCAATTGGGAAAATTCATCTGATAAAATTTCAATAAGTCGAAGGGAGGAGGTTTCGGTTGCCACAGGAATGTCGGTTACAGAGACAAAACATATAGCAGTAATTTAAAGATTTTCAACTCATTAGTAAAGAATCGATGTGTTTCCGGTCAAATAATTTATTATCCGGTCCCAGCGAACAGGATCATTGTGTTTTTCTTAATTTATCAAAATCTCGTCAATAAAAAACCAGGCCGGACTGCCTGCATTTTTGTGCCATTTTGGCAACTTACTGAGCGGCTTTGCGATTATTTTCATTCCGGTAACAGTGGTATTTTGATTGAATTGTACAGGTATTAATTTTTGCTGAACCGCGGCTTCCTTGGCAGGCATATCCGGCCGGATTTTTGAGAACAAAACAGGTGCATTCCTGTCTTTACTGATCCATACTTCAACTTCTGCTGGTGGAAAACTTTCTGAATTGACATTCAAAAGGGTGCTCAAAATGATCTCGCTGATTCTTAACGGCTTACGAAAATTCAGTTCTATTTCAAAAGCCTGATTCCGGTAACCCAGCCATTTCCCGTCGCTTGCATAGAGGATATCTGTACTGCCTTCGGCCAGATCGAACAGCGTTTCCGCTCCACGGCCTTTGTGATAAGGATCGGGGAGCGTAAGCAAATGAAAGGAATCAGGCAAAATGGACGAACGTTGAAAGTATTTCTGAACCACTTTGCTACTCGCCCAACCTTTTTTTGCAGCCTTCACTTTTACCGGTGTGTTACTTGTAATAAGAACAGGCTCCCTGAAAAGTTTCGAGGTAATACTGTCCGGTTCAGTGCCATCCAGCGTATAGTACAACCCGGCACCTTTAATTGGATGGGTAATGTTCAGGTAAAATGGTTGCCTGAAAAACGCGTTTCCGGGCAGTATTTGCGGCGAATTCAGGTCCAGAACGACCATTCCATCATCCTGAAAACCGGTTTCAATTTTGACTCCGGGAAATTTTAGCATCAAACTGTCACCCTGTTTGGTATTGAGTGCCGTGTTCCATGCATAAATGTGTTTTGGTTTTGAGCCGGACAAGACTCCTGCCAAACCCCTGGAACTGACATTTGTTCCGGTCACCATCAGGATATCCAACTTTTTCAAAATTTTGAACATTGCCATGTTTTCGTCCGTAACATTTGTATAATTCAGATTTATCTGGCGCAGATTTTCAAATGAAGCGATCAGTTTTATATCACCTTCCCGTAACCTCATGCCACTCAGATTCAGCCGAACGATTTGCTCTTTGATCGGAGTTAGCGCTTCGAGCGATTTTTCGTTGAAAGCACCTCGGTTAAAAAAACTGACGTCCAACGCCGGTGAATTAATAGCGACGGCTGAAATCAGTCTGTAACTGTTGTTCAGTTTTTTGATCAACGCCACGTCTGCTGCCGGAAATTCATAAATTTCTTTTTGATTACCGCTATATAGATTCGCTGCCAGTTCATGAATTTTATCGTTTGCTGGAAAGTCTGAGAGTTTGCTGGTAAAGCTCCCGCCAAGCTTGATCCAGGAACTGATCATTGCAATTTCGTCTTCACTTAGCTGCGGTTTTCCTTTTGGAGGCATTCTGTGTTTGTGGTCGATTGAAAGTAGAAGTCTTTCTATGATAAGACTTTTGCCGGAATCTCCTGCAAGAAACAATTTGCCCGTTTTTCCCCCTTTCCGTAGCGAAGCGCTATCTGTCATGACGAGCTCTCCTTTGGCTTTGTCCGGATTGTGGCAGCTAAAACATTTCTCTTTCAAGACCGGCTGAACCAGATCGCTGTAAATCCTGGCTTCATTTAAATCAATTGTGTTTGAATTTTTTGTCACTAAAGGCGCCATCACAAAGTTTTCACCGTGTGTCAACGTCGCACCGAAGTGTGATGCGACGGTCAGAACGACGACTGAAACAACGAGTCCGCCTTTCAGTATGCTTTCGTTCCAATTGACATAACCAACAGAAAGTAAAACAGTTGCAAAAAAAGAAAGGCTAACGCCCGTCCATTTATGGTAGAGCAAGACGTTACTACCGACGTATCCATCTTCCTGTGAAAGCAGCAAACCAAGAACGACAGTAATTCCGCTAAAAACGGCATTTGAATAAAGTAAAAGACGCGTTATTTTCTCAATTGCCGTTTTCTCAATTGGAATCAAATTTTTAAAAAAGACAACCGCAAAGGTCAGAAGCAGCAGTACGATAGGAAAGTGAAGAAACAAAGGATGGATTCTGCCAGCCACTTTCAGCAATGAAGGAATTTCAATTCTATGTTCAAAAACCAGAAAAAAGGCAATAAAAGCGTTTAGTCCAATAATCAGGTTGATGACAAATCCCTTCAAAAATCTCATAGAGCAAGTAATTTTCCGTCAAATTTATACGAGAAGACTTTTGACCACTTTCCCGCTCACATCTGTCAGACGGTAGCGTCGACCCTGATGTTTGTAAGTCAGTTTTTCGTGATCCAGACCGAGCAAATGGAGCATGGTCGCATGAAAGTCGTGCACGTGGACAGGGTCTTTTGTGATATTGTATCCAAAATCGTCCGTTTCACCATACACAATTCCTGGTTTAACCCCTGCGCCGGTAAGCCAGGCACTGAATGCCCTCGGGTGGTGGTCACGTCCATATTTGTTGAACTCCAGATGTCCCTGGCAGTAGTTAGTTCGTCCAAATTCTCCTCCCCAGACAATGAGCGTGTCTTCCAGCAAGCCGCGTTGTTTCAGATCCTGTACCAACGCCGCCGAAGCCTGGTCCACGTCCTTTGCCTGACCTGCCATTTCATTGGGCAGATTGCCGTGCTGATCCCAACCCTGGTGATATAGCTGGATAAACCTTACTCCATTTTCTGCAAGTTTTCTGGCAAGCAGACAATTGGCCGCGTAAGTGCCGGGAACCAGACAATCCGGCCCATACATTTTGATCACGTGATCAGGCTCACGGGAAAGGTCAGTCACCTCAGGCACAGATGTTTGCATCCGGTAAGCCATTTCGTACTGACGGATTTTTGTAACAATTTCCGGATCACCCAGTTTATCGTATTGCATCTGGTTCAGGATTTCGAGATTATCCAGCATCTCACGCCGGCTGACTTTATCGGTGCCCGGCGGATTTCTCATATACAACACCGGGTCACTGCCTGGCATAAATTGCACGCCCTGGTGAACAGAATCCAGAAAACCATTGCTCCACAATTTGGAATAAACGCCTTGTCCGTTACCTTTTCCCTTTGAAACCAATACACAAAATGCCGGCAAATTCTGGTTTTCACTTCCCAACCCGTAACTCATCCATGCACCCATGCTTGGACGGTTTCCCTGTTGTGCGCCCGTCTGGAAAAAAGTAATGGCGGGATCATGGTTAATTGCCTCTGTATAAAGCGATTTAATAATACATATATCATCAACAACTTTGGCCGTGTGGGGAAATAAATCGCTCACCCATGCACGCGCCTGGCCGTATTGTTTGAAATCATAAAAAGAGCCAACCAATGGAAATTTGGCCTGATTTGCCGTCATACCCGTAAGTCGCTGTCCCTGGCGGATCGATTCCGGAAGGTCCTGCCCCATCATCTGCCGGAG
Source organism: Dyadobacter sp. (assembly GCA_965279265.1). Classification (GTDB taxonomy): domain Bacteria; phylum Bacteroidota; class Bacteroidia; order Cytophagales; family Spirosomataceae; genus Dyadobacter. The sequence continues at coordinate 6,795 of OZ257152.1, forward strand.
CAGCGGTTTGTAGTCAAAAGACTCGAGCTGCGAAGGTGCACCACTTTGAAACATGTAAATGACACGCTTGGCTTTTGGAGCAAAATGCGGCATCCCAGGAGCAAATGAGTCGGTGTCCTCCTTCGAATTTGAAAACAGATCCGGGATCAGCAGAGACCCTAGCGCCATACTTCCTATACCGGTACTCACCCGTGAAAAAAACTGCCTCCGGTTCACATTGAGCCCATTTTCAATGATCTCTCCCATATCGTTTGCCTCAAATATTTACAACTAATCAATTTCCACCCGACACCTAATTTCTCGTAATCGCTTCTTCCAGATTATACATCATGTGCACCACCGACATCAGCGCCGACTGTTCCGATTTCGCTACCGGTTTGTTGCCGGCAAATTCGCCGATATCCAGAAAGGCCGCTGCTTCTCCGGGTTTCATTTTATACCGCTGCTTTTCTTTTTGGTAATATGCATACAAAGTTTCCTTTTCCTTTTTGTCCGGCATCCGGCAGAGAATTCTTCGGAAAGCGATGGTGATTTTTTCTTCTTCCGAAATTTTAAACTCCATCAATTTGCCGGCAAAAACGCGAGACGCTTCCAGCACAATCGGATCATTCATCATCACCAATGCCTGCAAAGGCGTATTGGTACGCATCCTGTTCACCTCGCACTGGTCGCGGTTGCTTCCATCAAAAACGAGCATGTTTGGCGGCGGGGAAGTCAGTTTAATAAAAGTGTAAAGCCCTCTGCGATAGAGCGCTTCACCATGATCCTGTACATATCGTTTCAAATTCCCCCGCCCTGAACTTCGGACTTCCCAGATACCATCGGGCTGATAGGGCTTAAAACTCGGGCCGCCGACTTTTGTTGAAAGAATCCCGCTGCTTGCAAGTACATGATCCCGGATGAGTTCCGCCGGAAGCCTGATGCGCGACGCTCGGGAAAGATATTTATTGTCGGGATCCTTTTCCAGTTTTTCGGGCGTGATCTGTGACGACTGCTGATAAGTTTGGGATGTAACGATCTGTCGTACAAGGCGTTTTACATTCCATCCATTCTCCACAAAATCAACAGCAAGCCAGTCTAGCAGTTCAGGATGGGATGGCAAGCTTCCCTGGCTACCAAAATCGCCAATGGACGGCACAATTCCTTTTCCGAAAATACCTGCCCAAACCTGATTTACAAATACACGTGCAGTCAGCGGATTATCTTTGCTTACCGTCCAGCGAGCCAGACCAACCCGATTCTGTGCATATTTCGATGTGTCCAGCCTCAAAACAGATTCCGGTGTTGCCGGGGAAACTTCGGGCCCATGGGCGTCATAAACGCCTCGATTGAGCAGGAAAGTTTTTCTTCGTTCAGGTTGTTCGCTCATCACGGAAACTGTCAGCGATGCGGTATCCGGATTATTGATGAAGCGCAGAATTCCGGATAAATCTCGCTGATCTATGCGCATGAGGGGAAATTTGGCCGGTTTAGAATCCCGGGAACTCGCAATTTCAAGACCTTTGTCCGGTGTATTATTAAAAAAAGCAAAAAGCTGGTAGTAGTTCTTTTGTGAAAACGGGTCAAATTTATGATCATGACATTGCGCACATTCCATCGTAATCCCCAGCACACCTTTGCTGAACGTGTTGGTCCTATCCAGCACATAATTGACCCGGTATTCCTCATCAATCACGCCCTGCTCTTCGGTGATCTTGTGATTTCTTCCAAATGCAGTTGCCAGAACTTGCTCTTTCGTTGCGCCTGGCAGCATATCTCCTGCAATTTGCCAGGTCAGGAAACGGCTGTAAGGCATATTTTCGTTGAATGCATGAATCACCCAATCCCGCCATGGCCACTGCGTACGCCACTGGTCATCCTGATAGCCGTAAGAATCCGCATAACGGGACACGTCCATCCAATGTAATGCCATTTTCTCTCCATATGCCGGTGATTTCAAAAGGTGGCTGACAACCTTATCGTATGAATCTTTGGAGTCGTCTTTTAAAAACTGATCCATCAGCTTCAAATCGGGAGGAAGACCGGTGATGTCAAGGCAAACCCTTTTGAGCAACTGTTCTTTGTCCGCTTTTGGATTTGGTTTTAATCCATAGTTGCTCATTTTATTTAACACAAAATAATCGATAGCGCTTTTTGGCCACGATTTATCCTCAGTCTCCGGAAGCCCTGACTTTTTGGGAGCAAGGAATGCCCAGTGTTTCTGATATTCGGCGCCCTGTTTAATCCACTTTTCAATCAGCTTTATTTCGTATTCCGACAAAGCTAAATTGGATGAAACGGGCGGCATTCTTACACTCGGATCGTCGGAAGTGATCCGCAGATAAACCCCACTCGCTTTTGGATCGCCCGGTTTAATCCCGTGAAGTCCTTTGGTATCTTTCAAAAATGCATACGCACTTTTTTCAACGTCCAGCCGCAGGCCAGCTTCCCGTTTGTTCATGTCCGGGCCGTGGCACGAAAAACAGCGGTCTGAAAGAATGGGTTTGATGTGAAAATTGAAATCAACATGGTCCGGTAAACTGGTTGAAACCACGTCACTATTGGCATTTCGGACAGCATAGCCGTAAACCAACACCACTGCCATAAACAGCGAGAGCAATGCCGGTAATGCCCATTTCCCAAAACGTTTTTCCAATTTGAAGGCCATACTGGAAGTTGATTTAACAAAACAGTTTCTTCGTTGACGAATAGACTTGCCAGGTTTTGAAAACCTGGCAAGTCGCTAAACCTGGTAAGTCTTTAAAACCGGCAAGTCTAACCGCCCAAAACTAAACTTTTGGCTCCCAGCCTTTTTCATACTCGCGCGACCACAGTTTCTGTGCATCTTTGTCGCCGATGATGTGGCCGTTGGCAGGATCTATTTTCAAATCGCGGCCAACGCGCCAGGAAATATTACCGAGCTGCATGGCGACAACACTTTTAAATCCGATCTCCACATCACAGTTGGGTTTACGGTTATTTTTGATTGCGTCCAGAAAATCTGCCACGTGCAGGTTGTCCATTCCCAGGCTCGGACTAGCCGTGTTACGCCCCTGAACATCCTCTTTTTCGACTGATTTCACCTCTTTTACGAGCTTCCCGTCCAAATCGTAAACCGTATAACTATCGCCGCCGGTATCCAAGCTGCCGTTTTCTCCGTAAAATATGATTCCGCGATCCGCGCCTTCAATCTTCCGTCCGTTTGAACTCCGGGATTCCCACATCAGTGAAATTCGTCCGGGGTAATCCATAATTACAATCTGCGTATCAGGCGTTTCCCAGTCGTCCTTAAACTCATAACGACCACCAACCGAACTCACACGCGTCGGAAAGTCAACACCAAGCCCCCAGCGGGCAACGTCCACCTCGTGCGTACCATTGTTTAAAGCCTCGCCCGTTCCCCAATGCCAGAACCAATGCCAGTCGTAATGGATCAATCCTTCCTTGTATGCAACCCGCGGAGCAGGCCCTTGCCACAGCTCATAATCCAGCCAGGATGGAACCGTGCCCGGTTTAAGGTTCGTTGCTTTACGTTTGTTGGTATACCAGGTTTTGGCCAGATAAACGCGCCCAATTATGCCTTTGTGCAATTGTTCTATTCCCTGCGTGAGCACCGGAGCGGAACGCCGCTGCGCTCCCATTTGTACTACGCGATTGTATTTCCGGGCGGCAGCAATTGCAATTTCTCCCTCTCGCGGATTGTGGCTCAATGGCTTTTCGACATAAACGTGTTTTCCTGCCAGGCATCCCATGATGGTCAGCGGCGCATGCCAGTGATCCGGCGTGGCGATGTAAATTGCATCAATTGATTTGTCTTCCAGCACTTTACGACAATCCCGCTCCGATTTTGGAGATTGTTTTTGTTTGGTTTTCAAAACCGTTTCAATTGCTTTTGGTATCGCCCGTTCGTCAACGTCGCATATTGTTCCTACTTCGGCATTCTTTTGTCCGGCAATCGTTCCCGACATCGTGTTGCCTCTGCTGTTCACACCGATCGTTGCCACGCGGATGAGCTCATTTGCACCAATAATGCGGTTATAACTTTTGGCGCTAAAACCGTATGCTGACCCGCCAATGGCGAACGCTGCTGAACCAGCAGCAGCTTTTTTGATAAAATCACGTCTGTTTTGCATGAAAATAACTGATAACGATTAGATTCTTTACAGTTTGATATTTACTTTTTCGGGATTCCGGAACTGATTTCAAACGATTTATAGTCAGCACACGTTTCAGCAAGCCGAGCCCACTTGTCTTTAATAAGACAGGCAACATTGAATTCTCCTATGAAAAATAAGGACAAAAACAATGGAGGAAGCTAATCGCACACCTCCGTTGTTCCATGTCTATTTTGAAGAAATACCTACTGTTTCAGGCTCTTGAGATACGCCATAGTTTTTGGCACCTGTGTAGCGTAACTGGGGCTTTCGTCTTCAATATAATAGTGCTCAATTGCTGACTTCTTGGCTGCCTTCAAAATGGATGGAATGTCCAGTTGCCCGGTTCCCAGTGCCACATCATTTTCGACTGGCGTTCCCCCGGACATATTGCCGGCCACACCTTTCCGAATGTCTTTCAAATGCATCAGTTTAAAGCGTTTCGGATACTTTGTCAGCAACGCCGCGGGATCGTGACCCGGAAAAAACGCCCAGAGAATATCCAGTTCAAAACTTACCAGCTGCGGATCTGTTTTGGTTACGATGTAATCAAAAAGTGTTCCGTCCTCATATTTTTCAAATTCATACCCATGGTTGTGATAACAGAACATCAGACCAAAGCCGTCCTTTAATTTTTTCCCGATCTGGTTAAAATCGGCAACCGTTTTTTCCGCCATTGCCAACGTAAAAACACCATTGTGCGGTATCCAGGCTACTCTCACAAATTGAGCACCAAGCGTTTTCGCATTTTGACCCACTTCATCTGTTTTATCAAGCGCATCACCGTAACTCACTCCAAATGAAGAACATTTCATTCCCCGCTCGTCCAGCAACTTGCGGATTTCGGCCGCCGTTCTTCCAAAAAGACTGGAAAACTCCATGTCCGTTACGCCAAGTGCTTTGATGGTGTCCAGCGTGGCCGCTACATCCTTGCCCAGACTACGGCGATAGGTATAGGAGACCATTCCCGGGGTTTGCGGAAATAGCGGTTTTCCTTTTTGTGCAATAAGCGACTCGGGATAAGAAAAGTAAATCGCGAAGGCAAGAAGCAAGTACTTAGTTTTTAACATATTATGATGATTTGATATGACTTTGTATCCGGTAATGAATGTAAATCTACTGGTAACAACATGGACGACAAATTGAAGGCTCGCCCCTACAACTAAAATCCGTAGCCATTTATGAGTTGCAGGTTCGATGTACCTACTTGCCAGGATTTACAAAATGTCACCGTTGGTAAAAAAATAATAAAATATGGCCAGCCAACAGCGCCTCTTTCCAACTTAGTCAAACCACTGATTATCACCAATAAATCCAGGCAACCCACTCATTCCGGCCACGATGTAACTGAGCGCAAACGAGTGTCTGAAACAACATTTTAGCTTTTACTTATTTGGACTAAATATAAACAAAGGTTACATTTGCAAAAAATGATTGGTAAAACTCACCAAATCGCAGTGTTTTCCCGAATTGCCAATTCACTGAATTTCGTTTTTACAAACGAAGAATTTGCGAATCAACTCACCCTAAATCAAAAATATACATGAAAAAATTTACCTGACACATCAGCATTGCCCCTGAACAGGCAGAAAAGTAGAGAAAGACGGCCGCACGGCGCCAACCGCACGGCCAACCACACGAAAGCGTGGCACTTTTAAAGTCGTCAAAAATTAAAAGTAATGCAAGTTAAAAAAATCTTCATTACAGGCATACTATGTGTCTGTTCAATGTTAGCATATGCCCAAAACGCCTCCATAACGGGAACGGTTAAGTCCGCCGACGGAGAAGTTTTACCGGGTGCCACGGTTTCGATAAAAGGAACTTCCACAGGTACTTTTGCCGATTCACGCGCCAATTTCAAGCTGGAAAATTTAACGCAGGGAAAGTATACGTTAACCGTTTCCTTTCTTGGTTACGAAGCAGCTTCCAAAACGGTGACACTTCGTGCCGGCGAACAGCACAAAACGCATTTTAACCTGAAAAGCAGCAGCCAGGAACTGGAATCGGTTTCGGTGATCGGTCGAACGGAAACAAAGGAAATCAACAGGCAGGCTTATAATGTGACAGCAATAGATGCTGGAAAACTGCAAAACTCGACGCTGGATTTGTCACATGCACTGGACCGCGTTTCGGGCGTAAGGGTTCGGGAAAGTGGCGGAGTGGGCTCCAATATGAATTTTTCGCTGAACGGCTTTACCGGCCGGCAGGTAAAATTCTTTCTGGATGGTGTGCCGATGGACAATTTCGGCTCTTCGTTTCAGCTCAATAACATTCCGATCAACCTGGCTGAACGCGTTGAAGTTTACAAAGGAGTTGTGCCGATCTGGCTCGGTTCCGATGCTTTGGGCGGGGCGGTGAACATCGTAACAAGCACAAAACAAAACAGTTATCTGGACGCCTCTTATTCTTTCGGCTCCTTTAACACGCACCGGACTGCGATAAACGCAGGCTTCACTGCCAAAAACGGTTTTACAGTTCAGGTTAACGCATTTCAAAACTATTCGGACAATAATTACTGGATCAATGTAGATGTTGCTGACGTGAATACCGGCGAATATTTCCGGAATCAGCGCCTGAGACGCTTTCATGACACCTATCACAATGAAACGCTGATTGCCAATGTCGGGGTTGTTGGCAAAAAATTCGCAGACCGTTTACTGTTCGGAATTACGCTGGGGCAGAATCATGCCGAAATACAAACGGGTGCCAGAATGGTGAGCGTTTTCGGGCAATGGCACAGGAAAGGAAACATCGTGATGCCAAGCCTGAAATATCAGAAAAAGGATTTGTTTGTAAAAGGTCTCAATGTCAATCTTTCGGCCAACTACAATTTAGGTCAGGAACAAAATATAGACACCGTTTACCGGCGCTACAACTGGTTTCAACAGTTCAAACAATATGAAGGTCTGGGGAGCGAAAGGGAGCGATCTTTATATAAATACCGCAACAACAATGGGCTTGTTACGGCAAATGCCACTTATCAGATCAGTGACAGGCATTCCTTTACGATCAACAACGTTTACAATACTTTTAACAGAAAGGGGAAAGACGAACTTTTTCCGGAAAGTGATAAGTATGAGCAGCCGCGGTTTAACACAAAAAATGTGCTCGGACTGGGTTACAAATTCGATTACAGCGAAAAATGGAACACCTCCATTTTCGTCAAGCAGTTCTCCCAGTTTAATAAATATTCGGTTTCCTATAATCCTTCCGGAAACTGGGGCGACGTAGCCTACAAAGTGCAGAAAAACAATTTCAAAAAAGTGGGCTACGGCATTGCTTCAACCTATTTTTTACTTAAAAACTTTCAGTTGAAAGGATCATTTGAGAAAAGTTACAGACTCCCTGAGACTGACGAATTATTTGGTGATCTGCTTAATCTGGAAGGCAATATCGACCTCGACCCGGAAACGAGTAATAACTACAATCTGGGTTTCAGCTACCAGACTGCCATCGGGAAAATGCACCGCATCAACTTGGATGCCAATGTGTTGTACCGCGACGCACAGGGATTTATCCGGCCTAAACTGAATGCGAACCAAACCAAACAGGTAATGGACAATCTGGCTGATGTCACCAATTTTGGTGTCGATGGCGAGGTGCGTTATTCTTTCCGTCAGCTTTTCACAGCAGGCGCCAATCTGACCTACCAGTCGCTGCGGAACAATACGCGTTTTGAAGACGGATACACTACGGAAAGTCCACTCTATCGCGACCGGATCCCCAATATGCCGTTCATGTTTGGCAATGCCGACGCCGCGGTTTTCCTGAAAAACCTGGGAGGAAAAGGCAATACGCTGACGCTCGGTTACAACCTTCTTTACGTGCACGCTTATTACCTGTACTGGCCAAGCCTTGGCAGCGACAAACTGGATATTCCGAAACAGCTAAGCCATGACGTAAACATAGTTTATGCAATGGCAAACGGGAAATACAACATTTCTCTGGAATGTAAAAACATGCTTGACAGCAAGCTGTATGACAATTTCAGCCTTCAAAAACCCAGCCGCGGGTTTTACGCCAAAGTGCGGTACTACATAAGCAAATAATCCTAATTCAATTCTATATTTTTTAACAATACTTAAAATGAAAAAGTACTATCGACAGTTGTGTTTCGTGTTGGGTCTGGGTGTGTTATTGAGTGCCTGTGGTGACGACAAAACAGTAGATCCCGGCGCAGGGCCAGGAACTGAGCCGGTTGGCAAAACACGTTACATTGTAGCATCCTCTCCTATCGGCTCGTCCGGCGTGGCCGATTATCTGCTTACTACCGACGACCTTTCACAGGGGACAATCAGCACCGTTGGAAAAGGGATTGAACAGGATGGCTCATACCGCTATTATCTGACCCATAAAGGAAAGTTTTTCAGTATGCTCTATGGCCAGGGTAATCCCGGCGCTGTGACCACTTACAAGCTGGACGACAAAGGTGAATTGGTAAAAACCTCCGATTTCCAGAGCGAAACCGTTCATGTTTTTGCTCCTGCCGGCGACGATATCCTGACCATCAAAGTACCCAGAACCGGCAATGAAAGTGCGTCCTGGTTCCGGATCAACGCCGATTCGTCGAAAATCGTAAAAGAAGGGCAGATCAACATTGTGAAACTTGCAGGAAATGGTGAGCGGGCACACTTTACGTGGGCGACACAGGTTGGCGACAAAATCTTCGCGCCCTATATGAGTATCAAAGGCGTAGCGCCGGATGCATTCGGAACGGCATTTCCCGACAGCAGCTGGATTGCAGTTTACTCTTATCCAAGTATGACGTTTGAGAAAACCATCAAAGACAATCGTACGGGATTTATCGGCAGTTATTTCAATAACGGTCTGGCAGTTGACGAAAATGGCGACACTTACGCTTTTTCGCCATCAGTCGCCAGCAACAGCGGTACGCTGACTTCGAAAAACCCGTCGGCCTTTATACGCGTAAAGAAGGGAACTACCGAATTTGACAAAAGTTACTTCTTCAATATTCAGGAAAAATCCGGTTCAAAAATCATTAAACAAACTTACCTGGGAAAAGGAAAGTCGCTGGTGTACATGCTGACCGACCCAAAAGATCAGTACAGTGCGAACAAGTTGGGTATAGCCGATTTATATAACCAAACCTTCACATGGGTATCCGGAACACCCGATGCAATTGTCTCTTCTTCTGCGTCTTACAACAATAATACTGTGAGCGAGGATGGCAAAAGCGTTTACGTCGGTATCAATACGGACGCAGGCAGCTGGGTTTACTCGGTCGATATTGCGAGCGCGACAGCAAAACAGGGCTTGAAAGTAGAAGGCGGTAAAATCACGGCGATCGTCAAAGTGAATTACTGATTACACTGAAATCCCCTCCGGAATGTCAATCAGATACCTGTGCCTTCGGGATACGGGTATCTGACTTTTTATCGGAAACCCAGCGCAGAAGCTTTACCAACGGCGCAAAAAAGCAACTATGAAATTCCAAAAGCATTCACCTTTCAATTGAATCAATCAAAATGTCGACTTTCAAAAAAATCAATAACTGGCTGCATTTATGGCTGGGGCTTATTTCCGGAATCATCGTGCTTATCGTTTGCATAACGGGTTGTGTCTGGGTTTTTAATGAAGAAATCACTGATCTGCTGGAACCTGAAACAAGGGTGGAAAGGCAGGAAAAAGCAGTGATCATGCCTTCTCAGCTTATGGAGATTGCCGAGAAAGAATACCCGGGGTTGAAAGTTTCCTACGCGAATTACCAACAGGGAAAGGCCATCAATCTTGGGCTGGGTGAGCGACGCGGGCCAAATGTCACTTTGAAAATTAACCCGTATACCGGGAAAATAATCAGCAGGGATGTACATAAAAAAGGCGAAACCAACTTTTTCCGCTGGGTACTGAACGGCCACCGTTTCCTGTGGCTCCCGTTTGAAATTGGCCGGCCGATCGTCAACTATGGAACGCTTGTTTTTGTAGTTTTGCTCATTACTGGACTGATCTGGTGGTACCCTAAAAAATGGACGCAAAGCACGCGGGATAAAAGTTTCAAGATCAAATGGGGTGCTTCCTTCAAGCGGGTGAATCTTGATCTGCACAATGTTCTTGGGTTTTATTCGCTGCTTTTCCTGCTGGCTATTGCACTGACAGGCATGGTTTACGGTATTAAATGGTACAGCGAAGGCATGTATTGGGCGACATCGGGCGGGAAATCACTGCCGGGCAGAAACGAACTAGCTTCAGACTCACTTAAAGCCAACACATTATACACGCCAGCCCGGGCAATCGATGCTGCCTGGGCAAAAGTAGTTCAGGAAAACCCGAAATCTCAGGGCTTCTATTACAATTTCCCGGACACATCCAAGGTCAAATCGGTTATATATGTGACCATTTATCCAAACGCTGGTCAATTCTACAACAACCGCAGCTACACCTTCGATCAGCATACTTTGAAACAATTCCCGAGGGACGAAGTCTATGGCGCCAGGTGGGAAGAGGCCTCAGCAGCAACCAAACTCCGGAAAATGAACTACGATATTCACGTGGGTAGCATTCTCGGTTTTCCAGGAAAAGTACTTGCATTTTTGTCATCATTAATCGGAGCTTCCCTGCCGGTGACCGGTTTTATCATCTGGTGGAACCGCAAAGGCTTTGGAAAGAACAAAAAGACGACGAGGAAAAGCAAGTCAACTTCCAACGCGGAACGATCGGACGGAGTTGCAATCGTGGTAAAAAGGCCTGCTTTCAGGCCCAAGGCACAAAATCAGGTGTAAATAGTTGCGCAGCAAACAAGTCCCGGGAGCTATTTGGTAGTTTTCGGGATTTTGTCGTGAAAACTGCCTGCATTTTGTCAGATCAATTGCTCAAATCTGCCTCTTTTCAATACAAAAGTAAAATTGAAACGACCCGCAGCAGCACCCCCGACAGAAGAATCCGCTGGCAACCCATTTTTGTTCACCCGAATTCAAATAAAATGTTGCTAAATTGAAGCACCTAATCCTAAACCAACATCAGATGAGTGTTCACACCAACAGGAGAGATTTTGTTAAAATGGCCGGCCTCGGCGCACTGGGTTTCACTATTTTGCCTTCCCTTTACGGGAAGGTTGCCGCCAGCGATCGGCTTCGCATAGCGCATATCGGGCTTGGCGGTATGGGCAACAGCCACATGAAGTGGTTTGCCAATCTGCCGGAAGTTGAAATTGTTGCACTCTGCGATGTGGATGAACTGCATCTGGGCGACACGAAAAACAAATTGCTGGCAATGCAACCCAACGCGAAAGTGGATACCTATGGTGATTTCCGGCGTATTCTGGAACGCAAGGACATTGACGCCATCACGGTTGCTACACCCGATCACTGGCATGCACAGATTGCCACGCTTGCTTTTCAGGCGGGAAAAGATGTGTATGGAGAAAAGCCTCTCTCTTATTGCAAAAAGGAAGGCGATATGATGCTGAAAAATCTGAACAAGCACAATCGTATTTTCCAGATGGGGAACCAGATCCATGCGGGGGACAATTTTCACAGGGTCGTTGAGATTATCAAGTCCGGTGCGATCGGAAATGTACATACGGTAAGGCTATGGAAACAAGCTACCACTCCTGATTTGGGCTCACCTACCGTAAAACCGATTCCGAAAACGCTTAACTGGGACATGTGGCTCGGGCCCGCTCCGTACACCGAATATATTCCTGAAAAATGCCACTTCACTTACCGCTATTTCCTTGATTACTCGGGCGGAGAATTTGCCGATTTCTGGTGCCACATTGCTGACGTAGTGTATTCTTCCATACAACCAAAAGGGCTGACAAAAATCAGTGCGCGGGGCGAGGCGCCGTCAGGCATCGCGGATGCTCCGAAAAGCATGAACGTGGATTACGAGTTCGAGGGCCTGAAATTACATTGGACAACCCTGCCACCGGACGTTCCGGGTGCGTCGAAGCAGGGAATCGGTGCATTTTTCGAGGGCGACAAGGGTACGCTCATCTGCGATTACAACACACGCCAGATCACGATTAACGGAACGACGGTAACCGACATTCCCGAAATCCCCATTACAAACCCGAGGTCTCCCGGACACCAGCAAAATTTCGTGGACGCTGTTAAATCACGTAAACAGCCTGAATCTAATCTGACTTATGCCCGTGAACTGACAATACCGATGCATTTGGCTATGATTTCCTATCGTTTGAAACGCGATCTGACCTGGAATCCGGAGAAGGAAAAATTCAAAGGTGATAAGGAAGCAAACCGCTTGTTGTCCAGAAAACCACGAAAAGGCTGGAATCTGGTATGATGCGATAGGTACGCATGTTAATTCGGAGTAGAGCCAGTCCGTCCACATAAGGGAAGTGCAAGATTATGGGCGCAAATATCAATGGTCATAAATAAACGATCATGTAACCGGATTTATATTCTGAATAACTTAAAAACCGATACATTTGCGAACCCGCGTTTGCGTGATGTGTCGGTTTTTATTTCCAAAGAACCATTAAATACACAGTATAACAAGTAGTTGCCCTGGCTTTTCCGAAGAACCGGACCTCTTTTATTTAATGACAGATTTATTTTTACCGGAGCAGATTAAATTGAAACAGAGCATTCTAGGTTTCCTTTTTTTACTGCTTTCTTCTTCGATCGTTTCCGGTCAGCAAGTTTTTGTTCTTAATGACAGTGCTTCCACAATCGTTACCAGTTTTGGAGTAATTCCGGGTGATGGCCTGACATTCAGGGAGATTCTGAAAAATCCGAAGCTTCCCTATACCACAAATGACAGCCTGAGCAGTGGCCGGGCACAATCGTACTGGATCAGGGTCATCGTTAAAAATCCCTCCAGTTATTCGAGAAAATACGACATTCAGGCCTCTCCTGCCCTGTCCAACACTTTTTATTACTTTGATCAAAACAGGAAGCGCTGGACCGAACAGCAATCTGGTGTACTGGTCCGATCGAGGAAAAATTCACGTTTGAAGGGCATATTTTCCTGTGTTTTACAGGCCAATGCGGTGAGCACGATTTACTTCAAATTTGACATTAGCTCCATAAAAGACACGGCTGAAACATTTCATCCCAGAATTCTGCTAAAAACACCGGAATCTTCCTGGGAAAATGAACAATATTTGTGGACCATTTGGGGCATCGGAATCACGGTACTGATTCTTTTTTTTCTCAACAATCTGTATATCTATTTCAGTTTCAGGGATAAAACGGTATTATACTACCTCATATGTCAGCTTGGCGGGATGATCTACATTACATCTTACAGGCACTTTTTCTCAGCTGCTTTTTACAGTCCGGTTTTTTCATTCCAGGTACGGCCAACTGGTCCGGTAGACACTTATGATCTCAATTTCGTGCTGATGCATTTCAGCTTGCTGCTGATCATGTACGGGCTTGTCCAGTTCACCAGATCATTTCTCAATGCGCCCAAAACACTACCTGCATTGAACAAAATTTTGAAATACGCACTGGTCTTCTACATCACTGTGACCGTGACCATTATGATCGTAAACATCTGCTGGTTTTATCTGGAGAATTACACGATTGCTTATGAAAATCTGATGGCCCTGATTCTGATTCTCATCCTGTTATACACCTGTCTGATCGGCTATCGCCGGAAAATCAGAGCGGCTGGCGCTTTTCTGTTCGCAAATATTCTGCCCTTTGCCTTCATGGCATTCACAGCGCTGTTTCATTTCGTCATGCGGGTGCGTAACACAGAAACTACACTCCTTCCTGATATGGCGATCATCACGCAGTCCCTTGGTTTTTCAATTGCGCTTGTAGCCCGAACGAAATTGATCCAAAAGGACCTTAAAAGAAAAGAAACCCAGGCACTTAAACTCGAATTTGATCTTCGGGAAGCAGGTTTACGCAATGAAATGTTGCAACAAAACCTGGAAGCGAACCAGCGTGAACTGGCTTCTACCACCATGTACATGGTGCAAAAAAACGAATTAATGGCCCGGCTAAAGGTGCAGGTCCATGAACTCGGTCAACCATCACTGAAAAACAAGGAACAGAAACTACACGACATTGAGTCCACGCTGCAAAGCGACAAATATATGGACTCAGACTGGGGGAAATTCAAGCTGCATTTTGAACAGGTCCACCCCCATTTTTTTGAAAATCTGCTAGCCAAACATCCTTCCCTCACCAAATACGAAATACGGCTTTGCGCTTATTTCCACATTAATTTATCTACAAAGGAAATCGCAGCACTCCTCAATATTGACCCGGCAAGCGTTCGGAGAGCCAAGACCAGGCTTTATAAAAAAATGGCACTCGCAGAGGGAAACGACCCTGCCTGAATTCCGTAGAAATTGTAGCAGGAAGTCAGCAGGACCGGTCAGCCCGAAGGGTAATTTCATAAACCTGACGGGAAAAATTAGCGGTCAAAAACAAAAAATGGCAACGACTCCAAGCTAAATCCCGAATTGGGCAGCACTTTTCTAAAAACCAGAAGTTGTACTACTAAATGCTAAAAACACAAATAATTTACTGTATTACAATACCTTAGAAAAGGTGTACACACTTTGTCTACGCTCGTTTTTAGGTTTTTTTGTACGGATTCTGCTGTTTTGTTCACGGTTTTTGTAAACCTCCTCTATTATTATCAATATGAAATGTCTTGAAGTTTTTACCAGTCGAAGTTGAAAACAATCGGGTGTAGCAGAGGCATACGCGATTTAGTTTCGGAACCAGTCGTGGTTCAAAAAGTGCAGAAAGTATCGGGGTCCATTTTATGTCAAACAAGGGCAATGAAATTATTCATTCTGAAAAGGCAAAATCTAGAATTGAAAACAGTACTGTATTATCTGGTCGCACAAACGGGTTTGCTTCTTTTTCTCTGTGCGGGCAATTCTTTCCAAAACGAAATTCGGTTACTGAATGATTTAAAATTTGGCGCACATCCCGGCCCCTTTAACTCCCATAGCGGCGATTTGATTGGCCGCGCCGGCATTGCAATGTTATGTCTCGGCCTGGTACAACTTACCCGGTCGTTTCTCAATACTACAAAAACCCTTCCGCAACTGGACGTCAGGCTGGCCCTCGGGCTGGCCGGATATCTGGTATTCTCCCTGATTCTTTCACTGACCAATACCAGGTTCTTCTACCCGGATCTGAACATCCTGACTTACGAAAATATCTTTCTATTCCTTCTCGTTTTGGTGGTCGTATGTACACTAATTACCGGATACATGCAAAATCTTCCGGCGGCGGGTTTCTTCATTCTCGCCATTCTGCTCCCGATTCTGCTTGTGTCTGCAAGCTGGTGGGTTCCAGTTATTTTCAACAAAGAAGCCACAGATCTGATGCACGCCTACCCGGCTATCCTTGCCCAGGCACTTGGCTTTCCTGTTGCGCTGGTGGCCCGTAGTCAGTTGATCAAAAACAAATTAAATCTGAAAGAAGAAACCAGAACATTCGAATTTAAGCGGTGGAAAACCGAGTTCGGCTACCGGGTCGGTGAATTGGAAAATAATTAAAAAAAGGTAGGCTATTTGTCACTAAGCTTTTTGGCCTGCGCTTCTATAATCAATTGCAAGTCAGCACGTTCTTCCGTTACATGCGCGTAAGTGCCCCGTCCGAGCTGACTCATTTTTTTTAGCTTCCGCGCATTGAGCTGGCTTCTTCCAAAGGTAAAAACAGTGAGATAAACATCCTGACTGGCATTATCGCCGATCATTTTGAACACTTCGTCACTTACAGGAAATTCCCCGTCTGTCGCCAACACGATCCTGTTGTTTCCGCCACGGATGTATTGTTTATTGGCCACTTTGTATGCCAGTTTGATACCCTCATTTCCATCCGTATCGCCGGAAGATTGTAGCAAATCGATCATTCTGGCAATTTCAGCAGATTTTGAGCCCGACGTTGGTTTCAAAACCACGCGTGCTTTGCCAGAATACAGGACAATTGAAATCTGATCTTCGGGCCTCAGTAACGTAAGCAGCGATTTGATCGAACGTTTCAGTAAAGGCAATTTGAAAGGAGAATTCATGGAAGCGGAAACATCAAGCAAAAGCACCATATTGTTCGTTGCAAAGCCTTCCAGTGAGCGGTTGACCTCCTTCCTGTTATCTTCTCGGTCAACATATACCGTGTCCACCCTAACCCTTTCCACGTAAACGGTGTCGCGAAGCGCTGATTTGACAGGTGCAGCACCCTCGGTTGATTTACCGCTCAGAGGCAGAAGATTTTCATTTCTAACGGATTTTTTCTCTGGTTTGGATTTCTGACCGAGAACTTCTTCTGATTTTTGAGGGGTTTTATTAGCCGGTAGCACCGTGGTTTTAGTGGGAAATATCCGGCGAAACAGAAAAACATCAGGCTGGTTTACAGCCTGGAGCAAATCTGTTTTGGCCAGTTCTACAAATTTATTGTATTGATAAATAAGCTCATTGTTATAAAAATAATAAAACGACTCGTATGGATGGCTGCCCGAACTTGCAACAGGGAGTTTCAAATTCAGCGCCTTTTCAGCAAAACGAAGAGAATTTGCCGCCAGATCTTCGTAGGGAGAATACGGGCACAAGCCATTGCTTCTTCCATAACGCTGTAATCCTTTCAGATTTTTGTATTCGTCAGCGATCAGTTGTTTCGCATCCGATTCCAGTTTCACGGTAGTCGGAACTCGCTCCGCTTTTCCTGCCAAAAACGCCCGCACCCCGAAAAGAATCTCCCTGTTATTGTCGACTGTATGCAACAAAGCACGCCCGGAAACGTACCAGGAACCCGAGGGATCTGCAACAGGATAGCTTTCAAAAATCCGGCGGACATCGACATAAAGTTGTTCCTTTTTCTTGTCAAAAGTATCGAACAAGCTGGCGTAACGATCCAGGATTGCGTCGGACCGCCGCAGCTGATCTTGCAAATATTGCTTATCCTGTGTGTATTCAATCAATTCAACACTTAGCGCATCCATTTCTTTCAGTACATTCATCAGCACTTCCAACTGTCCCGATACCGAGGCACGGTATGGTTCCGGCATCAAAGACTTTTTGCTTATCAGGAGCTGATAGGCTGAAACAGGTATTTTAAAATCTTCATGAGAATAAGTTAAAGCAGCCCGCGACTTGCTTCGTGCAGGATCCCGGTGATACTCGGCCGATGCTTGGTAATTACGCATCAGCACCTGCATCAGATGCATCTGCCGCAACGATTCATTCATGAATTCAACATACTGATTCAGGTGGTTTTGAAGCGTAGCGGATGCTGGCGCCGCGGCCGGTTTCACGGCAAATGCAATGGGCGAAATGTCCTGAAAAGGCGTAGCGCTTTTTCTGTCCGTTGTTATGGTTTCCGTCAATTCATTCGCAAAAACCGGGCTAAATGCGGGATAATCAAGCAGACGTTTCGCTGATTTACTGTAATTTACAAAAGATTTGTAGCTCGCCAGCAAGTCATGATTGTATGCATTGATGAGCGACAAATACACCGCATTACCATGCCGCGCGGATTGGCCCGCAGCAAAAGTGTGCGCATCAATCGCATTACTTTTCAGGGCCTGCAAAGAATTCAGGGCAGATTTAAAATCCTTGATTACTGCCGATGCGGGATATGCGATTTTGGCCTCAGACTTTCCAATTCCCGATGACATTTTTTCTCCCGCAAGCAAACTGCGCTGAACGAGCGCGATCGGCCACTCCGAACGATTCTCTTCGTTGAGATAGTAAGGAAGAGAATCCAGTAATTGTTGCTGGCTGATCAAGATCTGTTCCATTTCCCGGCCGGTACTCTGGTAAGGATCCGTTGGAGTGTAAGGCTGATATCTGCGGTAAACCCGTTGAATTTGCTGATAAAACGAGACCCTCTCATCACTGAAAAGGCGTAATTGT
The DNA here is from genome assembly GCA_965279265.1 of Dyadobacter sp. Lineage (GTDB taxonomy): Bacteria > Bacteroidota > Bacteroidia > Cytophagales > Spirosomataceae > Dyadobacter. The sequence continues at coordinate 24,735 of OZ257152.1, forward strand.
GCTTTCATCTGAGACACCAACACATCGGATTTTTGGAAATTATCGTCCGCATAGGATTTCAGACGCACGTAGGTTTCAAGCGTTTTTCCAACTTCATCCAATCTATTCAGCAGCAGCCATATTTTGTCGGCAGAAGCATTAAGACGCTGTTTTTCAGCACCAGAAATGCCATCCCCTTCCAACGCTTTTTTGTAATAAAATTCTTCCAGTGGGCCCGATGACGACAAACGTAATTGGGATACAGGTTTTTTCAAATAAAGGTTTACATCGTTCTGATAAGCCTGCAACATCATGAAACGGCTGTGGGTTACCTCCGCTGACCGACTCAGAAAATCGATATAAGCACTTAAAGATTTTTCCGGTGCTTCGGTCTGGGCAAAAGTCCCTGAGTAGCCCATTACCAACATGAGGAAAAGTAGGAGTAAAGATTTCATAACTTTTGGATGGACCTTTGCCATAGCGAAGATCGATAATTTGTCACGAAAATGACAGCATCCTTTACTTTGCGGTTTTTTGGGGCTCAGAATAAATTTTTTGCCCAAATATACCCTGCTATGAACGAGAGGATAAAACCGATCGGACCGTACACAAAAATACAGGTCATACTGGCCTCAACACTACGGTCATGGCCATTGGATGAAAATTTACCTATCAAAAAATAGCTTAAAGAAGCAGCAATGGCGTAACCTGCAATGCCCGCCAGAAGTGCAATACCAAAGGTTTTCATATATTTCGACCGATTTTTATTTTGTGATATTTACTACCGGTATCGCAAATTTCGCGACTTCGCTGACCAGAACAGGCTTTTCGTTTTTGAGCTTTAAAAGGAATGGTTTGATGTCTTTCCCATATTTTCGGGTACTGACGGCAAACAAAATTATTCCCCTTTGCCCTGTTTTCGTCTTAACCGCCTTAAAACGGTAAACATCCCGTTCAATCAGGCTCTTTTGTTCATCGGCTGCATTCTGACCGATCAGAAAGTCGATGATTTTTTCTCCCGTGGCAGCATTGCTGATCACTTCAAAATTAACATCATGGTTCGACTTTTTAAGTTGTTCAAGATCCCGCAGTTTTGCCGCTACCGCCTGGTCCACAGTTGATTCCGTCAGCACGAAGTCGATTGTTACCATGGATTTGTAATTTGGAAACGCATCGCCCGCCGCCAGATATTCCTGCTTATATAGCGACGGGTCAGGATGCGATGACCAAACGAGTTGATGCGGGACTTTCTGAACCGAAACCGGCCCTGGTATACCCAGATAATTCACGGGATTTTTCATGGCTTGTCCGTGACTTTGTACTGACGCAAAAAGGAACGCAGCAGTTAAAATGAAATAAAATTTATTTTGTCCTATTCTGTTTTTCATGGCTGTATGTTTTAAAAATTACTCCTGACTCAAATTTAGTATTTCGTCAATTTCCAATCAATTGCGCCTCTTTCCTGCCGTTTCCGACTCTTTGTTTATCGGCTGCTTAACGTTGGCGGATATACTTTCCTTAAAATTACTTTCAGCTCGGGAAAATGTTTTCAGGAATGTTACAAACAGCAAGATCGTCAATATCATTTTCATCGTATATCCCTAATAATCATTCTACCGAAAATGGGATTTCGTACTCTCTGCTGATCACCTTTGAGCTGCGTGTTTTCACTTCAACCCGTGCCTTAAGTGGTGTTCCCAGCACCAGATAATTTTTAATAAACTGGTCTTCGTGCGCCATCCATGAATAGTCTGTAAGCAAGTAGTCCGTTACACCTGCCTTGCTTGCCTGATACGCCCAGCGTTCTGTCACGTTTGGCTCAAAATTGATGATTGTGCCCATATACATGACCTGAATACCAGGCATAGATTGGTTGCCAAGTTCCGTACAGCGAACTACCGTGATGTTTAGCGAGGAGCCGTCTTCCAGGTCCCTTACCGCCCACTCATCGATTACCGTTTTTACATTTCCCATTTCTGATTTTTTGATTGATTTTTAATAGAAAACTCCTCTCCTGAATCCTAAGCGACAGGTTGTTCAGGATGATGATACAAACGTAAGACGATAAAAAAAACGCTCCTATTTTGAAGGGTATACAAAAGGTTGATATGAAAAAAATTGAGGTAGACAAAAGGTGTACAGTGCTGATTTTGGCTAAAAAAAGCACTTCCCTGAGCATCTTATAAGAAAATACAGGCACATAAAAGCATTGCAGATGCTCTCCATCAAAAAACAGTTTGAAAGGAGAGCACCATCTTTTTACAGTTCTATCACCCGCTGCACATTGATCTGGTTCAGGAAAAACGGATCATGGGAGATTACCAGTAGTGTTCCGGCATACTTCTGAATCGCCGAGGTGAGAATTTCGACGTTTTGGATGTCCAGATTGTTGGTCGGCTCGTCCAAAACAATAATGTCCGGCGCCTGGCTTTTGATCGTGAGCGCGCAGAGCGTCAGCCTCATTTTTTCTCCGCCACTCAAAGTTTTACAAGGCTTGTCCCAATAAGAGCTTGTAAATAAAAACCGGTTCAACCGGATCTTGATCTCGTGCTCGGGCAATCCGTGTAAGTTAAAATTTTGAGCCTGGTCATACACAGTCATTCCATCGTCGATCAGCGAATAGTTCTGGTCAATGTAGATGGTTGTTACAGCGGCTCTGTCAATTGTTCCCTGTTGCGGCTGAATTTGGCCTAAAATCATTTTTAACAGTGTTGTCTTGCCGGAACCATTTACCCCTTTCACTGCAATTCGCTCACCGCTGACGATCTGAAAATCAAGTCCTTTCCCCCAGAGAAACTGACCTCCATAATGACAATTAACGTTTTCCGCGGTCACCAGTATCTTGCCGTTATGAAGTGCCGTCTGTTCGAGGTCCATCTTCATTTTACCGACATCGGGAAGCACAGTTCTTAGCTGCGAGAGTTCATTTGCGATTGAATTGACTTTTTCGTCATGAACGCCTTTCATTCGTGACGTACTTCTTTCAGCATTATTGCGAAGCGTATTCATTGAAATTGTGGGTAGTCCGGCCTTTTCCTGTTTTTTCTTTCCCCGCGCATCCAGTTTCTGCTCCCTTTCGAGTGATTCCCTTTCTATTTCACGTGCCTTTCTCAGCGCTTTCTCCTTACTTTTAAGATTCTGGTCCAATGCCTCTTTCTCCACATCCTTCTGTTGAGCGTAAAAATCATAGTTGCCGCCATACGAAGTGATGCCTTTTTTGCTGAGCTCAAGAACGGAGTCTAGCAGATTCAGCAATGTTCTGTCGTGACTTACAACAACGAGCGTATTTTTTGTGGATTTAACATAGTCATAAAGAATTTGCCGACCCTCGGAATCCAGATGATTGCTCGGTTCGTCCAGGAGGACAATGTCAGGCTGATTGATCTGAATTCCAGCCAGAAAAACCTTGGTCTTTTGGCCACCACTTAACGTATTCATCTTTTGGGTTAAGTCGGGATCACCAAGATGCCAGTATCTGAAAGCTTCCTGGCAACGGGATTCAATGGCCCAGTCGTCTTGCAGAATAGCCACATTTTCTTCTGTAAGATCTCCTGACAAAATTTGTCGCAAGGCACTTATTTTGGGCTCAATGCGCAATGCCTGAGAAATCGTAAAATCATCAAATTCTCCTGAAAGCTGGGGCACACAGTAGGGCACGGATTCGGATCTTACCAGCCCGCCGGCAGGTTGCAGCTCGCCTGCCATCATTTTCAAAAGGGTGGATTTCCCGGCGCCGTTGTTACCGATCAGTGCAACTTTGTCCTGTTTATTGACCGTCAGATTTAGCCCGGCAAACAATGGTTCCCGGTTGGGATGTATGTAATTAATATTCTGAAGAAAAAGCATAATTTCTTTCTTTTAGAGGTGAACAATAACGGAAATCCCTCACCGGGTTCCATTTATTTTCCTGAAAGAAATGCTATCTCACATTGAAGAATATGCTTTTTTATTGAGATACAAAAGTATAAAAAAAATGAAAATAAAATGCCCACTTTCTCACCTTTTACTGATCCAACAAACTATTGGCAGAGCCTACTAAGCTGTAATCAGGTGCAACTCGCTTTGAACACACGTACGTTTATTTACAAGTCCTGATTTCTTCCGGCAGATTATTCTTTTACAAATATCCCAGCCACCATTTATCCTTGTGATTTTGTTTATAGTGATCAAATGTTTTGCACAACGGGTACAAGGCCAGAACAATCGTAATCCAGACCAGACAGACAATACCGAGATTGAAACCAAAATCTTTCAGATCAATATCAAACTGTTTCTGCACCATAATCTCCCATCCGTGACCCGTTAATTCAGCTGTGACCATTGCCGAAATGCGGATCAGGTACAGATGAAGCAGATAGTAGAAAAACGGCACTCTCCCAAACACGGAAAAGAAATCGACCAGTTTGCCGCGCCACTTTTCGGAGTTTGCCAGAAACAGAAACGTGAAAGCCAAAGTTGCCAGCAGATATAAAAGCGAAGGCGGATATTTGTTTACATTGAAAAATGACATGATCGTCTGTCCCGCATTGGCAAGATGCAGCCAGGGTTTAGGATCCCCGTACCAATTTGTCCAACGTATGAGTGCGAACGCAACGATGGAGAAAATGCCGATCCTGTTGAACAATTGCTGACGCCATTCCCGTTTGATATTCCGGCTATAAAAACTCCCGAAATAATAACCAAGCGCCATCACGCCGATCCAGGGAATGATCGGATAAACAACGTTTAATGTATGACCGTCTCCAAAGTTAAATGAAGCGGGATCATGAATCAGACTCCACAAAAGACTGCCACTGAAATGAATCGGATCGAGCAAATTGTGCCCAAAAATCAACAACAGCGAAACAATTAGAATTGCATTTAGCGGAAGATAGATAAATGCAGCCAGGGAAATCATACTTACCCCAAGTACCCAGATAACAGCCAGGTCAATATTACCAAAATGAAGGTCAAAATACCAGGCAAACGAAATGACGGTGATTTCAAGAAAAACAAGCCAGAGTCCACGCTTGATCAAAAAAGCCGCGAGCGCAGTTTTTGTCTTACTTTTACCCGACATAAAAGCCGACACACCGGCTAGAAAGCTAAACGCAGGTGCACAAAAATGTGTAATCCAGCGTATGATGAACAACGCAGCAGAGGCGCGTTCCGGATTGGTTACATCCATCAGCACACTGGATTGATGAAAATAATCTCTGGTGTGATCAAGTGCCATGAGCACCATGACGACACCCTTCAAAAGGTCTATGGATTCAATTCTTGCTTTTTTCTGAGGAGGCATAACGTATTGTTTTTCATATTCTTTCAAAATAAACTCGAAGCAAATAGCACATAGAAAACCGCTGCGTGCACGGAAAATGCGCCGACGGCGACCACGTACGGACCGTAATCTTTTTTGTTCTTTTTATCGAGCAGTATCAAGCCGGCCAGAATAGAAAATATGATTGCGTACTGGATAGTCTGCGCTGCCACATCACCGAAACCAAAAAGCCGGGGAAAAATCCTGCCGATGGTTGGTCCCAGCAAAACCAGTGACGAGCCGATCATGAAACGCATGTGTTTTGGTGCTTTCCTTTTGTAAAAAACAGACAAAGAATAGAGCATGATCAACGTCAGACAATCAGCGATCGGAAAGAAGGTATAAATCACATCTCCCGATTTTACCATTTTGACAATACCCGGAATGAAGGACAGAATCAGCAAGGGAAAAACAATGTATGAAAACTTGCCTAACGCCCGATGCAGCGCCATTTTTTTATTCAGAATCAAAAAAGGCTGCGTGATCAGCATCAAAACCCAAACCGATGCGATGAAGGCATGGAGGTGAATTGCTTTATCAAAAGTGACGTCGAAATGCGGGAATTTTTGAATGTAGGACCTGTAAAACGCTGCGAAAATTAAGGGAATAAACAGCAGCAAATAGTAGCCAAGATACCGGTATGATTTTTCCATTTAGACAGAGAAAGGTTAATTTTGTATTTTTTTATCTGCGAAATGCCTGCCATTTTTTGTAGGTCAGCGAACGCCAGAGCCATTCCATTGGACCAAAACGAAAGTATCGGATCCAGATATGGCTGAATATTATCTGAAAAATGTAGATACCGAAAGCGATGACGGACAACCAGGCCGGCCCCACTTTGGCTTCCTGTGCAAGCCCGTAACTCATGAAAATAAAGGCACAGATCAGTGACTGCATGAGGTAGTTGGTCAACGCGAGCTGCCCGACAGGCGCAAATACCAGCAGCCTATTCTTCCATTGATTATGCTCAAATAACAAGGCGAAAACCGAAGCATAACAAAGTGCCAATGCCGGCACCCCGAAGGCATACACCATTGGCTGAATAATCCCAGAGGGTTCAAGGTCATAATACGCCTCACTGGTCATCATCATCGCCAGCACGATGTTGCAGGGAATTCCGATGATTGCGCACCATATCATTACTTTCTGAATGAGCGGACGGTTGGCCTCAATATTGGCATAAATCATGTTTCGGGAAATGTAAAAGCCGATCAGAAACATCGCCAGCACGCGGAAAAACCTTCCCGTAAACAGCAGATCGGGATACCTTCCCAAAATAAGGCCACCCACATTCATTTTAACTATATCTGGGAAGTTACCGGTTTGATATGTTTTCAATATTTCGTCAAAAAAACGCGAATCATCTTCTGCTACCGGGAGGCTCGGGTTTGACAGATTGATACCCCAAAAAATGAAGTATTGAAAAATTGGCAAAAGCATGAAAAGGACTGCGCCACGTAAAAGTACCTTATCAGGCGATTTGCGAAAAAGCAGCAGCACAAATCCTGTGAGCGCGTAAACTGTGAGAATATCGCCAACAAAAAGAAGGATTGCATGCAGCAAGCCCAGTAAAAACATTATGAACAACCGTCTGCGAAAACGCGCGGCAAAATCTGTATCTAGAGACCAAGACCGTTTCATCTGCAAAGCAAATCCGATTCCGAAAAGCATAGAGAAAAGTGAATAGAATTTGCCATCGATCAGGAAATGTTCGATCCACTCTGCATAGTGATCAACGTGAGCCGTGCCCAACGCTTCCCGCCCGGCCTTTGACAGAAAAAAATAACCCGAGTGACTGACCATATTGGCGAGCAAAACACCCAGTAGCGCAAATCCGCGAAGAACGTCCAACAGACTGTTACGCTCCGTAGATGCAGTTGGCAGTAATGTTTTTTCCATTTTTAAAAATTGAGGTGGTTTTGTTTTATCCAGATTGTCGCTCAGATCCAGAAAAACGGTTTAGTATCTAAGAGCCTAGACCGAAGCGACCAGAACTGCCGTGGATAAGAAAAAAATATAGGATCAATAGTGCCATCACAATGTGGCTCCGAATCTTCAAGCTCATAAAACATGAGCTTTATCCATACACACGACCCCAAAATGGTGAAGAAGCTTTTTTCATCGTTGAATTAAAAATAGAGGTTTGAAAATCACTGAAAGCGTTGCTGTACTTTAACAGCCTCAAATATAAATAGTTCGTAAATAAAAGATTCAGAGAATTTTATGAAAAGCTTAGTTCATTGTGTCAGACCGTGAAGTTTCAGTTTGATTCTAGGTGAGCAGTTTCCTCAATCCGTAAAATGCATGTTCGATCAGGCGCAGGTCGGTTGTTACAATTTGTGCCGTGCCAGCCATTTCGGATCTGAATTTAAATTTTTGGTTGTAGGTGCTGGTCAGGCCGTTAATCAGGCTCACTTTTACCCGATAGGCATGTATGCTCAGTGAGGGCTCCATGCTGATAACTTTACCTTCCAGCATACCAAATTCCTGATAAGGATAATCATCGAGTTTGATAATCACCTTCTGCCCGACCCGCGCTTTACCCATTCCCCGAACGGGGATCTCAACTGTGACCATAAACGTTTCCTCGACAGGCATCAGTGCGAACAGCGTATCGGTAGCTTTCAGATATTGGTTTTCACTCAAATTCTTTAGAAAAACCAGCTTACCATCCGCCGGTGCTGTGATGACGTAATTCGGAGTTTTGGAATTCTTCTTCATTCAAGCGCATCTGGCGTTCGTTCACCGCAATCAGCTGCCGCAGTTCCTCCGCCTGCTGTTCTCGGTTTTTCAAACGTCCTTCCTGAAAATTGTCAGATTGCAACCTTTTAAAATCCAGATAGTTCTGGCGGATTATATTGAAATCGGCCTGTAAATCACCCCATACGAAATCAGAAGCAGGAAAGTCGATTGTGCGCTGTGTATTCGCCAAAAAGCTGGTCGACGCGTTAATCAGTTTTCGAATTTCCGGCAGATTACTGAGTTGCGTTGCGTTTTCTGTCTCGGCCAGTACATCGCCCTTTTTCACACGCATTTCGTCTTTTGCCAGCAAACTTGTCATTCGTCCGCTCATTGGAACCACCACCCTTATCGGTTGAATCCGTGTTGTCACGATGGCATTTCCACTGAGTACTTCGGGGTATTTGATAATCCAGGTTGCCGCGAGAAACAAGATCAGAATTCCTGTTATGGTGCCTGCTCCGCCACGCATGATCCAGGTTGGAGGTTCGCTGACGATATCGATCAGTTCATCGCTCATGTGATTGTAGGTATAGTTTTTCATCGTTCGTGTGATTAATGTCAGGCTGCAATTTCCAGTTGCGATGTAAGCAATTCCAGATACCGTCCTTCGCGGGCGATCAATTCCTCGTGGGTTCCCATTTCCAGAATCTGCCCTTCTTCCACCACGACGATCTGGTCCGCATTGCGGATGGTGCTCAGGCGGTGCGCCACCACGACCACCGTTCTGTCCTGAAAAAAACGCTTCAAATTTTCGAGTACAATCTGCTGATTTTGAAGATCCAACGCGCTGGTCCCTTCATCAAAAAACAGAAATTCAGGATTTTTATAAACGGCACGGGCGATGAGAATCCGTTGTTTTTGTCCCTGACTCAGATTGGCATACTCACCGCCGATGGGCGTATGAAAACCCAGTGGCGTGGATTCTACCCATTTATGAATATTGGCCACCTTGGCCGCCGCCCGCACCTGGGCAATGTCCGGATCTTCGTCACCCAATGCGATGTTGCTCAAAATAGTATCCGAAAAAATAACTCCGTCCGACATCACCACCCCGCATTTGCTACGCCAGGCGGGAGCTGAAATATTGACAAAGTTGATCTTCCCGAGCAGCATTTCGCCCATATCCGGTGCGTAATGTTTCATCAGCAGTTTTAGCAATGTTGTTTTGCCACTTCCACTGGAACCGACTATGGCGGTTGTTTTTCCGGAAGGTATCACCAGTTTTAGATTTCTCAATGTTGAAACTGACGCGCCTGGATAAGAAAAGCTGACCTGATCAAGTACAATCGGCTGGTTTTCTGCAAGCTGATTGGTTTTAACGCAATCTTGAGCTTCCTCCTCCTCCATCTGGTGCACCGCATTGATGCGTTCCGTGCTGATTCTTGCATCCTGAATTTGTTGAAAATAAGCGAACAACTGTTCGGTAGCGCTGTTGGTCTGGCCAAGCATTTGCTGCACGGCAAGCATCGCTCCCAATGACAGATGCCCGTCCAGCACCGCTTTGGCAGATAAACAGGTTATAAGCAGGTTTTTTGTATCGTTAATAATCAGTCCGCCAATTTGCTGCACCTGTGAGATTTTGAGCAGTTTCATGTTCTGTTTAAAAAGCCGCGTCCGCAGATGTTCCCAATCCCAGCGTTTCAGCAACTCTGCATTTGCCAGTTTTATATCCGACATTCCCTGCACCATTTGTACCAACTTATTTTGTTCCTGCTCGGCAATGCGGGCCCGGCCAAAATCGTAATCACGGCGCCTTTGCATGAAAAGCTTGATCCACCCCAGATAGAGCAAGGTTGCGCCAAAGAAAATGCAGAATATCATGCGGTCATACACAATGAAAATGAATGTATAAACGACCAGGTTAATCAGTGAAAACAGGATGGACGTGAGCTGTGTAGATAAAAATGTTTCGACCCGTTTCTGATCCTCAACGCGCTGCATTACCTCTCCCACAACTTTTTCATTGAAATAACTGACAGGCAGCCGCATTACTTTCGCAACCAGATCGGCGAGCAACGAAATTCCCACTCTTGAACTTACATAAAGCAACAGCCAGCCGCGGATCGCCTCCAGAGAATTCCGCCCAAGCATGAGCATGAGCTGGGCGGCCAGAAAAACGTATATGAAATTGAGGTTGTTGTTCATAACACCAACATCCACAATTGATTGCGTCAGGAATGGCATCATCAGTTTCAGCACCGTACCCACAACCATACCGAGCGCTAATTGCCAGATCAGCCGTGGGTACTTGCGCAGGTAATCCCAAAGCGAGCGCAATCCCTGTGGTTTTTGCTCAGCAAATGATGTGGTTTCCTGGTAAAAGGCAGTTGTAGGTTCCAGTACCAGCACTACACCCGGCTCTTCCGGGACCGGTAGCCAGTTTTTATAAAATTCACTGGCAGAAACGGTTACAGAACTTTGATCAGTACCAATGGCTATCTGATTTTGAACAATTGCAGAAACGACCACAAATCCGTGTCCGTTCCATTTAATGATGCAGGGAAGAGCAATTGATTTACCAAGTTCTTCCAACCCGATACTGACGCAATGCGCCCTAAAACCAATGGACTCTGCAATTTTGGCGATGTCATTTAAAGTGAGTGCTTCATTCTGAACGAAATTCCTTGCGCGCAACGACACCAGAGAAATAACCTTTCCGTGGTGATGAGCCATTTTACGCAGACATTTGAGTGCGGATTCATTGATGTCTTTTGGTGCGGCGTGTCCGTCGGAAAGCTGACGATTAAAGGTTTTCATGTGTTCTGAGGAGTAATGAATGATTGACGACGATCGTTTTTCAAGCTTAAAACGGGGTTTCCCTACCTGAAAAACGATGTGTCAAAAATAGCGGTCGTGCACCACCCTTTGTTGGCGTATTGCACCAAAGAAATGGCCTATTGTTGTGAAGATTTGGTTTATTGTTGCATCAAATCACCTGTCCGCATCAGCGTGCAAACGGTTTGGTGAAAATATCTAAACCAGCTATGCGATGATCTGCCTGGCTAACATTTCAAATCGAGCATCGTCCCGGAATGCGGGCAGCCAGTCGCGGACAATAAATTCAAAAAACAGCATCGGAGGTTCGTGCGCATCAATAGCTTTTTGAAAATATTCGCAGGCAGTATCCAAATTACCCGCACATGCATACACAATGCCCATGTCGTAACTGGAAACGACCTGTGTTTTACTGAGTGATACCATTTGCGTAATGATATCCTGCGCGCTCTCGATCTCTCCCGACAAGCCAAACAATGCGCCACAGGCACTGAGCGTGATGCCATTGTAATTGATTTCCAGGGCAGTTTCAAGCGCTTCCTGACTATCCGGGTAATTCTGAAGCGTGATCAGATTCAGTCCAATGATCATATGCCCGCCCCAGAATGTGGGTTCAAGCGCAACCAGTTTTCTTCCCTGGCCGATGGCCTTTTCAATATCTCCGGCGATCCAGTAGACATATCCTGCGTAAAAATTGTTAATCAGCGAAAATGGTTCCAGCGATAGAGCCTGTGTTACATGTTCGTCCGCCCTGGCCCGGTTGCCGCTTATTGCAGAATATAAAGCGTATTGCCCGTGTAAATCGGCAGCATTCCAATTGAAGTCCAGTGCTTTTTTGAAGGCAGCGGCTGCACCGGTAAAGTCCCATTCATACAACATTTTCATTCTGGCAAGTGCGAGATAACTCTCGGCAATGCTGTTATCCAGTGCAAGGGCCTGCTCTGTTGCCAGTTTCATCGGAGGCAAACAATCCTTCGCGGGAAGCAGCCTGTAAAACCACATATTCAGATAACATGACGCTATACCCGCATAAGCGATGGTATAGGTTGGTTCCAGTTCTATCGCTGACTCAAAATATTGGATTGCCCTGTTGTACTCCTCAACGCCGGCAAATTTATTGTAATAGAAACGTCCGTGCAGATATAACTGGTAGGCATCAGGATTATTGGTATATCTTTTTAGCGCAGTAACTACTTCTTCACCAAATAGTTGTATTTTTATTTGTTTTAAAATTGCAAGCGCGATTTCATCCTGAATGTCAAAAATATCGTGTAATTCCCGGTCGTACCGTTCCGACCATAAATGGTATCCATCTTCAACACTGATCAGCTGCGCTGTTATTCTCAATTTATTACCCGACTTCCTTACGCTTCCTTCCAGAATGTGATTCACACTAAGCAGTTCACCAATGGTCCGGATGTCCTGATTTTTACCTTTAAAAGTAAATGAGGAAGTTCGGCCGGCGACCTGAAGATTGGGAACGTGGCTCAGTACATTGATGATTTCTTCCGTTACCCCATCACTGAAATATTCCTGTTCTGCGTCATTGCTGAGGTTCAAAAAAGGCAGTACTGCAATTGACTCTTTTCGTGCGGTCATTGTCGGTTTCGCTTTAATTTCCGTTTCTCCCCTGCCCCTAAATTCTGACGGACTGGACTGAAACTCCTTGCCGAAATATTTGCTGAAATTCTGCGGACTGTCTATGCCCACCAGATATGAGATTTCGGAGATCCTCAAATCAGTGTCCAGCAACAGACTTTTGGCCTTATCCAGTTTTTTTCTCCGAATGTAAAGTGTTATCGAAAGCTGCGTTTTTTCCTTTACAATACGATGTAACTGAGAGCGGCTCAGCCCCATCTTTTTACAAATTGCGTCGGAAGACAGCGCCAGATTACCCAGATCTTCATCCAAAAATGCATCTAATTTGCTCAGAATTCCATTATCCATTTTATGTAAAACCACTAGCCGGTTTATGATGAATGTTTATTATTGAGGAACAGGTTTAAAGATACTTTAAGCAGTATTCAGTGCCAAATCTACTTATCTCGGTATCAGGCCAATCTGCTGCATAAATTCCAGATTATCCATAAAATCCTGCTCCTGTGCTATTTTCCCTTCTTTCATTTTGACAAGCGTTACGCCATCGACGTCCACATTTTTACCCGTGGCTGGAATTCCGAAGAAATCGCCGGTATGTTTGCCTTTAAAATTCCAGTGCTTCACAATTTTATCGCCCTGACCGAACACGTCCACAATGGTAAATTTTACATTTGAGAAACCTGTAATGTAGTTCTTATAATAATTTCTGAATGCTTCAATTCCGACGATATTTTCAGGACTTGTGACCAGCGTGATATTCCTGTCAAAATGTGTTTCGTTGATTTCGTCCAGTTTTGCTTCATTTATAACTTTGTCCCAGGTCGTTTCATACATTTTCATATTGGCCTCCAACCGCTTGTTTGAAGCTTCAAGCCGTTCAAATTCCGCTGATTTACCGTTTTTACAGCTTGTAACTGCGGTTAACATCAAAGTGACAAGAACACCGGATGCGCATTGTTTTAAGCGTTTCATAGTACGTTGGTTGTAAAATTTAATTAAAAATAGATTGTGTTGATTCTTGATCCGGATGCAAATGCCTGTCACCATGCAACTGAACCCTGTAACGGATATCAGCATTTTAACGACATTGAAAATCATCGGCAGTCATTTAAATAAAACAGGATAATGACGGACCGACTGCGTATGATCCTTTCCCTATTTTATTGATTTGAGTCTGATCATAATAGGTATAATATCCATCAATCATTCGGTTCTTGTCAAAGTGAATTACGAAATTCATTTTTAACGAAATTGTTTCCGTTTCGTAAACCATTTTATTTGAAAAATAGGCAATTACCTGTACTCCCTGCAAATCACCCTTGCGGACATTATTTTCTACATTCACGGGCAGATAGCTTGCATTTCCGATTGACATCGATTTGATACCGGATGTACCGATGTAGTTTTTCCACCATGCGAGCACTGCATTTTTACCAATCAGTTTACCGGGCATCTTATCGTCCCCGGCCGGAAAATAATAGACAACACTGTCACTCAGCATGCTACCCCAGGTTTCCAGATCGAAATCAGCCATGGAATTCAGGGATTTTTCAGCGAGAATTCCGTATGCTGCCGGAGCACCGGAATAGCTGCCAATTTCAGAACGGTCCACCGTACATGCTGATCCGGTAGCCAGCCATAGCAGACTCATCATTAAACCAGCCGCTGGTCTTTGAAAGGCAAATTTTGTTTGCATGCTGTTCAGGTGCGCTTTTACCTAATCATTTTCTGAAACAAAGTTACCCGCACCCACTTACTGCGTGTTGGTCTAAATGGTCAATTTGTTGGTTTATTTGTTCAATGCTTTAGTTTATTTGGTCAAATGGTTTTCCATACCACGGTTTAAGACAGAATAGCGCTGTTCACAGACCAAATTTTTGCAGAATACTTTTGAATTGCGGCTCCTTGTGGAGAACAGTAAGAAAGGGAAACACTTTGATGTCAGTAGGGATAAGTCCCCTATCCGCACCTTTTTGAAGGTAATACAAACTTTGTTTTTTGTCACCCAATCCGGCAAAGATTACAGCGCGTGAAATGTAGTTTTCCGGTAGCTCGGGCAAGTTTTTCAGAAAGGAATTTACTTCATCGACACGTCCAAGCCGCGCCTTGTAGTAGACAATCTGATAGCCTATAGATTTAATCCCCGGATTGAGCTGATCTGCTTTTTCAACATTTTTCAAGGCCTGGCCAAAATCTCCGATGCCGCCAAAGTATCTTGCCAAAACCCAGTAATAGGCAAAAGAGTCGGTAAAAAGAATTTGCCCGTCTTTCAATTTTTTCTTCGCCATTTCCAGTTCGCCTCCATAAATATAATTTACAACTCCACCGCCAAAAATGATGTGATCAAGCGGATCCAGTTCCATTGCCTTGTCGCTGTAACGGATCGCTTCCTTGAGGTTTCCGGTCGTCCTTAAAAGCAGGCTGAACCAATAATTAATCTGGGCATCGTTGGGGTTATATTTCAGCGCAATTTCATAAGCCGTTTTTGCTGGCTCCCATTTGTATTGTACGCGGTAAATATTGGCGAGATTCGCATAGGCGAGGCCATTTTCCGGATCCAGCCTGATTGCTGTAAGCGAATTTTGCTCTGTCATTTTAAAGCTCAATTGCTCCTCAATAAAATTACTTTCGCCTAAAAGACAATATGCCAGACCCATTCGCGCGTAAGCATCGGAAAAATCAGGATCAAGTTTAATGGCGTTTGAAAGCCTGACGACACTTTCTTCCAGCTGTTCTTTTTTACGGGACATGATCAGCTGAGATCCTTTCAGATATTCATTGTAAGCTTCCGGGTTGGACGTGGGGATTCTTGCCAGTTTTTCCTGCGTAGCATTACTGAGTTTCTGATCAAGCTCCTGTGCAACCTCACTTGAAACGGTGCTCAGATAACTAAATACATCGTCCGTAGTCCCGTCGTAACTTTTTGTCCACACAGACCTGTCGTCGCTGGCCCGGATGAGTTCAACATTGATCCTGATTTTCTGACCGGTCTGCAAAACCGAACCAGCCAAAACATAACTGACACCCAATTCCCTGGCAATTTGCGGAATGAGTTTGGATGAGCTTTTATACTTCCGGGATGAGGCGGTAGAAATTACTTTAAGCTTTCGGATCAGTGAGAGTGAGCCATGGATCTGCTCCATGATGCCATCGGCAAAATAACCCGTCTCGGGCGAGCCCAGATTTTTGAACGGCATCACGGCAACCGAATTGCCTGAAAATGCCGTACCGGTAGACGATTCCGTATTTGACTTTTCAATAGCTTTGCGGAAATACAAAACACATACTATGCAGACAATGATGCCAAAACCGAAATAGAGAAATTTCCCCGGAAATATTATTGATTTCTTTTTTTGAACAACCGGCTGCTGTGCCTCTTCTATAAGAATTTCATTGTTGCCGATTTCACCCGAATCGACCCGGATGCGCTCCTCGGCTACTTTTTTCCTATAAGCCGACGGCGTCAGACCATATTCCTGTGTAAAGTATTTACTGAAATTCTGCGGACTATCGATACCAAGAAAATAGGCAATTTCAGCCGTTTTCATTTCAGAAGAAGCCAGAAGCGCAGCTGCTTTTAACAATTTTCGTTGTCTTATATAAAGAGAGATTGAAAGCTGCGTGTGCTCTTTGATGTAACGGTATAACTGAGAACGGCTTGTACCCAATTCACGGCAAATTTCGTCAATACCAAAGTCCGGATTATGGAAATTACTTTCAATAACCTGATTGATTCTGTCGAGTAATACCTTTTCCGAAGCTTTCATTTTCAATTAAAACCACTTGGCAAATCCGGAAAAACTGAGGGTACTGTTCTGTATATCAGTCATCGAAATTTTATATCTCCACAAAATTAATTATTAAACAATTTTCTCATAACAGCCAATCACATTTTGAGTTCAATACCTCAGAAAATGGGGTGAACCCGGCTAACAAACCTGCACCGAAGTCATATTGAGCAGCGCACCCAACTTGCTGATTTTTGACGCAATATGTCCGACTCCCACAGCGCAGTGATGTGCCGGGCCGTGCCCGTTCCAATCATTGACAAATTTCCGCGCACCGACGGAAAACCTGTACCTGCTGTTGGTATTTCCGATCTGAAGTATCGGACCGGGAACGGATTCTCCCTCGGCAATCAAAAGCATGAGACCGCCACCTTGCGTTTCTACAACGGACAAAAGCGTAACCGGGCCGTTTTTTACAGACATTTCAACGGAAAGCCCGCTGCCCACTTTTCCATGATACACACCAAGCGGACGAACCTTCGTTTTCCCTTCCGCAATGGCTATATGACCAGGACCATCGTGGCCCATCAGCACCACATCATCACGGAAGTCCATCGCATAATATTCTGTAAATGAGCCGCCTGCGCCGAAGCTATCCATGATTTTCATCGCCTGTGCATTTTTTATTTCATATTCTCCGGCAACCGGAATTCCCCGCGCCGTAAGGAGCGAGTTACCCAGAATGATCGAAGCAATAGCACCTTCATTTTCTGCATTTCCTGTTCCCTTGTAGTAATACGCCATAGAACCCAGTTTGTACCGGTCGACCAGGCGATCCAGTGCGACAGAGGTTATTGCCGCTTTATAAAGTTCTTGATCCGGGCATTCTGGCTGAACTTCAAAGGTTTCCAAAAACAAATCTACGCGTTCCTTCGCCTGCTCCTCCGTCACCTGATTTCTGAAAGCTACCAATTCCTCCACTTCGATCATTTCCATGTGACCGCCAAAGCTGGCATATTGCTGCGTCAAATCGGTGTAAATGTCAAGCATGCCGCTGTAATAATGACCGAGGCATCCCATACGATTGTAAGACATGATGTGTGCAACTTTTGCCGCTTCGACCCATTCTCCGATCTCATTCCAGCTCTCAGGATCTTCATGCAGCATACCGGTGATCTGGTGAAACTTCACGCCGGTCCGTTTAAAAACATTGGCGATCTCAGGAACCGGACAGGCCGAACAGTAGGCAAGCCACTCTCCCGTCATTTTTGTCCGATCGGCCATCTGATTAAATGAATCATAATCAATCGATTGTGCCGGAGACAGATTTAATATAATCACCGGAACCTTCGCCTTTTGTACAACCGGCAAAACCGTGGAGGAAAGGGCGTAGGTGCTCACATACAGAAAAATAAGATCCACTTCCTCTCTCCGGAAACGACTTCCTGCTTCAAAAGCTTTTTCAGGATTATCCACAAGTCCCAGGTTTACGATTTCCGGATGTATTGCTGCAAGTTTCTGTTCCACAACGCCCAGATATCCTGTCAGACGCTCTTCCAGCCCTTCAAATTGCTCCCAATAAGCTTCCAGACCAATACCAAAAAGGCCTATTTTCAGCCTCGGCAACTGCACACCGGCACTTTCGCCCGCAGCGTTGATGTTACTTGGGCTATCTTTTGATTCTGTCATAGTCGACACCTATTTATCTTACTTTCTGATTGTAAAACTGCTCAACTTTAAATTTTCAGATCATCACATTCTTCGGAGTATTAAGCTTTACAAAACCTTCTGCCGCTTTTACAGAAATGGAAATGCCGCGAAAATCTTCCATAATGCCGTGAAATTTGTGGTAAAATTCCGCTGAAACAAATCCCTGGCTTGCGTGGCAAAAAACTGCGTTTCGTTTTTGCTCCCTGGTTTCTGTGATATCGACGTAATCTGTCGGATGGAAGTTCTGGGTTTGCGAACCGGTATACACTTCAAAAAAGTACAGCGGACATTTCTGGCCCATCTGCAGATGCGCCTTCTGAGTCATGATACTCGCGGCCATGTGATCTTTGTGCGAATCGACGGGCCAGTGCGTAAAAACCATATCCGGTTTTTCAGCTTCAAGCAATTGCTGAATTTTGGCGTACCACTCATTATTAACAACGGAGTTTCCATCCACCTGACCTGCAAATACCGGCTTGGCGTTCAATATTTTACAGGCCTTTTTCGCTTCTTCTGTACGTATTACCGCCGCTTCTGTGTGGCTTTTTCCCTTGATGCCTGCATCGCCATTTGTCAGATAAATAATCGTGACTTCATGACCTGCGCGCGCGAATTTGGCCAGCGTTCCGCCACAACCTGTTTCGGGATCATCGGGATGCCCGCCTACGCAAACGATTTTAAGTGGTTTATTAAAACTTTTCCCACCTTCAAAAACCGACGCCAGTGACAAAGTTCCTACTCCGACTGCCGAATTGCTGAGGAACCCGCGACGGGTAATTTTATTTTTCTCCATATTCTCATTCATTTATTGTAGCTAACCGATCTTGCCCAAATACTACATCCCATATGGCGCAACAGACCATCCGACAAACGCGCCATGGAACAGGAGCAATTCGAATGCATGTCAGTTCCGGCGTGCTCAGTGCGGATATTTTTCAAAAGAATATTTTACTGATCATTTACTAACTCATTAAAAAGCACTCCACCCAACAATGCCTTCGCGTACAGGCAGTATTGGGTGGAGTGCAAACGATGATTTTTGGTTAAACGGAAATCAGATCCGCTTCATATTAATCCGGCTGATGTTGCGGTTCAGACCTTTCCAGACCATCGTCCCGTCTTTTTGAAGTTCAATGGAATAGTTTTCGCCTGCCAGCCCCAGATCACGAAAAAATAGTTCTTCAGGCGCCCATACATGCGTACCTGTTGGGAATTGCCAGTCGAGTAATGTAAAAGCCTGCGGACCTTTCCCCTCCACGATCCGCTCCGGCGCCGCCAGCAACCTGAACGCCACAGGCCATATCTGGTCCCGGAATCTGATCTGTCCTTTACACATGGGATAGCGGGCGTCCTCTGTTCTTGAAATGCTCTGAATTTCTAAAACAGCAAAATCGGCAAAAACTGTGTCCATCTTTACGGAACCAATTGGGTTTGGATATTTAATATCAAACTCAACTCGTTGCAGATTCCAGCTGCCATGCAAACGTGCTACCAATGTATCCATAATTTGTACGGCTCCCTTGTCGAAGTCAATCTTTGTCTCCAGCTCAGGTTCTACATTTTTTGCCGACTTGCACTGGGCCAAAATAAGGCTGGTCAAAACCAACGGCAACAGAAAAAAGTATTTATTTTTCATATTGTGATTAAAAAAGCATCATTGATGATGTCGAAAGTTACATAAAAAAACGCTTAAGACTTATTATGTAACCGTTAAATGATTTGGGATTTGGTTTTTAATTTTCCAACCAACATGATCCTGCGTTACATTCCAAATACCATGCCCCTCACACCGCCGGACCTTGCACTTTCAGCGGATCAATCTAACCCAAAGCAGGTTATGCGAAACCAAAAAACTTTAGTTTATTATGTGCTTGCCTTTACAAACAATTTCCTCTATTATTGATACCTGATTGATCACATAAATGATACTGATAATATCAAATATATTTTATCAATTGGCTATCAGCCGGTTATAATCGTAGTTATTGGTGCGGATAGACTTGATGAGCAAAAAATCTAAACCAAACTATCAATGTGGAAAAACTGATCCCAACTGAAAAAAATGTTATCGTCTCACTGTCAAAATTCGATTTTGAAGGCAGAGTCCGAAACCTGGAAAAAGTGAATTTTCAGCTCTACTCGCTCTGCGAAGTTCCCATCCTCGCGTTTCAATTTGCGAATCTTGAAGACATTACCGTTATTCCTATCAACTTCCGTTCCGTTGATTTCTGGCCGGTAAATGAAAATCTGATCATCATGCTGCGGCTCGTTGATGCAACCGGTGCGATCTATGCGCACAGGGAATTGATTGTCAACATTTACGACACATCCAACATTTACAAAGCCATGACCGAGCAGTTGAAAATGACAAGCCGGCAAATTAAAGCGATTACAGATTACATCTATTGTGACTTCGTGAATTTTGCCAGGCTTACGGAGGCGATGTGAGGGTTTGCAGATACTACCCTTTTAGAATTGTCAGGTATGTGCTCCATATCGGATGCAAACCTATGTCGAAATCTTCAAACAATTTCAGAGCGCAAACTGCCTCCGGCCGGATAAGGGTCAAGGTTTTATCAGAATCTTACCAAAGATGGCGAGTTCAGAATACGTTTACATATTACCGTTGGCAGGTTTAGCATTTAGCTTGGAAGCACCCATTTGAACAAAACTACAAAATCAAGAAGTGATTTTATTGAAAATCTACAAACAATCGAAAACTGATTCTTTAATAAAATTTCCATTTCCAAAGGTCCGCTATGCCTGTTCAATTATTAGAAAATTTTCGATAAATATTTATCAATTGATCAAATCAATAGACTCGCAAACTCGTTACATCGGCGATATATTCGGCGAATAATTAAATGGTAAACAGTCTTAGTTCATATAGAAATAATTTAATTTTATATGAAATTATCCTACAAACCAAGAAAAATAAATCATAATAATTCTTGCAATACATTTATAATTATGATCATATTTACTGCCCAATAACCATCATCAATAAACATATTATATGAAAAAACTACTAGCCCGGAAAAGAGACAGATTGAACCGACTATCTGAACTGGCCCGGATTATTTGCAGAAAAAGACGCTTAGTCATTCCAACTATTTCAGGAAGTGATGTTTCCTGAAATAAAAACTTTGAAAGCTTCTCGAGCGATTAAAAGACAAAAAAATTCATTGATTTCTTAATATTCATTCCACATACAAACTAATGTCCCCAACCATATTATTCATTAAATCCAGGCCGTTCCCGGCTGGAACGCAAAATCTCCTCAGTTCGTCTACGCTTGGATTTTACCAACTCAAAGGTTATAAATTCTTGATTTTCAATAACAAAGGTTAGACTTCTCACTTTTAAAACGAAACAAATATGAAAAATTTAAGAACTGCATTGCTTACCGTTACCGTTGCCCTGGTTATTGGCTGTAAGGAAAAAGAAGTACTCCCTTCAAATACGGAAGAGGGGTTAAATACTTTTGGGGTGAAGATTGATGGAAAAATTTGGGTGCCCGAATCAAAAATCGCTATAGTTAACCCTGTTGAGAAAATCTCTGTAAGATATTTACAAGGGTCATTAGGCATAACCGCAAGGAAAGGAGCCACTGATGAAGTGATTACGCTAGTAGTACGCGATATCAAATCTCCGGGTACCTACGCTTTAAATAGCAACAGCACCGACAGAACCACAGAAACGAACTTTCAGGGAAAATATATTGATGATGAATACCTCCTAAAATCAGGTGGTGTCAATGAAATCAATTTTACCAAGTTTGACACCATTAACAAAATTGCATCAGGGACATTCAAATGTCAATTTCAAGGTAAGAATAAACAAATAACTAAAAATTTCACACAAGGTATATTTGACGTAAAATTATGATACTGGCTGTTTCCGAACAACTGACGTAGAATTATTAAAGCTCAATATGAATTTTTAATTAGAAGGAATTGCAAACCATTATATAACTTTTTTATATAGAAAATTTGGGTATGTGAAATTTTATTAATTCCTTTGGTTACTCACTCATCTACATCACTCAAACTAAGGTCGTTATGCAACAACAATTCAGCCTTCTCCGGCCTTGGCGGACACTTCCCGCAATTCTTCTTTTAGGGCTTTCTTTTAGCGGATGTTTTCTTAAGCAGGATAGAACAACGAGTATTTACGGAACGATTACAAATTTGAATCAGCAGCCAGTTGACAGCGTGATGTTGTCAATTCAGGGTGCTGAAGGCCTAAAATATGACAAACTGAAAGAGGTATATTCAGACGCAAACGGCCACTATGAAGCAGTAGTCGATGCATCCAAATCCTATTCAGCACTAATTGTAGTAATACCCTTTTCTCGAAACCCTCATTATACTGACCATTATGAAGGGCTGATTGTAAAAAAGGATGATATGGAAATTCCAGACTGTTGTTATGCAAGCATCGGCAAAAAAACCAAATACGATTTTAAGTTATTGCCAAAAATCTAGCTAATTGATCAACGTATTAGACAGAAAATATTAGGTAATTAATAATCAAAAATCATGATATCAAACAATAGATTGTCGCAATCCCGAAAAGTAGGTAGACTCTTGCTGTTGAGCGTTTCAATTTCCTATTTTTTGTGCTACACAACTGGCTGCTTTCGCAAACAGGATCAGACAACAACAATATATGGGGCCGTTACTGACCAAAACAAGAGGCCAGTAGATAGTATCTTAGTTATGCTTGACGGGGTCAAAAATTCCAGGTATGATGAATTGAAAGAGACATATACCGACAAGAATGGAAATTATGAAATCGTGTTGGATGTACCGAAAAGCTACACCTCGGTAAATCTTAGTATTCCATTTTTCCCTGTCGAAAATTCGAAATTTGTTAAAAATTATAGCGGTTTTTCCAATCTCTCCAAAAACGACGAAAAGACAAACAATTGCTGTTTTGCAACCATTGGCGTAAAAACGAAATATGATTTTGAACTAAAAGCAAAATAACTTCCACTTCTAAAACAAATGAAAATGACAATTTTTCTCCGATTCGCTCATGCAAAAATGAGTGTTGTACTTCTGTTGCTTATTATCAACGTTTTTCAGGCATCAGCACAAGATTTTCTTCAGTTACGGCAACAAAAGCTTGAGGGACTAGACCTCCAGGGATTAGGGTCAAATCTCTTACTAAACAATGGAGTAATAAGCCGTTACGAGGTGGATCACTTTGATTTTTTGGCCAAAAGCAAATCCGGGATAGCGGACAAAGTAACATCTGAGGAATGGCAAAACCTTTACGAAAGGCTTATTGAAACTGATCTAAGACCCAAAAACAGTAGGATTCCTGATTTAGAGAAGCTGGTCTACACGGAATCGAGCCGGTTGACAAAAAGCAATATTATTCCTATTGGAATCATGAATTTGCGTAGTATATACTTGTCCGGTAGTCAAATTAGTGAAAACGAGGCAAGTAAAAGAAAAAAAGTCCCCGTAAATTTCTCGAATTACAATAAGACGAACATTGTTTACGCATCCGTACTTCAAGAGGATCTTTACCAATCAGATGTCTCTTTTCGAATAAGCCAAGATTTGGTTATCTCAAATCAAAAAGAACAAATTGGGGAAGTCGAAATCAATTTTAATGATGGCAAAGGATTTAAAAAATATCTGTTGTCAGAAAAACTAATACCGTACCGGTTCCAATCCTTAGGGGAGCATTATATCAATTTTCGTTTCACCGCAAATGGAACAATTTATCATTTTGAGACAAAAATAAATGTACAGCAACTTGAACGGCGAAAACCGTATAAAGAATTTCAAATTAATGCAGATCGGGTTTGGAAAGACACAACATTTTCCAATACGCCAGCTCGAACTGCGCTAGTTGGTGGGAACATAAGGATAGTTTTGGGATGTGACCAGTTGCTTAATAAGCCCATAATAATTGCCGAAGGATTTGATTTAGGGCAAGACGTAAACTTGGATAACCTAGAAGCAAAATATACTAGGGTATTTGGAAGTTATCTTGCAGAAGGCTACGACCTGGTGTTTTTAGACTATGCCGACGCCCGAGACGCGATACAGAACAATGCCCAAGTTTTAAAAGGACTAATTCAACAGATAAATACCATGAAAATCGGTACTGAAGAGCTAATTGTTGTTGGAGAAAGTATGAGTGGTTTAGTTGGCAGATGGGCAATTAGGGAAATGGAACAAGATGCCGTCGCTCATCATGTTAGGCTGCTAATATGTTACGATACCCCACATCAAGGGGCTAATATCCCGGTGGGTATTACACAGCTCTACTGGGACGCTCAGCCTACAATATTAACCAATGTAGTATTAAAATTTCTCGCGAAGGGTTGGAGAAATTACTATCAGGCACTTACTACTCCTGCTGGAGCGCAGCTATTGATGCACTGGGGCGGTAATCTCACAGGTGGCGTAGGTAGTAAAAGCCCAGCATTTGACCAATTTAGAACCGATCTTGTTGCTTTGGGTAATGGAGGATATCCACAGAACTGTCGAAACATAGCCCTGGTTCATGGAAGTATGAACGCAGGAGATAGAGCATTATTTAATACGTACAACTATGGAAGTCGCATTTTGCTCAGTTTCACTCCATGGGGTCTACAGAACACTAATGTAGATGTCCATACAAACCAATTAAATCAAAATGCAAATGTTCTTAGATTTGCGACATGGGGATTATTTGCCAATGCCATCGGCATAAGCAGAAATTACAACAGTCCGTTCAATGATGATTTTGTTCCTGGCGGAAGGTCTAATTTCGCCATTCCAAGCAAGTTATTTGGTAGCAACAAAACGCAGTTCGAGTTTTGCTTTGTTCCAACGTTTAGCTCAATAGACTTCCAGGGTGCCAGAAATACTCAAAATGACAGGGAACTACTTAATGTAGTAACTGTGAACGCAGCGACCGTAAATCGTCAAACGCCTTTTGCCGCTATCTATGGACGTAATGACCAGATAAATACCGCACATGTAACTGCACAGAACGTTAGTTGGAATGATTTAGGAACTGCGGAGGGCCTATTTTCAGGAGTTCCAGCATGCCCAGCAGTTCCACCACTTCCCCAGCCTACTTTTAGCGGCTTTAATACCTGCTATTTATTCAGCGCGAAAAGGACAACCGAGGACAACGTTGCCCACCTTACGGTCACACTGAACACGCCATCGAATGGTCAATACGTTCACAAATGGATGATTATTCCGCTAAACCAATATTTCACATCCACAAGCGATCAAGTGTCTTTTGACGTAGATAAACCCGGTCAGTATCAGGTTACATGTGTCCGTACATATCCAAATCGTGCGGATGTGAGTTCGACATTTACGGCAACGATAAATGTTACAGAATGCGGAGTCTTACCATTCCAACCGGAGACGCCGACCTTTGCTTATTCGATTGTAAATGACAACTGGGAGGGTGATTTCGTACTAAGTCGAATTTCGGACAACTCGAATGTCTTTGCCCACTACACAGGTGTGGGTAAGCTTTACGCTTCCTTATCTGATGGTACATTTATTTCGAGAGCGCAATTAGAAACTAGTGGAATGTTTACTGAATTTTCCCAGTATTTCGCCGCGACCGATCCGCGCACCGCGCTTCCCGTAAACCTGGTTGAATTTAACGCTGTCTCGGAAAATCAATCTGCGTTGCTATCCTGGAAAACGACAAGCGAAACAAACAGCGATCATTTCGATGTAGAAAAAAGCATTGACGCAAAAAACTGGAATAAAATTGGCGTTGTAGCGGCAAACTTCAACAGTGAGTCTATCAAGAATTACGCTTTTGTCGACAAAAATCCAGGGGCTAAGCTTGCCTATTACCGCTTGAAAATGGTCGATACCGATCAGACCTTTGCATATAGCCGACTGGAAAGTGTGCGGTTTAGTCAGCATCCGCAAACTGTAGTATATCCTAATCCGGCAGATAGCGGGGAGCCAATTAATCTGCTAAACAACGATCAGGTTTACAAAGTACAGGTTTATGATTTGTCAGGAAAGCTGCGATATGAATCGGAAAATATCCAGGGTGGCATCAAAGTCCAGGATCTACCCACCGGTCGTTACATCATCAAAATAACCATGAAAGACGGCAGTGAAAATAGTCACGTTTTTGTTAAAAAGTAACCTTTCTGAATCAGAACAAAGAGACCGGCCACATGCCGGTTTTTTTGTGTCGTTCATAACCAATCATAGACCCGAAAACATGTAGAACGTTAGAATGGGGGGCAATAAATACAAGCGTACGCCCTTTGTCAACCACACAGACAGTCCGTTAACTTTAAACTGGCATCCACAGCAATTGGACACCTATACTGCTGCTGCACTCACTATGGCATTGATCGGCAGCCTGTTGCGCGTAAGCAATGAATACCGGATAGTGGAAAAGTTTCTCTTAGCGCTTCCGAACCTACCCGCTTTGCTATTCCGGTTTGGCTATTGCTGTCCACTACATGGCGGGTACTGGAGCTGGATGATATGGATATTATCAAAACTCAACTATCCACGCGGCAGCCCGCGTTTTTCAAACATAGTGGCGTATTGTTTTTTAAATTTGAAAAACTTCTGGTTACTTTGCCGTTCAGCGCTGACTTTTTCGACTGCAAATGGACGACCCTTTATTGATTGGCCTTACAACCGGCAGCGCATTTCTGCTTACATTTTTGCTTTTTAACCACCCAAAAGGCAACAATGTAAATGCGAACCGGTGGCTTGGCGTGTTCATGTGTACCTTCGCGCTATCCATGCTGGAAATTTTAATCCACAATCTGGGTTTGCAAAACAAACACCAGGCAGCGGCCAGTCTTCTGGAAATGAGCCGGTTTTTGTCCGCGCCGGCATTGTATTTGAGTGTTGTTTTCTTCACATCCCCCGGCAAAACGTTCTCCCGGAAAATGCTGTGGCACTTTGTACCATTTTTGTTCATTTTCCTTTTTCAACTGCCGCGCATGCTGACGGGCGCCAATCTTGTCATCCCGGACAGACTGCTTTCCCGTACTATTTTTACAATTTTCGTCGCCACTTTTCCCATTCAGGCAATCAGCTATGGGATTATCTGTTACATAAAATTGCAGCGACACCAGCGAAATATCAGATTGCTCGCTTCTTCAACAGAGGCGATAGACCTTTCCTGGCTTTCCAAATTCCTCCTTGTGGTTGCTACGGTCATTTTAATCTGGCTGAACCTCGCGTTTTTTAATGTTCAAAAAATGATTGTTTACACGCCGGCTTTGTATTTGTCGAGTGTTTACTTTCTCGCTTATTTCTCACTAAAACAAAAGGAAATTTATGCGTATCCGAATGACACTTTGAAAGAATTGAGCGTAATCATCCAGGCTCCGGAATCTAAAACAGAAAAGCAGAAACGGCTTTCTGAAAGCCAGATTAAATACCTGCGCGAAAAGCTCGAACACCTGATGCGGTATGAGCAAATTTATCTGAACAATGAATTAAGCCTTCCGGCGCTTGCCGGTAAAATGGAAATTTCGGTACACGAACTTTCTTATCTGATCAATGATGTCTACGGAGAAAATTTCTTTTCATTCGTGAACAGATTTCGGGTAGAAAAAGCGAAAGAGCTGCTGCTCGCGCTGGACTCCAACAAACTCAACATGCTTGGCGTCGCATTTGAATCAGGCTTTAACTCGAAAACTTCGTTCAATACGTCCTTCAAAAAACTGACCGGAATGTCTCCCACCGAATTTCTGAAATCGCCAGTTTAGTATTTAAAAGCCATTTCCTTACTACAAAAGCGTTCTTTTGGATAAATCCGAACGAGCAAAACTGCCGAAACTGTAACATTTGGGAATCAATTTTCACCGTAAAACGATTTCAAAAATGACCAGGATTTTGCCCTTCGCCATCTGGCTGATTTTTATTATTTCATGTATTTCAATTCCCGTTTGCGGTCAACAACCTGCTGCTCCGCAAAATATTACCGAACTTAAAAAGATCCTGAACAGCGAAATGGAAAGGCAACATATTGTCGGAATGATGCTCACAATTGTCAACAAGGATTCTGTATTGTGCTCCGCAGGTCTTGGTTTTTCCGATTTGAGTAAAAAGCAACCTGTTGCAAAAGAGCAGCTTTTCCGCGCCGCATCGATCACCAAAATGTTTGTTGCAGCAGCCGTTTTGAAATTGGTCGAACAGGGCAAACTTTCGTTAAATACCAGACTCAGGGACATCGCTCCCGACATCCGCTTCACAAACGAATGGGAAGCTAAAAGCCCGATCACAATCGAAAAATTGCTGGAACACACCACCGGATTCAGCGATAAGTCGCCTTTTGAGGAATACAACTTTTCCTCCCGCAGTTACACAAGTTCAGAATCCACAGGGTTGTTCAAAAAATTCATGACCTCAAAATGGCAGCCGGGTGAGCGCCATTCCTATTCCAGCGTCAATTACGCCATTCTCGATAACGTTATTGAACGGGTTTCGGGAAAAGTGGCCAAAACATATGTGAAAGAGCAGATCTTTTCAAAATTTGGCATGCTACACGCAAACTTAGACCTGACCAGCGATGGTACCAATTCATACAGCAAAGGATATGTCTGGAAAGGAGATCATTTTCAAATCGTTCCACATCAGCCTGCATTCAGCAGCAGTTACAGTTCGTTAAATATCAGCGCTGATGATGCGGCTCAGGCTCTCAGAATGTACTTGAATGACTGGAATCTGCCAGCACGAAGCTTTCTTACAAAGCAGATTCTGGAAGACTCTGAAACGCCGCACACCTACTTGTCGGCCAAAGCGGGCCTGGTAAATACGTATGCACACGGCAACGAAAGTACTGAACAGAATGGAGTTACACTGCGCGGACACCGTGGGGCGATAGGCGGATTTCTCTCCGCTTTTTTCTACAATCGCCAGCTTGGTCTCGGTTATGCTTTTGCAACAAACACACACAACGAAGATTTTTACAGGTTTGCCGACAAGCTGATCAGCCAATATCTGTTGCGTAACGTGCCGAAACCTGCCGTCATACCGGTTTATCCGATTAACCGGCAACATGTAAAACCCTATCTCGGGTATTACCGTTATGCCAATCCCAGCCAGTTATACAGCGGTTTTTTCGAAAGCCTTACCAACACCATTCAGGTCAGCCAAATGAATAATTCTCTTAACGTGCGTATTATCGGAAGGGGACAAATGGAATGGCAGGCAACAGATGTGGCCGGGCGTATATACAAGGACGTTCACGCATCATTGCCTCATATTTCCTTGTTAAAAGATTACGACGGTAATCTGGCGATTTCAGATGGGACTATGTATTTTGAAAAAATTTCGGCCTGGCAGGCGTTGTCGCCGATACTGTTGTTTATTTGCAGCAGTTTACTATTAATCAGCACGTTAGTTTTTGGCTTTATAACTACCATTCTGTTTATTACGAAGAAACAAATCCGAAGCCAATGGATTTTAAGGTTGTCGCCGGCATTTGCTACTTTCTGTATTTTGATTTCACTGTCGGCGATTACGCAACTTTTCGACCACATGAAAGAAGCATTGCCAATGAACGGACTTCATCATTTCTGGATTTTCGGCAACTATGGTTTCGCTATTTTCACACTCGTCACGATTGCGGTTCTCCTGCGAAAATGGAAAACTGTCAAAAGTCCGGTATTGAAAATCTACGTTTGTCTTACTTCTGCTGCCGGAGTTTACCTGACAGCACTTCTTTTCGAAAATCACTGGTTCCTAAATTAGATGATGCAGGCCGGTCTGATGGGCTCACACAGATGATCCCGCAGACCGGCCATTCTGAAATACGCCGCATCAAACAGCGATTTTACTTTCCGAGAAATTAATACTTGTAAATATTAAACTTATAACTTTACTTTGTCCATCAAACAAGTAGATTAAAAGTATCGATAACAGGTTGAAATCATGGTTATACATTTACAATTTTCGTTTTCCATTAACGCTTCCCGAAAGAAACCTTCAAATTTGGCGGTAAAACGTGTTGATGGCAGGTGTCATTCCAGCTGTTGCTGTCCGGCTTAGTCTCAATAATCCCACATCATTGCGTGAGATATCACGTCACTATTTTGAGGAAGTCAAGTTTTCAATTTTTTGTATATATGTTCTATTAACTATATAGTTTATTCCTGGTAATTATTAAAAAATGAGTTATGTTTAAAATTTTCCGAACCCGACATTTTAAAACTTTTATCACCAGCCTGGCTTTGATCACTTACGCAGGATTTACCAATGCGCAGGTACTGAAAGGCAAGGTGACGTCAGCGAACGACCAGTCTCCGCTTCCGGGAATTAACATTCTGGTTAAAAATACTACGACTGGTACCACGACGAACACGGACGGCACCTACGAAATACAGGCAGCAGAAGACGCCGTTCTTGTGTTTTCAGGGATAGGTTATCTTTCGCAGGAGATCCCGGTAAAACGCAGAAGCCAGATCAATATTCAGTTGAGCGACGACACCCGTCAGCTCAACGAGTTGGTTGTGGTTGGTTATGGAACGCAAAAGAAAAGGGATCTTACCGGTTCGGTTAGTTCGCTGGACAGCAAGGACTTCAACAAAGGTGTTCAGACCTCGGTTGACCAGTTGATTTCAGGCCGCTCTGCCGGCGTGCAGGTTACACAGGCCAGTTCCGAACCAGGCGGAGGCGTATCGATCCGAATTCGCGGAGCCAATTCGATCAATGCAAACAACGAACCGCTATATGTGATCGACGGTCTGCCGATCAACAATGCTTCCGTAGTGCCAAGCTCAACGGTGGTGAATGAAACGGCTCCGAGAAATCCGTTGAACGCGCTGAATCCGAATGATATTGAATCCGTTGAGATTTTAAAAGACGCGTCAGCAACTGCAATTTACGGTTCACGCGGAGCAAACGGTGTCATTTTGATCACGACGAAAAAAGGAACAAAAGGAAAGCTGAATGTTAATTATTCGGTATCAGGGGGAATTTCGAAAGTGGCAAAAACAGTGCCCATGCTCAGCGCAAAACAATACATCGGTTTCCTCAATGACCTGCGCGCTGATCAGAAACAGGCACCGGAATTTACAGGTGAACAAATTGCGCAGATCGGCGACGGCACCAATTGGCAAAAGGAAATTTTCAAAACCGGTTCTGTTCAAAATCACCAGCTTAGCTTTTCAGGTGGGCAGGATAAGTTCAACTATTATGCATCACTTAACTACCTGGATCAGAAGGGTGTTGTGATCAGTTCAGGGATTAAAAAATACGTTGGGCGCGTTAATCTCAATTACACCGACGACAAATTCAAATTTGGTTTGAGCCTGAATTCCAGTAACGTGAAAGACGATTTCGTGCCAAATGGGGTCAGTGTAAATGAAGGCGCAGGCGTGATCAATACCGCTATTTTTCAGGATCCGACACTTCCCATCAGAAATGCGAATGGAAACTGGGCACAAACACAGATCGTAAACCTGGAAAACCCGGTTGGGCTTGCCAATGAAGTAAGTGATTTCGCCACCACAAACCGTACTTTCGGCAGCGTATTCGCCGAATATTTCTTCTTACCGGAACTGTCTGCAAAGATCAATATTGGAACGGATCGCCAGGATTCCCGTCGCGACATTTTTACATCCAGGCTCACAAAAAGAGCTGAGGGAACAAAGGGCGTTGCAAGTGTACTTACAAGTAATTCCAGCAACAGTCTGATCGAATTTACGGCCAGATATAACAAAGCCCTTAATAAAAACCATTCACTGGAAATCCTCGGCGGCTATACCTACCAGGAATTTGAGGTTAGTTCACTTTCGGCCGGCGCCCAAAATTTCCCGCTGGATGCTTTGCTCACCGACAATTTAGCGGCGGGATCACAGAGTACTTTTTCACTCGGTTCGGGCAGGACCAAAAATCAGCTGCTCTCCTATCTCGGGCGGTTTAATTACAATTTGTATGACAAATATCTGCTCACCGCTTCCATTCGTGCAGACGGCTCCTCGCGATTTGGAGACAATGAAAAGTACGGCGTTTTCCCGTCTGTTGCTTTGGGATGGCGAATTAAAGACGAGGTTTTCCTGAAAAACGTCAATACTGTAACTGACCTTAAATTCCGGGCAAGTTACGGGTTGACCGGTAATCAGGATATCGGAAGCTACAAATCGCTCGTGCTGCTGGGGCCGCAGGGACAAGCCATTTTTGACGGAACACCTTACGTGGGAATCTCTACAACCCAGTTACCAAACCCTGATTTGAAGTGGGAAACGACGAGTCAACTTGATCTTGGAATTGATTTTGGCCTGCTTGAGAACAGATTGACGGGTAGCGTAGACTATTTCGACAAGCAAACAAAAGACCTGCTTTTGCAACTTCCGATTCCACGCACGACCGGTTTCACCTCAACTTTTAAAAATGTAGGCGGTTTGAAGAACTCCGGATTTGAACTCAGTCTGACTTCAATCAATGTTACTGCGCCTTTTACGTGGCGGTCGTCGGCTAACTTTTCTACCGTAAAGAATAAAGTGACGGATCTTGGAACGTTGCCATTGATACTTGGCGGCTCTGCAGGCTTTACCAATGATTTCACGATTATCCGTAAAGGCGATCCTTTAAACGCATATTATGGCTACATTGTAGACGGCGTTTTCCAGCAGGGTGATAATATTGCTGCATCAGCCCAACCGTTGTCGCGCCCGGGCGAATACAAATACCGTGATGTCAACAATGACGGCGCCATCAACTCGGCCGACCGCACAATACTCGGCTCGCCGTTTCCGAAATTCACGTACGGACTTAACAACGATTTCACTTACGGTCCTTTCAACTTTTCATTTTTCTTCCAGGGAGTTCAGGGGAATAAAATGTTTAATCTGAACCGTACCGAATCGGAAAACCCGATCTCTTTCCGCAGGAACCGTTTGGCAGAAACTTATACTGATCGCTGGACCGCAACGAACCCGACCAACAAAAATTCATCGGCAATTCCTGTTGCTGTTGCCTACACCAGTAACGTGAACAGCCGGGCGGTTGAAAACGCATCTTACCTGAGATTAAAAACGGTGCAATTGACCTACAATTTCCCGACAGCGAAATGGAAAAATGTTGGTGGGGTGCAGGTTTATGTTACAGCGCAAAATTTGTTTACGATCACCAAATACACCGGTTTTGACCCGGAGGTGAGTGCGTTCGGAAGCTCGAATGTGCGGGCGGATTACAATGCATTTCCATTGTCACGTACGTTCACAGCCGGCCTGAGCATCAACCTTTAATTTTTGACCCGATTTAGAAAATGAAAAAGTTAGTCTATATATTTTTACTGCTGCATTTGCTTTCGTGCAGCAAGCCGCTGGAAGAACAGGTTTTCTCCTCTTTCGGCCCCAATAATTTCTTCAAAACCGCTGATGATGCCGAGGCATTATTAAACGCAGCATATTCTCTCGAACAGAAACAAGGCACCGACGGATTCAGGAATATTTTTGTAATGGCAGAGGTAACAACCGATATGATCATCATCCGCGAAGGCGGACTTCGCGGACTTGCCCAACCTTTGGAGGACTTCACCTGGAACGCTTCACATGAGTTTTTTGACGTTGGCTGGACCCGCTATTACAGTGCAATTTACCGCGCTAACGTGGCAATTGACAATGTCCCCACGATCGCCTTTGATGAAGAACGGAAAAAACAAATTGTAGCAGAAGCCAGATTTTTGCGTGCCAGCGGATATATTTATCTGTATGACCTCTTCGGTCCGACGCCAATTATAACAAGCAGCATAAGCAGCAGTGAAGACAGGCCGGTACGGGCAACAAAAGAGGAATTCATCAAATTTGTGACGGATGAATTGACGGCTG
This sequence comes from Dyadobacter sp., assembly GCA_965279265.1. GTDB lineage: Bacteria > Bacteroidota > Bacteroidia > Cytophagales > Spirosomataceae > Dyadobacter. The sequence goes on from OZ257152.1 coordinate 58,366, forward strand.
TCAGCGACATTTTACCGGTTACGGCCAAGCAATACGGCCGCGCTACAAAAGGTGCGGCGCTCGCTTTCCTTACCAAGTTTTACCTGAACAATAAAAACTGGGCAAAGGCAAATGAAACGGCACAAAAAGTAATTGATCTGAAAACATACACCCTTTTCAACGCAGCAAACAGGTCGGATTTGTTCAAACTTGCAAACGAAAAAAACAGTGAGTTCATTTATGTGCGACCGCACATTGCGCAGCCCGGGCTTGGCACCAATTACCTTGCGCACGCTGCGCCACCAAATTACAAATTCAAAGGTGCAGCCAAGGCAAACTATGCGACCCAATTTAAAACGCTGTCAGGATTTTATGATTCATTTGACCCAAAAGACCAGCGCCGGCAGGTATTTCTCACAGAATATGACGACCTGAGCGGTAAACGCATCGTACTCGGCCAGGATGACAAACGGAGTTTCAAATTTGAGGAGGACCTTCCTGCCACGGCTGCAGATATGGGAAATGATTTTCCGGTAGTTCGTTACGCTGATATTCTTTTAAGTAAAGCGGAGGCTTTGAATGAAATAAACGGTCCGTCTCAGGAAGTAATCGAACTCATTAATCAGGTGAGAGTGAAGGCGGGAGTTGATCCTTTGAAACTCGCGGATTTCGCTTCCAAAGACCTTTTGAGAAGTCATATTCTGAAAGAAAGAGGCTGGGAATTTTTCACCGAGGAATTGCGACGACAAGATCTGATCCGTCACGGGAAGTTTATTGAACTTGCAAAAAGCAGAGGCAAAGTTGCTTTCGATTATCAGAATTTGTTTCCGATACCACAAAGTGAAATTGACCGCAATCCGAGTCTGAAACAGAATGAAGGGTATAAATAAATGCAGTTATAGTTGAAAATTTGAATTTAAACAGTTGTCATTTTTTAAATGAGTCAGATTTTGAAGAACAGCAGAACGCCCGGAAAGCGATTGGCATTTAGATTTTTCCTGGTGCTGGCAGCTTTGTTTGGTATAATGCCGCTGCTATTTGCGCAAAAAAATGCAGAAAAACCGAATATCATCGTTTTTCTGGTTGATGATATGGGGTGGCAGGATACGTCGGTTCCGTTCTGGACCAAGGTGACGGATCTGAACAAAAAATACCATACGCCCAACATGGAACGACTTTCGCGCGAGGGAGTTAAATTCACCAACGCCTACGCGATGCCGGTATGCACGCCTACCCGGGTAAGCCTCATCACCGGAGTGAATGCTGCGCACCATCGTGTGACACACTGGACCTCACCAAACCAGAACACCAATACCGACTTTGCTGATACGACCTTGAATTTTGTCGACTGGAACATCAATGGTTTCAGCCCGGTTGCCGGTGTGCCGCATACTTTTTACGGGACCTCCTTGCCCGCCGTTCTCAGCAAAAATGGTTATTACACGGTTCACAGTGGCAAAGCTCATTTTGGTTCTGCGGGAGGGCCCGGTTCCAATCCGGTCAATGTTGGCTTTCAGGTCAATATTGCAGGGAATGAGATCGGTCATCCGGCAAGTTATCTGGGCAAAAATAATTATGACAAGGTAGTGAACGGGAAGTCCAGCCGCAATGCAGTGAAAGGTCTGGAAGCCTATCACGGGACAGATGTTTTCCTGAGCGATGCGATTACGACCGAAGCTTTAAAAGCGCTCGAAAAACCAGTTTCAGAGAAAAATCCATTCTTCCTGTATCTTGCCCACTATGCAGTACACGTGCCGCTTGACGCAGATAAACGATTCACAGACAAATACTTAAAAGCAGGACTCGATAGTACAGAAGCGAAATACGCCGCACTCATTGAAGGAATGGACAAAAGCCTGGGTGACGTACTAAAATTTCTGGATGATAAAAAACTGGCAGAAAACACCGTCGTTATTTTCATGTCGGACAATGGCGGACTGAGCACAAAACCAGCACGCGGCGGACAGGCCTGGACCCATAATTTACCACTTAAAGCCGGCAAAGGTTCTGTTTACGAAGGAGGAATCCGCGAGCCGATGCTGGTGCGCTGGCCCGGTGTTGTAAAACCGCAATCAGTGGCTGATCAGTATGTAATTGTTGAAGATTTCTTCCCGACCATCCTGGACATCGCCGGCATAAAAAGCCCGGAACTGGTTCAGCAGATTGACGGAAAAAGCTTTTTGCCATTGCTAAAAAATCCTGCTTTGAAAGACGACGAACGCGAATTGGTTTGGCATCATCCCAATCGCTGGATCGCCGCCGAAGGCCCCAATATTCATTTTTCGAGTGCTTTCAGAAAAGGAGAATGGAAGCTGATTTACGATTACAGAAAAAGCAAACTTGAGTTGTACAACCTGAAAACCGACATTGGCGAACTGAATGACATTGCTTCGGCCAATCCTGAAAAAGTGAAACAACTTGCAAAACTTTTCACCGTACAATTGAAAAAATGGGATGCACAACTTCCGGTCTTTAAGAAAACTGGAAAACGGGTCGCCTGGCCGGATGAAATTGCATCCAGATAAATATTCTAGTCAAACAAAGATCATCGGAATGAAGAAACATACATTTTTCATATTGCTAATAATCTTTTTGCTTGATGCAGGAAAAGGGGTTTCCCAACGAACCAGTAAACAGCCCAATTTCATCATCATTCTGGCTGATGACCTGGGTTATGGCGATCTGGGTTCTTACGGGCACCCCACGATTCGCACGCCCAACCTCGACAAAATGGCATTGGAAGGCACACGTTTTACGCAGTTTTACGTAGCAGCAAATGTTTGTTCGCCAAGCCGTGCAGCGCTCCTCACCGGACGACTCCCCATTCATAACGGCGTGTTTGGCACAAACAGTGCGAACAAGGTTTTCTTTACAAATTCCACCAGCGGACTGCCTCACAGCGAAGTTACTCTGGCCAAAGCGTTAAAGGGGAAGGGTTATCAGACAGCCATTGTGGGTAAATGGCATCTGGGCCATCTGCCGCAATTTTTGCCGCTAAACTATGGTTTCGATTCATATTTTGGAATTCCGTACTCTAACGACATGGGCAAGGAAGGCTTCATGGCACCGAGAGAAGGCCGGCCCGTAACATCAAACAATCCGCCTTTGCCGCTCTACCGTAATGAAACAGTTTTGGAAACCGAACCGGATCAAAATCTGCTGACCAGGAGATTCACAACGGAAGTCACGGACCTGATCACGAAAAACCGCAACAAACCGTTTTTCATTTATTACGCCAGTCCGTTCCCGCACGTTCCCCTACACGCATCGCCGGATTTCGCAGGTAAGAGCAAACGCGGTCCATACGGTGACGTCGTGGAAGAGCTGGACTGGAGTGTTGGCCAGGTGCTTAATAAACTGAAAGAACTGAAACTGGATAAAAATACATTTGTGGTCTTTTTAAGCGATAATGGTCCATGGCTGATGAAGTCTTTGATTGACGAAAATGGCGGTTCTTCCGGTTTGCTGTATGAAGCAAAAGCCTCAACTTATGAAGGCGGGATGCGGGTTCCTGCGATTGCCTGGATGCCCGGAACCGTCAAAAATCAAACGTCTTCCGCTGTTGCTACCTCCATGGATTTGTACCCAACTATACTCGGCCTGGCGGGTGTTGAAGTGGCTCAGAACAAGCCGTTGGATGGAAATAATATCAAGGATCTGCTGACCGGCCAGAAGGATAAAGTTACAGATGTAGTTTATTATTATGACGCAAATAACCTCTACGCCATCAGAAAAGGCGCGTATAAGGCTCATTTTCAAACCAATGCCTCCTACTCACAAAAGCCTGCCGAAAGTCATAATCCTCCGCTGTTGTATAATGTGGAACACGATCCTTCGGAGAAATTTGAAATTGGCAAAAAATACCCGGAAGTGGTAGAAGAATTGACTGCTGTCTACAAAAAACACCTCGAAAGTGTAGTTCCGGTTGATGCCGAACTCGATAAAAGAGAAGCTAAAAAGTAGTTATTTCCCGGGATTCACAATTAAGAAAAGTATTCTCAATATTTTAAGAAAATGCGGCGTTAGACCAGATTCTCCAACGCTGCATTTTTTTAAGTTCTGTTAAATCAAATTCGACTCATGAGTTTAAACCAAACTTGAAACCGGTTTTAAATTCTATTCATAATCGCTTTCGCTGATCCAACCGGCCTTAATTTTTTCTCCCTTTTTATATCGGTTGTAATAGTCCCGCACATTTGGCTCCGCGTACGGATATTGATCAAAAAGGTAGCCTTTTCCCAACAGCCTCGGGTCTTGCTGGGCTTTCAGTTCTTTCTCCATTTGTGTTCTTAAAGAGATTTTGATGTTTTGAAGATCTACTCGGTCGGCGAGGTTTACCAACGAATAGGGATCATTTCGAAGATCATATAATTCCTCAGCCGCACGTTTGGCAAAAGACAACTTCCAGAACAGATCGGCCCTGTCGGCTTTGCCTGCGTTCAGAATCGCTGTTTTCGTCGGACTTCCGTCTGTGTCCATGTAACCCGTTTCAGGATTTCCTGCCGGCCAGCGGTTGGGTTCATAGTTTTTGACATATATAAAATGATTTTTCACGATTCCCCGGATCGGATAGCCCTGATCATCGGGCCTGCCGACGTCGTTCCGCTCCCTCCCGATCAGGACATGATCACGGTTTTGTTTCTGATCCGATTTAAAAATTCCGGTCAGTGATTTTCCCTGAATAGGCTGCATTGTATTTTGCTTAATACCGGCCAATTCCAGAAAAGTAGGTGCAAAATCGATGAAACTCACGTAGTCCCGGACCTTCCTACCGGGTTGGCTGATACCATTTTTCCACATAACCGCAAGGGGCAAATGATTCGAATATTCGTAAGCATAACCTTTCGCACGCGGGAATGGCATACCGTTATCCGCTGTCACCACGACCAGCGTGTTTTCCAATTCTTTGTTTTCTTCCAGAATTGACAGTATTTTTTGCAGCTGTTTGTCAAAATATTCAATCTCGAAGCCGTAATCAAGCATATCATTCCTGACCACCTCATTGTCCATCCAGAATCCGGGAACCTCGTCGATATCGCTCAATTTTTTACCGCCTTTGGAAACACCCGACCCGTATTCATAGGCGCGGTGCGGCTCATGCCCACCATACCAGAAACAAAATGGTTTACCTTCCGGTTTTTGTTTTAAAAACGTCTGCAAATTCCCTGCATAGTCCGTTGCTGATATGGAAGTTGTAGGCGCGTCGAGTTTTTTACCGTTAAAAGCGGGTCCGGTGAGTTGCCTTGCTTTGCCATTTATTTCGCCCGCGACACCAGGCGCCCACCCCTTGCCGGTAAAGCCGGTTTCATATCCGTTTTCTCCCAATACCTCCACAAAAGTTTTGAATTTGGCAGGAAAATAAGGAACGTGATTTCCTGCTTCTTCAAGCTGCCAGGAATTTCTACCGGTCAGAATACAGGAACGGGATGGCGAACATTTGGCGTTTGGCGTGTAAGCATTCTCAAAAAGCAGTCCTTCTTTGGCCACACGGTCAAACGCCGGCGTACTTACCCATTTGCAGCCATATGCACTCAAATGCCGGAACGTTGCATCGTCGGCTATGCAAAACAGAATGTTCGGGCGTTTTGTATCAGCTGGAAGGGGCAAATCATTTCGCAGTACAAAACAGGCAGAAAAAAGCCCGAGCAATGCGGGGAAAATCTTGTATGTAACGTTATTCTTCATTGGATAAATTTTCAATTCCTGCCGAATCAAGTATCAGGTCAATACAGCTGCTGATCTCGTAATTCTGTGTTTTAAAAGGGCGTTCTTTTATTTTTTTTCGTAACAATAAAACCTGGTCGGTGAGCATTTTATCATCTGTAATTGAATTTATTGCCGCTCTGAGTGTTTGTCGGACCAAGGCAGCGTTCTCACTTTCGAGATATTTAACCAAAGCATTTTTAGCGTCGATATTATTGAAATGATCGGCCAGTATAGCAGCCAGTTCAATCCTCACAAACGGCTCCTTTTCTGTTTGCATGATGGCCAAAAGTTCTTTTTCATTCAGCACGCTTTTCTCCTGATTATGCAGCCCGATGACCGCCCAATACCTCACAATGCTGTTCCTGGCCCTTACCAGTTTTTTCTGCTTTTGGAGATATCCATTTCCTCTGCCCACGGTCTCAGCCGCGTCCAGTATTTCTTCAAGCGGATACTTGTTTTGGTCCTTCCTGAATTGGTAAAGTGTATCAAGCTTATCGATTTCCGAAAGCAAATATTCCGGCGCGAACATGACATCCCTGCTTTTCAGAATTGCCTGCTCATTCGCATTTCTGAGTTCCCTTAAAATACCTTGATATTCCGGAAGCGTGGCCAGATTGTTGGTTTCCCAGGGATCCTGTTTGATGTTAAAAACGGATTCCGCAGACCGGTGTCCATTTACTACGGACGATTGTAATGCATCAAGTCTTCCCTCCTTCTGATCCTTCCTGATCAGCTTCAGGATGTCGGAAACATCCATGTATTTGTGACGTTGAATGGTCGGTAATTGCGGATAATAGTTTCTGACATAAACCAGAGAATCCCGGATTATTGTCCTTCCAAGATCGATGACTTCGTCCGTGTTATCTCGCGCACCCCAGAAATATTTGTGTGGCGGCTTCTTATTTGCCCCTAGAAAAACGGTGCCTTTCATATAATCCGGAACCGTATTTCCTGTTATGCTGAGTATTGTAGGCGCAAGATCTTCAAAATGAACCAGTCCATCGTATGTACTTCCTGCAAGGGCCGGAAGCAAATTTTGATATTTTGCGGGGACATGCACGATAAACGGCACTTTATGGCCGAGTGAGGAAGCATGTGTTTTAAAACCCGGCATTCCCTGACCGTGATCACCGAAGAAAAATATGATCGTGTTCTCCCACTCGCCGTCTGCTTTGAGCTTTTTGACCAGTTCGCCCACCTTCATGTCCATATAGTGCAGGCTGTTGTAAAGGCGCACCATCTGTTCCCGCATTTCCGGCGAGTCGCGGTAGAAGGGCGGAACTACGATATCCTCCGGCCTGGCGCGTTCAGCAACAGGTATTTTATCCAAAACATTTTGAACGTACCATTCCCGCGGAGAGGTCATGGTTCGCGACTGATGCGATTCATTAAAATTAAATACACTGAAAAACGGTTGCCCGGATTTACGATTTACATAACTGGCCTTGCCGCTGCTCTCATTCCAGTTTTGTGCAATGAGTTGCTTGTCGATCGCAACGTTATAATCCGTTTTGGCATTGTTGGTCGTATAATAACCTGCATTTTTCAGCAAAAAAGGGAACCCAGTAATTTCAGAGGGGATCTGATAATGAGTCCGGTGATTTCCGGTCCCCGCGGCAGATGAACGTACACCTGTTAGTATCGTGAACCGGGAAGGGGCGCAAACTGTGTTGGTTGAATAGGCATTGGTGAACCGAACTCCTTCTCTCGCCAATAGATCAACGTTTGGCGTTCTCACACCCGTGTTACCATAACTCCCGATAAAATGCGGAGATGTGTCCTCGATGGTAATCCAGAGAATATTGGGCTTCTCCTCCGATTTATTTTGCGCAAAAGTGATGCAGACCTGCAAAAACAAAAAGGAGAAGATGGCAAACAATCGCAGCACATTTTTCATACGAGGGGATAATTCTCTCTGAGAAGCAATCAAGACAACTAAAATAGTCTATTAAACTGATAGGCAAAATAAAGTTTTAATATTCAATTTACAAAACTTATTCGTTGTGCGATTTTAAGACTTTTATGTACGACCGTCAAAAGCGATTTGCTTTACAAAAAATTATAACAATTCCCAGTTATCGAAAAACCTGACTACACGGTTATTCAGGCCAGTTTCAGGGGTTGACCAACGGTTCTTTCGAGCGACCAGTTGTCACGGTGACAAAAATATTTTCAGAGCTTTAAAGTAAAACCCAACCCTTGCACGTCTACAACAATGTCAGGGCCGGAGTGAAACCAAAATGGCGAAACCAGCTGACAAAAAAATAATTTAAAGACAACTTAAAGTAAAAATTAAAATCAAACGTCATCATTAAAAAGCAACAATTTAATTTAATCAAACCATGAAAAATAACTTTCGTTTTATCTTTCCCCGCCTCATCGGCGCCACTTTAATCGTAGGTATTGCAACACTTATCCTTGCGACCATATTCAAATTGATGATCGGCCTTGTACTGATCGGCGGTGTGGTAGCACTGATCAAACGTGCGACCGGAAGCAGAAACCATCAATTGACCAGGAGCCATTACGGCCAGTTTTCAAATGGAGGCTTCGGACCTTACGCACAAAATCAGTGGAGCGGGCCCGTTCCTGTAAATCGGGAAGCGGAACATGTAAACATTGTTCCCATTAATTAATATTAAAATAAAAAATTCAATTCAAATTAAAAAAACAAAGTCATGAACAACGATCAAACAACAACAGATACACAAAATCAACAAGGATTCAGTCACAAAGGCCGTGGATGCGGCGGTCCGTTTTCAAAAATGTTCGGTGGCCGGGATGCCGGCCAATTCAGTGGCAGAGGTCCATGGGGCAAAGCTTTCGCCAGCCATTTTGGTAACCGCAAGGCTGCCAACATTCAGGAAGACGACTCGGCTTTCAAAATATCACTTTACGCAGCAGGTCTTGTTAAAAGCAATTTTAAGATATCCGTAAAAAATGATGTGCTGAGTATCGCATACAATGCCGGCGAGCCAGCCAAAAACCAATACGCGTATCAGGAATATGAGCCAACTTCTTTTGAACGTTCTTTCCAGCTGAATGGAAAAGTGCTGACCGACAGCCTGAGCGCGACTTATGTCGACGGTGTGCTCTTGGTGACACTCCCAAAAAATCCGGAGACTAATAAACCGGCTCAGCAGATAGAGGTAAATTAATCTTCATTTCTTCAACAGCAAAAAAGCAACCCTGACCGGTTGCTTTTTTGCTGTTGAGACTTTACCAGAAATCGTATCTTCACCCTTGTGACTACAATTCTATGTCTCACTTTACCGTTGAAAATTAGGCGATCAATTTCCCTAAGCGTTCGGTCAAACGGATCGGGGTGCAATTAGAACGGGATTATCCACATCTGCCTTTCAATTTTCTTAGAACTGATATTTAAAAAAGCTTTAAATCGTGACCGAAACGAATGATCTTGCCTTTACCCCGGCCGTGAGAATATATAACTTACCAAATGGCGATTGCAGCTTTCAGTATGGTATTTTACCCAATAATGTGAAAATTGAAGCCTCCAATTTCTGGTTTCAAAACCATACCGACATGTTTGAAAAAAAACTACATCCCGCGCCACGACTGCAATATGTAGTTACGCTTAAAGGAAAATTAGAATTCACTGTCAGCGACGGCTCGCATTTTATAATAGAACCGGGAATTATCATCGTTGCAGCCGACACGGAAGGTGTCGGACACAGTTGGAAAATGCTGGAAGGCGACGTTTGGGAACGGATTTACATACCAATTTCCGGTGAAGAAAAACACTTCGTCGCAGATCCCGTCTTCTGACCATTCAACTGATTTTATGCACGGAAAATTGTCGTGGCAATCCAGTTTCAGGTCTCAAATTAACCAAAACCTTAAACCAGCTTGTCGGGCGTGATGGGTAATTCCCTAATCCGTTTCCCTGTTGCATTAAAAACTGCATTCGCAATAGCTGGTGCAACGCCAATGATAGCAATTTCTCCCAAACCTTTGCTACCCACAGGATCAGCCAGTAAATCAGGTTTATTGACAAAATACACTTCAATGTCTGGCACGTCGGCGTGGACAGGCACGTGATAATCACCGAAATCCTTGGTTACATAACGGCCAAAACGATGGTCCATCACGGCGTCTTCAGTCAAAGCCATACCGATACCACCGGTTGCTCCGCCAATCATCTGGCTTTCGGCCGTTTTGGGACTAACGATGGTACCTGCATCTGCACAGCAGACAATTTTTTTGACACGAACTTGTCCGGTAAACGGATGTACATGAACCATCGCAAAATGCATTGAAAACGCATTCATTGAATATTTTTTACCATTTTCACTCGGCTTAGATTCCTGCGTAGTCTCAATTTTTTGTAAATTATTTTGTTTAAAAAAATCGCTGAGTTTGCCTGAGGACTTTCCTGACAGCAGAATTACGTCTTTTTCAAACATGACATCATCCGGTTTTGCAGCACTCCAATCGGAACCGTTTTTCGTTACCGCCATCCTGATCAATTGTTCTTTCAGAGCGTTACAAGCCGCTTGCACAGCCGGCCCAACGCTATTTACGGTAGAAGATCCCCCCTGCAAACCTGCATTGGGAAATTCCGAACTTCCCAAATGAAATATTATTTTCTCGGGAGCAATTCCGGTTGTATTGGATGCAACCTGCACCATCGCCGTAGCGGTGCCCGGGCCAATGTCTGTGATTGCGCAATGCATTACTAGATTCCCCTCCAGGTCAAGTTCTGCATGAACCGTTGCAGGCCCCCTATTTGCGCCGAAAGTGCCGGTTCCCATTCCATAGCCCACCAGCCACTCTCCCTCCCGTAAAGAACCAGGTTTTAATTTCCGGTTTTGCCAGCCAATTCTTTGTTTTCCTTCCTCATAACATTCCCTCAGATATTTTGTAGACCAGGGCATATTTTTGTCAGGATCTGACTCGGTGTAGTTCAAAAGCCTGAAATCAATCGGATCCATTTCAATCGCATGCGCCATTTCATCCATAGCCGATTCTAATGCAAAAGCACCTGTTGCTTCGCCCGGGCCGCGCATCCAGATCGGCGTGGCAACATCGAGCGGTAACAAGCGATAGCGCGTACTTACGCTTGGTGACGCATACATCATCCGTGTTTGCTGCAAAGTGGACTCGGTAAATTCTTCGTAAGTGGAAGTCTGCCCGATGGAATTGTGATTGATCGCAACCAGTTTACCTTCTTTGGTTGCTCCCATTTGTATTTTTTGCCAGGTACGCGGACGGTATCCTACCATGGTAAACATCTGCTCACGCGTAAGTACCAGTTTCACCGGCCTTTTGACTTGTTTCGCCGCAATAATTGCCGCGGATTCGTGCGGCCAGCTATGCAGACCATTACCAAAAGCACCACCCACAAAAGTCGCGATCACTTTTACATTGCGCTCAGGAATGTTCCATTCTTTTGCAAATGTTTTCTGGGTAGTTTTTGTCCCCTGCACTTTATCGTAGATTGTCAACTTGTCATCTGCTTCCCAGTGCGCAGTGATCGCCTGCAATTCCATTGGATTATGCATTTCTGTCGGCAGCACATATTCGGCTTCTATCTTAAAAGGTGCTGTTTCAAAGGCGCTCGTTTGTCCCCGATCGTAATCAGCCGTACCGGATTTGGGATTTTTTTTGGCGGCAGCTGTAACCACTGCATCTTTTACATTTGCCTCAAAATCAGTTTTATGCTCCTGCTGATCGTACTGTATTTTGACCAATGAAGCTCCGTATTGCGCTTTTTCAAGACTCGTTGCAACAACGATGACCACGGGCTGGTCATTTGAATAAACTTTGTTATCAAAGAAAACCCGAAGTGGCTGATTGGCCGAAGGAGCTCCCGATGAACCTTCACCAGACGGCTCATATCCGGGTACTTTAATCCTGTTGGCATGAGATATCACGGCCAGCACGCCGGGTGCCCGCTCCGCGGCTTTGGAATCTATACTTTTAATAGTTCCCCTGGCAATCCGGCTTCCCACCAGCACACCATATGCCAGATTTGGCAGAACGTATTCCGCGGAATATTTTGCCTTGCCCGTCACTTTCAAACGGCCATCCACCCTATCGAGCGGTTTGTATTCTTTTTTATCAAAAAATGCTTCGTTCATGATTCGTTCTTTCAAGGATTTAAGATAAGTCTATGCCAAACCTGCCGCGTTTTTTAGCGCCTCCACAATCACATTTGGTCCCAATTTTAGCTTAAACGCGTTGTGTTTATATGCCTTCGCACCCTGCATGGCAATCTCGGCTGCCTGCAGGAAAGTCTCTTCCGTAGCCGGTTTGCCGACGAGTGACCTTTCGGCATCCTTCAATCTCCAGGGTTTGTGGGCAACACCACCCATGGCCAGCCTTGCATCCTTAATCACTTTTCCGTCCATTTGTAAAGCAGCTGCCACAGAAACCAATGCAAAGGCATAAGAAGCACGATCGCGAACCTTAAAATAATGTGCGTTTTTGTTGAACGAATTATCCGGAATTTCAACCGATATGATCAGCTCATTGACTTGCAGCGTGTTGTCCTTTTCAGGCTGACTTCCAGGCAAGCGATGAAATTCTTCAAACAAAATCCGGCGCTCACCTTTGGGGCCTGCTACAACGACAACCGCATCCAGGGCGACCAGCGCCACACACATATCGCTCGGGTGCACGGCAATACAATCTTTGCTGGCTCCAAATATTGCGTGCATCCGGTTAATACCTTCTAAAGCCCCGCAACCACTGCCGGGTTGGCGTTTGTTGCACGGAAGAGCCGTGTCATAAAAATAGGAACACCGTGTGCGCTGCATGATGTTTCCGCCGACCGTTGCCATGTTTCTGATCTGCGCAGATGCACCGGCATTGAGTGCTTTTGCAAGAAGCGGATGTTTTTCCAGGATCAGTTTATCATCAGCTACCTGACTATTTAGAGCCAGTGCACCGATTACAACCTTACCATTTTGCTGCTGAATATTTTTGAGCGGAACAGCATTGATATCTACCAGCCTGGTTGGCGACATCACGTTCCGTTTCATCAGATCAATCAGGTTTGTACCACCGGCAATAAATTTTGCATTGGCATTGTTGGCAAGGGCAGTCACCGCAGTTTTCACGGTTGATGCGCGTTCAAATTGAAACTGTATCATGATTTTCGCCCCTCGTTTTTAACTTCCTGAATCGCCTTTACAATATTCGGATATGCCCCGCATCGACAAATATTTCCGCTCATAAATTCTTTAATATCCTCTTTTGTTTCCGCATGTCCTTCACTAATACAGGCAATACCCGACATAATCTGACCGGGCGTGCAGTATCCACACTGAAAGCCGTCATGCTTGATAAAAGCCTGTTGCATCGGATGTAATTCTTCTCCATTTGAGATTCCTTCGATGGTCGTAACCTGTTTCCCTTCCTGCATAACCGCCAGACTCAGGCATGAAAGTACCCGCTGTCCGTTTACATGCACAGTACAGGCTCCGCACTGTCCATAATCACAGCCTTTTTTAGTTCCGGTCAAATCCAGTTGCTCGCGCAGTACGTCCAGAAGTGTGGAACGAGGCTCAACCGCAAGCTGTTTTTTCATCCCGTTTACGGTCAGGCTCACCGGCGTAGTTTCAAATGCCTCGCTGATTCTTTCCCCAAGATTGTAATCTGCTGCCTTAGAGACAGTTAATGGAGCAACGGCAATCGCGGTTAATATGGAAGATGTTTTCAGAAAGTCCCGTCGGGATTCATGATTATCCTCTTTTTTTGAATGATCTGTTTTTCTGTTCTCGTCCATGGTGATATGTGTAATGACGCAATAGCAGGCTTTTTTTTTCAAGCTTGAAGCACGAAGTCTTTTTTTTGATTCTTTTGTTGATGCTGCTTTCTACGCTGATAAAACAATTGAACCAGCCAAAAGCGAATCAGGTAAAGTACCAACAGGCGCGGGTTGTAATTGTCCACTTTTCCTAAAAAATCCTGACAACTTTTGCGGGAATCCCCGCAACAACGGCATTAGGCGGTACATCCCGGCTCACCACAGCACCTGCCGCAACAATAGCATTTTCGCCAACAGTGACACCGGGGAGTATGGTAGCTCCCGCCCCAATCCAGGCATTTCGTCTGATCAAAATTGGATTTGGGATCAGCGTTTTTCGATCTCCCGGATCAATCGGATGGTTTTCTGAGGTAAGATTCACTCTTGGCCCAATCTGTACGTCATCCTCAATTGTAATACCGCCGATATCCAGAAATGAGCAGGCATGATTGATAAAAACGTTTTTGCCAAGACGAATTGAACGACCGAAATTGGTGTGAAACGGCGGAAAAATCGTGGTTGATTCGTCTATTGAAACACCGATAATTTCACTCAGTTTGGAACGCACCAGATCCACATCGGTTGCCGTTGAATTCATCTCGACACAAAGTCGAATGGTTCGTGATACGATTTCCGAAAACCTGCCATACTCCGGGTCATCTTTTCGGATTGGTTCACCATTCCGCATTCTTCCAAAAATATCTTTATTCTGGTTATCCATTTTATTCTCCATGCTCCAATTTAAAAGTCACCGTCACATTTCCGGTACCTGCCGCCTCAGCTAAACCTGATACATCATCAATATGTCCGAGCCTGGTATAAGAATATGGTGTCGAAAATGTTTTGTAGAACAGTACCAGCGTATTGGAACCATACAGCATTAAATCTCCTGTCTGGATGGTCCTTGGATTAGATGCGTTAGCTGGCAGATTTGATGAGAAATTGTGCAACTTTTCATTTCCGTTTAACTCATTCATGACGACAGTCATTGGTAATCCTGCCTTGAAAGCTGTTGCTGTCGGGTTGTTTAGAAGTGTTGCCGTAAATTCTTTTGAACCGATTTTTATTCTCAACCGGCTATTCTTGCTGTCCGTCATGCTGCTGTCGATTATTTCAATTTCCGTACGATGACCCACGATGTTGTCGTCTGTTTTACAAGCCATAAAACCAATAAAAATGATCACCATTAAAAACAAAACTTTGGGTGAACGCTTTATTTTCTTCGTGGTCCCTTTTGTTGAAGCCAGTCCCATTCTATTTCAGTTTTTTAAAAATATCAAGCATTGTTTCCTCGTCAAGTGCATGCATATCCACCAGCTTTAATGATTTTACCATTTTGAGCGTAGATGACTTATAAATCTGAAAATGCGGTGTTTTTAAATGAGATTGATATGCGGCACTATCCGCATAGATTTCAACAATCCGGATCTGCGTTGGCTGCTGTTTCGTATTCATCGGAAAAATGGCAAGTACGCCTGGTTCTTTTTCAACAGATGCCGCAGCTTCTACCTTTAAAATAGCATTGTATTCATCCAGAAATTGTGGCAGTATTTCGATTTCCGAGATCCGAATCATCATATCAGACTGAACGACAGAAACGGAAGATTTCCCCAATGCTTCCCGCAACATATTTGACTGGGTTTTACTGACAAATTTTTCAATCAGATCTGCAACTTCTGAAAGTTGATTTTCAGTAATGCCGGTGTTCATACCCATTTTTACATGATACTGCAATTGCGAAGCAACACCAGGCATGGCCGATAAAGCCGAAATCGTGACAAATTCCCGTTGCTGAAAAGTAAGTACATCACTTTCAAAAATATCTGCGAAGAGATGTTCTTTTAGAAATTTGTCAATCCTTGGAGCGAATTCCCCAAATCCGGGAGCCGGTTTGGACTGTGGTGTTTTGGTCAAAATTTCCAGTACTTTCCTGCCTTGTTCGTATGCGTCACCAGCATCTTTTTTCAAAGTTGCCGATTTTCCAGGCTTATCCGTAATACCTTTTGCTTTCCTTTCTTCCATCACGGCCATCAGTGCGCTGATCGCATTCAGGCTTCTTGGAAAACCACAATAGGCATACAACTGCGTGAGTATTTCCTTGGATTCTTCTACGGTTAATCCTGCATCCAGAGCCGCATTTAACTGTTTCGAAAGATTATCCATATCACCGACTGCGGTTAATGCAGAAATGATCACAATACTGTGCTGCTGCGGACTGAGGTTCCTATTTTCATCTTTATTTTCTTGTCCAAACATCGTCGTGCTTCCAGATAAAAGCATTAAAAAAAATATCCCGCATAGTGTTCTGTTTCGGTTCATCGTGTTCAACATTTAATGCTTGTTAACTGTATTGTATTCGTCTTCGGAAACAGAATTAAGCCAGACTACATTTGTATCTCCCTCGTAATTCGTAATGGCGATATGTACCATTTTGGTGGTGGCGGAAGCGCCGTGCCAGTGCTCTGTATTCTCGGGAATGTTGATTACGTCACCTTTCGTGATCGGCTGAGCAGGTTTTCCCTTTTCCTGATAAAAGCCGCTGCCTTCGGTGACGATCAAAACCTGTCCTCTTGGGTGTGTGTGCCAAAAAGTTCGTGCTCCTTTTTCAAAGGTCACGCTACCCATCATAAAATCATTGTTTTTATCTTTTGCCAAAAGGGGCGTCAGAAAAGCACTTCCGGTAAACCAGGTGTCCGGTAATTTGTCTCCTTTTGCGAAAAGAGCGCTGTTAATTTGTTCTGTCATTTTGGTGGGATTTTTAGTTTGGCTCCATGCTGCGGTTGATAGCGTCAGTCCGAGAAACAACATAGCGATTACTGAATTTAGCGTATTTTTCATTTGAGAAGTATTTGCTTTTAGTTTCCTGAGCAAAGTTCCGCCAAATGTCTGCCACTATTTTATACAGATTACTGATTCATTTACCACTTTTACGGATTAAGACCATACCAAAAGAATTCGTACAAAGCCATGCGTATATTTGATAGACATTAATCAGGATTATGGAACAGGTTGAAAGAATAGATACGGTAAAGCAGTACAACAATTGGATAGGCGTGGAAACGCTGCACCCGTTGGTAAGTGTTGTCGATTTCAATGAAATACCAACCGTCCAGCATTTCAGACGATACATGGGTATTTATGCCGTTTTTATGAAAAATATTAAATGCGGTGATATTACCTACGGGTGCCAGCCTTACGATTATGAAGACGGAACGCTGGTGTTTGTAGCGCCGGGACAAGTCTATGGAATCGACAGCAAGGGCAAAGTTACAAAACCCTCAGGTTATGCATTAGTCTTTCATCCTGACCTACTTGCGGGTACGCATTTAGGCAAGATGATGAAAGACTATTCCTTTTTTTCCTATGGTGTGAACGAAGCTTTGCATTTATCAAAAAAGGAAAGAGACACCATCGTGGATTGTTTTGAAAAGATCCGAACAGAAATAGACCAGAATATTGACAAGCATAGTAAAACACTGATAGTCTCCAATATTGAATTATTTCTCAACTATTGTATGCGGTTTTATGACCGGCAGTTTATCACCCGAAACAATGAAAACAAAGATATTCTGGTACGTTTTGAAAACTTGCTTTACGACTATTTTAAATCAGGCAAAGCAAAAAACCTGGGCCTTCCCGGCGTAGCCTACTGTGCAGAAATGCTTCATTTATCTCCAAATTATTTTGGTGATCTGATAAAAAAAGAAACAGGAAATACGGCTCTGGATTTTATTCAGTCGAGGTTGATTGAAGAGGCAAAAGTGAAGATTTTTGAGGGAAATGCTTCATTTGGTGAAATTGCTTATCAGTTGGGATTCAAATATCAACAGCATTTTACAAGAATTTTTAAACAAAAAACCGGAGTTACGCCGAACGAATTCAGGAATTTGAACTGAGGTACTGGTATTTTACCAATTCCGTCTCTGCAATTAACGAATGCGTCTCTGTGTTGGAAGAACGAAAGTGTTGTTTCAAAAGGGTTATCCGAAATCTTTTCGTCAGGCGCGCTCTTTGCCAAATTATTTGTGCTATTCCTGGAAAATAGCGACTAAGTTGTGTCCCTCAAAATTTATTCACGCAATGAGTAGCCGGTATTGTGTTTTGTCTTCATGGTGTTGTAGATAGCTACAACACTAAACTACTTGCTATGATTGTTTTTGATCGAGTCTGCTTTGGATACCCACAGCGTAAGCCGCTATTTGAAAATTTAAGTCTCGTACTGGAACCCGGGCACATTTATGGTTTGCTAGGCAAGAATGGCGAAGGCAAATCCACATTGCGCCGGAACGTACGTGGTAGCATTCCAGCGATTAAAGGAAAAACAGGTTTAAACACATTGAAGTGGAATTTAAAGACAGACAATCGATATATCTACAAATAGCGGATCATATCTGCGAAGGTATTTTGCAGGAGAAATGGCAGGAAGGAGAACGCATACCGTCCGTTCGTGAGCTGGCTATTTCAATGGAAGTGAATCCCCACACAATTTTACGAAGCTACGAATATCTTCAAAACAGGAACATTATTTTCAATCGGCGCGGTCTTGGCTATTCGGTGTCAGAGGCTGGCAGGGAACAAATCATTGCCTATCGCAAGGAGCGCTTTTTTGAACAGGAACTACCGCTGTTTTTCTCAACGCTGAAACTACTGAACATTACCATCGCCGAGTTAAATGAACGTTACGAAGGATATGTAAGCACTGAAAAAACCTTTAAAATCTAATGATACCATGAAGACAAGTAACAAATTGCTGCTTTCCCTAGTGATCGGCTTTGCAGCTGCTATCCTTGCTAATAATCTGATAGTGAATACCAAATATCAGAAAATGAACATCCGACACCACAAAGTTTCCAACCAGCAGCAGGGGATCTTGCAGGACAAACCGAAGCCCTGAATTGAATACTGACAAATTCTTAAACCGCCAACATGAAATCCAAAACTTTGACAATTGACTTATCAATACTATTCATATTGATACTTCTGACGACACCCGCTTCCTATTCGCAAATAAAATTACATACCGAGGATCTACCAAGGTTCTACCAGGCGCTGGATAGTGTTATGACTACCTCCGATAGCGTAAAGCAGGCGTCATTCATTCAAAAACTGTATGTAGACAAAGCAAGTAATGGTTTGAAGGAATTTATGGTTTTGCGTGGTGGAAATACCCGGGAATGGCAGCAACTGATGACCTCAAACAGGTCAGTTTTGTTGGAGAAAAGGCCATATATACTTTCCGTTATCAACCAGGAAATCGAAATTTCAAAGAAAATCAAACGGTTTAAAGCGCTCTACCCCAACTTTCGTGAAGGTGATGTTTATTTTTGCGTTGGGATAAACAACTCCGGTGGAACAATCCGGGATAAGACTGTTTATATTGGAACTGAGGTTGCTGCAAATAAAAGCCCTGACTGGGCAACGTATCTTGTGCTGCACGAATTTACCCATACACAGCAATGGACGCAGCGAAACATCAATGCTTTACTCAGCGATGAACAGGCGGTCAAGGCATATACTGCTTCGCATAAAAACCTTTTAGGGAAATGCCTGGAAGAAGGAATGGCCGATTTTGTGGCAGAACTGGTTTTGGACCAACGTTTGACTGAGCGGTTTCCGGATGGATACATCGCTTTCGGAGAAAAACGCGAGGCGTTAGTTTGGCAGGAGTTCCGGAAAGACATGTATCTGGATTTTGACCATGGCAAAGGCTGGCTTTACGCTGAAAAAGAAATTCTTGGAGAACGCTGCCGTGACTTGGGATACTTTGTCGGTTACAAGATCTGCAAGCGCTTTTACGATCAGGCCACAGACAAGAAACAAGCCCTGGATTACATGATCGGACTAAACCTGACAGACGAAAACGCAAAGGAATTTTTGCATTTATCCAATTATGATCCTACAAAAAAATGAGCAGCCGGATAATCAGGAATACCGAAACCATGAAAGTTCAGAACACCACAAAAAAGGCAACTCAGTTCCCATTTCTCTTGTAAGTGAATAATTAACAACGGCGATTAATTTGAGGATATTTGAGCCGCCCGAACCTCGTCGGCCCAAATATTTTGAGAGGCATCACTTTGCCAATGCTTTATCAACGCTATCGAAAATTGGCAATAACTCAATCAAGTCGCGGATGATGTAATCCGGATTGGCCCTGGTGAGTTGTTCAGGCGTGTGCGCGCCGGTGGTGATGCCGATACTCAGTCCGCAGCCTGCATTCTTTCCTTCCTCAATATCAATCGCGGAATCTCCTACTTTAACCACTTCATCGGCGTCGGCGATGCCAAGTCGGCGCATGGCAAGGTGGATCATGTCCGGATTGGGCCTGTTCAATTCCACATCAGAGGCCGTGATCAGGTCATCAAAATCAACACCGGGCTCCCAGTTCAACTTTTTGACCAGTGCTTCCGCTGTCTTCCGATTATAACCTGTATTGAGCACAACGGCAATATTATTTACCCTTAAAGCCTTAAAAACGGAGGTTGCATGGGGTTGCTCAAAGATTTCCTGGCTGCTGTAAGCGTCATCAAGCAGGACAAGAAAGCGTTCAAAAATGGTTTGTGCAAATTTCTCATCTTCGATCCGCCTCAGAGCCAGAATACTCCTGATCGCCTGCAATTTTTCTTTCCCGGCACCTTCGGCCAATACCTCATCGAGCGTTACATCCACACCTTTTTCATTGATCGCGTACATCAGCGTTTTGTACACGACATTATTTTCATCGACCGTGGTCCCTGCCATGTCGAAAACGACCATTTTAATCATAACTAATTTATTTATTGGTGTAAAATACTGAAAATCATTCTCTATCCGCGTCCCGCAATTGCGGGTTTAACACTTTCATCGTTTTTTAAGGACGGTTTTTCTGACAAAACAGGCATTGCTTTGCCAGAAAAAAACAGATGGCAAAAGCCCAAAGCAAGCAAGGCCGCGAAGGTGATGACATAACTGAACCTGATCAGCATGACGGACCAGTTGAGGTCTTTCATAAAAAATTCTTTGTAGAAAAGCAGCACTACACTGCCCAGATATCCGAAGGCATCACAGATATAGACGAAAAAACCGGCGTTTGCCTTCATTTTAAAAAGAGCAATCAGGCGCTCAAAAAGTGCCACCTGAATGGGCGTGTATGCCAGAAACATTCCCGTTCCCAGCGTCACCATCCAACTGAACGGGCCGATTAGTTTGTAGCTAAATGCCAGCGTGCTCAGCCCGGAAATGCATATCCCAAATGCAATTAACCCCTGAATTGCCAGAAAGCCATCGAGATTACTGCGGATCGCCGACAGCGCGCCTACGCTCAGCAACACGATGAGCCCACTGATGACCTCTGTTTGCGAGAAAATACTTTTATCCCAGCCAGGCTGAATTTCATTCCAGATCTCCACAGAAAAATTATCCCGGAAGTCCCGCATGGTTGCAAGCAAAATATAAATGAGGACAAAACCCATAATCCCCGGTCCATAGTTTCGCATGACCAGGCGTTTGTCTTTTCCCGTCATAGGCAGCCGCTCCGAACGCAAAAGTTTGTCCGCCTCAGTGGGCGCGGGAATGACTTGCAACATCCAGGAAAAGAACAGGAATGCGGGCAAAAACACCAGCCCGATCACGGCCGGGAGCCAGAATTCGGTGAGCGCAGGAAAAAGGTTATTGATCTGAAAATACACGGTTTTCAAAAACCCCGAGGAAATAATCAGGCTGATACTCAATCCCATACCCAATGCTTCCGTAAATTTCCGCCCTTCCAGATAGCTAAAAATCACACCCCAGACCATCCCCAGAGGAAGGCCATTAAAAAACAGAAAAACCAGATTATAAGGTGCAGGCACGAGGCCGAAAAGTACCAAAGCAGCTTCTGAAAAAAGGATCAACCCAATGATCAGCACTTGTCGGGACGCGGGCCGCAGCTCGGAAATCACCTTGATCCCCAGCCATTTGGAACACATATATCCCAGTACCTGAGCCACGATGAGGATCGTTTTGTAATGAATACCCCAAAGTGCGTGGGAGTCATAGGTACCCGCCGTAAAGGGCTTGCGGAAAGCGTACATACAGAAGTACGCACCAAAAGCGGCCGCGACACTCCAGACAATAAAAAACAGTTTGGAGCGGCCAAGCCAATCCCTGATAAATACCTTCACGAATGGAGAAATTTTGATAAAACTCAGATGGGAACGTTGTAATCGCTAATTCTGGTAGGGAATCTGGCCCGGACTTCGTCCGGCGTTTCCTTGCTATAAGTTGTACTCCTGCCCTGTATAATCAGCTTACCTGCCGGGTCGAGGGTGATGAATGCATAAAGCGGATCCTTGTAATAGTGCGCGCCGCCCTTTGTGTAGACATAGGATGCGCTGTTGATGATAAAATAATGCACCCCATTACGCTCACCGTGCCGGTCATCGTGGTCATGTCCCATGAAAACGGCCACAATTTTGTTATCAGTTTTCTTATTGTCGGCATGAAAATTTGCTTCGTCGAAGATTTTCAGAATTTCATTTGCATTGCCGATTTCATCAAAAAAATCACTCAGAAACACCGGCTGGTGCATGAAGATGATGACAGGATATTGTGCTTTTGCAAGATCATCTTTCAGCCAGTCGAGTTGCGGCTGATCGGTGAAGCTCCGTTGTGGTGAAGGCAGCGGTCCCCAGTTCGATGCATTGTAAGCCACCAGCGTACCGTCTTCCTTTTTTAGAAAATTGCGGTCCATGACAACAAAATGAAAACCGTCACGGTCGAAAGAATAGTAGCGTTGCGGCATTCCCCACATTTTCATGATTGTTTCTTTGTCACAAAAATCCATATCGTGATTGCCCAAAACATGATACTTCGGACCCTTGAATCGGTTCCATTGTTCCAGGATTCCAGAGATTCCTGCTGTTTTGGTTGGTCTGCAAAAATCACCGCACTGGACCAGAAAGTCGGGTTTCTCCTGCATAACAGCGTCCATAAATCCCTTCATTCTCACGTCCTCGGGCTTCCCAAACTGCAAGTGATGCAGATCGGTGATGAACCCAAACCGCAACGATTTTTTACCTGCCAACGGACTCGCAGGGATAGCAAAAACGCTACCTGAAAGTAAAGTTGTGCCCGCCGTGACGACAAGGTTTTGCATGAAATTTCGTCTGTCCTGCATGTTAGGCGCCTTATGGGTTAAAAATCCTGTTGATGTTGTCCTTTGCATAACCTGCTGAGCAGGTCATACCCTTTCCGCCGATGCCTACGGCAATAAAAATTTTGTCCTCAATTGCGTATTCAAAAATCTCCTCTTCATCGTGTAATCCATAATATCCGGCCCAGGCTTCCGAAAGATTCGTCATGTCAAAATCGACAATTCGGGACGCCTCTTGCAGCATCAGGTTATTGATGTGCTGGTTTAGCTCGTAGCCAAGGCTTTCCTCCGCACCGATTTTCGCATATTCGTGAGAATCTCCGATGATGACTGTGCCGTCGATCGCCTGTTTCAGCAAAATATGGATTCCATACCTTTCCAGTTCCTGTAAAGGTTGGGGCGTTTTAATATTGGCAAAACCCGGACATGACGTAAAGGCCTCATACCGGCGGATACTCAGCCCGGTCGCGATGTTTCCCGGCATTTCTAATGCAGGCAGCGGCTTGGTCCTGAGCATTTGCAACTTGCTTACCGACAAATTTTGTTCCTGAAACAATGCTGGAAAAAGTAATTTAAACTCATGCCCTGACGCCACAACAACACGCTCAGCCAGCAGTTTTTCACCACCGGCAGTGGTCACAACCACTCCGCCACCCGACACGCTACAATCCGTTGCCACCGTAGCTTTCTTCATTTCCAGTGTTGGAAACGAAGAAAGCATAAACGCATGGATTTTGTGAATAAACAGATTGGGCTCGACGCTCACTTCCTGCGGAAAATAAAGCGCTTCGCGGCAGTAAGAAGCTTTTAATGCCGGATATTTTGCCAGAAGTTTTTCTTTTGAAAGCAGTTCCGCAGCATACCCGATGGCATCGTATCTGGCTTTCAGCTCGTGGATCAATTGCTGTTCATCGTCATCGGAGGCAATGTACACGGAGCCGTTATTCCTGACTGAGACATTAAACTTTTGTTGTATGGATTTGTACAATTCAGTTCCGTAAACCCCATAGTCGAACCATTTCCCTGCCATGCCGGAAGCGATAACCATACCGAAATTCCGTACTGTTGCATTAACAGGGCGCTGGTCCCTTTCTATAAGCAGCACTTTTTTCCCGGCTGCCGCCGCGTGGTATGCGTGGAATGTCCCCAATGCCCCCGCTCCGACCACAATTAAATCATATTTGGATGCCATCGAAATGTATTTTGCAATTGCCCTGAAGTTTTATTACTAAAAATTATTTTTTAAAAACATCCTGTACAGGCTCGCCAACCGGATGATTTGCTGTGAATGTGAAACCCATTATTTTCGCGGCGGTCTGTGCGATCTGATCCTGATATATCTCGGATTTTTGCTTCATTTCCCCTCCTGCCGGCGTGTCGGGTCCCATTACCACCAGAAATGTTTCATTGGAACCAGGTGCCGAAGTACCATGACTCGTCCAGCGGCTGCCGTTACCGCGGCCGTGATCCGGATAGATCATAAAGGTCGTTTGACCTTTGTAAAACGGATCTTTTTGCATGGTTTCCCACAAACTCCCGATCATCGCGTCCAGGTAATGCGCCGCGTCCAGAAACGAATCGTACTCGCCCGAATGCCCGAAATTGTCGGGATCAGCGAAATCAATGTGGACGACCCTTGGGTGGTTTGCATTGATGTAAGATTTCGTCATCGCATAGGTGTTAACGTCGTAACGAATGTCTTTTCCATAATAATCAGGAATAAAATTCTGCTGCTCGTTAGCGACAATTTGCGCCTCAGATAACTTCTCTCCTTTTACCATTTCACCGGGAATATTCACCAACATACCGTTCCGGTCGCGATTCACGATCCTTGAAACAGCGTCCCAGGAGGCAAAAGTGACCACCTTTCCTTTGAAGCCCTTCTGTTTGTCAAAAAACTCCAGCACGTTTTCATTGGGATTGTTCGGATAGCCGTTGCTATTGATTTTTTCATCATAAAAACCACAAAGCGTTTCGCTCCGTCCGGGATACGAAAACCAGTATTTATTCCTCAGGTTTACATTATTGCCCAAATCCCGGTTGCCGTAAAGCTGTCCGTTGCCGGCAATGTGTTTCCAGAAAAATGGCATTAGTTTTTCTCTACGCTCCGTTGCAGATTTCGCCCAGTATTTCTTAAAAAGCGCAGTTGAATCTTGTTTACGGTATTTTTTGTTACAAATCAGCGTGGAATCCGCTCCGTGGAAAATTTCCTGCCACCGGTATCCATCAATGGAAATCAGGACAATGTTATTCGTTTTTGTTTGTTGTCCGTAACCTGCTAGCGTGAACGCGAGCAACGCAGTAATCAGAATATTCGTTTTCATATTTTGTTGTTATTTGATCAGCCACATAATACCATTCTGCGTATCAGCCCCGCTATATTGTGTTTGGATAGAAGCCTTCACATTGACTTCGTTGGTTGTATACTCCGAGGTCGGATACGCCCAGCGAACGGGAATCTGATTGTTATTGGCGTTCGACTGGCCAATATTGAACGCAGGGACGCCCGTGCGGCGGTAATCATAATAGGCCTGCTTACCCGAATTCTCGAAAAACGACATGTATTTTTGTTCAAGAATTTTGGTAAGTCCCTGCGCCGCAGCAGCCGGATAAGGATTTGCCGCAATAAAACCGGCAATTTGCGCGGCGCCAATATTGTAAAATTTCATTGATTCCTCAATGCCTTTTTGATAATAATCAGCCGCATTTCCGGTGGCCCAGCCGCGGTTTATACCTTCCGCAATTGCGAAATTCACTTCCGGCGCACCAAGTTGTATTGCCGGTACACCTGCCGCAGAAGTTTCCCAAAAATCGAAGTTGATCATCGACAAAAGTCCTTTTCCTGACTGGTCGAGCAATGTCGATTGCAGATCACCTGTTTTTCCGCCACCGTACCTCGCGAACACGTCGGTATTCTTGCTCAGTGCTTCCGCAGGCAGTGCTACTACCGTCAGACGCGGATCTTTGGTTGCTTTTGCAATATCCACATACGTTGACGCAAGTGTATTCCTTTTGTCATTTTTAACCACAACGCCATTGCTTGGCCAGAGCGGATAGGTATTGAAGGTGTTGTAAATGAGCTGAAAATTGTCTGCATTCGTCAGGATAAGCGGATACTTGGCCGGATTCGACAAAATGGTTGCAAACTGCTGTTTCACATTCATTTCAGGTGTGTCGTCCGCCCTTTTGCTCAAACTGATCAAAGTTCTCAAACGGAAAGAGTTGACAAGTTTCTGCCATTTGGACAGATCGCCGTTGTAGATAAAATCACTTGGGATGCTCACACGTTTCTCAATCAGTGCCGGCATTTCAGCGTTTGCTTCGTCCAGCCACTTCAACACCTGAATGTACACATCCTTCTGACTGTCGTACTTTGGTTTGAAGTTCTGGTCGCTTACACCCATCATGGCTTCTGTCATCGGAATATCACCAAACATTTCAGTAGCCCGACTGTAAAAATAGGCCTTAAAGAATTTCGCGAGCGTCTTGTAATGCGTACCCAAATCTCCCATTTTGTCCGCCGCGAGTTCCATTTGTTTCACGTTCCGCAACGAGGTGTAAAATCCATCGTAAGAACCCGTCGTCCAGCCATAAGGCTGCCCTTCATAATACGCCTCGTTCTGGGTCATGAATTGATTGTGACGCTGGTCGGTACTCCAAGGCGAATCGTAGCTGGTCAGCAGAATGCCAGTCAGTATCAGGTCTGCTGATGGATTTGTAATGGCTCCGGGGTCTTTTTGCAGCTCGGATATATCCTCGCAGGATGCCAGGCAAATTGCGAGAGAAAGGATAAGATATTTTAAATTTTTCATTGCGCTTTGGGATTAAAATGTCAGGTTGAGGTTGGCACCGAAGCTTTTAACAGAAGGTGTCTGGAAGCTTGTAATGGTTCCTGTAAACTGGTCGAGGTCAATGTTCCGGGTATATTTTCCGGTAAAATAAAACAGATTCCTGCCTACCAAAGAAATGCTGGCTGCTGACGCAAATTTGGTTTTCGCCAAAAGCTTCGCCGGCAGATTGTAGCTGATGACTACTTCGCGCAGCTTCACGTAAGTCCGGTTTTTCGCCGCCACGTAAGCCGACTGGTAGTAATTTGTCGCCCAGCCCTGATACAGTACCGGTATATCATTTTGTGCAAATTCGCGGGTATCTGAAATCACTTTTCCGTCCTGATCTGTATTCAACTGGCCTTTTACGATCTTCTGGCCGTCGGTCATCACGCTTCCCTTGTAACCTTCCACGTCCCGGTTATTCCAGTCTTTCAAACGATATTCACTGGCCGACTCCGGCGCTGTTCCGCTACCGAACTGCTTGGTATACATGTAGTTGTTAACCTTTCCACCAAAACGCCCGTCGACCTGAAAACTAAACACGACTGATTTGTATTTGAAAGTGTTGTTAATACCTGCCGTAAATTTGTTGTCGTAGTACCCGATTTTGGTATTGTAAGGATTGTAGGCAGGCAACCCATTTGTGCCCACAATCATTTTCCCCTGTGCGTCACGCTGAAAATCTTTGATAAAATAGGCATCGGCACGATCGCCTACTTTGATGTTTCCGTCGCGAGTCTGCGTACCGTTTATGTTGTCCAGCCAGCGGTGATTGGTTGACCAGTTGGCCGCTACGGTCCATGAAAAATTGTCCATTTTGATCGCAGTGCCTTCCACAGTAAGTTCCGCGCCTTTTCTGATGTAGGTGTAAGCATTTTGCTGAATACCTGAAACGCCCGACGTTACCGAAGTTGGAACGCTCACAATACCAGGCCCTTCTACATTCCTGAACACGGCCGCATCAATCGCCAATCTGTTTTGAAAAAAGCGAATCTCAGCCCCCAGTTCAAGCGTTTTCACCCTGGCAGCCTGCAAATTGTCGCTGTATAAAGTGCCCGTGTAACTCACGCCTGTGTAGGAATTATTCCACCGTCCGGAATTGGCATAAGTTGGTATCAGGCTGTAAATACCATACTGGTCGTTTTCATTTACGAAGTCACTCGCTACGTTGGCATAAGAACCTCTCACTTTGACAAAGGAAATCTTTTCAGGAAAAGAAATCACTTCCGACAAAACCGCACTCAGAGACGCCGATGGATAGAAATAGGTATTGTTTTTAATCGGCATCGTACTTGATTTATCAACCCGGCCTGTCAGGCTCAGAAATAGGAAATCTTTGTAATCCATATCCACAAATCCGTATACACTTCCAACCTGGCGTTTTGCATAATCATTGCTGGAAGTAGCTGGTTGTACCGAGTTCGAAAGCGCATAAACGCCGGGAACGATCAGCCCTTTTGTAGTCACACCATACAACGAGCTTACCTTCACCGACCGCAGGTTTCCATAAAGGGAAGCATTGATTCCGAATTCTTTCGCAAATCGTTTTTCATATTTCACTGAGGCTTCCGTATTGTTTTCAAAGAAAGTATCATACGTCTCGGAGTATCCTCCGGCCTGGTTTGGAAAACCAAAATTGTACAAATTCGAAGAAATAGGCGCGCGGGTGCTGCGGTTTCGGTTCCAGGCACTCATGTTTGTCCGAAAATTGAAAGTCAGATTGTCTGTAGCCCTATAATTAGCCTGCAAAAATCCGTATGTATCAGTCTTGTAGTACGTTTTCAAAGCCTCGTAAGCGGTCATCCAGGGGTTGTCATAAATGGTGTATTCCCGGTTAAACTGCTGTTGATTTTCCTTTCCCGGCTGCCAGTAATTTCGCAAATCATTCACGTCATAATCCACACCTCCCCAAACTGTGAAGATGTAAATCGGGCTGGCAGGACCGTAATCCAGCGTCGGATAATTGGGAGAATATTGGCGGTTGTAGTTGATACTGGCATCGAAACGTAATCTTTTTCCTGCATTGATCCCACCTGCAATATTGATGGTAGTACCGCCAAGTTTCGTATTGGGAACCTGACCGCGCTGGAACAGTTGCGATATTGATAAACGAAAATCCCCAAAATCACTTTTATTGGAAATCGCGATATTATTGGTACTCAAAAGTCCATTTCGCAAAAAATTGGTCAGGTTGTCCTTTCCCCTTGCAAGCCATGGAAGCGGAATGAGTGCACCTGTAGCAGGATCTCGCTGACTATTGTATTGGGTAATCGGCTGGCCCTCAAAACGCGGCCCCCAGATGTTGTAATCGTTGTCATTGATACCACCGCCGCGGCCATCCGTAAACGAATAGCGAAAATTACTTCCGGGTCCGTACTCGGTCTGGTATTTAGGAATCGCGTTGAAACCCGTTTGCACCTGTGTGCTCGAATTGAAGTCGACAGTAAAACCTTTTTTCCCGGATGAACCCTTTTTGGTCGTAATAATAATCGCTCCGTTTTGTCCCCTGTTACCGTACAACGCTGCCGCACTCGCACCTTTCAAAACAGAATACGTTTCGATATCGTCCGGGCTCAGATTCCACGAGTCGGTGTTGATCGGCACCCCGTCCACAACGTACAAAACACCGCTACGGCCACGTAACGTCACATTGGGATTCGAAAAAAGATCAGGACTTTGCGCGATGGTAAGTCCTGCCACTTTACCGGTCAGCGAACTGATCGCATTCGGTTCACGGGCCTTTACCATCGATGCGCCTTTCACTTCCTGTACCGCGTAACCTACTGCTTTTTTATCCTTTTTGATACCCAAAGCCGTAACAACCACTTCATTGAGCTGCCGGGGATCGGCGCTCAACGCAACCTCGACCACATTTCTGTTTCCCGGTTGAACTTCCTGGCTCACAAATCCAAGAAATGAAAAAATCAGTACGTCACTGTTTTGCACCTCAATAGAATAATTACCGAAAGCATCCGTGATCGCTCCCTTTGATGAACCTTTAATTAAAACGTTCACACCGGCAAGCGCCTCATTGTTGGCGGCATCAGTCACTTTGCCCGTTACTTTTTCAACTGTGTTGAATTTCGGACCGACAAACGAATACGCGCCGGATTTTTCAGCACTGATCTCAGGAGTGCCGGAGCAAACAGGAAAGGAAAATCCCGCTACCAAAGTCAGGAAGGTTAGCAAAAATCTGCTTTCCAAAAAAGGGTTTTTCAAAAAGTAAATCTTGTTTTTCATAAAATAGGATTGAATGTTTCCTATTTTAATTCAAAAAACGATCCAATACATAAGACACTGACAATCAATATGTTTCATTTCAAAAAAAGACGAAATTTGATGATAATTCACCTTTTTGATGATATTTCGTCAAAAAGCGCACATCCTGAGTTCAGTCTTAACATTTAGATAATATCGAAATATGAAAATCTACCGAACAATCCATGCAATTATCCATAAAATACAAAACTATTTTTCGAAATAAGGGCTACTAACAACAGATACAATAAAGACACAAGCGTCCTGGATAACAGAGCAGCTAATGTGATGATTAATCATCAAAACCGCCAGGGCGACGGATCATCAATTTCCGGATACGGGATTGTAGTGTACGCTCATTGATCTGCAGCAATCTTGCCGCACCCTGATCGCCGGTTACCCGCCAGTTTGTTTGTTCCAGGGCCTTTACAATGTGCATACGCTCATTTTCCTCGAGTGATTCTATCGCTCCGTTTTCGCCAGTGCTTTTGGCAGTATGTACCGGATCCTCGAGCAGCCAGTTGTCTACCTTAAACTTGTCGTTTTTGCTCATAATGATTCCCCGTTCCACAACGTTTTCAAGCTCACGGATGTTGCCCGGCCAGTGGTGTGACGCAAGAAGGTGGTAGGTTTTTTTAGAAATACGACGGATCACTTTTCCATTTTTTACCGCATACTTCCTGACAAAATACCTGAGAAGTAATGGAATATCTTCTTTCCTGTCGCGCAGCGGAGGCGTGTGCAAGGGAAATACGTTGAGCCGGTAATACAAATCCGCACGGAAGCGCCCCTGCTGAACGGCCGCACTCAAGTCAACGTGCGTGGCTGCCACTACCCGAACATCTACCTTTGTGGTGCGGGTGGCGCCGAGCCGGTCAAACTCACCCTCCTGCAATACACGCAACAATTTGGCTTGTAATTCCAGCGGAAAATCACCGATCTCATCAAGGAAAATGGTGCCTTGATGCGCCAGTTCGAACCGTCCCGGACGCGCAGATGTAGCTCCGGTAAACGCCCCTTTTTCATGGCCAAACAGCTCGCTTTCAATGAGCTGTGCAGGAAGGGCGGCGCAGTTAATTTTGATAAACGGTTTCTGCCTGCGATTGCTCAGCCGGTGCACCGCCCTTGCCAGCAATTCTTTCCCGGTCCCTGTTTCACCGGTGATCAGAACAGTGGCGTCAGTGACTGCCACGCGAGCAGTTCGCTGAAGAACCTCCTGAAAATTGGGACTGTTACTGACAATATCATCGAAGTTAAAAGATTCGTTCACCTCTTCACGCAGGAGCTGATTTTCTTCTTCCAGCATGGTCGTGAGCATTTCAACTTCCCCCAAAGCGCGCGTAAGATTTTCATTGGTTTGCTGCAGACGATTGATCAACCCGGTGTTTTCACGTTGTAACACCCTGATCTGCAACGCTCTTTCGAACAATCTGTGCAGTTCTTCTTCCACCCAGGGTTTGTGAAAAAAATGGAAAATCTTCCCCTGATTAACAGCCTGAACGAGCGTTTCCAGATCGCCGTAGCCGGTAAGTAAAATACGTGCCGGCTCCGGATTGAGCACATAAATTTTTTCAAAAAACTGAACACCCGTCATTCCCGGCATACGCTGGTCGGCGACAACAAGGTCAATTTCATTTTGTTCAAAAATGACCAGACCTTCCTCCGCCGACAACGCTGTCAGCACATTATACTCCCATGAAAATGTCGCTGCGAAAAACTTCAAATTAATTTCCTCGTCATCGACGTACAAGATTGTATAAGGCTTTGGTTCCATTTGACAAATTGTTAATAAATATTAAACATAATAACAATTAAATGGCTTTTGGTTAAGTCAGTGTTAAATTTATCGGAAGTTCAATATAAAAAGAGGTCCCGCGGCCGATTTCGCTCTCAACTTCCATGGTACCGTGGTGTTTATGAATTATACCGTAGGTAATCGACAAGCCCAGGCCTGTGCCCTCTCCTACCTTTTTTGTGGTAAAAAAAGGATCAAAAATCTTGGCAAGGACATCCTGAGGGATGCCTGTTCCATTGTCGCTGATACTGATTTCCACTTTACCGCCGGCATTGCGGGTTGTAACGCTGATTTGCCCGGCAATGCCATCGCCCCTTGCCTGAATTGCCTGTATAGCATTTGTAAACAAATTCATAAAAACCTGATTCAGCGGCCCGGGATAACAGGCCATTTCGGGAAGCGTGCTGTCATATTGTTTTACGAGCTGAATCCCTGCTTCCTTGAATTTGAAATGTAATAATACCAGCGTTGAATCCAGACAATCGTGGACATTGACCAGCGTTCGTTCGGACTCGTCTGTCCGGGCAAAATTTCTGAGTCCGCTCACAATATCGGCGGTACGTTTTGCTCCCAGCCTGATGCCGTCAATAAATTCATTCAAACTAGCCTTCACCGCATCGAAACGGTTAATTCGCTTGATCGCTTCAATATTTTCCCGTTGACTACCAGGGGGCTGATCTTCAACCTGCTCCATCGCCGTAACGACGGTCATCAGTGCCTTGATGTTTTTTTCAAGTCCATTGATTCCGGTAAAAATAAAGTTGACAGGATTGTTGATCTCGTGCGCAATCCCGGCAGTCAGCAAGCCAAGAGAAGCCATTTTTTCGGAATGAATTAAAGTGTCCTGTGCAAGTTTCAACTCGGAAAGCGCATCTTCCAGCTGGTCGTTTTTCCTAATCAGTTCCTCGTTGAGGCGATGTTTTGAGCGGCTTGCCCTGATCACCAACGTGATGATCACGCCAATCCCGATCACAATTAACCCCAACAGATAAAGCGAAAAAGTCTGGGTTCTGATCTGGATAATTTGCCGGTCCAGTACTTTCTGTTGCCTGATGATTCTGGCACTTTGTTTGTCGATCAGCCCGTCTCCTTTTTCCAGTTCCTGTGACTGTTGCGCGAGCCGTTCTTCGTAATAATTCAGAAAATATACGAGTTTTCCAACCCGGTCGGCAGCCTGCTGAACGGAGACAAAATCTGCCGCAAAAGCGTCTACAAAGCGTGCCGGACCCACTGCACCCCAGTTCTCCTGCACGTGATGCCACACGGCGGGATCATCATGATGCAGATTCAGGAATAATGACCGCAGCTGTTGTTTCAGATTTTCGGGCAGGTTCTGGCGTACCACCACCGGACTTTGCATGATCGGATACGATGTCCAGATAATTTTGACGGCATTCCTGGCCAGCTGGCCGGTCAGTTGATAATTGATCAGGTCGTCGAATGAAACGAAAGCTGCATCTGCACGCTTTTCCAATACCGCCCGTACTGCCTGGAGGTGTCCTCCGGAAAAATGAACACTTTCGAACTGCGCTTCGGGATACTGCATTCCCAAAGTCGCGAGTTCCATTCTCGGAACGATATGCCCGGAAGTCGAGGCCACGTAAGCAAAATCTATGCTGATCTTTTCGGCTGCACTGATGATCTGCCCCAAATTTTCGTATGGGCTTCCCTGCCTGACGATCAGACAACTGCGGTAGGTCTTGGCCTTTCCGCTGCTATCGCCCAGGATTACGAATGGCTCAATATTGGTGATATGGTCACTTTTGGCAAAAACATACTGAAAAGTGTTCATCATCGCCAGGTCGACTTTCCCTTCTCTAAGCAATTCGTGCATGCGCTTGGTGGAAGGAATATTCTCGTATTTGACCGGAATTTTCAATCGGGAGGCAATGTATTTGCAAAGCACCATGGTCCGGTTTTCATCAAAATAGGACGACCCTGAGATCCGCAGCGTGTCTGTCTGGGAAAGTGCCAGTCCGGGACAAAAAATTAACAGGATTAACCATCCGATTGCCCGCGACAATAATTTGGACATGTTCATAGGTCTGCCAACGAAGGTTTAGGTGGATCACACTTTTGCCAAATTACCCATCTTAAAAATCGATAAGCATTTTCACAGAACTCAAAGTTACGTCTTATAGATAAAAGTTCATAAAATGGCGCACATTGATCACAGTAACGCCGGTGGCAGGCAATTATTCCGGCCTTGGCCTCAATTCTCCGATGAGACAAATCCTGGAATCTCAATCGGTATGTTCAATCACACTGATCGGTAGCAGGTATACGCAGATAATTACGTATCCGATTTAAAGTGGCTTCAATTCTACTGCGGTCTGACGTTACCTAAAATTAGCCTCAACAGACTGTAATTCCCTTCGCTCTCATCACAAACAAAATAAGGGCAACCAGCTCGAACCGCCGGTTGCCCTTAACTCCTGAAACGAAGCCATGTCAGCGCAACAGTAAAAACGAAACAATATTTTGCAACGGTGCGCGACTTCCGAAAACGGCACTATTTGGCCTGCCGAACCGCTTTGATCGCAAAATCTCCGTATTGGGAAGCGATCATTCCGGTCAACGTGTCGCCCTTTTGCGAGAAATTATATTTGAAGATACCGTTCTGATTTTCAGTTGTAAAGGTGACTTTTCCCTGATTGACTACTAAATCCTGCATCTGATTCTTTTCGGCACTCTCCACGTATCCTGTCGTTTTGTTGTCTTTTTGTTCAAAAACCAAAGACCCCGATTGGTATTCGGCCGGAACATCACTGATCATGTATTTCCATGTACCGGCCAGATCGTCCGCCGTGAACGCTTTTTGCGCCGCAATCGACAATACACTGATTGAAATAACCAGTAGCAAGATGTAGCGTTTTGTTTTCATGTGAGTTCAGAAGATTAAGTTTTGATGATTAGATTTTATGCTAATATTAAAAATAAATCCCGGTTTTGTGCTGTTCGACAAATAAATTGTCGATTTGTTTCCTTTGACCCGCTACGTTTTGTTGCCCTTCTAAACGTTTGTCCGGTCCGTTTTCAAATCAGCCAAAGGTCTAAGATTTTCTCACGAACGTTTACAGATGGCGCTGTTTGTACGATCCCAACGAATTTTTCAGATAAAAGACGGCCCGAATGCCGGACCGCCTCAAATGATCAATTATTGTTGTAATTCCGTCAGATACGCTTCCAGCTGATCAAAAGTCCCGCCGAAGCCTTGCTCCATGTTGTCCTTAATAGCATTGTAGGTCTCAATTTGTGCTGCTGTGGCATTAATGGGTTGCCCCTGAATTGTCAATGTAGTGATTCCTTCATTTTCCTCTAATGTGATCCGATTGAAGACTTCCAGAGGAAAATCCATTGGGAAAGGTGAAGTGATGATGTTTCCCTCGGCGTCGGCAAAGGAATTGATGAATTCAAGCAAGTCTGCGCGCTGGATATTTTTGTATTGGAACAGTCCCCACATAACGTGGCCGTTCCCTTCCATTTTATAGTGTGTCCTGCCACCTGGCTTAAAATCAAAACTGGCTACTGAAAGCTGACTGCCCGATGGCCCCCACCACTGGCCGAATGCTTCCGGTGAAGCAAAAGCATCAAATACCAATGTTTTAGGCGCTTTAAACTGTCTTACGATTTTTAAACCTGATTGTGTTCCTGCTGGCTGTTCCATTTTAGTTGTCGTTTGATTGGTCATTGTTTAACTGTGTATTTGCCTGAATTTTATCGAGATAGCTGCCCAGTGAATCCAGTTTCTCATTCCAGAATTCTTTGTACTGCTCCACCCAAACGGACACTTCGCTGAGGCCGTCGAGCTTCGCTTCGCAAAATCTTTCCCGCCCCTCCTGCTTCACCACCACCATTCCGCACTCCGTCAGAATTTTGATATGCTGGGAAATGGCCGGCCTGCTTATCTCAAAATTATCCGCTAACGAATTCAAATTCATTCGTTTGTGGGCAATCAGACTGATAATCTGCCGCCTGGTAGGATCTGATATTGCCTGAAAAACGTCTCTTCTTGGTTGGGCTGACATATTATGTAAGTGTTTACTTACGCAAATTTATATGTAAGTGTTTGGTTACGCAAGGTTTTCGATGGAAATATTTTGATAAAGAAATGTTACCTTACTTGGCAGAAAACTCAAAAACAATCCTTCGATGGAAAATGAGAATCTAAATAAGAAACTGACTTCCTTTTCCTCACATCCGGACGATCAATACGGCAAACAGGGAACGACGGAAAGAAAGCAATACGAAGAAGAATTTGAAGCCTTTAAATTAGGGGCCATGATTCAGGAGTTGCGAAAAAAACAAGGCTTAACACAAGAACAACTCGCGAAAAAATGCGGTACCACGAAAACTTATATTTCACGTATTGAAAACCACGCAAGCGACATCAGACTGTCAACTTTGATGCGGATTGTTAGGGAAGGCTTGGGTGGGAATTTGAAGTTGAGCGTGACGGGTTAGGATGCCATTCAAAATTGGCTTGTGTGCAATTTCATGTCTTGATATTGCATGGCACAGAAGTCCTAGTCTAAGAAACAGCCCAGGGTACAGAGAAATAGGTTTTGGTTTATCATAACCATATGTGTAAGAAAAATAGTAGATTGTAAATCTTTTTACAACAAAGATCCTTTGTTTCATGACTCTTGAAAATGCAATACGTGAGGTCCTCGCCTCTAATCAATCGATACTGAGTGCTGGTAGAATAGCGGAAATAATCAATGAACAAGAACTATATTTAAGAAGAGACCAGAACGCAATAACATCAAGCCAGATCTTACAAACCGCACAACGACTACCGAATGAATTTAGAATTGTTGGCAGTCAAAATGTCGTTCTGGTCAATCGAAGCATTATTGCATACAGAACTCAATATTTTCGTATCGTAAATATTCTCAGACACACAAATCTAACTGAGAACCACATTATGATTCTTGCAGCGGCTCTAATTTTTATGAGTTGGAGTCAAAACGATTCTCGTGAGAGATCTATTGATAATGCGAAACACGAATTAATTAGCGACCTCTTAGATTCAACAAGCCGAACAGATGCCAATCAATTATTCGAGAACCTTGTAGCATTAATAGAGTTACTGAACGAACGCGAATGTAAGGGGCTAATTGATTCCATGAACAAACTGCGATGGAGTAAAAGACCCAATAGAAAAATTTTTGGTGAATTTTTTGATGATATAATTAATCAATATACAAATACTGACTTCCCTAAATCATCCTCCCATTCAACTCCTAAGGCAATATCTGCTTTTATAGGTTCAATATATTCTATTCCTGATGGCGGGAGTATTTTGGATCCATTTGCTGGATATTCAAGCTCTTTGACTCGTACATACTCATTTAATCAAGAGCAGAATCCAATAATACATGCAATCGACGTTAATTTAATTGCATCGCAACTGGGAGCGTTAAATTTAATTGCAAATGGATGCAAAAAATTCACTTATGACATTTCTAGTTTTTTGTTTAACTATCAAAAGGTGCCAAACGTAGATCTTATTGTCACGTCACCTCCTTTTGGAATCAAGTCTCAGTTTAATGATTTTCAAGATATAATACAATTAATAGGAGAGGAATTTAATTTTTTATTTCCAAGATCCAATGAGTCAATAAATTTCAATATTCTCTCAATTCTAGCTTGTATCAATAAGTTAAAACAAAATGGAAAAGCGGTAATAGTTATTACCGATGGAGTATTGTTTAGTAGCAGAAAAGAATTTTATTTACTAAGAGAGTATCTTCTGACATCAAAAATATTAAAAGGAATTATATCGCTACCTAAGAATATCTTCCGACCACATATGACCGTCTCATGCTCGGTTTTAATTTTAGAAAAATCGAATTATTCCTCACATGATCTTTTTCTATTTGATGGATCTGCAATGTCTGTTCTGGAATTTGAACGAAAATCCACTGAGATAATAAGTGCCTACCATGATAGATCATATAAAATTGTGGGAGGCATTTCAGTCAACTATCATTCAATATCCACATTCAATTTTGATCTCAGCCCTAAAAGGTTTTTGCTTGACAAGCTTGAAGATGAGGAGTATAAATATCTAAATGAGATTACCGAATTTATACATGCCGGTACAGCGGTATCGAAGGCAAATATAAATCGCATTGAAGGTATACCATTCCTTCAGGTTGGCGATTTAATCGAAGTTTCCGGAATTAACGAAGTAGATGCATCTAGAGCGGAATATTTTGTTACCGACAACGAACTTTTACCAAAAGAGCCGAGATATATTCAAAACAATTCTGTTTTGGTCGTCAAAGTTGGCACGAAATTGAAACCATCCTTATTTAAGTCTATTGAGCCTACATTATGTAACACTAACATCATTGTCATCAAAGCGGATGAAGATTACATTTTACCAGAATATTTGATAACCCAATTTCAGAGTGACTATGTATTGCAGCAGGTTGACGCAATAAGACATAATGTAGGAGTGCCACACTTTAGTAAGGCAGATCTGATAGCAATAAAAATTAAAGTCTTACCTATCTTAGAACAGAGAAGATATGTCTCCTCATTCTATGGAAAAAAATTAGAGGAAGAAAAAACTATTACAGAAAAACAGAGAGAACAAGATTTATATAATGTAATTGCAAGTTTAAAACATGAGTTGAAGCAACCAGTGTCCTCCATTGGAATGGATTTGAAGGTGTTGGAAGAATATTTGAAGCAAAAGACTGAATCTGGATCGGCTATCACTAGCAGCGACTTTGTAGTTGATCTGCTGCCAGGTCAAAATCCGGAGGAAAATCCAGAATTGTTATTGAGAAGTGTTATGAGAAGAATGGAATCGTCTGTCTCAGATGCGCAGGGAACGTTGAGTAAAGCTGAGGAGATTTTGAATATTGGTAGTGGCATGTTCAGCCCGGAGAATTTTTCGATAAAAAAATTTTTAATCAGCGTCATTAAACCGATGTACGTGAATGCTAATTGCATTTTAAATATCTCAGGAGAAGAGCAAAGTATATTTGCGGATAGATATCAGATTGAAATACTTTTTAAGAGATTGATAGAAAATGCTATTAAACACGGATTTGTGAAGGGTTCGAGTAAACGAGATAATGTGATAAATATCCGATTGTCCAACACTTCTGTGGCAAAGGAATTTCATGAAATTATCGTAGAGAATAATGGTAAAGAGTTCCCAAGTGAATTTGATGTTTCTAGATTTCAGCTTCAAGGTCAGACTACAAATAGATACAGCGGGACAGGATTTGGAGGTTTTCATGTCAAGCGTATCATTGAAAGTCACAAGGGAGAAATTTTAATTGCGGATAAAAACGAAATAGGTACTTCACAATTTAAAGTAAGATTTAAAATATATTTACCATGAGTTCACAAACAAAGCCTATTCGAGTTTTACTTTACGAGGATAACAGTGACTATGCTGCAAGTTTTAAGACGTCAGCCCAACAAGCAAGAATCATTATTGATGTTGTAGATAATGTTGACGACTTGTTGGAAAAAATAAAGTCAGCTCCGAGAAGATATCAATTTGTCGTGCTAGACGCGAGGGCTTACATGCATGAAGGTCAACAGGAAGGTACAGAAAATGAGATGAATCTAATGACAGTAGTTCGAGAATTTGATCTAATGGGAAAGCAGGACGGAATAGTCGTTCCTTATTGTATCAACACTGGATTTGCGGACTTGCGACTGAGATTATCTGGTAATGTGAATTGCAAAATTTTTGAAAAAGGGAGTGAGCCGGAGGTATTTGAGTACATCTGGAATACTCATAATGACAGTGACAGAGCGAGAACTTTAAAACTTTATCCCGAAATAATGGAATTTGCAGAGCAGTATTTCGCTGATGCTGA
Source organism: Dyadobacter sp. (assembly GCA_965279265.1). Classification (GTDB taxonomy): domain Bacteria; phylum Bacteroidota; class Bacteroidia; order Cytophagales; family Spirosomataceae; genus Dyadobacter. The sequence goes on from OZ257152.1 coordinate 97,670, forward strand.
CTATAATATTTTAGAAGGTTTGTTCATTAAAGATAAATTTAAGTCTAGCCATATTGTTGACAGAGTCAGTAATTTAAGTTGCCTTAGGCGTACAGTGGAGCACTTGATGGACATTATGCATAGTGAATGCCTAAATAATAAAAGTGGCATTATTTCATCTTCTGGCAGTCGTCTACGAGAATTAACAGATTACTTACAAACCAAGGAAGGAATGCCGGTGCATGTCTACTCTACCCTTACGTCAATCAGAAAAATAGCAAGTACTTATGGAAGTCATACCCCCACGACACCGGAAGCAATAGATGCATATCCTTCCGCAGAATATGTCACCGGACTATCCATCTCTTTAAAAGACACATTCAAATGGGCAAAAAGCAAGATATAAGTTGTGTATTCTCAACAATGGCCCCTAACGCTAATCCTACAGTACTATTGCAAAACGCCATTTAATACAGGATTTGGATTTATTAAAAACGCTCTTTACGACACAATAATATACCAAACTAATCTGTAATGGATACGGAAAACTCTGCGGATAGTCAGCCATGAGTTTCTGGACACTGTCTCATCAAATGCGAAAACTCAGCTTTGACAACTTTCCGCACTAGTTCGTGCACACGCAAAAAGGGCCACTTCTTATGAAGAAATGGCCCTTTTCTAATACCAGCTCATTTATTCCGGCTCTAACCGCCGAAGCGAGGGCGGTAAACCTAGCTCTCCTACTCCACCGGCATCTGCCACCGTCTATGATGTGAATGTCAATCGGTGGAATGCCGGTAATAAGAGGCCTTTAATAGGTACTGAAATTAGTATCAATCGCCATACCATCTTTGAATTTCACCGGATGGATTGTCACTGCGCCCAGCGCCATCAGAGCAGATTTTAAAAACGCTTACAACCTGCACCGCGCCACTGGCAAAAGATCTTCCATACTGAATCGCAATCACTAAATTCCCAGGTTCGTGCGCGAGTTGTTTAGTGGATGTATGGATAAATCTGGATTGAGCCCCGGAAGGCTCAATCCAGATTCTCTATTCAATAACCCTGATTTTGAATCAGGCTCTTATTCTTATCGACCTCAGCTTGCGGAAACGGTAGCACATTGTTCTTTTCTCCGAACGACAGTGTCACACCTGCGGGATTTTTCACGGCGGCGAGTTTTGCTGCCATAATTCCCCAGCGTTTCAGATCAAAATAGCGGTGTCCTTCCATGGCCAGTTCAATTCTCCGCTCGTGACGGATGAATTCGCGCAACAGGTCTTTTGAATTATATTTGGTCTGGTCCACAGGTGGCAGGTTAACTCCTGTCCGGGAGCGAACCTTGTTAATTGCATCGTAGATTGTCGCATCGGGCCCGGAAACCTCATTTTTGGCTTCGGCATATGCCAGCAGAACCTCTGCATAACGCATGTGCACGATGTTCATATCTGTAACTGTAATTTTTGACCTGTCCCAGGGCAACTTCGACGCGTCCAAGTACTTCTTTTGGGTAAACCCGGTCAATACAGGATCGGTTGTTACAAATGTGGAACCATCCGGATTTACGAATTTATCCCCAGGCACCAGGATAGTCATCTTTAACCTTGGATCGCGTTTCTCATATGGATTGGCAGGATCAAAACCCGAAGATGCATCGGTTATCATTTTTCCACTTGCCGTCTCATAATCATCTACCAGATTTTGGTACGGCTGATTGCCTCCATACCAGCCAATTTCAACCAGCATACCTTCACCTCCCTGAGGATTGTTTGGCGCGAGGTATTTGGTCGAGAAAATGATCTCCGGATTACCTTGCTGGGTTGGCTGAAGAAACAGATTTGCGTAGCCCCCCTGATAAATGGAAAATGTATTGGAACTGATGATTGCTCCGGTCAGCGCTGCGGCATCCGCCCAATTTTGTTGATACAGCCTCACCCTCGCTTTCAGCATTTGCGCGCTCGCTTTCACGGCATGTCCTGCATAAGCTGTCGCCGGTAATTTGGATATGGCGTTGTCCAGATCTTCGATCACAAAAGCCAGAACGTCAGCTTTCGGACTTTTCGCTATTTTGGCATCCTCGGCGGTCTTGGGAGCTGTTTTATACAAAATCACATCTCCAAAAAACTGCACCAGTTCAAAATAAAACATGGCCCTCAGGAAACGAACTTCCGCAATGTAAACGTCCGCAGTTGCCTGGGGTAATGCCGTTACACTTCCAACATTCTCCAGAAAATAGTTACAGGCGGCAATCCCTGCGTACGGCTCGTTGTATAGTACCGTAGGCACGTTAGAGGGATTGGTAATACCTATGGTGAGATTTTGAAAACCGATCTGCTGATGCCTGTCAAAGGCATTATCCGAATAACCATCCAAATGAGCCCTGCGAAATCCAAAAAGATTGCTTTGTAATCTTCGGTAGACACCCACAAGTGCCATATCCACATCCGCCTGCGTTTTCCAGAATGTTGCGCCGGATATTGCATGAAGCGGATTTTTGTCTAAAAAACTGTCATTGCAGGAACTGGTACCGCCGAGTACCAAAGTGGCCAGCAATGCGGAAAATATATATTTATGTCTGAAGTCCATTTTTATTGCAGTTTAATTTTAGCGCGAATCAGATTCACATCATTAGAATTTAATACTTAACCCCGCGGTATATATCTTCAATTGCGGAAACTGGGCAAACCTGCCTGATCCGGCACGTTCCGGATCATTTCCTTCGTACTTCGTCCAGGTTACCAGATTGTCCCCTGAAATGTAAACCGTCAATCCCTTCGACTTGATTTTGCTCAGGATTTTCTCGTTAAATGCATAGGAAAGATACAGGTTCTTCAGGCGCAGATAGGAGGCATCCTGAATGAAGTAGGTCGACGAATACCCGGACACACCCGCATAACCCGTCAGGTAGGTTGCCGGAACTGTGTTACTTGGATTCGTTGGAGACCATGCATTAAGGAACCTTTTTGGCGGCGCAGATCCTTGCTGAAAAGGCTCGTAACCCCAACCGCTCACCTGCGTGTTAACTCCCTGAACGCCCTGGAAAAACGCTGTCAGATTAAAACCCTTCCAACCGGCATTCAGACTGAACGAATAATTGTACTTCGGAAAACGGCTTACCCGAATCCTGTCTTCCGGCCCGACAGTTCCATTTCCGTCCACGTCCCTAATCTTAAGATCGCCCGGTTTTAAAGTACCGGAAGATGGCTGTTTGGGGGAACTGTTGATCTCTTCCTGACTCTGGAACACCCCAATCCAGTCGTACACAAAAAAGTTGTTGTAAGGCTGGCCTACTTCAATTGTACCGAGGGTTGGAGCGAGCAACCTGGTCACTTTATTATTGTATTTGTGAAACAACACACTGACACCATAATTGAACTGCCCGAAATTTTTCCTGTGACGCAACTCAACTTCAATACCTGTATTCTGCATACCGCCTGCATTGACAATTGGGGCCGCCAAACCGACGCTGCTCGGCAAATCTGCTCTTGTGGAAAGAATATCGGTGGTGTTTCGCTTGTACCAATCAATGGTGGCGCCAAACAATCCTTTATAAATATCAACATCCAAACCGAAGTCAAGCATCGCTGTTTTCTCCCATTTCAAATCCGCCGTTACCAGCCGTGTCAACTGCGCGCCGGAACTTAAATTAGTGTATGGATAAGCGGTAAGACTTAAAATATCCTGGTAAGGGTAGTTGCCTGCGAGATTGATTCTGTCTGCCACACCGACATTGATCTCCTGATTACCCAATACACCGTAGGAAGCTCTCAGTTTCAGATTATCCGCCCAGGACAACGAATTTTTGATAAATCCTTCTTCGGATATTCTCCATGCTGCCGAACCTCCGCCAAATGTGCCCCAACGGGAGCTCACGCGCGAAGTACCGTCACGGCGGATATTACCTTCTAAAAAGTACTTTCCTTTGTAATCGTAATTGACCCGCCCGAACGTCGAACGCAGTGCCCATTCGGAAGCAGTACCACCAGTTGCCTGATTGTTTGCGCCGCTGCCATCCAGCACCATGATGGTATTGTTTGGAAAATCGAACCGGTTGCCCGACAGCCTTTCGGTTAAATTATCCTGCTGTTCAAACCCCGCCAGAAGTCCTAAAGTATGATCTGTTCCAAATTGTTTTGTATAATTCAGCGTACTGAAAAAGGTCTTTGTGATACTCCTGTCTTCCCGCTGCTGAAGTCCGAAAAATGTGGGATTACCATTCGCAACCTGTACATAATTGCCGGTTGCATCCGGTTGGTATGCAAAGGAAGGCGAACCAAATTGCCTGTTTTTCAACTGATCATTGTAAAATGTCATCCCGGCCTTGTTGAGCCATTTCAGCCCTTTCAAGATCTCTATTTCAACAAAAGCCTGCGCATTGACATTGTAGGTTTTAGTAAACTGACCACCCGTGGCGTAAACTTCTTCCACACTTCTGTTTCCTGCCCCGTTGGTGCTGAAATCCCTGTTTGTTACCCTTCCGCTTCCGTCCGGCAAAAATGGCGCGAACGTGGGTGCCGAAGCGTATGCCAAAAGGAGCAGATCATCGTTGACAAGCCATGGCGCCTTTGCATTTTGGTACGAAAGGTTGAGATTCGTACCAACCCGCACCTTTTTGTGGACCTGAGAAGAGAAGTCAACCAGACCGTTGTATCGATTGTATAAGTACCCTTTGGTGATGCTTTCCTGATCAAGATAATTGAATGAAATGTTGTACAAAGTCTTTTCATTTCCGCCGCTGAAACCCAGGTGATGATTCTGAATAGGGCCTTTGTCAAGGACATAATCCAGCCAGTTGAAATTGGGGTATTGTGCACTGTTGGGGTTATTTTTGTAAAGATCAATTTGCGCTTGTGTGTAAAGTGGTGTCTGTCCGCTTCTGCCTCTGGCCGAATTGTACATTTCCATATATTGTACCGAATTCGTGATGAGGTCCGGATTCCTGGTTGCCTGGCTAAGTCCAAAACTCCCGGTATATTCAATTTCCGACGAACCAGCTTTTCCCTTTTTCGTTGTGATCAAGATCACCCCGTTTGCCGCACGTGCACCGTAAATCGAGGCAGAAGCGGCGTCTTTCAAAACAGTGACACTCTCAATATCCTGCGGAGAAAGATTTTTGATGGTTCCGATAATTCCGTCTACAAGGATCAGCGGCGCGTTTGAAGCCCCAAATGAGCCAAATCCCCTCAATTGATAAGCGGCATCGTCACGTCCGGGCTCACCGGTAGACTGGATCACGTCAAGACCGGACACCCTGCCCTGCAAAAGATTCTGCACATTGGGAACGGGCCGCTCGGTGAGCTCTTTGCCAGTCACAGTCGTTACCGAGCCCGAAAGATTCGCCTTGGTGCGGGTACCGTACCCCACTACAACAACCTCCGAAAGCGACGATTCTTCCGCTTTCAGCGTCGCATCTATTGTTGTTTTGGCTCCTACCAAAATTTCCTGTTTTATGTAGCCGATATAGCTAAAAACCAGCGTGGCGTCATCATTTGCCGGAACTGTATACTTTCCGTTGGCATCTGTAATTGTCCCTGTCGTTGTACCCCTTAGCTGGACGCTCGCGCCGGGTAAAGGTGCGCCACTGTTGTCGAATACGGTCCCTGAAACCTGCCGGTTTTGTGCGAATGCAACATGATAGGAAATTAATAAAATCGACGCCAGAACTCGCAAGAACTTACGCAAATGGACGTCTGAAACGACTGACTTAATAGACTGAAGGCATCTTCGACCAAGCTGCCAGCCTGGAAAGCAAGCCTGAACTGTCCAGGTCCCGGAGTTGTAAAATTGATTCATAAATTACAAAATGTTTATTTAAGAGATTTTCGTACAATACTTTATTTGAAGAAGTAGAGGGATAAATTGCCGGAGTATAAATGCTGAACAATCAGGACCAGCGATCAACAACCGCAGTTCAGGCAAGCCAAATCGGACAATATGATATTGAATTACCAATTTGATTTGGCCAGTTGATGAAAATGCGTCAAAAATTATTCAATCAATTGATTATAAATTTCTTATCAACTCACTTTCTTAAAAGTTTAGTATTTACACAGGTGCGGCCATCAGGTTCCTAAACTTGAAATGTTTTTATAAAGCAAATTAATAATACTTTAATCCAATAAATTGATTTAGGATTGATAATTTATGATACTATGTTTGCAATAGCGTAAACTTTCTACGAAACAGAACTTGACGTTCTGCCTGATTATCCCATAATGGTTCGTAAACAAGAAGACTTTCCAATCGCCTTCGCTTACCTAATTCCATTTTCAAAAAAGATGAATGCTTTCTCTTGAAATGTCGCAGTCGTGCATTTACTTATCAGGCGCTAAAAAAAAGGCATCAGCTTTTATGCTGCCGGCTGTGCCAGAGCGACACGCGACAATGACTGGCATGAAAGATTTTGAAACGCTGGCTGGCAATAGGGTCCCGGATGTTTTCTGTGAAATTTGGGTATCACAGAAATCCCACACAGGGTTGAAGATGGAAATAACTCTGAGGACATTCGATGATATGCATTACAATTACCATCCAGAATTGGGGATCCAGGATTAAAAAATGCAGGCAAAGCGGTGTAGCCGGTCTGTGCAAACCAGTCCCGACCTTTTTTAATTTGTCTTTCGCTTCCTCCGGCGCCTGGAATAATACCTTCGAAATACCGGAGGATAATTCCTACTGTCTGGCGCCGAAGGGTGTTGACTGAAATATCAATATTTACAAATTCAGAAACCCTGCTGAAAATGTATAAAGACGGAGATATCTTCTTTCACCCTTGCTTTCTGTGGTCTGTCAATACCGGAAAATGATTGACAACAGACGTTGTAAAGATGAATATCAGAGGGCTTCCAAAAGCATATGTCTTTCAACAAAGGGGCAACCAAGCTTCTTTATATAAAATACTTAAAAGCCTGACTATCTGTAAAATCCGGGTTGTCAGACTACTCTTAATCGCTACTTAGCCAGTTGCAAATCCGCTATACTTTTTATCCGGTTACGTTCCAGGAAAGCATCTATGGTTTCGAAATGCTCGATTACCCGTTTGTCTTTGAACTCAAAAACTTTCTGGGATAAGCCTTGTAAAAAATCACGATCATGAGAAACCAGCACCAGCGTACCATCAAAATTCCTCAGTGCTTCTTTTAAAACATCCTTTGACTTTAAATCGAGGTGGTTTGTAGGTTCATCCAGAATTAACAGGTTTACCGGTTCCAGCAGCAGCTTCACCATGGCAAGCCGCGTTTTTTCTCCCCCCGACAATACACTGACTTTTTTGTCGATATCTTCACCCTGAAACATAAAGGCTCCCAAAATATTTTTGATCTGGGTTCTTACATCTCCTTCTGCGACCTCGTCCACCGTCTGAAAAATGGTCAGATTGGGATCTAGCAGGGATGCCTGGTTTTGCGCAAAATAGCCGACCTTGGTATTGTGTCCAAGCTGGCAGGTTCCGTCCACATCGATCTGCCCCATGATCGCTTTGATCATCGTAGATTTACCTTCACCATTCCGGCCTACAAAAGAGACCTTTTCCCCTCTTGAAATGGTCATACTCGCATTTTTGAACACAACCTGATCTCCGTAGGATTTTGATACATCTTTCACAGTAACCGGATAGTCCCCTGATCGTGGCGAAGGTGGAAAACGAAGTTTCAGGGAAGAATTATCTATTTCATCAATTTCGATAATTTCCAGCTTCTCCAACATCCGTTCGCGGGAGGAAACCTGGTTGGTTTTCGAGTACGTTCCGCGGAAGCGCTCAATAAATTGCATATTGTCAGCAATCATTTTCTGCTGTTCCTGGTACGCCTTCACCTGATGTGACCTGCGTTCCTCACGCAATACCAGATAATGGGAATAGTTGGCTTTATAGTCAAAAATCCGCCCCATGGTTACTTCAACCGTACGATTCGTAATGTTGTCGATGAAGGCACGGTCGTGGGAAATAACCATTACGGCATTGGCCTTATTCACGAGAAAGTCTTCCAGCCACATTACTGATTCAATGTCGATGTGGTTGGTAGGCTCATCCAGCAAAATAAGGTCTGGTTTTTGCAAGAGTATTTTGGCGAGCTCAATACGCATACGCCAGCCTCCACTGAACTCCTTGGTTTGTCTCTGAAAATCTTCCGGCCTGAATCCCAATCCTTTCAAGGCCTTCTCAACCTCCGCATCATAATTAACTTCTTCCAGCTGATAATACTTTTCACCAAGTTCAGTAACCTGTTCGATGATGGCCATGTATTCATCACTGTCGTAATCTGTGCGTGTTTCCAGTGCAAGATTCAGTTTTTCCATTTCGGTACGCATTTCAAAAACCTGCCTGAAAGCTTTTGCTGCTTCTTCGAAAACGGTACAATTATCTTCGGTCAGTAAATGTTGCGGCAGATAAGCGATAACGGCATCTTTGGGTGCACGAACATGGCCACGATTCGCTTTTTGTTCACCCGCAATAATTTTCATCATTGTGGATTTCCCGGCGCCATTCTTACCCATCAGGGCAATTTTATCAGTAGGATTAATAACGAATGAAACTTCGCTAAAAAGGACAGAACCGCTGAATTCAACGGCTAAATTTTCAATTGTAATCATCTTCTCATTTTTTGAAGCCGCAAAGCTACGATTATACGATTGAAAGAAACGAAAAAAGTCAACTTTTGACCCTCCCATGCATTTCAACAGTTGACCAAGAAACAAATTGTCAGTCAGTTCCTGGCTTGTCCGCAGGATATATTTCCGCAAAAAATGTCTGCAACGGACGTATCTGTAATGCCAGGCAGAACAGCTACAAAAAGTAATACCACTTCGTAGTAACGGTTTAGAATCTCAAAAACAGAATTGAAAAATCCCGGGTATGGATAGTGGAATTCCAGTCAATTTAAGATATCGCAACGTTCTCAAAGGTTTTTGACCGTATGGCGTCGGTACATCCGGGCATGCTACCCTTCGATGTCGATGACCGGACTCTATGTCATTTTTTTTGCTTGATTAATCAAATCCGAAACCGTCGTGGGAAACCCCCTGGCGGCTTTTGAATTGCATTAAAATAGCAACCGCCGAACGACAATAATCAATTCTATTTGCCGGAACTAAACATTTTTTTCAATGAGCGCCCGCAAACGCTGGTCATGCTGGTCGCCCCACTCCCCGATTACTCCGATTACCGGTATCAGTGATTTTCCAAAATCGGTCAGGTAATATTCAACTTTTGGCGGGACAACCGGGTAAATCACTTTTCCAACCAGTTCATGACTTTCCAGTTCTTTCAGCTGCACATTCAGCACGCGCCGGGATGCGCCGGGTATTTTACGCTGCAACTCGCTCGGACGCTGGAAGCCTTCGTTGATAAACCATAAAAGCCGCATTTTCCATTTGCCATAAAGCACTTCACCGATCAGGTCGAGCCCGCAGTTCAGGTCAGGCATTGTCTTTCTTTCGTACATAACGCAAATATAACCATATGCTTTTAGCAGTTCAATAGGGATAAATTTATCCCTATATGAATCGTAAATCCGTACTTGTCAGGGGGTGTCATACTGCCGAAATTTGTCCTGAACAAATCAGCAAAGTCATGGATTTTAATTTTGAAAACGAACTGGCGGGTAAAATTGCGCTGGTAACCGGAGGAACCAAAGGAACGGGTAAAGCCATTGCCGATCGCCTGATGAGGGCAGGCGCAACGGTGATCATTACCGCCAGAAATGAGCCGGAAGACGACAGCGACGGCACTCATTATATTTCGGCAGATTTAAGCAAACCGGACGGAACCCGGAAAGTAGTAGAAGCAATAATTGAACAATTCGGCCATCTGGATATCCTCGTTAATAATATGGGTGGCTCGGAAACGCCCGGTGGTGGTTTTGCTGTGCTGTCCGATGATGATTGGGAGTTGTCTTTCCAAACCAACCTGCTGGCGCCCGTGCGACTGGACCGCGGATTTTTGCCAGGCATGATCAAACAAGGCGAAGGGGTTATCATCCATATTGCATCTATCCAGGGGAAATTGCCGCTGTATGACTCCACGCTCCCCTATGCGGCGGCGAAAGCGGCTTTGGTCAACTATAGCAAAAGCCTGTCGAACAAGGTTTCACCAAAAGGCGTACGCGTACTAACCGTGTCGCCAGGCTGGATTATGACCACTGCATCGGCCAGAATGATGGAACGCATCGCCGAAAGCTCAGGCGGGACAAAAGAAGAAGCAGCAAGCAGTGTCATGAACGCACTTGGCGGGATTCCATTCGGCAGAGCAGCATGGCCACAGGAAGTTGCTGAGCTGGTTGGTTTCCTGGTTTCGCCCAGGGCGGCTTACCTTACCGGTACTGAATACGTGATTGACGGCGGCACGATTCCAACCATTTAAGTCCTTTTTTTACAAATTTTTATTAAAGCAAAACCATTTTTTTTAATCATAATAAACCTTAAATAATCATGAAACTTCCTGACAACATTGAAGGCCTTGTAAAGGCGCAGAACGATTTGGACAGCACAGCATTTGCTGCTCATTTTACAGCAGACGCAACCGTTTCCGACGAAGGATCGTCTTATTATGGTAGAGACGAAATCAGGGATTGGATACAGGAAGCGAGTGAAAAATATAGTATGCAGTTGAAACCGATTGATTTTTCACAAAACGGCTCGAAAGGAAAGCTTACCGTGGAAGTAAGCGGCACATTTCCGGGAAGCCCGGCTGTTATGGAATATCATTTTGGTTTTGAGGATACGTTAATTGGCTCGCTGAAGATTACGGGTTAGTGTCACATTTAAATTTTGAATTAAAAACATGACTGTAAAATTGCGGTTAACATTGACAGTTGCAGCTGTTGTAATGTTATTTTTTTCAACATTGTCTCTGGCGCAAGAGGCGGAAACTACAAACAAACATGACACTTCTCAGCGGATCAAAACCGCACCTGAAAGTGTTTTCAAAAGTTTCCGCGAGGCGGGCATGAAGCCGGTTAACCATAAGTTAACGCCAGCTGAAAAAGAGAAAGTAAACAATGCTTTTAAGTTATTGCCGCCACTGCATCAGCGCATTTTGAAAAACCATCTGCAAAGCATCAGCTTTATGGATAACATGCCAAACACGGCATTAACTTCGCCGGTTGACACATCTGGCGCAACGAAAATGTTCAACATTACTTTTCGGGCAAGCTTACTGGACGAGAGCATATCCCAGTGGGCGACATGGAAAGAAAATACTTGTTTCAGGCAGCAGGCAGATTCAAATTATAACGTGCGCGTCGAAGCAGGCAACATGGACGGGATTATTTATGTGCTGATGCACGAGGCCACGCATATTGTTGACGTGGTGACAAATATTACCCCGCACCAGACAGAGGCAGAGGCAGCCGTGAAACCGACCGCGTTTACAACAGACGTTTGGCGTTTGATGAATGTACCTGCCGAAACATACATGGATTCTCTTTTGGAACAAACCCGTTTCCGGAGCGGAAAACCAGTACTGGTCAGCCTCGCGCCTGATGTTTATGACCAGCTCTCAAAAACGCCGTTTCCTTCATTATATGCAATGGCAGCGTGGTCCGAGGATATTGCCGAGCTTGCCACCATTTATCACCTCACGACTAAGTTAAAGCAGCCATTTTATATCGTCGTTACTAAAAACAATGTGGAGCTGGCCCGGTTTGAACCCATGAAAAATGTGCGGGTCAGGCAGCGATTGGATCAACTTTCGACTTTTTACAATCCATAATTTCACCTGTCGGGAAAAATGTACAAGGCGCATTGCCTTTTATCCATTCTTCTGCGTCGTTTTACCTGCCACCTTTGTCATGTCAAAACAGAACGACAATCAGCTAATGGTTAGCCGGTTAACTAAAAAAAACAATCTTACTATTCACATGAAAACAATTGCAATGACCATCGGATTTATCTTTACTTTTATCCAAAGTCAATTCCTTTTCGCACAAACACGCAAGCCTGCATCTCTGGAAAGAGAAGAATACATTGAAGTTGAGAAAAATGTAAAACTGCACGTCATCGACCTCGGCGAAGGCCAGCCCGTCGTACTCATCCACGGATGGCCGCTGAACAATGAAATGTACCAATATCAATACCAGTATTTGGTTGAAAAAGGGTTCCGGGTCATCGGTATTTCGCTCCGCGGTTTTGGCAAATCCGACAGGCCTTACGGAAAATATGACTTCAACACTTTCTCCGACGACATCAAAGTGGTTTTGGAAAAATTGAAAATTGAGAATGCTACGCTCGGAGGCTTTTCGCTGGGAAGCGCTGTGACAATCCACTTTGTGACGAAATATAAAGGAGCGCATATCAGCAAGCTAGCCTTATTCGGGGCAACCGGCGCGTCATGGAAACAACGTGAAGGTTATCCTTACGGCATCACCGACCAAGCTGCAGCGGACCTGATCAAGCAAACCAAAACCAATCGGGAGCAATTGGTGGCAGGTTTCGGAAAAGCTTTTGAAGGGCAGGAAGGCAGCCTCTCGCCGGAATCGATGAAATGGCTGGAAAGCATCAACCTGAATGCATCTCCCTACGCTACCACGCAGGCAATCACCGCATTACTCAACCTGGATCTTCGTCCCGAATTATCAAAAATCAAAATGCCCGTCGCGATATTTCATGGTGTAAACGACAAGTTGTGTTCTTTCGCTGGTGCAGAACAGCTGCAAAAAGCCATCAAAGGTTCATACATGGTGAAATTTGAGAAAGGTGGACACGGGCTTTTTGTGGAAGAAATGGATAAATTTAACTCCGAACTTGAAAAGTTTGCCAGAAACTAAACAAAAAAACCTGTGATGCAATGGTTTGCCTCACAGGTTTTTTTTCTATTTTAAAACAACAAAAAATCCTCCAATTTAAAAAGCGTATACAGCCATGAGTATTACTGTTTTCAACAACAATTTAAAGACGTTGGGATTGCTTCATGTAAATCAGGAGCATAGGGATGCGATCAACGGGCCTGCTTATAAAGAATATATCAAAATCCTTTATCTACCCGCTGACTACAAACTGAGGGTGGATTTCGCCTGTTACGAGACCCGGCAATCCACATTGTTTTTTATCAGTCCCAATCAATATCTCGAACTGGAAGAAGCTGGCGAAGAAAGCGGCTATTTCATTTTTTACAACCGTGATTTTTACTGTATTCAAATTCATGATCAGGAAGTTGCGTGTGATGGGCTGCTGTTTAATAACATCAGAAATATGCCCAAAGTGGAGCTTTCGGAGGATGAAAACACTTTCCTCGGAGGTTTATTCAAGGAAATGATCCAGGAATTCAATCTCAATGACAGCTCGCTGGAAGAAATGGTCCGCACTTATCTCAAACAATTGCTTATCCGCGCGACGCGCTCGTGGAAAAGGCAGCACTTAAGCAGTGATGTGACTGATCAGCAAAGCGATCTTGAGTTTTTCCGCAAATTCACCCGGCTCGTAGAAGAGCACTATAAATCCAAACACACCGTAGCCGATTATGCGGATTTCCTATGCATGGCACCAAAAACGATCACACATAAATTCAACCGCCTGCGGCTGCCACAACCCAATGAGGTTATCAAAAACCGGATTATTCTTGAAGCAAAACGGTTGCTGGTACATACATCTCTTACGGCAAAGGAGATTGCCTATGATCTTGGTTACAACGACCCGGCATATTTCAGCAGATTATTTATGCACAAAACAGGAGAATCCCCATCAGGCTTCCGCGCAAACTTTTTGAGTTCGCTTTAAATTTCACTATTTTTTTGCACGGGCAAAAACAGCAAGTTCGTTTCAGAGCGAGTTGATCTTCCGAAACTTTGACAGTATTGATATCAATGTCACAGGCCCTAAATACCTCAGCAATCTGAGGGACACGCCAAACATGTGAAGTAAGTTCCTCTCAGAATACCGCAGATGGCATATGCTTACGATCATTATTTCACTTGACTATCCTCATTTCATGCGGGCCGGTTTGCATCTACTTTTAACAGGCAGAACAATACAAAATACGCCATCAAGCAGCTGATAATCAACAATGTTATGATAACAGATCCAAAAAACCCGGAAGTACCGCCGACACCTGAACTTCCGGAATTCGTTCCTTTCCCGCTCGAACCGGAAAATCCACATATGCCGGAAATAATACCCGAAGCCGATCCGCAGCCGCTCACTTTCCCCAAGGAGACACCACCCGGACACTTCTCGAAAATATAGTAATCCAGCCCTATCTTATGGCAATGTAAATGTCAATCGGTTTCCATAAACAACAGTATTATCATCTGTTATTGCGAAAGCACGATAATAGAAAAACGTTCTTCCGTTGAAAAAGTTAGCGCCAAAATCAAATTTGTTCAATCCGGTAACCATCGGCAAATTAAACCTAATACGGTTGTCGTCAACAGTTGGATCAAGATTTGGACTGCCGGCCCCACGAAAATAGGCGGTGTAAACTACACCATACTCTTTTACCGGTAAATCGCCAGGCTCGTCAACCTGAACCGCAAACGTGAATTGTCCGTTTTGCACCTCGAACGGCAGCGTCGTGAGCTGTATACGGCCAGGAGTAAGATGATCGGTGCAGCCCTGCGCGAGGGCAAGCATCATCAAAATAACTATAGTGGTACTTTTCAATAGAATTCGGATCATGATCATACAGGTTAAATTGTTTTAAGATTTGAGCGCTTACTGAGATATGACCTCCTGTTGCCAAACTCACCGCTGAATCAACTCAAATATGCCCCCTTTTTTCCAGGCGACCCATGACAAATGCGGGCAGATTAACTGATAGAATTCACAGGACAGGAGACACTAATGAAATTAAGAATGCCATATGAAATTTCGCATAATTATCAGTTCTATCATGTGGTCCTTAATAATCTTTGAAATACACTCCTTCAATGATCCTACTTCAACCAAAAAGACAACACCTTCGCTATCAATTCCGAAACTATTCCTAAGAATTTCAAAATCATTTTCTGCTGTTTCCATCATTTTACTCAAAACTAAAACCTGGTCTTTGTAGGCTGGATTGGTTTTCACATAACACTCAACTGAAAACGTTTCAATTATGTGCGCCACCACCACATTGCTGCCGCTTGCAGATGCAAATTCAATCGCAAATTTGCAGGCATGGTTGCCAGCCTCTGAAAAGTCACACACAACAAGTATATTATTCATAATTCGTTTTGGACCAGTTTTACCTTTCAATTTTGTGAGCAATTTACCCAGGCTCCCGGTCACGTCTCACGACACGGCACATATTATCATATGAAAAAAATCATGATTTTCTCTAACATCATAGCTGCGGTCAATAACCGCTGTTAAAATACAGGCCAGAAGACGATTCAGCCGTTACAGCGGGGTGGCAGGGTAAAAACATTGACAAAAGTCAGTTGCTTACAAACTGATAATCATTTAGTTGCCAACAGCAACTCTTTATATTTGTTGGGTCAGAACAACTTGTGGAATAAAAAATTCAGAGCTGCAAAAAAAAAGAATACCACGATCAAACATAGCAGACATGAAAAATGCGCAATCATATTCAGAGATCAATACGGGTTGTCCGGTATGCATCAGCGAAGCTGCAAAAGTTGATACAGAACTTAGCAGAAAAGTTTATGAGGTACTACAAAAAGACTGCTTCGTGAACAGTGACAAAATTACAGTGCTCGTCCTTGGACGCACTGCGTATCTGGAAGGCAAGGTAAGTTCTGAAAAAGAACGAAACATAGCATACCAGGACGTAGTCAATGTTTTTGGTATAAGAAATGTTGTAAACTACCTGACTTTTCCCTGCCCGTACCTTGTGCGCAATATTGCCTGACCTGTATAAATGAATGTTTACTAACTACTAAAAGCAAAGGATAATGAAAGTAACAACAACAATTTCAGTGGTAATATTTGCGGCCGCAGCTGGCTTGCTTACGGGGATACTACTCGCCCCCGAAAAGGGGAGCCGAACCAGAAGAAAGATGATTGAGAAAGGCGAAGACTCCTTCGACGATTTGAAAAACAGCATCAATCACTCGGTCCGTGATCTGAAGAAAAAGTTGTCGTCATCCTGCCCCGAAAACACGCATCAACATAAACAAGCAGGACAACGCAACGCTGAAATCATTACGTAATGAGTGCGACGGAAGCGATTGAGCTGATAAGTATTCCTAAGTAGTATGACTTTGAGCCATCATACATTTAACATCAAAATATTAATTGACCATAAGTTTGCTGACCGGCAGTTCATAGTTTAATCAGGCTTAACGCTTCCAGAATATTGCAGGTGTTTACAGTCGTTATTTTAGCAATGAAAAGATCTTATATCAAATTCCGAATCTATGAAAAAAATCCTGGTTCCATGTGATTTTTCATTTTACGCCCGACAGGCGTACAAATTCGCTCTGGACATAGCTGCGGCCAATTCGGGCGAATTGCTGGTGCTTCATGTCAGCGAGCTCCCTGTCATTTACGGCAACGGCATGGCGGGGCAACCCTATTCCTATGTCGACCCCGTTTTTGACACGGGTGATTCAAAAGATGACTTAAACAAGCAATTCGAGTTCTTAAAGCACAGCTTTGACAAGCCATTGGTTCCAGTTCGTTTTTGCTCCGAAATCGGTATTGTGTCTGATCTGATCCTGAAAAATATTGAAGAGCACCAGATAGACCTGGTTGTGATGGGTACCTCCGGCGCCAGCGGGATAAAAGAGTTTTTTATTGGTTCGAACACAGAAAAGATCGTACGCTCTGCCACCGTACCTGTCTTCGCAGTTCACAAGGCGCAACCACTTTCGGATATTAAAAATATCGTATTCCCGACCGATCTTGATTTCAATCAGCACGGATTAATTGAAAAGATCAAAACCCTTCAAAGCTTTTTCAATGCCGAACTGTATCTCCTATATGTGAAAACCCCGGGCAACCCGCTTTCGGATGCAGAGGCTGTAAGTGACATGAAAAGTTATGCCAAATTTTACAGTCTAGACCATTACACAGTGAACGTGCGTCACCAACAGCATGAGCAGCAAGGTATTTTAGAATTTGCAGGCGAGTTGAAACAATCCGTTATTGCCATGGCCACACACGGGCACAAAGGGATCACGCATTTGCTTTGGGGAAGTGTTGTGGAAGACGTCGTCAATCACGCGCATGAGCAGGTCTGGACTTACGCTATTGGAGATAATTAATTGATACTTTAATACTTCGCTGCTTGCACACATCTGAGAGAATGAAATCAAAATCCGAAATGAGACTGACACAGGTCATCTTGTTTTTGTTATCAACCAATTAATTTTGACATGAAAACTTTAGCTCGCAGGAGCCTTTTAAAAGAACACCATTGATTCACTGAAAACAGCACGATCATGACTTATCAACCCATTGACCACCAGGTTTCTTTTGTGTTGCCACTCTACTTTTGGAAAGCGGAGATTGTGTTTTCGAGAATCGCGTCGAATTCTGAAAATATTACGGTGGCGGTTCCGCCTGCGCCTACTGCCCGGCATGTCGTGTCCACAGAAAAACTTGGAAAGGGATATTGGCGGGCGCTCTTGAATTGGTCAGACGGACGGTCACAGTATTGCAGTGAAAAAATGATTGTAATAACCTAAGCCAGAAATGACCATCGGAGAAGCATATCATTTCTGATTAACCCGGAACGATTGAATTTTCATGAAATTGAATCGTTCCGGGAGAACAACCCTTCAGAGAACTGCTGCATTCCTTAGTTCAGACATATCTAATAATCAAGAAAAATCTACTTACAAATTAGCAGTATTGTGAGGCGGTATCCGGAGAATCATCGCAGGAAGCGAAAGACTCCGCAACTTTTCACATTCGCTGCGTCGGCTTTAATGTTCCCTAAACTGTCTTCATCCTGTCCCCCCACGCATCTCATTTAAATTTCGCAGCCAAGGTAATGATATTCGCCTGCATGCCTGTACCGGCGTTACGATAGAAATGCCCGTACCGTAGTTCCAGGGATGCAAAATGCCTGACACCCATGATACCTCCGGGCGGGGCGAGCCGTACACCTGAACCAACAAAGTGACTTTGAAATGCGGACAGATCGTAATCGCTTGTGTAGTATTCGGAGCTGGGCTGGTGCTGCATGTAGGGCGAGAAATAGCGGACGGCCGACTGACTGTTAAACCTGTAAAAAGGGCTTATTGAGACAAAAGGGGTGATTTTGATCGGTGCTTCCAGCGAAAATGTATGCGCTTTCATGCCCCAGTTATCTGCATAAAATCGATAAAAGGTACGGATGACGACTTTGTCGCCCCAAAAATAACTTCCCCTGAAACCGATCGGAATTTTAACCCTGCTACCGGGAAGTTTCTCTACTTTTTCGGATCCATCTGTAAAGTAGGTTCTGTGAAAAGGTGTGCTTAACAAGCCTTCCTGATAGGTTGGTTCCACGATAAAAAGTACCTGTAAGCGTTTGTTTACAATTTGCGACAGGGACACCGACCCGTTGTAGGTATTTCTGGGTTTATGGTACAAGTTGGATTTATCGCCTTCTGCCCCGGAGCTATATCCATTTGGCCTGAGCTCGGATGGTAAAATAGCTGTATAAGTATCCTGATAAGTTCCAGCCTTAAAAGTGACTTCCCTGTTGTTATCTTTTGACGACTTAGAGAAATTAATATTGAAACCCAGCGATTTATAGTCGTATTCGGTAGAATACGAAAACATAGCGCCGCGATTTGTGTGGTTTTGCTCGTTTTTCATATTCCAGGAAATAGTCGGATACACGTGCGTATCTGTCCTGGACGCTCCGGAAATAGTGAGCGGATCAATATTATCCTGAGAAGCGGAAGAATAGTAATCAATGTTTACGTCTGCCGAGACGGTATGGATCCGGTTTAGCCGGTCCGTTTTTGTCAGTTTAACTTCCAGCGAATTCGCCACGTCAAACAGCTTTTCGGTCCCCATCCCGCCCGTAATGGCAGAATTGTTCCCGTTCTGGCTGTAATATCCCGACACAAAATTCACCTCTTCAATTTTCAGTTTTTTCGCCTTATAACCCGACGAAATACTGTCTTGAACCTGAGCGGACACTAAGCTGAACAGGCCGAGCAGAGTAGCCACCGTGAGTGTGATCTTTTTCATTTATACGTTTATCAAGTGAGTCAGTTACATCCGCAGCCACCGCCGCTTTTCCCTCCGTTTGCACCGGAAGCCCCTTCCCTGTACAGGTAAAAGCTCTGCTCAAACTTTTCAGCCTTTCTTGCAGCCAGGTCCATTTCGGAGTCATTGATCCGATTTTTCTGATATTCCTTCACAGACACGCAGGAACTGACGGCTAGAATAAGGCAAAAGATAAAAAGCACATTCTGAACGGTATTTATTATACGATTCATGTCAGTTTAATGTTTTTAGAGGTGAATATTTTATTGTGATCGTCGATTATGATGCACGCAATCTGGTCCATTTGGTTAATCAGATCCAGGCCCACGTTCACTCCAAGCACGGTGACAGGTGTCGCGAGGGCGTCAGACAGCTCCGCGTTGGGCGAAATGATTGTGACACTTTTAATGCCTGTAACCGGTAATCCTGTTTTGGGATCGATTGTGTGCGAGTACTTTTTGCCGCCTATCATCACAAACTTTTCATAATTTCCCGACGTCGCCACAGCCATGTCACTGATTTTCATGTATGAAAATGGCTTGTCTTTTGCGTCGGGATCCGAGATACCGATGGTCCATTCTTCGCCGTTTTGCTGCCTTCCCCAGGTTGTCAGGTCACCCGAGGCATTTACAACACCACTTTTAGCACCGTTTTGTCGCATCACCTTTTTTGCCATTTCTGCTGCATAACCTTTTGCAATCCCCCCGAATCCGATCCGCATTCCTTTCTCCTTCAGGAACACGGTCTGCATATCAGCATCTAACACAATGTTCTTGTAATTGATCAGCCTTACCATTTTCCGCGCCGTCTCCGGCTTAGGTAACGACTTCATATTCAAGTCAAAATTCCATAACGACTTATCTATTGAACCGTATGAAAGATCAAAAGCGCCCTGAGTAAGTTCTGAAATCCGGTTCGCCCGGACGATCAGCCCAAACACTTCCTGATCTACCGGCACCGCTGAAATTCCAGCATTCCGGTTGATCCGCTGGGTTTGACTGTCATCACTGAATGTGGTAAACAGCTTCTCAATCCGCTGAATTTCAGCAATACCCGACTCCACGATTTCGTCAGCCCTGTCATGATCGTGACCAACCACACTTATTTCAAAGCGGTTACCCATCAGACGGGTTACCTTTTTGAAGATTTGCTCCCTCATATTACTTCGCTGACCCTGAGTGCGCACGGACGTCCGCAATGAAATTCTCTTTCGAAGGCTGAAGACCTTCCCATTCTTTCACGATGTTACCTCTACTATCGATCAATACAGTTAGGGGAAACACTCCTTTCGGGTTATATTGTTCAGCCAAAGCCTCGTTTTTCGCAACCTGTTCTTGGTCGAGCTGGTTCTTTTTTTGGCGGGGAAAATCGGCCCTTACCAGCACCAGATTTTCAGCTGCGTACTTTTCAAATTCGGCAGATTCGAAAACCTCTTTTTTTAGTTTGATGCAGGGACCGCACCAGTCCGAACCTGAGAAATTAAGCAGGATCATTTTGTGGTCGGATACAGCCAGGGATTTTGCTTCGGAGAAATTCAGTTTCCAGTCAGCCGGGAGCGTTGACATGATGATCACGGCCATAATAGTAAGTAGTTTCATGTTTGTTTGTCAGGTTAATAAACGACAACGGTGTTTCCGTCAGTTGCAACTTTGTAAACGTTCAGACCACTCCGCCCGAAAGTATTTAGTCCGGCGCCTGTCACGCTGAACCTTGCGCCATGCTGTGTACAGTAGAATTCAGTTTTGTTAAAAATGATCCCTCTTTTAGGCTCGTGGCTGCAAATTTGTGTTGCCGCTACCAATACTCCTGAGGATGACTGGGCTACGACGATACCGCTTTGTACCAGATAGCCGCCCACTTTCAGCAAAGAGGCGCTTGAAGAGAGGGTCAGGTCAATTCTGAGTTTTGTGCCACTGATCAGGTTCAGTGCCTGTGTTGTAATTGCCAGAGAGGTAGGGAATTTAGTCATGCTTGTCGTCGATCCGGTGCCTGCCGCAGCAGTATCTGCTGCGGTTGGCGTTTCGGGTGTAGCAGCCAGGCTGAGCGCCTCCACGACGGTATCCTCCCGATTCACGCAGGAGGTAAGTACGGCCATCAGGGCCGGCCCTTTGAAGCCCACCGATTTTAGAAAATCAAGACGTGTCATTATTTCACTTTTTGTAAGTTGTTCTTCGTTATCCAATACGAAGGAGATCAATGGTTTGTTGCGCTGCATCCACAGCCGTTGTGGCACCATACGTAAAATTAAAAATGAGCCCTTCGGTTACAATTTAAAATCGGGACAGTTTATTATTATACCGCCCTCACTACTGGCGCATAACCTGATTTAATCAACTTTAAAAATAGGTGTAATTAACTCATTTAAAGACTTTTATGGATATTTTTTTAAAATAGTAGCCGTAAAAAATTTCGCTATTATTTAGAATTATACCAATGAGCACCAAAACGCTTTTTCTGTTTTTAATGAAAATTTAATGTCGTTCACTAGCCTTCTGAAGGCGGTGTTCTTCGCTTCATTTTCAGACTGTCGGCCGGGTATTGTATTTTCAACGTATTCATTTGCGCCTTGGCCCAGTTTATGAGCACTTTCCGCTGCTCATCTGTCAGGTTCGCCTCCTTGTGTAATCCTAAAAAAGTATAAGATTCCAACGGCATTTCTTTTTCCTGCACCATCTCAATGGTTTCGTCAAATTTATGATTTTGAACAGCGATGGGCAGCCGTGTAAAAGTTGAAAAATTAAGCTCGCGTTTTCCTTCCTGCACATGATTGTCCAGAAACCAGGCCACAGGCTGTATGTTAACGTACCACGGATAGGCAGTTTTATTGCTGTGGCAGTCGTCACAGGCCACACGCAGTATTTCCTTTACTTCACCAGGAACAGGGTATTTCAACGCCATGTGATGCGTCTGGTCATCTGATAGATTTTTTTCAGGTTTGATAAACTGGATGACTATCAGGACAATGAATAAACCGAGAGCGATTTTTTTTAACATGATCGGGAGTATTTAAAGTGGAGAATTATGATGCATTATATTAACCGGATACTGAAACGCCAATTAATTTGCCGATTCCAAATGTGACTGCTGCCGCCGCCAACCCGAAAAGGACCTGTCTGAAACCGGAATACCAAACACTTTTTCCAGTGAACAGGGTAATTGCGGAACCGATCAGAAATAAACCTGCGGCACTGAAAACGGTACTTACCAGAATGGCCTGCGAACCGTTCAGGAAAAAAAATGGTGTTACAGGGATTATCGCACCTACGGAAAAAAGCAGGAAGGAAGTGACGGCTGCTTCCATCGCCGAACCTTTGAGGTCTTCCACGTTGCTGCCAAGTTCTTCCTTGACCAGAATCGCCAGTGCATTTTCCTTATTTGAAATAATTTCACCGGCCATTTTTTTCGCTTGCTGTTGCGGGATTCCTTTCGCCTGATAAATCAGTGCAATTTCTTGCTCCTCACCCTCCGGATTAGTTTCCAGTTCGTCCATTTCCAGCTGCATCTGGTTTTCTGTAAGTTCCTGCGAGCTTTTGACTGAGATCCATTCACCCAGCGCCATGGAAAGTGCGCCTGCAAGCAGCCCTGCCAGGCCGGTAAGTAGGATTTCCTTTTGGCCGCTCGTTGCGCCCGCAATCCCCATGACAAGGCTGAAATTCGAAACCAAACCGTCGTTGCCCCCCAATACGGCCGCAAGCAAAGCGTTGCCGCCGACGGAGCGGTGTCTTTTTTCAAATCTCGTTAACGTTGAGCCGGCAATTTTCGGATTTCCGTTCAGAATATTCGTGAGAATCGCAACGTGCGCCGTATCGGAAATAGAGCCGGCTGAGCTGGTTCGGTTTCTGGCGTTGACGACCGAAGTTGAAATGCTCTTTTCTGTGTCTAGCAGCACACCGAGAATGTAGTCGTACCCGAAAGTCTTTCCGATCCGGTTGAGTATTCTTGCCCTTGTCGAAGGGCCAGGCAATTGAGACAAATGAAGTTTATTTTTTGCCAAAAATGCCACCGCGTGGCCGTGCTCAATTTCACTCATCTGACGGAACACACTGGCCACATTTTCGTCCTCCTCGTTTTGCGCCAGCATTCCGTAAAGGAACGACGCGTCAATTTCTGTTTGTATGTTTTTGAGACTTACCATAATTCAAACTGACTCGTTTTCAGGTTGTGAGGTGAGAAATATTCTTATCGTAGGCTACTCCTCCGATTTGTTTTTAAGCGACATCAGCAACGAATAAGCGCCTTTTACTACACACGGCTGAGCTTCGAGCTTTTCCCTTGATAGAATTTCTGTAAAACCGTTCCCCGTTGTGCCGGCTTGTACCTGTTTCATTTCAAATTTCCCATTCGATTTTGGTACAAACACATACTGCTTGCTGTCATAAGTGACAATGGCATCCTCAGGTAAAACCAATACGGAGCGGGTATCCAATTGTATGTCGGCGTTCATGAACATTCCCGGCAGCAACTCAGGTTCGTAACGTTCAAAATGAGAATGAACTTCGGCGGTGCGCTCCATTGAGAGATCCTTGCTGATCAGGATAATTTCGCACTGGTATTTTTTGTCGGGCTCGTTATTGGTATAGGCCACAATCTGCTGTCCGATTTTTATTTTGCCCAGATCTTTCTCAAACACTTTGAGCGCAAGGTGTATATCCGTCGGGTTGATCAGTTCGAAAAGGACATCTGTCGGTGAAACGTATCGGCCAATATTGACATTGATTTTTGACACATATCCGTTGATAGGCGAGAGAATATTGACGCTCCGCGAAATGTTGTCGTTTGTCAGGCGGTCCGGATTGATCCCGGCCAGCCTCAGCTTTTCGTAAATCGACTTCATCAGCACCTGCTGGCTCTGGTAGTCCGATTCTGCCTGTTGAAATATTTTATCACTGCTGGACTTGGTTTTATTAAGGTCTTTCTGCCGGAGAAAGTCGCTTTCAAGAAAAGCAATCCGCGCCTTGCCAGTCAGATAATCCTGCTGAAGCTGAATGTACTGCTGATCTTCCATCACGGCCAGCACTTGACCTTTTCTGACCGGCGTTCCGGGCAGCAGTTTTGTTGTTTTAAGATAACCACCCAAAGGCACGCTGATCGAAACAATATTTTGCGGCGGAACGTCAATCTTTCCATTGAGTTTTAAAACCGACGATATCTGTTTTATTTCCGGCAAGGCTGTTTTTATTCCAGCGTTCTGAATCTGTTCGTCGGTAAGTGAGGCGGTGTTTTCGTTGGTTGGTTTTTCGACCATTCCGGTCTTGTCGTCCGCCTTTTTAGAGCAGGATAACATTGTACTCAATGCCAGCGAAACTAAGAGGTATTTCATAAGTCTGCTTTTAATTTCCAAGATAGTAATTGAGATCAATGGCTTTGCTGTTCAGATTCATGACCGCATCCAGATATTGACTTTTGATCGACGTCGCATGATTAATAAGCTGTACCCATTGCAGGTAATTGATATTTCCGCCACTCAGCTGCTCGTTGGCGGTTTTCGTAATGAGCGCTGCGTTTGCCAGGCCACTTGTTTCATAATACTGTACAGCAGCCAAAAACTTACTATATTCGGTCAGACTCGACAAATATTGTGATTTCAGCTGTTGGAGGCCCGCACGATAGCTTTGTTTGGAAATGTCCTCGTTTATTCTGGCGGAACTGATTCGGGCTTTTTGTGCCCCTGCAAAAATTGGGATACCAATCCCGACCTGCGCCGATTGAAACCGCTGCGAGCCCGTATAAGTTTTGTCGTCAGCGCCAGTTCCCCTCATGCTCATATTGTTATAACCAAGGCTGAATTGCGGCAAGAGTTTTGCTTTTTCAACGCCAATGCTGGCAGCCGCAATTTCCTGCTGCTGCATCAAAAACCGCATTTGTGGGTGGTTTAGTAACCCCGCAGAATCGGAGATGGCAGGTGTAACGTACCGAGCATCCGTCTGTTGAGGTTCTGTTGTTTCCGATCCGTTGAGGAGTAAATTGAATTGTAAGCGTGACAAATTAATGTCTGATTCAAGTTGTTGTCTCTGCATTCTGATATCGGCCAGCTGTGTTTCCACTGTCGTTTTTTCCAGCACGTCACTTTCCCCTTTTTCAAACCGCTGCTCGGCTCTTTGATAAAACCCTGCGTAAAGACTGTCCAGCGAGCGGAGCAGGTCATCTTTTTTATTTTGAAAAAGGAACAGGTAAAAAACCTGGGCAACATTTCTTTTCAGCTCATTTTCCCTTACCGCCACATTTAAAACACTTGAAGAAAGCTCGTTCTGGAGCAGTGTTTTTTGGCGGCGGTACACCGCTGGCAAGCTGACGGACTGTGTTACATTTAGCCGTGTATCTGAATAAAAACTATTGATCTGACCACCTTCTATCTGAAAACCGGTTTGTGGTAATACCACTGCAGTTTTGATGAGTGCCCTCTGATATTCAGTTCTGAGTTTATCAGTTTTCAGATGCTGATTATTGGCCAGAGCCATTTCCTGAGCCGTTTTTAGGTCAACTTTATTTTGGGAGAAGCTGGTCAGGCTGGTAGCGGCTATGACTAAGGGAACCAATAGCGACAACAGCACAGCCTTCCCGTTCAGCTTGAATTTAAACCCGTTTTCGAAAAAAAGGTACAAAACAGGAAGGACAAAAAGTGTCAGAAATGTAGCGACCAGCAGCCCGCCAATCACCACGGTAGCCAGCGGCCTTTGCACTTCCGCACCAGCGCCGTTGCTGACTGCCATCGGGAAAAAGCCCAGCGACGCCACAAAAGCAGTCATCAGTACAGGCCGCAACCGATGTTGCGTTCCTTCGAGAATGGCCTTTCTGATGTCTTTTTCCCCGGCTGCCCGGATCCGGTTGAATTCAGCTACAAGGACAATTCCGTTCAACACGGCTACACCAAAAAGAGCAATAAAGCCGATTCCTGCACTGATACTGAATGGCATACCGCGCAAGGCGAGGAAGAAAATACCGCCAATAGCCGACAGCGGAATAGCCGAATAGATCAGCAACCCGTCTTTCACCGAGTTGAAGGCAAAAAACAACAATACAAAAATCAGCAGCAAGGATACGGGTACGGCGATCATCAACCGCTGTTTGGCGGCGTTCAGGTTTTCAAAAGATCCGCCATAGGTGACGTAGTATCCGGCGGGAAGTTTCAGATTTTGGTTTGCCTTGATTTGCAATTCATTGACGATCGTTTGCACGTCGCGCCCGGCAATATTGAATCCAACCACAATTCTCCTTTTGGCATCTTCGCGCTGAATCTGGTTGGGGCCGTTCAGTATTTTCACCTCGGCCAATTGGTTAAGCGGGATCTGGCTTCCGTTCGGTGCGGCCACTAATAAATTTTGAATATCTTCCAGATTTTTCTTGCGACTGCCGCTCAATCGTACAACGAGCTCGAAGCGCTTTTCACCTTCAAAAACCAGCCCCGTACTCTGTCCTGCAAGTGCGGTATTGACGATTTTGTTAACCGCCCTGATGTCCAGTCCATATTGTGCAAGGGCTTTTCGGTCGTAACGGATGCTAATTTGGGGCATTCCTGACACCGCCTCGATGTAGAGGTTCTTTGTTCCCTGCACGCGGCTGGCCATCACGCCCAGTTTTTTTGCATAAAAAGCGAGAGTGTCCAGATTTTCGCCAAAAATCTTACAGACTACATCCTGTCGTGCCCCCGTCATAAGTTCGTTGAAACGCATCTGCACCGGAAATTGAAAACCAGCCGTGATACCCGGAACAGCTTTAAGAGCTTCGCTCATTTTTTCCGACAATTCGGGAAAAGTTTTCGCTGATTTCCAGTCCTTTTTATCTTTCAGGATCACCATCATATCACTCGCTTCCATGGACATAGGGTCTGTCGGGACTTCACCACTGCCTATTTTTGTTACCACTTTCAGCACTTCGGGAAACCTTGTTTTAAGAATGTGCGCCGCCTTCTGGGTATTTTCAATGGTCGTCGTGAGGCTGCTTCCCGTGAGCACGCGGGTGTCCACAGCAAAATCGCCTTCTTCCAGTGCCGGAATAAATTCGCCGCCCAATGTCGTTAAAACATAAACTGCAGAAGCGAAAAGGATCAGGACGGAAAGCAGGATCATTTTCGGATGCAGGATCACCCGTTGCAATGCATTTCTGTACCTGCGGCCCAGCGCATCCATGATCCTGTCGGAAAAGCCGGGTTTTGTCTGGATTTTTTTACTCAGGAATACCGCGCTCATCATCGGAATGTAGGTCAATGACAGCATAAATGCACCCAACAGCGCGAATGCAACCGTTTGTGCCATGGGTTTGAACATTTTTCCCTCAATTCCCTGCAGTGTAAAAATCGGCAGGTACACAATCAGGATGATTACCTGGCCAAAAACTGCGCTGTTCATCATGCGGTCAGCCGATCCATTGACTTCCTCGTCCATCTGTTCCTGAGAAATTCGGGAAAGACCGCTGAATTTCTTATTATGCGCGATCTGATGCATCACAGCTTCGACGATAATCACGGCTCCGTCGACAATCAGCCCGAAATCCAGAGCACCCAGGCTCATCAGGTTACCACTTACACCAAATGTATTCATCATGATCACCGCAAAAAGCATCGCCAGCGGAATAACCGATGCCACCAGCAAACCCGCTCTGAGGTTACCAAGAAACAGAACCAGTACAAAAACGACAATCAGCGCGCCTTCCAGTAAGTTTTTCTCAACCGTTCCAATTGCATTGTTTACCATTTTGGTACGATCGAGAAACGGCTCTATCACGACACCTTCCGGCAACGTTTTTTGGATCTGGGTTACACGTTCTTTCACATTTTTGATTACCTCACTGCTATTGGCTCCTTTCAACATCATCACCACAGCACCGGATACTTCTCCTTTATCGTTGTAAGTCATTGCGCCGTAACGTGTCGCAAAACCGGTTTTCACTTCGGCTATATCACGTATAAACAACGGTTGTCCGTCGCCCAGGCTTTTTACAGCGATATTTTTGATGTCCTCCAGATTCTCCACCAGCCCTTCACTGCGGATGAAGAGTACAGTTGGGCCTTTTTCAATGTAGGCACCACCGGTATTTTCATTGTTTTTTTCCAAAGCGTTGAAAACGTCATTGATTGTAATCCCGAACGACAAAAGTTTCTGCGGGTCGATTTCAATGGAATATTGCTTGAGTTTTCCTCCGAAGCTGCTTACTTCTGCGACGCCCTTCACACCTAAAAGTTGCCTGCGTACGATCCAGTCCTGGATTGTACGCAGATCAGTTTCGTTGTAACGATGCTCGTAGCCTTCTTTGGGTCGTACCACATACTGATATATTTCGCCAAGTCCGGTACTGATCGGACCCAGTTCGGGAGTACCGATGCCCGGAGGAATAATTGTCTGCACTTTCAACAATCGTTCTGAAACCTGTTGCCGTGCCCAGTAAATGTCAACGCCATCTTCAAAAACGATGGTCACAAGGGATAAGCCAAAGCGTGAAAAACTGCGAATTTCCTTCAGACCGGAAATGTTGTTATTGGCCTGCTCAATCGGAAATGTCACCAATCTTTCGATATCTGTTGCCCCAAAGGAAGGAGCGATTGTAATGACCTGAACCTGGTTGTTGGTAATATCCGGTACGGCGTCGATCGGCAAGCGGGTAAGTTCATAACTTCCGTAGCCGATCAGCGCCACTACGAGCAGTCCGACGATCAGTTTATTACCAACAGCAAATCCGATGATTTTATTTAGCATAATGTTCTTTCTTAACCCTCAACTTGTTTTCTTGGGCAGCACTACGAATTTGTTTTTGACGGAGATCACTTCCGATATTTTTGCAATAACCAGCGCAGGAACCTCGATTTTATGATCGGTCAGCTTCACTTCAAAGGCGGAGGTCAGGGTGATTTGTCCGCCTGAGACGGCAATCTGCCCTTTGATGGTTCGGTTTTGTTTGATGCCATGTATATCCAGGGTCCCCTCCGCACTTACACTATAAATCCCGTCTTTGGTGAAGTCAATTTCCGGTATGATTTTGCCGGTGAAAACGGCAGCGGGATATTTTTCCGTTTCCATGTAGTTTTCATTAAAATGTTCTTCCATGAGCTTATTCGGAAAGTGAAAATTTCTATGCAGCATTTTAATGGCAACTTCACCATTCGTCGTGTTAAGTACCACCAGAACCTGCTTATTGACAGCGGCAATATTTTCCAGTGGCGTTTCCGAGAAAAAACTTGATTCGCCTGTTTTGGTCATATACAGCTGCCCGAAACAGGCAATGGCTATAAACTGACTGACCATCAGGATCAGCAGCATTCTGTACGTTTTAGTATCCACCGGATTTCTTTTTTTTGTGTTTATCAAAACTGAAAGTGCGGGAGATATTGAAACCGTAGAAAATATCTCCTCTGCTCCATTTTCCGGTCGTTTGCCCTATAAATTGCTTTTCAATCATTCCTCTTGAATTTGTCAGGTGCAGCTGGAATACGTGGCCTCCCGTTTCGATATCAAAGCCGAGCGACAGGGTATTTGTAAATCTTGGATCGCGCTGGATCGTGCCCGCAAAGCTTTTAGGGGTGTACCAGTATTCGGCATTAAACGAAGTCCGCTTTGTAAGCTTATATCGCCCGCCGATGCCCAATGCATAGAGATTGTTCGCGTCGGTCTGATTTTCGGCCAGGTTCCGGTGTATGACCGTGGGCGTCAACTGTAGTGATAATTTTTCGCTGAATTTCCTGGCTACCAGTGCCTGAAAGGTGTAAGTCTGGCGCTGCGCTATGGCATAAAATGGCAGGTCGGTCGTCGACATACTGGCGTTATGAGCATCGCTTGCGAAGAGCGTGATGGAAACAGGCATATTTTTAAAACCTGACGACTGTTTTAAAAGGCGATATTTGGCAAAAATGTCTATCGTTTTCTGATAGCTGCTTCTTCCGATACCGATCATCAGGCGGTCAGTCAGTCCATATTCCAGAGCAAGCCTGATCTGAGACTCGTCGAGTCCGAAGAAATTGCTGGCCCCGGAATTAACTGCGCCAAACCGGTGAGAAATGATAAAGTCAAGATTCTTTCTCCCAACCGTTTCCACTGAATGACCGTTGATAATGCGTGTGCCCTTGAATGTTGCAGCGCTGTAACGGACCACAGAATCCTGCACTTGATCCAGTTCTTTCAATAGGTCGTTCTGCGCGAAGGCCGCTGAACCTGTCATCACAAGTACGAAGGCTAAAAGCTTTTTCAGTATCATAAATTAGTTAGGCTGTTATGGTTAAAATGTTTGCTGCCAGACTGGTTACGTAAACAGCAATTCCTTTTTTCCCTTCACTGTTGAGCCCCTTGCCGTTGTTATCGTATTTTGCGCCGTGCGCCGTACAATAGAAATGATCTGTCTGGTAGGTGATCTGATTTTTCCCTTCATGGCTACACGTTAGCGTTGCTGCGATGTATGCCCCGGTGTTGCTCCTGGCGATCACAACGCCCTGCCTGATCACATAACCACCATTATTTTTCAGCGCTGCGTTCTCGGAACTGGTCAGATCCAGGGTGAGGTTGGTCGGAGCAGGGCTAACACGATCGTTCGTACAGGATTGCAGGTGGCCTGAAAAGTAAACGGCTGCAAGGGCAGATCCTGCGAAACCAAGTTTTCTTAGAAATTCGTGACGGTTGATATTGTCGGCAGTTTTCTCAAGGCTCATGATCCGGTTCTCGTTTAAATTGATTTGTCTTAAAGTCTTATCAAAAGTAGAACCGGCATTCTTAGTGTTTTCTCAAGGCTGTCTTAAGGTTTGCTTAAGAGTTGAATGAAAGTGTAACGCTCGTGCCCTCATTTAACTGACTTTCAACTGAAAAGTTGATTTGCAGTAGCTCGCACATTCTTGTTACAATTGAAAGACCCAGCCCGTTTCCCTTGATATCTGCATGCTGAAGTGGCTGTGAGCGATAGAATGGTTCACGTATTTTTTCAATCTCAACGGCGTCAATGCCAATGCCTTTGTCAGTGATCGAATACTGGACAACTTCGTTGACTTTTTTGATCAAAATCTTGATGCTGCCCTCTTTATGTGAATATTTTACAGCGTTGGAAACAAGATTCTCGATGATAATATCAAGCATATACGTATCACTATATACGTATTCATTGCCGTCTGTTTCAAGATCAATTGACAATGCTTTATCTAAAATATGCTGTTGTTGCCTGTGCAGAATGCTGGCGGTTATTTCGGCCAGGTCGGCTTTTTGGTAATCCATTGCCTTTTTCTGGCTTTCAAAACGGGCCAGCAAAAGCAACTGATCAACAAGGTAACTGATCCTGTTTATTTCACTGATCGAAAACGCTACTTTTTCCACGTATTCCTCACTCGTCCTTGGTTTGCGGATCAGTACTTCGAGCGTGCCCTTGATGATGGCGAGCGGTGTGCGTAATTCGTGCGACGCGTCAGCGGTAAATTGTTTTTCCCGATCAACCGCGTTTTCAATCCGGTCCATAAGGTCGTTGATTGTAACCACCAGCGTATGCAGCTCGTCCTGGCCCGCAGGTAGCTCAATCCGCGCGGTCAGATTCTGATTCGTGATTTTACTGGCGGTGTCAATAACGCTCAAAACTGGCTGAATACTTCTTCCGGCAATAAAACGCGTAACAAAAAAGAGGGCGATCAGTACAACCGGGAAGGCTACCAGCAAAACAATCTTCAACTTGAAAAGAACATTTTCGGATTCATCGATCGGTATCGCGACGATCAGGTAGCCAGCTGTGTTTCCTTGCTCTTTGAGTGTAACCTGCACCTGCGCCACGGCCTGTCCGGTTAATTTTGACCGAAAAAAAGTCTTGTCTGGTTGGGAGAAATCAGGAGTAAGTTCATTTGATTTAAGGTTAGGTGATTTTTCAAGTACCTTGCCTTTCTGATCCGTGAGTTGAATAAATACAGGATTGATTTCCAGCGCCTGGTGCTCCCGCTCCATCCATTCGACTTTATCGGCAATATAAGGAACACCGCTCTGGATACCCACTTCGTAAAAATGCCTGTCGGCCTCAAACATCACATCTTTTTCCAGACGGTTAAAAACGGTGAAATTGACTATGTAGTAGATCACCAGAAACGTTACCGCAATGAGCAGGGCCGTGCTCAATGTAAAATTGAGGGCAATCTTATTTTTAAAAGAAGTTCTCATGGCCCCGTCAGATTTCTTTTGCGATGTAACCCACACCCCGGATGGTCTGAATGTAATCCTCTTCCTTTGCAAGTTTCAATTTTTTTCTCAACGAATTGATGTAAACGTCAATGATCCCGGTGTTGTATTCAAAATGAATATCCCAGACACTTTCGATAATGCGGGTCCGTCGGCAAACTTTGCCTTTGTTTCTCAAAAGGTATTCGAGCAGCCCGAATTCTTTTTGTGTCAGTTTGATCTCCTCTGTATTTTTAAATACCTGATGCGACTGCGTGTCAACCCGTATCGGGCCAAGGGTAAACTCCGACTGTTCGCCGCTGACCGGCCTTAGCTGAACCCGGACACGTTCCAGAAGCTCCTCGAAACTGAACGGTTTTTTGATGTAATCGTTGGCGCCTGCCTGCAAGCCAAATATCGTGTCCTGTACCGTATCCCGCGCTGTGAGAAAAATGAACGGAGTTTTCTGAAAATGCTTTCTGAATTCCCGGCAAATTTCCACACCAGTTTTTCCCGGAAGCATCCAGTCAACCAGCAGCAGATCATATTCGCCGGTCAAGGCCATTTCCAACCCCCTGGCTCCCTCACAGGCGGTATCGACGGCATATGATTCTTCCTCCAACCCCTGTTTCAGAAAATTCAGGATTCCCTTTTCATCTTCTATGATCAGAATTCTCATTGCGGGACTATTTATGATTTTCAAAAGGGTTAACGACATTTTCTTGCTGCAAATTAGAGAACCTCAGCATATAAATTACCTTAAGGTATTCTTAAGATCTACTTAAATTGATCTGCATATTTTTCGCCTGCCCCAAACATTGAACTTGCGTTCAACGGATTTCGGGGATCACAAGCCCGGGATCGCCCTATTCCACCTATTGTTATTAAAATCCTCCCTTGTCGTCAGAATCGGTTTTTAAAAACAAGCGCGCAACAGCGTAATCTGTATAAAAAGCCGCCGCTGAAGGCAAACGGTTGGTCCGGATGATCCCCAAAGAACGGTAGTTTATTGGCCCGACAACAGGCGTCAATACGAGCAAGTTTTAGGCCAGTTAATTGCATTGTACCCGTTTGGCTCATTGCGAAGCTTTACCGGTTACATGTTGTCGTAGAAAAAAACTATCATCTATTCACCATTTGTTTTTTTTGACGTATACCAATATCCGTTTACCGACAAAAATTAGGGTGTGACTGCCGCCATTCTTCCCTGGATACACCTCAATTCCAAGAAATTCAATACCGCTTCCTTTTCGTGATTTCAGGCAACGCGAGTGTGCGGGCCGCGGGCGGAAGATTTTTTCGGAAAGCAGGATCATGACACGCTTTTCGTTTTCACCATTGAATATTTTGAGTTGATTATTCCACTCAGCGCGGGTGCTCCCGGTAAATGATCTCGATCTTGCACGATGGCTTTTTCTAAGATAGTCAAACTATTTAACATCCCGGATGATTCCGGGCTTGGCATTTAAGGGTTCTGTTCGTTCGTAGCTGTTTGACTCATCCGATTTGTACCCAATGTTTATCAAACTTGTAAGGCAAAAATAGCTGCTACGAAATGTAAAAAGGTGAATTTGGTAACCATCCGCCTATGATAAGTATCAATAAAAACAGATCGGGTTGATTTATTTAACCGAACGCTCGCGCTAAACAAGACTATGACCAAGATCATGTTTTTACCATTCACAGGTCATCTAAGGCGGGAATGGTTAGCGGTAGTTTTGTACACAATGGTTTTGCTAACCCAGTTGATTAAACAAACTAAGATCATGAAACCGGAAAAACAAAAACAAGTAGATCAGTTCGTTGAAGCCATAAATCTGAAATTGAAGCTTGATCCCAGCAACGACGCGACCAAAGGTCTGGAAAAGCAGATTCGGAAAATCGCAAAGCACCTGGTACGCAATATCCAGGCGGTTACGAAAAAGAAAATTTCCAACGAAAAGAAACGCCTTAGGCAAGAAATCAAACGCCAAAGCCGAGAGAGCAGGATTGTGGCCGCCCGGCAAATTTTGAGTGGTCGTCTCTACCAGGTAAATGTGGCTCAATAAAATCATGAATAACAGTTAGCAGAAAACGCAAAGTACAACGCATGATGCATGCCACTTCCAAACCAGTTTCAATAAATGAAATCGACCTTTCCGCGAAAGATGGAAAAGTATACTGGAAAAATGGCAATCGGGAGTGGCGGGAAGAATTTATCTATTTTTTGCTGGTCGATCGCTTCCACGACGATATGGAAAGGGCACCAGTCTCGTCAGCTGAAAGGCAGGCCGGATTTGGCACTCCGGAACAACTTGAGAAAATTTGCGGCGGCACACTAAATGGAATAAAAAAGCATTTGGATTACATTCGCGACCTGGGCTGTACGGCTCTTTGGCTGAGCCCCGTTTTTCAGAATAACGAATCTTCTTACCATGGCTATGCAGTGGAAAACTACCTGAATGTTGATTCCCGTTTTGGGACCAGGCAGGATCTGGCAGATCTGGTAGAGGCCGCCCATGCGTTTGACATCCGTGTATTTTTGGATATTGTACTACACCACTCGGGCGACAACTGGGGCTATCCCGGTGACGAGCAGTATTTTTATTATCAAGGTGCCACTTTTCCGTTTGGTAACTGGCGCAGCAAGGAAAAGCCCCTTCCGATTGAGTTACGAAACCCGGAACTTTACTGGCGAAAAGGACAGATTCGGAATTATGATGCTTACCCTGAGACCCGGGAGGGAGATTTCCAAACGCTCAAAAGTTTCAAAAACGATGCATCGCCCGAGTCGTTGTATGTGCAGCAGATTCTCACCAAAATTCACTGTTACTGGATAAAGGAGACCGATATTGACGGATTTAGAATCGATGCGGTAAAGCACATGGGAGAAGAAACGATCAGTCAGTTCTGTTCACATGTCAGAGAATACGCGTACAAACTGGGAAAGAGGAATTTCTTTCTGTTTGGGGAGTTCGTAGGGCCTGAGGAGATGTATAACCGCTACATTGGCCCCAAAACATCGGTTGTAGTAGAAGACAAGGCGATTTACTTTGGCTTAAATTCGGTCCTCGATTTCCCGTTGTACCATATTCTGGCTGACGTCATCCTGGGAAGATGTTCGCCTGAAAAGCTGATTGACCGCTACGAATCACTTCGGAAAAATGCAATGAACAGAGGCGAATTCGGCGAATTTCTGGTGACTTTTTTGGATAATCATGATCAGGTTGGCCAAGTCTACAAAAGAAGATTTGGCAAGGATGCAACCGAAGGACAGATTATCGCAGGGATGGGCTTTTTGTTGTGTGCATTGGGTACGCCATGCATTTACTACGGTACTGAGCAGGGATTTCAGGGAGCTGGCGAGGGTGATTTCAATATCAGAGAGGCTGCGTTCAGCCTTGAAAACAAAACCATCAACGCGCTGAACAAATCCTGCCGGATTTATCAGGAAATCGCATGCCTTGCGCAGATAAGAAAGAATTTCCCTGCTTTAAAATTCGGACGTATGTACATGAGGGAGATGTCTGACGACGGCATTAATTTCCACCTCCCTGTTTTCGAAAAATGCCTGCTAGCCTTTTCAAGGGTGCTGTATGACGAAGAGTTTGTCATCGCCTACAACATCTCGTTGACGCAAACAGACGTGGAATACATCCTGGTGGATCCGCTACTCAATCCAGAGGGAAGCAAATTTCATTTCGTCTATGGTGCACGGGGACACTTGAGCGTACTTCGCAATGAAGAGGGTAACAGACATTTCATAAAGCTAAACCTTGCCCCCGACCAGTTTGTGATCCTAAGTAACGAAGCATCCAAAGACACTTGATATTCCGGGCTGAGAATGGATTTACGAACACATACAAATCGCGAAAGAAGGCTGTAAAATAACGGCTCCAACGCCTGGATTGTCTGATAAGGCTGCCAACTGGATACCCGGCTTTATAAATAATCAGCTGATGTTGTCGTCTGGCCATAAGATGTTTTGCAACCTCGGGAGCAAACAAGTAAGATCATTAGTCAAAACGTGAGAATTATGGCAACAAAGATTTTTTTGGCGGTTGTATCCGTTCTCGTGTCAGCATATCTGATGGGCATTGTCATCATCTCAGCAAAATTCAAAACTGAGGTTCAAAGTATGTATTCCAGGCAAAAAACAAATCCTGTCGGGGTATTTGACTACCGACAACTTGCGGCGCTGCCTAAGCCGGTTCGGCTTTATTTTATGCATATTCTGCCGCCGGGTCAACCTTACATTTATTCCGTCGCGATGAAACACAGCGGCCAATTTAAGACGAGCTTAAACGGTAGGTGGAGTTCAATCAGTGGAAAAGAGTACTTTTCTGCTCCCACTCCGGGGTTCGTCTGGAAAGGAAATACTTCATTATTTACGGCCCGTGATATGTTTATCGGCGGCAAAGGAAGGCTCGTTGTTTCAATATTTTCAATTTTTAAAATCCAGGACCGGCAGGGAGCGAAGTACGATGAAGGAGAGCTCCTGCGTTGGCTGGGAGAAAGTGTAATTTTCCCGACCAATCTGCTGCCATCTAA
Organism: Dyadobacter sp.; assembly: GCA_965279265.1. Classification (GTDB taxonomy): domain Bacteria; phylum Bacteroidota; class Bacteroidia; order Cytophagales; family Spirosomataceae; genus Dyadobacter. The sequence goes on from OZ257152.1 coordinate 134,362, forward strand.
TGATCTCCGGTGGATAGCCGTAGATGATAGCACCGCACAACTGACCTATCGGTTCAATAAGATCAATCTTAATTATGACGTGATTTTTAACGACAAACATGAAATCAGCCAGATGCGTGTCATGCGCTACATGGACGACGGAACCAAACACCTCTGGATTAACAAACTTAGCAATTACAAAAAACTGAACGGGATGCTGGTGCCGACGCTGCTGGAAGCAGGCTGGCGTTTGAGAGGCAGATATTTCCCTTATGCCAGGTTCAGGATTGAAGAAATAAAATTTAACAAAGCTTCGAAATTCACACTTCACCGAGAAAATATTTATGAATAAGACTGTCGTGTTTTTACTGTGCTTTGCAATGCTGACCTGCAAAAGTAAGACGGATTCGCAAAAACCGGTCATCGCTTCCATATCCGAGTCCGTATATGCATCCGGCATTATCAAGAGCAAAAATCAGTATCAGGCATTCGCCGTTGTAAACGGCATTATAGATAAGGTCTTCGTTTCTGAGGGAGACACCGTCCAGAAAGGAACACCGATCCTTTCGATATCCAATCAGGCGCAAAAGTTGACGGAAGACAACGCACGACTTAGCGCCAGCTACCTTGATTTTAAGGCCAACCAGGGAAGGTTGAACCAGGCCAAACTCGCCGTTGAACAGGCTTTGTTTCAAATGCAAAATGATTCTGTACTGTTCGTTCGACAAAAAAATCTTTGGAAAGGAAATGCAGGGACTCTGGCTCAACTCGAACAAAAAGAACTCGTTTACCGTAACGCCTTAACTTCCTACCAGTCACTGAATATTGCATATACCGACTTGAAACGTCAGCTCGATTTCAATTCTAATCAATCCAAAATTTCAATGCAGATCGCGGCAAGACAAATGCAGGAATTCACCGTAAAAAGTGAGGTTGATGGTTTGGTATACAGCATCCTGAAGTACAAAGGAGAAATTGTCACCCCTCAGATGCCCCTCGCCGTCCTGGGAGAAGCGGATCATTTCATTCTCGAAATGCAGGTGGACGAATATGATATTCTCAAAGTAAAAAAGGGTCAGCCGGTTGTGGTGGCAATGGACAGTTACAAACGAAAAGTCTTTGATGCGATCGTGACCAGGATCTTTCCTCTGATGAATCCTCAAAGTAAGACTTTTCTGGTAGAGGCTGAATTCATAACACCACCTGAGCCGCTCTATCCCAATATCACTTTCGAAGCCAGTATTATCATTGACACCAAACGAAACGCGCTGCTGATTCCCAGGAATTTTATGCTGGATGACTCCACGGTAGTCGACAAAAACGGAACCCGGCGGGTTGTCAAAACCGGCCTGAAAAATTATGTTAAGATAGAGATTACCTCCGGGTTGACTGCCTATGACGAACTGATCGATCCGACCAAATGAAGTACAGACTGCTGTTGGACATTTCACGTGCTCTGCTGCTTGCCAGATGGAAACAAACCCTTGTTGCTGCGATCGGCGTCACATTCAGTATTACTATGTTTATCGGGCTACTGAGTTTTATGTCAGGCCTGAATGATCTTCTGGATGGACTGATCCTGAACCGGACGCCGCACATACGCCTGTATAATGACATCAAGTCCTCCGACAAACAACCTGTTGACAGGGCTGAAAGGTATAAAGGATACTTTAATTTTGTTCATTCAGTTAAACCCAAAAATGAACGACAGCAAATTCATAATAACGCAGTTATCATCAAAACACTGAAAACAGACCCGGTCGTTCTGGGTGTTGCGCCCAAAATTATCGCTCAGGTTTTTTATAACATTGGGGCCGTGAGCCTGACAGGTATAATCAACGGAATTGATCCAAAGGAGGAAAACAGATTGTTTATGTTTGGGGAGTATGTTACCAGTGGGAATTTTCAGGATCTGATCAATGTCCCAAACAGCATCATACTTGGGAAAGGAGTTGCCGAAAAGATGCTGGCTGAAATAGGTGATGTTGTCCAGATTACGACTCCAAAGGGTGAGCGTATACAATTGAAGGTTGCTGGGTATTTTGAGTCGGGGTTACAGGAGATTGATAAAGTTCAAAGTTATGCATCAATTGCTACCACGCAAAAACTTCTGGGCGAACCAGGCAGTTACATCACCGATATTCAGGTTAAACTCAAAGATTTAGCGCTTGCTCCGAAACTTGCTAAGGAGTACCAGAAATTGTTTGAACTTGATGCCGTTGATATTCAAACTGCCAATTCCCAATATGAAACCGGGAGTTCGATAAGGAGCCTGATTTCCTATTCTGTGGGCATTACGCTACTCATCGTGGCCGGATTTGGCATCTACAATATTCTGAATATGATGATTTACGAAAAAATGGACTCGATCGCCATTTTGAAAGCAACGGGATTTTCCGGGCGGGACGTGAACAGGATTTTCACAACCATTGCTGCAAGTATCGGTGTTTTCGGCGGTGCATTAGGGCTGCTTTTCGGTTTCGGACTTTCGGCGATCATCGATCAGATTCCCTTCAACACTTCGTCACTTCCGACAATTAAAACGTATCCCATCAATTACAGTTTGAACTACTATCTCATTGGCGGGTTGTTTTCTGTACTTACGACCTATCTGGCCGGGTACTTTCCGTCAAGAAAAGCGAGCAAAATAGATCCCGTCATTATTATCAGAGGCAAATGAGCAGGTGCATACTACAGACGAAGGATATTTTTAAATCTTTTCAGGACCCGGTAGAAATCCAGGTACTGGCTGACATTAATCTCTCCATTGAAAAAGGCGAGTTTATCTCTGTCATCGGAAAATCCGGTTGTGGCAAATCAACGCTTTTGTATATACTTTCTACGATGGACACTGACTACCGTGGAGCGCTGGAAATTGACGGCGAGGCGATGCGAGGTAAAAGTGAATCAGAGCTCGCAGTCGTCCGAAATCAAAAAATCGGCTTTGTGTTTCAGTTTCATTATCTGCTCAATGAATTTTCAGTTTTGAAAAATGTGATGTTGCCGGGATTGAAACTCGCCAAGTATTCTGCCAGGGAAATAGAGGATAGATCCTACGAGAAACTCAGGATACTCGGAGTCGAAAAGGAGGCGTTGAAAAAACCAAATCAACTTTCGGGTGGACAAAAACAGCGTGTTGCGATTGCAAGGGCCATGATCAATGACCCGCTCATTATCATGGGCGATGAACCAACGGGTAATCTTGATAAAAAAAACAGTGAAATTGTTTTCGAAACATTTCAGCAACTGGCAACCGATTTTGGCCAAACGTTGCTTATTGTAACGCACGACAATGACTTTGCCGCACGAACCAATCGCACGATTGAAATGCAGGACGGAAGAATCATACGGGATTGAATAAACTTTGGGTCTGTTTTACAAGGCTTTTCCTGTCTGCGATGCGCAAACATTTTTTGAAAGAAGGCCATGTTCGGGTGCCGGGATGACGTCCCGGCGATATTCAGTAAAAGCTTAATCCGGATCCTGTTGGAGGCGCCGACTCGGGAAAGTCTAGTAAAATTTTGGTGACAGCCGAGCGAATAACCGACTCAATATTTTTGGTGTCATAGAAGATGACCTCAATTGCGGCCACTGCCCAACCACGCCAGATCAGGTCGTTGGTTTCAGATCTTTTCAAATCCAGTATTAGAGTTCCCTCTCTGTAATAGAATATATTGTTGCGTGGCCTATTGAAAGTGTCCCCATAGTAATAACCATAAGGATCTGGTTCCAGAACGGATCGTTCTTCGACAATAATGTGATAATCAATGATCAACGCCGCGTTATTTTCTGTCAAAACATATCCCTTCGCTTTAAGAATATCGTTCACCGCACCCTTTATTCTTTTGTCATTGAGCTCGTTATAGTACAGTGAGCGCTTTTTGTCTTCTTTTGGCTGGCTGAATGCACATCTATAGGTTTGGTAGTCCTGTATCCGGTACTGATGATCGTAATCTGAGTACGTTCTGATCTGCGGGCTACACGCAGTTAATAAGACCAACAGATACATTAATAAGACTCTCATGATCAATCTTTTGATTTCCATAAAGATATCTTGTAATGACCTGAACGGTAATGATCAGCCAAGGTTGCAAATATGATTTGTATCATGCAAATATTTCTGACGCACATCCCGGGCTCCGAATAACTACCGGCCTGCCATCTCGGGCACATCGATCTGCTCCTGATTTTTTAAAGCATGGATGACACCCAGTTTAGTGTCGGGGAAAATTCGCGTAAAAATTTGCTTATCCATCTTTCCTCAACTAAAACGACATCATCCATCCTCAGCAAATTGTCCCGGTGCAACATCCTTCCCGCGACCAGGAAATCCAATCTGTTTTGCGATCGCCGTCCTGACCGCTTTGTCGCCGTTGACTGGTTTACCGCCATACCCGCATCTTCAAACTGTTGAAATACAGGCCGGATAATTTTCTATGGCGGGTCGTAAAACGCGATTAAAGCTCCGGACCGGTTGATTTCGCCTGCGATCAGATAGGCTCGCGGATTCGCATAATCCGCCCACAGCGCGGTGACATTGGTTTATTAAAAAGTTTATGAGTGCATCTGGAATTCCGGGCTCTTTCATTGATTACCTCACATTCGGCGTATTGCTGTTTTATTTTAACGCCGGAGAATGTCGATTTCAAGCAGCAGCGGCTGGGAAGTTGCCTCTAATGAGCAAAGTCATATCCGGTGGCTGTGCGTATCATAAATACCAGGCCTCATGATCATTAATTTTGCTTTGTAAAACATCAAAAAAATTCGATTCATGAAAAAAATCCTGGTTCCGTGCGATTTTTCTTCTGCCGCCACAGAGGCATACAAGTTTGCACTCGATATCGCAACAGCTAATGCTGGCGAAGTGCTGGTATTGAATGTTAACAAGCTACCCAATGTTTATGGTAGCGGAATTTCCGGGGAGCCATATTCCTACATTGATCCTGTGTCCTTTTTAAGTGAGCTGACCCAAGATTTACACAAGCAGTTTGATCAGTTAAAGAACAGTTGTGAAAAACCCATGGTGCCTGTTCATTTTTCAGTAAAACTGGGAGCTATCACGGATGTGATCTTAGAAACTATTCATGAACAGCAGATAGACCTTGTCGTTATTGGCACCGCAGGGGCGAGCGGCATGAAGGAGCTTTTCATCGGATCAAATACAGAAAAGATTGTGCGATTTGCGCCTGTGCCGGTCTTTGCGGTGCATAAAGCGCAAGAGCTTTCGTACATCAAAAACATCGTGTTTCCGACCACCTTTGATTTGAATCAGAGCGCGCTGATTGATAAAATAAAGTCGCTTCAAACCTTTTTTAATGCCGAGCTGCATGTGTTGCATATAAAAACACGGACAAGTTCGATCTCCGACCACGAGTTGATGATCAATCTTGAAAACTTTGGCAAATTTTACGGCCTGGTCAATTACAGTGTCCATATTTGGCATCAGGATAGCGAGCAGCAAGGCATTTTAAACTTTGCCAAAAGATTGGAAAATTCAATGATCGCTATGGCCACCCATGGCCACAAAGGAATCGCACACCTGCTCATGGGTAGCATTGCAGAGGATGTCGTCAATCACGCACAAGAGCAGGTCTGGACCTATGCATCGCACGAAAACTGACCACCCCGTACCTTGAAATCAGGAATATGAGCTCCTTATGATCCGGGCAAGTCTCATATCGCCCCTACTACCCCACTTTTCTGTACCTTCGACTTTCCTTGTGTTTAAAGCGGGATTGTTTAAATTTCCAGTATGTCCATAAAAACATCTCTTGCTGTGGTTTCTGCATCGTCATTGTCTTCAAAGACATTTATGTCCACGATTTGGAGATCAAAATGAAGCCTTTCTCCCTATGTGGCAAGATAGCCGATCGCCCCGATCTCAGAGATATTTAAAACTCGTGGCAAATAACACTTTAGAAAACGTCTTGAATGCATATCCAGTCGGAATGACCAAGGTCGGTCGTCCGAAGACCCTAAAAAGACACTGAGGGACTTTGTAAAAAAAGATCGACATATAGCTATAAAAAATGCGGACCCGCCACGAATGATTATTATCTTTAAGAATGTTTTTTATCAGGTCGGGGATTGTAGAGAACTGATACTTTTAACGAACGATGGATCGAATTTTTTCTATTAGTTACCAGACATCAACATTCCTTAGACTGCAATTGCTGGACATAGCGGAATCCGAAAATGAAAAGGTTACAATCATCAGGTATCTCAACGATTTATCGAAAGGATTCAATAATACAGTGAACAATCTCACAAAAATTGTCAGTTTTCAAAATCAGCAGGAACGAACTCGTGAAACATGTAATTTACTTCAATTCATTAGTGATACAATCACTTTACTAAAACTTGAAATCGCAGCTTGCCAAGCGGCAGTCAGGACCTTTATAGAACCCGAACTAACCCTGATAACCAATCCTGCCTACCTGGAAAGTATCCTGTTAAATCTACTCAGCAATGCGATAAAATACAGGCATCCGGACCGGCTCCCACAAATCGCTGTGCACGGCAGGGAAACTACATATGGCGTCGAGCTTCAAATTAGCGATAACGGATTGGGAATCGACCTAAAAAAACATGGAAACGACTTATTCGGCCTGAATCAGACATTTCATGAACACGAAGATGCACATGGGGTAGGCCTGTATATCACCAAATACCAGGTTGAATCCTTGGGTGGGACTATCGTCGCTGAGAGTGAAGTTGGCATGGGCACAACCATCAGAATATTTTTCAAATCATCCTAAGCCGTGCCAGGTTGAAGAGGGAAATGCCAAATCCTCTTACGAAAGCTTCTCCCGTTCGTTTCAGTTGCCGCTAATTCGTAAACCTCTAAAATTGATGATTTTGCCGAAAGCAGCTGTTACCTGATGATCTGATTCATATATTCTTTCATCAAAAGCAGATATTTCCGGGCAAATTCCAGCTCATCTTTGTCACTTGATTCCATAGCACTTAAACAATGTACCTTGGCACGCACGTTAGCGCGCGCCAGTTTATAGTACACAAAGAGCACATTATCCTCGGCCGTCTGAAAACAGGGAAATAATTCGGCGTACTGGTTGACGAATGTTTCGGACAAGGAATACTGTCCGTAATATTCAAGATCCATACATAAAAACGCTATCTCACTTAATACGTCGATTTGACGGTATTGGTCGTTGAATTCGATACAGTCAAAAATAACAGGCTCGCGGTAAAGAAAAATGTTGCCACAATGTAAATCGCCATGGACATCCCGCTGAAATCCAAGCCGGATTCGTTCCCTGAATCGGCTGATATGCGTAACGAGAAATGCTTTGTTCAAAGACACTGCTTCATCTATGATCGCAGTAAATTCCTGTCCCATTTTTTCTAAAACAATCGGAATTATACTTTCAAGGTCATCAAAAGTTTTCGCCAGGCCGATCAGGCTGAAAGGGCGCCTGACGCGCTTTGCTTTTTGATGAAAATGTGCAATCTGTTTGCCCAGGGCCAACATATGACCTGTATCTGCTTTTCCTTTTCCAAGAACTTTGTCCATTCTCTTTTCAGCGTTCATCCGTTTCATTCTTACGGCGTAGTCCACAATCCCGCCATTTCCTGCCCCAAGTTCCCAGCGCCCGTTGTCTTGCCGAACAGCCACGACATCAAGGTAAATCCGGGAAAACCGCTGGTTCAAAATCAGCTCTTTTTTGCAAAATTTTTTCCGTTGCGAAAGACCTGAAAAGTCAAGAAAGCTTAGTGCTACCGGTTTTTTGATTTTAAAAGCATATTCCTTCGTTAAAATCACCCAGGAGATGTGGGTATGCTCCACACGGCCATGAAGAGGTTTGTCAAGGTAAAAGCCCTTTTCGGCAAGAAAGCAAATTTCAGTATTATTCATGGCTGCTGAATATATAATCTGTGGCAGATTGTAACATTTGCCCGATATTATCCCTTCCGGATTGAAGAACCAGATGCGGTATCTCCATACTTTCAAATTTCGCCTTCATGCTCTGATAAACCCCAAGGTCTGCCTCACTAAGCTCCCTGGGTTGGGTAAGCCTTTCCCTGATCAAATCCTCTTTTGCTTCTACCAGAAAAACATGAAGAGGTGTATGATGCATCCGGGCAAGTTCTATAAAAAGGTCACGCATGGTATGATGGTAAAACGTCGCATCCACAACCACATTCTGACCCTTTTCGACCGCCTTTCCAGTTTGATCTGCCATGTAAAGATAAATGGATAGCTTATCTTTCAATGAATATCTGCCCCGTGCATTCTGATCCGTCCGTAGCGGATCGCTACCCAGATAAAGTGCCCCGAGCTGCTTTGCAAACCTTGAAGCAAAATAAGTTTTCCCCGAACCGGGAAGCCCTGATGTGATAATAATCATATCCTTGATTTTTCTGAATGCTGTCAGTTTAAAGCGCAGAGGAGGTTCAAACGCGCGTTCAAACGCGCGTTCAAATCTCCCATTAACTTTCTCTTTTAAAACTTAATCAAAAGCGAATTCCTCTTCATCGACCAGAATCAAATTCTCCACCCGGTTAACACCAGGCGCTGACCATGCAGCAAGCTCAGCGTCCTCTTTTTCAGTCAGAGAACGGACCGTCCCGGACAGGATCACCTTGTCGTCGTTGGTTGCAATGATGATTTTGTCAGCATCAATCGTGGCGTCTCTGACCAAAGCGGCTTTTATTTTCTCCTTAATATTGGCCACCACAGGTCTAATTTTCAATGTAATGTTTTTAAAAACAAATTTCACCCCAGTGAGTTTTTCGATAGCACGTTGTGCTGCGGCACGCTGAAAAGCCCATTCCACTTGTCCGGTCAGGGTAACAAATCCACTCTCTACTTCTGTTTGCAACTGATCATCCGGGACGGTGGTATCCCATTTCAAAGCATTGACAACCGCAGCTGCAATTTCGGCATCGGTTCTTTTGTTTATAGCAGACAAACCCACCTGTATTTCTTCTGCGAGTGCTTTCACTCCACTGACTCTCTTGGCTGCTTTTTCTACCGCCATCTTTTTCACATACGAATCAACCTGTCCCGTTAAGGTCACCACTCCGTTTTTAACAGAAACACCAATTTCAGCAGCATTCAGGATTGGCTCCCGGCGAAGCTGTTCCTGAACATTTTTTTGAACTTCAAGATCTGTTTTCATTTTATCAATTGTTGAAATTTAACTGTTTTTCATCAAAACAACGTCACCATGCTCCATCTGAATAAAGATAACAGATCGAATACATCCTACCGATGATGCCGATCAGGAAGAATCATGATTCGTATGCCACGCACTGTTCTACGATAGCAAAAATGATTAACTCATTTTTGCTAAAAGAATGATCAGAGGTATGGTTTGTTTTCCGGAAGATCGTTGGCTGTATTTTTGCCAGGCAAGCAGCAGTACCAGTAATCGCTATGGCGTAAGCATTTTAGTCATATCAAAGAAACGACCGCACAGGTTAATACCTGAGGCGGTCATTTCATATATAGTTGAGGTTAAAAATTCTTCAGGAAGCCAGATAACCGCCATCGACCGGATAATAGCAACCCGTGATAAACGAAGCCTTTGCCGAGCACAGGAACAAAACAAGTTCCGCAACTTCCTCAGGGTCACCAATTCTTCCGATCGGATGTTTGGAAGCAATCCAGTTCATGGTATCGTCATCAAAATCTTTTAATAATGGTGTTTTGATAAACGCGGGTCCGACGGCGATTGCCCTGATGTTTTTTGAACCATATTCTAGTGCTATATTTTTGGTCAGTCCTACCACACCATGTTTGGCTGCCACATATGCAGGACTGTTTGCAAAACCGACCGCCCCGAGTATAGAGGCCATGTTGACGATTACTCCACCCCCGGTTTTCAACATTTCAGGAATCTGGTACCGCATGCCATAAAAAACGCCGGATAAGTTAACGGAGATCACGTTATCCCAGCTATCCACCGGATATTCGCCTGTTGGCGCAGAAGGTCCTCCTATTCCCGCGTTATTGCAGGCAAAATCCAGGCGGCCATATTGTGCAATTGTCTTGGAAACCAGCATTTCATTGTCTATTGCCTTTCCGGAATCGGCCTGCACATAGCATGCCTCGCCTCCTTGCTGATGGACCATGGACACAGTTTCATTCCCCTGCGTTTCGTTTATGTCAGACACGACGACGTGGACGCCCTCGCGGGCGAAGAGAAGTGCTATGCTGCGCCCGATACCTGAGCCAGCACCTGTTACAATTGCCGTTTTTCCTTGAAGTAAATACATAATGTAAAAAATGGTTGTTAATAATGATGAAAAATCTTGATTTCCAGGTAGCGCGTTCAGTAAGGCCGAGGCACAAATGCTGTTTTTTCATGCGAATGGTGACTCCTTTCCCACAGATAGAGATTGTCATGTTTTTTCTGTAACAGATACAGCGCGATTGCCAGGAAAACCGTTGCAGGAAACGCAGCATAGGCCCCAATAGGTGCAACAGCCATACAAAAAACAATTCCCCCCCAGCAGGCAATTCTGAAAAGCAGGCCTTTCATTAGCATCGAAATCGCTATCAAACCCTGGCAGGCCGCAATTGCCAAAACCATTGGGGTGATTATTTTCTGGAACGCACCCAAAATAAACTGTTCGTAGAGCGGAACCGCGCTGTCGGCATAATCCTCATATGCCCAGGGAGACTCAATGGCCATTGAACAATTAATCCAAAATGCCCATGCAAAAAGAAGCAGAAAAAACAAGCGGGCGAACTTTGGGTACCTGATACTGGCCCATATTGAAATCAATGCCAAAACGTTGGAACCAATATAGACCGCCATAAAGAAAAACGGAGTAAAAAGTGAATGTTTCATGAGACGATCAGGTATATACGCGGTTGTATTTTACATTATGTTCCAGTACCCGATAAGCTCAGGCCATGTCCAGTAGCTCAGCAACTTTATGGTAGTTGCTGTGGCAATTTCATCAGCACCAATCCGGACCAACGGCATAATGCTGCTGTCTAATGCGACCATAGGCGGGCTTGCAAACCTTTGCTTAAATGACTCCGAAATGATGTACTTCGAGCATCGGGGACGCGGTGCCGCCACGCCGGAGCTCACTGGCCTATTCCGAATCAAGGTCAACAGTCTCTTTACGCCAACACAGGGCTATTGGTCTGCGCCGTTTTAGGCAAATCGATGCTTGCGTATTTGAGAATAATAGCCAGTTGCCCTCCATGGTGCGCAGTGTGCGATATGATCCTCCCGAGTGATTCAGCCTTTGTTTTCGTACCAAATTCCTTTGTTACCACCAGCGCTTCCCAGTCTGCTTCACTTTGTTGACTTATAACAGTTTCAAGAATCTCAGCGGAATCTTTGACATATTTCAGCAGGTCAACCAGATTTGCCCATTCGCCCGTATCATGCTTTGCTATAAGTGTCCTGGCGCTCACTTTCGTATTCGCTCCAAAAACGTTTTTAGCAAAAAGAAGCTCAACTTCACCCACATGACGGATCAGAAAACCAACGCTATTTTGGGTAAGCGGCAATTTTTTCACAAGATCCTGAGAATTGAGGATTTGTAGCTGACTGGAAAAACGTGTCCTTGCTTCTTTCCAAAGTTCCAGCAAGATTTGAGATTTTGTTTTAGGTTCCATTTTGGTTTTACGTTTTGTGATTTTCAATCCGCACGAAATGCCGGTCTGTGTAATGCTCTGGTAAGTTAGTCATTCAGTCCCTGAGCATGACATCACAGGCTAAATATGAATACAAATTCCGATTACAAATCGCCTTAAGGTACTATTTGAGAAAATCCACATACCTGTTTCGACAATGTAAAAGAACAACACCATTCGGCGATTTTGTATGACAAAAATCATAGCGGAGAATGATTCTCATTCCAGTAGCAGCGGTGGTTCCAGCCATTGGAAGCAATTATCGTAACGATACGCACAAGGTGACCAAGCTCATTTCAGAAAATTAAACTTATTTCTACTGATAAAAGCCATAGCAATTCAACGAATCTTTTAAATATCGGTCACTCAAAAAGGCTATGACAACTGACCCGGGAATACGGGAAGTACAGGCATCCGGAGCTGCGAAAATGTCTTCGAACACCGAATAATTTCTTCCCTCTATAAATCTCAATCATCATTTCTGACAATTATGATCATTATCAAACTATCTTTCCCCGCAATATCTGAAACACATTACCATTACTAACACGCCTAACACGGTGACAGCTGTCGGTCATCGGTTTGTTTCTGGAATGAGCTACACCCAACCCGCACTAATAAAATAACAACTTATTGAATGAGTTGAACATTGCAGCAAAACTTGACCCGGATCACTTTTCGTCAACTTTGTTGCTTATCAGGAGATTTAGGTAAAACTGATCAGCTAACTCCGGTTTTGTCTGCACACATGATTTAGCTTCAAATTGACCACCCTGACCTGCCTTTTACCAATATCTTGTAATGCGTTCCCGGTTTGTGGATAATCTGCTGCGGAATAAGGTAGTCAATAGCTTTGCAATCTCCAGACTGGCGTGATATAAAGGCAAAAAAAGACACTTTTGCCGGATTGGCAAGGATCAGGGATTTCCGCTATTCCCTTTTAAGACAAGATGATGCCATTCCACATTAATGGCCCTTAGGAAACAAATAAGAGTATAATGGCCATAGTCCCGCGTTTAGTCATGAGATGGATGAATGTTTTTTTGCAATTCTGAAAGCAAATGAACACGAAAAAGCTTCGAATTTGGCCGAGGACAGCTGAAAATGAGCGTTTTAATGAGTACAAGAATACTGTTTTTTCTACAATTTATCACCCTCTTCTGCTTTGGCCAGGAAGGTCCCTGGCAGCCGGTCACCATTTCGGACGGACTTTCGCAGGGAATGATTTATGACATTCTGGAAGATGGGGACGGATTTCTTTGGTTTGCTACGAAAGACGGCCTGAACCGTTACGACGGCTACAATTTTAAGATTTTCACCCACGATCCCTATAATGAAAACAGCATTTCCGGAAACACCTGCACATCCTTGTTACAGGATAGCAAGGGACGCATCTGGATCGGAACGGAAAAGGATGGACTCAATCTTTTTGACCCCGAAACGCAGCGGTTTTATCATGCAGCCATCAGCGACAAGGATCAGGCTGACGCGGGGAATTATGGCATTCTGTTCATTAAGGAGGATCTGAACGGAACCATTTGGATCATGTCGGACAAGCCGGGCAAGATCTTCAAAATCGTTTCATTAGCCGCTTATCCTGAACAGGCCGATTTTTCAAATCTGGTTAAAGCAGCTTCGTCCGGGGCAGACAGAAAAAATTCTGTACGATTCACTTATGACCATCATTCAATTGGCTTCACCGTATCGGAAGATTTTTACCGGTTCAGTGACCGACACCCAACAGCGGCCCAAATTTCCTATTCCACGTCATTTTATAAGGTTTTGGAAGACAAAAAAAGGCGGTTCTGGGCTGTTGGTCAGGATAGTATCGTTTGCTGGAAACAGGATCAGATCAAGGTACTTCGGTTTCCCAGGGGTGGTCAGACGGTTGCCAATCAGTTCCCGGATGGAACGATCGCCATTTGCAACCAGAATTACACCTGGCTCTTTAAGCCCGACGAGCTCTTGTCACTTGATGATAGTCTCACTGCCCGGAATGCGTACATGCCTATGCCTGCGAAGGTGAATTCAGTGAATCACATTTTTAAAGATCGCAGTGGTAATATCTGGGCTTCAACCAAAGGTTATGGTTTACTGAAGTTCAATCCGAGGGTGAAGCAGTTCAAGTCTTATGTCACAGCACTTTCCCCCGCGGCTCTTTTTCAGGATTATAAGGGGAACGTATATTTGCATGCCAATTACTTCCCGGCTTACCGTATTTACAAGCTCGATAAATTGAGCAACGCCATTCAAAATTTACCTGCCGGGATCGGTGACGAGTACATTGACCACGATGCCATCTCCCAGGACCGGAAACACAATTTCTGGATGTCCTATTACATCAAGACAGCAAAACCCGGAAGATTCCTTGTCAAAATAACCGAAGACTGGAAAATTATTGAGAGATACCCGTTAGCTGTTCCTGCGGGTCAGAATTTTAGTATGAAGATTCACGAAGACGAAAAAGGCATCATCTGGATAGGAGTCTCCAACGGAGCATTTTTCAGATTTGACCCTTTAACAGAAAAGTTTACCACATATAGTTACCGCTCCCTCCTGCCTGTGAGCGGATCTACGGTGGAAAATTTCTGCCTGTACCAGGATGGTAAAACCTTGTGGATTGGTACGCAAAAGGGGCTGATCAAAGCTGAAAACTTTCAGTCCAAGCCTGCTTTTTCTATTTACAAAAACAGTAAAGATGACCGGCAAAGTCTGAGCAATGATTTTGTATCAGGAGTGATTAACGATCCGCTTCAACCGGAGAGATTCCTGTGGATAAGCACCAAAGGTGGCGGATTGGAAAGACTCAATAAGTTGAATGGGCAATTTGAACATTTTACCGAGGCCCGGGGACTACCCAACAAAGTGGTTTATGGCGTTCTGGCTGGCGATGATGGTAACCTGTGGATGAGTACCAATCGGGGACTTTCGTCACTTAACCCCAAAACGCTGATTTTTACCAATTTCAATAAGTCCGACGGACTGCAGGACGATGAATTCAATACCAACTCTTATTTTAAAGCAGCCAACGGAGAGCTTCTTTTTGGTGGTGTAAAAGGAGTCAACATCTTTCGCCCTTCCGCTCTTAAAAATAATGCCATACAGCCTGAAATTAAATTAGTTGGACTGAAAATTAATAATGGGGAAATTGAGGCAGGCGACGAGACCGGTTTTTTATCCCGGGCCATCGGTTATCTCACAGACCTGAACCTTTCCCATGATCAGAATCAGATCGCACTGGAATTTGTCGTAATGGATTTTACCAACCCGATAAAAAACCGGTTTCGCTATCAGCTCGAAGGCATTGACGGCGATTGGGTAGAGGCGGGCACCAGTCATTTCGCCAATTATGCACAGCTCCCGCATGGTAACTATACTTTCAAGGTAATGGGTACCACCAACGGAGAAGTGTGGAGCAAACCTGTTGAACTCAAGATCCGCATACATCCACCCTTTTATAAAACCTGGTGGGCGTATATGATTTATTTCATCGCGTTGGTCTACCTATGGTTCCGCTGGAACCAGATTCAGCTGAACCGCGTACGCTTGCAGGAGCAGATTTCGTATAAAGACAAAGAAGCAGCGCGGCTCTCTGAACTGGATACGATCAAAACCAATTTTTTTGCCAATATCTCCCATGAATTCCGTACGCCGCTCACGTTACTGACGGGTCCATTGACGATGTTCCAAAAGAAATACCCAACGGAGGATTTAATCCCGACGATGCAGCGGAATCTTTTCAGATTACAGACACTGATCAACCAGTTACTGGATCTGTCCAAACTCGAATCGGGAAAGATGGAACCACAGATACAATATGCTGACCTGTCGGGTTTTCTCAATTACCTGTTTGTTTCGTTCGAATCCCTGGCACAAAGCAAGCAGATTATTTTTGAGAAGTCATTAAGCCATTCCCCTCAGATGGCCTACTTTGATCGTGACAAACTGGAAAAGATTGTGACCAATCTGCTTTCAAATGCATTCAAATTCACACCAGAAAATGGCCGGATCACGGTTCGGGTCGTCTTTCCGGAACCATTGGTTTCAAGGGTGCGTATCATGATCGCCGACAATGGAATAGGTATTGATGAAGCCCGCCTGCCCAGGATATTTGACCGGTTTTATCAAGTGGACAACAGCCGGCGTCGCGATCACGAGGGAACGGGGATCGGCCTGGCGCTGGTCAGGGAACTGGTGAACGCCCTGCAAGGATCCATCAACGTAAATAGTAAGCCTGAAAATGGCAGTACATTTACCGTAACCTTACCTTGCGACCTGGCTACCTGGCACGGGTACATCACAACGTCCGAACCGGAGACAGTCCCGAAACGCCCTCTGGAAGCCTTTTCGCAACCGGAAAAACACACAACAGCGGTTATTGCGGAAAATATGGAGTTACCGGTTTTACTGATCGTTGAAGACAACCTGGATCTGCGGAAATTTGTCCGGAGCATTTTTGAAGGAACTTACCAAATCGAAGAGGCGCAGGATGGGCAGCAGGGACTTGAAATGGCATTAAGTCACATACCCGATATGGTTATCTGTGATTTGATGATGCCGCGAATCGATGGCTTCGAATTTTGTAAGACCCTTAAAACGGACATGCGTACCGATCACATTCCCGTCATTATGCTTACGGCAAAGGCCACACTGGAAGACCGGCTCGAAGGCTTCCAGCTCGGAGCTGACGACTATATTGCCAAACCTTTTGATACGGATGAGCTGATGTTCAGGGTGAGAAACCTGTTGAAGCAACGTGAACTTCTTCGGCAAAAATACAGCATAACCTCGGCTGCCAACTCCCCACCCGCCGCAACAGGGCAGGTGGGTTCTGCCCATGAGCAGTTTTTGGAAAAAGCCAACGGCATTCTGGATGAGTACCTCCCGGAAAGCAGCTTCAATGTAGATCAGTTTGCTACGGAAATGGGTATCACCGCTGTTCAGCTACGCCGGAAACTGAAAGCCATTACCGATCAGACAGTCATCGAATACATACGTAATTACAGACTTGAAAAAGCTGCCGTGCTGCTTAAGAATCAAGCCGGAACGGTTTCCGAAATTGCCTATCTGGTGGGCTTTGAAAGTCTGTCCTACTTTTCGAAAGTGTTTCAGGAACGGTTTGATAAAAAGCCTTCTGAATGGCAATGAGTCGTGATGTTATAAGCGAAAAATAAACTTATTTCTTAAAAACTCCAATGCCGCCTGGGGCATTTTTCATTGCAGGTACTGCCACAATTACTCCAAAAAAGGCTTAAAACCACTCTTTGTTCAAAATGAGCAAAAGAATGTCGTTTTCGAGCTAACATGAAAGAAGTCATTTTTTCAACTTTGCCGGGCAGACGAGGGGATTCAAAACGATTCACCTGCCCACTCTTTTGTGATTAATAATAACCATTCAGGTAACACTTAACTACTCTATTTTATGAAAAACTCAAGACTAACATCAATCATTCTTGCATTTCTGCTCTTCTCCCTCTGTGCAGCATTTACCAACGATGGTCAGGAAAATTCTATTGCCACTATTCCGTTTCATCCAGACAAAGATCTCGTCAAACGAGGTGAATATCTGGTGGGCGTATTAGGGTGCCAGGACTGCCATTCCCCAAAGCGAATGGGCGCACAAGGCCCTGAGGTAATTCCGGAATTACATCTTTCGGGATATCCGGCCAGCCGGCCCATTGCCCGAATTTTCCCGGAGGCGATTCAGGGAGGCTGGATGCTTTTCGGAGCAGACGGTACTTCTGCTGTAGGGCCCTGGGGTATGAGCTTTGCTGCCAATCTAACCTCCGATGAAACGGGTATTGGAAGCTGGTCATATGACCAATTTAAAACAGCGTTGACAAAAGGTAAATTTAAAGGGCTCGCAAACACACGCCCGCTGTTGCCACCGATGCCCTGGACCAACTATACCAATATGGCGGAGGAAGACATTCAGGCTGTATTCCAATACCTGAAAAGTACCAAACCCGTAAGTAATGTGGTGCCATCGCCGATAACACCGGATAAGCTGAAATAGGTTTGTATTTTTTTGCTTTTTTAATCAGATGCATGGTTATCTACTTTTATGATTGCTTGAAATGAAAAGTTCAGCACTATCTGCCAAAATCCTGTTCAGCGTATTTTCAATACGTTACCTCCTCTTCGGGCTATTATTGCTATCGAGCGGTATTGCCCATTCCCAGGACCGACCTTTTATTACTACCTGGAAAACCGACAATGAGGGTGCCAGCAACAGTACGTCCATCAGGATCCAGACTATCAGTGGCGATGTATACAATTATGATGTTGACTGGGACAACGACGGCAACTATGATCAGTTAGGCATCACGGGGAATGTAACGCACGATTTTGGTACCGCAGGCACATACACAATTCGTATCAGAGGGATCTTTCCGGGAGTTACTTTTATCAGTAATCCGAACGACGCGAAAAAGTTGCTTGATATTGTGCAGTGGGGTGATATTTCATGGTCGTCAATGCGTTATGCGTTTCCGGGGGCCTCAAACCTCCAGATCAGCGCAACCGACGTTCCAGATATCAGCGCAGTAACCGACATGACCAACATGTTTTCCAACTGTACCATACTTAACGGACCTGCAAATATCGGTAGCTGGGACACTCGTAACGTAACCACTTTGACCGGGGCCTTTCGTGACACGTATGCATTTAATCAGCCCCTTGGCGATTGGAACACCAGTAACGTGACAACGATGGATTATATGTTTTTGAATGCCAAAGCATTTAATCAACCCGTCGGAGACTGGGATACCGGAAAATTAACTTCAACAGAGGCTATGTTTTTTGGTGCCTCGGTATTTAATCAACCTCTGTCCGGCTAGAATACAGAAAATGTGACCAAAATGTCAGCCATGTTTTACAATGCCAGTTCTTTCAATCAACCCATCGGTAACTGGGATACCGGCAACGTACAGACAATGGCCATGATGTTTGCGAGTCTGGATGCCAGTGGCAGCCCCGTGCCGCCTGAGAGGTATGACTTTAATCAACCCATTGGCAACTGGAATACAGCTAATGTCATCGATTTCAGAGCTATGTTTTATAATGCTGTTGACTTCAACCAGCCACTCGGTAACTGGACTTTAAACCAGTCGGCGTACCTGGATAGGATGCTCGACAACAGCGGGTTAAGTCCGGCAAATTACGAACTTACACTTCAGGAGTGGAGCGATAATCCCCTGACTCCCGACGGAAGATTACTGGGTGCTGTCGGGTTGAAATATGGTGCGGGTGCCGTGGCTGCACGTAACAACCTGACGAGTTCGAAGGGCTGGACAATTAGCGGCGACGAGCTCCAGGTACTACCTGTAACTTTGATCAGTTTTACTGGCAAAAAGCAGGATAACCATATTTTGCTGGAATGGAAAACAACCTCGGAACGGAATAATGCCGGCTTTTATATTGAAAAGTCCTCCAATGGAAAGACCTTCGAACGAATTGGTTTTGTTGACGGAAAGGGTGACTCGCAGGAATTGAATAGCTATCTTTTTACTGATAGTGCTCCATTCTCGATGAATTATTACCGGTTAAATCAAATTGACCGCGCGGCGAACGATGGTAGCGGCAAATCAGAATATTCCAGAATCATCTCGGTCAAAGGCCCCGGCCATTCGTCTGGTATTTATCCTAATCCTGCCCAAAACCATATTTATCTTAGCAACAAAACTGGATATCACGAGGTACTCATTTCAGACATGACAGGAAATCCACGACTGAAAACAACTACCACTGGCAAAACGCCCATTAACATCAGCGGTCTTCCTTCCGGTATTTTCCTCGTTACGATCGGCGGTGAAACTCAAAAACTGGTGATACAACGATAGCGCAGCGGCAACAAAAAAACCCCTTAAATACAAAATGAAAAATCTCCCAACCCGAACAGCTTTTGCCTTTGGCAGGTATCTCCTGCTTCTTATTTTCCTGAGCTTTGACACACTTGCGGCCGACGATAACGTATTCCTTGGTAATGGTCATTCAGGTTCTTCAACAGTCAACGCAGCCAATATCGTAGTGAATGTTTATTCAGGACTTACGGCCAACGCTCCTGCAGGGCAAAATTTTGTAACCATAAGCAACACAACCGGATTCGCGTCGGGTGACCTGGTGATGGTGTGGCAAACGGCACAGTCTACATCAGAGAACACCTCCACAGCCTCCGAAGCCACAGACTTGACGAGTCGGCCTGCGGGCCGTTGGGAATTTGCAAGAATTACGGGGCTAACAGCGACCAAGCTAACCTTTTCCAGTACTTTAAAATTCGCGTACTCTTCGCCCGGAGCCCAGGCCATAAAAGTACCTGAATACACCTCAGTGACCATCAATGCGGCAGGTTCCATAGTCGCAAGCCCCTGGGATGGTACTTCCGGGGGTATAGTTGTCTTTCTTGCCACAGGGACAGTCACCAATAATGGTACTGTATCCTCTGCTGGAAGAGGATTTCGAGGAGGAATTTTCAGTAATGACGGCGGTGCCACAACCGGAGGTTCCGCATTGGATCTGCTTCCTCCAACGGCAGGTCGGAAAGGCGAAGGTGTTACGATCAACCGTTTTGGTACCACTTATGGAGGAAGAGGAACCTTTGCCAATGCAGGCGGAGGTGGTTCAGGTTTCAAATCCGGCGGAGGCGGTGGGGGTAGTGTTGGTGCGGGAGGAAATGGCGGAAACAGCGACCTTGCGTCGGACGCAAACAGATCGGTGGGCGGCTACGGAGGCGGTGCAGGGCACGGCAGCAGTAGTTCAGGCACGGCAGGCGGGGCCGGCGGAGGGATTGTGTTTTTCAGGGCGAATGCCTTGAGTGGAACAGGAACCATCAGTGCCAACGGAGCCAGTGCCCAGACAGTAAGTAGCGATGCAGGGAGTGGTGGTGGCGCTGGCGGGGGGGTGTATGTTCGCCTTGCGGGGAATGCGGCCTGCAATTTGATTTCCGCAACCGGAGGAAACGGTGGCAGTGCATCCGATTCAGAAATCGGCCCCGGTGGTGGTGGCGGAGGTGGGAATATTTTGTTTCAGGCATCAGGTGGCAGCTGTAGTAACTGGACGGTAGCAGGCGGCAATGCCGGTTCACAGGGAAATCCGTTAGCACCTGGCGGCCTGCCTTATGGTGCAACCAACGGAGCTGAAGGAAGTGCTACCACGCTATTAGGTGGAATGGCCGTGCCTGTTGTTGCGATCACCACACCAGCTTCTGCGGCCGTCACTTCCGACAAACCCTCGATTTCCGGAACCGCTACACCCAATAGTACCGTGCGTCTCATTGTCGATGGTACGGAAATAAACGCCGTCCCGGTTGATCTGAACGGAGACTATGCCTACCAATCAACTGGTTCACAAGCGTTAACTGATGGACCACATATACTAAAAGCGATTGCGGAATACCAGGGATTGAGTAGCGGTGAGGCGCAAATCAGCTTTACAACCGAGGCGGTATTGCCGGTAAAAATCATCTCCTTTACCAGCCTGATGGAATTGAAAACTATTCACTTACATTGGGAGGTAACTTCGGAGGTAGGTGTTGAGAAATATGTAGTTGAAAGAAGCAGCGATGGCAGGCATTTTACCGAGATCATCAGCGTTGCAGCCACCGCAGAAAACCTCCAACGGGCTACTTATACGGCCAAAGACGACGCACCACGCCATGGCGAGAACCTCTACCGTTTGAAAATGGTAGACCGGGATGGCAGCATTGCTTATTCACGGATCGTTGGGCAGCACGTCGATCAGGGTATTTCAGTGGTTCTTTTTCCAAATCCGACAAACGGGAACGCCACGCTCTCCCTGGATGGCCTGCAGAAAAACGGGGGAACCGTTTCTGTAATCAATGCCCGGGGAATACCTGTCAGGAGCTACCTGGTAGCTCCAGGAAGCAGCCACGAGCAACTCCAGATCGAAAGGAAACAGCTGCCGCCGGGGGTTTACCATGTAAACATCCACTACCCAACGGGAGAAAAATTTTCAGGGACGAAACTGGTGCTCTACTAAATTACAAACTGCGTATCAAACTGAGGAAATATTTTTTAAACCTTCAAGGTGTCCTGTCGGAAAGCTCTACTGGACACCTTGAAAACTTTCTTTTTAAACTTTTCTAAACGATTATGCTTCTACGCGCTCCGCTTTATTGAGACATGCAAACACTTCGCGATAGAATTCAGGGTGCGATTGCCAGGTCTGTCCGGTAATGATATTCCCGTCGCAGATGGCCTGTAGTGTTGAATAGGTGCCACCGCCCATCTCAATTTCGGCACGGACATGCTCATATGCAGTTACAGTGCGGTTTTTGGCCAATCCGGCTGTGACGAGAATCTGTATACCGTGGCAGATTGCAAAGAGCCATTTGCCCTGCCGGTCAAACTCACGCACTACTTCCAACAGTCCGGCATGGTTACGCAGGTATTCAGGGGCGCGGCCGCCCAACAGCAGTATCGCGTCATAGTCGTCTACGACCACCTCGTCAATCGTCAGGTCGGATTCCAGACAATAGCCGGGCCGCTCTACATACGTGTCCCAACCAGGCTCAAAATCGTGCATCACCAGATTAAGGCGGTGTTTGCTGGGGGCCGCAATCACGGCTATGTCGCCTTCTTCCTGAAAGCGGTGAACGGCATAGAGGGTTTCATAACTTTCGCCACCATCCCCGGTGACGATCAAGATTTTACGATTCATGAAGGCAAGAATTTAAATACGGACTAAAAAAAGCCGTTTTAACCGGCTAGTCAATCAAAAGCCATAACCAGGCGCATCCTACCCTGCTGCGGTTGCTTTCCTTCACTTTGCCACCAACCAGGAATGCCATCCACGCACCAGTTTTCTTACGCCGCTTGTTTTCACATTATCAAACCGAATAAGACTCAGTCCTAAGGAAAGGTTATTCGGGAGCAACTTATGAAAGTTACTGGCAACGGCGCGGCTGCTACCGATGTACATATCCGGCAGTCCATTGCGATTCAGATCTACAAAAAGCATGACCCAATGAGATACCATTGAAATGCTCTTCAATTAAGTTGAATGTGAGACTGTTAAAGGCATCCTGCTCATAATAATCCAATGTACCATTGCCGTTTCTTATAAACAGGTCCCGAAGATTGTTGCCATTAAGGTCGGTAAAAACAGAGTGCTTATAAGGCCTAAGTGCATACGGTGAGATGTTGCAATTTTCAATTACTGCGCGGCACAAAGTCCCTCGCAAATGCGAACTTATTAATGTTTTATACTTTACTTAAATCCTATCAATGTTTTCCGATAGCTGGCTCTTACATACGTTAGACTTTACGAACTCCAAATCTTTCACCGTCGACAGTGCCTCTTAAATAAATAGGCATTAATCCATTATCGGTAATTGTTGCCCTCTTACCATAAAACAGAATACTCAATTTTGTTCCGATATACCCAATCTTATTTTTGGTTATCAAATCCAATTTTCATCTCAGCGCCAGTCAAGATTTTTAATTGACAAACAAATTGCTGTTTATCAATCGGTTAAGAACAATTCGGTTACCCCGGACCAGCAGCCATTTTGGGTACCCGAATTTATCCCCTAAGGATTGAGAGAATTTGAATGATTTGCGTGCTTGGCAGGAAACAAAAAAGCTTGCAAACCAATGATTTGCAAGCTTTTAACTATTTTTGATATTGTATCTGGCGGTCTGGACGGGACTCGAACCCGCGACCCCATGCGTGACAGGCATGTATTCTAACCAACTGAACTACCAAACCAGATTTTGAAGACGGCGTATCCGTTTCGTGGCACAAACTTAGCAAAACGCGCAAACAAAAAAAATCTTTGGCCTCCAATTTTTCCCAAAAATATATGCTAAAAAAGCTAACCCGCTGACCAATTGATCAAAACGTGAAAAAAAAGTTGGACATTTTTTTGTACTGGTCCTTTGTTGCTCAGAATTTGGCGTGCACCAAAGACTCTGGCTCTGTAAGTCAGAACCCACAAATTAGTTGTGAGACGTTATTTGGCATGAAATCGGTTTTGCAAGGTTGAACTGAATTCAATTTTCAAGCAATAGGTATTTCTCCGGACCATTTCCGTAGCAATTTCATAAGCTCCTCAATTTCAACTGGTTTGCTAATATAATCATCCATCCCGGCTTCCAGGCACATTTCCTTATCCTGTTGTAAGGCATTGGCCGTCATTGCAATTATATATGGCTTTACAGGAAATTTGGCCTTTATATTTTTACATGCTTCAATACCATCCATTTTTGGCATCTGTACGTCCATAAGTATTACATCAAACGAGCTCGCTGTGGCCACAGCTTCCAGCGCCTCTAAACCGTTTTCAACCAATGTGACTGAATAGCCTAATTTTTTTAATGTACTCATAATCACGATTTGGTTAACTTTGTGATCTTCGGCAACCAAAATCGACAGCGGATAATCATTCGAAAAATGCACGGACAATTTCTTTTCCTGTCTGCCCGGCTCTTCTGCCTGGTTTCCTGCATTCTTCTTACCGCGATTCAGCTCAATGAAAACCTGCCGCATAAGGGTATTCTCATCCGGCCCTGCAATAATGGCGTTAAATTGCAAACTCTTGTCTTTATGGATTTGCGAATTGCCGGGGTCGAGAAGAATGATTGGTATGTCGGCCTTAATTTTCCGAAAAGCCACGGCGGCATCCACGGAATCTAAAATCCGTGGGAATACATCCATAAGCACGAGGTCAAAATGCGCTTCATTTTTGAAAATTTCAAGTGCCTGAGTAGTCGAGGCTGCGGTTACGGTTCCCAGATTTACGTTCTCGATTGCATAATGCAAGCGCTTTCTTCTGTCATCGTCCTGGCTCAATATTAACACCCGACAAGCTTCTGCATCGCATTTGGCCGAGTGATAAATTTCCGGTTCAGCCAAATGAATTTTCGTTACACGAATTGAGAAATGAAAGGTGCTTCCTTCGCCAAATCGGCTCGCAACCCGAATAGTCCCTCCCATTAAATTGACAAGTTTTTCGGAAATTACCAAACCCAACCCACTGCCGCCGAATTGTCTTGATGTGGAAGAATCAACCTGAGAAAATGCTTTGAAAAGACGTTCAATTTTGTCGTCTTCAATGCCAATACCGGTATCGTTTACATCAAAACCCAGCACCACCTGATCTTTATCATTGTTCCTTACCGGATATACGTGCAGGAGTATGGTCCCCACCTTGGTAAACTTAATCGCATTTCCTACAAGATTTATCAGTACCTGTCTCAGTCTGAAACTGTCACCAGAAATTTGCGCTGGCACGCGCGGATCAATGGTATATCGCAGATCAAGGCCCAAAGCTACCGCTTTGACAAGAAACAAATTCCAGACTCCCTGTACACAATCTGCCACATTGAAAGGCTCGTCAACCAGTTCCATATTGCCGGATTCTATTTTGGAAAAGTCGAGAATGTCGTTGATAACAGCCAGCAATCCTTCTCCACTTAACTGAATAGCCTCTGTAAACTTCCGTTGCTCTGCTGTTAATTCCGTCTCCGTCAGCAAATTTGCCAGCCCAATCACCCCGTTCATCGGCGTTCGGATCTCATGACTCATCGTTGCCAGAAATGAACTCTTTGCGCGGTTAGCCATATCTGCTTTTTCAACAGCCCTCCTCTCCTCCTCCACGGCTCGCTCCAACTGTCTGGTGCGCTCCCCTACAAGAAACTCCAGCTCGCGCTTCGTCTTTCGTATTGAGTAGGTACGGGACTTGTAATATGCAACCAGAATTCCGGCAACTAACAAAAGCGCTCCAAATTTAAACCACCAGGTAAGCCAGAATGGTGGCAGAATAATTACAGTAACCGATGTCCCCTCTTCATTCCACACCCCATCGTTGTTGGACGCTTTCACTTTAAAAGTGTAAGTTCCCGGATCAAGATTGGTATAGGTTGCTGTGCGTTTTCCGCCTATGAAATTCCAGTTGTTATCGAATCCTTCCAGCTTATAGGCATACTCATTTCTCTCGGGAGCAGTAAAACTTAAAGCCGCAAATTCGAAAGTAAACACGGATTGTTTGTGAGACAATGTCAAAGTTCTCGTTTCGCTGATATGAGCGGAAAGAACAGCATCATCGCCGCCAATGGGAACTTCCTTGTTAAAAACATGAAAATCAGTAATGTATACCGGCGGAACGAAATCATTATCAAGAAGACTGTCCGGATAAAAGCTACTAAACCCATTCACTCCGCCAAAAAACATCTGGCCATCAAGCGTTTGATATCTGGAATTATCTCTAAACTCATTGCCTTGCAAACCATCAGATATCCCGAAATTCCTAAACTTTCCTGTTTGCGGATCGAAGCGCGAAACACCTTTGTTGGTACTTAGCCACAAATTATTCCGTTTGTCACGGAGAATGGCGAAGACTACATTACTTGCCAGTCCGTCCTGCTCGGTGTAAGTTTTAAACGTTTCGTTTTTTACATCGAAATAATTCAGTCCACCTCCGACAGTTCCAACCCATAAATTTCCGTTGTCCGCGTCGGCGAAAGATTGAATGTTGTTACTGGAAATGCTACTTTTCTTCGCAGAATTATAATAGTAGCCTTTAAATTGTTTCGTTGCCGGATCAAACAAATTGAGCCCCCTGTCTGTTCCTACCCACATTTTTCCCGATTTATCCTGAAAAACCCCTGTAACGATATCATTGCTGAGGCTGCCTGGCTGATGAGATTGATAACGATAGTGGGTAAATTTGCCGGTTTTTGAATCGAAAACGCTCAGGCCGCCTTTCCATGTTCCAAGCCAGACATTTCCATTGCGGTCTTTAAACAGATTGTTTATATCGGAAATAGAAGGACCACTGGCTGGATTCAAAGCTGGCAGATAGTGTGTAAATTTTCCTGTTTTTGTATTGAAAAGATCAAAACCTCCATTGTGAAAACCCAGTCCAAGAACATCATCGGAGTATTGTATAATCGAAATGACGTAGTTGTTGCTCAACGAGTTAATGTTTCTCGGATCATGCCGAAAATGCCTGAATTTCTTTGTCTTTCTGTTGAAAAAATCCAGCCCCCCTCCGTCCGTTCCTATCCACAAATTCTCCTCGTGACGATCTCCCGAAATTGAAAGCACAACGTCATTGCTTAGTCCGTTTTCGTTGCCGGGCATAAACCGGTACGATACAAATTTCTCTCCAAATTTTGGCAGGAAGTTCACTCCTCCCGCGTACGTACCAAACCACATATTTGCGGCATTGTCCATATAAACGCAGTACACAGAGTTGTTACTTATCGTGGAGTTGTCATTTGCAGCGTGGCGAAAAAAGCTGAAACGGTCGGCCTTGCGGTCGTAGATACTAACTCCACCGTTTTCGGTACCGATCCAAAGGTTTCCATCAACTCCGTTGCTTATTGAAAGAATATCATTGTGAATGATGCTGTTTGGATTGCGCTCGTCATGACGAAAATTCCTAAAAGAGTTCGTTTTGGGCATGTAAAGAGACAAACCACCACCGTGAGTTCCTATCCAAATATTACCTTTCCCGTCATAATACACGGTTTTAATCCAATTTGCCCCAAGGCTTTTTTCGTTGTGCAGATCATTAAAATAGGATACAAATTCTCCCGACACCGGATCCATCCTATACAGGCCGTAATCCGTTGCTATCCATAAAAAACCGGTGGCGTCCTCCGCAATTTTAGACACATAGTTACTTTGGATGCGATGGTCCGGGTTTCCGAAGTTTTGATAGGATTTAAATGTGCCTTTGTCAGGATCAAATAAAAACAATCCGTTACTCGTTCCCACAAAGATCCGGTTTTTACTGTCTAGAAAAATGTCGTTAAATTCATCCGTTGCTTCAGTTCGCCGGTAGTGAACAAATGTGTTTTTTTCACGATCAAACCTGTCCAGCCCGTTTGCAGTAGCAACCCACAAATTCCCCTTTTTGTCTTCCAGTAGATCCTTGATATAACTGTCGGCAACTGTACTCTTGTTGGCCTGGAGATGTTTGTAATGTGTAAATTTATAACCATCAAATTTATTGAGGCCATCCTCTGTACCGAACCACATAAAGCCGCGATTATCCTTCAAAATAGCAGTCACGTGGCTCTGAGACAGCCCTTCATTGGTCGTTAAACGATTGAATTTTAATTGCTTAACCCGCGGGAAACATTGGTTGGGAACACCGAAAAATATTGAGGCAAATATGATTAGAAATAGCTTCATTATTTCTCAGATTTCCAATTGTCGAATGAGGAGATTTTTTATCGCCTTAACACAGGGCAAAACCTGGATTTATAAGCGTTTTATTGTCATACCTCATCGAATGCAAACTTGCAAATCCGGTATGATAATCGCTAAGCAAGTTGAAAATTTATGAAGCAAGAACCAAATTAAAAACCGAATTAGTTTGAGAATTACTAGTTCGGTTGTGTCCATTTTTATAGGCTAGCCAAGCTAGTTGATCGGATGAAATATTGTCTGAGAAATCGACCATGCAGCTGTTCATCCAATCCGTTTTGCAACTCTTCAGTAGTTGGTCGCCCACGCCCGTAAATATACGTGCGAGGCGGAACAAAAATAAGATATGTTCAGTTTGGGCTGAAAGTTGATTGCGCCTTGCCGGAAAACCAGGGCAAAGCTGATGTGAAGGGAAAGTCGTGTGAAAGATATGGCGCATTTCGAAAAGCGGAAACGGAATTTATCGGCTCGGCTTACTCCCAGGGACCTGAGCGTCCGCTAGATTACTTCTGTGATGCCTCCCAATTTTTTAAGAAATGTTAAACTAGGCGCAAAAAAATACTCTCCACCTTTGAATGTCACAAACTGATCAAAACTTTTATCAAACGACGGATTTGGTTCACCGTAATTTGTTGGAAACTTGTAGTTCCTATCGTTTTCCGCACCCACAACTGACTGACCAATAATGGCATCAATACCAGTTCCCGGCTTTTCGAAATTTGGGTTGTTTGCCCAGTTCATCTGAATAAATTCAAATTGGTTTCTGAGGTCTGCCTGGTAACTCATGAATAATAAACCAACGCCGCCTTCCGGCATTTGTGCAGGAACAGGATCAATAACAGTATCCACACTCCTGTTTCCATAAGGAATTCCACGCCTGGCCATGATGTGCTTTTTATCATCAGGATTACGCCTCGGGTTGGTCTTTCGAACGTGCGCAAAATGGGGACATTTCCCGCCCGACGGATCATGGCTGTAATTAAAGTTGTTGAAATTACCGCTTCCAATCATTCCTTCCTCACTATCCATTACCACCGGCGTACCATCCTCAAACCTGCCAACCAGATATGCCCCGATCAATTCTCTTTTCTCTTCATCAGCATCATCAGGATACAACTCCTCGCCCAAGCTTTTTTCCAGTAATTTGAACGCTCTGACATTTTGTTCGAGTTTTCTAAAAACAAAATAGCTTCCAAACGAAACAGGCTTTTCGACTGCATCTCCGGCAAGCAAATCCGGCACCAAAACCAATTTAAAATCTGCGGAAGGATCAAACTGAACTCCGTTATCCTTCGTATTGTGAAACGCTTTGTAGGCGTCAACCTCGTCTTTAAGAAACAACGGCTGGCTAATTCCATCGACATAGCCAAAATGTTCTAAACCATCTTTGTTTGCATTTCGTATGGCGTTTCCGTACTCAACAGAGGATATTGCACAAATTTTAGCCAGTTCCTCAAGAACAACTTTTGCCTTGGTACCCATATTATTTGCGTCATCATCTGCCAAAAGAATCATAGCGTCGATTTCGCCCCGATATCCCGCTTCCCATTCGTTGACTGGCGGATCATTGTTAACCGCTCTCCGCGTTTTCAAGCCACCTATAAATGCCGGGTCCATTTTTTTCACAGGGTTTTTTGTGGGGTCAAAACCAAGATATTTGTACCCTGAACTTGTGAGAAAAAATGATGCAAATAACCCTCCTGACACCTTATTTCTCTTGTACAATTCCCGATCTTTTAACTGCTTTTTAAAGCTTGTTACGTATTTATCAGTAAAATTGCCAATCCATTTTTTTACATCCGGAGCTCGCTCCGGCTTAAACTTGATAAAAATATGGGTCGTGTGATCTCTGCCGTGACCTTTCAGGATATTTCCCTGAAGATTAGAAAATAACTCATTTTTGGAAAAATCCATTGGATCGAGAAGCGCCATGATCATTTTTAGTTAGAGGTTAGCCAGGAAGTAACGTTTGTTACCAGACAAATTTATTACTCTATATCTTATCCAACAATACTGAAATTTCAGTATTTACCTCTAAATCAACCCATTAAAGCTCGCAAACTGAACGAGACCACCGGTATTTCTGGTTCCTGTTTTTTCTATCATTTTTTGTCTGTGTGTGTTCACCGTATGAAAACTGATAAAAAGTTTATCCGCAATGTGTTTGCTACTGTAACCCTCGGCCATAAGTTTCACAATTTCCAGCTCGCGTTTACTCAAAATCGTTTTGGGTTTAATTGCTGCAGTGTTATCAGCATTAAACAACAGATATTGCTTGTCCTTGACAGAAGTCAGTGAGGCGAGCTGGCTGCCGCTTTTTTTCCACTGTGTAATGTCGTTGCATACTCCCAGCAAATGTGTGATGTTACCTGCTGCATCCTGCTGCCAAACAGCGTTTTGCTCCAAAATCCGCACAATCTTACCATCCGGTTTGACAAGGCGATAATCGTGGCTGAATTTATAATTGGGGCGACAGTAAGAGGGAATGGCATCCAACAGGTTCCAGATGGTATGCATCAGCTTGCGGGTATTTTGTAAGTCGTCCGCATGTATGGTTTGTTCATGAAACGACTGGCCGTTCTTCTCGTAACAGACCGAGTCGTAACCAAAAAAGTCAACCGTATTGGAAGTTATGAAATTAAATTCTTTGGTGCCCAAATCAAGTATCCATGTTACGCAGGGCGATTGATTTAGTACGTTTAACAAAACCGGATTCCCGAACAACGATTTATCAGGAAGCTGCGTTTCCGTGCTCTTTGAATCTCCGTGCCACATGTACATGACATGCATGTAATCTTTCACAGAATGTAATTTTCCAATTTGAGCATTCATGTCGAAATCAGGTTAAAGTGAGAGGAAGGTTTATTATCAGGGTCAAAATACAATGCTTTACTATATACGCACCATTTAGCAAAAATGAACAAGTACTTTTTCGGAGGCTTTGCAAATAACTATTAACAAAAATATTTCAGTAACCGAAAAGTGAAAACAGCAGCCCTTATCAGGAAGACCTGACACTCCGGATACCATAAAAGAACGTCGTCGCATTCTCAGAAAAATGTGTTGAAATTTTCATGATTTTGGTATGCAAGCGGCGTTGTTAAACGTTTTGTGACAAAGGGCAATCACGCACTTTTATAAAGTTATATTATATCGTCTTTAACTGCCTCAAACTTTTTCTCAACTTATCGAACGGTTACAGCTTTTCACGCACTACTCAGGCCGTTTCTATTTCCACTGATTACCATACAAAGATAAACTTCCTGTCTGCGGTATTTCAACGCTGTATTCCCCGTTTCCCTCACCGTAATTTCCCCGTTAGTACTGCATGAACCGGAAATAAAAAACTTCCGATGTCTGCTGACATACGGCTGTCAGTCACCCCTGTTTTCTTTGTAACAGAAATATAAACAGAACCATTAAAACCTTAAAAAATGGAAACGAAAGAATCACCGACGCTTGACCAAACTGCTAACGAACCGATCTCACGTACACAGCTGCTGGAACACTGGCAGGGACACAGAGGCCTCACCCGCAAAGTCATTGAGACTTTCCCGGAAGAGCAGTTCTACACATTTTCTATTGGCGGCATGAGACCTTTTGCCATGCTCACAATGGAGATCATCGACCTGGCGAGAGGGATCCGCGGCATAGCCACCGGAGACTGGGAGCCTAAGGGACAAGCGGAAACTTTTCATCCCACAGCACCTGAAAAAAAACAGGAAGTGTTGGCACTCTGGGATGAGGTTACCTCAGAAATTGAAGCATTCTGGCCTCAGATTTCTGATACTCGTTTTCAAGAAACTGACAAGGCATTTGGCATGTACGAAGGCACTATTTATTCATTGCTTCTTTACTTTATCGACAATGAAATTCATCATCGCGGGCAGGGTTACGTATACCTCCGTGCGCTGGGAATAGAGCCTCCCGCATTTTGGGACAGAGGTCAGCAATATTAATTCGTCAACAAAGCAGAAAGCAGGCTCCTGATGGTGCCTGCTTTCTGCTTAACCTCCAAAAATTCAATTAAAAAGCGAAGCCAAATCCCATCTTGATCGTGGTCATCGCCAGGGACATGTATTGTTGACGTTTCAGCAAATTCCAGCTCATCGCGCCCGAAACGTCGAAGTATACGTTCCGGAAAAAAGTTTTCTGGTATCCGAAAGTGGCGCCGGGGCCAAGGTGTTGCCGGATCGGCGCATAGGGTTCGAAGAAAGAGTTGTATCTGATGTAGTCTGCATACGGTCCTGCATAGATGCCCGACAAGTTGTTACCTCCCTGCCCGGTCCTGATTTTTTTGCGCTGAAGATAATAGTACCTTACCTGTACAGAAGGCTGAATCTGGAAATATCGGTTCGAATAACTTCCGCTTTTAGGCAGAAGCTTCGTACTGATAAACTGAAAATCTCCTGAAAAATTGGCATTTACGGATACAGGGCTTTTTCCAACTTTCACCTCATAACCTATTCCAAAGCTTCCTCTTTGCATTCGGGTGCCGAGTGCCAAACTTGGCCATAGCAATTTTAGCTGGCTACCCAGAAACTCGTCGCAACGAAGTATTTCACAGACAGGCAGATTCCTGCTCCGCTTCCAGTCTCCAAATGCAAGTCCAAGATTGGTACGCGTACTGATGGTAAAATCTTCTATTTTTCTGTTCTCTGCCACAAAACTGTTCATCAGATACCCGCCTGAATATTTCTGATAAAATCCCCCGACGGCAAAGTCAATGTAGCCGTAGTTCAGAAATCTCCGCTGCATGCCAAGCTCAACCCCAATCCGGGTCATTTGATGGGTTCCATATGTTGTCCGCCAGTTTCTTTCATAAATTGGCGATAAATATCTCCCGTTGAAATTATTGGCACCTTTATCCCTCGCAATTTTTCTATTCATTTCGAAATACCATCTGCCATAAATATTGGCGACAAGCAAGCGACCAAAACTCAAAGCGGCTCCATTCGCGGAGAAGTTGGCCCCGGCGGAAACGGCCGGTGATATTTTGTATTCGTACCCGGCACTGAAGTTGAGATTGTACACGATATCATTTTCGAAACCTGTTGCAGAACCAGGAACGATCTGCAGTCCGATTTTGGCCATGTGCCGTGTAGGGACTTTGTTCATAAAAATGTTCTCGTACCTGTCAACAAAACGTTGCGCCATCAATGTATCGGTTTCTTCGGAATACCTGACCCGCGTACTGTCCTGTGCAGCCACACGGAGCGCTGCACATATTGAAAATATCAGAACGGCGTAGCTTTTCATATCTGCTCAGTTACTAATTTTGAAGTAAAACGGTCAAACTATCAAAATGTAAATCCGACGCCTACTTTGAACACCAGCTGCTGCGATGAACGCCCCGGGTAATCATTTTCGTTAAAAGAGCTTCGGAGATAAGCCAGGTTGGTGTCAATAAAAATCCCTCTGAAAAGTCGCTGCTGATAACCGGCCATTAGCCCTCCCTGCCAAAATTTGTGTGTATTTTTCACGGACGGATAATCCCGTTGGTTTACATGCGATCCTTCGTAAGAATACTGCCATTGCAGCCCCCCGTAAAATCCTGAGAGATTGTTGCCACCAGTGCCCCTCAGAATCTGTCGTTTTTGTAAAAAATAGTACCGCGCCTGGACACCGCTCCCAACCGCAAAAGCAGCAGTGCGGAGGTCCACATACGGACTTACGTAGTAATCCGGAAAGGAATTACCATAAAATGAGCCATTTACGTAGGCGCTCAAAGAAAGAGGCGCTTTGCCTATTTTTCTTTCGTAAGCGATTCCGCCATTGAACCACTGCGTTTTGAGCCCAACCTTGACATCTGGAAAGGTGACTTTGAGCTGATCCGCAACAAATTCCTCACAACGCAGCAGCTCACATTTTGGCAGCGGCGCTACTCTTTTCCAATCACCGAAACCCACGCCAAGCGTATACTGTGTAGCAAGTACCAGATTTTTTACTTTAAATCCATTGGCTTCGTAAACCGCATACTTCAAGGGCTGATGAAATAATCCTGCCGAAAAATCGAGGTGACCTCTGTTCAAAAAACGACTTTGAAATCCGTACAGCAGGCCATACCGTTGCACATTTCTACCTGAACCGATATTATGCTCGCCAGAAAGCGCCAGATAACTACCGCTGAAATTATTCGCATTCAGTCCTTTCTCAATACGCTTGCTGGTATTGTAATACCAGCGTGCTTTCATATTTAGCCAAAAAGACTCTGAGGTTTCCCCGTTACGCAAAAGTTCAAGGTTGGTTCCCCGGTTATTGTCTTCGGACTCTGTGTAAAAGCCTGCTTCAAGCGAAAATGCCGGCAATATTTTGTATTCATATGCAACATTGATTTCCAAACCGCTCAGCAAAGAGGAGACATACCCAACCTTCACCATGTGTTTCGTGGGGACCTTGGTCATGAACACGTTTTCATAGCGGTCAATAAAATGTTGCTTCACAAGTGTGTCAGCTTCCTCTATGTAGCTGATTCCGGTACTGTCCTGTGCATGCAAAACATGGACGAAGAGCAACGACAAAACGAGTATTACTTTTTTCATGACCAATTTATTTGACCTAATTTAATATCCTTTTTTACGAATCAAAATACGAAACCAGCACCCAGAATAAACCGTTGCCTCACAACGCGTTTCAGCATATTTCAATCGGATTAAAATGCGTACTGATATTCCTTTTTCCGGATGCGGTCAATGCGCAAAAACATACTGTCGAGCCGGTCGGTTATCCGTTTTAACTCCATTACAATTTGCTTGTCTACCTGCCTGTATTGCATGTCCGACCTGCTTTTTGAAATCAAAGTTCCCAAATTACCCAGGCTGTCGGAGGGAAAATGGTAGCGGGCCACCGCTTCATTGCCACAACTCCCTGCCAGCATATCCTGGTAAGCCCATTCCTGTACCAGATCTTTCACCGTATTCCGGGCCGTCAGCATATTGCCGGTCCTGCACTCCCGCGACAAAGTATGCAAGTAATAATTGATCCTGATCCATCTGTAATAGTAATGCTGCTCATCACTCATCTCCCCGGTTTTTCGCTGATTCATAGATTTTGGACTTTGGTAAAAAACATACTCTTATACAACCACAAGAAATCAAAACGCAAGCCCCACACCCAGGTTTGCCCGAATAGCAAAGGAATTGCCTGACGTATTCAGTATCGTTTGATAATTGTATGAAGTTGCCAGATCCACATATCCATGCCTGAAAAGCCGTTGCTGAAAACCCAGTAATAACCCTGTCCGAAGGACGTGATCCCTGCGTTTGGTCAGTCGGCTGATGTTGGCAAAATTGTGTCGCCCGTTATAAAAAATGTATTCAGTATTGATTCCTGTATATGCACCTGACAATCCGTTACCACCCCGTCCTGCCATTTTTTGTCGGTTGTGAAAAACGTAATAGCGCGGCTGAAAAGTAAGTGTATGGGATATTTCCTTAGAATTAACCAAACTGAACGTTTTGAAATAATTTAATCCTTCTTTATCAGCATATTTAACATAGTCAAAACCTCTGTTTAACCCTAATTCGTACTGAAAATTAAGGGTGAATGGAGAGGAACTGATTTTTTGTTCGAAACCCACGCCCAGCCGGATCCTGTTTAAATAATAACCAAAAGCAAGTTCCGGAAGCCGTATTTTCCATTGGCTGCTTATTTCCTGATCACAAAGCAATACGTCGCACAAGGGCGCTTTCGCGGACCGTTTCCAATCACCAAATGCAAACCCAAAACTCGCCTGCGATGAAAATGACCAGTTTTGTCCAAAACCATAATAAAAAAACGGCCCTTCCTGTTGTAGCGCAACGGCAAAATCCATAAACCCATGACTCAAAAACCTACGCTGAAACCCAACCTTCACCCCCACTGTCGACAAATTTTGTATCGTTCCCGGGCGCGTATAGTTGAGTGCAATGTAATTTCCACTGAAATTATTGGCGCTTTTTCCGGTCCGTATCCGCTTTTTCATATCCATAAACCACCGTAACTGTGCGTCCAAAACGGAGTTCATCCAGGCTGCTTTTACGGGCACGTCCAGCCCGTAGTATGGAATGTGTCCGGCAAGCGCAATTGAAAATGAAGGCAGAAATTTAAATTCGTATCCTAACATCAGAGAATTGTTATTCAGAAACTTATCCTCGCTCAATGGAATGGGAAAAGTTTGATAATACTGAGAAGTTCCGATTTTGAACATGTGCCGCGTTGGCACTTTTGTCATAAAAACATGTTCGTACCTGTCAATAAAGCGTTGTCTGATCAACGTATCCTGCTCCTGCGTATAGGTAATTTTTGTGCTCTCCTGGGCATAAATGGGTATTGATAAAATCAGGATAAGAATAAAAATAATGCCTCTGCGCATAAGGATAGCTTGAAGATGAAGTGTTTACCTGATAGTCAGATTACCAAACTCGGTGTTGATCTGAACATTGGCTAATTGGTTTTTCGAGAAAAATGCGTCCTTGAAATCCACTGTATTACGCTTCCATTTAAAACCATTCGGAAGTTTCATGGTGGTGTAAGCGCCATTGATGGTGTAGTCAAATTGCTGCCAGTTTTTAGCCAGCAAACTGACCATCGCCTTTTTGGATTGTATGGCAAGGCTCGTCAGACCGGACGAAGGTATAATTTCCACATTACCGTAAAGTGCATCCATCCGTATCTCTCCACCGATCCGCTCTAAACGCAGGTTTGTGTGGTCACTCGAAAAAGAAAATATTCCCGATATTTCATCCCCTTTCAACTCTCCGAAAGTCGTTCCCAGGACGCCCTTCCCCTTCAGATTGAGCAACGAAGTGGTACAAAAATCAGCTTTCAGTTTGATGTTATTGTTCAATCCTTTCAGCAAAATGGTACCGAACGTGTTTTTCAGATCCACAGCACAAGAGGATGGCAGATGAATGGTGTAACGGGCTTTCAGGTTCGAAAGCGGCTTGCTTTCCCCTTCCTGAAGCAGAATGTAATTCCGAAGAAAATAATCTCTCCCGCTGCGGTCGGCCACATATTGTACCTTTCCCAGATCTGTGGTCGCCGTTCCCTTGTCGGGATGACGGGATGACAACTCAAGTAGTACCGAAATTTCCGGTTTGTCCCAGGCGATCAGTTCAATATCGGCCTTTTCCGCGTTGATGTGCAGTGTGCGTATAGCCGGTGTCCCGACGGTCTTCTCGAAAATTTTGGTGGCGACCTGCAAGGTACCCTGCGCCAGAACCTGAGAAGAGCCGCCTGAACCGATCCAAAAGAGGAGCACCGTCAGAAACGGTAGTTTACGTAAAAATCTTTCCTTTGTTTTCATCTTCTTATATTTTGCCCGTTAACTACTTCACGCCCCTTCCTCATCATTCACGCTGCCCTTCCAAAGCGTCAGATCATTTTGGCCATTTCATTCAACACTTCCGTTTTTTCCTGCTCCAGATTACTAAACTGGCGCATGAGTTCCGGCTCTGTATTGTATGCGCCCATGGCCTGTTTCAACTGTTCTGTTGCGGTTTCCAATGTTTCGTATTCATTTTTCAAACGCTTGAAATCCTTGCTGCTGCAAACCAGAGTTTCGGCCTCACAATAGGCTTTTAGTATCTGATAGCGATCATTCGTTTCGGGTTCTTCGTCTACTTGCAAACGTGCATCGACAGCCTCTTGTGAATACGAGACCGATTCGGTCAAGTTTCGTCCCGAGAGATAAAAACCAATTGCGCTACCCAAAATCGCTACCGCCGCCGCAAACCACCAGGTTCTTTCCGGCCGTCTTTTTTGAATCGTTTTTGCCTCGATCAATGTCCAAAGCAAATCATCCGGTTCATGCTGGGGCAACTCCGTAAGCGCTTTTTGCAGGGGAATGTCGTTTAATTTATCCTCAATATTTCCCCAAACCTGCCCATCCGGCTGATGAACCGATAGCTTCCGAAGCGCGTTCTCCAATGATTTTTTATGATGTTCCATGTGTGTTTCTTTCACTTTGACGTAAGCATACTTCGTAATTTTCTCTTGGCATGAAAGAGCTGGGATTTTGAGGTTCCTTCCGAAATATTGAGCATCAAAGCGATTTCCCTGTGCGTGTATCCTTCCACTTCTGCCAGAATAAAAATGGTCCTGAAACCATCTGCAAGTGCAAAAATGGCCGTTTCCAGGTGTGCAACATTGATCTCACCTTCGCCCCAGTTGATACTTTCTCCCATATCATCCTCGACAGTCTGCCAGATCACCACCCTTTTCTTTTTGGTAGATTTCCGTACCACGATCTGTTTGATCCAGGCCCCCAGCGTAGCCTCTCCTCTGAACTGGTCGAGATGCCGGAAGACTTCCAGAAAGGCGTCCTGCAGGACATCGTTTGCGTCGTCAAAATCACCGGTAATCCGATAAGCCAGTGTATACATGGCTTTTTTGTACCGCTCGTACAGCTGCCGCTGTGCGATCCGGTCATTTAAAAGGCAACCAGTGATCAATTCCGCCTCAGACGTCATATCATATTTTTAATGTATTTGTGTTAAAGAGGACGCAACCAGGTGCAAAGGTTGTATAAGGAGAAAGAAAAATCTCCCATTTCCGATTAAAAAAAAGAATCGAAAAAAAACCAGTATTGGGATAACTCCAATATGGCAATTATGATATTTATAAGTAATTGATAATCAAAGTTTAATAGCTGCTCACTTTCAACCGCACCGGCCGCCCGGTTTTTCTTTCCGGCGATAACACTAGTCCAACAATGTTCCTGCTTTCATTTTATTCAGGGTGGTTTCGAACGAACCCGATGCGACACCTTTCAATTTTTGCGCTTCAACTGCTTTTGTCTGCCATTCCAAAGCCTCCGCTTTACGGCCCATTTTATACAGAATATGCGCGTAGGTGTCGAGATAGCTGGCATTTTGCAAATGTTCGTCCGGCATTTTGCCTTTGCTCAGCTGTGCGAAAAGCTTCATAGACCGCTCTGACCATTGCAAAGCCATTTCCAGAACTTCCGGCTGGCCGGACATTTCATAAAAATGCCACGCGTGTTCATTCAGTTCAATGTGGTAGAATTGTGACGACGGTGCAAATTTGGTCATCGCCGCATAGTCCTGTGGTTTTCCTGCTTGCTGTTTTGGAAATGAGCGAACTCTCATTTCTTTTTCATCCATGCGTTTCAACGAGTCTGCCGACAATTGCATGTGTACACTATTAAGGAAGCCGGAAGCCGCACCGACATATTGCATTGTGTCCCTGACTGCATAATAATAACGTACCATTGTTCTCAGTCTTGCGTTTCGTCCTTTTGCCTGGTCGGGGAAATGGGTCCTCTCACTGAAAGCAGCGATTTTCTCAGCAAGATTATTATTCTTGCTTTGCACTGCGCGCCGGAAGGTATTTGCCGTGATTGCGTCATTGATCGCAACTGCTTCCGGGAACGGGATTGATCTGTACATGCTGTCTATCAGCGCTCTGGGCGTTGAAGCCTCTATGGAATTATAGGCTTTACCGTCCAGGGCTGGCCCCATGTTGTAAATAAACCGCACCGTTCGGAAAGTTTGCAAAGAATCAACCGGCAACGCAGCAACGTATTCGTCCAGAAGATCGTCCGCAGGAAGCAGCGCCTCTTTCACTTTTTTCAAGTATTCTTCCAGAAACTGAGGAGACCTTTCTCCTTCATTGTATTCCTTCACGTATGCGCTCAATTGTTTTTTGCCTCTGCGCGACAACGCCACATCCGCCTGTTCTGCATAGGTAAAAGGCGCACTTGTGGATCCGTTGAATCGGTTCAGCACATTTCCGTCAGCATCAAGAAACAAAGCGACCGGCGCACCCAGGATCCCAAATCGGTCCGAAATAACCTTGCCGCTTTCCGTATCCATATTCACTTTCATGGAAAGAAAATTGACGGCAAATTTCTCGGTAAGGATGGAAGAACCTAGACCCATGGCGGCCACTTCGTAACATTGCTGGCATTTGTTATTTTCGAAATGAAGAAATACCAGTTTTTTTCCCTTTCTGGCCTTCCTGGAAATTTGTTCCCAGGTTTGTTCCTCTACGAATTTGACCTGACCAAAGGCATGGCCAGCAAAGAAAATCATGCAGAATAAAAACGATTTCATGGCGGGTAGTTTGTTATGTGAATACTCAAATGTAAAATACAAACCATGAAGATCTTTTAACTTTTATCAAAATTGATATTTTCATCATAGTCCTTCCAGCCTAACCCACACCATTGCACAATAATTTGTCATTCAGAATTGCCGCGTATGCGATATTTACGCGAGGTCGTGAATTGAGAAAAACGGATGCTTTGTAATTGCCGTGATCGGAGGTGCCTTTCTGGCGAAGTGCGGAGGGGATCGAAATATGACCAGGAACGGATCCGCATTACATTTTGGTACTGCCTGAACCTGACCTGTCCGGATGCCTGCGTCTGTGTTTACTTCAACACGACACAGGCATCCGGTTTTCAACTAAATAGAACTTGCTTTTTAAGCTCCTGTACTCTTTCAGGAGGTATAATATTTATTTAAATGTTTATCCATCCCCCTTCGCTTGGCCAAATTAGCAAGGAAACGATAGAATAATTTTTGCAGCTTATAAGGGATTCCCGGATAATAACTGCCGCCCTTTTCAATCATGATGGCCAGATACCAGATGTTGGGCACCCCCTTTTTATTTGTCAGTCCATCATTCTCCAACCCGTAGGCAATCCTGATCATCTCCTCAAACTGACAGGCTGGTTTAATTATCGTCCTGAATTTAACGATAGCATCCTTGCTTGGATTGAAGAAACGATGGTTGATTATCCCGGATCGAAGGATTGGTGCGTGTTCTCGGTAATTCGTTCATGGATAACATAATTTTTATTCGATGGAGCGGAAATACTGATACAAAGAGGCAAGTTCCTTTTGCTCGTACTGGGCCGTCATTTGCCAGGGCATATTTTCATTTAACATTTGATGCCCAAGAGGCGTTTTTCCGGTCCGCAGGGTACGGATAAACTGCTCCTGCGACCATTTGCCAACATTTCCCGTACTCGTCAGATTGGGTACAGGGGGCATTCCGGGTGCAACCGGATCACCGCCTTTAAAGTCTTCACGATGACAGCCGCTGCACGAAATTGCGAGATATTTACCCTGGGCAATTCCCTCCGTGGTGTCAGCATGAACCAGCATACTCCGGTTATGATCAATCTTTTCTACTGAAAGCAAAGGCATTTTGTCAAAAAAACCCATCACATTGGCAACAGGGCCCAGCTTAATCGGTAGCACGAGATTATCGACACGTGGCACGCTCTGGCAATAAGCGATTAAAGCGACCAAATCCTCAGCTGATAGTAGTGTAGTCTCGTGTGAGGGCATGAAAATGAGCGGTTTACCCGTTCTGTCAACGCCATGGCGCAACGCTGTCAGCCAGTTTTCCGTCGAATAATCCTCCGGAAGCCCGCCTTTTCCTTTGGTAAGATTGGATGCCGACAGGCGACCCACTCCACCGTCATCGGTAATAATCCGGCCACCGAGATCTTTTCCATGACAATCCTGACATCCCTTAATTGCAACCAGGTGCCTGCCACGTAATATTGTCGCACTATCTGATTGTATTTCAAGGCGTTCCGTAGCAAACGAATACCTTCTATTAACGCGGGCGTTGATATTTAAAGTAATCACAACGTAGGTCACCGCAAGCAACGCGACAATACCAACGACAGTTATTCCTGTCCATTTAAAAAATTTACGAATCATGTCTGGTCAAAATTACCTGAGCTGTTCGTTCGCACATCCGTTGAACGAACAAGCTCAGGAGGTGTTTCATTTTTTTGATCCTGATAATTTCAGGTGTACGTCGATCAACGGTTCAATATAATTTTCGGCAGGAAGCGCCGGATCGCTGGCGAAATTGATGCCAAATTTGGTACGGTCAAATTTCACCTTACCCTCGACACTTATGGAATTGCCGGAAATGTCGATTTTGGCAGGAAAACTGACCGGGTTGCTCTTCCCCAGAATCGTAAGCGATCCCGACACCCAGAAGTTGGCACCTGTAATATCGCCAGCATTGGAGCCTGAATAAGGCGTCACAGTCGTGATGTCGTATTTAACATTCGGATGGAGCGCCATATTGAAAAAATCCGGGCTTTGCAGGTGATGAACCAGCATTTCCTTTAATGAATCAACCGGAAGATTGAGGTTAATGATAGACGAAACCGGGATTGAAAACGACCCTCCGGAAACTTTCCCTTCACTGACAATCAGGTTCTCACTTTTTACAGCAATTGTTCCTTCATTGAAATAACCTGTTTTCAGGTAACCTTTCCATTGCGCAATCGATTTGGACGCATCCAGCTCATATTTTTTGGTTACTTCCACTTCGTGGTCGGTGCAATTCCACAAGGCGACTGCTACAATCAGGAATGCAAAAATTTGCTTTTTCATGGACTAAATTTATTTGTTTGATTTTTGATTGAATACACGATAAATGGCACTTTATGCATCCATGCCGGCAAGCCAAACCGGTGCAACGCGATCGGACTTACCGACGAAAGACACAATGCGGATTCCCGCGGTATTAACTGAACGAACCTCACTTTACTCTTCATGGCTGTCTTGCTCTTTCAATTGAACAGGATCGCCGCCCCGTCACTGAAATGATGCTGCAAATTTGTGGATCTGATATGCATTATCACCTACGCAAAATGGAGAACTATCTACGCGAAAAGGATTTTCTCTAAATGACTGTCAAATAATAAAACAAGCATTTTTATGTTTCGCCGGTTTACAATTCATCTGATGATTATTACAATTGGAAAGACAATCTATACAGCTGCCATTCCAACTGCTTTCACCGAAAAATTCAAACATTAGTTTTGTTTCAGGATTTCATTCAAATGCGTTATTAAATACTTCAACAATAAACCATGGCAACGGTAATTCACGCGTCAGATATCGGTAATTTCCCAATCGTATCCACCCCGCTTCCGATGGCGCCGGGAATCTCAACACATTCTGTGCCGGTCTTTTTCCATCCGCTTTTTGGTGGTATCCGTTTTAACCAGATCGTTACGCCCTATTTGAACGCCACTGATGTAGCATGGTCCATGAAAGAAAATGTGGAGTTGCATGAAATTGATTCATCTGAAACCATCAATATTAATTTTTTAATTCGTGGCAAGCTTGATACCCGTTTCAGAGGCTTGCGGAATGATCTGCAGATGCGTCCAGGGCGTCACAATCTCGTTTATGCACCGGAAGGAAAGGACGTTCACTGGCTCCCGGCAGGCCAGACAATCGAAATGTTCCACCTCAGTCTCGACCGGCATTACTTCGCCAACTGTATTGGAACAGGTGATGCGTGGGGTGAGCAGATTGTGCGTGATATTGAACACAAACGACCATTAATCGGTAAAGAGGCGGTCATGGAAAGCACGCCACAAATGATGCGACTAATCGAGGGCATTCGTCATAATCATGCGTCCGGGCCAATGCGCAATCTTCTGATCCAGTCGCAGATACTGGAATTGCTGGCCCTGCAGATCGACCAGTTCCGGACTACCCTGCCTCTCCACGAGCATATCCGGTACGATGAAGCAGAAAAGTTATACAACTTAAAAAATTATCTGGATGCCAATTTTTTAACCGAATTGAGCCTCACACAATTGAGCCGGGTTTGCCTGCTGAATGAATTCAAAGTTAAAAAAGGATTTAAGCTTTTATTCGGCACCACGGTATTTAGCTATCTCAGGAAACTCAGAATGGATTATGCAGGAAATATGCTTTCCGATACGTCAAGATCGGTGGATGAGGTTGCCGATATGCTGGGATATGAGCATGCGCAACATTTTTCAATTGCATTTAAAAAGTATATGGGTGTAAGCCCATCACATTTCCAGAATAAAGGCCGGCTGAAATAGCCGGCCCCTTCATTATTTTTATCTGAT
Organism: Dyadobacter sp.; assembly: GCA_965279265.1. Classification (GTDB taxonomy): domain Bacteria; phylum Bacteroidota; class Bacteroidia; order Cytophagales; family Spirosomataceae; genus Dyadobacter. Next base: position 178,014 of record OZ257152.1, read on the forward strand.
TGTCAGACCAAAAAACAACGTCACTTGTATTTAGCAAGTAAAACTCAAAAATTTAGCTGATGATGTCGAGCAGATAAGAAATTGCGTCTGGTGCGTGTAACGCATTGGTCGACTCCATCGTCATCTCAGCAAACTCGGCTGCTCTGGCCCGCATTTCTCTTTCATAAGCGGCAATCGCAGCCTGTGTATCCGGGAATGCATCGCTGGTCAGGAATTTGCTAAGTTCCAGCGCATCCAGCATGGCCATATTCACACCTTCGCCGGCATAAGGAGGCATCAGGTGAGCAGCGTCGCCGATGATCGTCATGTCGGGCAGTGCATCCCAGTACTGGTCAAAAGGCATACAATATTGCGGCCGTGGTACAAAATCAGTACTTGCATTTTCAAACAATTCCTCCCAAACTCTGCCCCAACCGGCAAATTCCGAACGGAACCAGCTCAATACCTCCGCTTTGTTTTGAAAATCAATACCGCTGTTTCTGCTCCAGTCTTCATCGGTTTTGCATCCTGTATAAAACACCAGGCTTCCGTCTCCCTTCGAGCTCACGATCAGGCTTTGGGAATCGCCCATTGCGAATATTTTCCCTCCGCTCAGTAACCTGTGAATGATCGGCGTTCTATTTTCCGAATCATAAACGGCTCCCTCGACAATGGTGATGCCCGAATAAAACGGTTTGATTGGCGTGATGTACGGACGGATTTTTGAGTTCGCTCCATCCGCCGCGATTACCAGGTCGGCCTGCAAGACGCTGCCATTTTTAAAGAGCAACTGCCAGGATTCGTTTTGCTTTTCCATTGACACAAAATGGCTGTCCCAAACTACGGTACCTGGCAAAAGTGAGTCAAGTAAAATCTCCTGCAATGGACCACGATCAATTTCCGGCCGGTCCGTTTCTTCCCTTTGATCCGTACTGTCGTCGAATATAATCCTTCCATTTTTATCGACAATCCTGAGTTTGTCGGCACCTGGCCGGTAGTTTCTATTAAAAGCATCCATCAGACCGGCCTCACGAAGTGCGGCCAAACCTGATTCTTCATGTAAATCCAGTGTAGCTCCCTTTGGTCTTGCGTTTTTGTCGTAATCGCGCTCGTAAACCTTCACGTCCACCCCGTTCATCTGCAAAAGCCTGGCAAGTGTGAGACCACCCGGGCCTCCGCCAATAATGGCTACTTTCTTGTTTTTTATTACATTCATGTCTTCTATATTTTGTTTTTTTATTTTAATAGTGCCTTTGTCACAGCTTCCGCGCATTCCACAAGCAACTCTTCGGTTATGATCTGGACGGGTCTTTCCAGGTAGTCAAAATACTCGGCTACAAGATCCGCCACAGGAGAAAAAAGCAGCGCCCGGTACACGTCCACAGGGAAAGATTTGATTTTGCCAGCCATGCGGTTCAATTCCAGAAACTGATGGATCGGGCTGAAAAAGTCTCCTTCCCGGATGTTTTTTTGCTGAAATGCCCGGTTCAGCAACGGTGAAGATTTACCATATTGCAATAAGGAAAAAGCATGTTTGTTGTTTTTAAGGTAGCGAAATGTATTCAGCCAGATTTGCCTGACACCCTCGTCGAAGGCCATTTCAGGATCAAAATTTTCCAGTACCGCTTTTTCATAATTCCCTAAAACTTCTTCGATAAAAAGTTTGACAAGCAGATCCTCCTTGTTTTCATATTTTATGTAAATCGTCCTTGGCGAAATGTTTGCCGCTTTTGCAAGTCTCTGCATACTCAGATTTTCCAATCCTTCCTCAGCTATAATTTTCAACGCAACCGTCCTGATTGCCTCTTCCTTCTCTAAATTCTTCGGTCTCATAATTTGCTTTAACAAATGACAATACAAAGTAAGTAAATGTTTATTTACTTAAAAAATATAGTTTCTGTTTTATTTAAATTTTTCACATAATGGCTTTTCCCCTGCATCTGCTTAATTTCAGCAATGTTTTTACCGCAAGCCGTTATACAGGGAATAGAAGCACTTATCCAGAAGAGCACTGGAAAAGCAGATTCGATTCAAAATATTCGGCCTGTTGGCGGAGGCGACATCAATCGTGCCTTACGGCTTGAAGGAAAATCAGGTAGTTATTTTGCCAAAATGAATCAGGCCGGGGTTTATCCTGATATGTTTCAAGTTGAGGCTGCCGGGTTGCGGGCACTTGGCAGCGCAGCACCCGCTGTAATTGGCTTTGGAAGCGCTGGAAGTGAAGCCTTTTTAGTGCTTGAATGGATCGAACCGACTCAAAATGCCATTACAGGCCAGGAAAATCTTGGAAGAGTGCTGGCTTCCATTCATCAAGAATCAGCTGATCAGTTTGGATTGAGTTATGACAATTACATCGGCACGATTCGACAGCAAAATACGCCTTGTGACGCTTGGGCAGATTTTTTTATTCAAAACCGCCTGCAATATCTCTTGCAAATTGCTGATGGCAAAGGTTTGGTTAGTGTAGAAACACAACGCGATTTTGAAAGGATTTTCAGAATACTTCCAACACTTTTCGAGGCGGAACGCCCATCCCTGCTCCATGGCGACCTCTGGTCGGGCAATTATCTGATCACGCATCAGGCGCGGCCAATTCTGATTGATCCTGCTGTCTATTACGGACACCGCGAGATGGATATCGCCATGACCACACTTTTTGGCGGTTTCGAACCTCCATTTTATGAGGCTTATCATGAGCAGTTTCCTTTGGCCGCTGGCTGGCAGGAGCGCACTGCATTGTGGAACCTCTACCCGCTTCTGGTTCATGTTATTCTCTTTGGAAGAACGTACTTACCGCAGTTGTTGACGTATATAAAAAAATGGACTTAAATTAACTACGAATGGATATTTACAAAAGTAAAACGCAGCAATACGGAGCAACAGTCGCAAAGCTTTCGCAGGATTTGAACAATCTGTCTGTATTCAGGCTTTTAACATTTGTCGGCTCAATTGCGCTTATCGTGTTTCTGGCAAATGCAAAATTGCCCACGGCCTTGCTGGTTGTCGTCCCGGTTTGTGTGCTCGGTTTTGGAAGCGTACTCAACCAGTACAATTCCGTTTTCCGTGCAAAACAACAGGCTGTATTCTTGCAAGAGATCAATGCGCAGGAAATTTTAAGGCAGGAAAACAAGCTCTCAGATTTTCCGACGGGACAGTCATTCATCAATCGCGATCATAATTATGCATCTGATTTCGATGTTTTCGGTTCGCACTCACTTTTTCAGCTCATTAACCGCACCACAACCGAATCGGGCCAGATAATGCTTGCGGCCTGGCTTTCCGAACCGGCCTCCGAAGCCGTTATATCTGAACGGCAGACGGCTGTAAAGGAACTGACACCAAACCTCGAATGGAGGCAGAACTTTCAGGCCTCGGGCATGCATTTCACAAACGCAAAAAGTGACTACAGCATCCTGTTAAACTGGATTGAACAGCCTGTACATTTGGTAAAAAGCAAGATCAAATATATCATTATCAGCATTTTACTATCTGCATTGGCCATATCTGCCCTAACTTATTTTTTGATGCATCTGGTGGATGTACTGCACTACGAGCAGCCGTTTTCTGTGAAATTTATAGTACCGTTGGTGGTTTGTCTGTTTGGCAATAAATATTTTTTAAAACGCGTAAAACCCATTGCAGAAGATATTGTCAAAAACACGCAACAGAATACCAAAATACTGGGTGGCTACCAATCGCTGATCAGGCAGATCGAGGCAGAGAACTTCTCAGCGAACCTACTCCGTACGACTCAGGCGGTTTTCAGCCACAACGACTATTCCGCCGCAAAGGAGATTAGCAGACTGAAAAAAATATTAGAAATTTTCCAGCAAAAAGGATCGAAAAATACCTTTGAAAATACCTTCTACCCGATTCTGAATATTTTCTTTTTCCTGGATATCTATCTCATTATCCTCACCGAACAATGGAAAGCCAGAAACGGCACTTTTGTACGGAAATGGGCAGATGCGGTGAGTGAATTCGAAGTTTTGAGCAGTCTCGCCGGCTTTGCTTACTCCAATCCTTCCTTTAATTATCCTGAGATCACGTCGGAACCTTACCAGATCCGGTTTGAAAAGCTCGGACATCCGTTGATTCCGAAAGAAAAAAGGATCTGTAACGATTTCAGCCTGGAAGGACGTGGAGAAATTACCATGATCACCGGTTCCAATATGGCCGGAAAAAGTACGTTCCTGAGGTCAGTCGGAGTTAACCTGATCCTGGCGCTGATGGGCGCACCCTGCTGCGCAAGATCAGGGCAAATATCGCGCATGAAAATATTCACCAGCATGAGAACGCAGGACAATCTTCAGGAAGGTGTATCCTCTTTTTATGCGGAATTGAAGCGAATAGAACAACTTCTGAAACTGGTTGAGAGTGGCGAAGCCGTATTTTTTCTGCTGGATGAAATGTTTAAAGGCACCAATTCCGAGGACCGGTATAAAGGAGGTGCGTCGCTGATCAGGCAGTTGCACGATCTCAACGCTTTTGGGATTATTTCAACCCACGATCTTGACTTGGCTAAACTTACAGCCAGACACACTACCGTAACGAATTTCAGCTTCAACAGTAAAATCAATGCCGACGAGATCGTTTTTAATTACCAACTGACCGCAGGCATTTGCACCGATTTCAACGCCAGCGAACTCATGAAGAGAAGTGGCATAAAAATCATTGCCAATATTGACGAAATATAACGGAACCGCGTCTGAAACAGCGGCAAAGCAATTGTGGCTCATCACCTCGCCTGTCAATTTTCCGTGCATTTTGCCAGACAGAGGCAAGCCGCCAAATCGTGTGCAAACACATTTAAGGACAGAAATGTTTTATCCCAGAATCGTTTTGAGATCCGGATGATATTGTGACGTTAGAAATTCCGTAATTGTAAATTCAGCCAGCTCGAGTTTATAAAACGGATCTTCCGCAATAATTTTTCGCACCGCCTCCTCCGACTCTGCCAGTGCAAGTATAATTCCACCCGTTCTCGGAACCTTGCGACCCGAAGCCAGGAAAACATTTTTACGGTAATACTTTTTCAGATATTTCACATGCGCACCCATGTGCGCATCCAGCTCTTCCAGCGGAACAATGTAAGTGAGGTCAATGATGAACATGGTTTTTGATGGTTTGGAGTATTTCCATTACCGGGGAAAATTGTTTTTAGTTCAAAAGTTTTTTTGGCGCGGAGGATAATATTGATTTTTAACATTTGCGAATATTCCAGATATGTTGTTACGGTAAATTTATGGTATATTTTCTTTGTATCTCAGCCCGGATGCCCGGTGGGTGACAGGATAGAGACTAGCCGTCAATAATCGAAAACATAATTCTATTAATTAACCCATACTTTGCTCTAAACACTTATTCACAGATCTCAATGAAACTAAAAATCACGTTATTGCTCTCACTCCTCCTGGGATATTACCAATCCCAAGCCCAAAACCTCTCCATCATCTTCATTGGCAACAGTATTACCGAAGGCAAGGGTGGGCCGAATGGGTTTCCTCCTCCGACTCATGCGGTAAAATTTTTGAAGGAGGAAAAAGGTGCACAGGATGTGTTGTTTGCCAATGTCGGGAAAAGCGGCTCCACCACGGTAGACTGGCTGCCTGGTTCGGGAAAACTGTTTGTACGTGCGACGCAAGCTGCGGATAGTTTGTTTAAAAAGAAGGATCATCAGCTGGTTTTTTCAATAAAACTGGGCACGAACGACAGCGCCATTGAGGGGCCAAACGGCGCTCCGGTATCAAAGGAGCAGTACAAGAAAAACTTGCAGACCATCATCTCGGAACTGCTCACCAAATACCCGGGAAGCAAAGTTGTGATCCATCATCCGATCTGGTACAGCGAGAATACATACAACCGTTCCAAGTATTTAAAAGAGGGTTTGGAGCGGCTTAAAACTTATATTCCGGAAATTGATGCACTGATTTTGGAATACAAAAACACCAATCCGGGGCTGGTTTTTAAAGGCGATACAAAGGCATTCAGATATTTCAAAAAGCATTCTTTACAACTGCTCAAACCGGAAAAAGGCCAGCAGGGAACATTCTATCTCCATCCGAATGAGGAAGGTGTGGTGGTGCTAGGCAAATTTTGGGGCAAAGCAATTGCGAAGGCTGTTCTGTAGCATCCACTTAAAACTGCTGTTTCAACGCTTCGCCGACTTATTTTCCGCAAGCAGTTTCATAAGCAGCAGAACCGATCATTTTCCTCACTTGATATATCAAGAAAAAGACTTCCATGCAACACGAACGCAGCGCACTGATTACCTACATTCAAAAAACACTTCCGATTGAACCGGAAAAAGCAGAGACAATCGCTTCGCATTTCACTTTTAAAACACTGAAAAAAGGCGATATATTTTTGCAGACGGGAAAAGTCAGCAATGAATATTTGTTTCTCGAAAACGGATTCGCCCGATCATACTTACTTGATACAGAAGGAAATGAAGTGACAATGAATTTATTTGGAATGCATGAGATGGTTTTCGAAGTAGCCTCTTTCTTCCAAAGAACGCCGTCCGAAGAAAACATTGAAGCACTTGCCGACACAAGCGGCTGGGTCCTCACCTACCAGCAACTCAATACCTTATTTCACGCCATTCCGGAGTTCCGGGAATTTGGCCGGGCGGTACTTGTGAAGGGATTCGTCGCTTTCAAAAACCGCACACTTTCGATGATCAATAAAACTGCTGAACAGCGTTACGAAGATTTGCTCCGATTCAACCCGGAAGTACTTCAAAATGCACCTTTAAAATACATTGCATCCTATCTCGGTGTAACCGACACCTCTCTCAGCCGCATCAGAAAAGAATTTTCCCGCAGGTAATTTCTTGCCAATTGGTAAGTTGTTTTGGCTCAGCAATGAGGAGGTTTGCAGAAACAAAACGCTTTAAATCATGGAAAACATTCCTTTTAGCATTCTCATACTATTTGCTTTCACCACGTTCCTTTCCGTTGGATTTTTTTTTCGCGCAGCACATCGTTCGGGCTTAGTCCTGGCATTAATTCTGGCATGGCTGGCAATTCAATCTATTATTGGCTTCATAGGTTTTTATCTCAATACAAATACAACACCACCACGATTTTTGTTGTTGGTTCCGCCGGCAATTTCATTCGTCGTTATATTTTCATTTACAGTCAGCGGGAAAAAGTTTCTGGACGGTCTTGATATCAGAATGCTGACCTTATTACATGTTGTAAGGCTACCGGTCGAAATAGTGCTTTTTTATGTTTTCAAGGCAAAATTAATCCCGGAATTGATGACTTTTGAAGGAGCCAATTTTGACGTCATCTCCGGCTTATCAGCACCAATTATGTATTATCTGGTTTTTATCTCCAAATCCGCCGGAAAACGGGTACTTCTTTTCTGGAATATTATCTGTTCCGCGTTGCTGGTGAATGTGCTTACGATCGCAGCTTTTTCAGCAACAACGCCTTTTCAACAATTCGGTTTTGATCAACCCAATATAGGTGTCGGCTACTTTCCTTTCGTCTTACTCCCGGCAATCATTGTTCCTATTGTTTTAATTTCTCACCTTGCGGCCATCAGGCAATTGTTGAAACGCTGAACAACCAAGGTCAATTCTGTCTCAGGAAGCCATACAAGTTGTCGCATCTACACCCGTAGTATCAAAATTTACCAGATTAATTTTGAAGTAATTAATAATCCCCGACAACATGTTTTCAGAACCAACAATACAATACCGAAAAAAACAACCATTTCTGGTGATTCGGAAAAAGGTATACATGTACGATATTCCTTCCGTCCTTCCTCCGCTGATCCCTGAGGTCATGAAATATATGGCAGACAACAATATAGAGGAAGCGGGGCCGGCATTCTTTCATTACTTATCGATCGATGAGAAAAATGAGCTCGTTACTGCAACCGGTGTACCTGTAAAAAATCCAGAGGATGGCGTGGGAAATATTGAAGGCGGATTTTTTCCGGAAGGAAATTATGCCACAATTCTATACACCGGCGACTACAAATTCATGATGGATGCCCATAAGGCACTTGAAGCGTGGATACATTCCAGCAATTTAAAGGAGCAGGTCCATGTATCTGATGGGGAAACCATTTGGGGCGGAAGAACAGAGTTTTATCTCAACGGTCCTGATGAGGAACCCGATCCTGAAAAATTGCAGACGCTGATCACATTTTTACTTGCGAAAGGATAAAAGGGACTCGGCAATACCACAAAAAAGGCGCGAATGTCTGATTCGCGCCTTTTTCTTGCTGCTTAGCTTTGTTTCTGACTTTGACCTTTTTTGGCACTATGGTGTTCTTTTTCGTTGTTCGTAATATGATTTTTCTTTACCATTTCCTCTTCCTTGTGCCTGCTGTCCAAATTGTCCTTGTTCTCAACTTTGGTCTGCGTCTGTCCGTTTGATGATTGTGATTGTTTCATAATTTCTAAATAATGTTTAGACAATATATTTTATAAATATTGTGCCAGACTGTGGCAGATTTATTGCAATTTCGTAAGCAGTCTAGCACCCGTTAAGGACCTATCCCTTGACGTTCCTCGCCGACCGCATCAATATGGTAAAAACCTGTTCTTGAACCAGTTTTAATAAAAGAGGGAAACCAATGCCACTAATTTTTACACAAACCCATAAAAAATGAACACAGGACAAGGCACCAAAAATGATCCCTGGAAACTGACCACGCCGCCAGGGACTGCCGGATATGAAATGTACAGAGATGTAAATAAGGAAGGCACAGATATTATAGTTTGTACGGTGGGAAAAACGGTGCTGCACTACGATGCCCGCGCGATTGAAGACCTGCATCAGATGTTGGTGAAATATGGCGATTGGGTGGATCTGGGTGGCGCAGATGAGCAAAAGCCGGCCAAAGACGGCACTGTTGAGGCCTGGGGACGCTCGGAGGACAATCCGCTTGGCGGATGGTATGGGCTAAAAAAAGGACTTAGAGGACGTTTTGGCGTATATATGCCACCGCTTATGGAAGTTCTTGGATTGGCGGAAATTACCCACGATGCAAAAAATAACTGAATGCGGGCAAGATAATCCCGGTATTTACTCCCTGAACCAACAAAGTCACATTGCTAAACTTCGTTTATGAAAATTCTTTTGACAGGTGCAACAGGCTACATCGGGAAAAGGTTACTGCCCATTTTGATCGAAGATGGCCATGAAGTCATTTGCTGCATTCGTGACAGGAATCGTTTTCCAACCGAAGGAGTTTATGCACATCCGGGAGTGTCTGTATTTGAAGTGGATTTTTTAAAAGACAACGCAGATGTCGCTCCAATTCTGGGCATTGACGTCGCCTACTATCTCATACATTCCATGAGTTCCGAGAGTGGCGATTTTCAAAAAATGGAAGAGCTTTCCGCCAATCATTTTGTGGCACTGGTAAAGCAAACGGCGATAAAACAGATTATTTATCTGGGCGGGATCACCAATGGAGCAGACCTTTCGAAACATCTTGCTTCCAGAAAAAAGGTAGAACAAATCCTCTCAGGAAATGGTATCCCGCTGACGGCGATCAAGGCGGGAATCGTCGTTGGCTCCGGTAGCGCTTCATTTGAAATCATAAGAGACCTGGTAGAAAAATTACCGGTAATGATCACCCCCAAATGGCTCAACACCAAAAGCCAGCCGATTGCGATCAGAAATATTCTGGAATACTTAGCAGGCGTGCTACTCAAAAAGGAAACATTTGATCAGTCTTACGATGTGGGCGGGCCGGAAATTCTGTCTTATAAAGAAATGCTGCTGCAATTTGCCGAGGTTCGCGGGCTGAAACGTTACATTTTTACAGTACCAGTGATGACACCACGGCTGTCGTCCTACTGGCTTTATTTCGTTACATCTACTTCTTATAAACTGGCCTCGAATCTGGTCAACAGCATGAAGGTCGACGTGGTACCTGAAAACCGGGATCTGGAAATGATGCTGAATATTAAGCCCATTAGTTACAAAGAATCAGTGGCGCTTGCTTTTCAGAAAATCGAACAAAATAGTGTGGTTTCAAGCTGGAAGGATTCTTTCATTTCAAGCTATGTCGACAATAACTTACTGGAACACATAGACATACCATCGGACGGATGTTTTACCGACAAAAGGCAAAAAGAAATCAATGCCGATACGGATCAGGTTCTCGAAAATATTTGGTCAATTGGTGGAAAACGTGGCTGGTACTACGGGGATTGGCTCTGGCAACTCCGCGGTTTTATGGATAAACTCGTCGGCGGTGTCGGCCTGCGGCGCGGCAGGACCAATATGCATTCGATATATACCGGCGACACGCTGGATTTCTGGCGTGTACTTGCCGCCGATAAGCCAAACAAACGCCTGTTATTATACGCCGAAATGAAATTACCCGGTGAGGCCTGGCTGGAATTCCGGATTATAGAAAAAGATGCAAAAGAATATTTGCAACAAACGGCCACATTCCGTCCAAAAGGACTGCTCGGGCGTCTTTATTGGTATGCGGTGCTGCCTTTTCATTTCTTTGTTTTTGAAGGTATGGCACAAAATGTAATTGGCTTCACAGATAAATCCACCGTTCCCACCCATAGACGTCAGGCATGATTTTGTGCCATTTCCTCACAATCAACCATTCCTGCTCATGTTTATACTACAATTTACCCTTGCGATACTACTGGCAGATCAGCCCCGACAAGTGCTGCTTTTTTCAAATACAAAGGGAAATGCAGTTCTTCAAAAACAGCTATTCGAACTGCAAAAAGACAAACCTGGCATTGACGACAGGGAAATTAAGATAAAAACCATCCCGACATCAGTCGAAAACCTGGCCTTATGGAAGACCTGGAAAGTAGATCAAGCCACGCCATTCACGTTTATTCTTGTAGGAAAGGACGGAGGAGAAAAATTCAGATCGGATACACTGGTGACGCTGCCGTCACTTTTCAGCCTGATAGACGCAATGCCCATGCGCCGTAACGACTTGAAAAAGAAACAATAGCAACAATTTCAAAAAAGTGAATGTACCTGAAGAGGCTATGCCTTTTTTGGGCAGGGAATAGTTTTTGTGCCTCTGTGGGTAAAACGGCCCTTGTATAGCCGAATGTTTCCGAATTTAACACAAACATGATGCGCTTTTTTCAACAATTCAAAGATTTCGCAATTAAAGGTAATGTACTTGACCTGGCGGTCGGAATTATTATCGGAGCAGCCTTCACCACCGTAACCCAGTCGCTTGTCAATGACATCATCATGCCGCCGGTTGGCAAGATCATTGACAATGTAAATTTTTCCAATCTGTATATCGCTTTGGATCAGAAGGCAAAGGGAATTCCATCAGTGGAAGATGCCAGGAAAGCGGGTGCCGTTATTGCTTATGGCAATTTTATTCAAAACATCATCAATTTTCTGATCATCTCGCTGGCGGTATTTCTGTTAGTAAATTTTGTACACGCACTCCGACGGGCCGAAGAGAAAAAACCCGATGCTGCTCCCCTGGCTCCCAGCACGCAGGAAAAACTACTGATGGAAATTCGGGATGCGATAAAGAATCTGGAAACGAAACCCCGCTGAACTTTCGTCCTGTGGAATCCGATACACGGATGGGCAACAGCTTCCGCCGTATAGCCAGCCACCTTGGAATCCTTTTACTATTTCTTCCTGAATTTACAAATGCAGAGATTTGATTTTGCACACGACTGAAAAATGAATAAATTGTTGACATTCAGATACTTAATAAACAATATCAAGCAGTGTGCGTATTTGAAGTGAAGCGATTTGTATCAAAATCAGCCATTCAAAATTTATGTTTCAAAGTGATTGTTCGGGAATAGTTTTGGTATATGTCACCACTAAACAGTTAAAACCTCAACAATCTATGGAGAATGTACAGAAATTGGTTTCCAATATCGTAAGGCTTTGGAATGAGCAAAAGTTTCGTGAGAATCTGTATAAAAAAGCAATGTCAATGGAAGATGTAGGATCCTTGCGCAGAACTTTCAGCAATGGCTACATTAGTGCGCTTCTATTCAAAAAAGAATTGCAAGGCCTGTATGATCATACAAAATGTAATTTGAATGATGGTGAGATACACCACTCTGTTCAGATGGAAGATTTGTCGAGCCCGATATTTGCGGTGAGTGACAAGTATGCCGTGGCAGGTCAAATTGAGGAGTACGAAGGCCACCTCATGAAGATGTATAAGAATTTGTTAAGCAAACGAAATCTTAGCGATGAAGCGCATTATGTGTTTGAAGATCACTTGAAAAAGCTGAGAGATATCTGTGAAAATCTGCAAAAAGAATTGCAGAAGGCGTATCGCAACGAAAGGGTTATGCAGCAGGAATTAGTGTAAAACTTACATTTAGCCATTGAAGGAGTACATGATAAGGAAAGGAAGTGTGCGGATCGTTCAGATACAATTGGCACCATTCTCTAAAAAATAAAACAACGATTATCATCAGCTTGAAACCAAAAGAAGCCCGGCGTTTAATTACGTCGGGCTTGCTTTTTTGCTGGTAATGAATGTTTCAACGACTCACTTAGTTTTTACGCTTTTTCTGCATGCCCGATTTGCCGGTTGTATCCAGTTCGCCGCTTCCCTTCTGCATAGGGGCTTTGCTCGTATCCCTTTTGTATTTCGTATCGTTTTTTGATTTACCCGGAACAATTGTGTCCTTAATTGCGGCTCCCTGCGGCAGTGGAACAGCAACCGGGTTAAGTGTCCTTTCCGATTCAGGTTTTGAGAAAGTCTCACTATTTTGCTGCGTCGCCGGTGGCTGCTGAGTTTGCGATTGCGGTGTGGTTGGCTTTTGTTCCGTTGCTGGTACTGTTTGCGCATAACCTGCGGCGGAAACAATTACTGCTCCTGCCACTAAAATGGTTTTTATCGTTTTCATTGATGATGCTATTTAAGTTAAATTGTTAACTGATAAACAGTTTTAACAAAAAGCGTTCCAATGAAGTGAGACTATCACTTACCCATCCAGTTTTTAAAATCGTTGGATTTTTCACGGCTTACAATAGCCTCTTTTTCAAAAACGGGCCTGAGCGTCAAGGCCAGCCTGTTGTTATAATAGGGTTGTATCTGCACCACCGCCTGATGTGTGAGGATCATTCCTCTGTTGATCCTGAAAAAATGACCCGGGTCCAGCATCTCTGCAAGCTCGTCCATACGGTAATCCACGATGAATTTTTGATTCTGAATGTTCTTAAACAAACTGATACCATCTTCAATATAAAAATAGGCAATTTCAGCAATTTCGACGGACAGTAAACGGGATCCCTGTTTCACCAGAAATCGCTTCCTGTATTCGACAGGAGCTTGTTGCAACTGGAAACTTTTTAGAATATTTTCTAAACTTGCCGGCAGCGAAACTACCTCTTCTTTCCTTTGATTTCCAGTCAAATCGTAGAATTTTCTAAGGCTCCGCTGCAAATCTTCCTTCTGCACGGGCTTCAACAAATAGTCTATACTGTTTACCTTGAATGCCTGCAAAGCATATTCATCATAAGAAGTGGTAAATATCACGGTGCTTTTAACAGTAACGCGGTTGAAAATTTCAAAACTTTGCCCGTCTGCCAGTTCTATATCCATAAAAATCAGATCAGGCTCCTTTTCGCCCTTGTCCCTGTTTTCATTGATCCACTCCACTGTTGCCTGTATACTTGGCGTCGTGCCTTTAATGACAAAACCCGGCTCAGTTTCTTCTATCAATTTAATCAGTTTTCGAACTGCCAGTTTTTCGTCCTCTACAATTAAAATATTCATTTCTTTACAGATTTTCGGTTTTACGGGGTTTCGGAAAGTAATGGCAATAACACTTTAAAGTAGTCCGGTCCTGCTTCGATGACGGGTTGCCTCTCCGACAAAAGCTGATACCTGGCCTGAATATTGGATAGTCCCAACTTTGTCGATTTTACCGGCGTTGACTTTTCCAGCAAGTTATTTTTCACTTCCAGCATGTCATCACCAATCGATGTGATGTAGAGGTAGAGGGGACTTTTTTCAAGTATGGTGTTGTGTTTTACAGCGTTTTCAATCAAAAGCTGTAAGGTCAATGGCGGAATTTTCTTGTTCAATGCCGCTGCGTTAACATCGATAATCAACGCTAAACCAACATCATATCGGGTTCTTAGCAGATGATAGTAGGAATTGATAAATTTGATCTCCGTTGACAAAGTGGTTAATTCATTCTGATTGGTTTGCAGCAGGTAGCGATAAACCTTCGCCATCTCATCCACAAACTCCTCTGCCCTGCGCGGTTCGTCGGTGATGAGCGCCGACAGTGTATTCAGGCTGTTGAATAAAAAATGTGGATTTACCTGACTTTTTAGCCCCTGCAATTGCCCCTGCATACCCGCACGTTTTAAGGCTTCCTTATTGATTTTGATTTCTTTCCATTTTTCCAGCGAATAATTAAGTTCATACAATCCGGTCAGAAGGAAAATGGCGACCAGTTCAAAAAGGTATACATGGATCATTTCCCCAGCACTCAGCTCCGCATTCAGTGGCCTGAAACGGATGATCAGAAATCCATAAAAGGAAACGTAAACGGCCGTCAGAAAACAAAACGCAATCGCGGTAAATGTAGCCCGCTTTACTGATGAATGAATTGAGGAATATTTTTTCGCAAAATATTGTGCAGCCCAATCATGCGGTATAAACGCCAGAGTAGTCATGATCAGCACCATCAGCGTCCCCTTCATAAAATCGGAAACACTTGCCAGATAATTACCGCCGATAAGCAAATAACTGATTGTTGGCACAAACCAGGGAACCAGCAGTACGAATATCCACCTGCCGAAAGGGCTCAACCAAATAAACCGCCCGAGATTACCAAACTGCTCTCGCTTTTTCATGTATGGATCAAAGGTAAAAGTACCGTAAAACTCGAAGCATCCTCGCTCACCTGCACCGTCCCTGCCTGGTTGAACATCAGCTTGTATCGCCGCATCAGTGTGGATAATCCTTCGCTGTTGAAGGGTGTCCGGACGGTCCTTTTTTGCAGGTTATTCCGCACTTCCAGTTGACCGGTTATCGTGGTCCGGATGCTGATATGCAGTGGTTGCTCAGCCGAAACAATGTTGTGCCTGATCGCATTGTCGATCAGCGTTTGCAGCGATAAAGGTGCTATCTGGCCGCTCAGACAAAGATCTTCTATTTTCAAAGTGAAGCGGATGCCATTTTCAAATCGTGTTTCCAGCAGATAAATATAGGACGAAATGAACCTGATTTCCGCATCAAGCGTGACCAGATTCGTGTCTCTGTTGGCTCCGTTCACCTGCAATAAATACCGGTATACTTTTGCCATTTCATCCACAAACTTTTCCGCGGTGGCAGGTGCTTCCGAAATCAGAACTGAAAGTGAGTTCAGGCAATTGAAAAGGAAATGCGGATTGACCTGCTGTTTTACCGTGTCCAGCTCTGACTGAAGTTGCGATTGCTCCAATTGATTAAACTCAAACTGATTTGTTCTCCACTGCATGAAGGTGTACGACAATTCCGATAACCCAGACCCAACCAAAGATGCCGCAACAATCGCAAATACTGCCCAAAGGGACCTGCTAATGTCCAATACAAAACCAAACAGTCCGAAAAAATCATAGACAGAAAGGATAAGATATAACGCCAGCACATTGATCACAGAAAATAAAACGAACCACAACGTTACCCGATATACTGACTGATCGGCATCCCGATAAACATTCGCGATCAGCTCCGCAATCCGCTGATTTACCAAATGTATAAACAGGGCGAAAGATAAATTGAGCACGCTGCCGGCTACAAAAATGCCAAAACCTGAAAAATATCCTTGCCCCCAAATAAGATATCCAGCCAGCGGAACGAGCCAGGGAAAGACCAGAAACAAAATAAATAAATTGAGCCTGTTCTGCCGGACAGCGTTCAGATATTTCTCAAGAAATCGAAACCGGATACTCATCGTTGTGATAACTGTGCTGTGAAATTAACACAGCGCGCAAAACATCTGAAGAAAGATATCTGTCAAACATCAGAAATTCTCATTCAAATGTAATAATATCTTGTCAAAACCGGGGAGGTACTGTCACACTAATCACGAGCGCTGCCAACACTGAGCGGAGTAGAAGTGAACGGAGGTATTGTCACACTGAGCGTAGTCGAAGTGAGCGGAGATACTGTCACACTGAGCGTAGTCGAAGTGGGCGGAGATACTGTCACACTGAGCGTAGTCGAAGTGGGCGGAGATACTGTCATACTGAGCGTAGTCGAAGTGCGGCCCGGTCTTTGACTACGCTCAGACTGACAACATCTCCGCAATCAAACTGACAACATCTCCACGCTCTGACTGACAGTTTCTCCGCAATCAGACTGACAGTTTCTCACCACCCTTCCACCCTATCTGTATGTCCGCAACGCCTTGCGATCATTCTGCTCTTTCAGTATTTTTTTAAGTCCGTCTACATTCATTTTAAGCCCAACTTCTGCATCGGGCGCAGTGTCCTCGTTGATGATTCCAATTGGTCCAGCATAGCCACTTTTGCGCACCATTTCAATCATAGCTGCCTCGGCATCACCCGCTCCAATCGGTACAACTTTTACAGGATTTCCTTTTTTTAAACCCATCAGGTTCACGGCCAGCAAATGAGGCAGAATTTTAGGAAAGAACGCGGGAAACCGGTCAAGATCATTTTCTGCATGGTGAAAGTTATAGACGATACCGATGTTCTTCATTTTGAGATAATTCAGGACAGCCAGCTGATTTTCAGGATCTCCGTACCACCCGCCATGATTGTAAAGTCCAACTTTACAACCGATCTCTGCCGCCTTCCCGGCAATATAGCGCACGGGTTTCGCAACTGCCTTCACCTTTTCTTCCTGTGTCATTTTGTCCATGTCTCTGATCCCGCTGACCATGCACCAGATTTCCGTCTTCACGTCATGCCGCCTCAGCACATCCAGAATCGCAGCAAAATTCTTATCGTTTTCCGGCTCAGGACCCGAGTAAAGCCAGAACGCCTGTAATTTAATATTGTGCTGCTTCAATGCATCAAGCTCATCGTCAAAACCAGGAACATGTTTCTCACGCCAGTCATAGGCCAGCATTGTAAAGCCGAGTTTGTTCAGCATCTCCGCCCGCTCCACCGGACCCCGATTTTTGCTGTCATACGGAACAATACACCAGGCAATTAAATTGTTGCGCGCATAAACAGGCATCTTATCAGATTTTTTCTGGCCCAGAACGGGGCTAAAAAATGTACCAAAAAGCAGGCAGACAATTACAAACTGACATTTTTTAACAGACATAAACTACCCTGGAAATAATAAACGATAAAAAAATGAGCAAGACAGGCTTAGTAATAAAAAGCAGTCTCGCTCATTAATTTACCGTTTTATACCAGAATCACCTGCTGTCTTGTCTCTGCTGCAATGATTCCGGCTTCGAGCACTTTGGTTATTTTCAATCCATCATGGAAATTTGGCTCAATCGGAGTTTTGCTTGTAACTGCCGACACAAAATCTACAACAGCATGAACAAATGCGTGTTCGTAGCCAATGATGTGCCCGGCCGGCCACCAGTTTCCCGCATAAGGATGTGCCGCCTCAGTGGTCTGGATCGTTCTGAAACCCTGCGTTCCCTCCTCATCGTCCAGAGAATAATATTGCAGCTCATTCATCCTTTCCAGGTTAAACATCAGGCTTCCTTTACTTCCATAAATTTCAAAAGTCAATCCGTTCTTTTTGCCAGTTGCAAATCTGCTCGCTTCGAAAGAACCCACCGCACCGTTTTTGAACTGCACCATCATCAGGGCGGCGTCTTCGACGGTAACTTTTCCTTTTTCATTACCAGCTTTTCCGGACGACAAATTACCGGAAGTGGACTCGTCCGCAATAGGGCGTTCCGTAATAAAGTTGGCTGTTAGGCAGGAAACGGTTGCAATATCCCCGACCAGATAGTGCGCAAGGTCCACGGCATGGGAGTTGAGATCCCACTGCGGGCCGGCCTGAGCGGTTTCTTTTCTGAGCTGCCATGTCAGGGGAAACTCAGGATCAACGATCCAGTCCTGCTGATATGCACACCGCCAATGAAAAATCCTCCCGATTTTCCCGTTATCAATCATTTTTTTTGCAAAAGACACTGCCGGCGTCCGTCTGTAATTGTGATTCAGATAATGAACCACTTTATTGTCTTCACACACTTTCAGCATTTCCTCAGCCTCTTTGCTGTTCATCGCCATCGGCTTCTCGCAGAAAATGTGTTTACCTTCCTTCGCTGCTGCAATGGCAATTTCATAATGCAAGTGCTGTGGCAGTGCCACATCCACCACATCAATATCGGGACGGGCTATCAATTTTTTCCAGTCCGTTTCCGTCTCCTGCCAACCCCATTTTTCAGCAAATTCTTTGAGTGAAGATTCTTGTCGCCCACAGGCCACTTTTAGTACCGGATTTAAAGGCATATCAAAAAACTGAGGCGCTTTTCTCCAGGCGTTACTGTGCGCCCTGCCCATAAATTTATAGCCAACAATTCCAATGTTTATTTCTTTTGTCATCGCGATGATTTTTCCGGTTTTCCTGATTGCTTATTACTACTGATTTTTTCTGTTGACCGGCCACATCACAGCGCCAGATTAATTAAAAATCGAAAGATTTTTTAAAATGGACCTGTGCTAAGACAAACGGTTCTGCTTCATCAGCGCAAAATACCGGAATTTTCGCAATGGCAACAGATAAACAGGAAAATGATTGGTAAATGAAATCACGCAAAAAAAAGACCTGCCCGGAAATAGAAACCAGGCAAGTCTTTGACAGCTTTTTCCCGGAGGCTACGGGAAAGATCAGCGCGGAAAGTTACTTATTCAGGCAAAATCAACGTGAATCACCTTTCGCAACTCCATAATATTTTCCACCTTCATTTTTTTAAAGATGTTATTTTTGATCGTACTGATCGTAGACGGCTTTCTTCCCAAAGTCTCGGCAATCCACGAAGTTTTCATTCCCTGGCTGAGGTACTTGGCAATTTCCGATTCCCTTCTGGTCAGCGAAATTGATTTTTGCTGGCCATAATGAGGCTTTGAGAAAAACTTTAGCATCACTTCCAGCAGCGCAGGGCACAAATATTGCTTTTTACTCAAAACTGCATCCACACAGTTGATCATTTCGGCGGCACTATTCTGTTTAAGCAGATAACCACTGATCCCAAGCTTAAAATAAGGAATCGTCAGGTTCAACCTCAAATGCTCGTCATAAACCACCAGCGGAATGGCGGGAAACCGTTTTTTAAGCTGATTTACCATATCAAGGCAATCGTCCTTCGTTGTCAAATTAATTCCCATGATCATCAGATCCGGCCTTTTTTGTTCATACAAACGACCGAATTCTGCAATATCATTTGATTCCAGCACCTCAACATTCTCAAAATGATCATTAAGAATTATAGAGAGCCCTTTACGCATCAGTGCGTAGCTATCAATCAATCCGATGGTTAACATAGTTTATTATTAGATTTTATCATGATCAGAAAATGATTATCCTATTCACAGCATCCTGCCCTATCCAAATTATCCGCTCTCTACTCCTGAATTTCTTTGAGTACTTTTTCAACCTGTTCGGTTTCTGATATCCTGCAAGCGGTGCCTTTCAGCAGTGTTTGCAGTAAATTCGTCTTTTCCACAGATTCAGATAGGACAATCATAGGAAGTTCAGGCTTATTCTTTCCCACATAATGCAGGAACTCCACGATATCATTGTTCAGCTCCGTCATGTTTATGAGGAAAATATCAAACATATCTCTTTCCTCTCCTGCTTCACGGAACAAATGATTCCTGAGAACCCCACTGATACTGGCAACCTGCTCCACATGCAGATCCAGCTTCCTGATCTTCTCACACTCCTGTTCAAAATCCTGTATCTTGTTGTATAAAAGAAGCTTCTTCATAATCATGTCGAGGAGGGTTACTTACAGTTGGAAATCCAGGATCAAAAAACGAAACATCGTGCCTTCGAGAATACCTGAATGGATATTTTAGTCCTTATTAAATAACATTTTATATACAAATCCGGCCAGTAACGCACCAGCTACCGGCGCCGCGATGAACAGCCACAACTGCTCAATTGCCCAGCCACCGACAAACAAGGCCTGGCTGATACTTCTTGCTGGATTGACCGAAGTATTTGTAACCGGTATGCTGATCAGGTGAATGAGCGTCAGCGCAAGGCCAATCGCAATACCAGCGAACCCAGCAGATGAAGCCTTGTCTGTTGCGCCAAGAATCACGATCAAAAACATAAAAGTCATCACAAACTCGGTGACGAAGGCGGCTGTCTGGTCATATTTACCGGGAGAATGGTCGCCGTAACCATTTGCCGCAAAATCTCCGATTGCGCTTCCATTCCCCGTCACGATCAGATAAAGCACAGCCGCGCCCGCGATTCCACCCAATATCTGTGAAATGATATAAGGAAGCAGATCCTTCCCTGAAAACCGGCCACCAGCCCATAAACCAAACGACACTGCAGGGTTGAGATGTGCGCCTGAAACGTGGCCCAGCGAGTAAGCGATTGTGAGCACTGTCAAACCAAAAGCAAACGATACCCCAAGCAATCCGATTCCTACACCAGGAAATGCTGCTGACAAAGCCGCACTACCACAACCCCCAAGCACCAGCCAAAAGGTCCCAATAAATTCTGCTGCATATTTTTTCATGTACGTGTGTTATTTAGTGATAAAAAAATAATTGTTTGTGTTTCAATTTTTTAAAAAAAAGGCAGTCTGGCTGTCACACTGAGCGGACCGGGCTGTTACACTGAGCGGACCGGGCCGCCGGGCGGTCGTACTTCGTCAAGCTCAGTATGAGTGCGGGCTCACCATGCTGTCACACTGAGCGTACCGGGCCGCCGGGCGGTCGAAGTGCGGAACATCGCGGCTCGGTCTTCGACTACGCTCAGACTGACAAAACCAAAGCTCAGACTGACAGCGCCTACGCTCAGACTGACAGCACCTCACGCTCAGACTGTCAAAACCTACGCTCAGACTGACAAAACCTCACGCCCAACAAAAAAACAACTCACCCATCTGGCACATAGCGCTTGTGATTCGTTTCATTGTTACACTCGGCCAGGATTTTTAGCTTATCCCAATCACTGTTCATCAGCGCCTCCTTCTTACTTCTGCTCCATCCTTTCAGCTGTTTTTCGAAATGAATTGCCCGTGTCACATCATTGAATTCATTGTAGTAAACGAGTTGGACGGGACGCCTTGAAAAGGTGTAGCTGCTCGTGTACTTTCCGGCATTGTGCTCCTCAAACCGGTTTGTAATATCCCTTGTCACGCCGGTATAGTAGCTGTCGTCCCTGCACCTGAGTATGTAAACATAGTATGCACTCATTGTTTCAGTTATTACATTGATGATACTAAAATGGGGTTACCTAAATCATCGTTGCAATTGGACTGCTGCGGTTGATTGAGGTCACAATGAGGTTTTCACATTGAGCGATGCTTTGTCACAATGAGCTTACCAACTTGTCACACTGAGCGAACCGGGCCGCCGCGCGGTCGTACTTCGTCAAGCTCAGTATGAGTGCGGGGCTCACCATGCTGTCACACTGAGCGTAGTCGAAGTGCGGGCTCACCATGCTGTCACACTGAGGGTAGTCGAAGTGCGGAACACCATGCTGTCACACTGAGGGTAGTCGAAGTGCGGAACATCGCTGCTCGGTCTTCGACTACGCTCAGACTGACAGCACCTACGCTCAGACTGACAGCACCTACACTCAGACTGACAATATCCAAGCTCACTCTGTTAACACAACGCTTACCATCCTGCCCCACTGAGCTTACCAACTTGTCACACTGAGCGGAGTCGAAGTGCGGGCCGCAATGTTTCAGCTTTCAACTTTTGCTCGGCGGTCGGAGTGCGGAACATCGCGGCTCGGTCTTCGACTCCGCTCAGACTGACAGCACCTACGCTCAGACTGACAGCACCTCAGACTGTCTTCGACTACGCTCAGACTGACAGCGCCTCAGACCGACAACCTTACTTCAACCCAAAGTTCTTCGAGATGCCGAAACCGGCTCCGCTGCCGAAGGATAGGCCGAAATTTGTTGTTTTTTCCATTCCCTTCACTTTGTTGCTTCCGAACCCGAGGCTTCCGAAATTAAAATTGAGTGCAAAACCATTTTTTAAATTCACTCCGATCGCCGGGAAAAGCGTGCCCTGAAAACCGTTGCTTTTAAGGCCGGCGGTTTTGCCTGACAACACATTGGCATTGAACTGCCCGTACACTGCGAAAATATCCGACAACGGATAGGCATAACGTATGAACGGACCTACACCGAATGAAGATGTTTTTACGCCGGCAACACCATATTTTGTATTACCCGCTGCAAGATTCAACCCTGCCGTCCAGTTGTCGGTGAACTGGTAACCAATGCCCGGCGAGATAGAAAATGTACTGTTTTTTACACTACCTTCTTTGTCCGACAACACATCCAGATTACCGTAAACAAGCAGCGTGTTTTTTTGTGCCTGTGCGCCAAATACGAACGCAAACAACATTCCCGTAACGAGAACTACTTTTTTCATGATCTTAACTTTTGATTGTTGATGATTTTTTTGATTAGTTAATTTGCCCTCAGCCCAATTTTTCCACTGTTCCTGTTTTCATTTTTCAAAGAGGCCGCACTTTTCGTCACCAGCCCTGTCGTACTTAATGTTGCTATTTTTAATAAAACATCTTCCCGGAAACCCGGGAAGATGTAACAATTACCCGACTCAACTTTCTATTGACTGAATATCTTTTCTGCTGCTAAAACATCTGACTTGCAGGCTACCCGACGAAACGATAGTCCCGGATAATTCATGTCAAAACCGGTTAGACGAACAGAAAAAGGCTTTTTTTGATTTAACCAATTGTATAAAAAACGCACTGTTTTTAAAATACCGGCGGCCGACACGTACGGTAAGCCGCCGGGCAAAAATAGACTTGGGTTACTTGGCAATGACTATTTTCTGGCTGGAAACCACTCCGTTGGAACGGGTGATTCTCACAACATACATTCCCGCAGAAAGGCTTTTTACGCTGATTGCTCCGTCCGCTGAACTTCCCGACTGATGCACTGCACGTCCATTGAGGTCATTGATCACCACGCTTGTCACCTGATTAAAGTCACGGATAAACAATTGGTCGGCAACCGGATTGGGGTAAATTGACAGATCTGCACCAACACCATCAAATTTTAAAGACTGAATACGGCTGTATGCATACGTTTCATCTTTGTCAACCATTTTGAGGCGGTAGAGGTTATCTCCGTTCGCAGGCTGCACGTCAGCAAAACCGTAATTTTTAAGTGAATTACTTTCTCCATGAGAAGCCACTGTACCGATTCTGCCCCATTCCTTTCCATTCAGACTGTGCTCAATTTCAAAACGGTCGCTGTTGCTTTCTTCGGTCGTTGCCCAGCTCAGCTGTGCTGTTTTTCCTTCTTTGGCTACATTGAACCGAACCAGTGTCACGGGTAGCGCGGCCACTGTAATTGTGATCGTCGCCTGATTCGAGGTTCCACCATTGTCGTCCATGTAAGTATAGTTTACAGGTGTAGCTATACCACTGAAAGTAGGCGAAGGCGTAAAGGTTACGGTTCCGTCCGGATTCACCTGATACGTTCCCTCATTTGGTACAACAAGTGTCGTCACAGGTCCGTTGACCGGATCAATGAGCTTAACAGAAGTTGGCACTATTACACCCATATCCGGTACAGCAGGTGCAATTGCATTTGCCCCGGGCGTATCATTTGTGAACAATGTAACTGTTACGGGTGTCACCGAGTTCGGCGTTGTCGCGGCATCAGGTGTGGCAACCGGCGGTTGCGGGATGATCACGATATTGCTTGTCGCATTGTCGTTTCCAGGGGCATTGGTACCCACCGGCGGAAAAGACGCCGCATTGATACTCATCGGTGCAGGAACGCCCACTGCCGTAATCTGAACGCCTTTCACAGCAATGTAGGCAATAAATGCCCCGCCACCAGGAAAATTGCCTTTGTCTGAAACGATCTGAATTGTGGTCCCTGTCGGGTCATACGGACTAATGTATACCGACAAAAATGCGCTTACAGATGGGTCATCAAAAGTTACTCCCGTTACGTCAATGTTTGGTGGCAGATTAATGGTCCAGGTTGCGTTGTTGAATTGCAGGATAGGAGTTGAACTACCATTCAGAATGTCGGCCTCAATAATAGTCGACTGCCCCACCATCAGTGGCGACTGACCAGGGTTTATTCCGGCAATAGCCGGATCCTGGGCCCGGGCTAGCCCAAGTGTTGTAACAAACAACGCGAATACGTAAAAAATCTTTGCTTTCATACCAATTTCTAATTTAAGTTGTTGTAAGTGAAACATTTAACCAACACCGACTACAAGATTGCAGCCGGTGCTTTTCCATTCATCATTATAATGAGTTGATCACGCGGGTATAGATGTTATTCGCGTCGACCAGATCATATATAAATTTTGAGATGTCGTCTACCACGCCGACAGTGATCACGGCGGTACTGCCCGGCTGAGCGGATACGCGGGTTACGGTGTAACCAAGTATCGCGTTACCAAGCTGCGCAAGCGTGATTCCTGCATTGGCCTGAAATGTCAGTCTGCGTCCGCCAAGAGCGGTTGCAACTACCGTCCATTCCGAGTTCTTCACCGTTACCGGGATGGCTGAGCCAGTTGGTGTGATGGTTGTCTGGCTTGGGTTGAAAGCCAGCGAATAGCCTGTTGGCACCGTTACAGAAAACTGCACATTTGGGCCGGTCGCAACCGAAAGTAGCTCGTAGATTGCGGCTGTGAAGTTTTTCGTTACACCGTTCGTCAGGAAGTTGTTGTTTGGCAATGCGATGATCGGTGTTAAATCCGGAGCCGACGCACCGAATGTATATGCAGTATAGGTATTAGGTACAATGCTGGCTGTGGTAGTGATTGAACCGGTAGTGGATGTACTTGCCCCTCCAAGAACAGAAGTTGCATCGAAGGTTGACGGTATTTTCACCCACTGTACGCCATCCCATCCAACGATGGAAAGACGGCTGAGCATTCCAGCTCCAAGTGTAAGAATATCACTTGAGGCATGCCAGGTCAGGGTGATGGGGGTAGCGGTTGTACCATTGATATCCCAGTATTCTACCGTACTTACTTTTGCCACGCCAGGTCCTTTCGCACTAGTGACAAAGGGCGCGCCGGCAGGAAGCGCAGGATAGTTTGATCCTGTAAAAAGATTTGTCGTGATTGCAGTATTGGGATCTGCAAAAAAGTATGCTCCATCCGTAGCATCCGCAGATGCTGCAAATTGTCCCGCTTTCCCATTGTCCCCTGTAGGGAAAATAAACTGCCCGGTGCCATACTTACGAACGTACCCGTCAACATAATTGGCATCGTCGGCTACTGTGCTGCTGAGCCCGTTACCTGAAAAATTAAGGTAGCTCGTAGTTGCCGTTGCACGCTCTGTTAGGATTACGCCCGGCTGTGTACCGCCCGCAGGTGCCTGAAAATTATGGTTACCGAAAAACGTCATTTGCGCACCGCCGAAAATAGTGGTATTCCCCTGGCTGCCTTCCTGTGCGCGGGCCTCGAAAACGAGCACCATCAGCAGCAACAGCATTGTCAGTGCGATGATCTGGCCCACATCCCGTTTGCGGGACTGAGTTCTGACTTTATATATTTTATGCATTATTTCTTGTTGGTTGTGTGTAAAAAATAGTTGATCCACAATCATATTTTCAAGATTGTAAGATTGATTTTAAAGGAACTTGAAAGCCGCTATCTTGCCGTGATATAATATCCCACCAGAAACTGGTGCCTGGTAACGCGGTTTAATCACAGTATTGTCAGCAGTGACAACAACCATTTGTGCAATTCTCGCTCCGACCGAGTTGGCAGACTGTTGAGGTACCACATGTGGTCCGTCATTATTTGCACCATATGGATAGGACGGAATAATGGCAGTCCCGGAAGTTACGATGAAGGTAAAATAGATGTAAGAAGGGACTACGGGATTCGGGAATTGGTAATCCGCATAGTAGTATAATTCATAAACACCTTTATTTAAAGTTATTGGAGCATCTACGACGTAGGAGAGATTAGGTGCTGTCAAAGTAATAAGTCCGGGAGGCTGGTTATCGACCCCAACAATCATTGATGTTGCATATGGGTTTTGCCAGCTGGCACCGCCATTGGCATCAGACGTTAGAATTTTATTTACACCTTCCGTACCATCTTTAATAGTCACTTGTCCCGTTACTCTATCCACTGACGTTTTCCTTCCACTCGTCGAAGCTTCCACTTCCAAATTATTAGAAGCTCCTATTGACGTAGGATTCGTCCCGATTTTCACCTGTGCGAAGGCAGAAGAAGAGCCCAATAATAGGACCGCAGCGGTCATCACCGCACCCATAGTTTTGTATATGAATTGATTTGTTTTCATTGTTTTTAAGATTGTATATGTGAGTTTTTTTGGATGTTTTGTTTGGTCTGAAATCGCGTTGCATACGCTTGACCATGGAACACTGATTGCGAATCGATATTAAGTTGGCTATCTGGAAACCATCGACCCGCTGAAATTAAAGTGGAAAAATGTGATGCTTTGACTTGGCTGAAGCGAAGGAATAAGTTTCACCTTCACGACATCTCCGGCGTTCAACGCGACTACTGTGGCACCCGCGCCACCAATACCAGCACCGGACGCGCAGTTACCAATACCAAGTGGGTACACGTTAGAACCATTTATCTCTATCTGGACATACACACCTTGCACAATAGCTTGATTCAAGGTTCCAAAAATACAATTGAACTGATACAGACCTGTTCCGGTCGCAGGGATTGTGAGGGCGTTGGTTGTCAGATCAAAATTACTCCCTTTGTCGTAACCCTCTAAATCAAAATCCACATAAGCGGTCGTTGCAGATGCTATAACTTGATTGGAAATATTTGTCACGTTGAACAGAACCGGACTATCCTGCGAGCCCACTGGCTGCCAGCTAGCCCCTCCGTTTGCATCGGACGTCAATAGCTTATTGGCTCCTTGTGTACCGTCAGCGATTGTAACTTGTCCCGTTACCTTATCAACAGAAGTTTTTCTCCCAGCCGTCGAAGCTTCCACTTCCAAATTATTAGAAGCTCCTATCACCGTAGGATTCGTCCCGATTTTCACCTGCGCAAACACCGCAGAAGACCCGAAGGTAAGCGCCACCGCGAAGAGCGCGGTAAAGATGGTTTTGTGTAATAGTTGATTTGTTTTCATTGTGTAAAATGTTTTTACGATCATTTGTAATTAAAAAATAGATAAAAATGAGGGTCCGGCGTATGGCAAGTCCCCGGTCTGTCGGACGCCGCAGAACCGCGGCGTGTAGAGGGCCCTCCGCTGCGGAGGGCCATGCTCTACTGGTGTGTAGTGTGTGTTTAGTTTGTAATAAATAGAGGACTTTTGTTTAGGTTAAAAACCGTTTGGGTTTACATCTAGACGCCTTTCAAACACGTTGGTAACAGAACTTTTAAAAAAAATAATAGAATTTTTTTTACGTAGAATTAATTATCGAATATAGTTGGAATATGCCTCTACAAGGCTCCTTTCGCCATTTTTGAGCACTTGTAGAAATACTAATTCCACCCCCGATCCCCTTTGTACAATACCCTTTATAGTCAAAGTTTTGGTGTTTTTAGTTTATAGTATAAGTACTAGCGGTTGTCAGTCTGCACTGCTGTCAGGCTGAGCATCGGTGCTGTATGTCTGAGCTCAGGTCTTGTCAGGCTGAGCGGAGTCGCACTTCGACTTCGCTCAGTGTAAGACCGAGCCACGATGCTGTCAGTCTGAGCTCACCATGCCTTGTCAGTCTGAGCTTACCATGCTGTCAGTCTGAGCGTAGTCGAAGACCGTGCGGAGATGCTGTCAGTCTGCGCGTAGTCGCGCTTCGACCGCCCGGCGGCCCGGTTCGCTCAGTGTAAGACCGAGCCACGATGCTGTCAGTCTGAGCTCACCATGCCTTGTCAGTCTGAGCTTACCATGCTGTCATTCTGAGCGTAGTCGAAGACCGTGCGGAGATGCTGTCAGTCTGCGCGTAGTCGCACTTCGACCGCCCGGCGGCCCGGTTCGCTCAGTGTAAGACCGAGCCACGATGCCTCAAACTCCACCGCCCGCACCCATACTGAGCGGAGTCGAAGTACGACCGCCCGGCGGCCCGGTACGCTCAGTGTGACAACATCTTCGCTCAGTGTAAGACCGTGCGGTGGTGCTGTCAGTCTGAGCGTAGTCGAAGACCGAGCCGGGATTCCTCAAACTCCACCGCCCGCACTTCGACTACGCTCAGTGTGACAGCATGGTAAGCTCAGTGTAACTGCTTGATAAGCTCATTCAAAACAACATTTCAGCTCAGTGTGACAGCTTGGCTAGCTCATTCAAAACAAAATCTCCGCTCAATGCGACAGTTTGGTAAGCTCGTTCAAAACAACATCTCAGCTCATCATACCAACATTCTAAATTAGTCAGGTTAAAAGTTTTCATGCCGTTGGGTGTGTGTATAGCGTCATGATTATACTGCCTGCGGGTTATCCCGCCCGCCGGCAAAGAAACAGCTAACTATTATCTATATACGTTTAAATTGACGAGATCAATTCTAATATCGCGCACTCAGGCTGTCACACTGAGGTTACCGAGCTGTCAAACGGGGCTTACCATCCTGTCACAATGAGCGTAACATGCTGTCACAATGAGCTTACCATCCTGTCACACTGAGCGTACCATGCTGTCACACTGAGCTTACCATGCTGTCACACTGAGCGTAGTCGAAGTGCGGGCCATCAAACATCCCGGCTCGGGCTTCGACTCCGCTCAGCCTGACAACTTCCCAGCTCAGCCTGACAACATCCCAGCTCAGCTGACAAGACCTACGCTCAGCAGGACAACACTCTCCTCAGCCCAACAAAGCTACGCTCAGCCTGGCAAACTTCTCTCAGCTCAGCGCGGGGATTATCGGGTGCTTTGAAATAATCGAAGAAGTAGCAATTTCCCATATTGTTAAAGTTTGATAAATAAAATGGATTGATTCTAAGCTCAATGTTCTCGAATAGAGCGGCAGAGCGATTCTTCTATCGGTTATTTCGATTTTTTTCTATAACAAATGTATCAGGCTTCCGGGGAAAAATTTATAGTATTTATGCATGACGTAAACAAAAAGAATTCTATTAAAAAAGGTCCAAAACAAAACTTTTACTATATTCACTATACGTTAATAGATGATATATTTGGCGTTTGCTTTCATCAACTAAATCATAAGATTAACATCTCCCCAAACATGACACAAAATCCAAAGGTACTGATCATCGAAGATCACGACATTGTCGTCTCAGCCCTCACAATTGTACTGAAAGAAAACTTTCAGAAGTTCACACTACAAAAAGCAGGTTCATTCCCCAAAGGCCTTAAAATGCTGGGTGATGCACTCTACGACCTGATCATCCTGGATGTGGACGTACCGGGCAGCGAATCCTACGCCATGATCGGCAGGCTCCGTAACGTGCAAAAGAACGTAAGGATCCTGATTTTCACCGGCCAGGATGAGACCAAACATGCACTCAAATTTCTAACTGCCGGCGCCAACGGTTATTTGTCCAAGGTAGCGCCCACGGAGGAGTTCGGTGCGGCGATCCGGACTGTACTGAGTGATAAGAAATACGTCAGCGATTCGGTACAGGAACTGATTACGGCAAGTTATTTCGAAAAAATGCACCCAAAGCCCGGCGCCCAGGAATCCCCGCTGTCGCCCAGGGAGCATGAAGTACTTGATCTTTTACTGGAAGGTAAATGGACAAAGGATATTGCAACAGAACTAAAACTCAAACTTACGACGGTCAGCACCCACAAAACGAGGATATTTCAAAAACTTGAAGTAGATAACGTCATAGACCTGTTCAAAAAAATGAAGCCGGGTGGGTGAAGGAGTGAGATTCCCAATTTGTTAAGCAATGAGCTTACCAGTTTGTCACACTGAGCTTACCATCTTGTCACACTGAGCGTACCGGGCCGCCGGGCGGTCGTACTTCGTCAAGCTCAGTATGAGTGCGGGCGATCAAGCATCCCGGCTCGGTCTCACACTGAGCGTAGTCGAAGTGCGACTACGCTCAGACTGACAACACCTATGCTCAGACTGACAACACCTCAGACTGACAGTACCTCCTCGCAGACTGACAAGCGCGCACCACGCTTTTAGGCAATGAGCTCACCGGGCTGTCACACTGAGCGAACCGGGCCGCCGGGCGGTCGTACTTCGTCAAGCTCAGTATGAGTGCGGGTTCACAGCGCTTCCAACCTTTGCGGGACTGTCTTCGACTACGCTCAGACTGACAACACCTATGCTCAGACTGACAACACCTCAGACTGACAGTACCTCCTCGCAGACTGACAAGCGCGCACCACGCTTTTAGGCAATGAGCTCACCGGGCTATCACACTGAGCGTAGTCGAAGTGCGGGCGATCAAGCATCTCGGCTCGGTCTTCGACTACGCTCAGACTGACAACACCTATGCTCAGACTGACAACACCTCAGACTGACAGTACCTCCTCGCAGACTGACAAGCGCGCACCACGCTTTTAGGCAATGAGCTCACCGGGCTATCACACTGAGCGTACCGGGCTGTCACACTGAGCGTACCGGGCCGCCGGGCGGTCGAAGTGCGGGCGGTCGTACTTCGTCAAGCTCAGTATGAGTGCGAGCTCACCAACTTTCCGGCTCGGTCTCACACTGAGCGTAGTCGAAGTGCGACTACGCTCAGACTGACAACGCCTCAGACTGTCTTCGACTCCGCTCAGACTGACGGTACCTCAGGCTGGCAGCACTCCGCTCTGACTGACAATGCCTCAACCTATCGGTACCTGATCTGCCAGATCGAAGATGATGTGGACCCGGGTTCCGTTTTTAACCTCCACGCGCAGCCGCACGTCGATGGATTCGGCGAGTTCCTTGACGATAGAAAGTCCGAGTCCTTTTTTTTCATCGTAGCCTGAGTTGTCCTGCTCCGGATCAATTACTCCATTCATCCAGTTTCTGATGCTGGCCGGCATGCCAGGGCCGCTGTCGGCGATCACCAGATGAAGGTAAGGATCGCGGATTTCGGTAAAGATCCTGATCGATCCGTCGAAAGTGTTCTTATTGGCGTTATCGATGAGGTTGTGGATGATCACACCCAGTAGATGCCCGTTACTATTGACGAGGTATCCGCCAGGGACATCATTAAAAAAGCAATTTTCCTGCTCCTCCATGATATTAAAAAACAGGGAGGCCTTCTCCTGTACCAGATGCCTTAACGACACATGGTGCATTTTGATCCGGTCATGGTTTACCTGTGTACGAATGTAAGCAAGCATATTATCCAGCAGGTTGAAAATTCGCCGGGACGAGGTGGCTACATCGGAGGTAATCCGGGAAACCATTTCCATGTCTTCTTTTTCTATCAGGTATTCCACCCTTTCTGACAGGTTGAGTATATATTTCAGGGGCGTCCGGATGTCATGACTGATCGAGGCCAGCAAATGCGTATGAATGTTCATTTGTTTGCTCCGTTCGGCTTCCGAAGTCTGCAGGGCAGCCAGTGCAAGTTCCAGGCGTTGCGTTTTGCTCGATACACGTTCTTCCAGTACCCTGTTTTGCACCTGCAGATAGGCCGTTCGCACTTTGATGTAAAAATAAATGGCAACGCCCAGGGCCAGCAGACAGAGCACCCGGAACCAGTCTGTCTCAAACCACTGCTTCGGGACGATGAGCACGATACGTCTGGTCGTATAATTGTTATGCCCGAATCCGTTGACCTTTCTGACAAGCAGAGCATATTCACCAGAACTTAGTTCGGAGAATCGGATGACCGGATCGTCTGCTTTGAGACGTACCCAATCTGCAGGCACCGGCGTTTTACCTGCTTTGATCATCGCATATGAAAGCTGAATATTCTCCTTATTGCCAAAATACGGCGTCGTTACATGCAAGCTGACCTGCTTCGGGGCCAGGCCAAATACAATCGAATCACTAACGATGGATTTGCCTTTTCCATTTTCCAGAATCTGGTCAATGATCAGTTTCCCGTCAGGAAACGGAGCGCGGATTTTCTCAGGTTCAAACCACACCAGACCATTCAGTGACGGTAATGACACGTGGCCATCGGGCAGTCGAACTGCACATGGTTGGCAGCCGCCATTGAATTCATTGGTATTAAATCCGTGCTCTTTTGTGTAATAGAGATAATAAGGATTACCCATTTGTTTTCGGCCTTCAGCAGTCGAACGACTGTATGCAATCAGATCGGCTTTGGAAAACTGGAAAAGTCCTTTATTCGTCGTGATCCAGAAGAAGCCTTTCCGGTCCTCAACAATGCAATGTGCGGCACTGAGGTTCCTGTTGGCATCGAGGGGGAACTGAGTTAATTTATTGCCCTCATAGAAAAAAACTCCGTCTTCCTGAGTTGTAATAAAAATCCCGTCTCTCGTCGTTGGAGATATATAAAGGCTCCTGACATTCAAATTTTTAGTTCCGGAGATAAGCGTAGACTCCCTTGTCAGAAGATTGAAATAGAACAAGCCTGTCACGGTACCCACCCAAAGATTTTGTTTACCTCCCTGTAGAATGAATGAAATCTCTTTAAACGCAGATGTAAAGAGTTTGGGTTGCTCGGGCACGGAAGACCTGTCCATGAAATATAGCCCCGAACTTTTGAGACCAACCCAGATTCGCTGATCCTTACCTTGGGCGACAGTCTTGATTTCATCATCAAAATCCCATTCACCAAGCCGTCTATTGCCGTCGGCGGTGAACTTGTGCAGTTTATGAAAAGATTTCAACCAGACATTACCGGATTCATCAGTTACCATTGATCTTTTGTCTTCTGTCTTTATATTGTATATTAATGGTAACCTCACCGGCGTATCGGTTGTATCATTTGACGTGCCAAGAACGACGCCAGTTGGAATCAAACTTTTGTTCAGGCCGAATGCAGTTTGAGAGTAGATGATATTGTCATTGTCACTTCCACTCACCGTAAGCGTCCTGAATTGTTTCGGAGTGAAAACAAACAGCCCTCTTGTCTGACTTCCCAATAAAAGTGTCTCCGAAACTGGATTGTAGTAAGCTGCGCCGATTAGGTTGACGTCGAAATCAAAGCCACTCAGAATTAGTCTGCTTTTCCACTGGCGGGTCGATACAGCTTCCAGATAATAAAAGTTTTTGTTCAGCAACAGGAATATGTTGTCGGAAGAAGAATCCCAGAACAACTGAAAATTATATTTACCAGGCACATAGGCGGGATCACGAATCAAATCACCGGAAAGAGCAACCTTATGCGCTCCGGTAGCATTTACCTCTTGTAATTCGCCGGTCTGTGAGAAGCGGTAAAGATGCTGATGAACAGAAAAAAAATCATCAAAATGGGTGCTGACGAGGCTGACCTCCCAGCGAATTTTATATTGCTCGTAAAAAGCGATTTTCCCCGCCCTGGCTTTATAGAAGCTTCCTTTGCCGGAAGAACTTTGCAGCAAATAATCAACGGAATCACTACCGGCATGTTTTTTCCAGCCAGTCGGGACGTGAGTAAACATAAATTGCCCCCTTTCATAATTTTCAGGAGGCAGCATTCTGTTAACCTGCTCCTTGGCATGTATTGAATCGACACTTGCATTACCCGACTCTATGCGCAGTGAAGTGTGATCCGGATTGGGCGGGAAAGTATATAGTAACCCGCGTTTGCCTGTCAGATCTCGGTGCAAAGAGTAAAACCTGACATTCTTAATTGCGAGATTAGACTTATTGTAGGTGTGAAATTGCTGGCCGTCGTATCGAACCAACCCGCTTTCGGTATTTATCCAGATAAAACCCGCATTATCGGCAGTGATACTTTTGACGCTGTTCTGAGGCAGACCATTTTCGTCGGTATAATGACTGAGGTGGTAACGGTCCGAAAACGAAGTTTCCTGTCTCTGCGCCTGGCAAATAAAATAGTGAAGGCATAGCACTATCAGGATAGCATTCCGGGCTATTTTCATGGTAGTCGCCAAGTTGTTAATTGTAGGGGGGTATGGAATAATTTTGTTCGTTCAAAACTTATTCTCACATAAAAATAGCAAATAAATTTTGCCTTATCGCGTTATTACTATCCATTTTTTTCGTTAATCGAAATTGTTCGACGTATTACCCTATACGAGTTCTATCTAAAAGTCCGTATTTTTTTCAATTTTGCAAAAAAAGCGCCAAATCGGGTTAAAACCCACAGTTGTAACCGAATGTAAAGTAACCAGAATTAGTTTTGTATAGCGGGCATCAAAATTTGAAATGAAGCGCCGATACCCGGATTTCCAGATGCCCTGATGAGGCCGTTGTGATTTTGCACCACTTTTTGTACGATCGATAAGCCCACGCCCGATCCGGCGTACTCGTTCTTGCCGTGCAGGCGCTGAAATACCTGAAAGATCCGGGAAGCATGTTCCTGCTTAAAACCGATTCCATTGTCCTGAATTTCAATCAGCTGAAACTGCTGCGTACCTTCCTCTTTTGTAAGATAAAAATCCGTGTCGCTGCCCAAAACGAGCCGGGCCGTTATTTTAATCACGGGCGCGACGCCCGGCCTGCTGAATTTGAGGGCATTGCCGATCAGGTTCTGGAACAATTGCCGTATCTGAAGTCCGTAACCCAATATCGGGTACAGGTTCCCGGCCTCGATCACGGCATCTTTTTCGGTAATGAGCGTATCCAGGTCGTTCAGCACATCCTCCAGCTGGCCCGACGTGTTGACCACTTCCCTTTCCGAATCGCCGGTAATCTTGGAATAGGCCAGCAAATCGTCTATGAGTATTTTCATTCGGAAGGAGGCCGATTTCATTCTTTCCAGCATATCGACGCCCGAATCGCCCAGGGTATCCTGGTATTTATTGATCAGAATGTCACCAAAAGAAGTTATTTTACGTAACGGCTCCTGAAGATCGTGGCTTGCAACATAGGCAAACTGTTCCAGCTCCTTGTTGGATACTTCAAGCTTTTCATTGGCAATAATCAGTTCACTCGTGCGATCCGAAACGTTTTTTTCAAGCTCTTCTTTCCTGATTTTCTGATCATTTATATCAATCGCGGTTCCAATATAGCCGGCAAATGCGCCATTTGTCGAATAATGTGGCGTACCATGCGCGTAAACCCAAGTGTATGTGCCATTTTTTCGGCGGAGGCGGAACTCTGTTTTGTACTCCTGCTCCGTTTCGAATACCTGACCGAACAATTCCAGCAGCGCCGGCAAATCTTCCGGATGTACATCTGTGAGCCAGCCGTCTCCACTCTCCTCCTGCATTGTGCGGCCGGTAAAATCCAGCCAGCCTGTATTAAAATACACGTTGCTGTTCGTAACATCCGACATATAAATCAGCACCGGAGAGGCATCCGCAACCAGTTTGAACCTGTTTTCATTCTCGATCAGCAAAAGCTGCGCTTTTTTCAGTTCTGTAACGTCGACAAGCATATTCATCGCTCCGGTCATTTCTCCTGCCACATCGAAAATGGGCTGCGGATAGGGAAGC
Organism: Dyadobacter sp.; assembly: GCA_965279265.1. Lineage (GTDB taxonomy): Bacteria > Bacteroidota > Bacteroidia > Cytophagales > Spirosomataceae > Dyadobacter. The sequence goes on from OZ257152.1 coordinate 213,516, forward strand.
ACATTTCTTCTGCTTCCATCTGGTCGTTCAATAAGGATTTCCTTGCCAAAAACCTTCCGCCCTTCTTTGAGCGTGATCGCCATCGGGCAAGTATCCAGGCCCATGGCAGAACCGTCAGGATTGAAAATCTTCCACGAACCGCACCACAGGTCCTTTCCGATCTCGGGCTCCCTTCCCCAGAGTGTTGCCGCCGCTTCGTTAAAAAACGTAATTCGTCCCTCCCGATCACAGGTGTAAACCGCAGCAGGCAGTGCATTAATCAACCGGGTTTGTTGCTGTGCACTTTCATTAAGCGCATTATAAAGCAGCTTTTGCCCGGAGGTGTCGACAGTAAAGAATCGATGGTGAACCAATCTTCCGTTTTTTTCAAAAACATTCGAACTGATCTGCACCGTTTTTATTGATCCATCCTTGCAGCGCAGCTCAGACTCGTATTCCCGCAACGGCCCGGCAGTACCCAGCTTGTCCATGATGTCCGAAGCTTTACGTCCGGTATGAAACTCCGAGATATGCTGACCAATGTATTCTTCGCGACTGTAACCGAGCATGTCAAGCTCCGTTTTATTGACCCATTTAATTATTCCTTCGGCATTCAGCCACATGAGGCCAACGGCTCCGTTGTCAACGTGGTCCGCTAACTCGTTGGTTTTCAGTTTAAGTGCATTTTCAGCGGCTCGTTGTGCTGTAATATCCGTAAAAACCCCAACCACACTGGTTATATTCCCCTGAGAATCCCGGCCTAGGATGGTGTTGATGTTTACAACCGACTGAGTAAAGTCAGGTTTTCCAAAAATAAGCTCTACACCATTTCTTTCTACTCCATCCTTTAAAGTAAGTGCAACAGGCGTTTCATCGTGCCTGAGATAAGTGCCCTCGGTGTTACGGATCGTAAATGCCCCACAAAACTGTTCAAAACCATGAAACAACAACGGTTCTCTTCCCCAAAGCTTCGCTGCCTGCGCATTGAATTTTTTGATTGATCCTGTTGCGTCGCAAACACAAATACCCAATGGCAAGGATTCAAAAAGAACACTGTCTACAAACTGATCTATTTCATTTGGAGCTTCCGGGACACGTTGTTCCGCCGACGCAGATTTGAGCCCATTCGGTCTCAAAAACAATTCACTTATTTTCATTTAAAATCACTGATTAACAGACAAGGGTATGTATGTGCAGCAGCGAATAAATTGATCACCCGCAGCCCTAATTTTTATACAATAATCGCGCCCCGCCATTTTCGAGTCGCTAAACCATCTCTACACTCGTTTAGAGCCCATTATCCGTTGGCGACATCGATCTTCCTGGCCAATCATGTGGAATATACGCTACAACCAAATAATACGACAACAGGGCTGGTGGAGTTACATGATCGCCGGGCTTCGCCGAAGATTGTCCGGACATGGAAATTTTTGTCATTTGCTTCATCCCTTATTGCATTGTCGCCGTAGATATTTGGAAAATTATCAACTTAACTATTACCAATATGAAATTTACGTATTTGCAAAATAAAAACCGCAGGACCTCACTGCTGCGTGCAACGACGGGCCTTGCATTATGCTGTTTCCTGTTTACCGCATGTGGCGGATCATCGGAAAGCGGGTCGGATGCAGATTCGCTCGCCACAAAAAAAGACACGATGAATGCGATCAGAGAGATCAAACCATCTGGTCCCGCTCCAGAATGGGCACCGGACATGAAACCCGAAATGCAGGCTGTGATAGAAAAACTCGCCAGTTATCAGGAAAAACCAATCCCTGAACTTACGGCGCAGCAGGCACGTATGAACCACACGCCTACCAACGCGGTAATGGATCTGATCAAAGAATACAACATTCCGGTTCCTGCACCGATGGTGGATACGACAGGGAAAGATATCCCGGTTAAAGGTGGTAATATCCATCTCCGCATCTACACACCAAATGCCGGAGCTCAGCCATTTCCTGTGATCGTTTATTACCACGGCGGTGGTTTTGTTATTGCGGATCTGGATACTTATGACGCCTCCGCAAGAGGCTTGTCCGAGCAAACCGGCGCAGTGGTGGTTTCGGTGGCATACCGGCTTGCTCCGGAACACAAATTCCCGACTGCGCACAACGATGCATACGCTGCTTACTTGTGGACACTGAACAATGCGGCTACGATTAAAGGCGACGCCAAACGAATTGCAGTGGCAGGGGAAAGTGCCGGAGGAAACCTTGCCGCCAATGTGAGCATCATGGCCAGAGACAAAGGTGCGGCAATACCTGCGCACCAGTTACTGGTTTATCCGGTTGCCGGTTCAGACATGAACACGAAATCATATCAGAAATATGCCGCTGCCAAACCGCTTGACAAACCCATGTTGGGATGGTTTGTGAAAAACTATCTGAATAATATGGGCGAGGCAAAAGATCCGAGGATCAGTCTGGTAAACGCAAATCTGAAAGGATTGCCATCAACGACCATTATCACCGCAGAAATTGATCCGCTGCAAAGTGACGGTATGTTGCTTGGAGAGAAGTTAAGAGATGCGAAGGTGAAAGTGGACTCAAAAAACTTCAGCGGCGTAACACACGAATTCTTCGGAATGTCGCTGCTGGTTCCGCAGGCGAAAGAAGCGCAGGCGTATGCGACCAATGAGCTAAAAAAGGTTTTTATAAAGTAAGTATTTTTGGTAACAGAAAATCGAAAAAGAGCATGCCGGAACTTGATTCCCGCATGCTCTTTTCTCAGGTACTATATCCAAAACGATGATCTGAAAATCAAACTTTTTTGATCATTTGAAATTCACCCCATCAAACTTTTAACTTTCCTTCGATAGAATCATCGAGCGTTTTGCCCATAATCGCACCCGCGATCATTTTGACGAACGCCACGGCCTGTCCATGTTTGTTGTCCCAGTAATAACCGTCATTCGGCACCACTTTTATCGCCGAAATCCGGGGATCATCAATGCCCTCTGTAAACCAGACTTTCAATGTCGGCTCCCAGAGATCTTTAATAACCTGTTTGTCTTCAGTGATGGTGGCCGTCCCGTAAATACTCAGAAAATCGGAATAATCTGAGCCCTGGAACAAGAGGTGCACGGCGGGGTCAGACTGCAGCTCACTGTTTTTATGACTGTCATTGGCACTCAAAAACCAGAAATTACCTTCATCATCCACTTTTTGTACTGCCATCGGCCTTGTAGAAAATGGCGCGCCAGTCGTTATTTTTGTACAAAAAAAGCAACTCTTACCATCCGCCATGTCCTTAATCCGTTCTTTTGCTGCCGGTCCGTGCAGATCCTCGTAGTTGTCTTCCGGCTGCTCTTTGTTAATACTGTCCATTGGTTAATTGTTTATCTGATGATTAAAAAATGTGTTTTCAGGGAGCAAAATCCAGAATAGACTTCAGTCAAAAATCTATACCTCCATACCCGCCGACCCTGATTTTACCGATCTACAAAAAGTGTTCCATATGACTGATTCCCAAACTGCCTTACGGCGCAATAACTCCGGAAATCCAAAAAGGTCGTTTTACGCAACGAAAAGAATTCTATTTTCGTAGTTAAAAACTGACTGCGTTATTTGCAAAAAAAATAAACGGGTGATCCGGCCGTTTTTACGGAACACAATTGGGTAAATTATCATCGGGAATATTCATGAGGAGCAGGAACGTGTACAGGAAAACAATACATATAACCGCAATTGTAATTCTTGCAGCGCTCTCGGTTGCGAGTTCCGCAGCGCCTGACCGGAAAAGCGGACGGGTTTTGCGTTACTCGATCCGTGAAGGATTGTCCTTCGGAATTGTAAACAGCATTGTCCAGGACGGCAAGGGCCTGATGTGGTTCGCAACAGATGATGGACTAAACCGTTTTGACGGAAATTCATTCAAAGTTTTCAAGTTCAATTCCGATGATTCTGCGAGCATCTCAGGAAATTATGTAAAGTCACTTTTCCGTGACCGGGACGGCACAATCTGGGCATCTTCCCGAAACGGACTAAACGAGTTTGTAGCAAAAAAAGAACAGTTTGTACGATATAAAACCTCAACGAATAAGAACGGCGCCCCCAACGACGTAAGCCATATTTCACAAGGCAAAGGTGATAATTTATGGTTGTCGCTAAATGGTTCAGGCTTTGCTTCATTCAATAAAAAAACAAAACGTTTCAAGTACTTTAACACCAATACACTCCCGGCTCTTACCAACAATTCCATCCTCAATGTACTGGAAGATTCTCAGGGCCTGCTCTGGCTGGGAACGCGGGATTCGGGAATTGAGGTTTTAAAAACGGGGCCAACCGGGCAGCTGACCCGCACGCAAATTGATCTGAGTGGCATTCCACAGGCGCGTGTGAACAGCATTTATGAGGATCATTTTCATAACATCTGGATCGCTACAGCCAAAGGACTCATACTTTACAAGCGGGATGTTTCGAAGTTTTTTGTGCTCCATATCAATACTTTCTTTGGGAGTAATATTTATCTCTCCATGCAGGAAGATCATACCGGAAAACTGCTGATCGGCGTACAGGATGGCGGAATTTACAGTTTTGATCTTGCGCAATTAAAACAAACAAAACCGGCAGACTTCCGGTTTGAACAGGTCAGGGATTCCCGAAATGAAGGCATTACCCAGCGCTCCGTTCAATCGCTTTATATGGACAAAGACCACAATATCTGGCTCGGCACCTATGGCGAAGGGGTTTATCTGATCAGCAGCATCCCGGAAAAATTCCAACATTTTGAAACCCGAATAATCGATTCTAGGGCAAACAGTTATCTACGTTATTACGGCATGCTGACAGACGCCGACGGCGCTTTGTGGCTCGGGACAGACGGTGACGGAATCTACAAAACGAAAAGTTCCGGCGAGGTGATCAGGCATTACAAGGCGGATGGTGGCAAAGGAAATATTACTGACGGCGCTGTAATTTCGGCCTACCGTGATAAGGACAACCGGCTTTGGTTTGGGACGTATTCGGGCGGAATTTTTATGTATGATAAAAAAACCGACAAATTCCGGCAGTTTGCGCACGACGCTTTGAATCCAAAAAGTCTGCCAAAAAATGATGTACGCGCTATTTTCCAGGATTCAAAAAAGAATATTTGGGTGGGCACAAATGGCGGCGGACTGAATCTGCTGAACGAAACAACAGGCGCTGTCACCAGCTATGTTCCGTCCAACAGTTCCATTAATTCAAATGACGTTCGTGCCATCACAGAGGATAAATATGGAAATTTATGGATTGGAACCTACGGAGGCGGCCTCAATAAACTGGACACCAGAAACATGCAGTTCAGCTCGTATTTCAATGATCCTGCCAAAGCCAATTACCTTTCCAATCACATCATTTTCTCCCTTTATATCGACTCGCTGCAAAGGCTCTGGATTGGCTCGGAAGGGAATGGCTTGCTGCTTTACGACATTCCGGGGAAAACCACCCGCTTGTTTAATGACAAAATCGGTCTGGCAAATAATGTGATCAACGCCATACAACAGGAAAGCCTGAACAAGATCTGGGTAAGCACCAACAAAGGGTTGTCGCGAATCAGTTTGCCGGCAGGTGAGATCGAAAATTTTGATCAGAGTAACGGTTTGCAAGCCGGCCAGTTTAATCCAAATTCAGTTTTGAAAAGCGAAAAAGACGGCTTTATCGCTTTTGGCGGTACGGAAGGCTGGAACCTTTTTGATCCCCGGCAGGTCAGTGCGTCGTCATATCAGCCGAAAGTAATGGTGACAGGCATTCAGTTGTTTGGAAAAAATGTGGAAATCGGTAGCGAGACGGACGGCGAAGTCATATTAAATGAACAGATCGACGAAAAATCTCAGGTTACACTTCAGCCCAACCAGTCAGTTTTTACAATACGCTACACGGCACTGAACTACGCTTATCCGGAAAGAAACAAGTTTGCATACATGCTGGAAGGATTGGACAAAGACTGGAACTATGTAGGAAACGAACATTTTGCCACGTACAGGTATCTGCCCGCCGGCGATTATATTTTCAAGGTAAAGGTGGCCAATCAGGACGGTGTGTGGTTTAATGAATACGCAAGTCTTCATGTTACCATTTTGCCTCCCTGGTACCAGACCTGGTGGGCTTATCTGCTGTATATCAGCGCATCCGGACTATTGATCTACTATTATCAGCAATACAAAATAAGACAGGCCAAACTAAAATATGAGATACAGCTGGCGCATTTCGAGACTCAGAATGAAAAGGAACTGAATGAGAAAAAACTCTCCTTTTTTACCCATGTTTCGCATGAATTCCGCACACCGTTAACACTAATCATCAACCCGGTAAAGGAATTATTGGGCACAAATTCGTCCGCAGATGACTCCGCGAGCCTCAACATTGTATACCGAAATGCCAAGCGACTGCTCAGCCTGGTTGATCAACTGCTACTTTTTAGAAAAACCGGGCAGGAAACGGACCAGCTCAGTCTTGGGACGCATAATCTGCCGCAGCTGGCCAGGGAAGTGTTTCATTATTTTGTTCACCAGGCCGAGCAAAAGCGCATTAACTATCAGTTTGTCTGTGATAATGAAGATTTGACGATCACAGGTGATTGGGAAAAAATTGAAATTGCAATGTTTAACCTGGTTTCCAACGCGCTGAAATTCACGCCCGAAAATGGAACAGTGACCGTTACCATCTTTGACAGAAAAGACCAGGTCGAGATCAAGGTAGAGGATTCTGGTCCGGGAATCCCTGAACATGCGGGTCAGAAAATATTCAATGTGTTTCATCAGCATGCCGACGCCCGTTTTCAGTCCAAAGGTGGCTTCGGAATCGGGCTCTATCTCGCCAAAACATTTGTCGAAAACCACTTTGGCAGCCTTACTTTTGATTCAGTTCTGAATGAGGGGACAATTTTTAAAATGCTGCTCTGGAAGGAACATCCGGACCTGACCCCGGATCCCGATAAAACTCAATCCGACCACGCTTCTATATTGCTAGAAGAACTCTCCGAAGGTGCTGTCCAGGATATAGGCAACCTGCTCATTCTCAACGGACAGCCGGTGATGGAGGAACTGAGTGCCGACATGCATACGCTGCTGATCATAGACGACGATGCAGACATCAGGCAGTATCTTGCCCAGATTTTCACGGGACGGTACAAATTACTGGAAGCGGAAAGCGGTGAAGAAGGATTGGCTACCGTGAAAAAACATTTGCCGGATATTGTGATAAGTGATGTCATGATGAGCGGAATGTCCGGAATTGACATGTGCCGCGAAATGAAGGCAACTGACGCCACAAGCCACATTCCGGTTGTGTTGCTGACTGCCGGCACGTCTCAGGAAAACAAACTCAAAGGCATAGAAGGCGGTGCCGACGATTACATCAGCAAGCCCTTTGACAAAGAGCTTTTACTGGCCCGCGTTGCAGCGATCCTCAAAAACCGGAACGACCTGCAAAAGTACTTTTACAATGAAATAACGCTTCAAAAAAACGATTTTAAGATATCCCCGGAATACAGGGAATTTCTGCACACATGTATACAAATTGTCGAAAACCATCTGACAGATCCTGGCTTTAACATCAAAGTACTTGCTTCTGAAATTGGGATGAGCCATTCAACTTTATACAACAGGATCAAGTCCATTTCCGGCCAGTCAACCAATAGTTTCATACGGTTTATCAGACTGAGACGTGCAGCGGAAATACTGATCACAACAGATACTACAATTGCAGAAACGGCTTATCAGGTAGGGATCAATGATATCAAATATTTCCGAGAACAATTCAGCAAACTTTTTGGCATGAAGCCATCGGAATATGTGAAAAAATACAGAAAACCATTTCACGAGAATCAGCTGCTTAACCGGGAGGTTTTCAATAACAAAACAGGATAATTCAGCATCAGAATTGAAATATACACAGCGTCAGCAGCCCGATCTACCGAAGATCGGGCTTTTTTGTTGAATTACCCCCTCTTTAATGTGAGAATGTCCCCCGCCCATAGCATTTAAATAATCCTACTTTTGATTGATCAGTTTATAAAAACACAGACGTTTGACGAGCCGTATCATTATTTCAAGATCGGATAATTTTCGAAATATGTGTAGCCAGAACGTCCGGGATAAACTGATTTCCAAGACCAATTATTCATATTAATTAATCATTTCTGTATGAAAAGAACTTTTCAGAAAAATTCAGACCCACATCTTATGTATAAGGAAAAGGGTGGCAAAACGGGAAAGGAAAGGCTGCTAACCTTACTTTTTTTGGTGCTTTCTGTCGGCGCATTTGCCCAGACATCGTTTAGTGTAAAAGGAACTGTGACCTCGGAAAACGGCGAAGGATTGCCCGGCGCAAGTGTGATACTAAAAGGGACTTCTACGGGCACAACAACAGATGTGGAGGGGAAATACAGCCTGAACGTTCCGGATGCAAACGGAACACTTGTGTTCACTTACATTGGTTATGTGAACCAGGAAATTGCCCTTGCTAACCGCAGTCAGCTGGATGTGAAACTGGCAACCAACAATAAAACGCTGGACGAAATTGTAGTGGTTGGTTATGGAACACAAAAGAAAGCGACGTTAACCGGATCCGTTTCGGAGGTAAAAGGTTCGGACATTGTGAAAAGTCCACAGCCAAACCTTTCGAACTCACTTGCAGGCCGCTTCTCAGGTTTTGTTGCCAATAACCGTGGCGGAGAACCCGGCTATGACGGATCGAGCTATACCGTTCGTGGTTTTGCATCAACCGGAAATAATGACGTGCTGATCGTGGTGGACGGAATTCCAGGTCAGGTCGGCGGTCTGGATCGTCTGGATCCCAATGATATCGAAAGTATATCAATTTTGAAAGATGCCTCGGCGGCAGTATATGGAAGCCGGGCGGCAAACGGTGTAATTCTGGTAACAACCAAAAGAGGCGGAACGGGAAAACCTGTCATTTCGTACAGCTTTAATCAGGGCTTTTCCTCCCCCACCCGCCTGCCCAAACTGGCCGATGCGCCCACTTATGCCACAATCCTGAATGAGATTGATTATTACAACAATCCGGCTGGTGGAATGAACCAGCATTATTCGGCGGAAGAAATCCAGAAATTTGGAAACGGAACGGATCCGATCAACTACCCGAACACAAACTGGCAGAAAGAAACGCTCAAAAATTTTGCATTGCAGAATCAGCACAACCTGGGTATCAATGGCGGAACCGACAATGTGAAATACTACGTCTCGCTGGGAACAATTTATCAGGATGGTCTTTACAAAAGCGGCGCCACGAAATACAAGCAATACAATTTCCGCTCCAACGTGGATGCGAATGTAACCAAAGATTTCAAGGTAAGCCTTTCACTGTCAGGTCGCCAGGAAAACAGAGAATTCCCTGTCTCGTCAGCTGGAAACACGTTTCGTTCCATTTACAGGGCCTATCCGACAGTGATTTCCCGCTTCCCGAACGGCTATTATTCGACAGGTGTTGAAAACAATAATCCTGTTGTATTAGGCACAAAAATGGGTGGTACTACAAGCAATCCGACTTCCGTATTCAACGGAATTTTGAGAGCGAGTTACAATCTGCCGATAGAGGGGCTTTCCGTGGACGGTTTTTACTCGGTGGACAAATCGTTCAATTTCACAAAAACGTTCAGCACACCCTACACGCTTTATAATTACAATAAGGCAACGGATTCTTATAGTTCTGTTGTAACCGGGGGCTCGGCAGGAGCAGCATCTTTGTCGCAAAGCCAGATCAATATTACCAACATCACGCAGAACATCCGGATGAGTTACCTGCGTCAGATCGGGAAACACAACATCAATACTTTTGTCGCCTACGAGCAGAACAAACGTAGCGAGGCTACTTTCGGAGCAACGCGTATCAACTTCCCTACGGTTTCCACACCGGAACTGTCGCAGGGTGGACCGGCAGCAACGGACAAAAACAATTCCGGAAGCAGTTACAATTTTACCCGTAAAAGCTTTATCGGACGATTTGCCTACAATTTCAATGAAAAGTATCTGGCTGAGGTTCAGGCACGTGTAGATGGTTCGTCTGTTTTTCCGAAGGGCAACCAATTTGGATTTTTTCCTTCTGTTTCAGCAGGTTACCGAATTTCAGAAGAGGATTGGTTTAAGAACAGCGTACCATTTATTGATGATCTCAAATTCCGCGCTTCATATGGTTCTCTTGGAAATGACAACGTGGGTCAGTTTCAGTTTTATAACAACTACTCGTTCAACAATCAGTATGTAACCGGCTCAAATGTAATCACATCCGGCATAGACCTGACGAAACTGGCGAACCCGAATATCACATGGGAAACATCGAAGAAAACGGATATTGGCTTGAATGCGGTTTTCCTCAAAAATTTCAGTCTTGAACTGATCTATTTCAATCAGAAACGTTCTAACATCCTGGCTGCCCGAAACGCGTCTATTCCCAATACTTCCGGCATAGTAAATCCGTTCAAAACTGATTCCAACACGCCTTTGGTACCTGATGAAAACCTCGGAAAAGTAAACAGCTCAGGTTTTGAAGCAACTTTGGGCTACAATCACACAGGGAATTTCCGTTATAATATTTCCGGAAATGTCACCTATGCAAAAAGTAAGGTTGTATTTATCGATGAAGCGCCGGGGGCATTGGATTACCAGCGTCAGACTGGCGGCCCGCTTTACACGAACCTGCTTTACAGAACAATCGGAATTTTCCGTACCCAGGCTGATCTGGACAACAATCCACACGTACAAGGCGCACAGCTGGGTGATCTGATTCTTGAAGATTACAATAAAGACGGAAAAATCAGTGCCGATGATCAGTACAGAACTAAGTATGGGAATGTGCCATTACTTACCTACGGACTCGTATTCAGCGGTGGTTTCAAAGCATTTGATGCGTCGATCGTATTTTCGGGACAGGGAATGGTAAGTCAGTATGTGCTTCCGGAATCGGGCCAGGTTGGTAATTATTACAGCAGCTGGGCGGATAATCGTTGGAGCCCTTCGAACCCTGACGGTTCGTACCCACGCGTAGATACAAGAGCTTCTTCATCAATCAATGGCGGTCAGTATGCCAACGATTTCTGGTTGAACAATGCGTCTTTTGTCCGCCTTAAAAACGTGGAAATCGGCTATACGCTGCCAAAAATTTCCCTGTCAAAATTCAAAATATCGTCGCTGCGTGTTTATGCAAGCGCATTTAACCTCTTCACGATCACCGGCGTGAAAGACTACGATCCGGAAGGAAACAGCACGAGCGGCCAGTTTTATCCGCAGCAGAGAATTCTTAACCTGGGTCTGAATATTAAGTTTTAATTGAAATCTGAATCATGATGAAGCTCATAAAAAATCTCACCGTACCGTCTGTCCTGGCAGCAATGCTTATGGTTACGGCTTGTCAGGAAAATTTCCTGGATGTGGTCCCGACCGACCGTGTATCCGACGCGTCAATTTTGTCCGATTCGGTACTTTTTGAATCCTATGTGATCAACCGTTACATGGGTACCCGACTGACCGATAAGGAGGCGGAAGGCACCTTGCCAGGTTTCGGGCGCGGATTTGAATACGCCATGTGGTCGTCACTGACTGACGAATCCATTTACAACAATGATGACAATACCTGGCTGGTACAGCGTGGCCAGATTGCCCCTGAAAATACAGGAATCGCGGGAACATTCTGGGGCAGAAGCTACCGGAGCATTCGTGAACTGAACTATGCGCTTGCCAACGTGGACAAAGTGCCGATGAGCCAGACAAAGAAAGATAAACTGAAAGGTGAAATACAGTTTATCCGCGCTTTTCGCTACCATGACCTCATTCGTAACTATGGAAAAGTGGTTTTGCTGGGCGACAAAGTGTACGAGATCAGCGATGATCTGACGAGCCAGGATCTATTCAACCGTTCCGATATTAAAGCAGGACTTGATTACACAGTAGCGCAGCTGGACGAAGCAGCAGCACTTTTACCTGTGGCAAATGATAACAGCTCCTGGAAACTGGGACGGGCTACCAAAGGCGCCGCTCTCGCACTGAAGGCTAGACTACTCCTTTACGCAGCCAGTCCGCTTTACAACGCCGGCACCTGGGCACAGGCCGCAACGGCTGCCAAAGCGGTAATGGACATGAACAAATATAGCCTATATACAGGTGGTTACGGAAATCTGTTTACAACAACAACCGATAATCCTGAAATCATCTTTGGCAGGTTGTACGCACAGGGAGCACGCCACGTATGCCTTGAAATTGCAAACGGACCGAACAGTTACAATGCCTGGGGTGGAAATGTGCCGATGCAAAACCTGGTAGACGATTACGAAATGATGGATGGAACCAAAATCACCGACGCGGCAACGACTTACAATCCCAAAGAACCGTACAAAGGAAGAGACCCGCGGTTTTATGCGACGATTCTATACAACGGTGCAACGTATCGGAACAGCGTGATAGAAACTTTTACGCCCGGCGGGAAAGATAGCAAAGACGGTCCGTCGAACTGGAATACGTCAAAAACCGGCTACTACCTTAAAAAATTCATGAATGATAACCTGCCGATAGACAACCCCTGGGACATCGCCGGCACGCAAACCTGGATTTACTTCCGTTATGCTGAAATCCTGCTCAACTATGCGGAGGCGCAAAATGAAGCGACCGGCCCAGATGCAACTGTGTATGCGGCAGTAAACGCGATCAGACAGCGGACTGGTGTAAATATGCCGGTATTACCGGCCGGACTTACGCAAGCCCAGATGCGCGAAAAAATCAGGAACGAGCGGCGGATTGAGCTGGCATTTGAAGAGCACCGTTTTTACGACGTAAGGCGTTGGAAAATTGCTAATGTAACCGAGAATGTTCCGGCTTATGGCGTTGAGATCGGTAAAAGCGGCAGTGCATTTACTTATACAAAAAAGGAAGCGCTCACCGGCCGTGCCTTTGCTGAAAAACAATACTGGCTGCCGATTCCTCGTACGGAAATTCAGGCATCCAACAATAAACTGGAACAGAATCCGGGCTACTAAAACATTATTTCAGATCTGCCTCCGGCCAATCCCCGGGGGCAGATTTTTATTACTTACTAAACCCCTGAACATGCAGTTCTTTTCAACACATTTTTACAGGACGTTCTCGATTTGCTGCTTTCTGTCCGTCACAGGATGCAGCGGTAAAGATGCGGTCATTGACGACAAAAAACCGGTCGTGGCGCAGCCCGTAACGGTCACGATCAATGCAGGCAAAACGTACCAGACCATTGATCATTTCGGTGCGTCGGATGCCTGGGCATGCCAGTTTGTGGGTACCTGGCCGGAAGCAAAAAAAAATGCGATTGCTGATCTTCTGTTCAGCAGGGATACGCTTTCTAATGGACAGCCGGGCGGAATCGGACTCTCTCTCTGGCGATTCAACGTTGGCGCAGGAACGGCGGAGCAGGGTGATGCGAGCGGAATCAGAGATGAATGGCGCAGGGCGGAATCATTTCTTAATAACGACGGAACCTACAACTGGAACAAACAAGCCGGGCAAATATGGTTTTTAAATGCTGCCAAAAAACGTGGCGTGAATGAATTTCTGATGTTTCCAAACAGCCCGCCGGTTCAGTTTACAACAAACAAGAAAGGTTATGCGGAAGCAGGAAAACCAAATCTGACAGCAGTCAATTTTGACAAATTCACCACGTTTCTTGCTGATGTTGTTTCCGGAATAAAAGAGAAAACCGGAATTACCATCAACCACATCAGTCCTGTGAACGAGCCACAATGGGACTGGAGTGATGGTGGACAGGAAGGAACGCCATTTTTCAACAATGAAATTTCAGCAATCGTAAAATCGCTAAGCGCATCATTGATCAAAAAAAATCTGTCCACAAAAATTGACATTGCCGAGGCAGGACAAATTGAGTACCTCTATTCAGACTACAATAAACAAGGAAGAGGAAATCAGATTACTGCCTTTTTTGACAAAAATGCCCCGGATTACGTCGGCGGCCTTCCGAACGTTACGCAGGCAATCTCAGGCCACAGCTATTTTACCACATCACCTTACAAAGATGCGGCCGCCAAACGCAAACTGGTGGCAGATGCACTTCAAAAAACGCCCGGACTGAAATACTGGATGTCGGAATACTGTATTCTGGGCGACAATGCGGGTGAGATCAAAGGCGAAGGACAGGACCTGGGGATTGATCCGGCACTCTACATTGCCAATGTAATACACAACGACCTCGTCAATGCCAACGCGTCCGCCTGGCACTGGTGGATCGCCCTTTCGGCCTACAATTACAAGGATGGCCTGATTTATGTTGACAAAAACAAAACAGATGGCGATTTCAAAACTGCTAAAATGCTGTGGGCATTGGGCAATTACAGTCGTTTTGTGCGTCCAGGTGCGAGCAGAATTGATGTTTCATCAGGAGCCGGCGGCGAGCATTTGCTCATTTCATCGTATAAAAATACAGACAACCAGTTGGTGACGGTGATCGTAAATTCGCAGAATGAACCGGTTGATATTGCGCTGAATCAGTCAGGCAAAGTGTTGTCAAAAATTAAGGTTTTCAAAACTTCCGCATCTTCCGACCTGCAACGTGTTGCTGTTCAAAGCACATCTGAAAAAATTACCATTTCGGAAAGAAGCATTGTAACCATTGTAGGTGAATAAAGCGCTGTTTCTCCACACTTTCGAAACTGCCCGCGAAAACGCTGGCAGTTTTTTTATTTTGAGATTGTAACGGTTTGCATATCCACGCCTTTCAGGCAGTCATGTGTGGCGCTGTCATGAAAGCTGATGCGGGCCGCTTTGATGTGCAGCAATTTATGAAGCCGTAGCAATTTGAACAGACCAACCACTATTCCGGCTGCCAAAAGCGGCGCAGCGAGGTAAATCCAGAAATGATCATAAAAGTTACTGATCAACGCAGGACCAAAACTTCGCGCAGGATTGGTACTACAACCCGAATAGACAGTTTCCCCCCAAACCATGAACCCATAAAGGAAAGGCATTGTGAAAGGCGTGTAATTTCTCAACCGCTTACTGCCTACAAAAACGAAAACCAGAATTACCAAAGTCATCGTTGTGACCAGTTCTCCTGTGAATGCCGCAGCGAGCCCCGCCGGACCCGGGAGGGTGATTCCATATTGAATACTTTTTCCCTGATTTCCCCAGAAAAATAAAGGCAGGCTGCCAATTGCAGCACCAATTAACTGAGCAATTACATACCCGATCAACGCGTAGGTTTTCATTTTGCCCCGCAGCCAGAAAGCGAAAGACATGGCCGGATTGATGTGTGCCCCACTGATTCGGCCAACAGGTGATAAAGTGATCAGACAGCCGGTAGTTCCGAACAAAAAACCGGTCAGGAACCTGCGCATTTCCACCGAAGGAATCATGCGCGCCAGGTCAGAACCTTCACCCCAGTTAAAAATGACCACGCTCAAACCGACTCCCAGCAGCAGGGCGGTCCCGATCATTTCTGCAAAAAAAAGAGGAAGGAATGATTTCATAGGCCAATACCGAACTCAATTCCGGCATATCATTTGACAAACAATATTTTACCTAAATAACCGAGGAATTTCATATTACGCAAGATCAAATTAAATAAAGACCAGTCAAGCCATTTTTAGTACAATTAATCATCGAAAATAGCATCCGGCTTCATTTCCTCACCACGCATTGCATTGCTTTTACATGTATCAAACTTTCCGTTCCAAATTTGTTGGCATCGAATATTATTCTATTTTTGAATCGAAACCCTGTCACAACCTCTAACCTTCAAATCCTGCTCCATTCATGTTAATAAACGATCCGGGCGCCGTGACACTGGGCTACGCAATTGCAAATGAAAACATTTACAACACGCCAAATCCGATCGTAGGATTTCAATCAAAAAATCAACATACCGTACCGGAAGAGCCAGTCGACAATCCTGTCTTTTATGATGGATCCGCCCATTTGATGACCGTCGCACCAACCGGTACCGGAAAGGGAATTAGTGTAGTAATTCCCACATTGCTAAGCTATCCGGGATCCGTAGTTGTGCTTGATCCGAAAGGTGAAAACTACGCAGTGACTGCAAGGGCAAGACGTGAAATGGGTCAAAAGGTTATTCGTTTGAATCCGTTTGATATAATGGGCTCGGAAACGGATGCCCTGAACTTTCTGGATGTGTTCAAATTACCCAATATTGATATTGAAACCGAGGCCCAGTTGTTGGCCGAATTGTTTTCGTCGGGAAACAAAGGGTCCAAGGAGCCCTTCTGGGACCTTGCTGCCGGAATGCTTCTGGCCGGTGTAATCGGGTACGTTGTTTCTGTACTTCCTGAAGACAAGCGCAATTTCACCTCGGTTCGCAACCTGCTTTTCAGTGGCAATGCGAGTGATGAAATTTTAGAAATCCTTGATCTGCACGCTGACCAGATGCCGCGTGCCACCTATCATCAGCTGGCTGCGTTTTTGTCCATGCCGGAGCAAAATACCCGCCCTAGTATTCTGGCCACAGCAAACGCATATCTGGCGGCACTGATGAGTGATGATGTGGAGCAGGCCAGCAACAGTTCGAGTTTTTCCTTACTGGATTTCCGGGATGGCGCACCGATTTCCATTTACATTGTTATTCCGCCCGACAAACTTTCTTCGCACAGTGCGTTAATCAAATTGTGGGTTGGCGTGCTTTTAAGAACCATTACAAGCCGTGAGGAAATACCTGAATTACAAACGCTGTTCATCCTTGACGAAATTGGCCAGCTCGGTCATTTCTCCTATCTGTACAGCATCGTAACGCTTTGCCGCGGTTACGGTTTGAAGTGCTGGACGATCTGGCAGGATTTTCAGCAACTGGAAGGAAACTATCCCAATGACTGGCAGACATTGATGAACAATTGCGGCGTTCTTCAATTTTTTGGCCCCAAGAATCACCAGATTGCCGGCAAAATTGAGCAGGTTACCGGCGTACCGGTTGCGCGGATTAAAAAGCTTTTGTCGCAGGAGCAGCTCCTGGTTCTGGATGGCGAAATTGTGTTTGCTAAAAAGATGGATTATCTGCTTGACCCCGAGTTTGCAGGCAAATTTGATGCAAATCCATTTTATAAACGCAAAGAAATTTCGGGAAATATGATCAAATAGCGTGACCAAAGAACCGGGCATTTGGACGCAACCCGGTCCTTCTCACATGTCACACTCTTTTCTTACCGAAATAAGCTGAGACCGTGGCACGAAACGTATTCGCGATCGGATTACCGTTGCCGGTGGGAATTGAGTATGAAAAATCAACCGCGTACGTTTTTAGAATCCGGACACCCGCGCCTGCCGTGAAGTATTTCCGTCCCCCCATCATTTCCGTCTCGCTATGATAACCTCCACGCAATGCATAGGTGTTGTCATACCAATATTCTCCTCCGCCGGCCCATACAATCTCTTTCATTTCACCACGAAATCCATCTTTAGAATCTGAGAACGAGTCTACAAAGCCTTTGAAAGTCGATTTATCAGAAATCCCGGTTACATCGTCGTAGACAGGAATTGCCAGCTTGGAAGCATCCAGAATGAAATTGAACCGATGACGGCCCGTTCTGGTATATGACCAACCCGCACCTAGTTTTAAAGTGGCAGGTAAAAAATTCTCACTTGTGTATGCCGAACCGTCGACGATCTTCCCTCCCACATTGGCAATTACCGCACCAAATGACCAGGTTTGTTCGGCTCCGGTTGCCTCATCCTTCTTCTGTTTCCGATAATATGCACTTAGGTCTCCCGCAACAGTTCTGCCGGGTTTCACTGTGGCCGGGCCGGTGAGAGGTGCTCTCAAACCCATATCCGATGAAAGATATTTCAGTGTAAAACCCATCGAAAAATTCTTCCCCAACTGGCGTGCATAAGTTCCGTTCAACGCATAACTCCTTGCAGTGTACGCATGGATTACCTGCGGAGAACCCGTGTTTTCAATCCCCTGATTCTGAAAATAGTTCACCGAAGCAGAGACCGTCTGTTTGTCATCCAGCTTTTTATAAGCACTGAAATAACCCAGCCACATATCATCCGCCAGATTTCGCAACCAAGGTGTGTAAGAAGCAGATACACCAAAATCTTTTTCGGCATAAGGGAGCTTGGAAGCGTTCCAGAAAGATGCATTGACATCAGGACTCGAAGCGACTCCCGCTTCTCCCATACCGGAGCTTCTTGCATCCGGCGCCTGTGCAACAAAAAAAGCGGCCGGGGAAGGCACCACAGGAGAGGGCGTGCTTACCTGGGCATGCAAACTGAAACCGGAAACAACAAACAAAGCTGATGTACCCGCGAGAATTAGTTTCATAATGGCTTACGTTAAGGATGAGATAGAAATTAAATCAGGGGTTAAAAAGTGCCGCAGTTCAGCAAAGACAGATTACACAAAATAGAATTTATTCTGTCAGCCCGAATTTTTTGTCACCGTTTGTGTCCCTGTTTAAATGCCCAACGCCAGCACTTAAACACTTATTATGTCCAGTTTAAGTTTTATTAAATTGTGTATCAGTTACAAATTATTTCAAAATTTTACGGCCACCTGTTGGTTTTCGGCGGCGGGAGATTTGACCACGATCAGGGTGATCAATGTCGCAAGGAGCAACGCCACAGCCATGAGAATGTAGGCGCTTTGGAAGCCGCCCGAACTGCCATTCAAATACCCAACCAGATAAGAGCCCACGAATGAACCCAAAGCACCCAGGCTGTTGATCAGTCCGAGTGCTCCACCTGCCACGTTTTTTGGCAGGATTTCCGTAATAACGGCGAAAAATGGACCATAAGGCGCGTAAAGAGCTCCTCCGGCAATTACCAAAAGCGTGAAGGAAACCCAGAAATGGCCTGTTCCGACCTGATAAGCTCCGAAAAATGCCAGTGATGCGAGCAGCAAAAAGGGCCAAATAAAAATCTTCCGGTTCATGGTTTTATCTGAAAAATAAGAAGCCCCCAGCATCCCGAAAACGGCAAGAATGTATGGAACGGATGAAAGCCAGCCAGTAGTAACAATGTCCATATTCGGAGCGGCTTTGATGATGGACGGAAGCCACATGACAAAACCGTAAACGCCCAGACTCCAGAGCAAATATTGCAGGCAAAGCAAAATTACCGCTTTTGACTTGAATGCTTCGGCGTAATTCTTAACAGGTTTAATCCCAACTTGCTCCGCATTAAGCTGTTTCTCAACTTCCTCCTTTTCCGCGTTAGTCAGCCAGTTCGCGTCTTTTGGCTTTTCGTCGATCATTCTCCACCAGATAAATGCCCAGATGATACCCGGAACTCCCTGGATAATAAACATCCAGCGCCAGCCCATCGAGTCAATCAGGTATCCCGACAAAACCGACATCCAAAGAACCGTTACCGGGTTGCCGAGGATGAGAAAAGTATTGGCGCGGGAACGTTCCTTTTTGGTAAACCACTGGCTGAGCAGAATTAACATCGCGGGCATTACGGCACTTTCCACCACGCCCAGCATAAACCGGACAACCACCAGAACCGGCACGTTGCTTACCATTCCGGTCGCCGCGGCCAGTGCTCCCCAGCTAATCAACGAAACGAATATCAGCTTTTTAGCACTTTTATGTGCGGCGTACTGGGCACCCGGAATCTGGAAAAAAAAGTAGCCCAGAAAAAACAATGAACTAAGAAGTGAGGAAGTACCTTTTGTGATACCAAGGTCATCAGCCATCCCACCGGCGACAGCAAATCCGAAATTAGCCCGATCCAGATAGGCCAGGCTGTACGTGACAAAAACGATCGGAATAATCCGGTACCAACGTGATGGGGCCAGTGTGGCGTTCATATATTTAGATCGATAAAATTTCGTTTGAGAACACGCCCGGCTAAGCTGTCGTACGCGCTCAAATCTTCGTCCTTACTTTTACACAAAGACCGTTCTTTTATCAGGTTACCCTTCTACGGCAGGTAAAATAGGTATGACGATTTCCTTTTTACTGGAATAAGCCCGAACCCATAACGTAATGGAACCTAAAAACCGAATCAGTAAGATTGTAGCGC
This sequence comes from Dyadobacter sp., assembly GCA_965279265.1. Taxonomy (GTDB): domain Bacteria; phylum Bacteroidota; class Bacteroidia; order Cytophagales; family Spirosomataceae; genus Dyadobacter. The sequence goes on from OZ257152.1 coordinate 233,446, forward strand.
GCGTTTTCAAAATCCTCTTTTTATCTGTTGCAGGCTTACTCGTTTATCTGCTGGCCATTCCAGCATGGAACAGAATCGTGGTGTATCCACAGCTTGAAGCAGAACGTTCCGAATTACGTAAGAAATATAAAAAACCGGCAAAATACTTGACTCAAACTGACTTCAAAGGCGTACTACATTCACATACTTACCGATCGCACGACAGCCGAGGAATTTTACAGGAAATTGTTCCCGCAGCCAAGAAAGCAAAACTGAATTTCATCTTTTTAGCAGATCACCGAAGGGCCGAACTGGATACATTTCCACGAGGTATCCAGGGGACTTTTGACGGAATCGTGATTGAATCGGGAACCGAATCTCCGGGGGCCAGCATGATGGTAACGCCATTGCGAAAAACGATTCTCGACTGGAACAAAGACCGCAGTGAACTGATCAAAGAGGTAACAAGCCGGGGCGGAATGGTATTTTACCTGCATTCCGAAGATTTGTCGCACGACTGGGCAAACCCGGATTACCAGGGAATGGAAATTTACAACATACACACGGATCTGATTGATGAAAAAAGTCCGGTCCGATTCCTGATCAACGGCATCGTGAACGGAGGAAAATACAAGCACTGGAGCTATCGGGAATTGTTTGACGAGCAGACGGCAATTGTTTCATTTTGGGACTCGCTTAACACGCAACGGCGGATCGTCGGGATGGCGGCTGTGGATGCGCACAACAACCAGAGCATTCGTGCGCGGTATATGCCTGACGGTAGGGTTGAGTGGGTCGGATCAAATGCAAAAACCTTGTCGGTGGTGGAACCAGGATGGAAAGAAAAATTAATGCTCGGCAAGCCTGACGCAGCAGGATGGGCATTTAAAATGGAGCTGGACACCTATTTCCATTCTTTTAATTTTGTCAATACGCACATTTTCGGCGACACGCTATCTGCTCGTGCGCTCAAAAACGAATTGGTGAAAGGGCATGCTTACATTTCATTTGAAAGCCTGGCAGAAGCCGATGGTTTTCAGTTTTTTACTACAAACAAATCCGGAACTGTAAACGCGACTATGGGCGATTCAGTCTCAATTACGGACGTAGAAAATATACGATGTGTTTCCCCATTTCCCGCTCGATTTGAGCTGTTTAAAGATGGAAAACTGATTGATCAAAAAGAGAATGTTTACCAATACGAAATGACCCCGAACCGGAAACGTGGTAATTACAGGATCGTGGCAAGGCTTAAATTTCGCGACGAATGGCTCCCCTGGATATACACCAATCCGATTTATGTGTATTGAATTTTTGGTTGAAAATCCTCTTATTTCACTGATAGCTCAATTTCCACTCTTCGGTTTTTGATCTTGTTATAGTCGGTGTCGTTGGGCGCCACGGGAGCGTCAGGACCTTTCCAGGTAATCACAATCCGATCAGATCGGACCCCTTTTTGCTGCAAATAATTTACTACCACCCGCGCCCTGTATTCAGACAGTATTACGTTCAAACCGTGCTTGCCGACATTGTCCGTATGCCCGGTAATAATTGCAGTTAAATTCTTTTGATCAGCCATTAATATTGAAATCGAATCCAGAGTTGCCTTCGTTTCCCTCCTCAAATTGTAATCGCTCTGATCAAAATACAGCGTTTTGCCGGTTGATACCCAGGGACCAGTTCCCACCTCAACATTCTGAACATCTTCCGTCAGTTTTTTCTCAACGGGTTTCAGACGGACCGCGAGAAAATTAATCCCCGGCTTGTAATTCATTCGCGTTTTCATATCCTGACTTCCATCTTTTGTAGAAGCCGAAAATTCAAAAGAAGCGTTGGCTTCATCATTGGTTTGCACAAACCATGGTATAAATAAATTGGACAGATGCTGACCGGCCGGGAAGTCAAAGCTGGTTCTGTATTGTCCGTTTTGGGTAAAGCCACAGCTAAAATCAAGGTTTTCGGGAACATCAAAAAACATTGCAAGCGGATTCAGCTCTTTTAATAATCTGATCTGATAAAAAACTTCGTCCTCAGCTGCACCAGAAATGATTAACTTTCCTGAATAAGTCTGGTGCCCGGTCGCACTAACCGAGATTGAAATATCGTCCTCCTTTTCAAGCAACACGGCTACGGGTAGTTTTGTTGAATCAGTATTTACACACTGCGTCCGACCGGATTTGGCGTAGGTAAGACACACTTTCGCGGTTAACGTTTTCATCTCCGTTGCCTCTTTTATTTCGAAAAACACCACCTTGCTTTTTGAATTGGTCATGGGTGAACCCGCATGCTTCTTTCTTACCATGAACGGCACAGCCCTTCTGACCTGCTGTGAATCCAGTCGAACCATCGGGATGCTGATTGAAAACCGGGATCCTTCGTCCATCTTGCCAATGAAATTGAGAGGCGCTGTAACCGTTTTGTAACCTTTCATTTCAAAAACAAAAAAACGCGCCGAATCGGGTATCTGCGCATTAAACGTTTCATCCTGACCGGAATTGCTCAGCGTACTTTTTAGGGATTTATATAGCACGGTCGTTTTCGCATTCAAATGTTCACCCGACGATGCATCCCAGCACGTTCCGCTTATTGAAACCAATGCGCCTTCTGAATTTGCATTCGCCTGTATGGGTGACTGCAAACCAAACGAAATCAACGAAAGTACAATTGCGGAAAACATAGACTCCGATTTTGGTGAAGGGATTCTGCAATTTCGGATTTAACAGCGATTTAAATTGTAGAGACCGGATAAAAAAGTGAAAAGTCCTTTCAGGGATACAACCGTTCGATCACCTTGTCGCCATTTTCAGCGTAATTTCCGGTAAGCTCTATGTAAGTGACGTTGGGTTTTAGTTTTGTTCCGCCATCAATGTTAATGAACACTTTGGACAATACCACATCTTTCCCCTTCACCGAAATGTGCGCATGATAACGGCCGCTTTGTATCGAATGTTTTAAAATAATAGGCATTTTCCGGAAAGCAACCAATTGCATTTTCGTCGTTTGACTGTCCATCTGCTCAGTCCTGACACCATAGCCGAGACGTTGAATCTGCGACAAAGGTGCTGTCATCCCACCTTTGTCGTACTTAATCCAGTAAATATTGACCGGTTCGTCAGAATCCAGTTGACTGCGTCCAGCTGAACGTGCAGAATAATTTGCTTCGTAAATCACGGTATTGACGTCCAGCGAACGTTGCAGATAGAACAGCATATCCGGATTAGGTACCGGGACAGGGTACACGTCAGTCTGAGGTGCCTGCGCTTGCTTGGCTCGGACAGCCTGCCCAAAAGTTGGAACAATGATGGAAACGTAGCTTAATAAACTACCCAAAATAAAATAGCGAAAGTGCATTTGAATCTGTCTTTTCCGGTGTCCGGAACTTCAATATTTCGTTGAGAATAAAAGTCAGGCGATTTCTCCTTTCCTGACAATGAAACCCGGTTTCTATTGAATTAGTTTTTCGGGTTGACTTTCATCAAAATACTCCGCTGCAATTTCGACCGGTTTTAGCACCCCGGACGAATCTGTCTCCATGCCAATAACAACAAATTCGCTAACCAGAATGATAGCGCTATCCTTTTGGTTACTACTAACATTTAGTTAGCATTTGTATCTAGTTTTGTAAAAATTTAAACAACCATACAAAATGAAAGCGAAGAAAATAATCACAATTGTCTTCACCGTACTGGCCGTCGGAATGGCGGCACTCAGCGGGATCATGAAATTAACCGCAAGCGATGAAATAATAAAAACGTTGGCAAAGGTTGGTGTTGCCGACTATCGCATTGCGCTCGGACTGATGGAAATCGTTTTCGCAGCACTGTTTGCCTTTTCCAAAACGATGAAGATTGGCTTTATTCTGTTGTCCTGTTATTTTGCCGGGGCGCTGGCCACTGAGATTTCGCATGGCACACCATTAAATGCGCTCACGCCATTGGTACTGATCTGGATCGCAGCGTTTCTGCGTGACAAAACGATCTTTTTGCCAGCAAACGAAACGGTTGTATTCTGACCCTTACCTGTTTGCATGAATTTTTTTGCAGTAGAAAAAGAAATTTCAGATGCTGAATTATCGGTCGGAAGATTAAATTAAGGGATGAATGCAGCGATAATTTGTCGTGCATTCACCCCTTGCATTTGTTAAGGGCTTGAAAGTGTTAACCTTCGTCGCCGGAATTGGGTGACTGAACACAGGCTATAATCAGAAGAATTATGGTTAAAATGGCAAAAATTGTCCGTACCAAATTGAAGTTGTTCCAGTTCACTTCAAAATTCTTTCTCGCCAGACTGATCTGCTCTGCACTTCCATACTCAATATCAAACATTGCCAGCTTATCATTCAACGGAACATTTCCGAACATGGTAACGCCAAACACCCCCACAGTATAAGTCAATGTTGCCGCCAGCAGTAACCAGAAGCGTAAGGACCCCGGTTTGGTAAAATGGCAATAACTACAAATCGGAAGTAAAAAGAGTGTCCCGATAAATCCTGCAAAAAATACCGGATTTAGAATGGCTTTGTTGATTGATTGCATCGCCGAAACATATTCTTTGTCACCAATGCGCGACAATCCGGGAATAACGGAACATGACCAGCCGTAAAAAAGTCCTGCGACAAGTGCGGCCGTGACTGTGGTAATAATGAGTAACATCGTATTTTTCATTAAAAATTCTGTTGCAATTGTTTAAGATTCGGCAGCCTCATCGTCCTGAGTTTCACGCAAAGCAGAGAAGATTAAACGCAAAGATAGCTAAGTAAGCAACCAATGTCCTTTGCGGCCTTTGCGAAAAACTTTCCTGCTTTGCGTGGAAAATTGTTCCAGTGGCGGCAGTTTCACGCAAAGCAGAGAAGATTAAGCACAAAGGTTGCAAAGTAAGAACCAATATCCTTTACGGTCTTTGCGAAAAACTTTCCTGCTTTGCGCGGAAAATTGTTCCAGTGGCGGCAGTTTCACGCAAAGCAGAGAAGTTTAAACGCAAAGATAGCTAAGTAAGCAACCAATGTCCTTTGCGGCCTTTGCGAAAAACTTTCCTGCTTTGCGTGGAAAATTGTTCCAGTGGCGGCAGTTTCACGCAAAGCAGAGAAGATTAAGCACAAAGGTTGCAAAGTAAGAACCAATATCCTTTACGGTCTTTGCGAAAAACTTTCCTGCTTTGCGCGGAAAATTGTTCCAGTGGCGGCAGTTTCACGCAAAGCAGAGAAGTTTAAACGCAAAGATAGCTAAGTAAGCAGCCAATGTCCTTTGCGGCCTTTGCGAAAAACTTTCCTGCTTTGCGCGGAAAATTGTTCCAGTGGCGGCAGTTTCACGCAAAGCAGAGAAGATTAAGCACAAAGGTTTCAAAGTAAGAACCAATATCCTTTACGGTCTTTGCGAAAAACTTTCCTGCTTTGCGCGGAAAATTGTTCCAGTGGGCAGTTTCACGCAAAGCAGAGAAGATTAAACGCAAAGATAGCTAAGTAAGCAACCAATGTCCTTTGCGGCCTTTGCGAAAAACTTTCCTGCTTTGCGTGGAAAATTGTTCCAGTGGCCGCAATTGGTGCATGCGCCAAACACCGTCATGAAATATCCCGACGAAAATAAAGGAGAAAATTTCACTTGTTTCGCTTTTTAATAAATCCGGTGAAGGCAGCACGGGCATTAGTAAATGCATGCAAACAACTTTGAATAACTAAACACCACACGGCAATCCATGTCAGCGTTGAAAAAACACGAAAATAACAGTAACCGTAAAAGTAAGAAACGGATGCTGGTAACAGGCTTTGTACCGGCAAGTTTTGCTCTTTTACTTCTCGCCGGTTTTGTCATGTTTCGAAATGCGGAACAAACTGACTGGCCGGAATACAACGGCGATGGGGCCAGGAGTCATTACTCGAATCTGGATCAGATTAATCTGAAAAACGTCGCCCAACTACGGCAAGTCTGGACCTATGCGGCTGGCGGCGCAGACACGGTCAACAACAGAACGCAGATGCAATGTAATCCGGTGATCGTAGGTGGTATACTATATGGCGTTACACCTAATACACAGGCATTTGCGCTTGAAGCAGCTACGGGAAAGGAAATCTGGAAATCCCGACTGCCGGACCATGGCGGAACAACAAGCCGGGGCATCACTTATTATGAGAACAAAGAAGACAAAACTATTTTTCTTGGTTGCGGACAATATCTTTATGCACTTGATGCCAGGAACGGTAATCCGATCCAAACATTCGGAGTAGACGGTAGGATCGACTTGAAAGAAGGCATTGATCGCCCGGGCGCTGACAATTACGTCCTTTCAAATACGCCAAATACGATTTACAAAAACCTCATTATCGTAGGTACCAGAGTGGCCGAAGGTGAAACGGCATTGCTGGGCGACATCCGGGCCTTTGATGCAACAACCGGCAAAAAAATCTGGACGTTTCATACCATTCCTGCAAAAGGAGAAGCAGGTTATGAAACCTGGTCGCCACAGCCGCCAAGACAACAAATCGGTGGTGCAAATTCCTGGGCCGGTATGGCAATTGATCGCGAGCGGGGTATCGTGTTTATTCCAACCGGATCCGCAGCATACGATTTTTACGGAGGAAACAGAAAAGGCAACAACCTCTATTCCAATTGCTTGTTGGCACTGGACGCTTCGACGGGCAAACGGCTATGGCATTTCCAGATCGTTCACCACGACATTTGGGACCGCGATCCGCCTTGCCCGCCAAATCTTGTAACGGTAACACATAAAGGTAAAAAAATTGATGCAGTTGCACAGATAACAAAACAAGGGCAAATTTTTGTCTTTGACAGAGTGACCGGAAAGCCGCTTTTTCCGATCAAAGAAATGCCTTTCAGAACGGATGGTGTTGCTGGCGAAAAAGTAAGCCCAACCCAACCCATCCCTGTTTTGCCGTTGCCATTCACACGTCAAAGCTTCACGGAAAAAGATTTCAGTCCTTTTGTAGCGGACCGCGATTCGCTTGCAGCGTTGTTAAAAAAAGCACGAACCGGGAGTGCGTACATTCCTTTAACCAAAGACATGACCATCTTTTTTCCGGGAACAGACGGAGGAGCACAATGGGGCGGAGCGGCCGCAGATCCCGAAGGAATTCTATACATTCCGGCGAAGGAAATTCCGGTATACACCACGTTGGTAAAGAAACAAAACGCAGTGAATAAAGGCGGTTCGGCAGGACAAAATCTTTACAAACTAAACTGCGCGGCATGCCACGGCGCCGACCGAAACGGAAATCATGATGGCTCCTATCCGTCTTTGCTTGGCATTGACAAAAAACTTTCGGCAGTTGAAGTAAAACAATTGCTCATTAAAGGACGAGGTATGATGCCGTCCTTTTCACACATTTCCGATGTACAACGAAACGCCATTGTAGATTTCCTTTTTGACGTACAAACAAAACAAACGCAGACTTTTGATCCGAAAATAAGTAAAGTTCCCTACCAGCACACGGGCTACAATCGATGGTACGACCGAAACGGCTTTCCGGTTAGCACACCTCCATGGGGAACCCTCACGGCTGTGGATCTCAATACGGGTAAGCACCGTTGGCAAATACCGCTCGGCGAATATCCGGAATTGACAAAAAAAGGCATTCCACCCACGGGAACCGATAATTACGGGGGACCGCTGGTGACGGCTGGCGGATTGATTTTTATTGCCGCAAGTAAGGATGAGCAGTTTCGCGCGATAGATAAAGATACTGGCAAAATCCTGTGGAAAAGTCCGCTACCGGCTGCCGGATATGCTTCTCCAAGCACCTATACGGTTAATGGAAAACAGTACGTCGTCATCGCTTGTGGTGGTGGAAAACTGAATACAAAATCAGGTGATAAATATGTGGCGTTTGCCCTGGAATAGGCACTACATTTAAAACAACTAAAAAACATTTGGTGACTGCGATAAATTTAACTGAAATGAGCAATAAGAAAGTCGTTTTTATTACCGGAGCTGCCAGCGGCATTGGCTTGGCTATTTCGGAGGCATTTGCCAGTGAAGGCGCGTCCGTTGTCCTCACTGATCTGGATGCAGACAAAGTAATGTCCGCAGCAAATATGCTCAAAAAAAACGGGTACGATGTACTCGGTGTCGCCTGCGATGTTTCCGAAGAACCACAAATAATCCGGGCCCTCGACGAAACCATTGCGCTATATGGCCGCATTGATATTTTGATAAACAATGCTGGTTTACAATACATTGCACCAATTGAGGACTTCCCGACTGACAAATTTGAACTACTTTTAAAAGTGATGCTTACTGCGCCGTTTGCCGCAATGAAACACGTTTTCCCGATGATGAAAAAACAGCAGTTTGGCCGGATTATCAACATGGCGTCCATAAACGGATTGGTTGGCTTTGCCGGTAAAGCAGCATACAACAGCGCAAAACACGGGGTGATCGGCCTGACCAAAGTTGCCGCCCTCGAAGGCGCGGAACATGGAATTACGGTCAACGCAATTTGCCCGGGCTATGTGGATACACCTTTGGTCAGAAACCAGCTCGCCGGACTGGCCAAGACAAGAGGCATAGCAACTGACAAGGTTCTGGAAGAAGTAATTTATCCGCTTGTGCCTCAAAAAAGACTACTTGCCATGCAGGAGATCGCAGATTATGTACTGTTTCTGGCTAGCGAAAAAGCGTCAGGAGTTACGGGTCAGGCTGTCGTCATTGATGGCGGATATACTGCCCAGTGAAAACAAATTCCTTGGGCAACACAATCTACAAAACGGAGCCAGTTAGAATACTTTCAAAAAAACGGCCACTTTTAGTAAACAAAATATTTCAATTTTAGTAAACATTTTAAAATAAAACGCTAGATTTATGGCTTAAAATTTTCGAATTACGATGCCATTCAACGATTCTTCCAGGCGCGACTTTCTTAAACAAAATGCGCTTCTAGGACTCGGTCTGACTTTTGGGGGAAATTTTCTTCCTCCGCTATCTGATCAAACCGAACCAGTTAAAAAACCCGGTATTGAAACCCTGTTTTTCGATGGCTTTACACGTATTGATCCGCGCAGAGACAAGCATCCGGGAGAACGCTGGTCGCTCGAACATCTCCTTGAAGAACTTGATCACTGCTCAATTTCAGGCGCCCTTGTAGCTTCAACACTATCTGTATCCTACGACCTGGTTTACAGCAATTTATCTCTAAGCAAGCGCCTGAAAAAATATGCGCATTTGTTTCCGATCTGGAATGTGATGCCACACCAGACGGGCGAGTTTATGGCGCCCGAAGAACTTGGCAAAAGTATGCAGGAGCATCAGGTGCGCGCCGTGAGCCTGCATCCGAAAACAAATGCATGGGATTGGGCAGCCGATCACTCCAGAGTTTTGATCGACTGGCTCAGCGTAAAAAAAATACTTACCATTGTCTCTACGGGCGAGCTCGGAGGATGGTCGGAGCTAAACCAGTTTTTGTCACGCTTCCCGAATCTGCCCGTTTTACTGGTCAACGTATTCTGGTCGGAGCAGCGTTACCTGCTGCCGCTGATTACCAGGCATAAAAATCTGCACATCTCTTTCGACAATTTCCAAATCAATGAAGGGATAGAATTTTTGTGTGCAAAGGGATTTGAAAACCGTCTCATTTTTGCTTCGAAGGCTCCGACCATGTCTGCCGGTGCGCACAGAGCGTACATCGACTATGCCGATATCCCGGCGGAAAGCAAAACAAAAATTGCAGGAGGAAACCTTACCAGACTTCTGGCAGGGCAAAGACCGCCCGAGCTACGCCAGAATAAAAACGAGGACATCCTGATGGCGGCAGTAAGACAAGGGAAACCTTTGCCCCTGCCGGTGGTGGACATGCACATGCACATGTTGCACAAGGGAATGAACAGCGGAGGCGGACATTACCGCATGCAAAACGGCGGACCCGATGGTGTTTTCCCGCTGGTAAAACGGCTTGGTTACCAGGGAGGCGGAATCATGAGCTGGAATGGCGTAGTAAGCAGTGACGCTGCCGGCGGCAATGAAACAACCAGAATGGCACTGGACGAAGCACCACCGGGCTATTGGGGATTAGCGACATTCGATCCAACGCACTACAGCCAGGACGAACTGAGAAAAATGATCCCGGAGACTTATAAGGATCAGCGATTTATCGGAATGAAACCCTATCTTCTTTACGGCGTAGAATATCACCACCCTTCTTACGATGTATGGTGGGAGTACGGAAACGCCCACAAATTTTACGCCCTTATACACAACTCCAGATCCGATCTGCTGGAAATCGATACGCTTGCCGGAAAATACCCCGATGTTCGATGGATTATAGCGCATGCAGGCGGAAGTTATCAGATGGCAGACATGGCTATTGCTGTGATGAAAAAACATCCGAATGTGTATGCAGAAATCACCCTGACGCCGGTTTATCTCGGGGTGATCGAATATCTGGCGAATGGTGCTGGCGAAGACCGTATCTTGTATGGTTCGGATCTCCCGATGCGGGACCCTCGGCAGCAGCTTGGGTGGGTGGTGTTTTCACGGTTACCACTTTCTGTGAAGGAAAAAATCCTTGGCAAAAATGCAAGAGAAGTTATTCGTCCATGTATGGACCGGCTGCCTGCGGGCAATCGTCCGGATTTTTTCAGGGATTAACTTTTAAATGACTTTGTGTTTTGTCAAAACGCCATTCAACAATTCCATATGAGAATCGCATTACCTTCAAAATTAAACCATATTCAACTTCTGCGCCTGCTGTCCGCTGTCATTCTACCATTTAACCTGCTTCTGGCGCAGACTCCGGCTTCCCTGAAAAGCCACTTAGACATTCCTCCGTTTGTTCAGATGCCGGAACGTTTTCCACGGTATCCGCTTAAAACTGAACGTATGATCTACAAAAAAGAGGATGTGGCGCGGGCACAGAAAAACATTGAAAAATACCCCGCAGCCAGGATTTTAAGAGATAGTATCGTGAAGGAAGCCAACCGATGGCTCGACTGGAATGATGCGGATCTGAACGAACTGCTTGCAGACGCACGCGTGCCCAGGGCCTTTGATCTGAATCCGAAGGGCAGTCCTGTTCACGGTGATGCAGTTTTTAAAAAAGGCGGATTCTATCCCTGGATTGTTGATCCCCGCCATCCGTTTCAGGTCAGATCTCCCATAGATGGACAGCTTTTCCCCACCAACGATTATGCCGCCTACTACAAAAGTGGATTTAAGGAAAAGAAAAACTGGACCAGCGAATATGTGGATGACGGCTGGGGCTGGGTTGCTCCGGACGGAGAGCGATATTGGTTTGTTGCTTATGCAAATCACTGGCTTTACAAAAGTTATATAGAACCCGGAGTGGCAAACCTCGGCCGCGCGTACCTGCTCACGGGCGACAGGCGATATGCGCACAAAGCGGCTGTCATGCTCCACCGGCTGGCAGAAGTTTACCCTTCGATGGACCACGCGAACCAGTCACGTTATGGATTAATGGAAAAAGCAAAAGGCCATATTTACAATGGCAAGATCGTAAACCTGATCTGGGAAACCAGCCTGATTCAGAATGCTGCCGAGGCTTACGATGCAATTTGGGAGACAATCGACGACGATGGTGAGCTGCAAAAGTTTTTTAGTAAAAACGGCAAATCAATTCGCTCGTTCATTGAGGCCAATTTGCTTGAAGACGCACTGGATGCCTACATGCAACGCAAAATACAGGGCAATTACGGAATGCACCAGACTGCGCTCCTGTACATCCTGCTGGCCAGGCAAAATATGGATACCGAGAAATATCTGCGCATGATGGTTGATGAGCCGGGTGAAAGCCGGGTACAAACCGGGATTCGTTACGCTTTGTATAATATGATTTTCAGAGATGGAATGCCACTGGAATCACCGTTTTACAACATACTCACGGTCGACAAAATGGCGGTGATGGGGGAAATGCTTTATAAGGGCGGGCTTGATCTTTTCAAGGAAAAACGCTTTAAAATGCTGTTTGACAGCCCACTGGATCTGGTTGCTGCGGGAGCTTACACGCCGGATATTGGCGATAGTGGAAATGCACTTGGCGGCGTCGTTGGCATACAGCCCAACGTTTACCAGATTGCTTATGAAAGGTTTCAAAGCCCGGCATATCTTACCTGGCTTGCCAATAAGCAGAAAACGGGGCCAAACACATTCTCTTCTTTTGAATCACTTTTCCGTACGATTTTGCCAGCAACGGCGCCGCTTCCGAACCACCGGGCGGTTCAGGTGCAAAAGCCCCGGCTTTTTGCAGGCTATGGCTTAGGAATTCTCAACAATCCGAAGGATGTAACGGCTTTATCCCTCAACTACGGGTTCAAGGGTACACATTTCCACTGGGATTTTCTGAATTTTGAGCTATTCGCCAATGGAAAAAAAATGATGCCCGACCTCGGTTATCCCGATGCAATGAATGAATATGTAAAAGAAATATATACCTGGTCGACCAACACAATCGCACACAATACGGTTGTCGTTGACCAGCAGCGCCAAAAGAACAATCTGCCGGGTATCCTGCACGACTTTTCCAATGGCAGTTTTGCACGAAGCATGGATGCGTCCGCTCCTGTTTACACGCAAACCAGCCAATATCGCCGCAACCTGATCATGGTCGATGTAGACGATAAGCAGAGCTACATCGTCGATTTTTTTCACGTTACCGGCGGATCACAACATGATTATTCTCTTCACGGCCCTCCCGGAGATGCAACGTTCAAGGGAGGAAAATGGAGCGAAAAACGAGCGGGAACGCTTGCCGGAACAAACATCGAAATCGGACAGATATTTGATAACAAAGTGCTTGGTGCCAAAGATTACGCTGGCGGTTTTGGAAGCTACGAGGGATCAGGTTATCAGTATCTTTTCAATGTACAGCAATTTCAGAAAGGAAAAAGCACAATAGAATACGCACACCAGATGGATACTACCGCCAGGCTCAGGATTCATTTGATTCCTTATGAAAACCAGGAAGTATTTGCGGCAGACGCATTTGACAAGCCGCGGGCAAAAAACTTTCTGCTTAAATATATTGTCGCCCGACGCAGAACAACCGATAGTATGCCGTTGAAAAGCACTTTTGTAAGTATAATGGAGCCGTACAGCAAAAAGCCTTTTGTGCTGTCGGGTAAAATACTGCCCCTCCAAAAAGGCAAAGGGGTCGTTGTTGAAGTCCAGCGGGAAGGTGTAACCGATATCGTTCTGAATGACTCTCTCAATTCTGTCAAATTCCTTGCCGCTTACAAAATTGAAACGGACGCCAATCACGCAGTGGTCACGTTTGATGCAAGAGGCCAGCTCAAACGGGCGTTTTACAGCGACGGTACATTTCTGCGCTGCAATGGAAAATACTTTGCCACCAGACCGGTAGAGGGTACCGTCACTGAAACTGACACAAAACAAAGCCTTATCATGGTTCGGCTCACAGGAAAATTAAACGAGCCACAGCAAACTGGCACTGTCATTCATTTCAGTAACCCTTACGGCAATAACGTTCATCCTGTTGAATCCGCCAATCTTTCGGGGAACATGCTTACCGTGAAGGTCAAGGACGATCTGCTGGTTGGAAAAATACCCGTTCGGAATGCTCAGCATGCAGATGTAAGCACGGATATCGACATGCCTTTTGCGCCGCTGTATAAAGGAACTACAATGCTCAATGCGGATTTCAGCCGCATTGGAACAGTCGCCCGTGTGACACACAACATAATAACATTAAGTGAGACACCCTCCAACGGCGTAATAAAGGAAAGCGACGTGTGGCTAAGTAGCGTCGGTGAAGGAGACCGGGTCAAAATAAACACCTGTTTTTCCTGGATTTCACCTGAAAATAAATAGCAAATTTCCTCGAATTATTTGGAGTAGTTTGACGTTCCTTTTAAATTAGGATCACTAACAAACCGTCGCCATGAAAATTCAGCTTTCGTTATTTTTTGTTGCATTTGCGGTAATTTCCTACGGACAGACCGTGATTGTTAACCCCGATGGAACGCATTCAACAATGATCTCCACGCCTGGCGCAGCAACAGGTATTGTCGTGAATCCAAACGGCACACATTCCACAGTTGTCAACACCAGCACCAACAGTTCGCTCATCATTAATCCAAACGGTACGCATTCGACAGTTATTAAAAATGGAAACATTTCCACGATCGTCAATCCAAACGGAACGCACTCAATTGCGATCGACAACGGTAGCACATTGCAAGTTGTGACTCCGGAACTCAAAAATCCCGCGAAGGAAGAATCAAATCCCAGGCAGCATGAGAATTTGTATAAGCCAGCGAAATCAACAGAAAATAACTGGTTTTCGGAGCCGCCGGTAAAGGTTAAAAAAGTAAGAAAACGGGACCGTAATAAAGTGGAATAGGTTTTAATACCAAAACTCAATATTCCAGGTCTATCACAAATGGGATGCCTTCGCTGCCGATTAGTTTATGCTCAATTGTTATACGGCTGGGGTAGCCATTTGGCAAATACGCATAAGTATAGGTGGTTAAGTGATCCCTGCCTTCACCGTCCGTATAGGTCTCGCTGGTAATATTATTTGGGCTCAATGCACGAATCGAGAATTCACACTGCCAGTCTATACCCAGTTTAAAGAACGGGTTGGGATGATTGTCATACTCGTACTCCACCCGCATTTCGTCGGTTGATGAACTGGTTCTTTTTCTAAGGCTGGATGAAATATTGTTTGCTGAATTCCTCGTGAATGTACTGATGTACCCGTCTTCTGTCGCATTGGACGCGTCCTCTTCCACTATAAAACCGGTATTGTTGAAATGAAATTTTTTCAGAAAAATCCTGCGAGAGCTAAACCATTCCTCGGAAACTTCACGCATTGATTCTGTTTTTGGCGTTTTAAATACCATTGTGTACCGCGGATTCATGTCTTTTGAAACCGTCTTGTTTTCACCGGACACCCATGCCATTTTCGTTTCATAGGATTCGGCAAAGCTGCCCTTCCTTTTAAACGAACTCTCGGCACATTGCATTGGTGTTTCAAAGGTGGCATAACCTTTAGATCCGCTAAAAATATCTCCTATGTAAAAAAACTCACTTACCAGGCGACCATTGTAAAATGCTTTTTGCAACTTCACCTCTACCGGGTTAAGACCAAAAGGTGCCTGATGCCGGGCCAGTACCGCCTGATCCGGCAGGGCATCCGGAGTATGGCTTTTGCAAGAAATCAAAATCAGAAAGAAGAGAAAGTAACAAGCGTTTTTCATAGCAGCATAATTTTCAGGTGAGTAGCTTCCTACCATCAATATTACTTTTTATCAACCTATAATACAAATGGTTACAAACTATTTACTTCCTGAAGTCACGCTGATGAAAATCATATCACAATCCAAATGCTATAAAATTTCTGGAAATTTTATTATTAATGAACAGGAAAAGGATAAATTTCAACCCTTTCGCGCTTTTGACTTTAATCAGCAAATTTACCTGAAACCACCTGATTCATTTCACAACGATATTTTCATCAATGAGGCCGATACAGATTAACCACCAGACGGACGATGAAGAAATATACCTTTGGCAGCAACTGCTGATTGGAAACGTCAATGCATTTGAAAAACTCATTGACCGTACCTACGATCTGCTTTTTCAGTATGGTAACAAATTCAGTCGCGATCAGGAACTTGTGAAAGACTGTATCCAGGATATTTTTTTGGAAGTTTGGGAAAAAAGGCAACGTTTAAACAATGGTATTCCGCCCAAAGCTTACCTTGTAGCTTCCCTCAGACGCAGAATGCACCGCCTCGCCATTCGAAATAGAATAACCCTTGTTGAGGATTTTGGACAATTGCCGGGAGATTTCGATGTCGAATTCAGCGCAGAATACAGTTTCATAAGAACAGAACAGGACCACAATACCGCAATGCAAATTACTGCACTGCTCAACGACCTCCCCAAAAGGCAAAAAGAAGCCGTTTACCTCAAATTTTTTCATAACCTCGAACGTGACGAAATTGCTACAGTGATGGACATCCATCCGCAATCAGTCTCGAATTTGCTCCAGACTGCATTCAAATTGTTGAAATCGCAATGGAAAACAATCATTTCGTTCATACTCATGCTTCAATAGTACGAGAGCGCCAGGCAAAAAAAGTTTAAAAAAAAGCGAGAAAAATACAGTATCGGGAGGGAACCTGTGTCTAATGGTATTAAAATGATAACATTTTGCCATGGATCGTTACCAAAACTTTGCTATTGACGATTTCGTCTGGGATGAGCAGTTCCGTAACTGGGTATTGCGTCCCACCCGGGAGGATGACGCCAGATGGCAAACCTGGCTCCTACAAAATCCTGACAAACAAATCATTATCGGCAGTGCGAGTTCACTTGTAAAGGCGATTTCGCCAAATACAGTCAATCTTCCCGCTGCTGAAAAACAGGCAGCGATCAGCGATATTATCTCCCAGCTTCATCAGGTAGAAAATGAGAAACCTGAACGGCACACGAGCTCGGTTTTCAGTCTGAACTGGTTAAAAATTGCCGCAGCAATCATTCTGCTGAGTGGCCTGAGCTGGGGACTGATGCGGGTAAGACAAAAAAAGCTGGTCGATTATAACCAACTCGTAGAAAGCGCCGGTGAAAAATTGATTGAAAAACAAAATATGACGACGCAAACCCTGGCGATTACCCTTCCGGATGGCAGTATTGTAAAATTGAATCCAGGTGGAAAATTAAGTTACCCCGTAAACTTCGGCTCTGAAAAACGTGAGGTCTATTTGTCGGGAGAGGCTTTTTTTGATATCACCAAAGACGCATCGAGACCGTTTTTTGTATATGCCAACGAGGTAGTTACCAAAGTATTGGGAACAAGTTTTCTGGTCCGGTCGTACACAAACGAGACCGAGGTGTCGGTGGCTGTAAAAACCGGGCGGGTCGCTGTTTTTACCCGTACGGATCCCGCACTGAAGGAAAAACTCAATACCAGAGAATTGGCAGGCGTTGTGATTGAACCGAATCAGCAAATTGTTTTCGTTCGCGAATCTGTTAAAATAACCAAAAGTTTAATTCCAAAACCTGAACTGGTGGAAGAAGGCAGCAGCAACTACAATTTTGACTTCGACGAAACACCTGTGTCAACCGTTTTCAGCACGCTTCAGAAAGCCTACGGAATTGAAATCATTTACGATAAAAATCTGATGAACGAATGCCCGATCACCGCTACGTTAACAGAGTTGTCACTTTACGAAAAGCTGGATCTGGTTTGCAAGGCCGTAGGAGCCAGATACGAGTTGATCGACGGAAGAATTATTATCGAAGGCAAGGGCTGTAAGCTCTGAAAATATTAAAGAAAAAGGCCGGCAATGGTGGAACATTACCGGCCCCGAATGCCCCGAAGGTTTGCAGACCTTAACATTACATATTCTGTAATGCGGGTAAGTTTTATGCCAATAATCACAATTAACAAAAACTGTTCAAAACTATGAAAATACCGTTACAGTTCCATTGTAAACTGTTAATTCTTATGCGGATAAGTTTAGCCCAACTTGTTTTATCGGTGCTCTTTATGGGGACAGCGACAGCTGTGGACGTCCGCGCACAAGAATTATTAAGCAAAAAAGTGAATCTGCAGGCGCAGAACCTGGAAGTCAAAAAAATACTTCATGTCATTGAAAAGCAGGTGGGCGTGAGATTTATTTTCAGCTCAAAACTGATACAGTCAGACCGCAAAGTTTCAATCAGCACATCCAACCAGGTTTTATCGAAAGTGCTGGATGATTTTCTGATTCCGCTGGGCCTCAATTACGAGGTTACGGGAAAGAACATTGTGATTAAACCTACCGAACTGAACGCCAGGCCAGATAAGGTTACACAAGCGTCGCTAAAATCGGAACTTCCAGCCGAAACGGAACAGACGATCAGAGGAAAAGTGACGGATTCTGAGACAAAGGAGCCGCTTCCTGGCGTAAATATCCTGGTCAAAGGCACCCAGATCGGCACCTCAACGGATGCAGCCGGCAATTATACACTATCTGTTCCGGATGCCAATGCGGCGTTGATATTCAGTTTTGTCGGGTACGTACCCCAGGAGCTGAAAGTTGGCAGCCAGAGTGAAATCAATGTGGGGCTGAAAACAGACCAAAAATCTCTGGAAGAGGTGCTTGTTGTCGGTTATGGATCTGTCAAAAAAAGCGATCTGACCGGTTCAGTTTCTTCCGTAAAGGCGCAGGAGCTTACCGCCTACCCTGCCCTTGGTACCGTGCAGGCTTTACAGGGAAGAGCGGCAGGCGTGCAGATCCAGGCAAACAATGGCGAACCGGGTTCGTCATTTAAGGTAAGGATTCGCGGCGGCACTTCGATCAACGCAAGCAGTGACCCTATTTATGTGGTGGATGGATTTGTCGGCGGAACATTGCCTCCTCCTGAGGATATTGAGTCGATTGAGATACTTAAAGATGCCTCTGCAACAGCAATTTACGGTTCAAGAGGTGCGAACGGAGTCATTATGGTGTCAACTAAAAAAGGCATTTCCGGCAAACCACGGATTGAGTTCAACACATCTGTTTCCACGCAGACTGAAATAAACCGCCTCAAATTGCTCAATGCGGATCAATTTTTAACCTACGTCAAAGAGGTAAGACCAAATATCGTTTCTCAGGGAGCCGACACCGACTGGCAGGACCAGATTTTCAGAAAAGGTGGAATTCAAAACCATCAGCTCTCCATCGCAGGAGGCAGTGATGCCGTGAAATATTACGTCTCCGGAGCCTATTATGACCAAAAAGGAGTGATCCTGAATTCAGGTTACAAGCGCTATTCGATTACGAGCAACATTGATATTCAGGCTGCGAAGCGCCTGAAAATAGGTTTGAATCTTTTTGCACAACGGGTTTCTCGCGAGCAATCCAAAACCCAGGAGGGATCCGGCGGTTTGACTCCCGGTGTAATCGCTTCCGCATTCAAATTTGAACCGGATCAGCCCATCAGAGACGCATCAGGCAAATTCACCGTAGCCAGATTAAATGACCCGATTGACAACCCTTACGCCATTGCTACACAATTGGTCAACGAAAGTTTGGGCGACCGCATACAGGGCAATTTATATGCCGAATATGATATATTGAAAGGGCTCAAATTCAGAACGACCCTTGGTGCGACAACCAACAGCGGCCGAAGCGGAAACTTTACGCCCACAACACTCAACGACGGCAGGAACGTTGGTGGTCGTGCATCGGTGAGCGGTTCAAAGAGCACATTGCTCCTGAATGAGAACTACTTATCCTACAACAAAAAATTTGGCGCACTTCATGACGTAACTGTGATGGGTGGTTATTCCTACCAGACTTCGTCCAGCGAAGCATGGAGCGGAACCGGGCAATCCTTTATCACCGACGCAGTTTCTTACTGGAATCTGGGCGGATCGTCCGTATGGCAAAGCCCGACCTCCAGCCTGACCGAATGGCAACTGGCCTCATACTATGCACGCATTACGTATTCGCTTTCCGACCGTTATCTGTTTACAGGAAATATTCGAAGGGACGGTTCATCAAATTTTAGTAAAAACCACAAATGGGCGATGTTCCCGTCCGGCGCATTTGCCTGGAAAATGTCGAATGAGCCTTTCATGAAAAATCTGGGCGCGATCAGTCAGTGGAAATGGCGCGTGAGCTACGGACTGACAGGAAACCAGGCGATTGAGCCTTATCAAACAATGGCGCGTTTTTCAAATGTGTACACCATCATCAACGGGGTTCCGGTCAATGCAGTCCGCCCGACGACAATTGCAAACGACGACCTGACCTGGGAAACAACGAGACAATTTGATATTGGAACGGATGTCAGCCTGCTCAATAACCGCATCAATTTGATGCTCGATTATTACCGGAGAGTAACGAATGACCTGCTTTTCAGCGTGCAACTTCCACAGTACTCAGGTTACACCAACCAGTTGCAAAATATAGGATCTGTTGAAAATAAAGGTTTTGAAATGACCATCAACACACGGAATCTGGTCGGTGAATTCAAATGGAATACAGATCTCAATCTTTCGGTAAACCGAAACAAAGTTTTGAAATTACCGGCAGGAACGGATATTCTTTACGGATCAGGCCCCGGACACATGGTTGGCCTCGGGCAGACTCAGATTCTTCGGGAAGGTTATCCGGTTGGTAGTTTTTATGGCTGGATGTACGACGGCGTGTATCAGACGGGCGACAATTTCGTTCCGGGCGGAGGCTTTGAAGTAGCGGCAGGAGGCGAAAAATTCAGGGATATCAATGGTAAAAAGGACGCCAATGGGAAACTTACCGGTGAACCAGACGGCGTGTTGAACAGCGATGACCGGACAATTATCGGCAATCCGCATCCCAAACTGACCTGGGGTCTGAACAATGATTTTAGTTACAAAGGTTTTGACCTGAACATCTTTTTCCAGGCATCACAGGGAAATGACATGCTGAGTTATACATTGATGGAGCTCAATCTGCTGTCGGGTATTAACAATGCTACGACGGATGCGCTGAACAGATGGTCGCCACAAAACACTGACACCAATGTCCCCAAAGCACTCGCAGGTCGTACCCGCCGCGTTTCGACAAGGTGGATTTATGATGGCAGTTTCGTTCGCCTCAAAAACGTTTCACTGGGCTACAATGTACCAAAATCGGTTTTGGATAAATTGAAGATCAAAAAGCTTCGCGTATACATGAGTGCCCAGAATATACTGACTTTCACGAAATACGAAGGTTACGACCCGGAAGTGAATTACTCATCGGACGGAAATACGGAAAGTAACACAAATCTGGGACTTGACTACGGGAGCTATCCAAATGCAAAATCCTACACCGTTGGTCTGAACATTGGTTTTTAAATTGAATATTGTAAAAGCGATTATCATGAAGACTTATATAAACAGAATTTTTCTCTTTTCGACATTCGGACTGCTATTAAGCTGTGCGAATCTTGATGAAAAACCCGTCGGTCTGCTGGCACCGGAATCCATGTTCAACGCAACCAAAGATGTAGAGACTGCTATTTTTGGTGCATACGGCTGGATGGCAACTGAAAGATTGTACGGCCGTCAATTCGTTTCTGCTCTGATGCTCCGCAGCGACATGGAAGACATCGGCGACAGGGGAACGCCGGCGGAAAGGCAGCAGGTGAACGACTTTAGCATGGACGACAATAACAACATGGTCATCCAGTTCTGGCCGGTTTGGTATCAGGTCATCAGCGCTGTAAATGCCGCAATTGCCGGCGCGGAAGGTTTAAAAAAACCGGAGGCTGAAATAAATCCGCTTATCGCCGAAGCACGTTTCGTGCGGGCTTTTGCTTATTTTCACCTGGTCCAGGTTTTTGGCGACATTCCCTACATCGACTATTTTATCAGTAACCCAGAAGCCGTAAAGTCAATATCCAAAACACCAACAGAAGCGGTTTACACCAAAATAATCGCCGATCTGGAATTTGCAAAGCAATGGCTGCCTGACAAACAGCCAAACGAAGTACGCAGCCGTCCATCAAAAGGCTCTGCGGCCTCCTACCTCGCCTCAGTTTACCTCACCACCCAGAACTACCAAAAAGCGTATACCGAAGCAAAATGGGTGATCGACAACAAAGATAAATTCGGATATGCACTGGAAGCAGATTTTCAGACTTTGTTTAAAGCGCCTCAGGTGAACAACATGAAAGAACATGTTTTTGACATCGACTTCCTGGGCTTGCAAAGCGGCACCGGCGGAGCAAACGATGACATCATGCCACCCATGACCGGCGTTCGCGGCGGAGATGCTCCGAGAAGTGGATGGAGCGTTATTGTGCCGTCGCAAAAAGTTTACGACACGTGGGATGCAAGAGATTACCGCAAGAAAGTGAGTTTTGATGATTCCCTTCTCGTGGGCGGAAAACTTGTTCCGTATACCGAATTTCAAAATACGAAACGGCCGCACATCGCCAAATACGCACGATTTGCAGGAAATTCTAGTTCTGAGGGCCGCTACTCGGATCACAATTATGCTGCATTCCGCTATGCCGAGGTACTTCTGACGGCTGCCGAAGCATCAGCAGAAATAAATGGACCTAATGCAGAGGCGGCCAAATACATCAACGAAATCCGGGCGAGAGCGAGGAACTGGGCAGGAAAGCAGGTAGCCTTCCCGGCAGATTTAGGAATAACAATGAGCAAAGCGGATTTCATCAACACCATTCTTGAAGAAAGAAGACTTGAACTCGCGTTTGAATACAAGCGCTGGTACGATATCAAGCGCAGGAATCTTGGTGACGCAGTTTTCAAAGGCCCCAATGCGATGGAGCCTCACGCGAATTTCAATGCGACACGCGACTATCTGATGCCTCTGCCGCGCATTGAATTACAGGTCAATCCAAACCTTGCACCACAGAATCCAGGTTATTGATTAAAAAAAACGAGTCCAGACAGTAAATTGTCAGGACTCGTTTTTTTTTAAATACCGGTTTTCGTTCAGCTCTGCTTTTCTACTCAAAACTTCAATTTACAATACTTTAACGGCCTGCCTGGCAATTAACACCCAGTTTCCTTTTTCCTTTACCCACACCTGCAAAACTTTCAATTTCGCGGTTCCCGGATCTTTGCCGGCGTCATGCGTGTGTGCGAAAAAATTATGGCGTACAATTGCTGTCTGACCGGAGACGCTTATAGTTTGCTCAGTGAGTTCGAGTGATGTGAATTTGTACTTTCCTGTAACCATGGATTCGATACAGGTTTTTTGATCTTCCACAATTCCGTTGGAATGACCGTAACTCAAAGCCGGCGATGTTAACTTCTCAAATGTTGACTGGTTTGGCTGAACCATGGTTTTGCGAAAACTTTCTACCGCTTCGGCCACCAGTTTTTCATCTGCACTCTGAGCCGATACTACTTCGATACGCATAAATAAGCCAATTAAAACAAGAAATAGATACCTCATATTTGCGATTAGGATGTTGGTTCAAAATCAAAAGCAGCTTTTCCTGAATTAATCCTCATAAGGATAAGCCTTAATTAATATATTTTGACCCGTGTTGACCAAGGTCCGCTTGTGTTCGTTAACCACGTACAAACAAAGATCATAACTTCCAGTCGGGAACCACTTCTTTTTTAGCATCACCGAAGCCTCTGGTTTGAAATAATACTGGCCTGAAAGGAATTGTCTCAGACCCATCCGTTGCTGGTAACAGGGATACAGAAATGTTTTGTTTCCCGAGATCAGACAGAGATAGGTACCATTTACATTCCCGGCAAACATTGGTATCTGAAATAAATCTCCACGCAAATGAATTCCAAGATTGTCTTCCTCATTTTCAACATCGATTAAATGATCGGATGAGAGCCTACGTGCATCAACCTTTATCGTCTGACTGTTTTCAGGGTCAATTGTAACATCCGGATATTTGTAATTAGGAGAGCCGGCAGGCCACAATTTTTCATTCGAATACGCGCTCACCCCCCTTTCCCAAAAACGGGTATCGCCATAAATCATCCATTTACCATTCTTCCGCGAGTTGTACAATCCAGCCTGGAATACGCGCACCCGATTGGAAATGTCCGCGGTTTGCCACCAGTATTGTCCCATACAAAAGACAAAAGTAACCGCAATCACAGCTCCCAGAAACCGCACACTACTTGCCAGTTTGGGCAACACACACAAAACTGCGAGGTACACGACAGCAAACAAAAGCACTGAATAGAAATGATAACGACCCGCAAATCCTCCCACTAAATGCGTATTCGTGCGCAAACAACTCATTAATCCGCCGGTGAAAATTACGAAAATTCCGATGCAGATGCAGAATAACAAAAACTGACCAGTTTTCTTGTCCACACGCCTGGCGACCTTTTTGTTATTCCAGCTTTGCCAGAAAAACCAGGCTGCGTAACCAACAACCATGAAGCTCAAAATCAGCCCGGAAAGTATAACATGAATATTATTCGCACGGATAGGTCCGCTGTCATGATCATGTTCAGGAAAGTAGACGGCGCCGCCGGTAAATATTCCGAAGGAGCTCAAAACATAAAATGTGTTTGTAAACAAATTGGAAAAAGGGGAGCTGACGCTGGATGCAGCACTTACGTAATTGAAGAAAAACAAAAAGTATCCTAACGCAGACGCAAGTCCCCAGGCCAAAGATTCCCTCCATTTTTTTTGCCCGACAAGGATCAACAGGCCGATTACGAACGCAGATATGCCGTTTCCGTGCGAAAAAAGCGTGAGCATAGCAAAAATCCATGCCACAATCAGGCATCTTTTGTTTTCGTGGAAAGTCAGGAAATAGAATGAGATGAGACATAAAAAAATGGCCCATGGAAACGCCATCCAGGTTGCTGCCCAGAATAGACCGTCGAAACCATAACCGGGATTAACTGCAAAAAAAATCACCGGTGCGAATGCAATAGCAGGCAGGCGGGTGTGCCTGAAAGCGCGAAAAAGCAGATAAATAATTCCAAACCAAAGCGTTACTCCGACAAAATTGACTGCATCAATGTTCATTCTGCCAAAAAGCCCTTTGATAGTCAACACAGTGAGTTTCATGGCAATCATTCGATGTTCCAGAAACTGCTCAGTCAGCAGAAGATATTTTTCGTAAAAAGAATTCGATTCACCCCATCGGTCCAGAAAAACGAACATCATCGAAAAGTCGTCGCTCTGTGGCAGACCCGTCGAAAAATAAACCATGTATGCACCAAACAAAATGATACATACTACGACTAAAATCAGCGTAATTACCTGAAGAATTTTCATAACGATTTATGACGAAAACCGGTGCGTCAATAACCTGCAACTGGTCTGGCCAGATTTGCGAGGCATATTGGATACAATTTTTGCCGGTTTTCTGATTATTGATTTCATCGAAGAATCAGAAGACATCAAATAAATTCTAGTTAAAGCTGAGTCCCGATGTGGTTGCAATATACTGCAAACTTGCTTTTATGCCATATAATCGTGCACAGGTAACATTATGAAACAATTAATTTAATTAAAATCCCCACTGGATATAACTAAATGATTTTCCATAAAATAAAATTAATAGAAGAAATTGTATTGTTTTGACTGGCTTATGATTTTAAAACCAACAGATTTACGCCTAAAAAACGATACTAAACTCAGTTCTGCCAGTTTGCTGAACCCTGAGTTTTAAATTAAGAAGTACAGAAATTTCTTTTATCATGAACAATCCAACGCCGATTCTTCCCTTTGCAGTACTCTCAATTTGTGACGCTTCGAGCTCGTCCTGATTGATTAATTTGATCAGATCCGAGGAAACCGGTATACCATTATTGGAAATCAGCAGGCAAATTTCGTCTCCGATGTTGTAGGCGCTAGCTCGTATCTCTCCATTTTTTGTGAATTTCGCAGCATTATCCAGCAGATTATGGATGATGATTCCCAACATCTGGTAGTCGGAATTTACAAACATTTGCAAGGGTACATCATTTACGAAAGTGTTGTTCCTGGCACCAATCGCATCTTTAAAAATGAGAAACTTGGCAGTGACCAGCTGGTTCAGATTGATACTTTCGAACTTCATGCCCTTACCCAGAACCTGTGCCTTGATGTATTCCAGCAGGTTTTTGAGCATGATGCTCATGTTGCCCGACGAGTCCTTTATCAATCCTGATAACTTAACAGCCTCGCTTACATTTCCGGAGGCGATCAGATCCGGAATTGCCTCGGAAGACATCTCAATATAATTTAATGGCGATTGTATGTCGTGGGTGATAGAGGTGATGAGTTTCGACATCAGGTTGAGCTGGCTACTGATCTCATTTTTTGATATTTCCAGTTCCGTCAGTGTCTGATCAAGCTTTCTGGTGCGTTTGGCGATGGTAATTTCAAGTGCCAGATTCTCCTTTCTGATCTTGGCCAGCCTGAACCGTACATAGGCATAAATTGCCGCAGCGAGCAAAAGAAGCAGCGCGGCCCTCACCCACCAGGTTTCATACCAAAATGGCGGAACAGTGATATAAATCTTTTTTGAATCAAAATTATTTTTCCCAAATCCATTCAGTTTACCCAGATACAAAATATAATTACCCGAACTGATACTGGTCAGTATGAAACTAGGATCCGACTTATTCAAACGTACCCAGTCAGCAGCATTTGGCCGTGACCCAACGGGCGATAGCGCGTAATACAGGTGCAGGTTGTCAGCATTACCGTAATATGGTGTCGACATTTCGAATTTAATTTGCCTTGCGTTCAGCGGCATAGCAATGGTGTCACCTTCTGGCAGCAACTCTCCTTTCGAATGTGAAATTCTATCGATCAGAATCTGGCCATTGGGCAAACTGCTGTTGATTGCACCCGGTTTGAACCATACAAGCCCGTTCAGCGACGGAAGGGAAATATATCCATTGGAGAGTTTCAGCGCACAGGGCTGGCAACCACCATTAAACTCATTTGTCAGAAAACCATCTTCCTGATTATAAAACTGATAGAATAAGTCCGCGGGTGCTTCGCGGTTCATTTTCCCGTGAAAAGACCGGCTGTCGACCGATTTTTTACCTGCGTAGTCCAGAAGATCGTTTTTGCTTATTTTGAAAAGACCCTTATTGGTAGGGACCCAGAAAAAACCAAGTTCGTCTTCAATTATGCAGTGGGACTGAGCAATGTAGCCATTCTTATCCAGCGGAAATTGGGTGAAATGTCTATCCAGATAAAGCATCAGGCCATTGTCAGCTGTTGTTAACCAAATCTGTCCCGCCTTGGGCGTGTAAATACTTTTAATGAAGACATTTTTTGTCTCCGGAAAAAGTCTGAAATTCCTGTTTGCAGAATCAAGCTCAAACAGACCATGCTCCGTGCCAACCAAAAGCCGGTCATTTTTCTGAGACATGATGTATGAAATGTCTCGGAGCGCCTCACCAATCATCATTTGCGGCCTGGAATTGCTGTCGTTGACATCAAGTTTATATAACCCTTTTGACTTCAACCCTGCCCACAGAAAACCATTCCTATCCAAAAATATCGTTTTAATCTCATCACCAAGATCGAAACGCCTGCGTAATTTGCTACCATCAGGGCTGTAACAAAAAAGGGTGCTATTCTGCCCTTTGATCCAAAAATTTCCTGACGGGTCTTTGAGAATCCCACGTTTATCAGCCGGATTTTCACTATTCAATCCCGGAACCATACGGTTGAAAACTTTTGAGGTCTTTTTGTCCTTTCCAATCAAAATACCAGTCGGAGTAAGTATAGTCTCCTCATTAAACTGAGCCTGCGCATAAAACACATTGTCCATCTCTCCCACCCGCGTCGAAAGCGTTTCAAATGGTCTTTGGCTGAGTATGGTGAGTCCCTGTGTCAAACTCCCTAAAAACAGACGGAGATTTTTTTTATCGAAATAAATTGATTGAATACTCTTTTTCGATATATCTAAATTCTCTACCAAAAGGGACGTTTTCATTCCTGCCTTGTCCGGCGGGTGCAGCATGTAAAGGTTATTATTGAGATAAAGAAACACTTGTTCCGACGTGCTGTTCCACAGTATGCGGACATCGTTTTTGGCAGCATCGTATGCCGGATTAGTCAAAATATCACCGTAAATTTTTAACCTGGTAACTGACTTTTCACGTATCGCAGTTACTTCTGAATTGGAATTCAGGCAAAACAATCTGCCTCCTGTTGCAAACAAACTCCATAGGTTGTCGCTGCCATAACGCACCGGCCCTGACGATTTCCAATTGTGATAAAATGAAACGCTGCCGGGCGAGCAGAGGTAAAAATCCCCCTTTCCAGAACCTGCTACTATAATGTAGTGATCTGGCCGTGCTTGTTTGCTGAGATATGAAGGCAATCCGGTCGCCAGATATGTAGCGGTATAGCCCTCATCAAAAAAAGGCAGCCTTTCAACATACTTCTTAAAATAATCGTTGTCGGTCACTGCCCGTCCGTTTTCAATCCTGACAAAATCATTGCCGTCCGCAGCAGCATAGAACACGCCCTGATCGCTTCCAGGCGTCGATCTGGTTACTTTCAAAGACGATTGGAAAAGAAAAAAGCGATTACTTTTTACGCCCGTATTTGTATTGTTGAACATAAAAAACCGCTGCCCGTCGAACCGCGCCAGACCACCTTCGGTAGCAAGCCAGATAAATCCGTGATTGTCAGCAGCAATACTTTTTACGCTGTTTTGCGGTAAACCATTCTGATCAGTGAATGTCTGATATCTAAAATTACTGATTATGGGTGTTTGCCCGAATAGCAATCCTGCAAATGGAACATTGACAAAAAGAAAAAACCAAAGGTAAATTTTTAACACTGTATAACGGGAAGGAGTATATTGTGAGCAGATTGGCCTGTTTACATTCGTTCCGGGGAAAGAAGTTTTTTTCGCGCCAAGCTTACGACGTAGGATGTGTATGGAAGTAACGGCAATTAATAGAAATATTTCTATTAATTCAAGAATTGTCAAAATCAACACAAAAAAACACATCAATCGTTAACGTATATAGGTTAAAGTTTAAACTTTATCTTTTGAATGGCGGTTAAAAATAGCACTAGTGCACTACATTACAATTCCTGATCCTATAACTGCGGGGTTTAGAAATTTGTTTAGCTTCTGATAAAACCACGCTATATTTGCAGCTAATCAGATACGAAGTCGGCAGCATATTACCCTACCATAAAAAGGCAAGTATTTTTATGAATATCTTAATTATCGAAGACCATCCGCTAATCACAGCAGCCCTGAGGGCGACCATTCTGGCGTCCTACCCGCACGCGGATATTGAGGATGCGGATACGTTTCCTGACGGCCTTGAACTGCTACAAAACAAAAAATTTGATCTTTTAATACTGGATATCGACATTCCTGGCGGAGAAGATACGCTGATGATACAGATCATCAAGAAAAAACAAAAAGACTGTTCAATATTGGTTAACAGCGGGTTCGACGAGAAAATATATGCCATTCCTTTCTTGCAGGCAGGTGCGGATGGTTACATTTCGAAAAATGCAAAGAGCAGCGAATTGAAAATTGCTATTCAAACGGTTTTTGAAAAGAGAAAATATGCAAGCGCTGCAATTCAGGATTTGCTCGTAAGTAATTTACAGACCGACCATCAATATATTCCGGAACAACTACGCGGATTGTCACCGAACGAATTTAAAGTCATGAAAATGCTCATTGAGGGCTACATGACCAAACAGATCGCGATCCAAATGGAACTCAAAGAAAATACCATCAGTACTTACAAAAAACGCGTCTTTGCAAAGCTAAATGTGAAGACCTTGCTGGAACTTTCCAAAAAAGCATCTTTGCTCAACTTTCGCTTGTAAGCTGGTCAAAAACCGAAATAATTCGAAAAATCTACATTGACTATCATGCCCTTTGATAGTTACAAAGAAAAACTTCGTACCTGTTTTTTTATAAAAAATACCCCTATAATAGTATATAGGCAGAATTCGTAGATATTTGTGAATTCCAGCATCACATTAGTTCTACAAAAAAGATAGATAGTTATCGAAATTCGATTTTTTTCATTTGTAGACAATCTCTCGAACTTTAAAAACAGATACATTTGGCAAGTATTTTTTTGCATCAGGGCGTAATAATCCTGACAGCATAGAAGATACGTTGAGGCGGCACTCGTTAGATATCCGCCGTTTAAAATTTGACTGATGCACTTTTTTATAAATCCCGTTTTTGCGGGGGAAGGTTTCTTGTGCCCACTATACTCACAAAATATCAAATTAAGCTTTCAAACTCTCCTCACAACCAGTACAATGACACGAATTTCTTCATCGACATTTTCACTCGCATTACATGTCGCCAATCCATCTAATGCAACGGCTCAATTTCAATCCGCTCCTACCATGGAAATATCGGCTGCTTAGACACCTCGCATATCCACAATATCCATTTATACATTAATCATCTTACACTTTAATTATGAAAAGAATTATATCGCTGTCCCTGATGCTAGTCAGTATGTTTGCCGCGGGCTCGCTGAGCGCTCAGACCTACCCCGTGATGCCGGCTCCAAATCATGATTCAGATCATGATGCATTTGTAACCGGTACGATCACAGTAAATGGTAGTACACAAAAAATTGCAGGTGCGATCGCCAAATTATCCCGCGTTAATGCCGGACCAACTTATGTGCCTGTTTCTTATGACATCACAGATGCAGACGGGAATTTCACTTTAAGCGGCCAGAGTGGCGTGACTTACATCGTTACCTATGAATATCCTACGAGCGGTTTCAGTGTTACGTCAGGTAATCCGTCTACATCGTTTTCTGTTGTCGCAGGTGCCAATGTTGCACCTAACGGAGGGTTAGCGTTGGAGCGTCTTGAAAATACAATTACAAATTGCAATATGTCTTCAAAAAAATTAACAGACTGGAAAGGTACAATCGATGTTCCAAAAGCTGTAGCAATCAATAACGCAGCAGTCTTATCAGGGGTTTCGGTTTTCGGAAGTGTTGCAGCAGCACATCCTATTATTGAGGTGACCGCAACTACCGCTTCCACTATCAAACTCCTGGAAGTTGGTGCTCTCGTTCAGCTGTCCGGCCCCGCAGGATATTCTGATGTAATTGATGCAGTTAAAACATTTGCCAAGCAGCCGACGGCCCAAAACATAAATCTTGCTGCCTCGCAAACATTAAGCTACTACGATATTTCATCTGCGTTAAGCTCAACTTACAACCTCTCAGGTACACCAGTAGAATATACCGGAACGGGAGACGTGACATTCGACATTATCGCAGACGCATCTAAGACAATTAGCCTTAGTGGTGGAAATACTTCCAGCACGGAACAAACCTTTGCTTCTGCGGGTGTGTGCCTTACTTACACTTACACGTTTAACCCGCTGCCGGTGAAACTTGCATCCTTTACTGCCACAGCAGAGGGAAAAGTTGCTAATCTGAATTGGGTAACGACATCGGAAAGTAACAGCGAGCGTTTTGACATTGAGAGAAGCAAAGATGCAAAAACATGGTCTAAAATCGGAAGTGTGCTGTCAAAAGGTGAAAGCCAGAATCTATCACAATATTCATTTTCCGATCATCTGCCATTCAACGGCCAAAATTTCTACCGGTTGAAAATGATTGACCGCGCGGCGGACCGCAACGACGGCACCTTCGCATACAGTCGCATCCGTACGGTGGAAATTGGCAATGGCAACATCGCGAGCGTTTATCCTAATCCGGTTTCCGACTACCTGAAATTGAACGTTAATCCGCTGCAACGGCCGAAAAACGTTTCATTGACAGGAATGAACGGCAAGCTTGTTTTTGCTTCAAATGATTTGTCTCAGATTTCGAACGGAATAGATGTCAGAAACCTGAATCCAGGCACCTATTTCGTCAGCATGAAGTACGCGAATGGCTACATCGAAACACAAAAAATTGCAATCGTTAAATAATTTGGAAGAAGAAATAATCCATTGATTGCGTTAATTCAGCAAAAGGCCTGGCCTGATGGTCGGGCCTTTTGCTGTCAAATGCTCACATATATACCCTTTTCATTCTGATCTGGTTGGTCGTTTTGATAACAAGCGGAACCTTCTCCACTTTGACCGAACTATTATCCAATCCAAACCACTGCGACTCTGTATTGGTAATACTTTTTACTGCGAAATAGAAGTTCATTATGAACTCTTCATGCCACGAAAGATCATTTTCAACTGACAGATAACGTTCCAGAACCACAAAACGGAAATCGCCCATGATATTCTGGCGGTTTAAGGATTCGTACCGGCTGGTGATATCCACCTCATTATTCCGGACCATGTCTTCGACTACGTTCCGTAAGAACATATTTATCCGCTGTTCTACGCGGAAACCCAGCAGAAAATTGATCTTAATGACATCATCTTCCGCCTTCACGTTGACATGATAATCCATTGTGTATGGTTCGTCTGTTGTTTCAACATGCACAAACCAATAGATATCGGCACGCTTCGGTCTCTTTTGGAAAATTGAGTAAATGATCTTGCTCTCAATTTCGTTATCGCCCGCTGCATTTGACATAAAAATAAGGTGCGTAGCGTATTTCGGAATACTGATGTCATTACTCAGTTCCTTGAGAGAAGGAATGTGCTTGTCCAGGTCCACGAATTCAGTCAGCCTGAGCTTGATGACATTCGCCCTCAGCCACATACCCATCAGGGCCGCAATGACGATGGCGAGTAGCAGGGAAACCCAACCGCCATGCGAAAATTTCAATAAGTTGGCCGCCAGGAACGACCCCTCAATGGCCAGGTAAACGATTAGAAACGCTCCAACCCATATTTTGTTGATCTTGTGAATAAAAAGGTAATAGGAGAACAACAGCGTGGTCATCACCATGGTGAGCGTAATCGCCAGTCCATATGCTGCCTCCATCCTTGAAGACTCCCGAAAATAAAGGACTATCCCGATACAGCCCACCCACAAAAGCCAGTTCACGCTGGGAACATACAACTGACCTTTCTGGTCGCTGGGATAAACGAGACGCACTTTTGGCCAGAGGTTCAATCGAATCGCTTCCGAAATGAGCGTGAACGAACCGCTGATCAACGCCTGGCTGGCGATAATTGTAGCCATCGTTGCAATACAAATTCCCGGCAAAAGCCACCAGTCCGGCATGATTTCGTAGAAAGGTTTCCGACCGTTCAGCAGCTCTCCGGCATGCATGGCAAGCCAGGCACCCTGTCCAAAATAGTTAATAACAAGGCATGTTTTGACATAAATCCAGCTGATGCGGATATTTCCTCTACCGCAATGACCCAGATCAGAATAGAGCGCTTCAGCACCAGTTGTACATAAAAATACAGATCCGAGCAACCAGAATCCACCGGGGTGGTTGGCCAGCAACTGATAACCATAAACCGGGCTGAAAGCTTTAAATATTTCAGGATGGTAAATTACCTGTGAAAGGCCAAGCACCAGAAGCATTAAAAACCAAACGAGCATGACAGGACCGAACGCCCTGCCAACAATCGTGGTGCCAAATGCCTGAATGATAAAGAGCAATGTCAGAATGGCAATTACGATTGGGATGGTCTGGATCTGCGGGTAAAGAATACGAAGACCTTCGACAGCCGAAGAGACAGATATCGGTGGAGTAATGATCCCATCCGCGAGTAACGTGCTGGCACCTATAATGGCCGGAATTGTCAGCCACTTCGCATTCCTTCGTACCAAGGCATAAAGTGCAAGAATTCCGCCTTCACCGTTGTTATCAGCCCTCAAAATAAGGATCACATATTTGACGGTTGTCTGCAGTGTCAATGTCCAGAAAATACAGGAAACAGAACCATAAACTACATCGAGCGATATACGTTCATTGCCGATAATTGCCTGCATGGCGTAAAGCGGTGACGTACCGATGTCTCCGAAGATAATGCCGAGCGCGACAAGAAGGCCTGCCGCCGAGGCCTTTTCATTGTGTTTCGAACTCATTCTTTTTGTATAGGTTTTTCAGTGTGCATTAGCTTGACTTAGTTCTGATGTAATGATTTAATTAAAAGGATAAATGATAAATTGCCCGGTTTGGCCAGATCAAAAAACTGATTCGCAACAATTGGTTTAAGCGCTTTACGGTCGATTTGCCAAGGAGCCCTTTCCAACACAATTCCTCCACAGCCGTGATACAAAACTAGTGTTTGTTATTGGAATTGTACATAGTGTTTATTTTGAAAATTCGCGAGGTTCGAAAATTCCAGAGAGTAATCCTCCCGGGCTGGCCCACCGATTGGTCCGAACTTGAAAAAGTATGAATATTAGAAGATAAGTTTATCTCCGCCCATGCACGGTAGGCTAGCATTCCGGGAACTGGTTCCGGTAATTTCTTTTTTAATCTCTTTTTAACACGCTTTTAACACGCTATTAAGGATTATGTGCGGTTTTTGTATGGGAATTACAAAAACCCGATTCTATGAAAAATCTAATTTCACAATCTCACCTAAAAATGACACCAATATGCTTCCGGACAAATCGCAGGTTCCCTGATTGAAGTCGCTGGTGGTCAGCATGTACTGAACACCGTTTTTAGGCGCAACTGAATTGTTTTTAACTCACCTGAATGCTGAACCGCTGTGTCAAAGGACCTCAGCATGTTCATGTAACTCAAATTAGCTTTGACTCTCGATGAAAAAAGCTTCAAGGAAATATCTCATGACTCTCGTTATCCTCCTGCTGGGCGGATACGGTTACATGCATGCCGGGTCGTCACAGAACTGGATACACGAATCGGCATTAAAAATGCTGAAAATTTCATTACAGGATGGCACCAGCACCAATCTAAACAGCCAGACAGAGTACGTCCGGTATTCCATTCCCGGAGTAAAAGACAATGACAGGATCTATTCGGAAGAAAACAAGGAGAAGAATTTTAAGCTGACCGCGCTGAAAACGTTTGTACAAACCGGAAGCTATTTTACTGCTTTTTATCTTAAAATATCCGACAGGTTCCTTTATCGTATTCAAAAGAGCCGGCCTTCATTTACGCATTGGTTTCACGCCTCGTCATCGAGGTACATTGTGCTCAGGGTACTCCGAATTTGATTCAAAATATTAGGCAGCGATTTTTAAGATCCGCTGCGCTTCCGTAAAAATTACCAAAAAATCACATCGTATTAAATACAAAATTATCATGAAGAGAATTCTCATGGCCATGAGCTTGGGTAGCGCGTTCTACCTGACAAGCTGTGAAGCCAAGAAAGAAGAAAAAGAAGAAGAAGTGAAGTACCTGGTTACCAGCCCCATGCAGAGAGACACACTGGTAACTAAGGAGTATGTAGCACAAATTCATGCCATCAGCCACATTGAGCTCAGGGCTTTGGAAAAAGGTTATTTGCAAAAAATCTATGTGGATGAAGGTCAGTCTGTCAAGAAGGGCCAGCTTATGTTCCAGATTATGCCGATGATTTACGAAGCTGAAACTCAGAAAGCGCAGGCAGAGGCCAATTTCGCTGAAATTGAATACAAGAACACAAAATCATTGGCCGATAGCAATGTTGTTTCCAAAAATGAACTGGCGCTGGGTAAAGCTAAATTTGATAAGGCTAAGGCTGAACTTGGGCTCGCCCAGGCGCATTTGAGCTTCACTCAGATCAGAGCTCCGTTTAATGGTATCATGGACCATTTCCAGGGAAGGCTTGGAAGCCTTGTTAACGAGGGAGATCTGCTGACGACTTTGTCGGACAATAGTAAAATGTGGGTTTACTACAACGTACCCGAGGCTGAATATCTGGATTACAAAACGAAAATCATCAAAGACGGCGCGTTGAAAGTCGAGCTACTTATGGCAAACAACAAAATGTTTGACTATCCTGGTCTGGTTGAAACCATCGAAGCTGACTTTAACAATGAAACCGGAAATATCGCTTTCAGAGCTACATTCCCCAATCCGAAAGGACTTTTGAGACACGGAGAAACAGGTAACATTGTTGTCAAGCTGCCATTTAAAGATGCGCTGATTATCCCGCAGAAAGCAACGTTCGAAGTTCTGGAAAAGAAATACGTATATGTGCTGGATAAAAACAACGTGATCCGGTCCAGAGAAATAACGATAGCGGCTGAATTACCAAATATTTTCGTGGTGAAATCCGGTCTGACCAAAAACGATAAAATCCTTCTTGAAGGCCTACGTCAGGTAAAAGAAAATGAAAAAATCGAATCCAAATTCGTGCAGCCTGATTCTGTAATCTCCAATTTAACTCTATATGCCGAGTAACCAGGTATTTTAAATAGCAAAAGACATGTTCAATCAATTCATACGGAGACCCGTATTTGCGATCGTGATCTCGATCATGATTGTCTTTATCGGCATACTGGCGATTACGAAATTACCTATTTCGCAGTTTCCGGATATCGCCCCAACGACAGTAAATATTTTTATAGCATATCCGGGCGCAAGTGCCGACGTACTGGTAAAATCCACGCTGATTACGCTGGAACAGGCCATCAACGGAGTGCAGGATATGCGGTATATTGCAACGGACGCAACCAGTGCCGGAGAAGCAACGCTCAGGATCATCTTCGAGCCCGGGACGGACCCCAATGTCGCCGTGATCCGGGTTAAAACAAGGGTGGATCAGGTGATGCCACTTTTGCCGGAGCTCGTTCAGCGTGAAGGGGTTATCATCTCCCCGGTTCAGCCGAGTATGCTGATGTACGTCAACCTCTATTCGAAAGACAAGAGTATTGACGAAAAATTCCTTTTCAACTACGCGACCGTTAAAATGATCCCTGAAATTCAGCGGACGAAAGGTATCGCGCGAGCCCAGATATTGGGTAGCCGGAGATATGCAATGCGTCTCTGGTTAAATCCGGAACGTATGCGTGCTTACAATATCTCTACGGAAGAAGTGATGAAGGCAGTGGGCGAGCAAAGTATCGTCGGTCGGCCCGGTCGTATCGGTCAGAGTTCCGGTATTGCTGCTCAGTCGCTGGAATATGTACTTACTTACAAGGGACGCTATGATAAGCCGGAAGAATATGAGGGAATCATCGTCCGGGCCAACTCAAAAGGTGAAAGCATACACCTGAGGGATATTGCCAAAGTGGAGCTGGGTAGTGAATTCTTCGACATTTATTCCAACCTGGATGGCCATGCGTCAGCAGCAATTGTCTTGCGGCAAAACTACGGTAGTAATGCCAGCGATGTAATTGAAGATGTAAAAAAGAAGCTGGATGTGATGAAGGCGTCCTTTCCTCCTGGTGTGGATTATAAAATCAGCTACGACGTTTCTCAGTTTCTGGATGCGTCTATTGAACAGGTTATTGATACTTTGCGGGATGCGTTTATCCTGGTTGCACTTGTGGTTTTCATATTCCTTGGCGACTGGCGTTCTACGCTGATTCCGATCCTCGCGGTTCCGGTATCGCTCATTGGGGCGTTCTTTGTAATCCAGGGTTTTGGACTTTCGATTAACCTGATCACGCTCTTTGCGCTTGTACTTGCCATTGGTATTGTGGTCGATGATGCGATTGTCGTCGTCGAGGCCGTCCATGCCAAATTTGAAGAGGAGCCGCATCTTACACCTTACGCCGCCGTTAAAAAAGTGCTTGGAGAAATCAGCGGAGCGATCATTGCGATTACAGCCGTTATGGTATCAGTATTTCTTCCGATCTCATTTATGTCGGGACCGGTCGGGACCTTTTACCGTCAGTTCTCGATCACCATGGCGAGTTCAATTGTAATTTCCGCCCTGATCGCCCTAACCCTGACACCGGTGTTGTGCGCCATGTTGCTGGAAAATCATCATGGACATCCGAAGAAGAAAAATTTTCTTACCAAAGCACTCGACAGCTTCAACCGTGTTTTCGATAAACTGACCGGAAGATATGTTGGCTTGCTGAAACGGATTGTCAGCCGGCGAGTTGTTACCTGGGGAGTTTTGTTGGTTTTCTGTGCGGGAATCGTATATGTGAATAAAGTACTGCCTGCTGGATTTATTCCAAATGAAGATCAAAGTACGATTTACGCGATTATCCAGACACCTCCCGGTTCTACCCTGGAAAAAACAAATGAAGTTTCCAGACGCCTTCAGAAAATTTGTGAAGAGGTCGGCGGAATTGAATCGGTATCATCACTGGCTGGATATGAGATCATGACAGAAGGACGCGGATCTAACGCCGGTACTTGTTTGATCAACTTAAAACCATGGCACGACCGCGATAAAAACGTGAAGGAAATCATGGAAGAGCTGGAAGGAAAAACAAGGAATTTAGGTGCCGTGGTGGAATTCTTTGAACCACCTGCAATACCTGGTTTCGGTACTTCCGGTGGGTTTTCAATGCGTTTGCTGGACAAAACGACCGACACAGATTATCGTGAATTTGACAAAATCAACAAGGAGTTCATGTCCAATTTGGGCAAGCGTAAAGAACTAACCGGATTGTTCACATTTTTCGCGGCAAATTACCCGCAATACGAATTGCAGATAGACAACCAGCTGGCCATGCAAAAAGGCGTGTCTATCGGAAAAGCGATGGACAACCTGAACATCATGATCGGTAGTACCTACGAACAAGGGTTTACCAGGTTCAATCAGTTTTTCAAAGTCTATGTGCAATCTGATCCGAGTTTCAGGAGACTTCCGTCCGATCTTTTAAAACTTTTTGTTAAAAATGATGCTGGCGAAATGGTGCCTTACTCATCATTTATGACATTGAAAAAAGGACAGGGCCCTAACGAAATTACGCGATTCAACCTGTATAATTCAGCCGCGATCCAGGGTCTTCCGGCCAAAGGGTACACCACTGCGGATGCAATACAGGCCATTCGGGAAGTTGCCGCCAAAACGTTACCAAAAGGATACGATGTTGCCTTCGAGGGACTTTCTTATGATGAATCGATCCGCGGCAATGAATCTCTTTATGTATTCCTGATCGTGCTGGCGTTCGTATACTTTGTGCTTGCAGCCCAGTATGAAAGTTTCATTATACCATTCGCCGTTGTGTTGTCATTACCTGTTGGGGTATTTGGTTCATTCCTGCTTCTGAAATTAATGGGTCTGGAAAATAACATATATGCGCAGATCGGTCTTATCATGCTCGTCGGTTTGCTTGGTAAAAACGCCGTACTGATTGTCGAGTTTGCGGTCCAGAAGCGGCACCAGGGAGAGACAATCCTGAACGCTGCAATTGAAGGAGCCAAAGTGCGTTTCCGTCCGATCCTGATGACCTCGTTCGCATTTGTCGCGGGTTTGATACCGTTGATCAGTGCCACCGGTGCGGGCGCCATTGGAAACCGTACCATAGGTGCTTCGGCGATGGGTGGTATGTTGTTCGGAACAATTTTCGGGGTAATCATCATTCCCGGCCTGTACTACATATTCGGAAGCCTGGCCGATGGCAGAAAAATGATCAAAGATGAAGAGGACGGTTCGTTGTCCGAACAGTTTGTTCACGCAATTGACGTTTTCCCTCAAACTCAAGAAACTCAAAATGATGCGCAATAAAAGAATATTGAACTGGGCCGGAATAACACTTCTGGCCCTGATCTACACCGGGTGCAGTATTCCCCCGATGACCCATAAAACTGAGAACAGAACAACTCCTGTGAGCTATAACAGCTCACAGGACTCTGCCAACGTTGCAAAGGTGAGCTGGAAAACCTATTTCACAGATCCGCACCTGACTGCACTGATTGACACGGCCTTTAAAAACAACCAGGAATTCAACATTACCTTACAGGAAATTGAGATTTCGAGACAGGAAATAAGGGCCCGAAAAGGGGAATATCTCCCATTCGTAGGTTTAGGCGGTGGCGCAGGTGTCGACAAGATTGGACGATATACCAACCTTGGAGCCAGTGAAGCTACAACAGATATCAAGCCCGGAAAGGAAACGCCGGAATTCCTGCCTGACGTACAGGTTGCGGCTTTTGCAAGATGGGAAGTCGATATATGGCACAAATTACGGAATGCGAGAAAAGCAGCGGTATCCAGATATCTGGCCTCAGTTGAAGGGCGAAATTTCATGATGACCAACCTGATTTCTGAGATCGCTAATTCTTACTATGAGCTACTTGCTCTGGATGCGCAGCTGGCCATCATTCAGCAGAACATTGACATTCAGACCAATGCGCTGAAAATTGTCAGAATGGAGAAAGAGGCAACGCGTGTTACCGAGCTGGCCGTTAAGCGTTTTGAGGCGCAGGTGCTTCATACTCAAAATCTGCAATACGACATCAAACAGCGTATCACGGTTACCGAAAATAAAATTAACTTCCTGCTGGGCAGGTACCCTCAGCACGTTGAACGTGACAATTCGAATTTCGCAAATTTCACGCCAAACATCATGCAGGCAGGTATTCCATCGCAGTTACTGCAAAACCGGCCGGACGTAAAACAGGCTGAAAACAACCTGGCAGCTGCCAAGCTTGATGTGGAAGTGGCGAGAGCCAATTTTTATCCAAGTCTGAGCCTCAACGCTGCTTTGGGCCTTCGCGCATTCAGTCCGGTTTACATTGCAAAATTGCCTGAGTCACTCGTGGCTACGCTTGCGGGAGATTTGGCAGGACCACTGATCAACAAAAACGCGATTAAAGCAACTTACGCAAGTGCAAATGCCAAACAGATCCAGGCGGTTTATGAATACGAACGGACCGTTTTGAATGCCTATATGGAAGTTGCCAATCAGCTGTCCAACATCAGCAACCTAGCAAACAGTTATGATGTAAAATCCCGGGAAGTTGATGCTTTGAACCAATCAATCGCAATATCCAACCGACTCTTCACATCTGCAAGAGCGGATTATATGGAAGTATTGCTGACGCAGCGAGATGCGCTGGAATCAAGATTTGACCTGATCGAAACCAAAATGCAACAGATGAATGCCACGGTTAACATTTACCGGGCGCTGGGTGGAGGTTGGAACTGAGGGTTTTAATATTTTAATTATTGGCAGGCCGTCTCATCGTTTGAGACGGCCTTTTATTTTACTGCTTCACGAATTCAACCCTCCTGTTTTTGACTTTGCCTCCTTCGCTTTTGTTATCTGCAACTGGTTCCTGCTCTCCTTTCCCGTCCGTTTGCAGACGCGCCGCTTCGACGCCCAGTTCCACCATCTTTGCTTTTACCGCAGCCGCTCTTTTTTTACTTAATGAAAGATTGGATGCATCGTCTCCGTCTGAGTCTGTGTGGCCAATTATCTTCAATTTCATCTTGTCTGATTCCTTCATAAAATCTGCAAACTGCTGAATAATCTGACCACTTTCAGGCGTCAATTTGTCACTGTTCGAGGCAAAAGTAATGGCCGTAGTACTCACACTTCCTTTTTCCATTAAATCTTTGATAACCTGGCTACGACGATCCGTTGTCGCTTCTGCTATGACCAGATTGCTGATATAAAAGTAATTTAGCTTACTCTCTTTGGCACCGTGTGTTGAAGGACAAAAGAAAAAGGCTTTACGGAATAATGGGTTAAAAGCAGTTGGCATGTCCACCATTTTAGCACCATCGACAAAAAAGCGGATCCTGGTTCCATTTACCGCAATAGCTACTTTTATTACCTGATTTACAGGCGTTTTGTAAGCAATCTTTTGCAGACCCGGCTGGTTCGTATACTCATTTTTTGTTCCAAATTTCAGGCCTTCATTGATGCCGTTGGCAAACGAATGAAATGAAAACACCAGGCCGTCTTTTGAACTGAGCATGTAACTTATCGGGAAAGGTTTGGTACCAAAACCAACGCCGGCCATGCGCATCGGAACATCGTCCGGGACGATTAAATCATATTCAATTGTAAAGTGCAAGGGAAGTTCTTTGGTGAGCTGTGGACCGACTACCGCACCATCACTTATCTTCAAAAACTTATTTTCGAACCCCTTCAATTTCTTTACCTCACCCGCTTTGGTACTGTTCCATTTCGCAGGAAAATCCCCAAGAGCGTCTTTTTCGAAATTGTCACTGAAAATGATCCGGCCGCCCGGAAGAAAACCTTCCTCTGATTCTGCCGTTTCTTCCAGCGAACCCTGTTTTTGGGCAAATGTCAATTGACTGAAAAGCGCAAGGCAAACTAGTAACCGTAATTTTTTCATCTGGAGGATTTTAAAGTCTGACAGGATCAAGAACAAAGTTATACTGATAAATCAATAAAACTTTGTTCTTGATCCTTTATTGATGGAACGGTAAATGGAAAGAGCTACTGCTGTATACGGTGCTCAACAAACTATGACTTCAGTGATTTCACGTTCGCCCCTACTCTCGCAGGTTGAGTAGTATGATCTTAATTTGAAGCTGCTCCACAACAACAAAACCATCCGAGCTTCGTGCCTGCATGAACAGTAAATGACGATAAATCCTAACCCTCGAATTAAATAGTTTTCATATATATAAAATAAAATTATATATTTAAATATCTGTTTTACCTTAAACATTTTCAGACATGGCAACTATCGAGCAACCGGACAAAGATCGGAATGCAGGCATCGGTCAGGCAAGAAGCAAAAAAATTTCAACACGCGTGGATATGACACCCATGGTTGACCTGGGATTTCTTTTGATTACGTTTTTTATGCTTGCAACAACCATGACCAAACCAACTGCGATGTCAGTTTTTTTTCCTGCCAAAGCGGATGATGGCAATCCCGATCCAATAAAGGCGTCCGGCGTATTGACACTTTTTCTTGTTGCAAACGACAACATTTACTATCTGGACGGAGTTGCGGCATCTGACGATCGCGCACGATCCTCGTTACAATCTACCCGACCTGGGCTTAAATTAAGAAGTGTCATTTTCGCCTCCCAGCGTCGCGTGGCGGCCATGCGGAATGGTATGCAAAGAGGCAATGAAGCACTTACAGTCATTATTAAGCCAACTTCCGCATCCAATTACAAAAATATGGTCGATGCCATGGAT
The DNA here is from genome assembly GCA_965279265.1 of Dyadobacter sp. Lineage (GTDB taxonomy): Bacteria > Bacteroidota > Bacteroidia > Cytophagales > Spirosomataceae > Dyadobacter. Next base: position 275,654 of record OZ257152.1, read on the forward strand.
GAAATGGCCATTACAAAGTCGAAGCGATATGCATTAGTTGATGAACTTACAGATCCGGAAAAAAAGATTCTTGAAGGCAGGATCACCGATCAGAAATAATTTGTCTGACCGATTTCGGCGAGCATCCTAAATTTTGATCCGTCATATAATGCTGCCGCATTATTGAACCACTACAAAGACATGCCAGCACAAAGATTCGAGCTACCATAAAACAACAAAAAGCGTGAACGATATCCCCGGCAATGAGGAAATCGTTTACGCTCTTGGGTAAGGTAGATCCAGGTAATTCAGTACGATATCCCTGTATTACTTCACTCGTTTTGCTTTTGCCTCAAACATGTTCATTAAGGTACCTTTCAAATTGTCGTCGTCCACTTTCGCGAGGTCAATCGTAACATCATAACCTTGTGCATTAAACGCAAGCGCCAGTTTTTCACCATTTTCCTCAACGGAAACAGGGATTTTATCAGCCGCAGGTTCAGCGGGATTGGATAACTGGCCTGACAGCTTGCCTTCTGTGCGAACCAGGTCTACGAGCAATTGTGAGTCTCCCTGCGGTGTGCCCAATACGACTATTTCCCACTTTCCTGCGTAAAATTCAGCCGGAGCCGTTGTTTGCGCCCTGGAGTTAAAAGCAATTCCGAAAATTAAAAAGAGACCGATTAAACTTACTTTTTTCATAGTTGTAGTTATTTAAATTGATGGAAAATTGTGATTATTATTAAGCAACTGTTGGTTAGTAGCGATTAGCCCATTAAATGATTGATTGATAAATCATTAAAAATCAATCACATAAAATAATTTTTCGCTACTACTTATTATTGATTTATAGTTGTATAAAATTCCGATTACCGGCCAAGCCAGTCTTTAAATTCGGGCAACCTTCTCGTACTGACAAATACCTCATGCCTTGAAACTGGTAGTAGATCCAGTTTCAATTTTCCCGCCGAATAGGCATGAATTGTTTGAATCGCTGATCTTGCAACAACGAACTGGCGACTTACCCGGAAAAACTGAGCCGGGTTCAGCAACGGCGTGATCTGATCCAGACTTTGCTCGATCGGGAGCAGCTGCGCGGTCCTGGTGAAGAGAAATGTGGCCTTTTCCTCAGAATAAAAGTAAGCGATATTAGCAACCTCAATGCTGTGAATTTTGGCACCAATCGTAACCATAAAACGCTCTTTGAACGCGGCCTGATGTGGTTTTTGGATTAACGCCAGCAACGCCGTCAAATCGGGAGCAACGCGTTGAACACGAAGCATTTTGAATTTTTCGATCGCCGCTGCCAGTTCATCATATTCAATAGGTTTTAGCAGATAATCTATGCTGTTGACTTTAAACGCTTTCAGCATATATTCATCGTAGGCGGTGGTAAAAATTACAGGAGCAGTCAGTTTTACCTGTTCGAAAATACTGAAGGCCAGTCCGTCTTCCAAATGGATATCCATTAAAATCAGCTCAGGCTGTGGATGGTGATTGAGCCATTCCACTGCTGTTTTGACAGATGGCAATTGGACAAGCACATGCGTTGCCGGATCATATTTTTTCAACAGGCGTTCCAGCTGACGTGCGGTACGGTCCTCATCCTCTATGATAATCACATTCATGATAGTAAAGGAATTTTGACGATAAATAAATCATTCTGGCGCCCGGACCACACCGGCAGCTCGGTGAACAGGGCATATCGGTTTATAATATTGGGCAACCCTATTCCGGTTGAAGCTTCGGACTGATCGCGGGGCTGCCATGTGTTGCTAATAACCAATTGTTGATCAGCTATGTAAACATCCACTTCCAGCGGCTCATGCACAGACATACGGTTATGCTTTACTGTATTTTCGACCAGTAACTGCAAGGTTAGCGGAGGAATCTGATATTGCTTCTGCTCTGATGAACTGATATTAATATGCACTTCAAATTTATTCTCGAAGCGAATCTGCAGTAAAAAAGTATAGGATTTAATAAATTCAAGTTCTGCTTCCAGCGAAACCAGTTCCTGGTCCCGTTGTTCGAGAATATACCGGTATACCTTTGAAAGTTGCTTGACAAATTTTTCAGAAAGATCAGCATCTTCATGTACCATGGAGGTCAGAATACTCAGGCTATTGAACAGAAAATGCGGACTTAATTGATTTTTCAACGCCTCAAATTTGCTTAAAGCTGCTTCCTTTTCTGATCGTTCGGCACGAAGCTGAACATCTTTCAATTGCTGGTAAGACCGCGACATGATGATCAAATAAAACGCCGAGAGCATGATTACCTGGTTAAAGGCGGTATTTGTCCGCTCCATGTAGGTCAAAACTTCCGGGGTGAACAAGGCATTGGTACCTACAAAGGATTGGCTGATTCCGCCTTGAAAAATGAAATTAAGGATATTGTACAAAGTCCATTGGAACACTTTGGTATAAAGTAGCGAAAGCGCAAGCGATATAACCATTGTCAATACGAGCGCCAACCAGTTAAAATCCAGCAGAAAGTCATCACCAAATCGTTGATGTAATTTATTCTGCACCCAGTCAGTGGCGGTAATCCAGATAAAATAAAAGCCCAAAACCAGTACCTCGAAGAGGAGAATGAAAGGAAGTATCTCTATCAGCCTATTCGGGCTCCTGAATGATTCCGGCAAATTCGCATAAAGCATCAGGGGCGAGTACAGTATCAGCAGCCGAACCGCAACCTGCCATTTTTGCCTGAAAGTAAGATTCGCTGCCATGATCTGTTTCATATCCAAAGTGCAGGTCTTTCGGTAATTACTGATCCTCAAAACGGCATCTCAATGAATGCGTGTTTATGGTGATTACTCCTGGATTTTCACAACCGGCTGACTTGGAATTTCGGTGATGTCAAAAGTTTTTACGGTACGCTGCTTCCCTACCGAAACTGCCAGTTTGTACACTCCCTTTTGCAAATTGGAGATGTCGAATATCTGCAAAAATCCGCCTCCCAAATTGAGTTTGCTCGTGTAAAGCACATGCCCGAAATCATCCAGGAGATCAATTCTTGCCTTTGCGTCCATGGGTGCAACTACGAGTTTTACCTTGTCTTTGCTGATTATGGATGCCGTTGCCGATGGTTGGTTGGTTTCAGTTGTGTTTGCGAAAGATGCTGAACCGGCAACTAGTCCCAACACCAATAAAAGGATTTTTTTCATGATCTTCCTATTTGTTATTGTTTGATAGAACAAATCTAGACCGGATCGTAAAGCCCTGAAAATAAATTGTTCCCACATCCGAAAATTGGTTGACGAGCGCGATGATTAAAGGGATGAGTGTAGCTGCGCGCTAATCTGCGATTATGGTCTGACAATTGCCTTGGAATAATTGATCTCGTAAATCAGCCGAATTTGTGGATCGCTGACCTACTGAGTATATAGATTTCACCCTGCTGACATAGGGCTGTCACCTGGCGGACTTTACTTTGTTCCATTCAAAAAATAAATGCACAAATCACATGAAATTTTCCTCAATCCGGATCATCACCGCGGACGTTGACCGTCTCAGTCAGTTTTATGAGCGCATCACCGGACTTCCTGTCACAAAGTTTACCGATGATTTTGCAGAATTGCGCACCCCATTGGCTACTCTGGCTATTGGAAGCTTAAGAACCCTCGAACTTTTTGGAGGGAACAGCATAGCAGGCAGCGCTTCAAACCGCTCGGTTATTATTGAATTTCGCGTAAATGACGTGGATGAAAACTATCAGAGAATAACAGAATTTCCGGGTGACTTTATCGTCCAGGAGCCCACCACAATGCCGTGGGGTAACCGTTCGCTACTGTTTCGGGATCCAGACGGAAACCTCGTTAACTTTTTTACACCAATTACGCAGGAAGCGATAAAGCGGCAGAATTCGTAGAAGCGCAGAGCCGTAGCCAACCGATTAATCACAAAACCAACTTCAAGCTGAGGGCATGGGATTTGTACATTAGCTTTATCACATTAAAACAAACTATATGAGTACTGAAAAAGCCATTTTGGCAGGCGGTTGCTTTTGGGGAGTGGAGGAACTTGTCAGACACTACCCTGGTGTAATTTCGACGGTTGTGGGATACACGGGCGGCGATGTTCCAAATGCTACTTACCGGAATCATGGATCGCACGCAGAAGGGATAGAGATCGTTTTTGATCCCGCAAAATTGACTTACCGAGCGCTCCTCGAATACTTTTTCCAGATTCACGATCCAACGACACGGAACCGGCAGGGAAACGACATCGGAACCTCCTATCGTTCAGCGATTTTTTACCTGGATGAAAATCAGCGTGATGTCGCAAATGACTTAATTACTGAAATGAATGCCTCCGGCATTTGGCCCGGAAAGGTTGTCACAGAAGTTGTGCCTGCCACTGACTTTTGGAATGCAGAAACAGAACACCAGGATTATTTACAGAAAAATCCAGGCGGATATACCTGCCATTTTGAAAGACCTAAATGGAAATTGAATTGAACACAGGCGTCAGATAATGATGATTGTGACAAACATTTCTCACCGCATTCCAGAAAAGAGGCGGTGAGAAATATGTGGAATCGCCATCCCCTACGGGCTGGATCACGGTTGGCTTGTTCTCTTTTTTTGCAGCACGCAGGTCTGCCAAGTTCAGTAATTCCCTGCTCGGATTTTCTTGCCTTTTTTGTAATTCAGTTATACTTTCAGCCTCAGCCTGTGCTTCGCTTTGCGTCATGGCCAGCGGGGCATACATCCAACTTGTAATTCACTTTCTTTAAAACCCGCAACGTGCTCCGTTGAAAGTTGGCCAAAACATTTGACTCTTTTGAAATTGTGGCTCTTAGATCGCCCAACAATATTTATAAATTGTTAATAAGCAGAGCATCTGATGCTGGGAATAGAAATTGTACAGCGATTTGTATCGCTCCGGATCGTGTTGACCCGAAGGCATGATGTCACCACGGAATCTTTTAAAAAATGCTGAGATGAAAAAGGAGTATTTGCCTCAAAAAATATGTGTCGTATGTGGCAGGCCATTTACCTGGCGAAAAAAATGGGAAAAGGTTTGGGACGAAGTTAAATATTGCAGTGAAAAATGCCGGGGCAACAAAAACAAAATATGAAAGCAGTTAATATACTTTTCCCCCATCAATTGTTTGAAAACAGCCCGATTGCTGAAAACGGTTTCCCGGTTTACCTGCTGGAAGAAACATTGTACTTTAAACAATTTGCATTTCACAAGCAAAAAATTGCGTATCACCGTGCAACGATGAAGTCGTATGCTGCCTTTCTTGAATCTAAAACAATAAAGGTTTTTTACATCGAATCAGTAAATCCGCTTTCAGACGTTCGGAAGCTGGTCGCTGATTTACAACTAAAAAGCATTGAAACAATACATTATATTGACCCGACGGACAACTGGCTTGGACAACGTCTCGCGTCAGCCGCAGCCAATTCAAAGATCGAAATAATTGAATACAAAAATCCATTATTTCTGAATAGCAAAGAGGAATTGGGTGTATTTTTTCACGAGAAAAAAAAGAGATTTTTCCAGACAGAGTTTTATATTCAGGAGCGAAAAAAACGCAGAATCCTTTTGGACGAAAAAAATGAGCCGATCGGCGGTGCATGGAGCTACGACTCCGAAAACCGCAAAAAATATCCCCGCAAAAAAGAGCCGCCACATATTGATTACCCTCAGAATAATGAATTTTATGAAGAAGCGAAAACCTACGTCCAGAAGTATTTCAGCAAAAATCCAGGCCATCTGACCAAGTATTGTCTATATCCGGGAGACCACGTAACAGCAAAAAAATGGTTAAAAGATTTTCTGTCCACCCGCTTTCAGGAATTTGGGCCTTATGAAGATGCAATCGTTAAAAAGGAAAGTATTTTACATCACGGCGTGCTCACACCGATGCTGAACATTGGGTTGATCACACCACAGAAAATTGTTGATGAGGTTCTGAAATATTCAGAGAATAAGGCTGTTCCATTGAATACAACGGAAGGTTTCATTCGTCAGATTATAGGATGGCGTGAATTCATGCGGGGGTTTTATGAATGCAAAGGTTCAACTTCCAGAACAAAAAATTACTGGAATTTTAGCAGAAAAATACCGCATTCGTTCTATGACGGAACCACTGGAATTGAGCCTGTTGACAACACCATTAAAAAAGTTCTTGAACGGGGCTATTGCCATCACATTGAGCGCCTGATGGTCCTGGGGAATTTTATGTTGTTGTGTGAGTTCGACCCGGATGATGTGTATCAGTGGTTTATGGAATTGTTCATTGATGCTTATGACTGGGTTATGGTACCCAATATATATGGCATGAGTCAATTTGCCGACGGCGGCCTGCTTGCCACAAAGCCGTACATCGCCGGCAGCAATTACATCTTAAAAATGAGCGATTACGAAAAAGGACCCTGGCAGGAAATCTGGGATGGACTCTTCTGGCGTTTTATGCATGTGCATCGAAGCTTTTTTCAGCAAAACCCAAGACTTGGCATGTTGCTCGGCAACTTCGATAAGATGGAGGCTGAAAAACAGAAACGTTTGTTAAATTCTGCAAACAAATTTTTAACGTCGTTGGACTGATTTAGTAAAATAAGATGGTGAAAATCGGGTAATTCTTTCGAATTGCACATTGTAACTAATCCTGAAAATTATTTGGTGCAGCACATTTTTTCCAATACTCTATTATCAATTTTATCGTTTCCCTAATCTCGTTGTAGCCACTAGGTTTTACAAAAAAACCCTGAGCAGACGTGCTGTACGCATCAATGACAATCTGGTGATTCAGTGCGGTTGTCAGATAAAGGTATGGGATACATTTGACATTCAGATCGGCATTATTTTTTAATTTTCTGCGCAGTTCAAGTCCGTCCAGCTTCGGCAGGTTAATGTCCGACAAGATCAGGAATGGCAAAGGAATTTCACTGTTTAAATATTCCAAAGCAGCCATACCATCCGGAAAATAGACACGTTTATTGGCGTACCCCAAGTCTTCAAACACTTCTTCTAACAATAGCTGATCATCTTCGTCATCCTCAATAATAATGATGGATCCATTTTTATTCATACTCTGAAAGGATTAAGAGGCATATACACAAAATTCAATTTAATTAGGAGTAGAACTAAGTTACCAACTTAACCTAATTTACTCTTCCAACTCTCTTTTAAATGAGCATATATGGAATTACTTTCCGCTTTTTTCCATTTATCGAAAAACACAGCTGCGGCTTTTGCTTTTTCTTGCTGACCGGCACCTTTCTCTAACAGCTGATAATCATTTTCATTGTCATATTTTTTACCCCCTCTGTAATTTGCATAACGACGGGCGCGCGTGAAGCCCATTTGAAGGTATTTACGGGCCATATCTGCACCAACAAATTCACCCTTATCGAGATAAGTAAGAAAAAGCTCGTAAATTTTACTGCTGCTTTCCCGGGCAATAATTTCGGTTTTGAAACGCCAGAATTGTCCGATCTCCGATTTGAACGGTTCGCAAATCAGAACACCCTGTTCGCCTTTCCCTACCCGATATAATTCCGGATATTCCCTGTAATTGATGTCAGACTTCCATGCATACGCGGGCTTGTCGAAATTCAGATAGGAAGGTTTTCTGATCATAGTAAACTAAAAGAGCTGCCTTTGTTGGGGCAGCTCTCAAATTTTCTAAACAAATTACGCTTTTGCAACATCCCGCAATGCCTTAATCTGGTCATGCGCAGAATTAATTCCCTGAGCCTGGCTCCTGACAATCTCAACAGCATTTGCAGGTAATTCGCCGTCGCTAAGCGCATCAGCATATGCTTTTTTAATCGCATCCTCACCACGCTCGGCTTCGGACAAAATGCTCGCCCGGTCGTCGCCACCAAAAAGTGATTTAACATCGATCCAGGCGCGATGCAAGGTGCCGCTCACGCTGTTTCCGGTTTCTACTTCTTCAGGAGAACCAACTATTGCAGCCAGCTCCTGCCCGTATTTACGACTTTGCCCCGCATAGTCCTGAAACAATGCTTTCAGGTCAATATTCTCGTCTTTAATATCTGCGATTGCTTTTTCAAAACCAGCTACCCGGTCATTATTAATTTCTATCAAATCGTTAATCACACTCGTTGCATTTGCCATGATGGTTCTATTTTTTGTTGAGAAACAAATTATATGAATACCATGCCAGCCGCTTTTGCTCACCCAAAAAAAGCCCGATTTACGATATTTGAAGCGATAAATATTTGTTTAATTTACCACCTGCATCATCACTGTGTGCACAAGCATGCGCATTTCTATCCTCACTTCCACAGTTAGTATTTTGGAATTGGCAAGGCAAAGGGCACCATAAAAACATCCCTTGGCCTAGGTGCTACATGATTGTATTACTGAAGATCATGCTCAATAACCTGCTTCCTCATGCCAGCTTCCGGGACGTGTCAAAGCCAAAATATTAGGTTACCGGAAACGAATACCATTGTCGGAGAACAGAATTTATCCATGAAGATTGAGAGAATTTAAAAGATTTGAGTACCCGCAGGAAAACAAAAAAGCTTGCAAACCTATGATTTGCAAGCTTTTAACTATTTTTGATTTACTATCTGGCGGTCTGGACGGGACTCGAACCCGCGACCCCATGCGTGACAGGCATGTATTCTAACCAACTGAACTACCAAACCAGATCGTTTACCTCTTTCGGTTAACGTGGTGCAAAACTAGTATTATTATTTCCCTTTGCAATACAATTGGCAGGAAAAAGTTGTTTTATTTGCAAATAAAATTTTCAGCGACGCAGAGTATTCTGATTATGAAATAGTTGTAAAAAAAATAAAAATGCCGCAAATTATCGATATTACCAGAGAACTGGAAAAACTTGCCCCGTTATCCTATCAGGAAGATTATGACAACGCTGGCCTGCTTGTTGGAGAAACTGCTACCGAAGTGAGCGGCATATTGTTCAGTCTGGATGTTACCGAGGCGGTAATTGATGAGGCGGTGGCCAGGAATTGCAACCTTGTTGTAGCACATCACCCGATCATATTTAAAGGACTAAAAAAACTGAACGGGAAGAATTATGTTGAACGTACAATTATAAAGGCTATTAAAAGTGACGTTGCCATTTATGCCACACATACAAATCTTGACCATGTGCGTGCAGGTGTGAACTGGAAAATTGCCAGTCGGCTGGGCCTGAGCAACGTCAAAATTCTATCGCCAAAAAATCAATTTCTCAAAAAAATAACTTTTTTCGTCCCTGTCAGCGCTTCCGAAAGCGTGACCAATGCTTTGTTTGCTGCCGGGGCAGGGCAGATAGGCAACTATACGAATTGCAGCTTTCGAACAGAAGGGACAGGCACATTTTTACCAGGAGCAACTTCAAATCCTGTAATCGGTTTCCCCGGCCAGCTGGAGCATGTAAATGAGCATCGTGTGGAACTGATGTTTCCGGCGTTTCTGGAGTCCAAAATTGTTGCTACGCTCAAAAATACGCATCCCTACGAAGAAGTTGCATATTACGTGCATTTGCTCGAAAACGAAAATCAGGAGGTTGGAGCAGGAGCGGTTGGTGCCTTAGCAGAACCAATGGCAACCGAAATATTTTTGCCTTTTCTTAAAAAACAAATGAACACCGGGGTAATCCGGCACACTGCGCCGGTAGTAGAAAATATTCGTAAAGTTGCAGTTTGTGGCGGAGCAGGAAGCTTTTTGTTGCAGGATGCGATCCGGGCCGGAGCAGATGTTTTTGTCACCGCAGATTATAAGTACCATGAGTTTTTCGATGCTGATAACCGGATTATGATCTGCGATATTGGGCATTATGAAAGCGAAGTATTTACGAAAGATTTACTATATCATTATTTATCAGGAATTTTTAGTAATTTCGCACTCTGTTTGTCGGAGGTCAATACCAATCCGGTCAGATATTTTGTTTAGAAAGAGATTTCACCAAATTATCTGCATCTAATTATTTAAAAACCCTCGGCAGACTATCTTTCACCAAATTACGCATTGAAACAAGTCCATTAAAGACATACATGGAAAACACAATCGCACAAAAATTAGACGCTCTCCTGAAATTACAGGAAATTGATTCAAGCCTTGACGAAATACTGAAAACGCGTGGCGATCTTCCTGAGGAAGTTCGGGATCTGGAAGATGAAATTGCCGGAGTAGAAACGCGGATAGGAAAGTTTAAAAGTGAAATTGCCACGCTAAACGGTGAGATTGACAGTTTCAAAAATGCTCAGAAAGACGGCGAAAAGCTGATCAAAAAGTACAAGGATCAGCAAATGAATGTTCGTAACAACCGTGAGTACGACGCCATCACGAAAGAAATTGAACTTCAGGAGTTGGATATGCAGTTGGCTGATAAAAAAATCAACGAAGCAAAAGCACGTATCCGCCTGATTGAAGACGACGCAAACCGTGCCGACTCTACATTAAACGAAAGAAGCGAAGACTTAAAGGCGAAAAAAGGCGAGCTTTCCGTAATTACCAGCGAAAGTGAAAACGAAGAAAAAGATCTTCTGGCCGAGCGTGAAAAACACGTAAAGAAAATCGAAGACCGTCTTTTGAAATCCTACGAAAAAATACGTGGAAATTCTATCAATGGCCTTGCCGTGGTACATGTTTCCCGCGGAGCTTGCGGCGGATGTTTCAGTATTGTTCCTCCACAAAGACAAGCTGATATCCGTGAACGCAAAAAGCTGATTGTTTGCGAACACTGCGGCCGTATTCTGGCTGATGTGGAAAGCGTTGAACCTGTTCATCAACGTCGCTAGACAAACCGGAAATATCAAAGTAAAAAAGGTTGTCCTCGGGCAGCCTTTTTTTATATTCGATGCAATTTTCGGCGATTTTCCTACCTGGCCAGAACCGCCATGATAAAAAACTGTATCCGACTTGCGTCGGTCTTTTTGACCCTCCTCATCTTGCCCGCTTGGGCGGAGGAAACTGCCTACGAAGTCAAGTTTACCCAAAAATTACAAAAGGCATATTTTGAAATTCAGAAGCTGCGAATTCAGCCTGCCCGGGAATTGATCGATGAAGAACGCAAAACCAATGCGACAAACCCATTTATTCAGTATCTCGACAATTATGCAGACCTGCACTATCTACTGATTTCGGAAGATAAAAGTGCGTATAAAGCTTTCATTGACAAAGAGGAACTGAGGCTTGACGTGATTAGCAACCTGCCAGACTCCTCTCCTTTCAGGAGATTCTTGCAGGCCGAAATACGGCTGCACGCGGCTTTTGCCAAAATGAAATATGGAAATGAAGTAAGCGGTGCCTGGGATGTGATTAAGGCTTATAAATTACTTGAAGAGAATCGTAAAAAATTCCCTGATTTTGTCCCGACCCTAAAATCCCTGGGATTGCTTCATGTGATGATCGGATCTGTACCTGAAAGCTACACCTGGGTTACTAAAATTCTGGGCTTAAAAGGGAATATTAATCTGGGGATAAAAGAAATTGAACAGGTAATTAAAGACGAACCATTTTTCCGACAGGAAAGTCAGCTGATCGATCTGCTCATCCATGCATACATTCTTCAGCTCACCGATACGCAACTTGGACAAATAAAACAACTTCCAAAAAACCAACCCGACAACCTGCTCCTGCATTTTTTCGCCACAACCATTTTGATGAAAGAAGGAAAAAGCCAGGAAGCATCGTACTATTTATACAAAGCACCGACCGGACCAACGTACATCGCATTCCCTTTTTTGGATTATCTCAAAGGAGAAATTGCACTTCAACAAGGCAAATATGAGGCTGCATTTAACCATTATATCGTTTTCCAAAAAAATTACAAAGGTTTCAATTTTATTAAGGACAGCAACCTGAAACTTTTCATGTGTAAGTGGCTTGCCAATCAGGACGAACAGGCAACTCCGTATATTCAGCTTATTGCAAAAAAAGGCAGTACGATTGTTGAAGGCGACAAATTCGCTCAGCGGATGTCAGATGATTTTATGTCAGGGAAACTCAGTCCGGAGAAAAAAGTACTCTTTCAGGCGCGCTACGCAACGGACGGTGGTTATTTGAACGAGGCCACGGAATTGATGGCAGCAGTTTCCGAAAAGCGTTTTTCCAATATCGAAGACAAAACTGAATTTAACTATCGCAAAGGACGGATTTATCAAAAGCAGGATCGCAAGGATGCTGCTATCCCTTTTTATGAACGCGTTATTTCCATCAGCCCGGTTACCGCACAAGGACTCGCTGCCTCGGCAGCACTGCAACTCGGGTTTATTTTCAGGGAACGCGGGGAACGCGGCAAGTCAATAGTCTATTTCAAGAAAGCACTTGCTTATAAAAAGTACGAATACAAAAATAGTGTCGATAACAAAGCCCGCGCCGCCCTGACTGAGTTAGGACAATAAGTCTCGACTCGAATCATTACTATTTTCAGCTTGTCACGTCATAGAAATCTGTTTCACGCAAACCCATGATAATGACAGACGGGGCCTACGAAAAACCAGGTAAAATATCCAGTTGGGCAGAAGAGGATCGTCCGAGAGAAAAAATGCTTCTTAAGGGCAAATCAGCCTTATCCGACACGGAATTGGTTGCCATTCTGATCAACAGCGGAACGGCTGATCTTTCCGCGGTAGACGTTGCGAAATCACTGATGCAATCCGTCGGGAATAATTTGAGTATGCTCGCCCGGCAAAGTATAAAAGATCTGACGAGAAACCGTGGTATAGGCGAAGCACGCGCAGTGACTATCATGGCCGCACTCGAACTTGGCAGAAGAAGAAAGGAACAGACGCAGGAAAAACGAACAAAAATCAATGCTGCAAAAGTTGTTTACGACGAAATGAAGCCATATTTGCTCGATCTGCCACACGAAGAATTCTGGATACTACTGCTCAACAGGGCGAATGAGGTTATGAAACATGTTCGGATCAGTATTGGTGGCGTGACCGGGACAATTGCCGACACCCGTATGATCTTCAAAATTGCAATTGAACACCTCGCCAGCTCAATTATTCTTGTGCATAATCACCCGTCCGGACAATTGATTCCCAGCGTTGCTGACAAAAAATTAACCACACAGCTCAGGGAAGCCGGAAATATTCTGGAATTGCCCGTTCTGGATCACGTAATTTTCACGGACCACGGTTTTTTCAGTTTCGCCGAGGAAGGAATATTTGACTGAGTTCCGGCTCCTCAAAAAATCATATCTTCCTTGACAATACCTTTCAATTCTGTATAAGGAATGGTGAAGGTAATGGCACCTTTCACATAGGCAGCAATTTCATATGGATTGTAGTAGAAAAAAACACCTTCCTTCGTAAAAGTGTAGTTAGCCGGAATAAAGAATTTGTGATCCATTAAAAAATACCCTGCCTCTTCAAGATCCACATTTTCTGTTAGCTTCTCATTTTTCCTAAACGCGGTTTCGACCTTTTTTAAAAGTGCTGCCGAATCCGAAACATAAGTGGAAGCCTCTCGCTCAATCCCCGAATTCCTATCGAAAACATGGTAAGATCTGAAACTATTCGGATGGGCACCGCCTGTAAACGCATAATGATCAAATTGATAAAGCATTAGTTTAGGAGTGACCATAACCGTATCACCTTTTAGCTCAACCTCCCAGCATCCCGGCGCTTCCGGAAAGTCTTTCTTAAAATTTGTATAGTTTGAAGCAAACACTTCATAAGCAGCTTCCGCGCTTTTGTTTGCCTCAGGCTTCTGCGCTACACTTGCCGAATCTGCATAAGAATTGATCCGTTCAATGACCTTATCGGAAAGAATCGTACGGATCTTTTTAGATGCCTGCCCGGAATCGGTAGGTTGCCAGAGGTGAACGACGACAGAAACGCCCTGATTTTTAACGGTATCACAACGACCAAACTCCTGATCGTCGAACTTCCCGGTAATGACATTTTCAATGACAGGTTCTTTTTCTTTTTTTGCAGATGGATTGCAGCTAAAAACAAAAAGAGTGAGGGCGATGAGTAAATATTTCACTTGACGAATTGATGGATGGTAATGAAAAACGTAAAAGAACCGTTCCATTACAAACTCATTAACTCCTTAAAACGTATAGCCTGGCGTCGGGAAATTTCAATTTTGTCACCTCCTTTTAACGTAACAAGCAAACCGCCGCTAAACCAGGGTTCAATTTTTTCAATCCATTGCAGGTTAATGATGTGCTTCCGATTCGCACGAAAATAAGTATTGGGTTCCAGACGCTCCTCTAAATTATTCAGTGATTTCAATACCAACGGTTTCTGGTCGTCAAAATGCAGGCGCACATAATTCCCCATAGATTCAAACAAACGGATTTTCCCCAATTTCACGAACCAGCATTTTTCACCGTCCTTTACAAAAACCTGATCATTTTCACCCAAAACCTTTTCGGCACGCTCTGCTCCTCCCGATGAAATTTCTGGCAACGACTGATTCTCTTCGATTCTGTGAATTGTGTCTTTCAACCGCTCAGTATCAATAGGTTTCAGCAGATAGTCCAGCGCATTGTATTCAAATGCCTTGATCGCATACTCGTCGTAGGCTGTTGTAAAAATCACCTCCGGCGTTTTTCCTTCGATGGACGATAGAAGCTCGAAGCCATTTTTTCCTGGCATCTGGATGTCCAGAAAAAGCAATTCCGGTTGAAGTTCATCAATCATGACGAGTGCTTCTTCGGCATTTGCGGCCTCTCCTATAATTTCAATTTTCGTGTACGGTTCCAGCAATCTTTTTAATTCATTACGGGCAAGGCGTTCATCGTCAACAATTAGCGTTCTCATGACTGGCTGTTAGGATTTATTTATTAAGTTTATTTTGCTAAAAAAGGCGGTTCAGGCGTCCTGGCCCAAAATCTGTGTTCCTTCGGAAATCATCGGTATACGTACTTCTGAGCAAACCACATCCTCCCGGTCCTGAAATATACGAAAAGATGCCCCTTTACCATAAAGTATGGATAACCGCTCAGCGGTATTTTTAAGCCCCACTCCCCCGGAGTCAGTACCTTCCAGGTTTCCTGTATTGTAGATCAGAATGAGCAGTACGTCGTCGGCAATGTCAGATTTAACCTCAATAAATCCGCCCCCCATAATTTTGGAAACACCGTGTTTGATGCCGTTCTCGACCAATGTCTGAAGCATCATGGGTGGGACCTGCCAATAAATCGCCTGTGGATTGGTTGTCAATGAATATTTTAGCCTGTCCTCATAGCGCACTTTTTCAAGTTCAAGATAGTCCTCAACGGTTTTTAATTCTTCCTGAAGATCAACCGTTTTCCGCCGGTCAGCAAGCAGCGAATTTCTGAGAATATTTGACAATTGCGTGATGCTGATCTGTGCTTTCGCCGGATCCTCAAAAACAAGGGCGCGAATGCTGTTCAAAGCGTTGAATGTAAAATGCGGATTAAGCTGTGAACGCAAAATTTTGGCTTCGGCCTCGCGCATTGACATTTTTAGCATTATTTTTTCATAACCCGACAGTCTGTTCTGCTCCACATAATGATAAACCGTGTAGGAAAGAATCCATGCAGCGAGGTTTTTACACCAGACCGAATAATATCCCCAAAATACAAAAGGCTGACTAAGCGGGTTTTCTTCCAACAATTTCAGATCCATCGGCTGATTAACCAATGTCATGATCAGGCCCAACAGCAAAACCGAACTGATTACCCGCAAAACCAGCCGCGGGAGTGGCAGCGATGACCAGTTCCATTTTCTGATCACGAGCCGGTAAAAATGTGTAAGACAGATGACCAGTACAATATTTACAAGTGCAGAATACAGATCGCTCAGTTCAAAGCCAAATTCCAGTGTGTATGGAATGTACTCGAACATGATGATGAGCGTCCATCCCAGAACCTGTAGTATCCAATAAATTCGCCTTTTGGACATAGAAGAGCAACCGCGAAAGTACAGCGGAATAAGTCACAAAAGTAAAAATGCCTAATGAAGTAATTCCCGGAAATACACCAGTGGAAAGGTTTACCCCATAAACGGCCTTTTACAATGTCTGAGGTATTTCAAGTGAAAGCAAGTGCGTGATATCGTTGGAAACTTCCAACTCAAACAATTGCGTGTCGTAAGAATAGTTGATCCGGTACAAACACAGATTGCTGTGTTCGTGCTCGTCCATTTTCACCAACGGCTGTTTCAAAAGTGTGGTCAGCAGTACCCGCATTGCCCGGCCGTGCATCGCGATGAGGATATTACGCTCATGTGGACGCGACAAAATGGTTTCGATCACAGGTAATTGCCTGTCGCGCACCTGCAACGGACTCTCTCCACCATCAGCAGCCTGCGTTACATCCCCATTCCGCCACGCACTTACCAACTCTTTGTAGTAGGAGCTGTCGCCGGTATTCGGTTCCTTTCCCTCACGGATACCCCAGGAAATTTCGTTGAGCCCTTCATAACTTTCGTGCGGTACTCCCTGCTTGATGAACCCGCGGACACTTTGGTGTGTTCGCACTAGATCAGAGGTATAAATCTTATCGAAAGGAACATGTTGATAGGCATTGAAAAAGGCAGCGGCCTGAGCTTCTCCCCATTCGTTCAGCGGAGAATTAACACCACTTCCCTGTACAACTCCACGGCGATTCAAATCAGTTTCGCCGTGACGGATAAGATAGATAGACTTTCTTTTCAAAATAATTGTACTATTTAAATATAAATTTTGCAAATACCTTTGTTTTAACCCAATAGAGTAAGTACAAATTTATACATTTTTTATATATGTTCACTACATCGCTAACGCTTGACGCCCTTGATTCTTTCAGTAATAATACAATTGCCGATCATTTAGGAATCGAATTCACCGAAATAGGCACAGATTATATTGCCGCGAAAATGCCTGTCGATAAAAGAACCCATCAGCCTTTCGGTCTTCTCCACGGCGGCGCATCCGTAGTACTTGCTGAGACACTGGGAAGTATTGCTTCCTTTTTGTGCCTGAAAGATCCCAAAAAACAACACGCCGTTGGGCTTGAAATTAATGCAAATCATATTCGTTCTGTTAAGGAGGGATTCGTTTATGGAAAAGTAACCGCACTTCACGTGGGCCGCAGTACACACATTTGGGAGATCAAAATTACAAATGATGAAAGCAAGCTGGTTTGCGTGAGCCGGCTCACGGTTGCTATTGTAGATGCGGATCGTTAGAAGTAATTTGCGCACGATTTTTTTAAGTATTCTAAAATTAAGAATCAGCACAATCAGCATAAAATGATATCAGTTAGCGTAGAATCCGGTTGCTCAGTTCTTGCTGGATTAAAGGCCGACGACCTCTGGGAAGCAGCGTTAAGTCTGGGATTTCCGGCTGCCCTTTGGAAACTTCCGAATACTAACGAGATCAAATTACTGATTTCAGCAGGCGAGGGAATTGAAAAGTGCCAGCCCGATTTAGAAAAACTTTCTGCCGGTTTCATGATCAGTCCTTTTCATTGGGAGGAAAATGAAGATGTGTTATTCATGAAAGGAGATATTATCATCACTTTTCAAAATGGCATTCCGGCAAAAATCTATAATCAGCTTGGAGAAGAGCATCCAGTATTCAAAAAACTGGTTACAGTAGCTTCACATTTGCAAACTCAATGGGTTGAAGCCGCGAATGAGACGGATGCACTGACACCTCCGTCTTTTACGGATTATGATACAAAAGCACGTTTTGAACGCACAGTTGAACTGGCCGTCGCGGCTATAAAACAAGGGCAGTTTCATAAAGTCGTTCTGTCCAGAACGAAGGAACTTGCTTACACTTCTGCTTTTCAACCTGCCAAAGCTTTCCAAAAACTGGCAGCGGCCTATCCGCACGCTTTTGTTTCGCTGATAAATCTACCGGAGCAGAAAGAACTTTGGCTTGGTGCGAGTCCTGAAACATTGATCCAGCAAAAGCCGAACGGCGTTTTCAAAACCATGTCGCTGGCAGGAACCCAAACTGCGAGAGACAAAGAGGGAATGCTTGTTCCGAAATATGACATCCGCTGGGGCCAGAAAGAAATTGAGGAGCACGCCCTGGTAAGCCGGTATATTGTTGAATGTTTTAAAAAAATCAGATTACGGGAGTACCAGGAGACAGGACCGAAAACTGTGCTGGCAGGGAATTTGTATCATCTCCGAACAGACTTTGAAGTGGATACTATTGCATTAAATTTCCCGGAACTTGGTTCAGTAATGCTCAGGCTGCTGCACCCGACGAGTGCCGTTTGCGGCGTACCAAAAGTGCCGAGCCTGAAATTCCTGACGAGCATTGAAGGCTATGACCGCTCATTTTACAGCGGATTTCTGGGACCGGTTCAAGTTGATGGGGACACCAGTTTGTTTGTGAATCTGCGAACGGTAATGTTGAAAAAGGGAAAGGCTACCCTTTATGCAGGTGCGGGAATCACCGAAGACTCGATTCCTGCACAGGAATGGGAAGAAACTGAGATGAAATGTGACACGCTTTTGAAAATAATCGCACAGGATTTTTAAATAAATTTTATTTTAATTAAACCTTAATTATAAAAAAAGGTCGAACCGGTTGGAATTAATTATATAATTTTGAATTTCAACCAAAAAATGGTGTTTAATTTCAGGAATAACCCCCTTAACCAAATAAGCTCTGGAACAGTCAACCGTACGTATGAATCTTACTTTACTTCAATCTGAAAACTCACTCAGATTCAGTTTTAACGCATTTTGCTCTTCAATTTTAATTACGGGTACGCTACTCATTTTAACATCCTGCGGAGAGAAAAAGGATACTTTTAAACAAAAAGGCAACAACGGCCCGGCGATTGTCGACGTCATCATCGCCAAGTCGGAAAAAATCACGGACCGCGTAGAAGTGAATGGAACGGTGGTTGCCAATGAGTTTGCAGAATTGCGTCCCGAGGTAAGCGGACTGCTCACTTTTTTGAATGTCCCCGAGGGGAAAACGGTTCAAAAAGGTACGGTAATCGCCCGGATCAACAGCGCAGACCTTGAAGCGCAGGTTAGCCGCTCAAATGTACAGCTGCAACTTGCTGAAACAACCGAACAAAGGATCAGAAAACTCTTGGATATTCAGGGCATCAACCAGGCTGATTACGATCTCGCCGTGAATCAGGTGAATACTTTGAAAGCGGACATTGCTTATACACAGGCGCTGATCGCAAAAACAATTGTCAGGGCGCCATTCACGGGTGTGATAGGTCTTCGTAAAGTAAGCGCCGGCGCTTTTGTGACGCCTACCAACGTAATCGCTACAATGCAGCAGCTTTCAAATCTTAGGATTGATTTTACAGTTCCCGAAGTTTACCAGAAGTATGTAGTAAAAGGAGGCAATGTTCAGATATCGATTGATCAGAATTCCGATCAGATGCAGACAGCGCGTGTAATCGCAATGGAGCCTCAGGTTAATCAAAGCACACGAAATATCACCGTGAGAGCACAATTGAATTCGGGCACTTCCAGTCCTGGATCGTTTGTCAAGGTATATTTAAATGACGGAGCCTCAAAAAGCAGCATTCTTGTTCCGGCAAATTGCATCATTCCGGAATCGAAAAGCAAAAAAGTAGTTACAGTGAAGGATGGTAAGGCTGCTTTCGTGACAATAGAAACCGGTTCCCGCCAGGAAGATTTTGTTGAAGTAACGAAGGGCCTAAGTGTAGGAGACTCGGTTGTGGTGTCGGGTGTATTATTTACCCGTCCGGATGCGCCTGTGAAGGTGCGAAGTGTGAGAAGCCTCAGAACGGCGACAAAATAATCCTTTTGGAAAGACTTTGCTTTTGAAATTCGACCTATGAATATATCAGAATTATCGCTGAACCGGCCGGTTCTGGCCGTTGTAATGAACCTGCTCATCATTCTTTTCGGTGTGGTTGGTTACAACTTTTTATCATTACGTGATTACCCCGCAATTGACCCGCCGATTGTTAACGTAAGGACGAGTTATGTGGGCGCCAATGCCGACATCATTGAAAGCCAGATTACGGAACCACTTGAAAAAAGCATCAATGGCATTCCGGGCATCAAAAGTATCAGCTCTTCCAGCCAGATCGGAAACAGTAACATTACGGTTGAATTTAATCTCGAATCAGACCTTGAAGCGGCTGCGAATGATGTTCGTGACAAAGTAAGCCAGGCCCAGCGAAACCTGCCGCAGGATATTGATGCTCCGCCAGTGGTAAGCAAGGCCGACGCCAATAGTGATTTCATTTTGCTGCTTGCTGTACAAAGCCCGTCAAAAAGTATTCTGGAATTAAGTGAATACGCCGAGAATGTCTTGCAGCAGAGTTTGCAGACAATCGATGGCGTAAGTGCGATCAACATATTCGGGCAAAAGCGTTACGCAATGCGTATCTGGCTTGACGCCGATAAAATGAGTGCTTATAATATCTCATTCAACGACATCAGTAATACCCTGAGTGCGGAAAATGTGGAACTCCCTGCCGGTAAAATCTACGGAAACAATACGGAGTTGACCATCCGGACAATGGGACGGCTCACGACTGAAAAAGAGTTTAGCGATCTGGTAATTAAGGATGACAGTACTGGTATCGTCCGCCTCGCCAATGTTGCAAAGGTGGAACTCGGGCCTGAAAATGAGGAACAAAGCTGGAAATACAATGGTGTACTGGCAGTTGGTCTCGCAGTTATTCCCCAGCCAGGGGCAAATTATGTAAACATTTCTGATGAATTCAACAAACGTCTGGCGGAGATTCAGAAATCCAACAAATCCGATATTACCTTTAATGTATTGATTGACAATACGCGTCTTGTTCGCCAGTCGATCGAAGAAGTGGAGGAAACCCTGCTGATATCTTTTTCTCTCGTTGTAATTGTAATTCTGTTTTTCTTCAGAAATCTTTTGGTTGCCGTTCGACCACTGATTGATATTCCGATTTCGCTGGTTGCTACTTTCTTTGTGATGTACATGTTTGGCTTTTCGATCAATATCCTTACACTCCTTGGAATTGTACTGGCCACGGGATTGGTGGTCGATGACGGTATTGTCGTCACAGAAAACATATTTCGAAAGCTTGAAAGCGGACTTCCGATCAGACAGGCCGCGCTTGAAGGCAGTAAGGAAATATTTTTTGCGGTTATTTCTACCTCACTTACATTGGCGGTCGTTTTCCTCCCGGTCATTTTCCTTGAAGGATTTGTGGGAAGTTTATTCCGCGAATTCGGGATCGTTGTAGCCTCGGCAGTGTTGATCTCCGCTTTTGTTTCTTTAACGATCACGCCTGTACTAAATGTTTTCCTGAACCGTAAAAATGCTGGTCACGGTTGGTTCTACAATAAAACTGAGCCTTTTTTCACAGGCATGGAGGATGGATACAACCGTTCTCTGAGAGGATTCATGAAGATACGTTATGCGGCCTGGGTGCTGATTGCGGCCTGCGGGGTTTTGATCTGGTTCACTTATACGCATCTGCAAAGCGAACTTGCCCCTATGGAAGACCGCAACAGCGTACGTCTGTCCATGACCGCCCCGGAGGGTACGAGTTACGATCAGATGCTGGGTATTACCAATGAAGTAGTGGATTATCTGAACGATTCTATTCCTGAAAAAGCGTTTACGTTCTCTTCCACACCTGGCATGGGCGGAGGTGGCGGTGGTGTCAATAGTGGTATGGGCCGTGTGGGTCTGGTGCCAGCTGGCGAGAGGAAAAGGAGCCAGAATGATATTGCCATGGCCATCAATAAAAAATTGCCGCAGTTCAACAATGCCCGGATTTTTGCAACACAAGAGCAGACGATCGCGGTTGGTATTGGTTCCAGAGGCGCTTTGCCGGTTCAGTTTATTTTGCAAAATCTCGACTTCGCGAAGCTTTCCGATGTGCTTCCAAAATTCCTTGAAGAGGCACGAAAAGACCCTACTTTCCAGAATGTCGATGTAAATCTTAAATTCAACAAACCGGAAGTAAGGTTGACTATCGACAGATTGAAAGCACGCGACCTCGGACTTTCTACAAGCGATGTGGCCGCTGCGATCCAGTCGGCATTCAGCGGAAGAAGGCTCGCCTATTTTATCATGAACGGACAGCAGTATCAGGTGATTGGCCAGGTAGAACGTGCCGAAAGAAACAAGCCGGCAGATATTGAAAAGCTTTATGTAAGAAACGACAGAGGTGAAAACATTCCACTTACCGCCGTTGTGAACATGGTAGAAGAAAGCGGCCCGCCAACAATTTATCACTACAACAGGTACAAAAGCGCGACAATTTCGGCATCGCTTGTTGAGGGCAAAACTGTTGGTGATGGTGTAGCTGCCATGCGTGCGATTGGTGCAAAATTACTGGATGAAAGTTTCCAAACCTCGCTTACCGGGCCTTCAAGGGATTTTGAGGAAAGTTCGTCCAACACGAGTTTCGCTTTCAGCCTTGCGCTGCTGCTGGTTTATTTGGTTTTGGCAGGACAATTTGAGAGCTTCACCGATCCGTTTATCATCATGATCACCGTTCCGCTCGCACTGGCCGGTGCGCTTCTAAGTCTCTATATATTTGGTCTGACGATCAATATTTTCTCTCAAATCGGGATGATCATGCTCATTGGGCTGGTTACCAAAAACGGGATTCTGATTGTGGAATTTGCCAATCAAAAAAGAGAACAGGGATTACGAAGAATGGATGCGGTAGTGGAATCAGCGACACAGCGTTTGCGCCCGATCCTGATGACCAGCCTTGCTACTGCGTTTGGCGCATTGCCGATCGCGATGAGTCTTGGCGCTGCCGCAACAAGCCGTGTTCCACTGGGTGTCGTGATTGTTGGCGGATTGATGTTTTCACTGATTCTGACTTTATTCGTAATTCCGGCGGTTTACACCTTTATTTCCCCACGGAAAAATAAAAAATCTCAGGAACAAAAAATGGCGGAAGAAATAGCAGAAAAGTCAGCCGTTGTGTAGCAGTCTCCTGAACATAAAATATTTTCAATATATCAACTTTTGGTTTTTGCATGAACCCTTTCTCAATTCGGAATATCAGTTTTAAAGCGATTTTGTTTCTGATCTTTGTCAATTTAAGCGCCTTTGCACAGCAAGCGGATAGCCTGCGGATGACGCTGGACGAAGCCATAGCCATTGCACTGAAAAACAGTTACGAAATTCAGATTGCTAAAAATAATGTCGAAGCAAATACGATCTTCAACAATTATGGTATCGCAGGCGGCCTTCCGGTAGTTGCTGGAACTTTTACAAATACCGAACAGATTACGAGCGTAAAACAGAAGCTGAACACGGGCGTGGAAATCAACCGGCGTAGTGCTGTCGGAAATAACACCCAGGCAAACCTGAGTGCCAGCATTCTGCTTTACAATGGGATGCGCGTAGTTTCGACAAAAAAAAGGCTCGCAGAATTACAGTTTCAGAGCAGTGAACTGCTCAATTCGCAGGTACAAAATATGATAGCGCAGGTCATGACGGCCTACTATGATGTTGTCCGGCAGCTCAGTTATGTGAACACGATCCGCACCTCTATTCAGGCATCGCAGAAAAGACTGGAAATTCTTCAGGTTCGGAAAGAGGCCGGAATGGCGAATAATGCGGATATTTTCCAGGCACAAATTGACCTGAACACTTTGAACCAAACGATGCAGGATCAGCAGAATACAGCTGCCGTAGCAAAAACCGAGTTACTGCGGTTATTGACTATTGACATAAAATCCGCACTTTCCATCAGGGACACGATAACAGTCGATGAGTCATTAGATTTGAACACAATTCTGGATCGTATTACCGTAAATGCAGATGTAAAAGCGGCAGAGCATCAAATCAAAATTAACGAGCTGATTGTCCGGGAAACAAACGCGCTCCGGTATCCGACAATCCGTCTCAACACGGCCTACAATTATTCCAGAAACCAAACAGGTGCCGGTCTTACACTGCTGAATCAGGTTGTTGGACCTAATGCAGGTGTTTCAGTTGCAGTACCAATTTACAACGGATCCATTTTTAAACGTCAGCAGCAGGTTGCAGAAATAAACAGCAACAATGCAAAGATTCAAAAAGAGGTGATCGTCCGCGATTACAATTCGGTTGTCGTTAAAATGTACCAGACTTACGTGAGCACGTTGCAACAGCTCGCAACGCAAAAACAAAATTACATGCTGAGCAAGCAATTGCTGGATCTTACCCTGCAACGCTTCCAGCTGATTCAGGCAACAATTATTGATGTGCGTGAGGCGCAGCGAAGTTTTGAAGATGCGGGTTACCGTGTGATCAACATCAATTATGCAGCAAAGGCCGCGGAAATCGAGCTAAAAAGGCTTAGTAACACGCTGCAATAACAGATATAAACAAATTACCATGGTCAGAATTGGCAGGGTAATTGCTACACATTTTCCCATGTCGGAGACGCTTACTTCTATTCCCGCAACTTTGCAGGAATGGAAATTAGGATTGAACTACATTCATTCCTTACTTTTGCAATCCGTTTGTTACACCACTCACATCAATTTTCGAAAATGCAGTTAAGCGAATTTGTATCAAAGCGTATCCCTTCTACACAAAAGACCGCTTTGAATAAAAATGATTATCCCAAAATTTCCCTAATAACCCCATCATACGGTCAGGAAGCGTTTATTGAGCGAACAATTTTAAGCGTCCTGAATCAGAATTATCCAAACCTGGAATATATTATCGTCGATGATGCTTCCAAAGACAATAGCAATGAGATCATTAAGAAATATGGTGATCAGATTACTTTGCTTAGTGACGGAACCAACCGAGGACAAACTGCCGCCATCAATCATGGTTTCCGCCACGCAACCGGAGATATTATCGGATTTCAGAATGCTGATGACCTTTTTTGTCCGAATGCATTTTTTGAACTAGCCAAAGCATATAAGGAATCGCCGGAAAGTTCACTGTTTTTTGGCAACATTTACATCGTAGACGAGAACGATGAAGTGACCAATACAATGCGTATGACGCCGTATTCTTACGAAGAACACCTGTATCTGGGCATGCAGATGCACAATCAGGCGATGTTCTGGAAACCTTCAATCTTCAAGGACTACGGATATTTCGACGAGAATTACAATTACTCGTTCGATTATGAATTTATGTGCCGTTACACAGAAGACGGCAAAAGCAAGCCAAGATATGTGGAAGGCTTCTGGGGTGCGTTCCGCATTCACTCCACTTCGAAAACGACATTGATCACGCCCGCTTACAGCAACGAGCGGACAAGAATCAGCGAGCATTACCGCACAAAAGGTGGCATCAACGAGTCGCCGAAATGGATCAGAATAAAATCGTATCTTAGAAAAGCCGTTTACTTTTTAAGCACGGGCCATCTCGGTTACATGCTTTCCAGATTGAAATAGTTGTTTCGGGTCAGTATTGTTTCACAATTTTAAATCAATTTTCACGATGTTAAAAAGTGTTTATCTGAGCGTGGTGTGCGTTTTGCTCTGCACACTTTCCTACGCACAGGAATGTGTGGGAATAACAATGAAAGCAGGCAGCGGGTTTGAAATGAATAATTTTGATGGAAAAGGAAAACCTACCGGCAAACTGATTTACAAAATTGCCAGTGTAACCAAAGAAGGCGCCAACACGGTGTTCACCATCGACATGGAATCTTTGGACAATAAGGGGAAATCCGAATTGAAAAATAACTACAAGATGAAATGTGACGGCAACGTGCTGATGCTCGACGCCAGTTCGCTGATCAGCAAAGAGCAGATGAAGTCTTTCGAAAATACGGAAATGAAATTCACGTATGACAACATCGAGTATCCTGCCAAACTCGCTGTCGGACAAAAATTGAAGGATGCTTCAGTAAAAGGCGACGGAACGTCCGGACCGCTTGCCATTACATTTAAGATGCTGATTCATAACCGGGAAATCACAGCGCAGGAGAAATTGACCACACCCGCCGGAACTTTTGACACGTTTAAAATTTCGGCCGACATGACCATGGAAACAAAGATGGGCATGAACATGAAGTTTGAAATGAATACCGTTTCCTACCGCGCACCCGGCGTAATCTGGGACGTTAAAACAGAAACCTATCGCAAAGGCAAACTAATGGCATACAGCGAGCTTTCGAAAATATACTGATTGTCAGCAGCATACATGACGGACGGCTTTCGCGGATAATGCGATGGCCGTTCATTTTTTTGTAGCTTTGCCAACCTTAATAAACAAATTTGTCCATAATTAACAACGCAAGCTGACTGCAATTTGCTGATAGCTAATCTTTTATGAAACGTATTGCCATTTTCGCATCGGGTTCAGGTTCAAATGCTGAAAAGATTGCCGAATATTTTGCCGGAAGAACAGATGTTGAAGTTGCTCTGATTTTGACCAACAATCCACAGGCCGGCGTGATCCAACGTGCCAGAAAACTGCATATTCCAGTCATTGTTTTTGACCGTACGACTTTTTACGAAACTGAAAAAATTCTCAATTTACTACTGAATAATAAAATTGATCTGATTGTATTGGCAGGTTTTATGATGCTTATTCCTGACTTTCTTGTAAAAGCATTTCCCGAAAAAATGGTCAATATCCACCCTGCTCTTTTACCGAAATATGGTGGAAAAGGGATGTATGGAAGTTTTGTGCATGAAGCGGTTGTTGCAGCGAAAGAGAAAGAATCAGGGATTACCATTCATTTCGTGAATGAGCATTATGATGAAGGAAACGTCATTTTCCAGGCCAGCTGCGAGGTGACTGACACTGACAGTGCTGATGATGTTGCAAACAAAATACATGTTCTGGAGCACTTCCACTTTCCGCGTGTGATTGACGAAATAATTTTAAAATCAGAGACAGAATAAACCAGCCATGTTATACTTTATCCTGTCGGTTCTTTTTACGGTCGCGCTGTACATCATCATGCGCGCCTATCCGCAATACAGGATCAATTCTTTTCATGCAATCGTTTTTAATTATTATTCCTGTGTGTGCACGGGGTTGATTCTGACACCCGATATTGGTGCGTTCAGAGAAATAACCTGGTCTTCCGAGGGGACCTTACTTACCCTGGCCCTGGGCACGATGTTCGTGATCGCTTTTATGCTCATTGGTACAACTGCTCAGAAAGTAAGTGTAACTGCGGCGTCTTTGGCGGGAAATATGTCACTGGTTATTCCTGTTTTGTTCGGCCTGTTTGTATTCAAAAATAACAACAAAGACTTTACCGCCTTAAATTATACAGGCCTGGTTCTTGCTTTGGCCGCTCTGGCTTTTGGCGCAATTCAAACAAAGGCAAAAAATGAAACAGCAACGGTTGAAAAACCGGGAACAGGTCACGCCGCAACGATCTTATGGTTACTGCCTGTGTTGACATTCCTGGGAAGCGGCACCAACAATACACTGATCAATTTTCTCTCATCAAAATATTACGGTCCTGAGCAAACGACCATTTTTATGATCATAGCCTGTGCCGGAGCCGTACTGATCGGAACAACTTTACTGCTTTACAAAATCATTTTC
Source organism: Dyadobacter sp. (assembly GCA_965279265.1). Classification (GTDB taxonomy): domain Bacteria; phylum Bacteroidota; class Bacteroidia; order Cytophagales; family Spirosomataceae; genus Dyadobacter. The sequence goes on from OZ257152.1 coordinate 302,983, forward strand.
AGTAATGAGAAGCTTGAATTGCGCAGCGTAGTAGGTGGTCTTATCTTGGGCGTCCCCAATTTTTTATCCCTATATTTTTTACTTTTGGCGCTGTCCTCTTTTGGTAACAGCGCCGCATTTGTTTTCCCGATCTACAATATTTTGAGCATGCTTGTCTCTTCACTTGCGGCCTGGCTTATCTATAAAGAACGGCTCAATAATCTTAATCGCCTCGGACTGGCTTTGGCCGTAATTGCCATCGTACTGATTTCATATCAGGAACTTGGTTTGTGACAAATTTTTCCACCGGCACCAACATCTCCATGACTCAAACAACTTCCGTCCTTCGCATTGGCAATTCAAAAACTGATTTGAACAAACGGCAAAAAGAATTCAACAGGCTGACTGAAAAAATTGAACAGCTTGATCTGCTGATCCCGGAACTCAAAGAGGCTTACGACCAGATTCTGGAACGTATTCCCAAGGAACTGAACCCGCTCGTCCGGGAATACCAGACCTATCGCGTGGAAATGGTCCACATCATGGACAGGACATATTCTGCCGATCTTTTCAGAAAAATATACCAGGACAAGCTCGCCTACCTGATTACTGAAACTTCTTTTGATCTTATTGTAAACCATGGCTTTGAAGAATTAAGGCCCATTTTCGACCGATACAGCGACGTTGATTTTGACTCCGCTCTTGCAGAATACCGTCAGCGGAATGAGAAAATTGAGGAACCAACTGCTCTGATTGAAGAGAATGCACTGTCGCTGGTTGATTTTCATGAGCTGGACGAGGAGCAGAAGCAGCGACTAAAAGAAGAACAGCGTTTCCAGCGTGCGAAGGAACAAGGGAAACTAAATATCGAAAAACAAAAAACAACGCGCTCTGTCAGAATGGTTTACATGGACCTGGTAAAAGCCTTCCATCCGGACAGGGAAACGAACGAAGCGGAAAAAGTACGCAAAACAGGAATCATGCAGCAGGTAACGACTGCTTATCAGGAAAATAACCTGATGGATTTGTTGAAGCTGCAAATCGAGCTGGAACGCATCGACCAGGATCACCTGGAAAATTTAGGAAAAGATCAGCTCACCTATTACAACAAGGTGTTGCAGCAACAGGTAGAAGATCTTGAACTGGAAAAGGAACAAATTCAACAACAGATTGCGGCTGTGACCGGGTTGCTGCCGAAACATATCAATTCTCTGACCACTGCGATTGTGAAATTCAATACGAATATCAACGAAGTGAAAGCGGAAATCAAGGACATCAAAAACACGCTTAAAATTTGGGGTGTGCCGTCGCGTTTGAAAGCTTTCCTCAAAACCTACCAGATTCCGACAGAAACGGAATTTGATGATGAGGATGATGACTGATTCGCGGGGTCAAAGCTAACTTTGAAGGAACTGGTAACTTTTTAACAATTTTAGTTACATTGTTAAAAAGTTACCTAAAACCTGGTCATGCCCGATTCTCCCAATAATATCCGTCCTCAGATCGGCGCTTTTGATCTTGGCATGATCGTAATTAGCCTTGTCATTGGAATCGGTATTTTCAGGACACCGGCCATCGTGGCGCGGCAAGCAGAAACACCGGTTATCTTTTTTTCTGCCTGGATTGCCGGTGGCATTGTGAGCCTGATCGGAGCTTTTGTATTCGCCGAAATCGGTTCCCGACATCATTTCCCGGGTGGATTTTATAAACTCATCTCCACCGCGCTACACCCGCTATACGCATTCATGATCAACTGGGTGATCGTACTCACCTATGGCGCAGGCATGGCAGGCGTTGCATTGATCGGTTCTGAATATATCAATCCGCTTTTGCCGGTTTCCATTCAAAGCCCGGCTGGAATCCAGGGAACTGCAATTGTGACATTACTTTTCTTTTACGTGATCAATATGCTTGGGATCCGTTCAGGATCCCGGACGCAAAATCTGCTGAGCGGCCTTAAAATACTGATGATGCTCGTACTGTGTACAGGCGTATTTTATTCCGCGTCTCCAGAAGCAGTTGTTCATTTACCTGCTACACCGGCGACAGGAAACTGGCTTACGGCTTTTGGAGCAAGTCTTATCGCCGTATTTTACACATTCGGCGGTTACCAGCAAACGTTAAACTTTGGAGCGGACATTAAGGATCCGGTTCGAAACACGCCTCGTGGGATCTTCCTCGGTATGTTCCTGATTCTTGGCCTGTATCTCGCCTTGAACTACACTTACTATAACGTGCTGGGTTTCGACGGATTGAGAAATTCTAATCTGATCGCGGCTGATACAGCGAGGGCATTGTTCGGGCCATGGGGTGAAATTTTCTTTTCACTTGCCATTTTTTTGTCGGTTCTTGGTTTCATCAACGCAACCATGCTTTCATTGCCGCGTGTATATTACGCACTAGCGGATGACAAGATTCTGCCTTCAATTTTCAAAAAAGTAAACTCCAAAACGCAGGTTCAGGAATTCGCCCTCACTTTTTTGATCGTCACCACGCTGGGTTCATTGTACCTGCTCGACACTTTTGAGCAAATTGTCAATTACGTAATGTCGGTGGACAGCATCGCAATAGCCAGTGCCGCGGCTACATTGTTCGTGTTTCGGAAACGCCTCGGAAAGAACGACGAGCACAAAGGATTCAAAATAATGGGCTATCCGTGGCTTCCAGGTTTTTTTGTTTTATTTCTACTAGTTATTGCCGGCAACGTAATTTTTACCGATCCATCGTCCGCGCTCGTGGGCTGGAGCCTGTTTTTGGGCGGCGCGCCGCTTTTTTATATTTTACAAAAACTGGGAAAATAAAGTCCGCAATTTCAAAGTCCCACCTTGTCATTTTCCTTACAAAACGGGGTCATTACACTATTTCTTACCAATTTGTAGAGTTCCCGCCTCAGTTTTCCGGGAACTTCCGGTTACTTAAAAATTGCAATAATCACATAGTTCCTTCATTGTTAGCGAAATGCCTTAGAATTCAAAAAAGTGCTGTACAGGCACAAGAATTGCTGTATGCGCTGAAATTAACTTAAATTATAACTTTATGAAAAATTGTATTATTCTGCTGGCTTTTTTGTGTGCAGGATTTTCAGCATCTGCTCAGGAAAATGTTTCAATCGGACCGATCGCTGGTGTTTCAATTGCTAATTTCCGCGGAAACGTATCTAACACAGATTGGAAACCAGGACTCACCGTTGGCGGTTTCTATAATTACAGCGCCAAAACAGGCTTCGGTTTTACAGGCCAACTCCTGTTTACCCAGATGGGCGCTCAGACCGACAATAAAAACAACGAAATCAATCTGAACTACATTCAGCTTCCTCTTCTTGCAACATTCTTTTTTGGAAAGTATGGTGACAGGTTTCGTCCTAAACTTTTTCTGGGACCTAACCTGAATTTCATGGTTTCGGCAAAAGACAAAAACGGAAACAACATCAATGGCGATTCGAACAATCGTGTCTTTAATCCTTTTGATCTAGGACTTACGTTTGGAGGCGGACTTAATTACAAATTACAGGAAAAAATCTGGCTCAATTTTGACGTACGTTACGGACTTGGGCTTCTGGATGTAACGAAGGACAATAACACGTCGGTCATGAATAGCAACTGGGGAATCAATCTTGGTTTAAGTTTCCCTTTAGGGACCTACAACAAAAACACGGGTCGTTTGAGAACCCGCTAATCAAAACTTGTAAAAAAGGACATTTCAGGACGGAATGTCCTTTTTTTTACAATCTGATAACAATATAGAAACGCGGATTTCTATAAAATCCTCCATATTTCGCTTCACTTGATTCGGAAGGAGTATGGAAGACAAAGAAATCGCCAGGATAACTTTTTGGGGCATTTTATGCGCGATGGGCGTGTATGCAGTAGGCTGGTCGCTGGACGTCATGGATACGGACGCTGCGCAATATGCGGCAATGTCCCTGGAAATGTTAAAGAGAAACGACTTTCTGACATTTACCGATCATGGCAAAGATTATCTCGACAAACCGCCCCTGATCTTTTGGCTCTCCGGACTTTCCATGCGAATTTTCGGCGCTAATAATTTTGCTTACCGACTTCCCGCCTTCGCGGCAACAATACTCGCCTTCATTTCAACATACCGTTTCTCGATTTTATTTTACACAAAGCAGACAGGTTTTCTGGCAGTTTTGATTCTGGCCACCGCGCAGGCAACATTTCTGATCAACCACGATGTGCGTACGGACACAAATCTGATGGCCTTTTACATTTTCACACTCTGGCAACTGGCAGCATATCTGAAAACAGAAAGTTGGAAAAATTTGATTTTAGGATTTGCGGGTATTGGATTTGCCATGTTATCCAAAGGACCTATTGGACTTATTGCGCCGGTACTAGCAATTTTCCCGCACCTGATTATTAAACGACAGTGGAAGGCGGTCTTCAATCCTGCATGGATTTTGGGACTTTTGGTTACTGCGATAGTCCTGATTCCGATGTCTTACGGACTATATCAACAATTTGATCTTCAACCTGATAAACTGGTGAACGGTCAGAAAGGAATTTCTGGTCTACGTTTTTTTTTCTGGACCCAGAGTTTTGGGCGCATCACGGGTGAAAGTAACTGGGATAACAACGCAGGTCCGTTTTTCCTCACACATTCGACCATGTGGGCATTTGCGCCTTGGAGTCTTTTTTTGATTCTCGGGATTGTTGACCAGTTTCGGGATTGTATATCTTATTTTAAAGGAAAATCTGCTCCACCGGAATTTATTACAATTTTCGGTTTTATGTTACCCTTCGCTGCGCTTTCGGCCAGCCATTATCAGTTACCGCATTATGCGTTCATCGTTTATCCGCTTGGTGCTGTGATTAGCTCACGATACATTCTAAAAATATTTTACCAACTCAAACCGGCGTGGTCAAAACATCTTTATCGTTTCCAGATTACTTTGCTATATCTGGTACTTGCATTCATATTTTATCTGATATGGCGCCCATTTCCGGGCGAAAATAGGCTTGCGCTCCTTTTATTCTTAATTCTGTTCATCGTTTTCACCTGGTTCATATCAGTTCCGGCATCGGCAAATAAACTCATAATAGCCTGCACAATCCTCATCATTGGCGTGAATCTGATATTGAACAGCTATTTCTATCCGAACTTACTACGTTACCAGGCGGGTTCTGTACTTGGTAATGTGGCAAGAAAACATGGTGCAAATCAAGGCAACTTTTACAGTTATGGGGCCGGCGTGCCACATTCTCTGAATTTTTACTCGCAAACGCTGGTTGAGGAAACCAATAATCTGCCTTCACTTGCACGTAAAACTGGCTGCCTGGTATATACGAATGAAGAACGGCTGCCGGAAATAATATCCTTCCGCCCCGACGCACAAATTCTCGCAAGAAGCGGAGACTTCCCGATTACGATGTTAAAGGGCAAATTTCTCAACCCCGAAACAAGAAGAGAAACCCTTAAAATGAAGGTTTTGTTACGTCTCTGAACCTCATTACAACCTCATTTCATCAGGCAACCAATTGACTATTTTTTGTTTAATTTCATCGGGAGTGAGTTTTTCGCTCAACGCGCGCTCCACCAGCGATGGCAATTCATCATCAGGGGCGAAGCGTAACGCTGCAATTTGTCCGAAAGAAAAATGAGGCTCAATTGACTCGAATCGCTGGTGAGTAAGCACATAATAGCGAAGCCTCATTTCCAATCGCACGATTCTGTTCTGATTGCCGAGCCCGTAATGCTGTCTCAGCATAAAGGAAACGTAACCCACCATAAACAGCGCCAGAGAAATAAAGATCCAAACCGCTCTTTGCGCCGTATCTTTAAAAGCGAAAAAAGTTGAGAATCCTAGCAATACCAACAGCACAGGGTAGAAGATAAAGTGGTGAGGCGGATAATACCGAACATGATTCTTGTAATGTTGCTTGGCCATAGGATTTAAATTATGTTAACTGAACTACTGTTTAATCCCTGCTTATGAGAAATTTCGCCCTGTACATTATGTCCATTTTTTACATCGTTGCAGGCATAATACATTTTATCAGGCCAAAGGTATATCTGAAAATCATGCCAGATTACATTCCATTTCATTTGGAGCTCGTATACATTAGCGGCGTGTTGGAAATACTTTCCGGACTGCTATTGCTGTACCCGCCTACCCGCGCTGCCGGAGCCTGGCTTACTATTGTGGTTCTTATAGTCGTTTTCCCAGCCAATATTCAAATGCTCATCAATTTTCAAAAAACGAATAATCCTTTCCTTTGGATCGCAGTTTTACGTCTTCCAATGCAATTTTTATTGATCTGGTGGGCATGGATTTACACAAAACACTGAGACAAGAAGACTTTACAACTCATTTTTGAGCGCAAATGAGGCGAAATAAGCCTACCTTTACGGTTTATTTTATGCAATATCATGACTTTTGAAGAATTAAACCTAACCAGGCCGCTCCTTAATGCGATTGCGGATTTAGGTTATACGAGCCCCACTACCATTCAGGAAAAAGTATTTTCCGTAATGATGTCGGGACAGGACGTTTGTGGAATTGCGCAAACGGGCACAGGTAAAACTTTTGCTTACCTGCTTCCTACGCTGCGACAAATTCAATTCTCCAAGGATCGCTTACCTCAATTGTTGATTGTAGTGCCTACCCGTGAACTCGTGGTGCAGGTTGTGGAAGAAGTGAAAAAGCTGGCAGCCTACATGACACTCGAGGCCGTGGGCGTTTATGGAGGAGGCAATATTAAAGTACAAATGGCAGAGCTCAAAAACGGCGCTGACGTCGTGGTGGCAACCCCTGGCCGACTGGTTGATCTGGCCCTGAATGGCTCGCTTAAAACTAAGAACATTAAGAAGCTCGTCATAGATGAGGTCGACGAAATGCTGAACCTGGGTTTTCGTACCCAACTCAAAAATATTCTGGACCTGCTCCCGCAAAAACGTCAGAATCTGCTTTTCTCTGCAACGATTACGGAGGAAGTGGAGAAACTGATGCAAACCTACTTCAACAATCCGGTCAGGATTGAGGCTGCTCCGGTAGGCACACCGCTGGAAAATATAGAGCAGAAAGCGTATCGCATTCCGAATTTTTACACCAAGGTCAATTTTCTTGATCTGTTGCTGAACGAGAATCCTGAGATGTCAAAAGTATTGATTTTCGTGGGGACGAAATCCTTGGCAGATCAATTGTTTGGGCAACTGGAGCATCAGTTCCCTGGCCGGATTGGCGTAATACATTCTAATAAAGAGCAGAACCATAGATTCAACAGCGTCAGGCAATTTCACGAAGGCAATTATCGGGTACTTATCGCAACCGATATTATTGCCCGAGGACTGGATGTGGCCGAAGTGTCGCACGTCTTCAATTTTGACATTCCCGAGGTTCCTGAAAATTACATTCACCGGATCGGGCGTACAGGACGTGCAGATAAAAAAGGTATTGCAATTTCATTTATTACCGAAAACGACACTGAATTTGTGGAAAGCATCGAAAGCCTGATGAATTACAGCATTCCCATTGCCGAGGTACCGGAAAATTTGCGCGTATCAGAAATTCTGATGGAATTTGAGAAGCCTAAAATTTACATGAAAACCCTGGATGTAAAGCTTCCTAAAAGAGGTACGGTCGGGGCTGCTTTCCATGAAAAGATAGATAAAAATAAAAAAGTGAATGTACGCAGAGACCACGCTGCTGAGAAAATGATGAAGTACGGCAGGCCAATTAAAAGGTCAGGGAAAAAGTAGTTTTGGCGGCATTATTTTATCCAACCCGAGCAACGAACGCCGATATACCCGGCAAAGGACGATGCCAGGAATCCACCCTGGTCGTAAGCAAGCCTGGTTATGAGCCTCGCATTTGCCTTCGCAAACAGCGGCGCATCTACCGTCAGCAAGGATGAAAATTGGTGCAAAACAGGATCAAAAACAATATTATTTGTGCCGTATTCTGTGCTCATGGATACTTTCGCAGTCCACAGAATACGGTTCGCAACAGTTCCCTCTAACCCCACGTGGTAGGCAATAACGCGACTGCTTGGAAAAAACTCACGAACGCCCATTGCTTCCGGCCTGATCTCGCTAAGTGGTGCGATGAGGGGAGTTCCCATCCCCTTTCCAAAATAAGACCAACCCTCAATATATTGCTGGTGGTTGAAATAGTTGTCGTTGCCTTTAAATCGGCTGTTGGCGACATTCCATCCCTCACCGGACTGATCTTTTGAAAAAAGATATTCCGCAACAAGTCCCTTTATCTGAATAAAAGATTTCGAATGCTTCTTATTTTTCCAGCTTATACCGTAAAGGCCGTCTGGCATATTTTGAAAAAGTAATCCCGATGCATCCTCAAAAGGATGATTGTTGTATAGCAACAGTGTAGATGCAGGAAACTTGTATTCAAACGCAAAATCAAATTGTCCGACATGATTTCCTACTCTGTTTTCACCATCGAAATTAGTAAAACGGCTGTTGTGGAATTCTTTGGGAATCTTTCCGATCACAACGCCCCAGAAATAATCTCCGAAAGAATCAGTTAATTTCCCATTCACGGCATGGGGGCTCGTTTTCAGATACTCTGCATGACCACCCCAGGTGACATGATGGTCCAGACCAGCCTGAATACTGAACTTCCATTCCGGTTTACCCAAACGGATATGCAATGCCTTTTGATGCAAATATGCACCCTGAATGTACGGTGTGTTATACCATCCGTGCGAGAAAAATCCTTTTAAAGCAATGTAATTTTTAAGAAAACCGATTGGCACATATTGCGGAAAACCAATTTGCATTTTCGGTACAGGCAGTGCATTACCCGACCAGGTAAACGAACCGGAACTTAACGTTGTATCTATTATGCCGATCACTTCCTTTCTTCGGCCTACCCAAAATTCAACCTTCTTCCATCCCACTTTGGCATACGCTTCCGGGAGCAAAAGCTGTTTATCGCCCGGGACTGCATTTGCTACTACTTCCCCTCCGGCTCCCCAGCGAAGTACATGACGCCGCGCGGATTGCGATGTATCTGATCCGATTCCGGATTCATAGCGGAAACCCGCCCGACCTGTGACGGTAGGCTTAAACAACGGAACTGTTCCAAACTGATTTGCTCTCAAAAAAAAGGGTAATCTGGAATTGTTGCCAATATAAGTCCCAGCTTCTGCCCACCCATTCATGCGACCAGTTTGGGAAAATGATAATGTGGTGAAGTTTAAAACCGAGAATGCCACGTAGCTGGCAATACACCGCCATTTTATTTGCTTTGCTTCATTCAGAAATGAGGCCAACAGTTGTTTTGGAGCGTAAAAAAACGCCATGTAGCGGGTAGTAAGGATTCGAGGAACTAAGTAATCAATTTCTAAATGCGATTTACGCAGGTTATGTACGTAAAGCAAACTATAAAAGATGCTTATCAAAGGATATTTATCGTATGGTTTAAATAATTTAAGCCGAACACAATATTTTTTTAAAAATCAAATTCTTCGGTAAATCCTACAAAAGACACATTTTTCAACTGATAATATTAAATAAATTCAAAAATAATTTTGAATAAGAACGAGCCCGCGTTTTTTTTTATTCGTTCATTAATCTTTTTTCTATCCCTCCGCGTAAGTCTGTAAGAATTGGCTGGTAAATCTTAAAACGAAAAAAAACACTCTAAGACCGTGATGGAAAAAAACTTACAAAAAAATGTTGAACCGACGCTCGATAAGGTCAACAGACGTTACTTTTTAAGATCAGCAGGTGTGGCTGCCTCCACAGGAGCCCTGATTATGGGTTGCACACTGGAAGATCACAACATTGAAGGCCAGGGAGTTGATTTGGGATCAGGCGATGTTGGTATTCTGAATTATGCCTACGCACTGGAACAATTGGAAGCTGCCTTCTACATTCAGGTAATGAAAACCCCTTACGCCAACATGTCTGCTGAGGAAAAAACAATCCTGACAGATATTATGTACCATGAAATTATCCACCGCGAGTTCTTCAAAAAAGCACTTGGCGGAGCGGCAATTAAAGGTTTAACACCAAATTTCGCAGGAGTAGATTTCTCGAACAGAGCAAGCGTTTTAGGCACAGCGAAAGTTTTTGAAGACACGGGTGTTTCTGCTTACAACGGAGCAGGAAATTTGATTATGAGCAAGACCTACCTGTTGCTTGCAGGAAAGATCGTTTCCGTTGAGGCACGTCATGCATCAGCAATTCGCGATCTGTTGAATCCAAACTCGATGGATTTTGCAGGAGATGATATCATTGATTCAAATGGTCTGGATCTTGCGTCTCCTCCATCAAAAGTTCTGATGGCTGTCGCACCTTTCATTGTCGACAAAATCAACGGTTCAAATCTGCCTAAATAATCAAGCACTCATAAACATCCGAAGACATGAATTTCTTTAACATATTAGATAGTATTGAAAAAATCGACGGTGATGCTTACGGGCGTCTTGAGCACGCATCGCGCCGTTATTTTATGAACAGAGTTAGCCGGAAGATGGCAGCAGTTGCTGCGCCAACAATTTTCGCTTCTGTGATTAATAAAGCGTTCGGTCAGTCAAGTGACGCGATTGACGTTTTGAAGTATGCATTGACGCTGGAATATCTTGAAAACGAATTCTACCTTGCAGGTAATAAGGTTGCAGCAACTCTGATCCCGGATCCGTACAAAACTGTATTTGCGCAAATCGGCAAGCACGAATCGCAGCACGTTGCATATCTTGAAACTGCACTTGGTTCAGCGAAAGGTCCGAAGCCGGATTTCGACTTCACTCAAAAAGGTGCTCTGGATCCTTTCACCAACTTTGACACTTTCGTATTTCTTTCTCACGCGTTCGAAGACACCGGTGTGCGTGCATACAAAGGCCAGGCAGACAGGCTGATGGCAATGGGTGACAAACCATATCTTCAGGTGGCGTTACAAATTCACTCTATAGAGGCGCGTCACGCTTCTATTTCGAGAAGAATTCTGGGTAAAATCAGAAACAAGCCAGGTATTAAGGGTTGGATTACAAATGATGAGGGATCGCCTGAGGCGGTTTACAAAGGATCTACGAGTGAGGCTTTGGTATCTCAAGCCGGGATAAACTTACTTGATTTTGAAGGTATTGATGGTATCCCATCATCAGCGATCTTCAAGGCTTCAAGTGAGGCATTTGACGAAATTTTGACAATGACGGAAGTGTATGCAATCGCAACTCCGTTTATAAAAGCATAAAAGATTATTGTGGAGGGTAAGGTAATACATAGAGCGGGCTGCTTATGCAGTCCGCTCTTTTTTGCTTTAAAATTTATCTTCTTCAAAAAAGGCATAAATGAAAAAACCCGGAAATCACCTTTTCAGGATTCCCGGGCGTACTTGCCATAGTGAATATTTATTATCTTAGTGACTTTCCTTCTGTTTCTCCAGATTGAAAAGATCATTCAAAACATCTATTAAAGTTTCAGCCTCACCACGTTTGCAGGCAGCTTTCAGTTGAAGTACTGGCAGTTTAAGTATTTTTTGCATCATACTTGTTGTGATACGCTCCACCTTCTCCAATTCAGAATCTGAAAGGTTTTTGGTAAAACGGGTCATCTCTTCTTTGCGAATTTGCTCTAACGCACCTTTCAATTTCTGAATGGTCGGCGACACGATCATTTCTTTCGACCAGTCGTTAAATTCAAGTACAGCTTCGTCAATAATTTCTCTCACCTGCGGAACCGATTCCAGCCTGCGGTGCAATGCTTCATCAGCACGTGACCTTATGGAATCGATCGTATAAAGCATCACACCCGGCACTTCTTCAACTTCCGGGGAAACACTTCTTGGTACGGAAAGATCAATAAAATATTTGAAAGACATTCCTCGTAAACGAACCATCATTTCTTTTGTAAAAAATGGCTCGTCACGCGCAATTGATGTTACGATTATATCTGCTCTGGAAATTTCGTGCTCAATGTCTCCAAAATCGGCAACACGGAATCCATGGTCCAAAGCCAGCTGATCTGATTTACTTTTGGTACGGTTGACGATCGTCACGTCAGCGTCCTGTTTTTCAGCAAGATTCCTGCACACATCTGTACCAATCTCTCCCAAACCCGCTACCAAAATCTTAGGATTTGGCATCAGTCCATCCAGTAATTCGATCGCTGCATAGGAAATTGACGCAGCCCCATCACGAAAAAACGTTTCCTGCGCAACGCGTTTGTTAGCAAAAAAGATGGTGTGTAGTAATCTGTGCAAAAAAGGACCAGCCAGATTCAAATCTGCAGTCCACTGATACGCATGCTTGATCTGGTTAGGAATCTGCATGTCGCCAACAACCTGGGAATGTAATCCGGTTGCTACTTCAAATAAATGCTGAACCGCCTCCTCACCATTGGCAAATCTTTCAAAATAAGCCAGGAATGGCTGTACATCTGAAATTCCCTTCTCAATTAACAACAAACTGATTATGTCCTCATTCAGATCCTGAGATGAAGAGTAGTAAATTTCTGTACGATTGCAGGTAGAAACGACAAGTACATCGGATATTTCAAAGAAATCCTTCAAACGAAGCATGATCGCCTTTGCACTTGCTTCCGTCAGAGCTAACTGTTCTCTGATGGCAAGCGGGGCATTCCGATGTGATAAACTTATTGACTTGAAATGATTATACATCACTATTTCTAATTCGATTTACAAAAATACGCTACAATGTTTAGATTAAGAACCGGATGCAGTAAGCAGATGTTTATTTAGAAATCATATAAATAAAAACGCTGTCGGTCACGTAAAAGTCGCCATACGGATCAACTGAAATCATGACCTAAGTCACTTTTATGAATGATATCTGTAAAGACGGAAAATGAACAATAATCCACTAACCCCGATTATTTTACGTTATTTGTAATACCGCGAAGGCATTTACCGCCAGGATGGGACACAACGAACATGACTACTGAAACACCTAAAAATAAACCCAGGTTCCGTTTACAACCGGTTGCACTCTTAAACAGTGAGCGGCTACGGCGGTCATTGTTGGATACTTACGGGCAAAAGGGCGCTTATAAGTACGTTATCGGGCTCATCTTGCTCATATTGAGCATCGGATCATTGTTTTATACAGACAAGCTTGTAGAGGAACTTGAACAGCGCGAGGAACGTGAGGTCCAGCTTTATGCAGAAGGACTGCGGTATGTGCTCAGCTCGCCGGAAGATGAAAACTTCAACGTCATTTATCAGGTCATTCAGGATGCCGTCGCATTTTACAGGATTCCGGCAATTTATGTAAACGAAAATAATGTTCCGGTCGATTTTATCAATCCCGACTTTCCTAAAAATGCCTCAAAAAAACAGAAGGAACGGATTACCGAGGAGGTTTTGGCAGAAATGAAAAAGGAACACCCTCCTATCCCGGTTCAAATTTCCGACGGGCTTTATGGCTACATTTATTACAGCAACTCTTTTTTGCTTACGCAACTTAGATATTACCCGTTTTTGCAGCTGTCTGTCATGTTGCTCATTGGATACCTGGCCTATCTGGCATTTAGTTCTGCGCGCAAGGCAGAGCAAAACAGGGTTTGGGTTGGTTTGGCAAAAGAAACGGCGCACCAGTTGGGAACGCCGCTTTCGTCACTGATGGCCTGGGTTGAATATTTTCGCAGTGACCCCAATATTGACCCATCGATTGCAGAGGAAATTGAAAAAGATGTAATCCGGCTTGAAATGATCACAACCCGGTTTTCTAATATTGGCTCCGCTCCCACTTTGAAGGATGAACCGGTTGCGGAAATTGTAACAAATTTTATTACCTATCTGGAGAAACGGGTTTCTACCAAAGTAAAATTTCAGGTTTTCAATCAGCTTGAAGATCAGCAGACTGCCTTGCTGAACAAAAATCTTTTTGAATGGGTAGTGGAAAACATCTGTAAAAATGCCGTTGACGCAATGGGTGGAATTGGCGAAATCAATGTCACACTGCAGTCACCACCGCTGACAAAGGAAATCAGAATTGACATTGCCGATACAGGAAAGGGGATGACGAAGGCCAACATGAGCAAGATCTTTAACCCGGGATTCAGCACAAAAAAACGTGGATGGGGACTTGGCCTTACGCTCGCAAAACGGATTATCGAAAACTACCACAGTGGTAAACTATTTGTCAAAAGCTCGGAAGTAGGAAAAGGGACTACGTTCCGGATTGTATTGAACGCAAAAATTATTGGAGAGGCGGATGATTGAAGGGAAATACATAATAAATCAAAAAAAGACCCACAACCATTGATTGTGAGTCTTTTTTTATGATAAACCGACTATCTAAATCCTGGCACGACAACCGTATCAGAAGGTGGGGTTTGATTGCTGACGTGAAATGCCCTGTCACGGATCCTGACTTTGAATTTAAGTGTAACCGGAACAGCGCTCCTTGAATATTTAAAACTTGTATTCAGATCAAGTTTTCCTTTAAGCGGACCCGGCTTTCCGTCTGGTTTCAATATCGGCATGAATTTGAACCCATCCTCCGACCTAATTGCTTCGGTGTAGCTACCATCCGCCTGCTTGGTCATCGTTACCAGCTCATAATTGCCCCAGTCCGCAAATTTAATCGTGTCATTACGTTCCTCAGCCGTAGCACCAAGATCGCCGTCACCGTCCTCAAAATCGATAGTGAGTATAACCTTTTCTTCATCCTTAGCTCCGGTTGAATCAAAAATGGTGTATTGTTGAATCCCGTTGTAATAAATTTTCGGCGTATTATCAAAATCAGGAATATCTACACAACTTGCCAGGGCAATGGCAGCAACAAAAAATAAGCAGACGTTCAATTTCATTTATTTGACCGCATGGCGGCAGTATGAGGTTTTACACTTATTTACTAAATCGTGTTTACAGCTTTTTAATTAAGAATCATGTTTTTACAAATAACGCAAAAACAGGCTTCCACTTTACATTTCCGCTCGGAATTACTGCTAACGCTTGTAACTTTGTATTCTTATCACGAAAGTAACAGTATTGGAACTGCCAAACAACAAAACTGCATCAGAACAACGCCAGGAATTAAGGCAGGAAATCCTCGATTTTCAGGAGGAACAGTTTGACGACCTCGCGCTGCGAATTTTTCGTTATCAGGCAACCTTCAACCCTGTTTACAACCAATATCTTTCGTATTTAAAAAAAAACGTGAACCGTGTGGAGCGGTTGACGGAGATTCCTTTCCTCCCCATCCAATTCTTCAAAAACCATCTGATCAGAACCGGTCAACCGCCCGCACCTTCGGTTACGTTTGAAAGCAGCGGTACGACAGGTGCTTCAACGAGCCGCCACCAACTGTACGATGCAACACTTTACCAACACATCTCAACCCGCATCTTCGAACAAAATTATGGCGAACTAAACCATCATCACATCCTGGCACTTCTGCCTTCTTATCTTGAACGAAACAACTCTTCGCTCGTGTATATGATGCGGCATTTTATTGATCAGACAAATTCTGAATACGCGGGATTTTACCTCAAAAATGTGGATGAAATGCTGGATCGCCTCCGTTTTCTGGCTCAGAATCCCGACGGCAAACCCGTGCTGCTGATGGGCGTTACCTTCGCCTTGCTTGATCTTGCGGAAAGCAGGACTGATCTGTCTTTTCTGAAAAACATTCCTGGTTTTTCGGTTATGGATACCGGTGGAATGAAAGGGCGCAGGCAGGAGCTTTTGCGTGAAGAAGTACACGATGTTCTGACGACAAGTTTTGGCGTCGAAAAAATACACTCCGAATATGGCATGACCGAAATGCTTTCACAGAGTTATTCCAAAGGCGACGGATTGTTTGTTCCGGGAATCTCCATGCGTATACTTTTGCGTGACACCAATGACCCGCTGACCGTTGTCGACCATCAAAACAACAGAAATAAAACAGGCGGAATCAACGTTATCGACCTGGCCAATCTGGACAGTTGTTCGTTTCTGGAGACACAGGATCTTGGAAGATATGGCAGTATTCCAGGCACTTTTTATGTCATGGGCCGCTTCGATAATTCCGACGTACGGGGCTGCAATCTGATGGTTTTATAATTCGCAAAAAATCTCATTACTGCTTTCACATAAAACGGGCTATTTATTAATCGATTTTTAATAATCTACAAGGCATTGGTAGCCAATCCATTCCCTGCAACAAGCGTTATATAGAATTATTCTAAGAGACTAAGGAAACGGATTATTTGCTAAATTAGCGAGGTTATTTAAAATTGCATTTATCGAATGTATTTTTACACTTTTGATTGTTAACCTTTTAAGTATATAAAATGAAAAGACGTGATGCACTTGGCCGCGTAGCGCTGTTGATGGGTGGTACCCTTTCGGCTCCTACCATGCTGGCTTTTCTCGAAGGCTGTAAATCTGCGAATGAAACGTCTGCCGGGATTACGTTTCCATTCTCCGCTGAGCAAAAAAATCTGGTGTCGGAAGTAGCTGAGATTATTATTCCAAAAACAGATACACCTGGTGCAAAGGATGCCAAAGTCGGTGAATTTATTGAAACAATGCTGAAAGACTGCTACCCGGCTAAGGATCAGGAAAGCTTTGCAGCCGGCATGAAGGAACTGGAGAAAAAAGATTTCCTGAAAGCCAAGCCGGAAGAGCAGACGTCTATCCTGAAAGCAATGGAAAAATCGGCAAAGGAGGAATCCGAAAAGGCTGGCGCCGAAAAGAAAAAATATACGGAAGCCGGAAAAGAATACACAGATGCCGGTGTCCCTTTCTTCCGCCTTGTAAAAGAACTGACACTGCTCGGTTATTTCACATCTGAAGATGGTGCGACAAAAGCGCTTGAATATGTTGCAGTTCCGGGCCGATACGACGGATGTATCGATCTGAAACCGGGACAGAAAGCCTGGGCGATGTAGAAACAATGGAAGAACAACGGACTAAGGATGGTTGTAATCAAAAACCTTAATCCGTAACAATCCTCTTTTGCTGTTGAAAAAATTAAAATCTGAAAATTATTCACGATGAATCTGAACTTAAAAGCAAATAAACAAGCCACTTACGATGCCATCGTAGTGGGCTCAGGCATTAGCGGCGGTTGGGCTGCAAAAGAATTATGCGAAAAAGGGTTGAAGGTGTTGATGCTTGAACGCGGCCGCGATATCAAACACATCGTAGATTATAAAACTGCCACACTTGCGCCGTGGGAACTGGATCACCGCGGACGCGTTACCACCATGGCAAAGGAAGAATACTGGGCTGGTATGCGTACCGGTTATACTGCAAATTCCGAACATCGTTATTTGTTCGAAAATGACAAGGAAAATCCCTACAAGGAAACACGCGGTTTCGACTGGATTCGTGCATACCATACAGGCGGGCGTTCACTTTTGTGGGGTCGCCAAAGTTACCGTCTCAATCCGGCGGATTTTGAGGCAAATGCAAAAGACGGCATTTCGATCGACTGGCCCATTCGCTACAATGACATTGCCCCATGGTACGATTACGTTGAAAAATTTGCAGGGATCAGCGGCGCCCGCGACGGTCTTGATGTTTTGCCAGACGGCAATTTCCTTCCTCCAATGCAAATGAATTGTGTTGAAAAGCACGTGAAGGGTGAAGTTGAGAAAAAATTTGCTGGCCGTCACATCATCATGGGACGTGCAGCACACCTTACGCAACCTCAGGCTTTCCATACAGAACTTGGTCGCGCAGCTTGTCAGTTCCGAAATATGTGTATGCGTGGCTGTCCGTACGGTGCGTATTTCAGCACGCAGTCTGCCACTTTACCAGCCGCACAAAAAACAGGTAATCTGACCCTGGTTAATGATTCTATCGTTTCTGAGGTGATTTTCGATGATAAACTGAACAAGGTAACTGGCGTTCGGATCATTAATCAGAACACGATGGAAACCAAGGAGTATTTCGCGAAAATCATTTTCCTGAATGCATCCGCGATTGCATCTGCATCCATTCTGATGAATTCTAAATCGAAACGATTCCCGAATGGTCTTGGTAATGAAAGCGATCAGGTCGGCAGAAACATCATGGATCACCACCTTGCTGTTGGTGCGCGTGGCGAAATGGAAGGTTTTGAAGACAAATATTATTTTGGCCGCCGTGCAAACGGAGTTTACGTGCCGCGCTACCGCAACTGGGGCGCAGACAAAAGAGATTACATTCGTGGATTTGGCTATCAGGGCGGTGCAAGCCGTGATGGATGGGGACGCGGCAATGGAGCGGAAGGCTTTGGCGCAGCATTCAAAGCTGAAATTTCTCAACCAGGTGGCTGGGGTATGAATCTGGGCGGATTCGGTGAAATGATCCCGGATGAAAAAAACCGCTTTACGCTGCATCCGACAGAAAAAGACAAATGGGGATTACCTGTTGTTGTTTTTGATGCAGCTTACGGAGAAAACGAAAAAAAAATGCGTGTGGATATGATGAACGACGCTGCTGAAATGCTGGAAGCTGCGGGTCTGAAAAATGTATCTTCCTATAACGACGAATCGAAACATCCGGGGATTGGTATTCACGAAATGGGAACAGCCAGGATGGGTAACGATCCGAAAACTTCTGTACTTAATAAAAACAACCAGATTTGGGGTGCAGAAAATGTGTACATGACCGACGGCGCATTCATGACATCGGCATCATGCGTAAATCCTTCTCTGACGTATATGGCTATGACTGCCCGTGCAGCTGACCATGCTGTGAAGGAACTCAAAAAGATGAATATCTAAACCGCAAACGGCAGGATCAAATTCCGCTGACAGATAATCTGCTTGAAAAGGAAAAGCCTTGTTGGGTAAAACCAGCGAGGCTTTTCCTTTGTAGTTTAATAGCCCGTTTTCTAATGAAACAGGTAATTTAAATAGAACTTTGTCGACATCAGCCTGCGCTGTTTTATGGCTGACACTGGTTTTTAAGCACCTGATAACCCACATAAAAATTGAAAGAATTTTCACTACCTGCTCCTCAACGCGTTTCCTCAGTTGATGCCTACCGGGGATTTGTCATGTTTTTAATGATGGCCGAAGTTTTACGATTCAGTAAAGTTTCAGAAGCATTGCCCGGAAGCGCCTTCTGGGCTTTTCTAGATTTTCAACAAAGCCACGTCTCATGGGTTGGTTGCTCACTACATGATCTGATACAGCCGTCCTTCTCGTTTCTTGTCGGTGTTGCTCTGCCGTATTCCATTGCCAGCAGAGCAAGCAAAGCGCAGAACACAACCATGATGTGGTATCACACGATACGTCGCTCGCTTATTCTGGTTTTTCTCGGTATTTTTCTACGTTCAATGCATGCCGATCAGACAAATTTTACATTCGAAGATACTCTGACGCAGATCGGCCTTGGTTACCCTGTTCTCTTTGCACTCGGCTTTATGTCAGAAAAAATCCAATGGGGTGCACTGGTTGCTATTTTGGTAGGCTACGGACTCGTGTTTGCATTGTATCCGCTGCCTGGCCTCTATTTCGACTGGGCAGAAACCGGTATTACATCCGACTGGCCTCACAATTTGACCGGATTTGCTGCGCATTGGAATAAAAACACCAATGCCGCGTGGGCGTTTGACAGGTGGTTTATGAACCTCTTCCCCCGGCCTTCCGCTTTTCACTTTAACGGCGGAGGATACAGTACGCTCAGTTTCATCCCCACGCTCGGCACCATGACGTTGGGGCTCATAGCGGGACAATGGCTTAAAAATGCTACTTCTGCTTCACTCCTTGTAAGACGTTTCCTGATTACCGCTGTCATTCTTTTCGTGTCCGGATTGGCACTGGACCTGGCCGGAATAAACCCGATTGTTAAGCGAATCTGGACACCGGCTTGGGTGTTGTTCAGCGGAGGCTGGTGTTTCGTGTTGCTTGCAGGCTTTTACTTTCTGGTAGATATGAAGCAGAATAAATCCTGGTTTTTGCCATTGATCGTAATCGGTACAAATTCTATCGCGGCCTACATCATCGCCCATACCATCGACGGTTTTATCGCCGACTCGTTCCGTATACACATCGGTCCTGATTACAATTCGTTCCTGGGAGAAGCTTACCGGCCCTTCGTCACCGGTGTAATCATTCTGATCGTCGAATGGTGGATTCTTTACTGGATGTATACCAAAAAACTGTTCATCAAAATTTAGGCAAATCCAGCAAAAAACCAGTACACCAAAACTTACGCCGACATTCAGTGATGCGGCACACCCTTCGCTGGCTATGATTCCAGAGCTCGGAAAACCTGGTACGCTACACGAGAGGTATTTTTAGTTCAGAATATTGTTTCTACCAACGCTGACATTCAGAATTTTGTATTGGCAATTTGCAGTCCAGTCAACCGGTTTAAAGGCGCAAATTTCGCCGACGCTGTCGATCTGCGTTGTTGTTTGAGAAACCGACTTTTCTATTCCTGATGCATTCAGGCTGCCCAAACAACCGCCGATGTCAGAAAATCAGTTTCTACCGGGCCCTGAGAAAACATAAAACCGCGTTTCCAGGCAGAAACTGAGGCGATCCCCGTTGTGGAACCAAGGAAACTAATTTTTGTTCATTTTTCGCATCTGCTATATATGCGTTAGCGCCCGGCGTTTTTGTGTTGATTCAACCATTTCGAAAGACGGAACAATAATTTTTTTGCAAATATCCGTCAAAATTCCTCGGCGATGAGAATTACTGATAAGATCTGTATCTCACTTACACTATTGATTACGTTCAGGAAAATTCAGTTTGATTCCAATAGCATCCGCTGAAATCACCAGCTGGTCAGCCTGATCGCGTAAAGCATTAATTGCTTTTTTGAAAGCTGCTTCATTTTTAATTACTCCCTGATCAATTGGTACCGGAAGCGCATTGATCACCGCAACGGCAGCATCAAAACGGGCAATGGATGACAGATTAATACCTGCAATTTTCGCTTTAACCAGATCATCAATACCAGGCCCGTCCAGTACAGTTCCGTCTACTCGCGTGTATTTCCCGAGATACACATTGTAGATTCCGGCCTCATCGTATTTGTAGTCGTTGTTGGTATTGTCTGAGAAACAGGAATGTTCGTCTTCCTGCGCTTTTGAAGCAAGTAAAACGGCTATACGCGCACCAGAAAGTTCGCCCTTCGTCAATTTCCCCATCCCGTTAAGCATATTCGTCAGCGACTGGGTTACGTTTGCCGGTGCTGTGAAATCTGTACGGTAAGCGCCACCCGTTTCCCATTGTGACTTCACTGCATTAAGGTCTTCCACCAACAAATCTGCCACAACTTTCAAATACTGCCCTCTGCGTTTCTGGTTCTTCGCAGTTCCGCCTTCCAAATAATCTGTATAAGGTCGCTTTCCGGGACCGTCAGCATATAAATCCTGGCCCCACAGTAAAAACTCAACGGCATGATATCCAACCTTCACATCATTTTCACCATTTTTTCCATTGTCTCCAAGCAATACTTCTTTGCTGATGACCGGATAATTGGCGACATCATTTATCACGCCTCCATAAATGACAGAATCTTGTTTGTTTTCGCTTACGACATAATCAATAAATACCTCATTAAGAGGCCAGGCATTGATCAGTCTTTCGAAATTATTTGTTTCCTCATCAATCGGCCCGCCATAAAACCGGAATGCTTCTGTTTGCAGATACGGAACCCGACTCGCTATCCATGCAGCTTTGCAGTCTGCCAGGCCCTGCTCAGAAGGATTTTCCAAAAATGAATTCACTTTGGTTTGAAGCACTTTTGCAGTTGACACGGCGTCTTCGTAGCTGGCTAGTGCGTTCGCGGCGTAGTTCTCGACTACCGCCTGGCTCATCGAAGTAATATCTGTTGATTCAGTTTTATCACAGGACGACAAGGTGCTCAAAAGAGCAATCGTGAATATAATTTTCTTCATTATGGTGGTTTTTGCCTGATTGAAATGCGTCGCCAAAGTTACCAAATAATTATTTAGATTCATTTTAATCTAATTGAGTGGAATTTTGATTCGTTTGGTCGTTTTTGTCTTTTTGTGAAAAATGATCAGGAAAAGCTTGCAGTCTGAAAAAATAATTTCGAAAGGGTTGCAGATGTCACTTTCATTAGCCGCCCTGTTATCCTATTTTTGACCCTTAAACCTTACCTTTCGACTATGCAGTTTTTAAAATCGATACATCACATTGCCATCATTTGTTCTGACTACGACAAGTCGAAGCATTTTTACACCGAGGTGCTGGGTTTCAAAATTGATGGAGAAATATACCGCGAAGCGAGAGAATCTTACAAGCTGGACTTGTCTCTGAATGGACAGTATTGTATTGAATTGTTTTCATTTCCCAATCCTCCGAAACGTCCTTCCCGGCCGGAAGCGTTAGGGCTTCGTCACATTGCTTTTGAAGTGGATGATATTGAAGAAGCAATTTTATTTCTGACAACCAAGGGCATAATTCCTGAGCCTGTGCGGATTGATGAGACAACCGGAAAAAAATTCTCTTTCTTTTCAGATCCGGACGATTTGCCAATAGAATTGTACGAAAAATAGGATCAATGTCGCCGTCGCTTCCTCTTGTAAGAAACACTTATTGAAGCTTTAACAATTTCAAATTTGGAGAGGTCATGGTCTCCTGTTTTGCCGGAAAATCGTAGAATTCGGAGATTCGCAACAAATGCGCATCAATGATTGGTTGGGTATCAGCGTCTCGATCAAGATTTTTGCGTAGCGCTTTGCAGAAAAGTAGTATTTTACTTTCAACACGTTTGAGATAACGGCGACCTGTTCTTTTCTTCAAGGCCATCCAGGCGTCTGTTACAAAAGGTGCCGGGTTTGCTTCCTCAGATCTCTATCGGTGAGAAAGCATTTAAAGTAATCTCAAAGTGATTGGATTTCTCTTTGGAAAGCAGCGCGCTGAAATAGCCCTGCGAGAGCATTTTCCACGACGTTCCCATTTTATCCCTCTTCAATGCTTCCAGGTAAAGCAATTCTCTGCGCTTGTGCTCATGTCAGAGCGTAATGATTTTCAAAACCAATTCCCTCGTTTTCATTCTATCCCTGTCCATGCGTAAATTAACCAAAATGTCTCGTTCCGTATATACTTCAGACATTGTCTAAAATATTTACAGCAAAATTATCTGTCACGTTTTAAGGGCGCATTGCGTACGGTAATTCAGACTACGATCAACGAATAAAAAATTAAAAAATGCGAGTTTTAGACCAAATTGGGAACAAGAAACCAGAAATTTTTATACTCAGTGGAAAGCGTCTAACTTTGCGTTCTATACAATAATAGGAAGTCAATCAAGTTAAAATAAAATCCGTGAAGAAAATGTAATTTCTTCATTTACCAATTGAGTCAATTTATGCGCATTAATCGTTTGCCCCTTACCCTACTCGCAATATCTTTAATTGTTTCCTGCAAAACGAAACCACCTGTACAGCAGGTGACACAGCAACAACCGGTACTGGTAGAGATTGGCAACGAAAAATTTTCTCCTGACGATTTTCAGGATTCGTTTACCAAAAACAGATTTGCTTCCGACTCATCCAAAGGCCTCAGCCCACAGGAATATCTGACGCTCTATACTGATCTTAAACTTAAAGTTTTACAGGCCAAAGGCGAAGGCCGGGATACCACCTCTGATTATAAAGAAGAAATCGCCTCTTATCGCGACCAGCTCGCAAAGAATTTCCTTGTCGACAAGCCGATGGTGGAAAAGCTTGCTAACGAGGCATATAACCGGCTAAAACAGGAAGTAAGAGTCTCACATATTTTGATCCCGGTTTCGGAAGACGCCTCTCCGGAAGATACTTTACAAGCATATCGCGCTGCGGTCGCCATGCGTGGCCGCTTGGAAGAAGGCTCGGATTTTGGTGATCTGGCTGCCAAATTTTCAAAAGACCCTACTGCAGTTCACAATAAAGGGGATCTTGGCTATTTTACAGCATTTCAGACTTTGTATCCTTTTGAAAACGCGATATACACTTTGTCGGTCGGTAAAAACTCACAGCCCTTACGGACAAAATCGGGGTATCATATCATCAAAGTTACGGATCGCAGATCCAACCGGGGAAATGTACGGATAGCGCACATCATGACGCGCCTTGATGCAAATTCGTCCGAAACTCAAAAGGCAGCAGCCAAATCCAGAATTGACGAAGCTTATCAGAAATTGCAGAACGGGGATGCATGGGACAACGTCGCGGAAACTTATTCGGACGACAAGGAATCCAGCCGCAATCATGGTCTCCTGCCGGCCTTTGGTACTGGACAGATGGTATCTGAAGTTGAGGAAACTGCATTTGCATTGACAAAAACGAACAGTTATTCCAAACCTGTTTTGAGTCCATACGGCTGGCACATTATCAAATTGATTGAGAAAAAGGGACTGGAACCATACACTGTGATGGCGCCGTCACTGCGCCAGAAAGTGGTGACAGATACACGCGGAAAGATACTTGAACAGGCCACTGTAAAACGGCTGCGTGAAAAATTGAGCGTGAAAGAA
Organism: Dyadobacter sp.; assembly: GCA_965279265.1. Lineage (GTDB taxonomy): Bacteria > Bacteroidota > Bacteroidia > Cytophagales > Spirosomataceae > Dyadobacter. The sequence goes on from OZ257152.1 coordinate 327,329, forward strand.
TTTCCTGATCAATGGGCATTGCTAGCGCCTTTGGCAGACAGCACGCTTATTTCGGGCAAATGGGATTACATGAAACCGGTGTCCGTTGACTGGTCAGCGAACACATTGTTTACGATTGAAAAAGAGCAGTATCAGGCTCTGGCGTTTCTGAATTTTGTCAAACAAAAGCAGCAACCACGTCCGAAAGATTCTTCTCCGGCAGTTATTTTCAAAAGATATTATAATGAATTCCTGACCGACAGGCTTATCCGATACGAAAAAGATCATCTGGAAGAAACTGCTCCTGAATTCCGCGGCCTCATCACAGAGATCCGTGAAGGCGTGCTATTGTCGCAGCTTATGGAGGAAAATGTATGGCAGAAATCTCTTTCAGATTCGGTTGGACAGCTTAATTTTTACAAACAAAATGCCGGCCGTTACCAGTATCCTGAGCGTGCGCTGGCAACGATTGTCTCAGCACCAGACACGCAGACCGTAAACAGGATCAAAAAAACAATCTCCAAAAAGCCTTATCTGCTTGAAAAGATTGCGCCGGAAATCCGCTTCCGTGAAGGTGCAAGCGAATTGACAAATGCGCAAACGGACAATCTTAAGGAGTTGTTTACCATAATGGAAAAAAATCCTGACTATATTGTTGAAGTTGCCGGCTACCGTCTGCCGCAGGAAGCGGAGAGTATTTCAGGAAGCAGAATACGAAATGTAGTTAAATACCTGAATTCCAAGAATATTTCGATTGTCCGAATCATTGAAAAAGATTATGGTTCCTTTCGGCAAGCCGTGGAGCCGGAGCGAAATCGGAGGGTTGCTTTCCAGTTTTTCAGCCAATCCACGAAAGATGTGGAGAAAGCCTATAATTCGCAGGCACAGAATACCGTTAGCATTGAAGAAGGTTATTTCTCGAAAAGTAATCCATTGTTGAACAAAGCAAAGTGGGAAACCGGCGACCAATTGATTTCCGGAAACGCGAATGTGACCTGGATTCAAATTTCGAAAATTGAGCCCCCACGGCCTAAAACTTTTACAGAAGCGCGTGGAACGGTGATCAATGAATACCAGAAAGAATTGGAAAAACAGCTGCTTTCGAGGTTGCACCAGAAATTTCCTGTAAAAGTGAATGAACAAGAATTAGATAAAATTAAGCGATAAGCGTAATTTAGCGTTTTCGCCCGCACGGGAATGTAAGATTTGACCCTAAAAAATTCAATTAATATAAAAATGAAGATCAAAAAATTTGTTGCGTTCCATTGCTTCGGAATACTTATGATGGGATTGTCTCTGGTGAGCTACGGGCAAGGAGAAAAAGGAATAAGTATTGACAAAATTATCGCCCGCGTCGATAATCATTACATTCTGAGTTCCGATTTGGAAGAAAGAATCAGCAGCTATAAGGCAAACGGGCAAAAAGCACCGGAAAAATGCCAGATACTGGAATCGCTTATTATTAGCAAATTACTGCTGGCGAAAGCTGAGATTGACTCCGTAATGGTGGAGGACAAGGAAGTAGATAATGACCTTGATGCCAAAATGGGTTATATGATCCAGCGTTTCGGTTCAGAAAAAAACATTGTGGAGGCTTATGGTAAAAGCATCGACAACCTAAAAGCGGAACTGCGTAGAGATGTGAAAGAACAGAAGGTCATTGAGAAAATGCAGCGCACCATCTCCGGCAACGTGAAAATCACGCCGAGCGATGTGAGAAAATTTTTTAATTCAATCCCAAAAGATAGTTTGCCTTACATTCCCTCAGAGGTGGAGATCGGCCACGTTGTTCGCTTGGGTACTGTAACGAAAGAACAAAAGGAAAAGCTGAGAAATCAGTTGCTTGACTTGAAAGCGAGAGCTGAAAAAGGAGAAGATTTCGCGATGCTGGCTCAGATTTATTCAGAAGACGTAGGATCTGCTAAAAACGGAGGTGACCTGAATTTTGCAAAACGCGGAGCAATGGTACCGGAATTTGAAGGTGCTGCACTTGCTTTGAAACCAGGCGAATTGTCCAATATTGTCGAGTCCCAGTTCGGTTTTCACTTGATAAAACTGATTGAAACCAGAGGTGCAGAATATCATGCACGCCACATTCTGCTACGTCCCGATTACAATAAGGGAACGGATATGACAGTTGCGACCAGGTACCTGGACAGCATTCGTGTGATGATTAAAACAGATACACTGAGCTTTGCAAAAGCAGCACTCAACAACTCGGAAGATAAGATGACTGCCGAATCAGGCGGACTTATTCAGGATCCGTCAACGGGTCTCGCACGCCTTACACTCGATGCTTCCATGGATCCGGCATTGTATTTTGCTATCGACACAATGAAAGTTGGCGACCTGAGTAAACCGGTTTCATATCGTACCGAAGATGGCAGAAGCGCAATGCGTTTGATCTGGTACAAAAGTAAATCCCAGCCACATACGGCAAATTTGAAGGAGGACTACGAAAAACTGTCGCAAATTGTGCTCAATAATAAACGCAATAATGCACTGGAAGAGTGGTTTAAAAAAGCGCAGGGAGATGTTTTCATCAGCGTGGAACCTGAGTTTAAAAATTGCAGTATTCTGGGGCTCGCCTCAGGGCAGGATTTATAGCGTACGATGAATGGCGCGTTCCGCCGTTACAGTTACTGATTTTTCTGGCATTCGAAATAATAAAAAGACATTGTGAAATATACATCCGACGTTGAAGCAGCCGAGGCTATGAAAATAGCCTATGACAAAATTCGAAATGAAATAGGGCAAGTGATCATCGGGCAGGACGATGTCGTAAAAAAATTACTTACCGCTATCTTTTGTCAGGGACACTGTCTGCTTGTGGGAGTACCCGGATTGGCGAAGACATTGCTGATCCAGACCATCGCTTCTTCGCTGGATTTGAAATTTAACCGGATACAATTTACTCCGGACTTGATGCCGTCCGACATTCTGGGTTCCGAAACATTGGACCAGAACAGAAATTTTAAATTTATCAAAGGACCGATTTTCGCAAACATCATTCTTGCGGATGAAATTAACCGAACGCCGCCTAAAACACAATCAGCGCTTTTGGAGGCGATGCAGGAGTATTCTGTGACCATTGCAGGAGCAAAGCACACGCTGGACAGGCCGTTTTTTGTATTGGCTACCCAGAATCCAATTGAACAGGAAGGAACGTATCCGCTTCCGGAGGCACAGCTGGACCGCTTTATGTTTATGATACAGCTCGATTATCCATCCTATTCGGAAGAAGTCAATATTGTCAAAAATACCACGGTAGATACCCGATATGAGGTAAAAGAAGTGGTGACCGCCGAGGAGATCATGGATTTTCAGCACCTGGTGCGCAGAGTACCCGTAACAGATCACGTTATTGAATATGCAGTAAAACTGGTGCATAAAACGAGACCATCATCCGCATTGGCGAATAAGGATACCAATGACTACCTGGAATGGGGAGCCGGCCCGAGAGCTTCTCAGGCGCTCATCCTGGCTGCAAAATGCAACGCGTTGCTTTCAGGAAAGTATTCGCCTGATATTGAAGATGTCAAATCGGTGGCGCTCCCAGTTCTTCGCCACCGTATTATCCGTAATTTCAAAGCTGAGGCAGAGGGCATCTCTGTGGACGATATTATTGCTAGGTTGGTTTAAGCGAAACATTTCTATTTTTAAATCCGGATTTGTGCCGTTCAGCAATGATTACGGCACAAATTTTTTGTTTTAAATCCAGTTAAATATCCACGAGGTGTAGCCGGAACATGGATTTTAAAAGTACTGTTTATAGCTTTTACCGGCCAGCGATTACAAATTCTAAATTCCAATCCGATGACAATTCAGGGAAAAAACATTATAGGTTATTCCGAATCCGCAGAAAATCCGCACACATTCAAATCCTTTGTACCCGCACTCGCAGTAGAACTTCCTGAGCCATTTCATGCAGCAACAACTGATGAGGTAAATCGTACGATGGAACAGGCAAAAAAAGCTTTTGTTTCCTACTCACAGATACCAGCCTCAAAACGAGCGGATTTTTTAATCGCCATTACCGAAGAAATTCTGGCAGTTGGCGATTTACTTCTTGAAAGGGCTAACCAGGAGACCGGTCTACCCCTCGCGCGTTTGCAGGGAGAAAGGGCGAGAACGATTAATCAGCTGACACAGTTCGCCGACCTGATCCGTGAAGGGTCATGGGTAGAAGCCAGCATCGACACGGCCATTCCCGACAGAGCTCCCCTACCGAAGCCTGATATTCGCAAAAAGCTCGTACCGATCGGCCCTGTCGTCGTTTTCGGATCCAGCAACTTCCCATTCGCATATTCCGTGGCTGGCGTAGATACAGGTCCAGCCCTTGCAGCAGGGAATCCGGTTATTGTTAAAGCACACGCCGCCCATCCGGGAGTTTGTGACCTGACAGCCCAGGCGATCGTTGCGGCTGCAAAAAGAACAGGAATGCCCGATGGCGTTTTCTCGATGCTTTATGACGATGGTTATGAAGTCGGTGCCGCGCTTGTGAAACATCCGGCCACCAAAGCGGTTGGTTTCACGGGATCGATCAAAGGTGGTATGGCCTTGCACAAAATGGCTCAGGAACGTGAAGAGCCGATTTCTGTATTTGCGGAAATGGGCAGCGTGAACCCGATTGTGATTCTGCCTGAATACCTGAACGCCAATGCTGAAAAGCTCGCTAAACTTTTGGCAGGTTCGGTCACGTTGGGCGCAGGCCAGTTCTGTACCAATCCCGGTTTGGTTTTTGTCACTGAAACTACCGAATTGGATAACTTTGAAGAAGCTTACAAAAACGAAATTCTTAAAACTGCTTCTGCCACGATGCTGACTGCCGGAATTTGCGACAATTTTTATAAACTGAGACAAGTTGTGCTTGATCAGGAAGATGTGAGCCCGCTTGCGCTTTCATCGCAAACAGCTGATCTGAAAACGCAGTCTCAGGCCTCTGTGGCGCGGGTGAGTGGCAAGAGTTTTATCGCTAATCCGAAGTTACACGAGGAAGTTTTTGGCCCGTTTTCTCTGCTGGTTGTGTGTAAGGATACCGATGAACTGAATACCGCAATTTCTCATCTCGGCGGACAGTTAACTGCTTCGCTGATGGCAGAAGAAGAAGAGGCGACGCAATATGGCGAACTGATTCAGAACCTGGCAAAAATATCAGGCAGGTTTATCATGAACGGCGTACCTACGGGTGTTGAAGTTTGTCCGTCTATGCATCACGGCGGACCGTTCCCTTCCGCAACAGACGCCCGGTTTACATCTGTCGGGCGCCACTCCATTTTGCGTTTTGTTCGCCCGCAATCGTATCAGGACTGGCCTGATTCTTTGCTACCAATCGAGCTAAAAAATGGCAATCCGTTGGGCATTTTCCGGCTTGTGAATAATGAAACAACCAGGCGGGAAATTTAATCAGGACTATTTAAAATCTCATAGGGATAACCTACTTCTACCAAAAACAACCCATCTGCCGGTGCCTGCGCACCGGCATTTTTTCTATTTTTAGAAAGAATTATTTCCTCAAATTGTTTGACAGAAGTTTTGCCAGCGCCCACATTGAGCAACGTCCCTACCAACGCGCGAACCATTCCTCTCAAAAACCGGTTCGCCTGGACGCTGAATATCAGCAGATCCCCTTTTTCAAGCCAAATCGCCTCTGAAATTGTACACCGAAAATTATTTACATTGGTATGCAGCTTGCTGAAACTTTCGAAATCGTTGTATTGGAGCAAAAGAGAGGCGGCTTCGTTCATTAGCGCAATATTAAGATCCGCCCTTAATAAATAGGCTTCATTAATCAGAAATGGATTTTTCTGACGCGTAATCCTGTATTCATAACGACGAAACGTGGCGGCAAAACGGGAGTTGAGACCTTCCGCCACAGGGAGAATCCTTCTCACGGCGATGTCGTAAGGAATCAGTCCGTTGATGCTGTAAGCCAGTCGTTCGAGATCCGCTATTTCCGGTGCGTAGTCGAAATGAGCAAATTGTTGCTCGGCATGTACGCCTGCATCCGTCCTGCTACTTCCCGTGATTTCAAGCGGCTGCCTTAGGATTTTGGCCATCGCTTCTTCCAATACCTGTTGAACGCCCAGGGAATTATTTTGTTTCTGCCAGCCGTTGTAAGCCGTTCCTTTGTAACTGAATTCAATAAAATACCGCATGCTTCAAAATTAATTGAAAGATGCCGTATTTTAAGAACATGTGCGCTCTGTGCTGATTTGAAATTGCAATATATCAAGGTGACCGATTACAGCAGCGGCCAAAACCCGTTTGCAAATACACCGTCATTTGAAAAGACAGCATAAATTTTAGATTATTTTATTAAACAAAAATTACATTTTCCGCATTCCTTACAAAAAATTTCGGGGATGAGCGGAAGAACGTTAACTTTGACAATTGATATTATTTCCAGTATTGTATGATTACGGAAGAGAAAAAAGAAGAGAAAAGCCTGAACTTCATTGAAGAGATCATCGAGGCAGACTTACAGTCGGGAAAATATAGTGAGATTGTTACCAGATTTCCGCCAGAACCCAATGGGTATCTGCACATTGGCCATGCATCAAGTATTTGTCTGAACTTTGGTCTGACGAAGAAATTTCCAGGGTATACCAATCTCCGTTTTGACGATACAAACCCGACAACGGAGGATACTGAATATGTGGAGAGCATCAAAAACGACATCCGCTGGATGGGGTTTGAATGGCAAAATGAGCTTTACGCATCGGATTATTTCGATACATTATTTGAATATGCGCTGACCCTGATCAGAAAAGGACTGGCTTACGTGGACGATTCTACCTCCGAGGAAATTGCTACACTCAAAGGTACACCTACCGAACCTGGAAAAGATAGCCCTTACCGGAGCAGAAGCGTGGAAGAAAACCTTGCGCTTTTTGAAAAGATGAAAAGCGGGGCTTTTCCTGATGGAAGCCGTACACTACGCGCAAAGATTGACATGGCACATCTGAACATGCTCATGCGCGACCCGATTTTGTATCGCATCAAACACGCGCATCATCACCGCACCGGAGCTGCATGGTGTATTTATCCAATGTATGATTTTGCTCACGGGCAGAGTGATTCCATAGAAAATGTAACGCATTCGATTTGTACACTCGAATTTGTTCCACATCGCGAACTGTACGACTGGATCATTGATAAACTGGAAATCTATCCGTCACATCAATACGAATTCGCCCGGAGAAATCTGAATTATACGATTACAAGTAAAAGAAAATTACTTCAGCTTGTTCAGGAAAATCATGTAAATGGTTGGGACGATCCACGTATGCCTACGATCAGCGGCATGCGGAGAAGGGGTTACACGCCTGAAAGTATCCGCGATTTTTGTGACAGAATTGGGGTTGCACGTCGCGAAAATATGATTGACGTGGGCTTGCTGGAATTTTGTGTACGCGAAGATCTGAACAAAAAATCGTTGCGTCGCATGGTTGTTCTGGATCCTTTAAAAGTGGTTATTACAAATTTCCCTGAGGGCGTGGCTGAGATTTGCCACAGCGAGAACAATCCCGAAGATATTGCTGCCGGAATGCGCGAAATTCCGTTTACCCGTGAGATTTTCATAGAGAAGGAAGATTTTATGGAAACCCCTTCCAAGAAATATTTCAGACTGGCACCAGGTAAAATGGTGCGGTTGAAGGGTGCATACATCATTCAGTGTGATGACTTTATAAAGGACGAAAACGGCGAGGTGACGGAAGTGCACTGCTCGTTTATAGAAAACAGTAAAAGTGGCCAGGATACAACAGGCATCAATGTGAAGGGGACATTGCACTGGGTTTCGGCATCGCACGCAGTGCCAGTGGAGATCCGTCTCTACGACCGGCTATTTTCAGTCGAAGATCCGACCTCCGGCGAAGGTGATTTCAAAGAATTCATCAATCCGGATTCACTTAATGTAATAACAGGATACGCTGAGCCAGCTTTAAAAGAAGCGAAAACCGGAGAGGCATTCCAGTTTTTAAGAAAAGGATATTTTGCGGCGGATCCGGATGGAACTACCGAAAAGCCTGTCTTCAACCGAACAGTCACTTTGAGAGATAACTGGGCGAAGGCTGCTGAAAATAAGTAGGCCTATTTGAATGTTTTTGAAATGCAAGAAAGAGACATAAACAGTCTCTTTCTTGCATTTCAAACCTGCCTGCTCCCGGACGGATATTTTCATAATAATTTAAATCTGTGCAATGAACTGCACTACATCGTCCGAAACAGAATTTTTAAATTTCCCGTCTATATATTTAGATTGCTTTTAAATAAAGTTGCATCGATAAAAATCTGCCCGTATCTTTGTGGAATCATTTACCCATTATCATAATGCCGGTTGCAGTGAATACCCCGAATGAATTATTCAGTACCTCCCGAGGTTTTAGCTTTCAGTGTGATAAAAGTTCAAGAATTGTAATTCAATTTGGTGAGATTGAAGCATCTTTCCGCATTCACGATTTCCTTAATTTCCGTCGCTTTTTAAATAAAATCGACATTCGGAGTAAGATATTCGATCTTTCCGACGACTCTGACTACGCATTCGTCGAAGCTCCGCAAGTCAATATCTATCAAAAACTTACACTCTGCGAATTCATTCAGCTTCGTGAACTGGTGAATGGTACGCATTTTGCCATAGAGCTCAATTCTCTGATTCATGAATTACTCTATCAGGAATCAGAATTAATCTAAATAGCTCATTCCCTTCATTTTAGACCAATTCCAAATTCCTGCGTATATCTTGTTTTGATGAACTTTCGTGTGATATTTGTGCTTCTTAATACACGAAGCATATTTAAATTACATAACCATGAAAGATCTACTCAGAGCCCGTACTTCCCTTAAAGAAGAAATAGAAATATTGTTGAATAACCAGGTTAAAATGGAAGCGGAAGCTTCGTCAAAATATCTGGCAATGGCCTCATGGTGCGACCGCAACGGATACAAAAACAGTGCAAAATACTTTATCAAGCAGGCTGGCGAAGAGCGTGAGCACATGATGAAGATATTTAACTACATCATGACTATTGGCGGTACAGCCATTTCACCGGAAGTCCCTGCCGTTAAACAGGAATTTGCGTCATTCAGAAGTATTTTTGAATCTGCTTTGCAGAGCGAAATCAGTGTAACCCAATCAATCAACAGAATCGTTACACAGAGCCGCAGGGAAGAAGATTATGCGACCGAAAATTTCATACAATGGTTCGTCAACGAACAGGTTGAGGAAGAAGATAACGCAAGACGCGCGCTTGAACTTTTTGACGTCATCGGTGAAGAAGGCATTGGCCGCTACCAAATTGACAAAGCAGTGGCAAAAATCGGCTCGGACGACTGAACATAACAAATTAACAGAGGAAATGGCTGTCCGCAAAAGACAGCCATTTTTTTGTGCCCAAGCCAAAAAAAGTAAGATAATATTTGTTTTTCAATTGTATACAATTTAATTTTACACAATTAATAATTGAAATGGATATTTTAAAACTTTCAAATCAGGTATGTTTTCCCATTTACGCTTTGTCGCGTAAAGTGACAGCATTGTACCAGCCGCTGTTGGATAAACTTGAACTCACCTATCCACAATATCTGGTGATGCTCCTGCTTTGGGAGTATAAAGAATTGACTGTCAAAGAAATTGGTGCGCACCTGATGCTTGACTCGGGAACATTGTCTCCGCTTTTGAAAAAACTGGAACAAAAACTGGTCCTTACACGCACGAGAAATCCTGAGGATGAACGTGTTGTTAGGATCGCGCTCACGGAAAAAGGGGCAGCGTTGAAAAACGAAGCTGCACAAATTCCCGGTCATCTTAAAACCGGGTTTAATTGCACGACAGAAGAAATTATCCAGTTTCAAAAAATTCTGAATGGTTTTCTTGAAAAAATCGGAAAACAGGATGAGGAGCACGCTAACCAGGAAATATAATTTATAAACAACAAAAGTTTTAACAAACCAAAACCAACATGATCACTCCAGTATACACAGCCGTTGCTACTGCAACAGGCGGAAGAAACGGACAAGTAAAATCATCGGACGGCGTACTTGACCTTGAAGTGCGCGTTCCAAAAGAAATGGGTGGTGGAAGCGGGGCCTACACAAACCCCGAGCAATTATTTGCCGCCGGTTATGCGGCTTGCTTCGATAGCGCATTGTCGCTGATTGCAAGGACTGAAAAAATCAAGACAGGCATTACCACTGTAACCGCGCAAATCGGAATAGGCAAAGACGAAAAAGGCGGATTTGGTCTTGTTGTAACGCTCGATGTCAACATTCCCGGTGTGGATGAGTCCGTTGCACAAGATCTTGTAAATAAAGCGCATCAAGTTTGTCCATACTCGAACGCAACACGGGGAAATGTGGATGTCACCTTGAACGCAACTGTTTTCGATGAAGTCGGTCAGAATTAAAAATCACATTTAAAATCAAAGAAAAGCTGCCTAAAAGGCGGCTTTTTTTATGTCATTTATCCAATAGCCCGAATACTTATCCAGCGGCAATGCTCCGACTCAAACGGTAATTAACTTTGCGGACCATTATGCAACCACTAGTCAACCTCCGGAAAATTTCACAGAATGTGTTTCCAAATTGAAGAATATGACCCCAGCTACACGGAGGATTTACGTCGTATTTTCCTCGAAGCGCGTTTAGCAACATTTTTCTGGCTAGATCCAGCTCTTTTAGCGCTTTCCGATTTTGACAAAACTACCGAAGGAGAACGTATACTTGTGGCGACGAACAACAAAATACCCGTCGGATTTATAGCCTGCTGGGAGGCAGACAATTTCATCCATTCCCTATTTGTAGATCCTGAGTTTACGGGAAAAGGCGTTGGTAAATTACTTTTAAATGCCTGTCTGGCTAAGATTGGACGGCCTGCTACGCTAAAATGTATAAAAGAAAATACCAAAGCGCTGCGATTTTATTTTGCTCAGGGCTGGGTAAAAAAGGCCAGGGGCAGATCATCCGAGGGTACCTATTATTTGCTGTCTTATGATTGAAACCCAAAGACTGGGATATGCCGAACCACCTTACCAGCCATTATAAACCGACAATTCCATGCATTGAAAAAACAATCGAATACCGCTTTCATTTCAACTAAATCCGATGTACCTCTACCTACCGAAGAACTCCCTCATGAAAATTTGTTTTTGCCTTCTTTTTATCATTTGCAGCTTACCCGTTTTAGCACAATCTCCCAAAATCGACAGCCTGGAAAACCTGCTTTCCAAAGCGCAATCCGACACAACAAAGGTTAATTTACTTGTTGACCTAACCATGGAGTATTGGTCCTCAGCGCCGGAAAAGACCCTTGATTATGCCAAAAAGGCGATGGCAATTTCCGAAAAAATTAAGTACAAGCGTGGCCAGGCAAGGAGCTATCAGGGCATTGGTGTTTATTATTGGCAAAAAAATGACCATGCGACTGCCTTAGAAAACTATGAAAAAGGAAAAGACATTTATGCAGAAATTGGTGACCAAAGCGGGAAGGCAAGAGCGCTCAGTAATATTGGAATCATATATGGAGAACAAGGGAATTATGGACAGGCTCTTGATTACTATCTTCAGGCCATCGCCATTTTTGAGAAAATCGGAGATATGAGCCGAATGGCGTCTGCTATCAACAGCTCGGGGAATGTTCATAAAAACCAGAAAAATTTTGATGAAGCATTAGTTGCATACAAGCGGGCACAGGAAATATGGTTAAAACTTGGTGATAAAAAATCGGTGGCCGGAACCTATATCAACATAGCAACAATCAACACAAAACAAAAAAAATATGAAGACGCTGTGATAAATGGTGGAAAGGCGCTGGATATTTTCGAAAAATTTGGAGATACTAACGGACAAATTCAGTGTCACAATCATCTCGGAGAAATTCATTTTCAAAAAGGCGAACTTGAAATAGCAATCGGTGAATACGAAAAAGCACTGAAACTAAACGAAGTATTTCAGAGCAAAAAACTGATGGTCAGTTCGCACACAGGACTTGGCAACGTTTATTCAAAAATGGGCCGTAGCAACGATGCAATCTCAAATTATAAAAATGCGCAGATTTTGGCACAGGCTGCCGGGCTACGTCCTGCACTTCAAAAAGCATATGAAGGGCTTGCGGCAGTTTATGGACGAACAAAAGATTACGGCAATGCTTATCGTTATCAGGAGCTTTCGACTGTCTTGAAAGACTCTATTTTCAATGCTGAAAACACGAGCAAAATAACCAATCTACGGGTACATTATGAAACTGAGCGCAAGCAAAACGAAATAAAACTGCTTGAGAAAGAGAAGGATCTGGGTTATGCAACACGTAACACACTGGCTGTTGCGCTGGCGGCAGGATTAATTTTGCTTGCACTCGCGTTTAACCGTCAGCGACTAAAAGTAAGAAAAAACAGGGAACTGCACCTGGCGCAACAGGCCCTGGCAGACGCAGAAATTAAAAATAGTCTCGAAAAAGAGCAGCAGCTTACGGCTGAACTTGAATTCAGAAATAAGGCCCTTACCACCCACACGCTAAATCTCATTCAAAAAAACGGCATTCTGGAAGAAATCAGACAGACCATCTCGCTTGCGCTGAAAGGCGGACAAAGGGATGAAAATGGCCCTCTGTTCAGTAAACTAATCAACCTGATCGATTACAGTTTCAACCTTGACCGCGACTGGGACGAGTTCAAAATGTATTTTGAAGGCGTTCACAAAGACTTCTTTTACAAGCTAAAAAAAGACAATCCGGATCTCAGCGTCGGGGAACTTCGGTTGTGTGCACTCATCCGGTTAAACCTGAATCTGAAAGAGGCCTCTACCCTACTCAGTATTTCTCCTGACAGCGTCAAAACCGCCCGTCACCGTCTCAGAAAAAAATTAAACCTTCCTGAGGAAGGAAATCTGATCGACTACCTGATGACAATTTAATATCTTTCAAAATCGCGTTTTAAAGTCAAAAACACGCCCTTTTTTCTAAAAAAGAGGGCGTGTTACCTTTTGTATACCCCCTACTCCGCCACGTATACTTCTTGTATACCATTGAAAATAGGATCACCTGACAGTCTTCAATACGTTTGCATTGCCTTTTTACATAAGCTGGTTCGCCCGGACTAAAAGGCGGATGACAAGTTAGCAATCAAAAATTAGCCATGAAAAATTTTCAATTTCCTGCCCGTTTTAGCATACCAAATTATTTGATAAAATACTATCTCGACTATTCAGTTCACTGTTTTCTGATTTCCCTGATCAGTGTCTGAAGGCAAATCAAATACCTAGTTTAAAATTCAAAAAACTATCAAGCACAATCATTTCAAATTATCGCATGAACGATACGCAAATTCTCCTGATCAAAAATTCCTGGAATTATCTGGTCAACACCGCGCCGGACGCCGGTGAGCATTTTTACCGGATCCTGTTTGAAAAGGCTCCGTCCGTAAGGCACCTATTTAAACCTGACATTAAAGATCAATCCCGGAAACTGGTGACTATGATTTCATTCATCGTTTCAAAACTGAATTCCCTCGACGAAATTGAGTCCCAAATCAAAGGACTCGCCCTGCGGCATGTGCAATACGGTGCCGAGTCGGCTCACTTTGAAGCCGTTGGCGAGGCGCTGCTGGGCATGCTCGAACTGGAACTCGGCTCGCAATGGAACGCCGCGACAAAAGAGGCCTGGGTCGAGGTCTACACCATTTTATCCGATGCCATGATCGGGGCAATTTCTCAACCTTTGGAGCATTAAACAACTATCAACATGACTGACCGTAATATTTTGATTATAAAGAACTCATGGAGTCACCTCATCAGACAATCTGATGAAGCAGGTTCGCTGTTCTATGACAGGCTTTTTGAGCTTGATCCTGAGTTAAAGACTATGTTTCCTTCTGATATTGAAGCTCAGGCCAAAAAATTGATGGACATGATCACATTCATGGTTTCCAACCTGCAAAGTACCTCCGGTATTAAACAGGATATCGAGTCACTGGCGGTGCGTCATGCAGGTTACGGAACCCGACCGCAACATTACATTACAGTTGGGTCAGCTTTGATCTGGGTTTTAGAGCAAAGCCTGGGCGACCTGTGGAATCACGAAACGATTCAGGCCTGGACAAGCCTCTATACCATGTGGTCAACTGCGATGATACATGCCGCGGAAAATTGTGGAGACACCGAAAGAGCAGTTTAGGGCAGCGTATCTTGACAATATATTTGCTTCATTAATGGAAATGACACTATCCTGAACCACACAATACAATAACCCAATATCCATCCATAACCCAACCAATCCTTAAAATGACCATTAACTTTAACAACATTTTTGACGACGTTATCCCAATGAACCAATTCAGACTAAAATGCAGGTTTTTGAACGAGCAGTATCCCGGACTTCCCGAAACACATCTGCAACAATTGAAACCGCTTGGTAAAAAAGGATCAGGATTCTTGTGGGATTACACAATGCAGTCTAACTTGCATGCGAATACACCTTTCAAAAAGGATTTTTTCCAGAAAATCGATAAGGCATCAATACGGGATGGAAAACAAAAGGAATTTCAAAAATGGCTCTATGACCGTGATTTACCGTTCGAAAAGCCTGTTTTTCTATCCTGGCGACCAACTGAGGCGATGATCGTACCCTGGAAATTACTTGTTAAGTATTTTGACTATTTCAATGATTGCACACCCGGAGATCTCACGGTAATTGATCAGAGTTTAAACTGGGCATTATTTTTTTATCAGGAAAATGAAGTCTATTTCGGTACCAAAAGTTGCTTCAATCCAGTTGAACAACGCAACAATGTTGCCTGAGTAACTTTTATTGTGAAACAACAATCGAAGACTTGTAATTTTTACAAAAAATCAGCTTCCATTGACAACCTTTATATTTTTAATTAATTAACAATCAATACATTACAACACAATGCACCACTTACATGAATCTGCCATGCGTCTTGACAGAGAAAACGGAGTTCTGATTATGTTCATTGTCATTCTGGGACTTTGGATTTTCTCACATCTGAGATCAGGCAATAAGGACAGCCTGGTTTAGGAACACCATGTAAAAACTGTGGATGTATTTGCAAGATTTGTGGGTAATCACACTTGCAGATACAAACAAGACTAAGCCGGAATTTTATTCGATAAATTTATTTAACGCCCTTTCTGAGCGAGTAAATCTCGGTATCTACGAAATTGCTATCAAAATAAATTGCCTCTTTGAAATATCCCTCTTTTGTGAAGTTTTGTTTCAAAAGAACTTTCCGGGATTCTGTATTTGCCGGATCAATACGTGCCTCAATACTGTGTAAACCCATTGCAACGAAACCGTAATCGACCACGGTTTTGAGTGCCTCACTGGTGTAGCCTTTGCCCCAAAAGGCAGGATCCAATAAATATCCAACCTCCGCTCTGAGGTTGTCTTTGTCTATTCTATGAAAACCGATTGTTCCGATAAGCCTTGATTGGGTTTTAAGCGAAATTCCCCAAACGATGTTTATCCGGTTTCGGACTCCATCCTGAAAACTGCCAATCAGATTTTGAGACTCAGAAATTGAATTAAGTAATGGCCGGCAAATGTATTTCATTGCCTCGGGATTACTCCGGATTGAAAACATATCCAAAGCATCGTTCATCGAAATTTTTCGTAAATCCAGTCGCTCGGTTTCTAGTTTGGGAAAAGGGTCAAAGTGCAGGTCAATCATTTCGTCAGGGTTGTGAGGGTGTAAATTATATTGCGTTCCTGTTTTGTCAAGATCAGTCTCCAAAAACAGTCAGTCCATTGATGTCAACATTATTTTAAGGAAAATGTTCAGCCGTTTGATAACTGATGCTTTCGAAACCTACCCTAGTTTTCTATACATAACGTGTCCGTCGACCAGGCCTAATTTCAGATGACGAAATGCTTCGGGCACAGTGCCAATAATTGCAAATCCCATCTTTTCCCAAAGCGAAACCGCCGCAGTATTGGTACTTACCACAATGTTGAATTGCATGGCCTTGAATCCAAGCCTCTCCGCTTCTGAAAGTGAATGAGCACACAACCGTTTTCCAACTCCCTTGCCACGCCCCTCCTGATGAACCATATACGAGCCGTTTGCTATATGCGAGCCCAATCCGATCTGATTTGCCTTTATGACATACGTCCCGATGATTTTACCTTCATTTTCAAAAACATAGGTATTTAAACCGGGCGAAAGCCAGTACTTGGCAAGATCTTCTTTCGGGGTTTCAGGATCAAAAACGAAAGTATCTCCGTCTTTTACAACTTGTTCGAATATCTCCCAAATGGCGTCGTAGTCATCCAGATTCGCTTCTCTTATCATTTTGATATCTTTCTGCAAAAGTAATTTATTCAAAGATAACGAAAATCTTATCCGACTGCCGGCACCGTCCTGTAGGTGTAAACTGAGTAAGGATAGATCGTTTTTGCAACAACCCAAGCGACCAGCGAAGCAATTACCACCGGAATAAACAGCACGTAATTCCCTGCGATAGCGGTGATCAGGAAAATAGAAGTTAGTGGTGCGTGAATACTCCCACTCAAAACCGCCGCCATGCCTATTACCATGAAATTGAGCGGGATCAGGTCCAGATGAAAGAAATAATTCAGGCTTACCGCCAAAATAAAACCCAAAAATGCGCCAATGAAAAGACTTGGCGCAAAAACCCCACCATCTCCACCAACACCCAACGTCAATGAAGTGGCAATTGGTTTGAAAAATAAAACAGCAAGCAACGGCAGCAAAAAATACAAATCAGAAGGTTTACCAATGACAAGCAGAGATTCTATACCTGCGTAGCCATCTCCGTACAAAGCCGGAAAAAAGAATAGAATGGCTGAAATTGCGAAGGAACCAACCAGGATTTTGACCGGAACATTATCGATTGAACCAAATAACTTCTTAAAAAAAAGCACTGATCTGGTCAGAAAAACGGCATTAAATCCCGCAAAAACTGCCAGTAAAATCATGAACGGCAAAGCAGACGCATTCCATTGTACCACGTCGAGATCGAACAGCGGGCGGTAAAAGAAATATTTTGTCAGAATGTAAGAACTACCGACTGCAATAATTACACAGGAAGTGTGAAGTTTACTTTTACGTTTGGTAAAAACCTCAAATGCAAACAGGAAACCGGCGATTGGCGCATTGAAGAGTGCAGTCACACCCGCAGCAAGTCCTGCACAGACGAGGTCAGTCCGGTATCGTTTTAAATGACTTACTTTCCGACTCGATAAAGCACCGATTGCCGCTGTTGAAACCACTGTCGAAACTTCAATACCGGTAGAACCTCCAAAAATAACGGTTAAAAATCCATTGAAATAGTGCGAAGGAATTTTGTAGGCCGGCAACGATTTCCCGTTTCTGTTCACCGTATCGAGCACTTCTTTTATCCCTTTATTGGGCCGATTCCGAAACAAAAAATGCCTTAACAAATGAATAATCGTGAAACCGGTTAACGGCAGGACGAAAATGAGCAGCTTGTTTTTATCAAAAAAACCCGTGAAACGATGTTCGTAGTGTTCGGTAATCACTTTTAATGTATCGGCAACCAACGCGGACAAAATGCCAATGACAGCCGCGGCTAGCAAAACAGATGCAATCCTTCTGGTTTTACTCACTCTGTAACCAGAAGAACCATTGACAAAACCTGATATTGTACTCATATTCCATTATTTGATTTCAACGATACTTACGCTCCCAGATTTTATACCAATTGGGATTGGAAGGATATTTTCGGTGAGCAGCCCTGTTATTGACAAGCAGTGCAATAAGCAGGAGGATCACTACGCCTGTCAGAACCGGATTGAGCACGTACCAGTATCCGAGATTTGTCACTTTGGCCGAACCGATGTTGGCAATCAGGGCTGTTGCGCCACCAGGTGGGTGGAGCGTTCTGGTTATTTGCATCAACACGATGGACAGGGAAACCGCAAACGCCGAGGCAAGCCAAAGTTGATTCGGAATAACGTAATGGACCGTAACGCCAACCAGCGCGCAAATCACATGGCCACCAATCAGATTTCGGGGCTGGGCGAGCGGGCTGTTTATAATTCCATAGATCAGCACGGAAGATGCGCCGAAAGAACCGATGAGAAACAAATTGTCTGTCTGCGCCAGATTTTCCTGATTTAGAAAACCAATCAGACCAATACCCAAAAACGAACCGATGAAGGTCCAGATATGGTCCTTAAAATCGATAAGTGTTTCTTTGTAAATCACATACCTTGCCAGGCGTACGTTTCTTTTAATCCGTTTCCTCAAAACTCATTCATTTGATCTTGCAAAAAGGCATAATTATGAAACCATCCTCCTCATTTTACGGTTCAAATTTAACGGTAAATAATGCATCGCCCTCGATTTTTCCAATTTGCTACTTCTTTAAGTCCCTGTTTAAAACCTGCGCGCGCAACAGTTTCAAAGGATTCACTTTTATTTGAAATTTGGTACATCTTTTTTACGACTTAAAAATTAATATTGGTAGTATTGCGCAAGCTACCTGCGGTACCTATGAATTACCTTGACGAGTTTAAAAAATTTATTTCAAGTCATTACCTCTATACGGGCGTCCGGTTAACTTTTGGTGCAGTAATTCCCTGTCTGATTTTTAATCATTTCGGCCTACTTACTGATTTCATCGCTTTTCCCCTTGGAACCCTGCTGATCGGCAGTACTGACAATCCCGGTCCATTCATTCGTCGTAGAAACTCTCTTTTTGTTGCCATTTTCACCTGTTTTGCAGTCGCCTGTATTACCGGATTTCTGAGACACATTCATTTTATTGTTTTTGCCGAAATTCTGTTGTTCGGCATGTTGTTTTCGCTCGTCGGTGTTTATGGGAACCGCGTTAATAGTATAGGTCTCATTTCACTTTTGGTGTTTGTTTTTAATATTGACGACCACCTCAGCGGTGTTTCGGTGTTGCGGAATGCCGCGATATTTTCTGCTGGCGGAATCTGGTACCTTGTCCTTTTCTTTATTGTCCAAAAACTGAGACCTTACAAGCTGATACAGCAGTTGCTGGGTGAAAATTTCGTGGAGCTCGGGAAATTGTTATCTGTCAAAGCCGGCTACTATTTTGCCAACCCTGATTATGATGAATTGTTCAACCAAATGATTCACCAACAGGTAATTCTGCGAGAAAACCATGAAAATTTGCGGGAGATACTTTATAAAACCCGTGAAATTGTGTCGGAGTCGACCAACAAAAGCCGTATTCTCATGCTGATGTTTTTGGATAGCATTGATCTCTTCGAGCAGATTCTGAATTCCCAGCAAAATTACGCCAACCTGCACCGCGCTTTCGATGATTCCAAAGTACTCAGACTATTTGGCACCTACATTTCATGGCTTGCTGCCGAAATCCAGCAGATAGGAATCGCAGTCCAAAGCGGGTCGCCTTCCCGGCCAAAACGCGATCTGGATGAGGCATTTAACAAATGCCAGTCTGTTTTTGAACGCATGCGGCAGGATAAAATGACGCATGAAAACATGGAGGATTTTATCATGCTTCGTCAGATTCTCAACAGTTTACAGGACGTTACTGAGCGTGTCAAAAAACTGCACCGTGCTACTACTTATGATACAGAACTTGGCACCGCACATAAACTGGACGTGGAGCTTGAAAATTTTATTCCGAAACGCGAATATCACCCCAGGATACTGTTGGATAATCTGTCTCTTAAATCGAGCCATTTTCGCCATGCAGTAAGGGTTACGCTCGCATTGCTGATCGGCTACACCGTTTCACTTTTCTTTGATTTCGGCCATGGTTACTGGATTTTGCTTACCATCGTAGCGATCATGAAACCGGAATTCAGCATTACCAAACAGCGCAATATTTACCGGATCGAGGGAACAGGTCTCGGGGCGTTGCTTGGTTTTCTGTTACTCTATTTTGTGAAGGACAGTACCGTTCATTTTGTATTTCTGATGATCGCAATGATCCTGGCTTATAGTTTCCTCAAAATCAACTACTTCATTGCTTCGGCCAGCATCACACTTTACGTTTTGCTTTGGTTCAATTTCCTTAATCCTCAGCACATTGCAGCGGTTCTTCAGGACAGGATCATTGACACCGTAATCGGCTCCGTCATAGCTTATTTTGTTTCGTCCTACATTTTGCCCGTTTGGGAGCACACCCAGATCAAACAATACATGAAGGCGGCACTCATTGCCAATCGCCAGTATTTTGACCACGTCGCCGCAACATTTACGGGAAAACAACTCACAATTCAGGAATTGAAACTGTATCGCAAAGATGCCATTATTGCCATGGCGAACCTTTCCGATAATTTCCAGCGCATGCTTTCAGACCCGAAAAAACAGCAGATGAAGATGGAAGAGTACCACCAGTTTGTGGCCACCAGCCACATGCTCACTTCCTACATTGCATCTTTGTCGACCTACGCGCAAATGGCCGGGGCGTCCTATTATCACGAAGAATTTGAGCCCATGATCCGGCAGATTGACCGTCAGTTCGTGTCGGCGACAGCCATTGTCGACGGCGAGCATACCAATGGCACCGAGGTGATGCGGGAATCACTGCCGCAAAACAAAAAATTACTGGAATTGCTGACAATCCGGAAGAAGGAAATTAAGGAAATGGGTATTGAAAAGTCGCAGCAATCTCCTGCAAGAAAGGCGCTTTCTGCGCTGAAAACCATTAACGGACTTTTTGAATTGATAAGCACAATTACGATTGATGAAATCAAAATTCTTCAAAAAATAGCCACAGAAAAGGTGTAAAAACTTATTAGCACCATTAAATTTCATGATTCATTTGCTAGCGGCAAGCGCCAGTATCAACAATTTTTAAAAAATTATGGAAATTATTTCAGGAACAGAACGCAAAAATATCACCCGAGGATTGGCTGTTTCGATTGTATTAAAGCAGGATCAAAAATCAGGGAAACTCACCGAAGGCATTGTAAAAGATATTCTTACAAGTGCGCCAAAGCATACACATGGTATCAAAGTCAGACTGGAATCCGGAGCTGTGGGACGTGTTAAAATCATCAAAAACTGACTAGTAATTCTACGTTTATCGATCCGGTAAGCGTCAAAACAGGAATTGTTTAGAATGATCAACTGTTGTCAATTTACACAGTTAATCATCTTAGACACAATTCAACGCATATGTCCAGGCTATTTTCTCCTTTTGCGATAAAATCAATTACCTTAAAAAACCGGATCGTCGTATCTCCGATGTGCCAGTATTCCTCAGTTGATGGTTTTGCATCCGACTGGCACTTGGTGCACCTAGGAAGCCGGGCTGTTGGTGGTGCAGCACTGATCATCAGCGAAGCTACTGCGGTTTCACCTGAGGGGCGGATTTCGCCGGATGACCTCGGAATCTGGAAAGAGGAACACATTGAAAAATTAAAACAGATCACCGCTTTTATAGAATCCCAGGGCTCGGTACCCGCCGTTCAGCTTGCCCATGCAGGCCGGAAAGCGAGTACGTATTCTGGCTGGAAAGGACATGGATATGTTTCCCCCGAAAATGGAGGCTGGCAAGTTGTTTCTGCTTCCAAAGTTCCATTTTCAGATCGCTACGGAACTCCTGAGGCGCTGGATTTCGAAGGAATTCAAAAAGTGATTGGCGACTTTGCCTCCGCTGCGGAACGCGCTTTGCGCGCCGGATTTAAGGTCATAGAACTGCATGCGGCGCACGGTTATCTGATTCACCAGTTTCTTTCTCCGTTGAGCAATATGAGAACCGACCACTACGGGGGAAGTTTTGATAACAGGATCAGGCTTCTACTTGAGATAATTGAATCGGTTCAAAAAGTCTGGCCACAAGAGCTTCCTTTATTTGTCCGTATTTCAGCAACCGACTGGGCAGAAGGAGGTTGGGAAGCAGATGAGGCTGCGAAACTCTCCACTATTTTGAAAGAAAATGGAGTCGATCTGATCGATGTTTCGACGGGCGGGCTCGCTTCTCATCAGAAAATACCTGTGGGTCCCGGCTATCAGGTCCCGTTTTCAGCGAAAATTAAAAACGAATCGGGAATTGCAACCGGGGCAGTGGGATTGATCACCGAAGCTGAGCAGGCCGAGTTGATCCTCGAAAAAGGTGAGGCTGATCTGATCGTGATGGCGCGCGAATTATTAAGAGATCCATATTTTCCGTTGCATGCCGCACATCAGTTGAACGACACGACTTCCTGGCCTGTACAATACGAGCGCGCAAAACCAGCCCATTGAGGTTTCCCTATTTCATTTGAGCAGAGAAATGGCCTGTTCAAACAACGCTGTCATTGATTCTACCGGCAAATCCGAAGTAGGATTAATCAACAGTATTTTCATTCTCGATCTGCTTTCGCTGAGCAGATCGGGATGATCCATCTTTTTGCCATCCGTAAAGCCGATGTACGGCTGATTCCGCTTTTTGTCAATCCAGAGATAGCAAAACCGTTTGCCGGAATGGAAGTAAAAAGGCATACCATACTTCCAGCCCTCGGTTATTTTCCCATCAAAATGAAGAATAAAATATCTTAAAGCCGCCAGACATCCCCGATTTGGTTCGGCATGCTGCGCGAAATAAGCGTCAATTTCTTTCAACTTTCATTCTATTTAAGGTTTGTGGCAAGCTAATAAAGATTCAATGGATTTGGAAGAAAACCTATCTTTGCACTTCAATTTCTATTCATGTTCAATTCCCGCACCAGCCTGATCATCGGTATTATTTCAATCAGCATTTTTCCGGTGCTAGTGAAATGGGCGCCTGTTTCCGGCATTACCTCTGCATTTTACCGAATGTTCATAGGCTTCCTATGTCTGCTTCCTTTCGTGATTATGAACGGAAAATTTCAGGTTCCGGCAAAGAATTTGTGGCCTTCAATCCTGCTTTGCGGTATTCTTTTCGGGACAGATATTGCCGTTTGGAATTTGTCTATTCTCTATTCAAATGCGACACAGGCCACTCTACTGACAAATTTGGCTCCGATCTGGGTCGGAATCGGCTCATTTTTATTTCTGGCAGACAAGCCAGCTAAACGGTTCTGGCTGGGAGCCTTTGTGGCACTTGCCGGAATGGTTGTTTTGTTGGGATTTGACACTTTTGCGAAAATGAAATTTGACAAAGGTTTTGTACTTGCACTTATTTCCGGAATGTTATACGCAACTTACATGATCACCAGTAAGACTATCTTGAACAAGATCAAAATTGTTGATTTCATATTTTGCAGCATGGCAGTGTCCAGCGTTTATCTGCTTTTGGTGTGCGTTGTTATGAAGGAGCCTTTGTGGGGTTTCAGTCCCTCAATTTGGGGGGTGTTAGCGGTTCAGGGCGTTGTATGTCAGTTACTAGGCTGGCTGACGATCAGTTATGCAGTTCAAAAGCTTGATGCACAGCGGGTATCGCTCAGTTTGCTAAGCCAGGCGGCGGTGACAGGCTTATTGGCCTGGGCGTTTATCGGCGAAGCCATTTCTGTCAGCATGATTTTGGGCGGAATGATCATCCTTTCCGGTATTGCCATCACATTTGCAAAACCATCAAGAGCGTAAACCGGCCGGAAGTCAACTTTTTATAAATTTTCAGGAATGTAAATGGTGAATGTGGCACCGACTCCCGGAACGCCGGTCGCATCAATAAAACCCTGGTGATTGTCTATGATTTTTTTACATATCGCCAACCCGATACCAGTTCCTTCGTACTCGTTTTTGTTGTGAAGCCTCTGGAAAACCTGAAAGATCCTGTCTTGATATTGAGGCTCAAACCCAATTCCATTGTCGCTTACCGAAATGAAATAATAACGAAGACCCTGAACAGCTTCACTGATTCCGGTCAATTCCCCCAAAACCTCTCCCGACTTGATAACGATTTCCGGAGCATCCCGGCGGGCGCTGAATTTGATGGCATTCGCAATAAGATTCGTGATCAGCTGCTCAAATTGATAACCGATCACATTCATTACAGGCAGATGGCCGAAACTGATTCGAACACCGGACTGCTGTATACTTTCCTGCAACTGCTCAAGAACATTGGCAAGTAAAATATCCAAATCGGTTTGCACAAAATGTTTCTCAACGGCATTCGCTCTTGAAAACGCAAGCAAATCGATAATGAGTTGCTGCATGCGCGTGGAGGAAGCCTGCATTCTCCTGAAATAATCCTTGCCGCGTTCGGTCAGATTCTGAAATTCGGTTTCAATAATCCTGGCTGAAAATGTTTGTATTTTCCGTAGCGGCTCCTGCAGGTCGTGACTCGCTACATATGCAAACTGAGCAAGATCCATGTTCGTCCTCTGTAATTCCTCATTCAGCACCGTCAGCTCTTTGGTCCGTTGCTGAACTTTCAATTCGAGTTCATCGATGAACAATTTACTGTCATGAATATCCGTACTTGTTCCCACCCACATCTGGATGTTCCCGTCCGGATCTTTTTGCGGCATCGCACGGCTTAGTTGCCACCGGTATTGCCCGTTGTGTTTTTTAAAACGATGCTCAAAAAGAAAATCTTTTCCTTCGGTAACTGCTTCTACCCAACGCCTTTTATTCTCTTCCCTATCCTCGGGATGGACGATCTGTAACCATCCGTCGGTTTCAATCTGGCTCTTTGTCAATCCTGAAAAATCGTAAACCGACTTGCTGAAATAATTGAGATTTCCTGCGGCATCACCAGTCCAGATAAACTGCGGCATGGAATCTGCGAGCGTCCTGAATTTGCCTTCACTTGTTTTAAGCGCAATCTCTGCCAATTTGGTCGCTGTGATGTCCATCATGGTTCCAAGCATACGCTGCGGCAAATGCGCATCATCGAAAAGTACCTTTCCGTGGGTCCTGATCCAGTGCACGGTTTTATCAGGATACAAAAGCCTGGCCTCGTAATAGTATTCGCCGTTTTCCAACGCCCGCTCAAACGCCGGTTCTACAATCGTATGAATATCGTCCGGATGAATACGATCACGCAAATCCCGATGCGTCAAAATTGTATCTTCCGGTTCTCCAAAAATCGTATTGAGGCGTTCCGAATAAATGATGTCCCTGGTCTGCAAATTGAGATCCCAGGTCGCGAGCTGCGTACCGTCCGTCGCGAGCTTCAGGCGTTCCGCTGTTTCATTACTTTGCTGCCGGGCCTCAACTTTCTCGGTAACATCATTGACCGACACCAATATTCCGGTAATTGCTCCGTGGATGTCGTACATGGCAGCGTACTGAAAATCAAGGTAATACCTTTGCATTCCATCCGCTCCGTCGATGAACGCAAGCGCTTCGCTTTCTCTGTAAGTTACCCCTGTGTTGTAGACTTCGCGCAGAATTTCCGGAAATTTTTGTCCCTGAAGTTCAGGAAACACATCCAGAAGCTTTTTACCTTCCACTTCATGCAACTTCCTTCTCCACAGTTTGGTCAGCAAAAATTCATTGGCAATACTGATCACAAAATCCTCGCCTTTGAATATCGCCTTGGCAAACTGCGACTGCGTTACCAAATTTCGAAATTGATTTTCACTTTGCAGCAAATCCCGCTTTCCCTTAACTTGCTCCGTAACTTCGGTCGCAACAACCACGATGCCCGATATTTCGCCATCGGTTTCTAAAAACGGCTGATAAACGAAATTAAAAAACCGCTGTTCAGCTATGCCTCCTCTTTCGAGGGTAACTTCAAATTCATTCCCATAATAGGGCACGCCAGTCGTAAGTACCTGATATAAAATCGGTTCAACCGCACTCCTGACTTCCGGCAGTGCTTCCATCAGTGGTTTGCCAACAAGTTGCTCTTCGGTGCGATCCACAATTTCCAGGTATGCATCATTGGCCATTTCAACAATCAAATTCCAGCCACGGAGGATAATCATTCCCACCGGCGCCTGTTTAACTGTGTTTCTGAATTTTGTCTCGTTCTCCTCGGAATGCTTTTTAATCTGCGCAGATTTTCTCGACTTCTCCCTGATCCTGTTGTCCAGGTCAAGCAGCAGCTTTTGCAGTTCCAGTAGTTCCTGGTAATTCACTTTTAGTTCTTGGGCTACATCTGCCCCGTCGTAATGCTTTCCTTCCGCCTTTATCTTTGCCTCAGCAATTGTGAGCAGCCCCGCGAGCCGGTTGGCGATGAGCTCTATCCGTATAAATCCATCCTGCGCCTCTTCCACTTCCCCTTTTTTATACAATGAAATAAGCTCGCGGCCATATTCGTGAATTTCCTGATGTACTTTTTCCAGCTCCAGAATTTCCGTTATATGGCCGTAGACAGGGATAGCTCGCTGGTAAATCCATTTACCAAGGCTACATTCCAAATGCGACAAAACCGGCGTTTCGTCAATTTCTGCACCATAAAGGATTGATCGCAACCTGGTTTTAAACAGGACGTGCCTTGCTTTGGCTTTTTCAAAATCAAGTTCAATCAAGTCCATAACCGGTATTCTCCACAATTTTTTTGAGGATTTTGTTATTCAATCAGAAGGTAAAATAAAACTGATCCGGCGTATTCGGGCCAGACAGGTTTTTCCAGTCCGTGTCAAGAATTTTCCTGATCGCTGTTTTCAGTTTGGGAAAAGATCCCGGCTTCTTAATATAAAAATTAGCCCCGGCTTTGTAGACCCGGTCGATGGAATCTTCCTGGCTGCTAGTTGAAAAAATAACAACCGGAATGTCTTTAAATCGCTGACTTCCTCTGATTTCCAACAAACATTCGAAACCATTTTTGCGCGGCATGTTCAGATCCAGGAAGATAACGTCGGGTGGCGGCGGAACCGTTTTCTTTAAAATGTCCATTAATTCTACCCCATCATTTGCAGTCACGAGGGACGCGCTATCGGATACTTCTTTCAGTGCATCCTCAAAAAGCATGCAATCATCAGCGTCATCATCTGCAAGAAAAATGGTCTTAATAGGGTTTAGTGTCATGTTGGGAGTAAAGTTGCCAATAACGTGGTCCAGACTTGTATTTTTAAAAGAAAAAAATCAAGTCCATTTAAAATCCTGGCTGTTCATTTTACGCAAAATAAAACAATTTCATCAAATATCCCCTTCTCCCACATCTTTTGCCTTCTTTTTAGCCTGGTGAAGGCGATAATTTAATGTTAAATTAATCTGCCTCATTCGTCCCTGAGAATTACTTACGGAATAAAAATTATCGCCCTCTGTAATGGACCTGTAACGTCTGGAATTAAACACATCAATTGCGCTGAGAGTTAGTGTTCCGTTCCCTTTCAAAATGTCCCTGCTTGCTGCAAGGTCCAATGTAGCCAATGCTTTGCGCTGGCCTTGTGGCGTTTTCTGAGGCGCTTCATAATTTCCTCTCAGCTGCAGATCAGTTGTTTTCCAGATCGTAAAACGGGAAGTCGATCTTACAAACCAGCTGTATGTATCACTTTTGAAACTTTGATCGACCTTGGTTCCGTCAATTTTCGACCTGAAAAAATTGAAGCTGGCATCCTGTTTCCACCAGGCATACACGGTGTGCGAGCTCGTGAATTCTACACCGTAAGCGTCTTCGGTTCCCAGGTTTTCCGGGCGTGTAAAGGAGGTTCCGTCGCTATTAACAGTTTTAATTGAAACAATTTTACCGTTCGTATGTCGGTAATAAACCGATGAACTGAACGATCCCTTTTCAACGTACTTGATATGTCCCAGCTCGAACGCATTGGTAAATTCAGGATTCAGATCCGGATTCCCACTCCAATAATTTCTATTGTCACTGTAAGTCGCAAACGGACTCAGATCGTTGTATTGCGGCCTCCTTACCCGCCGGCTGAAACTGAGTTGCAGTGCATTTTGCTTAGCAAGATCGTATGTCACGTGTACACTGGGAAACAGGTTTGCATATTTGCGCTTATTCACGTCATTGGTTTGTCTCAAAGTCGTGGTGACACCAGTCCATTCCGCACGAATACCTGCCTGATAAGAAAATTTACCGGTTTTATTTCCAACAATTCCGTAAGCGGCGTTAATCCTTTCATTATATAAAAAGTCATTCGTCAAACCAGGAACCGGAATCCAGCCAGCATCCGTCTGCTGTGTTACGGCATAATCGTTGGTCATATCCCTGGAACTGCTTCTCGCTCCTGCTTCCATTTTCCCGTCTTTTCCAAACGGGTGCACATAATCGGCCTGAAAAAGCAGCTGCTTCTCTGTCTCGTAATTTACGGCCCGTTGCAATAGAAAAGGTTTGGTGGTTTTGCTACCGTCGGGATTAAAAGTTTGCTCACCATAATACTGGTCCGAATCCTCCCAGTTGTCCAGGTAACGGACATCAGCAGTAAACTCCCTTCCTTTCCGGTCGAATGTCTTTTTGTATGTCAGTGCATATTCCGAATTGGGCTCTGTTTCAGTTTCGTCCTGGGTCCGGTTTGTACGGCTTTGCAAATTTTTCAGGCTACCTAAATAATCGCTGTAATCAATGTTGGAAAAACGTTTTCCCTTGCTGATTCTATATGTGTAAGCCGCAGTCAGCACATTTTTATCGTTGAAATAATAGTCCAACCCACCACGTGCGCTGTTGTTTTGACCTTTCAGTTTTGAGGTCATATATTTTTCAGTAATGAACGTTGAATCGTTTCTGAACAATTCCTGATAAAGCGAATTCCTTCCCGGTGTATTCCGGAAAGAAACGGTATAATTGATAAAGAAATTCAGGTTTTTACGGCGGTAGTTTACATTTGCCGCAACGCCAAAATTGGTCGGGTGCCCGGTGATGATATCAAACGATCCGTTGATTCCCTGCTTTTTTTCCTTTTTCAAAATGATATTGATAATCCCGCCCATTCCTTCTGCCTCGTAACGCGCCGAAGGGTTCGTGATGATTTCTACCCGTTCAATAATATTCCCCTGCAACTGCTGTAATCCGGCTCCACCTTTCAGACTTACCAGACCCGATGGTTTACCGTCGATTAGTATACGCACACTGCCGCTTCCCCTTAAGCTCACATTGCCTTCCACATCCACGGCAACAGAAGGAATATTTGTCAGGATATCAGCCGCAGTGCCACCGGCGTTTGCCAGATCCTTCCCGACATTAAAAATCTTTTTGTCCAGCGCCAGTTCCATCGTGCTTTTTTCAGCCTGGACCGTCACTTCATCCAGTGTTTTTGCGGAAGCCATCATTTTCACTTCTCCTATTTTCAAAGGGGAATTCATTTGTGCGACTTTTATTCCCGATGTTTTTTGAGATTTGTATCCGATGAATTCAGTCAACGCATAGTAGGATCCTGCCTCAATATCGACCAAAAACGTACCGGTTTCGTCGGTAATCGCACCGGACACAAAAGCACTGTCCGCTGTTTTGAACAATCTGATACTGGCGTAGGCCAAAGGGCTGCCGTTTTGCGCATCAACCACTTTTCCAGTCACTGTGAGTTTGCCAGCATTTTGCGCAATCAGCTTTGTGGTTGCGAAAACTGAAAATATAGCTATAATTAATCCAAAAATAATTCTGTCCTTTCCAGCCAGCAAACCGGCATAAACCTCCCTCTTTGATCTCATTCTAATGTAAGTATCTGTTTATTCAATAGTTGGCATTGATCATTTATATCTTAATAGAAACCCGTTCCGGTACTTTTTTTACTCTACCGATCTGATATATTGACGTCATATCCTAACGCTTCCCACTATGTGCAGACCGGGAAAAATTAACATACTATTCATATTGACACCGAATATACTTCTTCAAATTTCCAGCCGCACTCCAAAACTTCCGTACCTTTGCAGCCCCATTCGGCGAACTGACGTCGGCGTTATGTTCAATTCGTCCGAAGCAGACAAGGAATATATTGCGCGGACTGGCTGGTAAAAAGCCATAAGAACATAGCTATGAAAAGTGAAGCAACAAAAACAATAAAACTGGCCCTACCAATCGTAATCGGCGAATTGGCGCAAATGGCACTCCATCTTATTGACACCGCCATGGTTGGTGCGATCAGCTACAAGCAGCTCGCCGCGGCTGCACTGGTAATCAATTCCATGAATATTCCCTTTGTGATCGGCATCGGAATGACGATTTCCGTTTCCCAAATGGTTTCGATGGCGAATGGTCGCAGTGACGCGCAACAGGTTTCCCATTACCTTTTCAATGGTTTCTGTCTTTGCGCGTTCACCGCCCTCGTAATCTCATTAACACTTGTTTTTGGAAAAAACCTTTTACACAATCTGGGACAGGATCCTGAGGTAGTAACACTAGCCATCCCATTTATGCAACTGATGGGTTTTTCGATCATTCCCATGTTGCTTTTCATGACGCTGAAACAGTTTGCCGACGGTCTGGAATACACCCGAACTGCCATGTTCCTTTCTCTGGCCGGGATGCCACTCAATATTCTGCTAAACTGGCTGCTGATTTACGGAAATTGGGGATTCCCAAGGCTCGAATTGGTCGGGGCTGGCTGGGCCACGCTCATTACCAGAACGTTGATGTTTGTTGCGTTGGGCGCCGTGATATTCAGACACAAAAATTTCGCGAATTATATCGCTGTGAGCAGTAGTCAGTGGAAATTGCGCAGCCAAACTTTGAGAGAATTGCTGCATATTGGTATTCCAAGCAGCCTCCAGATCGGTATGGAGGCAGGAGCATTCGCCGTCTCCGGTATCATCATTGGTACTTTGGGAGCAATTGCGCAGGCTTCTCACCAGATCGCACTGAGCTGTGCGTCATTTACTTTTATGGTTTCCATGGGTCTTGCACAGGCTGGGTCAATCCGGGTAAGTAACGCATTTGGGCGCAAAGATTGGGGTTTACTGACGATCATCGGCAAGAGTACCATTTACACTGCTCTGGTTTACGGTATTTTTTGCGCCATTGCTTTTGCTGTTTTCAGAAACGTATTGCCCAAAGCTTTTAATGACAATGAGCAGGTTTTGGCGATGACCGGCCTTCTGCTACTTTTTGCAGCTGTATTTCAAATTTCGGACAGCACGCAGGCAATCAGTGCCGGACTTTTACGAGGCATAAAAGATGTAAAAACGCCGACAATTCTAATCGGGATTGCATACTGGGTGGTTGGCATTCCATTCGGTTATTTACTTGCTTTTCATTTTCACCTCGGCGCCGCGGGTATGTGGATTGGCCTCATCACTGGCCTAACACTTGCTTCAGTATTTCTTATCAGCAGGTTTTTAAATATGACCAAAAGAAACGCTGTCTAAGCTTGTTGATTTTCCCAATTTTCTAGACTTTCGCCTCAAAGCCGGAAATGTTTCGTTCCTACGGAACTTCCGGTTTCGCCCTCTCACCTGTTTTTTCTACAGATATTATATCACTACGCGATTGTTTCAACAATGCAATCCTCAATTACATCCAATTTTGAGAACACAATGCCATCGGGCATGAAATAGCGTGATTTGTCAACTGAATTTGTAAGAAATCTATATTCTGTCAGGTTAAAACGCCTTTATTATCGTCACCATTTTCACAAAAAAGTATACGAGCTTGACGCAATTAAATTTAGATTTATATTTTTCTCTGAAAGAATATAAAACTTTATCACTACTTTTAAGTGTCAAAAAGACAAGTAAATACTAAATCAAAAAAGTTAATCTGTAAAAATTAATCAATTTCAACCAGATGGATTTCAATTCCACATTACAAACCATTTTCCCGACAGAAGAGGCCATCCCTTTGGAATACCGCCTACCGTCCGAAATTCACCAGCGAGAATTTCTTAGTAACGGAGACATGAAGCAATGGAGCGGGCCGGTGCATGAAGTTTTTTCACCGATTTGTATTCAAACGCCAAATGGTCTCGAACGACAGCTGATCGGAAGTTACCCAATCTGCACCGAAAAGGAAGCCCGGGAATCGTTGGAAGCTGCTGTTCAGGCATATGATAACGGTCGCGGCGAATGGCCAACGATGGGTGTAGCCGAGCGGATTCGTTGTGTTGAACAATTTACCGGCAAAATGATCGAACAAAAAGAGATCATCGTCAAATTGATCATGTGGGAAATTGGCAAGTCTTTCGCCGATTCCACAAAGGAATTTGACCGTACTGTTGAATATATTTATGCTACGATCGACTCGTTGAAAAACCTGGATCGTGATTCATCCGGTTTCGAAATTGTGGACGGAATTGCCGCACAGGTGAGGCGTTCGCCATTGGGTGTTGTGCTCTGTATGGGGCCATTCAATTATCCCCTCAACGAGACTTTCACGACGCTCATTCCTGCCCTGATCATGGGTAATACGATCCTTTTCAAACCTCCGAAATTCGGGACATTACTACATTATCCTTTGCAGGAAGCCTTCATGAATTGCTTTCCAAAAGGAGTTGTCAACATCATCTACGGCCGTGGTAACGCCATTGTTCCGGGATTGATGCAATCGGGAAAAATCAATGTACTGACATTGATCGGGTCCAGCAAAGTGGCGAATGAACTGAAAAAACTGCATCCGAAAGTAAACCGGCTTCGCGCGGTTTTAGGTCTGGATGCAAAAAATGCCGCTATAATTACAGCAAAAGCAGATATCGGTCTTGCAGTAAAAGAAGTACTTTCGGGTTCGTTGTCATTTAACGGACAAAGATGTACTGCACTTAAAATAGTGTGGGTACACAGAAGCATTGCTGACGAATTCCTGGCGCAGTTTTCCGAGGCTGTTGCCGGACTGAAATTCGGGATGCCATGGGAAAAAGGAGTTTCGCTGACCCCGTTGCCGGAAACCAACAAAATTGAATACCTGAACGGCTGTATTGCTGATGCGGTTGCGCATGGCGCCAAAGTAATAAACGAAAATGGCGGTGCATCTGCCGCTTCCTTCTTTTATCCGGCCGTTGTATACCCGGTGAATCGTGACATGAAATTGTATCATGATGAACAATTTGGCCCGATTGTGCCGGTCGTTCCATTTGATGATCTTGAAGAAACCATCGAATATCTGATCGAAGCTACGCACGGTCAGCAGGTTAGTATTTTCAGCGACGATGCTGCGGAAGTCGCTTCACTGATAGATCCATTGGTAAACCAGGTAAGCCGGGTAAATATCAACAGCCAGTGCCAGCGCGGGCCAGATGTTTTTCCATTCACGGGCCGTAAGGACAGTGCCGAAGGAACGCTGTCGGTAGCTGATGCAATACGTTCATTTTCAATTCGTTCTCTTGTCGCTTTCAAAATGAATGATACAAATACGCAATTAATAAATGAAATTGTGAATAAGAACAGCTCGAACTTTTTGAGTACCAAATTCATTTTTTAGAATTCCGTATTATTGATAAAATGGAGACGCACGGGCAAAATGTTCGCGCGCCTCCATTTCCCTGCAACTTATTTAACCCGGGTTAAAACGATTGTGCTGCCCGGACTGCTTTTGAGCATTATAAAATCAGACCCGTCAGGAGTCATCGTTACACCCCGGGCGTTGCCAGCCTTCCATTCTTTTGCCGGCAACTTAACTTTTGCGACGCCCCCTTTTTCCGATACAATCTTAACTTCTGCAAGTTGTCCGTCTATTTTTTTTGCACTGATCAAAAAAGCGCCTTCAGTACGCAATTTTTCAAACGAAATATTCTTCCAGCTTGCCGGAACGGCGGGCATAATTTCGATAAAACCAGCGTAGCTCTGAATCAGCATTTCCTGCAAACCGGAAGCAAAGGCAAAATTACCTTCAAGGGTGAAGGGGCGGTAAGTAAATTTGGACAAACCTGATTTAGTCTGATCACCATTCGCATGGAAGCTGTTTGGCAAACAAAATGCTTTTGCAAAAGTCGTCAGATCTTTTGCAGCTCCATCACCATCTTTTGCACGAGCCTTGATGTTTGCAAGCCATGAATAAGAATAACCGCACCACCAGTCCGGGCCAATTTTATCCAGAAGTGCAATTGTGTTTGTGATAATCTTCCGGGATTCTTCACCATCTTCCCATTTGATCAGCCCCAACGGATGAATCGCCATCAGGTGCGAAAAATGGCGGTGCGATTCCTGATAGGGCAAGGACGGTGCAAATTTCATTTCGCTGCTTTCACTCACCGCATAATCACCGAATTCTGACAAAACCTTACCCCAACGATCCGATTCCGCATTTAAACCCATTTCCAGCGCCAATTCTTTACCAGCCTGGAATGCAAATTTCATCAGCGCCAGGTCATAATTTGTATTCTCCGGAAACCAGGCCGAAATGTCATTGTTATGAATTTCCGGGCTCGAACTGATCGGTAGTTTCCGAAAACCGTTTGCGTCTTTTTTAGTAATTTTTTCGAGGAAAACACAGACTTCTCTCACCCACGGATACGCCCTGTTTTTCAGGAAATCCCTGTCCATACTATACCGCCATTGCAGATAATAGTGCTGTGCAAGCCAGGCAGAAACCGTTGGAGACAATGAGTATTGAATCCAGCCGCCCATTTCAGTTCCATCTAAAGTGGTAACGCCAGGAACCGCGACACCATCCGAATCAAAATACAGTTTTGTATAACGTTTATAATTTTCAAGATTTTCGTCCAAATGGTCCAGATAACCCAATGCTTCTTCAAGATGGTTGCTACTGTAACTCGGCCAGTAGCTGAGCTGTGTGTTCAGGTCATGATGAAAATCTCCTTTCCATGGTGGAATCCTGCCATTATCTGCCGTCCAAACTGCCTGCAAAGAAATCGGAGGCGCACCTCTCCGCGCTGCGGATCCAAATTTATATTGCTCCAGATACCATTGCTTTTCCAAAACAGGATCCGGAACGTGTAGCGCAGATTGGCCCCAGAAGGTTTTCCACCAGGCAATGTGGCTTACATAATCTTTGTCAAATCCCTTTTTAAGCGCGTTTTCAGTGACTAACTGCGATGTAGCACTGATCTTTTTTTCAGGAAACTGTGAAGAAATGCTCCAAACACCTTCAATTACACCAGACTTTGTACTCTTCCATGTAACGGTAATCTCGTAACTGAAACCGCCCCATCCTTCTTGTTTATACACAATCCGGCCCTTCTCCGTATCAATCGTTCCTTGTTTATAACCAAGCCTGGCGAGGTCATCTCCTACAAGCGAATTCACCTCTCCTCCCTCTTTTATTTTGCCCTGGTATTTGGGCGCGATCAAGTGCGGAGTAATTCCTTCCTTCACATTTTCAAATCGAAACCAGCCTTCGGGATCAGTGGCGTGGACAAATGTTTTCAAAACCAGTCCATTCTCCCATTTTACCTCACACAGCGCCTTTTCCAGAGAAAGATGTACCGATTTCACTTTCGGATTTCCGGGAATATCAAATTCCAAAGCTCCTGCCGGGATTTTGGACGGCGCTGGTTCGCGGTCGTAAGGTGCGTCAAAATAATTCTGAACGGGTTTATATTCCTTTTTTGCAACCTGCTCCTGCACCCATTCATAACTGAATTCTTTTCTGTGCAAACCGGCCATAGGTCGCATATCCCATACGTCCGCACGGTCAAGCGAAAACCGCAATTTTTCACCATTTTGCCAGACAAGAGAGCCAATAGTTCCGTTGCCCAATGGAATTGCTTCATCCCAAACGCCGGCCAGCTTTGTATCATGCAGGTCATGCTTTACGAGCGGCTGCGCTGAAAGCGTTAAATGAGCGAAAAGAAAAAAAAGGGAGAACATTTTATACCGCATATTGCTGTTTCGTTTTCGTATTAATGGTGCAGGGTTATTGAAATCAATTTCCAAGTAAAGAATTTAGTTCTGATTTCCTTCTAAATAATCTCTGTATTTCACAATCTACTGATATCACTGAAATTTAGATTAACGCAAATCCTGTCAACTGGTAAAAAAACAGGCCAAAATTAACATGGTTTTTCCCGTTGATTAGGATGTTCCCGGGTCCAAATCGTATCTTTGCACTTTCATTTAAAGCTGAATTATGATCGTTTTTGCTAGAAGCTTCACAGGCAGTATCTACGCCATTCATACCGAACAATTATTCTCCCAGGAAGATAAAGAAAAATTAAACTGGCTGCTTAACGGCCAGGTATTGACAGACAATACTTTAACAGGGTTTTATAGAGGACCACGCAAGGAAATGCTTACGCCCTGGGCTACCAACGCGGTCGAAATAACCCAAAATATGGGTATTACCGGTATCATACGTATAGAGGAATTTGTCGTTGCAGAAAGTGTATCTGCTGCCCACGACAAGATGCTGGAAGTGATTTACGAAGGCCTGGGCCAGGAAGTTTTTGACATTCATCTGCAACCGGAACCCATTAAATATATAGACGACATTACGGCATTTAACCAGGAGGAAGGTTTGGCACTGAGCCAGCAGGAAATCGATTATCTGGATTCTGTTGCGCAGAAAAATAACCGAAAATTAACCGATTCCGAAGTTTTTGGATTTTCTCAGGTCAATTCAGAACACTGTCGTCACAAGATTTTCAACGGACGCTTCATTATTGACGGGGAAGAAAAACCATCCTCCTTATTTAAACTGATCAAAAAGACCACCGAGACGAATCCTAACAAGGTGGTATCTGCATATAAAGACAATGTTTCTTTTACAAAAGGGCCGGTCATGGAGCAGTTCGCTCCGGCCACACAAGACAAGCCTGACTATTTCGAAATAAAAGAGGTTACCTCCGTACTCTCTCTGAAAGCGGAAACACACAATTTCCCTACCACAGTTGAGCCATTCAATGGTGCTGCAACGGGATCAGGCGGTGAGATTCGCGACCGTATAGCAGGTGGAATAGGTAGTGCCCCGCTTGCCGGAACTGCAGTTTACATGACTTCCTATTCAAGATTGGAGGAAGGTAGGACGTGGGAAAATGGCATGCAGGAGCGCGATTGGCTTTACCAGACGCCCATGGATATTCTGATCAAAGCTTCGAATGGTGCTTCGGATTTTGGAAATAAATTTGGCCAGCCTGTGATCAACGGTTCCGTTTTGACATTTGAGCATGAAGAAAATGGAAAACGATATGGATTCGACAAAGTAATTATGCAAGCTGGTGGAATCGGTTATGGCGTGTTGAAAGATGCGTTAAAACACATTCCTTCGGAAGGTGATAAGATTGTGGTGATGGGTGGTGATAACTACCGAATCGGAATGGGCGGAAGTGCGGTTTCTTCATTGGATACAGGTGCTTCAAACAGCGCCATAGAACTGAACGCCATTCAGCGATCAAACCCTGAAATGCAGAAACGCGTTTACAACGCCATTCGGGCGATGATGGAAAGCGGCCAAAACCCCATAGTCTCCATTCACGATCACGGTGCTGGCGGACATTTGAACTGTCTTTCCGAACTCGTTGAAAGTAAAGGTGGAAAAATTGATCTTTCTAAATTACCTGTAGGTGACCCTACCCTTTCCGCCAAAGAAATTGTCGGTAACGAATCTCAGGAACGTATGGGATTGGTGATCAACGAAAAAAACCTGGGCATTTTGCAGGATGTGGCGGCTCGTGAACGTGCGCCAATGTATGTAGTCGGAGACATTACGGGAGATCATCAGTTCACCTTTGAATCATCTGAGACAGGTGCCAAACCGATTGACTGGCCGTTGGAAGATATGTTCGGAAATCCGCCAAAAACGATCATGAACGATGCAACCCAGCAAGCCTCATTCGAGACAATTGTTTTTGACGAAAATAAATTAAACGAATACCTGGAAGCTGTTTTGCAGCTGGAAGCCGTTGCTTCAAAAGACTGGCTCACAAACAAGGTGGATCGCTCGGTAACCGGTAAAATTGCTCAACAGCAAAACGTTGGTTCGTTGCAGCTACCGCTGAGCAACTTCGGCACCATGACACTGGATTACCGTGGGAAAGCGGGCGTGGCCACCGCCGTAGGACATGCGCCGGCTATTGCCCTGATCGACGCTGCCGCAGGATCACGTGTTGCGATCGCCGAATCACTTGCCAACATTATTTTTGCACCAATTGAAGGTGGACTGAGCGGAGTTTCGCTGAGTGCAAACTGGATGTGGCCCTGCAAGAATAAAGGCGAAGACGCGCGTTTGTATGCCGCAGTGGAAGCGGTAAGCGATTTTGCCTGTGCACTTGGCATCAACATTCCAACCGGAAAGGATTCGCTGTCGATGACTCAAAAATATAAAGATGGAGTCGTTTTTGCTCCGGGAACAGTAATCATTTCTGCTTCCGGTGAAGTGACAGACGTACGGAAGGGCGTGACACCAAACCTGCTAAAAGAACCAGGTACTGAACTGATTTACATATCATTAAGCGAAAGCCCATTGAAACTTGGCGGGTCTTCATTTGCTCAGATTTTGAACAAACTTGGCAATGATTCACCGGATATTTCCAGTGCCGAACAGTTCAAAAATACGTTCAACGCAATTCAGGATCTGGTACAGAACGACCTGATTCTTGCAGGACACGATGTTTCAAGTGGTGGTTTGATCACCACACTGCTGGAAATGTGCTTCCCGGAAAATGGCATTGGCATCAAAGCATCGCTGGATGGACTGAATGAGACAAGCCTCGTTACCGCACTTTTTGCAGAAAATCCTGCCCTGGTTATCCAGGTTCGCGACGCATCGGAGATACAAAAATTGCTTGAAAAACAAGGTATAAAATCAGTTGTTCTCGGTTCGGTTGTGGCAGGTAACAACCTGCAAATCAGCTTAGGTGAATTAGAACGCACATTTGATATTGCCTCATTAAGGGATGTCTGGTTCAAAACCTCATTTCTCCTGGACGAAAAACAAACCGCTCCCGGCTACGCCAGAGAGCGGTTCGAAAATTACAAGAACCATGGTCTTGAATTCAACTTTCCGGCGAATTTCACCGGCTCTCTGGATGCTTACGGGGTTAGCCACGGAGCGAGAAAAAGCAGTGGCATCAAGGCTGCGATCATTCGTGAGAAAGGGGTTAATGGCGACCGTGAGATGGCATATTCCATGTGGCTTGCCGGTTTTGACGTGAAAGATGTACACATGACCGACCTCATTGCTGGTCGGGAGGATTTGAGTGACGTAAATCTGATCGCATTTGTAGGCGGATTCTCAAACAGTGACGTGCTTGGTTCGGCGAAAGGATGGGCTGGTGCTTTCCTGTATAACGAAAAAGCGAAAAATGCACTGGATAATTTCTATGCAAGACCCGACACGCTTTCGCTCGGTGTCTGCAACGGTTGCCAACTCATGGTCCATCTGGGGCTGATTTACCCGTCACATGAAAAGCAGGCAAAACTGGTACACAACGGTTCAGGAAAATTTGAATCTATATATCTGAATGTTGACGTTGCGGCTGATACAGAATCCATTATGCTGAAATCCCTGTCCGGATCCAAACTGGGTATCTGGGTTGCGCACGGTGAGGGCAAATTTGAGCTTCCATATCCCGAAGAAACCTACAATATTGCGATGCGTTTCAGCCATGAAACATATCCGGCCAACCCGAACAGTTCTCCCTTCAATACTGCCGGAATTGTTTCAAATGATGGTCGTCATCTTGCCATGATGCCTCACCTTGAACGCACTGTATTCCCTTGGCAATGTGGTTATTATCCAACCGACAATAAGGCAGATGACTGTACACCATGGTTTGAAGCTTTCGTCAATGCAAAAAAATGGGTGGAATCCGTAAAAAAATAAATGGAGCATAGAAACTGATTGTAAAAAGGTCCGCTGGCGAATTTGTCAGCGGACCTTTTTTTTTGTAGCGCACCGTTTACAAATTGGGGTTAAAAATCACAAGTCAAAAACAGTTCGCCCAAATCATGATTAAAAAACTGCATGTATCTGCTTTTTGATTTGCTGTCACAATTAAACCCGACCCGCCATGACTCAAATTGACCGTAACCAATTTTTGAAAGAACTTTCTTTACTCACCGGAGCTTCTGTACTGTCGCCGCAACTTTTTGCTATGGAACCGGAATGGAAAAAAGCGCAGTTCAAACTGGGGTTTGTCACCTACTTGTGGGGAAAAGACTGGGACATACCTACATTGATAAAAAATTGCACTGAGTCGAAAATTACAGGAGTGGAACTACGTGTAGAGCATGCGCACAAAGTAAGTCCTGAACTTTCCGCCGCTGAAAGGCTTGACGTAAAGAAAAAATTTGCAGACAGCCCCGTTCAAATTATCGGACTTGGGACCAATCAACAATACGATTATCCGGATCAGGATAAGCTAAAAGCCTCAATAGAGCGAACCAAAGCATTTATCAAGCTTGGAGCGGACATTGGCGGATCAGGAGTCAAAGTAAAACCGAACGCGTTGCACAAAGAAGTTCCGACAGAAAAAACATTGGAACAGATCGGAAACTCACTACGAGAGCTGGCAAAATATGCCGCGGATTTCGGTCAGCAGATCCGGCTTGAAGTACACGGAGAAGAAACGCAGGAATTGCCCAATATTAAAAAAATAATGGATTATGCCAATCATCCGAATGCCAGGATTTGCTGGAACTGTAACAAACAAGATCTGAATGGCAACGGATTTGAATACAATTTCAATCTGGTAAAAAACCGGTTTGGCGATACAATCCACGTCAGAGAACTGGACCGCACCGACTACCCATACAAAGAACTAATCACGAATCTCGGCAAAATGAATTACAAAGGCTGGGTCCTGCTCGAATGCCACACCAACCCTGACGACAAGCTGCAATCAATGAAGGATCAGCGTGTTGTGTTTGATAAAATGATTGCGGCTATTTGATTCCATGATCAATAATTTCCAAGCCGAGCTCATTTACCGGGTTTTCATTTCTGAATAATCTGTTGCAATCACTGCGCCTGTATGGCACGGTTTTCCTTTCGCACGTTGTTTTTATTTTCTTTTTCCTGCTGGGGAATTTAGCCCACAAGCACATTTAAGGAATGTCTAATTAAACAACGAAAGAAATGGACTCAATCTATGACCAGTATTGGCTTGTTACCGTGCCTGT
Organism: Dyadobacter sp.; assembly: GCA_965279265.1. GTDB lineage: Bacteria > Bacteroidota > Bacteroidia > Cytophagales > Spirosomataceae > Dyadobacter. Next base: position 368,011 of record OZ257152.1, read on the forward strand.
TGTAATTGCAAGCGGAATTGTGGGCACCGGCCTGATGACTTTGTACATGCACGCGATGACGTTGATCACCGGACGTGTGATGAAGCTCACAAAAATTCTGGGCACGATGCTCACATTTACAACAAACAGCGAGAATAAATTAAAAGATGCCCCCTACGCAATCGTAGTCGGTGTTCTGGTACAATACGTTATCGGTATTCTTTTCATGACCGCTTATTTTCTGCTGTGGAAATATGGTATCGGCGGACCTTACTTTTTCGATGGCATCGTGGTGAGTATTGTAAGCGGATTGTTTACCATTGCTTTTTGGTATGCGCTTTTCACTTTTCATCCCAACCCGCCCGACATTTCCCTGAAACCATATCTTTTCACGCTGTTTACGGCTCATTTTGTATTTGTTTCCGGCTGCTTTGTAACCTTTAACTTTCTGGTCAGCTTCAAATAAGTATTGCTTTATTTTAAGTTAAATAGTCTCCTTATCCGTTTCTGGCACGTTGTTTTTTATACCTGCCGCAAAAAATAATCGGTACAAACTAAAAGCAATAACATGAAATTCGAAGCGATTAAAGGACAGACACAAGCCCGGCAACCGGGAATAGAACATGAAATGAATCCTGAACCGGTAATCATTCGTGAAGGGTACCGTGGCAGTGGAAAACTGGAAGGAAAAGTGGCATTAATTACCGGAGGTGACAGTGGCATCGGCCGATCCGTTGCGGTGCATTTTGCGCGCGAGGGTGCTGATGTAGCCATCGTGTATCTGTCCGAAGATACAGATGCACAAGCCACGAAGAAACTGGTGGAGGCGGAGGGCAAGCATTGTCTGTTGCTCAGTGGTGATCTTCGGGACGAAAAGTTCTGTAAAGATGCCGTTGGGCAGACAATCCGAAAATTTGGAAAACTGAATATTGTGGTCAACAACGCGGCAGAGCAACATCCAAAAAAAGACATAGGCGAAATCTCTTCCGCTCAGTTGACCGACACATTTGCGACAAATATTTTTTCCTTCTTTTACGTGACTCAGGCTGCCCTACCCCATTTGCAAAACGGCGATACAATTATCAACACAACTTCCGTCACAGCATATCATGGCAGCCCTGGATTGCTCGACTATTCTTCGACCAAAGGTGCGATTATCGCTTTTACCCGATCGCTTTCTATGAATCTGGCTGACAAGGGAATTAGAGTGAATGCGGTTGCGCCGGGACCAATCTGGACACCGCTTATCCCATCCACTTTCGACGAAGAGCATGTAGCAAACTTCGGAAAAGACACTCCGTTACAGCGTCCGGGACAACCCTGCGAAGTAGCTCCATGCTATGTGTTTCTGGCTGGTGAAGATTCATCTTACATGAGCGGACAGGTTCTGCATCCCAACGGAGGTCAGATCGTAAATGGCTAGTAATAAACAGTTTACAATCAAAATCCCGAAGAATGTGTGCATTCTTCGGGATTTTGATTGTTCGGGCCAAATTTGTAACGTTTTATAGTTTCAAAATTCGTGGGGCACGCCACCTGTAAACGTTGGTGGTCGGAATTTGACTTACATGTTAGATTGCTAATAAATTGATGATAGAATTCTTTTTTCGCTTGTAGAATTAATTATAATCCCTAAATTTAAGGTCATATTGTGCACTTTTCCGGATTTGAATCAAATGAAACTGGAAATAGTGCACTAACCTCCTTATCGATTAGATTTCGACAGTGACTCTCAAATAAAAGAATTTGTATTCTTGGACGGATGGATCGTACAAAATGCATGAACGTTAAATGTTGATTCGAATAAATTTATGGATTTGACGGACGCTTGTACGTGACAAACCAGCTAGTTCTACGTCCAACAGATCTTATACTATTCATGCTTTTGCCCAACATAGGTTTCTGGTATATCCTTTCGGGAATTGCCTTCGTACAAACTAATAAGATGTTATTAAATGAATGAAATTTTACTCAACCCATGAACGATAAAAGAAATATCTTAATTATTGATGATGAACCAAGTATCTGCAAAATACTTGAACATTTTTTAAAGAAAGACTTCAACGTTACCGTCAAGCACGATGGTTCTGAAGGAATGCTGTGGCTTGAAGAAGGAAACGAAACGGATCTGGTAATCGCCGATCTGAATATGCCTAATTTGAGTGGTAAAGAATTCTTAAAAGTTGCAAAAGCCAGCAATCTCTACGCTGAACTCCCCATTATTATTCTTTCGGGATCCGACGAAAGCAGTGAGCGCATACAATGCCTGAATCTGGGTGCGGATGATTTCATGGTTAAGCCGTTTAACCCGATGGAAGTACACGCAAAAATCAATGCAATTTTAAGACGTAGTAAACGCTATTCTTAACCGGGACTGAAATGGAAATGACAGGCACTTCTGTTGGGATTGTTACAGAAACAAAATCCTATGCGGCGCATTACAGGGTTATATACCTGAACGACGATTTTGATCAGTATTTGTGGTTTGCAGAAAAATACCAGGAGTGGTTGCAGGTGGAATATTTTGATTCCAAAGAGGGCGTTCTCGCTGCTTTGGAGGACAATTTCCCTGCCGATGTGGTTTTGGCCCACACAGAAAGCGGAGGCCTGGAACTCCTGAAAAGCATCCGCCACACAACACGGTTTGGCAATATCCCTTTCATTTTAATGGTTGATCGCCTAAGCGATGAGGCGATTAAAAATGCCAAAATCAACCGTGCCGACGATATTTTCTCCGTTAAATTCAATGATGGAGATCTTTTAACCAGGATACGGTATTTTAAAAAACGGCAATGGTATACGGCGAGTAAAGCCTCTGAAAAAATAACTTCCAATCAGTCGCAAACACCGCTCTGGAAGAGGGCAATTGATGTTCTGACAACCGGCTCGGCTGTAATTTTATTGCTTCCGGTTTTTCTATTGGTCGCTTTGCTGATTCGGCTTGATTCCAAAGGACCTGTTTTTTACCGTTCCAAAAGAGTAGGAAGCGGATACAAAATATTTGACCTTTACAAGTTCAGGACGATGCGTACAGACGCTGACCAGATGATCAGAAAAATGGCTGCGCTCAGTATGTACAATAAAACTACCGAGCCTGTTCAGCAGATCGAAACCAAAGGATTATGTGACGACTGCCTGGCGGGAGGCCAGTGTAAAAGCCTTCTATTCCATGACGGAAAAGAGATTTGTGAGAAGTTGTATCATTTTCAGAAAGATCAGAAAGCGGCCTTTATGAAATTCCAGAATGATCCGAGAATCACGCGTTTCGGACAGTTTTTGCGCAATTCAAGTCTGGACGAACTCCCTCAGCTTATCAACATCCTCAAAGGCGATATGTCCTTGGTGGGCAACCGACCTTTGCCCCTGTACGAGGCCGAGAAAATGACAACGGATGACAAAATCCTGCGTTTTGCCGGCCCTGCCGGACTGACAGGACTTTGGCAGGTGACCAAACGAGGAAAAGGGAAAGCCGATATGTCCGAAGAAGAAAGAACTCAGCTTGACATAACGTATGCGCGGGAATTCTCCTTCAAAATGGACCTTCAAATTATCCTTAAGACCTTCCCTGCCCTACTACAATCAGAGAACGTGTAAAATGTTTCCTGCGCATATTCAAAAAAGAGCATTACAAAAAGTCCTCAGTTGCCCTCGACAGACCAACAGCCAGACTTTATTTCATACATTATGTCAGTAAGTTTTTACCCATTGTTTTTGTGCCTGGTCGTAATTTTTTATAATTCGGGAGGGATTGCCAACTGCGATCGAATATGGCGGTACATCTTTGGTGACGACCGTGCCGGCCGCGATAACGCAGTGTTTTCCAATAGTTACTCCGGCTGTAATCACTGCATTAGCACCAATCCAGCAATCATCCTCGATGACAATCGGCGCAACGGTCACCCCCTGCTTGTGAATCGGCTGGCTAATATCGGTATAGTTGTGGTTGAGGCCGCTGGCAACAATATTCTGGGCAAGAATTACATTGTTTCCGATTTTAACCGGTCCGATAATTACATTTCCAAGACCCACCAGCGAGTTTTCTCCGATCGTTACATCACCTACTCCATTATTAACCGTAGTAAAATCCTCGATCATAGAATTGTTTCCGATTGAGAAAAAATTGAATGGAACCACATCCATCCTGACCCAACTTCTGATCACTACACCACTACCCCTTTTATGATAAAAACGATTCAGGAAAATACGTACCCAAAGCCTTGGCCGCGCCTGATTGGTGGGGATCAGGAGCCAATGAAAGATTTTTTTCAAACGGGCATTATTACGGACGTAGTCGGAGAATGGCATCAGAGCAGGTTTATTTTTTAAACGTTGAATATGAAACTTGTTGGTAACGGATTCAGAATCCCCTTAATCCTGACAAAAGTAGTTTTTAATAAGTTATTTCTTCAAAATTAATGCAGATGAGACACGCAGTGTTTTTGGTTAGTTTACTGTTACTATTTCACAACACACACGCACAGGAATCGTTGTCTAAGGATGTTTCCTACGAATATCTTGACAAACTGATTGCTATTTGCAAAACCAATTATCCCAAGATCAAGATGTATCAGGCCCGGGTGGATATCGCCGGAAACGGGATAAAAAAAGCAAAACTCTCGTACTTTGATATTTTCTCTTTCTCTTATCTGTACAGTCCAACCAACAACAACGCACCAGTTGCTCCAACACCAGCGGGTGGCTATCAGTTTGGCTTTTTTGCGAATATAGGCTCCCTTTTGCAAAAACCAAATGTTATAAAACAGGCGAAAGGTGAACTGGCCGCGGCTCAGTATGACAAGGAGGCATTTGATATAAACATGGAAGCTGAGGTAAAAAAGAGATATTTTACATATGTTCAGAAAGTAGCGGTGCTCCGGATACGGACAAGTGCCCTGCTTGACATTGAGAGCATGCTTTCGAACGTCAAACACCGGTTTGAAAAAGGAGAGGAAACACTGGAAATGTACAACAGGGTCCTGGGCATGCAGTCGGACCACTCGCAAAACATCATCAACGCCGAAGCAGACATGTTGATTGCAAAGAGTACGCTTGAAGAATTATTGGGACAAAAACTTGAAAATATAAAATGACCGAATTTCTGCAATTTTTAAGGCTGATCCAAAGAAATAAAATCACACTGATACTGGTGCCGCTTCTCACGGTCGTGGCTAGCTATTTCCTTGTCAAAAAACTTCCCGATACTTACAAATCACATGCGCGGATAGCGACAGGATTGGTAGACAAAACGGATCAGATTATTACAAAAGAAAAAAACGAACAGGAGCAGGAAATTGCCCGGAAATTTGAGAGCCTTAATCAGATGATGCTACTAAAAAGCACGCTGGATCAGGTTTCTTACCGACTCATGCTCAATACCTTAAAACAAACTAAAGATTCTGTCTGGCGCGAACCTGTTCGTGCCATCGAACAAATGACGAAGGCGGAACGTACAAAAGCAATTGCGTTGATTCAAAAAAAATACAACGCCCGGGAAGAGCTTTTCCTTTGGATTCCTTACGAAAATGCCATCAATGACATCATCGAAGATATGGGATTTGACGCCAAGAGCCTTCGTGAAAAATTGTCGGTATACCGGGTTGGAACGAGCGATTACATTGACATCGATTACGAAGCGGAAAATGCTGACCTGGCGGCATACGTGATCAATACGCTGAGCCACGAATTTATTTCAGACAATTCGTCACGGGTAGTTGGAAACAACCAGAAAACCATAAGCTTCCTGGAGAGTTTTATGATCCAGAAACTGAATGCGCTCAATCAGCGAATGGCCACACTTAAAGATTATAAGATAAAAAATCACGTACTGAATCTCAACGAGCAGGCCAAAAGTATTTATGGTCAAATGGCTGATTATGAGACCCGTCGTGAAGTAGCCCACAAAGACATCACGGCATATTCGGCGGCGATCAAAAACATTGATGACAAATTCAACCCTGCTGACCGAAAGTATCTTGAAAGCGCGCTAACGGGCATCAATCAGAGCATTGCAGTAAGCAAACAGAATTTGAAAGATCTGAACGAACGATATATCAGGAACAATTATGATCCCCGTATTAAAGTCAGCATGGATTCACTGCGGGGCAAACTGGCAGCACAAATTGATGAGGCGTCGGACAAATATATCTATAATCCGATGGTCGTAAAGCAGGATCTGGTTGGTCAGAAACTGGCTATGGAAATCTCCCTTGAACTATCCAAAAACAGCGTGACTTCCATTCAGGGAGAACTCAACCGCCTGAACAGGAAATTTGACGGCCTGGTACCGAACGAAGCGAAGATTCAGGAGTACGAAACGAGTATAGACATTGCCAGCAAAGAGTATATTGAGGCACTTCAACGGTACAACGAAGCGAGTCTGGAGTTTAGCTTTCCCGTCCATTTGCGGCTGATCGAAAGAGCGATGCCGGGACTTATCCTGGCATCAAAAAAAATGGTTCTCGTGGTACTTTCCGGCGTGATCAGCTTCGTCTTCTGTATTTTCGTTTTCTTCATTCTGTTCTACATCGACAATTCCATCCGCTACCCGATGCAGCTCGCGAATGCTACAGAAAGACCGGTTTTGGGATATTTGAACAAAATCGACAAAGGAACGAACATGAGTCTCGCAGGCATTAGTTCATCCGAGGAAAAACCGATTCAGCTTTATAAAAATCTGGTCCGGTCGATTCGTTTCGAGCTGGATGAGGAGCTTGGAGATCCTAAAATAATCGCGATTACTTCGCTTTCGCCAGGCGTCGGCAAAACTTCCTTTACGCTTGCACTTGCCTGGGCTTTTTCAAAGATCAACAAAACCGTTCTGATCATTGACGGTAATTTCGGCCAACCCGACATTACGCGTTTAAGCGCCGATACTGAACTTTTTGACCGGTTTATTAAATCCAGTCAATCACTGGAAGCAACTCCCGGTCAGATCAAAATTCTGGGAAATAAGGGTGGTGACGTTTCCGTGCTGGAACTGTCGGAGGAAAAACTGATTGGCCGGAAACTGCTCGCTTTGAAGACACAGTTTGACATCATTCTCGTTGAAACCGATTCGCTGACTTTCATGAATAAAGCAAAGGAATGGATCACATTTGCCGACCGCGTCGTGGCCGTTTTTTCAGCAGGTCGCTCCATTTCGGATAAGGATCAATCCAAAATTCAGTATCTGAACAATCTGAATGAAAAATTTGCAGGTTGGGTGCTGACCAATACCGAAGATATTCCCGAACAGGCAGGTAAACTTGGCAAACCGGTTGAAGCATGAAAATAATTGAATATTTCTGGTGGTTATTGCAAATCCTGATCGGCTATAATCTGGTCTTTCCATTTGTGCTGCTCCTCATTTTCAGTGTTCGCAAAAGTTTTACTGCTACCAAACCGAAAGCGACGGATGTTCTGCCCGACTACGGAATCATCGTTACGGCTTATGAGCAAACGTCACAATTGCCGGCCGTTGTAAATTCGTTGCTGCAATTGAATTATAATAATTACCACATTTATGTAGTTGCCGACAAATGTGACATCAGCAATCTGCACTTCCCGACGGACAAAGTGCTTTTATTGAGACCGGAAATGACGCTAGGCAGCAACACCCGGTCGCATTTCCATGCAATCAAAAATTTTATCCGCCCCCACTCGCACCTGACGATCATCGACAGCGATAACATTACTGATCCCGCATACCTCAATGAGCTGAACCTATATTTCAATCAGGGTTTTGAAGCTGTTCAGGGGGTTCGTGAGGCAAAGAATCTGGATAGTACCTATGCCTGCCTTGACGCAGCGCGAGACATTTACTACCACTTTTATGATGGCAAAATCTTGTTTGGTTCAGGATCTTCGGCAACGCTTGCGGGCTCAGGAATGGCATTCACCACGGAACTTTATAAAAAATGTCTGGGACATCTGGATGTTACGGGAGCCGGTTTCGACAAAGTGTTACAGGAGGCAATCGTCATCCGAAAATACAGGATCGCTTTTGCTGAACACGCCATAGTTTACGACGAAAAAACCAGCGGAACAGACCAGCTTGTAAAACAGCGGGCGCGCTGGATCAACACATGGTTTAAATACTTTTCGCTCGGCTTCGGGATGTTATTCAAAGGCCTTGCAGGATTCAATTGGAATCAGCTGATTTTCGGTTTGGTACTTTTGCGTCCACCTTTGTTTATCTTTCTGATTTTATCTGTTTTCTTTCTTTTTGTGAATCTTTTCATTGCTCCCTGGATTGCACTGATCTGGTTTTCAGCCCTATGCATTTTTGTACTTGGTTTCGCCATAGCACTGAACCGGTCCAATACCGATAAAAGAATTTACCAGTCTCTGGCCAGCATTCCACGTTTTATATTTTTCCAGATTCAGGCATTGTTAAAATCACGTAAAGCGAACGAAATTTCGGTGGCCACGCGCCACGGAAGTTCACAGGAAAAGCAGTTGTAACCAGCGATTTGTATGAAAATATATCCGGTCAAATCAAAAAAGAAAGAACAGACGGGTTTTCAGCATTTGACACCTTTTCAGAATAAAACCAGACAAATGGCGCTGTTGCTTGCACTGGTTAGTGTGTTTATATTTTTTCTAAAAATCTTATTTTTCTAATTGGAAAACGACCTGCCCATTTTCCTGCACAAAGAAAACTCCAAACGGAATTCTCCGCGCGCCTGGCTGAGAAATTTGTTTCTGGTTGAAAAACTGAGCAACACAACCGGGCTTGTTTTGTTACTGATCTGCTCATTGCTTTTCGCCGGACTTATCGCTACCAAAGGCATTGCCGGTGCAGCCCTGATTATTGTGGCCATAGCAGTCCCGACGGTGGTTTACTGCATTGTCGCCTTTCCCATGTTTGGCATCTCGGTATTACTGATCATGGCCTACCTTTTGTTTTTCATCATGAAGGCAGGAATTGATTTCCCCCTTGGTACGATGATGGACGGCATACAACTTCTGCTCATTTTAGGTTTTTTTATCAGACAAAAAAGAGAGCCGGACTGGACAATTTTCAAAGGGCCGATCAGCGTGATGATAATGATATGGATCGCATTTAACCTGATGGAGGGCATCAATCCGGTGGCAGAGTCCAGGCTGGCGTGGGTTTATACGATTCGTTCGGTCGCCATTGTGATGCTGATGTACTTCGTTTTCATGTATCAGATACGTACTGTTAACGCGATCAAGGGTTTGCTTAAAATCTGGATCGCACTCTCCATTTTCGCAGCACTTTATGCCTACAAACAGGAATACATCGGATTTTCAGACTCCGAAGAGGCCTGGCTTCACTCAGATCCCAATATTGCCAATTTACTTTTTATAGCAGGCCACTGGCGTAAGTTTTCGATATTTTCAGACCCGGTCGCATTTTCTTATAACATGGTAGTGAGCAGCATTTTGTGCATGTCGCTGCTTACTTATGCCAAAAAATTCTGGAAGAAAGTTGCGCTGGCCTTGCTTGTTGCACTGTTTTTATCAGCAATGCTTTTCTCAGGAACCAGAGGCGCTTACGTGCTTCCGCCTGCTGCCATGGGATTGTACCTTATCCTTAACTTTACCAGAAAAGTGCTGATCGGTACAGGAATTGCAGCCGTGTTCATTCTGTTTTTGATTCTGGTACCAACAGCCAACCCCAATCTGGTTAGGTTTCAAACCGCCTTCAAACCGTCTGAGGATATTTCATTCAAAGCGAGAACGGTTAACCAAAAAAGAATTCAGCCCTACATCCTGACACATCCGATCGGAGGCGGTTTGGGCGCCACCGGCGCCTGGGGACAACGTTTTGCGCCACAATCCTATCTGGCTAATTTCCCTCCGGACAGCGGTTACGTTCGTATTGCGGTGGAGCTTGGCTGGATCGGCCTGCTGCTTTTCTGTTTGCTGATGTTCGCCATTCTCAGGCAGGGAATAAATAACTATTTCAGTATTCAAAATCCCGAACTCAAAACGTACAGTATGGCGATGTTGCTGATCGTTTTTGCGTACAATATTGGTAACTACCCACAGGAAGCAATCGTGCAATTTCCGTCCAACATCTATTTTTATCTGGCAACAGCACTGATTAATGTATCAATGAACATTGATAGAAAAAATATATTGGCTCAAAAAAAGCAACCGGCTGTTGCCTGAAAAGCCATCACGAAAATTTTAATCGGACAGAAAGATATCCTTCAATGAAAATCGCGCACCTCATTCTGGCCCACAACCAACCGCACCAACTCGCGCGCCTGATCGACAGGCTGAGTCATGAGGATGTCTATTTTTTCGTTCATATCGACGCCAAAACAGATATGGAACACTTCAAATTTCTTACTCTGAATGAACGTGTTTTTCTGATTTCTGATCGTGTAAAAGTGCGTTGGGGCGCGTACAGTATTGTGCAAGCCACGATTAACGGTTTTAAGGCAATTGTAAATTCAGGTAAGCAGATCGACTATGTAAACCTGCTGAGCGGAGCAGATTATCCGATTAAAACGACCGCCGAGATACATCTGTTTTTGAAAGAACGAGCAGAAAAGAACTTCATGGCTTTCGAGTCCGTGCACGAGCAATGGCACGAAGCTATATCGCGGCTTACAACATATCACCTGACAAATTACGAATTCCCAGGAAAATATTTTGTGCAAAAATGGCTGAACAAACTTGCTCCGCCGCGAAAAATGCCTGGGAATTTAATTCCCGTGGGTCGGTCTCAATGGTTGACGATTAACAGTGAAGCGGTAAAATTTATATTGGAATATATTGAAAAACATCCCGAAGTTACCCGCTTTTTCAAACTTACCTGGGCGCCGGACGAAATCATTTTTCAGACAATCCTTTACAATTCGCCATTCAAAAATTCAATGGTAAACAACAACCTGAGATACATTGACTGGTCGGAAGGAAAACCAAGCCCTAAAACACTGGTGGAAGAAGATTTCATTAAACTGAATAAATCAGATGCACTTTTTGCCCGGAAATTTGATCCGGCCCAAAGCAGGATTTTAGATGAGCTGGATATGAAAATGCAAAAAACCTGAGTTCCAAACCGTTTCAAACCATATTAAAATTCAACGTTAATATCACAAAACAGATTTTATGGATATCATCATTACCGGACAACAGGCTTGGGACGTGGAAATAGGGAGTAACTGTAAGAACATCGCGGTCGAATTCAGTAAAAACCACCGTGTACTTTATGTCAACTCGCCTCTGGACCGGATCAGTCTGATGAAAAACGGAGATGATCCAAAAATCATAAGGCGTAAAAATGTCATCGCCAAAAAGGAGAATGGGATTGAGGAAGTCAGCAAGAATCTCTGGGTACTTTATCCCGATAAAATGATCGAATCCATTAACTGGATCGGTTCCAATTTTATTTTCAACCTACTCAATAAAAGAAACAACAAAATTTTTGCGGCAAGTATAAAACGTGCAGCAGATCAGTTGGGATTCAGGGAATATGTTCATTTCAATGACAATGACATGTTCCGCAGTTTTTATCTGAAAGACAATCTCAAACCAAAAATTTCGATTTATTATTCGAGGGATTTTATGCTGGCGGTCGACTATTGGAAAAAACACGGCACATTGCTCGAACCTCAGCTTATTGCAAAAAGTGATATATGCGTAGCAAACTCAACTTATCTGGCCGATTATTGCCGCAAGTATAACCCAAATTCTTACTACGTTGGCCAGGGATGTGATCTGGAAATTTTCCTGGAAGGCATCAACGCATCGGACCCTGCCGATATCAGTCCCATTGTCCGGCCACGCATCGGGTATGTGGGCGCACTGCAAAGTCTGAGACTCGACATGGATTTGTTACATTACATCGCAGTCAATCGTCCTCAGTGGAACATCATTCTCGTTGGACCGGAAGACAATGAATTCATCCAAAGCGATTTACATAAATTACCGAATGTTTTTTTCACAGGTTCCAGGTCTTTTGAACAGCTCCCATCCTACATCAACGCCTTTGACGTTTGTTTGAATCCGCAGTTGCTCAATGAAGTGACAATTGGCAATTATCCAAGAAAAATTGACGAATATCTGGCAGTTGGCAAGCCGACGGTTGCTACCAAGACGGACGCAATGAGTGTCTTCTCAGACCATGTTTACCTCGGCCAGAATAAAGAAGAGTACATCACGCTGATCGAACGTGCGTTGTCTGAGAATTCTCCTGCCAAAACCCTGGCTCGCCGGGATTTCGCCAGCTCGCATACCTGGAAAAACAGTGTTGCAGAGATTTACAAGGCGATAGGCATGAACATAATCCTCTGATTACAAATCCTTTAAGAGCGAAAATCCGAGATCTGATTCTTCCCTGAGCTGTTTCAGCCTGGCTTCAGTATCAGCCTCCCAATTTCCCTGTTTCAACATGGTTTCCAGCTCCTTGTAATGATTTGCGGTGGAAAGCAACCCAACAGAGAACAATGACGATCTGTATTTATGGATAGCCTGAGCAAGCTTTGGCCCGTCTTTGGCTATGGCTGACTGATCAATCAAACCCAGCTGAACTTTGTAATCATTCTCAAAAAGGGATACGAGTTCCTGCCGCAGTTCAACATCTCCGCCTGTGATTTCCATTAAATAATCCAAATTCAAAAGGGAGCTCATGTCCTTATTTTGATTTTCTGCCGCCGGTTGCTGTGGAGCAGCATGTTCAGGGATATCTTTGCTCCCCAATTGCGAAATGGTAAACATTAACTCTTTTTCTTTAAATGGTTTCGAGATATAACTGTTAGCTCCGATACTAAGACATTCCTCCTTTTCTCCGACCATTGCGTGTGCGGTCATCGTAATGATGGGAATCGTTTTAGAAATCGTACTTCGAATTTGTTTGATTGCAGTGTATCCGTCCATAACCGGCATCTGGATATCCATCAAAATCAGATCGAACGGTTTCTCGGTCAATATGTCCAGCGCTTCCTGCCCATTGTTTACGATGGTCAGATCTCCGCTCAGTTTTTGAAAAATTGCCTGAAGTAATTTTTGATTGAGAATATTGTCCTCAGCCGCAAGAACGCGCATGGACGCAATTGAAGCATAGGAAATGATCTCCCTGTCCGTCTCTTCCGGAAGACTGGCGTTGTTCAATACTTTGAGCGGAAACTCAATTGTAAAAGTACTTCCTTTACCAATTTCACTTTGCAGATTGAGCGTACCGTCGAAGATATGCACCAATGATTTCACGATGCTCAGCCCAAGCCCGGTGCCACCAAAAATCCTGGTTGTGCTTTCTGTCGCCTGCACGAAACGGTGAAAAACGTCATTGATTTTGTCTTTTGATATGCCAATTCCGGTATCACGAACCTCAAACCGGATCATCTGAACATCATTAATAATCTCCCCAACAGGCTCCACCAACAATTTTACACTTCCGCTTTCTGTAAATTTCACCGCATTTCCACACACATTCAGAAGAATTTGAGTCAGTCTCAATTTGTCCGTTTCCACAACTTCCGGCAGGTCCTTGGACATGATGTAGTGATAATGGATTCCCTTTTCGTTCGCTCTCTGATTCACGATTACAGAAATAGATTCAACAAGCTCATTGATCGAAGTCGGGATTTTTTCCAGCTGCACCTGTCCGGCTTCAATTTTGGAAAAATCAAGAATATCATTGATCAGTTCGAGAAGATTTTTACTTGCTACCTGAATATAACTCACAAATTCCAGGCTTTTTGGCGAGGTAACTTCCCCAAAAAGAAGATTTGTAAATCCAATAATGGCATTCAGCGGTGTGCGGATCTCATGACTAACATTGGAAAGAAAAATGTCCTTGACCCGCACCGACTTTTCAGCCAGAACGCGCGCTTTTTCCAATGTTGCTTCGTAGTTTGCCCTTTCAGTGATATCCCTGAAAACTGTAATCGCACTCGTAATTTCTCCGTCGAGCCCAATCACCGGCTGCACGTTCGTTTCAAGGTGATAAATTTTGTTGTCCTTGATCAGATCAATTTTGTTGCCAATCAGTTTTTCGCCTTCCAGTCCGCGGCTGATCGGTAGTGATTCCGTTGTAAACCGAACGTGGTAGCGGGTTGGGTCAACGAGTTTTACCTGACTCAGATTATCATCCAGCGTCTCGACTTTATTTGTTTTAATTCCCAGAATCTCCCTTCCCGACTGATTGAGAAGCACGATTTCCTTTCGCTTGTTGATCACCATCACCCCATCCGGGATTGCTTCCAGATATTGGTTCAAAACGCGTTCTTTCTCGGCAATCTCCTTTTGTAACTGCCGCTGTTTACCCTTGTCCCGGTTCAGAAAATAGATGGACAGAAACGTCAGGGAAAACCCGACGAAGCTGGTAACTAGAATAAAAAGTATCGAGTTTTTTTGAGTAATCGCAACCAGTTTCCTATGCTGTTCCAGATTGTGATTTTCGTAAGCGTCCATCTCTTTGATCTTTTCCGTCAGTAGCGTATTAAGCTTGATACCCTCCCCTTTTCTGAGTTTCTCAAAGGTCTTTTCCTGCCCCTCATTGCGGTACATTTCTATAATGTCCTGAGAATACGCGACAATTTTGCTGGATATTTCCATCAGGTCTTTTACCCTTGCCGTCTGTACGGGATCCGTTCTTACCAGATTGAATAGTGTGTCGCTGATTCCCAAAAGCTGCACTTTCAATTTGTAATTGTCAGCCAGGAGGTTGGTATTCTGCGTGATGAGATAACCCCGCATATTTGAATGAAAATCCTTGGTAGTCAGCCCATAGTTCGCCGTTTGATTCAGCACACCGATCGTGACATTCAATCTTTCATTGTTGAGCGACAATTTCCTCACGCTCCGGTAAGTAAAGTACTGCGAGCCTATAATCAGTGCCAATCCCAGTGAAATACTGACATAATAGAGCCCGAAGATATTTTTGATAGAAGTTATTGACATACGTTATTTGTTAGGGCCATTTTCACCTTTCTCAGCGACCAGTTTGGCCTATCGAAAATAATCGAGATTAAACTTCAAGTGCCTGTATACATGCCGCAGCCCGGTGAGGACAAAATTATCACTCTCGCGCCACATATTTCTTTTCATTGTGCTGGGTTCCGCCTCTGAATTCTTTTGCAGAAATAACCCTGTGAAATCCTTGTAAAACAAAGCTTTACCACCTTTTTTTAGAAATGACATCATCATAGCGTATTCGGTCGCATCTCCTTTCTGCCCCTCAACATACCTCCCGAATTTTTTAAAAAAATCAGTTCTCCTGAGGTGCGGATGATCGCTGTAAATATAGAATTTTCTATAACCGGGTTTCCAAATTCTAAAATCCATATTGTAGAATCCGTTCGCTACTTCTTTCAGATAAGGATATTCAAAATACGCATAAAAACGAACGACGTCAACATCGCTTTTTTGGTTGATCAGTTCGAGAGCAGTCGTAAACTTTTCCGGAAAAACCACCGTGGGCGTAAAATCTTCCTGGACATATAAAGTCAGGGCAGTATTCACCGCATCCTGTCCCTTATTGATGTTATTCCCCAATCCTTTGTTTACCGGCGCGGTAATCAGCCTGAATGAATACTCCTTTTGGAGCGCTTTGAGATAGTTTACGTGCTCCGGTTTACTCCCGTCATCAGAAACGACGATGTCTTCAAAACGGCAGTGCAGATTCTGAAAAGATTGCAGCAACTGTTCCAGGGACTGGCTTCGGTTGTAGTGCGTAACGAGCAGGGTCACGTCTTTAAAGAAGTATTCGTTTTTCATATTCGGTTGTGGTGATGCTGCGTCACACTATTTCATCGTTACCAGATCGATCGTATTTTTAAGCCATCTGTAACGGAGGTACGCAAGCCTGGAAAGTTTCACAACGGGATTTTCACTCAAACGCCAGTTCGGACGCTCCATTGTGCTTGGCTCAGCTTCGGAGTTTTTCTGATAAAACATTTTTGTAAACGCATCAAAAAACAACCCTTTACCCTTCTTTTGCAAAAAGTGTACGGCCATTCGATACTCGGTGAGGTCACCTTTGATTCCCTCCGGATATCTGCCAAATTTTTCCAGAAAATTACTCCTCCTCAGATGTGGGTGATCGCTGTATGCATAAAATTTGAGGTGGTTCATGTCCCAGAAGGAATAAACCATTTCCGAAAATCCATTTCTATATGGTTTCAGATTTGGGTACGCAAAATAGGCGTAAAACCGGATGATATCCAGTGCAGGATCTTCATGCATGAAGGACAATGCATCTGTGAAACGCTCCGCAAAAATGTCCGCCGGTTCGAAATCCTCCTGCACGTAGAGCGTGTACGGCGTTTTCACGGCATCCTGTCCCTTATTAATATTGTTTCCAAGCCCCTTGTTGACCGGTGTAGTTACGAGTTGAAAAGTGAATTTCGATTGCAGATCTTTTAGCCGGTTTATATGCTCCGGTTTGCTTCCGTCATCGGAAACAACGACGGCGCCAAAGCGGCAACCCAGATTTTCGAATGCCGTTAAAAGCCTTTCCAGCGACCCGCTTCTGTTGTAGTGGGTGACCAGTAAAGTGGTATCAGGGAAATGATGCTCCATATCGAATCAAAACATAGATAGGTAATCACGCATGCCTTTGAGTTGCCTTTTCGCGCGGTTAAAGAAAGCGTTGGCAATACTGCCGTCGTCGAGCAGCCTGCGCGGCGAGGTGAAAACGGTTGCTTTTGAATCCGTTACCATCTTAAGGTTCCCCGCCTTTTTCAGATTCAGTGCCATGCGGCCATCTTCTGCCTCATTTTCATAATCGCTGCCAACAATATTGGCATAAACCCGGGATCCGCTTACTTTAAATCCGCCGGTTGCCCGCCCGATTTCAGTCACAAAACCCATATTAAAACCGTAAACATTGAGGTATTCGCGGTTCTTTTTTCTGATCCGGATCACCACACCTGCAAATTTTTCATAAAGCCAGAGACCAAACCGACCTTGATTTTCAGGTGGAATAAAGGAATAATTTCCGTAGACACCGGTTATTCCCGAGTCCTTGATCATCGGTGCTACCATCAGATCAATCCAGTCGGGCGGATAAAAAGTGTCGGAATCGGCGCATAAATGGTATTTTCCAAGTGCTTTTTCCAAACCCATCTGCCTGGCAAAAGGAGTTCCCTGTACTGTTTGCAGGTAATTTCTTACACCTAAGGTATTAAGTACATTTTGTGTTCCGTCCGTGGAGTTGTTATTGATCACGACAATTTCCACTTTCAATTTTGTGTGACTGTTGGATAACGTCGAAAGCGTGCGGTAAATATTGTTCTCTTCGTTCCAGGCGGGAATCACAACAGACACATCGGGCTTTTCGTCTTTGAACCGGCTGATGGAATTCCGGAGCACGTCAATCTCTGATGGTGAAAGATCACTAAATTTTTTGTTTTTAAAAAGGTGTGGTCCGATCCACCCTGGCAACCCGAATAAACTCATGGTCAGATGAAATTATTTTTAATTACAGAGATAAAGTCTGGTGATGGAAACGGAAGCAACCTCAGCTTCCAAAAATGGATGAGTACCGGAGCGGTGAAAAAAAGTAGGGATAGTCCTGCGGGAAGCGCTGTTAAAACGAACGAAAATTGATTTTTAATAACGTTTTCTAACCGGGTAAAGCTTTTCGTCATATGTTGAGTAAACAATGTTATAAAAATAACATCTCTTGGCTATTAATTCGGAAAGATACCAAATTAGTTAATTTATCTGTATAATTAGTTCGACTTATAAAAGATATATAATTAAAAACTACATATTTGTGTCTGCGCATACCCGACGATCGTAAACCGCTCACTCAACGCTAAATGGCATTTTCACTTTTACAAAAATTACAGAATAAACATTTTCTTTCGCTCGCCGGGAACGGGATTATGTCAGTACTTGGAATGGTGAATATGATCATTCTGTACCGGGCGCTGCCCGTTGCCAGCATTGGAATGTGGGTATTCTTTTTATCCATTTTGCTTCTGGTGGACACTTTCCGATCCGGATTCCTAACAACTGCCTTCATAAAATTTTATGCTGGTTCAACAGCCGAAAGACGTGCCGAAGTCGTCGGATCGGCCTGGTTTATCGGCGGCTCCATCACCGGAATATTGCTATTGATCAACATCCCGGCATTCTTGTTTTCATCTTATTTCAAGAATCCGTCGATGATCTTGTTTGTAGAATGGTTCGGAATCATTTATGTTGCCTCACTTCCCTATTTCATTGCATCCTGCGTGGTTCAGGCCGAGCAGCGCTTTGATCATTTACTTGTGATCCGGTTTCTGAGTCAGGGAATTTTCATCATTTTCGTTATCATCATGGCGGTCACGAAAACCGCTAATCTGCAAAATATCATTTACGCCTATCTTACAGGCGCCGCGTTAACCAGCGCCTTTACAATCTTTATGGGATGGGCCCGAATTGCTGCTTTCCGGCAGCGCTCTTCGGCCTGTATCGCCGAAATATTCCACTTTGGAAAATACAGTGTAGGCACAACCCTGAGTTCAAATCTTTTCGGTACATCAAATACCATGATCATCAATTTCATGCTTGGACCGGCAGCTCTCGCTGTGTTTAACCTTGGACAGCGGCTACTTGAAATTATTGAAATTCCACTACGAAGTTTTGCCGCGACAGGGATGCCGGAACTTTCGGCAGCTTACAACGAAGGCGATAAAGAAAAAGTGATCACGACCATGAAACGATATACCGGCCTGATCACGGTGGCGCTCTTACCAGCCTGCATCGGTGCGGTTGTGCTCGCGGACGTCGCCATCAGCATCATTGGCGGCAGCAAATATGTCGATACGGAAGCAGCTAACATCATGCGCATCTTTATGACTTTTGCCCTCCTCTATCCGCTCGACCGCTTTTTCGCGCTCACACTCGACGTAATTCACCAGCCAAAGATCAACTTCATAAAAGTGTTGCTAATGCTCGTCGGGAGCGTATCCTCTTCGTTTGCAGGAATTTACCTTACCGGCAATGTATACGGTGTGGCCATTGCAGGCATTGTCCCCACGCTAATCGGCGTGAGCATCGGATATTGGGGACTCAACCGCTTTCAGCCTTTCAGCATCATCAGCGTTTTCGCAACGGGATACAACGAAGCTGTGATTCTCATCAAAACATACTGGCTCAAATTCGCCACAAAATAGATTTACCGGACGACTACTGCGCTGTTTCAGGAGTGGGTGCGGGTTTCGGCTTTTTGTATTGAAAACGCATTTCGATATGCTTGTAAGTCCAGGCGGAAAGCCAGTAGATCAGCACAAAATTGATCATAAAAAGGTACGAATATGCGCTTGGCGGGAATTTAAGTATCCGAATAAAAAGAACATTGAACAAACTGATTACCAGCGCATGTGTCATGTAAATCGAATAGGAATACTGGCCCAGTCTGTGGAGTAGTTTAACGCGTTTCAGGAAATTTGAAACGATCCCCTTTTCAAATGAAAAAATGTAAATGCAAAGGAAAAACAGTATCTCAAAAATGGCGCCGTACGGTTTGAGCGTAATGCCATTGCAGATGCAGAACACAATTAGCCCAAGCATCACAACTTCACCGGATGAGAACATAAACGCGGGCCATTGACGCACGCTTCCATTGGAAATATTGAAAAAATTAAAGCAGAGTACGCCCGTAAAAAAGCCCAGTATTCCACGTAAAAAACCAAAGTCAAAACTGTAATTGATCTGAAAACTGCCAGAGTGAAGACATAGGCCCGCCAAAGCGCCCAGCGCTACCAGCAGATAGAACCAGTTACGCGCGGAAGTCTGCCGGGCCGACTGAATAAAAACAACCAATGCTCCGAAAACCAGATAAGCCATCATTTCAGCACTAATGGACCAGCTTGGTATGTTCCAGCTCACATCGGCGACGCCCGGCACAGGGGTAGAATTGATCAGAAACAGTGAGGTGAAAAATGTAAGAATACTGTTTGCAGGATTGATGAGGTTATTGACTTTGATATAGGGGCTGAGCAGATTTTTCGCCACTTCCATTCCCACAAACGCCATCAGCATCACAAAATGCAAGGGGTAGATCCGATAGACACGTTTTGTTAGAAAAAGTTTGAGTTCCTGCCAGTTGGCCATCGACTGGTAACTATATGCGATGACAAAGCCGCTCAGCACAAAGAAAAAATCAACAAACATATCCGAATTTTCCACGAAACTGTTGTTTAGCAAGGGCGTCTCGGCAAAAGGACCCAAATGAAACATGAACACCAATGACGCAAACAGGCCGCGAAAAATATCAAGGACTTCAAATCTGTGCCTTGCCGGGTTGGTATTTTTCATTTCAATATTTAAATGTAACGCTGAATATATTCGATTTTTTTTGACGGTTCCAGAGGTACTCAAAACTGTCCGCAGCCTTCGCGATGATCATGAGCCCAAAATGCTCGCTGGTCTCTTCCAGCAACGACGGCATCGAAATATCCTCCTGTTCACTGATAATAAAATGTGCCTCGTCGTTGCTTTTAGCCTGCACAAGAAGGATGTCAATCCCATTTCTGTAAACCTCAAACGCATGGCCAAGATCGGCATTATCAACAGGCCATACCAACTCTTTTTTCCCTTCAAACACTTTTAGTTTCAACGGCTTTCCAAAATCCTCCTTAGTCACGATCAACTGGGATTCGCCGAACACAAAATTCAGGTTGCTGACACTTTCCCCTGAATGTTTAACACCGTTGATCAGCAACTCGGTAACGGTCCATTTCAGTTTGGATTTTGTGAGCTCGGGCACCCGCAGCGATTCCCGCCGATCGTCCAGATATTTCAGGCAGCGGTTTATGACAGAAGTGGATTCTTCTGCTTTGTTGTGAAACAAAAATGATTTTCTGTGCGGGAACTCTATCATCTACTCATTGATGGTTTCCATTGCCTGTTCATAATCTTTGTAAATTTTGAAAACCTTATCCATCCTGATCAGCGTCAGCAAATTTTTGACGTCAGGTTTGAGAGAAACAAGATAAATATCCGTGTTTCTGGGCATTGCGTATTTCAGCGCCACCACGAGGCTTCCCAGAAAGGAACTGTCGATATACCCGACATTTTCAAAGCTGACGATAATCAGCCGTGCGCCGCCGGCAATTAGTGTGATCATCTCTTCTTTGAACAGTTCGGCATTCGTAAGACTTGCTTCGTGCGGCAAAATTGTTGCCTGCACAACATTCAAAACTTGTTTCGTTTCAAGTATCATAAGGAATTATAATTTTTCAATAAAAATGATGCTGGCGTCGTCCATCTGGTTGCTGTCGTCGATCAGGTCAAGCACCTCGGTTTTGATCAGATCAAACGTTCCGGTTTTACCAAGATACGGGCTGATCCGCTCTACAAAAAAAGGATAGTCGCTCTTTTTTGATCCGTTTGAAGGTATATCAATCATCCCATCCGTAAAAATCGCGAGCTGATGCCCCGGTTTCATTGTGATAATCTGTCTTTCATAAAAACCATCATCCAGCAATCCAAGCAGTAAACCTGGCGACATGATGGTACTTATCGTTTTGTCTTCTGGATCGAAACTGATTAGTGGTAAATCTCCTGCTCCGGTGTAATGAATTTCGCCTGTTTGGCTGTCGATCAGCAACATCGAAAGGCTGGATAATATATTTTGAAGGCTTTCGTCCAGACAGATCAGCTTATTTATCTTCTGAACGATGGCGTCGAGTGCAAAATCATTGTCCAGAACACAAAACCGGATAGCAGCGCGGATGTAGCTCAAAAAACCAAATGTAAAAAACCAGGCTTTCCACTTTTTGCCCATAATGTCGCCCAGCAATGCAAAACAATAACGCTCGTCGACCTGAACAAAATCAATAAAGTCTCCACCGGGATAACCGTGAAAACCTTTGTTCCAAAAGTAAATTTTGAAACCAGCTACGACTGGCTGTTTAGATGGTATTGACTTCACATTTAATGCTTCCGCTGCGATCCGGAGTTCACGGATTGATCTTAGATGCTCATTTTCAAGAGACTTAATGATATTTCCCAGCTTGGAAATGATCACCGGAATGGGCGTCTCCTTGTTGATAAAATCCAGCGCATTTAACCGCAATCCCTGTAACATCATCGAACTGTCACTAAACGAGGTCAGAAATACAAACGGAATTTCGCTGATGGCCGGGTTTAAAAGCACCGCCTGCCGGAAATCAAAGCCGTTCATTCCCGGCATATCATAGTCCGACAAAATAAGGTCTGGTTTTTCCTCAATCAATAATTCCAGCGCCTTTCCAGCCGATTCCGCAAGCATACACTCGTACCCTGCTTTCAAAAGCGATGACTCTATAACTCTTCTAAAAAGCAAACTGTCCTCAACAAGAAGGATTTTTTTTACAGTGGAAGGTGGATCGGGGAATGACATCATTTTTTGCTGAAGTTTAATATAAACAATAGCACCCCGCCAAAAATAATAAGCAGTGATACGAGGTCCATGATCGTCACACCGTCGTTGGCATTGAAATAAAACACCGTAAATATTTCGAAACTTGGCGGCGCAGGCATAATGATCATCGCGAAACCTACTACGATTAACAGGAACGACAATACAAAAAGGACAATCTTTTGCATTGCGTTACGCCGTAAATAACTTTTGCTCACATCACTGTCGATCTTATTCTCCGACAACAGCTTTTCGAGTCCTTCAAGCAATTCCTCCCGCGAAAGATTGTTGTCTTCATCCAGTACAGCGAAAGGTGCAAGCTGCTTCTTCGAAGCAACTGATTTCTGAAAAGCATCCCCAATTTGTCGTTGGTACTTCTTTGCACTTTGGTTGTCCAGCTGGGTTCGCTGTATCACCTCTAACAGCTCCTGAATTTTTTGTTCAAGCAAGTTTTTTTGCGTGTCCATATCAGCGGGGCGTTGAGAATAGTTGGCAGCGTTTTTCGGACTCTCCCTCAAATCCACAATTTAAACTTTATAAATAAATGATTGAACTTTTGACATTAAAAGCCTGACAATTTACTGGTCCCGATCAAAATTTCAGGCAGGCTGCCACATTTTTCTTAAAGCTATGTTTTTATTGTTAGTTTTGAAATAATTCTACGAACCGAACGAAATAATTCCTTATTCGAAATTACAATTATACAAGCAATTCTAATTTTTCCTGATGAAAGTTGTCTCCATTGTTACGGTAAATTTCAACCAGCCAAAGATTACCGAAGATTTGCTTAAATCGTTAAAGGAAGTCAACAACTATCCGTTACTTGAAATCATAGTAGTCGACAATGGCAGCAAAATTGATCCGGTACCTGCCTGGGAAGTCCAATATCCACAGATAAAATTTGTACGGTCAGAAGCAAATACGGGGTTTGCGGGTGGAAATAATATTGGCATACAACACGCGACAGGTGATTATTTGTTTCTGATCAATAACGACACAGAAGTCACGCCGCCGTTGATCGGTCGGCTGGTTCAAACGATGGAATCCAACCCGAAGATCGGATTACTTTCACCAAAAATTCATTATTTCGATCAGCCTGGAATGATTCAGTACGCAGGGTACACGCCAATGAATTACTTCACTGCACGCAACGCCTGTATCGGCCAGTTTGAAAAAGACAATGGACAGTACGACAATGCCAGCGGTGCTACCGGATACGCTCATGGCGCTGCCATGATGATTTCGCGTGATGCGATGAACAAAGCGGGGCTCATGTCAGAAAATTATTTTTTGTATTATGAAGAGCTGGACTGGTGCGAGCGGGTCATTCGTGCGGGCTATGAAATTCACGTCGATCTATCCGTCCTGATCTATCACAAAGAATCCGTCTCAGTTGGAAAACGAACGGCTCTGAAAGAATTTTTCATGAACAGGAACAGGATTTTGTTCATCCGTAAGAATACGTCAACTTCCACCTTCGCAATATTCTGTCTTTATTTTGCACTAGCCGTACTTCCCCGGAATTTGATTTACTACGTCATACACAAGGAATTTAACTTCATACCTGTTTTTTTCAGCGCAATTTTCTGGCATTTTACTCATAAAGCGGACAGCACAGATCTTGGCTTTCCCGTCTCACGTTGACCCTATGGAAATACTTTTCTGGCTCAGTTTATTTATTGTTTTTTACACTTTCGCCGGCTACGCATTTGTACTTTATGCAATGGTCAGGATCAGACGATTAATCAAAGGCAAGCGCATTTCGCCAGGTCTTGATCAGGATTTTCCAACGCTGACGCTCATCATTGCTGCCTACAACGAAGAACGCATTATCGAAGAAAAGATCCGCAATACGCTCGAACTCTCTTATCCGGATAACAAACTCAAGCTTCTCTTTATCACCGACGGATCTTCCGACCGGACGCCGGAACTTATCAGCAAATTCAGCGAGATCAAACTTATGCATACACCGGTACGCAGCGGCAAAATACAGGCCATACACCGCGCCATGCATGAAGTTGACAGTGAGGTGGTTGTATTTACCGATGCAAACACTTTTTTAAATAAAGATGCACTTTTACTGATCGCCAGGCACTATGCCGACCCAAAAGTGGGAGCAGTTTCGGGAGAAAAACGTGTGCTTCAGGACGCAGTTTCGGATGCGACTGCCGGCGAAGGCTTCTATTGGAAATACGAATCAACACTTAAAAAATGGGATTCCGAATTGTACTCGGTGGTAGGTGCCGCCGGAGAATTGTTCAGCGTCAGGCGCTCGCTTTACAAACCCGTTGAGTCCGATACAATATTGGATGATTTCATGATTTCCATGCTCATTGCCCAACAGGGCTACCGCATTATCTATGAACCGGAAGCATACGCTTCGGAAGTTGCATCGGACAACATTAAAGAGGAGTTGAAAAGAAAAATCCGCATTGCTGCGGGTGGAATCCAGTCAATTCTGAGACTTAAAAGACTTTTCAATCCATTTGCATTTCCGCTGCTATCGTTCCAATACATCAGCCACCGCGTGTTGCGCTGGACTATTACACCGTTTTTAATGATACTCGCATTGCTACTGAATATTGCTATTGTAGCGCAATCCGGAGGCTGGATTTACACGACAATCCTGGTTGCCCAACTCGGATTTTACGGGCTTGCATTGCTCGGCTGGATTATGGAGACAAGAAAAATCAAAGTCAAGGCGCTGTTCGTACCGTACTATTTTATGATTATGAACTATGCCGTACTCGCCGGAATTTTGAGGTACATCAAAGGAAGCCAGAGCGCAATCTGGGACAAGGCGAAACGGAAGGGAGACAGTTGATTTGTTAATGGAGTTAAAGTTTTTTATTTCCAGGTGGACAATAGGTAAACACTTCCGTCAAGAATCCGGTCAGAATCCGTGTTGTAAGCATCTTGCCTTAGCGTAAAACATTGTTTATATTTGTTTATGAATGATTTAAACAAAATAAAGCGAATCCTGACAGAATTGAAACCTCAATTAATCGAGCAGTATCATGTTAGCTCGATCGGATTGTTTGGCTCAATTGTGCGGGATGATTACACAGCAGCAAGTGATGTAGATATCATTGTAGATTTTGACCGACCCGTTGGAATCGAATTTATCAATCTGGCTAATTTAATCGAACATAAAATTAGAAAAAATGTCGATTTGGTCTCTAAAAACGGAATTAAGAAAAATTACTATCAGTCGATAGAGCCAGAGATTGTATATGTCTAAACGGGATCCGATTCTGCTGATCACCGATATCATCGAAAGTTTAACAAAATTCTTGATTATACAAAGGATTTGTCATTAGAGGAATTTCTTGATGACAGTAAAACTCTTGATGCAGTTATCAGAAATTTTGAAATAATTGGTGAGGCTGCAAATCGACTCCCGGACAATTTCAAAGATCGTCACACAAATATAGACTGGCATCTGATTCGTGGCTTCCGCAATCGAATCGTCCATGACTATTTTGGTGTAGACTATTTAATCGTGTGGGAAATCAAGAAATCATTTCTCCCGGATCTTTTGTTCAAGCTCAATTCGATTGTGCAATAATGCTGAATCGGCCTGAGCTAATTAAATCCACACCTTCTGCTCAATCCAAACCGCGCTGAGGCAAACCAGAATCAATGCCAGCCAAACCCATGCCGGTAGTTTTTGTTTAACTCCGGCATTTGATAATTGACCATTCCCATACATGTCCCCGATGCGTTTTGAACGAAGGACATTGTATTTTTTAAGGAAACTATCTGTTGCTTTCAAATCAAATGCGTCATCCCCGGATTTGCCGCTGGCAACATACATTTCCAGCCCCGGCACATTGTGAATGGGCAGCCAGCCATGCTCCGCAGGATCAAATGAACCTTGCGCGGATTGACTATTTATTGCCGAATAATTGAGGTAAACGGTATCATTTCCAATCGAAAGCATTTTTGGATTTACCTCAAAATCGTTAATCCTGATATTTGCTTTTACATGGCGAAAAGCCGGCGCTTCTGAGGTTACATTTACTTTCGGTGCCGGACGAACGGCGGCAATAATGGGGCTCCAAACTTGTTCATAAGCCACCGAATCTCCATTCAAAAGCAAAGGAAAAGTTTCATTGAGCAAACTAACGCCAATCTTGCCACTGCTCATTTGAACCTTCACAGGATAACCCTGGACCGAAACACCGGAATTATCAGATACAAAAGAAAATGGCAGCGCAGTCAACATGCCACGAACCGGCAGATTCTCCTTAACGGATACTTTACGAACCTGCATTTTTGTCCCGAATATTTTATTAATCATCGCAATTTCCTCAAATGGCCTGGTCAGATTTAACAGCAAAACACTTTTACCATTCAACAAACCCTTCCTGATCACCTCCCCCGAACTACCCGCCACATCCGTAACGAACACATCCGGTTCTTTGGCCTCATTGATCATCACATCACTTTTCACCTCCTTCGATAATGTCGTTGTATATTTTACAGCGTGCCCATGCTTCCCCAGCCATGTCGCCAGATTCCTGCTCTCAAAATCAGGATAATCCAGTACAAATTGAAATGAGAGACGTTCCAACGGGCGGGTAAAAAAGCGAATTGTGTCAATCGTTTTTTTTTGCAACACCAGTTCTACTGCCGACCGTCCCAGTCCAAAAGCAGGAAACGACAATTTGAATTGCGTTTCTCCCGGTTTCAGAGCCAAACTGTCCAAAGTTTTGCCACCATAGCGCACCCGCAAAAACTGATGGTCGGACGACTCAATATTTCCTCGAATTTGTTGTAGTTCACCCTGACGCAATATCCCCTTCCAACTCAGGTTGTATGGCATATTTCTTTTGAAATAGGGAAACCATTTTAACGCCGGGAACTGCCCCGATTCCATAAGCGCTTTAATAAAATTGCTATCAAAGTCCTGCCCGGCCAAAACTATCGTGTCCCATGAACGCGCTTTCAAATCTTCAACATTGATCACCCGCTCAATTCCCAGACTGTCAGATAATCCTCCTAAAAATTTGGCAGGAAGATTTTTTGCTGCAAATATCGCCTTGGATTGATCAGGTCTGCGTGTGGCAAACGGCTGTAAAATGAACGCCAAAACAGAAAACCAAAGGATCAGATTAAGACCGATGCGAATGCTATTTCTT
The DNA here is from genome assembly GCA_965279265.1 of Dyadobacter sp. Lineage (GTDB taxonomy): Bacteria > Bacteroidota > Bacteroidia > Cytophagales > Spirosomataceae > Dyadobacter. Next base: position 395,428 of record OZ257152.1, read on the forward strand.
CCCGAAAAACGGATTGTGCCGACATTCCTGAAAACAAGAAACCATGATTGCAACCCCAACAAAAGAGCCAGGACGACAACCACAGCCACATTTACGGGTTGGTTCCAGTCGAAATCGAATTGAATCATTTGATCATCTTATACTGTAAATTCATTTTAATCTTTTCCTGAAAGCGGTTTCCAGTTTCTTTTCGCTGGCATAATTCCCCCTGCTTTGCTCGGTCGGGTTCACACCTTTGAACAGCTCTTTTTTTAATCCCTCCTTCTCCTGCGCTGTAAGCAGTTTACCACTCGCTATTTTTTGTAAAAGGCCAATGACTTTCCAGTTTTGAAACCCTCCGTTCAAAGGTCCGCCGTCGGCCAGCCTGCCAGACAACGCAGCTCCTGTTTCCCGCATATTTTTCTTCTGAACTTCGCTCAGTTTACTGCTTTCCAAATAACCAAGCATTTCGGCGAACAAAAGTTCTGTCCGTTTTTCATCAAAAACTTTCGAGTATTTTAAGCTCGTATTAACGTCCTTCATTTCACCCGTCAGACGCTTTTCCTTTTCCTTGATCGGTGGCGGATCATAGCCGCTTTTCTTTGCAAAAGTTCTCGCCTTATGTTGGGCAGACTTTAAAAATTCCAGTGCTTTGTGTTCATAAGGTAGTGCCTTTTCCGGTTCGTACATCCGCAGGTGAAGTTCCGACTGCCACATCTGTTCCAACGCCATTTTAAGCAGGCTGCGTGTAGATTGTTCATAGAAAGTGTTCGTTTCAGCATCGTCATGTGTATGCACGTATTGCTCCATTAAAGCGGCCAGCGGATCCTCGGATCCTTTCTCTGCTGCTGTGCCTTCATGGTCGTGCGTTTCATGCGCCGGCTCAGCCGAACGTGACTCACTACCTTCGTTACCACCGTCGGATTTGTGGGTGAAAGCATCCAGAATGTTACCCGAACGGCCATCCGTTTCTCCGGCCGGCGGACCACCCGCACCTCCGATATTCGTTTCAAACTCCTCTCCCAGATATTGACCATACCTCATTCTCAACACTTTCTGATCAAATCCGATCTCATTGGAAATCGAAGTAAATTCCTTTTTCACGAGCTTCTTGCGTTTTGCAATCAGTTTTTCCGTGTCAATAATAATTTGTCGCTGACTTCTGAAATATTCTGGCATAATGTTCACCGCCATCGTTGCCAGTTCCGCTTCTTCAATCTGAGCAGTATCTTTGTAGACCAGGAAATACGTATCTGATTTGCTGAAATTTGGCTCAGGCTGCTTGTTATCAATGGCTGCCCAGTAATAATACAGTTCGTCACCGGGTGTAAAATTCAGCGCACTCAGGTCAATTGATTTATGTAAATCAGCTTCCTTAAAATCAGTTGGAAGTAACGGAAATTTCAACTCTCGGAATTTCACATTTTCACCTGAACCTCTGGCAACAGTAGCAACAATAAAAGCTTGTCTCACACGAAAATCGTCGGAAATTTTGGCGGAAATTTTAAGCGTTTTCTCGTCTCTCAAAAAGTGATATTTATAAAGCGCTTTCGATAAAGGCTCAATTTTCGGCGCAGCATCGGGAATCGCTTCCAGGCGATAATAGTCCGACTGGTAAACCACAGAGTCCCGCCAATACGCTTTGATGCTATACAACCCTGACCCTTTCAGGCGATCGCTGTAAACAAAATACCTGTTTTTTTGAGCAAATTGCACCTCTTCTCCCCTGCTATTTACCAACCTTACAGACAGCTCGTTTGTATGGTTGAAAACAATTTCCCACGAAATGGCAGAACCCGAAATGGTACTGACGTTCAAATCTTTGCTCTGCGTTTCAGGCAACTTTGTATAGTTCGGTGGTTTCACCTTGACACTTGCAGACTCAAAAACAGGCGCAGTTGTTTGGCTCAATTTGCCTGAAGACTTTTGACTTTTTCTGGCCGGATTATCTCCTGAAGAATCCAGAGAAATCCCGGAATAAAATAAATAAAACAACATCGATACCAGAAAAACACCAATGTACGGCCAAAAGCCTGAATACACTTTCAGGTGAGGAAACGAGGTTTTGTCAAAACCGGATTCTAGTCTTAGTAATTGAAGTTCATCTGCAACGCTTCTTTTTTCCTTTTGTATCAGGTGCAAACTATACTCGGTCGAAGCTACATATTGGTGTATCAGGGAAATTGCCGGTTCTTTTTTGTTTCGAAAGAGACCTGTACGAACCGCACCCAAACCAAATCCTGCCAGAGATGCGAGAACCGGAACCAGGCTAATTTCGGAAGTAAAAAAATAACAGGAAACAGACAAAAGCACACACTTGATAAATGCACTCAGGTACAGCTGGCTTGTGACCGAAACAACGAGTTTCTGAAGTTCACGCATAGATCCGGTCATTTTTTTTTCTCAATGAAAACCACCGTTCCGCCAAAAGAACCAATACAAAACAGAGTAAAAGCCATGGATAAAGTTTGTCCGCCAGATGTGCGCTGATAGATTTTTCGGCACTAAAAATATGCCAAAATTGCTGCTCACTTAACTGAGTTTTGCTGCGTTTCATATCAAAATGTGATATGATCATGTCGCCAAGCAATTCCGGGAGACGACCATTTTCAACCAGTTCCGAGCTACTTATGCGTAGGGAATCCGGCAGAACGACAACATTTGAAGGAAAATTCAAATCTGAATCTGTCCCCGAAAATAGGTACAACCCGTTTTTATCCTGCTCAATTTTATGATCGGAAATAACCAATTCATATTTTTTTCCGTTCACCCTGCTCGTATCAATGAAGAATGGAATGGAATACACCTCTGCCAACGCTTCCAATCCAGCCATAACAGTCTGTCTTTCTGTTACATTTCTGTAATTTAGCAACGCATGAACTGGTCCGACGTGAACCGGTTCAGACGCAAAAGTACCAGACGAACGGCCCGTATTTTTTTCGACCACTTTCAATTTCCCATCACCATCAACAAACAGCTTTTTCTTTTTTCCCAGATCAAAATATGGTGTTAAAATATTTCTCGTTGAATCCGGCAAGGAATGAAGTCGGAAATTCTCAGGCACGTAAATCGAAGGTTTCTCGGCCAGTTGTTGATTGTTTAGAATATAGAGATTTAACTCCAAATTGTCCTTGCCAAGCCGCATGACATTTTCCTGCAAATATAATTCGGGGTTTGTTTGCTTTGGCAATTTGAAAATATCAGTAACCGGCTGTAACTCGGCTCCGATCCAATAGATCTTTTCGCCGTTTTTCTGTGCATTATCAAGTTCAAAACGGTATGCCTCCGCCAGATTACTGTTTGCCTCGACAAGATGAATTTTAGAGGTTGTTTTTTCACTTCCATTTAGTTCAAAAAATGGTCTGGCTAAAATCAGGGACAGCAAAATCAACAACAAACATCTTAACAAAAGCAAAGGAATTTCATCCAGTCTCATGCCCCGATGTTGCAAACTGGTTTGATCTGTAAGCCACTGCGATGCCGCCCAGGAAATTGTTTTGCCTGTCTTTTGATACCAAAAATGAATAACAACAGGAATGACCACCGCGACTCCGCCCCACAGCAGATATGGATAAATAAACTGCATCAGCCTTTTCGTTTGGTTAAAAATCGTTTCAAAACCATACCAATAGGGTCACTTAGCGTCATTTGAACCAGACGTACGTGGGGGATCTGCAATGCTGCTTTTAAATCGGCGAGATATGATTTCGAAGACTCTACAAACTTCTCCCTTACAGATTCTGCATCCAATTCAAGCTCTTTACCGGTTTCCAAATCTTTAAAACGGTAGAAACCTTTCAAATTAAAATTCACTTCCTGATCACCCAAAATCTGGAAAATAACGATCTCCCTGCGTGCTCCGGCAAGAGACTTTATCAGCGTAATCCACTCATTTTTAATTTGCAAAAGGTCACTTACAAAAATTAACTGCTCTCTGCCCGTTTGTTGGAACTCAGGAAAATTTATACGCGCAGAACTTTCACTATCGTGCCAATTTCCCCCTGCAACAGTTTTTTCAAGACCTACCAGAATTTTCTGGAACGCCTGTTTCCCCGACGAAAAACTTCCCCCAGCCACAATTGTCCCGACCGTATTATTTTGCAAAGAATACAGGCTCATTTGATCATTTTGAATGTATCCCAAATAGGCCAGGGAAGCCAGCAAGATTTGACCATACTGCAACCGGCTCACTCCATTTTCCTCGTAATTCATTGAGCCGGAAAGGTCGAGTACAAACCGAACCTGTTTATCGCTTTCTGTAGAAGATTCTCTGATGAGGTACTTGTCTGTCCGGGCAAATAATTTCCAGTCAATACGCTTGGGATCATCGCCCGGCTCGTAATGACGATATTGCTCAAACTCCACACCGATACCGGACCGCCTGCTCGCATGAATTCCAAGCATCAATTCTTCACTGACCAGCTTACCGGTCAGTTGCAGATTTTTGAGTTTGATCAAATTGGAAGCCAGTAAGCCGTTCGTTTTTATCATTTATTACATTCTTTTTGTGGCAAAGGGGCTGCATGCCTGACGGCATTTCTTGGTTATGTCCAAAATCTCGATTCAACAACATCGCCTGCCTCCAGACATTTCCCAGATCCCTGCCGGCATGTTTTTCACTACCTATATTTCGTGACTGGTCGAAGGGGCGAACAGAATGGATTCCATTGTAGCCGCGTAGCGATGTGCTATCGGTAGAAATACATTCGCCACCAGATTGCAAAATCCCGTAGGGATGTAATAATTAAATCGCTCATGTAAAGGAATACCAAACTACTACCTTCCCAACTTCACTTCTTTTAACAATGCTTCCACGACCTGATCCGAGGTTATCCCCTCTGCTTCCGCTCTGAAATTCATCGCGATTCTGTGTCTCAAAATCGGATAAGCCAGCGTTTGAACATCTTCCGGTATCACTGAAAAACGTTCATTCAGCACCGCCCTGGCCTTTGCGCATAATACCAATGCCTGCCCGGCACGCGGCCCGGCACCCCAGTCACACCATTCCGTGACAAATCCCGACGGACTTCCTTCCGGTCTTGTTGCCCGCACCAAAATATTGATCCAACTTAGCAGTTCATCGCTGATATGGACCTGTCTTGTCAGATTTTGGAGATCAATAATTTCCAAATCCGTCAAAATGCGGCTGATCGACGGCCGGAAGGTACCCGTGGTTCCTTTCAATACATTTAATTCTTCCGTCTCACTTGGATAATTGAGTTTGATGTACAGCAAAAACCGGTCAAGCTGCGCCTCAGGTAACGGATAAGTTCCAGCCTGCTCTATGGGATTTTGGGTTGCAATGATCAAAAAAGGCGACGGTAGCTCATAGTTCGTTCCACCGTATGTAACACTTTTTTCCTGCATGGCTTCGAGCAAAGCAGCCTGCGTTTTTGGAGGAGTCCGATTGATTTCATCCGCAAGCACGACATTGGCGAATACAGGCCCCTGATTGAATTTAAAGAATTTCTTTCCTGTTTCGTGGTCCTCTTCCAGTATTTCGGTACCAATGATATCACCAGGCATCAGGTCGGGCGTGAACTGAATTCTTTTGAAACTCATGTGCAACGCCTCCGACATCGTTTTTACCGTCAGGGTTTTTGCCAGTCCGGGTACGCCTTCCAGCAAACAATGGCCGCCGGCTAATAAAGAAATCAAAATTTGGTCAATTGCCTCAACCTGCCCGACGATCACTTTGCCAATTTCATTTTTGAGCAAAGGCAGTTTGGTAACCAGTGTTTTATAGTAAGTTAATTCCTGTTTTTCCAATCGCTAAGAATTTATTTGCCGATCATTTTCATAAACTATTTTCTACGCCGTCAATGCATACATGACAATATTTACGCCAAATCGTGTGTTGTCCACTGCGAGAAATCTTTTGTTACGAAAATCGTAATCCCATTCGCAGCCATAATCCTTGTTGCTGTACAAAACACCAATACGTCCATTGACAACAATCGCTTTAAGGTAGTCATGAACGAGATCGTCGCCCCAACCATTCAGCTCAAACGATGTCGTTGGCGGCCCCTCTTCAAATTTGAAAAAGCAATTGTAGATCGGATGATTATTGGCAATTTTCACTAACGCTCTTGGTCCGAATGTCCGGTCCATCTCCTGCTCAAAAGATTTGGCAAAAAGACCGTCGATGTCGTGATTACAATCGTCGACAAAAACAAAACCGCCATTTTGTACATATCTTTTGAAATGCTCCCGCTCCTGACCCGAAAACTCCACCAGTTTGTGGCCGCTGAGATAACAGAACGGACTTTTAAAAATCTCACTGCTACCAAGCTGAACCACCTTTTCCTTCTCATCAATAGGTATCGTCGTGTATTCCACCAGAGAATGCAACAGATTAGAAGGCATCCGCTGATCTGTGTCCCAGTTACCTGATGTATATTGAATACGGGTGAAGAAAAAAGGTTTCATTGGCTTTAATTATGACCATTTGTTTACAAAGCGTAAAGAACCACAGCGCGTCAAGTCTGTGGTTCTTTATGTAAACGGATATGTCTCTCCGACAACCGACGGTCAACTAAACCGCGTCAGAAAGAGATGAAAAAGTAAATTCCCGGATTTTCATCGGAGGAATCAAATAGTTTCGATCAGATTCCGTGCTCACGACCCGCTCCGGTTTCCCGAGTGTTTCCAGATTATTAAGCATAATAACAGGGCTTTCGTTGAACCTGAAATTTTTGACAGGATGTTTGATCTTGCCGTTTTCAATGTAAAAAGTTCCGTCACGTGTGAGCCCGGTCAATAGCAATGTTTGCGGATCGACCTCGCGGATGTACCATAATTTGGTGACAAGAATTCCTTGTTTGGTGGATTTGATCATTTCTTCCAACGACGCAGTTCCGCCTTCCATGATCACATTACCCGGAAATGGAACTGGTTTTACATTGTTTTTCTGCGCCCAGTATCTGGAATAGTACATATTTTTGACCACGCCCTTGTCTATCCACGAAAGTTTTTCCTGAGGCAGTCCGTCACCCGACCAGGGCGAGGATGGCAAGTCAGCGTTTGTAGGATCAGAATAAATTGTGACACGTTCGTCCACAATTTTCTCTCCCATTTTTGTCTTCCCACCTGGTTTGCTCAGAAAAGACCGTCCTTCATCGGCGCTGCGCGCATCCATATTGAAGAATATATTTTCCAATAAAACCGCAGCTGCTGTTGGTTCCAGAATGACAGTATATTTACCCGGTTCAAGTGCTTTCGCGCCAACCGAGCCGAGTGATTTTTGAATTGCGATTCTGGTGGCAGCCGCCGTGTCAAGCTTGCTGAAATCGCTGTAACCTTTTGCAACATACCCGGAACCCGTTCCGTCTGATGTACGTACGGTCAGTGAAAAATTGACCCCAGTGCTGGGATAATAGGCAAACAAACCTTTCGAATTCATCATTGCCGTAAATCCGGTTTGGTTTTCAAGGTAGCCGGCGGCTGTCAATTTCTGGCTTCTGGATAGTTCCAGACTTTTCAATACTGCCGTTGCGCGGGCGTCGGGATTGATTGCTGCTGTTGATTCAAAAAACCCTTTTGAACTCAAATATTTCTGAGGTTCCAGCACGCCCACATGTTCCGGATTTTCAGGCGCCAGTTTTGCAAGTTCCTCGGCTCTTCTAACCACTTTTTCAAAGTTCTCCTCCGTAAATTCGTCGATGGTCGCTACACCTACTTTTTTGCCGAACGATGATTGCACCGCCAGGTTCTGATTCGTCAGCGAACCGCTTGTACTTACTTCATTACGTGCATAACGGATGTTGCCCCGCTGCTCGCCACTGAGATTCACCTCGCATTCGTCTGCTTTGGAATAACTCAATACCTTTTGCAGTAATGCCTTTGCTTCTGATTCTGTTAATATGATTGACATGGCTGGGGAAATTAAATTTTTCTGGCTGTATTGATGACATTTACGCCGTTGAAACGGGCTGTGGAGCTTCCATGAGAAACGGCACTGGATTGAGAAGGCTGACCCTTTCCATCAAAAAATGACCCACCCAACCGGTAATCCCGATCGTCGCAAACCTGTACACAGGAGTTCCAGAATTCCTGCGTGTTGGACTGATAAGCCACATCTTTCAGCATGCCCACAATTTTGCCGTCTTTAATTTCATAAAAAAGCTGACCGCCAAACTGGAAGTTGTAACGTTGCTGATCAATGGAAAACGAGCCATCTCCGATAATATAAATTCCCTTTTTCACATCCTTAATCATTTCATCCACAGACAACGGGGTTTTCCCTGCTGCCAGAGAAACGTTTGGCATACGTTGAAACTGAACCGAACTCCAGCTATCTGCATAGCAGCACCCATGTGACTCCTTTTCACCAATAATGTGCGCCTGATCCCGGATTGCCTGATAATTAACCAACACCCCATCCTTCACCAGATCCCACTTTTTGGTGTTTACCCCTTCATCGTCCCAGCCTACTGCGCCAAGTGAACCAACCTGCAATTTGTCGGCAACCAGATTAACCTGTTTGCTTCCGTACTGGAAATTTTTCGATTGCCATTTATCAAGCGTCGCAAACGACGTTCCAGCGAAGTTGGCTTCATAACCCAGCACCCGGTCAAGTTCCAGAGGATGGCCTACAGATTCGTGAATGGTCAGCCAGAGATGCGACGGATCCAGCACCAGATCGTATTTGCCAGCCTCCACCGACTTGGCACTCAACTTCTCCTTCGCCTGTTTCGCTCCCGAAGTGGCATCTTCAAGCATATCGTAACCTTTGTTATATCTGGTAGTAATGCCGGTAATTTTGTCGGCCGGATTTGCCTGAAGATAATCATAGCCCATTCCCATCGGAGCACTGAGTGATTGTCTTGTTTCGAATTTCCCGGTCTTCGGATCAATCGCCGTTGAGGTACAAACTGGCCAGATCCGGTGGATATCCTGGTCAATGTAGGACCCATCTGTCGACGCGAAATATTTCTGTTCATTAACCATAAAAAGAACCGAATTCACGTAGTTTGCACCATTCGTCATCGCGGCATTATTGACAGACAACAACAAATCCACCTTCTCTTTTATAGGTACCTCGAATGCATTTTTCTTGATTGGCGCCTTCCAGCTCACTTCACCAAAACCCTTTTGAGGAGCAAGTTGTACAGGTTCTTTCATCAGTTTGGCGTTGGCTTTCGCAATGGCAACAGCATCTTCCGCCGCCTTCGCGAGTTGCGCTTCATTTTTCGCATCTACCACAGCCGCAAATCCCCAGCATCCGTCGGCGATCACACGCACGCCAACCCCATAAGACTCGGTATTGACAATATTTTGCACCTTGTCCTCCCGGGTAACCACATATTGGTTCAGATACCGGCCGATTCGCACATCGGCATAAGACGCGCCCTTGGACTTGGCTGCATTCAACGCCGCATCGGCAAGTCGTTTTTTCACGGCCACATCCAATCCCGGATTGAGCAGCATTTCCGGTGAAACATTCCGTCCCATGGCCAGGCCGGGTAACATCATCGCACCGGTACCAAGTCCGGCAAGCTGGATAAAGTCTCTTCTTTTCAAAATAAGTTTGTTTTTTTGATGCGTATCAGGCCAATCCGGCCTGAATGTTAAGTATATACAAAGAACAGCTCAGAATCAATTTGCTTTTGACCTACGGGCTTATGGCTTTTTGAGCGGCAAAAGCTATTCTGACCAAAAGCTTAAACTGCGTCGGACAAACTCGTGAAAGTGAAATCACGAATTTTCAGCGGCGGCACCAGACAGCCACCTGCGCGTACGGGTTTTCCGGCTGCTTCCAGATTATTGAGCATGATCACCGGGCTTTCATTGAACCGGAAATTCTTTACCGGATATTTGATCTGCCCGTTTTCGATATAAAAAGTGCCATCCCTGGTCAGCCCGGTATACAATAATGTTTGCGGATCGACAGCCCGTATATACCAGAGACGTGTTACCAGAATTCCTTTTTCCGTTCCTTTGATCATCTCAGCCAGCGATTCCGTTCCGCCCTGAAAAATGAATCCACCCGGAGGAGCAATCGCCTTAACTCCCTGTTTATCGGCCCAGTAACGGGAATAATACATATTTTTCACCACACCGTTTTCAATCCAGACAACCTTTTCCTGCGGCCTGCCATCGGAACCGCCACCAAAACGGCCACCTCCACCAGCGAAAGGCGAGCCCGGGATTTCAGGATTTTGCGGGTCCGAATAGATTGTCACGCGTTCATCAAAAAGCTTTTCACCAAGTCTTGTCCCCCCTCCCTTTTTCCCAAGAAAACTCCGTCCCTCATCGGCATTGCGGGCGTCCATGCTGTTCATCATGTTTCGAAGCAGATCAACTCCAGCAGTCGGTTCAAGGATCACGGTATATTTTCCGGGCTCAATTGCTTTGGCAGCCGCTGATGCCAGCGCCTTTTGCATCGCAACTTCCGTTGCTGCTTTTGCACTCAGTTTGGAAGCATCATTATAGTCTCTTGCAGCATATCCGGAGCCTTTCCCATCTGCTGTGCGTACTGTAATTGAAAAATCAATTGATGTAGCTTTATTGTAGCCAAAAAGACCTTTGCTGTTTCCCATTGCAGAAAATCCGGTTGTGTCTTCCAGATAACCGGCTGCGGTGAGGTTCTTTTTATTGCATGGATCAATGCTGTCAAAAGCAGCCTTAGCGCGATAATCGGGATTGATAGCAGCAGTATTCTCTGAGAAAGAATTTGTTTCCAGGTAATTTTGCGGGCCGAGCATCGGCATATATTCTGGATTATCAGGCGCCAATTTCGCTATTTCCTCTGCACGCCGGACCGTCTTTTCCAGTGAAGCGTCGTCAAATTCATTGATCGTCGATGTGCCTGATTTTTTCCCAAAAACGGACGTGACGGACAACGCCAGATCCGTTGTTTCACCGCTCGTTGAGACCGAATTTCTTGCATAACGAATATTCCCTGTCCGGCTCCCTGACAAGCCAACGCTTATCTCATCTGCCTTACTGAAAGCCAGTACTTTATCTATAATTTTCTTTGCTTCTTCTTTTGATAAAAGTGCCATTGTGGAAAATTTGAGATTGATAAACAGTCATTTTTTACAACATTTCAATGTTGTTGTTTCAAATCAGCAATCAGATTTTTCGGCCCGTATTGATCACATTTACACCGTCGAACCTGCTGGTTGCGCTGCCGTGTGAAACGGCGCTAACCTGAGCCGGCTGACCTTTCCCATCGAAAAATGAGCCGAAAGTACGGTAATCATCCTTGTCGCAAATCTGCGAGCACGAATTCCAGAATTCCTGGGTATTCGACTGATAAGCAACATCTTCCAGCATGCCGGCGATCTGTCCATTTTTTATTTCGTAGAAAACCTGCCCGCCAAACTGGAAGTTATATCGTTGCTGGTCAATAGAATAAGAGCCCCTGCCGATGATGTAAATACCTTTTTCAACACCTTTGATCATATCCATAACACTGCGTTTTTCCGTACCTGGACGGAGCGAGATATTTGGCATACGTTGAAATTGAACCGAATTCCAATTGTCGGCATAACAGCAGCCATGTGACTCTTTTTCGCCAATTATTTTAACCTGATCACGGATTGCCTGGTAGTTGACCAGAATGCCGTCCTTGATAATATCCCATTCTTTACACGGAACGCCCTCATCATCGTAACCCACCGCGCCGAGCGTATGGGCCTGTGTTTTATCTGCGACAATGTTTACCAGTTTACTGCCATATGCAAAGTTTTTAGATTGCCATTTGTCCAGTGTAGCGAAGCTCGTTCCGGCATAATTCGCCTCATAACCCAGAACACGGTCAAGCTCCGTAGGATGCCCCACGGACTCATGGATCGTCAGCCCGAGATGATTCGGATCCAGAACCAGATCATATTTTCCGGCCAAGACCGACTTTGCAGTCATTTTTTCCTTTGCCTGTTTTGCCGCCACTATCGCGTCCTCAACCATATCGTAGGAATTCCGGTAACCAATCAGGCCATTTGGGCCTGCGATCTTTTCTGACGCCAAGCCGTCCAGATATTCGAATCCCATGCCCATGGGAGAACTGATCGCATCCCGCGTTTTGAATTTACCCGCCGCTTTGTCAATAGCCGTAACAGTAAATGTCGGCCAGATACGGTGTATGTCCTGATCGATAAAGGAGCCGTCGGAGGAAGCGAAATATTTCTGTTCGTTAACAAAAAACAAGTTGGAAGTGACAAAACCCGCACCATTTTTCATCGCCTCATTATTCACATGCATCAGCAGATCAATCTTCTCCTGAATCGGAATTTCGAAGGCATTTTTCACAATCGGCGTTTTCCAGGTCTGATCGCCGACACCCTTCTGCTCTGCGAGAACAACAGGTTCTTTCTGAAATTTGGAATTTGCTTTCGCGATTTCCACGGCCGTTGCGGCGCATTTGGCAATACCTTCTGCCGAAACATCACTGGTAGCCGAAAAACCCCAGGTTCCGTTGGCAATAACACGGATGCCAATCCCGTAAGATTCTGCATTTACAATGTTCTGGACCTGCTTTTCCCTCGTAAAAACGTATTGCTGAAGATACCTGCCGATGCGCACGTCTGTGTAAGTTGCACCTTTACTTTTGGTCGCATTTAGTGCGATTTCAGCGAGTTTCTTTTTAGCGGGTGTGTCAATCCAGGGTTCCAGTAAATGTTCAGCTGTGACATTATTTCCAAGCACCGGAATATCTGGCAGCATGATCGCGCCCATTCCCAGACCCGACATCTGCAAAAAATCTCTTCTTTTCATCGGCTAATGATTAGTTTCTTTTTTGTTAAGGTATGAAAGCCTCATTAAAAATGTGTCAAAATGATTTTCAACGATTAATTCAATGGGTATGTAGCGAAAATTTGACAACACAATGTAATCATTATATTTTCAACAAATATTGTTGAGGCAATTTATTTAGACTTGCCAAGTTTTGAAGACTTGGCAAGTCCCGCCCGTCCGCGTATTGCCCTTGAAATTTAAAAATATATTTCACCAATTTTGTTTCTTTAAAATAAATGTATAATTTCGCGCCCTGTTCAGACAAACACGGTACTGATTTTTACAGATCATTTACAGGTTTTGAACAATTCGGGGAGTGGCGCAGCCCGGTAGCGCATCTGGTTTGGGACCAGAGGGTCGCAGGTTCGAATCCTGTCTCCCCGACAAAACCTGACACGAATTGTGTCAGGTTTTTTTATTTAAATCTGGTTTGGAAACAGCAGATCGCAGACGGAAGCCCGCAGGCGTGGATCAGTCCGAAAAGTTGGGGGGAAGTTAAAAAATTAGTTTTTTTGCATTGAATCAATTGAGAATACATTGCAAGAGTCTTATCTAGCCCTAGTCCAGTTCCTATTGCCCGAGGGTATCCTCGAATATTTTGAGCTTTCCAGAATCGTCGAATCCATTCCTGGCCTACATATTTACCTGGAAGAAAAGAACCTACCTCCTTCTGAATACAAAGACCAAAAATTGGAATCAAAGGGCTTTTTACCTGAGATATACATTCAGGATTTCCCTATTCGTAATCAGCGAGTTACACTCTGCATCAAGCGTCGGCGCTGGGAAGTGAAGGACACCGGAGAGATAATCAGTCGGGATTGGAATGTAGTGCAACAGGGAACTCGGATGACCAAAGAGTTTGCTGATTTTTTAAAACCGGGCCGCCGGGCGGGATTGTATTGATAATAACCCTATAAGTTGCTCTCAATTAGGTAAATACTTCCACTTGGATGGTAAGCAACTGCAACAGCAGTACAAAGACCACATCAGCGATTACAGGGACTGGGTCCAGCGCGAGCATGCCTCCGAATGGCTTTTGTATCCAGAAAATACCGGCCCACATCTAAGTATTGATGAGACTTCACTTTCAAATGGTGAGCTTTATACCATCATCACGAATAAAGCAGCCAGAGGCCGAAAAGGCTCATTGGTAGCGATGGTGAAGGGCACACAAGCCGGATCTATCATCGAGATTTTGACGAAAATTCCCAAACGAATCCGTAGTAAAGTGCGCGAAGTGACTTTGGATATGGCCGCAAGCATGGGCATGATAGTAAGTAGATGTTTTCCGAAAGCATCGAAAGTCATCGACCGCTTTCATGTTCAAAAACTAGTATACGATGCGGTTCAAGAAGTCAGGATCAAATACAGATGGGAGGCGCTCGATTATGAAAATCAGGCTATTGAGGTCGCAAAACGGGCCAATTTACCATATCAACCCGAAATTCTTGCTAATGGTGACACCCTTAAACAACTGCTGGCCAGGAGTCGCTATTTGTTATTCAAGCATCATGATAAGTGGACTGCTTCGCAAGTTCAGCGTTCTAGGTTGCTTTTTGATCGGTATCCGGTTATAGAACAGGCATACCGGTTAGCAACAGGATTAGGGACGATTTTTAGGAGTTGTAAATCCAAAGAACAAGCCTTTAAAAAGCTGGCACTTTGGTACAATGCAGTCGAAGATTGCGGCCTGGACTCTTTCAAAACCGTAGCTCGATCCATTCAGACCCATTATCTGGACATCCTAAACTTTTTCAACAACAGAAGTACAAATGCTTCGGCAGAGTCATTCAATGCCAAAATCAAGGCTTTTAGGTCCTCATCCAGAGGTGTTCGGGACATTCCATTCTTCTTGTTCAGACTTACAAAACTCTATGCTTAACTTTCCCCCAGATTTTCTGCTTGATCCGCAGGCGTTCGAATACTGTCTCCCCGACAAAATTTGATGCAATTGGTGTCGTTCTCTATTTATATCTCTGTAAAAAACATTGACGCGAACCAGCCAGGCCAACCTACAAAACTTACAGTCCCAGTAAAATGTCGTACCTTCTGAGAAACATATCAGAAGTACTAGATGAAAATCAAAATTTTGACAGCAAACGATTTACCGTTACCCAGCTCAACGCTGAAATTCAGGATTAAAAATACGATGAACTGGCGGGTGGGCTATACAGATGAAAATGGAGCCGATTTCATTCAGGAAGTCAATGGAATTCTCTATAATTACTCCTGGAATCAGATTGATGAATACTTTTTGACTGAACCTGTTGCCGGCGTCTGACATTACTGTAATCCTACGCTAATAGTAGATTTATCAGGTATTCAACTTGATATAAGTTGTTTCCGTTAAATTCGGCCATGGCGTACAAAAGTTGTCTCTCCATTCTCCTTTCACTCACATCAATCCTGCTGGCAAATCCGAAAATAGGCTATTGTCAGGGTTTCAAAGCTGATACTTCCAAAGTTCATTGTAGTTGCGAAAACCTTGCCCAGATAGCGATTCCGGGTGTCACAATTACGGCGTCAGAACGCATCTCTTCCGGCACCTTTCAACTTCCGGGTTCCAGGCAGGAAATAACCGGGTTACCATCATTTTGCCGGGTTGCAGCTACTTTGAAACCGGTACCAGAATCCAATATCCGCATTGAATTGTGGTTGCCGGAATCCGGATGGAACGGAAAATTTTTGGGTACAGGAAACGGAGGCGGAGCAGGAGGTATTGCCTATGGAGCGATCGCGAACGGTTTGAAGCGGGGATTCGCAACAACCAATACCGATATGGGAACTTCACCAGGCCCCAATGAAGCAGTGGGACATCCTGAAAGATGGGTAGATTTCGGGCACCGTGCTACACACGAAATGACGGTGACAGCGAAAAAAATCACCGAAATATTTTATAAAAAACCAATTTCCTATTCCTATTTCGCGGGCTGCTCTACGGGCGGGCAACAGGCTTTGATGGAAGCACAAAGATATCCTGACGATTACAACGGAATTCTGGCAGGAGCTCCGGCCAACAACCGAACGCATCTGCACACCGGTTTTGTATGGAACTACAAAGTCACGAACGAGGTGCCGGGTAGCGCCTTTTTGCCAAAAGAAAAATTGGCTATGATTACAGCAGCAGTAATTAAAGCTTGCGCTGGAAAAGATGGTGGTGCGCCCGGAGACAATTTTCTTACAGACCCGCGTGCCTGTAAATTTGATCCCGAGACATTGCCCATGTGTGCCAACGGAGCTGACGATCCGGGATGTCTGACGGAGCGTCAGCTCACGGCACTTAAAAATATATACGCCGGACCGTCAAACCCAAAAACGAATGAACGAATTTACACGCCTATTCCATTTGGCAGCGAGAATTCGGGTGCAGGAATCGACTATCAGCAAAATCCGCAGCAGGCACCGGCCGCACTTTTTTATCAATACAAATGGGTTTCCGGACCCGATTTCGACTACAAAAAATTCGATTTTGATCGTGATCAGGACGAGATGGATTCCATTCTGGCACCGATACTGAATGCAAATAATCCAGATTTGTACCCTTTGAAAAAACTGGGAGGAAAAATCCTGATGTACGCCGGGACTGCGGATCCGCTCGTTCCGTTTCAGGATGCAGCAAACTATTATGAGCGGGTGATCAAAGCGCAGGGAAGCCTGTCGAAAACCAAAGATTTTTTTCGGTTTTTCATGATTCCAGGCATGGCGCACTGCGGAGGTGGCCCGGGACTTAATGATTGCGGCCAAAATCTGGCGCTCAATGTAGCTCAGGATGACGAGCATGATATTCTCACGGCGCTGATGAACTGGGTAGAAAAAAACAAGGCGCCGGAAAAGCTGACCGTTTCCGGATATATTGACGGCGATGTAAAAAAAGGCATCCGGCTGCAAAGACCCGTTTACCCCTATCCTCAGCTGCCTGCATATGTCAGCGGAAACGAAAATGCTCCTGGAAGCTACAAAGCCGTTTCTTACGCCAAACGCAAAGTATTGAAACCTGCAAAACGATACCTCAGGTAAATATTCGGCGAACTAAAAATCAACGGTTTTTGACGATACCCAGGCGGTTCATGAGCACCTGCCGCGTGCCTTCCGGAATGGGCAGTTGATGATCTGCGATAAAAAGATTCTCAGAATCGATTCGGTCAATAAAGTCAAGATTGACGACCACGGATCGTGACAATTGATAAAACTGAGACGAAAGCTGTCGAAAAACGCGACCCAGGTTCATTGAAACATGGACAAAGGTGTGAGACCTGCCCGGATAAAGCCGCTGAAAACCTGCTTCGGTCAGAAACAATTTCGAGTAAATTCTGTCGGCAGTCATGTATAAGATCTCCTCCTGCCTGATCCGGATGTAACCTTTTTGGGAATGAACAAAAATGTGATCGGCATTTTGTGACTCAACTGCCGGCAAATTACCCGCCCGAAAATTATGTAGAGCAAGATCAATCTGAACCGACAATTCATTCATTCGCAACGGCTTCTCCAGGAATGCAGCAGGAAAAGTATTTTTGCTTCTTTCCGCCGATTTCCTGAGTGACTCTCCCGTAATATAAATGATCGGGATCCATTTAATTTTTAATAATTCCTTTGCTGTTGAAATTCCATCTTCCGGTCCATCCAGCCGGATGTCAATCACGGCAAGATCAGCAGGCTGCTTTTTCATAGAGTCAACCGCATTCTTAAAATTCACGGCAACGCCTGAAATATTAAACCCATCCTTCTGTAAACTGCTCTTGATATTTTCTGCAATCAAACTGTCATTTTCAACAATTAGAATATTGGTTCCGGAGCTCATAAAAGAATATCAATTGAGATTTTTATCTAAAACAGCACGCTCGTCATCAGCAGAAAATGGTACGTGACCGCGAAAGCTCAACTCGAAAAGGCTTCCGGATTGTGTCGAAAACCGGGCTTCACCATTGAGATTGGCCGTCATTAATTCAATCAGTTTAAGACCAAACGAACTTCCATCAGCTTTCGGAATAAAACCTGGACCGTTGTCCTGGTAGTGAAAAATAAGCCTGCCATCAGAAAAGCGACAGCGAATGATCAGCACGGGATCGGGATGATGAGGCAACGCATATTTGCAGGAATTCGTAACCAACTCGTTCGTAATCAACCCCAACGGAATGGCATTGTCACTGTGTAACCACACATCTTCCAACTCATAGATTACCTCTGCGTAATCCAGGTGATAACTCCTGAGGACGCTTTGCACGAGATCAGGAAGATATTTTTTCAGCTCAATTTCCACCAAACTACCACCGCCATACAATCTCCTGTGCACCATGGACATTGCCTCCACGCGCAACAAACTTTCTTCAAGGGCCTGAATCGCAATCGGATCCGACAAGCGATACAATTGCAGACTAAGCAGATCAGTGACTGATTGCAGATTATTCTTAATCCGGTGATTTTGCTCCATCACCAGTTCCGCATTTTCTTTGCTGATCTTTTTATATTTTTTGAATAACCTAAAGAAAAACAAACCCGCCGTTCCCGAGACCAGGAATAAGAGTGCGGTCAGGCAAATAAGTCCGATCTGCATCTTCATATTCTTCCGGTTTGCCACCAATTCCTTTTGTTGCGCTTTGAGCTGAATCGCCTTCTTCTCGTTTTCGTACATGGTTACAATCCCTTCCATTGCCCCCTCCCGGTAGGTTTCAATTTCTTCAATTTTGAGGCCCGCATATTGTTTTTCATGTGCGTATGCGTTCTTCCAGTCGCCGGTTTGTTCGTAGTACTGCGCAAGAACATCTTCTCGAATAGCGAGTTGGCCATAGTTTAACCTTTTGAGGCTGTCGCCAAGCAATTTCGCTTTCTCCACCCACTCCCTGGCAAGCAAGGGCTGTTTATGATCCAGATACGCTTTTCCCAGAGTCGTATATACACTAAATATGTTGTACACCCGATTTTCTTTCTGGTACATTGCCAGCGCTTGTTTTTCGTACCAGATACTGCGATCAAAATTACCCCTGTCTGCCCAGGTCCCGCTGATACTTTCGTAGCTGACCGCGATATCCAGCGGGTTTTTTATCTGCAATGCCAGTTGCAATGCTTTTTCATCATAATAGATGGCGCTATCCATTGAAGGTACAAAGTTCAATGTTTCTCTTTTCCACCGCAATCCGGCATTGTGAGCACAGGCTAGCGATCTGTATCCATTCATAAGCCCGACCGGTGTCTTTGCTTTGGAAAAGTTGAACATCGCCCGCCGGGCATATTCCATTACTTTGTTTGCACTTCCGGTTTCTCCACGATAGCCTTCGCATTCGAGCATCCTGACATAAACTTTTCCAATAGCGTCCGAGGGCCCATGTGGTTCCCGGATCTGAAGGGATTTCAGAAACCACTGCTTTGCTCGGTAATAATTTGTGACGCCAACGTATCTTTTGCCTAACCGGTAACACATTTCGGCAATTTCTTCAGAGTCTCCTTTGGCAACCGCCGCCTGATATTCTTTTTGAGTTTCCAGCAGCTTTTCGTAAAGCCGGTTTTCTTTTAAAGCGTTGCCCGGCTTTTGCGAAAAGGCATTTAATCGCAAAAAAACTAAAATAACAATGGCGGGAAATTGCAGCAGCTTCATCATTTCAAACGTTGCGTATTTCAGGAAATTCGGGGCAAATAACCGATAGTAAATCTAACGAATTGGCTCGATGAAAATAAACCGGTATTTAAAAATAAATCCCAAAAAACCACCCGGCATCATTTGACAGAAACCGACGCACTTCATTCGTATACGAAATCCCTCGGTTCGGAAGTAATATGTCCGGTTTCGGAAGTTTTCTTTAAAATCATCAGCCAATAATCTTTGATTTGACTGATCTCAACATTTAATAATAAATTTTTATCGCAGCGTATGAAGCACATAATTTTACTCTTTTTCCCTGTCTTTTTTTCATTTCAATTGACAGCACAACAGGTCGCAATCCAAGGCGGAGATGAGCGAACCAATTTGCTTTACACCGCAACGACAGCAGACGCAACCGGAAGAAATATCTACATCGCACAGGTTAACGCGTATTGGGGACAGGCATATGTGAAAACCGCAAACATCTTTTTCAATCAATCTGCCAACCGATGGGAATACTGGTATTATTTCAGCTTCGGCGCTTACAACGCCTCTGAAATGGCAGGATTTAATACCAACGTAACTACGCCCGGCCCACCGGAAACCGGGTGGACACCGGAAGGTTACTCCGGCTTGATCAAATCTACCACCATAGTTTATACTCCTCAAACTAAAACTGCTAACTGCGAAGCGTGCAATTGGAGTAATGCCGACTCCTGGACTCCTGTTGGCAAACCACTCACTTTTGACAATATCGTGATCAACGGATCCGTGACTATGGATGAAAATACTTCGGCTGGTAATTTGACGGTGAACACAGGAAAATCTCTTACAGGCTCGGCCGAAAAAGTACTTACGGTTTACGGAAACATTGTTCTGAACGGAATGTTGACAACAGGCAGGTTAAATCTAAAAGCCGCGACGGAACTGGACGGAACAAAATTAACGGTCAGGCAACTTGAAGCCGATCCAACAATTACTGTTACCCTGACTGGAAATCTGTTGGTTTTCGACCCGTCAGATCCTGGCAATGGGCAGTACCGGGTTACAGGTACGTTCGGGCTTGGAAACTATGATCTCACAACATTCGGCGGCTTGCCGGACGCCGGAGTGACACGAAGCGATGTATTAGCAATCACCAATGGAACAGGAAATTTACAATATTATTTCAAACCCGGCGATACATACAGCAGAGGTTTCCGAACAACTAACGCATCGCTGACTATCAGCGGAGTAGGAAATAATGGATCGAACAAACCCTACTTTATTTCATTCCGAACCAGCCCTGAATTCTCACATACACCACCAGCATCCGCAAAACACATCAATTGCGAATGGAATATTTCCACCGGATTAATAGACGCGACACTGGAACATTACTTCAATCTCGTCTTCCAGTGGCCTGCCAGCGCCCAACCCGAAGATTTCAATTCAGAAAACACGTTTTTGAAGAGATGGAACGGGACCAGCTGGGAAAACAAGGCGGGACCGCTAAGTCAGACAGCCCGATATATCTCCGTTCAAAACGTGACCGAATTCTCACCATGGGGCGTCTTCGATGCTGAAACTGTTTTGCCTGTGAAACTCACCACATTCACAGCAGCACCGGAGGGTAAATCCGTGGGGCTGAAATGGACCACGACCGAAGAAAGCAACAGCGACCGGTTTGCAATTGAGCGGGGATCTGATGGGAAAAACTGGCAGAAAATTGACGAAGTTTTGTCAAAAGGTGAAAGCCAGGCTTTGGTAAATTATTCCTACACCGATCAGCAACCAGCCAACGGAAGGAATTTCTACCGGCTTAAAATGATTGATAAAGACGAAACTTTCGCATACAGCAGGATACGCCAGGTCAACATTTCCGCAGATTCTGAGCATTATCTTTACCCGAATCCGGTTTCCGACTTATTGTTTTTGAATAAAAACGGCGGAGAAATTGCCAGAATAAAAATTGCTGATTTACAAGGCCGTACGGTGCTGGAATCCGCAAAAAATCCTGAACGTGGCATTTCAGTTAAAAGTCTTTCATCCGGCATCTATGTTTTAAAAATCTTTAACACCGACGGAACCGAAGACTCACAAAAACTAATCATTAGCAGATAGTCCGGCGCTAAAATCCGTACAGAACAAAAAAACCGAAATTGAGCGCGCCGCCGGTTTCGGTTTTTTGGCGTAAAATAAGGAAGGCTCCTAATTACGTATCAGGACTATTGAGTATCTTGACGGCAAGGAATGCTTATAACTGACTATAAACTTCCGGCAGCATTTTGGACCAAAATGGCTGTCATTTCGCTCCCCGAAAGCCGACATGAAAATTTACTTTTACTGCTTTATTCTATGCCTCGTATCTGTTGTGTCTGTTTTTGGACAAAAGACCAATCTGACGCTTACCTCCACGGATTCTGTCCTGCAAACCGCATTTGCACGGGCAAAAGAAATGGCCCTGCGTTACAAGGGGAAGCCAGGAGATGAAGTCGGTCCCTGGTATGAATCCGCACTACCGCCCCGTTCAGCATTTTGTATGCGTGATGTTTCCCATCAAAGTATAGCCGCGGGAATACTTGGCATGAACAGGGAAAATAAAAATATGATGGACCATTTTGTCCGTAATATTTCCGATAATAAAGACTGGTGCTCTTATTGGGAAATCAACAAATCGGGTAAGCCAGCACCGGAAGATTACCGGGACGACAAAGCGTTCTGGTACAATCTGAACGCAAATTTTGATGTACTCTCAGCTTGCTGGAAATTATATCTCTGGACTGGCGACAAAACCTATATCAACGGTCCGGAATATGCCAATTTTCATCAAAAAACCACAGAAGAATTCATTGACAGGTGGGTTTTGCAGGTTGATTCCCTACTAACCAGAAATTCTCATCCCAACGAGCCGGCAAATTATGACCGTAAAGATTCGTTTCATGAATATCGCGGGCTGGCGTCGTATTCGGAAGGCGTTCCGCATGTCAAAATGGGAGTCGACCTGATCGCGGCTATTTACAGGGGAATGCTGTCTTATGCCGGTATGCTTCGGGTGAATCACCAGTTGAAAAAAGCTGAATATTGGGAACAAAAAGCGCTGGCTTACCAGCAGCACATTGACAGCAAATGGTGGGATACCGAAGCAGGGCTCTACAACACACATTTTACAGATGACGGTACGTTTGGAAAAGGAGAAGGTGAGACTTTTTTGTTGTGGTTTGATGCACTGCAGGATCCTGTACGCACGAAAAAAACCATCGCTCATTTGCTGGAAGGCGATTGGAATATGGAAAATTTGTCATACTTACCTTACCAGCTTTACCGGTTTGGATACAGTAAAGAAGCCTATCAATACCTTGTCCACCTGACAAACCCTGCAACAAAACGCCGGGAGTATCCTGAGGTTTCATACGGGGTCATACATGCAATTGTGCAGGGATTGATGGGCATTGATGCAGATGCGAGCGTAAAAACAGTAAGCACAACCTTTCGCGGAAATGATGAAGCAACCGTCGAGGTAAGCGATGTATCCGTACTGAACGGTTCGATGCGCGTGCGGCACGATGGTCACCGGAGAACGTACGTAAAAAATACAGGCCCGGCGACTTTCAAATGGAAAGCCAGGTTCGCAGGCGCGCATCCGACACTGCGCGTTGGTAAAAAAATGATCCGGGCAATTCAGGAAGAAGATCGTTTCGGAAAAACGTTTTCTTACCTGATACTACCCATCAAACCGGGCGACAGTAAGGCGGTTAGTATCAGGTAAGAATTCATGGGCTATTTACTCTGAACGAAGCGACTTGACAGGATTGGCACGGGCAGCCCGCAGGGAACGGTAACCGACTGTTAAAATCGCGATTATAAACGTGATGCCGATCGCTGACAAGAATATACCTCCTCCGACTTTGATATGATATTGAAATTCAGAAAGATACTGATTCATTACCCACCAGGCGACGGGTGCGGCGATGACAAATGCAATCAATAACAGCTGCGTGAATTGTTTTCCGAAAAGCCAGATGATACTCGCTACGCCGGCCCCCAAAGTTTTTCTGACGCCAATCTCCTTGGTTTTTTGAGCAGCCATAAAAGATATCAATCCGTACAAACCCAGACAGCCGATCACGATCGCAATGGAAGCAAAGAAGCGCATCATTTTCAGCATCAGATCATCGCCTTCGTAAAAATGTGCCAGGTGCTCATCCAGAAACTCATATCCATAAATGTATTCCGGATTGGTTTGCTTCCAGACTTTCTCCAGCGCAGTAAGCGTTGCCGGCAGATTCTGACTGCTTATTTTCACTGCGCAGATTCCGTATTTGTCGGCTTTGGTCGAAAGACAAAGCGGATTGATTTGCTGCCGGAACGATGCGCTGTGAAAATCTTTTATTACTCCGACGATAATTCCGTCCATACCGTTGATATTTGCGCTTTTCCCCAACACTTCCTGGGGTGAAGTCAAGCCTAGTTTCCTCACGGCAGTTTCGTTAAAAAGATACTCCCGCACAGTGTCCGACTGTACCAGATTGCGCCCGGCAAGCAGCTCCAAACCAAATGTGGACAGATAATTCGGATCGCCCGCCTTGAAATAGATCGTAAATTTCTCAGGTTCAGTACGGGAGGCGTAACGAATCCCGGTGTCAAAGTTGTTTTGTGGCGATGCCGGAGGTGCATTGCAGAAAGTGATTTTTTCTATGCCTGGTAATTCTGAAATCCTTGCGCTCATGGCACTCGTCTTTGCCGGTTTGGTGTCAGGCACGGGCAGCATCACAATCGCCTGCTTATCAAAACCCATGTCCGACTGCCGGTTAAATTCCATCTGGCTCGTAATCACAATCGTACCGATCAGCAAGGTTTGGGAAATTGCAAACTGCGTAACCACCAATCCCTTACGCATGGAAAAGCCACCAACATTTCTTTGCGTCAATTTACCTTTCAGCGCCGCGATTGGCTGAAATCCCGCCAGTATCAAACCAGGATATGAGCCGGAAACAAATATCACAACGACAAGCAAAAGAAGCAGAAATGCGAGTTGATTCAAATTCCACATCGTATCAATGCTCACTCTCGTCTGCAAAATTTCGTTCATATGTGGCAGCGCCAGATACGCCAGCCCGACAGCGGCCACAAAGGCGATGATGGTAACAACAGACGTTTCCGCGATGAACTGCCAGAAAAGCTGTCCACGGATACTCCCCAAAACCTTTCTGATGCCAATTTCTTTGGAACGTCCCAAAGCCTGGGCTGTGGCCAGATTGATGAAATTGACGCAAGCCGTGACAATCAGAAAAATACCAATCAGAGATAACGCAAACAATTGGTTCCGGGCCGAATTGCCTTCTATTTCCTGGTTCAGGTGCACGTGGCTGAACGGTTGAAGCTTAAAACGAAACCGCTTCGCATCTTCGGCGCTGTAATATTTTGTCGAAAGCCCGGCCATCATTTTTTCCGCGCGCGAAGCTGAAACGCCTGATTTCAGTAAAATGTAACAGTGAGAACCTCCATAAATTCCGCCCCAGAAATCCAGCCAGGGGTTTGTCTGGCTTATCGTCGGATAGGATAAATAAACCTCCTGCCGCTGGTCGGTATTGTCGGGAATATCTTTCAGAATGCCTGTAACCGTAAAGTCTGTCTTGTTGTCGAGACGAAAACGCTTGCCTACCGCATTGAGCGTTTTGAAATACTTCATCGCCAGTTTTTCTGAGATAACAGCCGTATTGGGCTCCGTCAATATCGTATTTGGATTTCCCTGCACCAGCGGAAAAGCCATAATTTCAAAAAACGCAGGATCAATGTAGGCAACACCATTGGGTTCCTGAAATCTGGCAGTTCCCGCTGACGAAGACAAGGAAATAATGCCGTCAAAGTTGATGATCCGAGCCGACTTTTCTACGAAAGAATAATCCTGCTGAACGGCCGCTCCAAGCGGTGCCGGCACGGTGCTGTATTTGCTAAGTTTTTCGTCGTGTAGTTCCGATGTAACGCGGTAAATACGGTTTGCTTTGGAATGAAAATCATCGAAACTGAGATGATAACTGACCAGAGCATAAATCAAAATCGCACAGGTCATTCCCAACATCAGCCCACAAGTATTGATGAACGTGTAAGATTTGTTACGAATCAGATTTCTGCGGGCAACTTTAAAGTAATTTCGAATCATATCAGGGCTCAATAGAAATGGTTGATTATCTTCACTATATCGGCTTTTTTGAGGCATTTCCAGCGCTTCGGTTTTATGAAACGATTTTACAAAATGCTGTAATTTCCTTCGCAGGAAATATGGCCGGGCAAATTTGAGTACTTCCAGGACATACCGCCTCCGTGCATTTTCTTCTCCCGCCTGCGCAACATCCTCAATAAATTGTTCATACAAATCGCCGGAAAGCTCTTCATGCAAATGAGCCGGACACAACATGCTGAACAATCGATCGGCCCAGACTGGGGGCATTGCGTTGGTTTTTTTGTTCATAGTTCAAATGGTTGAAGGAATAGCGTTCCAAAGTTCGTTGCGTACCTGATGCATTTCGGCAAGCGTCGCCCGGCCGGAGTTCGTGATGGAAAATAGCCGCTTCCTGCGACCTCCGCGTGATACAGTTGCGCCACCCAGTTCAGAAACAAGGAAACCTTTTTCTTCCAGCCGATATAAAGCGATATGCACAGCGCTCAGACTGATCGCCCTATTAGCCCGCTCCCGCAATTCAGCGGCAACCGTAACGCCGTATGCCCCGTTGTCCAGGACGGCAACTGCCAGTAAAACGAGTTCCTCAAATTCACCCAAATAAGATCTTCCCATGGCGAAAGTTATTTTCTTATTATTTGCTAAACAAATCATGTGCCAACCAGCAAATATCTGTTTAAAGCGAAATAAGGCTGTTTTTGTGATTCTATTTGTTCGAAAATGGACATTTGATGTGCAAGTTCGGACATCAAATTTATTTTAACTTTATTCCAACCTTTTCTTTCCAAAATACATCTTTCTATTACATCTAAATTCTGAGTGATGCATAGACACTTGCGGTTTCTGGCAATTTTCCTGCTGATAAGTTTTACGTTCGCCTGCGGGAAAAAGAAAAATGCGCCCGAACCAGATTGTGGTTGTGACGGGACAACCTTTGCTACTGTGGAAAATGTGAAAGCCAGTTATCTGGGAAACGGCTATTTTGTGATGAATCAGAAAGACCAGTATGGCAACCTGACATATGGATGGGCCTGCAAAACCGAAACAACCTGGGAGAAAAGTACACTTCCTGAGAGTTATGACTATACAGTTTCAGGGAATTTGAAAAAAGTATGTCCCCAACCGGATGACGCCTATGCTTTGAGAGCACCTGGCGGGCCATTCGAGATTACAGCAATTCGAAAAGATTAGACTTTTACTATAAGGGTTATGAGGTTAAAAAAGTCCGGGCAGTTTTGTTCCGGGCTTTTTTGCAGATAGCCATCCAAAACTGAGGTACTTTATTGCTGTTTTTTGAAATGATAGTCGGCAAATCGAATGAAATTAGTCCAGTCAAAAGCAGTCATGTCATGTATCCCCTCCCGATTGTGATAACCCAACGGAGATCTGATGACCGCTTCGTTAATGCCAGGCGGATTTACCGGCAAACCAGAAACAACACCATAGAGCGCATACGCGGCTTCGGCATTTTTTAAGGAAAGAAATGTTCCTTTTGGATCGGCCCAAAGATCTTTCACCGCGTTTGTTGCATAGAGCGGACGCGGCGCCACTAGCGCTACGAGCATGTGCTGATCAATTGGCAAATCATTTTCCCTGTCATTGTACTTTTTATAATTTGGTGCAAACCAGTGCGGAAAGGTTCCGTTAATCCTGGAAATCCGCTCACCAAATTGTCGGCGCGCCAGGGCCACACCCGTATTGCCCGAGCAGTTTGAAACACAGGCCGCAAAGCGGGAATCCTGCGCCGCGGCCCACAGGGAAGCTTTTCCGCCACGGGAATGACCGGCAACAATAACCTGTTTTGGGTTGACATCGGGATCTGTTTCAAAATAATCCATGACCCTGCTGGCACCCCACGCCCAAGCACCGATTGCCCGCATGCCATTTTCAGCGGCGAGCTGATTGGGATACAATTGCAAAACACCGGCCGCAAATTTATTTTTATCGTCGGGCGCCAGATCACTTACATGAAAAGCCGCAGCAGCGTAGCCATTTTCAATCAGCATTTCCGCCGGCCAAAAGTCACTCTTGGTGATTCGGGTCGGATCCGTATTTTCTTTCCCACGGTTATTGATCAATAAAAAAACAGGAGCAGGTTTTTGGCGTTTATCAGGAACAAAAAGTACCAGATTTATTCCGACAGATTTATTGTTTTTAAATACTTCGATCAGTACCTTTTTAAGTACAGCACTCCCATTCATGACAGCAGTACGCTCATCATTTACTGTATACCGGATGCTGTCATACAGTTGCGGCATCTGGCCATAAATGTTGTTTTCGAAAAGTCTGAGCAATTCAGGTCGGCGCACTTTTTCCCAGGCCTGCCTGCTTTTTATCTTTTTCCCACCCAACGTCTTCATCGGATCCGGTAAAGTATATGGCGGCACTTTTGCCTCATCATAATTTTGGGCCAAAACACTGCTTGAAAAGACAGCAAATAAAAAAAAGAGAAAGGATTGTTTCATAAAAAAAGCACTTAAAAATATACTTACCGGGTCTGCCACGTTTCAGCCTGTGATGTTCTCTCAGAACAAAAAGAAAATTCAGGCTGATGTTTACTATTTTACCGCGATTCGCAATAAACGGAAAGCCACATCGAAAAAAACTCCTGACCAAACGCGTTCAAAATGCACTTTGCCGCTTAATAAGAAAATGGATTAAACATATGAAATTGAGGCAACTGTAATTAAAATTGCATCAAATTAAGTTGATCCCACTATTTTGAAAAACAAAGTAAATCACAACTTCTGCCAGTTGCAGGAAGTGTGTTAACCAGTTCGAACATGTCAAAATATTTGTAGGATTTTAAACTTAATGCAATGAAAAAAATACTATCCATTGACGGCGGCGGAATCCGTGGAATTATTCCGGCCAGGATTCTCTGCGACATTGAACAAAAAACAGGACAGCCGGTTTCATCGTTGTTTGATCTGATCGTCGGCACGAGCACCGGCGGCATGATCGCACTGGCGCTGACCATGCCCAGTTCCGACAAAACCGCACCAAAATATTCAGCAGAAGATGTTCTGAAAATTTATACCGAACGGGGCAAAGAAATTTTTGCAAGGGATAAGATCAAAAAATTCACAAATCCATACGGCATTTTTGAAGAGCTTTACGACAAAACAAACATAGAAAAAGTTCTGGATGATTTCTTCTTTAATGCCAATCTGAGCGGATGCGTAACCAATACGATGGTTACCAGTTACGACATCCATTCCAGAACTCCTGTGTTGTTTAAGAGCTGGCTTGCCGCCGACGGCTCCGAACCCGATTTTCCCATTCGCGATGTAGGCCGCGCAACCAGCGCCGCACCGACTTATTTTGAACCCACCCGCCTGAAAACCGGCAGAAACGATGGTGCACTTGCGCTGGTGGATGGAGGATTATTTGCCAACAATCCAACCATGTGTGGCCTCGCCGAGCATTTTAAGCTCTATGGAAAAAAGGAAAATATACTGATCGTATCACTCGGAACAGGTGATCTTGTGCGGCGGTTCGAATACAATCTTGCCAAAAACTGGGGAAAACTGGACTGGATCAATCCGATCATCAGCATCATGTTCCAGGGCGCAAGTGTCACCGTTGACTATCAGGTGAAGCAAATGATGGCAGCTTTCAAAATGCAACACAATTACTACCGGTTCCAAACACCGCTTGACCTGGGCAATGATGACATGGACGACGCGTCGCAGGAAAATATTGATGCATTGCTGGATGAAGCAAACCAGATTCTCAACGCTGATTTTGACCGTATATCCGAACTTTGCGAAAAACTTACTGAGTCCGCAAAAAAAATCTGAGCTCCTGCCTGGTTTCAGACTTATGTTTTCGAAATAATTGTATCATCCGGATCTGCATCAAAAAACCGGCTCGTTTTTGATGGATAACATCTGGCTTTAAATACTTCCAATCCGGCGTTTCAATTTTTTGTAAACAATTGAAAATCATAGAATAACTACTATTTACTATGAACTTTCTACTTAACACTAGGCAGTTTTCTCTCCATTTTTCTCGAACATTTCGAAGAATTTGAGTGCAGTTGGAACTGCGACGGTCAGCACGGATATGTATTTCAGTAATGTGGAATATGCTTCCTGCTGCGAGGCGAGCAAAAAAGCAAAAACAGCCACGATTAGTATCGTAAGTGGCGTTTTCAGCTTTTTCCAATTACCATTATCACGGATCTGACTCCTGATTTTACCTGCCTCCGAAGCACCAATTGAAGTCAGGATAAAATCACGAAAGCCTTTATTGAAAATAATGAGTCCGCTATTGGCCGGTACAATCAGTCCCTTGCTTATTAAAAGTGTCAGATTGTAATCATCAAACGGATTCACAAACCCGTCCTCAGCGAGGTCGAACAATAGAAATTTTTCTTCTTTTGTCAGCGATTGCCAGATGCTCATGTAGTGGTAGTGTGCGTTGATTTCTACCTTGTAAGCCAGATCGTAACCATTCGGGGTCTCTCCGGAATGTGCGCTTAAACTTCTGATTCTGTTGGCAACAGGAACATTCAGTTCTTCCAGAAAAGACGAACTTCCGGTCTCATAAGAAAGAATCTTTTCCCAATTTGCCTGCGTGACGCGCTCATCCCAAACAGGAGTTTTTAGTTTTTCAAAAACAATCCTGAAGTTCCCCAACAAAACGGACCATCGGGTGAAATGAAGCTGAAATGTTTGACTCTCACCTGCCACAGGCTGCTCCTGCTGGTTCAGCGAATCCAGAAAATTGATCATATGAACCGTTGAAACAATGATGACTTTACAATGATCCTTTTGTATTACATTTTCCAGAAAACTCAGTTTCAGGTTGTTTGCAGCCAGATTTCTTACATCATACTCAAAGTGACTGACAATGACCAGCGCATATTTTTCATCCAGACTTTCTTTTAACAATGCGGCCCATGCTTCCCCGCCCTTTTCACTCTCCTGATGTGGCACAAGAAGCATGTCTGCAATGAAGACATTATTTTCCTCCGTGTCTGTTTCATTATAAACGAGCTTCTGACCATTTTTTCCGGTAACATCCCCTGCTAAGATCAACCCTTTCAATCTCGACAGCGTGCCTGAGCCTGGCGATCCGATCATAAACAGCCTGTCATTCAGCTCGCTATTAATCACAACCGAATCATCAATTTCAGCCCAGCCAGTTTGGGCCGGCAGGTTCACTGCAAACAATTTACGTATGATCCTTTGCAGGCAGTACCAGAACACGCCAAGTGCCAAAAAGAACGAAAACCAGTAAAAAAGAAATCGCAAAGCATTCCTGAAGGAACTGTAATCTCCCAGACGATACTGAACCGGAGCAGACAAAATTTCCAGATATTGGTCGGATTTATGCTTGTAAATTGTACGTACAATGCCGCTCCTACCCAACCGTTTGAAAGCAAACAATCCTTTTGGTGGATAGCGATAAAGTTCGTCAGGCCCTGCAATGTTATAACTCGTCAGATAATCAAACAACCATTCGCCGTCTTCACCTTCGCTGACGATCCCATCATCTTTTTGACCCGGTTTAATATTTATGCTCTCGATCCAAACTTGATCGCGGTAGAAATCTTTCACATTCAGGTTCGCTTTATTCTGGCTCGCTTTGTCAAGAATCCCTTTGATGAACTCTGTATGACGATATTTCCCGATCAGATTATTTTCATAATTGAAAGCTGAGATATAAAAAAATGCGGCAGGAATACCGCTGATGATGATCAGGCGCGTAAACACCATCATTGAAAAACTGTAACTATAATCCCATGGCCAAGACTTCAATTCCTGCTCCAAACGATCCACAGATTCCCGTACCGATTTTGGCCTAAAAAGAAGACTGAACTTGGATTTAACAAATCTTTGAAATGAGAAAGCTCCGTTTCTAAGTGTTGAAAAAATCCTGTTTTCATTTCTAAAAAACAAAATACCCGCGCGGTACCAAACCACTTCGATGATGTAAAAACCATACCCATTCAACAGTCGGAAAGCCGCTATATTGACAAGAAACATGATGAACCAGAGTGCGAAAATTGCATTCTGTTTTGATTTGTAACGGTCGTCCCCTTGTGCCAGATAATGCTCGGCAAAAAGGCGGTTCAAAAAAAGCGCGACGGATGTGGCCGCAAACATGAGTATGAACAGAAACAATAAAAATCCAACACCAATCCAGTGAAGCAAAATCAAGAGCAGAATGTTAATCATATTCCATACAATGATCTGGCTATAAGCATGATGAAACGATTTATGCGGACCAATCCAGGAAATGTCCAGGTATTTTTTTGTAAAAATATTCTGCCTCCTTGATACCAGGTATACAGTAACAAACTGAACAACCAGAAACAGGAAAAAGCCTGTCAGCATTAAAAAAGTGAAGCCAAATATTTTAATATCCCGAACATTTTTGATTGATGTATTTTCCATAATCAGAATATGATAGGGCGAAACCAAAGAAGGTCTGATAAAAACATGATACGTTTTGCCAAGATAATTGGTTTTAAAAAATGCCTGGCTATTGGCAATCACCGCGGCCTGTATTTTCTGATGCTCGGAAAATTCTTCAATGAGATTCTCGCTCAGATTTTTGGAAGGCTTAGAATTATACAAAACCTTCCCTTGGTCATTGATAATACTGTAACAGTATCCCGCAGGAAGTAGGACGCCATCGACACTTCGCAAATCAAGAGAAATGGCCGATATTAACGCACCCTCATTCTCAAAAACACGCGATAAAACGGATTTAAATTGTCCGGTAGTCCACGACACAACCTGTTCCAGATAAAATGGTTTTTTCCGATCCCCTGACAAATAAAAAGGTTTGTTGTTTACAAGCATTTTGAAATAATCCCGGTTTCCAAAATTACCCGGAGGCGTGTTTTCGGGTGTAGCGGCCCAGTTGGTAATCTCAACGCCATCTTTCCGCAACCAAAATGCCTGGCGGACTAGCAAATTGTTTTTCGGACTCTTCAGTTCATTCAGAACTGCATTTGGAAGTGCTTTCAACAACGTGTCTGTTCCACTTCTTAATTTTGCAGAATCCAGAAATTGGAGGTTGTAAGTAAGCTGATTGTCCTGCCGTATTTTGTTCAGCTGCCCAAGCCGGTCATAAGCGTAACCTACTTCTCTGGCAAATGCACTATCGATTGCGTTTGCCAGATTCCGCTTCATTATTTCCGGTTGATTTCTGTCCGGCCGGAGCGGCTCGTTGTATTTAAAAAAACCAAAAAACAGCAGCGACATCAGCAGCATTGAAACCGCGAAAGAAAAAAGTGCATCTGACAGCCTGAGCCTGTCCTGACTGCCCATCTGATACAATTTTATCCAGGGCAAAGCCAGTACGGTGGAAATAGCCAAAGTGAGCAGAAGCAACACTGCATTGTCTGGCAACCTGGTTCTTTCTCGCTGATAATTTTTGGCCGTCAGTAAACCGGCCACCGTCAGTTCGGTACCATTGTTTAGTGAAAATTGCTGATAGAAGACCTTAAATTCACGTCCGCTCAAAGTAATATCCCGCACGCTTTTACCCAGGAAAACGCTTTTTGCAGTAAGCAGAGAATCTTTCAGAATTCCGGTTACACCAATCGGAAATGTCTGATAAATCACCGAATCACCGGTTAGTAGCATGTATTCATCGAACACATCGGCAGGCAGAAGCCCACTAAAAAACTGATCCATCGTGAACTGCATACCGACCCCGAATCTCCCTTTGTCCAGATTGATAGTCATTCCCTGATTTCTGAAATTCAATGCAACAACACTATCACTTTCCGCCGGCAGTTTTGTTGTGTCCGTCGTTTCCCGGAACGGCAGCAAAAGCAAATTCTTTGGTGGATTTTTAGCTATTGATTCGATCAATTTCTTACGTACATCGGCATCGGGATCGCTCATGTATGAAACCAGCTGGTTATTGAGAAGTCCAACCGAGTTTCTAACCTTTTCGTGGATATTGTTTTCAATCTTCCGCAAGTAGCGAAAGCGCTGCTCTTCAAGATCAAGCTGATTATCAGGTATGTAAATAAAGAAATAGAGTGCGCCGAATACCAGCACCAGCAAAAGAGTCAGCAGAATCACTGCCTGATTACGATTGAAAGAAAAGAAATTTGCCATCGCTGTTTGTTTCCATTTTCGGAATTCTTCACAGCGATTCGCGCAAATGCGGTACGTCAGGAGAAGTCCGTCTCGTTCGGGAATAACGTCATAAGAAGTGAGTTGGATTTCAGAAACTGCTCTTTGTGTCTAACAAAAAGCAATTCCTGATTTCGTGAGATGCAATGAAGATTGGAAATAAAAATAGTCAGCAAAATACTGACTATCAATCAAAAAGAATATTTCTTATTTAGCGGCAAATCCCTGAAATCAGGACCAACCATATGCTTCACATATTTTACTTCGGCAAACCTGATTTCTTCAATGCAATGAAGGGACAACTGACGGTGGTCAGATAAACCGGTCCTCTCGTATAATCGGCCCCTGAAAAACATTCGAGCGGTGAGCCATATCCTGGCCCTTTCCTGAAATCATTTTCCCTCAATTCGGTAATGTATTCTTTGATCAGTTGCTTTGCCAGATCAGCGTTCACAATGGCAATCGCGTTGGCAACCCAGCCGGTTGGCGTTCCCCAGTACGCACCATTCTGATAAGTATTTTTGCCAGCAATCGAACTTTCCCAGGCAGTTTTTTCATTAAAATCTTCCGTTGTCAGCACGTGCCGGATGCTTCCCTTAAAAGACAAAAAACCTTTTTGGTATGCGTCCGTCAGATACCTGCCTGCTTTCGCGGCTGCTTCTCCGTCAAGCAATCCCAAGTGAATCGCAAAAACGGTTGCCCATACATCCGGCTGACTGCTTTTGCCCGTTGAAGCGCGAAGCATTCCGTTTTTATTCAGAAAAATTCCGGGAATGGCTTTACTTATTTTCAGCGCAATTTGCTTGTAATGATCACTTCTGCCTTTGTTATTCAATCTTGTAAAAATCTCACCGAGCTGACTGGCTGCGCGGTATTTTAAAATTGACGAATAACAAAGAGCGCCCGTGATCTCCACTGCGTCCCGGAAGCCAAAATCCACACCCCGAAAAGCATCGTTGGTATAAACAATGTGATTTTCCAGTTTCGACGGAGCTACATGAAAAGCATTTTCCAGCCTGTTTATCAGCGGGATACCATTGACTTCTTTTTTCAAAAATGCCGGATCTTTGGTTGTTAACAGGTAATGGTGCGCCATGTGTATGAAATAAAAATGATCGTCATAAGGCGGCGTCATCCCAAATTCCTTTACGCCCTGCCCTTCATAATCATAAGTCCCGGGGAAATATATTGGCAGCGAATTGTCAACGCGAATGTGATCAGCGATCGCTCCAAATGGAATCATACTGCCTCCTTTGGTGATCCACGGTTGGTCGCACTGGGTGGAAGCCGTTAAAGTGAGCATATGTTTTTCCTCCGCTGCCGTAACGAAACCAGTTTCGAGCGACATGGCATAATCGCGGATCCAGAACGAAGGGTAAGTATCCCGCCCACCCGGCCGTACCAATGTGCCCCCGGTATTATTTGCACCAAAATCTCCTGGCAGTCGCTGTCCCGGCCGAATCCGCGCACTATCCAATACGTCTTTTGTCAGTTTTTCTAAAAAGCCGAAGTCTTCTTTCGAAATGATAACCGTTTTTTGACCAGAAACAACTCCGTAAAATGTGATGATCAGGAAAATTGAAAAAAATGCGACACGTGTCATGATGTATATGGTTTAGGCAAGTCCGGTTTGTAACCGTTATGAACCAAAGTTCAAATCCTGTTTTTACTACTAAAACTGGTTGCTAAAGATTGCAGACCAACGGAACGAATGGCCTGAAACCAGCACATGACGTATTTTATGTAAATCGGGAAGAGTTTATTATTTCCGCGATACATACTGCCTCATTTACATTTTCCACTTTTTTATGAAATTCTTACTCACGTTTTTCTGCCTTGTATTAACATTCAGCTCAGTTTGCAGAAGTCAGCCGAAAAATCTGATCAGCGGAAAACCGATTAAAGTATACGCGCCTTATGGTCGATTCCCACTGCCTTCCGTGAACGGTTTTGTAATGGGCATGGCTGATATAAACGCCGATCAGCATCCAGACCTTTTCATGTACAGCGACTATTATAATCCTGGGACATTCGTATACCCGTTTGAAAAATTTAGTAAAGATGGCGTGCCGGTATTTTCTGAAAAACATCGGATTACGATTCCATTTGAGAAGGAAACTCAGAAAAAATCAATTATACTGGAAGATGAGAATAAGGAAATCCGTGGATACTGGGCGTTTGGAAAGGAACTGAAACATGGCAAATTTGACAAGAAAACGCTTTCATTTTCAGGCCCGGAAACGATTCAGATTGAAAATCTTCCAGGTAATATCGGTCACTTTGGTGTGATCAACCTTGGCCCGTCAAAATATCTGTTTGTGTTCACCGTTGCAGATACCGTCCGGTCTAACAAATATCCGGTTACTTCTTCTGATCCTGCGAAGCGGCATGAATTTGAATCTTATGGACAAGAAGGCTTCTGGCAGCAGCAACTCCCCAAAACAGGCATTTATGGTGCATTTGTGACAAGTGCCGATCAAAAAGTAATCAAAGTCAAACCATTGACATCGCTGACCGAAGCCTATTACTCTTTGGAAAATTACACCCTTTACACGGTCAATCAGCAGCAATACCTGATTGCAGGTACAACCCTGGGAAACATTCATGCCTACAAAATCAATTCAGAAAATCAAACGCTGGAAAAAGCCGGTTACCTGCTCGACCAAAACAGACAAACGCACCGTAATCCTGCAATACACGGTTACCTGACTTATTTTAAGAGCAAAGAAAACAACGGCCTGATCGTTTCAAGCGAAGGCGGGATTTATTTTTACAAATCAGAAGGGAAAACGACGCAGAAAGGCGGCTTGATTTTCGGCAATCCGCAGCACCTCTTGCAAAGCAATACCGATCTTTTCGGCAGCTCGCTGGTAGTCCCAAATCTGTACGACTGGGATGCCGACGGAGATCTTGATCTGGTTTCCGGAACCTCTTTGGGAAACATCACCTTCATTCAAAATGTCGGAAACAATGAAAATCCGAAGTTTCTGGACGCAGTAAACATCAAGGCAGGCGGTTACGAAATTTATATCCAACCAGGTTATAATCAAGACATTCAGGGGCCCGTAGAAACGCGCTGGGGTTACGCCTCACCTACTGTTTACGACTGGAACGACGACGGACTTCCCGATATTCTGACCGGCGACAGCCGCGGAAAATTCAATATTTATCTCAACAAAGGCACCAAAACCAAACCGGCTCTGGAACCCGAACATCCGCTTTATCTGGATGGTCTGGATGTACACGGGACCTGGCGCGTGAAACCGGGCGTCGGCAAACTGGCGGGTAAAAATGCTTACGTCATACTCGATACGGACGATGAATTTCACCTCTACTGGCAACTGGATAATTATAACCTGACCGATGGCGGAAAACTGATGATTGGCGATAGCATCAACATTCGTGCAAACTTCAAAAAAGGCGGTGAAACGGGCCGCTCGAAAATCAATATTGTGGACTGGGATCAGGATGGGGTGAAGGATCTGCTGGTGGGAACACCGCGCTACTCCACCATTCCGGAACCGAAAAAAGGAATGCCCTACCGATTAAAGAACAACGGCGCGGCCGTACTTTTTCTCCGTAATTCAGGAACGGAAAGCAAACCCGTATACGAGTATCCGGTACCCATTAAATTTAAAGGCGAGCGCATCAACATGGGGCAGCATGAATGTGGCGTGACAACCGGCTTTATTGGCACCAACAAAAAACTGAATCTGATTGTGGGAGAAGAAACCGGCCGCTTTTACTTTTACGACCGGGATGATCTGGACTGGTCAAAAGACTACAAATGAGCGCATACATGTCACCTATTTGTTAATGAATGAATTAAATCTCATTTCCGGAAAATTTACCAAAAATGAGATTATACAAAGCACGCGTTTTACACTGAATAGAAATGACGTCCTGATTTTCTGACCAAACCTGACAAATGAAATTTTTCCTTTTTCTTCTCGTTCCTCTGATCCTGTTGACCGCATGTTCCTCTGAGAATACACTCATCTCTGACGGACACAGTTCGTACCATATTTTTGTGTCAAAAACCGCCCCGGCTCCGGAACAATATGCTGCCACCGAATTGCAGAAATATTTGTTCAAAATAAGCAACGTAAAGCTCGAAATTGTAAACGATGCAGCACCCGACGCCAAACTAATTTACGTCGGTTTTACGGGCGCTCCTGAAAATCTGCTTGCAAAAACGGATACTGCTGAATTTATCAATGAAGAATACCTGATCCGTTCGGATGGCAAAAATCTATTGATCGCAGGCGGCGGAACACGTGGCACTTTGTACGGTGTGCTCGGTTATCTTTCCGACTATCTCGGCTGCCGATGGTACACGCGTGATGTCGTGAAAACGCCGAAGATTTCGGAGATCAGACTGACAAAAATGGATGATTGGCAAAAACCTGCCTTTGAATACCGGGAGGCCTGGTATCGTGAAGCGTACGATACCGAATGGGCCCTGCACAACCGCCTGAATCCAAGTACAGTGCCAATCCCGGATTCGCTTGGCGGGAGTTACATCATGTTTCCTTTCGTGCATACATTTTACGACTTACTTGCACCGGGCAAGTACTTCAAATCCAACCCGGAATATTTTTCGGAAGTTGCAGGCAAACGCATTGGAAAAGACGGGCAATTGTGCCTGACAAATCCGGAAGTTGTGAAGATTGCCACCGCTACTGTTTTCGAGTGGATCAAAACACATCCGCATGCCAATGTTTTTTCAATTGACCAAAATGATGGTGAAGGATTTTGCGAATGTGTTCATTGTAAGGCACTGGACGACAAGGAAGGAAGCCATTCAGGATCGCTGCTGAATTTTGTCAACCAGATTGCAGATTCTGTCAAAAAAGCGCGGCCGGATATTAAATTACAAACACTGGCTTACGCCTACACCGAAATTCCACCAAAAACCATTCGTCCGGCCGACAACGTAACGATCCGTCTCTGCCATTACAATTATTGTTCAGCGCATTCCATTTTGGGTTGCGACAACCATAAGCCGTTCATTGCACGGTTGGATCAATGGAAAAAAATCTCAAAAAACATTACGATCTGGGATTACTTTACTGATTTTGCCCAATATCTGATGCCGTTTCCAAACTTCGAAACGCTCAAACACGACGTCAAATTTTATGCTGACAAGGGTGTGATCGGCCTGTTTGCACAAGGCAGCAACATACCTGAAAATGGCGATGGCGAATTTACCGGGCTGAGGGCGTGGGTATTTTCGCAACTCATGTGGAAACCCGATCAGGACGCGCAGCTACTGATTGACGAATTTGTAGAAAATGTTTACGGAAATGCGGGAAGCCATATCAGTGCATACATCAACTTGCTGCACGAGCAGGTAAAACCCGACAGCGTTTATTTCAGTATCTGGTCGCAGCCGACGGAAGTAAATTACCTGAGCCCGGAAATAATTCGTAAAGCCGATAGCCTTTTTGTTCTTGCCAAAAAATCAGTTGCATCCGACTCCGGACTTTCTTCCCGTGTTGAACTGGCGTATCTGCCGGTTTTGTACACGAAACTTTTCTTCTATTCGATCGGAGGAACGGCCTATCTGACCAAAACAGATTTGCCCGCTGCCCTCACCAGATTTGACAATATCATTCAAAAACACCGGATCAAGGCAATTGGTGACATGCCGACAACGTATGGAAATCTTGCCGCCTTCCGAAACAAAGTCGTCTCTGCAAACACTTTTATAACCGACTGGAAAGTAATCGGGCCGTTTGATAACCAGGATGCAAAAGCACTCGCGCGCGTTCTTGGGCCGGAACAAGATCCCGACGCCATCCAATCGCACAAGGGAATCGGTGGTGCTGTTTTAAATTGGAAAAATCGTAACGACAAAACATCGGGTTACGTCGATTTTACCAAAATTTTCAAGCCAACCGAAAACGTGGTTGCCTATGCTTTCAGGAAAGTAAATGTACCCGCGGACCAAAAAATAAAGTTCGGTGTCGGCAGTAACGACGGAGTGAAAGTATGGATTAACAACAAGCTCGTGCTTGACCGCCCATTGTCCAGAAAAGCAGAACCGAATCAGGACACCATTCAAGTGCCATTACACAAAGGTGAAAATACAATTCTTGTCAAAGTAGACCAGCTCAAACGCGCCTGGGGTTTCTATTTCACTGAAATTGAACAAAATAAACGCATTATGAACTTAACAATTAGTCCGGAACATCGAAACTGACGTACTAGGCATAATCTCTAAACTTTCAGTGTTATGACCTTATCAAAGCAAACGCGTCGTGAATTTATCAAAAACGGCAGCCTGGGTACGGCTGCCGTTTTATACGCCCCATATATTGCCAAAACCTCATGGGCCGGCTCCTCTCCCAACGACCGGATCAATCACGCGGTCATCGGCACGGGACGAAAAGGAAGCGGGCACTGCAAAACTTTCTCCAACACGCCGGGCTGTGAACTTGTTGCCATCAGCGACGTTGATCCGGCACACATGGATCAGGCCGTGAAGGGTTTTAAAAATGAATCTTCAATAAAAAAATACCCGGATTTTCATAAGCTTCTGGAAGATAAATCCATCGATTCGGTCACTGTATCAACGCCCGATCATTGGCACACACCGCTGGCATTGTGGGCCTTAATGGCAGGCAAACACGTGTATGTTGAAAAACCTTGCAGCCACAATGTTCGTGAAACCGCTATTTTGATTCAGGCTGCAAAGCAGTATAAAAAATGCGTACAGCATGGTACACAACGCCGTAGTGATGGTGACCATATAGAAGCGATGAAAAAATTGAAGGATGGAGTTATAGGAAAAATCCATACAGTAAAAGCAATCAATCACCAGTTCCGGGGGCCGATCGGGAAAGCACAAAATGAAACACCGCCGGCCGGAGTGGACTACGACAGATGGCTTGGACCTGCCCCGAAAGTTCCATTTACCAAAAATCGCTGGCATTACGAATGGCATTGGTTCTGGGATTATGGCGGCGGCGACGTAACCAACGACGGCGTGCATCAAATCGACGTGGCGGTATGGGCGCTCGGCAACAAATATCCCAACCGGATTGTGGTTTCTGGCGGGCAGTTTTTTTACCGTGACGACCATCAGACCCCGGACACGCAAACGGCGGTTTTTGAATATGACGACAACCAGATTATTTACGAAATGCGGCTCTGGACACCCGACAAACTGGAAGGCCACGACAACGGAAATGTCATTTATGGAACGGAAGGGAAAATGGATTTTGGCCGCGCAGGCGTGATTGTGACGAAAGGAAAAGAACAGATTAAAATCAAGTCGCCGGAACCGGTCGAAGATATCACGAACAATTTCCTGACTGCCGTCCGGGAGAATAATCCTGCAAAACTTCATTCGCCGCTGGAAACCGGCGCTGTGTCGGTGAATCTCTGCAATTTGACCAACATAGCTACCAGGCTGGGCGCTCCGGCTATTTCTTATGATCCTGTGACGGGAAAGGTAAAGTGCCCGGGTTTTGACGAAAAGGCAAACAGCATGCTCGGCCGCACCTACCGAAAAGGATACGAATTACCATACAAAGGATAAAAACGAAACCATTTATAACACAAACAATGATTTTTTTCAAACTGATGAGCAGAATTTCATGCCTGATTCTCATGTTACTCCTTGGTTTTTCAACAATTATTTTTGCCCAAAAAGCGAAAAAGAACGAACCTGTTGTGAGCTTTAAACAAATGCCCGGCAAACTGAGTATACTTGTTGGCGGGCAGCTGTTTGCCAATTACGTTTACGAAGACGCAGTGATTACCCGTCCCCATTTTACCGATGTAAACACTTCCTGCGGCATACAGGCAACCCGCAATAATCCGCCAAAAGAAGGCGATCCAAAAGATCATGCAACATTTCATCCAGGCATCTGGCTGAGTTTTGGCGACATTAATGGCCATGATTACTGGCGCCTGAAAGCAAAAGTAGAGCATGAGATGTTTACCGAACAGCCGGAAGGAAGTGCAGGCAAAGGTACCTTCGCTGTTCGCAATTATTACATGACCACCGATGGCAAAGAGCGTGTGCTGGCAGAGCTTGTAAAATACACAATTCTTGTAAAACCCGCAGGAACATTTCTATTGATCAACAGCAGCTATTCATCAGACTCAGGCGATTTCACTTTTGGGGACCAGGAAGAAATGGGGCTGGGCGTAAGAATGAATACCAGCCTGACTGTACAGTACGGAAAAGGCCATATTACCAATGCAGAAGGTTTGAAAGATGGGAAAGAAACCTGGGGAAAAACATCCGCCTGGATCGATTACAGCGGAACTGTTGGTGAAACCGGTACAAAGCAAAGATACGCTGGCGTTGCACTCATGCCTGACCCTGCAAATCTGCGACCAAGCTGGTATCACTCACGCGACTACGGCCTTGTTGCCGCAAATCTTTTTGGACGTGATGCGATGAAACAAGGCGCAAAAAGCGCAATAACAGTGAAAAAAGGAGAAACATTTACGCTGGGTTACGGTGTTTTGGTTTACTGCGCTGGTACAGGTAAAAAGCCCGATATTGAAAGCGCATACCAACAGTATCTCAATATGATAAAGAAGTAGTTACAATGGGCTTTCGAACCTTGAATCATAAAAAATGATAAAGGTTCGAAAGATATCAAAGGCAAATTTTCAGGTTCCTTTAACAGCTCTCTAAAAATCAGTTCCGACGATTTCGCTGGCAGAGTGCTCCTCCCAGATCGTGATCAGTTGCTTATTTCCCACCTTTTGCGCGGCGGTGCGAATGGGACCTGCGCGTCTATTCTGTCCGGGATATGGCGGATAATCTTTTTATGGACAAATTCAGCGTTAGCAGCAGGTCATAATTATTCCTGAATTGACACGCATTTCTTTCCTATCCAAAATGTGGGACCCCGTAGTTTTTCCCGCAAATTAGTAGAGGCTACCTGAACGCGCATTACTCTGGTAATCCACCCATCCCATTTTTTTGTTTTTGGTTACTTCAATTTTGGAAAAAATTACAAAAGATAAAGGCCGAAAATTATTTCAATGGACATATTCCATTATTTGGATATATTCCACTATATTCGTTTAACAAAACATAAACGCGATGAAAACGGAATATATCATTGTATGCGAAGAAATGGTCTGGATTTTCTACAACGAGGAGTACAACAGCAGAGGATTCAGAGAACTCCTTGGTAAAGAGGCAAAGGCATTTATCGAAGCACTTCAGGAAACCACGAAAGAAAAAACTCCATCATGACAACACCCAAAAAGAAGCTTTATCCTGCCCAGGTTCATATTCTCCACAGTATGATCCACATGGTAAAAAACAAGCTCAAATTTGAAAAATGGATGGCCGACAGGGATTTTGTCGAGGCCAATACGCTTATATTTGAACGGATGGGGGAAGCGATTGAGGAACGCTACAGACTTGATTACACCGTTTCACATGCCTGGGAAGCTGCCAGGCTGTTTCTTGACGGGCGTGACAGGGAATGATCAAATTTGGGATCGTTTTCATCTA
The DNA here is from genome assembly GCA_965279265.1 of Dyadobacter sp. GTDB lineage: Bacteria > Bacteroidota > Bacteroidia > Cytophagales > Spirosomataceae > Dyadobacter. Next base: position 438,483 of record OZ257152.1, read on the forward strand.
AAAGAAATAGTCCGAAATTGCAGACATTAATTCGTAAATAAAGATGAAAACGAAGTTAGAAACGGACCGGTTGATTCTCAGGGAATACGAGAAAACGGACGTAACAGCGGTACATAATTATGCATGCCGGGAGGACATCCTGATTTACGAGTCATGGGGGCCGAATGAGCAACAGGATTCAGAAAAATTTTTAGCGGAGGTAATCGCCCTGCAAAAACAGCAGCCGAGAACCGGCTTCGAATTGGCCGTGACATTAAAAGAAAATGGCCGGCTCATTGGCGGTTGTGGTTTCAGATTTGACAAAACCGATCATAAAAGGGGAAAAATAGGTTACATCATTCATCCCGACTACTGGCGAAACGGTTATGCATCCGAAGCGGCACAGGCGCTGGTCGATCATTTTGGCCAACATCATTCTCTTGAATATATCGAGGCAACCTGCGACGAGCTCAATTTAGCATCTCAGCGGGTTCTGGAAAAATGCGGCTTCGAAAAAACAGGACACATTCAAAAGCATTTTGAGATGAAGGGAAGAATGCGGGGAACCTATTTGTATAAAAGGGTAGTTAAAGCTACAATTTGAGCCTGCCTCAATCGCTTTTGAACAGATATTTCAGAAGTGAACTTGTTCATGGTTTGGAAACAACACATACGCTGTAAGAGGATTTTTCTTACGAATGAGCGAAAATATATTCGATCCAGCCGCCGGCACTTCCTGCTAATTATTTAGCTCTAACACCGAGTACTTCAAAAAAGACGCTCTTGTAATTATTGCCAACAGGAATTTCAGTTTTATTGATTAAGATCCTGTTGCCATGTAGCGAGTTAATCTTTGTCCTGTTGACAATAAATGACCGATGCACGCGAGAAAAAAGATGCGGTGGCAAAAGTTTTTCAATGGACGACAATGGTACTGTACTTAAAAGTGTTACGTCCGAGGTTACAACTTTTGTGTTATTTCTTGATGCTTCTAGAAAAAGAATCTGATCATAGTTTACTTTATTGATCATGCCATCACTTCGGATCAGTAAATGATTGTTTTGATGGACATTTGAACTGTAATCAGGACTGGCACTCAGCCTGCCTATCCTTTCCGCAGCTCTGTCTATTGCAATAATGAAACGTTCCAGGGAAAATGGCTTAACCAGGTAATCACAGGCTCCCAGGTCAAATGCATCTGTGGCAAATTCCTTGTAGGCAGTCGTAAAAATTACCTGAGGGGGATGCCTTAATGTTTTCATCAGATCAATACCTGTGAGTATTGGCATGTTGATATCCAGAAAAAGCAGATCGACCGGCGCCTGCTGAATTTTCTCTCTTGCTTCAAAAGCGTCAGAACAAGTCCCGGACACATGAAGCATTGGCAGCAATCTGCAATACTCCACCAGAATATCTCTTGCGACTGGTGCATCGTCGACAATAAGGCAATTAATCATTTCCTGTTGGCTCTTAAACTAAGTTCTATACGATATATTCCATTTTCCTGAAAGGCGTCATAATTGCAGTCCGTCCCATAAATCAACTTTAACCTTTTCAACGTATGATGCAGACCGACGCCGGAAGAGTCAGAGGGTTCTGTTTCCCGATGATGCGCAGGATCATACGAATTTTCCACTTTAAAATAAATCCAATCTTCTTTAACATGCAGATGAATGGAGACGAATATTTTAGGATCCCGGGTAATCTTCGAATACTTAAAGGCATTTTCTACAAAGACAATCAGCAGCATGGGGGCAATCTGTAAATTTATGTCCTTAACCTCCTGTATGTCAATATCCAACGAAAGCTTATTACCTGTTTGAATTTTTTCAAAATCAATGTAATTGTGAATATACAGCAGTTCATTTTGAAGCGGTATGAATTGCGCGCGTGTCTCGTATACAGAATATCTGAGAAGCTCCGAAAGTTTAAGCAGTAACGATGGAACTCTCTGGTGCTGGGTGAGCGAAATACCGTATATGTTGTTGAGAGTGTTAAAAAGAAAGTGAGGGCTGAGTTGGGATAAAAGTAAACGCATTTCACTCTCTTTTTGCTCCCGTACCACTTGTGCTTCACTGATCTGTTTGAACAGGCTGTTTCTTGCAAGTGCGGCAGCCACGCCAAAGAAAATAAACAGAACGACCAGCGGAAAGCTTACTGTTAGGTACTGTCCGAAGTATTTGAGAATGTCGCCTTTATACAAATAGGCCGCTCCCGCAGCCCCTGTAAAAGATAGAACCTGAACACTTAAAACAAGCTTTTGCAGAAACGGCGCATGCTTTCCTACTGATAACCAATACTTTCCGCACCATCTTCCTATATAAGTGCACGCCAACACAAACAGACAGGTAAACATCGCTGCGACAGCGACATCCTGATTGCCGCTTAACACGACCGAAATGGAAAATACAAAAACAAACACGACGCAAAATAAGACATGTACCCAGAATCTGGATGCAATCAACTTACCGATTAAAAACTCTAAACGTTCCATGGTTTAAAGATGAGCATTCGTGTAAACAATCGAAAATGAATATGCTCAAAACAGTATTTCCAATGCTCAAAATAAAAAATGGAATGCCGAATCAGTTAGGCAGCACAAATACATTTTAGAGCACATCAAACCTGCAATATGTCCGCATAAATTGATCAGAACGAAAAGGCTTCGAATATTTGCCTGATCACTGAAACATGGATATGCAAAACACCGACGAACTCATTATCGAAACCAGCCACCTGTCATTTGGCTTTTCAAAAGACAAAAACGTATTAAACGACGTCAACATAAAAATTCCCAAAGGAGCCATTTACGGCTTTTTAGGGCCAAATGGTGCGGGGAAAACGACTACAATCAGGATAATTTTAAATCTATTGAAACCCGGAATTGGCTCCGTCAGGCTTTTCGGCAAACAAGTTACAGGCACATCTAATCGTTTATTTTCCAAAATAGGGTCGCTCATTGAGACACCTTCTTTATATGAGCACCTGACAGGTCTGGACAACTTACTGATAACCGCGAACATCAGAAATATCCCCAAGAGTAGAGTAACTGAAGTCTTGGAAATTGTAGGGCTGAGTTCTGATGGTGGTACGCATGTCAAAAAATATTCACTTGGTATGAAGCAACGGTTGGGCTTAGCAATTGCGCTGCTTCCGGCACCGGACTTGTTAATTCTCGATGAACCTACCAATGGTCTGGACCCCAAGGGTATAATCCAAATAAGAGCTTTGTTATTGCTACTCAGCCAACAGCACGGTGTTACAATTTTAATATCCAGCCATCTGCTTGCCGAAATAGAAAAACTGGTTTCTCATGTCGGGATACTAGACCACGGTAAAATGCTTTTTCAGGGTTCATTCAAAAAGTTGCAGCAAATCAGAGAGGAGAGTTCCATTATTGAAATAGATACCGATCAAAATCCCAAGGCCTTACAACTGCTGTTAGAAAACAACTATGGCGTCAATCAAGGAAAGGAGTTTTTGGAAGTCAGATTCCTGAATACTTTCCAGCTCTCGGTAATTACCAATTTGCTGGTAACGGCTGGTCTGGCCATTTACAGGATGCAGCTGATTGAAAGTAGCCTGGAACAAACCTTCTTATCAATTATAAATAAAACCGGACAGCCATGAAATTATTTTACACCGAGTTGATTAAGCTCAAAAACACATTCGCTTTTTGGCTGACAATTATCGGAGCATTATTTATGCCAATCTTATTGCTCTCTGCCTATCTCCTTAGCACAAAGGAATTTGTGCCAGCTCGGGGAGTAAATCCGTGGTACGAATATCTGCTGAGAACCTTCAACGGAAGTTGTCTTTTTTCTACCGGCTTTATCTTATTAATCATCGCACTGATTTTGAATGTCGAGCACAAGGCCCGTAGCTGGAAACATCTTTTTACATTACCTGTATCGAAGACAAAGCTCTTCTACGTTAAGCTTACGCTCATTTTTTCAACGATCGTTGCATTTATTGTTTTATATTTTGTTTTCGCTGTTTTTATCGGCCACATGTTGGGAATAGGGAAACCTGAGTTGAGGTTCTCTGACTTTGACATCCCAAATGTGTATGTATCGAAATTTTTATTGGACTTTTTTGTTTCGATCATTCCCTTGGTCATCATCCAGTACTGGATATCACTGCGCATGGAAAACCTCGTGAGTTCGCTTGGACTGGGCCTCTTGGGCCTACTGCTGGGGCTATTGTTTAAAAACTCCCCGCACATTATTTATTTTCCTTATGCGATACCTTTTCAAATGTGGAATTATCAGGCAACCAGTGGATCTATCTTTTCAAAGTTCATTTGGGTTGATGCAGCATACACTGTGCTGTTTCTTACTTTAAGTTTCAATGACTTTACAAAGAGGTTTCGCGGCTGATGCCAAAGTGAAATTCAATTTGTAATCCATTTTCTAATGCTTTTCAAAACAATCGCACATCTACCGGTATCGCGTAAACGTTTTTTCAGAGGATCCGATTTACAAAATTACTTTTTCCGAAATTCAGTTTCATCATGCATAGATGTATATAGGAGAAAGGAGAAGTTCTTCACTTCCCGAAAATTTGGTGGTTGCCTGGAAAGCCAAAATACCAAGGTATGATTTTGGTATTGTTAATGTTACACTAAATTTCAACACACCATGGCAGACGACAAAACTAAAAAGGGCCAGGCCGACAGCAGCAGAATTAATATGAGCGAGAGTTACGAAGTCTCTTACTGGATGGAGGTTTTTGACGTCTCCGAAAAGGAGTTACAAGACGCCGTTAAAAAAGTAGGAAACTCGGTGAGTGCCGTACGTGCGCATCTCAGGGGCTGATACATTGCATTGGATGCTCAGGAATTGTAAAAGGCAACCGCACAAAATTGCGATCAACTATTATAATCCCTGAGCGCTTTTTAAATCGAATATACTATTTAAAATCCTTGACATTTCCGAAACAGACTCCGATTTCGGAAGCAGAAGACAATCGTGAAGCACCGATAACCGGTACATTTCCTCCAAGCTTTCACCACCGTAAATGACAAATTTAGCTCTTGAAAGTTTCGTGTATTGCCTTAACGTCAAAAGACAGCCTATCCCATCAATTCCTGGCATATACCATTCGAAGAAGACGAAATCGGGAGCGGCTGTATGCTTATTTAGTATGTATTTAATTGCCTCCCGGCACGATGTTACATACGTCCATTCGATAACCGTGTCCGATGCCTCAACCGCCTTTTGAAACAGTTCCTCACCAACTCTGTCGCCGTCAATGATAAGGCATGTTTGCGTTGCGCTCATTTTCAAAGTTTGTGTGTTTCGTCAATTCGCGGCTGTACCCTCATCGTTCTCAACGCTATGGTGTTTATTCAGTTATAATCTTACGGAATACAAAGGCTTCTGAATACGCGGCCTTTTTCCTGGTTTCGAAGTAGTCAAAACCACAAAATGGTTATTGATTTCAATTCTGTTATTTTGAAAAGGATCTGTACTTTGTGCATACTGGTCGTTGCCATCCATGCCATAGTCTCTCTCTGATGTTTTATTTAACGTTTCCATGCGCTTCTGTTTTTGATGTTTGTTCTGATCGTTCTTAGTAATGTTTCACTACTATTTAAATTTTGAATAAACAAAACCGTGCCGGAAGCGCTCAATGCCACGAAAAAATAAACGAGCCCTGATGTATTCAACCTTTGCCTGTGTTTTCAAGCGGACGGAAAAGGCTTCCATTATTGCATTTTTAAGCGTAAAAGTGCAATTTCAAACATTATCAAAACCCATTTCCCTGATCGCTATTTCTAATCGGTGTGTAAAAAAATACCTGATTTTCCTTAACAATACCACAATAGACGCCCGAAAAGGATGATTACGTCTTTGGGTAGAAGTTTATGAGAACATTTAGCACCCAAATTAAACGCCAGTCAAATGATGCAGGTCCACCCGTATTACAGCAATTCAGGACCTTGTGGAAAGACGGTTCTAATCAATCGGGTCAATTATTAATTAACTTAAACTCATACTAAAATGAAACCTGGTCTATTAATGAATTTCGACATTGACAAGGAAAACAAAAAGGTAAATGTAGAAAGGGAATTTGCCGCACCGCTTTCTAGAGTTTGGGCAGCCTTCACTGAAAGTAAAATTCTTGATCAATGGTGGGCACCGAAGCCATGGAAAGCCAGAACCAAATCAATGGATTTCAGAGAAGGAGGCTATTGGTTGTATGCGATGGTTGGTCCGGAAGGCGAAGAACATTGGGCACGAGCTGACTACAAATCGATCACGCCGCTGAAAAGCTACACGGCCGGCGACGCATTTTGTGACGCAGAAGGAAATGTCAACGATTCGCTTCCTGGCGCAGATTGGGAAAATGTTTTCACTGACCAAAATGGCAAAACCCTGGTATCCATTGAAATCAGTTTCAAAAGTCTGTCCGACCTGGAAGGGCACATTCAGATGGGCTTTAAAGAAGGTTTCACGATGGGACTCGAAAATCTGGACGAATTATTAAGCGCATCGTAACCCAAAAAAATACGTCTAAAATTTTCGCAAAATAAAATGGCTCCGGCAAACCTTAAACTGGTCGGAGCCATTTTTGTTTGTAATCAGTTCAGGCTAAATGACGGCAGTTCCCTAGGCGCTTTCAGTAAAAAACACCTTCACCGGAAGCCGGAAAAGGTGTTGAAATTCAACCACTTTTTAAATGCAAACTAAAATCCAAAGAGCAATTTCATTTTATCAAAAATCGCCGTGTTCTCATAAAACGATGAAAATTCCTGCGCACCAGGGCCAAATGCCAGCACGGGAATCATCACGCCGGTATGTCCTTTTGTGGTAAAAGATCCTTGAATTTGTCCGGTTTCCGTGTTTCCTCCGCTGATGGCCAGGCCGCCTGTCTCGTGATCGGCGGTGATAATTACAAGTGTATTCCCATCTTTTTCGGCAAAGTCAAAAACCTCTCCGATCACTTTATCGAAATCCAGCATTTCCTCTACAATGTACTGCGTATCGTTGGCATGCCCGCCCCAATCGATCTGGGAACCTTCCACCATCAGGAAAAACCCCTTTTTGTTTCCTTTCAACAAATTCAGGGCCGTTTTGGTAGAACGTGATAGCTGATCACCACGCCCCAAAGATGCGCGCGTCTGCTCTTTATCTGCAAGAAAACCCGCGAGTTTACCAGATTTAATCTTTTCAATTTCCTCAATAGAATTTGCGATCTGGTAGTGCCGTGCAGTCAGACTGTCAAGCAGATTTTTGCCGTCTTTTCTTCCGTTAAAATTTGAGCGCCCCCCGCCAATAAATACGTCAATATCCGTTTTCAAAAAATCTGTAGCAATGTCGTCCATCATACCACGCGACGACTGGTGCGCGATGAAGGAAGCCGGCGTGGCGTGTGTCACAGAACAGGTAGCTACAAGCCCGGTAGCCAGGCCATGTTTTTCCGCCATTTCCAATATTGTTTCAGCAGGCTGATCTTTTGCATCTACGCCAATACCTCCATTTTTCGCCTTTTTACCAGTAGCGAATGCAGTTGCTCCGGCGGCTGAATCTGTGATAAAACTGTCTGCTGCCTGGTTTTTATGAAAGCCGATAAATTTAGCTCTTTCCAGATTCAGCGTGTTTTTGTTGGCAACCATGCCCGCATAAATCTGAGACACACCCATACCGTCGCCGATCATCAGGATGATATTTCTGGGTCGTTTAGGCGAAGCCAATTTTGTCTGAGAAAAGCAGTTTGTAACACTTTGAACAAAAAATAAAAAAAGTAACAGGAGTGATTTCATTTGAAAAAAATATGATTAACAACGCCCGGCTACATCTGAGATCAGTTGCAACCGGACATTTAGTGCTTTGATTACCAAAGTGGTTGCTTCAATTTAACAAAATATATTCTGTTGCGATCTACCTGACCTGTCGCCGGAAGAATTTTAGCCATGTAACTTCCAGCACCTGTCACGCCAAAATCATCATCATTGGCGATCGCGATCAAGGTGGAATTAATGACTGTGATACCTTCCGCCTTATCATGCGGATAAAGCGAACTGATGTCTGTCATCAGATCGGCAGCCAGCGTTTTTGACACCGGGACGATTCCATTTGCAGCCAGGGTGGAGGCATCTTTGAGTTGTTCAACGGTCAGTCCGCCAAAAAGTTTACCGGTTGCTCCATTTGCAGGATCCGAAATATCTGTCGCATTGGCCAGGTCAATTTTGTAAACCTTTTTGATCACACTCGATTTATTGGCATTCGTTGCATATTCCCCGTCCCTTTCAAGAACCAGGAAAGTGGTATTGGTAATCGCCGTGATTTCACTGTTCGCCTGCAAATTTGCACGGTCGATCAGGTAAACGAACTCTTTGCTCAACCCTGAGGCAATATCATAAGCAAGTATTCTCGTTACCAGCGATCCTGTTACGGCAGCAGAAGAAGGATTGTAGAGTGGAAACTGCATGATACCCACCAGCGTTTTGCCATCTGGCGTGATTGTCAGCCCTTCCATTCCCCTGTTTGGGCGTCTTGTGGCACACACGGCAGGAATTTTCCTCCCGCCTTTTCCCGTACCGAACGGGTTGATTCTTTCAATGGTATTCCCATTGGCATCAAAATGCACCAGATGAGGTCCGTACTCGTCACTCACCCAGAATGTCCCATCGCTGGCCATGGCAAGTCCTTCGGAATCCAATCCGTCCGAGCTGTTTTTGAGCGTATTACCAGACACATCGAGCGCAAGTTCGCCACTAAAACCAGCTCCCACCGGATTAGGTAAACCGTTTAGATTTACGCCATTTTCGTTTTTAAGCTCAATCGTTTTCTCCAATACAAGCTGGTTGCCGGTGAGACGAAACTTGCCTATCTGCGGAGCAAAATCAGGCTTGGCGAACACTTTTGAGTTGGCAACCGTCCCATCAATGTTTGGTCCTCTGTCGGTAAGCAGGTAAAAGACTTTGTGATCCTTCGGATCCTGAACAATCGCAGAACCAAATCCGCCGCCGTAAACTTTTACACCATTTACCTCGGAAATGATCGCCGGGCTTCCCGCTTCTGCCATTTCCGGATATTGATCCGTTTCGATTTGATGGTCCGTACAGCCCTGCAGGATAGTTGCTGCAAATAAGGTAAAACCTAAATAAAGTAAACTGGTTTTCATAAGTATCAGGTTAGAGCGGCAAAAGTACATTGGCCAATTTTACCCGAATGTTAAATCTGTCCGGCCTACGAAAGCGCTTACCATTTATGAATACTAAATTCGCCGTATGAAGTGGAAGCCCGCAATTTAGGTACCATCGGAGTTGCTACTGATTTCCCGATGCAACCTCTGCCAGGAATAACGTTTGGGGATTCCGGTAAAATTCAATGCGGACTAGAAAACGGCTGAAAATTTCCCGCACTACCGAAGGAAAACAAACGAAAAAAATTGAACCGACGCAAACGTAAGTAACCGGACAGCGCTTTTCGCTTTTATTCACATTTGCAGTCCTGCTTTCCGTTTGTCAAATTCTGATCAGATATGTTGTCACTAAAAAACTTCGCGCTATCATTCTTTATTCTGACGCCGCTCATCGTTTTCTCACAACAGAAACAAGTAATCCCGACAAATAAAGTCACGTGGAATGTTTTTGAGGATAAAGAGCAAACCATGACATGGACGATTACACCGGAAGCAAAACCGGATGTTATGGAAATATACATGACCGGAAAAAGTAAGCTCATTACGTTCGCTAATGGAACTGATTCTATTCGTTTTGTGGCGACGCCAGGGAAAACATTGTCCTTTGTTTTTCTTCTCAATGGAAAAGACAGCGCTTTTACAGAAATAAAGGGTATTAAAGAGATTCCGAATGCGCGGTTTTCCAATCAATATATAAAAACACACCGGGGGAAAACTTTTGTCGAAATACCGCCGGTTTATGAACTTGTCAACATTGCATTTGCGCTCACAAAATATGGAAAGGAGGACAAGGGCCTGGTTGTCCGAAATACATCCTATTACAAAGAGCTCCTTGACTGGTTTGACAAATACAGCAATGAGCCTGCGATAAATGAGTTAAACAAGGTTTTGACAAAAAGTGGCGATTCGTATTTTCCGCTCAAAATGGACGCCTATGCATTTGAACTTTCCAAAAATGACAGGATCACGCAAAGTGCCGTTTATGACAGGGCAAGCTGGGGAAAAACCAATCAGCTGAGGCCTTACATTCCCGGCCTGCAGGATTTTGCCGACAAGTCCAATTTCGTTGCATTTTTTAAAAAACACGAGTCATTTTACAATTCCCAGATCGTCGCTTACCGCGATTCAATCGGTGTGCCGGAGATGCAAAAGTGGCTGACCACGAATTTTCCATCAACAAAATATGACTCATTCAAAATCATATTTTCGCCGCTTGTTGGCTACAATCAATCTGCTCATTGGTTGGAGGACAACGGGTTTCGAGAAGCGCACGCCCACGTAAATTTCCCTTACCGTTCCAAAGGAAAAGATTCCACAACATCAAAAAAAGCATTGCTTGTAAAGGACGGGAATATTGTATTCAGCGAACTCAATCATAGTTTCATTAACCCCGAGGCAGACAAACCGCAGTATGCTGCCGACATTAGAAAGGCATTTGCAAACCTTGCTACCTGGAACGAAAAAGGCAAGCCGGCAGCGCAAAGTTACAATGATGCATATTCCTGCTTTAATGAGCACATGAACTGGGGGCTTGTAAGTCTTCGATACGTAGACAACGCGCCGCAAGCAGAGCAGCAACGATTGATCTCGGCTATGGAGAAAAGTCTCGTTGAATACCGCGGATTTAAAAAATTCGACCAGTTCAATCAATTCCTGGTGCAATTGTACAAGAGCAGGAAAAATGGCCAGACTGTGGCAGATCTTTATCCCGATATTGTAAAATGGTTTGTGGACCACCGGGATTAATCATAGAAATTTAATAATACCTCGAAACTTCGCAATCACCTGTCAACAGCCATTCTCCGGAGTGGCTGTTTTTTTTCGCGCAATCGTATTGCCACCATTTCTCTAAGTAATGAAACGATAATCTGCACATAACAGCGCCGTAACATTGACAATCTACATTTGCACCCAATGAAGAACAAAGGGTAATTCGTCACCAAATATGGCGGATCTGGCGTAAAAAAAATATTAGTTTCAAAAAACAACTTGCAAAAAACAAGCGGAAAATAAAATCAAATATTAGTCCAAATTATTATTCCGCATTCGGATAATCAATAGCCGAAAATTCGCTTGCCAGTCACTATTCCTATACCCCCCACCCTCCCAAATTCTTGTTAGAAAAATCCAGGTCATTATGACCGGTGAATACATGTTCCAATCCGAATACTTATTACTCAAACCTACAATTTAACACTAACAAAAATGATGAAAATTATTACCGGATTCTTTATTTTATGTGCCACGCTTTTCTGTATCGGACCCGTATCGTACGGTCAGGGAAATCAGGCAACGGTCGTCGGGAATGTAGCCGAAGGCAAAACCGGACCGATCATCGGCGCAACGGTGATTGTCAGAAATGAGTCGACCGGATTTCAGGCAGGAACGGTTACCGACGCAAACGGAGATTACATTATCAAGCAGTTACCACTCGGAGCGCCATACTCAATATCAGTATCTTACCTCGGTTATGGAGAGCAGAAAAAAACAGGATACTCCCTAAATCAGGGCGACCAGCTTCGATTAAATTTCAGCCTGGAAACCAGCGCAACAGAGCTTAAAGCCGTAGAAATTGTCGCTAACTCGCTAAAAAATACAGTTGAGACGCTCGGGGCATCCACTCCAATCACAGCCCGTGATATTGCACGGCTACCTGTAAACGGGCGTAATTTCACATCGCTGATCGATCTTTCACCGCTCAGCAATGGCACCAGCATCGGAGGTCAACTGGCTTCTTCAACCAACTTTACGATTGACGGAATGAACTCCCGCGGCACGATCGCAGGCGGAAGTACTTCTGGCGCTTATTCTATTTCGATGGAGGCGATCAGGGAATTTAAGGTCGTTACAAATGAGTACGATGTAACCAACGGCCGCGCAGGTGGCGGAACGATTTCAACTGTGACAAAATCAGGCACAAACAAATTATCAGGAAGCGCTTTTACTTTCATGCGTACTGACTGGTTATCAAGCCCGTATGATTTGAGAGGAAACAAAAGAACGCAAGAATTTTCAACTTACCAGTATGGATTTTCACTAGGCGGACCAATCGTTAAAGACCGGGCACATTTCTTCGTGGCCTGGGATCACCAGGCTGACTCGCGTCCGTTGCTTATCGCCAATATTTTGTCGCCGGCAGACGAAGCCGCCAACCGCGTAACGCAGGAAACACTCAATAAATTTGTGGACATCGGCCGCTCAAAATATGGCATGGCAAACAGTCCGCAATTTGGCGCATTTGGCAAATCGAAAGGCACAGACGCCGTTTTTGCACGTATCGACTGGCAGCTGAATTCCAAAAATCTGCTTACACTTCGCAACAATCTGGTTTACGAAATGGACAATTTATCGGAGGGCGACAACTCGGGAATTAACCTGTATGAATCGTACATCAACAGACGGAAATTCGATAACAGCCTGATGGCATCGCTGCGTACAACACTCAATCCGAAGATGACCAATGAAGTGAAATTGCAACACTTTTATGAAGATGTGGCCGTAATTCCAAACAGCGAGCTGCCAGCAGAAAGTATTCCCCGCGCCATTGTGGAAAATGTGGAATCCATGTCAGGAACCACCTCGTATATCAACTCCATACAGCTTGGCGGGCAGCGTTTTGCACCGGAATGGTTCAAAGGAAATGTAGTGCAACTTGTTGACAATCTGTACTATAATACCGGAAAAATTAACTTTACCCTGGGTATCGACCTGATGTTCAACAGAATGCAATCGCGCTACGGAAGTGAAATGAACGGCCGTTTCTATTTTACAGGTATGGACAATTTTAACAATCAGACGCCATATCGTTATGCAAGGGAAATTAATTTGCTGGACGATCCGAGTACCGTTGTCAATTCTTTAAGCTCAGGAATTTATGGACAGATGGAAACCAAGCTTGCACGGGGCCTTGAAATGATGGCGGGCATCAGGCTTGACAATACACGTTACCTGAACAAAGCGAATTTCAGCCAGGTGGTGTACGATGAACTTGGCCTCAGGACTGATAACAGCATCAACACTTTGCAAGTACAGCCACGTGTGCAGTTTACCTGGGATATCAATGAAAAAAGTAAAGATATTATCCGTTTCGGTGGCGGTGTTTTCGGATCAAACCTGAACCCATACTCGATGATCAACAACATGCTGTTTGACGGTACAAGAGTAGCATCAGTTGAAATTCAGGGTGCGCTGGTACCTAAACCGGATTTTATCGGATACCGAAAAGACCCTTCGACTGCACCTGGCGCTGAGCTGTTCAACATCGCTGGCGTGGAAAGGCTGATTACCATCAACACCAACAGTCCTGACGCGAAAGTTCCGGTTGTTTACAAAACGAACTTCTCTTACAATCACTTTTTCAGCGACCGCCTTCGAATCGGCATCAGCGGATATGCATCCTGGGCAAGAAATAACTACATGTACATTGACCGCAATATGGTGGAAGATCCGTATTTCAGAATTGATGCGGAAGCAAACCGCGGCGTGTATGTTCCTGCATCGTCTATCAACACGAAAAATGGTGCGGCAAACTGGCTGAACAGCCGCAAAACGAAACAAGTTGGCCGTGTGCTTGAACTGATCAGCGAAGGAAAGAAAAATCAGTATGCATTGGTAATCGACGGAACATACCGGTATTTCAAAGACGGCCAGATTACGGCTTCTTACACCTGGAACGACGCAAAAGACAATACTTCTTACAATGGAAACGTGGCGAATACGGCAACCCTTGACCAGATGGTGATTGACGATCCACGCGATTTGAGTAAGATGTATTATGCTAATAATCAGTTCCGTCAGAAAATCGTGTTTTACGGAACAGCGCCAACTTTCTGGGGTGTTACACTTGGAATTCGTTACTCAGGAATCGGGGGCACCCGCTACTCGATGGCGGTTAGCGGTAACATGAACGGTGATTTTGTATCATCCAACGACCTGCCGTACATCTACGATCCGAAAAATCCTGCGACACCTGAATATCTGCGCACCGGAATCCAGGCAATTCTGGACAATCCATTGGCAGAAGCCGGTTTGAAAAAATACATTCGCGAAAACGTCGGCAAAGTGGCTGAGCGGAACGGGGGGATCAACGATTTTTATGGTGTTTTTGATTTGCGTCTTTCAAAACGCTTCAAAATTTACAAAAGCCATGGTCTTGAAGCATCCGTGGATGTATTTAACGCAGCCAACCTGATCAACAAGAAATGGGGAATTGGCAACAACCTTGGAAAGCAGAATTTGTATACAATCAAAAGTTTCGACGCCGCCAAGGAAGAATTTGTTTACACCGTCAACAAAGCAACGGGTGTATCCAGCCTGAATGGTAACCCGTACCAGATACAACTTGGACTGCGTTACGCTTTTTAATTCAACAGCGTAATTTCCCCGGCAAGAATAACAATTCTCGGATTGTTATTCTTGCTTTTTTCAATTTAGTTCGCCATCATTATTTCAATTGACATGAACAAAATACTCATATTAGCAGGGCTGTTATTCACTTCCTTTACAACTGCATACGCACAAGAATCTCACGTAATTCTGATCAGCATTGACGGACTAAGGCCTGAGTTTTATAAAGATGCATCGTGGTCGATGGTGAATCTCCGTCAGGCTATGGAAACCGGCTCGTACGCAGATGGGGTAAATGGTGTTTTTCCTACCGTTACCTATCCGTCGCACACGACCATGGTGACCGGCGTGAAACCCATCAAACACGGTGTATACTACAATACACCTTCCGAGCCACTTGAAGTGACCGGGAAATGGAATTGGGACTACAGCAATATTAAAGTGCCAACGATTTTCAGTGTGGCAGAACAGAAAGGGCTCAAGACGGCCTCTGTTTTCTGGCCGGTTTCTGTGGGCGGGCCTGCGACTTATAATATTCCGGAATTCTGGTATTTGCCCGAAACCAAAGGAGGTAAACGCAATATGATCAAAGCGCTGACAGACCAGGCGAAGCCAAAAGGTTTTTACCAGGAACTGGAACAAAATGCGACCGGGAAACTTCAAGAAATTGATTTTGACGGAGATTATCTGAGTATCGACGACAATTTGTCCAGAATGAGCAGCTACATTATTAGACAGTACAAACCGTCATTCCTTGCGGTACATCTTGTTGCAGTAGATCATTTTGAACATGAGCAGGGCCGCGACGGAGATAAAGTGAGGGCAGCATTGGCCAGTGTCGACAGAGGCATAAAATCGATCATCGAAGCTGTTGAAAAAGCGGGGATTAAAGAGAAAACGACGTTCATTGTCACCGGTGACCACGGATTTGTGAACATTCATTCTGCCATTGCGCCTAATGTGATGTTGGCAAAAGCAGGACTTTACGATCCGGCTAAAAAAGAAAACTGGAAGGCATATTTTCATGCATCGGGCGGTTCTTCCTTTCTACATCTGAAAGACAAAAACGACACCAAAACACTGGAACAGGTGAAACTTGCGCTTTCAAAATTGCCGCATTCTCAGCAGCAAATGTTTGATGTCAAGGATCGTGCGGCACTCGACGCCATCGGCGCCGACCCGAACGCTGCACTGGCACTGGCTCCAAAGCATGGGTTTACATTCAGCAATGCCGCAACAGGCGAATTGATACGCTCAGCGAGCGGAGGCACGCATGGCTTTTTCCCTGATTCAAAGGAAATACAAACCGGCTTTGTTGTTTTCGGAAACGGGATCAGCAAAGGAGTGGTCATTCCGGAGATGGGACTTGTGGACATTGCGCCTTTAATTGCCAGATTACTGAACCTGGATTTCCCGACTGCCGATGGGAATCTTTATCCGGGTTTGCTCAAAAAATAATCTTTTTAACCCGATACAGTCCGTCAAATTTTCGGTCTATATCAAATGAATTTCCAAATAAAACGCCCGGATCCTTCATCAGAATCCGGGCGTTTATATTTACGGCCTACTTTAATACAGAAGCTGCATCTAATCTCTCACATATTTTGACTGCAACGAGCCACAACTTATGATGGTAATTTCATTTCCCTGCTGCGCAATATCCCAGGTTGCGCAGGGAGCGCAATTCACCGCCGCACAGGTTGGATTGGGCAGCAATGGAGATTTTGGTTTTATTTCAAAGTAAGCGCCATTGACTCTCAGAGCCGAGGGCACACAACAACTAGGCAAACTGTCCTGTTCCAGAATCACACCATCGGAGCGAAAAATAAATCTGTGCGTTTTGTCCAGCGGCACGTCTTGCCAAACCGTCTGCCCGGCTGACGTACGCTGTCCATTGGAAATCAGCCGCCATTTACCGGTCAGGCTGTCAACATCTTTCAGTTCCGGGCCATTGTTTTTGCAATTTATTAATGCCAACAGAACGAAGACAAACAATATCAGTTTTTTCATGATTAAAGGTTTTAATCAGGATTAATTTCGAGATAAAATGGTTGGAACGCTGCAAAATCTCTATGAAATTTATCACAAAACTCGACAACTGTACCGCATGATATGCAAAAGAACGACATGCAATGATTTACCCACTTTGGCTACAACATTCCTGACTTTGGCTACCTGTCCCGTTGTTCAGTGTACCACCTTTGTCGGATCAAAAAATAAAAGGAAATGAAAAATAACATTGAAGGAAAAGTGATCATTATCACGGGAGCAAGCAGCGGGATCGGATTGGCCACAGCGAAACTTCTGGCGGCCAAGGGTGCTTTGGTAAGCCTGGCGGCAAGAAGAATAGACAAACTGGAAAGTCTTGTAAAAGAGATTGTAGATGCAGGCGGCGTGGCAAAAGCATACGCGACCGATGTGAGCAAAAAAGCGGACGTGGATGCGCTCGTAGCAGCCACGATCAAAGATTTCGGGAAAATTGATGTCCTTTTCAATAACGCAGGAATTATGCCGGTTTCTTTTCTGGAAAACCTGCACTATGAAGAATGGGAGCAGATGATCGACATCAATATTAAAGGTGTATTGTACGGAATCGGCGCAGTACTCCCCCATTTTAAAGCACAAAAAAGCGGACATTTTATCAATGTTTCATCGGTTGCCGGTCATCACGTCGCGCCATCCAGTGCAGTATATTCTGCAACAAAATTTGCAGTGAGGGCGATTAGTGAAGGCCTTCGCCAGGAAGTGAAACCTTATCATGTACGTACCAGCATCATTTCTCCCGGCATGACGGCGAGTGAGCTCACCAATTCCATCACGGACGAAGCGATAAAACCAATGATCAGCATGATTGAACAGATGGCGATTCCGGCAGAAAGCATCGCACGGGCCGTCGCATACGTCATTGACCAACCTGACGAAGTGGATGTAAGCGAAATGATCATCAGACCGACCGCACAACCGTCCTGAACCTTTACCGGTGCGCCGTGTTTAAAACATTGTGCGCCGGTAACAAATATTACAGCATTCAAGATCTGACAAATCAATTCCCTGACATGAAAAAGAACAGTCATCAGCCTTACGTTTTTCACTCTATATCAGAAATGAACAAGGCCCTCGGTATGCCTCCGCCGTTTCACCCGTTGGTTGCACTGAATGATTACAAAAACATACAGGGCGACATTTCGGAAATCGCGAAAGGAATGGTAATGGATTTTTACAAAATTTCTTACAAGAAAAATCTGAGCGGAAAAATAAAGTACGGGCAGCATCATTACGATTTTAGTTCCGGGGGATTATCCTTCATTTCCCCCAATCAACTGATTGCCGAAGACGAGAGTAACGGTGAATGCGAGGGCTTCACGTTGCTCATCCATCCCGATTTTTTTGCCGGTTATCCCCTGGCAAAAAACATAAGGGCTTACGGTTTTTTCTCCTATTCTGCCAATGAAGCTTTGCAACTTTCAGAGAAAGAAAAAGAAGTAATTCTGGGGGTTTTCAAAAGTATTCAGGATGAGCTGGAACAGCGTATTGACAATTTTAGTCAGGAAGTGCTCATTCACCAGATCGAATTGTTGCTCAGTTACAGTAACCGTTTTTACCAACGCCAGTTCATTACCCGTAAAGTGGTAAGCAATGACATTTTGAGCCGGATGGAAACTTTACTTGATCGCTATTTTGAAGAAGAAAACGGTCTCGTTCAGGGGTTGCCAACCGTTCAATACCTGGCAGAAAAAATGAATATTTCGCCGAGTTATTTAAGCGACGTACTCCGAAATGTAACAGGGCTGAATGCGCAACAACACATCCACGAGAAGTTGATTGAAAAAGCGAAAGTTTATCTGATGGGCCGAAGACTGTCCGTAGCGGAAGTTGCTTACCGGCTTGGTTTTGAACACGCCCAATCTTTCAGTAAAATTTTCAAAAAAAAGACGGGCCTGACACCGGTAAATTTCCAGCATTCGCTAAACTGAACTACTTTCCTGTTCACTTCTTATCATCAGCTCTGCTGCCATTGACGGCCCGGTAATCCTTGGGCGACATTTTGTTGATCTTTTTAAAACACCTGTTAAAATAAGAGATATTGGTATAGCCGGCTTCCAGCGCAATCTGCGTCACCGGCAAATCGGATTGTAATAGCAGTTTACACGCAAAACCGATCCTTACCTCATTCAAAAAATCTGAAAAAGTGCGATTTGTAAGCGATTTAAAAAACCGGCAAAATGAGTGAATCTGCAACCCGGACACCGAAGCGGCCTGTTTTAATGTAATTTCTTCCTTAAAATTCTGCTGAATGTAATGCATCAGTTTGTGTACACGCCCCGGTGCCTGCCCGGAATAAACGGAAAGCAGGTTTGGGACGTTCAGCCAAACCAGATCGTTAGGATCAAGCAGGTAATCCAGTATTTGGGTAAAGGACGTGAGCAATGAAATGTTTTTCTGTTCCGGCATCTGTTTCAAAATGTCCGTGATCCGCGTTTTTTTTTCGCCACAAATACTAATTCCCCGCTCCGATTCCTTGAAAAAATGACGCAATTCTTTCGTATCGATTAATCCGTCCAACTTTTCACTCACCGCATCGGGATTCATGTAGAGTGCCACGGAAACTGCCTCAATCGAAGCCCCTCCGGCCTCCGGTTTGCTATACCAAACATGCGGCACATTCGGCCCCACGAATGTAAGGTCGCCCTCTTCAAACTGCTCGATGGAATCACCAATAATCCGTGTTCCTGAGCCGGAAAGCACATGTACGAGCTGACATTCGGTATGGAAATGAAAATCTGTGGAAAAATATGGCCGCACAATTTTCTTCACCACAAAAGGTTTTCTTGCCTGGGCAAAATCCGGTAAAAGTGTGTATGTAGCTTTCATATGCAAAAGAGTTACGATGAGATACGCAAACATAGTACTATAAAATATCAATCTAAAATCAACTTAGTGGATTAAAGTCCAATAAATTTGTATAATATCTGTAATTGAAAAGCAAATTTGGTAAAACCAATTCGTGTACATCATATCCCAAACAAGCTATTTACAATTTATAAAATTGATAATCAATTACTTATAGCAAAATAAAGTTGTCTATTTTACAACTTACTGATCAAATTTAAGCCATAAATTCTACTGGTAGCATATTGACATTAGACTGAATGCATATTACTTCGATTGAAATAAAAGATAAAAGATTTGACCTTCCCGAAGGCGTAGGCTCCGATGCTACGCACACCACGCCGCAATATGCCTACGCAGTTTGCTGTCTTAAAACAGATTCATCTGTCACCGGTGTTGGCCTGGCTTTTACCCTCGGGGTTGGTACGGATCTGGTTTGCAAAGCGATTGAATATCTGTCGGTTTCGTTGATTGGCCGCGAAATTGATGAACTAATGTCAGATTTCGGTGCGGTTTACCGCAAAATGGTTGACTCGCCTTCATTCAGATGGCTCGGCCCACATAAGGGTGTGGTGCACCTGGCTTTGGCTGCGGTGGTAAATGCCTGTTATGATCTTTGGGCCAAATCGCGCCAGGTACCGTTGTGGAAACTTTTACTGGATCTGACACCGGAGCAGTTGGTCAATACGCTGGATTTGAGTTACCTCGAAGAAGTATTGACGAGGGAACAGGCGATTGCCATACTTACGAAAAATACACCATCGAGAGACAGTAGAAAAGGCGTCCTGGCGACTGGTTACAAGGGGTATGACACGTCGGTGGGCTGGTTCAATTTTTCAGATGAGAAAATAGTAGCCAATACAAAAAAGGCAATGGACAATGGTTTCACAGCCCTGAAACTAAAAGTAGGCTCAGACGACCCGCTGCGTGATATACGACGGGCGGGACTGATACGAAAAACTGCCGGCGATGAAGCTACGATCATGGTAGATGCAAATCAAAAATGGAATGTGCCGGAAGCGCTTGACATCTGTAAGCGCCTAGGCGAAATAAATCCGTTCTGGATTGAAGAACCAACGCATCCGGACGATGTAATCGGCCATCAGACGATTGCCAGGGCCATAACGCCATTAAAAATTGCGACCGGAGAACACATTCCCAATAAGGTGATTTTCAAAAACTTTTTCCAGGCTAAAGCAATGGATTTTTGTCAGGTTGACGCAGTCCGTGTAGGTGGTATCTCCGAGTTTCTGACGATTAGCCTGCTTTCAAAAAGCATGGGCATTCCGGTGGTACCGCATGTGGGTGATATGGGACAAATTCACCAGCATCTCGTACTGTTCAACCACATCGGGATGGCGCACGAACATTTGTTTCTGGAACACATTCCGCATCTGAAACAGTATTTTGTCAATCCGGCGGAGATCATTGACGCCTATTACCAGGTCCCTCAAACGCCCGGAAGCAGCAGTGATCTGAAAGATTGAAACGCTAAAAAATCAGAATAAAAACAGGTATTTAAGCTTATGGGTGTGTTATCAGGTAAAGTCATTTTTCTGACAGGCGGTGCCGCCGGTATTGGCAGGGAATGCTGCAAAGCGTATCTTAAAGCAGGCGCAAGTGTTGCCGTAATGGATTCGGACGAAAATGCTTTAAACGACCTTACACGGGAATTTGCAACGGCCTCCTTGCTGACATTCGCAGGAGACGTACGATTGGGAAGTGACGTAAAAACTACCATTGATAAAATCAATGCGTTTTTAGGCAAAATGGATGTCATTCACAACAACGCCGGAATTGCAAGCCCTTCGAAACCGCTGGACGAGACAACCGAGGAAGAGTGGGATGCGCTGTTTTCTGTCAACTTGAAAAGTGTGTACTGGACAACCCGATACGGAATTGACCATCTCAAAAAAACGAAAGGCTGCATCCTGAATACAAGCAGTATGGTAGGTGAAATCGGACAAAATAACCATGCCGGCTACGTGGCTACAAAAGGCGGAATGAACGCGCTGACCAAAGCGATGGCACTCGATTACGCACCTTTTGGGATTCGGGTCAATGCGGTGTGCCCGGCCGGTGTATGGACGCCCATGTTGAAAAAATGGGCAGGCGAGCAACCAAACCCAGCGGAAATTGAGGAGTATCTGGACAACATACATGCATTGGAATATTGCCCCGAGGGCGATGTTATTGCCGATGTGGCCGTGTTTCTGATTTCCGACGCAGCCCGGTTTGTGACAGGTTGCCTGATGCCGGTAAGCGGCGGCGCTGAATTGGGATACAAAAAATAAACGACCATGTCTGTACAAAGAACGTGTTTGGCTCTTGATCTGCAGGATGACCAAAGTCTCATTGCCACTTACGAAGAGTACCATAGCCCTGACGGAATCTGGCCAGGAATTCCCGAAGGAATCAGGGAGGCGGGAATACTGGATATGCAGATTTATCGGATTGGACCGAGGTTATTTATGATTGTTGATTTCGATGAAAATACGAGCCTGAAAGCGGCTTTCGAAAAAATGGGGCAAATGCCCGGACAATCTGAATGGGCAAAACTGATGAACAGTTTTCAGAAAAAACTCCCGGAAGCTCCGGATGGACAATATTGGGCGGTCATGAAACCCGTATTCCTGCTAAACGATCACATCAAATGAAAAAAAGCAGCAACGTGGTGGTTCCTTTATTGGTTGTTATGAGCCTGATGTTCATCTGGAATCTCAGCCGTAACATCAACGACATATTGATTCCGCATCTTAAACGGGCTTGCCAACTTACTGATTTTCAATCGTCGCTGGTGCAGTCGGCGTTTTTTGGCGGATACTTCCTATTGGCTTTGCCTGTCGGGCAATTTATCAGCAAATACGGATACAAGGCAGGAATGGTAGCCGGCCTGCTGACAGCCGCTTTGGGAACTTTCCTGTTTTTCCCGGCTGCCGACACCCGCTATTATCCGCTTTTCCTGGGCGCACTTTTTATCATGGCGGCAGGATTCACATTTCTTGAAGTAACGGCCACACCATACATTTCCATTCTTGGCGATCCGGATCGGGCGTCGAGCAGGCTGAGTCTTGCTTCGGCGGTAGGTTCGCTGGGTGCCACCATCGGTCCATTTATCGGCAGCCGGTTTTTGCTGCACGCAACCGAAGTTCCGCCATCGACAGTTGCTCAGTTTAGTCCTTTTGAATTAGACCAGTATCTGAATTCCGAAGCACAGCTTGTCAAAACGCCCTATCTGAGCCTGGGCGGACTTTTCGTGGTCATAGGATTGCTGCTTTATTTTATCAAACTGCCAAAAATCAGGGAGGACGGGGAATCTGCGGGCAATCTCAGATCTGCCTTCCAATTCAGGCACACAGTCCTGGGCGCGCTGGGCGTATTTTGCTATCTGGGTGCGGAAGTCGGCATTGTGAGTTTTATGATCCGTTACGCAAAATCTTCCGGAATTCCCGACCTGACGGAACAGAAGGCGGCCCTGTTTATTACTTTTTACATGGCACTCGTCCTCGTCGGCAGGCTGGCTGGCGCTTACTGGCTACGCAAACTGAACCCTTCGAAAATGCTGGCAGCATGTGCTGCGACGGCAATGTTTCTTATTTTGATTTCGATGTTGAGTACAGGAAACATTTCCATTTATTCCATATCGCTGATCGGTCTTTTCACTTCCGTTATGTATCCGATCTTGTTCACCCTCAGTATCAAAGACCTCGGAGTTTATACCAAAACAGGTTCTTCCCTGATCATTATGAGCATCGTTGGCGGCGCGGTGATACCACCTTTGATGGGATTGCTGTCGGATTCTTTTGGTATAAAACAGGCATTCATCGTACCACTATTTTGTTACGCCTATCTGCTGTATTATGCAAAAAAAGGTCATAAAATCATTGCGGATCAGTCCGGCGTCAAACAGGAAAATATCAATTTTAACAGTTCAGTTTTATGAAAAGATTTATTGCTACAACCCTTCTTTTGTGTACCGCCATTACAGGTTTTTCACAAAAAAATATGTCTTCCAGTGAAAGACTGAAATGGTGGCAGGATGCCAAAATGGGCCTGTTTATTCACTGGGGACCCGTTTCATTGATTGGAAAAGAAATTAGCTGGTCGCGGCAGGGATACGGGGCAGCCAAATACGATTCGCTTTATAAAAGGTTCAATCCCAAGAAATTCAATGCGAAAGAATGGGTTGCGCTGGCGAAGGCTTCCGGAATGAAATACATGGTGCTAACCGCAAAGCACCACGACGGTTTTTGTCTTTTTGAAACCAAAACTACGGACTACAACATCATGAATACGCCTTTCGGACGCGATGTTTGTAAAGAACTGGCCGAAGCAGCGCATGAAGCCAACATGCCAATCTGCTGGTATTTTTCTGTCGCTGACTGGAAGGATCCCGAATGCCGCAACCCTGAAACGAATGGTATTTTTGCAGAGAGAGTTTTGAATCAGGTAAATGAATTATTGACCAACTATGGAAAAATAAGCCTTTTATGGATTGATTTTGAAGGCTGGCCAAGCCCTGTTGCACCCAAAAAAGTTTATGATCTTGCGCGAAAACTACAACCTGAAATTATCATCAACAACCGGCTCGAACCATTCACGCCTGATGAGTCACACGCTTACGTTGGCAAATATGCGGACTATGCCACACCCGAAGGATTTGTGGCCGGTTATGGCAAAACTGCCTGGGAAACCTGCACAAATATGGGCCACCAGTGGGCGTGGAAGTTTAATGACCGCCCCCGCAGCCTGAAAGAATCAACGCATACCCTCCTGCGCTGTGTTGGCGGAAACGGGAATTTATTGTTCAATATAGGGCCAGACAGCTCCGGCGTTTTCCCTCCTGATTTTGCAGCACGAGCACGTGAAATGGGCACCTGGATTGACAAAAATAAGGAGGCCATTTACAATACCCGCGGAGGCGTTTATACACCAGCTAAAGATTACGTGAGTTCCTTCAGGGGCAACAAATTATATATTCATTTGCTAACCAGTTCACAAGCCGGACTAACTCTTCCTCCCATTTCATCGACAGTGAAAAGTGCTTCGCTACTTGACGGCACGAAGATTGATTTTATGCAAAGCGCGAAAGATTTAACACTCACTTTTCCAAAAAACAAAATTGATTCTGTTGCTACAATAGCGGTTTTGACAATGGATCGCGATTTGACCAAATTGGCACCAATCGCTCCGTTTTCGGTTTCCGGCTCACTGGCTTATGGCAAAACTGCCACAGCTTCGAGTTCAGTAGGCCAGTTTTACCACGACCCGTCAGCAGCATTTGACGACAATCCCAAAACAAGCTGGAAGATCGGCCGCCGGAAAGACATTGATTTTGACAAATTCTATGGCAAGAACATTCACTATTTGTCGGAAGAAGTTATGGCACTTTATGAGCCTTCCGGCTGGCTGGAAGTGGATTTGGGAAAACCGCAGTTGGTCGGTAAAATAAAACTTGGCGAGTCAAAATACAGTGATTCGGAGATTAAAAAATTTGAGATTCAATACCAGAAAGGGAACAACTGGATTACGCTCGAAAATGGAAATAAAATGGGCGACTGGGCAAAGGAGATTAAACCCGTCACGGCCCAAAAATTCAGACTGGTGATCAATGAATACCATAAATATTTTGGCGTAAATGAGTTTGAATTGTTTCCTCCGGGAAAGTGATCCTTAGTAGCCAAATACAACGAACGGCGATAAATCAGCTTGTTTCTGAAGTTTCTGCAAGCCGGTGCCAGGTGAGACGCGATTCACGTTGCGCCGTTTTAAACCCGTTTTAAATTTTATGATAGATGTTTAAAATTTAACTTTGCCGGATGTCCCGATGCCAGCAGGTAAAATGAAAAACATTCCGATCCGAAATTTAGGAAATTCTGCAAATGAACCTGTTCCGTCGGGCCGTTTCAGCATTCGTAATATTGCCGATTTACTGTCAGGGAATGACATGATTCAAACCCTTCACCGCCACGATTTTTTCTTTATTCTGATTTTGGAAAAAGGCGAGGGAAACCACGAAATAGACTTCACTGAATACGGGATATGCGATAATTCCGTGTTCATCATTCGTCCTGGTCAGGTTCATCAGCTCGCGCTCCGGGCGGGAAGCACGGGTTATTTAATCCAGTTTCTCGTCAATTTCATGCACGATCCGGGTGCGCTTTCTAATCGGATGTTACGTGATGCCGGTAAAGTAAATTTACAGCAATTTGATGCGACCGATTTCAAAAAACTACTTTCGGTTTCAGATTATATTTTTGACGAATTCACCAATAAACAACCTGATTATCAACAAATAATCAAGGCAAATCTGACAATTTTACTGATTGAGATGCAGCGGATGAACCAAACCGATTTATCTCAAAAAGGCAGTTACGCTCAGGAACGTCTGGACGAATTTTCTTCGCTTTTGGAAACGCATTTCACCAGTCACAAACAAGTCTCCCAATACGCCGCTCTACTGAATCTTACTACGTATCAGCTAAATTCGCTGACGAAAAATCTGCTTGGCAAAACATGCTCTCAACTTATTAATGCGTACATCGTTCTGGAATGCAAACGTTACCTGCTTGCTACATCAAAGCAGATTAATGAAATCGCCTTTGAACTGGGTTATGAAGACACATCTTATTTCAGCAGGTTCTTCAGGAAACAAACAGGCCACTCTCCTGAATCATTTCGTCAAAACTTCAAATGAGTCCTGTTGAACTGCATTTTTGTCCTGACACACTGAGAGCAGCACGAAGTACTTTTGAGAAGTCATATTTTCAAAAATAGAAATCGCAGAGACATGAATCAAAAATGGGATGAAAGATACAAGGAGCCGGAGTTTGCTTACGGCAAAGAACCCAACGTCTTTTTTAAAGAATGGCTTCCAAAATTCGAGCATGGCAAAATACTGATGCCCGCCGACGGAGAGGGACGCAACGGCGTGTTCGCGGCACAGCTTGGCTGGAAAGTAACTTCATTCGATCTAAGTATGGAGGGCCAGACAAAAGCGATGCAACTTGCCAGTGAAAAAGGGGTAGCCTTGAACTATATTGTTGGCGACCTGGAACAACTAGAATTCGAAAACCGTTCATACGACGCCATAGGCATGATTTACGCACATTTTTCGGCTGAAAGCAAATCAAGATTTCATCAAAAACTGGATAATTTTCTGCGGCCCGGCGGAATTATCATTCTTGAAGCTTTCAGCAAAGCCCACGCAGAACTGACCCGGATTAATCCACAACTGGGTGGTCCGAAAAACTTCGATATGCTGTATTCCAGATCAGAAATAGAAACAGACTTCAAAAATTACGAAGTGCTTTTACTGGAAGAACGAGAAATTATTCTAAATGAAGGAAAATATCATGATGGCCAGGGTGCTGTGCTCAGATTTGTCGGGCGAAAATCGGTGAACGCGTTGTAAATTAGCGCTCCTTAAATCTTTGAATTTCTTCCGCTAAACAAATGACCTTTAAACAAAAAAACCTTATGCGCTTTCTTAACCTGCTGTTTTTAATAGCCGGGACGTTAATAAATGTAAATGCCCAGAGCCAGAAAAATGCAACCGCGAAACTGCCAAATATCATTTACATCTACGCCGACGATATGGGTGATGGAGAGCTGGGCTGTTACGGGCAGGAAAAAATCAAAACGCCAAACCTCGACAAAATGGCAAAGGAAGGAATGCGCTTTACCCAGCATTATACCAGCATGCCTGTTTGTGCGCCTGCGAGGGCGATGCTCATGACTGGCAAACACGGCGGACATTCTGCGATACGGGGAAATTTTGAACTCGGCGGCTTTAAGGATGAAGAAGAACGCGGTCAAAAACCGCTGCCAGCCGGGGAGTTTACCATCGCCGAGTTGCTCAAACAAAAAGGTTACGCTACGGCGCTCACGGGAAAATGGGGCCTCGGAATGAACAACACCGAAGGAACTCCGACCAGGCAGGGATTTGATTACTACTATGGATACCTGGATCAGAAACAGGCGCATAATCAATTCCCGAGCCATCTTTGGGAAAATGACAAATGGGACACGCTCGCGCAACCGTGGTTTGATGTGCATCGCAAACTAAACCCGGCAACAGCCACAGACGCTGATTTTGACTCGTTCAAAGGCAAAGATTACGCACCGGAAAAAATGACTGAAAAGGCCCTGACTTTCATCGAACAAAACAAAGGAGGCCCATTCTTTTTGTACATGCCCTACACAATTCCACACGTTTCATTACAAGTTCCTGACGAATATGTGAAACAGTACATCGGCCAGTTTGATGAGAAACCATACTACGGCGAGAAGTCTTATGCTCCTACCAAATATCCGCTTTCCACTTACGCGGCAATGATCACCTATCTGGATTTGCAGGTGGGAATCGTGATGAAACGGATCAAAGAACTGGGGCTGGATGAAAACACGATCATCATGTTCAGCAGCGACAACGGTGCGACTTTCAACGGCGGGGTTGATGCTAAATTTTTCAACAGCGTTGCGGGGCTTCGCGGATTGAAAATGGATGTGTATGAAGGTGGAATCCGGGAGCCGTTCATCGCACGCTGGCCTGGCAAGATACGGGCAGGAAGTGTCAGTGATCACGTCTCTGTGCAATATGACGTGATGGCCACACTAGCCGAGCTAACCGGTCAAAAGGTTGAGAAAACTGATGGCATCTCCTTTCTGTCTGAGCTGCTTGGCAAAAAACAGCCCAAACATAAATATCTGTATTTCGAATATCCTGAAAAAGGAGGACAACTGGCGATTCGGCTAGGCGATTGGAAGGCTGTTAAAACAGATCTCAAAAAGAATCCGGCCAATCCATGGCAACTTTTCAACCTGAAAACCGACCGTAATGAAACCACGGACGTAGCTCTAAAGCATCCAGAAATGATGAAGGAATTTGATGCAATTGTAAAAAAAGAACATGTGGAACCTGATGTTCCAGCCTGGCAGTTTGTTACAGAAGTTTCTCAAAAACGCTAAAAATCAAATCCCATCTAAATTTGACCATCATTTTATTCCTGCCTGCCTTTCCAGGTCAGGAAGCTGCTTTTTATATGCCGCTGCATCCCATTTAATGCCCCAGTTTTTCACATAATCCGCTAATGGACCCAGCCCGACTTGCTCCCTTCTTTCATCTACATGATCAGGGTCTTCGAGAGGTAAAACGTATGCTTTTCCTGTTGGGTCTTCGCCAATCTGGCTGCCGTAGGTCTGCCTCCGGTTCTCGCCCAAAGCAACACGGTCTTCCAGCAGCGCCAGTTCAGAAGCCTGCGCTTTATTGGCCTTTACCGCTGTTCGCATCACGGGCAGATATTTTTGCTGGGTTGACAAATCCGCATGCTGGATTACCAGAAACAAAGATGCATTCGCCTGCCGTCCCACCTTGTCCTCTCCTACCCAACCATAACGGTCCAGAATTTCTTTAACGCTGATCAGGTTCACACTGTCCTTTTCCCCGATGGTTTTCCACAATGCACTCATTTCTTTTGACTCAAAACCATATTTTTTCCCCACTTCATCGATCTGCAACCGATATTTCTGGTCTTCATCAAAAATCCCCAGCAGCTTCTTTTGCAACGGTTTATCATAATTTGCTTCGATCTGATCCACCCTCTTCTGCATTTTATTAAGCAACGATTTCCAATCGGGCCGGGTGTGCAGAGAAATAAGATCAGTATCTGTTTTTATGTGCCGGATGTTGACGTAACCACGATCAAAAGCCATGTTTAACCACTTCACTGCCAGTTCGGCATCTCCGGCCAGCGCAGCCGAGCAGGCCGCATTGTACAGATCATATTGATTGGTCTGTGAGAATTGGAATGCCTGCCGATAGAATTCAACCGACTGCTTGTATGCCTTGTTGGTATATTGTTCACTTGCCGCACCGGCAAGCGTTTTGTAATCCTGACCATAACTGAACGTCCCAAACAGGATTAGAACCAAAAGAGAAAACGACTTCATCGCCAAGGAGATTAGATTTCTCAAATATAACTAGTTTCTTAGTTTTAAAATAGCACATGTTAAAGAACGTGCAATTTTAAAGGTTAAAATAGCGCTGCCTGCATATCAGTTTGGGAGAAATATGCAGGGTGCATTCCAAATTACATCAAATTACCCAGGGTGGAAAAACAATGCGGCTACTTCCTAAAATTCTTAATCATGTGAAAAGTCAGGAAGTTGGCATCGTGGTTATTGCGTGCCCCGTCAAGTCCGTCGTCGTAAGCCGTACGTGATAAAAACAGGATATTTTTCCCGTCAAACAGCCAGTCTACGTATTGAAAACCATGCTTGACTACATCCGCATGTTGGAGCAACGTCCTGCGAAACTCCCAGTTGATCAGATCTTTGGAACTCATCAGAGCCAGCGTATTACGAATACTACCGGGCGCCTTTCCTTTGTTTGCAGCCTTTATTTCGTCAGGAATAACATTACTCAATGTCCAGTAAAGTTTGGAACGCGGGTCATAGCGGATCGTGAATTTTTTGCCACCGCCCGGGAAATTGACAAAGCCTTTGTCACGGTCAAAAGTAGCCGTTTTCCCATCCGCGCTGATGTTAACAATAGCAGCTTTTTCATCCAGCGTAGTACGGTCGTCCACCCGCAAAATGTCTACAATGGAACCGTCCGGAGCGGCTACGGCATTTCCTTCCAGCCAGCCAGTGAAATGCCCGTTCAGATAGGTAGAATCGAAGCGCATGATATTTGACGAGGTCCAGTTTGACGCGATCATGGGGTCAGATTCCAGCGGTATCGACATCATAAAGGCACTGTAACGCTTGCCCCATTGCTTCGGCGGACCCGCTGCATCTTCCATGGCACGCCACAATTTGCCGTTGTGTTCGATGACCGGCATTGGCGCGCAATGATATTCACCTTCTTTCAGTAAACCGTTGTTTGCGTCCGAGGGTACGGTCCAGGACGCGCCCCCATCGGTAGATTTTCGGATAATCGTATTACCATGGTGGCGGTTGGTGCCTATCAGAAACAAGGTATTCTGGTGAACAAATAGTTTGGACCAGAACTGTCCGTTAATTTCCGCGATCTGTTTCCAGGTTTTCCCTTTGTCCGACGAGCCATAAATTCTGGAAACTGCGCTGACGTGTTCGGTCGATTTGGGACCAAACAGATCGTGCGATGCAACATAATCGCCATTGGGTAAAATAGCAATACTCGGCGACCCGATAAACTGGCCGGACGATGCCGGACTGTATGCGACAACGGAGCCGGGCACAGCAGAGAAATCAGGACTCTGGCCAAAAAGCGCTCCGTTAATTAAAATCATTGCAATTATGAAGAATATTGTTTTTCCGGTCTCTATGGTTTTCATTTAAAAATTAATTAGATATTGAAATTACCTTCGCAGATAATAAAAATGACCATCTTCGGCACCTGCAAGCAGATCAGGTACACCGTTTTTGTCCCAGTCAACCGTCGTGGGGCTCGTATCGTGTCCTGCTAATTTTCTCGACGAAAGATTCCCGTTGTTCTTAAACCTGATTTTACCAGTTTCTCCACCCAGATTTTCATAGAAGTCCACATTTTTACTGTCAGTCAACAAATCCAGATCGCCGTCTCCATCCCAGTCGACCATCGTGAATTTCCGCCTCCCACTGCCACCGTTCAGCTTCTTGTTGAGTTGCAATAATTCACTTCCATCTTCATTGTAGAATATTCTTTGTCCGGGTTTGAGATAAAGTTCTTTGTCTTTTCGAAACCGTTCAAAAAACGCAAGATATCCCTCATGATCCAGCATGACCAGATCGGTTATACCATCTTTATTCCAATCGACTGCGTAGGGCGTAGTTCTCCATTGCGTTGCCAGCTCATTGGTTTTTGGGTTCCACCAGTTCCATTTCGGTTTAGGAATTGTCCCTTCCCAATCTACGAGAACCGGTTGCGCAGCAGCCAGGACGGCCGACTTTCTGGTGCCCTTATTTTGTAACCATTGCACTTTCCCCCAGATCGAATTGAAAATAATATCTTTCAATCCGTCTCCGTTCCAATCAGCCACGGAAAGCGTCGTGTACCCCCATTTGGTTTCGCAAGGTCCCTGGATTGAGCCATTAGGCCCGGCCTGTATCCGGAATGTTTTACCATCTGCTTTCAAAAACTGAGGCGCCGCAAAATCGGGGCTGGCTCCTCCACCTTTGTTTTCTATGAAAGTAATGTAGCCCGCGGAGTTGCCGGTAATGATGTCCTCGTCTCCGTCATTGTCCCAATCCACACTGACAGGCGTTGCCAGCGCTCCGGACTTCACATCACCTCCTTTTTGCTGAAAGTAAACCGGATCATTGAAAACAGGCATTCCGTTTTTCTGCTTTCCTGAATTTTTAATGTAGGCAATCCGCCCATCTTCGTCGCCCACGATCAAATCCATGTGCCCGTCTTTGTTCCAGTCGACAGCTACGGGAATGATCATTTCCAGATCCATTTTAATTATACCCGCTCCGTTTACGAGCACTTTCCCTTCGGCGTACTCCGGTTTACTCCTTGTTCCTGTATTTTCAAACCAGGTAAATTTGTCAACAAATTCGCCACAAATCAGATCAAGATCTCCGTCACCGTCAAAATCCGCGAAGTTTGGTGATGGTGGCCCATACACATCCAAAACCTTTCCGCCTGCATGGATACGGCCCTTGTTTTTGTACTTACCATTTTGGTTTTCAATCAGATAGACATAACCATGTAACGGCCCGTTGGTCCACTTCCCATTTGCGTCATAAGCATTGTCCCAGCCATAGGCGAGCCAGTCGTCGATTCCGGCCACAAGATCCTGATCACCGTCATTGTCGTAGTCGACAAATTTCCATTCGGTAAAACGGGGTTTCTTTTTGAAATCACTTTGCAACGAGTCCGGCGGGTAGAGCAGCGTTTTGTTTTTGGCATGTTGTGTTAAAAAATCCACCAGCTCCGAGCCCTGATCAATGATCCGGGGTTTGCCGTTTACATAGGAAATCTGAGGATGTTTGAGGCCGTCAGCAATACGAACCGGAGCCTCAAAAACGGGCATTTCTTTTCCTGACTTATTTTCAAAAAAATAAAGCCCGTTGAAAGGCACATCCGGACAGGAAAGGACCATATCCATGTCGCCATCCTGATCATAATCCATTGGCAACGGCCAGGCCCAGAGCCCTCCGCCCAGATCAGTCACCTGGTTTTTATTCCGGTGTTCCAACCGCACCAGATCCGGCAAGTCCGGTCCGGCGGACTCGCGCGCAACCGGCGCAGCAATTTGAAATGCGACAATTGTAAAAAGCAAAATACCGCTTGCAATCAATCTCATAAGGTTGGTGGTTGCAGCAAACGAAGGCTTCACAATCTCCGTTTGCTGAGAATTATGTTTTAAAACGATTTATCTGATTACCCGGAAACTTCATTCCCAGGCAGGATTTTGTTTCAGGTTTTTGGCATTATCAATAGGTGCCTGTGGAATCGGCCACTGGTATTGTCTGGATGCATCGAACTTCCTGGTATGGATAATCCGCAACGGCAGTACGCCAGGAATTTCAACACTGACTACTTCCTTGTTCAAAACCTTTTCAGCTATTTTCCACCTCAGAATATCAAAGTAGCGAAGCCCTTCGCCGGCAAGTTCAACCCGGCGCTCATTCCTTATTGCTTCACGTAATTTGTCTTTTGTCCCATACTTCTTCTGGTCGATTGCAGGCATTCCTGCTCTTGCCCTCACCTGGTCCAGCGCAGCATAAACAGTCGCGTCGGGCCCGGCTGCTTCATTTTTTGCCTCTGCGTAAGTCAGCAGCACTTCGGCGTACCTGAAAATATTCCAGTTCACCCACATGGTGCGCTGCTGAGACGCCATATCAGAAATATATTTCTTGAAATAGACGTACGTTTTGGCAGCATTCTTGTCGTTCAAATTACCAACCGGATCATATTTCTGCCCGCCTATTGACTCAAAAGGCAAAACAAAATTCAGATGAAAACGGGGATCACGGTTGTCCCATGGACTTTTAGCATTGTACAGCGGCGATTCTGTGATCGGTAAACCGTCGCGGCATTCGTAGGAATTCACCAGATCCGGCAGCGGCAGGCTGGAACTTGTCCCGCCGATCGAGTAGTAACCGTAAGCAAAGCATAGTGTGTGCGTGTAAAGATCTTTTGCATACTGATGCGCCAGAATCACCTCCTTTGTTTTGTTGTTAAATGCCGTTGTAAAAACTTCACCATAACTCGGATGAAGCTCGTACTGACCCAGCTTCATGAGCGTTTCTGCCGTTGCAGCCGCCTCAGCCCATTTGTTATTGTAAAGCAAAGCCCTTGCTTTCAACGCCAAAGCAGCACCTTTTGTGGCCCTGCCAGTATCAGAAGCAGGCCATGTGAGCGGCAGCTCTGTTATCGCGAGGTCCAGTTGTGCGAGGATGTAAGTGAGAATGGCATTTTTATCAGTTTTCGGAAGGTCAGATTCAGATAATGTCAGCAACTTGTCGAAAAACGGAACGTCACCATATAGCGTGATCATCTCAAAATATTTGAAACAAAGTATAAAACGTGCCTGTCCGGCCAGTTGTTTTTTCCCGTTTTCTGACAAATTCGGAATGTCATCGAGTTTGCTCAACAACTGCATACAATGCCGGATCGGCGTATAATTCCATTTGGTCGCGATAATGGCACTGGTAGGAACCTGCAAACCCTGGGCAATGAGATCACCGGCTCCTACACAGTCATCGCTCATGGAATCAAACTGGTAATCATTGGCAGAAGGCAGCGACAGATAGGCGTTGTTGACCCAGGTCACCGCATTTGCTTCCGAAGTCCAGAAAGTCGCATCGGAAGGAGCCGTTAAGGGATGTGTATTCAAAAACTGGTCATCGCAGGAATACGAAAAAATTGTAATGAACAGGATGACGATCTTGTATTTCAATGTCTTTTTCATAATAAAAATACTATTTAGAATGTCAGATTTACACCCAGATTGATCACCCTCGAAAGCGGATAGAAGTTACCGCGCCCGTCGGGTGCCTCCGGATCATAGCCTGTCACTTTTGTGAAGGTGAAAAGGTTTTCTCCACTCACGTAAATTCTCAATCTTTCCATTTTGACCCGGTCGAGAACCGTTTTTGGCAGTGAGTAACCAAGCTGTATGTGCTTCATTCTCAGATAAGCCGCATTTTGCAGCCAGTATGAGGAAAACGCATTGTTAAAACTTGCAATCCTCATTTTCGGAAACTGACCCGGGATCCAGTTGTTGTTTTCGTCCAGATGCCACCGGTCCAGATGCTGCACCTGAGCAGTTTCCAGTGATCCGTTTATGGGCAGCGCCACAGAATTCATGTAAGCTTTTCGATAGGCTACGCCTTGAAGGAAAGTGGTAAAATCGAAATTTTTGTATCCCAGTTCGACGTGAAAACCATAGGGAAGTCGGGTAAATGAACTCCCAAGGCGCTGCCGGTCTGCGGCTGTAATTTTTCCATCGTTGTTCACATCTTCGATTTTAAGGTCGCCCACTCCCGTTTTCGTATTCAGCCGCGCGTAGGAATCAACTTCACTTTGGCTGGCAAAAATGCCGATGGATTTATATCCAAACCATTCGCTCATCTCGTGCCCGGTTTCCGTAATTTTGTTGGCAGAAATCTGTGGGCTGGCAACCATGGATTTCACCTTATTTCGTGCATCGGATATCTGGAACGATACCTTGTAGGAAAAAGCACCTCGCCTGTCCTGATACGAAATCTGGGATTCCCATCCGAAATTGTTCACTGTTGCGACGTTCTGAAACGGAGCGCTTAAACCGTAACTGCTCGGTACGGCAGGCTGCATGAGAATTCCATCCGTTTTATCTTTAAACACGTCGAGTGTCAGATTCAGTTTACCGTTAAAAAGCCCCATATCCAATCCGATGTTGGTGGTGGTTTTGGTTTCCCATTGCAGATCCACATTCGGGCTGCCGGAATAGAAGGTGGCTGTCTGCGCAGCGCCGTTGAAGTAATATGCCGAGCTGGAAATGGTGGAATAATACTGGTAAAGCGCAACATTCTGATTACCCACTTTCCCCCAGGAACCTCTCAGTTTCAGGTTTCCGTAATTTCTGAAACCAGCCATAAACGCCTCCTCGCTAACTCGCCAGCCGGCTGAAAACGACGGAAAAATACCCCAGCGGTTTTTAGAGCTGAATCGCGACGAGCCGTCGTAACGGACATTGGCTTCGAACAGATATTTGTCTTTGAAAATATAATTGGCTCTCGCAAAAAACGAACGGATTGCCCAGGCTGATGCCGTTCCGCCGGTTGTCCAGGTGGCAGGATCGTTGCTACCGGCATTGATCACGTAAATGTCATCATTGATAAAATTACGCCTCCCGACTGAATCCTGCGTTGCTTTATTCCATTCCTGAGAGGCACCAAGAAGTAATTTGAATTCATGCGATTTGTTGAAAATCTTGTTGTAATTGGCTAGAAACTGGGCATTATGCTGGTAAATATCATGATGGGCAACCAACAGGGAATTGGTATTGTAATTAAAATCGATCGTTTTCAAGTCGTCAGGATTGATAAATTCCATCCTTTTGCTGTAATCCGTCTTTCGGATCAGGTCGATTTTGCTGCCATAAATACCGGTCAGGGTAATGTCTTTTGTGATTTTGTAATTCATCGTCAGTGCGCCGGTCAGCCTGTTGAAGTTTCTTTTCTGAAACCCGCCATCCTTGGAAGCCAGCCCGAAACGGTTTGCCCAGCCCGTAATCGAAGCCCATCTGCCGTCACTGGTGTAGGTAACGTCATCGGATCCCCGGCGATATGCATCATGAATGATGTCATTTACTCCCCGCGTCGGGCCGCTCGGGTAAGATGCTTCCGAAGGCGCATTTCGTACTGAGGGTGAAAGCTGCGCATTGACGTTCACATCAAAACGATCGTTCACTTTGAAGGTATTATTCACCCGGATATTCATGCGTTCAGAGGAAGTATTGACCATCAGACCGCCCTGGTTGATATATCCCACCGACAAATAATAGCTATTTTTAGCAGTTCCGCCCGACAGTGAAACATTGTGCTGGGTCTGGGTTGCAGGCCGGAAAAGGTAGGCAAGCCTGTCTTCCGACGGCAGAGCCCCGGTACGGTATTTCTCCATTTCATCCAGCGAGTATTTGAACACTGTTGTTTTCGGATTGTCGTTCAGCTCCGCCTCGCGCCACAACATTACATGATGATATGCATCCACCATTTTTGGCAGCATTGTTGGGCTTTGCCGGCCTATGTAGCCATCGTAGGAAATTTTCAGTTTACCGTCCCTGCCTTTTTTGGTAGTAACCAAAATGACACCACCTGACGCTCGTGCTCCGTAAATTGCTGCTGATGCAGCATCTTTCAAAACCGACATACTTTCAATATCCTGCGGATTCAGATTGGCCAGCGACATGGCAATTCCGTCTACGATAACCAGCGGTTCGTTATTTGAAAAAGTACTCGTACCACGAATTTTGATGGTAAAAGACTCACTGCCAGGCTGCCCACCCGTTTGATTCACGAGCAGTCCGGGTACTTGTCCCTGCAAAGACTGCGTGATGTTGGCAACCGGGCGGGATTCGAATTCCTTCGCGCTGATCACGCCAACAGCACCGGTAAGATTCACTTTTTTCTGCTCTCCATACCCGACGACCACCACTTCTTCCAGCGCCTTGTTATCAGTTTTCAATACGATGTCAATCGTCGTTTTGTTACCTGCAATCACTTCCTGCGACAAATATCCGACGTATGAAAAGATCAAAACGGACTGGTTCTCCGGCGTATCCAGACTATATTCACCCTTTTCGTTTGAAGTAGTACCTTGCTGCGTCCCTTTCAGCAGAATGCTGACACCGGGCAAGCCTTCGCCCTTTTCATCTGTCACTTTGCCTTTGATCAAAGTTTCAGGTTTGTGCTCAAAAGCGTCCTGAACCGGCGCTTCCAACGCTTCCTTTCCAATTTTGTCCAATACAATCTGCCGGCCCGAAATTTCGTATTTAAGATTTAGCGGCCGTAATAGTTTATCGAGCACCTCGGCCATCGAAGAATTGTTTACCGAAAGGTTCACCCGGCGGTTTACATCGATAATTCGCGAACTGTATACGAATTTGAC
This sequence comes from Dyadobacter sp., assembly GCA_965279265.1. Taxonomy (GTDB): domain Bacteria; phylum Bacteroidota; class Bacteroidia; order Cytophagales; family Spirosomataceae; genus Dyadobacter. The sequence goes on from OZ257152.1 coordinate 475,915, forward strand.
GTTGGAGTTCCCTTCAATTATTTTGAGCGCATCTCTTACTTTCTGGTCCGAAATATTGACCGTAATCTTTTGTTTGAGAAGGTCCTGACCGTTTATTGTTGTGGCCGAAACCATACCTGTGAAGACGGCGCAGAGGAAAATTTGATACAGCGTGAGTTTCATAATGCCCCAAAACGGATTTAGGAATCGTTGTTTTTCTTTCATAATTTCGAATGTTAAAATTTCGCAGTTTTGACAATAAGAATCCGTTCATCCGCCAAGATCTTTCGGATTCATCAGGCCGGTGAAGCGCATACTTCTCCGGCTTTTTTTGTGAAATGGGTTTGGGTTAAATTATGGCATAGGCACTGTCGGTTATATGGGATACGCTTTCACTTTTTGATTTCCTCCTTTTAATCACATCCTTTCCCGGAAATGATAATTTCTCCGTTCACAATTTCATAACTGGATCGGACTGCCTTACAAATCAGCGACAATTTTTCCGGTAGAGGCTCGTCTGTCAGAGAAGCTGTCACCGGACATTTTGCGATAACGGTCTTATCATATACGATCTTTATCTGATACGCTTTTTCCAGCTGTGCAAGGATTTCGCCAACCGGGACTTCTTCGTATTCGAATGTCATTTCCTGTACTGTCGCCGTTTTGAAGTTTTTTGGCCTGCCGTCATTAACTTGCCTGTTGAACATTTTTTTCTCTTTTTCGAAAATCGCCAGCTCATTTGGCGCAAGTACGAGGCCTTCAAGCCTTTTGGTATCAAAATGTTTGTTTCCTCCTGGCTCCTGCGCACTAAAAACGGAAACCTTCCCGGTTTTCACGGAAACCAGTATCTCTTTATCCTCAGGAAAAGCCTTTACGTTGAAACTTGTTCCCAGGACTTTTGTTACAACTTCATTTGCAAAAACATAAAACGGACGCTCCGGGTCTTTCGCGACTTCGAAAAAGGCTTCGCCGGTCAGATATATTTCCCTCAGATCTTTTTTGAAATAGCTCGGATAGGAAAGTTTACTTCCCTTTTTGAGTATTACCGAACTGCCGTCAGGCAGATTTACAAGACGGGCTTGTTTATTGAGATTGACAACTTCAATCAGCTCATACTGATGTGCTGCGTTTGTAACTTGTTCGCTGTAAAGATATCCCGGTGCACTTTGGTAATAAAATGTGTACCAGCCTGCTAGCAGCATCAAACCGGCAACAGCCGCCGCTGCTGCCCAGCGCCACAAAGAACTTATTGGCCGTACATGGAGCTCGGTGTGTTCCAGCGAACCGATCCTTTCAAAAACCGAAGCGCGCATTGCGCTGATTTCCTGACCAGAGATCTGCGGCGCTGGCAGATGACGCGCCATGATCACCAATTGTCGGGCGATTTCTACATCATTTCTTTTGAAAGGATACGTTTCAAGCCAATTCTGCCAGAAGGTTTCTGTTTCAATCTCAACGGAATTTACCCAACAAATAAAATAATCGTCCTGGGCAAAGTCTTCCGGCTCAAAATTCGTATAAACCTTCATGGTATTTTATCAAGAAATTATATCCTTTTAAAATACAGAGAGAAGAGAAAAATTTTACTACCAGAAAAAGTTAATATTTATTTCAACCAGCAGGAAATAAGGAGCAACAGCACAAAAACAAGATGTTTGCGTAGTTTGACGAGCGCATTCTGAAGTGTATTGGCGACGGTCTGTTCTTTGAGTTCCAACAAAGAGGCAATCTGCCTGATTTTAAGCCCGGAGAAATATTTGAGCGAAACAATTTCCTTCTCTCTCACCGACAAATGCCTTAGCAACATCACAACCTGACGACTTCTATCCGTGTCAGATTCGGCCGCCAGCCACCGGTTCTCCGGCGACGCCTCCGGGTCAGCGAGCTGCTCCGCATCATTCAATTCCAGGAAAGTTCCGGGCCTGTTTTCGGTTTGTTTGAGAATGGCATTGCGAAGACATCTGTACAAATAAAATTTCACCTGAACGTCTTTGCTCAGGTTTGCGCGATAGGTCCACAGGTCTACAAAAATGTCCTGAATGGCATCTTTGATCAAATCAACATCTTTGGAAATTCTGTAACCATAAAAAAGAAGTTCATTTACATAGGCGTCAAAAAGCTGCCCGAGCGCAACCTTATCATCCAGGATAATTCTGGTCCATAAGATCCGGTCATCCTCTTTGGCCTGCTGGCTGTAAACATATCCCCGCATAAGGATGCACTTTATACAATTTTACCTTTGTATTATTATAAGTTTAGATCACGTATGATTTACTTAACAGCCGCGGGTAAAAATGCAAACGTTTGCATCACCGGGAATTAGGAGAAAATTTTATTGATATATTATAATCGAATACCACAACAAGTCAAGTTGTTGGGGTGACAGTACTTACAGCAGATTTATATTTTTTTGCTTTTCTTCCAATTGTTGATTTTTTTCTCCGGATAGGAATAAGGAACTCGACAGTTTGGAGTACGAATTACCTTCAAAACGAACCCTTTGAAATATACCGAAACAAATGAACACAGGCCCATGTCCGTAATCGGACACGCCCCCGTACAATACCGGACAGATAATCAATAAATTTATTTTTAAACAATTGATTTATTGATTGTTACAATAGAGGCATAAAATTTGACTAGCTCTCATCATCACTTGTTATCCTTTCACTATGTTTCGCAATTACCTTAAACTCGCATGGCGGCATCTGGTCAAGCAAAAGATGTACACCTTTATTAAAATCGGAGGTTTTGCCATCGGCATTGCGGCCTGTTTTCTCATCGCGCTGTTTATTCAGGACGAACTGAGTTATGACCAGGAAATTCCTGACAAAGACCGTGTTTTCAGAATCCTTAATGAAGGCATGGTGGAAGGGAAAAAACTGAAATGGGTGGACATGTCTGCTCCTTTCGCAAAAGCGGTCCAGGACGACTATCCCGAGGTGGAAAAAATTGGCCGTTTTCTCGAAAGCGAACTGTTCGGCGCCGGTCCAAATCAGATCAGAAGTGCAGACAAGCTCCAAAATGTATACGAAGAACGTTTTACTTACATTGATCAGGATCTGCTGGAAATCTGGGGATTAAAGATGATTGAGGGCGATCCGGAACATGCACTCGATGAGCCGAACAGTCTGGTGATCACGAAATCCAAGGCGGATAAATTTTTCCCGGGCGGGCGGGCACTTGGCCAGGTGATGATCATCAACAATGACATGGCCAAACCCCGGAAAATTACGGGCGTAATCGCAGATTTCCCCGCTAACTTCCACGTACGTTTTGATTTTATGATGACATTGGCCGGCGTCGTTTTTTATGAAGGAGAGCAGAATAACTGGCTAGCAACCAATTATTCGACTTATGTCCGGGTCAGGAAAGGCACCGATATCGCCAAATTTGAGTCTAAACTCGACGCCATCACGAAAAAATACTTTATCCCACAGATGCGGGCGAGCGGCCAGCAGTTTGATGAGCGGAAAATTGAGTCTGATTACAGCTACGTGCTGCAACCCATCCGGGAGATTCACCTTGGCGCCGATGTTTATGACGGGCTGAGTCATGGAGACATGCGGTTTGTCTGGCTGTTTGGCAGTATTGCTGCCTTTATCCTGATATTGGCCTGTATCAATTTTATAAATCTTTCAACGGCCAAATCCGCGAACAGGGCAATGGAAGTGGGATTAAGGAAAACCGTGGGTTCAGAACGCAGCAGCCTGATAAACCAATTCCTAACCGAATCTCTGGTAATCAGCTTCATATCAATTTCGCTTGGTGTCGTATTGGCCTGGTCACTGCTTCCCTTTTTTAATACGCTTGCTGACAAATCGCTCATTTTCCCAATTACGGCCTGGTGGCTGGTGCCACTTTTATTGGTTAGTTCTGTCGCAATCGGTATTTTGGCGGGACTTTATCCGGCGTTTTATTTGTCCGGGTTCAAGCCAATAAATGTACTCAAAGGTCAACTTAGCAAAGGCACCAAAGGCTCAGGATTACGAAGTGGGCTGGTCGTCTTTCAGTTCACAACTTCGATTATCCTCATCATTGGCACCTTCGTGATTTACAGGCAGGTAAATTACATTCTGAATGCTAAAATTGGTTATGACAAAGATCAGGTCGTGCTCATTCAGGGAACCAATACGCTGGATAAAAAAGTCAGTGTTTTTAAGGATGAAATCAAAAAATTGCCGCAGGTCACAAACGCTACCGTGAGCGATTATTTGCCTGTTAAAGGGACAAAGCGCAATGGAAATCCTTTCTGGCAATTTGGCAAAACAAAAGAAAACGCATCAGCATCAGGACAATTCTGGGTTGCTGATTACGACTACATCGAAACGCTTGGCATGAAAATCGTGGAAGGCCGCAATTTCTCCCGCGACAGAGCCACGGATGCAAAAGCTGTGATCATTAACCAAAAACTGGCAAAGGAACTGAACCTCAAAAATCCGGTTGGAAAGCACATTACCAACGAAACCAACAGTGGCAATGACCTGGTAGTGATTGGTGTTGTGGAAGATTTTCACTTCGAATCCATGAAGCAAAATATCGGCGGACTTTGTCTGCAACTGGGTGACAGTCCGGGCATCGTTTCCGTGAAAGTCAATACTTCTGATATGAAAGAGGTGATCAAATCCATTACGGGAATCTGGAACACGCTATCACCAAACCAGCCGATCCGCTATACATTTATGAACCAAAGCTTTGCAAAGATGTATGATGACGTGAATCGGATGGGTCTCATTTTCAGTAGCTTCGCTGTACTCGCAATCATTGTCGCCTGCCTAGGGTTATTTGCTTTGTCGGCGTTCATGGTGGAGCAGCGCAGTAAGGAAATCAGCATCCGGAAAGTGCTCGGTGCTTCTGTACAAAGCATACTGTCATTGCTAACGGGAAATTTCCTTTTGCTGATACTCATTTCAGCGGTTATCGCATCGCCGATCGGGTGGTATCTGATGCAAAAATGGTTACAGGATTATGAATACAAAGTTGGCATTACCTGGGATATTTTCGTTTTTGCCGGAATTTTGGCCGGGTTTGTCGCTGTTGTCACAATAAGTTATCAAGCCATTAAAGCGGCGCTAATTGATCCGGCCAAGGGATTAAGAAGCGAATAAACAGCTGAGTCAATATAAGTGCGGCCGGGGAAATCAATTTTCCCGGCCGCAATTTTACATATCACAAACGCCTATCTTATATCGAGCGGATTCCAATTGTCACCACCCGCTACAATATTCCCCAACGTGTGCTGAGTGCAATATTTACAAAATCTAACTTTCCAGCAGAATTATTCCGGCGAGAATACGAATGGTGAAAAGATCGGAAAAGAGAAAAATAAGTTTGTCTTCACAGCAGACTATTTGAATGAAAACAGAAATGGAAACAAGAAAGTCACGATAACAGTCCATAGAAAATAAACCGGCAGAAAACCCGCGATTGCCATGCCCACGCCTGCTATGGTTTTCTTTTTTGAAAGAACATTGAAAAGCTGAATGGTTACCAGAATCAGATTTATCAGAATCAGGACATTGCTGCCTAAAACCGCCAGTCTGTTGGGTGTAATTCCCCATTCGGCGATCCTGAACAAAATGGCTGAAAGCGCAATACAATTTACAATTCCAGTAACGACAGACAGCAGAAAGAGTATCCACACTTCTGGCTGGCTTTTCGTTGATTTGGAAGTTTCAGCGACGGAAAAGAAAATAATTGCCATCACGCCAACGAGCAAGGCATTAAAAACGAGCAAAAACTCGCGATCATTAAAAGGATCTTTCCCAGAATAAATCATCGCAACCAGATAAATTACCAGCATGACCAATACCAACGGACTAAATAATCTTGCAATCACCGGTGAAACTTTGCCTACTAACTGAGGATTTGTCTGCGTAAGATAAGTTGCCACGATGGGTGCAGCGGCCAGCCCGAAAACGACAACATAGTCGAAATAAAATCTCTCAATTTTGACGCCGATCAGATTAAAAAGCCCAAGCGTGATGGCAGTCATAATTCCGCCGGCTATCAGGATAAGTGCTGTCATTACGATCAGATCGCCATTGTAACGCAAATAACCAAGCCGCTTTTCGACTGCATTCAGATTGCCGCCAACAAAAGCTAAACCCAGAATTCCGTACAAAAACAAAACCAAATGAATACAGGACAAAATCAGGGTATCGCTATGTTTGACATCGGGCAAGAAATTGATGAACAGCAAACCAGCGAGCACTGCACCGGCAATCATGGCAATACTGCCGGTCGTTAGTTTGTTTTTCCAGGCAAAATATGCCATCAGTATCGGGAAAACAATAAACCCAATGTTTCGGGGATAGAAAAAGTCCTCACTGATCGTAAAAAATGCGGGAAGCTTTGCAATCACTCCGGCCAGCAATGCAGCGACGATGACAAACGGCAATTCTCTCCAACTGCTCCAAACAATCTCCTTTTCTCCGAAATTTAAACGCTCATTCCAGAATCCGACAAGCATCTTGTTCCTAAACTCAGGATACAATGACTTGAATTCGCGCTTAAAAGCGGGCTTATCTGTTCGATACAGTTTTTCGAGCTCTGCTGGATTGTCGAGGTTCGAAAGGATTTCATCTTTCATAAAAAACAGTGGAACGATTAGAAATGGTGATATTTAAAAGTACTTTGCAATACAAAGTAAATAATAAAAAGACACATTTTCCAAAATATTTATTAACAAACTTTAATTAAGTTACTGCAATACAACCTTTCCTATTGTTTTTCACTCTCTGAAGCATAAAAACTGATCTCATTAATCAACATAGATATGCACACAACGCGGTTTTTTTCATCACTTCTGCAAGGCTTTTTTTTAATTGCGTTGATCAGCTGCGACAGATTTGTCTCAGATCCGCCTCCGTTGAAAGAAACAATGCCTTATTTCAATCAGGTAAATACGAACTTTGGTGTAGATCAAATTCAGTGTCTGCTGGATCAGTGGTACGCGTTAAAATATGAGGACGAGCCGGTTAAATTGCAGGTAATCAACGACTCAACGCATTACAGGACATTTTTTGCCTGTAAATCTGGTATTAGTCTTCCACCCATCGATTTCGCCACGCAAACATTGCTTGTGGGAATGAAAGCCAGATACACAAACCCGTCTAACACGCCGGTCAACATTACGGCTATGACGCAAAATCTGGTAAAAAACGAGAATGGCTCTTACACTCTGGAGGTAACGATAAGCGGCCGGGCGACTGCAAATAACCAGGGAGGAGAATGGTTCGGATTTACGGCCGCAGTCTCCAAAATCCAAAGCCCGGTTGATCTGGAATTGAGTTATATTTTTGAATAACCAACAAGCCAGGACAGGACGCGAATCTATACCAACATAACAGAATTATTTTCAGGAACACCGCCGACTGCGAGTTTGTCAATGCTGCTGAGCGTGATCTGCGCGATCTGGGAAAGTGCTTCGTCGGTAAAAAAAGCCTGATGCGCCGTAACCAGCACATTTGGGAAACTCATGAGGCGTTGAATATTGTCGTCCTCAATAATACTGCCGGAGAGGTCTTTGAAAAACAGTTTTTCCTCCTGCTCATAAACGTCGATTCCCAGGTATGCTACCTGCTTACTTTTGAGTGCGTCAATAATGTCAGCAGTATTGATCAGCCCACCGCGACTGGTATTGAGCAACACGACACCTTTTTTCATGATCGATAAAGTGTCCTTCCTGATCATGTGGTGATTATCCGGAGTCAACGGACAATGCAGCGAAACGATGTCTGCCGTTTTTAGCACATCCTCGAACGTAGAATAGGCAACGCCGGAAGATTCCAGCTCTTTGTCGGGATATAAATCAAAGGCAGTCACTTTGCAACCAAAGCCCATCATAATCCGGCAGAACGCTTTTCCGATTTTCCCTGTCCCGATAACACCTACTGTTTTTCCATGCAAATTGAACCCGAGCAGACCATTGAGCGAGAAATTCTGCTCCCGAACACGGTTGTAAGCCTTGTGCGTTTTACGGTTTAAAGTAAGCAGCATCGCTACTGTATGCTCAGCCACAGCCTGAGGCGAATACTCTGGGACCCGGCAAACCTTAATACCATGCAATCTGGCAGCTTCGAGGTCCACATTGTTGAAACCGGCACAACGCAATGCAATGATTTTCACACCTTTTTCTGCCAAAATGGAGACAACTTCCGCATTTAGTTTGTCGTTGACAAACACGCAAACTGCTACGGCGTCCTGTACCGCGTTGACGATGTGCGGACCCAGATGTGTTTCCAGAAACTCCATCTCGAATCCAAACGGCTCGTTGTAACGGTTAAAGAAGATTTCGTCGTAAGGCTTGGCAGAAAAGAAAGTAATTTTCATTTTGTTGAGTTTGGTGATTGGCAATCGGCGTGGGGAAAGATACCCAAATTACAGCGAAGTGAATTGGCAATTAAAAAAAAAGTGGCGCAGTAGCCACTTTCTTTTTAATCCAATATGTTGTTGGCTTCAAATGATTTCTCCAAAAACACGTTTTAGTGTCTTTATTTGAAAGTATATGAAAGCAGAACAGATAACCGGTTCACGGTTGCATTCAGGTTGGAGTAAGCTGACATGCCATTGCTAATCTCATAGCGAAGTTCTGCGCCGTAGCTTTTAAAATTTGCCCCGATTCCGCCAAGCAGTCCCTGTTCAAATTTTCTCATATCGCCGAGCACTTCTGATTCCGTAATGAGTGGCGCACTGACGTAATACTTTCTTTCAACTCTGAATTTGTCTGTACTCGATATCATCATTCCCTGCGAAAAACCCAGATTGAAAAACAGCCCCATTTTCCCTGTCGGAATTTGGTATCTCACCATATTTGTCAGTTTCACATAGCCGAAAGCCAGTGTAGAGGTAGTTTTGGTATAATTCTGTTCATCGGAAAATTCTTCTTTGCGGTCTACAACTTTGTAATTGCTAAAAGTCAGATCGTTGTAAATCGAGAATCTTTTCTGTGTTCTGGGAATCAGGATGTTCAATGAAATGCCTGCGGTTACCCCCTGCGAAACGGGAAAATCCAGTCTATCGAGATCACCAATAAGTTCACTTCTGAAGTCCAGTTTTGTGCTTGTCACGCCGGCCACCAAACCCATTTGAAAAACAAACCGTTCCGGCACAAAAGTCGTGTGCTGCTTCTCCGAACCACATTTTGCATAATACTCCCTGAACAATTTGATCAGTGAGTTTTCCGAATAGGTAAAGCCTTTCATATTTTTCGTAATATCAGGGCAGTCGGAAAAAAATTGCTTTAACCGTTCTTTATAAAAGCTTTGCGTCATGATTGCTGAGCCGGCAGCGGTAGTTACCTTATATCGGTAATTGACGAGCAACTCATGTTCTCCCGGCGTATTGCCGATATATAATTGAAGTTTATTAAGCTGGTCTCTCAGATAGTATAGATTTTTCGTCCCCGAAGAAGCGACCATCAGAAAAGCAGTTGTTTCAGCGAACTCCGGCGTCGGTGAATATGTCAGTTCGTTATCTTTGTCAGAACTGACACAGATACGCACAGTTGCCTTGGTGTAGTTTTCTCCGTGAACACCAAAACCGGCAATATCCTGAATTCCATATTCGACAGAGTTATCGCTGACCGGCGATTTGAAGGTTATTTTTTCAGGATTTTTGTTCCAGTTTCTGTAGTCAACTAAGCCTCTGAGCGTGTCGAGTTGCGTTGTGATCACGTAACCCGGTTCAAAATTTTGTGCGGACGCGGTAATAGAAATCCCGATAATCAGGAAAACAGCAGCAAAAAAAGGAAAACGATTCATTGAGATTGAAGGTGAGTCTACGATATTTTTTTGATAAATGTACAAATAGTTACAAATATTCAAATAGCAAAATAAGATCGTACGACGGCCTGATCACGAATTGAACGGCCCTTTCATCAATTACGCTTCCCGGCTCTTCGGCTATATACTGAGGATGAACGTATTGTAACAGAACATTCAGTTTTCCTGGTTTCATCTCTTTCCATTACAACTTTGTACAAATAGGCACTGGTCACAAGTATTTCTTTGGTTTTGTAACCTGTGGAATTATATTCAATCGTATCAGCAAAACAGAAGTCCGGTTGACGCCATGATCATCACTCTCTTTTTTGCTTCTCTTTGAAAATCATACCGATCTGTTTCTCCAGATTATGGCGACACTCTGCATGATACTAACCCTTATCAATTGCGGCGCACTGCTGGAACAACGCAGGTGGGTATTTTTGCTGGAACTGGTCCGGGCGCTTTTCGTTGTGCTCACTGTTTTTTACTACTTTCCCCATCCTACCACTTTTGTATTCCTGACTTTATTAACTGTTGGGGCGCTGACCTATTTTTCCACACTGCAAAAACAATATCTGAACTCTGTGTACGGCAGTTGAAACAGAATTTTCACAGCAATCCTCTTTTCTTTAACATCGGCCCGCTTTCCGGATCACGGCCACGGAAGTCACGGAACATTTTCCCGTACTCGATTGTGTTGCCGCGTGACAGAATCATGTCCCTGAACCGCTGTCCGTTCGCTCTGGTCAGGTCGCCATGCTCCTTAAACCAGCCAAAGGCATCCATCGCGAGCACTTCCGTCCATGCATAGGCGTAATAACGAGCAGCATAACCATTGCTCCATATGTGCTGAAAATAGCTCGACCTGTAACGTGGCGGCACCTGAGGCAGATAAAAGTTGGTTTTTAAGAGCGCCTCTTTTTCAAATGCAGGAACGTCTGCTGTACTTTTTCCAGCGGGAAGAATGTGCCATTGCTGGTCAAGTGACGCCGCAGCAAGCGCTTCGGTGAGCGCATATCCCTGATTAAAAGTTGCCGCATTTTTAATCTTATCCATCAGTGCCTGCGGGATTGGCTGTTTCGTCTTATAATGAATCGCATAGTTTTTAACTACTTTGGGAGACAACGCCCAGTTCTCATTGAACTGTGAAGGAAATTCGACAAAATCCCGGGCCACACTGGTGCCCGAAATGGAAGGATATTGCTGGTTGGAAAACAGTCCGTGCAAGGCGTGCCCGAATTCATGAAACAGCGTGGTCACATCTGCAAAACTGAGCAAGGCGGGACTGCCTTCCGCAGGTTTCGTGAAATTACAGACATTGAAAACGACCGGTTTTGTACCCAAAAGCTTCGACTGACCGACCAATGAACTCATCCATGCTCCACCCTGCTTGTTTGCCCGCTGGAAGTAATCGCAATAGAACAAGCCAAGTTGGCTGCCGTCCTCTTCAAAAACCTCAAAAATACGAACGTCTTTATGATACACCGGCAAATCCTTGCGTTCCTTAAAAGTAATGCCATAAAGTTGGGTGGCTGCAAAGAATACGCCGTTTTCCAATGCGTTATTCAGTTCAAAATAAGGCTTGATATCTTCGTCATTCAGGTCATATTTTTGTTTGCGAACCTGCTCAGAATAAAGACTCCAGTCCCAGGCTTCGAGTTTAAAGCCGCCTTTTTGGTTATCAATCTGTTCCTGCAAAACTGCGGCCTCGGCGCGTGCCTTCGCTGTTGTGGCAGCCGCCATTCCTCCCAGAAATTTCGCTACTGCCGACGGCGTCTTCGCCATCTGATCCTGCAATTTCCAGGTTGCATAGTTGGGATATCCAAGCAATCTGGCCTTCTCTGCCCGGAGTTGGGCTAATGCAACAATCGTTTTTTGGGTATTGGTGCTGTCTCCTTTTTCGCCACGGGTTATGGAAGCTGTAAATAACTTTTGACGAAAAGAACGATCCGTCAATGTACCAAGCAGCGGTTGCTGTGTTGTATTTTGAAGAGAAATCAACCATTTCGCTGCACTTTTCGAGGCACTTGCATTTTCAGCAAGACCTTTTAATTTTTCTTCTGACAATCCATTTAGCTGGGTCTTGTCGTCTACCGCGACGGCCCCGGCGCGATTGGCTGCTTTGAGCTGCGTTTCATAGCGGGCCACCAGCGATGCTTCTTCGGTGTTGAATTTCTTCATTTGCACTTTATCCTCCTCCGACAATTTGGCCCCGGACAGACCAAACTTATCGTAATAAAATTCCAGCAGCCGGTTTGACTCCGCATCCAGTTTCAGACTTGTCCGTTGATTGTAAATCGTTTCAACGCGTTTGAAAAGTTTGCTGTTCAGAAAAACCGCATCCTCCAGCCCCGACTCTTTTGGAGCAATTTCCTCATTCAAAGCATCCAGAGAGTCATTGGTGTTGGCACCGGTAAACAAGTAAAAAACATTGCTGACCCTGCTGTACATCTGACCCCGTTTTTCCAAAGCCGCAAGCGTATTTTCAAAAGTTGGCTGTTCCGGATTTTCAGCAATCTTCCGCACCTCGTCTTCCTGTTGCCTGATACCTTCCAAAAGCGCCGGCCGAAAATCAGTATCTTTGATCTTATCAAACGCTGGTGCCTGAAATGATAGCGTACTCGCCGCAAAAAAAGGATTCGAGGACTCATTTTGTTCCTTCCCGGTGCGACTGTCTTTTTTATCACAGGAACCCGCCGTAACAAGCAGCCCTAAGAGCGTAAAATATCTGAAAATGACCTTCATGTGTTTTGCTTTGTTAAAACCGGTTTCACGCATAGTTAACTGCCTCAAATGTAAGAGATTTCAAAGCAGAACGAAATAGTCAAAATTCAGTATCATTCAGCAATAGCCTTTTGTCTGTATTTTACATTTATAACTGAACGGATAAAATCTAAACCAAACACAAAAAACTTCCTTCAGACGTTCAAAGGTTTTTTCCCGATCACCGTCATCTCCCGTGTCAAAGCCAGCCAATCGGAAGATTTGCCAGCTGTCAGCGGTAGATTCTTCTGGTAGATTTCAGTATATTTCTTTCTTCGGAAAGCCCAATAGTAAAATTTCCGGTACCATTCATTGTAGTACCTTTCCTTGTATACGACGGCTGTCAGCAAATTGGTCATATCCAGATCACAATTCCTGTACAGCTGCTGGTGTTTGTTATAAATGTACAACAGCGAGTCGTGCCTGAAATTATAGATTTTATCATGATCCGTAATCGAGTTTTGTTCATTCCGTTTCCTGTAATAATACAGTACTTTGGGAATTTTGTACACGCCTTCAAATTGTTGCAAAAGCCTGATCCAGAGCTCCCAATCCTCAGAACACCGGAGTTGCGTATCATATTTACCAACCTGCTGAAAGACACAGGATCTGATCATGGCAAAAACCGGAATGGAATTAAACAGTAGAATTGTACTTTCCGAAAATGGTTTCAGCTTCCAGAGACCTGTCCTGTTTTCGAACAATTCTACGTCACAATAGACGATATTAAGGTTTGGATTACTTTCATACATCCGGTAACAGTTGTCAACGTAATCGGTATGGAGAATGTCATCCGCATCCAGAAAAACCAGAAAATCTCCGGCGGAAATGTTGAAACCTGTATTGCGTGCTGCCGCCGGCCCCTGATTATCCTGCCTGACAACCTGCAATTTTTGCCCGTGCCTGATATTGTCAGCGACGAATTCATAGGATCCGTCCGTTGATCCGTCGTCCACCACGATGATTTCAATATGCGGATAGGATTGGTTCAGCGCCGAATTGATGGCTTCCTGAATCACATTTTTGTTATTGTAGCAGGGTATAATGATGCTTACCAGCGGATGAAACATGATTTGAGGAATGTTAGAATTTTTGTTAGGTGAGTTTTCGCAAAACGTGATAAACTGAAATTCACTGGCCGCTGCTATGTTTGATATTTTGGCAGTCCCAGCAATTTCAAAAACTTGTAGGGTTTGGACCTTCTGAGCGCATCAATGTTTTCTTTCAGATCCCGATAGCTCTCATAATCCGTTTCGAAAAAGGAAAAATCATTTTTCAACAAAGTCAGCTGTTCCTCCTGCATGATCCGGCGATTCTGAACATGGCAACTGATACCATCCGTATGAAATACGGCCACTGTTTTAGAAATGTGCAGGTAACTCGCTTTGAACAGGCCAATGGCGCGTATGAAGAATCCCCAATCTGCGCATATCTTCATTTTTTCATCGTAGAGACCGATTTTCTCGAAAAGATCTCTTTTGATAAATGAAGCCGGATGCCCGATTGAATGTCCTAAAAAATAGCTGAACGTTAATTTGTCCGGATAAATATGATCGCGGCATTTGCCATGGTGAACAATCCGAAGATTACCGTATACAATGTCCGCACCACCCAGATTCGGGACTATCTCTTCGAGAGTATCGTCGTGCAAAAGTGTATCGCCGCTGTTCAGGAAAAGCAGGTATTCCGATTTGGCCGCTTTTATACCTTTGTTCATCGCGTGATAAATCCCCCTGTCCGGTTCACTGACCCAGAAATCCAGCGCGTTCTCATTTTGGTTTATAACCTCACGACTCCCATCCTCTGATCCTCCGTCGATAACAATGTACTGAAATGCTCTAAACGTCTGCCTGCGCAACGAGGTAATGGTGTTTTCCAACCCATTGCGGTTGTTCAGGTTGATGGTGATAACGGTTAATTTCATCTTCGTTAGGGGAGTACAGTTCTTGTTCCGGTATTCTCGTTTCTGAGCTTTGGCTTATGATCGGATACGGTTCATAGATGTAATCCACCGGATCAAAGTGCTCAGATGCCAGCACCATAAGAATCGCATCGGGCGTAAAATCGTACATCAGATGCCAGTCGGCGGGATTTATAATCAAGCAGGTGCTTGGCGTATTGAGTTCAAAAACCTCTTTTTTCTCCCCGTCATGGTTGGAAATCGTGCAGCTTCCCTGAACACAAATCGCTGCCTGAACAGTTTTGTGATGACGATGCCCGCCACGTATGGAGCTGTCGACACCATAGATATAAAATATCCTTTTGATAGGAAACGGAACTATCCGTTCGATCACAGTCAGATTCCCTCTGCTGTCCGTGAATGTTTTAAGATTGATTTGATAGGCCATAGGAGAGTTTAGAAAAAAAAGATTGGTGGTAATAATTTTTAAAATTGCCTTTGACGTATAACTTGTACACACGCATCGGCGAATGAAATATCTTTCTAACTGTAAGAGATTCGTGGTACTTACCACTCCGTGGATGGTCCACAGCACGGATTAACTTGCTCGCATACCTAAGTTTATCGATGTAATGGCTGTAAATAAGCAGCAGTACGTTGTTGTTCAACGCGTAGGAACCAGCAGGAATAAACACATTTGTTTTGTGGTAACGAAAGCAGTGGAAGTGAAAAAACACCACTTCAAATATTTTGCCGGTAGCCGTTTCTCTTCCCACCAGTTGTTTTCCGTCCAGCATGAAATCATACTGTTGCATGTTCCAGGGCGCCACTCCCCCACCCAGATGCTGAAGTTCATGAACACCTTCGAACCTTTGGCACCAGTCGTCCAGGTATTTCTGATCTCCGAATTTATTATCCTCTACTCTGTTGTAGCACCAGTCAAGACAAGCTTCTTTCCACCATTGCAGTACTTTTTGGCCACGTTCGTCATTTTTGATACAAACAAACTGTACACAATATTTTCCACTGATTTCAGTCTGGTCGTACTGTTCGCTGTACCGATGCTCGGTGATCAGTACCGATTGGTTTCCCATCTCCCGCAGCAATACCACCGGATCCGAAAAGAACAGCAGATCCGCATCAATGTAGGTGCATGAACTAAGTTTAAACCGGTTCAGGCAATAGTCCAAACTCATAGGTGTACACGTCCAGCAATATTCCGTAGCAGTCCGGCTATATTTCACCCGAAGTAATTCGGCACTTTCAAATTCATCGAGCGAAATTATTGTCGCATTTTGAAGTTCCAGCTCATTCAGTGTATCGTAGCAGAGCTGATCAAAGGCAATAATATAAAGGTGGAAGTCCAGGCAGTATTTGTCAAGGGACTGGTACATTGCCAATCCCCTGGTAAGATAAGTCGAATTGAAAAGTGTGCAAAAGTTGATCATATCTTTCGTTTTAGGAAAAATCCCTTATCACCGGCCATTGGCTTTCCATCAATGAAAAGTACCCGCTCACTTTCCACATAGGACGAAAATTCTGCAAGACAGTCGTAATCCGTGAAATGCGCGAGAAACTTACTCTGGTCAAAAAACCACGATGGGTAAGAAGCATCGTAAATGGACGGGGGCACGTGCTGCACAGTAAGCCGGTCGCTTCCGTTGTCAAGAAAAGAAGTCCGGTCAAAAACAATGTATTCGGGAGCGATTGACGCCAATTCTGAAAGAAATTGATGCGGATCATCCAGATACTGTACCACGCTCGACAGAAGCACTACGTGTGGCTTAACGGATGCGATACTTTCAGTTATGGTGTAATGAAACCGTAGTATATCATCTTCAAAATTGGCCTTTCCAGAATCCACGTATCCTTTTTGCTCTACCACATGCCACTTGATTTCAGCAATATGAGCCATAAAATCCCTGACCTGGTACCAGGTACTACCAAGCGACCCACCAAAATCAAGGACATGTAAGGAATTGTTATACGCAGACGCGATGTGCAGCAAAGCCGATATGAGCGGATAGGGATATTCTTTCCTTGCAAACAAAACCGAATCGCGTTCATAAACTGCTTCTCCTGATTTGATCTTTAATAGCGATTGCTGCGTTTTTTCAAGAATATTGGCCTGGTCGTATCCTCCCGCTTTTTCACAGGCCTCCTCCCAGGTCGCGTAGTCTCCGAACCATCCGTAAGACGGTTTGACAGCACCGGCTATTTTCATCCTTGCAAGCAATTTTTTATAATATGAATTTTTCAAAACGGTAAACGGCTTTGCGTTACTGGACGAACCAAATAAAAATCAATGGGGTACATCATGTTACAGGTCTGAAAGATTGATCCGAGTGTTTCATGTACCTGCAAAAAGAGGATATTATCCACCAGATTGGATACAAAGAGACTTATTTCTCAAAAGCATTGGATAGTAGATAGCACGCACCTGACAAACATCAATGGAAACGTGAAGCTAAAAACCGCTGATCATTTTGGATTCTATTCCTGCAATAAATAATAATACGGATATCCGGTGCTCAATCGCAGCCTGTAACTAATAAAAAAGATTGTCGCCGTGATACAGCATAAGTGTGAAAGGAGTTCTGCCCCGAATTTTTGTAAAGAAGGCAGCCTAACGACCATACTAAATCGTCCGTTCCGATTAACTTAAACTGTGGCCAAATTGCGAGAATCCGGCTCTGACAGAGAGCAAAATAATGAGAGAAAAACATGTTATGATCAGCAAGATTGTTAGGGATGATTCGATCTGAGTCGAATATTGTTTTCCAAATTAGTTGAAATTTTCCAATCTCGAAAAAAGAAATATTTAATTTCAGTTTAATCTGAGCCTAACGGTCATCATATACTTTTCAAAAACAGCCATTTTGAGATGTAATCAAAATGTCTACTACGGTTACAAGTTAATTTTAGTGAAAATACTTTTCCACACGTTACACATTCTGCCTGCCATATCTGATGGAATGCAGTTTCTGTTTTACCAGGAGTTAAAAAATCTGCGCTGCACTCCGGAAAGTATTCGCGTGCGCATCAAGGATGGTCCTGAGTTGCGGGGAATAGCCCCCGCCCATGCTACATTGCAGGGGAATACCATTTTTTGCAGCGATGCCGAGAACGATTTCGTCGCGCAAACGGCAACCTTCCGCTGTGCAGGACATTCGACCAAACCTGTCTGTTTTCAATATGTCTACACCGGCCTGATAGAATATAAAATCCGGCCGAACCCGCTCAACCAGTCCCGGAAGAATTTGTTCCAATAATTGCAGATAGACGTGATCCTCCGTCCAGTCATCAAGCGGCACGTCCAGGTCACTTTTTTCTTTTCTGAAAGGATAATTATTTTTTCCATGCATTGAAAATGTAAAAACACGCGGTTCGTTGGAGAAAATATCTGCCGTTCCGTTGCCCTGATGCACATCCAGGTCGATAACCAGTATCTGAACAGCCTTTTTATGATCGAGCAGATATTGTGCCGCAACCGCCTGGTCATTGATCATACAAAAACCTTCGCCATGGTCCCGACAAGCATGGTGTGTGCCACCTGCAATGTTGAATGAAATACCTGTATCAAGTGCTTTCAGCGCCCCCAAAACGGTTCCATTTGTGATGCATAACTCACGTTCAATAAGCAAAGGAGTAAGTTCAAAACCAATACGGCGCATTTCCCGAGGGCTTAGCGTTCCTGCTAAAAAACGATCTACATACTCCCGCCCATGCACCGCGTACACAGGATACGGATCTACCTGTTCCGGACTAAAAAAATCGGATTGCTCCGCGATTCCTTCTCTAACAAGCTGCAAAGGCAGCAGCTCATATTTATCCATTGGAAAACGATGACCTGCCGGCACAGGATACTTGTAAATAGGACTGAAAGCGATTGGAAACATGCAGTGCGTAATTATTTCGAAAAACTGGCAAGGATTTGTCCGGCACATCGCCCAACGATTAACAAACGAAAAAAGGATCCGCACCGTTTCCAACGCGTCTTTTCAGGATTTATTTCTTTCTCAGGCCGGGTCAGGGTCAGGTGGCGGAGCCACCCCCATACAGCTAGCCAACAACCCCTTCTGATCTGCTTTTGTATGTCAAAATTTTATTGTAAACCTCCGACGGGTTGAAGGGCTTGCTGATGTAGTCACTCATGCCCACCTGAAACGCAAGATCTTTAATATCCAGCATCGCCGACGCGGTCAGTGCAATAATAGGAATCGTCTTGAATTTGGTTTCGCTGAGTTCCCTGATTTTGACAGTCGTCTGGTAGCCATCCAGTTCCGGCATTTGCAGATCCATAAAGATCATATCGTAGTGGCTCTCCTGAACCATTTCATAAGCAACCAGACCATCCTCCGCGACGTCACAATAAACTTCCCATTGCTTAAAAAAATGTTTCATCAAGACTACGTTGACGGCATTATCTTCCGCCAAAAGTATCCGAGTACCTTTAATGCTCCCTATGGGATACTGCGTAGTCTGAGGCTTTTCCTTCTGGCTTCCTCCATCGCGAAAGTCCAGATTAAAATAAAATGTCGAACCAATACCTTCCTCACTTTTTACGGAAATTTCACTTCCCTGCAGTTCCAGAAGCCTTTTTGTAATTGCAAGTCCCAGACCGGATCCGCCGTATTTGCGGGTCGTATCGGAACTTGCCTGCGTAAACTGATCGAATATTGTACTGATTTTATCCGCCGAAATTCCGATTCCCGTATCCTGGATTTTGAACTCAATTGTCCTTTTATTTTCATTTTCCCTGATTAACATTGCCGATATTGCCACTTTGCCCTGCTTGGTAAATTTCACCGCATTGCCGACCAGATTTGTCAAAATTTGGCCCAGTCGTACCGGATCGCCTACCACAAAAGCATTCAGATCATTATCCACCATCAGTTTCAGTTGCAAGCCTCTTTCAGTTGCCATTTGCAGCATGCTGCGCCTGATATTTTCCAAAAGCGTCAGCACATTAAATTCAACTTCCTCGAACTCGATCTTACCCGCTCCTATTTTGCTGTAATCTAAAATATCATTGATGAGCACAAGCAAATTGTCTGCCGAATATTTCAACATGTTCAAATACTCCATTTGCTCCTGCAACGGATTCTGGCCCAACAGAAGATTGGTAAAACCGATGATCGCATTCATCGGAGTTCGTATTTCGTGGCTCATCGTCGAAAGAAACTGCGATTTGGCAATGCTTGCAGCATCAGCAAGTTCCTTGGCCTTTATCAGCTCAGTTTCTGCTTTTTTACGATCGTCGATGTCGATAATCGCACCGTAAAGTTTCACAACTTTCCCCAGCCCGTCGACCTGCGGCTTGGCGATGACGTGCAAAACTTTTGTCCTTCCACCTCCCAGCACAAGTCTGTAATCAAAGTTTACAACAGAAGCAGTCTCAACGACTTTGCGAAGCGAGGAAGTGAATATTTCCCGGTCATCCGGATGAACCATATCCAGAAAAGCAGAGCCAAGTGGCTGATTTTGTAAGGGATCCAACTCGAAAATCCTGAATGTCTCGTCGGACCAGTAATTTTCTCCCGTCAGAAGATCTGCCTCCCAACTTCCGCTGTGCGTCAGCTGTTGGGTTTCGGAAAGCATTGCCTCATTTCGTCTAATGCGCTCATCGGCAAGTTTCCTTGCCGTAACGTCGTGCCAGATCACCAAAATCACTTCTCTACTATCAAAAGTGATTGGTTTCAGCGTCACTTCAACCAGAAATTCTGCACCATCTTTCCGAATATTAATCCACTCAAATCTCTGGTAACCTGTCTGGATCGTCAGGTCCAACATTTCCTTGAATTTCAAGGATGAACTTACTCCGTCGGGCTGAAATTCAGGAGAAAATGAAGAGAGTGGCAACGAAATCAACTCCGACTTATCTTTTACCCCAAGCATTTCCATCGCTGCCAGATTACAGTCGATGATCCCGCTTTCACCCAGCAAAATGTGGGCATCAGCCGAATGGTGAAAGATAACGCTGATTTTTTCTTCTAAAAGGCGGTTCTCCGTCAGATTTTGCAAAACCCCGTACAACTTCACGGGAATTCCATTCACCATTTCGGCCTTACCGATGGATCTTACCCATAATTCCTTACCCAACGCCGACACCATCGGGAATTGTAAATCCCACGGAGTACCGTGAACGGATGCCTTTTCAACAGCCTCTTCCATGACCGAACGCGCCCAGGACCTGTAAAAATTACTGGTATTGATCAGGTCCAGTTTTACGGTCTCGTCAATTTCAAAAATCGAATACATTTGAGATGACCACTGCCTTTCCCTGCTGATCAGATCGAGTTCCCACGCACCGATCATGGCGAGTCTGCCGGCTTCGGCCATCAGGCTTTCATTTTTCAAAAGTGCCGCCTTGTGGGTGACCTTCTCATCAATATCATTGACAGTTCCCACACGGCGCACCAGTACGCCGTCTACAAAACTGGAAGTCCCTGCACATTTAAAATACCGGTAACCTTTCAGTTTCGTTTTAAAGCGAACCTGAATATCATACTTATTCCCATTTTCCTGTTGGTTGAATACGGCCTGTGCAAGCAAATTCCGGTCTTCGGGATGACAGATTTTTTCTACCAGCGTATTGAAATCTGCATGGATCTCGTCCGGCCCGTAACCAAGCAGATGATACATCTGTTCCGACCATATCTGTTTGCCGCTGATCATATCCCAGTCCCAGATACCTGAGCCTATTCCAAAAACAGCCAGTTCCATGGCTTCGCAAGAAATTTTGTCTTGATTATTTGTTGGTAAAATCACCCTATATCGTTAGTATCTATTGAGATATAAAAGTAATTACCATTATTCCTTCGTCCTAAATATAAAATTAGTTTTATAAAAACAGTGCTAAATTTAGAACTTTGACTACGAAAAATATAGCAATCTCAATTTTTCAAGGAGCCAATCCATGGAGAAACCGGGCACAAACTCATTTTCTTGACTTTTAAAAGATTGCTCTCAATTATATTCATTTATTTTTGATCGTAAAATCGATATTTGGAGTTATAGTCAGAGTAAGAATGCGTCGCAATGACAAGTTCCTGGATGTGATCATTTATTAACCTGTTAACCTAAAAAGCAATGACTAAAAGTATTTTGCTAATCCTGGCCGGGGCTGCTTTTGCTTTTGTATCCTGTCAAAAAAAGCCATCAGAAGACTCCGATGCTGCCAAAACAGACAGTACAGCGGCACCTGTTGAAACCCAAAAAGCAAATTCCGACTACAAACCTGCATTTGCCGGTCAGACAAGAATCGGCGGTATCAAATCGACGACTCCTTACGAAGGCAAAGTTCTGACCAGCGACCTGAAAAATCCCTGGGGTGTGACGAGTCTTCCCGACGGCCGCCTTATCATTACAGAAAAAGCAGGTACCATGCGCATCGCAACCACCGCCGGCGTTTTAAGCGCGCCTATTACCGGCATCCCAAAAGTTAACTCCGAAGGGCAAGGCGGGTTACTGGGTATCCGTGTTGATCCGGATTTCGAGAAAAACAGAATGATATACTGGGTATTTGCAGAGGCCCGCCCGGATGGTAATCTGACTGCGGTAGCCAAAGGCAAACTTTCGGCAGACGAAAAGAAAATCGAGGGTGCCACGGTCATTTACCGCGCTACTCCGGCATTCGCCAGCAATCTGCATTACGGAGGACGTATTCTTTTCGACAAAAACAACGATCTTATTATCAGTACCGGCGAACGCTCCGACACAGTCACCAGGCCACAGGCACAGCAACTGAATTCCAGCCTGGGCAAAGTGATCCGGATTACCAAAGATGGCAAGCCCGTGGCAGGTAATCCCTTCGAAGGCAAAGACGGCGCAAAACCGGAATTGTATTCCTACGGACACAGAAATGTGCAGGGCCTGGCGTTTCATCCGGTTACAAACGATTTATGGGAAGTTGAGTTCGGGCCGCGCGGTGGCGACGAGCTGAATCGGATTGAACCCGGTAAAAATTATGGCTGGCCAACAATCACTTACGGTATAGAGTACAGTGGCAAAAAAGTTGGCGGGGCAATCCAGCAAAAAGAAGGAATGGAGCAACCGGTATACTATTGGGACCCGGTAGTGTCGCCAAGCGGTATTACATTTTACAGCAGCGACAGCATTCCGGAATGGAAAAACAACCTCTTCATCGGCGGACTGAGCAGTATGCACATCGCCCGGCTTGTTATCGAAAACAATAAAGTTGTAGGTGAAGAAAGACTTCTTTCCGGTGAAGGTCAACGTTTCAGAGACGTGACCCAAGGGAAAGACGGCGCGCTTTATGCCGTGACCGATCAGGGAAGATTGTACCGGATTTACAAAAAGTAAAAAGATAAAAACGGAATAAGTAATGTGGTCATTGGTTGTCAAGAAGCCCCTGCCTGTGGGCCTACAATTCAATGACCACATCTTTTAATACCTGCCAATTTTAATAAAAAACTAAACCGCCCCGATCACACAGCCTGCCTCCTGTAATTCACCTGCGAATTCCAGAAGATACTCGGAAAATTGAAACAGGTGCAGCAGACCAATTCGCATTTTGTTCGGTAAAAAACCATAATATTTTTTGAACGCAGCAGTAAAATGCGTAGCGTGTTTGTATCCGAGTTTCCGTGCCACTTCCGAAATTTTGCTTCCGTCCACGGCAAGTTGCTGTTTGGACTTTTCCATCCTGAAATCGTGCAGGTATCCAAAAACAGTTGTACCAAAAACTTCCTTAAAATACTTTTTAAGGTTGTATTCATTGGTCCCGACCTGGTGGGCGAGATCCTTTATTGACAACGGAGCATGCATGTTCTCCACCAGGATCTCCCTCGCCTTATGCATTTTTTGCACGTCATCCGGTTTCAATGATGACGTAATATCAGGAACGGGCAGTTGTTCGTATTGCTCAAATTGCAACGCCAGTAATTCAATCACCTTCGCCTTTACAAACAAGCTCTTCTGATAACCGAAAAACTGGCAATGTAATATTTCGAATAAGCAGGAGATCATTTTTGACGAAACAGGCAAGTTCCGCAAACTGAGAAACGCAGGCAGAACTTCTCTGATCCCTTCCTGAAAATGTTTGTGAACAGCATGTGTCTTCGGAAGATTGGCAAAGAAAAATTCAGGAGAAACATTGATCGAAAAAACTTCGGTCTCTTCGTTCGGCTGCCATTGGACAACCATTTTTCTTTGTGGCAATAGCAACAAGTTATGCTGGTGTGGTCTGAATCTTACAAATGGTTTTGAAAAAGCTTCGGAGAAATAAGTGGTGACGTTTTGCAGACAAAAATTCATTTGAATGTGAGACGCGGACGTATTGATCAGGATCGGCTTGCGCGACTTAACCTTGAAATGACCATACCAGACATACACACCCTCAATCATAATTTCCTTCCCGATACCGTCGCTGTAATCATCATCATAAACGATATGATTTTCGACTACGTCGTCATTTTTTAACGATCCGAAATCAGGATAACTCCATTTCTGCATGCTTTCCGGCCCTATTTCTATCGCGCCAAAAAGCATTTCTCCTTCATCCGTCATCTTTTCTCCTTTTACCGTCACCGCGTTAAATTGTTCTAAATATACCTTTGCCAAACAGTCTGTATTTAGACTGCATCCAAACAATTCTACGAAAAAACTTTGATAAAGCCACAAAAAGACCCTGCTCTTTTGAAAGTAGAATTAAAATAAATTTTCAGGCATAATCCATAACGTCATTTGAAATGATCATTTACAAAAATTGCTGCTTTACATTTTTAACGCTGTTGTTTGCGGTATCAGCCTTCGCGCAGCGAACCGAAATCAGCGGACGGGTTATAGAACAGACTTCCGGCGAAGCACTTGCAGGCGCAAACATTGTTATCAAAGGAACTTCCGATGCCACAATCAGCAATGAAAAAGGGGCATTTAAATTACAGGTTAGCGCGAAAGACATTCTGGTGATTTCCTTTATCGGGTTTGAATCTCAGGAAGTCATTGTCGGGAAAAATGCAACTGAAATTACAGTTGCCATGAAGGAAGATGTAAACCAGCTTTCGGAAGTGATGGTAACCGGCGCGCTTGGTATCAAACGCGCAGCCCGCGAACTGGGTGGCGGCGCCCAGGTGGTATCAACTGAAAACCTGAACCAGGGCAAAACCATAAATCCGCTCGGCGGGCTGACGAGTAAAGTTTCAGGCCTACGTATCAACATGTACGACAGCAAAGTGGACCCGCAAATGCAGATAACCATGCGCGGAACCCGTTCACTGAACCGAAGCAAAAATGCACCGATTTATGTTGTTGACGGTGTGCCGCTTCCCGACATCAGCCGGATCAACCCCAATGATATTGAGAGCGTTACAGTTTTGAAAGGCGCCAATGCAGCCGCTTTGTACGGGTCGGAAGGTGTGAATGGTGCGCTTATGATTACGACCAAAAACGGAGCGCGGGATAAGGGAAAAGTTACCTTCGGACATACTACTACCTTCTCGGAAGTTTTTATGCTTCCGGCCGCTCAGAAGCAGTTCGGACAAGGAGTTAACGGCGTTTACAACGCCACACAAGCCGAATCCTGGGGCCCGGCTTTTGACGGAACCATGAAAGATTTTGGCCCGAAACTGCCCGACGGAACCCAGCCACAGCTGTTGTACGCAGCGCAGGGAAAAGACAACCGGCTTGACCTTTTCACAACAGGCGTCAATATGCAGAATGACCTTTCTTTCTCAGGTGGCGATCAAAAAACGACCTATTTTTTTTCCATTCAGGACGCCAGCATTAAAGGAATAATTCCGGATGATGAAAGTCGCAGAACAGGTGCGCGTTTCAATGGTTCCAGGAAATTTGGCAAACTGAATACTTCATACAATATCAATTATGTGTATTTCAAAAAGAATACGACACCGGATGGCCCCTGGATCACGGCTTATTCGCTGCCTGCCAATTTTGATTTTAATTCAATGAAGGATTATACCAATCCGACTTCCAATGCGAATCCAAATTACTTTTTCACCGACGCTCAGAAAAATCCATATCATCAGATCGGAAGTATTCGTGATGACAGCAAACAACAGACTTTAAACGGAAAAATAGAACTGGATTACGAAGTAACTCCCTGGCTCAATGCCATGTATCGTTTGGGACTTTACAACAATGTCGTAGAAACGCGCAGTACAACGGCCAAATTCGAAGCAGCCGGCCGACGGAACGTCAATGGCAGTGTCTCGGACGGGAGCAATAATTTTCGCAGATTGAACGGAGATTTCATTCTTAACTTTCACAAAGATTTCGGAAAATTGACGACAAGATTATTGCTTGGACAAAATTTCCGGTCAGACAATACCAAGGCCACCACCATAAGTACGAGCAATCTTTTACTTCCTGATCTTTTCAACCCCGGAACGCGAATCGGAGAATTGGGTGGAAGTTCAAGCATCACAGAATACCGCTCCATGGCCGGATATGGCGAATTTACAGCCGGATACAACAATTATCTGTTCCTGACTTTTACAGGACGTAACGAATGGGTTTCCGTTTTGAGTAAGGAGAACCGCTCCTATTTTTACCCTGGATTAAGTGCTTCCTATGTGTTCAATGAAGCGATTCCCGCATTGAAAGACAATAATTTCCTGTCATTTGGTAAAATATTTGCGTCATGGAATAAAACGGGAAATGTAACCCTCGACCCCTATTCACTAAACAATCCATACACGCAGCAGAACGGATTTCCGTTCGGAAACATGGTTGGCTTCTCGCCCGGATTGAAATATCCGAACCCGAATATTGAGCCTGAATTTGTG
This sequence comes from Dyadobacter sp., assembly GCA_965279265.1. GTDB lineage: Bacteria > Bacteroidota > Bacteroidia > Cytophagales > Spirosomataceae > Dyadobacter. The sequence continues at coordinate 502,092 of OZ257152.1, forward strand.
ACATCCTTTGAAATCGGAACACAGCTGAGTTTCTTTAACAACAGACTTAATTTTGAGGGAAGTTATGTTTTCTCTGACTCCAAAGGCCAGATTTTCAATGCAACCACTTCGAGAGCCACAGGTTACAGCAGCGCCGTTGTAAATGCCGGACGACTGACAAACAGCATCGTTGAGCTTGGGATCAGCGGAGATGTAATCAGAACGGCCGATTTAAAATGGAATGTTGGTTTCAATTTTACCCACATTAATAACCAGGTGAAGGAACTGTATGCGGGACTGCAATCTTTCAATATTTTCCGCCAGTCCTATGCCAATAAAGGCCAAGCATATCCAAGCCTTCTGGTAAGCGATTACTACCGCGATCCACAGGGCAGAGTTGTTGTTGATACCAACGGAGATCCGCGTGTTGCAACTGAACAGACGCATCTGGGTACGATGGTTCCTCCTTACCAGATGGGCGTTAATACTTCAGTACGTTACAAAGGGTTTAATCTGGGCGCTCAGTTCGACTGGCGCATGGGAGGCTGGCTTTACTCCGAAATCGTTCCGCGGATGTATACGGCTGGCACAGAACCACGTACAGCTGCGTTCGGCCGCGAAGCATTTGTTTATCCGAATTCGGTAACCGAAATAACGGCGCCGGTGCGAAACGAAACTGGAGAAATTACAACGCCGGGAGTTTATCAGGAAAATACGGAGCTGAAAACTTCGAGCGGGGGAAAGGCTTTCTGGACCAAGCAAGGTGAAGTGCAGGTAAATACGGCTGCGAAATCCAATTTCTTCAAATTACGTGAACTGAACATCACATACGCATTGCCGTCCTCTATTTTAAGAAAACAGAAATTCGTTCAGCAGGCCAGCATCGGATTGGTTGGAACCAACATTTTCATCATCCGCCACAAAGACAACAAATATGGCGATCCAGAAATGCTTTACAACAGCACCGACGGTTATCTGAGCTTCCGTCAGGTTCCGCCATACCGTACTTACGGGTTTAATGTGAATGTAACTTTTTAATTATTAAGATTTAAAGGTGAAAGACGACACGTTCCGACACAAAAAATCCTTGAACATTGACTATTGAAAAGATGAAAAAGATAATAAAATTAACCTTTTGCGTACTGGCAGTATTTGCCTTCACTGCGTGCAGCGATTTCCTCGAAGTAAATAACAATCCCAATGCACCAGTCTCTGAAAACCTGCCACTTTCTGCTAAATTTTCGGCAGCTTTGGTAAGCAGTGTAAATCAGGAGAGCGGGCAACTTAATCAGATTGGCGCTTTCTGGGGCGGATATTGGGGAACCACCAGCGAAGGTATTAACAATTTCGTTGACCTGAAAACTTACAACGGACCGGCCATTCGCCACCAGCGTGACGGAATTCCTGTTTGGGAGACGGGATACACCAATTTGCTATATTATCAGCTGATCAAAGAGCAAGCCACTATTGAAGGCGCACTGTTTTATGCAGGTGCCGCAAAAATTATGCAGGGCTGGCATTTTATGCACCTGGTCGATGTCTACAACGGCCTGCCCTTCGATGATGCTTTGCAGGGAACGATCCACCCTACTCCACGCTATGAAGACGGGAAAACGGTTTATGAAAAATCGGTCAATCTGATCACAGAAGGCATTAATGACATCAAAAATGCACCCGCCGGAACAACTGCCGGTGCAGATGATCTGATGTTCAAAGGCGACAAAACTTTGTGGGTAAAATTTGGGAATACGGTCAAATTACGTGCACTTATACGCCAGAGCGAAGTGGGTGATCAGGCATATATCACTTCTGAAATTCAGAAAATACAAAGCGAAGGAACCGGCTATCTGGGTGTCGGCGAGAACGCCTTTGTGCAGCCGGGATATCTGAGCACAGCCGGGAAATTGAACCCGTTTTGGGAAAGCAATTACAAAACGGTACAGGGTGTTAGCACGGCAAATCACCAGGATATTCGCCCGACTGTTTTTCTTGTTGAAAAATATAAAACACTGAATGATCCCCGTCTGCCAAATTTGTTTGTGGCCGTCGCCAATGATTACAAAGGTGTTCTGTTCGGAAACCCGAATGCGGAAACACAATACGAAAGAGCAAACACATCAGCTTTTAAAGGCCCGGCGGAAAACGCAAACCGACCGGCGGCATTGTTTAAAAGTGCAACTCAGCCATCCGTGCTGATGGGCTCTTTCGAAAGCCTGTTTTTGCAGGCTGAGGCGGCCCAGCGAGGCTGGATTTCCACTCCTGTAAAAGGATTGTACGAACAGGCTATTCAGGAATCATTCAAATACATGGAGGTTGCTGCCAGTACATTCGCCGCCTACAATACGCAGCCGACTGTGAATTTGGATCAGGCAAGCGGTAAAATTGAAAGAATTATTGAACAAAAATGGCTTGCGCTGAATAGTATCAGCAGCCTCGAAGCATGGAGCGATTACAGAAGACTAGGTTTTCCTGCTCTGCCAAATTCACTGGATGCACCAACCAGAACAACTTATCCGCTACGGTTCATGTATCCCGAATCCGAGCGGCAGACCAATAACGACGAGGCCAAAAAGCAGGGAGCAGACGATGTGACAATCAGCAAAGTCTGGTGGGATAAATAAAACGGTGGTAACATAATCGCGGTAAAATGACAGATTATCACATTTCTGTAAAATTTCCGACTACTGATCACAAAAGTCACTATTTTAAACAACAGAACGGCCGCTATTTAGACCAATTATCGTTAAGTTTGTACGCTTTAAGGTCAACCATAATTTGATCCGCAGGCAATCAGCACCTCAATACATTACGTTTTCATGAAAAAATTACTTATCGGAATTTTTACCCTCATTTCTGTTGCCATAATTTCCATTGGCGCACATGCACAGCAAAATGTGCTTTTGGAGCAATCATTCTGGAAAACCGCTCCTGACGTGAATGCGGTTAAAGCTGAAATCGAAAAAGGCAGCAATCCTTCTCAGTTCAATGGCAATTTGTTCGATCCGGTAGTTATGGCAATCAATGCCGGAGCACCGAATCCTACCATCGAATATTTGTTGGCTCAGCCGGGTAACACCGTATCCAAACTGACACACGATGGCCGAATTTATTTACATTGGGCAGCGATGAAAGGTAATGTTGAGCTGATGGAATACCTTGTTGCGAAAGGCGCAAAAGGAAATTTCGTTGACGGGCATGGCGCCACGCCAATCAATTTCGCAGCAGGCGGCGGGCAACAGAATACCAAAGTTTATGACATCTGTCTGTCGCACGGAGCCGATCTGAAAAAGGATTTGAACAATGATGGTGCCAATGCGCTGCTGATTGCCATTGCCAATGACAAGGATCTGGCATTGACCAACTATTTTGTATCAAAAGGCCTGGACCTGAAAAGTACTGACGCTGCCGGGAACAATGCATTTAGCTATGCTGCCCGTGCCGGCAAAATTGAGACACTAAAAACCCTATTACAAAAAGGGGTTCCGGCAAATTCAAATGCCATACTGATGGCTGCGCAGGGATCACGCGGTGGCGCCAACCCGATCGAGGTTTACCAGTATCTGGAAAGCCTGAACCTCAAACCAACCGTGATCGGTAAAAGTGGTGAAAATGCGTTGCATGCAATTGTTCGCAAGCCAAAACAGGAAGCAATCATCAGTTATTTCCTATCAAAAGGCGTTGATATCAACAAAGCCGATGAAGATGGAAATACAGTTTTCATGAATGCCGCAGCCAGCAACCGCGATACCGCCACGCTTGGTTTATTGCTTCCGAAAGTAAAGGATATCAATCAGGGAAATTCCAAAGGCGTAAGCGCATTGGCAATGGCGGCCCGCAGTAACTCGCCGGAAGTGATCAGTTATCTGATCGGCAAAGGTGCTGATATCAATACTGTTGACAAGAATGGTGACAATATGGCTTTTTACCTGGTGCAATCCTACAATACGCAAAGGGCTGCGGAATTTGAAGCCAAACTAAAAGTATTACAGGATAAAGGTTTTAAAGTGACCGAGCCCGCAAAAAATGGCAATACGCTGTATCATGTGGCCGTTGCTAAAAATGACCTTTCCCTTGTGAAGCGTTTGGAACCCTTAAAAATTGATGTAAATGCAAAAAACAAAGAAGGTCTTACAGCTTTACATCGGGCAGCCATGGTTTCAAAAGACGATGCGATGATGAAATATCTAATTTCAATTGGTGCCAAAAAAGAGATTGAGACCAATTTTAAAGAAACTGCTTTTGACCTGGCCGGCGAAAACGAATCATTATCCAAAAACAACGTAACTGTTAATTTCCTGAAATAATTTTCATGCCAAATCTATTCAAAACGGCACTCATATTCATGGTGCTATTGCTTGCAAGACCTGCCACTTCATCTGCACAAAATGCCGGTACAGCCAAATTCAAATGCATGATTCAGATGACCAATTACATGGGTGAAGGTGCTTACATCATCATCTCACTGGTCAATAGCAAAAATGCTTATGAAAAAACACTGTACGTACTTGGCCCTGATAAAAAATGGTACAACAGTCTGAAAGAATGGCATAAGTTCCAGTCTAAAAAACCTGCAAATATCAGCGCGATTACGGGTGCTTCTGTTACCGGCGGCGACAGGAGTGTGAATGTGATTGAAATTGAAAATTCAAAAATAAATGCCGGTTATAAAATCCGGTTTGAAAGTGCGGTGGAGGATAAGGAATATCATGTAAAAGATATTGAAATACCGCTAACTACGGAAGCACTTTCCGCAAAAAGTGAGGGTACCGGATTTATCCGCTACGTACGCTTTAGCCCAAACTAATGTACTGAGTATTTTATGACAATTTCGATATGGAGATACAGCCATTTAGCCCTGGCTGTATCTTCTTTTCTTTTACTCACGCTGGCTTCCGTTACGGGCATCGTCCTGTCGTTTCAGCCAATCTCTGAAAAACTTCAACCTTACCGGGCGGAGAATTTCAGCAGGATCGGGCTTGCGCAGACCCTGCCGGTTTTGAGGAAACAGTACCCGGGAATCAGCGAGTTGTCCGTTGACGCGAATCAGTTTGTACAAATTAAAGGTAGCGACGACGACGGGAAAAAGTTGACAGCCTATGTCGATCCGCGCACCGGCAGAATACTCGGCACTCCGGTTCCGACAAGCGAATTTTTTGAGTGGGTGACAGCCCTGCACCGTTCTTTGTTTATTCATGAAACAGGTCGGTTTTTTATCAGTGTAACCTCTTTTTTACTCCTGATGATCACAATATCCGGGACGATACTGATTATCCAGAGGCAGCGGGGTGTAAAGCGTTTTTTTACAAAAATTGTCAGAGATAATTTTGCTCAATACTACCACGTCATCCTCGGACGGATGTCATTAATCCCGATCTTTATTGTTGCTTTGTCGGGCACTTACCTTTCTATGGAACGTTTTGGAGTAGTTAAAACACCGAAATTTTCTTCCGAAGTTGATTTTGACGCAATCAAGTCTGAGCCGGTAAAAAATCCTGCTGATTTCGAAATTTTTAAACTGATTCGTCTTTCAGAAGTCCGGACAATTGAGTTCCCTTTTTCAGAAGATCCGGAAGATTATTACACGCTCAAATTAAAAGACCGGGAAGTGACTGTAAATCAGATCACCGGCGAAATTCTCAGTCAGGTTCAATACCCGGCGACTGTACTACTTACAGCACTCAGCCTCGATTTGCACACGGGCAGGGCAAGTGGAATCTGGGCAATTATACTCGCAATTGCTTCCGCGAACATTCTCTTCTTTATCTATTCCGGATTTGCGATCACGTTGAAACGCATTAGTGGCCGGGTAAAGAATAAATTCACAGCTGAGGAAAGTGAGTTCATCATTCTCGTTGGCTCTGAAAACGGCAGTACATTCCGGTTTGCGAACGCGATTCACAAGCAATTGACAGCCAGTGGCAAAACGGCTTATGTTACGGAATTAAACAATTATAAAGTTTTTCCAAAAGCATCTCACATTATTGCCATGACCGCCACTTACGGCCTGGGCGATGCACCTACCAATGCAGTTCATTTTGAGAAAGTTGTAGCCAGGCACAGCCAGATACAGCCCGTTCATTTTTCCGTAGTCGGTTTTGGCTCACACGGTTATCCCGATTTTTGCAAATTTGCTTTTGAAGTGGATCGGATTTTCGCGAAACAGCCGTGGGCACTTCCCATGCTGGAAATCCATACCGTGAACGACAAATCTCCGGAAGAATTCAGCCAGTGGGCCGCAACCTGGTCGCAGCATGCAGCTATTCCGCTGGCAGTTCCAATGGAATTTCTTATAACGAAACACGAACGTCCGCACAGTTTGACCGTTGTCAATAAAACCGGGGTCACTTCGACCGGAGAAGCGTTCCTGATCAGTTTCCGCGTTGATCCGGCAGTCGATTTCACCTCTGGCGATCTTTTGGCGATCTATCCTTCGAACGACCACCGCGAACGACTTTATTCAATCGGTAAAATTGGGAATGATGTGCAGCTGAGCGTTAAACTGCATTCCGGCGGACTTGGTTCGCAGTACCTGTATGACCTCCGCCCCGGTGATATTATCCATGCCCGTATTGACTGTAATGCACATTTTCATTTTCCTGCAAAAGCGCGTTCCGTCATCATGATATCAAACGGAACAGGCATTGCTCCATTTCTGGGCATGATCGATCAGCAAATTCCCGGCTCCAGTTGTCATCTGTACTGCGGATTTCGTGATCAATCCTCTTTCAGAATTTATGAAAAAGCAATTGAGCAGAATTTGAAGAATGAGAAACTGAGCAAATTGCAAGTAGCGTATTCACGGGTAGAGCAAAAACAATATGTAAAAGATCTGCTCGAAAAAGATGCTGCGCTGGTTGCCGATGTGCTGGCAAACGACGGAGTAATCATGCTTTGCGGGTCGTTGTCGATGCAAAACAATGTGGTTGAATTACTCGAAAACATCTGCCAGACGCACCTCGGAAAAAGTGTCAGCTTTTACCAGTCGCACAGCCGGATTTTAATGGATTGTTATTGACAAATCTGAGCTGTCATTGCTTTTTAAACTTAGCAATATTCAGGTTTTTAGAAGTAAAAACCTCGCCCTGATCCGAAATCATCAGGCACCGGAATTCCGGAAAGCGATTGATCAGGTCCAGACCTGCTTTTTTCCCCATCACCATCAATGAAGTGCTGAATCCATTCGCCTTTTCGGCGCTCGGACCAAAAACGGTCACACTGCTCAGCCCCGTGGCGGGATATCCGGTTGCGGGATTGATGATGTGGGCGTAGCGTTTGCCATTAAAGACCACAAATTTTTCGTAATTCCCTGAGGTTACAACGGCGCCCTGGCTCAATGGAATCACCGCAAAAATCTCATCCCTGTGAATCGGGTCGTTGATCCCTATCACCCAGTCGGTTCCGTCGGGCTGTTTACCCCAGGTGCTCATGTCCCCCGAGCCGTTGACAATGCCCGACTTGATGCCCCTAGCCTGCATCATATCACGGCATTTATCCGCCGCGTAGCCTTCGCCCAATGCACCAAAACCGATCTTCATACCCGTTAGCCGGAGGAATATCGTGCGTCGTTCTTTATCCAGGATGACGTTTTTGTAACCCACCTTTTCAACAGACTTTCTGATCGCCTCCTGCGTGGGCATAGCCTTCATGGAGCCGTCAAATTTCCAGATCCTGTCCATTGCAGCAAAGCTGATGTCAAAAGCGCCGTTGGTCAGGCGGGAAAGCGCGAGTGCCCTTTCAGTTAATTCGAAAACTTCTTGATCTACGACAACAGGCCGGATTCCCGCATTTGCATTCACCTGTGAAATCTGTGAAGCGGGTTTCCAGTCAGAAATCAGATTTTCAATCCGGCTGATTTCACCGATAACTGTGTCGATATTCATTTCGGCCAGGGCAGAATCCTTTGCCACAATCGTGATATCAAAACGCCCTCCCATAAGCAGGGTGGTACGTTTTCGCAAAACCTGGGCATTTGAAATAACGCTGACCAGGAGCAGGTGAAGAAAAAGGTAATTGGTAACTAATTTGCCCATGCGCAAAATTAGGCCTAAAATTCAAAGATTATTGATTCAAAGTTATTTGAACCGATACATCAAGTGAAGAATATCAATCCGTCACCAGCGCTCCTGCTCAATCTCTTTTGCGATCCTCGTATTGATATCCACTTTGGCATTTTGAAATACAAAAATGGTTGCACCAAACTCCCTGGCGAAGTGACTCGTAACTGAATCAGCGGCATAACCAGTGGCAAATAAAGGCCCGGTGGTTTTCATTTCATCGTTTCGCTCTCCCGGGTTTTTGACCCTGATCAGGTGGACGTATTTTTTGCGGAGATCAAACCAGTCGATGTAATCCGCATTGAAGCTGACTGCCATTATTTTTTGTTTCGTGTAATAATTGATGGCTCCCGCCTGACCGTAATTGTCGCACAAAACCAACGTCTTATCCTGATCGGGCAAGCGAGCATAAACCGCATCGACTTTTTCCGCGAGCTCTTTCCATCCGAGCATATCGGCAAAATCCTGTGGCAATTGGTGATCCTTTCCGTCTTCCCAGCGTAACAGCCCCAACTTTCTGTAACGCTCCGGGTGGCTGGCAATTTCCTGCGGGGTTTTATTGGGAAAAGCTACCTGATACAAAGGAATAAAAAGCAGAATCGGAATGGCTGTAAAAACGGCCCTGAGCCAGTTGGATCGCACTATGACCGAAATATGAACAGATCCAAAAGCAACATAAACCGGATAAATCCCAATCGCGTAGTAACCTTTCGCTCTCAAATAGGTGAAAACTGCGAGTGTAAAAACCATCGCAAAAAAGAACAACCGAAACTTAAAAAAGGGCTTGTAAAACAAAAGCGCATACAGTCCTGCGAAAATGGGACAGAGAGCACCAACGAAGAAAATCAGCTGCTCTTTAAGAAAGTCCAGGCGATTCACATTGACAAGTTGCGTTTCGGCCAGCTCCTGCATGTGGTGAATCACAGGAAAACCATTTTGATATTGCCAGATCAGATTAGGCAAAATAAGCAGCAGGCCTAAAAGCAAGGCCAGATAAAAATGACGATTTGCAAACAAACTGCGCGCTTCCGTCAGCAGGATGGCAGGAAAGAGGCCAGCGAGCAGAAAAGCAATGTTGTATTTGTTCAAAAACCCGACGGCAAAAACGGCGGCAAAAACATAAAGCCATCTGTTGTTTTCCGACCTGATGTACTTAATCAACACAAAATAGAGCGCCGTCCAGCACAACACATCCAAAGAGTTGGGCTGAAAAAGCTGATTTAATCTGAGCAATACCGAAAACAACACGGATGTCGCTACCAAAATACAGGCGAATAAATTGCCCGTCAGCTCCTCCACCGTTTTCCAAACAACCAGGATTGTTAACGCGCCGAACAACGCGGGGAAGAAACGTACTGCAAGGGCCGATCCGCCAAGAAATTTGACGATCACGGCGATCCAGGATGTGACAGGTGGGACAGACAAATAACCCCACGCCAGATGGCTGGCCTGATCAAGATGCAGATATTCATCACGTTGCAGATCGTAATCGGGAATGATCAGATAATACTGCATCAGAAACTTCAAGAGGATAAATCCTAGCAATAGTGTAGATTTTATTGTCATCAGTTACCCGTTGTTCAAAATCTCAAATATTCCTGCGCAAAAATTCACGATTTACTTGACAGACTCCTTTCTTTTAAAATAATATCTCAAAACAGGGAAGTCTTTATCCGGGGGAAACGCAACCGAATTAACATAAGACCAGCCGTTACTTTCCATGAAATTCATCGCATCCACAACCGAATTGAACTGCCTGACTTTTTTTGTTTCAGGATCTCTGACTTCTTTTCCCTCACCAGCCAGCTGACCATAGTCTATGGAGACTTCAACCGTCTTCGAAAAGGTTTTTCTTCCGACGATCATTTCGCATATCTTGACACGTTCAAGCGTGTTAATATCGACATTCCCGACCAGTACCTGGCCAAAACCGGGAAGGGAAATCAGAAAGATAAGGATCGTCATCAGATTTTTCATGGCGTTACGTTTTGGCGTAATATTATGAAATTTCTTCAAAGCAGGAGTCCGTACAGAAAAAATTTGATAGAATAATCATAACGAACTGAAACATGATTGCCAGGCATATCCGATCCGATAACAATTCAAGATCAATGAATGGATAACAAGACTGAATATCAAATTACAATCTGTCTCCCGAAAGAAGTGATAACCTGAATACGGGAATTCATTACAACCATTTTATAGGAGATCCATTTCGATGCCTCTGCACAGAACACCCCAACGATTTGTATGTAAATCTGAAAACGTACGACGCCCGCTGGTACATCGCAAAATATGACGCGGAGCAAAATACGCTTAAACGCGGTGTGGAAATTGACGGCGGTATTGTTTCCGTGGGCAGAATCAGCAGGCTAAACAGGACAATGTCCCGGACAGCCGACGAATGGACGGTTTTTAATTGTTGCATAGAACTTCCGGTCAGATTACTGCCGGAGGTTTTATGCAACAATTATTTCTCTTTATTTTAAATGATAAATCAACAACGGCAAATGAGTTTCCACGACGAGTTTTTTGGTCAGGCTCGGGTTGATGATAAATTGCTCCAGAAACCCTCTTTCACGTGTTGAAACGATCAGCAGATCGGCTTTGACCTGATCACAATGGTTTTCTATTCCATCCAGAACACCGCTGCCTTTGTGAATGACGATGTCGCTTGCAGCAATTCCAAGTTCTGCCACAATCTGATCAATATACTGCTGGTCAGACTGGATATTGGGCTGCTCTAACGAACTGATTTTAACAAAGGTCAATCTTGAACCCAACTGGTCAGTCAGCTTTTTGACCTGCCTGAGAATCTCAATTTCTTCGTATTCAAGCTGAGTTGCATAAACAACCTGCTTAAATTCAGTTGGGGCAGAATGAGAAGGCACAACCAATACCGGGCAGGGTGCGCCGAGTGCAATACCGGTTGCTGCGCTGCCAATAAGCTTGTCAATAAAACCGCCGTTGCCTGTACGCCCAACGACAATCAGATCAGCGTCAGTTTCACGAGCCTGGCGCAGTACTGCGGATTGGACGCCATCGGAATCCCAGATCGCATCAGCTTCAAAACCCTCCGCATGCGCTTCATCCACATACTCCTGTAGTTGCTCTTTGTGCGAGTTTTCCAGCTCCTGGTATATGGGTAGCGAGTTGTCTGTGACCGGAATAGAAAGATCTGCTACGTAAGCCTGATACGTGTGCATCAGAGCCAGCCGCGCTCCCGTTTTCGATGCGATAAACTTGGCGGCCCTGACAGCCTTTTGCGCATTTTCGGAGAAATCAATCGGAACAAGTATCTTTTGCATGGTCATCTAATTTTGAAGTAATGTATTGTACAACTCTATTTATGGATACAATTTTGAATGATTTCAGGTATTAAAAAATGACCGGGCTCACATTCCGAAGGGCGACTGATCATGATTACAAAGGATTTCAAAGTATAAATTCAGTCCATGTAATTCAAGCATTGCCAACTTCATCTGGAATTTGCAAAACAATTCATCATCAAATTGTACTAAAAAAACCTGCACGAACCGCACAGGCATTTTTATAATACCACCTTTATAAATTGGCCGCAAAACGGACAATCTACTTTATTACACACAAAAGGCACTAATGGTTACAAAATACTTGCGTAGCCGTTCGTGAAAAAATTGAAGATCGATCAATACGCCCTCAATTCTACACAAAATCCTGATCCTGAATCACTCTGCTCTTAAACTTTTAACGGGATTCGTTAAGCCGGCCCGGATGCTTTGAAAACTTACGGTGAATAAGGCAATGACAATTGACAGTAACCCTGCCAATACAAAAACCCACCATACGATTTCTGTTTTGTAGGCAAATGTCCGGAGCCAGTTATCCATCAAATACCAGCCAACCGGGGACGCGATCACGATGGCAATGAGTACCAGTTTAAGAAAATCTCTCGATAGCAGCGCGACAATACTGGTGATTGAAGCGCCGAGAACTTTACGCACGCCAATTTCTTTTGTCCGTTGCTGCGCCGTAAACGTTGCCAGCCCGAACAAGCCCATGCATGCAATGGCGATCGCGATCGCCGAAAACAACAAAAACAAATCCCCTCTACGTTCGTCTGATCTGTATTGCTGCCCAAATGTCTGGTCTAGAAATGCGTACTCAAACACTGCGCCGGGATTAAGCTGTTCGAAAGTTTTTCTGGCATAATGCAACGATGCGGGAACATGCCGGCCAGAAACGCGGATTAACAATTTGCTGGCCTTTTGTTTTTTTAAAACAAGTACCAATGGCTCGATCCGATTGTGCAGCGACCTCAGGTGAAAGTCGTCAACTACACCTGTAATCTCGACTTTACGCGCATCAATTTCCACCAGACCGCTCCTTCTGTTCTTCCAACCCAAATGCTTCAGCATTGCTTTGTTGACAAGAACCGCGTCGGTAGAATCGTTGTCCGGATAATCAGAGAAATTGCTTCCTTCACTTAAATGAATTTGAAGCACATCCAGAAAATCAGCGTCTACATGAAAATATTCCGTACTTACAGCGTTTTCGATTCCGTTTGCATAAAAAGAAAAAGTAGACTTGTTGTTTAGCCCCTCACCCACTGAACCGTTGGTTAAACTTACCGATGCAATCAGCGGACTTTGCAATAATTTTTCTTTTAAGACTAATGCCGACTGCTGTACTTCCGGCCCGGACAAAGGAATCGAAATAACATGTTGCTGATTAAACCCTAGTTTTGCCTTTTCCATATACTGCAATTGCCTGTTTACAACAATGGTTCCAAAAATCATTACAACTGAAATACCGAATTGAAGTACAACCAGAGATTTTCTCAGTAAAAAACCCTGACCGTTGGCAGCAGCCCCTTTGAGCACGGCAACAGGCTTGAACCCGGACAAAATAAATGCAGGATAAAATCCGCTGATCAGGCTTGTAATCAGTACGATTCCCACAAACAGTACAATACCTTTAATACCAAAAACAGCTAACGTTAAACGTTTGTCAGCCAATTCGTTGAATATCGGCAGGAGCAGATACAGCAGAAAAACACTGATCGTCCCGGCTAAGAACGCCATCAGCGCTGATTCCGCCAAAAACTGCCAAATCAGTTGAAATTTGTTTGAGCCGACCGATTTCCGTACACCGATTTCCTTGCCGCGACTTATGGATCTGGCCGTAGCCAGGTTGATGTAATTAATAATGGCAATCACCAGAATGAAAATACCAATAATTGAAACCATATAAATGTACTGCATCGTATTGCCGCTCTCTTCGCCCATCAGATGCGAAGATTTCAGGCGCATGTCGGCGAGGGGTTGCAAGGTGATATCGAACTTCACTTTTGTGCCCGTGTCATCACCTACCTGTTTCGCAACGTATTTTTTATAAAAGGCAGGTAATTTGCTTTGCAGCTTTCCACGCTCGCTTTTATTATCCAGCATCAGGTACGTAACCGTGTTAAAACTACCCCAATTATCTGGCGCAAAACCACTGACAGCCTGATTCATATACGGTAGAATAGCGTCAAATCTGAGATGGTGACTGGCCGGTATTTCCCTGATAATTGCGGAAATTGTGAATGGCAGTTTCTCTTTTGTGAACACCGTTTTTCCGATCAGCCCGGATGTTTTACCAAACATTGCTAACGCAGTTTTTTGAGTTAAAACCACGCTGTTCAAGCCTGCCAGGGCGGTATGTGCATTACCCTCCGAAAAATCGTAATCAAAGAATGAAAACAGCGAGGAATCGGCATAGATCATGCTTTTGGCATTGAATATTTTCTCCCCCGCACGCAATATCTGACTGCCCGTTTTGATCCGCAGCGTGTTCTCGATCTCAGGATATTCAGCCTGCAAAGCCGGGCCAAAAGGAGCAGATGATTGTGCCATCCGAAGCTGGTTTTTATCCCATTTTATGTCCAGATTGACGCGGTAAATATTCGCAGCGTTTTTGTGGTATTGGTCAAAACGCAGCTCGTCATAGACATAAAGCCCGAGAATCATCGCGCATGTCATGCCCGTCGCCAGACTGGCAATAAGCAGCGCACTGTATGTTTTGTTCCGGATGATGTTTCTCCACGCAATTTTAAGATAGTTTTGTAGCATATCAATTTTCAGCGATGATGTTTGCATATCCGGTGCAAAAATTATTCCCGGAAGAAATGTCAAAATAAACAGCTATAAATCAATCACTTACAGTTGTTTAATGTTCAAAATCGAACACAAACGTCCGGTTTCAATCGCGTAATCGCATCAAAAGCACGTGCCTTATTTATCCAAAAGCTTTTCGGTTTTTGTCAGAAAGCCTTCAAATGCGGTCTGTATATTGATGTCCATCCGATCGGCGAGAACAATCAGCCACCAGATTGATTCTCCTAATTTATGGTTCAATTCATCGACCGCATTTTCTCCTTTCGGCCAACGACCCGTTTCAGACATGGTAAGTCGGCCCACAAGTCCTGCATCGGTAAGAAATGCCAGTGCATCTTCCTGAATTGTCCATTCGCTGCCATGGTATTTCAATTCTAATTGGTGGTACAGTTCCCGTATTTTTTGAGACCGCGCGATCGCTTCACTAAAATTCAGTTCGTTCATAAGGATTTTGTGTTAAAATGCTGTTTTGACAACATGCTGAATCCGTTTCAAAAAAACAGCAATGGTAAATGTAGTTAGGATAAACATCCCGGCAGCAATTGATTAAAATCCGTTTTTGAGATAAATCCATACGCTGACTTTCCAAATCTCCGGAATGTGTCAAAGATCCCGGCTTTTGTGTCAAATACGCGACGGGAGCCAGTAATACCTTTGTTGCGTACTAAAAAAAACAGCATATCATGTCAAAAATAATTTTAATTACCGGCGCATCACGTGGTTTTGGTAAACTTTGGGCGAAAGCGCTTTTAGAACGTGGAGATAAGGTTGCCGCAACTGCCAGAAACCTGGAGAACCTGAATGATCTTATTGCAGAATATGGCGATGCGATCCTTCCGATTCAGCTGGATGTGACCGACAGAAATGCCTGCTTTGCAGCAATCAATAAAGCAAATGAACATTTTGGCCGTATTGATGTGTTAATCAACAACGCAGGTTTTGGTTTATTTGGGGCAATTGAAGAAACGACGGAACAACAGGCCAGGGATCAGATGGAAACCAATTTTTTCGGGCTTCTTTGGGTGACACAAGCGGTGCTGCCTATTATGAGAGCCCAAAAGGCCGGCCATATTATCCAGGTTTCAAGTTTCCTGGGACTGGTAACGCTGCCGGTTTTAGGCATTTATAACGCATCAAAGTATGCTGTTAACGGTTTGAGCGAAACGCTTGCAAGTGAAGTGAAAAGCTTCGGTATTAAAGTAAGCCTGATTGAGCCGAACGGATTTTCGACAGACTGGTCAGGTGCTTCGGCAATCCAAACAGAACCAAATGAAGTTTACGCTCCGATAAAACAAGCATTTGCCGAAGGCGCTGCGCCGGATACATGGGGAAAACCGGAATCGACAACAAATGCAGTGCTGCAGTTAATTGATTCTGAAAATCCGCCGCTTCACTTTTTATTGGGCAAAATGGCATATCCGGGTGTAAAACAAGTTTACAGTGAACGCCTGGCGGAGTTTGAGTCCTGGAAAGAAGTTTCAGCGGAAGCACATGGCCATTGATCAGCCTCGCTAATTTGAACACCCCAACACAATCTACAATTAATTGATGTAGATTGTGTTACATTATTTATCAACCATGAAACACTATAAAAGTTTAAGCGAATTACACAGGGAAAACGGATTTATTCCAAACGAAAACCCCTTGTTCAGCATTTACCAATGTAAGGGACTCTGCTCACTGGCCGACCGTGAGTTTACGAGCGATTTTTATATGATCGGTCTCAAAAAGCTGAAATCGGGTGTCATTCTTTACGGCCGTACAAAATATGATCACGATTGCGGATCAATGATGTTTGTAAAACCCCGGCAGATCATTGAGATGAAAAACCTGCACTTGGATGAAGACGGATTTCTGATCTTTGTGCATGAAGATTACCTGAATGGGCACGTCCTGCACAACGATATAAAGAAGTATCATTATTTCGACTATGAAACCAATGAAGCCCTGCACCTTTCACCCAGGGAGGAGTCAACGATCTGGGATTTATACCGGAAAATTGAAAACGAATATCACAACAATCAGGACGAATATAGTCGGGAGATCATATTGGCTAACGTCGATACGATGCTAAAATATGCGCAACGGTTTTACAAAAGGCAGTTTATCAACCGTTCAGAAATTTCGGGAAAAACCGTCAGCAGATTCACTGACGCACTGGATCAATACGTTTTAAGTGGATTTCTAAATTCAAAAGGCCTTCCTTCGGTTCAGTATATGGCTGAACAGTTAGACATTTCAGCAGGATATTTGACTGACGTTTTGAAACAGGAAAGTGGAAAAACGGCACTGGAACACATCCACATATATTTGATTTCGGAAGCAAAAAACCGGCTCAAATCTGAGGACAAAACCGTCTCCGAGATCGCCTACGCGCTTGGATTTGACAATTTGTCCTATTTCTCCAGACTTTTCAAAAAAGAGGTTGGCATAACGCCGGTTTTGTTTAAAAGACAAAGTCTGAATTGATTATTTTCCGTTTTAACACGCCTGATATGCATTCAGGACCACACGTATCTTTGAACATATGCTGAATCAGCTGATCAATATAATCTGGACAGTCGCGTCATTTTCATTGATCGGGGTTTACTGGGAACGATACTATGCCGAAAACGGATCTCTTTCCACGCTGTATACGATTATTGTGTTGAGCATGTTGTCATACATTATTCCTAAAAAGTGGCTTTCAGCGTTGACACTCAGCGACAACCGAAAAGTCTATGAGCGAATCGGTGTAAAATTTATCCTTTGGTTTGTGCAAAACGGCAGATTTGTGAACCTTGTGAAACGAAAGTCCGGCGTGCAACAGGGGCTAATTACCAGTCGAGAAAGCGCCCGGGCATACCTTTCAACTCTTGCCATGCAGGAACGATATCATTACAGCTGTTTGGTTTTTTTCATGCTAAGCGCACTTAGCGCATCACTCTCCGGAAAGATGGGGATTGCTTTTGGCATTCTCTTTTGGAACATCCTTTACAATGTATTTCCAATCCTGCTGCAACAATACAACAGGCTCAGAATTAAAACTCTTTTATCTGAAATTGGCTCATCCGGTAATCGTAGCGTTTAGCCAACGTCTACATTATGGGTTACAAATTCGATGAAAAATGTGACAGCCTTTGCCTGGTGACTTCAAATCTCTTCTGCTCAACATCCGAATCTATAAACATCACTTTTCAAAATAGATCCAGTCCAGAAAGAAAAGCCCACTTTGGCTTGCGTCAGGGTTGGAAAAAGTAAAGTACAGATCATGAAAGCCAGTTGTCGGCTTCAAATTGATTTCAAGTTCCTTCCAGTCTGTTTTCACGTCCTTTGGCTCGCCCCCAGGTACCGACAAACTTCCAATCACAGCACCTTTTTCACTATCTTGCCTAATCTGTATCAAACCGCCCGCCCCTTGTTCCTGAAGACGAATTTTTATCTTTTTTATATGGTTAAAATCAATCTTTTTGAAACTTACATACTTCCCGTTCCTGCCCCAGATTGACGAAACATACCCGGTATTTAAAGTCGCAATGACCACGTTCGCACTCCCCGCTTCGTAGTTCTCCATTTCGACCAATGGGTTCCGCAGCACCAGATAGCTGTTACTTTTGAGCGGCTCAATACCGTTGGCTCCTTTGTCGGTGTAACCGGCAAGCAACACATAAGCGCCTTCTTTCCCCTGACCAATGTGCTCTGTAAGTTTAAGACTTCCGTTCAATGGAAGTTGCGTTTTTTGCTTTCCGAGAGACAGAATGTACCTGGCAATTTCAACTGCATCTCCGGCAGGCAAATCGGTGTGCGGTGGCATTGGATATGTTCCCCAGTTTCCGCTACCTCCCTTGATTATTTTGCCAGCCAGCTGCTGATCCGAGCCCTCCTTTCCCGCATATCGTCTGGCAATCTCCTTC
Organism: Dyadobacter sp.; assembly: GCA_965279265.1. Lineage (GTDB taxonomy): Bacteria > Bacteroidota > Bacteroidia > Cytophagales > Spirosomataceae > Dyadobacter. The sequence continues at coordinate 520,155 of OZ257152.1, forward strand.
AACGCCGGCCCGATGGATTTTGTATCCATGGTATGGCATGCTTTACAGTCGAGCGTTGCATAAAGTTTTTCTGTTGCCGCATATTTGACATTGCCATGGCTTGCACCTGACAATGCCGATGCCAGGTCTTTGCCAAAAGGCAGAAAATCGAAAGAAGCAGTCACCTTTGCTTTCTCAATCACTTTATCTTCTGCATCTATGATTTCAATTTTGTAATCAAAAGACGTATTATCCCAATAAAAACTTTTGTTCGCATTGGTTTTCACTGAAACTGCCGGCGGTGTATTGCCTACTTTAATCTGTGTCGTGGCTACACCCTTTCCACCATGCGGATCGGACACCGTAAGCGCGACGTCATAAATTCCGGGTCTGGTAAAAGCATGTTTTATCTGCGATCCGGTCAGTTTTTGGGTTCCAATCTTCCATTCAAAGCGCATTTGGTCGCCGGGATCATAATCTTTAGACTTTTCCGCTGAGAACAAAACGGTCATTGGCGCTGCCCCATACTGCTTATCCATCTGAATATCCGCCATTGGATTACGGTTCCCCTCCGAATATTCCACCCGTATCAAACCGGCATCAGAATTTTTCGCAAACCAGTTGGTCCCATAAGCAAGCATATAAATCGCTCCGTCCGGCGCAATTTTCATATCCATCGGCGCAATTACTTTCAGATGCGGCAAAAACGGCTCCATACTTACATAGTTACCATCCTTATCCAGCGTTACAGCCATGATCCACTTCCTTACCCATTCGTAAATAAAAAGCTTTCCGTCGTAATAAGCAGGCAATTTGTACTTTGCACCGGGATATAAATCGCTGTAATAAACAGGGCCTGCCATTGCGCTTGCTGCGCCTTTTCCCACCAGCGGCCAGCGTTTCGACTCCCCTTTTCCGTACCAGATCATGGCAGGTTGCGCCGGAGGTAATTCTTTCAAACCAGTATTGTTTGGCGAATTATTTACCGGATGAAGCGGATCCTGTTTCGGCCCCTCTTTTTTTGTTGCAAAATCATATTTTGGAAAAGCCTCGTTGTTACCCAAAAAGTAAGGATATCCAAAAAAACCTGGTTTACGTGCCTGATTAATCTCGTCATAACTCAAAAAGTTTTCCTCTGCCGGTACGTTCGAATCGGGTCCCACGTCGCCCCAATACACAAATTTATTCTTCGGATCCACCGACATCCGGAACGGGTTCCGACAACCCATAACAAATATTTCGGGAAATCCCTGCGAACCGTCTTTGGGAAACAAATTGCCGTCGGGGATCGAATAGGTCCCGTCCGCTTCCGGTTTTATACGAAGGATTTTACCCCGAAAATCGCGGCTATTGGCCGTGGTACCCTGATCATCCGACAACTGCCTGCCAGGTCGCTCGTCCGTCGGGTTATGCCCCTCGATTTCTTCCGCGTTGGTATTGTCGCCAATCGACAAATACAAGAAGCCTGCCGCATCGAAAGTCAGATAACCTGCTGAATGACAACAGTAAGTACGCTGGGTCGGTATTTGAAGAAGCACTTTTTTTGAAGACATGTCAATCTGGTCACCACGCATTTCATATCTCTCCAGACTGCTCACATTTTTATCCCCGCCCACACCGTAGTAAAGGTAAATCCATCGGTTTTTCTCAAAATCAGGATCAGCGGCTACGCCCAGCATACCATCTTCTATACCACTAAAAACATTGAAATTTGCAATGGTTTTTAGTTGCTTTTCTTTCGCATTGTACATCTTCACCGCGCCTTTGCGTTCAACGATAAGTACATCCAAACCGGGCAAAATGGCCATTTCCATTGGTTCATCAAGGCCCTGGGCCAGCATCATGTGCGAAAATCGACTGCTATCCGGAGCGTCCTGTGACCTTTTTTCTCCCGCCTTTTCGTAGCTATAAAAGTTACCTACAAGCGTTTTGTTCTCAAAAAAGTTATAAACGGCCGCAGGTGCCAGGAGACAGGCCGCCAACAACCCGCTGATGATTTTAAGAGTAGTCAATTGATAACAGGAATTAAGCGTTAGGAATATATATAGTAAAATGATTCACTCCCGCGTTTTACTTCATTTGAACGGGCCAATGAACCATCTTACCCAAAATTACTTATTCTCAGCGATACCACTTGCTTTTCAAAGTTCAATTATCACAAGGATAAGCCAGTAAATCCGTGATTCAGTAAAATCATGTCAACTTAGTTAATCTTTCGTGTTGGTTTAATTTTTCGGCCATTCGGTTTCAATACCCTGTTTTCTGATAAAATCCTGAAATTCAATCAGCAGGTCTTTCTGCTCACGCACAGTCCGGGGAATTACTTTTTTATCCAGCGCGTACTTTATCAACAACCCGACCGATTCACCAATACTCCATTCAACCGGATGAAGGCGGTAGCACCCGTTGGTAATGTGGGTTGTGCCAATGTTTTTATTTGCCGGAAGCAGATTTTCCATTCTTTTGGGCAGCAGCGCCCCCAGCGGAATCTGGAAAGGAAGTGATCCAAAATCGATGTAATTATCTTTGGCAGTACTTGGATGCAGGTCAATATGATAGTAACCAACACCAACACTGTCTTCAAATTCCGCAGCCTTATTATCTTTTTTACCTGTGATCATCGCACGATTATCCGCGCCAACATGTTCCTCTTTAATTGTAAAAACTGCCTTAATTCTTCTGGATTCCCGCACGTAGGGATATTTTGCCAAACCATCCTCGGTTCCCATAATGTCCTTCCTCAGCCTTACACCAGGCCAGCCTTTGCCTCCATCCGGGCGGGGCGCTTCCGTTTGCAACCAGTACAGCAGTGAAAGACTTAACTGCTTGCCTCTTTCGAAATGCATCTTAAAATCCTTTTCCCCGGCCCCAACCAGATTACCAAGAAAATAGTCATTCTGCGGCCAGTTAACAATAGTAACGTCGCCGGAATAGGTTCCTTTTACAAAATTCTCTTTATTAATAATCCGCCGATAATTCCAGAGATTCAATTTTTCTCCCATTAAAACACCTTCCGGATGAAAACCAAGCAGTTTGGGTTCCAGTGTTTTGGGATTTGAATACGAAAGATCCAGTAATTTACCAGACCATGGTTTTGTCATTTCAGGAACAAAATTCTTCCAGAACGCATACTCCTTTGGTTTTTCAATTACATGATTTTCACCAGGAACGTAGTCAATCGCAAAGCAAACTGTAAATGCCTGGTTGCTTTCCGGATTGCCTGTTTCGGGCGCATGCAATTCTCCGGTCTCACTTTTCGATTCCGCTCCCGTAACAAACTCGGTGCCAGTAAGTGGCAACAAATCACCCAATTCAGTGGCATCAACAAAATATTTGGCAGATAAAGCGAGCCGCTTTTTGGTATTTAAATCAAAAGCTTCCAGTACTTTGACCTGATTATCTTTGGTTTCCGCCCCGATCACTTTATGTTCCAAAAGAAGCGTCAGCTTCCCTGAGCTGATGTAGGGTGCAAACATCTCCGTAAGCACAGCAACCGCTACCCTTGGTTCATGACAAAGCCTGGAAACGGAGCCATCACCCGGATTCAGGTTTTTGCGTGCCTTCGCTTCATTTGTCAGCGGATAGTTCCGCTTGTAGTAATCTCTCACGCCATTTCTAAAATCACGGTAAAGCTGTGTAGCGCCATGGGTTTCAATCCAGATATGCTCATCCGGAGGCACCCCTTGCTGGCTTAATTGCCCGCCTATCCAGTCTGTTTCCTCCGTCAAAATCACAGAAAGCCCATTGCGCAAAGCTGCAATTGCCGACGCACAGCCCCCCAGACCACCTCCTGCCACAACCACATCCTCAGTCAGTATGGTTTTCTCCTTTATTACTACATCCTTCTCTGACTGCTGACCGGAAACAGGTGAATCTATAAATGGAACAGCCGCCAGAGCGCCTCCGCCCAGCGTCATGTTCTCAATGAAGTTTCTGCGATTCATAATATTAATTTACAGTACAATATAAGGATTTTCGGATTTGACAATCTGGAAAGTTTGGAAACCCGCCGATCCATCTGCGTTTGTATGGCGAATTTCGGAGAAACTGACAAAAATCCCGATCGATTTGAAACAAAAAAACAAATCCCGGCTATTATGCCAGGATTTGCCAACGAGAATAGTTTTGAGACTATTAATTCCCCGCGTTTTTTTTATCTGTTACTTCCTGGCGAATCTCTTGCGCCAGCGCTTTCAGATCCTGCATAACACCGCGAACCCTTGTTCCGGCTGCTTTGTTGCCCTTTTCATAAAATGCAACGAAGTCTGCTTCTGCACCTTCTATAAGTTGTTTTACTTGCTGGAATTTTTCCATAGTGGTGATAATCGATAAATTGATATTTGATTAAACTCGGGCAAAACTAAGCTTTTTTAAAATATAATCAGTTTTAAAAGTCCGTTTCCCTTGGCAAATCCGCAAAAATCGGAAACAGACCGGGTTGGCCGGCCAATTTCCCGGACAGACAAGTGATTGCGCTGTACGTAGATGGCGGGGTGCCGTTTCGTGTAATTCCCATGCCATGCTTTATTCCCCAAATATCCTATCAGGTCTGTTGCGTATTTCGTCTCCAATTCGCAATTGAAATGTAGAAACTGAACGCGCTTTGATACAAAAAATATGTAACTAACTAAAAATGAGCACATTGATATTTTGAAATCAAATTTTTAAAATCAAGGTAGTGCAAGAAAATTGGTGCGCAGATGTTCCGTCTATTCCCTGGAAGTTTTTCGCGTGTTTCGGTACGGACGCACTGCTGATTGTTTTTTAGCTGTTGGTTACAAAGCAGTTACAGCCGCCCTGATAAATCCAGTCACAGTTTCAAATCCGAGTGAGTTCAACGGCAAAAAAAATGATTTTGGTTAATATTTAGACTGCTACATTTTATCTAATTCATTACAAATTAATCTTTACAAGACAAAAAGAAGAATTAATTAAACTTTAAAAAGTATTTCAGGCGAGGATGTAAGATTTTCTTGTAATAGAAAGCTGCACTTCCTAATTTGTAGTAGTGAAAAAATTGCTCCTACATATCATCCTGGCCATTGTAATACTTGACACAACCTGTGCGTGTCAAATACTGAAACTGCCTTTGCTCATTCGGCATTATACAGAACACAAGATACTAAATCCGGATATTGACGTTATCGAATTTTTATCCATGCACTATTGGGGCGAAGACATGGATGACAATGACGAAGAGAAAGACATGGAGCTGCCCGTTAAAAAGTTTGAAATAGAACATTTGAATATCGTTCCCCTTCCGAATACTGCTTCCTTTTCCTTTAAAATAACAGCCTGGCCGATCAGCCTACACTACTGCCCCGAAAAGCCACAGATACATGAGCAAACGGCCGTTGGTTTTTTGTTTCGCCCGCCCCGCGTATAATTTCACTTCTGCCTGAATTATCCCCACTTTCTCTTTATAAGTTAAAACTTTTAGAGTTGGTATTTTCATTTATTGCAGACCGACACGCTTTTGTCAGGCTATCGGCTGTCAATAGAAGTGAACGACAAATTATACGGTTGTGATCGTGGAATTGGGAGCGCTCATTTCTTGTAAATGAAGCTTATTTCAGGTTTCAGACAAATTGCATTCTGAAAAAATTGACAGTGCGCGTATAAAATGCTGGCGTATGTTGTGTTTTCCGAAATTTCAAACCGAAATAAGTTTGCTGGCACGTATTGAATCGAAACGAATTGAATCAATAACTGTCAAAAGGCTTTCAAATACGGATTAGGCGAGCATCAGTATTTTAGTCTTTATGCCTGACCTCAACAGCGCATGTTTTGTGTACGGTTTATAACTCGACAAATAAAAAATCTTCAAGATCGTTCAAGTCGTTATTTATGAAAAACAAATCGTTAAAATCAAAATCAACTGAAATTCTAGTCACCGCCATATTAGCCATTGTAAAAGTGTTGGGAGGATATTTCGGCAACTCTTACGTTCTGATGGCTTATGGAGTAGAATCAACCGCTGGTATTTTCACTTCCGGCACACTGAGGCCCGGCATAAACGGGACGGCCAGGCCAGCCAAACGGGCTCAACAGTTTAGTCAGCAGAAAAGAAAGGCGCTCATTGCTGTCGGTATTTCGTTGTTGGTAACAACAGCTGCTGTAATCCTTGCAATAGCAGGCGTTAAGAATATTTTCACACCGCATGACGCCCCAAAGGCATACACGCTCATTATTCTGATCGCGGTTATTGCCGGCAAAGGCATGATTTACAGAAACGCGCAACAACCCGGATTAGAAATTGACCGCGCCAGAGTGAAAGCAGATGCATTTCATCATGCCAGTGACGGAATTACTTCCTCTGCAGCCTTTTTAGGAACGTCAATTGGCCTTATCGGAGGCGAAGGATATGAAGTTGCCGATGACTGGGCTGCTTTATTTGCAGCTGTAATCATCATATTCAACGCCTACAATATTGCAAAGCCCGCCATTGGCGAACTTCTGGATGAAGGATTGAAACCTGAACTGGAACTGAAAGTCAAACAAATGGCGTGTGAAGTAAATGGCGTCATCCAGGTTGAAAAATGCCAGGTGCGGAAAATCGGAGCGCTAAATCACGCACACCTTCACATTTGGGTGGATAAAGATTTGTCTGCTGAAAGAGAGCACATCATTGCACATATGCTCAAACATCATTTGAGAAGCCAGTTACAGCAATTTGATGAAGTGATGGTACATATTGAACCTGATAAAAAAAGTGCACTTTCAAACTAAAATTATACGAGGATGCAATACTAATAATCGGAGTTTACGGCATTTAAAATTACTGAATTGCATTTTTCCTTGTTATTGCCAGCAGTGAAGCCTAAATTTATATCGTGAAGAAACTGATTCGAAATATAATCCTGACCATTGTTATTCTTGATACAACCTCCTTGTATCAGATAATGAAGGCTCCTTCATTGATCAGGCATTTTCTCGAACACAAGTCACTGAATCACAATATCGACTTTATTGACTATCTGGCCATGCACTACGGGGGGCAGGATATTGATGATAACGATGACGAGAAGGATATGCAGTTGCCCTTCAAAAAGGTTGAAAACGCGCACGCAAACTTTCTTTTTCTGTTTGGCACCGATACTTTTTCCTTTGCACCCTCCCCACCGCTGACAATCAGATCAAAATACGGACCTGACAAACCCCAGCTGGATTACTCCACAACGCTGGGATCTCTTTTCCGTCCGCCGCGCGCATAAATGTATTCTTATTGAGAAGGGATTATCATCCCGAAATCCGGTGCGCATATTCGCTATGTCTGCCGGATTCAATTTGCTATATATTTATTGTGATGAATTATGTTGAATAAAATTATCCAGTTCTCTGTGAAGAACAAACTGGTGATTGGAATATTCATGCTGCTGTGGATTGTCTACGGCGTTTATGAACTCACCCAGTTGCCCATAGATGCAGTACCTGATATAACAAATAATCAGGTTCAGGTGATAACTACCGCTCCGTCACTTGGAGCAGAAGACGTAGAGCGCCTGATCACCTTCCCCATTGAGCAGGCGATCAGTAACATTCCGGGATTGAAGGAAAGCCGCAGTATGTCCCGGTTCGGGCTATCCCTGATCACCATTGTTTTCGAAGACGGATCCGATGTCTACTGGGCCCGCCAGCAGGTAACCGAACGCCTTACGCAGGTAGAGATCGATCAAAATGCCAATAAACCACAGCTTGCTCCTGCCACGACCGGGCTCGGTGAGATCTATCAGTATGTGGTCAAACCAAAAGATGGGTACGAAAACAAGTATTCACTGGCCGATCTGCGCACTACACAGGACTGGATCATAAAAAGACAGCTCCTGGGAACCCCCGGAGTAGCAGATGTCTCAACCTTCGGTGGGGATCTCAAGCAGTACGAAGTGGCTGTAATTCCCGCCAATCTGAAAGCCCTGAATTTGACGATAAGCGACGTTTTTACGGCTCTGAGCCGCAATAACCAGAACACCGGCGGTGCGTATATAGAGAAGGGTCCCGCTGTACTTTACATCAGAAGTGTCGGTCTGGCCGGGTCTATGAATGACATCAGGAAAATAGTTGTCAAAAATAACAGCAACGGAACACCTGTACTGATCAGTCACGTCGCCGAAGTGCGGCTAGGGTCTGCAATCCGGTACGGCGCCCTCACAATGGCCGGCAAAGGCGAACTTTCGGGCGGAATCGTGATGATGCTTAAAGGAGGAAATTCGTCCGAAGTGATCAAAAACGTCAAAGCCCGTGTAGCGGAGATACAAAAAACACTTCCTGAGGGACTAGAAATAGAGCCTTTTCTGGACCGTACAAAAATGGTAAACAATGCGATTGGAACCGTCGAGCACAATTTGATAGAAGGCGCGCTGATCGTAGTTTTAATTCTTGTGATTTTTTTAGGAAATCTCAGAGCCGGACTGATCGTTGCTTCTGTAATCCCGTTGTCGATGTTGTTTGCGATTGCGATGATGAATCTTTTCGGCGTCAGTGGCAACCTGATGAGTTTAGGTGCTTTGGATTTTGGTCTGATCGTAGATGGCGCAGTGATCATCGTCGAGGCGATTTTGCATCACATGCATTTCTCTAAAAAATATGCGTTGGTAAACCGTGTCTCGCAGGAGGAAATGGATGCCGAAGTTTCCGGCTCAGCCTCCCGTATGATGAATGCTGCCGTTTTTGGCCAGATTATTATTCTCATCGTCTATTTACCGATTCTGTCGCTTTCCGGCATTGAGGGTAAGATGTTCAAACCCATGGCACAGACGGTGGCTTTTGCAGTAACGGGCGCTTTCATTTTATCGCTGACCTACATTCCGATGATCAGCTCAATGTTTATCAGTAAGAATATTTCTCACAAACCCAATATTTCGGACCGTGTCATGAACCGGATAGAAAACGGTTATGCCAGAATCTTGTCAGCGGCACTACGATTTAAGAAAATCATGGTCCTCTCGGCATTTACACTCTTTGGTATTGCCGTATTGTTGTTCATGCAAATGGGCGGCGAGTTTATTCCGCAACTGGAAGAAGGAGATTTTGCCACGGAAACCAGGCTACTTGTCGGAACCAATCTGAGTACAACCATTGACGCTTTCAACCGCATTTCTAACAGACTAAAATCCGAATATCCTGAGGTGCTCAATATCGTGTCGCGGATAGGCAGTGCAGAAATCCCCACAGATCCCATGCCAATTGAGGGCGGCGACATGATCATTGTGTTGAAAGATAAATCCGAATGGAGCAGCGCCAAAACATTCCCCGAACTAGCCGGTAAAATGGCGGAATCTGCCCAGCAGGTGGTTCCGGGTGTGACAACCGGTTTTCAATATCCCGTGCAGATGCGTTTTAATGAGCTGATGACGGGCGCAAAACAGGATGTGGTATGTAAAATATTCGGAGAAGATCTGGATAAACTGGCAGCCTACGCCGAAAAGCTCGGGGATATTTCTAAAACAGTAAAAGGAACTGCCGACTGGTATGTGGAAAAAGTGACGGGAATGCCGCAGGTCGTTATAGAATTCAATCGGGACGAAATCGCCAAATATGGGATGAACATTGACGATATAAACCGAACTATAAACGCCGCCTTTGCCGGCGCAGCCGCGGGACAGATCTACGAGGGAGAGAAAAAATTTGATCTGGTAGTACGTGTTGGCAACGAAGGTCGCCGGAACATCAATGACGTCCGGAATTTGCTTATCTCAACACCGTCCGGTGTACAAATACCGCTGTATCAGGTGGCCAGCATCCAGGAGATCGAAGGGCCTAACCAGATTCAGCGAGAAAATACACGTCGCAGAATCATCGTCGGATTTAATGTCCGGGGGCGAGATGTACAATCAATCGTAGAGGAATTGCAGAAAAAAGTGGATGCGCAACTCAAATTTGAAGCCGGCTACACCATCACCTATGGCGGCGCATTTGAAAATTTACAGCAGGCCAAAGCAAGGCTGATCATTGCCGTGCCCGTGGCGTTGCTGCTGATTTTCATTATGCTGTATTTTGCCTTCTCATCCCTCAAAGACGGCGCGTTGATTTATACCGCCATCCCGCTGTCAGCAATTGGAGGTGTTTTTGGGCTTGTAATTCGCGGAATGCCGTTTAGTATCTCTGCCGGAGTTGGCTTTATCGCACTTTTCGGTGTCGCCGTTTTAAATGGGATCGTCCTTCTTTCTGAATTTAACAGGATAAAAAAGGAGGGAATCATTACCAATGCATTGGAACTGATTATGACCGGAACGCGTAACCGTCTCCGCCCTGTTTTGATGACCGCTGCGGTGGCATCTCTCGGTTTTTTGCCAATGGCACTCAGTAACGGAGCGGGTGCGGAAGTGCAACGGCCACTGGCAACTGTGGTAATTGGCGGTTTGATCACGGCCACCCTGCTTACTCTGTTCGTTTTGCCCGCGCTTTATTTACTGTTCGACAATAGCGGGAGGACTAAAATCGTCAAAGCCACAATAATCTTATTGATGATCATTTCCGGCAACCAGGCTTTTTCGCAGTCTGAGCCGATACAGGTTGATGTTGACTTGGCGGTAAAAATCGCGCTCGAAAACAATTTGCAGGCACAAAGTTTTCGCCTGAATGAGCAGGTGGCCCAGAGGCTGCAATCAAGTGCTTTTGACATTGCCAAAACCACAATTAGTGCCGACTACGGGAAAGTCAATAGCATCAACAATGACACACGGATCGGTATCAGCCAGACAATGAATTTCCCGACCGTTTACGCAAATCAGAGAAAAGTTTTTGAAGCAAATTTTTTGGCTTCAAAAGCCCATACAAAACTTACCGAACAGGATATCCGGACGGGCGTGCGGCAGGCGTATTATGATTATGTCAATTTGATCAAACGTAGAGAATTGCTCATTTATGCCGACAGTATCAACACGCTTTTTGAAACAAAATCCAGGTTGCGTTTTGAAAAAGGCTCTGCGAATCTCTTAGAAAAAACAACGGCTGAGGCCAGACGACAACAGATATCCAATCAGTTGAATCTGGTGAACAGCGATCTGATTATTTCTGCAAAACAGTTTAATCTGTTCATCCAGGACACAAAAACATATCTGCCAATGGCACGCAATCCGAAACTGGAAAACTTTTCCGTAATACTGGATTCGTCGTTAGCTGTCGATCAGCTTCCGTTGGTTGAACTTGCCAGACATCAGCAGGAGGCAGCGCAGTTTCGCTGGCAAACCGAGAAATCCAGAATGCTGCCGGATTTCACGCTTGGTTACAGCAATCAAAGTCTGATCGGGCCGCAGCAGGTTGGCGGCCAGGAATTGTATTTCAATGGCAATAAGCGATTTAATTACATCAGTGCAGGGATCGGGATTCCGTTATTCTTCAAGGCACAATCCGCCAGGATTTCAGCCGCAAAAATTGACTGGGAAAGAAACAGAAAGCAGACAGATCTGGCCGAATTGCAACTTAAAACCGAACTTTCCAACGCCATCAGCCAGGTGCGGAAATATCAGCAAAGTCTGCAATACTATGAGGAGCAGGGTTTAACGAACGCCGATATCATTATCTCCATTGCCGACGAACAGTTTCAGGGCGGAGACATTGATTTTTTGCAGTGGGTGATTGTGGTTGACCAGGCAGTTAATATCAAAAATGAATATATCAACGCATTAAATAGCTACAATATGGCTGTAATTCAATTGTTAAAGCTCAATAATCTATAACCGACAACATGAAAAAATACATCATAATTTCTCTGGTGCTTACCATATGCGCATGCTCCACTGAGCCGCAAAACGGAACCACAGATACACAAAAAAGCGGATCGGATTCAACCATGACCGAACAAGTTGTTTCCATGAATTCAGAGCAGCTTAAAAGCGCCGGGATCGAGGTCGGCACGCCACAGTTCGAAAACATCAGCGGTGTACTTTCACTTCAGGGGACGATAGATGTTCCTCCGCAAAGTATGGTAAGCCTGAGCTTTCCGTTGGGAGGTTATTTAAAATCCACCAAAATGCTTCCGGGTATGCATGTGAGGAAGGGCCAGGTACTGGCAGAGCTGGAAGACATGCAATTCATTCAGCTTCAACAGGACTATCTCACGGCAAAAGAAAGATTACTCTTGTCTGAGTCGGAATTCAATCGTCAGCGGGAACTGAATGTCAGCAAAGCCAGTAGCGACAAAGTACTCCAGCAGGCAAAAGCCGAAATGGAAACGCAACGCATTTTGACAAATGCGCTTGGTCAAAAACTGGAAGTAATCGGAATTAATCCTGCCGGATTGAGGGCCGAGAAGATATCGAAAAGTGTTTCAATTGTTTCTCCAATAAATGGTTTTGTATCAAAAGTGAACGTAAATGTGGGCAAATACACCTCTCCGACTGATATGCTTTTTGAACTGGTCGACCCAAGTGATGTTCATTTGGTTCTCAATGTTTTCGAGAAAGATCTGAACTCACTTTCGGTTGGCCAGCATGTTACGGCGTTCACCAACAGCGACCCGGACAAAAAGTTTCAGGCAGAAGTGATACTGATTACAAAAAGCCTGGATCAGGACAGGATGGCGGAGGTGCATTGCCATTTTGATCGTTACAACCCTTCGTTGTCTCCGGGAATGTTCATGAACGGCGAGGTTTCCGTTAAAAACAATAAAACATTAACAGTACCCGAGGACGCGCTCGTTCGATGGGAAAACAAATTTTATGTTTTTACAGCACATGGAAATGGCAGATTTGAAATGATCAATGTTAAACCCGGGGTGATCAATCACGGAAAACAGCAAATTGAGGCCGTTCAGATCAACAATAACACGCACCTCGTTGTTAAAAATGCATACGCCCTGTTGATGAAAATCAAGAACACAGAAAAAGAAGGGTAGATGCCGGGATGCTTCTTCAAATCTCCAACCAAAGTACAAAATCAATTTTCGGACATTGGCTCATGAAATCTTATTAGTCAGAGGCATAAACACGGACGATTTTTCAAGTAAATGAGAAAAGGACAATTTTTCCCATCAAAGTTCCGGGTATTTTTGACCAAAGATTGTAACTTTACACTCTGAATTTTATCCATTAATAAATAGGCGCATGACAAAAGCAGACACCATTTCCAAAATAGCCGAAAAGACCGGGATTCAAAAAGAAGAGATTGAAAAGGTACTTGAGTCCTTTTTTGTGACAGTAAAAGGCGCTCTGAGTGAGGGAGAGAATATTTATGTCCGTGGCTTCGGTAGTTTCATAGTTAAACAAAGGGCAGAGAAAACAGCAAGAAATATTGCTCTTAAATCCACGATCATCATCCCGGCTCACTCCATACCATTTTTCAAACCAGCGAATGAGTTTGTAAATCAGGTTAAAGAAGGTGTTTTGGTATAACACAAGCAAATTACAAGTTAACAATTCAAAATCCCGGACGCTTTGTCGCCCGGGATTTTTGATGTAAATGCCTTGTTCTCCTGAGTTCAATCTCACCAGGCGACAGAAACGTGCGTTCGCGTTTCAGTTTTCAACTCAACTGCCTCATTCCTGCTTTTTGACGGCCGACGTCACAGTAATGCCCAAAAACTTTGCAAAAACCTTGCGTATGTCTTCTTTTACGTATGGTTTTGAAATAAAGTCGTTCATTCCTGCCTGCATACATTTTTCGAATGCACCATTCTCACTGCCCGCGGTGAGCGCGATGATGGGCACGTGAAGTCCATGATCCAAACTCCTGATTAACGTGGTGGCTTCCAGGCCATTCATTTCAGGCATCTGAATATCCATAAAAATAATATCAGGAATTTTCGTTTTCAAATATGCCACAGCCTCTAAGCCGTTTTTCGCTTCGGACACCTGCGCATTCGGAATTATCTGCCGGATAATGGCTTTGGCGAACAACATATTGATCGGATTATCCTCTGCAATTAAAATCTGCAACTTTTCCTGTGATGCCTCCGTGATTATCTCATCCTGTTGTGTGGCTACGGGAAGGGTTGCAGCCTGGGTTTTCCCTGCCAAACCGGCAAGCGACATAAAAATGTCGTTTAGTTTCACCGGCTTTGTCAGACGGGAACGGATATTGAGCTCCTTCGCCGCTTTTGATATAGATAAATCATCACTGGAACTATCAAGTAAAATGACAGGAACATGATGCCCCGAAGTCATTGCTCTGATCCTTTTTATGGTTTCAATACCATTGATTCCGGGCATTTGATAGTCCATAAATATCGCATCAAAATACCTGCCTTCTGAGAGCAGCTTCAACGCTTCAATTCCATCGTGTGCCTGTACGGTACCGATATTCAAAGATTGGAGCATTTGCGACAGTATCATGCGGTTGGCGCTGTTGTCGTCCACGATGAGCACCTGACGTATTGCTGCGATATTTTTGGCTGTGAGTTGCTCGCCTTGTTCACAGTTCATCTTCAGATCAAAAAAGAAGGTGCTTCCCTTCCCCGGAACACTTTCTAATTGTAGGCGGCTTCCCATCATCAAAAGTAATTTATTGGAAATGGTTAGCCCCAGACCAGTACCGCCGTATTTTTTTGTAGTTGAACCGTCTTCCTGTAAAAACGCCTGAAAAATTTTATCCTGGCTATCCTGTTTAATCCCAATGCCTGTATCTCTTACGATGAATCTGCAACTCATCTCTTTCCCGTTTACAACATCGTATTCAAGTACCTCTATTTTGAGCTCAATCTCACCACGTTCAGTAAACTTGGCAGCATTACTCAGCAGGTTAACCAGTACCTGTTTTAGCCTGATCTGATCAATCCACACGAACCGTGGCAGATCCGCAGGAATGCTGAGGAGCATTTCCAGGCCTTTGTCCTGCACCGGAAAAGCAATGATATTGGCCGACTGTTCGGCTGCTTCATAAAGGTCGCATTTATCAATTCTGAGCTCGAATTTACCCGCTTCTATTTTTGAGAAATCAAGAATGTCATTGATGATGCTCAACAGCGTACTGGCTGACTCGTTGACAATATTCAAATACTGCTTTTGCGTATCATCCATTTTTGTTTTGAGCAGCAAATCACTGAACCCGATTACCCCATTGAGTGGCGTCCGGATTTCATGGCTCATATTGGAAAGGAATTCTGATTTGGCAATGCTGGCCTGCTCAGCCAGAAATTTCGCTTGTTTCAACTCCTTCTTTTGCAGGACAATTTCTGTAATATCCTGAGTATACAGGATAACGCCCCCAATCGCATCGCCCGACAAATACCAGGGCCTCGCCTCCCATTTCAGATACATGTCGCTCCGCCGGCCTGGTATTCTCCATAAATCCTCTTCTTTGGTAACGACATTCCCCTGAAGACAACTTTGTGAAATATTTTCCCAGGTACCGAGAGCAGCTGGAAAAAGGTCACAGATAAAATGGCCGATAATGTTGTTACACCGCATTTGATACTGAGCAAGCCATCTCTGACTCACGGCAAGATATCGTCCCTGCTGATCCAGCATCGCAACTGCCGCGGGCATATCCTTCACAAAAGCAAGCAGCCTCGCACGCTCATCAGCCACAATCCGCTGTGCGCTTTTTACAGCTGAAAGATCTGTGGCTACACCGAGATAACCAATGACTGTATTTTCTACATCCCGGATGGTTGTAACGACAATGGAGACTGGAATGTGCGAGCCGCTTTTCGTTTTGTAAGTCCACTCCCGAACTTCCGAGCCTTCAAGTTCAGCTTTATGCACAAAAACCCGAAAGCCGTCCACACGCGTGTCGTGCTCCTGAGATAACTGCTCCGCCCGTTCCGCAATTTCAGCCTCTACGTGGAAGATATCAGGCGCAAATTTGCCTAAGATTTCCGCAGAAGTATAACCCAGTAACTTCTCCGAACCTTTGTTGAATAGTGTAATAACGCCATTGGTGTCCGTTGCAATGAGGCTGACCTCTGAGGATGCATTCATCACATTTTCGAGCATTCTTTTGGAATTCAGATTCTGCAATTCCGCCCTTTTTTTCCCGTCAATATCCTGGAAAGTTCCGTACAGTCTTTTGCATATTCCATTTTCAAGCTCGGCATTTGCGATCACGCGTACCCAGATCTCATCGCCTTTGGCTGTGATCAATTCCAGTTCCAGATCATATCCCTGCCCTTGCTCCGTGGCCATTTTGGTAGCGTCCAGCAGTTTTTGACGGTTTTTGCCCTCTTTGTAAAAGGTAAAACTTGTTTCCCGTTCAGGCTCAAAAGCAGAATCTACCTGTAAGATTTGCCTGGTTACTTCCGACCAATAAACCTTCTGCTGAATCAGGTCGACTTCCCATCCGCCCACTCTGGCCATTTCACTGGTCTCGAGGAGCATTTGCCGGGTTCTTTTCAGATCCTTTTCCAGTTGCCTGTTTTGCGTAGAGTCGACAGTGCCGGAATCGGTGATGACACCGCCTGTTTGAGCGGTTTCATGATAAAACCCCAACTTCCTTGCATCCGGATTTGATTCTTTTCCTCTTGTGTTGCCAGTGACATTTACGCGCTGCATAACACGTTGCGCGGTTTCCATTGCGAGCAATTTCAGCATCCGCTTTTGGTCCTGACTCATTTTACGAACTTCCAGGTCCATCACCCAAACAGCACCAACAGCACTATCTTTTGAGTCAACTAACGGATAACCGGCCAGGTACCGTATCCCGGGATTGCGTACTGCAAACTGCGAATCTTTAAGACTTTGGTCCACCGATACATCCGTAACTTCCAGGACTTCCCGCTGCAACATAATCTGCTGTAAAAAAGGATTTCTCCAGCCGATTTCAACTGCCGCTACATCACGGTCCGGGCTGATAAACGAAAAGGTCTCTCCGTCAAATGCCATTATTACAATGGGTGCGTTGCAGACCAGAGCAACAAGCTCAATTAATCTGCGACATTCTGCCTGAAAAAAAGATCCCGGGTAAGGCACCTGTTCTGGTTCCGCCCGGCTGTTAATAGGGGAAGGTAAATTCATGATACGTTGAGTGGCGGGTAATTGTAACTATTTATATATTTAATTGTGGTACAAAGCGAAAGTCCGGTGCGTATATTGTTCGAATTTGGTTAAGTCTGATTTCAATATTAATCTCGTGATAATATTACAATTAAGAAATGTTTATTCGACAATAAATTGAAATTATTCTAAATTTAAAGGCAAGAAAATTGTTATCTTTCTCGCAATAACCTTGTCGGGAACGATTGCAGTATGGCGCAAAAGACCGTAATACCTCTGGGCGCTGTCGCAGACGCTGTCAAACGCCATAATCCTTGGCTTCTTATTTTACGGCAGTGTTATATAGTTCGACGGGCAGATAATAGTTTAAAATCTGAAAAAGCAGGATTGAAGAATAATATGAAAATTCCGTTATCTGCATTTAACAGCAACCGGCATTCCAGGTCCGGTTTTACAGGGTCAGGCAACAATTATCAATTAAATAACGATGTAGTTAAATACAGCAAATCGTCAGCCGTCAGAACAAATAATCGACGAATTCCCTATGGTCCGTTCAAGTTCATCAACAAAACCACTAAAAACAGTTAAATGAAGATCTTAATTATTGAGGATCATTTGATATCCCAGATGGGTGTGATGGAAATTATCAGGGAAAACTTCAGTGTATCGAAGTTCTTCACGAGCACACATACCGAAATCGAGGAAACCTATTTTCAGTTGCCCGGCGTCGATCTGATCATATTTGGAACCGGAAATGATGACCAGGTCAATTCGGCAACCTGGGCGCTTATTGCCCAAAGAAGAGCTACTGTCCCGGTGGTCGTCTACTGTATCAAAATTGAATATTATCAGCTTCTGAAATTTCTGATGGAAGGGGCAATGGCCGTCATTTTCAAAAAACAGGATTCGGCGGATTTTCTTAAATCTGTCAAAGATGTGCTAAACGGAGATCGTTACATTAATCATGAAGCGTTGATGATGATCGCAGAACGAACAATTTCCGATGGGGATACATCTCAACAAGAACTCACTCCCCGGGAACTGCTAATTGCCAGTCAGCTATCAATGGGAAAGAAGACTTCCGAAATTGCAATAAAATTTGGCCTTTCACCTTCGTTTGTAAGCACTGCAAAAGGCAAAATATTTGCGAAGCTGAAAGTCGAAAATATTCTGGAACTGAGCGAAGTCATGAACGATAAAGCGATTACTGATCTGGGAAGGTAAGTGATCATGACCAATTCCATCGGAATTCTAATACAGAACGCGAATTCCGGCTACCAGATCAGTAGATGACCGGATAAGTCACAATCAGTTCGGCAGGCTTCAAATACACGAATTGAATCGGACAACGATGTTGAAAGCTATAAAATACAGGAATAAGTATGATTAAAATTATCGAAATATTTATCATTGTAATATTTACTCAACATACCCTCATCAATGCAAAAAACCTTTACTGCTTTTTTGATTATTATAACATGCATTGAGATATCGTGCGATACGTCAACCAGATATGCATCCGATCACAAGGTATGGGCCGATACCGTTGCGGAGCGAGCCACCAATCTGATGTCAGGCGAAAATCCTTCCCGTTCACTTCATTTTCTTGACTCAGCATATATTTCCCTAGGAAAACCGGGGATCGGGGATTTATGGAAAAAATACAATGTAAAGGTAAACTATTACACGTATTATGACCAGGATCCGGGAAAGAGACGGATCTACATAGACAGTATGCTTTACGTCATTGGAAAAGTTAAGGACCAATACAACTATGAGTACACCCATTCTCTTTTTGCAATGGCCGGTTTATTACAGCAAGAAAAAAAATACAACCAGGCATTCAGGGTATACCACCAGGGAAGAACCTTGGCCAGAACCATCAAAGATGATTGCAGTACGAGCGAATTCAGTAATGCACTCGGAGTGATCCGGTACAGACAGGACCAATACACAGCGGCTATTCCCTATTTGAAACAAGCTTATGAAGAAATACAGCGCTGCTCAAAAGAAACTTTTCTGCACAGTTTCATACAACCTCAAAGCATTTTAAATTCGATCGCATTGTGTTTTGAGAAGGCCGGAAAAACCGATTCTGCAAAGTTTTACTATAATCGCGCACTGAATTTTATTATTGCAAGTGAAAAACTACATCCGCAAAAGCGGGACTTTATCACCACGGCCCGTGCAGTCGTCGAAGGAAATTTAGGCGGGGTTTATGCTAAAACAGGTGATTTCAAACGGGCTGAACAGCATCTGCTCACAAATATTCAACTCAATGACCGCCCCGGATTCAGCATTGAAGATTCTCAAACTGCGAAAATAAAATTAACCAGGCTTTACATTGAACATGGCGTATTCGAAAAGGCAAACCTGCTTCTTAACGACCTTCATTCCGATTTGACATCTGGCCGTGGGAAAAGCATTTCACACGCCGACATATGGGAAAAATGGTATGAATTAAAATGGCTTTACAGCGACAAAACGGGGAACCTCTCCCAGGCGTACAAATATTCAAACAAATACCGCCTTTACCGGGACTCTCTGGATCAGATCAATAACGGACTAAAAAACGTCGACATGGATCAGGTAATCAGAGAACAGGATCAGAAACACAGACTCTCTTTACTTGAAAAAAGTGGTGAACTCAAAAGTGTTTACATGATCGGCCTATCGGTATTTCTGGTGATGGCGATGATCGTTGCCATTGTAACCTGGCTCAATTACCGACGGTCACGCGTGCATGTAAAAAAGCTTACCAGCCTCAATGACCAGATGCAACAGACGCTGTCTGCACTGGAAAACAGCCAGAACGAGAATAGCAGGCTTATGAAAGTAGTTGCACACGATCTCCGAAACCCGGTTGCGGCGATGGTGTCACTGGCCGGCCTGATGCTGATGGATACAGACCGTTGCGAAGACGATCTTCACTATCTTAACTTAATCAAAGATTCGGGAAACAATTCTCTGGAACTGATTGGAAATTTGTTGCACCTGAATACGCCGGTTACGTCAGAGCCGGAAAAGAATGAGGTTGACCTGGCAGATCTGGTAAGCCAATGTGCTGACCTGCTCACTGTCCGGGCCGCTCAGAAACAGCAGCTGATCCGTTTGAATCTTGAGCCAACAACGCTGAACCTTAATTATGGAAAAATGTGGAGGGTAATTAACAACCTGATTTACAACGCCATCAAATTCAGCCCAGCCGGAACGACCATTGATATCTGCCTAGAATCCGACAGTAAATTCACCAAGCTTACTGTCAAGGATCAAGGCATAGGTATACCTGAAGACTTCGGAAACAAAATATTTGACGCCTTCACAGATTCGAAAAGAAAAGGCACAAACGGTGAAGAATCCTTCGGACTGGGCCTCTCCATCACAAAACAGATTATCGAAGCACATGGAGGAGAAATAACCTTCGACAGTGCAGCCGGGCAGGGAACTACATTCACAATCCTGATTCCGATCGCAGCTGCGGACAAGCAATTGCAACACTGAACCACCCACAATTCGGTTTCTATGACATTGGAGAGGGCGATTTCTCACGTTCAGACTGTAAACTGCCATTGTTTTAAAGACCAGATTTCGGGCTGACACTGAATCCATATCCGGGCAGATTTTGACATTACCTGCACACTGGCAAATTGTCACTTACAGCAACCGTAGGAAAAAATGAATATTGTATTTTGCCGAACCGCACTGCTACCGGGGTTCTAAATCCGATAACATTTCCAGTTACGGGTTATTTCTGGCAAAAAGATTATTTTCGCAAGATCATGAGCCAGAGCTGACGGACATCACATTAACTGAAATTTTGCGATTAAGCGTTCGGGCCTGGCTTTTGATTCCTCATTATTATGTAACAACACACCGTCGGGCGAATGCACTCATATTTACCATTTTTACTTGCAATGATCCTAGCCATCGTGTTGCTGAACACATTGGCCAACAAACTGAAAATCGCTTATCCTATTTTGCTGGTTGTTGCCGGCTTGCTCGTGGGTTTTGTGCCGGGACTTCCCATGGTCCGAATTGATCCTGACCTGATCTTTTTCATTTTCCTCCCTCCGCTCCTTTTTGAGGCCTCCTGGAATATCTCTTTCAAAGAAATGAAAAAATGGTGGCGTATTATTGGCAGTTTTGCCTTTCTGGTCGTGTTTTTCACTGCCTCGTCAGTAGCTGTAATTGCACATCATTTCCTTCCGGGTTTCACGATTGCACTGGGATTTTTACTGGGGGGAATCGTATCGCCACCCGATGCGGTAAGTACCGGGGCGATTACTAAGTTTGTGAAGATACCCAAAACTACCTCGGCCATTCTTGAAGGTGAAAGCCTGCTAAATGATGCTTCATCGCTGATCATATTCCGCTTCGCATTGATAGCTGTCGGTACCGGACAGTTCGTGTGGCAACAGGCTGCCTTGAGTTTTTTATGGATGGTAGCCGGTGGCGCCGGTATTGGCCTCTTACTGGCCTGGATTTTCCTGCAAGCGCACAAACGCCTGCCCCTCGATGACCAATCCAACATAGCACTAACCATCATTGAGCCATATTTTATGTATTGGCTGGCTGAGCAGTTTCATAGCTCAGGTGTGTTGGCTGTGGTAAGTGGTGGTTTGTTTTTATCGGCAAAACGTCTTGTGTTCCTCAACAGCACCAGCCGCATTCAGAGCTCTAGTGTGTGGGAAAGTTTCGTGTTTATTCTAAACGGCGTTGTTTTTCTGATCATTGGTCTGGAGCTTCCGGAGATTGTCGAAGGTCTGCGTGCAAAGGGAATTCCGTTACAGACCGCAGTTGCCTCCGGCGTATTAGTAACTGGTGTGTTGGTTGCAGCCAGGATCATTAGTTCTTACGCTGCGTTGCTGGCAACGTATATATTCCGCCCGGGTGTGATGCCACGGGCATCATCCAACCGCAGGCGCTGGATGATGCCCATGCTGCTCGGCTGGACAGGAATGCGTGGCGTAGTTTCATTGGCTGCGGCCCTGGCAATCCCCATCACTTTGAGCGATGGCACAGCTTTCCCGCAAAGAAGCCTCATCTTGTTTATCACTTTCATCGTCATACTCCTTACTCTTCTGGTGCAGGGGCTTACGCTTCCTGCTTTCATAACAAGATCAGGATTGTTCGAAGGCCTGGTTGAAGAAGAATCAGAAGAATTGACGAAACGAAAAATAAAACAAGGCTTGAAACAACACGTTTATCAGTTTTTGAAAAACAAATATGAAACCGAGTCAAATGGCCAGACCGGCATGGAGAAATTTTTGAGACAATGGGAAGAACGTGCAAAAGCCACCGAGGACAGCTGGATGAATGAAAAGACAAAATTAATTTTTGTTGAGTTACTCGAAACTCAGCGAAAATATCTGACAGAACTCAATAAAGATCCGAAGATTGATGAAACCTTGATCCGGCAACAGTTGTATCAGATCGATTTGGAAGAAGAAAGACTGAAGATAATTTGACCCGATTCAAGCCTTTTTAAGAGGTGTCCTGCTGATTGCGCATGCCTGGTGCAGTTTTCCCGGACCTGATTTGGTAAGTTCAACGCTGCACGCACAAAAAATTACCAGCACCTCATTGGGCTCCCTGCTAAGTTAGCATAGCAAAACAGGGGTAAGTATAACATATAAAAGGCAACCTGGATTTTATTTGTTTTAACAGGAACTTCACATATTTTAGACCATACCCAATGATTACAAAGAGCATCTAATCTCAAATTATTGAAATTTGTTATTTTAAAATAGAATGAGGCCAATGCAAGGTATAATATTTATAGATTGATACTCAAATCCATTTCCAAGAGCCAACTGAATAATTGTGTCAACTGACTACCAAAATTTAATGCCCGAATTTGATAATATTATCATTGGTTCAGGTGCGGGCGCACTTTCAGCTGCAATCTGTCTGGCGCGCAGTGGACAGAAAGTGCTCGTTCTGGAGCAGCATGATGTTCCCGGCGGCTGGTGCCACAGTTTTTACGTAGGCGGGCAGCGTTTTTCACCAGGCGTACACTACATTGGGCAGCTTGGTGAGGGCCAATCAACCCGTATGCTTTATGAAGGTTTGGGCATCGCAAATGATCTCACTTTTTTTGTAATGAATCCGGACGCTTATGAACATTGCTGGATAGGCAACGAACGCATTGATATACCTGCCAATTTCGATGATCTCTATAAAGTCCTGTCAGAACGTTTTCCAAAAGAGAAAAAAGGACTCAAAAAATACCTGATAGCCGTGCGAAACGTAAGTAGCCAGCTTGCTCTGATTCCAGAAATGAAAAATTTCTGGGACCATCTGACTATTCCGTGGCGCACGAGGCACCTGGGAAAATACGGTTTGTTTAGTTTAAAAAGGGTGATCGACTGGCATATTAAAGATCCGTTACTTAAAAAAATATTGAGCATCCAGTGTGGAAATCATGGCCTGCCGCCGACAAAAGCCAGTTTTCCGTACCACTCTGCTGTGATGGATCATTACTCCAATGGCGGATTCTATCCAATGGGTGGAGGAGCGGCTATTGTAAAGGCCATGACAAATGTTATCAAAAAGTATGGTGGGCAGATCAGAACGGGACACAAGGTAAAACGCATTTTAATTCAGGGAGAAAAGACGAAGCGCGCGTTTGGCGTTGAACTTGAAAATGGCGAATGCATTTACGCAAAGAGGATTATTTCAAATGCAGATCCGGGTAAGACTTATCTGCAATTGATAGGCGCCGAAAATCTGAGTAAGCAGCTATTGAAACAAATAAAAAAAACAAAATATTCGTGCACCTCGCTAATCCTCTTTTTGACGGTTAACATGGACCTCCGCAAAGCAGGCATGGATTCCGGAAATGTGTGGCTGATGCCGGACAACAGCGTGGAAGAGGTGTACGGACAACATGCAACTACCAATATTGCATCGGGAACCGAATTTCCGGGACTTTTTATAAGTAGTAGTACATTAAAAGATCCGACGAGTTTTGATGGTATCAATCATACCCTTGAAGTCGTCACGTTTATCAATTATGAACCTTTTCACCGCTTTGAAGGAGAAGGTGGCGGTAATTCGGAAGCGTATTTGGCATTTAAAGAACAACTGACGCAGAAAATTATCAATGGTCTGGAAAGAGTACTTCCTGGAATTAGCAAAAGCATTATTCAAAAACAAATGGGAACGCCATTAACGAATATGCATTATATCGGTTCCACGAATGGCTGCGTGTATGGTACAGAAAAAAGCTTTTGGCAGATTGGTGCCTTTGGTTTCAAGGCAGAGAGCGAAATTGAAAACCTGTATCTATGCGGGGCAAGCATACTCGCCAACGGAGTCGCGGGGGCAAGCTACTCAGGAGTACAGACTGCCGCCAGAATTCTTGGGAGCTCCCAGGCAGATCTCCTAAAATCCGATACGCCCCAGCAATTGCGAATCTATGAGGCAGAAGATACATCTCAATATTCTGAAACAATAAAAAGAAAAATAATGGCCAGAAGAAAGCTCAAAGTATAAATTAAAACTTGCCGGGGATACACCTGATTAACCTTCTCCTAAATAAATGTTTAAGAAAAGATGATTAAAGAAAAAAAGATTTACAAAGCCGAGGAAATTGACCGGGTAATTGAAATGGCCTGGGAAGACAGAACGCCTTTTGAAGCTATCAAGGCGCAGTTTGGCGCAGATGAACAACAGGTGATCGCCTTGATGCGTCGTGAAATGAAGCCCAGCAGTTTTAAAATGTGGCGAAAGCGTGTGCAAGGCCGGGTCACAAAGCACCTGAAATTGTCAGCCATCCAGGATTTCAGATTTAAATCTACGTTACAAAAACAGATCAGTACAAACAAGATCAGCAAACGCAATTGAGGAATTAGCCTTATAATCCGGAAGCAGGAACGACTACAAAAGCCTTCTTTCCAGCATTAGGCCGGGCATTACAAGCATGATGACTATGGCTCAAATCGAAGCAATCGGCATTGCTCCGGGCAACCATACTGCTGATCTGACTCAGCTGACAGATGGATGACTAGTCCCTCTTTTATAAAACAAGTAAATAATCAGACTTAAAATGCTATTATTCAACAAATTACGCGATATCCCAAATCCTATTCTTTCGGATACGGGTAAATATTTTTTTCAATAATCTTTCCGTCTACCACTTTTGAAGCAGTCACCTGATCTGGCGCCTTTGACTTTTCTACCCAATCGATGATCAGGCCTATCCAGTCTACATTGTCACAACCTGGCCCCCCTCCGCAGTGCAAAACGCCCGGAAGAAGGAACAGTCTTGCAAATGATGGCGCATCCTTATCGATTTTCAATATTCCGTTGTAATGCTCAACTGTTGCGTTCGCCGAGAGTGCAGCGTCATTCCATCCGTGAAAAAAAATTATCTTACCATTGCGTTTTTTGAACTCGCTATAATTGGTACTTGTGGCATCTAAATAGGACGAGGCATACGCCGTTTCTCTCACAAAATTTTTGAAGTTATAATTTGAATAATTAAAGGTCGAATCGTTGAAGATGAGATATTTGAAAATGTTTGTAGAAAACATATGATGCAGACTGGGTTCTTTTTGCTGGTAGGAGCTTGATCCGGTAATCCAGGGATCCCAGGAAGCATCCTCGGCTTCTGCCCCGAAGGGAAAACCCGGGTAAATCTGTTTGCCATCTACAGCCAAAGGATTGTAAATTGCCTTGATCGCAGTGAGCTGCGCTTTTGTAAAACATCCGCTTCCTGATTTCTCGTTGGCGCATATCGGTAACTTCGAGAAATCGAACCTGCATTTACCAGGGTTGCCTATGATACCATCAACCGAACCGTCGAGTTGGTCGCACTGTTTCAGGACTTCGTTTTGCAAAAGTTTAAGATTGTCTTTTGAGATTACCGGCCTTAGCTCTTTTGGATCAGGATAATTGTATTGGCTGTGCTGCAAAAATTTCGCGGCAATAGCTGGCCATGCAAATGCGGGTGCACCGGCAACGATCCCGTCAAAATCGTCAGGGTAATATTGGGCCTCCACCATAGCTTGTCCGCCACCACGTGAACAACCGACAAAGTAAGATTTGGAAGGTGCTGCACAATAATAACTTTTGATAATGGCTTTCGACACAACTGCCGTGCGATGCACAGCAAGCCTCCCAAAGTTAAGCTGTCGTTCCATATTGTTGTATGCCCATTTGGCATCGGCACCACCTTCGTGACCTGTGTCTGTGCCTGCTGTTGCAAACCCTTCATCTACCTTAACCCGAAACTCGTTTTGAATACTTCCGACAAAACCTCCTCCTCCCGACATCAGGAAACGGGAGTTATTTTCGTCAGGTAATAGTAGTTCAAAATTGATTTCCTTGCTTATCCTGCCTTTTATACGACAGAAAGGCTTTTTTATGATTACAGTTGGGTTCCATGGTTCACCCGGATTACTGAGTGTATCCCCGGCATTGGCCTCAGCTACTAAAATCGTAACATCAGGAAGCTGGAGGTTTTTCAACTCCTGGCAGGGCTTACATGGCCTCACATTTTGCGCCGAAGCTATGCCGGCAAACATCAGGATGAAGGAAATGTAAAGTTTTCTCATAGATGAATTGTTTTGCAGTTCACGGGCGGTTTTCGACTATAAAGCAACAAGAAGAGAGTATGTTGCGACGATTATCCCAAAAAGCAAAAAACCGCCTCAAGTTACTTGGAACGGCTCCGTTAGGAATATATTTTTTTAAGGATAGCGTAGGTTTTAATTGCTTTCTTACGAATGAAGGCGATCTAACTCAATTCCAAAGGTGCTTTCTGCAGAATTGAATGTTCGATATTAAATAATCTCATCTGCGCCAGGGCCTTTGTGAGAAGCCCTTCGCAAACTCGGATATCCACGGTCGGAAGAAATTTTTTCGTTTTACATCAGCCGTTTTACCAGCTCAGCCATCGCCTCCATTTTACTTTTATCAAACCTGTGCGCCGGACCTGACAGTCCAATAACCGAGATAATCCTGTCTTTATAAAAGTATGGAACAGCTATACAATTGAGTTCTTTTTCATATTCTTCCAGGTCCATGGCATAACCTCTTTTGAGTATCCACTGCATTTCCTTTTCCTGCTGTTTTATTTCGTTTTCACCTTTGTAAATACTATTGGACAAATGCGGCGAATAGGCCATAAATACTTTTCCTATCGCCGTGTGTTTCATCTCAAATTCTTTCCCCAGTTCAAGAGAGATCCGTAAAGATCTGTTGGGTTCGCATTTCCATTCGTACCGAAAATAACTGCCCATCTGTATCGCCATAAACGAAGTTTCCCCGCTTTCGGCGGTAAGTTTTTCCATCACTGGCCGTAAATCGGCACGTAATTTTTGATAAGGAATATCGGAAAAATCCAGATGGCGAATTTTGGAGGTTATCCGGTAACGAGGGGTTAACTCATCCTGTTCAACATAACCTAATTCTTTGAGACCGGCCAGGAAATTATGCACCGTTGTCTTTTGAAGACCCAGCGCCTGAGCGATATCGTTTAACCGGACCGTGTTCCCGTTAGCCGCTATGTATTCCAGAATATCGAAGGTTCTTTTAACGGATTGAATCGTTTGTTCAACTATATTGAATTTTCAAACATTTAGCAATCAATCATGCCTGATTATTTCCAAAAATACAGCAATTTTGAAACAACAAGTAAAATATTTAGAAATGAAAAAAGTAACATTAGGAACAACAGGTCTGCGGGTAGCCCCTATTAATTTCGGTGGCAATGTGTTTGGATGGACATTGAATGAAAAAGAGTCTTTTGATATTTTGGATGCCTTTGCAGAAGCAGGTTTTAATTTTATAGATACCGCGGACACCTACTCTTTTTGGGTGCCTGGCAACAAGGGCGGAGAATCCGAAGCGATCATCGGCAAATGGCTGAAAGAGCGGGGAAACCGCCAGGACATGGTGATCGCCACCAAAGTCGGTTTTCAAAACAATGAAAGGCCAGCGGATATCAGCAGGGAAAATATCATCAAATCAGTAGAAGAATCCTTACTGCGCTTGAAAACAGATTATATCGATCTATACTACACCCACATAGATGATGGAAAAACGCCGGTAGAAGAAACGATGGATGCACATGCCCAGTTGGTAAAAGAAGGAAAAGTGCGGCATATTGGCGCCTCTAACCTAAGTGTTGATAACCTGGTTAGCTCCATGGAATACGCTGAAAAACAAGGCACTCCGGCTTACGAAGTGTATCAGCCCCATTATAACCTGATCGAAAGAAGCGAATTTGAGACAACCTACGCACCGTTAATGGGTAAATATAACTTGTCGGTACTTCCCTATTACTCGCTTGCATCAGGATTTCTGACCGGCAAATACCGTTCAGCAGATGATCTTGGCAAAAGCCCTCGCGGTTGCGGAGCAAACCAATATCTGAACGAAAAAGGTTTTGGTATTCTCTCTGCACTGGACAAGGTATCTGCCAAACATGACACCCAACCAGCAACGATTGCACTGGCATGGTTGCTTCACCAGCCCTACGTAGTCGCGCCGATTGTAAGTGCAACTTCAACGCAGCAGCTGGCGGTTTTGACTGATGCACCAAACATCATTTTGGATGGCAGCGACCTTAAAATGCTGGATAAGGCGAGTACTTACTAATAAGAACGGCAAACCGGTTGCGCATACCCACATGACGACATCTTTGCGTGATGGTTCTGTGAAAGGCGGACACGTGCTGCAACTCATCGACGGCCCGCCCTGGAGGTTTTTGTCACCGTCGAACCGACGCCTCTGTACAAGAAACTTGATGAAGAATTTAATGCAGGATTGATTGATCCGGATTCAAAAAATAGCTTTAAAGACATATCACTATGGAAATTACAGCAGCTGTTGTAAAAGAAGAAGGCAGGAATTTATTTCCGGCTGATAAAACGTTTAGAACGGGCAGTTCCCCCGTTGAGAAACTTATCAAAACGTATTCTTTTGAAGAAATCAACCATCCTGTTGAAGATTCGGAAAAAGGAAGGACGATCAAAGGTGTTTTAAGGATTAGGGAGTTCAATGCATAAAATGTTAATTGTTCAAAGCCTGCTTCCGTTATTTCCAGAAGCAGGCTTTTTTATTGAAATTCCCATCCTTTCAACAAATTTTTAACAGCTTTACTATTCTAGAATTGCATCTTATCTGGGCATTACGCCGGAATTTCTCAGTAAAATCCGGAAGGATATCACCCGGCTGTGATAACGCTTAAACTAGATTAAGGGTATTTCTTAAGATTGTTTATAGGTCGGAGGCGACTGATATCAGGATCTTTGTATTGTTTTTGCAGCAAGTCAGAACCGACTGCTCCATAAGCCAATAATTACATTGTATGTCCTTTTTTAGCAAATCACCCAGAATAGACCATGGAACATGTCAACGAATCAATTCAGCTTCGGCTCGCAGCATTTGCCGACGCCATAAATTCAAACAATCGTGAAAGTATAGCCGGGTTTTATACGCAGGACGGCCTTTTTATGCCCGATAGTAATGTAACGATGTCCAAAGAAATACTTTTGAATAGCATCAGTCAGCGTTATTTCAAAAAGTTAAAATTCCATATTGCGTACTCCATAAAGGGTATCACCGTGGATGACAAGTTTGCATTTGCACATGCATCAGCCCTGACAACAACAACGGATCTGCTCACCGGGCAGCAAAGTGCCAGAAGCACGCGTGACTTTTTTGTTTTCCGTAAAGAATCAGATCAGTGGATGATATACCGCTACATTTTTAATGCGGAACGGTAATTGATAGTAAATTGAAAACGATCAACATGAAAACAGCGGTTATATTAAGTCCCGGACCGGCAGACAACTTCATTCTGGAAGAAAGGCCCATTCCTACCCCATCGGCTGAACAAGTCCTTGTAAAAGTAAAGGCGTTTGGACTGAACCGCTCCGAACTCATGACACGTAAAGGCTATTCTCCCAGTGTCACTTTTCCAAGGGTTCTGGGGATTGAATGCGTGGGAGAAGTTGAATTTGATCCTTCATCGCAGTTCAAAAAGGGTCAAAAAGTGGCTGCATTTATGGGCGGCATGGGAAGGGATTTTGATGGCAGTTACGCTGAGTACACCGTTCTTCCCAGGTCACTGCTTTATGCGTTCGAGAGTCATTTGCCCTGGAAAGAACTTGGGGCCATTCCGGAAATGTTCCAGACTGTCTTTGGCTCATTGCATCTGGCGTTGAAAATCCAAAAAGGAGAAACCTTGCTGATCAGAGGCGGAACTTCCTCGATTGGAATGCTGGCTGCCCAGCTTGCGAAAAACGCCGGATTAACCGTTGTAGCAACCACCCGAAAAGCCGAGAAAAAAGTGCTGTTGCTGGCTAACGGTGCAGACTATGTATTGATCGATGACGGTGAGCTGGTAGAAAAAGTAAAAGCCCTTAATCCTTTCGGGGTGGATAAGGTTTTGGAGCTCGTTGGCACTGCAACTTTAAAGGATTCGCTCGCATGCTGCGCACAGGGAGGAATTGCTTGTATGACCGGAATGCTTTCCGAGCAATGGTCCATTGCTGATTTTGCGCCTATGGAATATATTCCCGCCAGTGTTGCCCTTACCATTTATGACAGCGGACAGATCCGTGTGGATCAGCAAAGTTTTCAGGAGTTCATTCAGGAAGTAGAAAATGGCAAAATCCGCCTGAGCATCAGCGCTTCATTTGAACTCGAACGAATCGCAGAAGCCCATCGGTTTATGGAAAGTAATGCGGGCAGCGGAAAAATTGTGGTACTTACTGATCGTGATTAAACTATAAATTAAAACATGAATTTTTAGTTTAAATTTACTTACGCGCATCAATCGGCAGTTGTAGGGAATTTTAACCTGAATCCGTTTGACCGCTTGGCGGGTAGTTTAAGATTTCCTGCTTGATAAAAGCAAATCAAATACTGACGTAGCCACAGGAGAAATTGTTTTAAAATTGTAATCAGTAATTTCTCATAATTACTGGGAAACAGTTACTATTTTTTAATTATTAATAAATGAGAGAGATTTTAATCACGGTCATTACCGGAATTTTGCTGATCCCGGCAACCTTGTCCGCACAACAAGTGGAATTAAAAAAAACGAATCTGGAAGCTCACCAGGTGTCGATGGAGTTGGTACAGCTAAGTGGGAAAAAGGCGGTGAAAGTAATCAAAGATTCCACGGTCAAACTGGTGGATGAGCCAACCTTCGTTAAGATTAAAGACATAGATTTTCACAATGGCACGATTGAAGTTAAGGTTCTGAGCAAGCTTCTGAAAAACGCACCGGCGACGGCAAGAGGTTTTATTGGTATTGCTTTCAGGATCAATGAAGACAATTCAGTGTATGAAAGTATCTACATCCGGCCAACCAATGGCAGGGCAAATGAACAGGTAAGGAGAAATCATTCTACTCAGTATTATGCTTATCCGGATTACAAATTTGATCGTTTGCGAAGAGAAGCACCAGAAAAATACGAATCATATGCGGACATGGAATTAAATAAATGGATCACGATGCGCATTGAAGTGAGTGGGCAACACGCCAGTTTGTTTTTGGATGACAAATCTCAGCCAGTACTGATGGTCAACGACCTTTTTCTTGGCCCAAAGGCAACAGGAGCGATCGGGCTATGGGTGGAAGTGGGCACCGAGGGGTATTTTTCCGATCTGAAAATCACCAAAAAGGAATAATTACGAACCCAACAATGAATTTACACTTTCATCTACACCTACTTAATTATGATGAACTTGCAATATCAACCGTCAACGCTGATCGGGCAACGGTTACGTCTTTCACCCCATTTGTACCGGTGCGTCCAGTACGCAACCTTCATCGACAAGAACCCTAATCCGGCGCCGACCAAAACATCACTAACATAATGGCGGTTGTTTGCAACCCGGAGAATTCCTACCGATGAAGCAAGCGTATAGGAAGCATAGGGCATCCATTTATATGTGCCTTTATATTCCTCGCTTAGGAAAGTTGCTGCGGCAAAGGCTTGCGTTGTATGTCCGGAGGGAAATGAATTATATGTGCTGCCATCAGGACGCAAAATATGAAAGGCCTTTTTCATAACGGTAACTGTCGAGATTGCTAGAATTTCCCCTTTAATAAGTATGATTGATCTGTTAACAATGTCCGTTTTCGATTTAACCCCGATAGCATCCAATCCATAAGCCGCAACCAAAGGTGAAAACTGAAGATAGTCGTCCAGTTTTGTCCTAAACCCTGGAATGTGCTCTTTACGCTCTTCTGCTATTTCATTCTTGATTGACTCCCGCGAGTGGCCATTTGCTATAAAGCCTGTCAGAATAAGCCCCGAAGGCGCATAAAGCTGTGGAACAGAAAAACGAAGATCTTTTTGTAAAGAATCTACACTTTGTGAAAATGCAGAAAAACGAAGGAAAATTAGAATGAAAACATTAATCCGAACGCTTTTCACGATAGTTATACACACAGCGATTTTATAATTCCGATCTGTTTTTGTTGTTCTCATCACATTTAAAGTCCTTAAATTTCCGGTTTCGTGCTGCTTTTCATTTTAAGACTATCCTTCGGTTATTCATTTTTTTAACATCGACATTTGCTCTTTTGTCCAGGTGGTAAGTATCTGGCATTTCGCATCCGTCAGATTTGCATCTTTATGGTAATCTCATCCAATTTGTGGTTCTGAATTGCAACAGGCATTTTTGTGAAAACAGAAAAATTCAATTCTCTTTTCCTGGGCAACATCCTGCCTGCCAGTAAAGATCATACTCTCCCGTTAGTGCCATATCCAGACCTGTTGTACCTTCTGACGCTGTGTCAAACGCATAAGATTCTTCCGCTAGTCTCGGATTGGGTAATGTTTAGGAATATGAATGACCTTATCTTTCCGACTGCTAATTAAAGGGCAAAAGACTATAAACTATCTTAAAGATTTCTTAGGATCGTCTTAAAAAATGAAAAAGTTAAGTGGATTATTCCTGAGATCTTAATTTGATATATTCTTAAAATAAATAAGAATTTCATCAGCGCTTATTCAACGAACCGAATTCACTGGCATAAATCCTGGTCAACAGAAGAAAATAACTAATCATGAGGGGGCCAAAAATAAAGCCCCAGAAACCAAACAGTTTGAGCCCAACGATTAACCCAAGGACCGCAATGACCGGATGCACGTTGCCAATTTTTTGAAGCAAAGTGACCCTGGCCAGATAATCAACATTACCGGTGACGATGATACTATAAATCGCCAGTCCGATCGCTCTCCCGTTTTCACCTGCTGCATATAAGTAGATGATTAACGGTATCCAGATAAAGGCCGTACCTACAACAGGGAAAAAGGCAAAAATGGCTGTAATGAAACCCCATAAAAGAAAATCCTGTATACCAAAAATCCAGTAACCAAAAATGGCAAATAGCCCTTGAATAATAGAAATTAATGGGATACCTAATGCATTGGCCCGGATCATGTTTTTGGTTTCGACTGCAAGCACCTCGACATTTTCCTCTTTTAGGGGTATGATGGCAGAAATCTTCCGTTCCATTTCAGTCCCATTGATAAGCATAAAAAAGAACAGAAAAAGAATCATAAGCAGATTGCCGGCGACAGATGCGGAGCTGTTCAGGAAGGAGGGTATATAATTCGTGATCAGTTTTTGGATTTCGCCCAGGCTCTGATCTGTCAGAATGTCGAAACCCGTCCACTGTTTGATTTGAGCCGAAGCAGATTTAAAAACCACAATGACCTGTTCTGAATTATCCAAAAGGACATTGACCTTGGACGAAATCAGATGAATACCAAAAGAAGCGGGCAGGCCGATCCCTACGAGAAATGCAAGCATGAACAATAGCGCGGTGCCGCTTTTGTTCCAGTGTTTCCGAACGGTTAGTGAAAAGTACCACTC
Organism: Dyadobacter sp.; assembly: GCA_965279265.1. Taxonomy (GTDB): domain Bacteria; phylum Bacteroidota; class Bacteroidia; order Cytophagales; family Spirosomataceae; genus Dyadobacter. The sequence continues at coordinate 553,853 of OZ257152.1, forward strand.
CCGGCTCAGTATGTATAAAGTAAGCGCACCTAAAAATCCGGGAAGGAAGCCATACAATTCAAACAGAAGCAGTAAGGCCAGAGCGGTTAGAATGACCAGCAACCCAACTTGTCTGATCTGGTTGTTAAAAGTTGGCATTACAATGTGGGTTAAATAGGGACAGGAATTATTTCCTTTGGATCAAAGAACGTCACTTTACACTATATCAACTAACTCTTTGTAACCAGATCAGACTATTGTTGAACAGATTCTTTGAAAGATAATCGGTACCAATTGGTAAAGTCAGCGTTTTGCCCGCCACATTATTGGATTCAGAAAATCAGGCATCGTCAAGCCAGTTTAATTTGATGTACATGAATATTTGCATTGAGGTCCTACCGTAATTGTAAGGTTCCGACGCAAATTATTCCTTCAAAAGCGTATTGATATCTCTGACCAGTTGCCGTGTTGCCTGCTCATTGGTGCCGTCATAAAATCCCCGTACATGCTTTTGTTTATCAATCAATACAAATGCTCCGCTATGAATGTAACCACCAGGTTCATTTGGATCCTTCCTGGCGCTCACCAGATAGTGTTTTTCAGCAATTTCATAAATCCTGTCCCTATCACCTGTTAAAAATTGCCACATTTTACCAGTAACGCCCAGGTCTGCCGCATATTTCTGAAGTACTTCCACCGTATCATGTTCAGGATCAATTGTGTGAGATAAAATGCCGACCTGCGGTTCATCCCTATATGCTTCATAAACCCGCAACATGTTCTTTTTCATTACCGGACATATCGTTGGACAGGTTGTGAAGAAAAAATCAGCGACATAGATCTTTCCGTCAGTTACTTTTTGAGTCACTGTCTCGCCATATTGATTTTTAAAAGTGAAATCCGGAATGACAGGATAGACCGTTTCTTCAACTCGTTTTCCATCAACCACCTTGATTACTACATCTGGTTCACTCAAAATCGGTAATTTTTTTTGTTGGCATCCACTGAATACAGCGGCAATCAGGCTTATGAGATAAATGGCTGATTTCATAAATGATCTTGGCATTTAAAAATATGTAGTAAAAGATCAACAAAAAATATAACGAGAATAATGTGCGTGAACAGAAAGGCCATCCGCGAAAAAGACCGTTCCGGCTTTTTTGAAAGAGTAACACCGGTATTTTCAAGAAGTACGCAAAGCTCCTTATCTGAAACAAGCCTCGGTATGGTTTGAAGCATCATGTTTACGATTTTATATAATGACCTGGCCTGTACATATTTATCCCCCAAAAGCATAAAGGGTTATTGATCAATCTAGAGCGCTATTTCGCTCACAAGTTGATTTATTTTTTCTCTACGAATACCTGAGCCTTTTGGATGCTTTGTTCCATTTGATCACGTACCGTTTCAATTTTTGTCTTTTGATCCTTGACATAAGATGCTGCGGCAACCGAATCGAGCGTTTCAAGCGTATCGGCTTTGTACTGGTGCATCCATCCCATCATTTCCTGATCAGCCTTATCCAGCTCAGACTTGATTTTTAGCGCCTGGGCTTTTCTGGTCTTTAATTCATCGGTGGATTTCAGCGTACTAAGACTGTCTACTCTTTTGATCTCCACAGAAACTTTGGCTTTCAGATCCATAATCTTGCCCATCGAAGGCATAATACTGTCGTGGATAGCCATCAGCTCTTTTGTGCGCTCGTCTGAAACCGGCATATGATGAGCACTGTGATCCATGTTCGCCATTAAGGTCGTGTCCGTATCCGCAGATTCTTTCTCCTTCGAATTACATGACGCCAGCGCTGCCAGAATGAACAGTGAAGCTAAAATTTGATTTTTCATTAGTTGGGTGGTAATAATTGGTAAATGAATATTTTAAAACTTTACGGCGCTTTAAGTGCCGGATCGGATATAAAAGCCTGGTCGGTTAAAGCATTTAAAAAAGAAAGTATTGCCTGCTTTTCGTCAGAGGTTAATTTCATACCACCCGCAGGTAAAAGCGGGCTGAGGGTTTCTGAATTTCTGATACCATCGGAATAATGATCGATAACCTGTTCCAGTGTAGCCAAACGGCCGTCGTGCATATACGGGGCTGTTAGGGCTGCATTACGAAGCGTTGGTGTTTTGAAACTCCCCAGATCTGAGTCCTTATAGCTGATACGGAAGCGCCCCAGGTATAACCCTTCGTGATCCCAGTTTGTAAAATCCGCATCAATACCATTATTGTGGTATCCGTTGTCAGTAAAAAGCTCACCGGCATGACAACCCTGGCATTTTTGTTTTACCAGTTCAAGCCCTTTCAGTTCAAGAGAAGACAAGGTAGCGCCGGGCTTTCCAAGTTTATACCTGTCATATTTTGAATCCGCCGAGATGAGCGTCCGCTGAAACTGGGCCAATGCTTTTGCTACATTCTGAGAAGAAATTTCGTCATCAAATGCTGATTTAAAGCGGGCCACATAGTCCGGTACCGCATTAAGCTCATCCAGCAATTCATACAGATTCTGGCTCATTTCATCATGGGCTGTCAGTGGACCGAAAACCTGTGATTCCAGATTGGTCGAACCTCCATCCCAAAACAATCCATTGTTTGCCCAGGCCATGTTGATCAATGCCGGTGAGTGCCTCAGCAAAGCAGTAGCCGAAACCCCTGCCTTGCTGAAAGCCACCCCATCACTGAATGCAAGCGCCTGCTTATGACAACTGGCACAGGAAACTTTATTGTTGGCCGATAATCTCACATCATAAAACAGCATCCTGCCCAGCTCAATCCCTTCCCGGCTCATGGGATTCTGGGTATCAAACAAAGGCTGAGGAAAATGTTCCGGAACCGGAAAGGAATAAACCTGTGGCACCGGAACTACCTCCTGTTTACTGCAAGCAGAAAGCAAAGTGACTGCGGTAAAATAAACAGCTATTTTTTTGAGATTAATCATATGCTACTACTCCACTTTCGATCCAAAAACGATTGCTTTGGTCGCGTAATTTGTAGCAACGGTAGACATCAATGGCGCTGTCATTGCATTGATCGCCGGATTTTTCATTACATCCACGCCATCAAAAATCTTGGTCACATCTACATTAAGCACAATTCCCTTTGCTGTTGAAAAATTTACAGGCGCAGGCAAATCGATAGTCACCGTTTTGTAATTAGCATTCAGACCTGTTTCAGCAGTGAATGTCTTCGAACTAGCTCCTTCTTTAACCGTTCCGCCAACGGATGAGAAGATGTAACTTGAATGCCACATCCATGCAATGCTGCTCATCCCGTTGGCGATTGTAAGCTCTCCGGACTGCAGACTCAGATTGTCATTGTACTTCGAATCCACCCCGATTGAGAATTTCACACCCTTATAATCCCCCGCAGGTACATCCTTTAATGTGATCGTTTCACGTTTGTTGGCGGGATAGATCATGCTATCGTTAATCGTGCCGGAAAGGTCCAGATTTCCAACCTCTTCCATCAGATAGTAAGAGCTGGGAACTTTGTATTCTGCTCCCTTCGAATCAATCAGGATTACGTTACTTACCCAGTAACGCAGTTTCGTGAAATTGTAAGCCTGCGTTCCTACCGTAAAATCCTTGTTTAAAGCGAAATCTGCCGTGCCCACTCTTGTATCGAAGGTAAGCGCCACTTCGCCTGCCGATACAGGTGTTACTGTCTCTGAGGAGTCGTCATTTGAGCAAGATATGAAAAGAGCCGCTGCCAATGCGAAAATGAAAATACGTTTCATAGTTAAATAGTTTTTGTTATTTGATTATTATTTTTTGAACTGATTAAAAACTCTGCTAGAATAAAAATCCCAGCTGTATGAGCACACGCTCTTTTGCTACTACATGACCCGACGCGCTTTTCTGCGCAAATGGCTTCTGAGCATTTATGCCAACGGTCCAGCGCTCCGAAAACAGCGTCACCCCTGCCGCGCCGTTGAAAAGCGTCCCGCCGGTTTCCTTCAGAACTTCGCCTTTCTTTATACCGTGTTCGGATTTTTCAGCATAAACTCCCAGGCTTGGCGTCAGTGAGATATTGCCAATTTTAAAGGAGCGGTAAAGATCCATGGTGCCAAAAAGCTGATTTCCAAAACGGTAATCCTGTGAATTGGTCGTGTTAAATTTCCGGGAGACATTGGTGGCCAATCCCCACTGATCCTTATTGATCGTGTAAAACGCGTTCACGATAAAATCGGTACTGCCCGTTCCCAGCTGGAAGTTTGCATTCGCTACCTGAAGGGTGTTATTTTCATCGAACTTAAATTTCCCTGTCGGGACTTTGATACCACCGCCTAAAAGCAACGTGTGGGTAAAGCTTCCTGAATTTTCCTTATCCATCAGCGTGTTCAAAACATTGTAGTTTGCGAGTACAGTGACGTCTCCCAGACCGTTTTGCTTTTTGACGTCGGCAGATGTAACCTGCCGGTCGATTCGGTAAGGCACAAAGGCCATCACCTGAACCCTTTTTATCGGAAAGAAACGCCCGTATACTTCACTGACATTAAAATGCTCTTCCGTTCTGAGCACCTTGCTATCCGGGTGGGTAACAAAATGAAGCCTCTGGTAGCGAACACCAACCAGGGATTTATGAGATTGCGGTAACAGCCCGAAATAAGAGCCACTGTTGGCACATCCACAGATGTCACATGCCTTTGCTGCCGGCACAGCCAGCAGAAACAGAAAAACCAGGATGTAGTTAAATTTGATCATTGATTAGTGGTTTTATTATTAAAATGAAGTGCCCACACCAGGGTCTGAGAATTTTGCTTCCTTGATAAACTGCTGATCACTGAGTGTATTTAAAAATGCAATGACCGACTGCTTTTCGGTAGCGGAAAGTGATATTCCTTTCTTTCCGCCACCCTGGGAAAACACAGGGTCCAGGGTCTGGGAGCTGTGAACACTTTCGGCATAATGGTCCAAAACTTCAACCAGCGAATGGTAACGCCCATCATGCATATACGGCGCAGTCAGACCTACATTCCTAAGGCTTGGCACTTTAAACTTGTACATATCCGAGTCAATGCCTGTTACGGCAAATCGCCCCTGATCGTTGTTGCCCAATGGTACAAGTCCGTTGTTTCGAAAACTGTAATCCGTAAAAAGCTCTCCGCTATGACAGCTGCTGCATTTACCCTTAAAAACAGTAAGTCCTTCTTTCTGCTGGTCTGTCAAGGCGGCGGAATTCCCTTTTACATAATCGTCGTATTTCGAATCTGCCGATACCATCGTGAGCATAAACTGAGACAGTGCTTTCATCATGCGCTCAGAATTGATCTCCTCGCTGCCGAACGCTTTTTTGAACATTTCAGGATAGTCGACCGGCTTTTTGGCAGAAGCAAGCGGCGTATTTTTTAGTTTATTGATTACGTTTAATACAGTCTCATCCATTTCAACCGGATTTTGAATCGGGTTAAAAGGCACCATATCCAGGTCATGCACCCCACCATCCCAAAAGAAGGAAGGGTTCCAGGCAAGATTTTGAATGGAAGGCGAATTCCTTGTCCCAAGAAGATCATCCACCCCGTGGCTAAGCTCATGGCCATGATGGGTAAAGGCAGCTTCCTGCTGATGACAAGTCCCGCATCCGATCTGGTTTGTACGGGAAAGAATACCGTCATAAAAAAGAAACCTGCCCAGCTCAATTCCCTCTTCGGTCATCGGGTTGCGACTTACATCATAAACAGGATCCGGGAAATGGGCGGGTTTCGACCAGGTAACGGGCGTGGGCTCCGCACTTTCAGGCTCCACGTCCTTTTTTTCGCTGCATGAAACAATGAATAAAAGCGTAACAATTACCGGGAACAACCGACTGCTAAAATTTTGCATATTTTTAAACAAACTAAAAAATCATATTGCTTAATCAATGGATATGATCAATAGAGAACATATTCACATAATTGTTGGCTATCTCCTGGGATTTGATGGGCTGCTGGCTCATAATGCTGTTGTATTGCCCGATGGAAATATTAGTCCCCGGCCCGTCCATTACCTTTAATACATCCACCAAAAAATGAACTTCCGGTGCCACAGAAGCCGACACTACAGCCTTAAGATCGCCAAAGCTTTTTTTGACGACTCTTGTATTGTTGACTGTCTTTTCATTGTATCCACCAAAAAGGCCGATGTGATAGTAGAACTTATTGTTCACCGGGTTGCCTTTCGAGGAAGTGCCCTCGAGTTTGACAAAAATATAGCCCGAATTCCAGGCCCAGTACATACCATCTTCCATCATCGATCCGCCGGGATCCAATACGCCTGTACGTTTTTCAATCGGAGCTGTGTTTCTCAATGAGTCCACACCAACCATAAATTCGACACCATTATACTCCCCGAAAGGAACATTTTTGAGCCGTACAAACTGCGACTCCTTTTTATTTTCCATGATCAGAAAATAGCTCGAATCCTGTGGTACAACGTAGCTCGTTCCGTCGCTGCGAAGAAGCTTGATATTTGAGATGTAGTAATTGAACTTGGTGACAACAAAATCCTCTCCGGTTGCATTTGTATTGGACGACCCGTTCAATACCAGATTTCTGTCTCCGACTACATTGTCAAATTCAATAGTCAGCTTACCGGTTTCTCCTGGAAGCGGTTCCGGGTCAGGATCATTGCTGCAACCTAAAAAAACGGTTGACATGCAAAGACAAACAACCAGATACCCTATAATTTTCAACGCTCCTTTCATGATTGTATATTTATTATATATGATTTGCACAAGATTTATAATTTCAAATTTCATTGTAAATCAATCACTTGAATCAGCTTCCCGAAATTGGAAGTCTTATTGGTGTTGACAGGAAACCGGAAATTTTATTATCACCGATTCCCAAGCTAAATTTGTTTTCGAAAAAGGATAAAAAACGGCCGGGCAGTTGCCTGACCGTTTTTCTGACTACTAACAAGTTTACTTATTTAAAAGCGTGAAAATCTGACCCTGCGAGCCAGGGCAGCGCATCACCCGGTTAAATGCTTTTAGGATGCGGTTTGCTTTCTGATCATCAAAGCAGACCGCATCATTTTTTCTTCGCAGCCAGCGAGACGATCCAGTCCGCAATTTTAAGCACCTCTTCCTTAGGTACATGCTTCATTGGAGTCATAGGAGGATACCCTGGCCAGTTGGATGGTTTAGGCGTATAAATAAGATCTACAATCTGTTGCTGCGTATATTTTTTCTTGGCAACCTCCTCATATGCAGGGCCAACAACTCTGGCATCTAATTTGTGACAAGCCAGACAGGCGTAAGTCTGGAGTATTTTTTCAACATCAGCAGGAATTTTTGCAGGCGCTTTCTGGGTTTGGGCTTCGCACAATGACGCACCGAGCGTAAAAATTACGCCCACTAAAAACGATTTGTTCATGGAAAAGAATTATTTGGCAACTAAACTCGATACAGGGGGACCAATGAAATACATGTACGACCATGAAGATGATCTGCTGGCAGAACAAAATCCGGGAGGTAAGGCATGCAGATCAGAGGCTATGTAAGCCTGGCGACATTCTGAAAACAAAGGCAACGTCAAAAGCGAACAACAAATGTTGCTTTTAATATAACTATGGCCAGAATGTGGGCTGTATCAGCTCAACAAGGGGGGATGGAAAATATCGGAAATGCCTTCGCGGATTTCCAAAGAAGGATGGTAGCGGTAAACAACGGATTTGGACTTTCTGAAACTCACGGCAGGAATAGAAAATTCAACCACACGCAGGTCCATCGGTTGCAGCAGTAACTTCGAAACGTAATCGTTCTCAGCCTGTTTTTGCTCCTGTTTTTGGGCCGCCGCCAGTCTTTTGGCCAGATAGCATTTGCCATTACATTTAAGCTGGGGCTTGTTGCGGTTTTCACAGAGGTTGGCAACGATATAATCCCGTCGTATTTCAAAGTCCAGATACAACAAAGGAATCACACATGCTTTTATCAGCATGAGGCTTAAAAGTATAAGCGAGATCCATTGTTTGCTTTTCTTCAAAATCACCGATTCCAGATAGTATTCAAGTGCAAAGGTACAACACAAGCGGCTACACCAGGGCTTTTTTACATTTAAATTTAAAACGCAACCTGTAATTATTTTGTAACAAATGTTTACAGATCAAAAACAATATTGCCAGGCTATCCGGAATACTTCCAATTTTCTTAAATCCTGACAAAGCCTTCCTCCGGTCAAAAACCTGATCAGAACGAAGTACCAATTCCCGGATCTGAAAAGCGCCTGTCAGTAATAAACTGTTCATCACTCAATGTTCTTAAAAATGCAATAATTGATTGCTTTTCGCTACTCGTTAATGCGATTCCCCGCTTCTGCGATGGAACCTGTAATAACGCATCAAGCGAGGGCGAGACATAGATGCTGTCCGGCCCGCTGGCCTTATCATTCGCATAGTGATCCAAAACCTGCTGCAAAGTAGCAAAACGGCCGTCGTGCATGTAGGGAGCCGTAAGACCAATGTTACGAAGACTCGGAACCTTAAATTTCAAACGATCTGCTTCCTTTAATGTGACAGCATATCTTCCCTGATCATTAATTTTAAGTGGAGAAAGCCCGTTATTCCGAAAGCTGAAATCCGTAAAAAGCTCTCCCTGATGACAGGTTGAACAGTTTTTCTGAAATAATACCATGCCTTCTTTTTCCTGGACATTCAGCGCAGACGCATCGCCCATTTTATAATAATCGTACTTGGAAGTAGCTGAAACCATCGTCAGCATAAACTGCGACAAGGCGTTCATCATCCGCTCCCTTGTAATTTCGTTAGTACCAAATGCGGCTTTGAACATTTTAGGATAATCAACCTGTTTGGCTGCACCTGCAACAGGCGTCTGACGTAGCTTCGCGAGCACATGGTCGACCGTCTCGTCCATTTCAACCGGATTATGAATTGGAACAGCAGGTACAGAATCGAGGCTCTGAACATTGCCATCCCAAAAAAATGAAGGGTACCATGCCAGATTATGGATGGATGGCGAGTTTCTGATCCCTAAAAGATCATCCACTCCGTGGCTGAGTTCATGTCCATGATGGGTAAAAGCTGCCTGTTGCTGATGGCAGGTGCCGCAACCGATCTGATCTGTTCTTGACAGAATTCCATCGTAGAAAAGAAACTTCCCCAGCTCGACGCCTTGTTCAGTTAACGGATTCTTTGAGATCTGGTAAACCGGCTCGGGAAAATGAGCAGGTTTTGTCCACTTGAGCGGCGTAGGAGTTGTTTCCTGCGGCTCGGGCTCTGCCGTACCCGAAGAGGGCTTACACGAAACAAGGATTACTGTGGCGCAAATCAGTAAAACCATGAAACTTAAAAAATTTCTCATAAGAATAAGGTATTCTGGTCAAATCATCCCTGTAAAAGCAGCCCCGGCAGTAAACAGCCGGATAACATTCATAGTCGGCATACGCAAAGCAAGATCAACAGATAATGGAAAAACCATTGACTATTTTGGCGGCTCTTTACGGATCCGAATATTCCGTGGCCTGGCAAATGTCTGCATCATTTTTAACTAATCACCCTTCTCCTTGGCTCAGAACTTATATTCTTTCGCCAGCGCCGCCACCACAGCAGAAAGCCTGTAGCAGTTAGCAGCCCGGGTGTAAGTCCAATGATAACGTAAAGAATCTTGACTGCAAGCCCGCCAAAATTACCCACGTGCAAAGGAAAAAATGTCGCTTCAATCCGCTCTCCCAAGGGCTTTTCGCCCAGGCGTGTGATTTTAAGAACTTCCCCGGTTTGCTGATCCATTCGCACGGAATTGCCGCTGCCCCATAATTTCAACTGCCCTTTTTCATAACCTCTGACCTCGAATTTGCGCTCCGGTTGTGTTGGCAGGTAAACATAGGTAGGCTCCAGATCCGGCATGGCGAGCAGCGCCTGCTGATACATCCGGTCAGGCGAAACAGATATGTGCGTATTGGGTTTGGTCGGCATCAGCTCATTCTGCCAGGTTTTTGGTTTAAATGCAAACATATTCATCCAGAAACCGGTGAAGAAGATCACCGCGTTTAAAAGCAGAGACCAAACACCAACGATCCGGTGCAGATCGGAGCTTATTGTACGCCAGTTTTTCCGATTGATCTTTACCCGAAAGGTCAGCACTTTCCAAAGCATTTTCCGGTACACCACCGCCCCGGTAAGCAGCGAGAGCAGCATCGTGATCCCAAAAATGGCCGTCAATGCAGCCCCTGGCATACCCAGCTGGAAACTGAAATGAAACTGAAAAAGCCATTCGATAAAACTGGGCGTAAACTGGCTCGCCGGCCCCTCTCTGAGAATTGCTAGGGTGTATGGATCAAAGGAAATCAACCCAAGATCGTAGGTCATCAGACGCATGTCATTGAAATAGATCCGGAAATTATAAGCTTCATCCGGCCCGGCATCCGGATTGACCCAGGCAATTCCGTCCAGGTCCGGATACCGGCTGACAATCCTGTTGTAGCAATTTTGCAGGACCTGTTCCGGAACCCTGGTCTGTGCATTTGAAACGTGGAGTAAATCCTGGTTGAAGAAATGATCCAGCTCCGTTCTGAAAACCAGAACGGAGCCGCTTAATCCAAGCAGGATCAAAAATATACCGGTAAACAAGCCAAGCCAGCTATGCAGCTTGAAAAGCTTTCGGCTGAGTGATGATTTTTTCATCTATATCCTGATCATTAACAATGTAAATTACCAGAGCTGATAGCTAACCCCTACCCTCACATTCAGCGGATCGCCCAATCCGGCCAGTGTCACGCCCGACCGGCTTCCGGTGAAATAGTGTTTATTGGTCAGGTTATACGCGTTGAGCTGAACCTGAAACCTGTTCCGCTGATAAGAAAGCGCCGCATCCAGAACCGTGTAAGACGGAAAGATAAAATTCTGGTTGGTCAGCAAACCCACCTGGTCACTCACATAACGCACCCCTGCGGCCAGACCAAACCCTTTAAGCACTCCTGAAAGCGCGTACTTGCCCCAGAAGTTGATCTGATGTTTCGGCGCATTGGCAAAGCGGTCTCCTTTTTTTCCATAATTGCTCGTACTTACCAGTACGTGTTCATTAAGAGCATATCCCGCGATCAGGCTAAGCGAATTCAGATTACCCGTTACAGAAAACTCCCCTCCACGGCTACGCGTACCGTCGATCGCTGCCTGCCGGTGAGAATTTTCCTCTGTGGGTGCTGCCGTGAGAATGTTGGCATAGTTGATCTGATACAATGATACTGTGGCCGACAACCGGCTACTGAAAAGATCCGCTTTCGAGCCCACTTCGTACTGCGTTGCCTGCCGGGTCGGGAAAGGTCCGCCAGCCAGCACATTATTGGAAGTCTGAGGATTGAATGATTTCAGATACGTGCCATAAATGGACAAATTCTTCACAGGCAAATACACCAGTCCGATCCTGGGAATCCAGCCCGAAGCCTGCAGCTCGTCACCCTGTTTGTTGTCGCGGTCAGATAATGGCGTTTCCTTTCCGTTGTAACTGTCATAACGCAGCGATAGCAACACTTTTAACTTACCAACACTTACCTGGTCCTGAATGTAGCCGCCGATCAGGTTGGTAATTCGTTTGTTATCATCAGATTCGTCTGCCGGGACGGAAGCGTCAGGAACACTGCCCGCATAATTCGGATTCAATATAGAAATGCGGGTGGAAGATTTGTATTGGTAGTCGTTCTGTGTCCATCCGTAGCGGTTGTAATCTGTACCCACAATAATCTGGTGGCCAACCGGCCCTGTTTTTGTGCTGTAAGTGGCAAATGCAGTTGTCTGCAGACTGAACCTGTCGGTCAGCCAATCCTGATATCCCCGGCTGATACTGTCATTGCGGATCCTTCCTACCGGTATGTGATCTGTGAAATCCAGCTTGTTACGCACTGCCCGCTCCACGACCGTGAGTTTCAGGTTGTCACTGATCTGATGGTCGAAAGTTAATGTAGCGGATGCATTGTGTGTTTTGCCATAATCCGTCGGACTTTGGATCGTCAGGTTGTCTGCATAATGGTTAAAATCAAAACTGCCATCTGGCCGGGTATAAATAAAGCTTCCGTTGTCATACTGCTGAACCGCCTTTTGATAGGCGTAATTCAGTTCCAGGTTTAATGAAGTTCTTCTGTTGAAAAGATAAGTCAGCGAAGGTGCGATGAAAACGTTCTGTTTCTTTTGATAATCCCTGAAACTCTCTGAGCGGTCATAACCGGCAATCGCTCGGTACAAAAGCTTTTTCTGACTGCCAACCGGCCCGGTGAAATCCACCGATGCGCGTGTGAAACCCCAGCTGCCCAAAGAAAGATCCACGCTGGCCCGTTTTTCAGACAGCGGCTTTTTCGTAACAAAATTAACCACACCGCCCGGAGAACCTTCACTAAACAACGCGCCCGAAGGACCACGCAGAAGCTCCACGGATTCAATGTTGTAAAGCAATGGCTGCTGGCTCCACAGGAACAGGTTTCCACGTATTCCATTGTAAAGCAGAAAACTGGCATCATTCGGCGAATAAGCCGTGAAGCCGCGTATTTGAAAATTACCGTTTCCGTTGTTGGCCTTCATGCCCGTGAAAGAACCCGCAATCTCATTCAATGTGAATGCCTGGCGGTCACGCAGAACCTGTGAAGACATAACCTGCACGGATTGGGGTGTGGAGAGAAGCGGGGTATTGGTCCGGGTTGATGCATTGGAATTCAGTACCTGGTAGCGGTTTTTAGCCGTACTTACCACAACCTCCTCCAACTCCTGCTTGCTTTCTGAAAGCTGGAGGTCAAGAAAAGGGTTTTTCCCTTTCGAAATTCGAAGGCTTTGACTGTAAGCAGTATAACCCACATTCGAAACCGATAAAATGTAAGATCCGGGCGTGATGCCCGTCAGGCTGAATTGACCTTTGGAATCCGTAACGGTTCCCAGACTGGTGTTCTGTAAAGTGATGGATGCGCCTGTAATGGCCTCTTGATCCGCATTGACGATACGGCCACTGAGCGTTCCGGGCCCAGATTGAGCCAGGGAATTAAAACAGTTATTTAAAATAAAAAATAACAGAAACAGATATTTGATTTTCATTTGAATGATAAAATAATGCCTGACCCTATTCACTTTTGAAAGGGTTCGATTTAATGTCTTAATCCAAAATAAGGTATGGTGTCCGTAAAAAAACGGATGGTTCACGGGACTACGGGATGCCCGTCAGAAACTTGAAGCCAACTGTAAGCAAGGGGGTGGAACGACAATGGAAAGCGGCGCCAGGTAAGTGCCAAGCCGGTAAGAGAAAGTTTGCTGCTGATTTTGCAAAAAATTGGCTGTTAAAAAGGCAAACGAGGCAACTGCAGAAGCAAATAGTTGAAGTGAAGGTATATTTTGAACCTGTTCGCTGGTTTTTTGATCGTCTTGCTCCTGCTGCGCTTTCAGCTTTTTAGCCAGATAACAACGACCGTTACAATTCAGCTTCGGTTTATCCCGGTTAATGCAAAGTATCCGGGTTATATACTCCTTGTTGATCTGGTAATATGCGATGGTGCCCCACTGACTAAAAGTCGGCAGGATTGTAGTAACAAGCCATATGTAGATTATAACTGTACGCATCAGATCTGTGGCAAATATAGCCATGGATTGCCTTGCGCTGCACATTTGCGTGTGAAAGTTTCAGATTTTAATGGTACAATCTTTTCATGATGGCATTTTCCCAAAGCATTCTACCATGTCCATTGACCATTATTTCTTTATTGTTTCTAAGTTTACTTTTACAATCTTTAAAGAATGACTTAGTTGGATAAATTCGTCCGGCAACCATTCTGAAAACATCGTTTTACAATTCAACGTATTGAATAAACTGTATGAAAATCAAGCGCTTACTTTCTCTTATGAGTCTGTCATTGTTGTGTACACTGGCATTTGCCCATGAATTCTGGCTTGAACCAATGAAATTCTGGCTTAAAAAAAATGAGAAAGTCCGCATTGAACTCATGGTCGGGGAAGACTATCAGGGGACGAACTCCAATGGGCACAAATACCAGATTCTGAAACTTGATCATTATGCAAAAGCGCAGAAAAATGACATCCGAAACAAGGTTTCCGGAGACAGCCTCAGCAGCATCGACATCGCGTTCGGCAGTGAAGGCAGCCACCTGATCGCTTTCAGTAACACCAGCAAATTCATTGAACTTCAGGCCCCGCAGTTCAATGAATACCTTCGTACGGAAGGGCTGGACAATGTGATCAAACTTCGGCAGCAAAGCAATGATACTTTAAAATCAGGAAGAGAGTTGTACCAACGCTGCGTGAAAACATTGATTCAGGTAGGTTCTGAAAAGGATGACACCTATGCCATCAATACCGGAATGCAACTTGAAATTATACCAGCTCAAAATCCTTACGCACAAAAATCAAAAGGACCGCTCACTTTCAAAATTCTGTTTGGCAACACCCCTTTACGCAACGCGCTGGTGCTTGCCTGGCACATGGTGGAGGGCAAAACCACGCATGAGATGCTCAGAAGTGATAAAAATGGAAATGTTACCTTCCCTGTCGAACAGACAGGGAAATGGATGATCAGCACCGTACACATGATCCCAAACAGCAATCTCAAAAAAGCGGACTGGCAAAGCTATTGGGGCAGTTATACCTTTGGGTTCTACTGAACAACCCGGCCTGCCGATCGGCTGCCCACCTGATTTTACAGTATAATTTATTGATTATAAGATAGTTCCTGTAAGACCCAATCGTCCCTGCCTGATCAGATCTGCCACTTTTTCAATTCCGTATAACCCGCTGTTTTCTGACAAATAAGACAAATACTCCATTTCGGTTTACAAGATCGTGCCTATACGTGATAACGTTATCTAAAACTGTATGTAGGCTTATTTGTAGAAATCCCCCTTTGAAAATCCGGGGTAAACGTTAGATTTTGGTTGTAAAAATTGGCAGATAATGCCTCTTCCCCGCTTGATAGCGGTTAGGCGCTGTTGGTTGAAGCTGGGGGATTGGTTTGTTTTGCTAAATCATTAATGTATTTATTCATATCTTTCCCTATAATTGTTTATATAAATGTGGGAAGCACGAGCGCGCGGCGTCCTCAAACTTTCGCATATTATACCATTAGTGGCAAGGGTAACAGACGACAGTAACAACATAAAACAATGCAGGACATACTATTTGACTTTATAACAAAATACATTTCGCTGACAGAAGACGAAAAGAACGCACTCGTTTCTTTGGACCTGTTTCGCTCGGTTAAGAAAGGGACGACTTTACTCCATGAAGGACAGAAATCGAAAGATAGCTACTTTGTTTTAAAAGGCTGCATAAGGAAATATTACATCATAGATGGTGAAGAAAAAACAACCGCTTTCTACACTGAAATGGACGCTTTGACACCCCATTGTGTTATCAATAACGCTCCTTCTGAATATTTCATCAGTTCTGTTGAAGACAGTATTCTTACAGTTTCAAATGCCGAAATGGAACTGGAAGTAAACAGTAAATTCCCAAAGTTTGAAATAATGTGCAGAATATTGTCGGAAGAATTATTAGCCAAACAACAAATCAATTTTGACGAGTTTAAGACTTCTTCACCCGAACAACGTTACCTGAACTTGGTACAAAAACGACCAGACCTTATTCAGCGTGTTCCGCAGCACCAGTTAGCGAGCTATTTAGGTATCAAACCCCAGTCTTTGAGCAGACTAAGAGCAAGGATTCTTGAAAAAAAGAGCTAAAACGCATTTCTTAACTTAGGTGAACGAGTTGTTGTATCTCGTGAATCTACTTTTGCAGTATCGCTTAACCAGAGAAAAGATATGCAAAAGAAAATTTTATGGATTGGACTTGCCCTCATGTTGGCAAGCAGTTTACAGGTGCATGCACAAAATGTCAAAAAAGACAGCACCTATAAAAAATGGTTTGTTGGGAGTTCACTCCTGATGTTCGGAAATTTTTCCAAAGTAAACAACCCTGAGTACATACAATTAAATTTCGGATACAGGATAACACCCAAAGATGTTGTCTCCTTTGAATTTAAAAGATCCGTTTACGCCTGGCCAATAGGGATCCCTTTTGGACCATCATTTGATGCCCCGGGAGAAAACTATCCCGGCCATGCACGCATACTTGCACCTACATTAGGATACCAGCGTTTTTTGTGGAAAGGCGTGTACACATCCATTCATGGATTGAATGCTTTTGAAAAATATATGGATGAGAACAAAAAAAAGATCGGAAATGGATACACGTTGTATCTGAACTTCCATTTGGGTTACCAGTTTAGGTTTTTTAAAAACCGGTTCTTTTTTGAACCAGCTATTGGATGTAGTTATTGGCCTGTAAGAACGAATGTTCCGGAGTCTTTCAAATCAGTAGAAAAAAAATGGCCTAACTACTTTATTCAACCCGGGCTTCATTTTGGGTTTAACTTTTAAACCGCCAATGATTGGATGCAGGCAGTTATTTACACCAAATATGGTCCGCTATGCTATATACGTAAACAGATACGCGGATACAGGAAAGGCAGTGTAGAGAATCAGCGTGACCAGACCCGATTCCACGAGTTCCGTGACATCAGTGAGGGGCAAGGATTTTGGAGAAAAGTAAACGTCAGCGGTCATTTCTTAACTTAAGTGAACGTATTTAAGCTGCCTGCCGATCTAATTTCGCAGTATCACTTAACAATAAAAGATATGCAAAAGAAAATTTTAGGGTTCGTCCTGATTCTAATCATGACCAGTACGCTACACCTCAAAGCACAATATGCCAAAACAGACAGCACTTACAAACGGAGGTTCGTTGGTAGCACGATGTTTCTATTAGGTAATTTTGCTACCACAAACAGCCCCAACTTTGCCCAACTAAATTTAGGTTACCGCATTACAGGCAGGGATGTAATTTCTCTGGAAGCAATAACCTGGAAATCTGCCTGGCCGCTTGGTATTAACCCTATATTTAATAAATTATACGGAACACCCGAAGAGAAATTCCCTGGTTATATAAGAGACTATGGTATTGGTGTTGCTTATCAACGGTTTTTTTGGAAAGGTCTTTACGCAGCAATACACGTAATGCCTATGGTGCAAAAATTTGTGAATGAAAATGGTAGTAAGGCGGGTAATGGTTTCATGATATTCAACACCTTCCGGGTGGGCTATCATATTAAACTCTTTAAGGATCGGTTTTTTATTCAACCATCAGTTGGTTTTGCCGGCCGTCCCTATCACACAAAAATGCCTGATGCTTTTAATCAAAAAGACGACAAGTGGCCAAAATACACTTTTGAACCGGGGCTGCATTTTGGGTTTAATTTTTAAAACTACAACGACCAAATAATGGCAGTGATCTGTAACAGATAAGGCACCCCTGATTTCCTGAAAATTTCGCAAGTTTCTAAACCAATACCCATCACCGTTACTTATGTCCTCACAGGACCATTGCCAAACGCCGGCAAAGACGACTTAAAATCTAAAAAGACGCACGATCGTGCGTCAAAATTTTAAGATCTACCTTTGGGTATCCGTAAACTTTAGAAGCATTGATCAGAACAATACGCCAAATTTCACCGTTCTTGCAGTGGATTGTATTGCCTGGGGGGGCACTTCAAATTGTCGTATTTCCCACGAATCGTTCCTATGGAACGCATTTTTGTGATGTAACCTTGAAATCTACCTGCTAAACGTCCCGATCGGGACGACTGGTTGGTAGAAAGAATAAGACACGGAGGTATTGTGCCTGAAGCCCGGCGATTGGATGTAATGCTAAAATCAATCAGAAGAATGAAGCGAAAATTCCTGGTCTTTTTTCAATTGTTCTTATCGTTTGCCACGTATGCACAAATGAAATCCATCCCCCATCTTCCTGCAATCAGCCCGGAGGAGGCAGGTTTCAACAGAGATTCCATTGATGCGCTTCAAGATACCATTTCCAGATTCAGGCAAAGAGATTTCCGGGGACTGGTTGTGATCAAAGACAATAAAATTGTAATCGAAAATTATTATAACACATTCTGGCGCAATCACATACACGATATCCGGTCTGCCGGAAAAAGTATTACTGCTTTGCTCCTGGGTGTAGCGATCAAAGACGGATTAGTCAGCAATCCGGATCAGGATGTTTACACTTTCTTTTCCAAAAAGAAGTATCCGCTCATGCACGAAGATTATAAAAAGGTCAAACTGATCCATTTGCTGAATATGGTTTCAGGGTTAGATGCTGATTCTGACAATCCCAAAACCCCCGGTAGCGAAGGGAAATGGATGGCAAAGGACGAATGGGTAAACTATCTGTTAAGCATTCCATTATCCGGCAAACCAGGCGAAAAATGGGTTTATGTAGATATCAATGCCGTTTTGATCGGCGCTATCATCGAAGAAAAATCAGGAATGAGCCTGCGGGATTTTGCCCGACAAAAAGTTTTTGAGCCACTGGAAATTAAGGAGTTTTACTGGTACACCAATGCAGCGAACCAGACTGGCGCTGCCGGCAACCTTTACCTTTCCACGCTGGATTTTGCCAAGTTGGGTTTGCTGGTGGCCAACAAAGGAAAATGGGGAAACCGGCAATTAGCCGATTATGCATATATGAACCGTTTATTGACCGAAAATTCCCCTGCCATAGGCGACTACAATCCGTTGGCCGACGGCTATGGCATGTTTTGGTACAGATCCAAAAGAAAGTTTGGAACAAGAGAAATAAACTATCTCTGGGCATCCGGCAATGGCGGCAATCACCTGGTGGTTGTTCCAGAAGAAAATATGGTCATCGCCCTCACCTCCGGCGCCTACGGCAACTGGTACCCCCACACCAGAGCCTATTTTATCCTCGGCAAGATCTTTCAGGCCCTGGAAAAAAGTAACTAAAAAATCAGCGACAACATCGGCACGCAAAACATGCCGATTTTTTTTAACCATCCGCCACCTCCCTAGATCCCATTTACCGCTTAATAAATATTTCCAGGTTTTACATCACTTTTATGCGAACTAATTTGCTACTTGGGGTTACAATCTAACCTTCCCTATGTATGACAACGTTATTGAAAACTGCTTTTTGGCTTGTTTTGAGAGACTCTTCCTTAAAAGTTCTGGGTAAACGTTAGCTTTTTTATTGTTGGATAATCGCTTGATGGGGTTTTGGCTTTGGTGGTGGTTAAAGACTAACTGCTATTTGCTATGAATTATCCATGTGTCTATGTGCATCTTTCCCTTTAATTGTCCAAATAAATACGAGAAGTACGACAAAACTTTCGCATATTACATAGTTAGTGGCTATTTTAGAACTACCCCGAAACAAACAGTAATTGACACTGCAACACAATGACAAAACTAACATTCCTAATATTGACAATATTTGATTTTGCAATTTCGTGTAACGGACAACTAAAAGAACACAAATCTTCAACCGACACTGTAACAAGAACAAAGACTGAAACGACAGAAATCCTTTGCGAAACAGTTTACGCAAACAAAGGCTACAAAATAACGCTGACAACTTTTGACCCGAAAAACGAAGACCGAACAATTCGAAGCACTTTGTTCACTTTTAGCAAACTAACAAACTGAAAATATTTACCAATTTTTTCTGACTCAATTTTTAATAGAGTTCAAGAAGTTCGTTTTGACGACTTCAATAACGACAACGTAAAAGACATCTAGTGCAAAAATTTTCAGACGTGAGAAGTAATCGGACTTAATATTTATATTTGGTTGACACCAATCAAAAAAAACTAAAAAAAATTAAATGTTTTGAAGAAATTAAAAATCCAAATTATTTACTAGAACACAATATTATAGACAACTATGTTATGTCGGGACAAGTTTGGACAAGTTTCTATAAAATAACAGGCGACACAATTAAGGATTTTGACATTGTAATTTATGACAACCAAACAGACGATGGAAGTTACGACCGACAACACAAAAAAGCGATTAAATAAATATTAATAAAGAAAAAACAGCCAACAACAGCAGTATGGCAAAATGGATGGTTCAGTGCTAAATTCAAGTTCAGTTCTTCGATTGAACTGTTGTGCTTCTAATCCGCCACTTCGCCAAGCTGCAAAGCGTGATCGGTAATGCTATACGACACTCAAACAAACTTTAAATAAATGACAAAGCCGTTAGAAAATATAACAAAAGAGTATCCAAAACGTGGACCATTGAGTCAGTCTCGTTTTGAAAAATCAATTTCCTTTAACTGCTTTCGGTGTGGACAATCAAAAACATCTAAGTTAATTATAACATACAATAATGACTGGAACAAAAGATTATGTAACGGTTGTTATGGACGTTTGCTTTCAATTTATGACATCAAAACTGGACAGTCAGGAATAGATGAAAAAGCTGAGCAACTTCTAGAAGTTCTAATTAAGTTGGTTAACGATAGCAAACTAAGAGAACAATCCACAAAAATTGATCTACAATCTAACAGGGCAAAATTTCTAACACCAACAACAATGAGATTTTTTGCAACGTCTGAATGTGTTGCAGAAACATTAACAAAAGAACCCAACCTTGACTGGTCGCCTGCAATAATAGGGCTATGCAAAGCATTTGAACTGGAACTAGTTGAAAGACTTATTAATCCACTAAAAGATTATTGTCAAGAAGTTAGTTTTACTGAACAAGATCTAAAAGACAAAGACTTCGGCAGAATTGCCAGCTATTGTTCTGGAAAGCCAATGAAATCCCCTGAACTTGGCGTTATAAATCACTTTATTTCGACAGCAATTAACAGCAAAGAACGACTTGATACCAGCAATTTTTTAAAGTTAGGGTTTATACGTTTTCTAAGTAAATTACCAAACCACAATTGGATAATTGACAAAAGGGGATTGAGTAGTGGAATCCAAGTCTTAACGACTAATTATAGAAATAAGGCGGCACATACTGATGAACTTGAAGAACAGGATTATCAAAAATGTAAAGACCTCGTTTTCGGTGACAACGGGATTATTTGGGATTTGATTTTAAGTTCAGAAAGAAAATAAATTGATGATAACAGAAGCAAATACCAATAACACGGGCTTGTCAAAAGTGGCGATTAAGTGCTCCGCAGCCACATTTTTGGTTAATCAAAGTTTGGTTCTCCGCATCAACATTTGTTGTGAAAATCGCTACCTTCGCCAAGCCCAAACCGTTAGCAGCAACCTCATACAGCACAGCAACAGACGATGAAAAAGAAACCAATTAACAAGTTCGACACCTTGGTTGACAGGTTAGTTCAGGAGTTTATTAAAATTCCAAACTTTGACTTAACACAGACTGATGAAATCGGAAATAAAATGTTCAACATCATTACGTTTCGACTTGCTGAAGTGTCATCATATAAGGACTTGGTTTGTAGCCACTTTATCCCAGCGACTAATAAAGCAATCCACGACAGTAAAATTGACTTCCAAAATTCTCGATACAAAGCATTTCTAAAAACCAACCAACTCGACTTCCAAGAAACTTTGTATGAAACGGTTAGACTTGCTTATGTAGGACTTTTTCACAAACTTGAAAACTATATAAACGATGTAATAAAGTTGCCTGAACTAATTATAGGTGACCTTTACGAAACTGACGGAACAGTTGTTAAATGGGCAAAGGAAAA
The DNA here is from genome assembly GCA_965279265.1 of Dyadobacter sp. Classification (GTDB taxonomy): domain Bacteria; phylum Bacteroidota; class Bacteroidia; order Cytophagales; family Spirosomataceae; genus Dyadobacter. The sequence goes on from OZ257152.1 coordinate 575,347, forward strand.
GTTTAACTTCGACATCAAGGATTGGCAACAGTTTTATATAACTCATAAAATAAATTGGATTTGCAACTGTGTAAAACACAAAGACAGTTTCCCAGTAAAACTTCCTAAACCAATTGAATTTGAGTATGCAGACGAGAGTCAAAGAATTAGGATTAAGCCTGAAGAGTTTAAAAAAGACTGTGAACTCCTCATTCAGTTTTATCCATTATACTTACAGACAATTTTTATGTTCGCACAACACAAACTTGCTACTGAAAAACCATTGATTGAGAAAGAATGGGAACACTCTCCCGACCTTTATATAAAGCAAATTGAAAACCTAAATAATCTTGAAACAAAAATGACCGACTTCGTCAACATGCTAAAAACAACGAAATGAAAAAGGCTGCCGCTAACAAGGTATTGCCAAAAGCTGGGCTGAATGACTTCAATCGGATATTTGTACAAGGTTTAACTTCTTTTCTTCGATTGAACTTTTGTGCTAAAAATCCCCGCGATCGGCAATATCTAAACCGTTAGCACCAATTTTAATACGACAACACTCGGGCAATAAAGTAGAAATTTAAAATGGCAAAATCAGAGCCAAAAGCAAACGAAATAATCAAACTAATTGAGCAGGGAAAATCAGTTGACTCAGTTAGGGCTGAACTCTCTATTTTGCCAGACGAATGGAATAATTTGAGTAATAAGGCATATAACATATATTTAGCCAAAGAAAAGAAGGAAAGAAAGGGAGTTGAAAACAAAAAACACGTTTCTGCTACTTCAAACAAGCAAGTTTCAGAGATAATAGAACTGAATGACAAATTAGGAGATTATGCCCTTTTACTACCAATAACCTCGACCAATGGAGAATTAAAAGCCATTAGTGACTTAGCAACTAATTTACCAACGACAGAATCCGAAATAATAAAAATCATAGGAAGAATAACTTTACACCCTCGTTTAAGAGCTTTGCAGAAAAAAGGACGAATTGAAAAGTTAGACTATTTTAAGGTTTTCTCAAAATTAATTGACGCGGCAATTTTATCATACTACAGGACAAATTTTATAAGTTGCTATTTGACACTTCTTCCTGTTATCGAAGGCGTAATAACTCGTTGGATGGGCTACACAGAAACAAGCTCAAAACCAGATTTTGAAGACGTTAGAAAATTTTTCAAAAATTATGCGGTAAGACAACCTTGCCCATACAACATATTGTTCCATAATGTTTATGTAAAAGCCTGCGACGTAATATTAAACAAGCATTTTTACAAACCGACAGCTACTGGTAACTCTTGGGCTAACTTTAATAGACACGTTGCTTCACATTTGCTAAATGACAATCAATTTGGGACAAAAGAAAATTGCATTAGACTTTTTATTCTCCTTGACGCAATGACTGAAATCTTTCTTTATGAATCAAGAATAGCAGACCCAAGATTTAACATTAAAAATAACGAAATTGAAAACGACATCAACTTATATGGGACAGTTTTACTTGAAAACCTGACACCAACACCTGAACAAGCAATGTTTGGGACGACATATTTAGATGTAAAAGTATGAGAAAAACTGGGTGCTACCACGGGCTTTGCATCCGGCGGGCTGACGTGTAAACTTGGAGCTTGTGCTTCTAATGAAACTCAGTAATTAATTGAAACTGTGTGCTACGAAACCCGCCTGAACGCAAAGCGCCGAAACCGTTGCTGGTAAGAACACGACACCGTTGGACCAACAAACCCCCTTACTTTTTACATAATCTATGCCCCTACAAGTAATTCACAAACCACTAATACTGACAGGTTGTTTAATCTGGATAGCCGCATTTTTCGGAGAAGCATTTGGCTACCAGCCCTATTCAACTATCGGAATCATTATTTCCCCAATTTTGACATGCGTTGGAATTTATTATTGGTTCAAATTTTACAAATCCACGAGAGGACATTACCCCAAATTTAGGGCTATATATAAGGAATATCGAAGCAAAACACAGAAAGATCCGTTTGCAGGAATTGGTTTGATGTTCGGGCATATTTTAGAAACCTGGACGATTACAATGGTATTTTGGATGTTACTATCCCTAACAATTTTCATAACATTCAGTCAATCAGATGCATTTGAAGTTACTAAAAAATATTGCGAGAACGATAAAGAAGTACTGTCCAAAACCGGAAAGATCAAATATTACGGATTATTAGTTGCAGGAAATATGGCAATAAAAGGACAAACCGGGAACGCCAATCTTTCTTTTACAATTATTGGAGAAAATGGACGTTTTTCAGCTACCTCTGAACTAACCAAATTCAACGACGATTGGTCGGTTGAAAGTCTAACATTACACTGAAAAGATAACTTCCTGACCCGTCACAATCCAATTCCAAACGCCACCAAAGACGATCTTAAAAAACCAAAACCACCCACCATCGTGCGCCAAAAGCAAAAACCCACAACTACCAGATCGAGTGCTAGTTATCACAGATACTAGCGCAAAACATACCTCAACGATAACATATTCCCCCACACTAATTTCCGGTTACACAATATATTGGCTGGCGAGCAAAGCCGGGCATTAAAGAATCCCGGCTTTGTTAGTATTTCTGCCAATGGCCCAATTTCTGATTTTATCGATGATCAGGGTAACACAGAGATTGCATTATCCTTTTCACGCACCTTGTCAGCCGCGTAAATTTCGCCTGTTGCCTTGTCTTGAAGCAAACCAATTACTTCCCATTCTGCTGTTATAAATTCTTTCGGCAAGATGATATTGACCTGACCATTTCCTGGCTTTTCCAATTTAAATGACTGCATACTTCTCACAATCTGAACATGACGCAGCGTACGGCCGCCGTTTTCACCGCGTTTAATCTGACGCACCGCATTTTTTTGAACAACCGCTATCATAAGCGCTGCATTTTTGCGTCCTGACGTCTGGTAAGTAATCGTCATTTTTCCTGCTTCCGGTTTTCCAGTTAGTTCTAATTTGCTGCCTGGGGCGCCTTGCAGGCTGTTTCGAAGGGCACCGGTTAGCGCTGCCTCATCAGATCCGACAAACTCGGCTTTGCCGTTGACGACCACCTGCGGCGTGTAAACCTGCGCGTTCAGCTTATCAGCGTACCAATACTGGCGTTTGGTGTTATCTGCGCTGCTAAAAATATCCCTCCAACCCTGATGATCCCAATAATCAATGTGGTAAGCCAGGATGTAAATCGGTTTGTCACCGGCTTGCCGCTGTATATTGCCGAGCAACTCGTCGGCGCGCGGGCAGCTGGAACAGCCTTCGGAGGTGAATAATTCCAGGACTACGAATCCGTCGCCTTTTGCTGTTTTATAATCGGCTGGCTTTTGATTTATGGCTCCGTTGGAAATAGTTGCCATGAAAAATAAGCCTGCTGCGAAGGCCAGAATGTTTTTCGTTTTCATAAAATTCGATTTTTAAATATGAACCAAACTTATGACCACAGACGTCAGAAAACGAGCAGATTCAGGTTGAACCAGACGATTGAAACCGCCAAAAGGACAAAGCGATCCTGAAAAATTGTATCGCTAGCGATTCTCCATCCACGCAAGAAACGACGGCGCCTTTTCCTTGTTGATCAGCAATTGATCAGGCGTTTCCATGACCAGTTTAACATACATTTTCCGCATAAAATAATGCTCGATTTCTTTAATGGCTGAAAAGTTGACCAGATATTGCCGATTCACCCGAAAAAACTGTTTTTGGCTTACAGATGCTGCGATCTGATCCAGGGATTGGCTCAGCGAAAACTCTTGTCCATCGAAACACATGATCATTGAAGTCTCATTCCGAATGTAGAAAAAGGCAATCTGATTGGTTTGGACGGTGGTGTATTTCTGATGTTTGAACACCAGAAAACTGGTTTTCTCGGCTTGTGGAGCCATCCTGTTCAACAACTCGCTCAGGTCGGGAATTGCTTTTTGCTGGAAGAAGTTTTTGAGGTCGTCGACCTTGCCGAGCGCGCCTGCAATGTCTTCTGTTGAGAATGGTTTCAGCACATAATCCACGCCATTTCGCTTAAAAGCTTCCAGCGAATATTCGTCAAAAGCCGTACAAAAAACGACCGGACAAGCAATCTCCACGGACTTAAAGATCTCAAAACTTAGTCCGTCGGCCAGCTGAATGTCCATAAAAATAAGGTCTGGCTGCGGCCCCGCCGAAAGCACTTCAACCGCTTCTTCGACACTCTGATAGGGTCCGGTGATTTTGGCGAACGGACGTAGCTGCCGGAGGATGTTTTCAAGGGATCTGGCTGCTTTCAGCTCGTCCTCAATGATTACGATGTTCATAAATAATGGGAAGTCTAACCTGAAATAGATTTTGGCCGTTGATTATCTCAACCTTTTTGTTCAATAAATGACTGTATTTGAGCTCAATATTCTCCAATCCCACACCCAGGGAATCTTCCAGGTTTTTTCTCAGCTGCACCTGGTTTTCAACAACAATGCGATCACCATCCAGGAAAATGCGGATGTGCAAAGGCCGGTTCACGGATACAATGTTGTGTTTGAGACAGTTTTCGACTAATAATTGTAATGTAAACGGAGGGATTAATGTCTCCAAAACGGTGGCCTCAAGCTTATTTTGAAAAACAAACCCATCTTCAAATCTGGCCTTTTGCAAAAAGAGATATGCATTCAAAATATCCATCTCTTCTTTTAAAGGAATCAGATCCAGCTTGCGGCTTTCAAGCGTATAGCGGTAAAAGTTGGCGAGTTTTAATATAAAATCCACCGATTGCTGATCGCCGGTTTCCACCATCGCTTTGAGCGTGTTTAAGCTATTGAACAGGAAATGTGGGTTCACCTGCTGCTTCAAAAGATCATATTGCGCACTGAGATTATCATTCCGAAACCGTTCCAGTTCCATGCTCACATGCTGGTTTTCATAGTTCTGTTGCAGCATATTGAGGAACATATAAAATACCAGGTTGATCAGAATACCCCGTACTTCCACCATCAGCATGGCAGGCCCGAAATCAATGTGAGCAAGGATAAGCTGCTGAATGTATGCCAGTCCAAGCATAATAACGAGACCAAAAGCCAGCGAATTTATCAATTTGGCATACGATATCTGCTGACCTTGTGCGCGGTTGCTTTTTTTCGAAAGCATATAAATGTTGAAATACCACATAATCACAGCAAATGCAGCTGTAATGCCCGCATTCACAGCCGCTTCCAAAAGTACAAACTGGTGCGAAGCCAGCTGCGGCACCGAGGAAAGCACGCCAATCGCAATGGAACTTGTCCAGATGATCGTATTAGAAACTTTTAATGCTGATGGTGTTACCATTTTAGAATCGGTAGGATGGAATGTGTGATTTCAGGTTTATCAGGGAAAAATGGCCGCGCGCTGACTGGTTATAAAACTTATCCGCTGATTCTTCTCAGATTGCCAGTCAGGTTTACGGCCTTTCGCAGTCCGGAAACCATAGACAAAAGTAAGTTCTTTGTTATTTCTCTTTACAATCTTTAATGTTTCGATGGAATAAATCCCGCCATTCATATTCGTCCCATACCACTGCGGCATTGGCTTTTGCTTCCAGGTGACCAAGGTATACTGTGCGCCAATGTTTGGTTTTGGCAGCGAATCAGAAGCACTTTGAAGTGCAGGATCATTTCCGTAAAGCATCGCAATGGTTCCTTTTTTGTTATTAATGATGGATTTGATCACCTTCTGATTTCCGGCATCGTACAGATATTCCGGTGCGAGCTCAGCAGTGTTACGTCCGTCGCAGGCGAGCATTAAAAGTGCCATCGAAATGATGTATAGTGAAATGATCGATTTCATTTTTGGTAAATTTATTTAGTCGGAATGTTGAATACAAAATCATTTTCAGGGGCAAGCAGGCGATGACAGTTTGCGCAAGTCTGCTCGAAAAGAACGGTTTTACCCGTTGGTTTCAGATCAAGTCCATCGAATCTGGCAAACCCCCAGCCATCGGTTGCGTTGTACTTTTTGCTGTCTTTGATCATAAACTGTGCATTTTGAAAGTTCCCGGGCTGCACGTTTCCATCCTTATCTTCGGCCTGTTTACCCCAAACAACCTTGACTATCCGCGCGCCGTCGGGAAAAGGAAGCTGGCGATTTTTGATGGCTTTCACCATCATGTCATTCCCATAAACAATCCGCATGCTTCCGCCATCTAATTTGTCCGTTACGCTGATAATCTTCCAGTTTTTGTAATCCGGAGCATAGGCAATACCATTTAAGGAAACCGGCATTTTCTGTGTCAGCACTTTTTTATTTAAATAAGTACGCGCAACGACCCGGGCTGTATCAACCTTATGTCTTCCTGGCAGTGTATTCACGTATTGTTTCAAAACGAGCAGTTCAGATGCGGTTACTTTGCCACCTGAATGTGCCAGCTGGTAGCGTTTCAAAGGCATTTTTTCCTGCTCAATCGCATTCACCATTTCCCAGAGCAGCAATTCCTGCACAGCCGCCGGATTCTTGTCCCATTCTGAAAAGTTAAACCGCGAACGCGCTTCATCAATATCATGCGCCACCAGAAAAGAAGCCGGGGCGATCTTATCAAACCATTCCACTTTCGATTCATTGGAATGACAATCATAACATGCCCGCTCCAATATCTGCTTTACCGCTACCGGAACCCCAATCTCACTGGTTACAGGCGGATTTTCGATGTTAGGAGAAGTAATCTGCAGCCCTACAAAGATCACAATGACCATGATCGCCGCGCTTTTGTAAAATGTTAACCCTGGCTTTTTCATTTTTTAATAATTATCTGATTCCCAAAGCCTAAAAGTATCGGAAGAGGTTTCCTTTTCTTAGCCATTAACCGATGTATCGGACAAAATCTGCCGTAAAGCAGACATTACCAGGGTTGATTTAGACAGCGGAAAACTGCCATCCGGATCGCCATATCATTGCGGACATACATTCACTTTCACCGCGGCACGCCTTGTCTAATTCGCCCTCTCAATCGTCCGGTTCGGGGTGATTCTGCTAACGCCGCGGCGCAAGTTGCCGCAATTTTGCCTCAGAACTTAAAAACAAAACGATCATGAAAACTTCAAAATTTATCTATTGGACCGGCGCAGCATTTACTTCCTTGTGGTTTGGCGCAAGCGGATTTTTCGAACTGACAAAAAACCCGCTGGTGTGGGAAATCACGCAGCAACTAGGTTATCCTGCCCATTTCATTTACATTCTCGGCGTAGCCAAACTTTCAGGTGTGGCTGTCTTATTAATCCCGAACCGTTTGCTGAGACTGAAAGAATGGGGTTTTGCGGGTGTGTTCTTCGACATTGTATTTGCTTTCTTCTCCAAACTAGCCGTCCTCGGACTGCCGTCTACCATTGATGCCGTAATTGCTTTTTTAATGGTAACAGTAACTTACGTAATGTTCAGAAAGCTATATCCAGCCACATACAGCAGGATTTATTAAAAAAAAATAAAGCGATGATTTGGGGACCGATCGATTTCTTTGTAGTAAAACGAAGCAATTGATTGGTTTTCTATTTACTCACCCGGATCATTCATTACCTTCTCCCGATGCTTTTTGCCCCAACTGATCATTTCCAGAATGATCCCGCCGAAAGACATACAATAATCCGTTTCCGTATATTCGACCAGCACGGGCGTATCGGGTGTTACTGTGCGTTTGATCAGCTGATTGGCTTCCATATCCTTTAATTCCCTGGACAACATCCGGGTTGTAATGCCGGGAATGCTTCGCTGGATGTCACGAAAACGCCTGTTTCCATTGCATATTGAATTGATAATGAGCAGTCTCCATTTGCCCCCAATTACATACATGGTATCCTGCAACGCCTGTACTTCCTGCTTCTGATTTCTGGGATCCGACAAGATTTCTCCTGCTTTCCTGATTTGCGCTTCATTCATTATGCTGGTCCTTTTATACTCCTGATCGTTATGCGAACATGCGAAAAGCACAGGCGACCTGCACCTGCGCTTACTTCCGGGACCACTAAGTTAAGCCAAATAGTCAAAGACTCATTCCGCCATCCATCACGATTTCTGCACCTGTAATGAAGCTTGATGCGTCTCCTGAGAAGTAGGTTACCATTTTGGCAACATCATCCGCACTGCCGATTTTTTTCAGTGGAATCCGCTCAATCATCCAGTCATCTAACGCAACGCGGGCAACGGGATCCAAACCCATTTTATTCAGAATCTCAGTTTGCGTAGGACCGGGACTGATAGCATTCACCCGGATCTTCCGCGGTGCCAATTCAATCGCGGCAATTTTCATGACGGCATTCAATGCCACTTTGCTGGAAGTATAAATCGATGAATTAGCTCCATTCATGCTCGCAACATTCGACGAGAGAAACACGACCGAAGCGCCATCATTCAGGATAGGAATGAATCTGCTGAGGGTAAAATATGCACCTTTGAAATTCACATCCATGACGTAATCGAAATCACTTTCTGTCGCCGTCTCAATTCCCGCGCAGCCTAACACGCCTGCATTAATGAACAAAATGTCAAGTTTACCAAATTGCCCGCTGACCTGTTTAGCCAGCGCTTCAATCTCAGCAACCTTCCCCTGATCACTTACTAAACCAGTCACGCCAAGTTCAGCTGCCGCCTCCCGGATTACGTTTTCACGCCGGCCTGTAATGATTACATCTGCTCCTTGTGCTTTCAATTCTTTTGCAGCGGCATAACCGATACCACTATTTCCGCCTGTTACCAGCGCCTTTTTTCCTTTCAAAGTTTCCAATGTCATTTTATTAAGTTTTGACAAAGGTAAATAGCATCTGGTATCATTATTATACCAGTATAACGCATGATACCAGCTTACTTTCTACCCCTGTGCTGAATATGCTCGAACAACGGGACATTAAACCGCCACCATGATCTCCACACTGATGTTTCCTTTGGTCGCCTTCGAATACGGACAGGTTTGATGCGCGGCCTGAACAACCTGAGCGGCGTCATCTTGCGACAAACCCGGAAGATTAACCCGCAATCTTGCCTGTAAAGCATAACCTTCGTCGCCGGTAGCAAGGTCCACCTCTGTATCTACGGAAGTCTCCGCAGGAAGTTTGATTTTAAGCGTTGAAGCGTTGATTTGCATCGCTCCCAGAAAACAGGCAGACCAGCCTGCCGCGAAAAGTTGTTCAGGATTAGTACCCAGGCCGGAAGTTCCTGGTGAGGACAGATTAATATCCAAACGCCCGTCTGAGCTTTTGGCAGCGCCTTCACGGCCACCTGTAACGTGTACTCTTCCGGTGTACAAAACCTTACTTACTGATACAGCGGCTGTGGCTGCAAAAACGATTTGATTTCCCATTTTAATTGATATTTAAAGTTGTTTTGAAATTACTTATTAATCCATCCTGCCACTTCCAGGATGGCATCAGCAAATGCTTCAGGAGCCTCCTGAGGTAAATTATGGCCGATGCCGGTGATGGTATGATGCGCGTACCGGCCTTTGAAACGGGCAGCGTAAGTGCCGGGGTCTGGATGGGGTGCGCCGTTGGCGTCGCCTTCCAGTGTTACGGTTGGCACTGTGACCGACGGCGCTCTCGCCAGTCTGGCCTCCAGTTTATCATATTTTTCATCACCTTTCGACAGTCCAAGTCGCCAGCGATAATTGTCAATGACAATCCTGACATGGTCCGGATTTTTAAATGAAGCAGCCGAACGGTCAAATGTATACTTACTGAATTTCCATGCCGGAGAAGCTGTCTCCCAGATCAGTTTGGTAAATTCATATGTGTTGGATTCATAGCCAGCGGCGCCACGCTCGGTGGCGAAATAATATTGGTACCACCAGGACTGTTCAGCTTTTGGTTTCAAAGGAGCCATGTTCGCTTCCTGGCTCCCTATCAAATAACCACTTACTGACACAAGACCCCTTACGCGCTCCGGCCAGAGGACTGCCATGATATTTGCCGTTCGAGCGCCCCAGTCGAAGCCACCCACAATTGCGTTTCTGATATTTAATGCATCCATAAATGCAATCATATCGACTGCAAAGGCAGACTGCTGCCCGTTCCGGGACACCGTAGAAGACACGAATTGGGTTGTTCCAAAACCGCGAAGGTATGGAATGATTACCCGGTACCCTTTGGCAGCCAGTATTGTTGAAACCTGCTCATAACTATGTACATCATAGGGCCAACCATGAATGAGTAGCACCGCCTGCCCGTTTGCCGGGCCGGCTTCTATATAACCAACATCCAGTACTCCAGCCCTGATTTGTTTAGTATGCCGGAACGGATCTTCGGGCCTTGTAAAGTGACCGCTGCCGATGCCTGCTGATTCATTAGACTGGCCTTTTACCGGCAGCAGAAAGGCGGTCAATAATAAGATTAGTATTACTTCCCGACTGATAAAGATCCTGCGCTTGAGGGTTGAAATCTCCTTTATAATGTCCATCGTTTTATTAATTAAAGATGAAAACTTAGTAGCTTCTTCACTCCGACAGAAACTGCGATGTAATCTGGTGTTACCCCCTGAGAGGAACCTACTCCTGGCAGATCAAACAAGATAACCTGTTGGTTTTTGGCCACTCCATTCGTGATAGCCGGATTCCGGTCATCCATTGAGCCTCCCAATGAAAACACCTGGAGCAAAGGCAATCCCTTTTCGTTACCCGGCACCTGGTATGCGATTTCGTTGCCATCTGCATGAATGAATTTGGTCTGTGCAGTTTTGTGAAAATCTGTTACGTTGTCGTTGTTTTCCAGCGGGTGGTCCTCCTTAAAGGATATAAAACAGAGCCCGGGGACAATGAGTAAAACAAAGATTTTAAAGTAGCCGGATTTTAAGATTGTCTTCATGATTCTGATGCTCTTTTTGATTTGATAGCTCAAACCTACATTCAGAAAGAAGTGTAAAACAGGAGTTATTCCTTTAAGTAGACAAAAATGCAGTTAGTTTAGACAAGTTAACGGTCGAGTCATTTTCAGAAACCATTCACCTGAAAATTTTGTGACACCGTGCCTGATACAATTTAATATTGCAGCAACACCTCCGCTTTTGCTCCCCGGCATCACGGCTTTCCTTCCATCTCACCCTGGTAAAATCAGGAAACTTTACAGGGGTATTGGTACGAAATCCTGGCTTGACTTCAACAAATTCAGAAGTGATGTAGGAGAGCAAATAGATCCGAAAATGACGTTCACCAGGATAGATAAGAGTAAAGGATTCTATCCACAGAATTGTTCCTGGCTAACTAAAAGTGAGGCGAGCAAAATCAATGCTGACTTTATGAAAAAGAATGGACGACTGATTGGTAGAAAAAGGCAGTATCAAACATTGATAAATGAAACAAAAACAGGAAGCCCCTTCCGACTTCCTGCCTTCCATTCCAACCCCCTCAAAACCGCTCCGTCAATATCCTAAGATCTGACACGGCCAGCCGGTAATTCAGCTGAGCAGAAAACAGATCGGCTTCGGATTTGGCGAGCAGAGATTTCGTGTTCAGTACATCGGCTTCGGTGTTCAGGCCGGCGAACTTTTTGTCGAGCTGCACTTTCAGTTCCTGCTGACGGTACGTATAGGCACGTTCGGCAACCGCGATGAGCGACTGTGCCTGGCGGATCTTGCGGTAAGCCTTTTCCACGCTGTTGTTTACTTCCTCTTTTTTATCCGACAAAAGTACCTGCGCCTGCTGTGAAACCAGGTAGCGCTGCCTGATCACTTCTTTGTTACTGAAAATATCCTGCACATTCCATTTCAGACTGGCACCGACGAATGGGTTGTTCTGCGGAAAAATAATGTTTCCTTTCTGGAAGGTATAGCCGGCAAAAACCCCAATATCGGGCCTGTAGCTCAATTTCGCCGCTTTCACGCCAAGCTCACTTTTTGTTTTACCAAGATCGGCCAGTTGAATATCCACGTTATTTTCCATGGCTCCGGTTTTGTAATCTTCCAGCGTTCTGGTCGCTTCTACCGGCTTGAGTGAAACATTTTCAAGACTGATCTGCCCCGGTTCCATACCGGTCAGCCGGCTCAGATCGGCCAGGTAATCCTCCTGCTGAATTTCCAGTTTCAGAAGATTCTGTTCTTCGTCGGCAATATTGGCCTGCAAACCGGACTCGTTGGATTCAATGGTTTTACCGGATAATTTACCGCTTTCCACATCGTAAAATTTCATTTTAGCCAATTCCATTTTTGCACGTGCCTCTTCCTGCTGTTTCTGTGTGATCAGTATGCCATAATACAGCTTTTCCACCGCCTGACGGATTTGCAGCGACACCTTTGTTTTCTCACGGTCCGCGATTTCCACATCCGTTTTCGCAACTTCCACGCCGGTGCGGATCTTGCTCAGCTGGGAGATCGGCTGATAGATCGTAGCGCCAGCATTGAAAGTCTGATGTTGTCCGAGATCAAAATTCAGTTCATTGTTCGGTAAGGCCACATTTCCTGCCGGCAACGGAATCACGCCCAATGCCCCCTGCGGAATGGAAAGCTGGCCGATACTGGCGTTGTACTGGTAGGTCGAACTGACAGAAACCGCCGGGTACGCCTTAATCCGGTCCTCCTTTACTCTGGATCTTTTTTCATCCAGCTGCAAAGATTTAACACTGTATAATTTATTGTTTTGCAAGGCTTTATCGATGGTCTGATCCAGACTCAGCGGTGTTTGCTGCGCCATCGTATTTCCGGCAAAAAGCAGCAATACCGCTGCCAGCCAGCCAGATAAATGTATGTTCTTAAATTTCATGATGCGCTGTCATTAAGCTATTTTTCACTAATTCCTCCTTGTCCGACGGTTTCATCCAGCCGATATAAAGTACCGGCACGGTCAGCAGTGCCATTACCATACTCCATATCACCCCCACGGCAATCACGCTCGCAAGCGGACTCCACATCGGCGAGCCGGAAATGATCATCGGAAGTACGCCGATTGCCGCTGCCATGGCAGTCAGGAAGATCGGACGAAGACGTCTTTTACCGGATTCTACTGCGGCAGTGGGGATGTCCATGCCGTGGTGCCGGATCAGCTCATTGGTGTGGTCTATCAGTATGATGGCATTCCGCACGACGATGCCCGACAGGCTGATCAGCCCGACAAAGGCGGTAAAACTGAAATTGTTGCCTGTGATATAAAGGCCAAACAAAGCGCCGAAAAGGCTCAGCGGGATCGTCAGCATGATAATGGCGACCTCTTTCAGATTCCGGAATTGCAGCAGAAGCACCAGAAATATCAGCACCAGGCTCACGCCCAAAACCTTGATCATCTGACTGAACGTTTCCTGTTTATTGGCATACTCTCCACCGTACTGGATCTGGTAACCCGCCGGAAGTGTGAGTTTGGCAATTTCGGGCTGAATTTCTTTCAGCAGCTGCGAAGGCAAGGTGCCCGGCTGTGTTTCGGACTGGACTGTCAATGTACGGACTCCGTTGCGGTGCATGATCTTACCGGTAAACCATTGCGGCACGATATCGGCTACCTGCCTGAGCGGCACACTGGCACCGGTCACGGGGGATTCGAGATACGTATTTTCAAGATCGTCGGTAGAACGGCGGTTTTTTTCATCCAGTCTCAAAACAATATCTACCGGCTCGTTTCCTTCGTACATGGTCGCCACCGGCGCACCGGCAAAACCCACATACACCGAACTTGCGATGCTGGTGGTGGTAAACCCAAGACGGCTCGCGTCGTTTTTGAGCTGGATGGCGATACCGTAATAATCTTCGCGGAAATCATTGCGGACCAGCCGGTTACGTTTTGCTTTTTTAACGACCTCCGCCACCTGTGCTGCGATCTGTTTCAGCCGGTTGATGTCTTCCCCGATAATCCTGACTTCCACCGGCGCTTTCAGCGGCTGCCCCTGCTGCATGAGTTTTACCTGCACCACCCCTTCCGGAACGAGGTTATCCACCACATGCGAAAGCTCCTCAGCCAGCTCATCGGTCGTTTCTTCCGTTTCGGTATTGATCAGAATCTGGGCGTAATTCTGAACCGGTACTTCGGGTGAAAAATTATAATAAAAACGCGGGGCACTGGTACCGACAAATGTTGCATACGAAGTCACCCGTTTATCGGCCTTCACCATTTTTTCCACCTTGGCAATAGACTGACCGGTCCGGTTCATCTTTGTTCCGGTCGGCATCCAGAGTTCCACCACGAGCTGGTTTCGTTCTGCGGCCGGGAAAAACTGCTGTTTAATCCCTTTGGTATAAAGTAGCCCTGCAACCAGAATCGTGCTCAAACTGGCGATCACCGTGGTTTTCGGATGTCGTACACACCAGCCCAGCGCGGCGTTATAACCAGTCTGCATTTTATCCAGCAAACTTTCCTTTTTCTTTTTATCAGCCGCTTCGTCGCTGTGGTCATGCAGTCCTTTTTTGATAAAAGTGTAGCACAAAAGCGGGGTGAGCACCATCGCCACAATAAAGGACGAACCCAGCGCTATGGCAACCGTCACGGGCAAAGCATGAATAAATTCACCAACTGTCCCGGTCAGCAAAACCATTGGCGCAAAAGAGGCGATGATCGTCACGGTGGCGGCAAGCACAGGAATTACCAGGTCGCTCGCACTGCGCCAGGCGGCCGTCCAACGGTCCACACCCTCATCCAGAAGCTCCACATAATTGTCGGCAATGACGATGGCATCATCCACTACCATCCCCAGAACCACGATCAGCGCGGCCAGCGAAACCTGGTGTAGTTCAATGCCAAAAGCATTCATCAGCGCAAAAGTAACGGCGACGGTCATCGGTATGGCCATGGCGGCAACGGCTGCGATCCGGAATGGCAGCAGCAAAATCACCACCACTACCACTGAAATGATAGCCAGAAAAAATTCCCGGATAAAGTGGGTGATATTCGAATCCACCATTTGCGGCTGGTTGACGATCGTGGTCAGTTTGACATCATCCGGCAAAAGTTTTTTAACCTCGGCCACCTTTTTCTGCACTTCGTCGCCAAACTGAACAATGTTGTTTCCCTCCTGCATCTGCACCGACAGGATCATGGCTTTGTTGCCGTTGACGGTCGTTTTGCTGGTCGGGTCGTTGTAGGTTCTTGTCAAAGTGGCTACATCCCCCAGGCGTATCGTCTGTCCTGTTTTGGAACTACCCACGATCTGGTTGGCAATTTCGCTCTCGGAGTTGTAGAAGCCGTCGGTGTACAGGGGCGTCTGGCTGTTCTCGGTTTTAATATCACCCGTTGCGTTGATGGCGTTCTGGCTTTGCAGCACTTTGATCACCTGGCTCAGGCTCAGACCGTACTGCGAAAGTTTCTCCGAATTGGAGCTGATCACGATCTGTTCTTTCTGCTCGCCGATTCTTTTCACCTTCGAGGTGGCCGGAACGGTACGTATCGCGTCTTCGAGTTTTTTGGTATAATCTTTCAACTGAAGATAACTGGATGCGTTACTTTCCACGCCGATCACCAGCGCCTCCGTATCGCCAAAATCCGAATTCACAACCGGCCCTTTTACACCAGCCGGAAGGTCCATTTGTTTTGAGATCAGTAACTGATGCCGCAGCTTACTCCAGAAAACATCCGGCTCTTTTACCTGCTCGCCAAGTTCTACGTTCACCACCACCATGCCATCGGACGTGGTAGAATAGGTTTTAGCCTTATTAACTTCTGCATATTGAAACAGATATTGTTCCAGTTTTTTGGTCACCTGATCTTCCACCTGGGCCGAATTGGCTCCGGGAAAATAGGCGATCACCAGACCCTGCCGGATCGTGATTTTAGGGTCCTCACGTCGCGGCATATTGAGCAGCGAATTGACGCCGACCGCGAACAGCAACAGCAGCACCGAAAGGGTGACCTGTTTGTATTTTAATGATGCTTCTACAAAATTCATGCGATTTCAGTTTGCAGGTTTTGGGTGATAGGGTACCGTTTCATTTATTTGGTTACCGTAATGTCTGCGCCGTCGGTCAGTTTATTTTGTCCTGAGGTTACGATCACATCGCCCGGACTGAGCCCGGACAGAATTTCGATGTAGTTGTCGGTCAGCTGCCCTAAACTTACTTTTCTTTCAAAAGCCTTATTTTTGGCCTTGTCAACCACGTACACAATGTTTTCATTGTTGAGATTTCTTAAAACCGCTTCGGTGGGTATCGCCAGAAACTCGCTTTTCGCACCGGAATTGATCCTCGCTTCTGCAATCATACCCGGCCTGATGATCAGTTTGGGATTGTTGATCGTAATTTTCACCGTAAATGCCCGGGACGAAGGATCAGCAGCTGAGCCTACTTCGGTTATTTTTCCCTTAAATGTCTCATTCAGGGACGACACCAGCACCGTCGCTTCCTGACCGATCTTGATATTCTGCAATTCACTTTCCGGGATATACGCATTGGCCTTCACCGTACGGATATCGGACACAACAAACAGCGGAGTACCGCTTCCGGTGATCTCCCCTACCTCGGCGTTTTTCTTTAACAAAACCCCGCTGATGGGACTGTACAATTTGGTATCCGACAAATTTTTTGCCTGTAATTTCTGCTGTGCCTTTGCCTGGTCGAGCCCGTGGCTGATTTTCGAAAAGTCACTTTCGCTGATACTTTTGCGGTCGTGCATGATTTTCAGCCGCTCGTATTCATCCGCCACCTGCGCCACCTGCACATCGGCAATTTCTTTTCCAATGGCATAATTGGTAGGTTCCAGACTGGAAATCAATTGGCCCTTGTTTATTTTCTGGCCTTCATTGGCAGCGATGTAACTGATCTTTCCGGCAACCATAAAACCCAGGCGGACCGTTTTTTCGCCTTCTATATTTCCGCTGATCGATATCTCGCGGTCGGATTTGCGGTTTTCGACCGTCGACGTCACGACGGCAATGGAATTAACGGGTGCTTCCGAGCCATCCTTTGGCCCCTTATTGCAGGAAGCAACCGTAAGCGCGGCCAGCGCAATTGTAAAAAGCTGAATCTGTTTCATAATATGGGTAAATTAAATATCTGGCTGATTTTTATAATGTCAACGTTTCATTTCCTGACCGGCGATCCGCTGTGGATCTATACCCAGAAAAACCAGGGACTGGCGGATCAGATCTGCAAAACCGGCTTCTCCTGTTATGAAAAAAGCCATTTCGTCTCTCGTGTTCTCATTGATCACCGATTCCAGCGTTTCCTGTGGCAGCAAACCCGGATGTAATGTGCTCAGTAACTCGTCGTATACCAGGAAGCGTTCAGGGAAATGATTATGTAAAATCGTCATTTCTTTTGAAAAAAGCGCTTCGTTATTTTCGGCAAAAAAGAGCAGCGAGACATGATCGTCCGGATGCTGAACCAGACGATTTTTTGCGTGCTGGTAAGATGCGGCAATCCCCGTTTCGTCGGTTACAAAAACATGATGTTGTGTGTGATCCATAATCCCGGGCTGTTAAAATGATTTTTCAATAACCATGCAAAGCTCGGGGCAAAGAAGGAGTTTTCTTTTAAGCTAGATTAAAAAATGAAAAAAGGGTAAAAATATTTTTTTCTCAGCGCTGCGCTCGCAAAACACTCAAAGTCTGCTGTGTGATGCCAATATAAGAGGCAATATGACCCAGATTGGCACGTAACAACAAGCCAGGCTGATGCACTTCAATCGTTTTGTACCGCTCCTGGGCCGACTGAAACTGAATAGAATGCAGCCTGTCGGAAAACGACCGCAGCACATCGATCAGCAGAAAACTGATCACTTTCTGCAAAGCAGGATACGTTTCAGCCATTTTTTCGATTTCATGATAAGCTACTGAAAGTACAGTGCCGGGTTCCAGGGCTTCCAGTCCGTAAGGCGAAGGGCGGTTGTAGAAAATGCTTTCAAGCGGCAGCGTGAAGGTATTTTCCTCAAAAAAATAATGGGTAATATCCTTTCCGTCTTTCAGATAATAGGTACGCAAAAGTCCCTTATCAACATAGTAAACCTTTTTACCATGGTTGTCCGGTTCAAGAATTTTTTGTCCCTTAAAAACCTGCTCCATTTTAAAGATGGAAGCCAGGCAAGCAGCGTCCTCTGGTGAAAAAGACTGCGATTCAAAAAATCGGGTAAGGCTCATAACGATTCAAATTTTCCTTTGGAATGAAAGTAGCCAGAAATTCTTTTGTTTCGAAATGGGAAGGGGAAATTTCCTTTGAATAGGGCGAGCTGTGAAAGCCTTCGCCCAATCTTACCTTCTCCATGCGTCTTGTAAAATCGATGTTTCTCCATTGACAAATCTGTTAACGTTGCAAAGATGGGAATCCCTAGGGCGGGGAGTGTTATATGGCGGGTGGGATAAGTTGTATAGATCACTGGTTGGAGATACCCAAAGATCTTTGTAACTTTCCTAAGTTGGCTGCGGTACTTTCACAAACGTTGGTCACAACCCGATCCGCGATTTTTTTTGTAAATTTGTATAGAAATCTAAAAATGAGAAGTAAATGAAATTGCCTAAATACCCTTTGGCTTCAAGCGACAAAATGATGACCTTTGAGTTTGTAAGCGAAGGGAAGAAAGGGCTTATTCACAAACTTGTCAAGTATCAGCCTACCAACTTGAAGGGTTTGTACAATCTTGCATTTGGAGACAGGAACCCTGAAACGGGAGAAATTGATGATAAAGTAATTTCAGATAATGGAGATAGCGAAAAAGTTTTGACGACGGTGGCTGCGACAGTTTATGCATTTATGGACAAATACCCTGATGCTTGGGTATATGCAACTGGAAGCACAAAAGCAAGGACAAGACTGTACAAAATGGGCATTTCGAAATTTCTGGAAGAGGTCACATCCGATTTTGAAGTGCTTGGGGAACTAAATGAATGATTGGGAAACTTTTAAACCCGATACTGAATATGACGGATTTTTGGTAAGAAGAAAAATATAAATAATCAAAACAATTAGAGATATGAAAGTAACAGACGAATTAAAAAAGAGAAAAATTCCAATCGTAAAGATTGACAAATCGCTGGATAAATTGGACGACAAAGTATTGTTTCCGGAAAAACTTGAAAAGGCAAACGAAATGCTGAAAAAGATTGGATTACCAAAACAGTGGACTACCAAACCAGCGTAAATGACCCAATACTAACAAAAAGCGCTTAATCGCAACATAGTTCGTTAAGTTGCGTAAGCAATATTTTATACTTTGCTCAGCCGAATAAGTGCCACTTCAACTGAGCTTAGCGCATGTTCTTCAATAACTGCTTCCATTGGAGTTTCTATTGGGCAAGAATATTTCAGGTAATGTGAACTACCCTGTAAATTTGATATTGTACGCAATGGGCTCCCTTCTTACACCATAAATCCTCAAAACCGCAATATCCTAAGCGATCACTGAGCCTATATGGACAAAAATGACCAGCGCGGGCAGAGGGAGTGCTATATGGCGGTTGGGATAAGTTATATAAACCACTAGTTGGATTTTGGGGAAATGATGGTAGATTGTTGGGGGAGCCGGCTGGGGGGATTATGGCTAAGAAAATGAGGATTTGGGATTATTGAAAATTTTATGTAATTATTTGTAAGATTTAAATGGAAAAAGTGGTATCGAACTTTCTGGTTTTACGACATTTTAGGCAAGCGAAGTGCGACCAAGTTGCTGTCAATGTAGAAGACTAAATCCAAACCTTCTACAATATCAATAGCTCTTCCTAATTGTTACCGGCAACACGAAAACTCATTTCATGTAAATTATTTACACAAAATGAGTTTTGCCAGTTCAAATTACTATCTTTGTACCCTTTAACGATGCCAAGCAACGAGTATGTTGATAGACGTAAAATTCAAAAACTACCGCTCAATCAAAGAAGAGCAAAATTTCAGCTTAGAAGCAACTTCATTGAAGTTGAAATCGGGCAATACTTTTACCCCTCTTTCTGATTATAAAAACTTGAAACTTTTAAAATCAGCGGTAATCTACGGAGCTAACGCTTCGGGAAAATCCAATCTAATTAGATTGATGTGGACATTACGAAACTTCATTTTAAACTCTTCGGAATTAAAAGCAGGCGACCCAATATCCAAAAGGTTTTACGATCCATTTTTATTAGATGCTACATCACAAAATGAATCGACTGAAATAACTATAAATTTTATTCCCAAAAGTAAGAAGAGACACAGGTACATCATAAAGTATAACCAAACAGAAATACTTTACGAGTATTTAGGTGTATATGAAACAAATTGGATTTCTAAGATTTTTGAAAGGAAAGACGCAAATGAGTTTGTTGAGTTTGGTGACGCAATGGAGAACAAAAAAGAAGACAAAAGAGTTACTAAAAACACTTTGTTCCTTTCAAAGTTTGGAGGTATACCAAATGACCAACTTAGAAATATTTATTTATATTTCAAGGAAATTGAAGTTTGGAATATTCCTGCATTACACCATATAAATCAGTTATATGATAAAGTTCAAGGAAGTTTTAACAACTCAGAAAGCAAAGAATTAAGCAAAAAATTGAGCAAGTTAATTAGTGTTGCCGACACTAAAATCAATGCGGTAGCAGTAAAAGAACGACCGGACACAGATTTTGATAAATTTCCTGATGAGGTAAAATCAGAATTAAAACGCAAACTAAAATACGAAACTTTTGGAATACACAAGATTTATAATGAAGAAGGAAAACATATAGGCACAAGAGAACTTTCTTTCAATGACCAAGAATCGCAAGGAACCAAAACAATGTTTGCAATTGGCGGCTTAATGCTTGAAGCCTTTGAAAAAGAAGAATCTGTTTTGATTTTTTTAGATGAGTTTGACAACAGTTTACATCCTGACCTTGCAAAATTTTTGGTTGAGTTGTTTCATAACCCTAAAGTTAACAAAAACAATTCGCAGCTTGTCTTTGCAACGCACGAAACTACTTTACTTGATAAAAAAGTTTTTCGCAAAGATCAAATTTGGTTTGGTGATAAAAACAAATACGGAATTACCGAATTATATTCAGTAAAAGACTTTAACGATTTAAAAAATGTTCGTTCGGACATACCTTTTGATAAATGGTATAGAACAGGAAAATTCGGTGCTGTTCCTAACATCAAAAAATTTGAATTTATCGCAGAATATGAGTAAGAATAAGAATATAAAAAGGTCTTTGTATATTCTTACTGAGGGACACACTGAACAAGCGTATTTCTCGAGAATAAGCGAAATTTTAGGAGATGAGGATGAATGGAAGTACTCTGTAACAGTTGATGTTAGAGAAATTGTTGAAGGGAGCAAGACAGACCCAGTAAATATGGTTAAAGAGGCCAAGAAAAGCAAAAGGTCTTATGACGAAGTTTGGGTTGTTTTCGATAAAGACAGAGATAGAGACCAACAAAATTTACAAGCAATTGACGATGCTTTCAAAGCAAAAATAAAAGTTGCTTTTTCAAGTATTGCTTTCGAAGAATGGGTATTGCTTCATTTTGAAAAAAGCACAACCGAATTTCAAAGAAGCGACTGTGAAAGCAGAGGAAATCAATGTACTTGTAATGGAGCTATTTGTGCTTCTACTTACATAAAGCGGAACCACTATCCAGATTATATAAAAGGCAAAGCAAAGCTTTATGATGACCTAAGTGATAAACGAGACACAGCCCTTGAATTTGCTGCATGGTTGAAGTATCGACATTCTCCAATAGCGAACCACCACTTATTAAACCCTTACACAGACGTTGATAATCTTGTTTCTCAATTATTTGAACTTCCTACAATCAGCTATACAGGAATAAACACCACTTTTTATTTTGAGGGAATAGACTTTTGTATTACCGGGCAATCAACAGTAAACAATGTTGTTACGATCTCAATACTTACAATAAATAATTCAAATAGTTCCTTTATTTTTAACAATGTTCAAGAAAATATAAAGCTATTAGACACAAATAATGCCGAATTGATCTATACCATTCCACAAGCTCAAATAATCAATACAGGAGACAATACGACTACTAATATCCAATTTACTATTAACGGACAATTTCAAGTAGAAAAACTAAAATTTCACTCAATAAATGAGTGTATTTATGTGGAATTATAGAGGCTAGCCCGTAATAATTGGTTTTTCTCAAAGGACAACACCGAAGACGAGAACAACCAACCACCCCATCCCAACCCCCATGCCCACCCATTTCAAAAACCTAATCCAAAAAGCCTATCCGGCTTTTAATTCAAGAGACATTGATACGGCACTTTCGACGTTTCATGAAAACGTGGAGTGGCCAAAGGCTTTTGAAGGTGGTTATGTGAGCGGGCATGATGAAGTAAGGGCGTATTGGACAAGGCAATGGACGGAAATAAACCCGACCGTTGAACCGGTCGCGTTTGATCAAAGACCAGACGGGACATTTGAAGTAACTGTTCACCAGATTGTAAAGGACTTGCAGGGAAATCTGATCTTTGATGGAGAAGTGAAACACATCTACACAGTAGAGGACGGCTTATTACGAAAAATGGATATTGAAATTTAACAGACAGCATTCCGTGACGCTCATTGTCTTCACATTTTTTATGTGAAGTTTTGGTAAAATCCAATGAAAAAATGGGTGCTGAATGAAGGATTGATAAAAAATATCTTCACCCAAATTTGATATCCCAAAACCAACACCCATGCACACCCATTTCAAAAATCTAACTCAATAAGCTTATCCGGATTTTACTATTTGAACGACCCCTGCTTCGGAAATTTGTATCAAACGACTACGGCAAGGAATCATTAAATAGCCCTGTAAAAAAGCAAAAGTATATCGCCCCAAAACATCGACATATTCACTTACCGCTCCCAAAAATTTCCACCAGAAAAACCGCTTCCTATTTATTGTTTTAACAACTTAATTATAACATTGTCATTTCGCTTTAACAGGTAAAGACCAGGTGCCAAATTACTTAACTCAACCTTGGTGCTTTCACTTTTCAGTTCTATTTTTTTCATTTCTTTGCCAAGTATATTAAAAAGCTGCAATGTGGTTCTGCTATTTTCCTGATCTACCTCTATCGTAACACTGTTATGAAAAGGATTGGGGTAAACCTGAATACCTTTATTCTGAGAACCGGTAAGCACAATCATTCTACTAAAACTGTATTTGCCATCTGTGTCAATCTGGCGAATCCGGTAATACGTTTGGCCGTAAACCTGTATTGGATCTGTCAGTGCATATTCGTTCACGCCGTTTCCTTTGGCCTTTATTTCAGCAAATGGATGGAAGGCTTTTGCATCGCTGCTTCTTTGCATTTCATAACGGTCTGCATTCGTTTCATCCGCTTTCCAGCTTAAAAGTGCCTGGTTCTGGTCATTTATTTTGCCTTCGAAAGATATCCATCGCACAGGCAGCGGTGATGAAACGGTTTTAACAAAGAAACCGCTGAAACCGGTTACATCGAAACTCACCTCCCAAAGTTGGGTGTCGTCTTTCCATTTCACCTCTGCTTCGGTAATGTTTTGAGCTATTCCGGAATAAGTATTGGGAAGACCGCTGCCATCGCTACTTTCACCGTTTCTTTTTTCAATGATCACATGATCAATACCTTCTAAATCAGCAGGGCTTTGGGGAAGTTTGGCGGAATTGGATAAATTAAAATTGTCAAAATCTGCCTGGGTAAAATACAGAGTAACCCTCGCAGTCGCCGCTTCTGCATTTTGATCGGGTTTGATCTGATAATGCCGTCTCACATATGCGCTGTTCGCAACTGCATCAACCCAAACCTTTCCGTTTATAATACCCGATACAGGCTGGGTGCCGCCTGGCTGAACGGTCGCCAGCAACCGGCACGCCGATGAACTTGCTATCAGTTTAGTTGACCCGCTTACTGTGACAGATGCCTCATTTCCATTTTCGGCCAGCAAATCAACACCGGTAAAGGCATCACCCTGGTATTCGTAGGCACCTATGTCTACAACACCATCTCCGTATTTACGGGTATTGCCAGCCAGATCTACTACATTCGCGATTGTCACCCATGTGTTGCTGCCTGAATTGACGGCCGGACTACATGGTAGTAGGCGATAATCGCCCGCAGCACGATCTACAAAAACCGGATCAATGTCTCTGCTATTTGTTCCGTCCCCGGTGACGCCGAACATGCTTTGCATAATGGAATTGATGACCGTAACATTACCCCATTCGTTTGTATTTCCGAATGTATTATTCTGGCTGATCGTGTTGATCACGCGCGCCTGATTACTATTTTCGCACCAGAAACCATAGCCCCCGTTATCGGCTATTGTTGTGTTGATGATCCGCATGTCATTGGGCCAGCCGATCGAATTATAGTTGTCCAGTTTTATTCCTCCGCCTGGATTCTGGTAAAAGAGAGAATTCTGAACAATCGTATTTCCAAAGCCTGCCAGCAAAAGCGTAAACTTTCCGGCCGCATTTCCATAAAAAGTACTTTCAGAGATGGTGACCGGACCGTGAATGCCGACAACACCAAACGCTTCGCCACCTTTATTCTCTGCAACCGTGATGCGGCTCATGTTAAAGCGGATCGAAGTACTTTCGGTGTATTGTAACAGAGCGCCGCCATATTCTGAATCGTTTTTATAAAAAGCTACGTCGGTAAAATTGTTATACGAATCCTCCATATAAACTGCCCCACCTTGTCCGGCAGTATTGCCATAAAAACACACGTTATTGATTGTCATTTTTGAGGAATTGGAATACATCCCCCCTCCGAGCCCGTTACCAGGGTTACGCCCCCGCCCGCCGCGCACTGTAAATCCATCCAGTACAGAAGTGGCAGGCAGGTCTGTGGCTATGGTGACACTAGCAGCATTATCGTCGTAGTTGACAAAACCGAGTGTTTCGCCGCTTCCGGTTACGATGTCATCGTTATTAAAATCGCCGCTCAGAATCGTTCCTTTTATTTCATTACCAAGGTCAGCCAATTTCAGGTTGGGCATAATACGGTCATGGGTCAGGTCAGTGATGCCGTTGTCGGGGTCAAAACCGCCATATAGTTTTACGCCCGACAGCAGCCGAAAACTCCGTCCAATGTGGCTCCTGTTCAGTTTTACCAGGGCAGCAGAATCTGCAAAGTTCAGGGCATCGTCAGGAGAAAACATGGGTTTGTAAGTACCTTTCGCCACCCGGATTTCCTTCACATCTTCCAATTTCTGCGCCGCCATAAGCGCATCGGCCAGTTCGGACAGCGCATTATCCCATGAACTTCCACTGCCGCCACTTCCCTTTTTTACATAAAGAATGTCCCCCGTTCCTTTCTCAAACACACTTTCCTGCAACTCATAGGCACCCATATCAACCCGGCCGACCCGGTAAATACGGGGTTGGCCAGCCAGGTCCTGCATCACTCCGGCTGGCAACAGGCTGTTTGCACCGGAATTAACGGCCTGACTGGCTGATTTTAAACGGTAATCACCGGCTGAGGCGTTTTCAAAGAGCGGATCGATATCCAGGTTGCCGGTACCGGTCTGGCCAAATTGCACAACGGAGTAACTTACTGACGCAGTACTTCCGCCCAACAAAGCAATGGAGGATTGGTTGTCCCAGATGATGCTGTTGGCCATTGTAAGTGACGATGATGCCGCCATCAGTATCGTTCCGCCACCGTCATTACCCGTAAAAGTAGTTTGAACAATATTGCAGGAAAATCCCGTCCCGTAAATTGCAGCTCCCTGCCCGGCTACCCGGTTTCCGGAAAAAACAGTATTGGAAATGGCAAGCGAGGACGCGCTAGTATAAAATGCCGCTCCGTTAGAAGACGACCAGTTTAAAGAAAAAACCGAGTTTGAAACCGCTAATGCAGCTGCGTCTTTCACAAAAACCGCCCCGCCAGATCCGGCAGAATTTGCATAAAACCGAAGGTTATTGAGGGTTGGTGCTGATTCGACAGCGAATAATCCGCCACCACTTTGCCGGGTAATTGTCTTGCCATTTGCCACATACTGCGTATTAGTGCCGGCCGAACCTCCTCGTATGACTATCCCATCCAGCAAAGCTGTGCCCACATCCCCGGCAGACACGACGACCTGATTTGCGTTCTCGCCGTAGCTAGAGAAATTTAGTGAAGCCCCCGCTCCCGTAATGACGTCATTATTACTAAAATCGCCACTTAATATCGTGCCCTCACCGGGCGCACTAACCGGAATTCCCGTTGGAAGTGCCCGTTGTTGCGAGAGCCTGACAATACCGTTGTCGGGATCAAAACCACCGTAGATTTTCACATCTTTGACTAACAGGAAACTCCTGCTGGTGTGATTGATGCCCAAAGTTGCCGAATCTGCAAAATTTGCACCATCCACCGGCGAATACAATGGCTTATAAACACCCTTGCTAATCCATATCTGTCTGACCGCCGGGTCGTTTTTGGCGATTTTCAAGGCATCCGCGAGCTCGCCCAAAGGGTCCAACCACGAGCTCCCTGTACCGGTTGAGCCTTTTTTAACAAACAACACACCTGATTCCGTTGGAAGCTGATCCGCGGTTAGGCGGTATTCATAAGCTCCAACATCCACATTGCCAGCTCCGTAGATACGTGAATCTCCGTCCAGATCGGTGGTAATATCAGAAGGGACCAGGTCATTCTTTCCAGTCCCGATTGCCGGACTGCCTGGCTTTAAACGGAAGTTTCCCGTGGCGGCGCTGACAAATAGCGGGTCATTATCCATGATGCCGGTACCACCTGCGAAACCACCCTGGATAATACAATAGGCCACTGTCAAAGTGCTGGCGTTGTTCTCTTTGGCCAATGCAGCTGGGCCGTTTGACCATGCAATGCTGTTGGTGACACCGATGGTAGAATTTCCAGCGGAAAAGGCCACCGACCCGCCACTGCTTGCGGCATTGTTATCGAAGGTAGAAAGATTGAATGCAATTGAACTATTCGTTTTGGCGTACATAACAGACCCGTACTGGCCGGTACGGTTAGCGGTGCAGACGGCCTGGGAAACCAAAGCGGATGAGCTTTCGATTGTCATGGCTGCACCGGAGTAACTGGCCCAGTTGAGCTGCATGAGCGCGTTCCGGATCGTCAGTGATGAACCAACTGCATAGATTCCGCCGCCTGTACCTGCTCCGTTCACATACAGACTGACATGACGAAGCGTCAAAGCGGATGAAGCAAGATGCAGCCCGCCGCCGTTTTCCCGGTTTATGCTTACACCATTGGCGAGATAGGTTCCAGACTCCGACATTCCTCCGGTGATCGAAACCCCATCCATCAGCGCATTTCCCAGATCGCCTGCTGCGACAATCACCTGTGCTGCATTTTCGCCGTTATTACTGAATGAAAGGCTGGCGCCCGAGCCCGTCACAAGATCGTTATTACTAAAATCGCCACTGAGAACAGTTCCTTGTCCCTGCGTTACGTTCAACGTTCGGGTTGGCAACAGCCTGTTATGGCTCAAATCGGTTATGCCGTTATCCGGATCAAAACCACCATATAATTTGACATCTTTCACCAACAGGAAACTACGCCAGCGATGATTTTTACCCACCTGCACAATTTGTGTCGAATCAGCAAAATTCTGTCCGTCTTCGGGAGAATAGAGCGGTTTGTATTTCCCTTTGGCTATCCAGATCTGTTTGATGGACAAATCGTTCTTTGCCATTTTAAGCGCATCGGCCAGTTCGCCAAGGGCGTTTCCCCAGGACTCACCCGTACCAGCACTACCTTTTTTGACATACAAAACACCATTGACATCCGGTCCCGGAGACAGAACCGCCGAGGCCTTACCAGTCAACTTTTTCGTTGGGGAGCCGGCTGCGAAACTAACCGCACTGACACGAAACAATAAAATGCCTAGTAAAAAAAAGTTAAGAAGGGTTGCGATAGAAGTTTTCTTCATGTTGAGTTTAATGCTTTTTAGAACCAAAGCATCAAACATAAACCGGGAATGTAAAAAGCAATAAAAATGCCGTCTTACAAAAATCTTACATCTCTAAACCATTCTATAAGTTGCTGCATATTAACCAATTAAATATCCCCCGACAGCAACGCCCTAAATCTGGTTAATTACTTCTTCCATCACTTCGTTATTTGAAAATTGAAGTTTTTTACGGATTCTGTGGCGGAGCACCTGAACAGTATTGGGCGAAACACCAAGCATGGACGACATTTCCTTGTAAGACAAATTCAGTTTTGACAACAGAAAATAGCGTAATTCAGCAATGGAAAGATCCGGATAAACTTTTTTGGCACGGAAAATGAAGCCTGGATACACCTTATCGAACATTTTCTGGAACGCGGACCAATCTTCCTCTGTCAGAATGGTGCTTTGCTGCAACTGATTTACCAGCTCGTTTTTTTCCTCGTCCGACCAGCGGCTTTGCAACTGCTCAATCAGATGATTCTTTTCAGAAATACTCTCAGTGAATTGTTTTAAGTTTTGGGTAGCGGCTTCCAGTTCCTGCATGGCAACCTGGATTTTCAGGTCCTTGGCCTGTTGACGTTTTTTGTGGATCAGGTAACCGAGAATGAAAATGATCACAAAGGCAGAAAAGAAAATCAGCATCAGGACTCTTTCATTTGCCTTTTGTTGATTTTCCAATACGATTTCAGCCCGTCGTAATTTCTCCTGCTGCAAACTGATTTTCTGCTGGGCACGAAGCACTTTTGTAGCGCTGAACTGATCATGATATTGATTGATTGCAGAAACGGTCGAGTCCAGGTAACTTTTTGACAATTGCGTCTGGCCTTTATAACCATACCATTTGCTGATGATGGGATAAAGAAATTGCAGTCTTTCCCTTTGCCCCGCTTTTTCAATATTGCTACGGGCATGTCGTATATAGGTCCACGATCTTTCCGCATTTTCTTTTATCAGGAAAATATCCGCCAGCAGAATTGCGGCTCCCGCTGCGGGCCCGAAGTCATTCTCCTTTGTTGCTCCCCGGAAATCGTCTTCCAGCATGGGTATTGCCTTATCGTATTCCTGCCGGTAATAACAGTTTGCACCCAGATTACCTACCGCGATCCGCCGCCAGATCTTTTTGGGTACCGCAAAATTCGTTTTTAAAATTTCATTGAAATAATGGTCGGAACGCGTATAGTCTTTTTCTTTCTGATAACACAGCCCCAGCGTATTTGTGGCTGAATTCATGAACATGGTGTTAAAATCTGTTTCAGGCAAACGGATTATCCGTTGGAAATAGCTTTTGGCTTGTGGATAGTCATGGAAATAATAGTATGCTTCACCGATTTTCAGCAGGTCTCTGACCAATTCCGGAAAGTCATATACGTTGTGGACGCTCAGCTTTTTATCCAGGACCATATACTGTTCAAATGCCAGCTCATAGCGCTCGTGCTCCCAGTAATACAATGCCAGCACCCGCACCGCCCGGATATTGACGTGCCAGATGTTTTCCTTTTCCGATTGCACGATCAGATTTTTGATTGCTGCTATTGCGCGGGATGGAGGAAGTTTCTTGAAGAATGCATCATGGTAAACCAGAAAAAGATCCATTTCCATTTCAAGATCCGGGTCATGTTTTTCTCTGGCAAAATGTTTTATCATTTCAGTTCGGCCGGCAATGGCAGCTGAGTCCTTAAGATCGATGAGTTCCAAATATAAATGAAAGTAGCCGTCGATCCTGTCGGCGTACGGTTTAT
Source organism: Dyadobacter sp. (assembly GCA_965279265.1). Classification (GTDB taxonomy): domain Bacteria; phylum Bacteroidota; class Bacteroidia; order Cytophagales; family Spirosomataceae; genus Dyadobacter. Next base: position 604,779 of record OZ257152.1, read on the forward strand.
GAACCAGACTGTCATATTGCGCAGCGGCGGATACCTGCAAAAATACCAACGCCGAAATGAGGAGGTAGAGGCCTTTCAAAGTTATAAACCGGGTAACAATGCCAAGTTACAAAAATGAATTTTTTTGAGCATAGACGCTAATTTTTGCTATGATTTTAACTTGCTTGTTAATCATTGCTTAAATCCTGTTGTCCGTCCGTCTATTGGAGGAAGGCTTATGCCGATCACTATTATTTTTTCTGGTAATTATAAATTAATCCATCTATGTGTTGCCAGATCAAATCGGCGATGCACGCCATGAAAAAATCTTCCATGAGCCCGGAAATAACATTTTCCGATGCTTATAGAAGAAAAATCGAACTCTCAGTAATCGAATCGCAAGTCCGGTTAGCTTTCGAGACCGGTAAAAACGAAAGTTACCGCAACCATTGGTATTAGTTGCGTTTAATGAGTCACATTGTTTGGTTAGTACTGTTACATAAACAAGGTAAAAGGCCTATTTTATTATAGTCCGTGCAAACAGTTTACTGGTTGTGCAAAATACTCTTAATTTAGATGTTGCTCCGGCATTGGGAATGTTTAATCCAATAATCCCGCACTCCATTGGAGAGCATATGCTGTTTTGAAATATTTCGTTTTCAGCTCAACTAGTTTTTGCCGGGCCTCCAAGGCTTTATTTTCCCGGCTGTTGATCAGGAAGAGCGAGCTTTCGCCATTGGAAAATCGCACTTCTTCGGCTTTCAACATTTGCCGGTAGTTTTCATAGTTCAAATTTTGCAGGCTGATCTGCTGCCTGAGGGTATTAAATTCATTGTGGTATTGTCTGACTTTCACTTCCAGGTCCAGCTGCTTTTGCGTTTGCCCGAGCCTGGTCTCCTGAATTTTGAGCTGAGCCTTTTTGTATTCCCCACGCCCCGCTGAAAGCCGCAGCGGTATTTCAAACTTGAATCCGTACTGGTAGTTGTTATCAAAAATTGCGTATTCTCCGGCGCTTGCCAGTGCATTATACCCTTTGCTCAGGTGGTTGTAGCGAAAGTCAGCTTTAGGTAAAATTTGTTGGAATTTGAGCTTCTTTTCAATATCCAGGGCACGCAACTTATAATCATAAGTACGCATTTCAGGATGTGTCTGTGCGGCAGCCAAAAGCAGACCGGACAGGTCCAGCTCGAAGTCTTTTATGTTTTGCTCATTGTCCCAATCCAGGGGAGGCACAACCGTTTCAGGCAGTGTGTAGGGTTCGCCCGAATCATTCCATAGAAACGCAGAAAGCCGCAGTCCTGCATTGCGAAATTCAAGCTGATATTGACTTTGCTGATATTGAAAGCTCTGTAACTGGGCCAATGTTTCAATGGTGTCAATGGCAGCACGCTCTCCATTGAGCAGCGACTTACGGACATAATCAAGACGTTGCGTGTTGATCGCAACATTAGCCTGAACAATCAAGAACTGGTTGTAGTAACCTACCCACTGCCAGTATGCATCCATCGTATCCATCAGCAAGTCATTAAGCACCAGTTTTTGCTCGGTGTCGGCCAGTGACCTGAAAATGCGGGCTTGTTTCAGGAATGCCCGCCGCTTATCAATGACCAAGTCCCGCGCCAGCGGAACGCTAACACCCAGGAAAGCCGATTGCCCCCTGGTCATAGTCGGATCAAGCCGCTCCCCTGTGTAATTATCCACGCCGCTGTGCACTTCAATTCCATACCAGGTAGGAACAGTGATTTCGGGCGAGGTCGTGTTGTAATAATTAGTACCGTCGAAACGCTTACGCGATACATATGCGCCCAGAACAGGGTCGAACCCTCCTCGGGCGATCAACAGGTCGGCCTGGGCCTTATCAATATGGATACCGGCCTGTCTTGCGACCGGATGAAACTTTCGTACCAGCTCCATAACTTGCGCCGCGTTTAATGTTTTGGTAGAATCCTGTGATTTCGCCGGGTTTAAAACCGCCAACCCAACCAGAAGGCTTAATTGTATTGCCAAGCTTCTCATAATTCAGCCTCATTTTATTTTTCTTTACCGGTACCTTTGGCCCCCGGCTCCTTTAAAGTGTAATAATCCGGTGGGAATCCGTTTATATTGCGCCAAAGCTCATACCATACAGGTACGTCTTTCAGCAGGGCAATGCCCTGCGCACCAGTTCCCAGCTTTACTTGCTGCGGCCAGGGCCGGTCATCGGCATCCTCGGCCACAAGGACCCTGAACATTCCGTTGGCGCTGATCGTGTGCTCAAATGCGACCACCTTTCCGCCAAAGGTTCCGTAGCTGTTCTCGGGCCAGCCGCTGAATATGATCGCGGGGAAGCCATCAAACATAAACCTGACTTTTTGCCCAATGCTGACCAGTGGCAAATCAACCGGGCGCACATACATTTCAACGGCATAATTTACGCGCGTCGGAACGATCACCGTGATACGTTCGCCATCTTTGAGTATCTCGCCAATCCCTGCCTTATTAGCCTGTACAATCTGACCGTCCTGTGGTGCCAAAATCACATACATACCATTCCGGATGGTGTAGTTAGCCACCTGGTTTTCCAGTTTGGCCATTTCCCCTTGTCCGGATGCGATATTGCTCAGGCTTTGCAGCCGGTCGCCTTCTGCTTTGCTGATCTTTTCGGTATACTCCTGCTGCACTCCGTTTTGTTCAATCTCTACAATAAGTATTTCCTGCCTTGTCTGCGCGATCTTGTTTTCGCTGGCTATTTTCTTAGCCAGGGCATTCTGAAACGTAGCGTTGCGTTGCTGAAGCTGGGTTTGGGAAACCAGCCCCTGCTCGAACATTTTCTGCTGGCGCTCGTATTGATCCTTGGTCAAATTAAATTCATTGGTTACTGCTTCCAGCTCAGCCTGCTCGCCGGCAAGCTTGTTGCTCAACTGCCCCAGCTTGTTTTCAAGTTGCCTGATCTTGAAAGTTTTAGCGGCCTGCAGTGCTTCCATTTGCGAAACTGAGGTGGCCGCTTTTCCCTTATAGAAATTGATCGAACCTTTTTTTGCTTCGACCTGCTGCTGGGTACGGCTGACCAGATTAGGATCCAGATAGTCTTCCTTGATCTCCGATATCTGCATGATCGTATCGCCTTTTTTAACGAAGTCGCCTTCCTTGACAGCCCATTTGACGATTTTACCTGGAATGGGCGAGTTAATGTTTTGAGGGCGCTGTTCCTGGTAAAGCGAAGTGATATCGCCCCGTGCCTTGATGTTCTGTGTCCATGGCAAAAATAGCGTGAGTCCAAGCAAAATAATGATGCCGTAAAACCAATACCTGACCTTGCTTTCCTGATCTTGCAGGTAAATGGTATCCAGAGATTTGAGCGGGATTTTATAACTGAGCTGATCCATCTTCTACGTTTCGGGTTATAGTGGCTGTTGCATTACTGAGTAAAATGTGATAATCGCATCGTTTAAGGAATTCGGGATCACTGCTTGCAACCACTACCGTAGCCTGGCCTGGTTTACCGGACAAGTATTCTATCATTTTTCGCTTTTCAGGCCCGGCCATGTCTTCCCAGGGATCTTCCATCAGTAAGAGGATCGGATTGTCCAGCAATGCCCTGAGCAGGGAGATGCGTTTAATATACTGACTTGGCAGGTTCTTGCCGTTGGGGGCTATCTGGGTTTCAAATCCTTCGGGCAATGCGTCTAAAAATCCAGAAAGGCCGGTCTTTTCCGCCAGATTCACTATTTCTTTCGAGTTGATGTGGTTTCGGCCCACAAGAATATTTTCTAAAACCGATCCGATAAATATATCCTTTTCATTGAGGTACATACCTATTTTTTTGCGAAGCGATGGCAACCGGTAATTTCTGAGAGGCACTTTATTGATCAGTAAAGAGCCTGAGAATTGCTGAAAGTGTCCGGCCAGTATCTTTAGGAAAGTGGATTTACCCGACATTCCGTTTGTGTATACACCCACCAGACTTCCTGATGGAATATGAATATTGACATCGCTGAATATTCTCTTATCATTTGGGAATGAAAAAGAAAAATCAATCAGATCAATGCCGATGCCTTTTTCGGCTGAGTCCCAACTAATGCTACCTGTTTGTTCAGAGAGGTTTTCAGTGACTGTCGCAAGCTTTTCCAGGCCAGTGACCACATCGTATACACTGTCCAGATTAACAATCAATTTCTCGACTGCATTAATTACGGTCAACACCACGATTTCAGCCGCAATGAATTCACCAACATTGAGTTGCTGTTCGAGTAAAAGATAAGAGCCTCCCGCCAGCATCGCCAGGGTGATGGCCACTTTGGTAATCACCAGTGTTTTATATTGAAAAAGTAACACTCCGAAATGGTCTGTACGCGATTGCAGGTATTTGCTTACGTTTGTATCGGTCCTTATCAAATTGAAATGGGCATCATACGCAAGCTTAAAGGGATTGGTAATCCTTGCCATTTCTTCAAGCCAGGCGACGGTCTTGTACTTATCGGCGCTCTCCTGCAGGCTGGTTTTTAATCCATTAGCCCCTGTAAGTCGGAAGATCAATGTTAACACAAAGAGCAGTGTAAGTCCGAACACAATGAAGAAGGGGTGATACAGGGCAAGCAAAACCAACCCGAAGACGATCTGGATACTTGCCACAGGAACTTCCAGTAAAAGCTTCGATACACCTTTGTGCACACTAAGTACATCAAAAAACCGATTCACTTTTTCCGGGAGGTAAAACACATCCGTTTTTATAAGGTCGAAACGAGGAATCTTGTCCGCAAACTCGAAAGCATAACGCGTGAAAATCTTCTGCTGGATCTTTTCAATGATCTTCATTTGATTGATCTGCATCAGACCGACTGCTGCAACACCAATTACAACAAACGTAATCAATATATAGATGGACGTAACCATCGAGGCTCCAAGAACAAATCCAATAATTGCCTGAATACCAAGGGGTAGGCTCAGATTTACCAACCCACTCAGCATCGCATAGAAATAAATAGCCCCTACGTCGGATCGGTCTAACAGGATCAGGTCCCATAGTCTTTTAAAAGGGCTTAACTTTTCCATAGTATGTTGTTACATGTTTCGCAAATATACCATTACTTAATCAAACAATAGTAATACTATTAATTAAAATTTTATTTAGTTATTGTGCAATACAAAAGCTATTTTTAGCATGTATTATACTATTCTCTACTTTACCGCTATTCTCATATGGATTTTCATTTAAGTTTTCACGTAAACGAAAAAGTCTATCTAAGGGACCCGGAGAGTAGCGAGCTTGGTAAACGGCTGGTAAAAAGTGCGATAGACTTAATTTACGAACTTGGTTTTGAACATTTTACATTCAAAAAACTGGCTGCGGAAGTAACAACGACCGAAGCGACAGTTTACCGATATTTTGAAAACAAGCACCGTTTGCTGCTTTATATTCTCAACTGGTATTGGAGTTACATGGAGTTTTTGCTCATGTTCAGGTTGCAGAATGTTGTGGATAGTAAGGTAAAATTACAGACGATTATTGAGCTGCTTACCCAGGAACTTCCGGAAAGCAGTGGTATGATGGACTACAATAAAAGGTACCTGAACCAGATCATCATTTCAGAAAGCAGTAAAGTGTACCTGGTAAAGGAAGTGAAGGAAATCAATAAATCCCAGGTCTTTAAGCCTTACAAAGATTTGTGTGCTAAAATTGCAGAGGTCATCACTGATTACAACCCAGGCTATCAGTACCCAAGATCATTGAGTAGCACGTTGATTGAGACATCTCACTTTCAGCAGTTTTTCAGCAATCATCTGCCCAAGCTGACAGACGTTAGTGAGCTCGGTCAGAAAGATTTCACAGCGTTATTTTTAAGCAACCTTCTTTTTACCATACTAGATGGCCAACAATTGAAATGAGATTTGACGTGTGGGACTAATCTTGACTTGTAAGAGATGATTCCATTTAGCCTGACAGCATTATGCCATTTTGAAACTTTGCTATGCCAGGCCTTATCCCAGGCTTTCTTGCTGCTGTAACGTGGTTCACTTTCGGTTTACACTGTTCGCAGGTTAGTTAAAGAATTACAACTTGAACTATGAACCTGTTTTTTTGTAATACAAGCCTCCAAAGCCTACTGGATTTAAATAACATAACCGGAATGTAACCTTCGGATATTGTAGTGTCCATCGATGTATTCAAAAAATGTTTTCTTTAAGGAAAAATCAATATCAATAAATTGAACATTTGAAAATGTTCAAAAAAGAGCAATTTGATTATTTGATTTTTTTACTATAAATGTATTGGCGCCAACCCTGAATTTGAAGCAAATAAGTCTGTCATAAATTCAGCTACAATTCAAAACATTATTTCAGCTGCTAACTATTCGATTGTTTATTGTTTGACAATTTTCTGAACGATGACTCCGCCTGTTGTCCGGGTTATTTTCACCAGGTAGGTACCGGCAGCCAGCTTTTCAATATTGATCTTGTTTGAACCCAGTTTGGCAGTTTTCAGGACCCGGATTCCTTTTACATCAAATATTTCAAGGGTGCTGATGGTTTTCAGATTATCTATCCCTACGGTAATACTTTCGCTGGATGGATTCGGATAAATGATACCTACCCCGGAATCAATCGTGATCGAATTGATCCGGCTGAATGCGTAAGTATTGTCTTTGTCTACCATTTTCAGACGGTAATAATTCAGGCCGCCGATGGCATCCAAATCCGTAAAGCTGTACTTACTGGTCAGCGAACTTTCACCAGCTGCGGCTACTTTGCCAACATCAGACCAGTTTTTAGCATCTGCGCTATGCTGGATTTCAAAATAATCGCTGTTTGCCTCAGTCGTTGTTGCCCAGTTCAGCAGAACCCCTTTTTCTGCCTGACGCAGCTCAAAACTTTGCAGCGTAACAGGCAGCGGGGTATTGCATGTGTAAGCATAAACAACAGGATTTTCGCAGGCACAAGCCAGGTTGAGCACCACCAGTGCCGGGCACAGGTTTCCTGTGTAGGCCGATGTAAAGCTGTAATTGAAAACTTATGGCGTACCCGTAGTAACGGTGATAGCCGTTGTTCCAATTTGAACGTCCGCTGCATCGACAGCTCCATTATTGTTCGAATCGTGGTAAAGCGTCAGCGTAGCAGCCTGTGGAAGTCCGGTAGTGATGCTATTGACAGAAAACAATGGAGTATTTATCTTTCCAAGAAGGAACAACTGGAAGACAATGGTCGAAACATGGCTTCGGCTCCACCGGAAGAAGGGCGAGGAAGAAGCTTTCCTCCACAGTAGCCCATTCATTATTAACATTTGACTCAATTATTTAACCCTTAACCGTTTTTGCGAGTCATAAACATCCTTAAAATTGTCGCAAAACTGATTTCCTATGGGTATCTCTTTTTGAGCTACCCATATTTTTCTTTTTTGAAATGCTTCAATTTTCTCAATTGAAACGATGTAGGACTGATGTACCCGGCAGAAACGGTCAGCTGGCAAGAGCGCGTGAATTCCTTTTACATTCATCCGGGTAAGCAATGGATTGCATCTTGAAATAGTAAATATTTTAACATAATCCTTCATTCCTTCGATGTAAAGAATGTCAGAATACAAGATCCTGATGGTCTGATATTCTGATTTGACATACAATGCTGCCTGCTCATTTACTGATTTCCGGAGCGGCGTCTTAAGTTGATGCATCAAAATTGCCTTTCCCACGGCAGCCAGGAGCCGGTCGAAAGAAATTGGTTTTAACAAATAATCTATCACATTCATCTCAAAGGCTTTTACAGCATATTGCTCGAAAGCCGTGGTAAGAATAACCATTGGTGGGTTTTGCAACTGCGATAGCATTTGTAGGCCTGAAAGGCCTGGCATATGTATATCCAGAAAAATCAAATCAAAATCCACGAAATCAAGCACTCTTATGGCATCCGTCGCGCTTCGACAAGTTCTGACCAGATTTAAAGTTTCAATCCTACTAATGTCGTCCGCCAAAATCTCCAAAGCAAACGGCTCATCATCTACTGCTAAGCATCTAATTTTATGCATTTCTGAGATTTAGTTTTAGTTCGACAGAGAAAATCCCTTTTTCATTGTCTATTACCAGCGTATGTGTTTTGGGGTAATGAAGTTCAAGTCTTCTTTTAACATTTAGTAACCCAAGTCCAGTACCTGGCAAGTCATCACCTGCCAAATCAAAACATTGATTTTCACAAACAAATAACAGTTCATAAGATTTCACCATGAGATATATCGATATTTTTGACGGCTCTTCAGAGTGAATTCCGAATTTAAACGCATTCTCCACAAAAGGCATAAAAAGCAGGGGCTCAATCCTGACGTCGTGATAGTAACCGTCGCAGGTAAAGTTGACCTCTGTATCAGGGGGAGTCCTCATTTTCTGCAAATTAACATACCTGTTAAGATAATTTACCTCATCGTTCAGATCCACTTTGTCATGGGAAACCTGATAGAGCATGTACCTTAGAATTTCGGCAAGTTCCATGACGGAAGTTTCAGCCTGATCCGACTTAATTCTGGTGAGCCAGCGAATATTGTTAAGTGTGTTAAAAAGGAAATGGGGGCTGATCTGGAGACGAAGAACAGCTAATTCCGCACTTGTTTTCTCATACATTATTTGCCTGCCAAATTCCTGTTGCCGCAACCTGTCGGTCAGTACGGCCCAAAGTGAGCTGGAGAGGATAATCAGGGCAAATAGTATCAGATTCCCGAAAAACTGAGGCGGACCAGGAAGGGGATTTTTTGTTATCTCCCCTGAAAAGGCATCAGCGCTTTCTACTTTTGCAAAGTACACTTGCAGGTCCTCCTTGATAACCTGCAGCAACAAACTGTCCAGCAGGATGACCAGTCCAAACAACAACGCCAGATATATAGCGAACCTGAGTGAATTTCTGGTTAATAATAATTGAGGTGTTAGCCGCAGCAGATTCAGATAGAATATGCCAATCAGTATCAGATTTATAGTGCCCCTTGTTATAAACAGATAATTGACATAATACTGCGGGAGGTGTTTGAAAATGGGAATCGGCAAGAGCAAGGGGGATGCAAAAAAAGCCAGCCAGCCGGTTAGATGCAGCCAAAACCGATAATTCAGCAGAAAGCGCGGGTAGGTAAGTTTTAGCCCGGAATGTATGGCCATAATCGAAATTGTTACTTTGTAATCTATACTGAAAGACAGCCTGTTCTGTTGCAACCCCGATCCAGCATCTTGGTTGCTAACGAAAGAGCTGCTCAGGTTATCCCTGTATCGTACCTGTGCGTTGAGGTGTAGTGAAAATGAACGCGTGATATTTTCCTCAAGATTAATTCCCGTCCACAATCCGATTTCAGGCGCCTGCGCATAGCCGACTTCCTGTATGCAAATTGTGAATAAAACAATCAGAATACATTTATGGAGTAAGTACGAAATGGAGTAAAAACTGTATACATTCTGATTTCACATTCAAATCAGAAGTAAAATTTCTTCCCTCTCCCGGATACCGCAGCAACGTTGAAAAAACCAACAACTGCCGATCCCTGTGCGTTTGAATTCACAATGTTGGTGGACACATTAGCCAACGGAGCGGAGGTAAACAGCTCCGAGATACCGCCCATCCTGTCGGCCTGCGAAACTACCTCCGCCAGATAATTGAATGAGACCAGGTTAATTGAATGAACTTCGACATATATAGAATCCCCGTTGAATAAAGGAGAGGCTGGCCTGTCATCGTCATCAAGGTCGTTTGCATTGATGCCTGCTCTGATCGGGGTAATGAAAGTAACGCCATCGAAGCCACTGCCCGACGACGTTCCTGCATCAAAGGCTGTTGTAATTTCACTTGCTTTGGCGAGCAGTTTGCCATTCTTATAAGCTCTGATCCAGTACGTATCTCCCTTCCCGGCGGGATCCGTTGCCCAGAATTCCGCACGGTAAATATCATCCATCATCCCCTGTCCTTCCTGGTATAATAAGGTGAGGCTGTCCACTGCCGGCACACGTTTCATTACAGAGCTCGCTGTAAAAGTTTCTCCGTTGTATACTACCTTCAATATGTAGCTTTTTCCGACAGCGCCTAGTGTCTCACCATTTGCGGGATGCCAACTATAGGCACCGTTCACGTTGCTGCTGTCTTCCGTAAATTGGTATATTCGGCCGTCCATGTCTGTCACAGTCACCATCGCCCCGGAAACCACCGGCGGCAAGTTTTTATTATCGAAATAATCCTGGGTGAAGGTGAGGTAAATATGCTGTGTTTCAGGCTTGTTATTGATCCATGCATCTATATTGAGTATTGGATCCGCTGAGGAAGTTCTCAAATCAATTTCATCGTCACAGGCCCATAAAAGCGAGATGCAAAATAAGCACACGTATCTTAAACAGGTTCGGATGGCTGTCTTTTTCATGTATGTATTCTAGAATTTAAAGTTATAGGAGACGGACGGTACCATGGAGCCAATAATGGATACCCGGTGCGCCTGCGTTTGTATAGGCTGAAAAGCAGTAACGCGGTCGGACGATTGAGTAAAATAGGTTGAAAATGCATTGCGACGACCATATACGTTATAGACTGAAAAAACCCAGTAGTCACGGTTTTTTCTCAATTCTCCATTGTTTTTGACTGTTTTGCCTTCCATTCTCAACGATAGGTCCAGACGATGGTACGGCGCCAGCCGGGCGTCATTACGGGTGTTCTTTGTATTGTATGGTATCAGCACCCCCTGTGAGAGGTACCGTTGATTAGGGTATGTCGTAGGAGTACCTATGGTTAATGCAAAATCGGCAGTTGTCGACCATTTGGTATTAATGGTATACGAACCTACAATTTTTAAATTATGGGTTTGATCAAAACGGGTGGGGTACCATTTTCCATTGTTGATACCGTCTACACGAAGTTCCGAGCGGCTCAATGTGTAACTCACCCACCCGGTAATGAGTCCCTTTTTCTTTTGAAGGTAGAGTTCCAAGCCATAAGCCCGGCCATTTCCACTCAGCAAATCACCTTCCAGACGGTCGTTGTTAAGAAGCTCTGCTCCATTGATGTAGTCGATCTCGTTTACCGTATTGCGGTAGAAACCCTCTGCCGAGAACTCATAATCCGCATGCTGTCCCAGATCACTGAAATAGCCCAGCGTGTATTGATTTCCTATTGCCGGTTTTATGTTATTGGTACTCGGTGTCCAAATATTAAGCGGATTGGAAGAACTTGTATTGGAAATAAAATGAATGTACTGAGCTGTACGACTAAAACTCGCCTTGATTGAGGTTCTGTCGTTGAGCTGATATTTTGTTGAAATACGCGGTTCTGGATTGTTGTATGCTGCAATGGATTGCCCGCTTTTGTAATGCTCTTCGGCAATAGCGGTCCGCTTTCTGCCAGGAATGGTATCATTGTAAGAATAGGCAATCCCTGACCCCAGGTAATTAAAGTAGGAAAAGCGAAGCCCATATTGGAATTCCAGCTTTGAGCTTACTTTGACCCGATGACTGACGTACCCCGCAAGCTCCAGTGCATATTTTTTTGGCTGGCTGCTATCCACGGTTTCTCCGTTCGTGGTTCCCACGGTATTGGACGGGTTGAAATGATAATAGGAACTTTCCAGGCCAAATTTCAATTCTGAATTACTATTGATAAAATAGCTAAAATCAGGCTTTAACACATAATTACTGATCGACGAACTCCAGCTGTATTTATTATCCTCGTCCTGGTTGAATCCCAGATTATAATTGTAATTGCTGAATACCGCCGAAACATTGGCAAACAATTTACTGTTAACGACCGTGTTCCACCGCAATGTCCCCGACTTGTTGCCCCAGTTGAACTTCGCATCGTCCGATAAACCGAAATTATCGCGACCAAAAAAACCGGAGAGATATAGGCGGTTTTTCTGGTTCAATGTATAATTGGTTTTTAGGGTTATATCATAAAAATTCAATCCGAAATTGTTGCTGGTCAGAAGCCTGGACAGTCCGTCAATGTATGACCTACGTACCGCTATCAGATACGAAGATTTGTCCTTGACAATGGGCCCCTGAACGGCGAGCCTGCTGAAGATAAACCCAACACCGCCATCTACTTCTGTTTTTTTATTGTTGCCTTCTTTCAAACGCACATCAAGCACAGAGCTGATCCGGCCTCCATATTCGGCCGGGATAGCCCCCTTGTACAATTTCACATCTTTCACCGCATCCGGATTAAAGACCGAAAAGAAACCCAGCATATGCGAAGAATTGTAGACCGGGGCCTCATCGAGCAATACCAGATTTTGTCCTACACTTCCTCCTCTGACATTGAAACCTGACGAACCCTCTCCCACCTGGCTCACCCCCGGTAAGAACTGTAGACTCTTTACAATGTCAACTTCTCCCATAAGAGCCGGAAGCTTTTGAATAGTCCTGATATCCAGCTTATTGACACTCATTTCAAAATTACGGGAGCCGGAGATTCTGCTCTCATCAACGATCTTCACCTCATCCAGAACTTTGGATAAAACGGGCAATTCAATATCGACCGTAACATTACTTGTCAGCACAACCTCTTTCACGACCTTTTCGTAACCTATGTAGGAATATTCCAGCGTATAGGTACCCTGGGGAAGCGTAACCGAATAGAAACCGTAAACATTGGTTACAGCACCAGATGATTGGCTTTCCTTCAAAAAGACGCTCGCTCCAATAAGCGTTTCTCCATTGGATTTGTCCTTCATCGTTCCACTGATGGTAAATTTGTTTTGTCCAAAGCCAGCAGTGCCCGTAACAATAAAAAGTAGTAAAATACTACAATAAACACCTGAGGGAAAAGAAGTAGAAAACTTGTTCATTTTTTATGACTAAGGGAAAACGGAAGCTTTCTCATGCTGTTTGCATTAATGATATAGCCTATTCCGACATTAAGATTAAATCCTCGGATTGCGTCGACCTGACCTGCACTCTCAAAATTTGCAGAATGCAGGTACCTAAGGTGGGCCCCGACCAAGAAACGCTTTGTAAATCTTAGATCAATTCCGGTGCCGATCGTTGTATGAAATACCATTCGCATTTCGGAATTCAGGTTAGGTCTAGCCCCCGAGATCATTGCACCCGGATTCAGCCTACCCCCAAATACCATCACTTGCATGACACCCGATCCCAGCAAAAAGTAAGGCCTTCCCCTGACTCTTGGCAGAGCATATTTGAAACCTAAGGTGAGTGGCATAATCATGCCTCCACCTGTTTTAACAATACCGCTTGCAGTGATTTCCTGGGTTCGAGGAACTTTTAATCTCCCTATATCTACAAACCAAGCCATAGAATCATTCATCCACTTCGACAGGTGTATATCTAAAAAAGAACGCGAATTGTATAGTTTCGCATAGGTTCCATCTGAGATGCCTGTCCGCACGGATCCCAGCATCGCAAAACCACCGTACCTGAACTCCACGACCAGCCGATTATGTAATCGATATCCCTTTAGAGAATCTATCGGATCCATCTTTTTCCTGACAGCCGGATCGTCCCATAATGAATATGTTGTATCCCTTTGAACTGGCTTTTCAAGTAAATTTTGAACATTGCGAAGCGCAATTAAACTGTCACTGCCCTGCTTCCAACTCTCAAAAGTGGCCAGTGCTTTTGGATATTGCTCCTGAAACTTTTTCACAAGACATTCCGTGTCCTTGTCGCCGATAACAAACACCCGGTTTCGGTCGTGGTGAAAATTATTATGGGTCTCTGAAAGAATGAACTTTAAAAACCGAACATCGTTATCGAGCAGAGCTTCATCCTTGCAATTCCAGCTGCCTTTGATCGCATTCGGGAAAATCAAAATGGTTGGCACTTTCAAAGATTTCCATACTGTACCGGAAAATGCATCCCGCGCAGTTCTCCCATTTTTATGCAAAATGATCACAACAGGCCTGTTGCTATTGACGGCCGTATTTATGCTATTGGAATAATATAGGTAACTACGGTTGACGCCACCAAAAGTATTCACAAACACACGCTGTGCCGCCCCCTTAACTGAAATGAAAAATAGTAAAAGTATAAATACCCGACATTGCTGCTTCTTTAGAAATAGCGGCATAATTTAAAAATGTAGTATCGATTGATTCAATACAAACCGGTACTTCCATTTTAAACCGATTAGTAAAAAGTGTAGACAAATAAAAGCTTAGTGTAGATAAACGATCCCGGCAGACGGGCTACCGAACTTTTTCCCGAGTTGCAGAGCGCTGAGAGGCTGCTAAAAAACTCGCCATCCACATGCTTCGCGGGAATATTTTCCATTGCTTTGGACACCAATTTACCGCCAACTTTTTTGTAATTTCATTCATTTTGTGGCTTACTAAACCCGACTCCTACCATCATCTATCATAAACTGAAGATATCCAAGACGAACGCAGGCATGACCTGGGTAGGTTTGGTAATTTTATTGATATTGCGAAAGCAAGGCAGTACCGAATGTAGTCTTCATGAACCTTACAAGTGCTGTCGGATAAGGCACCCTTTTCCACCAGTTCTGCTCTGTGTTTTAGTAGGTCTCCAAACAAAAGTCTGCTCGAAACCGGTTTTGGATACAACACCACACCAGCTACACCATCCATGCGGACAGAACGAATGCTGCTGTAAGCATATGTATTGTCCTGGTCAATTATTTTGAGACGGTAGTAATTAACACCGGACATCGGCGATACATCCGTGAAGCCATACGAACGGTCACTGGCCGATTCCCCCGAAGCCGCGATCTATCCCACAGTATTCTAGCTTTTTGCATCAGCACTTCTTTCAATTGTTGTAATAATCACTGTTTGATACTGCATTCCAAACGACTGTTCCTCTGGAAGTAGTGTAATTGTTGGTGTTGTTCAGGGTTACACCATATTTTATCGCCAGATAGGAATCCACTTTGTTCCGTTCGGTTGCTGTAAAACACCGGAAACTCAACCGTCTGAAAACCAAGGAGGACCTCAGGCGGTGTTTTTCCAAACTTTTAAACTGTCTGCTTTTTAGGGACACTTACATGGGCATTATACGAAAACCTCATGAAGATATTATCATGACCAAGTTTACTAGTTTTAGTCAATTTTAATTGTTTCGCCCAGCATGAAGAGATGGACAGAGAAAAAAGCTGAAAGAGAAAATCGCTCTGGCGTGCATACTGACGGACAAGGATCACTCAAACGAAAGAATGAGCTACACCAGACAATTTTCAAAAAGGCTGACAAGGCCCTTGAGCATACGACCAATTTCGAGCTAAGCGATTATCGCACCTATCAGTTCATGACGGTTGGTTTATAAATCAAGTTTATAAATCAAGCTCACAAGACCGGTTTTTTTAAACTGCACCAAAGCACATAACTAACCGGATACTGGCATGCGAAAAGTGCCGGAATTTGTTAGTGAAGCAAATTAAACCACATCTGAATTCAGTAAAAACCACTAATATTGTGCAGCAACACGCACAGAGCTGATAATTGTGTAGGCAAAAACAACCGAAATGCACACGTTGATAAGGGACACAAATTGCGCTTTGTGAAAGCCGGAACTTTGCCGGAAAGGTGTAAGCTCCATGAAAACCGTGACCAATGACAAAAGTAGGTAGATTGTACCCATCAAACGGATATCATCCCAAACAACACTTTTATTGACTACAATCAAATCCGTATTGGCCAGGCCTTTTGGCACATGCACAAAATCACCAAGCAGCCGAAAGGTATACCAGCAGTATAAGATCGTCGTAAAAATCGCTATTAAACAAAGCAAATTTGAAATTTTCAGGTAGGTAAGGTGTCTCTTGTAAGTTTTCATGGCAGATTAATGATTGTGCTCTGTTTCACATTCGTTTTCTTCTTCCTGGGGTTCTTCCTGATCAGGCGTATAAAGCATGGCGGTACAAAAGCAGTTTTTACAATCTTTACTAAGTAGTGCGTCATAGTTTACACAGCTTTTACAGCCTTGCCAGAATTTCTTTTCCCTTGTAATTTCACTATAAGTCACTGGCTCGAAACCAAGCCTGGTATTCATTTTCATCACGGCTGCGCCTGTGGTGATACTGAAAATTTTTGCATTAGGGTATAGGGTACGGGACAACTCAAAAATTCGTTGTTTAATCGCCTTGGCAACTCCGCATTTGCGGTATGCGGGCGCTACGATAAGGCCCGAATTGGAAACAAATCTATCATTTTCATAGGTCTCAATATAGGAGAATCCTGCCCAGTTGTTGTCCGCTGAAATTGCGATGATGGCCTTACCTTCAATCATTTTACGGATTACAGACAAGGGACTGCGCTTAGATATCCCGCATCCCCGGTTAATTGCAGAGTCAAGCATTTCATCGGTGATGTGTTTGGCAAATATCCAGTCTTCCCTGGTAGCCAAACGAAGCGTAAGTTCTTCAATACCTGAACCAGTGATCGGCCCGGGCTGTTCAATTTTTCGCAGGAAAATGCGGTAGAAATCGTCGGGCATAAAGAACTTCAACCGCTTTCTTTCACTTTCACCCTTTTTGGCAAATGGAGAAAATGAATAGATGAAGCTCCTTTCAATGGCTGTCTTTATGGCTTTATCACCCTGAATAAGCAGTGTTTTAGCCACCGAAAAGCATTTCCATGATAAATTCAGATTGTAGTCTAAAACAGCTTCTCTTGAAAAATCCAGCAGCTGCTGAATGGATTTGTAAATATCACTGGTCAGTGCGCTTCTTTTATATAACTTCGCTAATTGCGGGAATTCGGACTCTATTAAATGAACTGCTTCTAACTGAGAAATCATGGTTTAAATATTTTTTATCTAAAAGCATATACTCCAAACTTGTACCAAATTTGCATTTCCCAATAATTAGGTCTTCAACAAACTGATTATCTGACTGTTAAATCATAATATTTTACTTTACTGAACACCCTAACACAAAATAACACCTATCAAATTGATAGGTGTTATCATTATGAAATGCAGCGAGCACGCTACTTTCTTCAAATGTTGTGTGGGTATTTGGCATATATTTTAGGAAACAGATACTTCAATTCACCGTCTTCCCATTTGTTGCCTACCGTATCGTTACCTTCTTGAAAAAGATAAGGCATCTCTTGCCCAGTCAGTTCTTTAAAAACTTTTGACGAAATCAATTCTAGTCCCTCAAATTCTGATGTTTCTTCAATAAATTCTTTTTCAAGTTCTGCAAGTGTCTCGGGGTCTTTGACTACTCTGTAATAAAAATCCTCGCCCTGCCCTATGACCCATTCCCGAAAAACCTTGAAACTATACTCATCGCACCCTCCTTGAATAATATAAATTGCTCCCCAAAGTTTCCAGTTATTGGACTGCCCCCGAAAAGATCTAAATCTGTTTGCAAACAAGATAATCTGTTGGGGATTCAAGTTGTGAAGTCGCTTTGCCAAATTCTGATATTGCCGCTCATAGTCATTCCTGGCGCTCTCCTTGACCTCTTCAATAATGCTCCAGAACTGCTCTTCATTCATGAGTTCAACCGAAGGAAGCCATGGGCTTTTTTCTGGCGGACTATGCCTGGCATTAAACCCGCCAAACATTTTTTTAAACAACTCCATATT
Organism: Dyadobacter sp.; assembly: GCA_965279265.1. GTDB lineage: Bacteria > Bacteroidota > Bacteroidia > Cytophagales > Spirosomataceae > Dyadobacter. The sequence goes on from OZ257152.1 coordinate 622,249, forward strand.
AGTAATGCATTGGGTTAAGACTTATGATGTTGCCAACTCAAAAAAGAAAGTACTCCCCATACCAATCTCACTGTTTACGCCAATAAGTCCGCCCTGAGCTTCAATAAATTCTTTGCTGATGGCAAGGCCTAGCCCGGTGCCACTTTTAGCACTTCCCGGAACCTGGAAATACCTGTTAAAGATCTTGGAACGATAGCGGCTGTCAATACCTTTTCCATCGTCCTTTACAGAAAACTGGATCCCTTTTTCATGCTGCTTGATCTGGATCTGTATATGCCCCTGCTGCTGGGAATAGCGGATTGCGTTGGTCAGAAAATTGATAAGCACCCAAGCTGTTTTTTCGGTATCCGCTTTAACGTCCGGAAGGTTTTCTTCTTTCTCCACCATTAGCTCGACCTGTTTTTGTTCGGCCTGCACTTTCACTGCTTCCAATGCATATTCCAGGATCTGCTCTGGCCTTGACTGTTGGATATTAAGCTGGATATTGCCTGTTTCCACCTGCGACATATTCAGAAGCTCCCCTGTGATTTTTAGAAGGCGGTCACTGTCTTCCTTGATGCTCTCGATCAGCTGCTGCTGTTCTAAGTTAATATGCCCGGTGTTCTGGTTTTCTAGCAACAAAAGACTCATTTTGATCGATGAGATCGGGGTTTTAAGCTCATGGGAAACGGTGGCTATAAAATTGGTTTTGGCAAAATCCAGCTCTTTGAAAGGTGTTATGTTTTTGAGGATAATCACGTGTCCGATCTGTCTTTTATCTCTTTCACCAGTCGGAGTAATTGAAATACTGACTATTTCTTTTTCAAAGTAACTCTCTTTGTTATCGGCATATATTTTAAGCGGAGCAGGTGGCTTTATGTCCAATTTCTCCGTTTGGGTAAGATCGTCGACCAATGAACGCAGCAGGTCATTACCAACGGCAATATCCACAGCCGACTTGCCAATGATTTCATCCGCTCTGAGTCCTGAGATTTTCAGTGCCTCGTTGTTGATAAAAAGAACCATTTTATTTTCATCCAGCCCAATGACGGGTTCATGCATGTTGTTAATCAGCGTCTCCGTCCGCATTTTTTCAATAAGTATTTTGGAGAGATTACTGCTGTTATATTCTTCCAGTTTTTCGGCCATGGTATTGAATGAGTTTGCCAATTCGCCGAATTCGTTTTTTCCGCGGTAATAAACGCGCTGCGAATAGTTTTTGGCTGCGATCTCGCGGATGCTGTTGGTGAGCTCTCTGACAGGATTGGCAATGTTGCCTGGCAGATTGACAAATAGCGTCATACCTAAAATAAAACAAAGTGTACTGGTAATCACTATCCACTGGTTCGCTGTTTTAGCGGTTTTTTCTGCGATATCACTTTTTCGCTGAATTGCCGCCATATTGAGCTCCATGATCCGGGAAATATCCGAGATCAGCAGAAGGTGCAGGTTTACATCCCGAGGGTTTTCTTTCAGTTGCGCCAGCTGCCTGCTGATCTTTTCCGTCGCTTCACCTTCGCCGGGCTCGGTGATGTTCTTTTTTTGCAGGTCAAGGTTCTTTACAAAATCATCAAAACCTGACTTTTTTTGCCGTATGACGTCAAGGGAGGCGATCATGTTTTTACAATACTCGAGTGTATTGTAATTGTCTGCCAGAATGTTTTTGGTGTCATTCTTTAACGCATTGATATTGTGGACACCCACTGCCGAAAGCACCAGGATCATCGTAAACAAAATGCCAATACCCAGTCTTAGTTTGGTTTTAATTTTCATCAGTATAGGATCACTTGTAATTGCAAAAGCAGAAAAGATTCTTGAAACTGGTTAAACGCGTTTGAGCTCGGATGGGTCCGGAACTGTCTTGGATGTAATACTGCCAGGCAGGTTGATAAACAATGTCATCCCCAAAAGAAAACAAAGCGTACTCGTAATCACGATCCATTTATTGGCTGTTTCGGCGGTATTTTTGGCAATATCGCTTTTATGCTTGATTGCATCCATATTCAGCTCCATGATCCGCGATATGTCTTTTCTGATCTGAAGGTGCAGGTTCATATCCTTCGGGTCGGCCTTCAGCGAAGCCAACTGATTGCTTATTTGACCGGTTGCCTGTTCTTCACCGGGTTCAGTAATATTCTTTTTTTGAAGGTCCAGGTTTTTTTCAAAAGCAGGTAGCCCCTCCCCTGTTTGCAGGATGACATCCAGGGCAGCATTCATATTTTTGCAGTATTCGAGTGTGTTATAGTTGTCGGTTAGAATGTTCTTCGTGTCATTCTTCAATGCATTGATGTTACGGACACCCACTGCCGAAAGCACCAGGATCATCGTAAACAAAAGGCCAATGCCCAGTCTTAGTTTGGTTTTAATTTTCATCAGGATAGGATGACTAAATCAATTTCAGAAACGGAAAGCTTTTTAAGCAACTGGTTAAATATATTGGTTGCCAGTATGACCCTGAACAAGTTCATGTGCGGCTTACCAATACAGATCGTCGTAATGTGTCTTTGCTCAGCTGTTTCCATGATCACCCTTGAAACATGCGGGCTTTCAACACGGATGATCTCCCCGCCAAGCTCCGTGGCCAGCTTGAAGTTGTTGATCAAATGGCGCTGTTTGTCCAGTGCTATTTTGTCAGTGCTTTCCTTCGGTGTCTGCACATATAGGAGCACCCAGGGACTGTTGTAATAACTGGCCAGACGCGCTGTTTTGCGGATCACATTTTTGGCTGTCTCCGCATTGCTGCTGATGCAGGCCATAAAGCGGTTGGGTTTAAGGGCCGTTAAACCACGGGACGAAATCTGGGTTTCCACCTTACGCACCACCTGGCTGGCCACCTCTTTCAGGGCTAGCTCGCGCAGCTGTAAGATGTTATTGGATGTAAAGAAATTACCTAGTGCCGTCGGCACTTTTTCCGGTGCATAAATCTTACCTTCTTTCAAACGGGTGATCAGCTCGTCGGCCGTCAAGTCAATGTTGACCACTTCATCCGCCGATGCCAGAACGCTGTCGGGAATCCGCTCCTTGACCTCAACGCCGGTAATATCTTTTACTTCTTCATTCAAACTTTCAATATGCTGGATATTGACTGCGCTGATCACGTTAATCCCGGCGTCCAGAATTTCCATTACATCCTGCCAGCGCTTGTCGTTTTTACTTCCTTCTATATTGGTGTGTGCCAGCTCATCAATGATGACAATTTCAGGCCGCAAACTGATCACGGCCTGAATATCGAGTTCTTCCAATTCTTTTCCCTTATAAAACAGTTTGCGGCGCGGGATAACCGGCAGGCCTTCCAGGAGCGCGTGCGTTTCTTTACGGTTGTGCGTTTCTATATAGCCGATCTTGACATCGATACCGTTTCGCATCAGCGTGTGCGCTTCCTGAAGCATCCGGTAAGTCTTGCCTACACCGGCGCTCATGCCGATGTAGACTTTGAACTTGCCCCTTCGGGACTGCTGGATCAAGTCCAGAAAATGTTTTACGTGGCTTTCCTTTTCAGTCATCTAAAATGATAATGAAACAGATGTGGTTAAAAAGTAATTCTGTTTTTTGGCGGAGTCATCATGGGTAAAAATGGCGTCTTTGCTATTTAAACTCCTTGCTTCGACACGCCAGATAACATTCTCTACCGGCAAATAGTCGAAATTCAGGGAATACCCGAAGGTTTTAAAGCCGCCTGGCGTTCCTGTGCTGATGATCACCCCATTTTTATCGGCGTAATATTCTCCTCTGGCTGCAATCCTAATTTTATCCGTTGGGGTAAAACGTGCAATTAAAACCGGCGTGTACCAGGTGTTGCTACCGCTTCCTGCGGCTTTCTTTTCAGAGCCAAAGTCAAATCCTGCTATCAAGCCAAACTTTTCCGTAAGCTGGAAAATACCATAGACATTGTGAAAATAACGCATTTGCTTTAAGCTATCTGGTTTATCGTTGCCGATAAAAGTGCTGTAATTTAATGTTATTGCCCCGGTCGGTTTATAAGTAATCTGGGTCCCAAAGGCAGGCGTTGAATTGCCATCTACGCGTTGGATCCTTTGCCAGCCATTCAGATACATCGCTGAAAGGTACAGCTTCTCATCTTTGGTCGTATAGCCCAGTTTCACCCCGGATTCAAAGTAAGGCGAGTTTTCTGCCAACAAACTGCGACTCAAAGTCCAATTGTCTTTTCCAATCGCGCTTTCAAACCCAATGTGCGAAGGCATAATCCCGGCATCCAGCCAAAGATTGGCCTTTGTTGAAAGTTTAATGCCGACATTGGCCTCAAAAATATTTTTTAGAACACCAGATTCTGCACTGTAATTCGCATTCATGTAAGTCCCGGTTGCCAGTGCTACATTTGCCCTGACGCGGTCTGTGGCATAGTTTGCCTTGATGAAAGCCAGGTTCAAATTGACCTCATTCGCCCGGTTGAAATTGTAAAGAAAACCCGGCACGGTATTGTTCGATGGCCGGTTAAAATCATGGTTATAGTAAGCTTCTACATAACCACTGATCGTAATTGGATTTTTTGTCTGAATTGAGTCCTGCGCAATGGCTGGCTGTAAAACGGCTAAACCGAACGCGCTTAAAAGTAAATTTTTCATTCGTACTGTACTGGAAAATAAAATGTAACGACGCTGTCAAAGTCGCCGGCCACCGGTTCGCCGGCCGCCGCGTCGTTACAGGTGATAGCCGGCCTCTTTGTTTTATTTCAGCTCGTCAAGAGCGATGTTCAATTTCAATACATTCACCTTTTCCGGCCCAAACATGCCCAGCAAAGGGCCCTCAGTATTTTTAGCAATCAACTGCTCAACTGTTTGTTCAGACACTTTTCTAATCGAAGCAATTCTTTTCACCTGCACCAATGCTGATTTGGAAGTGATATCCGGATCAAGCCCGCTGCCGCTGGCGGTCACCAGCTCGACTGGAATATCCTTTTTCTCAATCCCCGGATTGTGTACTAAAAAAGTATCGATCCTTGCCTGAACAGTCGCCAGATAATCAGGATTGGACGGGCCTTTGTTACTACCACCACTTCCTGCTGAGTTATATCCAACAGCCGATGGACGCGAATAAAAGTATTTATCCTGGGTAAAAGTCTGACCGATGTTGGTATAATACTTTTTGCCGCCGACTGTTACTACTTCGCCTTTGCCCCCGTTTGGCGCTAGCTGAGCAACACCCCAGATCACGGCTGTATAAACCCCTGAAAAAAAGACCAGGGTAATGACTGTTAGTTTTATTGCTGGAAATATGTTCGTTTTCATGTTTTTTTAGCTTTTGGCTATTAGCTTTTTTGTATTCGTTATTTTGATTTACAACCAGATACTGACCACCAGATCTATGACTTTTATTCCTATAAAAGGAACGATTACACCGCCCAGACCATAGATGAAAAGGTTTCTTCTCAAAAGAGCACTTGCCCCGATCGGTTTGTATGCAACACCTTTTAAGGCGAGCGGAATCAGGATCGGAATAATGATCGCGTTGAAAATTACAGCTGATAAAATTGCACTTTCAGGGCTGTTCAAATTCATGATATTTAAACCTTTTAACGCAGGAATGGCAGCGATAAATAAGGCGGGAATGATGGCAAAATATTTGGCGACGTCATTGGCGATTGAAAAGGTGGTCAGGGTACCGCGTGTCATCAAAAGCTGTTTTCCAATTTCGACGATCTCGATCAGTTTGGTCGGGTCATTATCCAGATCCACCATATTACCTGCCTCTTTGGCCGCCTGTGTTCCGCTGTTCATGGCTACACCCACATCAGCCTGGGCCAGGGCTGGCGCATCATTGGTACCATCGCCCATCATCGCTACCAGCTTACCGCTTTCCTGTTCCCTTTTGATATAATTCATTTTATCTTCCGGTTTCGCTTCGGCAATAAAATCATCCACACCCGCTTTTTCCGCAATGAATTTGGCAGTTAAAGGGTTGTCACCGGTTACCATGACGGTCTTTACGCCCATTTTACGGAGACGTTCGAATCGTTCACTGATACCGGTCTTGATAATATCCTGTAATTCAATCACCCCAAGCACATGCTCGTTTTCAGATACAACCAGCGGTGTTCCGCCGTTGCTTGAAATATCCTTTACTTTTTGGTCAATATCGGATGGAAAGTTATGACCGGCATTTATAGTCAGGTTTCTGATCGAATCAAAAGCTCCCTTACGGATCCGGGTTTGGTCAAAATCGACACCTGAGCTTCTGGTTTCTGCGGTGAACTTGATAAAAACCGGGTTATTGAGACTGCTGTAACTTGAAGGATTCAGATTCGCAAGTTCCAGAATAGATTTTCCTTCCGGTGTTTCATCGGCAATCGAGCTCAAAACTGCACATTTGATAAAGTGATTATCCGTAACTCCTTTCGCAGCATGAAAATGTGTGGCCTTCCTGTTACCGATCGTAATCGTACCTGTTTTATCCAGAAGAAGCACATCAATATCACCAGCTGTTTCCACAGCCTTACCCGATTTGGTAATTACATTTGCGCGTAGCGCTCTGTCCATTCCCGCAATACCGATCGCTGATAGCAGACCGCCGATCGTCGTCGGGATCAGACAAACGAAAAGGGAAATAAAAGCGGCAATCGTAATAGGCGTATTGGCAAAATCCGCAAACGGTTTGAGTGTCACACACACGATGATAAAGACCAATGTAAAACCGGCAAGCAGGATGGTAAGCGCAATTTCATTGGGTGTTTTCTGACGGCTTGCACCTTCTACCAAGGCGATCATTTTATCCAGAAAACTTTCACCGGGAGCTGTTGTTACCATCACTTTGATTTTGTCGGAAAGGACCTTGGTACCACCTGTCACGCTGCTTTTATCACCGCCTGCTTCCCGGATTACCGGGGCCGATTCACCTGTGATCGCACTTTCGTCAATGGTGGCAAGTCCTTCGATAATCTCGCCGTCAGTAGGGATATTATCGCCCGCTTCACAGATGAACACATCTCCTTTTTTCATCGAGGCTGACATCACGCTTTTGGTTTCAACTCCGAAGCCCTGTTTGTTATTTACCACCAGTTTGGCTGGTGTTTCTTCTCTGGTTTTACGAAGACTGTCAGCCTGTGCTTTTCCTCTTGCTTCTGCGATCCCTTCTGCAAAATTGGCAAAAAGCAAAGTGAGTAAAAGAACAAGAAAGACAACAAAATTGTATGCAAAACTACCTTGCGATTTTTCGCCGGTAAGCACCCAAAGGCTTACGATCAGCATGACGAACGTTCCGATTTCTACGGTGAACATCACCGGATTCCGAAACATGATTTTAGGGTTCAATTTGATAAATGACTGCTTTAAAGCCTCATTTACCAGTTCCTTTTGAAACAAGGAAGCATTTTGATTTTTCATTGGTTTATATTGTAAAATGTGAGAGGTGAGATGTAAAATGTAGCTCCTTATGCTCTTCTAAGCTTTTTAGCTTGTGAAAAACTTTGTTTCGAAGCGAACGCACATTTGACTTCTTCCTTCTTATTTTTTGAAACAAGGTTACTTTTCTGATTTATTGCGTTTTAATATTCAATACGAGACCGGTTGATATCATTTCTCCATATCCTCGGCACATTACTTTTATACGCACCACTTCTCGACAAAAAACATTTATGAAACCACACAAAAATCTGAATGCCTGGATAAAAAGTTTTGAGCTTGTAAAGGTTTTGTATGGAGTTACGAGTACATTCCCTATTGAAGAACGTTTTGGTTTAACATCACAAATTCGCAGGGCTGCTGTGTCCGTTCCGGTAAACATTGCGGAAGGGGCCTCGAGAAAAGGCAAAAAAGAGTTTATCCATTTTCTACACATTTCACTAGGTTCTTTAACAGAACTAGACACACTTCTCCTGCTAAGTAAAGATTTAAACTTTATCCCAGAAGATAAAAACAATGTGTTAATCAATGAATTAGATACCATTGGAAAATTGATATATGGTTTAATTAAAAAATTAGAGACGGAACTATGAGTATTTGGATTGTGAAATGTCAGAGGTGAAATGGGGTCAATCTTACTTCTCACATTTTACTTCTCACATCTCACATTTTACCTTTTACTTCTCACATCTCACCGCATGCTGAAATACTCGGCGATCGGTCCAAGCGTCAATGCCGGGAAGAATGAGAGCGCGGTAATGATCACTATCACTGCGAGCACCATAATCCCGAATGTGCCTGAATCTGTGCGCAGCGTACCGGCGCTTTCCGGAATAAACTTCTTGTTTGCCATGAGTCCTGCAATCGCGATCGGGCCGATAATGGGTATGTACCTCGATAAGATCAGCACAAAACCAGTAGTTATATTCCACCAGGGATTATTGTCACCCAGCCCTTCAAAACCGCTTCCGTTATTAGCTGACGATGATGTATATTCGTAAAGCATTTCACTGAAACCGTGAAAGCCAGGATTATTCAGTGTTCCTGATGTGATTTCTGGAAAAGCTGCGGCCAGCGCGGTTCCTGCCAGGATTAAAAGCGGATGCAAAAGCGCTACGATCATGGCGATTTTCATTTCCCTTCCTTCGATTTTTTTACCCAGCATTTCCGGTGTACGTCCTACCATAAGGCCCGATATAAATACAGCCAGGATAATGAAAATAAAGAAGTTTAACATACCAACTCCGCATCCTCCGTAAAACGCATTTGTCATCATCGAAAGAAGCTGCGTCATTCCCGAAAGTGGTGTAAAACTATCATGCATTGAGTTGACTGACCCCGTTGAAATAACTGTTGTAGCAATGCTCCAGAAAGCTGATGCCGTACTTCCAAACCGTACTTCCTTGCCTTCCATTGCACCTGAGCTATTATCAATGCCCATGGCTGTGATGGCATGATTACCTCCTGTTTCCCAAACAATCGTTGGAATAGTAAGAGCCAGAAAACCGATCGTCATTACCCCGAAGATCATCCAAGCCATTTTCTTTCTTCTTAAAAAGAACCCAAAAGCAAAAACCATCGCGAACGGAACGATCAACTGACCGATCATTTCCGCCATATTGGTCAGGTAATTCGGATTTTCAAGCGGATGAGCTGAATTGGCACCGAAGTAACCACCGCCATTGGTTCCAACGTGTTTGATCGCTACAAAAGCAGCAACAGGTCCTGTGGAAACACCGACAGTATCGCCCTGCATATTAATGACCGTGTCCTTTCCTTCAAAAGTCATTGGTGTTCCATTGAATGTAAGTATAATAGCGATCACGATTGAGACGGGAAGCAGGATTCTGGTGCAGGATTTGAGCATCAGGTTGTAAAAGTTTCCAAGCTTATCCGTGGTACGCTCTCTTAATGCCATAAACAAAACGGCTGCTGCCGCCATACCAGTTCCGGCAGTCACAAAGTGAAGGAACATCAAGAACAGCTGCGACAAGTAACTTAGGCCCGATTCACCCGAGTAGTGCTGCAAATTACAGTTTACTACAAATGAGATACTGGTATTGAAAGCAAGGTCAGCACTTTGTCCTGGATTACCATCCGGATTGAGCGGCAGCCAGCCTTGGCTCATCAACACAAACATGCCCAGCAAAAACCAGACGAAGTTGATCGTTAAAAGCGCAGCCATATGCTGTTTCCAGTTCATTTCTGACTTTTCGTCGATACCGCTGATCCTAAAGAAAAACTTTTCGATAGGGTTAAAAACGGGGTCAAGAGGTGTTTTGCCTCCCGAGTAAACTTTTGCGATGTACTTACCAAACGGTATTGCGAGGGCAACCGTCAGGCCAAACATGGCAATGATTCCTAATAATTCAGTGTTCATTTTTTTAGTGTTTTAATTCGATTGGGATAAATCGAAAATGTATTCAGATTAGAATTTTTCAGGTTTGATCAATACGTAACAGATGTAGCCAAAAACCCCGATTGCAATAATAAATAGCGCTGCCATGGTGTTAGATTTTTTCGAAGAATTGAACGGTTTTGTAAAAAAGCAGGAAGCACAAACTGCCCGCTGCCACTAAGAGGATTGTCATCATTGTATTGATTGTTAAAGTAAGTATTAAAATGAGTTGATTTGTTTGATATATTCCTTTCGAAGGCTTTGAGGAAGCAGCGTCTGCACATTGTAATGATGTAGCTCCAGAATCGTGGTAAGATCATACAGATAGACGTTGGATACTGCGGTCCTGGATTGATAGTTTCCACTCAAAAAAAGCCTTTCGGCCGACTCCATAAACCTTTTGGCCCTTTGCAGCTTACCTGTTAAAACCATTGTTACAGTCAGCTCAGCCATTCGCTGCATGTGGTTGTAAATACTGTTATTTCCCTTTTTCATCGCATGAGTAAATTAGATGTACCAGGGTTAATACCAAACATATACCATGATAAACATATAATACACAACACACTGATAAACAGTTATTTAAAAAATTTTATACAAGAAATTCAATAAAAAAGACCCTATCAATATGATAGGGTCTTATCAAAATGGATGGGGATTAAATCCGGATCAACCGTTATTTAATTCCGTATTCTTCAATTTTCCGATAAAGCGTAGCAATGCCGATTTCGAGGAGTCTCGCCGTCTCTGCTTTGTTTCCCTTGCTGTAATTAAGCACCTTTTGAATATGTAGCTTCTCGACGCTGTCCATCGAGAAAGCAGAAAGCTGCTGGCTTTTGACAGGCAGTGACTGCTGCACCTCAAAGGGCAGGCTTTCCGGCCCCAGCACACCATCACTGATGATCACAGCCCTTTCAATCACATTTTTTAGCTCGCGGATATTTCCACGCCACTCATAGTATTCAAGCCTTTTAAGAAAATCCTTTGAATATTGAAGGTCTTTTTTGTTGGTCTGATCAGCAAAATGGGTGGCAAAATACGTAGCCAGGACGGGGATATCTTTGACTCTTTCTCTCAGAGGCGGTAGCTGTACCTGGAAGACGTTCAGACGGAAATACAAATCGGGCCGGAACCGGTTCTGCTCTGATTCTACTTTCAGATCCCTGTTGGTGGCAGCGATCAGCCGGAAATTGGATTTGATCGGTTTGGTATCTCCCAGCTTGATGAATTCATGCGTTTCCAGAACCCTGAGCAGTTTAGCCTGAAGGTCAAGCGGCAGCTCGCCGATCTCATCCAGAAACAGCGTGCCATTATTGGCTTCTTCCAAAAGCCCCTTTTTATCTTTGTTTGCCCCGGTGAAGGCACCTTGTTTATACCCAAAGAGTTCGCTTTCCAGGATCTCCCGACTGAACGTACTGCAATTGAGCGCGACAAGGTTTTTGTCAGAACGTGCACTTGCATAGTGGATCGCCTGGGCAAATACTTCTTTTCCGGTGCCTGTTTCACCAGTCAGCAGCACCGGGGTATCTGTTGGTGCTACTTTTTTGGCCAGTTCAACCGCCTTTAAAAAAGAGGCGGATTTTCCAATAATGGCATCAAAGGAAAACTTTTTTGCCACGATGCCTTCTAGTTTTTGAAGTTTCTTTTGTAGCTGGGCTTTTTCAACGGCGCGGTTAAGCAGAGGAATGATCTTATCGTTATCATCCCCTTTTACAATATAGTCCATCGCCCCGTTTTTCATCGCCTGCACGCCGTCTGCAATATTCCCGTACGCAGTCAAAAGGATGATTTCCGCCAGCGGATTTTTACCCTTTAAAAGCGGGATCATCTCCACGCCGTTTCCATCCGGAAGTTTTACATCACAGAGCACTGCGTCGATTTCCTGGCTTTCGATCAGTTTCATCGCCGATCTGCTATCGGCCGCTTCAAGGACCTCAAATCCTTCGCCTCTTGTTATCCGGGATAACAAACTGCGAAGTTTCTCTTCATCGTCAATGATCAGTACTGTTTTCAAGTTTTGCGTTTTAAGCTGTATTATAAAGTTAACATTCTCTCAAATTCAATGAATCCAGGCTTCTTACGGCCATTACCGGAATGATGCTATTAACTTGCTAAGATGTGGCGGCCATTCTATTCAAACTACGCATCGTGATCGCATTACTTATGCTGCCACGGGCAGCAGTGTTTTCGCTGACATGAACGATCTCAATCACATCCGTGGGCCTGGCTTTACTGCTCTGATAAATGTGTTCTTTGATTAAGTCACACTGTGCGGGATCATGGATGATCATGCCGATTTCATCACAATAAAGCTGGAAATCGAAAAAATCTGAGATTTCCAGCTTTTTCAATACGGTTCTGAGCGTCGTGCCTCTGATAAATCCAGTGTTACCCAATATGCTCATCGTAACGTGCCCTGGTTCTCTAAGTTGATACAATAACTGCGGCATGGCGGTTGACGACAACAAAGGCGGGTGTCTGAGCAGTATTGAGTCCATTTCATCAACCAGCGAATCAAGATTTATACGGTTTAAAGGATACAAATGATCGTTGAGCAGATCGATAACCATTAGATACATTTGCCTGGCATCAATAATTTTGCCCGTTTTTTCATTGATCGCACTGCACATCAGATCTACTTCACGGAAGATCAACGCAACTTCTTCAATAGGCTTTCCACCAAAATTCAAGTTGTGATAGAAAAAACAGTTTCTGTCGTCTTTAAAAGCCGGATCGGGTTTGATAAGCGTTTGCCACAGATCAAAGCAGTAATGTTTATAAAATTGCATTTCTTAAACTATTAATTAATGTCAATCGCCACCCTGCACCCAGGATTGCTGCTAGTTGCTAAATAGCAAATTGTGTTACCAGCACTATTTTTCACTTAAGATCAAGGGTAGGCTCCCCTTTCCACCGAGCACCACAATTTTGGCATTCGGGGATGCCGCCAGCTCCTTCTGCGCTTTGATGCTTTCATATTGAAGCTGACGGTCAGTTAAGCTAAGGGCAATGATGGTCTGGTAGTCGGCGATCCCGCGGGCTTCAACACGTTTGCGCTCCGCTTCCTGTTTTTCTTTTTGTAGCACAAATTCCATTTTCTGGGCATCCTGCTCGGCATTGATTTTGGATTCAATCGTTTTTTTGACCGATTCTGGCAAATTGATATTACGGATTAGAAGTTGTTCCAGGATCAGGCCTCGACTTTTAAAGTCGTTATCGATGGTTTTGTAGATCCGGCTTTGAAATTCATCCCTTCTTTTTGAATAAAGCGCCACTGCATCGTAATAAACCGCGTTGTCGCGGATCCGGGTACGAGTTACCGGTCTTACAATTTTATCTTTATAATCCGCGCCGATACCCTTGTAGATAGCCGGTGCTTTATCGGGCATGATCTTATATAAAACAGTCAAGTCTATCACCACTTCAAGCCCATCCGCAGAAAGCACCCGGATGGCATCATCGCCTTTTACTTCGCCCTCGTTGGTCTGGGCAGACATGGTGTAATTCTGGGTCTTGGTATCAAAAATGGTTACTTCAGCAAGTGGATTTACAAAGTTAAGCCCATTGTCGAGCACCTGAGGACTGACCTTTCCAAAAAGTGACTGCACCCCTATCGTACCCGCGTCGATCTGACGGATGCCCGAAGAAAGAATGCCAAGAATGGCAATAGCAGTTCCTGTGAGTTTTAACACAGGAGCATAACGTGATATATTATAAGGAGATTTAGAGAAAGCAAAACCAGCAAAGGCTATCAGGATTCCGATTGTAATAAAAAACATTGGTTCTTATGAATTAAATCCAGGGAAAAATTCGCCAGGATTTAAAAACCTTACCAAACGCGTGCCCCATATTGCAAACAACATCCCACCACATCTAAAACCCTGTATTACAATTAGATACCTTGCAATCGATTCCGATTAAGATTAAAACGAATCTATCATTTTGATATGTTTTTATCAGAATGATAGGTTGCGTGTAACTGAATTTCAACAATGGATGATTCAATTGATTTTTCAATTCAAGTTCAACCCGAATGCAAGCCCTAACCAGGGTTTGCCCTGGTAGATCCAGACCTTTTTATTTTTGTCCAGCAAGTTATCAAATCCAACTGCCAAGCCAGTGGTGAAGTTATTTATCCCAATGATACCGGCAATTCCCTTTCCCCACACAAGGCCGTCATATTCAGTCGAAATTTAATTATTGGTGACCGAGGGGTTCATTGCGCTGCTACCAAACCCGGTAAAAATCCCGTATGAAATACCATAGTGACTTATTTGCCTTTGATATTTACTGAGAGGGTTTCGCCGGTATGAAAGGTGGTAAATATCGTCACGGTAGCCTAGGCAGACAGCTCCATTCAGGTTGGTATTAAACTGTTGTGGAAGCTCTGATTGTTTCGGACGGTATTTAAAAAATCAGGATCAAGCCCCAGATCGTTTTAATTTGTTTTAATGGGTTCATCCGCTTATGGTTTAAAGCCAGCCTCGTTTCTTGAACCAGGCATATATAAAGCCGGTCACGACTACCATGGCCACAAGTACACCGGGATAACCAAGCTTCATTTTCAGCTCAGGCATATACTCGAAATTCATGCCATAAATTCCAACAATGAATGTGAGCGGCATAAAGAAAACTGAAAATATGGTCAGTACCCTAATGATTTCATTCGTCCTTTGGGATGAAATTGAAAAGTAGATATTGAGCAGATGATTGGTGTTTTCAAACAAGGAATCGTAAATCGAATGGAGCTTTACAAACAGATCCCTCGTATCACGGGTATAGGTGTCACTATGGTCTTTATCATCGAGTTTTTCTATGATCTCTTGGGACAGCAACAGGATCCGGCGCGTGACATCCACTTTTCTTTTCAAATAGTAGAGCCCTTCCAAAAGTGATGCCTTCCGCTTTTTCAGAAACATATTTTCTTCATAGTATTCGATCTCCCGTGTCAATTTAGTGGCCCTCGTCTCATAGGTAGACAGTCCGCTTTTAACGATTTCATTCAGTACATGATGGGCGGATTTGCAAAGACCTTTTTTCAAAAAGTTTTCACTGATTTCTTCGAGTGTCTGCCAGGGTTTACGATGAATGGTAATGATCATGTCTTCTTTCATAAAGACCGCAATTTTATCTGTCAGCTCCTGGACCGTATCAGCCTGACTGGTCACCTTCTCGGTGTGAGCACGAAAGATGATAAATATATACGGCCCTACATTTTCATGTTTGGGAAGATGGTCTGGCTGCAAACAGTCTTCTACCGACGAGTCGTGCAGGTCATACCGGCTGGCAATTTCATGGAGCTCTTCCTTGGAAGGGTCAGTCACATTGACCCATTCAAAAGGATATTCAGGCTTACTTGCAATAACTTGGATCATGATAAATTTGAGTTAACTCCTGTTTCTTTTAGATTATCTCCTTTCTTGTTGGAAAGCCAAAGGTAAAGCGGGGGAATAAGAACAGGCGCAAAAATGAGCGTACTGGTAAGCCCGCCAATAATCACAGTAGCCAGTGGCCGTTGCACATCCGAACCAATTCCGGATGAGATCGCCGCGGGAACCAAACCCACAATAGCTACCACAAGAATAGACAAAAGGGCTCTTAGCTGTTCTTCTGAGGCCAAAAGGACGCTCCTTTCCAGATCATTCTGTTTGGATTCGACAGCCCTGTTGATCGCTGACACCAAAAGTGTTCCAGCCATGACCGAAATTCCGAAAATACTGACAAAGCCTACCCCGGCCGAAACGTTAAAATAATATCCCCGGATCAACAGCGCTATAATACCCCCTCCCAAAGCAAAAAGGATACAACTCATCGTGACCAGCGTATGTGGCAGATTTTTAAAAAGCATGAAAAGAAACACAAACACCAACACGACGGTTAAGGGGATCGTAAAAGCCAGTTGCTTTCCTGCGCGTTCCAGATTTTCGTATTGTCCGCCAAAAATAATACTGTACCCTTTTGGAAGCTTGATCTTGCCATCAAGTTTACTTTTCAGTTCTTTTACAAAGCCTCCCTGGTCGCGCCCATGAATATTGGTCCTGACGGTGACCATCCGTTTGCTCCCGTACCGGTAGATATTGGTCTGTCCTTCCACATAATGGATATCGGCCAGTTGGTCCATGGGGATCAGCGCCCCGGACAGAGATTGAACCTGAATGTTTTTTATCGCGTCAATCGAGTTTCTGAACTCGGGTAGAAACCGAACCAGGATATCATAGCGCTTGGTGCCGTCATAAAGCGTAGAGATCGTTTTTCCCCCAATCGCCGCTTCAACCATCCCTTGTATATCCCCGACATTGATTCCGAAACGGGCCGCTGCCTGGCGGTTAATATTGATCGCGAGCTGATCCTGTGGCCCTTCCTGCTCGATGTTTACATTTTCTGCGCCTGGCATTTGTCTTGCGATCAGCGCTATACTGTCGGCCTTCTGTCGCATCATCGTTAAATCTTCGCCCACAATAGAAATCGCCAAATCAGCGGCGCTGCCGGTGACGATCTCCATTACCTGGTCAATAATGGGCTGCCCGGATGAAAACGTGACCGAAGGAAGCTGCTTTTGTAGGTCAGCCTTGATCACATCCACCAGCTCTTTTTTGGAAATGGTTTTGCTCCACTCATCATAATTTTTTAGACCCACCAAAATCTCGTTTCGGTTGGCTGGGAACGGGTCGGTTCCATCATCGTTACGACCTGTCTGGGTTATCACAAAAGCGATCTGGGGGTATTTGGCAATGATACTTCTGATCTTTGGCGCATAGGATGCGTTTTCCTGGATCGTGATGCCCGCGGCAAAATTTCCTCTGAGAAAAATTGAACCTTCATCCAGTGAGGGCAAAAACTCGGTTCCCAGCCTGGTTCCCATAAATATGAGCAGTGCCACCACGGAGAAACCGATCAGCACCGTTTTTTTGTAATGCGGTAAAAAGTAAAAAAGTGTCTTCCCGTATATTCTGGACAAAAAATCAAGTACGATATTCCTGGGCTCCTTCAAGGGCTTCTCTGTGTCTGCAAGTTGCTTTTTGTAAGCGAAAGAGATCAATACTGGTATAAAAGTCAATGCGGCGATCATCGAGCCGATTACCGCAAAAGCCAAGGTCAAAGCCATCGGGGAAAACAATTTGCCTTCCACCCGTGTCATCAAAAGAATTGGCATGTAGGCCAGAATGATGATCGTCACAGAAAAGAATATTTCCCGCCCGACTTCCTGGGCTGCCAGTAGTGTGATCTTGGTAATGCCCTGTTTCTTGTCTGCTTCCGAGGCCATCCGATATTTACGGACCAAATGCTCAGCCATGACGCAGGCCCCATCGACAATAATCCCGAAGTCAATCGCTCCCAGGGAAAGCAGGTTTGCAGGTATGCCCGTCAATCGCATCAGTATAAATGCAAACAGTAACGAGAAAGGGATTGTAAGCGCTACCACGATCGCGCTGCGTACGCTACCCAAAAAGAATATCAATAAAATGATGACGATTGAGACCCCTTCAAAAAGCGTATGTGCTACCGTTTCAAGCGAATGATCGATCAGGAAACTCCGGTCATAAAGAGGCCTTAAACTGATTCCTTCGGGAAGTTCACTATCCTGAAGGTCGGCCATTTTTTCTTTGAGCAGTTTTAAAACTTCACTGGGGTTTTCATATCTTCTTAACAGGATAATACCTTCTACACCGCTATTTACATCAATGCTGTCTTTGGTGACGGTATATCCTAAGACACCGCTTGGAGGTGGCGGGGTAATTTCCACGCTGGCCAAATCACGCAGGAAAACGCTGTTCCCATTCTCTGATTTAAGAAGAATGTTTCTGATATCTTCCTCCGTTTTGATCGCTCCCAAACTACGGACTGCAAAGCCCTGTCCGCCTACGGCAATGATATCACCTCCCGTATTCTGGTTGTTGGCGTTGACAGCGTCCATCACATCCTGCAAGGTCAGGCTGTATTTGCGCAGGGTCTCGGGCGATGTGATGATGTGGAATTGTTTCAGTGGACCGCCAAAAGTCACCACATCGGCAATTCCGGGAACCTGCAAAAGCGCCGGTTTGATCACCCAGTCCTGTAAGTCACGCAGCTGGGTCTGGCTGAACGTAGCAGGTGCTTCGACAACATACCGGAAAATTTCACCCACAGCAGTGCTCAGCGGGGCAAGTTCGGGCGATACCCCATCCGGGAGTTCTGCCGCTGCCAATCTCTCTGTAACCTGCTGCCGGGCAAAGTAGTCGTCGGTACCATCTTTGAAGGTAAGCTGAACCACCGCCAGACCAAATATAGTCCGGCTCCGGCGGTCGAGCACATTGGGTGTATTTTGCAGAGCCCTTTCGATCGGAACCGTTACCTGCTGTTCTACTTCTTCCGCTGCGCGGCCCTTGTACTGCGCTACCACAATTACATTCGTGTCAGCAATATCGGGATAGGCCTCAATCTTTAAATTGATAAAGCACCAGTATCCAATGGCCATGACCACAAAGCTGGCTGAGATGACGATCCACCGGTTTCTTAGACTAAAAAGGAGCAAATTCTTGATCATCACTTACCAGATTTCAACGTGTTGGGTAATGATAAAACCGCTTTTTACGGTTTTACGAAGCTGTGTCAATGTATCCCGCACCTTGGTTTCATCATCGATGAAGGTGATCATGGCCGGTGTTTCATCGAAGCTAAAAAGATCATTTGGCCGGTTCAGATGCTGACCTTCCCCGTAACCAAACCGGCCCCGGAACACGGTAGCCCCCTTGATCTTTTGTCCGATCAAAAATTTAAGGATGAACTCATAAAGCGGCTCATCACCCATAAGCTCGTCCTGATCGATATAAATTTGTGCTTTAAGCATAGCTTGTTTATAATAAAGTACCTTTTAAAAGAATGGCTGCAATACTGAAATAGATCACCAGGCCTGTCACATCCACCAGCGTGGCGACAAAGGGAGCTGATGATGTGGCCGGGTCAAAACCCAGTTTTTTCAAAGCCATCGGTATCATCGACCCGCTCAGTGTGCCCCACATCACAATCCCGATCAGTGAAAAGAAGATGGTCGTAGCAACCAGCACATAATGAGAGGTATAATCATACCATCCCAGGTTTTGCCAGATCACGATCCTGCAAAAACCAATCGCACCCAGAATAGTGCCCAAAGTAAGTCCCGACAGGAATTCCCTGCGCATCACATACCACCAGTTTGAAATGCTCAGTTCTTTCAGCGCCATCGCGCGGATGATCAGTGTCGCTGCCTGTGAACCGCTGTTACCGCCACTGGAAATGATCAGGGGGATAAATAAGGCCAATACAACGGCCTGGGATATTTCCCCGTCGAAGTACCCCATCGCGGTGGCCGTAAGCATCTCACCGACAAAGAGCACGATCAACCAGCCAGCCCGTTTCTTGATCAGCTCGAAGAAGGGAGTTTTGACATAGGGATAATCCAGCGCTTCTAGTCCCCCAAACTTTTCGATATCTTCCGTACTCTCTTTTTCTGCCAGGTCCAGAATATCATCTACCGTCAGTACGCCCAAAAGAAGATCACCTTCACCGGTCACCGGCAAAACGTCCCGGTCATATTGTTTAAATTTGTCAATCGCCGTTTCTACGGAGTCATTCACGGTCAGGCTCACGCAAAATCCGTCCAGGATACTGGTAATCTGATGGCCCGGGTCGTTGAGTACCAATCGCCTGATAGGCACATCGTCCACCAGTTTTCCCTGTTCATCAATCACGTAAATCACATTGGCAGCCTCGCTGTCTTTTTGATGTTCCCTTAAATAGGCGACTGCATCTGCTATGCTCATTGAGGTCGTAAGGGTGACAAAATCCGTGTCAATCAGGCGTGCAATGGAGTCTTTTGGATAACGGAGCATATCCAGCACCGCAGCCTTATTTTTATCTGACAGATAGGCCAAAAATATGCTCCGCGCATTGCTGCTCAGGTCGGCAAAAAAAGCCATCCGGTCATCAGAGGCAAGCCCATTTAAGATAACCGCTGCCTTTTCTTTTGAAATCCCTTCTATGACCTTTTTTTGCCAGTCATGTGAGAGATAGGCAAATGCTACTTTTTGGGACTGCTCCGGCAAGGAGACAAAGGCGAGCAATGCGGCGGGCTCTGGAAGGGAGCTGATCAGCGTGGCGACATCATTGGGATGGACGTAGTTTTTTTGTCCGCCCAACCCAAACAAACCTGTAAAATCCCCTTTCAGGATCTTATTCCTGACCTCCCTGATACTCATAGCACTTTAAGTTAATAGCCGAACGACAGCCCTTTTAGCTGCATGACCCCTTTGATGGCAACAGAATCACCGACTGCCAGTCCATTGTATACAATGAACCTGTTTTCGACCAGGCTGCCAATCGACAACGGTTTTCTTATAAATGTCTTTGTCCCATTTTTAACAAAGACATAACTTTTGCCTTGTACAGTCACCAGTGCATTTTTATCTATACTAATATTGTTGCCTTGGCTGATTCCCATGGCTACGGTAGCAAACATGCCCGCTTTGAAGCGGCCGCTATTGTTGTCGACTGTAATCCGCACTTTTACCATTTGTGAAGCCTGGTCAATCAGATCGGCCACGTCATCAATTTTGCCCTGGTAGGTCTGGTTTGGAAATGCGTTGAACCGAAGCGTGCAAGGGCCGCCTTCTCGGATGTTGCCAATCTGACTTTCAGGCACTTCACAGATCACAAAGGCTTTGCCCAGGCTAGCCCCCCTTAAAGACGCAGGGTTAAAACCGGCGGCTTTCAAACGGGTCTCATGCTCAATAATTGCAGTCCGCTCAGCTGCCAGATCGTTACTTGCCATCGAAGACTCCGTTTGTGCACCTAGAAGGTCCACCTGCGCATCCGCCACATCCTTACCAGTTCCGGCCCCGTTTTTGAAAAGGTCTTCAAAACGAGCGACCTCGGTCTTTTTCCTGGCAATGACTGCTTCCTTCTGCGCCACAATACCCTGCAACTGTTTGATTCTCTGCTGGTGGGTCAAAAGCTCGGTATAATTGGAAGCAAGGGTTGGGTCTTCAAATAAAATGATATTTTGCTGTGCGCCTTCCCCAGATTTTGCCACTGTTGCTGCTACCTTGGCCGGCGCGCTGAAAAGGGCTGACATTGGCGAGTTTCCCGCTATTTCGGTGTTGAAAAATGCGATGGTCTGCTCATCGGGAAAAACAATTTTACTGCCGCCCTCGCTTGTTACAGGGGCTGTTGTCTCTTTGGGTTTGCCCGCTTCTTCTTTCTTGCCGCAACCGGTTAGCAGACTAACCAACATAAAGCCATATGGGAGAAGGTTTTTCATATTTTTTTAAATCGCAAGTTGATTAATGAGACCTGAAACGTGCAGCAACCGAACATAACTTTGTCTGTACTGCTGTAATATTTTAAAATACTGCTGGCGGGTTTCCAGCCAGCTCCGGTGGGCTTCCAAAAGGTCTATGATAGAAGTTCCGCCACGTAAATAGGAATACCTGACGCTGGACAGTATTTTTTCCGCCTGACCCAGGAGCTTGTTGAAGTTCTGAACGTTTCTTTTATTGAGTTGATAAGACTTTTGTGCAGTCCGGATCTCGGTGCTCACAAGGATCCGGGTGGCAGTCAGGTCTTGCTCTGCCTGGCTTTTAATGATCCTTGATTTCTGTATCTCACCCTGGTTGCGTGAGAAAACCGGCAACTCAATCGTAGCAAAAATCCCGAAATAAGGGATCGTATTTTGAGGGTTGTAGATAAAGCCCAGTTCCGGCTGTGGCAGGGCCAGTGATTTTTGAAGTTTGATATTGGCGTCCGCGGTTTCCAGCGACTTCTTTATCGCCTGGACATCAGAACGATCATCAGATTTAGCCAAAAGCGTATCCGGATTCAAAAGACTTTCAAATATCTCAAAACGATCACTGGTATCGATTGAGACCTCCGTTTTCTCGCCAAGTATAGTTTGTAGGTTAATAAGCTCATTTTGGTAGTCCAGCTCGATAGATTTCATCTCCATTTGATACTGGCCTGCCAAAAGCTCTGTACGTACCAGATCAGTTTCGGTGATCACCTGGTTCTTTAACCTCACACGGTTGATCAGTACCAGGCTGTCCGTGTTATTCTGAGCTAACTGCAAAAGATCCAGCTCTTTGCGAAGCGCCCATACGTCCAGCCATTTCAAAGCCACATCCAAAAACAAATTCCTTTCTGTCTCCCTTAATATTTTCTGAGACAACTCGGCATTCTTACCGGCAAATTCAATCTTATTGTTTCGCTGTGCGGGCAGTTGAAATGTCTTAGTCAACTGCCACCAGATCTGCTGGTTGTGACTGTTGAACATCTTCGTTTCAGGCGCAAAGTGGGAAGATCGCAGAAGCTGAAGACTTTGATTATTTAAAACCGGATTGGGACGAAGCCCGGCAGTAACGATATCGGCCTGTGCCATGCCCACATTTAAAGCCTGTGATTTTAAAAAAGGATTATTTTCCCTGGCGTTTTGAAGCGCCTTTTGGAGCGTTAAGCCAGTTTGACAGACTGCCGGGTGACAGAAGCTGCCCACAAATAGCAGAACCAGGATTGTAAAGTTTCGCATGCCGCTTGGGGTATCAATTCGGCTGCAAACCTCGCTCAAAGTACTCTGAAACACCGTTAGAGAACCTTTATAAAAAAATTAGAAAACCATTAGAAGAAATTAGCTGTCAGCTATTAACACTCAGCTTTCAAAGAAGTTAAAGTACTTCTCGTGTCAGAGATGATTAAAGACCAGGGTGAAAATGGTACCATTGATCTGGTCCGATTGGATGGTTAATGTTCCTTTGTGCAAGGCAATGATCTTGCTGCAAAGCGGCAGCCCAATCCCATTTCCGTCGGCGTATTTTTTATTAGTCCCTCTGTAAAATGGCGTAAATATGTGCGGCAGGTCTTCATTGGATATCCCCATTCCTTCGTCCGCAAATTGCAGGGTAACCTGGCCGCTTTGCCCGCCGATTGAGACCCTGCTGGTTTTCTGCGGGGAGAACTTACACCCGTTTTCGATCAGGTTGGCAAATGCCACTTTCAGCAAGTACTCGTTCCCAAATACAGATATGTCATTTTCATTGTCAAATTCATTTTCATACTGAATATCGATGGCGTAATCGGGAAATTGTTTTCGCAGCTCTTGCCTGGCGTCCAAAAGTATTTCATCAACACGTATGGTTCTGAACGAGATTTCAGAAGAATCGTAATTGGCTTTCGCAAAATCAAGAAGACTATTGGTCAACTTGGCAAGTTTACGCGCATCGCCAAGTGCGTTTGTTATCACTTCCCGGTATTCATTTTCGTTCCGCTTTTTTTCCATGGCCAATTCCAGCTCGGTGATCAATGCCGAAATCGGTGTGCGCAGCTCATGCGATATATTGGATACAAAATGTTTCTGGGCATCGAACGAGCTTTCAAGCCGGTCGAGCATTTCATTGAATGTAGCCGACAACTCGGCAATTTCATCTTTGCCGTCTGTATTACCAACTCTTAAATCCAGATTCGAAGCCGTAATACCTTTTACTTTTTTTACAATCTCTGAAACCGGAGACAGCGCTTTTTGTGAGAAAAACCGCCCGGCCAGGTAGATAAAAAGGATTGATACACTGAAAACGCCAATGATTGTGTTGAGCAGGTTCCTTAATTTAGTATACCCGTACTGGTCATAAGCGGTGGCAATGACCGCATAGTTTCTGCCCTGATGAGAAAAAAGGACACCCACAACCTGCCATTGGTCTTTGTAGAAGCTTATTTCCTTGTTTCTCTCAATGTCCAGAACCATTGATTTGGTTTCCTTGACAAAATCAATGTCAACTGCATCATGATAGAGCAATTGAAAAGAAGTATCATAAATGGCTACTTCCACTTCGCTGATGGTTTCGCGGTTGTTTTTGTAAATCGCCTGAAGGGTGGCCGGGTTGACCTTAGCTGTAAAATAAAGGTTGGCCTTAGTGATAGCTTCTTTTTTGAGGCTTTTATAAAATTCCGTTTCGCGGCTGCGGGAAGCCGAAAAGTAAACCGTTGCAGCAAACACAAGTAGTATTGCAGCAGTCAGGAAGGTAAACAACAAACTTAGTTTACTCCGGATCTTCATGGGGTTTTAAAAATAAAGCCCATACCCGGTTTGGTATGGATCAGTTTGGTTTCAAAATCCTTGTCAATCTTCTTACGAAGGTAGTTGACATACACATCAATAAAATTGGTACCAGTATCAAAATGGGTCTCCCAAACTTTCTCGGCAATTTCAGTCCGGGACAAAACACGGTCGCAGTTTTCCACCATGTATTCAAGGAGCCTGAATTCTTTGGGAGTTAAATTAATTTCAATCCCGGAGCGGCTGACGGTTTTGGTTTGATTGTTGATCACCAGATCTGCATAGGTAAGCAAAAACCCCTGGGCTTTATTTCCATTGCTCCCCCGTTTTAAAAGTGCCCGGATCCTGACATGCAGTTCACGGAAATCAAATGGTTTGACCAGGTAATCGTCTGCCCCTGCATCAAATCCTTCAACTTTATCGTCAGTGGTGCCCAGGGCCGTTAGCATGATGATCGGCACATCAGGTTTGGCTAACCTGAGCGTTTTGCACATTTCAATGCCATCCATTTTGGGAAGTACAATGTCAGTAATGATCAGGTCGTAGTCATACTGTTGGGCAAGTTTTAAGCCCATTAACCCATCATAGGCGACAGTTGAAGTGTAATCATTTTCTTCAAGCACCCTTTTGATCAGGGTGGCCAGCCTTTCGTCGTCTTCTACAATCAGGATGTGCATTGAGCTTAATTTGCAGCAAATTTAGTAGAATTGAAATCTATCATACGATATATTCCTTAATCTTCATGTACACTCTGTTTCATCGGGTACGAATTAAACTGAGGTGGTCTAGAAAAGCGCCACACTTTTTTGCAAAAATTTAGCAAAAATGGAGGGTCAAAAAGCGAACAAAGGGCGTCGCAGTTACGAACCCGATTTTAAAGCCGAAATTCTAAGAATGCTGATTTCAGGCAAAAGTGTCAAGGAGGTTTCTGAGACCTTTGGAATTGCTGAAAAACGGTCCTCCGTCGCGGCTTCTGTATCGTTTTAAAACGGTATCAAAAATGAAGACAAGAGCTAAATCCACCGAGTCTGAAAGTAGCGTAAAGCTTATAGCCGAGATAGCAAAGCTCCTAGCTCCTCAAATCATTGGGCTTTATAGCAAAAACATGAGTTTTAGGGATATATCGGATCATATACAGCAAATTTATGATGTTGAGGTATCTCATGCCACGCTCTCTGAGATTACCGAACGCGTAATTCCTCGAGTCAAGGATCGGAACGCCGATGCGGTGGCAAAGCCGGCCACTAGAAAGCTTTTACACCATTGTATTGCTGGACGCCATGCACTACAAGGTAAGGGATGGTGGACGTGTCATAACGCGAGCTGTTTACAATGTGCTAGGCGTAAATCGAGATGGCTATAAAGATCTGATTGGGATGTAGATATCTGAAAGTGAGGGCGGCCGCCGCGCGGAGCTAATTTCTGCGGTGCCGCCCGGCGGCTTTCTTACCGATCTTAAATCCGGAGGAGTAAAAGATATTTTAATAGCTTGTCCCGATAATCTTAGGGTTTTCCTGAGGCAATATTGGCATCTTTTCCAGACTCGGAAATCCAGAGCTGCATCATTCATCAGATCCGGAATTCACTTAAATATGTGGCTTCCAAAGATCTGAAAACGTTCATGCAGTACTTAAAAACTGTGTATCAGGCATCTACAAAGGATAAAGCAGAATTGGAGTTGGATAAACTCAATGATAAATGGGGTTTGAAATATCCAGTTGTGATCAAATCTTGGCAGAACAACTGGCATAAACTATCCACTTATTTTGCTTATGATGAGCAAATTAGACGACTTATTTGCACCACCAATGCAGTTGAACCGGGCCGCCGGAGCGGGCTTTCACCGTCAAGTCCGTAAAATAACCGCAGCGGCAACTCGCCAGGAATACCCAGGCCGACGGAAATGAAAAAGGGGCTGAGAATATCCCGGTCCCTTCTCAAATTCATTTTTTGAGTAATTCCTAAAAAAACTCAACTGTCATATCTAGTGTTGGCTATTACAATTTATCCATGAGCTCTGATGACACAAGCACCGCCGTCGCCCTAACTTTTAGGGCTGTCTGACGCTTATTCGAAAATTCTGAAAAATATATACCAGTCGCCCCTTAAAAATTAGATAACTATCTATATCATAACAATTTAATTCATAGAGTTAGTTATTTATTCAGCAAGATTTGTTTATTTTTGAATCACAGTCTTGTAGAACAATGCTAAAGAAGCCAAACAAACACAACAGTTGAGTTGCCTTTTACCTGGCCTAAAAGAGCATTTACCAAGCACACTAGAGTAGCTGTATGGTTTTTGGTGGTTGGTCGTTGCCGTCGTTTATTTCAATCTACCCTAACTTCAGGTAAATTTGATGCACCCGGAAGACAGACCTGTTCTGGATGTAAGACCCTAATGCATAACGCTTATTTTCTTGCGAGTAGAAATGCAAACGATATCTTTGCAAATACGTTCTGCCGTGAAACTGTACGTTTTGCCAGCAGGGTATTGGTTTCAAAATTCTTGAGTTTGGTTTCAGCTCGTTAGAGGTAATTTTCATACTGCATAGAAAGTGCCCAACGTCCTTTTGTGACACCGATGCTTCCGATCAGGCCAGGATTGACAAATCCATAATAATCGGGCATCGATTTCGTGGATATGATGTGCCGTTGCTGGAATCTATAGTATATCATCTTGTCAGCTTTGATACCTACATCAGCAAACGGCCGCACACCGTTACTGATAGGAAGATAGTATCTGGTGCTCGCTCCGATAGAAATAGAATGATAAGTTTCCTTTATAGCACCTGGAATAGCAGCCAGGTTTCCTACCGGGATATTGTCATCAGTTTTCCCAAAATGGTATTCAATTTGTGGAATGATCGAAAATCGTTTGGAAACTGGTTTTTCCAGCCAAAATCCACCCCAACAGAGAAATTGGAAGATTTAAATTCAGAGGATGATAGATTTCGAAAGTAGTCTTTACTTCTTATTTGATAAAACTCCTGACCGATGTTACCAGAGACCCCAACTTGTATTTTACCATGGTCTCGCGGGTAGCTAGCGGTAAATGCGCTCAACGTTACGCAGAAGGATGCGATAAAATTAAATATCGTCGTTTTCATATCCTTGGCAGGCCAGTATTTGTTAATCCAAAAGAATCATTACGTGCTGAGTAATGTAAAAGAATGCTATTCAATCGCCGCAAAGAACTGCTGATCAATGAGTTGTTTTTGCTATCGTTGCAACTGACGAGTTTCAGGGGCTAAACATTTGTTTTAAAAACACCACAGCAAATCCATCACTTCAGAACTGATATCTTCTTTGTCTTCACCCTCCCCTCAGACACCAGATGCACGATATACAACCCGGAACTCGCTGCATTTAAACTTATTCTTTCAAGATGGTTGCCTGCACCTTTAATTTTTTTCTGATAGAATATTTTCCCTTCACTATTGATAACGGAGAGCGTGGCGATCTTTCCTAAATCAAGAAAAAAGGCAGCTTCAAAGTCTCCGGCGCTAGGGTTTGGCGACACAACGAAATCGGTCTGTACTTCGGCAGTATTGGCAGGGATAAGAGCCATATCCTCAACAACACCTTGACGGCCCGAGTAGATTGGACAGCTCGCATTTTCAAGTATCCACTTATTGTTACCAAAGGTATAAGACGGATCATTCGTCAGCCTAATGTCCGCAACAAGGTCACTGGGATCTCCATCGCCCCAGTTCATTGCACTTCCAAAAATTAAGGATGAGCCTTTTCTGATAAAAACGTTTGCAGAAGGGTTGCTCCCTGCGATCACTGTCCTAGTCCATAACAAGTGATCTTGGGTAGCATTTGCCTGCAGCGTTATAATATCGCCATCTGTACTCCCTCCACCGGAAACGCCCAAAATCTGATTGCCACTTGCCGTAGCAACCTTGACATAAGCGCCAGACGTTTCAAGCCTCCATTTTTGAGCATCGGTGCTATTAGCCGCTTTCACCTTTAATACACCGTTGACATTTGTGAGTAGTTTGCTGTTACCTGCCAGTTTCAGCGTATAACAAACTGCCTTCACATTAACTGTTACTGTGGTGGTTGACGTGAACCCTGTTTTAGCCGCTGTCAGGGTGTAATTATAGGTACCCGGTGTAGATGGGGCCGTTGCGGTGATATTGGCAGTGGTGCCTATTGTTGTGCTTCCTAATTTCCAGCTATAAGCCATTCCACTGCAATCCCCAGTGCAAGTTGAGGTAAGATTGAAATTGCTTTCAGCGGTGGGCGTACTTGTACTTGCTACGGGAGTAATTGTCGCAGCTCCCGCAACTACAGGGCATGTCGTGTTTTCCAATATCCATTTGTTGTTACCGAACGTATAAGACGGGTCGCTGGTCAGTCTGATGTCTGCGATGAGATCACTTGGATCTCCATCACCCCAATTCATTGTACTTCCGAAGATCAGAGATGATCCTTTTCTAACAAAAACACTTGCCGAAGGACTACTTCCCGCGACCACCGTCCTGGTCCATAGCTGGTGGTCCTGGGTGCCAGTTGCCTGCAGTGTGATTATATCGCCATCCGTATTACCTCCACCCGAGACACCCAAGATCTGATTATTGGCCGCAGCTACCACCTTGAAATACGAGCCCGATGTTTCAAGTTTCCATTTCTGGGAATCCGAACTGTTTGCTGCCTTAACTTTCACCACGCCACTGACATTGGTGAGATACTTACCGTTGCCCGCCAGTTTCATGGTGTAACAGTCCGACGGAATCACGGTTGAAGCCTCCCTTTTGATCCGATTACCTGAATTATCGTAGGTAAATGTCACCTGAGCGACGCAAAACTGGGTGCATAGGGTAAACAACGCGGCAGCGAGATATCTAAACATGGTCTGGGGTGTTGGTCTAACGTTAAACCATTTCTGTTACTGAAAATATTGGGGGCTTGGTATGATCCAGAGAATTACTTTCGCTGTCCGGAGTAATAGCTGTCGATCAACTTTTTATTGCTATCATATCTGAGAACCCATGACTCATCGCTGCTTGTGGAGGGTTTGGAAAGATGAAATTCATATCCTTTTTGATTTTCGTAGCGATTTACGGCAGCTTGTGCGGTAGAGGGACGTCCATCAAGCTGGTAATCTTTGAATTCGCTCGCAGCCTTGAACTGACCGGTAAAGTAGCTCAGCTCTTCCTGTGATATATTGCTGGCCCCGCCGGTAAGGTCATCAAAATTAGTCAGGCTTTCCAGGCGGTTAAAACTTCCGACCCAAATCAAATTGCTGTTTTCGTCAAATATCAGAGGCAAATCGGTGATACCATAAAACTTCACAAAAACCTGGTATTGCTTGGACTTATCTGGCAGTATGTAGGACGCTGAACTACTAAATATCAGCTCATTTTTGTCTGACAGATAGTCCTTCAGTGGCTTCTCGAGCAAGGGAAGTTTGGCAATATAATCGGCGTTAGGTTTGTTGCGCTCCTTTATGTACATCTGAATTTTTTCCGGAAGATCTTCCAGTGACCGGGTCTCGTACGACAACTGCCGTGTGCTAATGTTAACATCCCCCGAGCTATGCATTGTCAACCGGTACCGCACGCCTCTCAAATAATAATCGCCTTCCTGGCGTGCAGACTGCCCGGGCGCGGCCAGTGTCCTTAAACCTGAAAGGTTACCATTATCAATGTCAAGCCCGTTTAAATCAGAACTAACCGAAGCGGCCGCTTTTTGATCGGACTCTTCAAATGTATTGAGAATTTGGCTTCTGTTGGCAACCACCGATACTGCCTTCCCAGCGATATCAAAATCAGCCTTATAGACTTTTCCATCTTCCAACATTGAAAACTTCAAATCTGAGGCAGATGGATATTTTTCTTTAATAGTTTCCAAAACTGACGCAGGTACTGTAATAGCAGGGCTCACGGCGTCATCTTTTGTGGATATGCAGGCTTGCGCCAAGAAGAGCATACCAGAAATTAAAATATTAATACTTTTCATCTTTTTTATTTTTTTGCTTAGAGTTTTGATTAATAGTCTAGAAATGAGCCGTTTTAAAATCAAGTAACAAGATTGTGGGCCGGAGCCGGCTACTACTATGCAGTGTAAATATTTTTCAAATTCGCGGTTGAATGTTGGGTAGGATCTAAACCGAATTTAAAAAAAACGCCACTGTTCTTTTATTCCTCCCACTTTTGCCACAACTCGTTTCTATGGTTATACGCGCTTGATTTCGCGTTAAGTTTTTTTCATTTTTAGATTACTTTTCAAAAGCAATCTTTTTCAACATTGGACAATGCTTTGTCAAGATTACCGTTCACTCCTGCCTGAAGTGAAAAATAACAACCTGCCTTAGATTTGAACACTTTGGCGTCCGGGCCACATTGAATAACACATGCCTGTCCTTCAACAAACCTGAGCTGCTTATCCCGGTTTATAATCTGCATGCTGTAGTTAAAAAGGCCTTTGTAACGCGAACCATCCTGCCTTGTGCCATTCCAAGCATATTCTTTAAGATCTTTGTAATTGATATTTGCCCGCTGAAAAAGAAGCGTATCGCCAACAGCACTCCGAATGACAAACGCCCAGACTTCGCCAACCTCTTTATTAATATGTGGCATAAATACGTCATTGGTATCATCCCCATTGGGCGTAAAAACATTAGGTACATACACGCTAGCCTTGCCAAGAGTGAATTCAACGGGCTGGGTACCACAACATGATTCGTATTCCTGGGACACCTCAACAGGATCTTTCTGTGCAAAACAGATATGCGCATTGCAAAAAACAAGGAGCAAAAAAACAATGACTATATTCTTCATTTTATATCGTTTTTACTGTTATATTTTATTTACTTTAAGCAGTTGAGCATTGTTTTGCAATCTGTCAGATAATTCCAACCATCGTATTGCTCCGGTAGGCACTTCTGAACGCATTTACTTATAATATACTTTGTTATTTGTCAGATCAATTAAGGTCGGAGTTCCCATGATACCATAGAAAATCACCTGATTATCCGTTAACTTGATGTAACCAAATTCACTCAGTGGGGCCACTTTTATAGGCACATATTTTTTAGTCTTTTTGTTTTCGATTCTTTGTGCAATCCGGCTCCAATCTTCCAGCTTTTCAAAAGAGTCGACTTGACTCGCATTCTTCGAAAGATACGCTTTGACCCCATTGTTGGTCTTATCATAGGGAATCAATTCATTCTTAACTTTATAACCATCGTAGTGCCGTGACAGCGTGTCGTAAAAAACGGGATGCACGGATACGATTTTTTCTTTTTGCAATCTGTTTTGTTTCATACATGACAGCATTACAATTGATAAATAAACAACAACAAGATATCTCATATTTTTATCTGGTTAGAAAGTACCCTGACAAGCTTGGTCTGATTCCGAACTCTCTCAGAAAAATCGATGCCCGCAACAGATACGGATGAATACCCCCCAAGGTAAAGTAACCGGATGCAGCAAGCGCTCTGGATGCAACAGAAGAGCAGCTTCTGAGCAGGAAATTATAGTTGCCAGCATTTTGTTTAAGATTGCCTGAAATTTCTTTAAGCCGTCCGATATTGAGTCCGCTTATTTTGATTGAACCCGTGTGTAAGTTATCGGCAATACTTTTAGTATCTGCAACTTGGCCACCATAAGCGTATTCAATCCAGTTATTTCTGCCAGGACTAAAACCTATGAATCTGCCGGTTGCTTCCAGCTTCGGCCCGAAATCAATCAAAGATGCCCCGTTTTCATCAAGGACCTGGAAATGACCGATCAGATCAGGTTTTCCTTCACTCGGCACACTTTCGGTTTGTATCTGGGCACTGCCTGGTTTAAGTCCAATCAAAATATCCTGAATGTTTGCCAGCGCGCCAAGTCCGTATCCCAGGTTTTCGAGAAAGGAGTTCCCTTTTTTGCCAAAGTAACCAAACTTGCCTGTCGCCAGGTTATAGCTGGCAAAGCCAATGCCAATGCTAACATCCGTTTGCCCGGCAGTATATAATGCTGTACCGACCGAGCTGATGTATGAGCCTACGACAACAGCGGTGGTATTGGCAAAAGCAATACCTGAGGTGGCAACCGTGTATCCGACGCCGGCCGAAGCGGCTCCGACAACAGCGCCTCCCAACATGTAACCCCATGTTTTGCCGGATTTGTAGTCCCATT
The DNA here is from genome assembly GCA_965279265.1 of Dyadobacter sp. Classification (GTDB taxonomy): domain Bacteria; phylum Bacteroidota; class Bacteroidia; order Cytophagales; family Spirosomataceae; genus Dyadobacter. The sequence continues at coordinate 654,174 of OZ257152.1, forward strand.
TAAAAGGATTATAGTTGCCCTGGTTTGCAATCGTTCCACCAGAATAAGCCCCCAAAACTGCCCCGACAATAATGGCTACAACCACCGGATTGTTTCCGTCTGGATCAGTATATGCCAGAGGATTGTTTTTGGAATTGGAATACCGGTTATAATCCTGGGTATTGAGCATATCCTGCACGTACATATCTGGGCTTAACATGCGCCCTACTAAGGGATCATAAAGCCGGCCGTTCATGTTGATCAGACCGAAATTATCCAGGTGCTCATGTCCTGTATATCCCCGCTGCATCCATGCCAGCGATGCAGGCAAACCATTCGCGCCAGTCGGAGCCAAAACCACCCAGGTACTCGCGGATCTTCTTCTGCCCCAGGCATCGAAATTCTGTTCACCCTCTACCACTCCTGAGCTATTTGTGATCGTTAGAATAGAGCCCAGATGGTCTGTATAGGTGTAATGCGGTGTTTGTGCAGCGCCTTGCACTTCCACTACAGCAATCAATCCGGCAGGCGATACGATGTTGTGAATATAGCGCTCAACCCCCGACACCACCACCTTTTCGTAACCTGCTGAAAAGTAATAGCGTGTGCTCGTACCGGCAGATGAGACCAGTGTGGCTTTGATGCGCTCGTAATCCGAACCGTAAGTGTAAGTCAGGGCAAATCCGTTTTCATTTACCGTTTGCGGCTGCATAAATGAAGTGTAGCCAATATTCTGTTGAAATACCGGTACCACCGAAGAAGTGTTGGTCACACCGATAAGCGTGTTTTGATTGGTAGCATGATAGGTGTAGCTTCCTGCATCTGTTTTTGTTGTGATATCACCGCTGAAAGCGTATGCAACGGTCTGAGCAGGCTGACCCACAATCGTTGTGGTCAGCAAACGGTTGAGATTATCGTAAGTAAAATCCTCCGTTTTTGACTTCACATTGTCTTTTCTTTGCAACAGGTTTCCCGAAAGATAATTCCAGTTCATTTGCAAACTTTGAATGCCTGTCGTCAGATATTGCGTGGGAACGCCGTAATAATAGGTATTGGTCGAGCTTTTTGTATTTCCCAGCGTATATGTCGTGTTCTGACCCTGGCCATTCATTCCAGTATTGGTGTAAAACGTTTGACTATTGTTGCCATTTTTTATCGTAGTCGCATGCCCGTTGACATCGTAGGCATGATTGGTTCCAAAACCGGAGGGGTAGACCACCGATGTGATGGCACCAAATACATTATATCCGTAGGTTGTGGTGTGCGCCACAGCATCCACTGTTTCCTTTATAGTGGCAACCCGGCCAAAACCATCATAGGTATACTCTGTAAGATTACCAGCGAATCCCGTTACTTTTTTAAGCTGGTTGACCGAAGGTGCCAGTGACCCTGTCGCTGCTGGGTAATATTCATAAGTAGTGCTACCCTCAGGCCCTGAACGCGATGTAGCCCGCCCCATCAGGTCATAAAGTATGGTATGGGTCTGAGCGTTTGCCCCAGTCTGGCTTGTGAGCCATCCCAGCGAATTATAATTATATGTCGTCGTACCGGCGTTCAGGTCGATCAATTTTGTTTGCTTTCCATAGGCATCATACTCATTGGTGACTATCGTGGGATTTCCGGCCTTAACAGTCATCAAATTCCCGTGACTTCCATAGGTGTAAAACAACTGGCTACCGACTGCATCGGATGAAGACAACGTCTTACCGGTAGCATCGGTCACTTTTACCGACGTCTGGTTGGCAGGGTTGGTCGTAGTGGTATAGAGGTTTCCCGAGCCAAATGAATAGGATAAAGTAGTGGTTCCAAAAATACTGTTTCCAAATGAGCTGAGACGATTGTAGACATCGTAAGTGTTGGTGGTTGTCAAAACAGGCTCACCAGTTTTATAAGGCTTTGTTGCCGTCGAAACATTTCCCCGCGCATCGTAGCTCTTTAGCTCGGTGATCAACTCATTTTGAAAACCTTCGGTCTGCGTTTTGATTTCCCTGTTGATCACATCATACCAGGTTTTCAAAGATGATTTCCCACTCTGATCATAGTCAGTGAGAACGTACCAGACCGAGTTACCCGAAATATCCCAGCCATAAGACTGGAGCAGGCTAAAACCCTCTGGATAAATTGTTTTCTTTAACCGCCCGTATCCGTCATATTCATTTGTAGTGACAAGCCCATCGATGCCGGTCAAGGTTAGCGCCTTACCCCATTTGCTGTCATAAGTTGCACTCGAAACCTGTCCGAGAACGTTTGTATTCGTCAGCGCATAGCGACCTTTGCTATCATATGTCGCCGAGGTGCTCCGCGCAGGCATGGCTGCGGGCGTTATCGTTGTTTTCTTCAAGTTTCCAAGATCAAAATACTCATATATTGAAACCACGTTTTTGGACAGACCGCTGAAATCCGTTTTTGAAATCAGTCGACCGAGGGGATCGTATCCAAATGTTGTTACAACGCTGTGCGCAGCCTGTCCCGTCCTGATATTGGAAACTGTAACCGAAGTTGGTCTGTTGGGAAGCGGCGTGACGTAAGCACCATAGACAGTTGTGGTCGTTTTAGTCTCTACATTGTTATTGTTGATAACGTTAACAGTAACATTACCGTAATTATCATAGGTATTGCTTGTGGCAACAGTTTGCCCTTCAAAACTCTTGTTGTCTGAAATACTGTTAACCCTATACCAGAAACGCTTGCTGCCAAGGTCGACAAATTCGTTGGTCAGCGTACTTTGACTCAACAAGGCAGATGTTGAATTCAGATATGAACTTGTGCGGAAAGGAACTGCTGAAAAGAAGCTCGTGTTAAACTCGGCCTCAGACACTGTCTTTATTCCAGCTGACACATTCAACACCGTCACTTTTTTGAAACCAAGAAAACCTTTACCGGTTTTATTGAGTTTTGCCTCTTCATAACTATACTGGTGGACCGCAAAAGCTCCAATTCCGTTTTGGGTTTTCAAATCAGAAACACAATCAAAAGAGCTCTGAATCGTATTCAACGGATGTGCGCTCAGGCTTCCCCTGGTGTAAAAGGAGCCAGCTGAAGTGAGTTTTTTGTAGTTCCACTCTGTTATGTGGTTCAGGCCAGTTTTTACCTTTTCAAGCAAATTCTCCTTCCCATCCTTTTTAAAATGGAAAATATCAAACGGGGATGTGTAACTGGTCATATTCACATTGTCTGACCTACCATCACCGTTCATATCATATACCTGATTGCCAACAAAACCCAGCAGCCCCGGGAAAGAATGCTGAAGATAGTGAAACCCGCTCGAACCCTTTGAATAATACATGTCCAGACGAGATGTGGTTGCTGACCCTCCGACAAAATAATTCCACCCGTGATAAATATCCATTTTACCATCACCGTTGTAGTCGGAGATGGTGAAATGGTCATCAGAATAGTCGCCCTGAATGTCGGGTGTGTGCTGAAAAGTGAAAGCCGTAAGGATAAAAGTCTTCCCGGATGAAATTGCTTTTGTCCATGGAAACGAGTTATTTGTCAGTGAAGCCCGAATAAGCAGATCCGTCTTGCTATCACCATTGAAGTCCCCGAAGTATATCAAATGGTCTTTGGAGAGAAAACTTGTCGAGAAGTAAATACGTCTGGCAGACCAAGCATCGAAAGTGAGTATCTCACAGACATTATTCTTGATGAGCATCAAATCACTTTTTCCGTCACCGTTAAAATCCAGTACATGAATCTGGTCCATGGTCGCCCAGGTGCTTACCCCAAAATTGACGGTTCCGGAAATACCGACGGTTCCAAAACTGGTAGAGTTATTCCCAAAATAAAGATGCGAGTAAAAATTACTGGATGAAGACCCCAGCATAGTCAGAATGTCCTGTACCCCATCGCCATCAAAATCACCGGGAAAAATGAAATTCCCAGTCGCGTTAATATAACTGTAACCCGTGTATGTGGGTATAGTTGTAGCGGTGAAGGATGTGCCGTTGTTGGCACTCTTATACAATAAAAGATTATTTAAAACCCTACCTGAGCCTGAGCCCGATGTATTGGTCACCAGCACGTCGTCCGATCCGTCACCGGTAAAATCAGCGCTCAGAAAATTGTAGGATAGGGCCGAGTTCTTTTTTTCGAGTATGGTGTAGTTTGTTGATGAAGGCAATGTGATCGTGGGCGAGGATGTATAAGTGGTACTTCCCGGTGTTCTTTTATATACTTTGAACCCTGTATGATATTTAATAAAGTTCACGTACTGGTAAGTAGTTGCCAGCACATCCGTGAAGCCATCGGCATCAAAATCTCCGGGAAATAAATCTACAGTTTGTCCGGCAACAATGCCCGAAGCACCTGACTGAAATTCTACGGGGGAATCTCCATACTTGAATATGGTTGCGTTCAGGATGGAATTATCCGCGCCCGATTCAATTACTTCTTTCAGGTAAGAATTGATATTATCCCAGCCATAGTTAAATTGATATGATTTAAACGTACTACCTTCCGCTGTCACAGTTATTTTATCGAGCAGATAAGCGCATGTTACGTCATTCCCTCCCTCTTCCAGCGCATTTAAGTCAGAACGAAGCTTATAGCTAAATTTGATTTTATTGTATGGGACAAGAACCGGTACAACATCTGCATTCCCTGTATAATTTATTTCATCCAGTCGGAAATCATTGCTGGAATTGATGTATTTAAATTCAATATAATTCCCATCAGGGTACTTTATTTTGTTCATACGCCAAAAAAGCACGGCCGTCTCACCGTCTGCAACCCGTTTTGAATCCGAAGTGTTACCATACTCCATCACTACGCCGTCTTTGGTTACGACTCTGAACCACACGCTGGCTCCGGATCCATTCAGCGTGACAGTAGAAAAGTTCTCACTTTCTGTACCGTATGTGGAGCCATCCGCCCCATAAGTACCATTCTTTGAGATTAGTCTTTGCCCTTCGAGCGAAAAACGATCTTCGATACTCATATCCACGCCATTGGCGTAAGTGTCGTGATAAATGGTACGCGCAGTTCTGGTGATTGCCGAGCCGGTGAGCCCCCATCCCATCCCCGCGACTCCACTGGCTCCCTGCGAGTTATAATCAATTGAAATGGAAGGTGCCACGCCATTTGTTGCTGGCGGGATCTGAATAGGAATTGAATAGCTGGCTCCCCCTGAGGCGGAAACCGCGGGCGTACCAGCCAGCGTCCCTACCGGGGAAGCTTGATTTACAGAGCGGGCATCAAATGTGGAGCCCGTATATAAAGTCTGATACACCACATTCTGTCCGTAAAGGAGTTGTGAGTGTATCACCAAAAGCTGTAACATCAGAAAGCAGACAGGTAGCCAAATGGGTTTCAGCCTTAAAGACAAATTGCATATTGCGGTTGTGTAAACTGCCTTCATAAATAATTATTTAGAATTTGAACACATGTATTCCGTCGCGTACATTGCTGCCCGAGCTATCAACATTTTAAGAACTGCCACGATGGTTGGTAACCATCCATCAGAAGCGCTGACAAGCTCCTCCTGGTAGCGATTATTTAAAAATACCGGATTGAATCGATTTAAAAAGAACAATAAATCAGCACAACGAATGCTGTTTCCTAAGTATCTTTTTTACTTGAATTGAGGAGTTTATAAAAAATTAATACTACAATTATTTTATGATTAAATAAAACTCTCAGCCTAAAAAAGCCCTAAACCGATTAGCTCGTTAGCCGCTAAAAATTTAAGAATTCAGAAAATAAATATTTAAAACACTGTTTATCAGGAAATTAATTAATAGACATTACTTATGACACCAAATTCCCTTCTCATAATTTAGCATTATTCGTCGATCGGTTACAAATATATTTATTTTTAATATATGTAGACTATATTTGACAAATAAAATAGAAAATATTTTTTTCACCTGGTTGTAATTCGATAAATTAAATGCTCACGGGCCTGTTAGCATATAGAAATTGGCCGAAAATACGGCAGATTGGGCTGTTTCAAATAAGTCAGATCGCATTTGCCGGTAGAGGCTTAGCATTAATAAAAAGCGATTTCAATTGCCCGATTATGATCAGCCGAGGCTCAAAATAGCAAAAATTCTACATATTATATTCATTATCAAGTATTTAGAAATTTAAATAAATTTCAATTAAGCGATGCACCCAAATCAGGCAACTCCGTAGACGCAACCCCAAAACATAAATTGCTGATTTTCAGACATAAAAATTAATTCTATAAAAAATGTAGAAATAATTAACCGAAAGTTAACTAACAGGTGATTAAAATATAAACAAAAGTTTGTAATGTTGTACGATTTATACAGTTGACTATATTTTATTAGCGTAGATGAGTTATACATAAAATACATCATACCGATTCAAGCTCAAACTAAGCATACCTTTTCACGCACTGTTGGGTCCAAAATAGAATATTAAAAGAATTCAAAATTTTATTTGTTCACGTCATCCTCTATCGTAACAATTGACAATTTTAACCCAGATTGTTTGACCATTTAAACCAAACGTAAACCCAAATCACACTCCAGATCAAGCTTTGAGGACCAACAGGTCGTCAAAATCCTGTTGCATAGGTCAGTACATGAGCCATTCAATTGGTTCAAGGGTGAACGAATGCGCCAGAAAACAACGACTACCCTACCCAAAGCTGATTTTACCTGAAAAGTATCATTATCCGACCTTATTGATCGAATTCGAGAGAAAATTCCCTTAAGCACATTTAAGGTTGAGGTGAACCGTGCGTTCGTTTAGTCGCTATCGTTAGTGTATATACGCTTGATAAAATCTTAGTATAACGTACAATCACAGATATTCCGGAAACCGGAGTTGCAGGGCGTAAATCCGGATAAAGATGTATTTACTCAAGATTTATGTAACCGAAAGTAAACATAAATAATAAAAACCTGTAAAAACTATCGCTCACCAAACAGCCTGATATGATCCAAAACCGCCGGCTAAATGCCTGACATCCCCTTATTCATTTTTTAATTCAAAACTTCATTTATTTATATGAAACAATTTTCTTTATCGCTCACCTTTTTACTTTTTTTCAGTTTATCTGCCTTCGCGCAGGTACAGGTTAACTGGCCGGAAGATGGACTTGTCTTTCAGCGTCAAAAGCCTTCAGTCTCTGCTACCACGCGGGTGTATTTCCTGATTTCATCAACAAACGGGGCTACAATCACGGCCTCTAACGTTTCTGTGAAATTCAGACGCTATGATAAATTTGGAAACATAGAAAGTGCGGTGCACCCCGCTACCGGCAGCGCGCAGACTGCAAATAATGGTTATACTGCCATGACAGTCACCGAAGGTGCCAATTCATGCAAGGTAAGAGGCTATTTTGACATCCGTGCGGGCATGTACCAGATTCAGACAAAGATTGGCTCCTCAGAAAGCGGCACACAGGATTTAGGCCTTGGTGAGGTGTTGGTCATTGCTGGCCAATCAAATGCTGCCGGTTATTCAAAGGAGTCAGTCACATCAATCCCATATTCTTATCCAAAATATGTTCGCTATAACAACAAAAAGATTAGTCTAGAAAACAATGATCCGGGTAGCGGTACCTTTGGTGCTACATCTGATAGAAATTTTATCTGGTACTGGGGAAAAGTTGGTCAGCAACTTGTTGAGCACTTTGAACAGAAGGAAGGAAAGGCCGTTCCGGTTGCTTTCTATCAGACTGCATGGTCATCAAGTTTGGTATCTGACTGGGTCACGACAATGACACCGGGCCAAAACTCACCCCGTTTTGCGCAGCCTGAATCACCGGGAATAAACCTGCGCAATATCATCAGCAATAATGATCCAAATTCATACATCAACAAAGTGGGGGTCCGGGGAATCCTGTGGCACCAGGGAGAAGGTGACTACGCGGAAAGTACAACCAACTATGATGTACAACTTGATCGTTTGATCAAAAAAGTCCGTAGCGACACGGTGGCCAATAATTCAAATCTTGCGTGGGTGATTGCGCGGGCATCTTTCCGGGCAAACTCTGTTGACACAAGACCAACCGGCACAATTGTCCAGGCCCAGAACCGGGTAATCGGCTACCAAAGCGGAACAACAGTAAAGAGTTACGGAGACCCATCAGGCTACAGTGCTCCCGAAAAAGCTTACCGTTATACCGGACCGAACACAGATAACTGGACGGCATCGCCGGCCTACCGGCACAACGACATATTTGGAGACAAAACGCACTTCAATAGCGGGGGGCAAACTGTGGTAGCCAATGAATGGGCTACTTCTATGACCCAAAACTTTAATGGACAAAACTTTTTCGACACTTCAATACCTAAAATCAATAATGCCGCTTCGGTTGTTTACAGCGCCGGTAGCTGTGGATTGGCTGCATGTGATTGCGGTTTTACTTTACAATCCGCATCGCAGAACAGTGGACAGGCAAGCGGCACATTTGTGTTCAACTCCTGCAACGCCTCACAGCTACAATGGTCCCTTCTATCGGGTTCGACAACAGTGGCATCGGGCACGATATTTCCAACTTCAGGAACAGTTAATTTCTCTATTCCTTCGACTGTAAACACAGGCAACTACACGCTTCGCGTCAGCGCTGTCAATTGCAGCGGAACTGCCGACATTTCGTTTCCATATACCAAACCCGGCCAACCCATTCAGGTTTGTGATTGTGGATTCGCTTTGTATTCTGCATCACAAAACACCGGACAGGCCAGCGGCACTTTTGTATTCGCCTCATGCAACGCTTCACAACTTCAGTGGACGCTCCTATCGGGTTCAACAGCGGTGGCAACCGGAACGGTGTCGCCTAGCTCTCCGACAGTAAATTTCAATATACCGTCCAGTGTTAACTCAGGCAGCTACACCCTGAGAGTGAACGCAATAAATTGCTCAGGAACAGCTGACATATCCTTCCCTTACACCAAACCGGGAGCGCCCTTGCAGGCCTGCGACTGCGGATTTTCGTTGCAGTCAGCATCCCAGAATAGCGGACAAGCAAGCGGAACGTTTATTTTTAATTCATGTAATGCTTCTCAGCTGCAGTGGTCATTGCTTTCAGGTTCAACCTCTGTTGCGTCCGGAACAGTTTTCCCGACCTCCGGCATTGTTAACTTTACAATCCCATCGTCGGTAAATTCGGGCAGTTACACACTGCGGGTGAATGCTGTCAATTGCAGTGGAACAGCCGATATCTCCTTCCCTTATACAAAACCATGTCCGACATGTAGAGTCGGTATGGACAGACCGGGACTGATCAGCGAACCGGAAATCTCTGAAACGGAGGTATTCACTATATTCCCAAATCCAAGTTCGGGATCGGTTAAAGTTAAATACTACACGGATCAGCCTCGCGCGATAACTCTCAAGATTTACGACAAGTCCGGAAAAGTGATGAAAGAATTCAAAGCGAACTCGATCAAAGGAATCAACGAGAATGAGCTGGACATTCGCAGTCTACCCAATGCGAATTATATTATTAATCTAATTGATGGCGCAAAAAGCGCATCCAAAGAGATTATTAAAATAAAATAATTCATAACCGCGGTTAATAAACAGGAGCGGAAGGGCTGGCGGTTTTTGCCAGCCCTTCTGTTTTCAGGAGAGTCCACCCAAAAGTTCGTTAACAGACGATACCGTAAAGCTTTCACAGGCTCCCGGAATTACGAAACGGCAGTCAGAGCCGCCAAGGAAAATGGCTTAAAAACGCCCAGGTGCGTGCGCTTTTAAACATTTTACCTGGAACACTACTGCCTGCGGGTCAAAGGTCTTCTGCGTTACATCAAAGTCGGCTGCATTTTTTACTACCAGTATCCACACATTGATCTCATGCTGACTCTGCCTTTGTGCTGAATATCTCTCTGCCCATCGATACATTTCACCACCATCACCTTTTCTCTGGCTTTTGAAAATGAACGATCGAGCTTTACCCGAACTCGACGGTGCACAGAATCTAATCCTATTAATTCTCTCGGTTTTTTTATAGTATTCGATTCCAATTCTGGGTATAATGAGCAACCTTGCGATGCGCCCATTCAATTACATCCTTTGGCTCTGATCTAATATTTTCCTAAATAAATGTACAGCTCTGAGAGCTGCCCATGCGGTTCAGGTTGTAAAGATTAGCAATATTTCCAAAACCCAACGATTTAGGCAACGTCCCTTGCAACGGCCTTGTCGTAAGAGATAGCGATGAAGTAATCATTTTTGACACACCGATCGATGACAAAAGTGCAAAGCAGTTAATAGAATGGATCCAGCAAACGCTTCAATGCAAGATAAATGCAATCATTCCAACTCGTTTTCATAACGATGATGCATCATTGCACTTTGACAAGCAACTGATAATTAAAGGGCCCTTTAATTTATTGCAAAACTTACCCAAATTTTCCCCTCGCCCACTTAATCTCAAATTTCTCTCACCAAAAATACTGTCATTTTGACAATCTGCGAACTCGAATGTTTGCCTGAGACCGTACGGTCTTCCCTGACTGGCACGAAATTTCCTAATTTGCTCCATTTGCCTTTCAAGGTGTGCCCAAGCTAATACCGGAACCCTCCCTTGGAGCGGCCAGGACAAAAATTTCCAATCAAATTTTGGTCACCTTTCAACCCAGCCAGCATTTGTCCGGATAAGTCAGCGAAAAACACATACGTCTGTCCAATGGCATATAGTAGTCTGCTATTCTAAATATTTCAAGCGTGTCGGCATCGTTCAGTTTGAAAGTTTTTAATAACTTCTCCAGGATCTTAAATTGGTATTTTTAATTATAAAATACTAAATTTTCAAGGTATTGCGATATATCTCGACGATTTATTAATCCAAATGAGAAAAAAACCGACAAGCAGAATTGGCGCGGGATGGGCTTTCAGGCATTTTTCGGCCACATGTGGATTTACCCTCTTTTTGTTCTTTTGTCTGGGTTCTATACCGAACTCACTTGCCCAAGAGGTTCATTTCGAACACATCACGGTCAATGATGGTTTGGCTCATAGCGACGCCCTGGATGTGGTGCAGGGTAGCAACGGCTTCATGTGGATAGCGACTAACAACGGCGTTGACCGCTATGATGGATACGATTTGAAACATTACAGGCTGCCTCCAAGCAGTCCTACTGGTGTTACTTCGAATCGGGTACACTTCTTGTTTGTGGATCTGAATGGAGTGTTATGGGCTGGTACGGAGAATGCAGGGATCTTCTATTTTGATCAGAGAACCGATCAATTTTACCGACCTGTATTTCGCATCAAACCGGGTTTACAAGATCGTTTACTCAAAGATCTCAACAGGGCCAATGTTAAATCCATTGCCATGGACCAGAGTCATCGCATTTGGGTAGCAACAATGGGCCATGGTGTTTTCTGTCTTCAGACAGGCAAGGATAACATTATTTCGTCTATACAAAAGGTCGCCCTGGGCACCAATGCCAACCAAAATTATGCCGCCACGACGTTGTTTGCGAGCATGCCCGGACAAATCTGGATCGGAACCCTGGAACAGGGCCTGTGGCTGGTTGATTCTTCGAAAAAGCCAATTGATGGCGAATTCACAGCCAGCGAAGTTAAAAATATTCCCGAAAAAAAAATTCGGGTTGTGCGACAAGACGACAAAAGTAATATCTGGATTGCCTCAGATCGACATATCTACCGAATTCGACCAGGTTTGCCAGGCGGGCAAAGGGAAGTCCGAAAACTTCCTGGAATTTTCGACGATATACAATGTCTTTATTCCGATTCGTTTGACCACCTGTGGATTGGCTCAAATTCGGGCTTGAAAATGATAGAATATGTTGAAGGTTTCCTTAGTACTCCATCGTCCGAAAAAATACATAGTTACGATCCCGACAATTCCGAACCGTCGGGAATTAACGCTGGGAAAATTCATCGGATTGCACAGGATAATTTTGGTAACCTGTGGCTGGCCGCGTCAGACGGTGGAATAAACAAAATACGCCTTAAGGCCAAAGGATTTCATATCCTTAGCCGTAAAGTCGCAAACAACGCCATGCTAGCCAATAATTTTGTGAACGCCATAGCCCGGGATGAGGCACGTCAACGTTTATGGATGGGTACACGCAACGGTTATTCAGTATTTGACGAGCGGAGCGGTTCCTACGCAAACTTTCTGACCGCAACGGCTAAGGAAAAGGGCAGAGCGATCGAAGTGTCTGCCTTTTGCCAGTCAGGAAGTACCATGTGGGTCGGCACACGCTACAGCGGATTGTATCTGGCAAAAACAGATAGGCTGCAGAATCCGATCGCATTTGGCAAGCTTGCAGGCCTGCCTGAATGGAACCATATCAGCGTAGAAAGTATAGTTTCCGACAACAAGGGGCAGGTTTGGGTGGGAACTATTGGCGCGGGATTAATCCTGTTTACAAAAGAAGGGCGGTATCTATGCACTTACAATCGCAATAACAGTTCAATACCATCAAATAATATCAGCTTTCAACTTTATGACCCATCGCAAGACGTAGTCTGGATGAGTTCTCTCGACCAGGGGGTATTGAAGATGCAAGAGCAAAATAAAGTGCTGCATTTGCGAAGTCAGTTCAAACATGATCCTGGAAACGAAAACAGTTTAAATGTCAACTTCGCATGGCCTTTGGCCCGTGACAAAGCCGGGAACATCTGGGTTGGAACGATCGGTGGTGGCCTTCATCAAGTCCATACGCAAAATGGCAGGCAAATCCTGCGTCGCTATCAGCACCTGGTCCCTGATAGCGATATAGAAAGTATTCTAACCGATCAGAAGGGAAATCTATGGATTGCGGGTGCCGGATTGAAAAAGTTCACGCCAGAAACCGGCGAATTGATCAATTTTGATGTGAATGATGGCCTTCAGAGTAATTCCTTCAAAGTAGGATCTGCGTTCGCGTCTACCTCGGGCACGATGTATTTTGGTGGAACCAATGGGATAACATGGTTCAAGCCCGGTGAAATACGCCCTACCCCCGCACCTATGGTAAGAATAACCGGCATGCGTGTATTAAATAAAAATCTAGGGAAAGCCAACAGCCAGGAAGGAAGCTCGATGGTTAACAGGGCGATTTCCGAAACTGAGCGTGTTGTGATCCACGCCGAAGAAAATGATTTTTCCTTCGAATTTGTGGGGATCAATTATGTAAACGCACGAAAGCAAACTTACGCATATATGCTACAAGGCTATAGTGAAAACTGGATCAGACTTCCTGAGGGCCAGCGCACTGCAAGTTTTGCGAATTTACCAGCCGGCGACTATATATTTAGGGTGAAAGCAAATAACGGAGAAGGAATTTGGTCAGTTTCCCCGGCTTCTGTGCTCGTCACGGTATTACCTCCCTGGTGGAAAACCTGGTGGGCATATTCCCTTTACTTTCTGGCGCTGTCGGCAGCACTTTATTGGTATCGGAACCTCACAACCAGCCGTTTAAAACTAGAAAATAAACTGTCTCTTGAAAAATTGAAAAGCGAGAATGAACATAAAATAGCAGAGATGAAGGCCAACTTCTTTACCGGTGTGTCACATGAGTTGCGTACGCCGCTCACATTGATCGTAGGCCCCATGGAGAAACTTGCCAGTTCATACTCGGAATCCGGAGCATTCCGTGAGGAGGTACTAATGATGCACAAGCAGACACGGAAATTACTTTATCTGGTGAATCAATTGCTCAACTTTCGCAAAGTTGAGACTGGGAAGATGCCACTTTCCGCAGCCCGACAAAATATCATTGAGCTTATCGTTGAGATTTTCTCGGTCTTTAAAATTAAGGCTGACGAATTTGATGTGGAATACGGCCTCGATCTGCCTTCTCAGGACGTACGTATATATTTTGATCCAGAAAAATTGGAAGTCATTGTTACTAACCTGCTATCGAATGCATTTAAGTATTCACGACCAGGTGGCAAAATACAACTTTCGGTAAATAGCATTGGCTCGCCGGAAAGCGACGCAGTGTGGAATAATAAAATGTTGGCAGACCACTACTTGGAAATTTCTGTGGTAGATACCGGTACAGGGATTCATGAGGACGATCAGGAAAAGATTTTTGACCCATATTTCCAGGCCTCAAACAATATTTCGTTCCTGTCTGGCTCGGGAATTGGTCTTGCACTGGTAAAAGAATTTGTAGAAAGGCATTCCGGTGAGATTGCGTTAAACAGTAAAATCGGAGCAGGTTCGAAATTCATAGTGCGGTTACCATTCGGAAAAAAGCATTTGCTGCCCTCGGAGTTGACGCCTATCCTGTCGGTCCCGGACGTCAGCCAAAAACAATCATCGGTTGTATACGAGGATACACAAGAGCGATCCTCTAAGGATGAATTGTATAAAATTCTTATTGTTGAAGACAATCCAGATCTCAGACATTATCTGCACGATTTATTTCGTGATGATTATCAAGTCTTTCTATGTGCTGACGGTGCGGAAGGATGGGAGAAAGCAACACAAATTTTGCCAGATCTAATTCTTAGTGATGTGAATATGCCCATCATGAGCGGTCTTGAATTGAGTAAAAAAATCAGGCAAAATCAAAAGACGGCGCACATCCCGGTGATTTTGCTAACCGCTCTCACAGCAGCGATCCAGGAGCTGGAAGGATTGGAAACAGGGGCGGATGACTACATCGTTAAACCTTTCAACGAAGAAATCCTTAAAGCGAAGGTTAGCAATTTTATTCATAGCCGACAACGGCTTCAGCAGTATTACCACCGGCAAATTCTTCTTGAGCCCAACGAAATCGTAATTGCTGACCAGGACAAGCTGTTACTCGAAAAGGCCATGGGAATCGTTGAATCGAACCTTACGGACAGAAATTTCAATGTACAATCCTTGGTTAATCAGATGAACATGAGTCAGTCTGTGTTCTATCGCCGAATCAAAAGCATAACCGGGCAGACCGTCATTGAGTTCATTAGGGATGTTCGCCTTAAAAATGCAGCGCAATTGCTTAAAAATCCGCATGTGCGAATTTCAGAAGTCGCAGCCATGGTGGGCATGGAAGACGTCAGAAATTTTCGCATTTTCTTTCAAAAACGATACAACTGCCTACCATCTGTATACGCCAAGACATATCGCAATATACCTACCGCCGCCAAATCCGAGGGCAATAATGCTTATGAGGGTAATTAAAGGAAAATTTGAACTGTTTTTTGACGAATCTACCCCCTTATCCGGACATGATTTATGCATAGTTTTGCATCCGTTCACACCGCTTTCAATTATGAGCGTACCGGAGTTCGGATCAGTTATCAAACTAGACTATGCTAAATTTCAAGGAGAGTTTATTGAATATATAAAAAGTAATCTATCAGGCCTGCAGGTATCTAATAATGAAAGAGGCCATAGTTTGTTCATTACCGCTTAGCTTGCTCAGGTCGGCTCGAGGTGGATAAACGATTGTCAAGCGGCCCTTGAATAAAAAGGTGTCGTGTATAGCTGAGCGTGAGTTCGCTCATAGGACCAATATGGAAAATAAAACGCTATTTTAAGAAGTGTACAGAGCTGTCTTACTTGATCTTAGACATCTGAAATGTTCAATGAAAGGCCTATGTAGGTTCACAAAAGCACTATCCGCCTCGATATCTGTGACTACCTTTTGAACATAGCTGCATTGATGTGGATCATCATGATGATCCACGAGCAAAATGTGAACAAAATAGTATAAGTGACTATCCATGTTTTATAGCGAAGGATCACCCTGACAGGCGAGCGATGCAAAAACTTCCTGAATATAGGTTTAATCAAGACAAAATAAAATTAGAAAGAATTTAAAAAAAATGTGTAAAATCTTATTTATCAACAAGGGTATTATCGTGCAGACCGGGCTACGTCAGATTCTAGAGGAAAACCTTCCCATTGACCACTTCCACATGGTTTCAGACATTACGGAGTGGACAAAGCACGGTCAGTACAATCTGATTATCATCGGCTCAATTAAAACAGATATTGGCGAGCTGGTAAAAAAAATAAAGGCACATGACAGCCAAACCCGTGTGTTAGTTTTTTCGGATATGAAATATGCTGATGCCATGCATGCTGTAATCGCCGGAGCAGACGGATTTGTTGACCAGCTTGCTGAAATCGAAGAAATTGTGCGTGCAGTGACGGATCTGATGATTGGTAAACGCTATTGGGGCAAACAACTGGTGAAAGATATGGCCATGCAAATATTACAGGCAGGTAATCAAGGCAAGACATATTCACCACTGACGATTAGTCACCTACTCTCCAAACGACAGACAGAAGTTCTTCGCGCTTTAATACAGGGAGAATCAATACCCACTATTGCCATCAACTTTGGCCTAAGTCCTTCAACCATTTTAACACATAAGTCGAACGCTTTCAAAAAACTCGGGATCAGTGACCTAGGTCAGTTGATGGAAGCTTGCCAATCAGCTACAAATTATTTAAATCAACAGGCCGAAAACGTCTATTCAAGTCAAGGTGAACTTCCCTAAGTCAGATCAAAAATCTGGGATTAACGCCTTAGGACTTGATGTATGAAAATAATTAAGCGTTCAGCTAAAAAAATATTCTTTAAAGTCAAAAACGAACAAGTCACCATCGGATAGTTAAGGTCATTAGCTCTAAATAACTACAGAGATGTTCGCTGCGATGAGGGCCAGATTGGTCTCTGCTTCCATGATTTTAACTGTAAAAATTAATGCATCAAGAAATGAGAAATTAAATACCAGACTACTCAATAAGCCCGTCATTCTGATTAAAAACTACTAAACGCACACCACATAAAACCAATCAGCGCATAGCAGTTCGATGGATATTTTAATTATAGAGGATCACCCGGTATCCCAGATAGGAATAAAAGAAATTATTCAGGAACGTTTTGATAAAGCAACCCTACTTATCAAAACGCGTACAGAAATTCTAAAGGGGAATATTGTATTGCCAAAAATTGATCTAATTATTTTGGGAACAGGAAATGATCAGTATGTCAACCTGGAAACATGGAAACACATTCAAAAAAACATGTCCGCCATACCCACGATCATTTTCTGCATAACAGATGATTATCAGCACTTTATTAAATTTCTTCGGGAAGGCGCCCGAGGCATTGTTTTCAAGCATCAAGATGCGAGCGAGTTTTTAGAATCAATTACCGATGTTCTAAATGGCATCCGGTGTATTAATCACCAGGCACTGGCCTTGATCGCCGAATATGCAATATCTGAGGAAAATAAAGCAGTAAACAAACTCACCTCCAAAGAGCTACTGATAGCCCGCGAGCTCTCACTTGGAAGCAGGACTATGGACATTGCTTTCAAATTTGGCCTTACATCTCCAACGGTCAGTATCGCAAAAAGCAAAATCTTTACAAAATTAAAAGTTAAAAATATCGCGGAACTTGCCCAAAAACTTAGATCGTAAAATATACTTACGACAACATATAACCGGATCTCCCAGCTACAAAGAATACTGTTTCCATTTAAAAACAATAATTAATGAATGAGCAACCAGTCATTTATCTTGTTAACGATAACGAAGATGACAAAATGTTGTTGCGAGAAGCACTATATGCGACCAATCAGCAAGCCATTGTAATGCAAGCAAGCGATTGCCAAGATTTGTTGCAATTACTGGAATCTCAATCTTTTGCAGCTCCCAAAGTGATTGTTTTGGACTTCAATATAGCAAAACTAAATGGGTTGGAAACAGTCAAGCTGTTAAAGTCTCATCCCACGTACAAAACGATTCCGCTTCTGGTATTTTCAACAGGCACTGATCCTCAAACCGTAAAGGCAGCATATTCTTGCGGCGTGTGCGGGTTTATTTCAAGGTCATATAGTTATTCAGAATTTATTCATATCGCGAAAGCGTTACACCTTTGCTTTTTCGAGAGCTACCAAGTGCAGTCATAATCCATTTTCAAACCGAAACTGCTGGCATAAAAAGTGAGGTGGCTCTAAAAAACGGCACAAATCAGAGACTCTTTTTTGGGGTACCTGCGACAGGAAAACCTATACAGGCGCAGAAAATCAATTTTTATCATCTTTCTGATGGCCGGCTTGTCAAAGAATATGGCCAGCCAGATATGCTTGCCATCATGGCCCAGATTGGAGCAGCACCTTTAAATTAACCAGATACCTTTCCACTAACCTAAGGCCAGCGGGAAAGGTATCTGAACCCTTGGAACCGGGCCTCATCGCGTTGGACCCGCCTGCTTTTGTCAATAATCATTAGTAACAGGCCTAGCTCATTAATTCCATCTGGTAACTGCAGAAAACCAATGGAAGTCTACAATTCAATTGCACTTAGTTGATTTCACCATGTATATATTAGTGATATTCGTCTATGATAAAGCGTTGGTGATTTCATCCAGTTTTCTAATTGCGAATTTCGGATTTGACGTCTGCTTCCCATGATGTATATACCCACACAGATAGGCCAACATGTATTCCTTCACTGTCTGAAAAAACCGACCGATCTCCGTAGCAAAAAACTCCCAATTCACTGAACAGCAAGTAATTAATGTTAAGCTTTAAGATGCTTTTGCTTCAAAGAATCTGTCATTAGGGACATATCCAGTACCTGTATGTCTGCGTTGACAATTGTAGAATTGTACGTATTTTTTTATTCCTCTATACAGATCGATACCGCCGTTTGGAGGATTAAGGTATACATATTCTTGTTTGGGCGGTTCGAGTCAAAAGTACATTGCAGACCGTTACCGAATCAAAGGAGCTTATCAAGAAGTATCAAAAAGCAGCGCAACAGCACCCTACTATTATTGAGCTCTTCTTTTCTCATCAAAAGGTATGTTTTTATTGTTCCCGGAAACCTTTGATCTTCCGAACAGATACGTAAGACCAAGGTTGAGGGTTTTATAATCATAGTCCGTTTTTATGATCTGAGCAAAATCCCTGAAACGTATATCATATTTGTTCACTGTACCGATAAAAAGGGATGAGCTAACTATCAAATTGTTATTAAGTAACTTTAATCTGGCACCAGTTGTTAAATTACTTTGACTGTATGTGTAAACGTTTCCGCTGGTTGAGGGGAAATTTTGACTGAAATTAAGATAAAAACTCAAATTGGAAGTTGCCTTAAAACTATTATTGACACTAAATGATGCGGAAGTTCCATTCTGAGTTGGAACATTTACTATTTTAGATTTTGAGGACGCAAAGAAAAAAGATGCGGAGGTGCTATTGTCCCACCATTTAAATAACGCTTTATTAAATGAAACATAAGTGCCCAGGTTATCCTGAGATAAATAATTTTCCATCCTTGAAATCACTGATGGTCCGTTCACTGTCGTGATTGATGAAAATAGATCACTGGTATGCTGTGTAAATAAGGTTAACGTGAATAGGCCTTTGTATAAATAGCTGATTTCCATATTGTTACTATATGAAGGTAAGAGGAGTGGATTTCCGACGGAGTAACTATAGATATTTGAATAAAATGCGAAAGGATTTAAGAAATTGAGGCCCGGACGATTGATCCTTCTCGAATAATTTATAGAAATTACATCATTCTCACTTGCCTTGTAAAGTAGATAGGCCGTAGGAAACAAGGCACCGTATTTACGTTTACTACGCCGGTCTAATGTAGGCGAATAGCCATCCATTGTCGTATATTCATAGCGTAATCCTGCTTTGGCTGTCCATTTTTTTGACAATTCAGATTCTATGCTGAAATAAGAGGCCAGGTTATTTTCGGTATAGTCGAATTCGTTACTGCGCGTCTCGTCTAACAAAAAATTTTCCTGGAAATAATTATAATATGCTACATCAGCACTGTTCTTAAAATTGGCAAGTTTAACGCCGGTTTCTATTGTTGCCCATTTATAAGGCAATGTCAGACCTGATTGAATTGACCAGATATCATATTTTGAAAAGCTATTATTTCGAACTGTCACTGTGGCGTTTTCTGATTCCGAAACAAAGTCATTTTGTATTTTTGGTTTGTTTGAAAAGAAATTAACAGAACTATTTAATTTACTCCCAGCTGAATCGATCTTTAAATCATGGTATATGCTTAAAGTCTGTGTAAATATGGGCCTTGAAATTTCGGCCGTAGTGTTCAAAACCGAGTCAACAGCGTTGCTGGTACCATAGCTAGTTTTACTATTTAGGGCAGTGTGCGATTTACTGTCTGATGCATTATAAATGACTCCTATATTATTGCGTTTGTCTAACTCATAATCCATACTTAGACTGGCCTGCAGACCGGGTGTAGTCGCTACACGTTGACTGTTGCTAAGAATTGGGTTAGGCCGATCGGTTATATCGTTCGACTCTTTAATAATACTACGATAATTTGATTGGTTAAACGTAAAAGAACTGCTAACTTTTTTTGATTGAAAAAAAAGAGCCAGATTATTATTATAGGAGCTATATGTTCGCTGTATGAACGTTGAACTTAAAGACCCGCGCCAGCCCAAAGATTCGTTTTTCTTTAACACAATGTTAATCAGGCCGGCATTCCCCTGCGCCTCATATTTTGCAGGCGGGTTGGTAATGATCTCGATTTTATCTACACCTTCGGATCTGAGTGTTTTCAGATAATTAGTCAGCTCGGTTCCGCTCAAGTAAATTATCTTCTCATTTACCATCACCCCCATGCTGCCTTTACCCACCATAGAAACGCCATTGTCAGATACTTTTAGAAAAGGTGCCACCTGCAAAGCCTCAAAAAGGGAAGAACCATTGGCCATGATGGTGTTGTTCAAGTTAAATATCCATCGATCAGCCTTTCGTTCAAGAACGGGACGTTTACTGGTGATGGTTATTTGTTTAAGTTGTTTGGTTGATTCGATGAGTATGATGTCCGGTAATTGGACCGTCTTTATGTCGCCCAATGTTAAGGCCAGAGACAAACTATCTTTACTTACTTCCGAAATCCTGATCAGATAGTCACCTTTATCTGTTGCTGTGAGCCTGAAATATCCCCCGGTATCGGTTTGCGCCACCTGGATTACTTTATCGTTGGCAACCTGCTTTATAACTACGTTCGCAAACGCTATTGATTTATGATTGATATCTATCACACGGCCTTTGATCTCATAGTTGGCCTGTGCAATCTTACGCTCGATCAGTATATTACCTTCGATCTGCCGAAATGAAAGAAAAGTGTTTTGTAACAATTCCTGCAAAGTTTGTTCTATGGTCCTTGATGCTACGGGCAGGGTAAGGTTGGTAAGTGATTTAATTTCCGCTTTGCGGTAATAAAAGCGAAGCGGGGTTTGTTGCTCCATTTTTTTGAGGCCACTGGCCAGGCTTTCATCCTGCATGCCGATAGTGACCATCTCCGAGCGCATATTTTGGCCCTTGGTGGTAGTAGCCAATAATAGCTGGAAAGTGCTTAATATGATAAAGGTAACTACAAGGCTTACACGCATTAGCTGAAAGATAAATGGCTTTTTTAATCCTATTGCACCGCTGATGCGGGTATATAAGCCTCCCTGTTTCCGCATTTTTGCAGAAATATTCATACTTTTAAATGTTTTAAGTGACGCAATTATTTAAAACCCCGTTTTTCCGGGACGCCTGTAAGCCGATGGCAGTCGGTTTACAGGTAATTTTGACTTTATGATCCTGTCAGGAGCACAAAAGCACTTACAAGGATTAGCTATTGTTCATCGTTTATATTTTTAGGTTTTCAGTTATTACATCCTGCTCCATCTATTACGATGCTGCCATCCGGCTTGATCTGATAAGCAGCATTGTTAAAGGCGCACATTACTTTTAGTATTTTATCCAATTCTTCACCATTTATTGAAGTGCCGGTAAAGCGGCAGTCTTTCAATTTTTCATTACTGAAACTGATCCTCACGTGAAAGTGCTGTTGCAATTGTGCAATAGCATCGCCAAAGCTCACATCTTCAAAATGCAGATCGCCTTGCTGCCAGGCAATTACCGCAGCGGCATTAACAGTTGCCTGTGAGGCTTCCTGTTTTAATGTGTTGAAACTGATCTGCTGGTTAGGGTTAAGTACGCCTAATAGTTTACTGCCATTGGCAACGCTTACCTTACCACGGGTTACCGTAACCTGAACTGTATGTTTGTTTTTGTCCTCCTTAATATTAAAAGCGGTACCCAATACCGTTGTCAGCACGTTACCGGTATGAATAACAAAGGGTTTCGTAGTGTCATGGTGAATATCAAAATACGCTTCACCGGAAAGGTAAACCTCTCTTATTTTGTCATTGAACGTTTTGGGATATCTTAACTCAGACCCGGCATTAATCCATACCCGGCTGCCGTCAGCAAGCGTGATTGCCTGTTTCTGGTTAACGGGCGCGTGGAGCGCTGTTAGCTGCACAGGATACAAAAGACTTCGAAGTGAGGGCCATTCCAGGTACAGCGTAGAAGCGATCAGCAATACTGCCGCCGCTGCCGCAATACTTTGCCATAACCAGCGCTTTGCTTGCGGTAGCGGCACGACTTTAACTTCTGCCTGGTGAATGGTACTGTTAATGTCGCTAAACACACTGGAAAGCCATCGATCTTTGCCAGATTGATCCAGGTTTTGCCATACATGATTGGCGTTACCATTCTCGTCCAGCCAGCGTTCTACCAGCTCATTCTCTTCTTTTGTGGTTTCGGCGTTTAAGTAACGGTCCAGTAAGGCGGCTATTTTATGACGATCCATTTGCTATCCATTTCCTAGTAGCCGTATGAGAAGCCATTTGGTACTACCAGGAAATGAATTATTTTTTCAGATATGCATAGTGACAGCAATCCCCTGTGATAGATAAGCCTTATTTGAATGAGAAAAGGGCGATGCCCGATTCAGGAAAGCCAGAACATTAACGCGGCAGTAGATGCTACTGACAGTGAAGCCCTTAAATGTTTTAATGCAGTAGAAAGCTGGTTCTTTACCGTTTGTTCCGAAACTTGTAATTTGTCAGCAATTTCTGCAACGCTCAAATTTTCTTCCCGGCTCAGCAAATACACCTCTTTTACTCGTGGTGATAATTTATTCAGCGATGTTTCAATAATCTGCGTCATTTCTTTCGCGGCTATTTCCTGCTCAATCGTAACTCCATAGCTGACAGCCAGCGAATTTGCCATTGCTGCGTACTCCTGGCGTGTAATATTCTTCCGGATTTTATCTACGATGCGATAGCGGGTGAGTTTATACAGGTATGCCTTTAAATCGCGGTCAACTTTCAATTGTTTTCTTTCCTGCCAGAGCTTAACAAAGACATCGTGAATAATATCCCTGCTATCCTCCAAGTCAAATAGTTTGGAACTTGCAAATCCTACCAACAAAACTGCATACCGACTATAAATTTCAGAAAAAGCATCACTGTCATCTTTTTTTAAAAGATCGACCAATTGTAAATCCGTTAAAGTCAAATATGTGGCCATGTATTGTTGATAAAAGCACTATTAAACCGGCTTTGTTTTAAACGCTATTTTATTTGAGCATGTTCGAAAATTGCCGAGAATGGAGATCGTACCACCTTGCAGTGATGAAACCGCCAGCCCCGATTAAAGCACTGATTAACCAGCTCACCAGGCGGGCGGAACGGGCCGTCCTGCGATCCCCAATGGCGACAATATCACCATTTTTGAATACAAAAAGAAAGAAAAAATTGAATTTGAAAGAGGTTATGGATGCGTCTGATTTGCAAAAATGATGCTTTTTAAAAAGATTTGAGGAGATCGAGCTGCATCGACCGTCCGAATATAATTGCGTGTTTGCGGATGAGATCAGAGAAAATGATCGTGTTTGTTGAAAGGCTTACGACCGTTTGCTTATGTTTTTGCACCAATTAAATTATAGTTTAAGGTGCCCAGTAATGATTTTATTCTAAACTTTGATTGGAGATTTCGGAGGCCGAACCATACAGCCATTAGATCTATTCCGATCTTAGCGATTTGACAGGATTCATCAGTGCGGCCGCAATTGACCTCTATCCCACTGTTATAGCTGCAATCTCTGGTACTGACGACCTCTGTGCGTTCTAACTATGTTAAACACAATTGAATCAGTACTTCCATTCAATGATTTGTAAACGATTTCACCATTTCCAGAATTGATAAGACTTGTCATTCCTTGGTTGGGCAAATTTCCGTTTCAGGTAGTGTCCAAGACAATATTCGATCCATCTCCTAAGGTCAGTATCGCCTTGTTTCCACCAGACGGAATGTCGGCAACCTGCACCTTCACGTCCGGCTTAGCAGAGATAGTATCCCCTTTTCGCATCCCAGAGTATCAGTAAAAACCGATCCGGCAAATAACTGCCGCTGCCGCAGCCATTCCTGGCCAAAGACGGGAAATACTGGATCGACGAGGATAAATCGGCAGAGATGTTTGCTAATTTCGCAGGAAAATGTTCACAAGTATCCGGTCAGAAACATTATCTGGAATATTCTCCTTCGATTTGTAGCTTTCCCATGCGTGCTCCAGCACTGCAGCCAACGCATCATCAGAATTTTGCTCAATCCATTTGGTTAGCTCGTGCATTTCCTCCTTACTACTCTCTCTATTGAAGAACTTTTCAGTCAAATATTTTATTCGCTCTTGTTGCATATCGTATTTGGATATCGGCTGATAAGCGTTTTAAAATGTTACAACAACAAACAGCAACTCCTAAACAGTATACCTGTGAAATGGTCCCCGACTTTGCCATAAACTTGATAAGACTAACAATCCGGGCTAAACAGCGGCAGGTGGAGCCAAAAATCTCCTCTGATCTTGCTGCTGAAATCCTGGAAGTCATGCATCAAATACAAACATTGTTAAGACAAGACAAAAAATAACAATGGCACAAATAGCCGCTTCACTTAACACATATCCGGGCCAGCTCAGCAAAATGTTTATAAAAGAAGTAGGAATTACTTTTGCACAGTATCTCAGAGAAAGCAAGCAAAGCAGCCATTAATCTATTCCGATCTTAGTGATTTGACAGGATTCATCAGTGCAGCGGCGATTGATCTGTACCCCACTGTTAAAGCAGCAATCAATAGTGTTGCTCCAATGGCCAGAAGGAAGATTCCGGCTCCTATTTCTTCCCTGTATTTAAAATTCTGCAGCCAGCCGTTCATTACCCACCAGGCTAATGGAGCAGCGATGACAAAAGCAATGAATAACAAGCGCACGAATTCTTTTCCAAACATCCAGACTATATTGCCGACGCTTGCACCCAACACTTTTCTTACACCAATTTCCTTGGTTTTTTGCGTAGCCATAAATGAAACTAAACCATACAATCCCAAACAGCCGATAAAGATGGCTATACCCGCAAAAATCTGAATCAATTGCAACATAATGTTATCCAAAGCATAAAATTCGGCAATCTTATCATCCAGAAAAGCTGACTTAAAAACATATTCCGGGTAAGTTTCATTCCAGATTTTTTCTATTGCCGTGCGTGTCGTTTTCATATTTGCCATATTGATATTAACCGCATAATTCCGGTATGAGCTATAATTGGACATGATACAGATCGGATCAATATTATCCCGGAAAGAATAATTGAAAAAATCTTTAACAACACCAACAACGATGGCTTTATCGTGATTGCCATTAATACCGAGTTGTTTGCCAATAATCTCATCCGCAGATTTCAATTTAAGTTTTTTGATCAATGTTTCATTGACCACAAATTCCCGCAAAGTATCCGAAGGCATAATGTTGCGCCCTGCTACCAGTTGCAGACCAAATGTTTTTAAATACTGGTCATCAGCACTTTTCATGTTGATACCAAACTGCTCATTTTCAGAGCGTGCGTCGTATCGTACACTTGTGGAATTATTGGAATTAGCGGCAGGTGCCTCAAAGCAAAATGTACTGCTTTCCACGCCGGGAAGCTGAGAAATCCTGGACCGCAGCGTACTCATCCGGGCAAGATCCTTGACAGGAACCGGTACCATGATCATGGCCTCTTTCTTAAATCCAAGGTCAGACTGTGTTGAAAAACGCATTTGATTGGCGATGACAATGGTGCCAATGATAAGAATCTGAGAAATCGCGAATTGAGTAACGACCAGTCCTCTTCTCAAAGTAAACCCGCCAGCACTTTTCTGTGATATCTTTCCCTTTAAAGCTAAAATTGGCTGAAATCCTGCGAGGATAAGTCCCGGATACGACCCGGAAAAGAAAGTAACAACTGCCAACAGTAAGCCTAAAAACAAGATGAGCGAGATGTCCGAAAACGGAGAAATAGCCAATTGCGCCTTAAATAGTTCATTGACAAAAGGCAAAGCGAGATAAGATAAAATAAGTCCTATCACTACTGACAGAAAAGTGATGATCGCGGTTTCTGAAATAAATTGCCAAAAAAGCTGCGAACGAAGACTACCTAAAACCTTTCTGACGCCAATTTCTTTTGAACGGCTAAGGGCCTGAGCCGTAGCCAGGTTAATGAAATTTACGCAGGCTGTTATGATCAGAAAAATGCCGATAAATGACAAGGCCAATAGATTTTTCTTCTCCATATACCCTCCAAGCTCCGCGTTGAAATGAATATCAGAAAGTGGCTGAAGTTTAAATTGCCAGCCAGCCGCATCTTTTGGCGGATAATATTTTTTGGACAAAGACGGAAGCGCCTTTTCAACGGTGGCCTGGGCAACACCTTCCTTAAGTAACACATAACATTTCGATTCGGAATAAATCCCCATCCAGCTGTCATCCTTGGCAATCCATTCATTTTTATCTTTCAGATTGCTATATGAAAGATATATTTCCTGTTTACGTTCAGAATTTACCGGAAGGTTTTTTAGTATTCCTGTAATTCTATAATTGATCTTGTTATCCACACGGATCGTCTGACCGATTGCTTTTGTCTTCCCAAAGTATTTTTGAGCTATTGCTTCGGTCACAATAGCAGAATTCGGTTCCGAAAGAACTGTTTTTTTATCGCCTTCTATCAAGGGATAATTCATGATGTCAAAAAATTCCGGCTCTGCAAAAGCAACACCGTTTTCTTCTTCAAACTTCTGGTTGTCTTTCGAATTCGGGAGGGATATCAGCTCATTATCATAATTTATGATCCTTGCTGTTTTCTCCGCAAAAGCAAAATCATTACGAAACGCCTTTCCCAGGGGACTGGGCACTCCACTTTGAAGACTTATATTTTCATTATGAAACTCGGTAACAACACGGTAAATACGGTCTGAGTTCGCGTGGAAATTATCAAAGCTTAAATGATATCTGACCAGCATAAAGATCAGGATGGCGCACGTAATTCCCAGGGCTAAACCAAGAATGTTAATAAAAGCATAAGCCTTACTACGCTTTAAATTCCGGAGAGCAATCTTGAAATAATTTTTTAACATGTCTGATATGGATTTATAATGCACCTGATTTAAATAATCATTCCAATTACTTAATAGTCTGACTATCAGATAATAATGCATATGATCAGTGTTCACTATCGAACATTTTTTGTTCAATAGCGAGTGAGCATTTACTCCATATTGATTTCTATTATTTACCCCAAATGATTCACTTGCGTTAAAGCCACTGGCGAAAAGTCTCTTTTGCAGTCTTTTGCGAGAAGGAGCAAGTACCGGGTCCGCAATTCACTGACATAACCGCCACCCCATGCAAAGCTACCTGCTTTCTGCCTACCGCTACTACAGGGTAGGCGGCGGGCTGAGTGCGCAGTTGGGAAAACTTAACTGGTAAAATGGAGATAGTTGTAACAAGGCGGTGGCGCACTGACCACCCTACGCTGAGCAGTGTGACTGTGGATGGCAAAGCGCAGCAGTTCATACTCGAGGACCGCGACCGGGGCCTGACAAGCAACATGACGCTGGCCGTTATACTGCGCGAAAAGGTATACGGAAAAACCGCCATCCCGACCGGCCGCTACCAGGTTGCGATCACGTTTATAAACCGCTTCAAACGAGACATGCCCGTACTGATCGGCGTGCCGGGTTTCACCGGGATCAGCATTCACCCAGGGAACCGGCATATCAATACTGACGGCTGTTTGCTACCGGGGAAAATTTACTGGAAGGAAGAAAAGGATTTTGTAGTTGGCGCAAGCCGGACGGCATGCGCGGATCTGCAATTTAAGATTGCCAGTACTTTGAAACGGGGGGAAGAAGTGTGGATAACGGTTGATGCAGATTACAAGTAAGAAATACCCGGCGAATCAACCGGGTATTTCCTTTACATTTACGTACTAATAGATTGCCACTCTATGAATAGAAAAAAACGCTTAAAAGAAATTCTGGGCGGAGTAGCATTAGCTCTTGGTTTTATGGGCACAGCGATTGCCTGGGAAGTCCAAATAAGTCCATTTATGAACAACTTTCTCTTATTAGGCAGCTTTCCAATTGCACTTGTTTTCTGTTTTTGGCTGTATAAAGATTGAAAACGTATCATTCGGAATCGTTAAACTTCATATAGCAAGGCCTATTTCACAGAGCATGTATGGAAATCCATGATTTTTAACACTGTGATGCTTGATTTAACTCCAATAGACTCTCCCAACTTTTCATCAATCGTTTTTCCCGGGTCCTCCCGTAGTTCCTTAAAAACCTAGTCGATGTTAGTCCAAGGCACGCGGCCACATCTTCCTGGGTCATCATCATCTCATTTAGCGCCAGGTCGCAAAATGTCTTACGGGCAACTTTGGTCGTCAAAACCAGAGGAATTCCGACATACATAGCGACAAGCTTCAATGCAGCATTCCTCTTTTGGTTACTCTTAGTTGGAAGTTTCATCAAATCGTTATCATATTGTCGGATAATGTATTCGGCAGTCAACGGTTGACTTGAAACGTCACGTATGCGCTGCAAAATACCCATGTAAAATCGACTTAAATAACTAAAGAAATATTCTTTCCTGCCCAACAAATGCCGCTTACATCCTCGTTGCGTTTTCTACCTTTGTTTACTAAATTCAAAAGTTTTGCTAAGGCCAGTATTCTAATTCAAAGTTCATGTTGTGATCATTTACATTAACAACAGTTCATTTATTTACACCAATATACCCAGTCACAAAATGAACCGGTTAAAACTACTATTTCCACTATTACTGCTATTTATCACCTCACAGCTCTACGGGCAGGACAGCCTTATTACCAGTCTGTCCAAAAAAAATCTTAGCACCTTCATCAAAGCAGGAGGTACTTTTACCGGCCCAGGTTGGGAAAAAATCATTAAAAAATCTGAATCTTCGAATGATGTACTTATCGGCGAGGACCATTTTACCAACGAGATACCATACTTCGCCTCAGCCGTTGCTGCGAAAATTAAGTTCGAAAATTTTTTCTGTGAGATAGACCCTGTCACTGCAAACATCTTACAGCAAAAGATCAAAACCCTATCACCGACTGCACTGCAGGAATATGTAAATATCTATGGCAACACTTTTTCATTCTATGCCTTCAACCCGGAATTTGAACTGCTCAAGCAGCTCACCAAAGCAAAGGTCAAAATTCTAGGAACAGATCAGATCCTACTTGTCGGAGACAGGGTAATCTGCGGCGAGCTCCAAAAGACCACCAAAAACCCGGCGGCAAAAAAGATCTACCAGACCATCGCATCCAATTCGAAAATATCTTTCGATCGTTTCCTTAAAGATCAAAGCACGCCCTTTTACCTATTGAGCGATGACTTTTCAAAAAAGATGGATACGCTTTCCAGGTTAAAGTTAAGTGTAGCAGAAATGAAGATCGTTAATATGTTTCAACTGAGCGCGAAGATCTACAAGTCCCAAAACCACGAACTTCGGGTACAGCTGATGAAACACCAGTTGATGGAAGTTTATGGCAATTGGGATGGAAAAAGGAATCTATTCAAATATGGCGCAAACCACCTAAGCAAAGCAGAAAGTTTTCTTGAGGTCTATGACATCGGAAATCTTGTAGCCAACCTCAATGATGCGAGCTACAAAAAATCCATTCATATCATGATATTGGGAAGCGCTGGTAGGCAAGCATCCCCATTTGAAGGTTTCCCCAGTGAAGAAGTAAATACTGATAGCGAAATAATGAGGAGCTTACGACCAATCATCAAAACGATAGAAGGCCTGGCCTGGCACTGTTATGACCTGCTCCCGCTGAAAACAGAACTCGATGCGGGCCGGCTGATTGTCAAAGATGTCACACTACAACGGATCATCAAGGGATACGACCTTTTGGTCATTATCCCCAAGGTGACCGCGTCTGAGTTTGCCAAAACTCAGTAACTACCCGTTGACCGGGCGCTATAGCTGGCTATCCCATCCAAAACAAAAATACCAAGAGAAGATTGGGTTTAAAAGTAGTTAGGCCATCAGATGCAAGTCTCAATATTGGCTCGGTAGGTAAAACAATGACCTAGAAAGACTAGACACACTTACTACCGTGGAAATTTATCAACCATAACTTCTTACAAGATTACAAAAAATATTTGTGCGACCGAGAGCAATTGGATTACTAAGCCGGGGACGAAACCTAATCAGGATGCCTGGTTTATGTATCCTTTTTTTGATATAAAGGTGAGCTTGCAAAGCAACCGGAGTGATCGCAAACTGATCAGCTACTTCTCGATGCTATAACTACTTTAAGTAATCGTTTCGCAATCATGCCTTATTAAGTTGTGAAGGACTATCATCGGGCAACTCTTTTAGGCAGGACTGAAAAGACCGGTCCATGAAGTTTTAATAATTTCGGATTGTCTTTAACGAGAGGCACGCCGGAAGGGATTATTGCAATGCATAAATGGGCAAAGTCGCATCGGAAACAAATTATTGCCGGTAAAGAGGTACCGACATAATTCGTTTCAAATAGCTATTATTTTTCAACCAGATCGCAATCCGTAACCAAGCCGTCGGAGGTCAGATGGACGAGTATATAGGTGTCCGGCTGATTGGACTTCAATTGGTAAGTTACAATTTCGCTTACGTCGCTTTCATGGCGTTGAATTCCCCGGCCTGCGACGTTTTCTGAATGGACAAAAGTTAATGATTTCAAAGTTTCCGGCTCGCGCATTCCTCCTGCAAAATCGCGTTTAGCTCCCAAAGTGAGGCCTGATGCTTCTTCTAATATTTTACCACCTTTTACCATAGCCTGCAAAGCCGCCATTATTTTGGATGTGCGTAACGGATCAGGATCCGCATTGGTTTTATGGGCATCGGCAAGAGGACCAATACGTGGAACCTTTCGTTCATAGCGTTGGTCTTTATCTTTAAGCGTGAAGCCAGTGACATTTCCATTAGCATCGGGATTGAAGATCACAGAAACATTCCGGTCAGTCGATGTCAACGTATTACTAGCGACGGGCACAAATTCTTCATCAACAAAACCATCTTCTATTGTAAAAAGTCGCTGACTATCAGCCTCAAAAGTGACAATTCGATTATTAAATAATTCATATCGACCTTCGAAGGCCTTTAAAGTCTTGGAATCTACATCTACCGCGGTCGGTTTGGTCTTCACAGGAAATCCCTCCCAATGATAATAGTCAGCGATAAAATCAACAATCCTGCCCATCATATGCGAGTTATCATTGGCATTGATCATGATCACAATGCCGTGCCCTTTGTCCACACTAGCGGTAAGTAACGCATCAAAACCCTCGTCGCGCCCATCGTGACCGAATCGGAGCGTCGTGCTGTCACCCTGCAAAAAAACACCCAGTCCATCCCTGTTTTTCTGATCTGTCAACATTTGGCGGGTCATGGACCGGGATAATACACCTCCTGATTTTCCGGCATAAGCATTCTGAATACTGATCGCGAATCGGGCCAGATCGGACGGCGTAGTCCACAATCCCGCTGCTGCCATCTCAGGATAAATGTGCCAGCGACCTTCCACTAAACTTCGATTGCTGTAATGACCGGTTGCCGTCAATTTTGCCAGTTCCACAGGTAAAGGTTGTTGATAGGTACTATTTTTCATACCAAGTGGCAAAAGCACCTTATTTTTCATGAATTCCGGAAAAACAGTGCCAGTCACATCCACCATCAGTTGTTGCATGACGGTATAACCGCCACCTGAATACCTCCAACGGGACCCCGGGACAAAGTCTACCCGAACCGGTGGTGTATTGGCCGGAGTTGTCCCATCAAGAATCTGAACGACCGAAGGGGTCTTCGCGCCCACCGCGTATCCCGGGAATCCGTGTACGGTAAGACCGGCAGTATGACCGAGTATCCCGCGCAGGGTAACCTTTTTGTCATTTGTAAATTCATTCTCAGGAACTTTCCAACTTTTAAGTTTTGCGTTAACATTCTCATCCAGAAAAAGTTTATTCTGTTCAACAAGATACAGAGCGCCCATAGCCGCAACCGATTTACTAACTGAGCCTGCCTGAAACAGGGTGCTGGTCGTGACAGGCACCTTTCCATCCTTATCAATAGATCCATATGACTGAGCCTTCAGGATTTTTCCGTTCTGAATGATAGCAAGCGACAAACCGGGAATACCCCGCTTCTGCATTTGGCTCCGGATAAAATCGTCCAGATCATCCGCGTTGACCTGAAATACAACGAATAGAAAGGAAAGAATCAGAAAGAGGCGTTGGTTTTTCATTGATGGTTTGGTCGAAATGGTCATTTTATTTCCTTTTTTGTTTATGAGGATTTCATCAAAGCTAAAAGTTGTAATTCTGTCGACTGTTAACGACTGGTAAAAGAAGGTTAACGAAATGTAAAAGTTGCCGCTTTGGCCCATTTTACGGAATGCTATGGATTTTAGCCCCTAAGAAGTTGGATATACCATACAAAAATATTGCCTATAAAACTACCTTACAAAATAGTGTTTTAAAAGAAAAGCTCAGCGCCTTGATTAGTTCGTCTTATTTTTTGCTGCCCTCTTGATATACCGACAAGGAATTTAACTAAATCTCTCACTTTACAATTTAATCATCATAATTCTGAAACAGCTAAGAGTATCTGAATGAACCCGTCACTGCAAAAAATCTCTGTTAAAACAGCGCAAAAAATCCTAAAACTCACAGGAAAAGCCAGTATGATTGCCGGGACAGGCTATTAAAATGTCTTTTACTCCCCTCGATTTAAGATCAATAAGAACTGAAATCAAAAAGCCAGATACCTAACTTTCAGATATATACACACCAATTAGATTCTTTATAGCCATCTAGGATTTACTCCTAAAACATCATATACGCCACGTGTCACAACTCGGCCAACATCGCTCACCTGAAACGGGGCCGCACGGTGCATGGCATCCAACCAGACAATGGTGTTATGGCTTCCTGGTGGCCGGTTTTGCCTTTCCTTAGCTTGTGGAATCACCCGTTCAATGATTTCGGACGACGCCGCATGGGGTATTTCAACGTCATACATTTGAAAGAATCAGAACATTGAAGGTATGGCTGACAGGTATCGAAGAAAGCGATGTTTGCTCCGTATCCATAAGAGAAAAAACTGATTATTAGCCCCTTTTCTGATTCATATCAACGGTATTGATCCCTTGCATTAAATTGCAAATAATTTCTCATAGACTTGCTAAACAATAGGATAGACAGATTTCCACCTGGATCGCATTTGCTCTTCAGCTATCATTCAAAAAAGCCGCACGGACCAATCCATGCGGCTTTTTTGAATGATAATAATTAGTTACAGCTTAATGAGCTTACTGGAAACAGAGCCACTAGCAGTTAGCAAACGAATAAAATAAGTACCTGATGCCAAATCACTTACCGGGATGGTGATGGTTGTTTCATTTTCTTTAATGGCAAAATTACGCAACAGCTTACCATTTACATCTGTCCGTTCCATGGACTCGGTTTTCTTAGGAAATGATACCGTCACCTTTTCCATGGCAGGATTAGGATAAGGTGAAATCAAAACGCTAAAATTTAAAGATTTCATGGCATATTTGGTAACCTTTCCGTCGATGTCTACCTGCACAAGCCTGTAATAATTTGTTTCGTTTGCTGGCGAGCGGTCATACCAAACATAGTTTCGTTTAACCAAGGAAGATCCGCCTACTTCAACAATGCCGATCACTTTAAAATTCTTAGCATCGGTTGCGTGTTCAATCTCGAAGTGGCCGTTGTCTTTTTCAGATGCCGTTGACCATTCCAGCTTAGCGGTATTATTTTCGGCTTTAACCGAGTATGATACAAGTGTAACCGGCAAAGTTTGTTCCATCTCAAATTGGGTTACATTGTCAGCGCCAAAACCCGTGCCAAAATCGTGTGGTGTATTCACCTCTACCGGATGAATCCAATTGGCACTTTTCCTGATATCTGCCAACCAGGATGCTTTTGTCCCAACTTCTATACTAGGATAATACATTTCATTCGCATAACGCGTACTAGGATTACTGTTCGTTACAATTGCAAACGAATAATCTTTCATCCCCGGGGGCTTAGGGGACGTTTGTGAGCATCATTTCCCGGTTTATGAGTGCTGTAAAAATCTTGAACAAGCTATTACTCGCAAATGCAATACTTACATCCCAACTATTTCATAGAACGCTTGTTACGGCTGGGATATACCTAACATGATATCATCAGCAAAGCAAAAAATTAATTGAAATGTTGATCACACTAAATCAAATCCAGTAAATTGTCCCGGAACTGTAAGTCACTAAACCCTATTTTGTGCCTGTTCTATTCCACCTGAGTGAAAGCGCTTTTGTACCTTTAGATAGATAACACTAGTGAACTACCGCTCCCGGAGCTGGCGTTGAAATCGCCTGGCACCGGAAAATTAATATAGATACGAATCTGGTTCGCTGATGCCAATGGGCCATTATGAAAATACACGCGGCATAGCCAAATTGGCTGGCGTTTTGTAATTTGCACTTTTAGCCATAACCTTGAAATAAATGCCTCCTTCCTTTACTCAGTCGGCTTCGGTCCCGCAGCATCCTAAAAGCAAAATCGCTTTCATTGATTATCTGAAAGTGCTGCTGACTGCCCTTGTAATCATACATCATGCCCTGGTAACTTACGGCGCACCTGGCGGCTGGTATTATTTTGAGAAAACCGAACTAACGGGCGCAGTCATTCCGATGACGATGGCCGTTAGTGTTAACCAGTCCTTTTTTATGGGCTTTTTCTTTTTTCTTTCTGCACTTTTTATTCCCGAATCCCTAAAACGTAAAGGGAGTGCGGTTTTTATCAAAGACCGATTTTTCAGACTGGGAATCCCTTTAATTTACTATTCTTTGGTTCAGGCAACGGTTATGAATTTTCTCGTTTACCGCTATGCAGAAAACCATGACATTACCTTTATACAATTTCTCTCAGGTTACGACGGCTGGATCAATGTAGGCGTGCTTTGGTTTGTGCTCGCTCTGCTCCTATTCACGCTGTGTTACATCGTTTGGACCAAAATCGCTAACCCTGATGTTAAAGACTGGCCATTGCCAAACCTCAAACAAATTCTGCTTTTTGCTGCTGTGCTTGGGCTCATTACTTTTTTAACCAGGACTGTTTTTGCGGTAGGTTGGGTTTTAGAACCGCTGGGTTTTCAATTAGGGCATTTTCCGCAATATATCTCGATGTTTATATTTGGATTAATTGCCGCAGAAAACAAATGGATCCAGCAGATTGATCAGCAACATTATCGGAAGCTAAACATTTTCATTCTTTGTATGATTTTCATTGGTTTTCCGATTATTTTTTCTCTCAAAATGGTATTTGGACAACCACTGGAATGGTTTGTTGGGGGATGGAATACAGCCGCACTGCTCTATGCTTTCTGGGAACAAATGATTGGCATTTCTATTATGGCTGCATTGCTCGCCTTTGGGAAAAACAAGTTAAATACGCATTCCAATTTCAATAATAAAATGTCACGCTGTGCCTTTGCCGTGTACATTCTGCATCCGTTGGTGCTGGTGATGCTATCGCTTCTGCTCAAAAACTGGGCAATAGATCCGGCTGTTAAATTCTTAATTGTGGCACCGCTTGGCGTTATATTCAGCTTCTTACTAGGCTTTGTTGTCGTGAAAATCCCGGGCGTTAATCGGGTCGTTTAGGAGGGGTGTACGTTTAGGAAGAAATTGTGTTACCACTTCCTTAATCACATTTGGTGACATGGAAGGGGCCATTTACCGAGTTTTCCAACCAACTTCTCTGCTTTAGAATCCATAAGGTTAAATCCAGTAAATTGTTAATCATAAATATTACTACCGATGACAGAAAAAGAAATTTTGATCAGCCAGACTTCAAATGCTTATGATTGGACAAATAAGCTTATCGAAACGATTCCACTCGAAAAATGGGAAATCATTCCCGGTACCATTGAATCCAGTATCAACTGGCAGGTTGGCCATTTGATCATCAGTCATTACTTTCATTCCATTATGGTAATCAGGGGACATCAGATGGATATTCTGCAAAAACTTCCCATCAAGGATTATAGTGACTTATTTACGGTGTCGGCGCCGATCCTATCCGTAGGAAAAACAGACTCAATGAAATTATTGCAGGATCTGAAAATTATGCAGCAAAAGTCGATGGACATTCTGGCAGCGCTATCCGACTCAGAACTCCACAGCCCATTGGAACCCACGCCTACACCCCATCCCATCGCAACAACAAAATTTGAAGCAATTGACTGGAATATTAAGCACACCATGTATCACTGCGGGCAAATTGGTATGCTTAGACGAATTGTTGACCAGCGTTATGATTTTGGTCTAAGGCTAGCAAAATAAACAAGTGAACATCCAGCTCACCTGATCGTATATACCGGCCCTATTAATTCCCTGCATTAAATAGTAAATGAATTCTCATAGACCTTCCAAACAATCGGATACACGTATTTCCACCTGGATTGCATTTGCTCTTCTGCCCCTATCCGGCTTTGCAACAGATATTTATGTTCCATCCATGCCCGGTATGGCAAATCAATTGGGAGTACAAGAGGTTCAGATACAATCTACTTTGACTTTTTTCCTGGTGAGCTATGGATTGTCTCAGCTTTTTATGGGAAGTATACTCGACAGTTTTGGCCGGTACCGAATAGGTCTTTTTTCAATGGTTATCTTTAGCCTCGCCAGTTTCATCATTGCCCTCAGCATCAGTATCAACGTCATTTTATTGATGCGGGTTATCCAGGGGATATCCGCTGCGACCATTATTGTAGCAAAACGGGCATATTTTGTAGATGTTTACTCTGGCGATAAGTTAAAGCATCTGATGAGCCTGTTTACCATCATTTGGTCTGTCGGTCCCATTGTTGCTCCTTTCCTGGGGGGATATCTTGATCAGTTTTTTGGATGGCAGTCAAATTTCATACTCCTTGGCGGACTTGTACTGACCTGTGCATTCCTGGACTGGATTTTTGGATCAGAAACAATTAAAGTACCCGTGCAATTCAATCTTCGGAACCTGGCCGGTATCTATACCTCCATGCTTAAAACACGCAGTTTCATTTCGGGAATTCTGATATTGAGCTTCACATATAGTATCGTCATGCTTTACAATATGAGCGGCCCCTTTATTATCGAAAATAAATTTCACATGAATTCCGTCGTATCGGGTTACTGCTCACTGGCGCTTGGATTCGCCTGGCTATTTGGTGGGTTGATCAGCAAAAGAACAATCTTACGACCGTTTTACGCGAAAATAAATATTAACATTTCCATTCAGTTACTGCTTGTACTGCTGATGCTGACCTTTGCCAGCGCAGCATCAAGTCTGGCTGCAATGGTATTTTTTGCGTTCTTAATACAAATGAATACTGCTTTTACCTACAACAACTATTTCACTTACTGCCTGAGCCGTTTTCCAGACTACGCAGCGATGTCAGGAGGCCTGACTGGTGGGATCGTATACATCATGGTTTCTTTTTTCACTTACTCCATGGTTCATTTTATTCCACCCGTCGACATGACAAATCTCAGTATTAGTTACCTGATACTTACTGTTTTTTCGGCAATCGTAATTTTCTTTGTATACCGTACGCAAGGATCAGAATCTCGTACCGCGTAAATTGGGCTTGTATCTGTTATCTTAAAGACAAAAAGCCCGAGATAAAAAGTATGTTTCGATATTTTCTTTCTAGATACAAAATACGCTTCGCAATGCTGTTATTTAAGCAGAAGACGCTGTAACTCTTAGGAATCCGGATTTGTGATAAGTTCCTTGCTCCTCTCCATATTCGTGGATGGAAGATGCAGGCCTCAATTGCACTTCTTGCATGCATTCTTTAAGCTGGGGTGATTTAAGTCAAATTTTAACTTGGGAAGCTGATTCGCGGGCATGATCCGACTCGCCTTACCCTAGGATCATCAGGAATTACTTTAAATATTGGTCTTAAAATTTCAATTGTGGCTCTAAGTTTTGCTAGACAATTTTGAAATCAGTAACTCAGTTAATTGTCTTTTAAAGTCCTTATCTTGGCAGGTACGGCGCAGTCGCCTTCTGAACGGTACTATTGATACGGCGAAATACCTCTCTGCATGGAACATTGAACACAACAAACCGACTTTTGATTACAAGTTATCCAGCTGAAGCGAACGTCCTTTGCATGATCATTTAATACAGAGAAAAAATGAACTATACATTGATAACAGGAGCTTCGGGTGGGATTGGTGAAGCTTTGGCAGTGAAGCTGGCCGCAAAAAAACATAACCTTATTCTTGTCGCCCGCAACGCAGAGAAACTCGCCAGGCTATGTACCAATTTACAGGAGACTTATGGAGTGCAGGCCAATTATATTGCTGCCGACCTCACTAAACAGGGGACTCCATTTCAAATTTTTGATAAGACCCAAAAAGAAAACTGGGAGATACACACGCTGGTCAACAATGCTGGAATCGGCTCAGGTGGTGAGTTTGCAGCATTGAATCTGCAAACCGAGTTGGATCTGATGCAGCTTAATAATGCATCCCTAATCGCGATGACGCACCTTTTCCTACAACCGATGCGTGAGCGAAAAGGTGGTAAAATCATCAATGTCGCCTCAATGGCAGCTTTCATTCCTGTGCCCTTTAGATCTTTCCCTCCGGGTCTTGTGGCACTACTTATTATGTCATCCCAAGATTTACCTTGTTGCCTTAGATAGTCTATGGTAGGTTCGAGCTTATCTCCATATTTTTGAAGCTAGGTTTGCTCCTTGTACCCAGAAACAAACCTAGCCGGCGGGAAGCTTATTGACATCACTTCTCCGCCTTCGGCAATTGAAGAATCTGGATTGACCCTCCCGCGCTGTATCCAGAGAGTTGCACAAATATATGATCTCCGCCTTTTCTACGAATTGCGTAAACTTTCACCACAGTGTTGGTGTAATCAATGGAGCCCTCTTCACCGAAATAGGTAGCCTCGTCTTTAATACGGTCAAGTTCTTTCTGCGGTACTTTGCCTTGAAATATCAGCACGCCCCCGGCTGCTGTAATCAGGTCTTTATAACTCTTTTCAAAATAGGGCAACGACCATTCCTTACCGGTAATACTCGTTAAAAATGATTTATAAACCTTACCTTCCAAAGGAATCATCCCTTCCTTTGTCGGGAAAAATAGCCGGTCAAAATCGCGAGTAAGTGGCTTATTCAGAGGAACTATATCTGCCGCCGGATTAAAAACGGGAAACGCTGCCAACTGCTTCTCACTGAAAGGAAGTTTGCTCAAATCAATAGAGTCCGGAGGTACATTTCGGATCGCTTCCCGCGCAGATGAGCTGGTATCAGCTTGAACTTCGGACTTTTCAGGAATGGCATCTGCTTTGCCGGACCTGTTGCTGGCAAAAAACAAACTGGTCAGCATTAGGGACATTAAAACTGTTTTATTTTTCATTTTAATTGGCTGTTATGTAGTGGGTAATAGATAAATTATATCATGCAAATAAAAATTAAGGCCAGTCCCCCTCGGCAAAGAAGAAGGAAGTAAGCCGTCTTTTTCTTTTTTGTAGGAATAGATTCCTACGTCAGCACAGACAATGGTTCTTTTTTATATCCCGCCTTGCACCGCAACATTGGAAAACTGTATCTGATACTTGCTCTTTGCAGTTCATTTTCAGCGGCGTATCTGGCGTTTCATGCATAAGGCGGCGTGATCGCGGCTACGGGATTTTATCAAAGCCTATGTTCTTGTGGCATGGCTGTGTTGGTGCCGAATATTTTTGTTGCGTATATATTAAACCGAAATATGAATAAATCTGAGAACCAGTTTGCATGAGGCAATTTCGGACACAGGACTTTTCTTATAAATCCTACGAAGTTACAGCGGCTGTTCTGTTAATTTTGTCTGTGAATTGTCATAACGCAAAAGGCCTTTCCAGCTACCCGTGATCGGATAACGCTGCCCGGTCGTTTTGTTTTGTAAAACAGCGCTAAAAGAACAGGTCATATAAAAGGCCTGAATACTGTAACTGACCACAATCCTGGATCGTGCGGGAACATTGACCGTTATGTTCTCCGTACTGCGGGATGCTAAATTGTAAGGTTTTTGGTTTGCCAGCTGGTTTAACGGGAATTTTTCGGGAAACAGATCAAAATAACTATCCGAATTCCAGTTTTGAGGAACGCTTACAGACAAGTCATCCAGTTTTACATCTTTGGGTAAGGCATCCAAATTGGTTAGCTGAAAACGTGATGTTTTGATTAATTTATTAAGATTTCCCGTAAACTTCTGCACATTCAAAACAGTGCCGGAGTTATAAAAAGTGGTGTCTTTTAACACGACTTTTGCTGTGTCAATTTTATCGTTCGTATTCATAAAATAGCGAACATCCTGAATAACATATTCTACTGAGGACACTTCTTGCGGTTCCACCTTCACAGACTTGGAGCAGGAAGAAAAAAGCATTGAGACAAGTAGACCCATGATTAGTATCCTGGCGCAGAAATTGTTAACATATTTGTTTAGCATGCTCATCTGTATTAAAGGTTTAGTAATCATTCGGTGACATGTAAAAGTAGACAACTTACTTAATAAAACTATGCTGTACAGCTTTTTCAGGATGATACAGGTAAATGCAAATCTGTACGAAAAGTCAAACAAATAGTTGATTAGTTATTTTTTAAGGTTTGCTGCTTTTTTATTAAATCCAGGGTAAACTTTAAAGCGTCCCGGTATTCTACATGATGATCCGGAATCACCCCCCTGAAATCGGTCTCTTTGGCGCCCATGTTGTAAGATAAATTGTGCGATATGGTAAGCTCCATGTTTGTTACCGGAAGGTGCGTGGTGATGATATCTCCGAAGGATACAATCAGTCCGCCTGTCTCCTGCCCTACTACTTTCCCGAGTTTGTAATGATGTATAGCCTGGGTAAAATCAGCAGCGAACGAAAAAGTAAAAGGGCTCGTCAATACAAACAGCTGGCCATCAAACCGGTTGGAAAGATCCTTTCTTTTGATAAGTGCATAGTCTTCCACTTCGATACTGCCATTTTTTTTATTCATCATCACCTCATAAGCACTGCTGTTGAGATCTGTATTTGCATTGTTTTTATACCTTTCTTTTTGCAGACGGCTATACTTTGTAACCACTTTCGTGTACTGGTTGAAATCAGATTGCACAAAATATTGTAAAAATTCGTCGCCAATTTCAGAATCTCCTCCCAGATTGGACCTTAAATCAATGATGAGCTTGTCCACTTTTTGTTCTTTAAGCAAAGAAAACGTCGAATCTGCAAAACGCAGAAAAGATGGTTTGTCTTCAAAACTTCGGAAGTCGATGATGGCCGTGTTCAAACTGTCCACCAGTCTCAAACTGAACGGTGCCTGACTCGGTGCGGCTTCACTTTCCTTTGGCTTGCGCGCGTTAAACGCCTTGTCCCTGATACCCGCAAGTGTAATTTTATTTATTCCCGGTCCGGAATCATACGTAACGGTGTAGCTGCTATCGATGTTATACAGTTGTTTTAGATGGAACTGAAGAAATGAGCTGCCAAATGCAAGGCGGAACTCCTGACTTTCTCCTGAAGTCATCCTGATGATATCATCTACTATCTTTTGAGATGCAATGTTATTTATTGACAGGATCTCCGCATTTACCGATATGGGAATATCCAGATCGGGCAATATAGGCCCCTGATAAGTAATGTAAGGCTTTTTAACTGAGAATTTCAGCCTGACCGGTATCCTGAACGGGTTGGGATACCGATTATAAAATTCGGATAAGGGCATTGCCAGATCCGTATGCCCGTCTTCCAGCTTGACCAGTACAGGTTCAATAAGCTGGTAAAAGGATAGAGTGGATAAAGGTTTGGTGATCTGCCGTTTGACATCAGCGATGTCGCTGTAAAACGAATCTTTGGGATACCGGTAATAGGGATCAGGATGGGTATCCTCTATAAATTTAACCAGGGAATCAATATCGCTTTTCAGCTTTTGAGGATCGTATTTTTTTGGTAAATCCTGCGCCTGAACCATACAAAAGGCAGAACCCATGACCAGGAAAAACGTAATCTGTAAAAGCAATCTTTAACTTGTAAACATAACTTTACTCTTCATTCTGCGGTAGCTAAATTTCATGGCTAATAGAATAATCCCAATCTGAGCGATGGGCTTTCAATATGAAGAGGATGCAGTTTTTACAGAAATGTTGCATGAGCAGGGATATTTCCCAATATATTTTCCTGAATGAACCGTCTGATTGTAGCGCAAAATTAATGCTACCAGTTGCCGCATTGATACAGCAAATGGATGATCAGCACGTAGACGTGATCCCAAACAGCAATTTCAAAAAACATCTTCCCGCAAAACCGGTTGAGTTTTTTGAACCATCCGCCACCACCTCCCAGGCTCCCATTTACCGGTTAATAAATATTTCCAGGTTTTACATCACTTTTATGCGAACTAATTTGCTACTTAGGGTTATAATCTAACCTTCCCTATATATGACAACGTTATTGAAAACTGCAAGTTTGCTTCTTTGTAGAAAGTCTTCCTTGAAATTTCTGGGTACGCGTTAGCTTTTTCTTTGTTGGAATTGGCGGTTGGAGGGTGAAAGGGGTTTGATGGGGTATTGGCTGTGTTGGTGGGCAGTGGGGCATTGGATGGTCTTTGGTGGATTACAATGTAATTACTTACATTCTACCTTATAATTGTTCAAATATATACGAGAAGTAAGACAAAACTTTCGCATATTACATCGTTAGCGGTAATTTTTAGCCAACATGATAACAACTATGCCACATAA
Organism: Dyadobacter sp.; assembly: GCA_965279265.1. Lineage (GTDB taxonomy): Bacteria > Bacteroidota > Bacteroidia > Cytophagales > Spirosomataceae > Dyadobacter. The sequence continues at coordinate 697,064 of OZ257152.1, forward strand.
GTTTTTCATAAGCCATTACAACGGAGACAAGGCAATAGCTGAACTGTTTTCAGGTGCACTTAGACGAATTACTCTTGAGCAAATCAGTCCTTGGTTTTCGTCTGATACCTCTGGAGGAAGTGGACTTAAACCTGGCGACATTTGGTTTAATCAAATTCTTGCAAAAATTACTCAGAGTAAAGCAGTAGTCTCATTATTGACACCGAATAGCGTAGACAGACCATGGGTGTATTTTGAAAGTGGAATCGGACAAGCTTTAGAAAATTGTGAAGTTATACCAGTTTGCATTGGTATAAATCGAGATAGTATATTCCCTCCATTAGGTTTATATCAATGCTATCAATTAAACGACTATCGTTCTGTTGCCGAGTTCTTTTCTAAACTACTAGCACTTTTCCAAATCAAGTTTGATGAAGAAATGTCAAAAATTGTAATCGAAAAACTTGTTGCCGAAATTTCAAAAATCAAATTTGAAGAACACGAAAAGACAGTAGAGAATACCGAAATAGTTGAGAAGTTAATCGAAAACTTTAAAAACCATATTGACAAAAGGTTTTTGGAGGTTTTGGAAAAACCAACATACGCTATCGCAGGAGACAACCTAAAAATTCATGTTGAGGACAGTAAAAGCCATACTACGTCTGAAGAAGCGACATATGCTGTACAATTCGACATAGATTTCCCAAAATTTAAGAACAATAATCTATTCATTGATATTCGACAAAGCGACACTTTTCAAACATTGACAAATACACTTTTCTTTATGATTAGTGACCATGTTGGTCCATTCATGTATTTAGAGGAATGGGTAATTGTTGAGCAAAAAACCAATAGACATGTCATCATCAGAGAAGTTGCAGACTGCATTCCTGCCACTTCCATATTTGAACCAAATACAAAATGGAAAATTATTAAACTGGCAAAACCCTACATTGCGACTGAAAGTGCCAAAAGAATCCGAGGATAAGACTACCGCTAATAAGGGGTTTACAATAGCGGCACGTTTAAAACAACGACCAAACAATGAGCAATTTACTATACTATCCATACATAAATGTTCCTCGAACAGATTGGACACTTAGAACTCTTTTATATTATGACAATATTGGTTCTATTGTTCCTCAGGAATATTTTTACGAGCCAGAACGTAATTATGATGAGTTTATGCTCGAACTTGTACGAAATGAACTTGTAACTCCAATAAATCCAATTCAAGTTTTAGAAAATCCTTGGGAAATAACAAGACCATTTATTGAACTAGTTGAACGAAACAGAACAAAGCTTTTGACATTACAGAACAGTTTTCGACATGGGAAACGAGGTAATATTTATATTGACAAATTTATCAAAACAGCCAATATTCACGCCGATAAGTTTGATGAGAACGTATTTTATGCCTTAGAAAATTTAGGACTTGCTGAACGAAACGATGGACGTTGGTATTCTGTTGAACAAAAAACAGCTAATAATTTAATGAGTTATTTAGCTTCTGTTATTAGTGCTAAAACCAATCGACTGCCTACAACAGACTATGTGAGACCAACCTTTTATAAACAGTCGTTTTCTCAAGAACGCAGTAAGAGAGAAACTCTTTTAACCAATCTAATTCCGTTTCCCGAAGAAATTGACTTTAATAGATTATTGAGATTTAAAGAACAACATTCAGATCTTTTAAATGCTTTCAGAACAAAAGTAGAACTAATTGTCCTTGACCCAAATATAATTGAAGGCAGTCCTCTTTTTCATCAACATTTAGCCGAATTGCACCAAAGAAAAGAAGAGTTATCTGCAAAAATGAATGAAAGTAGATTTAATAGCATAATATTTGGGACAGTTTGTGGTTTAATCGGAGCATATCAAGGAATTGCATCGGCATCAACGACAGGAGCAATTATTGGAGGACTACCAGGTTTTGCAAATGCAGTTTACTCTGCACTTCAAATTGAAAGAGCTGAAAATGTTTTTGACCAAAGTGGACTTAAATACTTAGCACTTGCAGACAAACGACTAAGACGATGATGAAAAAACCTGCCGCTAACATCGGTTTGGCAAAATGGCGGCTTCAGTGCTAAATTCAACGGCAGTTCTTCGATTGAACTTTTGTGCAAAACTGAACATTTATGCTTCGATTTCCGCCACTTCGCCAAGCCGAAAACCGTTAGGGCAACCCGCAAATAACTTTCTATACAGACAAAAAACAATAGCAAACAATTATGGATGGCTTTTGGGCATACAATAAACTAACTAGTGACATCAAGGATTTGCGACAGATTTATGATTTTACTTATCACCTCTATTTGCAGGAGCATGAAATCATAAAAGAAAAATTAAGTAAAAAAAAGGGTAAGAAAGTTATTACCATCACAACTCCTGTTGGAGCAGTTAATCATAGTTTAAATGCACTGTTCTACTACACTAAGGATACATACCCAAATATACTTAGGCAACTAGTGTTGATTAATTTGATTACGGTACTCGAAGTTTACTTTACGAATGTTGTCAGGGAAATCGCAAAAAGGGACTTGACACCGTTTAAACCGGACAATGAGAAAGCTGATTACATGAGAAATCATTTATTAAATTTTTCCACGCTTAAAGGAGTTGAAAATGACCTTATTGAAAAAGATATTAGAAAACTTACAAGCGGGGGGCTCGAAGAAAGCCATAAGTTCTTCTTGAAAAGGTTTGATATTGACTTCAAGAATATAGGAACAGTCTACTCTGAAATTGAAGAGATACACGAAAGAAGGCATTTGTTTGTACATCGTAATGGCATTTGCGACGCTTTATATGCAAGGACATATCCCTTATTTGGCTTCAAACCGGGTGACCGTATTATTTTAGACCACCCCTACATTATAAGTGCCTTGGACAAAATACTAGGATTTGCTCATAATATAAATCAACGCTGCTTAACAAAATATCCAGTAAATACGAGGAAAATATTAAGTGTGAAGGGTAGCAGACAATTTAAAGAAGGTGACGTAAAGCTCTTGATTGAATTTGAAGCACTAAAAAACAGCTTCGATATAAATATCGAGATTTTGGAACAAAGGGTCGGTAAAACTACAAATCAAATAAGCGATTTTACCATGCAACACATAATATTTGAAAAAAGGTTCAATTTATATGTTTCTGCTCCTAAGAAAAATTTGGCGATTTTGATGAGAACAGTCAAACAAAATGAGAACATCCTAATTTTAAATGTTACTGAAATTGACTTCTAAGAAAGGGTATGCCGCTAACATTGGGTTTTGTGCAAGTGTGGCTTGACGGAATAACAATGAGCAGCGGTAACTTTTCTGTACTTCAGTTCGGGGCTTGACGAATAAAGCCCAGCTTTGGTACTAACTATTTAACTTTATCAAAAAGCCAGGCAGCGGTTCCGAGCGGACGGAATTCTTATTCTACACCTGCACAAAGCCCTGCCCGTTCAAATGACTGCCGCCTTCTCACAATCTGAACATGACGCAGTGTACGGCCGCCATTTTCACCGGTATAGAGGATTGCAAATTGATACAGGTTCCACACTTATGATTCGGGTTCGCAACGGATCCGGCACAAAATGGGAAAAGTAAACCTGTGTCTCATTAACGTAGAGCAACTATCAAAATGATATTCTGATTTGTGAGATATCAAATTGATACAGTTTTTAAGCCATTTTAGGCGGTTGGGTGTCGGCTGGCGCTGGTCTCAGGAACGGACTTTTTTTGAGACAATTATCGACTATTTTTAGACAAGTGCTTTTCTGATCTTCCGTAATAGAGGTAGAATAGCGTCCCAAATACTGGAAGGAAGAGAATTGCCGCCATCCAAATTAACTTTGCTAAAGCCGAATAGTCACTATTAGACATCAGATCAATAATCGCCCAAATTACAAAAGCAAAAAACAAAATAAAGCAAGATATAAGGAACAACTCCTGATTACCTAGCCCAAAGATCGCTGCGAATGGATTGCTCATATACGTTTCTTTAAGTAACTATTTCAAATATATAAAAAATATTCCCATCACGCAATACCTTTTTTTGGAGCTATTTGGAGCAGTTATAAACAAAATACATGCCCCAACATTCAATCCGAAAGCATAGCAACCGTATTTGCACAAGGATCTCGTAACGGAAGAAGTGCGTACTCCTTGTACTATCCCAAGAATTTTCGTAAAACCCCGCTTCCACTCTTGTTCTGTGTTTTGTTGTTTTAACATAAAATTGGTTATAAAACTGAGAAAGTCATATATACGGTAAAATGAGTAAAAGGTATCCGCTAAGTTTAGCCAAGACCTCGAATTTAAATCCAACAAGCAAAAATAAGAAGAAGGTACTTTCTCCCCGCAGTGATAACTATGGCAGCGGGGGAAATGAAGCCTTCCACGAACCATGGCTTTAACTGAGTGTTAGCTAAACCAATTTAAATTAATCAGGAAACAATGACCTGTTTAAACCCGGAAGTAATGTAAGGGCATTTTTGTAATAAACCTTTTTTAGTATCTGGTCGCTTAGTCCCATGCCATACATGTTCCAGTGTGCGTGGTATTTTTTGTGATAAGAGAAATACTCGTTATTGGTCTCCAGCACTCGAAAATAGGTGTTATACTCCGATGGAACCCAGGAGTCTTTGCCAAAGAGAATCCTGTCCTGATATTGCTCAAAAAAACTACGGGCCATAGCGGGTTGTCTGCCAAGTTCCGCTATGACGGCTCCAAATTCGATATACATATTTGGAAGCTCATCCATGAGCAAATCCGGCAGATGGCTGATTTCGGAAGCTTTTAATTTCTATTTTTTTACCGTATTTCCTTTTGCGTAATAGTTCTGAACAAAGCCAATCCAATCTTTTTCTCCTTCCGGTATACTTACATCGGGCTTAAAGCCGACGTTATCAATCCGAAAATCCTTCACCCAGCCATTGCGTCCCCATGGTGTAGCCAGGTTGTATATCCCGTCACAAATTCTAAAATCCTGATCGCTTCCGTAATATATTCTCTTTACGAAACCGCCGATGCAACGGTACCTCTGTATAAAGAACTATCGTTTATCAGAAACTATGTGGAGCTGGAACAACTCAGAACTTCAAAAAGACTAACCCTTGAAACCAGTTTCCCCAATCCTGTGGATGAGACGCTGGTGATTGCTCCGTTTGTTCTGATCACATTTATTGAAAATGCTTTTAAGCATGGCGTAGGTAGTACCACCAAAAAGTCCTTTGTTAAAATTGATCTCACATTGCGGGACGAAGTGCTTCATCTTTCGATTGTAAATAGTAAACCCGTCAATGCCAAAAAAAAGATTGGAGGCTTAGGGTTGGTCAGTGTACGCAAAAGATTGGCGGCGCTTTATCCCGATCACCAGTTACATGTGCTGGATGAGGCGCTGCAATATACCATGACGTTGACGCTGACTTTGTCCAAAAGCAAAATCCCCGCCCCTACTTTGAAAGCCGGGGTGTTGGAAGTTAAGGCGGATCATCTCCGGTAAAAGTGAGCGTGCTTCGGGAAGTTGAAAATATCGGCGAGCGTATCAACTTTGACCTGGACCAAACTTCAAAGAAGTGAACAAACAGTTTTATGTGATGTTTTTTGCAACCTAAAATAGATCTTGCCCTTACTCCTCACGCACGAAAATATAATCAACACTTTTTCCGTCACCTGAAATCACCGCTTTTGCACGGTTGCCGCTACGGCTATATGTTATTTTTTTAGGAAAGTCATGCTTTGGGTTCTCACAGGTAAAGCCATTATCAGTAATTGCAGTTAGCCTGAAGTAGACCGGCTTTGTCTCACCACTCACCGTGACTACGTAAAAAATATCATTTCCTTTCACAATCAATTCAAGGTTCTCAGTAAAAACAACCTCTTTTCCTTTGAGGGTAATGCCCTTACCGCTCAGCTTTAAATCGGAAACTTTATTCCAGGTCTCATAACCGGATTGCCCTGCACCTGAATTCGTGCGGATCCATTTTCCGGTCAGCCATTCCAGTTTTTTAAATTTTTGCTTGTTACTTTCCTGTGCATTGCTGACATGGATCAACAGTAGCAGGGAGATAATCAGGAGTAGTTTTTTTGTGCTCATTTTGTTTTTTTAGCAAAAATAAACTCCTCCCCCCCTTCTTGTATTGTATAAATCCGACAAGATCTGCTATTTGTTCAGAAAAAAATTGGCCATGTTTTTCTCCCCGAAAAAGTAAGCTGATGGGTCTTCTCCTGTAAAAGCCTTGAAATTATGGATGAAATGTGATTGATCGTAATAACCGGACTGGTAAACGATTTCCGCCCAACTGTTTTCTTTCGATTTAATTAACTGAAAAATGTAGTTAAACCGGATAATCCGTGCGTAGTATTTTGGAGAAAGACCAATGTATTTCTTAAACAGGCGTTCCAGCTGCCGCCCGCTAACACCAGCTACCGCTGCCATTTCCACCACAGTAACCAGTCCGTTGGAACTAAATATCAGATTCAATGGTCCTTCTAAGGGATTTTTCGGCGCAGTCTGAATAAGTTCAGCAAAATATTCGTCCAGGATTCTTTTTACAAATTGCTCTTCCCTGTTATACCCGAACTTGACACAGTCGTCTATTTTCTCCTTTAGTTCTTTAAGTTCCGGATTGGGCAGCGAGTCCAGATCTACAATTTTATCCAGATAATCATCCATACGGAAACCAAATAACTGAGTTAACGCCGCGGGTTTCAGCTTAACCGCAATGGAACCGGTACGGCCGGTATTCTGGAGATAAAAGAAGGTTTTGAGTTGTCCCGCCATTAAATTGGGCGATTGTAATGTCCAGTCTCCACTAATTTTGGATTTGTAAACGTCTGCGTAATTGAAAATGATCTCTGTAAAGCCATCCGGAATGATCTTCTCAACCTGAGGCACTGAATCCTGGCTGTACATCATCCAGTAGCATTCAACAAACCCTTCCAGATCGGGATGTGGGCTAATTCTGGTAAATTCCATTTCACTCGTTTTGAAATAGTAAGATAGACAAATAAATATGAGCAAATCTTGAATCACTCCTTCTGATGATGACTTAGCCAAATTCGCTAATTTCGCCCTTGTGACCCAGAGACATCGGGCGTTGCATGAATAGTCAACAAGAAATGATAAAAAATTTAAAATGAAAAAATATATTTCAATACTTGTTCTAGCACTCATTGGAATCGACATGAATGATTGTGCTGCTCAATTGGCATTGACGAACCAGGATATATTGGTTAAGCCGGCAGTGATCACCGGCGCCGACCAGACTGAAAAATACTTACCTTACCTGAAAGGAAAACGAATTGGCCTGGTTGCCAATCAGAGCTCTATGATCGGTTCAGTAAGCAGTGTAGACAGCTTACTGAGCCATGGAATTAAAATCGTGAAAGTGTTTGGTCCTGAGCACGGTTTTAGAGGAAATGCCAGTAACGGAGCTGTGGTGAACAATGAGACAGATTCTAAAACAGGTATTCCGATTATCTCTTTGTATGGCAAAAACCAGAAACCAACAAAACAGCAGCTGGACGATATCGATCTTATGGTCTTTGATATTCAGGATGTTGGCTGCCGCTATTATACCAATATCAATACGCTTGAATATGTGATGGAAGCCTGTGCCGAGAACAATAAGGAACTGTTAATTCTTGACAGGCCCAATCCGAATGCCTATGTAATAGACGGACCAGTAATGACAGATGATAGATTTAAATCGGCCATCGGGATACATTATATACCGATGACGCATGGCATGACAATCGGTGAATTTGCTCAATACCTTAACGGTGAAGGGTATTTAAAAACCCCTTGCAAAATAAAGATTATAAAAGTGGCAAACTATAACCATGATATGCCTTACGTACTCCCTGTGAATCCCTCACCGAATTTAAATACACAGCAGGCTGTGATGCTTTTCCCGAGTCTGTGTATGTTTGAAGGAACAGCGATCAATGAAGGCCGGGGAACTTATATGCCATTTACCATACTGGGAGCACCCGCATTGAAAGGCAGGTATCCATTTTCATACAAACCGGTAAGCATTCCCGGAATGAGCGAACGGCCCAATCACAAAGATTCTGTTTGTTATGGCCTGGATCTACGTAATTATGATATAGAGAAGCTTGTTAAGAGCCGGCAAATTAATCTGTCTTGGTTAATTGGGTTATACAATGCCTATCCGGACAAGGCCAACTTTTTTACGCCCGGAAGAGCAAACCAGGATATATCAGCGTTCGATCTGCGCATCGGTACCGATCAGTTAAGAAAACAGATCATTGCTGGCGTATCGGAAGCGGACATCAGAAAAAGCTGGGAACCAGGATTGCAGAAGTTTAAGGCAATACGGATGAAATACCTGCTGTATCCGTGATAAATAATCTGTTCATCTCCAATAATTTAGATAGTATTTCTTTCTTATTCAAGTTTAACGCTGCAATGAAGAAACTCCTAAGTGTCATTATCATTTTCATAACATCGCTGAATACCGTATTTGCCCAGAATGAAGGCAATCAATATGCAAAAGCGGAGAAAGAGATTAACGCTGTTTACCAAAAAATCCTTAGCGAGTACAGCGCCGATAAAAAATTCATTCAGAATTTAAAGGCGGCCCAACGGCTCTGGATTCAATTTCGGGATGCAGAAATAAAAGCAAGATATCCCAATCAAACCCCTGGTTACTATGGAAGCGTTTATGCCACATGTGTTTCCGATTTAAAAACACAACTAACGAATGAAAGAATCAAAACGTTAAAGGTATGGCTGACAGGTATCCAGGAAGGCGATGTTTGCTCCGGATCCGTTAGGAGAAAAAACTGACATACTACAAATTTCTACCCGCTTTGTGTTGAATCCTCACCTATTAGATCCTTAAAGGGGTTCATTAATTATCATTAATTGGATTCTGAGGCTAATGCAGCGGCAAACTTCCACTGCCTGTCGTTGCTATGTAATATATCAGTCACGCTGTTTATTAAAGAATAATCGGGCAAAACACCCCTGTTTTTCTTACGGACGGTAACGGCATTCCAATAGCACAGGGAAGGCATATTTACCTTCAACCCAGAATTGGGCAATTTCGCTTGTAAAAATATGCCCGAAGTATTTCCTTGGGCACCTCCACCTGTTTCTTCCCCGATAAAGACCGCTGTAGTGACCTGCCTGATCACAGCGGCAGCATCTGCGGCGGTAGAGAAGGTATAACCATCTGTCAAAACAAACAATTTTCCTTTAAAATTTATGGAAGATGGTTGTTGTATATTAATACCAGCTTTTATTGCACCGGTAAGAAGATGTCGATCGACAGGGTCGGCAACTGTGCTTGTGTCTAGTATATTAAGTAGATCATCGCTCCACCCTCCAAATGAAGGTTTGATTGTCCGCATATGTATTTTTTTAAAATATCTGAAAGGTGCTGATGTAAGATGCGAAACAAGTGCTGCGCCATAAACATCTTCACCTCCACCATTGCTCCGCAGATCAAGTATCAGTGTTTTCGTATTTTTTTGATCAACAACTCTAAAAACACTATCCAACTCATTTTCAAATTCTTTTCCTTTGAATCCCTGAATGCGCAGGTCAGCAGTTTTACCTTCATTTGTAAAGGTTAAAGATACGTTTGGACCCCGACGTTCAAATTGGGTAACACCTTGTCTCACTTGCAGGTTGACAATTGAAAGTCTATTAACTTGACGCTGCGCGTCGGTAACCCCTACTACGTCAGTAATGATCACTTTACCGGCGTTGTCTTTTGCTTTTATGTTAAACCGATTCTGCTGACCAAAATATAGCCAAAGGTTTTGAGGAAAATTATCAGCGAGCCGCTTGTTCCGGTGTGAGTAGCCAAATCCATCAGCTGAAATATGTCGTAACATTGCCTTAATAAGCTGCCCAGACTGCTGGCCGTTAATGCTCAGAATCTCCATGCCTGGGGTAATTGACTCGTCTTCTGCAGTTTCATTATAAAGCACCTTCAATTTCTCATTTTCTACTATAATAGTGAAGGGGAACAGTTAATGACTATCTAGTGATAACCGGCAGGGAGAAAGCCGCTGACTTAACCACAGCTGCGTATATCTATGGGCGAAATCAGGGCGGCGCAGATCATTGGGGATTGGTGCAAGAGATACTACTGCCTACCAGTCTAAATAATACGATAAGAAATAACGCGGTAGCTATTAGCGGTGACAACATCATTATTGGAAATGCGAACGAGCCAAGCAGCACGGCGCAACCCGTGACCGGTTCCGTGAGTATCTATAATAAAAATCAGGGGGGATTAGGACAGTGGGGACTTGTTAACAAGCTTACAATTGCCGATGCCGTTGCAAAAATTGGATTGGGCGTATCCGTGTCTATCGATGGAGACTATGCTGTTGCAGGGGCGACCGGAGAAAACTCCAATGCAGGTACTGCTTACATCTTAAAAAAAAACAGCATCTCAGGTCAATGGTCCCAGATCCAAAAACTAACCTCGTCGGTTCCTGTGGCTAATGAGTATTTCGGCAATTCCATAGCACAGAACGGTGCATATATCGTTGTAGGGGCTTATGGAGATGCACGGGATGAGCAAGGATTAAATTTGAAAACAAATGCCGGTTCTGCCTATATCTTCAAAAAAGATCAAAATGATGACAATTGGATTCAGATAAAAAAGATTACTGCCTCCGACCGGGGCGCGCAGGATTCGTTTGCTAGTTCGGTATCAATCAGCGGTGATTATCTGGTAGTCGGTGCACCTAACAATGGAGTAGTTGCCAAGGACTTTTTTGGTGCCGCTTTTATCTATAAAAAAAATCAGGGCGGTAATGATAACTGGGGAGAAGTTCAAAAGCTGACAGCAACAACACGAACTATTAATGACCAGTTTGGCAATTCCGTAGTCATCAACGGAGGGAAAATAATGACCGGGACTTTTAAAGAAGACTATACAGCCAGCGGTGCTTTAAGGACAGATGAAGGAGTTGTCTATGTAATTGGTATTGAAGGAGGCTTGCCGGTGAATCTGAATTATTTTGAAGCAAATAAAAACAAAAATCAAACATTAGTCAAATGGTCAACATCTTCTGAAACCAACAGTGATTTTTTTACTATTGAAAGAAGCTTAGAAGGAAGGGTGTGGGAAACGCTGGATAGAGTTGACGCCAGCCAGGAAAGTACATCGTTAAAGACCTACTCTTTTCTGGATACTAAACCAAATAAAGGAAATAATTTATATCGTCTAAAAATGATTGACAGCGACGGTTCTTTTGCATACAGCCGTATCAGAAGTCTTTTCTTTAGCAATGCGGAGCAGGTTATTCTGTATCCAAATCCGGTATTAGGCCGACTTTATTCTACTTCACAAGTTTCAAGAGACATAGAATCTATCCGTTTAGTTAATGTTACGGGACAGGTAGTCGCTCAATTTTCTGAAATTACAAAAGATGGTATATCGATCAATCATTTGGATACTGGTATGTACTCGGTCCAGATAAAAAAGACAGATGGTACAACGCAACATCAAAAAGTAATTGTAGTGAAATAATGGGGTAAATCCATTTTAAGTGTTTGGTTTAACGACTGCTGCTATAATATGGACTTTGGAAAGCCAGATCATGACAACCAGAAATGGTTATTATGATCTGGCCTTTGTTTTTATTGTCGCCGAAAATGACTGAAGGATTTCAAATAAAGGAGCATTATGGCCTGGAGTTCTATCGTCTTGATTTAAACGTTAAACTTGTACTCTCATTTAACCATATAAATTAATCTTCGGGTGTATAATAATAACTTGCTGACATGATATCGCTCTTTGCTTAGGTTGAATAATTTTATACTATGCCGGGCACGTGTAAGCTTCCCATTTTTACAACACTGTAGGCTTAGACTACTTTTGGTTAATTGTCGGCAGCCAAATTACCTTTTTATTCTGCTTTGATCGATTGTACCGGGTTGACCATTGCCGCTTTGACACTTTGAAAACAAATAGTCACAAGGGCCGTTAACATTGCCAGTAAGCCAGCCAGCAGGAAAATCCACCATTGAATTTCGACCTTATAAGCAAAATCTTTGAGCCAATGATCCATGCCAAACCAAGCTATGGGCGTAGCGATCACGATGGCAATCAGGATTAGTTTCATGAAATCTTTAGAAAGCAGCGTAGTGATATTCAAAACTGTTGCCCCCAGCACTTTCCGGATCCCGATTTCTTTGGTGCGCTGTTCGGTCGTAAAGGATGTCAGCCCCAAAAGTCCCAGGCAGGAGATCACTATCGCAATGCCGGCAAAAAAATTAAATAGCTGCCTGGTTTGCTCATCCGTGCGGTAGAGCACATTGTAGTCCGCATCCAGAAAAGCATATTCGAATGGATAAGCAGGCATTAACTGCTTCCACAACCTTTCGGCTTTCTTTAAAGCCTGTGGTGCCAGCTCTTGCGTTGTATGCACGTGCACTCTATAATTCTGTTTTGGATGACTGAATATTACCAAGGACATGATCGGCTCGCGAATCGAGGTAATATTAAAATCTTTCACAACACCAATGATGGTCCCTTCAGTGTCATTCAACTTGAACCGCTTCCCGATTGGATCCTTTATTCCGGTTTGCTTGACAGCCGTCTCGTTTAAAATAATGGAGGTTGAATCTGCTGTCGTACCTCTGAAATTCCGTCCGGCGAGCAGTTTTAGTTTAAAATTTGGAATAAAATCCGGGTCTACACTGAGTTGAGCCATAATCAGTGCCCTATCCTTGGGTTTTCCATCCCAATCCGTTGATAATGTTCCCGTTAAGACATTAACAGGCGTATCCGTTGATGTGCTTACACCCAGTATGCTTGACTCGCCACTGAGTGCTTGCTTAATCTGTGGTGTAAAATTGCGCCCATCAAATGAGAAGGTATGTTTTCTCTCAAAGCCCGGGTCACGATCCCTGATAAAACGCATTTGGCTGCCAATGACAAAAGTGCCTACAATGAGTATAGTGGCCAGTGCGAACTGCGCTACGACCAACGATTTGCGTAGCAAAGCGCCACTCACCTGGTTGGAACGGCCTTTTAAGGCCTGAACCGGATTAAACCCTGAAATCAGAAATGCAGGATAAACCCCTGCCAGAACAAAACAGAATGTAAGCGCACCTAGCAGAATTTGCCAGGTATGTATATCAAAAAGTGAAAAGTGGCCCGACTTGCCGGTAATACTTGCATAAAACGGCAGCATCGCTTGCAGTAGTCCGATTGACAAAATCAGAGACAAACTTAATGTCAGCAATGATTCCACAAGCAGCTGCATGGCCAATTGCGGTGACCCAGCACCCACAATTTTGCGGATGCCGATTTCTTTCGACCGCCTGGTGGCGCGGGCCGTGGTCAGATTCACATAGTTAATACAGCCAATGCTGAGCAGTAGCAGTGCAACGGCTCCCATCATAGCCACTTGCTTGCTCTCCGATTCACTACCCTCAACCGGGTAAAGGTGGATTTCGGTAAGCGGCTGTAACAGGAATTCAGACGGATTTGAGGGATTTACGTGGGCCTTTATCTGCAAGGAAGTCAGCTTTTTTGCAACCGCAGAAGGATCTGCATTGGCCGCGAGTTTGATATACGTTCCAAAGCCATAATCATCCCAATTCTCGTCCACAGAGCGGCGAGCACCTTTCTGTGGATCAAGGGTTTTCAAAATGGCTACATTCAGATAAATATCTCGTCTAAAAGATGAGTTGTCAGGGGCATTTTCTAAAACTCCGCTTACTGTGAAGACCGTATTGTTTTGAACGTTAGTGAATGTCTTCCCAATAGCATCAGCGGTTCCAAAAAACTTACGGGCGAGTTTTTCAGAAATCACAACAGCGTCAGGGGACGGAAAAAGTGCATTTTTGTCCCCATAAAGCACTTTAAAGCCATCAAAGATTTCTATGAAATTTGTGTCTGTATATGCCAGGTTGTCTTTTTCCGTAAAAATCTTTTTGTTTGCGCGGAAAGTTGCTGATAGATAATCACCCATGCGCACAGCGCTTTCCACTTCGGGAATTTCCCTGAGCGCTACGGCTGCAATCGGCCCGGGCGTCGAGGTGGATGTATATTCATCCTCACCTTTACCAAAATGAACATTAACCTGGTAGATCCGCTGGGCATCACTATGAAAACGGTCAAAACTCAGCTCATTGCGAACCCACCAAAACAGGAGTATACTTACCGATAGCACTACGGCCAGGCCGCCAATGTTCAATGCAGAATACCAGCCGCCTGCACGCAAATTGCGAATGGCGATTTTTAGATAATTTCGGATCATGGCTAAGGATATTAAGTGTAATAAGTATTACTAATTTTATAGTAATAATGTTGCAACATCTGAAAGCGTTACAACTACGCCTTTATCAAACACAAGGTACATACCAAATCCGCCGTTATAAAGCGAAAAGAATTTGATCATGCTACGAAGCTACTAAGACGAAATAAAGGTAGCATGACCAGTTTGCACTATTTTATCGCTTAACGCCCGGCGAGGATTGAAAGGCTAACATGAATTTCAACATCCTCCATTTCTTGGTATGGCATAGATTACGTTGCCAGAAACAGATAAGTTAAAGACTTTATCTTCAATGGAAGGGAGCAACAGTTGCCATGTTTGTCCCTTGTCTGAGGATCTATAAATACCTGCTGGGTGACCACAGAACATGTATTTACCAACCTCCGTAATTGAGGCAATATTGAGACTTGCCGGAAGGTCAGCATCTATAGGCTGCCAGGTTTTACCGCCGTCGTATGATGTCCGTATTCTTCTGGTCTCCGTCTCTGTATTGCAGGTGATCGCGGCAAATCCACCTTTGATGCGTTCGATAGCAATGCCCACTCCGCCCTCACTAATCACATTAACCCAGTTTTCACCACCATCTGTCGACCGAATTATGCCGCTCTGGCTGGTCGCTATCAGCACGCCATCTGACGCTACCAATTTCATTACCCAGCCTCCGTCATAGACTCGCTTCCAGTTTTTTCCACTGTCATCTGATTTAAAAAGGCCCCAATCGCAACCAATAAAAGCAGAGGCTCCGGTTTCAAAAACGGTGTAAACGCTTTTCCCTTTAAAATCCTCATATATCGGCAGCCATAAACCCGTTCCGTTTGTTTTTTGCAAAAACTGGCCACCGTAATTGTATGCAAGCATTCCGGTCTTACCAGCGGCAATGCTGCTATGTTCGTCAGGGAAAATCTCTTTTTCCCAAAAGGGAGCCGTGGAATTTGGTTTGCCGTGATATATTCCATTTCCAGCACGAAGATAAATTCCCTTCTCATCTGCAAGGAAACCATCTCTGGGAATACCATCTTCTGTCAAATTTTCGGGCAGTCCTTCGCTAATATCCTGCCATGTCTGTCCGCCATCGGCAGACTTAAAAATGATGTTTGCAGCTCCTCCCTTATCTCTGTTTTGTTTTTGCTTACTATTCGGCAGTGAGGATGACTTTGGAAATTCTAAAGCCTGATCAAAGGCAAATGAGAATTGAAAAAGGAGCAAAAAAGCAAGGTTATGAATTTTCATGACTATAATTGGTTTGATGAAATAATAGAATAAAATTGTTTTTAACTTCACATATCCAAATGTAGGCACCCGTGTTGCTGCTGCTTGTAAATCAATTGTAAAAAGAAATGTAAATGTGTGTAAATTCTGCTTTTACTGGCTTTTTCACTAACCGGTTGGTGGTAAGGTCCGGCATTTTCTCGGTGATGCTTGCCATTTTTTTTATCGCCTCCTCTTTCACAGAACATTCCGGCCGCGACCAACGGGCGAAGCAAGTGAACCTTATGATCCGTCAAACTGGTCATCGGCTGCTACTTCAGGCAGGTGATTCGACCTCACGCGTATTACCCGTTGCCGAGATTAAGGAAGGCACGTTTCTGCTCAGATTCGAAAATGAATTCGTTTTTAACCACGACTCGCTCATAGCGCTCGCACAGAGCTTACTTCCCAAAACACAGTTCCCTTCTGGTTACACTGTTACAGTACATGATTGCGTGAAAGGCAGCATCGTCTATGGTTTCCAGGTAAATAATTCCTCGCCAGACATCCTGGCTTGCAGTGGCAGAAGTCAGCCCTCAGGTTGTTATACAATCGAGTTTGCCTTTCCAGATTTTTATGAGCACGTAAAACAGGAGCAAGCTGAACTCGACCAGCTGACTGAATCAGCTAAGGCGGATACTCCGATGGTCAATCCTAAACTTGAAGAATTCAAAACAGCAACCTTCGACCATGAAATTGACCAACGGACTAAGGAACTCCAATCCGTTAAAACGGATCCTAAGAAGGTCAATTCAAAACTTGAAGCACTAAAAACGACAACCTTTGACTATCCATTAATCGATGTAGTTTATAGCAGCATTCTTGTGTTGCTGGGTGTTATCTTGTTGATTGGGCATTTTGGGAAAAATTTAAAACCGATGCCCGGCCAGAATCAAAACTACGCTATAATGAAAGAGCCCATCCCGGAATTGGCTGCGCTGGGAAGTTTTTTATTTAATGTGAAGGGACAGCGCCTGGTTTTGGGAAGTGAGGTAATTAGTCTAACAGACAAAGAATGTAAGGTTCTGGAATTGCTCCATAAAAATTTCGGAAAACTGATCCCCCGCGAAACGCTGATGCAGGAAGTCTGGATCAATGAAGGGGTCTTCACCGGTCGCAGCCTGGATATGTTTGTGTCGAAACTTCGAAAGAAATTAAGCCATGATCCTGAGCTAAGAATAACGAATGTCCATGGGAAGGGATACAAGCTGGAAATACCTGAAAGACAGATTATTTAAAATCATATGTAAGGGTTCGAATGTGGCCCCTCTCAGTCCGCCTTGCATATGCAAGTGCTTCCGGCCAGTCCCGCAGCCCGCTCGTATGATGCACCAAATGCCTGACGGTAATGGTTTTAGAAAATTTGGGGACATCGGGCAGATATTTTCTGATATCATCATCCAAGGAAATTTTCCCTTGTTCAATCAAGGTCGATACGGCCAGTCCGGCAAATTGCTTTGATACCGAGGCTATGTCAAAAACAGTTGCCGGTGTAATGTGTACATCATATTCAAGATTGGCTATACCGTAACCCTTTTAAAAATCACACTGTCATTTTTAAGGATTGCCACAGCGCATCCCGGGCCTGCTTTTTTATTGTATTGCTTAAAAATACTGTCAACTTCGGAATCCATTTTATTTTGTGCATAAAGATTTCCCGTGTTCAGAATGAAGAAAAGGTAGATGAAGTTGGTTGTGATTGCGTCTAATTGTTTCATATAAGGATTATTCTACGATCTGATTTATCACTGCGAACATATCAGTTTTGTATAGGATACCCAAAGCAGCTATGAAGTTGCATGAAATATTTTCGAATCACCTGAATTACTTTTGGCGGCGGCGCGGGCGACCAGGCCGCTGCCGTCCCAACTTTTAATTTAACCCTACTTTCTGCGGTTTATTTCATCTCTTCTATTTGAGCGGCCCGCCTTTTATACTTTCTGTTGTTATGAATACCTATAATGGTCAAAGGAATACCGGCCGACAAACCTAGCAGTACAAATCCACCACCCGCAGGACCACCCGCTACAATATGATTCATCCCACGTGAATCCGTAACAGTTTTATCTTGTCTGGATATCAACCCAAAACCATAGATTGTAAGCAGAGACCCAACCGATGCTCCAAGAACAGCCATATTTCGAAAAAATTTGGCTTTTTTACGATAGATGTTATATTGATTTTCCCCAGGATCGGAATCTTGTGTTTGCACTTCCTGCTGCGTGCTTGGCAGTATATTTCCATATTGATTGACATGTTGCAAGCTGTCAATACTGCCCGCTTGTGCGAAGGATCCAGAAGAGAAAAGATACCCGGCGGCTACAATGCAAAGACTTTATTTGTTGAAATTTTTCATGTTTTTTGCTAATAGTTGAAGATTATAGAATGTGTGTTGCTTCGTATCGAGGGGCGAGACTTCGACGAGACAATGCGATAAAAGTCACGCGATGGAAATTTGAAATATTCCCAAATGAAATTTTGACCGGAACTATGTATCGGACTACCTATCTAAAACAAGGATCATCTTACTATTTTGAAAAAGCGCGAAATAGGCACTGTGTTGGATTTGATGGCAAGTCACGATCATTTATAAAAAATTATTCCGCTTGAAGGTAGGGTGTTTGGCAAAATTTCTGTCTTCGGGTAAATCGCATCATAAACATTTGTCGTATTGAAAAAACAGCCAAATGAAGATTCGTCAAAACAGGTGGCCATTGACAGCCACTTACAGCTTCCGGCAACGGAATTGCGAAAACATGCCCCTACAAAGCAGCAGGCGGATAAAGAATTCTTTATTCGAAAGACTTTTGATACCGATTTAAAAAAGGGATATGATTTATTGTTCCGCCATTATTACGCTCCCCTTTGCAGCCATGCGGTCCGGTACGTATACTCAAAAGAGGTGGCTGAGGATCTGGTCTGTGAGGTGTTCATGGTATTTTGGAACAAATCAGTGCATGAGCATATTCAGGTTTCTTACCGGGCTTATTTGTTTGCGGCAGTACGCAACAGGTGTCTGAGTTATCTGAAAACAGAATTCAAGTGGACTGATTCAGGTTTGCTCGACGAGTTTGATACGACTTGCATGTACCCGCAGCCAGACGTCATTCTGGAATACAACGAGCTATACATGCGGATTGAAAAAGCGATCGTTTCCTTGCCTCCCCAATGCCAGAAGGTATTTTTGATGAGCCGTTTTGAGGGAGATTCTTACCCTGAAATAGCGAAAAAATTGAACATTTCACGAAAAGCGGTGGAGGCGCACATCGGAAAAGGACTTAAAATATTGAGAGAGGCGCTGCACAGCTATACAGCTACTGCGGTACTTTTTCTGGTGGATCTGATCATGAACTCCGGCTCACTCAGGTCTTAAACCCGCGACTTTGGAAAGTGCGAACTCCCCCATTATAAAAAACAACTGATGAAACCTGAATTGACAAAAGATATCCTGTTTATCTATTTCTCGGGCAGTGCTACGGCATTGCAAAAGAAAATGATCCAGCAGTGGCTGGGTGAAGCCTCCCATGTGGAAACATACTATGAATGGCAGCACGAGTGGGAACAATACCAGCCTCAGTTTGTACCCGATACTGAGAACGCTTTGGAAAAGGTATCTCGGCAACTGGCGCGGAAGGAGTCTGAAAACCTAATAGCTGTATCAACAGTTAAAAGCCGTTTTAGAAATGTATGGTATTGGGCAGCAGCTGTTCTGATAGCCGCAGTCAGTACCTACACGGCGAAAGATATAATCTATTACAAAACGTTTGAAACCTCGTATGGTCAGCTTAAAAATCTGCGCCTTGACGACAGCAGCAGCGTAGTACTGAATGCCAATTCTACTTTGAAAATACCGCGCTGGGGTTTTGGCAGAACAACCCGCCACGTTTTTTTAACGGGAGAAGCTGCGTTTTCTGTAAAACATACAAAAAATCACCAACACTTTATCGTCCATACCCAGGATCAAAGCAGTATCACCGTACTCGGTACCGAATTTGTAGTTTTCACCCGGGACCGGGGTACGCGCGTGGTACTCAGCAAAGGTAAGGTGAGCCTGGCCTCCAGGGCGAAACAAAATCCGGTCATCATGCAGCCGGGAGACAGGGCCACGGTAGGCACGGATGGCAAAATCCAATTGGAGCAATTGACAAAAAATCAGTTGGCCGAGCAAACAGCCTGGAAAAAGCACCGGTTTGTTTTTAATGACACACCCCTGAAAGATGTAGCCCAAAGCATCAAAGATGTCTTCGGTGTGGTTGTAGAGATTAATGATAAGACACTAGCGCTCAGAACCGCCACCGGGTCCTTCCAGGCCGAAAATGCAGAAGAATTATTAACCAATATGTCAGTGATGTACAGTTTTGTAATTGACAGATCTGACGAGAAGATCATATTAATTCCTAACCCTTAATTTTTCAATCTTAATCTAAATCCACCGGTTTTATGCATTTAAAATTACGATGTGTCAGCAGGCTCTGTTTTTGCCTGGGCGTCGGCCTGTTGCCAACGCTTTCGCGGGGCCAGCTTTTTGCCAACGCCCGGCATGAAACAAAACAATCCGAATCGGGCGCGCAGCCAGCCAAACTCAAGGATATGCTGCTGCTGTTGAAAGAACAGTACCGGGTAGATCTGTTATTTGAAGAAAGGCTGCTCTCGCAGGTTGTCGTCCCGGCCAATGCAATTCGTCCCAATGTTTCCTTTGAGAAGAATCTTGAACTGCTGCTGAGATCGACGACAATAAAATTCAAGAAAGTTAACAAAAGCACCTATGTGCTTCTGGCGGCACCCGGCGAGTCTTCGGTTTTTATGAAGCCTTTGCCAGCACACAGTCCGCCATCAGCATCTATCGCACCACATTTGGACGAAAAAATGATCGGTGTGGAAACAGCCGTACAACATTCAGCGAAAAGTAAAGCAGCTGAAAATGTGACGATCAAGGGACGTGTTTTTGATACGCATGAGCCTCCCAGAGAATTACCTGGTGTCAGTATCATCATAAAAGGAACGGGCCAGGGAACTACGACCGATGAGAATGGCTACTTTGCACTGGAAGCACCACGCGACGCAGTCATGATCTTCTCGATGATTGGCTATAAGGCTGCCGAACATGCAGTAAGAGGCAGTGATTCAAATTTAACGATGGCCTTAAAAGAAGATATTGCCGACCTGGATGAAGCGGTTGTGATCGGGCAAACTGAGCAGAAGAAAAAACACATCGCCGGCTCAATCGCCTCGGTGAACGTTGCATCACAAATAAGCGGCAAACCCATTACGACTTTATCCCAGTCTTTACAGGGCGGGGTGACGGGTCTGCAGGTGCAGCAAAGTTCAGGCATGCCTGGCGGGGATGCTGCCGCGATCAAGATCCGGGGGATCAGCACGCTGGGAAATTCCAATCCTCTGATTTTGGTAGACGGAATACCAATGGATATGAACCACATCGATCCGGTGACAGTCGAAAGTGTGACCGTATTAAAAGATGCTGCCGCCTCAGCCATTTACGGTGCCAGGGCAGCAAATGGTGTAATACTGGTAACAACCAAACGGGGAACACCTGGTAAAATATCAGTGAGCTACGATGGTTATTATGGTGTGCAGACCCCATCTTACCTCCAAAAACTTGTGGATGCCCCTACTTACATGCGTATGTACAACGAAGCGAGTGTCAATGCTGGCAATGAGCCTTTTTACTCCCAGGAAGTGATTCAGAAGACTATGGACGGATCCGATCCGGTACTGTATCCGAACACCGACTGGGTAAAGCTGATCATCAGTAAAAGCTCACCGATCACCAGCCATTCGATTTCCCTGGACGGGGGGAATAATATGGCCCGATTCGCAGTAACGGCCAACTACCTGTCTCAGGACGGCATGATCCCTTTGAACAAAATGAACCGTTTTAACGTGCGTGCCAATACGTCGATCACGCTAAACGATAAATTTGTCTTTGATGTGGACCTACTAGCCATTAAACGAAATACGCAGAACAACATACGGTCCGATGGCGGTCAGGGAAACCGGATACTCGAAGATGTTTACCGGGTCCCTCCTACCATTCTTCCCAAGTATCCTGAAAAAAACGGACGCACCATGTACGGAAGGTATGCCGATATCGTGAATCCTTTGGCTTATGCGGAAAAAGGAGGGTATGCCAGTTATGAAAGTGGGGAGGCCATGATTAATATGCAACCCAAATGGGAAGTGTTTCCCGATTTTAACCTGAAAGGGCAGTTCAGCTTCCGGCTCAGCAGCGATGCCACGCGCAGGGTCGCAGACGCCTATAATTTCTTCGACTATAATACCAACCAACTGGTGCAAAGCTGGGGTGTACAGCGGTCCGGAGAATTTGCGCGGTCAACTTATCTGTATATGGCTACCAATGCCGATTACACCTACACCAAAAATAACCACCGGCTTTTTGCCTTTGCAGGCTTTTCATCAGAGCAAAATAATTCGGGCTTCTGGGATGTGAACTCGATGGTATCTGCTTATGGTAAACTAAACTATTCTTACAAGGATAAATACCTTGTCGAAGCCACCGCACGTGCAGATGGTTCCTCCAAATTCGGACCCGGACATAAGTGGGGGTTCTTCCCCTCGACGGCTTTGGGCTGGAACGTGCACCAGGAGGAATTTATGAAAAATATATCTTTTGTCAACAATCTGAAATTCAGGGTTTCGTACGGAATGCTGGGAAATGAAAACATAGGTTTATACCGGTACCAGACGCTGGTAGCAGGGACCAATGGCTATGAAAGCATCTGGGGTAATCCTGATATAACCTGGGAGACGGTCGGCTTGTTTGATGTAGGGCTGGATGTGGGACTATTTAAAAATTCGCTGGAAATTATCGTCGATTATTACGATAAAATGACTAAGGACATCATATTGAACCCGCAGGTTTCCTACGTAGGTGGTATGGGCAATGTACCCATCAATGCAGGAAAAGTACGAAACCGGGGTTGGGAGCTCTCGGTAAATTACTTCAAAGCATTAAATAGTAACTGGTCCATGCACATCAAGCCAGGGATGTCTTATAATAAGAACAGTATCATTTCGCTGCAAAACGGACCATACATTTCCGACGCAGTGATTAACCAGCAGGGAAGTTCAATCAACAGCATCTACGGCTACCACACCCAGGGTTTACTTCAGAAAGGCGATTTTAATGATGACGGCTCTGCAAAAATTCCGGCAGTCAATGGCGCCCGGCCGGGAGATATCCGGTACGTGGACCAGAACGGAAATGGATCCATTGATGTCGGAGATCAGCAGGCCATCGGAAACCCCGCTCCAAACATCAATTACTTCTCGAATTTCAGGCTGGCGCATAAAAAATTTGACATAGAGATGCTGCTTCAGGGAACAGGAAAAAGCGATCAGCGCCTGACAGGCATGTTGGCTTACCCGCTAGACCAGACTGCGGACGGAGGTGTACCCACAACCTATTATGCACAGCGGTACTGGACGGCCGACCGGACTGATGCGCGCTTTCCGCGGTTGTCTAACACACCAGCAAACAACAAACTATCGTCTGATTTCTGGATACAAAATGGCGCCTATTGCCGGGTCAAATACATACAGGTGGGCTTCAATCTGCCGGTAAAAACAGTACGCAGACTGGGAGCTACATCAGCGAGGCTTTATGTGAACGCCCAGAATCCATTTGTATTCAGCTCTTTAAAGCTGATGGATCCGGAAAGTCTGGGAAACCAGTGGACTTACGGGATCATGAAGGTCTACACAGCAGGTATCAATATCAAATTATAATTTCAGGAAGGTATGAACACGATTCTAAGGCACTGTTTATTTCTCATATTTTTTCTACTGCTGACCGGCTGCGAAGATTTTCTGACGCACGATCATCCCACAGGCATTACCGATGATAAGTTCTGGGAAACTGAAACACATGCACGCGATGCGTTAAATATTGTCTACGACGCCCTGCCTGGTGGAACCAACGGGCGCGACATGCCCCTGAACACCAGTAACATCATGATCATCTCAGGGTTGAGTGACGAGGCTGTGCACCGTGCCGACTACATTGGTGCCTACGAAGAGTTTACCCGCGGCGTACACAACAGTAACTGGAGTACTGCACTTTGGTTTTGGAGCTCGGATTTTTCCGGCACCCGCCGCGCAAGCCGTTTTCTGGAAAATGTTGATAAGTGTTTTATGGATGAGTCCCTTAAAACCCGCATGAAATACGAAGCCAGAGCACTGCGCGCGTTTTACCACATGGAGCTCTATCAGTTTTTCGGAGCCATACCCATTATTACCAAATCACTGACACCCAATGAAAATACACTGAAACGAAACACGGACCAGGAAGTATATGATTTTATTGTATCTGAGCTTCGAGCCTGCGCGCAGAATCTGCCCAATACCTACACCAATGACGAATTCTGGCGTGTGAACAGTGCGGCCTGCTGGACTCTTCTGGCTAGAACAGCACTATTCAAAAAAGACTTTGCGACCGCCGTAGAAGCGTCCAAGCAGGTCGTCGATAAAAATATCTATACACTTTACAGGAGTAAAACGGCCGGAGCCAATCATCTTGCTGAACTTTTTAGCTATAACGGAATGCTCAATGATGAGCGGATCATGATCCGAAGGGCAGGTTGCAGTATTGCCTGGACCCGGTTCGCTCCCTTCGGCATCGGAGGAGAAACTTACACCTCCCCTACCAGCACTGTGGTGGACAACTGGGAAACCCGGCAGGGGAAAACGATTTTTGAACTGGGAGCGGACTCTGTTCTGATCTACCGCAAAAATCCCAACTACCACAATAACCGTGATCCGAGGCTACGGGCATCGGTACTGTTTCCAGGGGAGACATTTGTAGACAATTCGTACACAGTCGATCCTTTTAACACTTCGCCGGGTAACCCGGACAGGATCGGTCTGGAAAAATCGACTGCGACTGGCTACTGGATTAAAAAATATCTTGATCCCCGTGACAGACAGCCCAGGGGGGGCACGCTGGATTTCATGATCATCCGTTACTCAGAAGTGCTGCTCAATTATGCAGAAGCGTTGATTGAGACTGGACAGTGGAGTAGCCCCCTGGTCACTCAGTATATTGATATGGTCAGAAGCCGTTCAAATATGCCAGCAGTGGATACACGGGTTTATAATTCGCAGGCCAAATTACGTGAACTTATCCGCCGGGAGCGGCAGGCCGAGCTGGCTTTTGAAGGACAGCGGTATTATGATATCAGAAGGTGGGGAACAGTAAACCAGCTCATGAACGGACAGGTATATGGCGCCACCGATCCGGCAAGCGGGGTCGCTGTAAAAGTAGAGCAGCGGGCATATAATCCGGACCGGGATTTTCTATGGCCCATTCCACTCAACGAGATCCTTGCCAATCCGAATATGGAACAAAATCCGAACTATTGATTTATGTTACAGCCGCAGAAAATTTATTCAGGGTTACTGATGAACTTCTGCGGCTGTTAAAAAGAGACATTACAACTTTCTAATGGCTGATGCCATGGCCCATGATTAAAGAAATAGGGCACCTCACCCACTTCAATAATTTAGATATTTCTTAGGCAATCGTATTTTAAACTCTTCAGAACTATTGCCTTTATCTTACTGATTTAAAACGCTCCTATTCTGTTTTAAGGATTTTCACTGGTTTGACCCAGTTCATAAAAATTATGGCCATGAGCATAATTGCGATACCAAATCCATGTAAATAACTTATAGACTCATCCAAAATGAAATGAGCGCACAAAACAGCGACGGGAAGCTCCACGGTCATCAGGATGGAACTGACCCCGGCACCAATTTTGGGAATACCAGATGCAAAAAGCGCCGTAGGGACATTTCTTCCGGTAATGGCAGGAAACATAGCCAATAGCAAAACTCATAATCAAAATGGTTATCAAGAATGATCGTCTTTGCATTAGTACAGGATTACCTTCATCCAGACGCTGCTTGATTCTGTAAAAGAAAAAGGAGAAGATATTTTAGGATTGAATTAATAGCACGAGAATCAAGCACAAGGGCGATACACCTTTATGAAAGCCTTGGATTTGTGAAGGAGGGAAAACTCCATCTCAGAATACGCCAGGATGAAGGCATTTTTGAGGCCGATATCCCCATGACATGGTTTAATCCAAGCTTTAAAAGCACCTAATGTTTGCTTTGTTTAACAGAATTGAACATTTAAACAGAAAGCCAATTTCATTTTTATATAACCTTATGACAGTTTGGCTTTGCGCCATATCTTTGGCTGCTCCTAAATATGCTGAGGATTTTGATTACCATTTTGAAGCTTTAGTATACAAAAAAACGAAAAATAAAATTACTCCTATTGAAATGGCAACAGTTGGGGAACCTGTTGCTGCTGCAACAAACAAAACTGCTCCGGCGCCTGAGCATACCACTTTTACATTCCGAAGATTGAATGGATATTGTTGCTCAGACTCCGCTATAATATTTTCGATGATAATACACATGGTAAACGATAAGTTTAATCCCGGATTCATTTTTCACATTGATTGTTCTCGAAAATGTATGGCTCTGATCAAAATCGAGCTGTTTCAGGCGGTAGTAAGCATTCGCAAGAGGCTGTTTGTCTACAAACGGGTAATCAACTCTGTCCGACATCGTGCCTTTACCTGCTACAAAACTCATTTTTTCGAAAGTCACACCATTTAGGCTTCTTTCAACTTCAAACCCTTCATTATTTACTTCTTCTACCCTACTCCAACTTAATATATTACCCTCAGATGAAGCCTTTCCCGAAAAACTGATAAGATTGACCAGCAAAGTAGCTTGGTTAGCCAGCAAAATCGCCGTTGTCGAAACCGCGGAAACCGTGATAGTCAATGAATTTGTAATCACAGGCACTGTGCCTTGTTGCGAGGAATTTTGCGTATGCGACACAAAAGTCTCAGTTGAAGGCAAAGACGCCAGCTGCAAGGTTTTGTAATTGCCGTCGGCAGCATTGAAATTGTTCAGATTGATCCTCAGCGTGCGGGAAGCATTCATATCCCGATTGATAAGCATCACCGTCAAAGAGTCGGCACTTTGATTTACCGAGGAATTGGCCGACACTATATTTTCATCCGAAGAAGTACTGGAAATACTGAATTCCTTTACATTCCTACTGAACAGGTGCAAGGTTTCCCACATACCGATCGACCAGTTCCAAGGCGAAAACAGTTCAACTCCATGGTTGGCAAATGTGCCCAAATGCGACCCGTATATCACAGATTCAAGGCTGGGATTGCCGCCCAACATCGTGCCCAATTCACTTACCCGGGAGTTATGCCGTGATTTGCACCGAAATGTTCGGTCAGCCAGTCATCGATCCGCTTGAAAATATATTGTTTGGTGAGTGAGTTATCCCATCCGCCGGTGCTCGATTTAAGGCCGTTTGAACCCGGATAATCATAGGTCTGATCATAATAGATCCGGTGCCCCTGCAAATGCGAAACTCGCAGTCCATCCCATTACAATCGGGATGGACTGCGAGTTTCGCACGCCAGTTAAAGCTGACGCATTGTTGTATTTACTGAAATAGTCACATTCTGTGCAAAGGAAATATTTTGAATACGTCACAGCAGTGCTTTACCTAGCCACATTTGGGCCAGGTAAAGCACTGGATTTCTCATTCTCAATTCTGTTAGTTGGTTTGATATTTTCTCTTGATGGTCACGACCAAAGTCGTACCTTTACTGCCTGAGCAGTCATGTTATCACTTGCGGATGTAATTGTGAATTCCAAATTCCGCCTTGTTCGGATCCCTGAAACCAAGCTGCATCCTGTCCTCCTTGAGGCTGATGACATAGGCCTTGGACCAAACCTGGTCCCTTCCAGTATTCAATGGGACGACATCCATGAAGGATAGCGTTTTTGTTTTAATATCAAAAAAGTAGGCGCCCTGGAAAGTCCCGCTCCTGGTTACTCCTTTTTGGTTCACCTTTACGACAGGCTCGGCTGAACCACTACTTAGGCCTAATGTCATCGTGCCGTAATCCTGGGCCGCACCCATCCAGCTTTGATATTCCGGGTCATATAGCCAGCAATCTCCACCCGTTTTGGTACATTGATTATCCCAGCCATAATCGACACCCGAGAAGTACAATGGCCCTTTGAATTTCGTTGAAGCGCCTTTTGCATCAATGTCAAGCACCCAGGTTTTTTCTTTACCAATCCCCCCGGTCAGCAAGGCAAATATGGGGTCTTTATAATATGCCAGGACTGCCGGGTCAAAAATCCTGATGGAATAATTGATTGTGTCGGCGGCTGTACCATAAGTGATTTTGTTCGCCAGTAAAGGGTCAGCGGCGGAAAAATTGCCGGGAACCTTCACGATCACACTCGAATCGGTGTAAACAGCCCCGACCAAATCAGCACTTACTCCCTGAAAAGCTATTGTGAGGGCATTTTTGAGATTATATCCAACGATGTTGATCGACTGACCGGGCACAATGATCCTGGTAACGGTATCCTTTGGCGCAGTGGCATAATTCCTAACGCGGGAAATAATAGGCGGACCGGTAATGTTGATGGTAAACGAAGTTGAACCAGCGCTATTCACTACTGTCACGACATTCACTTTTTCCCGTGCCACAGAGTCAAACGGAATCGAAGGAACCTGCACCACAATGCTTTGGTCTGTAATTAAAGTTGGATTAATGTTGGCCGGTCTGCTGCCGAAGTTGACCTGTGAAATCTCTCCCAGATTCTTCCCGAGCACCACCACCCATTGTCCAGCCCTGAGTGTCTCCACCAGACTGTCGCTGGGCGATGCGCCATAATTTCGTATTTCAGTGATAACCGGTAGTGCAGCTACGTCATCCTTTTCTTCACATGCGGATAGCCCTAAAACACCAGCAATGCAGGAAAACAAAAGAAAAAAAATTCTGTTGTATATGATCTTTTTCATTTCTTCTAATTTTTTAAAAAGAGTAAGGCACTGGAGCTTCTAACAATTTGGGATTAGCCGTCACCTCCGGCGAGGGTATCGGGAATTTGAATGTAGTGGTGTTGGCAGGTGTCACACTGGCGAGCGTACTGCCTTTTGTTACGACACCCTTATCGTAATTAAACAGGATCCGTTCCTGTTCGTTCAGCTTTTTGATAGCTTTCGGCTCATTGTAATAGGAAAGTCTTACCAGATCTTCCCAATAATGCCCTTCGGCTGCCAATTCAACTCTTTTTTCCCTGAACAAGGTTTCTACATCCAGGGATGTTACCGGAACAAGACCGGCCCTTACACGCACTTTGTTGAAATACAGCAATGCATCCGGATTGGTTGTCGAGGCACTGTTGCCCATAACGGCTTCTGCATAGGTTAAGTACACTTCGGCAAGCCTTAGCAATGCATTGTGCTCAATAGACGATGTCAAGCTCATCGTCGGTGCACTGTTATCGACCCTCGTACCAATGATGTGCTTTTTCAAACCGGCGTTACCTGTAAATCTATACCCTCCTCCTGCCGCATTCAGCTCAGCGTAATAGTCACCCCTAAGCATGATGGTCGCCTTACGTCTGAGGGAGTCTTCGTTCGCATATTGCTTGTAGAGGTCATAAGTAGGTGCTATGCCAAACCACCCCGCCTGACCAGCCGCCGATATCTCCGGGCCACCGGGCGAATAAACTTGCAGCATGTTTCCTTCAAGCCAGCCGGTGCCCGGTGCCCATTGCAATGCAAATAAGGATTCCTGATTATCGTTAAACTGCGTTTTGAACACATCGGCATAGTTGGGCAGCAACGACAATCCGCTTTGTTTGCAGACATTCCCGGCATGCAGTTTGGCGCTGTCAAGCAGTGCCTGGTTGCGCGGGCCATTGCCTTGTGCATCCACCCCGGCCCAGGTCAGATATACTTTGCTTAACATGCCTTGTGCCGACCAGGTTGTCAGTCGTCCCGCAACATCCTTCGCCGGAAGGTTCTTTGCGGCAAAAAGCAGGTCATTCGCAGCAAATCTGTACACGTCTTCCACCGGATTGCGGCGAACCAGCGGCGAAGTGATGAGCTCTGTATTATCTTCTATAATGGGGATATCTCTCCAAAGCAGGGCCAGATTATAATAGGCAAATGCTCGCAAAAACTTCGCTTCGGCAATGGCGCCAAGCCTGTCTTTTTCAGGAATGGAAGCCGGTGCCTTCTCTTCAATGGCTTTGATGGTCACATTGCAATGTGCGATGACCTTGTACATGCCTTTCCAGTTGGCGATCATAATTTCGTTGCTACCCGTAACTGCAAACGTATGCAGCTGCACAGCGTCTCCCCAATAATTGACGGCCATATTACCGCTAAGCACTTCGCCAATCGGCAAGAAGCAGTTATAATTCCATTCAGCCCACGGCTTACCACCGTACAAGGCGGCTGTCGCCAGTCTGAGGTCATTGGTGGTCTGGTAAAAATTGTCTGCGCTTATCTGGGATAATGGAGGTCGGTCCAAAAAGCTATCACTGCATCCGGCTGAGAACATGGCAAGGCAAAGCCCGGCTGCCACCATTGTTTTTTTGATTTCCATTGCTCAATATTTTTATAGATTCTTTTCAAATGAAGAATTATCTCCGAACATTCGTGTTTGACACTCTTGTGCTTTTTCGAAGCAACTATTTAGTCAACTGTAAGCTCGCACCGACGGTAAACACACGCGGTTGCGGATAATAACCACTGTCATACCCGGCATTCAGCGGGTTCCACGACCCAATTTCCGGATCCAATCCCTTGTACTTCGAGATCAGGAATGCATTGGACACGTTCACATAAACCCGCAATGAATGAATGTGCGCTTTTTCCAGCAGTTTGTCGGAAAGCGAATATCCCAGCGAAATGGTCTTAAATCTGATAAAGGAACCATCCTCAACATATTTGTCCGACACCCTGTTGTTGCCGTTTGTATTGTCATTTCTGATACCCGGAATATCCGTATCAGGATTAACCACATACACGTTATTGATGTCGGTTGCAGGTTTGGTGGGATCAATCAAAGCAAGTTTGGCGTAGTTATTCAATGCTTTAAGGTATCCGAAGCTGGTCCCTGGAAATTCTCCATTCATGCGCATTTGATTGAATACCTTGTTACCGTAGTTACCGGTCAGGAATACATTCAAATCAAATTTCTTGTAAGAAAACGAGTTGTTGAGACCAAGCTGCACTTTCGGGATCGGTGATCCGAGGAAGGTTTGATCGCGCTCATCAATCATCTTGTCGCCATTGATGTCCTTGAACTTAAGATCGCCGTACCAGATACTACCTCCCGCCGCACTTACGGGCAATGGAGCTCCGTTCTTGGTCGGCAAAGCATGCGTCTCAAAATCCTCTTGCTTCGCAAAAACGCCGTCTGCTTTATATCCAAAAAATTGACCAATCGAGTTTCCTACAACCGTCTGGCTATATGGCCATCCAACAAGCGACGCCCCGTCGGTATTCAGTTTCAACACTTTATTGACGTTGCGGGATACTGTAAGATCCGTCTTCCACGTCAAATCCTTACCCTGAATGTTGGTAGAGCTGATCTTAAAGTCAAATCCTTTGTTGTTGATCGTACCGATATTCACATACGGCGCACCCAATGCTCCCGGAGACCAGCCAACGGTCGTTCCTGAGTAAAATGGCAACGGGATCTGCATTAAAAGACCATCCGTTTTCCGGCTATAAAAATCCACGGAGAAGGTCAGGCGCCAGGACAGCAATGCAGCGTCAAGGCCGATATTGCTGTATTTTGTTTTTTCCCATTCCACATATGGGTTGCCGATGTTCTCGGTGAGCTGGGATATACCCGACAAACCGGTGGCGACGGTAGCTAACGTAGATGTATATGCAAAATCGCGCACGTTCTGGTTATTAGTCAGACCATACCCTACCCTAAGCTTCAATTCATTGATATCCTTGAAATTTTTCAAGAAGTCTTCATTGTGGATTTTCCAGGCAACTGCACCCGAATACGTAGTCACCCACCGGTTTCCGGCAGCAAACCTGGAAGAGCCGTCGGCCCGCACGTTGCCGGTTAGCAGGTATTTGTCAAACAATCCCAGATTCAACCGGCCAAAGTATGACTCCTGGGCATTCTGACTTTTTGAACCTGAGTTAATAGCAGAAGTTGGATCACCGCTGCTTATCGTCTGCACATTGTTGGACGGGAAATTATTACGTTCCGCACTTACATTCTCGCCTTTGCTCAATTGCGCCTCGTGTCCCATCATGACATTTGTATTGTATTTGTCGCTGAACAAATGCGAATAGGTGAGGTAATTTCTTACCGTTGTGTACATGTTTTGTTCGTAACGGTACGAACCGTTGTTGTTCGTGTTTTTCACAAGCCCCATTGTGTAGGTTGGGTTGAATCTATCCTCAGTAGCCATTGAAAAGCTTCCCGTAACCTCATTCCGCAACGTCAGCGATTTGCTCAACAGAATCTCAGCATAGGCATTTCCAAATATCTGATTTCTGTTCACCTGGTCCTTGTTGATCGTCGCAATAGCAAATGGATTGATGGTACTGTTCACCCAACCGTTAGGGTTATACGCACCACCCCAGCTACCATCCGCAGTCCTTACCGCGATGTCGGGAGTCTGGCTGAGCGCCGCGTTAATGACATTTGAGCTGGTCGAATTTACATTCTCTTTGATATTGGCCAGTTGCAGACTGGTGCCGATTTTCAACCAGCTGGTGGTCTTGTTGTCCAGGTTAAGCCTGACGGATATTCTTCTGAAATCAGAGCCGGTAGCGATCCCTTCCTGTTTGAAATACGAACCAGAAAGCAGGTATTGCGTTCTGGCGTCACCTCCGTTGATGGTAACCGTGTGGTTAGTCATCGGCGCGTTTCTGAAAAGCTCCTTTTGCCAGTCGGTACCCTTCCCAAGATATTGCGGGTTGGCAAATTCCGGCCGTTTATCGAATCCCCAGCCCAAACCTGCATTTCGCTCATTGATGAAGGAGGCATACTCCTGCAAATTCATGATCGGAATTCGCTTTGGCACTTGCTGGAAACCTGTATAGAAATCGTAAGAGATTCTTGGAGGTGTTACCGCGCCACGTTTTGTGGTAATGATAATCACACCATTCGTGGCCTGTGAACCATAAATAGCAGTGGCGGAGGCATCTTTGAGCACGTCAACCGACTCAATTTCAGACGGATTAATAGCAGCCAATGGGTTGGTACCAGCGCCCAGCGTGGCAGTGCCACCGATAATCACACCATCGATCACATACAACGGCCCCCCGCCCCCGAAGGAAGATATCCCTCTGATCTGCACCGAAACGCCTCCACCGGGCTGGCCCGATGCCTGCTGCACTACCATACCGGCCACTTTCCCCTGTAAAGCCTGATCGATGGTAACCGGATTGGTTTTACGCAGTTCCGCCCCGGACACAGACGATATCGAGCCTGTAACATCTTTTCTTTTCGATTCTCCATACCCGATCACGACCACTTCTGAAAGCGTGGCAATATCCGGTTGAATGGTAATGTTAAATTGCGTTTTGTTGCCCACCGGAATTTGCTCCGACAGATAACCGATAAAGGAAATTTTAAGCACGTCCTCAGGCATTGCCTGGATGGCAAACTTTCCATCGGTATCCGTTGTGACGCCCATCGTCGTTCCTTTCAGCAGGATGGTCACACCCGGCATCACGCCGCCTGTTTCGTTCTTCACGGTCCCGGAAACCTGACGTCGCTGCGCGTGGGTCACTATACAGGAAAACAAAATAAGGGCAGCAACACACAAGGATCTGTAAATTTTTTTCATCATTGATTTTACCATTAGTACGTTACGTAATGCAGTTTAAAAACGGATTCCTTTCATTTTTGACAGACCAGCATTCGGTGCGCGCCTACCTTTGCAAGCTGTACATCTCGGAGAATTCACTACGTCAAAGGTATGGGGTCGGCGTGCTTTAGGATGGTACGGATTAGTCCTAATTAAAGTGATAAAAAGTCCACAGATGGTCCAAAAGCAAAAAATAAATAGCCATTTTGTCTCAATTAAACTTGTTTTTGTAATAGGTATATGGAAATGCAGCCCTCTTGTAGACTGATCACGACAGAATGTTGATGTGAAAAGAAATTCCTCCGAGAAGCGCCAGAGAACTCTGCACTGACCGCAGAGCTAAGTACCTCAGCTCAGAATAAATTGCCTAGTAAACCAGCCACCCAACTGAGCAATGCGGATAGCAATACATAAATAAATACTTCGAGGTAAAGTAATATGGTTAGTTTTCTTTTCATGGGATACCAACGAATGAGTGGCCCAAAAGTAGGAAAACAGATTCTTTGAAGACGGACAAAACATCCTAAATATGGGTGAAAATCGTCCGTGTTAGTATGAGCTTGTGCTGATTAGCTTCTTCGCTTGCCGCCTGCGTATGCAGAAGGTAGCGTATGATACGCTTCCTTGAAGTAACGGGTAAAATATTTGGGATTGTTAAAACCAACCTGATAAGCAATTTCGGCAACCGAAAGCTGGCTTTTTTCCAATAACTGGGCCGCACGTTGCAACCTGATCAACCGCATTACTTCCAGTGGCGACTTTCCTGTGAGCGTCTGAACCCTTTTGAAGAATTGTGAGCGGCTCACACCCAATTCACGGGCCAGATCTGTAACGGTAAACTCGGCATTGGAAATGTGATTCTCTATAATCTGAACCATTTCCTGAAGAAATTGCTGATCCAGCGAGGTAATCGGGATTTCACTTGCCTTGATTCCATTCTTGGGCGCAAACAGGGCACGAAGGTCTTGACGGGACGAAATAAGGTTTTTGATCCTTGATTCCAGTACCTGAAAATTGAATGGTTTACCAATGTATTCATCTGCTCCCGCATCGAATCCTTCGAGACGCTGCTCATCCTCCGAGCGTGCAGTAAGTAAGATAACGGGCGTATGAGCTATCCGTTCGTCTGATTTCACCATTTTACAAAAGTCGAGACCATTCAGTCCCGGCATCATAATGTCCGTCACAATCAGGCGTGGTCTTTTTTCGACGGCCTGGATCCAACCCTCCTCACCTGTCGAAGCATCAATGACCGAATACGAATGTTTAAGATTGTCTTTCAGATAAAAGCGAAAATCTTCATTATCCTCAACAATCAAAATAAGTGGCTTACCATTGGAGGCATGTTCGGTCTGGATTCCGGCATCTGACAAAACCGGTTGGACAGCTTCGTTAACTACTTCATGCACTGTCCCAACTTCCATTTTTAGAGGAAGCTTCACAATAAAACAGCTTCCCCGGCCAACTTCGCTTTCTACACGAATGGTCCCGCCGTGAATCCGGACAAATTCCTTTGTAATGGCAAGCCCGATACCGCTTCCCTGGTTGATGATCGTATTCGGCAAGTCATTCTGAAAAAACCGCTCAAAGATTAGCTCATGTTTTTCCGGGGCAATCCCGATGCCGGTGTCCTTTACCCGGATCTCAACCAACTTTTCCTCCCTGGTTTGCTGAACATCCACCGTTACACACACCTCGCCGGGACCAAGGGTAAACTTTATGGCATTTGATAGCAGGTTAAACAAAATCTTTTCCAGTTTATCATGGTCAAAAATCGTTTCAAGTGCCAGGACATTTGAATTAAAGCTAAGCCGGATTTCCTTTTTATCGGAAAGATCCGAGAACGAGTAGACCGTATCTTTAATGAACAGGATAAGATCGCCGTCCGAAGGGTGAAACCGGATTTCCTTTTCCTCGAGTTTGCGAAAATCCAGCAACTGGTTGACCAGGTTTAACAGCCGGCGGCCATTTCTTTGGATCAGCTCAAACTGTTGGCGTTCATGGTTGTCGATGGCTTTTTCGCTCAGCTTTTCAACTGGTGCGAGGATTAGCGAAAGTGGCGTCCGTAGCTCGTGGCTCACATTGGTGAAAAACTTCGTCTTTAAGATATCCAGTTCCCGTGAACGCTTTGCCTCTTCGCTGGTTTGTCTGATCGCAAACTTCATCCTCTCCCTTTCCTGTATCAGCCTGCGAATGGCCAGCAAAAGCAAGACTATGCCAAGTACATACAGGACGTAGGCAGCGGGCGATTTCCAAAAAGGAGGAAGCACTTTGATCTGCAATGCGATTCCATTTGCATTCCAAAGTCCATCATTGTTTGAGCCAATCACACGAAAAACATAATTGCCCGCATCAAGATTGGTGAAGGTAACTTTCCGGTTGCCTGCGTCAGTGACCAGCCAATCTTCATTAAACCCTTCCAATTTGTACTTGTATTGATTCTTTGAAGGCTGGATAAAGCTCAGTGCCGCAAACTCAATGGAAAAGACATTGTCGCTCGCCCGGAGCACAATGGGCGGATTTGTTGTAATCGAAGCTGCCAATGTGAACTTGTCTTCGGCCCGCTGTGCGGGAATGATGCTGCGATTAAACAGCTGAAAATCAGTAAGCGCCAGCCGGGGCACTATCCGGTTCTTATCCAAATCGCGAGGTCTGAATATGTTAAATCCATTGGCTCCGCCAAATATCAGCTCGCCATTGCGCGTACGAAGCGCAGCATCCTCGTTGAATTGTTTCCCTTGCAGCCCGTCGATCTCGGAATAGTTGCTAAAACTTACCTTCAAACCATTTTTGTCCGATGAAATAGTGGCGTATGATAGTCCGTTTGGCGTGCCCAGCCAGAGCCGTCCGTCTTCGTCTTCCACCATCGATAGAATAGCATTGTGAGCAAGGCCCTGCTTTTCAGTATAGTTGATAAATGTATTGGATTTTCTTTCCCATACGCTTAACCCGTTGCGCGTCCCGATCCAGATACGTCCTTCTGAGTCCTCCAGAATACCTAAAATGTCGTTGCTGCCAATGGATTTGGAATTGTTCTTTTCCGTTTCGTGGTGGACGATATCCCCGGACGTTTTCATTAGTACGTCTACTCCATTGGCTGTTCCAAACCACATATTACCCCGGGAATCCTCGAAGATCGCAGGAACATAGGCCGAGGACAGCGCACGTTGAGCCGGGTGATCGTACTTGGTGAAGGTTTTTGTATTTCGATCAAACAGGCAAAGGCCGCCGTCGAGGGTGCCGATCCAAAGTCGCCGCTGCGAGTCCTCAAATATCTCCCACACGCTCCTTCCCGGAAGGCTTTTGGGTTGTGCAGGCGAATGCTGGTAACGGGCGAATTTTTGCCCGTCAAAACAATTCAATCCTCCCAAAAAAGTACCTATCCATAATTGATTTTGATGGTCGAGCCGCAAACTGACAATCACATCGCTACTCAGGCTCTTCGAATTCTTGGGATCGTACCTGTAAGTGGTGAATTTTCCGGTACGCCGGTCAAAATATACCAGCCCGCCGCCATTTGTTCCAAGCCACAGATTCCCCAATTTATCCTCTACAAAGGCATTAATATCATCAAAAGGCAGCCCGTACGGTTTCGAATACCGGTTGACGAGCGGAAATCGCATGATGTTCTTGTGAAAATAATTCAACCCGCCTTTGTAAGTCCCAGCCCAGATGATGCCATCGCTGTCTTTGAGCATGGTGGTCACTGCATTATGGCTCAGCGTTTGATCATTCTCCGCTGTATATGACATATTGGTCACGGCCATCGTTTTTTTGTCCACCACGTCAATACCGTTTTGGCCATTGGAAATCCAGATATTGCCCTTTCCATCACCGACAACACTTGTAATCATGTCGGAACTGAGGCGACGGTTTCCAAATGTCTTTCCAAGATGGATTATCTTACCTTCTTTCCTATTCAAATAAGCGGCACCTATATCGTAATTGGTGGGATACACCCAAATATCTCCGTCACTATCCACCGTCAGTTCACATTGCAGATAATCGCTCCCAGCGGGCCTGCGATCATTGAAGAAATTGAGCCTTTTGATCACCTTTACGCCCTGTTTTCCAAGAATAATATTTTCGACCATCCCGTTGGAATGGGCCACCCAAAAGGAGCCGTCGGTGTGCTGTGCGATCGATGTGACATTGTTACTGACAATGGAAGTGGCATCGCGGTCTGAATGTTTGATAATAATGGATTTTTTGCTTTTCTCATTGTAGCAAATCAGTCCTTCATCCCGAAGGATGAACCAAAAATTACCCCTATTATCCGGCACAACCGTTTTAAGATTGTTTGGATTTCCGATTGAATACGCCTTAAAACCTTGTAAAGGTCCGGAAAAGGCTTCCTTTGCAGGGTCATAAAGGCAAGGGCCTGTGGAGGTAAGAACACCCATCTTGCCACCCGGCATTTTAAACAAACCGGCAATGTAGTCGTAAAAGAGTGATGTCGAGTCTGACGCATCTTTACGAAAAACCTTATTGGTGTAACCGTCGAAACGATTAAGGCCCGATTCTGTCCCGATCCACAGGAAACCTGTTTGGTCCCGGTAAATGGCCGTTACATGCCCATGCGAAAGACCATTCCGGGCATCGATATGAACAAACCGAGGCTCCTGCCCCAGTGACCTGAAAGGGATATATACCAGTAAGATCAGCATGATCAGCCTTACGGATTCCGATAAGCTCAGTTGTTTCAACATTTGATGTTTCGTGAATGCAATGCTTTCATTTCATGCGCTATTGGATTGTTCAGGGTCAGTCCCCACCGATCCGCAGTCCTTTCAAATTTTTAGCTATCCACAGGTACTTTATGTAAATGATATTTAAATCGAATTTATACAAATGGAAATCGTCAATGTTCTGAGCCATGAACAAAGTTGTCGTTTTCTGGACAATGAGGCGCCTTCCAAAAATCACCACAGTCAACTAAAACGTAATTTTGACACTTAATTTTAAGATATCAAAATAATTGAAAAAAATATGAAAAAATCTTGCTCGGTAAGAATCGGTGGAGTTTGTTAAGCAACGGATACTTGGTGATACAACTAATTGGTGCCCGAAGAGAACGGTCAGGCTATCGAATGGGCATTAAGTCATACGCTCCACTATTTTAATAGGTGCCCAACTGTGGATTGAAGTGACATTTTTTCACATTGGGCAAATTGATGATTTTTTTTCAAAAGCAACAAGTGAGTTCACAAAACGACCGAATTTCAACTAGTCAACATCCTTTGTATAATCAAAACAGCGCTTCTTTATCGAAAGAAAATCTTGTTTGGAATTAGCTTATGAATCGAGGGGGATTTGATAAACAAGGATGTGATTGCTAAGAAAGCCAGCCCATAGAAATGATTTTAGATAGTTTGGAATGACTTAGATTTTAAACAGGCATGCTTAAACCTTGACCGTTTTACTCCGGTAGCTTGAATCGTGGCATCAACCACGACGATGATTGCCTAGTTCTGCTCGATATTGGATACTGAAATGGAAAATATCTCCATTTTTTTACTTCGGCCTTTCAGCAGGTTCTCCCCAACCGATCTCATCTCGTATATGGCCGGGAGATGAAGTATTTTAGCCAGGTCTTCGGATACCAGCAGGTCAGCATCGAAATGGTTGCAAAGCCCCTGTATCCTTGCAGAAGTGTTAAGGACGTCACCTGTAAAGATGATTTCCTTTTTCAACGATCCAATTTCCCCGGCAGTCACCATACCAAAATGCAATCCGGCTTTAAACGCAGGTAAGATGCCGAAGTTGCTGTTGTATTTTTCCTCCTGTTTCCTCAGTGCGCGTTTCATAGCGAAGAAGCACTCAATACAATTATTATTCCTTAACCCGTCTTTCAGTTTCCAGCTGACGATCATCTCATCACCAGCATATTGATAAATTGTACCGGCATAATCAATAACCGCAACTGACAGGTCGAAAAAATACTCCTTTAACATCTCAAAGTATCTGACATGGCCAAGATTCTCGGCAATTGTAGTCGAGGACTTCATATCCAGGAACATAAATACTCTCTCTTCCTCTACTGGATGATGGTATTTCCCCAAGAAAAAATTACTTAATGTACCTGGTCCGATACTCTGGCTAAATTCAGCATAAAATTGTGTAATCACAATTAGCGAAGCCATGTAGAGCATAAGACCTACCGCATCGAATCCTGTGAAAAATCCCCAGGCTGGTGATACCAGGTTTTCAAAAGAATGGTCACTATGCGTATACAGTGCATTCGTCAACAAGGTAACAACCAGAAAAATGAAAGTAATGATCAGGTAAAGAAAGGATTTAAATACGATCTTTCGGGCGAAACTCTTTTTTATAAACCACTTACTGAAATAACCAATCTCCAGAATACCGGTAATCAGACCCATCATCAGGCCCAAAGCCGGGATTACAAGAATGTTTGCTGCAAATTTGTACTGATTGCCCGTAGATGGATAATAGTCCAGATCTCCAAGAATTCCTTTTTCCAGCATGCAATATATCAGGCTAAAAATAAACCACAATACGCCAAAAGGAATGACACGGGCAACATCTCTTCTGGTTTTCGGTGACAGCATAAATTGAGGTATTGTGGACTGGTCTTCAAAATAACCCTAAATTTTAAAAAAAGCCCTATACTATACATGCGAAAATGTAAATTGTTGCTGTGTCTTGATTTTTGTCAAGTGGAGTATCAAGCATTTATATGGATAATTGCATTTCAAACCGATCATTAACTTTTCACTCTATGTTTATTAAATATCAGCAAAAGCGCGACGGGAAAAGCAAACATTTGTCTGATAATTAGAAACAAATGATGATTTAAAAGATAATAAATAATTTATGAAGACATTAGGACTAATTGGAGGCCTTAGCTGGCACGCAACATCAGTTTATTATAAAACACTTAATGAACTCACCAACCAACAACTTGGTAGTGCCCATTCTTCTAAACTACTTCTCTATTCGGTAGACTTTGAAGAATTCAGTGCACTACAAAATGCAGGCGACTTGGATGCAGTTGAAAAGATGTTATCAAACATTGCGATACAGCATTAAGACAACGTGCCCTTTAAAAATACCATTTCATAGCAAGAAATAATTCTACCCGAACATCCAGATTATCTTAGATCCATCCTACATCATATCTGGGAACTAACTGATGAGAACATAGCCATTTACAAGCAGGACGAAAATTACAAAAAATCTCCCTTTCAAATTTTGGCCAATGATGGAGAATAGTACAACAATAGGGCTCCACTGGCAAAGGTGTGCGTCTTTATCAATTCTAAAATCACTCCGTCTGCTAGCTCGTCAAATAAAGGCAATCCTTTTCGCGCCACCACCGGGTGGACCATCAGCTGAAACTCATCTACGAGACCGAGGTTAATCAGGGCAATAATCAGGCTGCGACTGCAAACCAGAATATCACCGCCATCCTCTTGCTGAAGCGCCAGCGTTTCCGCTTCGAGCTCGCGGGTAGCAACCTTTACGCTTTTCCAATCCACACTTTGCAAAGTGCGGGAAAATACAATTTTGGGAATCGCGTCCATATTCATTGCAAAATCATCCATAGATTTTTCTCCGCTGGGGTGTTCTGCCAAGCCTTTCCAAAACTCCATCAGTAGATACGTTTTCCTGCCGTACAACGCAATACCCGCATTTTTCAGGAGCTCACCGTAGTGATTGTGGACCGCTTCGTCAGGCGAGACTGCGGTGTGATCGCAAAAGCCGTCGAGCGTCATATTGATGGCGGCGATTATCTTTCTCATACGTTAGCAAAAATTTGTTGATCAGGTTATGGACAGTAGCAAAAATAGCGACCGGTTAATCCATTACCGCGGTCATTTCAAA
Source organism: Dyadobacter sp. (assembly GCA_965279265.1). GTDB lineage: Bacteria > Bacteroidota > Bacteroidia > Cytophagales > Spirosomataceae > Dyadobacter. The sequence continues at coordinate 738,157 of OZ257152.1, forward strand.
CATATTGAGGGGGTATTTGAGACAAGTTTGAAACCTCAATCTCATTAACCGTAGGACAGCTATGAGATTGAGGGCCTGCCGCAGCAACGCGATTACGATTTCAACCAGACGATCTTTGGGGAAAACATCACCTTCCTGACGGTGATACTGAGCTTATTAAGGTCGAGCAAAAGTTCGCGGTTAACCTCTGACCCATCGGTAAAGGCCTCCCATCAAATCTGTAATAGCGCTAATGCCGAAATTGATTGAACTATTTTAAAGGCATACGAATTTCCACGCCAGTAAGTCTGGTGACTAGTCCTAATACAGCATATGCTTTTCGCTCAGTTTTATTTATTGATAACTTATAAGTTCTTAGTCGGCTAAATTTACAATCAGCACAAGTATTAGGAAGCGCTGATCAGCTAAACGACAAAATCCTAAAAGGCGCTATCCAGCCTCAAACGCAGATCCATCATATCCCTGCTGATCTTCTCCTCAACAACCTGCGCATAATCCTGGTTCTGCTTGATTGTGGCATGCCCAAGCATTTTCGACACCGTCTCAATGGGTACTTTATTGACAAGTGTAACTGTGGTGGCAAAGGTATGTCGCGCGATGTGATAGGTCAATGGCTTTTCGATACCACATAAATCCGCGATCTCCTTAAGATAACTGTTCATTTTCTGATTACTTAACACAGGTAAAACTCTTCCCGAACTTTGGCACTGGGGGTGTTGCTTGTACTTCGCCAGAATTTCCAATGCTTTGGGAAGAAGCGGAATACTGGTGTCACTTTCCGTTTTCTGCCTGCTTGATAAAATCCAAAGACCTCCATCAATTCCAGGGCCGATATTCAATGATGTTAACTGTTTAGCGTCGATATAAGCGACGCCGGTGTAACAGCTGAAAAGAAAAACATCACGGACCTGAGAAATTCGCTCGATTGAAAAAACTTTATTTTCGAGACGGCGCAACTCCACACTGGATAAGGCGAGTTTCTTGACCTTGTTCTTCTTGAATTTAAAGTCAACAAAAGGATCCGACGTCAACCACTTTTTCTTCACACAAGCTAAAACGATCTTTTTGAAATTTCCAAGGTACTTAATCGTCGTATTGTTACAGCAATTCTGAACCGTTCTAAACCAAAAAAAATATTGTTCAATAAAATCATAATCGAGCTCTTTTATTGATATATCCTCTTTGCCATATTTCCATTGGATACATGAGCGCGTATGCTGCAAACTGGTCTCATACCGGTCATGCGTTCCCTTGGCGTACTCCTTTCCAATCAGTTCCCGCATCTGATCGTTATGAAACTGCAAAAGCGCGATGATCATTTTATTATCAATCCAGTTTCCTGTCAGAATATCCTTCATAGCAGCGGCCGATATCACATGGCCCCCATCAATCAATTTTTGTTTGGCCTTATAAACAAGGGCCGTGAATGATTTAAGAAAGTGATTGAGCGATTTAGAATCCCTTTAGTTCCCGTAGCCTTTCCAGCCGCAGCATTCCACTTTGCGGGGTGCCAGAGTCTTTTGGTTGAGACCTCCTTAGAAATACCATCTACCGTCATTCGAAGATATACGTAGCGGATGCCATCGGCGTTTTCTGTTTTGGGCTTTTTTAAGAAAAAGAAAATCCCGAAGCTTTTTTCTAACATAATACAAGCGTTTAAGATGAACAAAGTTCGAATAGCCATGCTTGCAAATCAAGATGCAAACCGAATTAACATCTTTAATATCAATTAGTTAACACCATTTGATCGCGTCATTTTTTCAGAACCGCGGACGCCACCGATAACGCGATTGAATTTTGTATATTTATTTATATTTTGAAACACAAATAAAAACAAAAAACCCTGTAAATGGCTAATTTACAGGGTCTTAATGATTTTTAATTTTGTACTCTGCAGAGAGGGAGGGATTCGAACCCCCGGACCTGTAACAGTCAACGGTTTTCAAGACCGTCGCAATCGACCACTCTGCCACCTCTCTAAATATTTCGCCGTGTGCGAAACATGGTGCAAAGGTAAAAACAAATTCATAATCTGCAATAATTTGGAGGCAAATTTTATCAAGTAAAATGCGAATATTCCACAACAGCTATAATTTCAGCTTGTTAAGTGGCTTAATGTAATTTTTAAAACATTGATGGTTTTGGCTGAAATCTTAAAAAGATGATCGGTTCGCAGCCCAATGATCCAGATAACTTCGCCCATGCCGTTTACAATAACCTGGACCCGCTGCTTTTGATACAAATTTCTTTTTGCATCAATCAACAGATCACTGATCTTCTTTCGTTTTCCGCCCATGCCAAAGGGCCGGATTGATTCTCCTACTTTCCAGTTTCGCAAAGCCAGTGGGAAAGTCATTAAATCTTTATCTACCAACAAAATATTTGGATCGCTTTTAAGGTCAAGTTCGTCAGTTCTCTCTAAATTTTCCACCTTTAAAAAACTACCAGGACGCAGAAAATAAGTTTTAGACTCATCGGAGATTAAAAGTTCAACATCAGTCTGCTGCCCCGTTTTCGCTTTGACCACAAAATGACCGCGGTCCTTTAAAACCTCATGTGTCGGCGATTCGAATATTTTCCCCGAAGATCCGTAAGATGCCCCGACGATTTGTCCGGCCTGTAAGTATGTAAACCCGTAGTTCTTGAGAATGAACCATAGTCGATATCCCGGTTCAGCGCTATCCATCAGCTGATCAATGGCTATTTCAAAATAATCTACCGACGAAGAAATCAAGTCTTGCGTCGATTTTTCTAAAAATGTTTGCAGAAGAACGTCGGCGGCACGAAGTCTTTCAGCGGTAGACTGAAACGTTGATTCAAGCGAAGGGTTTATATCCTTCAAGACAGGAATTACCTCATGCCGAATCCGGTTACGCTTGTATTCTACCGACGCATTTGTGCGGTCCTCACGCCAAACGAGTTTTTGTTCAACAAGATATTTCCAAATTTCTTCACGCGGAGCAAAAAGCAAGGGACGAATAATTCTTCCGTTTTCAACAGGCACCCCATGCAGGCCGGTGAGGCCGGTCCCGCGTGTAAGATTAAGCAACATGGTCTCGATCGAATCATTCGCGTGATGCGCGGTCGCAATCCAGTCATAACCATGTTGTGACCGGATCTCTTCAAACCAGGCATAACGCAGATCGCGGGCCGCCATTTGGGTTGAAACGGATTGTCGCTGCGCAAACGTCTTTGTATCAAACCTTTTAGTATGTACAGCCACACCATATTTTTCGCCCAGATCTTTCACAAACTGCGCATCACCATCAGAATCCTCACCTCTCAATCCAAAATTACAATGCGCGATTCCCACATCTAATCCCGCAGTGTGGAATAATTGCAGCAACACTACGGAGTCGATCCCACCACTCACAGCGAGCAATGTCTTTTTATTCTCTAAATCCCATTTTTGAAGGTTAATAAAAGTTAAAAAAGAATCCAGCATGGTCTCAACAGACGTATTTGATGTAATTTTGGCAAAATGCATAAATTATGTCGGACCCGATGTGCTTCGGGACCGACTTTCAAAGGTAAAAGGAAAGAGCCATAACATGACCAAAAAAATATTTACAAATAACTGCAACCCTTTTAAACTTTTGTGCGTCATATTAATCAAACACAATATGTTTAAGCTGACGTTCATTGCCATGTTGTTTTCCTGCTCCAATTTATTGGCTCAGAGCACTTTAAGCCCTTCCAAGTCACCTCAGTCTTCTGATCTTGTGGAGATTATAAAGTCCGACCAATTGGAACTGATCAACGAAAACGGAGCAGATATGCGTAAGGTAACCAATGGTGTTTTTAAACATCAGGGGGCGCTTTTGTACAGTAACTTAGCCATTCAAAATGTTTCTACAAATATTATAGAAGCTTATGGAAATGTGAGGATCGTTCAGGGTGACACGGTAACCGTCACAGGAGATACACTTTATTATTACGGAAATACCAGGCTTGCCATCGTAAGCGGAAAAAAAACAGTTTTGAAAGATCGCAAGCGAACACTCACTACCCGTAAAATTGAATATGATATGGCGAACGGAATTGCCAATTATAAAGTACCGGGACGGACAGTCGATGAAGAAAATATACTGACAAGCAAGGAAGGATTCTACAATACACGCACAAAGGAATTTACGTATTACAAAGCTGTAAAACTGGTCAATAAGAAGTACACACTGACTACGGATACGCTGCTCTATAATTCGATTACAAAATGGTCCTATTTTAACGGAAAGACCAAAATTGTCAATAAGGACGGCACTGTAACGGGTACGAAGGGCCAGTACAATACTGAATCGACCGAGTCTACCTTTCATACCAGAACGACTGTGGACAACGTAACCTACACACTCACGGCGGATTCGCTTGTAGTGGATGGCAAGAAAAACAACGGAATGGGAAAAGGAAATGTAGTAATTCTTGCAAAAAAGGATAAAACAATTCTCAACGGCGATGAAGGCTACTACTGGAAAACGGAGGGATATTCAAAAATATTTGGCCACGCCTATGTAAGAAATGTAATTGCAGAGGACACACTTTATATTCGTGCCGATACGCTTTATTCTTTTGAAAATGCAAGAGACAGTACCCGAAAATTGATTGGAAACAAGAATGTTTTTATTTATAAGACTGATTTTCAGGGCAAATGCGATTCAATCAGCTACAATACAGCTGACTCAATCATCAAGTTTTTCCGCAAGCCGATTTTGTGGAGTGACCAGCATTACCAAATGGAAGCCGATTCGATCACTGCATTTTTGGTAAATAATGCAATCAATCGGATGTTACTAAAGGGTAAATCTTTTGTCATAACAGAGGATACGCTTGTAAAGCAGTTTAATCAGGTGAAGGGGCGGGTCATTAACGCCTATTTCGGAGAAAAAAGCAAGCTCAAACAAGTGCTTGTCGACGGCAACGGAGAAAGCGTGTATTATGCAATTGATGACAAGGAAAAGATGGTCGGATTGAATCGCGTGGAATGCGGAAAAATGAATCTTTTGTTTGCCGACAACCGTGTAAACAGGATTTCGTTCATCGGAAAACCGGATGGCCGCCTTATTCCACCCAAGCAGATCAAGCCGCTGGAAAGGCAGCTGGACGGATTTAGCTGGCAGATAACCAGTAAACCCACGAAGCGTAAAACGACCTGGTTAGAATAATATTTTTATCGTGAATGAGGCATGGTTTTTTTAATGGAAAAATAAACTCTACCATTCACACAATATATTTTGAAGTATCAAATAATTCTATATATTTTTGTAATATACCTGAGATCAGGACTGCGAAGAATCGGTTGAATGTGTTACCAAATTTGAGCTATGAAAAAAACTGTACTATACATACTTCTGTTCACCATCGCTGCCTGGCAAGGAATATATGCCCAGTCGTCGGGTAGCAGGTTGAATATGACTGTAAAGAAGAAACCTGCTACGGCAGCAGAAAGCCTGAAATACATTGGAGTTCCATCAAATCTTAGCTACAAACCGCTCTCACTAAAAAACCAGACGGCGCTTACCAATTTTTACCGGACATTTTTGTTTACAAACAATGGGCCTGCTGAAAGTTCTTTTGTTATTTCTGACAGTGAGGAAAAATCTGTTGAGAAAACGAGACCAGCTATGGAAACGGCTGTTCGTTCTGATGAACAGTTTTATACAAGCGACAAAATTACCATTTCGAATATATATCCAAACCCGGCTAATGATCAGGCGGAACTTGATTTTGTGACATCTCCTTCACTGAGAGAAGCAAGATTAATTATTTATAACGTCCTGGGTTCTCAGATGCAGGATACACCGCTTAACAAAAGCGAACGGAAAATAAGGATCAATACGCGGGAAATGCCTACCGGTCTCTATTTTTATCAGCTTTCCGTTGATGGTAAAAAAGTCGCCACAAAGAAAATGCTTGTTCGTCACCAACAATAGGTCCATACCGGATACTTTAAACAGCTACGCATTCGTTATGGATGATGTAGCTTTTTTATTACCTTTGCAGCTATATGCGAAAAAACAACTTTGCGAGTTATTTATTACTCCTCATTACAGTACTTATTATAACTTCCTGTAGCAAGTTTAATAAATTACAGAAGACAGGAACGGATCAGGAGAAGTACGACGCTGCCATTACTTATTATAAGAAGGGTGACTTTTACAAAGCAGGGATTCTTTTTGAAGAATTGATTCCTTTGCTAAAGGGGAGTTCTGAATCTGAGATGGCTCAGTTTTACAATGCGTATTGCCAGTTTCAACAAGGGCAGTACAGCACCAGCCAAATGTATTTCAAGCGTTTTTACGATACCTACGCAAGGAGTGATTTCGCTCAGGAGGCGCTTTACATGCACGCGTTCTCACTGTACAAGGACTCATCTCCTTTTAACCTGGATCAGACGAGCACCTTTACTGCAATCACGGCCATGCAGGATTTCATCAACACCTATCCAGAAAGTGCATTTAGGGAAGAATGTACAAGATACATTCTTGAGTTGAGAGCGAAGTTGGAAAAGAAAGCCTACGAAAAAGCCAAATTGTATTATAAGGTAAGCGATTTCAATCCGATGTCATTAAAATCGGCTGTAATTTCTATCGACAATTTCAGGAAAGATTTCCCGGATTCGCAGTACAATGAAGAGCTTTCATTTTTGAAAGTGGGCGCGCAATACACGCTTGCAGAAAACAGCTTTGACCACAAACAAAAGGATCGCTACGCTGATGTTGTTAAGTTCTATAAAGAGCTTGTTGATAAATATCCAACAGGTGATTACGTTCGCGATGCTGAAAAGATGTACGATAACAGTCAGAAGCAACTGGAAGTAATCGCGAAACTGGAAAGCGAAAAGTTAAAGTTAAAAAAGGAAAACGAAGACGATGCGACAAAACCAACGAAGGTAACTGCTCCGTCGGCTACCGAGACCAAAGAACAATAATTCGAAATATTTAAAAGCTTTTAAACTATATCACCCAAGTAAACATGGCAACTAATCCATCCATTATAACCCGCGATACGGACAAAATAGCCGACGTAACAGGGAATTTGTACGAGTCAGTAGCGGTGATCTCTAAAAGAGCACGTCAGATTTCAAGCAAAATGAAAGAAGAGCTCAATAATAAACTGGCTGAGTTCGCTTCCGGAGTAGACAATCTTGAAGAGGTTTTCGAAAACCGGGAGCAAATTGAAATCTCTAAATTTTACGAGCGCATGCCAAAAGCAGGTAGCATTTCCATCGATGAATTTATGGAAGGCAAAACTTACCACGCTTACCGGGATACTACAGAAGAATAATATTTGTAAATAAAAGAAACCAGCCGTGTAAACATCAGGTCGTTTATATGGCTGGTTTCTTTTTGTTACAAAAGTACGTTATTTTGTACCGATGCTTCTCCGAATACCACCTGATGGAGAGGTCCTGAGAATTATACAATGCTGAATCTAAAAGGAAAAAAAATTCTTGTTGGTGTTTGCGGGAGCATTGCTGCTTACAAATCCGCGTTGTTGGTCAGGCTATTGATAAAAAATCAGGCAGAAGTCCAGGTGATTATGACCAAGGCCGCACATGACTTTATCACGCCCCTGACGCTTGCTACGCTTTCTAAAAGACCGGTTCTCACCGTATTCAGCAATGAAAAAGACGGACAATGGAATAATCATGTTGACCTTGGGTTGTGGGCTGACGCGCTCGTGATTGCACCGGCAACTGCGAGAACGCTTTCAAAATGCGCAACAGGAAATTGCGACGACCTGCTTACTGCTGTTTATTTGTCGGCGCGTTGCGCAGTTTTTTTTGCTCCGGCAATGGATGTTGATATGTACAAACACGGCTCTACTTTGGGGAACATTGCCACGCTTGTTTCTTACGGAAACAAATTCATTCAGTCAGAATACGGGGAGCTCGCAAGCGGTCTTGTTGGTGACGGACGAATGGCGGAGCCGGAAACAATAATCGCCCAATTGCTCGGGCACTTTTCTGAGATTCCGGTGGCCAGAACAAAAAAAGTCCTGATCACTGCCGGACCGACTGTTGAAGCAATAGATCCCGTTCGTTTTATCAGCAACCGCTCCTCTGGTAAAATGGGTTACGCAATCGCGAAAGCCTTCGCTAATGCAGGTGCGGAAGTCACGGTAATCAGCGGTCCAACCAGTCTGCGGATTACCACTGAAAAAATCCGCGTCGTACACGTTGAATCCGCTGCAGAAATGTTAACGGCTACGAAAGACCATTTTGGATCAAACGATCTGGTGATCTATACCGCGGCAGTTGCCGATTACAGCCCATTGCATGTTTCGGACCAAAAAATCAAGAAAAGCGGAAATGAAATGACGCTTGAGCTGAGCAAAACTGCAGACATCGCAGGAACGCTGGGAGCGGACAAAAAAAAGGACCAGCTGTTGATTGGATTCGCCCTGGAAACGGAAAATGAAATGTCCTATGCTATGGACAAACTTCATCGAAAAAACCTTGATTTTATTATATTAAACTCCCTGAATGATAGTGGTGCCGGATTTGCACACGATACAAACAAAATCACCGTTATTGACAAGGATGAAAAAGTGACCCATTTTCCACTTAAATCAAAAGATGAAGTGGCAGAGGACATACTAAATATCGTTTTGACCAAGTGGAGCGAAATATGAAAAAGAAGATTTTAATACTGTTGCTACTGGCTGCGGCTGGTTTCCAATCGCACGTGTTCGCCCAGGAATTCCAGTTCATGGTAAATCTGAATTATGACCAGCTGGTAGGTTCTCAGAAAACTGATCCGCAGTCTATGACCCAGCTTCAAACGTACATGAATGATTTCCTGAACAATCAGCGATGGACGAGTGATGTGTTTAAGAAAGAAGAGAAAATCAAATGCAAGTTGAACATCAGCCTCACAAGATCTCCGGCAGTCGGAAATTATGAAGGAAATGCACAGCTGGTGATATCACGCCCCGTGTTTAACTCCAATTACGAAACGGTTTTGTTTACGTATGTAGACAAAAACTTTTCCTTCACCTACTTACCCACCACCCAACTTTATTTCAACGAAAATAATTACACAGAAGAGCTCCCCTATATTCTGGCCTATTACGCCAACATTGCCCTGATATTTGATTACGATTCATTCAGCAAACTGGGCGGTACTCCTTACGTTCAGAAAGCTTTTAATCTGGCAAATCTTGCCCGTAATTCATCGGCAAATAAGAGAGCGTGGGATTCAAATGGTGATTCCCGAAACCGTTACTGGCTTATTGAAAACCTGAACAGTCCGCAATTTCTTCCCTTTCGCGAAGGCATGTACTCCTATTATCGACAGGGTCTGGACGTTGCAACGCAGAATCCGGTCACAACAAGAACAAAAGTGCTGGATTTTTTAACAACAATAAAAGAAGTGGCGCAACTGAGACCAAATAGTGTCGTTGTTAACTCATTTTTTGATGCCAAATCTGACGAACTGCTTCGGATAATGATGGAAGCAAACCCGGAAGAAAAGCGGAAAGCTTACGCCATTCTATCAAATCTTGATCCTACAAAAACGCAGTTTTACCAAAAACTGGCCATGTAATGCTTCAAAAAACCTCCCCTATCGCCTTTCGCCATTGGCACAAATTATGAGTAAACGAATGATTCGTATAAAGTCCGGGAATGTCTTTTCCGGTTTGCAAAATTTGAAAGGGACCGAATTAAATGCTGTTCTTATTGATGGAAAGACGTATTTTGGCAAACTACTAGCTGTAACAACGGATTTGCTCACGCTGGTCGACAGCAAACAACATCATCATCAGATTCCGATAACGGGCGTTTACGAGATAATTTACGACTATGAAAGTAAGTAATCAGAACCACCCTTGTTTTCTAATTGTTGTTATCCTGACTATCTTCGTACCATAGACGGAGTGTTGTTTATTGCTTTACAAAGATCAACGCAACCTTCTTTCCGATAATCCGCTTAGCAAAGGCATGCTTTCAAACCTACTGATTAAAAACTACGCCCTCATAAAGGAACTGGAAATGTCGCCCGATCCGGGATTGAATATTATAACGGGTGAAACCGGCGCAGGGAAATCCATCATGCTCGGAGCAATAGGATTACTCTTGGGCAATCGTGCGGATGTCAAATCTCTTTACGATCCAAATGAGAAATGTGTTATTGAAGGTAGTTTTAATCTCACCGGTTACGACCTCGCTCCCAATTTTGAAGAGGAAAATCTTGACTTCTCCGACGAGTGCATTGTCCGTCGGGAAATATCGGTAGCCGGCAAGTCGAGAGCATTCATCAATGATACACCCGTCAATCTCGACACACTGAAACGTATTGGTAGTCAACTGCTTGATATCCATTCCCAGCACGACTCTATCATGCTGGGCAACAACGAATTCCAGCTACAGGTTGTAGATACGTATGCTGAAAACCAGGAATCGCTTCACGCCTACCGGAAAGATTATCAGCTTTACAGAGACTCATTCAAAGCTTATGAAGAACTGAAAAGCGAAGCAGTTCGGCTGAGAAAAGCATTTGATTACGATCAGTTTTTATTTAATGAACTTGCCAGTGCTGATTTGCTTCCGGATGAACAGAACAGCCTGGAGCAGGAACTTACGATCCTTGAAAATGCTGCCGAGATAAAGGAGAAATTGCAATTGGCCCACGCCTATCTGGACAACCCGGAAAACTCAATCCTCGAACTGTTGAAAAGCTCCATCAACGTCATTACGCAGGCCGCGCGGCTGGTCCCATCGTATGAAAACATGCGGGAACGGGCGCAAAGCTGCCTTATTGAGCTTCGTGATCTGACGGATGAAATTGAAACGACGGGAAGCATGGTAGAGGTTGACGAAAAGCGAAAGCAGATTGCACACGAGCGACTTGATCTGATTTACACGCTTCAAAAAAAACATCAGGTTACGAATACGGAAGAGCTTTTGGCAATACAGGACGATCTCCGCAAAAAAGTCAGCACGGTACTGAATCTTGACGAAACACTGGTTAAGGCGAAAAAACAAGCGGAAAAAGCGGAGGAATCCATGGTGAAAAGCGCGCACCAGCTTTCCGTAAAAAGACAGAAGGTAACGGCAAAAATTGAACATCTTATTCTAGAGCGTTTGGTAGAGTTGGGAATTCCCAACGCATCGCTTTCAATACGTATCACCCCAATCTCCCCCGGGTTGTCGGGTATTGATTCAGTTTCATTTTTGTTCAGCGGCAATAAAGGAATGCAGCCACAAGAGCTGAAACAGGTGGCATCAGGAGGTGAGTTTTCGCGGTTAATGATGGTGATCAAGTACATTCTGGCAGATAAACGAAAATTACCCACCATTATATTTGATGAAATTGACACAGGCGTGTCAGGAGAAATTGCGAAAAAAATGGGGAAAATGATGTTGAAAATGTCGGACAATCATCAGATTATTGCGATTACGCATTTGCATCAGATTGCAAGCAGTGGAAACGCACATTATTTTGTTTACAAAGATCATTCGTCAGACAAAACGGTTAGTAAAATTAAAAAACTTTCGGTCGATGAACGGGTGCTGGAAATCGCTCAGATGATTGGCGGTAACAATCCTACTGAATCTGTTTTGCATAATGCACGAGAAATGATCCTGAAAAATTAATAACCTGTGCGGAAAGATAAAAGTAACACTGAACCTTCACTATCACTTAAATTAAAGAACGATGAAAAATTTCCTAATTCTGCTGTTCTCAACAGCCCTAATGCTTGCGTGCGGCAAGGATAAAGACAAAGCCCTTGAACTTGAAACTGAGGTGATGCAAATGCATGACGAAGTGATGCCAAAACTTGACGAAATAATGTCACTGAAAGCACAGCTTTCCAAAAGAATCCAACATGCTGACAGCCTTCAAAACGAGGGAATTAGTGGAAATAGCATCGCGGAAGATCGGATGAAATCAGTGGATATGAATCAAAAACTCAACCAATCTGACAAAATGATGATGGATTGGATGAACAATTACAGAGGAGATTCAGCGAAAAAGCTTAAACCGCAGGAGGCTGTTCTCTATTTTGAAACCGAAAAGAAGAAAATGACTGACATAAAAGAATTTACGTTGAAAAGCATACAGGAAGCAAAAACGTTTTTAAATTGATTGAAATGAGGCTTTTAAAGAAGATTTTACCAGTTTGTGCTGCGCTCTCTGTTTCAGCAGTTTTGTTGGCATCCTGTGACACGGGCAAAAAAAAATTACCCATTTTGGGTGAACGCGACTGGACCACTAAAACCGTGGATGGAAAAGAAGTGACCGATACAATTTATAATAGCATTCCTGCCTTTTCATTCGCGAACCAAAATGGCGATACAATAACCGAAAGGACGCTCGACGGGAAAATATATGTTACTGACTTTTTCTTTACTTCCTGCCCTACAATTTGTCCGGTTATGAAAAGGCAAATGGTGAAGGTGTACAATCAGTTTAAGGGAAATCCGGAAGTGATGATTCTCTCCCACACAATTGATCCTGAACACGATACACCAAAAGTTCTAAATCAATATGCGAAAGACCTTGGAGTTTCCGGAGAGCAGTGGCAATTTGTGACAGGCCCTAAAGAAAAAATTTATGAGATCGGCCAGAAGAGTTATATGTCGACCGCAAAAGAAGACAGCACTGCCGAGGGAGGTTATATCCACAGCGGTGCGTTTATACTGGTAGATAAAGAGAAACATGTGCGGGGCATGTACGACGGAACCACAGAGGAAGGCACTGCACGATTGGTGGCTGACATGAAGACACTTCTCGACGAATATAAGAAGTAAAAATGCCTGTTTCAAAACAAAAAATGCTTAAAAGAATTTTATTTGCGGGCTTAGGACTTACACTTTTCTCCTGCCAGAATTCAGAGGAATTAAAACGTGAACAGTACTTCGCTGAGGGTTACCAGCTTTATACTGCCAACTGCGCAAATTGTCATCAGGCAGATGGCAAAGGCATGGCTAATTTGTACCCACCATTGAGCGGGTCGGCAATATTAAAAAACAAAGCGATGTTTTCCTGTATCGTTAAAAATGGAATGAAGGACACGATCATTGTCAACGGTAAGAAATTTTCGAGGCCAATGCCTCCAAACCTGAAACTGACGGATCTGGAAATTGCGGAGATTGTGACATTCGCCACGATCAAGTGGGATAAAGACAGCACTTACACGCCAATTGATTTTGTAACCAGATCGTTGGCGAAATGCAAAAACAATTAAGGCCCGGTGAATTTGTAGATTCCCGTTGCTTTGCGGAAAATGATGTGTGAAAAATCCTGATCCGCGTCCATACCCACTGCGTTCGTAATTTCAGAAGTACGGAAATCCCGTACAACCAGTGGCTTTTCCGTAAACACTTTTTTTGTCGCGGGGCTCCATCTCAGTTCGGTCGTAGTGAGCACTTTATTTTCATCTTCTTTGTCCACCCGAACATTTCCCATCACGATATACACATTGGCATTGTGATCAAATCTTCCGGAATCAGAGCGTAAATGCGTGATCAGAGCACCTTCCGGATTGTAAAAATCAACGTTTACAGTGTCGGGAAAAATCTCATTTAAATTGGTGTAACGCAATCTGAGCGGCGTGGACATAACTACTTTGAGTTTCCCTTGCTCGCTGTATTTTACTTCCATATTTCGAATGGTCTCAACTGGTCCCTGATACTCAGCGCCGAGTTTGTTTTTGTCCTTCTCACAGGAAGCCAATGAAAAGCAGACCATAAAAATAACCGAAAAAGGAGATAAATAATTATCTCCTTTCAGTAAGGCCCTTAAAAAAGACTTTATTTTTAACACGACCAATGTAACGCTTGAGTTAGTCAATTTTTTGTTTCTGGAACCAACGTTCCATCAAGGTAAGGCCCATGACAACCTTCCCGTAACGCTCACGAATCAATCCGGAACCGACTGCGCCGCGTTGCCCGCCTACAAAGGATAGTGAAATACTGTTTAGGAACTGGCTTCCAACAGGCAGCGAAAATCCAAGACTGATATTTGAATCACGGATTGTGGTGCCGTTAACTACATAAGGCGACTTTCCATGACTGAAACCAATCCGATAACGAACGTTATCCAGATAACTCAACGATGTGAACTTCGGAATATATTCTGCTCCAAGGTGAATTCTGCCGACATCTCTCAAACCGTCGTTTGACCTTTCAAAACTGCGGTATTCCGACCATGACTGGTGGCTGTAGTCAGCAGACAAGGTTAATTTATAAGGCCATTCCAAACTCATACCAACCTGGTATTGCGTAGGCAATGTGATGTAGCCGCTCTTGTTGTTAACGATGGTATCAGGTGCAGCGATCGGAAAAGATAAAAGCGTGATATCAAATGAGGTCGTCTGAGTTGCACCTAGTTTTGTTCCGATGCTGTAAGCGCCGCCAAGATTCAGGTTAAGCTTGTTATCCTTTTTAATCGGGATGCGAAGTGCCGCGCCCGCTTTAAATGCGAAATCTTTATAAACAGTTTTGTCATTCAAACTAACAAGATAATTGGCTCCTACCGAAGATGGTAATGTAGCCTCGCTTGCTTTTTTGACATTACCAAAGAAGAAAGAACTTTCCAGACCGAGGCTCAAATATTTACCAACCTGAAACGAATTTGTAACAGAAACCTTATTAACTCCGCCAGTACCTGAAACCAGGTATGTCGCGTCGTATGGTGTACCCGGAATATTTCTTACCGACACATTTTGGTAATCAATAAAGCTGTAAGGTTTCAGACTCACCCCCAGTGACCATTTCGGTGCAACAGGAAAAGAAAGCGCAACGTAAGCCAGATTCCCTCCTGCATTGCGTTGTTTGTCGCTTCCGGCAACAATATCTTTATATTGGCCAATAAGACCGAAATCCAGTGTCGTATATTTATTGCGTACCCAAAGCGCCGGATTCAGGTTATTGATCTGAAAACCGTTGCTGGTGCTCACACCGGACTGCCCCATACCAGTGCTTGCCGAGAATGCATCATTGTACAATTCTCCCATTCCAAGCGACGAATATGGGGAATTTCCCAGACCCTGAGCCTGAGCCTTTGATACAAAACAATTCCATCCAATTGAAACCGCCAGCGTAAGTATTCCTATCCTATTGTAAAGCGACATTATATTTTAAAATTCTGTTCAATCCGATTAAAACCAACTCCGGCACTGCAAAGATGGGGTGTTTAAGATTACTTTCAAAAAAAGCAGCATCTCCTCCGCAGATAACTACGCATAATGTTGGCCTTTTGTGTCGGTAACGATCAATAATTCCTTCAAGTTCTGCTAATACTCCATTCATCACGCCACTTTCTATCGCTGCACGCGTACTCTTCCCTATCAAAACCGGATTTATCTGAGGCTCTATTAAGGGAAGCCTTTTAGTAAACGTATGCAAGGCGTTGAATCGCATCCGCACTCCGGGAGAAATTAAACCTCCTTCAAAAGTGCCGTTCTGGTCCACGAGATCATAGGTGATACAAGTTCCCATATCGATTACAACCAAATCTTTCCCGGGAAACAGCCACTTCGCTCCCACTGCCGCAGCAACTCTATCCGCCCCCAGGGTTTCAGGCGTGTCATAATTCTTGATTATCGGCACCGGCGTTTCTCCTGAAAGATTGAACACCGGCACATTAACACCCAAAGCCTCCCGAAAATCTTCAACTGAACGGCTTACGGACGAGTACATAATACGTTCAGGTATTTCTGAACGTATATATTCAAGGAGTTCCTCAAAACTCAGCCTTATCTCATACCTGATCAACTCATCGTCTGAAAACCACCCGATTTTGGAGTAGCTATTACCAGAATCCACGACAATATTCATAATCCTGCAAAAGTCTCCTTTTCTGCGGACAATAGCTAATTGATCAGGAAAACAAAGGTGTTATTATTCCATAAAATATGTTAAAATTGCATGAAGAATCTGTCTTGAAAGAGAACATTTTGAGTTTTCCGTTGCGTCGGTGGGCGGAAAATCATTTTAAGAAATTATATGTGGAAAGGATTTGGATTTAACAAAATGTTATTATACCTTCGCTGAATCAAAACTCACCCTGATTTTTGAAAGCCGATTCCCGCCTCAAGATGACTCTCAGCGTTGTACGGGTTATTTCAGGAGTTTCCAAATCAAATTACACACCTCTATAATTATCACTTTATTATTGTATATTTTTATAGCTGACCAACAAGTTTCCCTATTCGTATAGTCCTCAAAAGGCCTCTTTACAAAAACTACAATATTACGCATCAATGACAATCACGTGACCACGAGACCTGCGTTCTCGGATATTTGTCCACTTTCATTCATAAATCCTATCAATCATTTGGTAAAGCCGACACTTTACCGCACATGTTCCGTATGCTTACAATAGATGAATTAAACCTGAAGCTTTTATCCGAGCTGAAAGAGATAGCAGGAAAAAATGGCATAGCTGACTTTGCCAAGCTTCCTAAAAAAGAATTGATAACCAGAATTTTTAACCAGCAGGAAACTGCAAAGGCCATAGAACCTGAAATTACTTCCTCAGAATCTTCGGACGAAGAGCCAAAAAAGAAAAGGGCCCGACGCCCTGCTTCTGAAGAGCCAGTTGCCATAAAACCGATCGGTGCACGCCCAAACAAATCCCGTAAGGATACACCTGCTCGCACCAGTTCTCAGGCTCCGCTGTTTGACAAGCCGAAAAATATAGACAATACTCCTTCCAGTCTTGATTCCGATGAAGATACATTAGAAGATCTTGGCAGAGAAGAAGTTACAACTCAACCGGAAGTTTCAAAAACAGAGGAAACTGTTTCGGAAATACAAAATTCTGACACCGACAATAACCAGCAGCCGGAAAACAATAGTAAGCCATCTTTTCAAAATCAGGAAAGACCCGCGCAGCAGGCACCGGAAAATAACGAACGCCCTGCACAGCCAAATAACCGTGAGGATGCATCTTCAAAAATCAAGCGCAATTACAACAATTACGTTCGTGAATTTGACGGACTCATCGTTAATGAAGGTGTGCTTGAAATTATGCAGGACGGTGGATACGGTTTTCTCCGTTCTGCCGATTATAATTACCTTGCAAGCCCGGACGATATATATGTTTCCCCATCTCAAATCAAGCTTTTTGGTCTTAAAACCGGCGATACGGTTCGTGGACAAATCAGGCCGCCAAAAGAAGGTGAAAAATATTTCGCATTGCTCCGTGTTGAAACGGTAAACGGAAAAACAACAGAGGAAATTCGTGACAGGATTCCTTTTGAATACCTGACACCCCTTTTTCCGGAAGAAGCACTCAGACTGAGCACGCGCCCGGACCAATATTCAACACGTATTTTGGATCTTTTCGCTCCGATCGGAAAAGGACAGCGTGGAATGATTGTTGCGCAGCCGAAAACGGGTAAAACTGTCCTTTTGAAAGAGGTAGCGAACGGAATAATCCGCAATCACCCTGAGGTATTTTTGCTTATCCTGCTCATTGACGAACGCCCGGAAGAGGTAACGGATATGCAGCGCAGCGTTCGCGCGGAAGTAATCGCTTCAACATTTGACGAACAGGCGGACCGTCACGTAAAAGTGGCCAGCATTGTTCTGGAAAAAGCGAAAAGAATGGTGGAATGCGGTCACGATGTGGTGATTTTGCTGGATTCTATCACGCGCTTGGCACGTGCTTACAATACAGTTGTCCCGTCATCCGGCAAAATCCTGTCAGGTGGTGTAGATGCCAATGCACTTCATAAGCCGAAACGCTTTTTTGGTGCTGCCAGAAATGTGGAACATGGCGGATCTTTAACAATCATCGCTACCGCTCTGATTGATACAGGTTCGAAAATGGATGAGGTAATCTTTGAAGAATTCAAAGGTACTGGTAATATGGAACTACAGCTCGACCGTAAATTATCAAACAAACGCGTTTTCCCGGCTATTGACGTAATGGCGTCCGGTACACGGAAGGAAGATCTTTTGCTTGACAAAGAAACACTCAAAAAGGTCTGGATCCTGCGCAAACACATGTCAGACATGAATCCGATGGAAGCAATGGATTTCCTTTTGGACCACATGAAAGGAACGAGAAACAATGAGGAATTCCTGATCTCGATGAACAGATAATTGACAAAGCATACTATTTTCAGAAAAGCCAGACCTCACCCGTCTGGCTTTTCTGTTTTAATCAAATTTGCGGATTGATCCTGGTAAAGCTACCTTTAAGTGACGGACCAATAGATTCCCAGTCTTATGTAAAACTAAAACTTCTCTTATCATGCTAAACAAAACTTTATGGTGGTTCTTACTCGCCGCCTGGATCGGAGTATCGACGTATTGGCACGTCTGTAAAATCAAAGAGCTCTGCGATGCGCCTTTGATTAACGCCCAACCTGCCGCTGCTTCAAATGCTCCGGTTTCCTCCCCGCTTACCATTTCTGATGGTTCACAATTAAACTTACACACACCCGGTAATTACGGATTCGCCAAATCCGAATCGACTGCCAATTCGGCTGCCGTTAAAAGTGAAATCGATTCACTCATCAAGTATGCGCTTGCAAACCCCAACAAACGCATCACCATCACCGGTTCATACGCGCCGGACGAAACCAATACCACTACCTTTCCTGACCTGGGCCTTGCCAGAGCATCTGATGTGAAAAAATACTTTGTTAATCAGGGGCTCCCTGACTCTATTTTTACACTTAAAAGTCAGATGAGGAATGATATCGTTTTCGTTCAGGATTCACTTAAAGGCGGGATAGATTTCACTTTTAGCAATTTCCAGCCAGTAGCGACCGAAAACGACCTGGCCAACGCGCAGAAATATGAGAGTATATTTAAGCCAATGGATCTTTATTTCCCGACAGCAAGTGCGGATTACATTAAAACAAATGAAAACGCCGTGTTCTTGGCAGAAGCAAAAAAGTATCTGACGCTTAATAAAGACAAAAAACTGAGATTAACGGGACATACGGACAATGAAGACAGTGCGGAATGGAATCTGACACTGTCTAAAAAAAGAGCACTTGCTGCCAAAAATCAGTTCGTTGCAGCAGGCATCGCCTCCGACAGAATTATTACCGACGGAAAAGGAGAATCGGAACCAAAGGCGTCCAATGACACGCCCGAAGGGAAGAGAGCGAATCGTCGTGTAACCATTGTCGTTCAATAATAATAACTTGTTCCCTCTAAACACTTACATACATGTTTGAATTAAATCCACTCAACAATCCCGACGCATTTTGGCAACATATCGTCATGCTCGTGGTGGCAGGAATAATCGGTTACATCATTGGCTATATCACCGTCAATAAGATTGTTACCGCGTTGGAAAGCCGCCTGAATAAGCTGGATAACGACCTACGACACTGCCAGTCCAAAAAAGCGGGTATGCAGAAATTCGCTTCCCAGCCGACATTTGCAGCAGAAACCATTCCTGTAATTACGCAAAACCTGAAACTGATCGAAGGCATCGGGCCACAAATTGAAATCCTTTTCAACAAAAACGGCATTCAGAATTTTTCTCAGCTCCGAAATGCAAGTCCCGAATACCTCAGCGAAATTTTGCGAAATGGTGGCAAGCAGTTCCAAATGCATGATCCTGAAACCTGGCCGCGACAGGCAGCCCTCGCCGAAGATGAAAAATGGGATGAGTTGAAGGCATGGCAGGAAGAATTGAACAAAGGAAGACAAGAATAAATCTATCTCATTTTTAATCAGATAAATAAAGAAAGCATGGTCATATTACAACTTGTGCCATTAAGCAAACCCGTCGCTATTATTGAGATGGTGATACTCTTAATTCTAGCCGCCTTCATTGGCTGGCTATTGGCCAAACTTATATCTCGGGGGCGAATTAAAAGTCTGCGGGAATCAATTGAAGAAAGAAAAATGGAGCTTGCAGAATGCCGCGCATTTATTCCGGACGTTTCTGTGCAAGCCGGGCCTTTGGTGGGAAACGCATCGAGAACAGTTTACCCAAGCGCAGCACCAATTGCTTCCAATCCTGACGACCTCCGGGTAATCGAGGGTATCGGACCGAAAATCCAGGAATTACTTAATAAGGAGGGTATCTATACCTACACAACTCTTTCGGAAACTTCTCCGATAAGAATTTCCTCGATTCTCAGGAATGCAGGACCCCGCTTTCAGATTCACGATCCGACCACCTGGCCTCAGCAAGCCGAGCTGGCAAGGTTTGGGAAATGGAGCGAGCTGGAAGAGTTAAAGAAAAAACTGATCTCCGGTAAGGCGGAATAATGAATTGACATTAAATCGTAAAAAAGCGGGTGCCCGAAATATCGGGCACCCGCTTTTGCTTACTCAATAATCAGCAATTATAATGACACAACTGTGCGTTGAATAAATTGAGTTAGATCACTCCCAGTCAGCAAGCCCTGCGAGAGAAGCGCAAGATCATATACCTGCTTTGCAAGAACTTTTTGCTCCGCTTCATTTTCATTTTGGAGAATACGACCAATCACCGGATGATTTGCATTCAACGAAACGGTGTACATCAAGGGCATATCGCCAAACATGGAACGCTGACCTGACGAAGCCTGCATGTCCGTCATACGTCGCATGAATTCAGGGAAAGTTATCACAACAGGCAGCTCATCCACCGGCATCGCTTCCACCTGTATGTTAGCACCTTTGCTGTCAGCAATACCTGCAAATATGGCTTTCACCTTATCCTGATCTTCGGTCGAAAGTACACTTTCCAGTGTTACATCTTTCTCGATCAATTTATCAAGCGTATCTGCATCAACTCGTTTAACAGTAGTTTTCTCAACTTTTTGTTCCAAAGTATTGATGAAGTGAGAATCAATTACGCTTGTTAAAGAAAGGATATCGTAGTTGCGCTTGCGGGCAGATTGAATAAATGCATCCTGTTTTTTCTCATCCGTTGTATAAAGCCAAACCTGCATGTCATTCTTGTCGGTTTGGTTTTCCCTCACCAATTCCTGATATTCAGAGAACGTAAAGAATTTGCCATCTACATTTTTCAGCAGACAGAAATCTTTTGCCTTGTCATAGAATTTCTCGTCACTGATGATGCCATATTTTACGAACAAACCGATGTCATCAAATTTCCTTTCGAAACCTTCGCGGTCATTTTTGAAAATCTCTGAAAGCTTGTCTGCAACCTTGCGGGTAATGTAACCATTGATTTTCTTCACATTTCCATCCGCCTGCAGATAACTTCTGGACACGTTCAAAGGAATATCCGGTGAATCGATCACTCCGTGCAACAATTGAAGGAAATCAGGAACGATATCTTTCACCTCATCCGTTATGAAAACCTGGCGGCTGTAAAGCTGGATTTTCTCGCGTTGTCCCTGAAAGTCATTTTTAAGCTTAGGAAAATAAAGGACGCCCGTCAGATTGAAAGGATAATCTACATTCAGGTGTATCCAGAACAATGGATCCTCACTGAAAGGATAAAGCTCTTTGTAAAACGAAATATAATCCTCATCAGTCAGATCAGAAGGATTTTTCGTCCAGATAGGTGTTGGGTTATTGATAACCTTATCTTCAAACTCGATTTCTATTGGCAAAAATTTACCATACTTTTCAAGAATTCCGCGTAAACGGCTTTCATCCAGAAACTCTTCCGAATCCGCAGCCACGTGCAGAATCACATCTGAACCACGATCTTCCTTTTCGGCAGATGACAACTCAAATTCGGTCGATCCGTCACATTCCCAACGCACCGCGTCAGAACCCTCTTTATAGGATTTTGTGATGATCTCGACATTGTCTGCAACCATATAGGCCGAGTAAAAACCCAAACCGAAATGTCCGATAATCCCCTTGTCCCCCTTTCCATCTTCGCCCTTGTCTTTGTATTTTTCAACAAATTCAGTTGCTCCGGAAAAAGCGATCTGGTTGATATATTTTTTAATCTCCTCAGCCGTCATCCCGATACCTCTGTCGCTGATGGTTATGGTTTTCGCTTCCTTATCCAGTTTAATGACTACTTTAAGCGCTCCAAGCTCACCGTTAAATTCTCCATATGAGGCAAGTTTTTTTATTTTCTGAGAAGCATCAACCGCGTTTGACACCAATTCTCTTAGAAAAATCTCGTGGTCCGAATAAAGGAATTTTTTAATAATCGGGAAAATATTCTCGGTGTGAATGCTCAGATTTCCTTTTTCCTGAATCACTGTTTCCATAATTATTTCTGTTTTTAGATTTATATTTTATAATTATTTTCTGCTTTGCAATACCTCATAAAAATTAGCGTTCCAATAACAATTATCCCGAAACGGGTATGACACATTGTCAGAATTGTCTTGCAACCTTCTTTTTAGTAATATTGCAACTCATGCACCCGTAAGAGGTATCATTTACAAATCAAATTAAAAAAAGACCAGAATTATAAACCATGAATCTATTTAAGAAGCTCGTTTTAGGAATTGCCATGTTTGCGGGAATTTCTTCATGCAACACCAATTCAGTACCGTTCACAAATTATACCGTTTTCACAGAAGACCTGCGTAAAAACCTGGAAGCAGCAAATATCTCATTGGATAAGGTTCAGTTTTTCAATGACAAAGGAATCACGATACGACGCGAGGTTTCCGATCCGAACGACATTAAGGTGAACGCGGAGGGCAAAATCAGCATCAGCAACGGTAAAAGTATCCAGACAATCGCCGTTCTCCCTTTCCGTCCAGGCGTTTCCCTTGGTTCAGGCAATGGCACAATCAATGTTTCGTGGGACGATACCCAACAGGATACAAAAGGAATGCGATTTACTTTAAGCGGACAAAATTACTATCTTGACGTTCTACCTGACAGCAAGCTGGGTTATAAGGATCGTACTTTTGACCTTACTGCGGGAAGCGGAACAAGATTGTTCGTGAGCAAAGATTTGTTGAAACAGGTTAGTAATCAACGCGAAACACTGAAAGGCAGAAAAGTCGGTCAATAAAATTTATGTTAGTACTGCACTAAACTAAAAAAGCTGTCGCCCGTTGCGACAGCTTTTTTAGTTTAGATGAAAATGGCCAGGCCCCTCTTTCGTCTTTTTTGGAATGTTGATAATTTTGGCATTTTGAATTAAAGCGATGATCATCAAACCGATAACCACAGCCAGGCTGATCTGCAACAATGAGATCGTTGAAAATCCGGCCATTTCGCTTTTGGACTCTTTCATAAGCTGTTTACCAATATCCGACTGTATTGTTGTCAGTTCATTCAGCCGGACGATCGTGTTTTGAAAGCTATCAGTACCTGTTCCTTCAAACAAATTTCTCCCTTCTCCCTGATTCCCGGAGGCATACATATTAAGCACCATTGTTTCAAGTAAAGCATATTCGGCGACCCGGTTCTTAAATGAGGAAAGACTCTGCACTTCATTTTCAACCAGATAAGTTCCTTCAAAAGACTTCACAAGTGAATCTATCTGGGCGTTGTGGTTACGAAGCAGCTCCCTCATCGAAACGACCGAACCTGAATCGTTGGAAAGCATAAATTTCTCAAGAGACAATCTTTTGCCATAAAGATGTTCTGCCAGATAAGTTATGGTTGTTGCCGGAATGAGCCGGTCCTTATAAATCGAAGAAAATGATTTATTCATTCCTTCGACGTGGTTTCTCGAAAGCAGATTACTCAAAATGATTAAAACCATTACGCCACCAAGCAACATGGCGGCCTTGAATTTCTGCTGTATCACGAAAGACCATTTCATATCGTAAATAATTGGTGAGTCACGTTTCTCTTTCAAAAGTACAAAAACATCTTACCATAATAACGATTTAACAGAATTGATCTTGCGTCACACCACGGCTATAAAAGTAAGGCTGCCTCTTCCGAAACAGCCATACCATTCATAAATTCAGGAACATTCCTCACTATTTTTGTTCACCTCCACCCATTACATCCGTATTATTAACCGACTTTGTTTTGCGTTTCGGTGCGTCGAAACTCATTTTTCCAATTGAATAACTGAAAGTGATTTTAAAATTCCGGTTGTACAGTTGTGTCGCGCTGGTTTGTGTAAACTGAGGAGATTTCAGATCTGACGTGAAACGCACACCCTTTGTCATAAAGTTTTCAGCTCCAAATCCAATACTTCCCTTTTTGTTCGCAAAATCTTTCTTGAAGCCCAGCGAATACATGTAAAATCCCGTCCGCGTTCCCTGCAATTGAATTTCTTTGCCCCTGTAAAAGGCAAATCCCTGTAAACCCCATCCCTGTTTCAAAGACAATTGAGACATGATGCGCCCGCCATAATTGAAGCCGGAATTGCTCGCCTGCACAGAAACACCATCAGAATTGGTAGTCTGCCCTTCCAGATAAGAGTGAAGCAAATCAATGCTACCATTGACGGTCCATTTGGAAGTCAGATACACATTGGCGAACACGTTCATACCGTACGCCTTTTGCTTACCGATATTCTCAAAGGTTGTAACAATCGCGCCAGCGAGCGTGTCGACAGCCATCCTTACCTGCGTAATGGAGTTGTTGGTCTGGCGTCCGAAAACGGATGCATTGATGTATGTCTTTTTAATATTGGTACTCAACCCAAATTCCAGATTATCGGTCAGTTCGGGACTCAATGCCGGATTTCCCATGCTGATACTTTGCGGGTTGGAAAGGTTTACATTGGGATTCAGCTGTTGAATTCCCGGACGTTGTATCCTGCGGTTATATGCTGCTTTAATTGTTGTGCTTGTGCTTAGGTTTTTAGAGACATTGATACTTGGCACCAGATTTCCGTAATTGGGTATGGTCACTTTTCCCTTATCGCCCAGATTCGCCGCAATTCCTGTATATTCGTATCTTGTACCAACCTTAAATGTGTACTTATTACTGGTTGTTAATGAATAGCTCAGGTAACTTGCCGCAACATTCTGATTGTAATTTAAAGTCCCTGACGGATTACTATTATTGAAAACAAAATCCCCCGTTCCGCCGGCAATCAGGTATTTGAAATCACTATTAACGGTTCTGAAAATGCCCTTTGCGCCAAATTCCAGCATCTGGTTCTTTTTAATGGGCGTCTGATAATCCGTTTGCAACGTAAATTCCGAGTTGTAGTTTTGATTGACGTTTTTCAATCTGCTGCTCACATCTCCCGTTTCGCTTAAAATATCAGTATTAAAATTATTTGTCAGGCCGGTACGACTATACAACGTTGAAATACTCCACTCCTGCTGGGGTTTGAAGGTACGGATGTAATCAATGTTAAAATCAACGGTCCCGGACAAATCCTTACGATCCACTTTACGTTCGGAGGTTGCATCCAGAATGTTGTTTTCGAATTGATTGATTGTCAGGTTTTGCTTTTGAATAAAATTCCTGGTTCCATAACGCAACCCGGCAGAAAGCGCCTGGTTTTTTCCAAGGTCGTAGTCCCAGCCCAATGAGTACTGGCCAAATAAACCGCGATCCTTTGCTGTCGAAGTCTGATTGGTAAGATAGCTGTCTGTGCCTGAAAATGTATTCTGGTTTAATACGGACTCAGCTTTGTTGTAAAATGCCCTTCCAAAACCACCCAACGTGAAACCCATTTTACCTTTTCTGTAACTTCCGTTTAACCCCAGGTTCGTTCCTCTGTTGCCTACACCTGAATCAATATTGAGCGTCAGTCCCTGAAGATTATTTTTCTTTGTAATAATATTGACAATCCCGCCCGAACCTTCCGCATCATATTTGGCAGAAGGCGAAGTGATCACCTCTACTGACTTGATCATATCCGCAGGAATCTGTTTCAAGGCGTCCGCAACATTGCTTGCTATTATTGTTGAAGGTTTGTTGTTGATTAAAACCCGGATATTTGAACTTCCACGCAACGACAAATTCCCGTCCAGATCCACGGAAAGCAAAGGAACCTTCCTCAAAATGTCGGCCGCATCTCCACCTTTTGCAGTAATATCTTTCTCTGCATTGTAAACCAAACGGTCGACTTTTTCTTCAACCATTGATTTCTCACCTGTAATGGTCACTTCGTCAAGCGTTTTTGTATTGGCCGATAATTTAACCGAACCCAATTCAATGTCCTGACCTTTAACAACCTGGATGTTGTTCACCGCTTTGTCCTTGAATCCAATAAAAGAAATCAGCAATTTGTAATTCCCCGGCGCAACTTTGGTTATTGAAAACTTTCCGTCTTCATCAGCTGTGGTGCCATCAATGGCAGCGTTGGTAGCAACATTGAAAAGTGCAATACTTGCAAATTCGACACCTTTTGCGGCAGTCGAATCAATGATCGTGCCTGAAATTTTGGAGTTTCCTTTGGGAGTCGCCTCCGTAATCGGTAAAGCTCCCGGAACCGGCGTTAGTGCAGTCTGAGCAACAGATTTGTTAATTTGAACGATTAGAATGAAAGCATAAAAAGAAGCTTTCAAAACTGATAGAGATAATTTTTTCATGGTTTTGGATTTATAAAGCAAAAATTGCGCTTGTACCGTTATTATTTTTATGCAATTCTTAATACAAAGAAATAACAACTAATCCGTTTCATTTTCTGTAATAGATCATTTAGCCATTTTCATCTACCAACTGGCAAATTTTGACCCATTTTTAGGGTTTCAACGATAGCCGACTTTCGAACAGCCTAGGCATTTTAGTGGCCAGCAGGTACTGGTATAATTTTAGTATGAGCATTTTTAAAATGCATGAAAATTTTAAAAAACAACCCAATTGTGGTTACTTTTGCGAAATTCTGACCGCGCTCCTGTTTACCTCTTTGTAAAAAAAATCTGACTAAAAAATGAATGACATTGCCATCGATTTCAGTAAGGTTCATCAAATTCAGTTATTCGGTGTAACCATCCTGGAACCTTCCTCGGTGCTATCCAGCCTCATGATGACCGTAGTGTGCATCTACGCGTTTGTACATTTGAACAAACTCGGCAGAAAACACAGGATGTATAAACAAATCCAGTATTTTTTTCTTTTTATGGGGATCGCTACCGCCATAGGCGGAATTTTAGGCCACGGCTTTCTTTACGTTACGGGAATGCGTGGAAAAATTCCCGGCTGGTTCGCCAGTATGATCGCCGTAGCACTTTTTGAAAGGGCGGCAATCTGGCACATCAAACCACTTTTACACCAGAATATCGGCAAATTTTTAGGCTGGTTAAACTACCTTGAACTTACCATTTTCTTTGTCCTTGCCTTTGTAACACTCAATTTTGTTGTGGTTGAGGTACACGCATTTTATGGTCTTTTTCTGATGTTATTTCTTATTGAAGTGTATGTTTACAGGCATAAAAAGGACAAGGGCAGCAAAGACATTTTTATAGCTACCCTTCTGGGCGCGGTTTCAGCTGGATTCCATGCACTGAAATTCAGTTTCGGGCCATGGTTCAATTATAATGATATCAGTCATATTCCGATGGCACTTTCTATCTGGTTTTATTACAGAGGAGCCCGTCACATGAAGTACTACGGAGCGGAAGAGCATGATGCCAAAGAAGATGTTGCAATTATAGCACATCGGTAAACGCTAACAATTATCAATTTCGTGATTCGGAAATCAAAAAAGCGCTCACAACCTGGAATCAGTACCAGTTGTGAGCGCTTTTTTGATCAGCATTGAGTTCTTTTACTTATTTGGCTGCGGCGTGTAGCGCAAATAGGGTTTCACGATATTCAATCCTTTCGGGAATTTCACCTCCGCATCTGCAGTACTTACTGCGGGAACTACAATCACATCTTCGCCGTCTTTCCAGTCAGCAGGCGTTGCAACAGAGTAATTCGCGGTCAGCTGAAGAGAGTCTACAACCCGAAGAATTTCATTGAAATTACGTCCTGTTGATGCAGGATAAGTCAAAGTCAATTTCACTTTCTTGTCCGGCCCGATAATGAATACCGAGCGAACAGTTGCTTTTTCGCTTGCATTTGGATGAATCATATCATAAAGTTCTGCAACCTTACGTCCTTCATCCGCAATGATCGGGAAATTTACTTCCGTGTTGTTGACTTCATTTATATCCGGTATCCAACGATGATGCGAATCAATATCATCCACACTCACTGCCAGCACCTTAACATTGCGCTTTTGAAATTCGCCTTGTAAAAGAGCCGTTTTACCAAGCTCAGTTGTACAAACAGGCGTAAAGTCAGCGGGGTGAGAAAACAATAATCCCCAGCTGTCGCCTAGCCATTCGTGAAATTTTATAGGTCCTTGTGTGGTATTTGCCTCAAAATCAGGGGCGATATCTCCGAGTCGAAGTGACATAACTTATAATTTTTAAGTAATGAAATATTTAATCTACTAACCTTGTAGGGTTAACACAAAATTAGGTAATTAGTTTCATTAAAATGGAAAATTAGAAGATGAAAATATTAAACGGCTAGGTAAAAATAGAAATATTTTTTTATTCAGATCAGCGGTTTGATTTTGGAAACGATCAGACGTTTTAACCGCATTTTAAGTTGGCTTTAATTACATTTTAATTGGATCTGAGCTTATTTGAACAAAATTAGCAGTTTGGGTATCGTTCATTTCAAACCGTATTTATAAATAGCATCTGTTGCTACTTATGATGCAAAGCGTAAAATCATAATCAGTACCGACATAGTTACTTTACACTCCACAAAAACTACAATTAACCTATTTTGATTTAGTTAAGCATAAACCATCTCATAATCTAAAATGAGGTGGTTTTTTGTCAGAGTACTGTATTGAAATCAGCTTTGCTTCAAAATATTCCATTTTGAAAATTGGCACAAAACGACTAATTTGAACTATCGGGCATGGTAATAGCTTATGAGGAAATGAACCGAGAAGATACTTTATGCGCTTAGAATCTCCAATTTACCTGGACAACAATGCTACCACTCCGATGGACCCCAGGGTGCTCGATGAAATGATTCCTTTTTTTCTGGAAAAATTTGGCAACGCAGCGAGCAGGACCCATTCTTTTGGTTGGGAAGCAGAAGAGGCCGTAGACATTGCGCGTGAAAATGTTGCACGCCTTATTGGTGCTCACCCGCAGGAGATTGTTTTTACGTCTGGTGCCACGGAGGCAAATAATCTGGCAATCAAAGGAATATTTGACGCATACAGGTCAAGAGGCAATCACGTCATTACAGTTTGCACGGAACATAAGGCGGTGTTGGATACCTGCAAAACGCTTGAAAAATCTGGCGCCAGGATCACCCTTCTGCCAGTTCTCAAAAACGGCCTCATTGACCTGGACGAACTTGAAAGCAGTATTACCGATGAGACAATACTTATTTGTGTTATGTACGCCAACAACGAAACCGGTGTGATACAGCCTATCAGAGAAATTTCAGCGATTTGCAAAAAAAGCGGCATTGTCTTTTTTACAGATGCAACCCAGGCTGTGGGAAAAATACCGGTCGATGTGTATCAGGATGGTGTAGACTTGATGGCTTTCAGTGCCCACAAAATGTATGGACCCAAAGGGGTCGGCGCGCTGTTCGTTCGAAAAAAGAACCCTGCAGTTAATTTAACGGCCCAGATTGATGGTGGCGGACATGAACGAAACATGCGGAGCGGCACGCTTAATGTTCCCGGAATTGTAGGTTTTGGTAAAGCCTGTGAAATTTGCAATGTGGAGATGATAGAGGAAGCAAGAAAGTTGGATGAGCTTCGAAACCGCTTTGAAACAGGTCTGCTGGAATTTGGCGGCATTAAAATTAACGGTAACGAGGGCCCTCGCCTACCCCACGCTACCAATATTTCTTTCAACAACATCGACGGCGAAAAACTAATTTTCGAAGCGGGAAGTGATATTGCGTTTTCCCGAAGCTCAGCCTGTACATCGGCTACACTTGAACCAAGTTTTGTTCTCAAAGCGATGGGCTTGTCCGACGAGCTGATTCACAATACATTCCGTTTCAGTCTGGGCAGATTTTCCACGGAAGAACAAGTGGACTACGCTGTGAATGTAATTTCTAAAATAGTAAAATCGCACCGGGATGAAGGAAATTACTGATATTATCAGGGCTTACGAAATTGCACTTGCAACTGGCAAAAAATTGGCGCTGGCTACGGTTGTGCATGTGGAGGGCTCATCGTACCGACGGCCTGGCGCAAGGATGCTCGTAACAGACGACGGACAATTAACGGGCGCAATCAGCGGCGGCTGCCTTGAAGGTGATGCGTTAAGAAAAGCGCTACTCGCTATTTCCCAACAAAAAAACAAACTGGTCACTTACGATACCACCGACGACAACGATGTGACTCTGGGGGTTCAGCTTGGATGCAATGGTATTGTTCATATATTATTTGAACCCATTATTCCGGAGGTTGAAAATCATCCGATAGAGCTCCTCAAAAAAACACTTTTAAAACGGCAGGACGCTGTTTTGGTCACGCTCTTTTCACTCCAATCAAGGAACGCAGAACAACCGGGAACCTGTTTTCTGCGCCTTGGTGAGACCGTCGTTGTTAATTCAGTGAACGATTATACAATTGATTTGCTAAATGAAGAGGCAACAAAAGTTTTGGCAATCAGGGATTCGGTTTTTAAACAATTCGATGCTGACGGTCAGCATCTGACCGGTTTTATAGAACATCTCAGTCCCCCGGTTGCACTGGTTGTAGTTGGTGCAGGAAACGACACCATTCCACTAACAGAAATGGCGGCGATTCTTGGCTGGCATATCACGGTGGTTGACGGTCGTGCCGGACATGCGACAAAACAACGTTTTCCCAAGGCTGACAGAGTGCTCATCTCACGTGCTGTTGACGTACTTGCTGAACTTGAAACCGATTCAAGGACATTTTTTGCGCTGCTGACACACAATTACAACTATGATCTGGCATTGTTGAAGGAACTGATTTTTCTGGATCATTGCAGTTACATTGGTGCGCTGGGACCCAGGAAAAAACTGGAAAGAATGTTCGCTGATCTTCTGACAGAAGGCATTGTCGTGACAGATATACAGAAAAGCCGAATCTACGGCCCCGTTGGACTGGATATCGGCGCTGAAACTTCCGAAGAAATTGCGCTGTCAATTTTGGCAGAAATCAAGGCGGTTTTAAATGGCAGAACGGGAATTTCGCTGAGAGAAAAGGCGGAACCCATTCACAGTCGTGTCACGCCCAAAACGGAATATCTGAAGTCTGCCGGAGAAGATTTTGTTTGCGCAGTACAATCTGTCGGGAACTGATATGGAGGATCAACCAATTTATGGAATTATCATCCTTGCTGCCGGCAACTCTTCGCGGCTTGGTGAGCCCAAACAATTACTTCGCTACAAAAGTAAAAGTCTGATTCGCAATGTAACAGAGAGCGCACTGGAAGTTCCGGGAGCACACGTAATATTGGTGATTGGCGCAAACGAGGAAAGTGTTTCCGGTGAAGTTTATGATTTGCCCGTACAACTGGCCCGTAACAAAAACTGGCAGGAAGGGATGGGTTCATCCGTCAGGGTGGGTATGGATTGCCTGCTTGCCGACGACAAACAATTCAAGGGCGTAATCCTCGCTGTCAGTGATCAGCCGCATGTTTCCGGTTCTCTTTTCAACGAACTGATCGCGCAGTCAAACGAGAATGGAAACAAAATTGTAGCTTGCTCCTACGACGAAACAATGGGAACGCCGGCTTTTTTCCCTGAACAATATTTTCAGCTGCTATCCGGATTAAAAGGGAAAGAAGGCGCCAGACGAATTCTTAAAACGCTTCAAAAAGAGGTTGATACGTTGTCGTTTCCACTGGGAAGCATCGATATTGACACTCGCGAGGATTACCTTAACTTACAGCAGGATCACTGATTCTGACTCCCAAGAGCCACATTTCCAAAAAACTGCAAAATTATTTCGTCATATTCTTGTGAGGAACAATTCATTCATATACTTTTACAGTGCACTAGATAACTATAACACTAATCAACTCCGCCATGATAACCCTTGACCACGTCACTTTTGGTTATAGTAAGCACAAAAAGTTATTTGAAGATCTGTCGATGAACTTGCAACCAGGTCACATATTTGGTTTGCTCGGAAAAAATGGGGCGGGCAAATCCAGTTTGCTACGCAACATGGCTGGCTTGCTGTACCCCCTTGGCGGCAAAATTGAGGTGGCCGGCTATGAACCCAGAAAACGACAGCCGGCCTTTTTGCAGGACATCTTTTTCATTCCTGAGGAAATTTACCTGCCCTCGGTAACCATGAGACAGTACCTGAATATCTTTGCGCCTTTTTATCCAAAATTTGATGAAAAGCGATTCCTGGCTTACATCAGAGAGTTTGATATTCCGGCTGGAAACAAACTGACGGGGATGTCGTACGGACAAAAGAAAAAAGTGCTGATCGCGTTTGCCTTAGCAACGAATACGAAGGTGTTGCTCATGGACGAACCTACCAACGGACTGGATATCCCTTCAAAAAGCCAGTTCAGAAAAATTGTCTCGTCCGCACTGGATGAAGAAAGAACGATACTGATTTCGACTCACCAGACCAGGGATCTCGACAACCTGATCGATTCAGTGATCATTCTCGAGAATAGTAAAGTGCTGATCCACCATAGTCTGGACGTTGTGGCTGAAAGGTTGTGCTTCGAAACGCTTGCCGAAATTGAACATGGCAGCAATGTCTTGTATGCCGAACCTTCACTACGCGGGTTTCGGGCTGTGACTGAAAATTTTCGGGGTGAAGAGAGCCGTGTTGACCTTGAACAACTCTTCAATGCGGTGATGGAAAATCCGGAGCGAATTCGAAAAATATTTACCACTTGAACCATGAAACTGCTGCTGTTACTTTTTCTACTGATTTTAGGAATCGTTGTTCGTAACGTTATCCCCGTCATCTTCCCTATTCACGCTCAAATTGTTCAAATATGAACCAGACATTTGATTTACATCGTTTCCGAATGGTACTGCGCCTTGATATTGCAGAAAAAAGCAAGAATTATTCGTTGATGGGAGCTATGCTGGTGGGGCTGATGCTTTTGCTCATGCTTCCCTTGTTGCTTATAAAAATCCATAATGAATTGTATGTTTTGTTTCACGCACTGGCACTTTTCATGATTGTGCTTTTCGGTGGAAGTTTGTTCACCGGGCAGATCTTCACGCAATACGGTTCAGCGGCTACCGGCATCACTGCTATCATGGTTCCAGCTTCACGGTTCGAAAAGTTTCTGAGTGCGTTGTTACTTAACCTACTTTTTATAGTTCCACTTCTCATACTTTTTATCACTGTGCATTTTAAGTCAATCGAATACGCAAACAGTGGCTTGGATAAGGATCAGCATCATTACAGGGAGATACCCAGAGAAATACTTAATTTCTTCGTATTTCTTTATATCATTATTCAGGGTGTAGTTGTGTTAGGCTCAATTTATTTCCGCAAACTGGCATACATTAAAACGGCGATTACATTTGTCATCACCTATCTGATTGTCCTGGGAGTTAACATGTGGCAGGCATATCACTTCACGGATTATCCGCCAAAAGTGGTGACATTCCCTTTTTCAAGTTGGAAAATATGGTATTTCAGTACCGGTCAAAGTTATTTTATCCCCTTTCCGGAAACATTTCAATACGTCGTTTACTCATTTCCCATTTTCCTGCTTCTGGCTTTTTGGTATATCGCTTATGTTAGGTTGAGGGAAAAGCAAATTTAAATTAACGAAGCAAATGGAATTTAAAGATAAACAATCCATTTACCTGCAGATTGCAGATTATATCTGTGAGCAGATCCTGCTGGGAAAATGGCCACCAGGCGAGCGAATCGCGTCGGTACGGGATCTGGCAAGTCAGCTGGAAGTAAATCCCAACACGGTGATTCGCACCTATGATTTTTTACAAAACAAGGAAATCATTTTCAACAAAAGGGGAATCGGCTATTCTGTGGATGATAAGGCCGGAGAACGTATTCTTGCTTACAGAAAAGAACGGTTTCTGGATACTGAACTACCTGACTTTTTCAAAACGCTGTATCTGCTCAATGTCAGTATCGACGAGATTCAAACCCGTTATGAGTCATTCCTAACCGAAACCTATCCGACAACACCTTAACTATCGAATCATGAAAACAAGTAACATATTGATTCTCGGTCTTTTGGCGCTCACCTTACTTTTTGGCCTCAGTTCAAATCTGGTCCTGAAAGGCGAGTTTAACAAAATAGACCGCAACGATCAGTTTGCAGGCTACCGTAAAGAGCCGCTAAAATCATTTAAATATGTAACATTAAGTGGCAAAGCCTTCGGTTTGACCCAGATTCAGCAAGGTGACCGGTTCGAGGTGAGAACAACGATTAATCCGGAAATTCTCGATTGGGAAATCGTAAACGATACATTAAAAGTTAATTACAAAAGAAACTGGAATGAAGAAGGATATAACCCGCCAAACCCATTTGACGGAAAGCCTGTGATTTATATTCTGGCTCCGAAACTCTCTTACATCAAATCTTCTGGTGTAACGTGTATCGTGAGGAACTGGAAAATT
Organism: Dyadobacter sp.; assembly: GCA_965279265.1. Classification (GTDB taxonomy): domain Bacteria; phylum Bacteroidota; class Bacteroidia; order Cytophagales; family Spirosomataceae; genus Dyadobacter. Next base: position 772,470 of record OZ257152.1, read on the forward strand.
GACAATTTAACGATTGATCAACGTGGTAACAGGATGCTGGTTACTGACAACACATTTGGCAATCTGTCAGCGAGACTGACAGCGCAGGGATACATAAAGATCAATCAAAAAAATAAAATTGAAAAAGCGGTCGTAACCGTGAAAGATTCAAGTGCATTCACGACAGAAAATGTCTTCAAATCATTTAGCATGCAAGTCGACAGTGCCGCCCATGTGAGCTTGCCAGGGAATCTCATTAAAAAAACGACAAATCTGTAATTCGTCAGTTATCTGTTAGCCATATTTTCTAAATCAATTGATAAAATGAGAAAGCCGCAGGAAAAATTTATCCTACGGCTTTCTCATTTTATTTAATACCCAACATCAGGCTTGCGCTACCGCCGGCATTCGTTGTTGGCAACACACCATTCCATTTCGAAACCCATTCCTGCTGGATCAGTAACGGCGTGATTGTTTTCTGCCTGAGCTGGTTGGCCTCGGCCTCAGCGCGTGCTTTGATCAAGGTTGCTTTCGCCTGGCCTTCCGCTCGTGCAATAATTACCTTAGCCTCCGCTTCCGCCTGTTTTGCCATATTTTCCGCTTTCAGACGCGCCTGTATCGAAGTATTTTTTTCATCGATCATCTGTCTCAATGAAGGCGGCGGCGTGATGGCCGATGTGAGCTGATCATAAATAAAACCATCTTTGCCCAGCGTCCTCGTCAGCACGTTTTGCACGCGGTCTTCGAAAACTTCCCGATTGGACATCACACTGTCCGATGTGAATGAATTTGCAGCGATCCGATACGCGTCATAAATCGTATTTTTCATGAAACCCTGCTGAATCTCAGCCAACGGCCGCCTGTATTGGCGGTATATCTGTGGCACTTTATCCGGATTGATATGATAGTTCAGTTTTGGATCCACTTTAAATTCCGCCGCATCTTTGGTCGTAATCACGAAAGGGTCATAGTCCACACTTTGCGTGAAAGTAGGGAATTCAATAATTTTGGTTGTCCAGGTATTATACCACACCCTTCCGGTAACCAGCGCAATATTGTCAACGCCTTTATCGCTTCCATACAAGTTAATTTTGATCCCAACATTACCGGCATCAATGTTTTCAAACGTGAAAGGCTGAACAAATAACAAAAACACAACCGCGAGAAACCCCGCAATTCCAATGGTAATATTTCTCCTCATGTTGATCATAATTTTGATTTAAGGTGAGTAAACAGTTTATTAAATTCGGTAACAATGTAATACAGAGACAAAACCACAATGGCCAGGCCACCAAAAACCAGTACGTCCGATTGCGAGTTTACCAGTTGCAGCGAGTAGGTGATCGCGGTAATGACGGCGATCATTTTCAGGATGTATATCATGTTTTTCAGATTTAGTGTACAAAGTAACAGGCTGATCTTCATCTAAGTTAAGACATTTTTACAAATGGTTGCGGCAGGTGCCAGGTGCGTTTTTTTGATTATGGACGCTTTTGTTTTTTCACGCAAAGAAGTGAAGTTGCTCGCAAAGACGATAAGTTTTCAGCCAGGGCTATCAATGCATTTAACAAAAAAGGTGCTCCTTTTTGGGGAACACCTTTAAAGCTCTTATTAATTGAATGCTGTTATTTTTTCAACAGCGCAGCAGCAGCTTCGTCAACGAACCAATGCAACTGTCCGTTTTCAGGACTGATGATCTGGGATGGAAATATGTCAACATGCTGCTCACCTTCCAGAACACTCTTCAATGTTTCAGCTTTGCCTGCACCTACCGCCATGAAAACCACACTTGCAGAACGATTCACGATGGGCGCCGTCAGCGTGATCCGGTACATATCCTGAGCAGCCAGAAAGAAAGCAGTTACATCTCTTTCCGTCTCATGAATTACGTCCGTTCCGGGGAATAGCGAAAGTGTATGCCCGTCGTCACCCATGCCCAGCAAAACCAGATCAAAAGTCGTATCAGCGTGTTGAAAATAACCGGTCAGAATGCCCTCATATTCCTTTGCTGATTCCAGCGGGTCAATATCCGTACGCATCACGTGAATCTGCGAAGCAACAACAGGAACCTTGTTCAGCAATTCCTCGTAACACATTCTGGCGTTGTTGCGGTCATCCTCGTAAGGTACGGCTCGTTCATCACCCCAGAAAAAATGAATCTTTTCCCAGGGAATCGTTTCCTTGTAAGGTGACTCTGAGAGAAGTGAATACAAAGCCTTCGGCGTACTTCCTCCCGACAAAACAAACGTAAAGCGATCCTGTCGTGTCAACACTTCTTTAATATATTCACCGATCCACGCAGCAAGGTCTTTGCTTAATGCCGCCGCGTTTTTTGCAATATGAATTTCCCTTTTTCCCATTACAAAACCGGTGGAAGGTTAATCCATGTATGCCCGTCACGCGCAATCAATGCATCCGCTTCATCCGGTCCCCAGGAATCAGGCGCATAATTCGGAAAATCCTGCGGTTTGCGATTTTCCCAGGTTTCCAGGATAGGCATAATTACTTTCCAGGCAGCATCTACCTGATCACCCCGCATAAACAGCGTCGCATCGCCTTCCATTACATCTAAAAGCAATGTTTCGTATGCTTCCGGTGCGTGTTCACCTGCTACTGCGTCATAATCAAATGTCATGTCAACAGGATCCAGCGTCATGGTTTGCCCGGGACGTTTGGCCTGAAAACGAATACTGATATCCATATTCGGCTGAATGCTGATCGTCAGACGATTAGATCGCCACGTTTCGGCAGCCTCATCGGGAAACGCATAATGCGGAGCAGGTTTGAACTGCAATGTAATATGTGTCGCTTTCTGGTTCAGATATTTACCTGTGCGAACGTAAAATGGCACACCTTGCCACCGCCAGTTGTCGATGTAGAATTTTGCAGCCGCAAACGTGTCTGTATTGGAATGCGGATCAACACCTTCTTCCTCACGATAACCGACCACTTTCGTACCCTGTTTCCAACCGCCGGAATATTGACCCCGTACTGCATAATCGTGTACCTGATCCTTTTCAATACGGCGGATGGCGTTCAGTACATCCACTTTTTTGTTACGAATCTCATTGGCGTCAAAAGAAACCGGAGCTTCCATAGCAACCATACACATGATCTGCAAAATGTGATTTTGAACCATGTCACGCAGGGCGCCGGAGTGCTCAAAATAACCACCACGACCTTCAAGCCCAACGCTTTCGGCTGCTGTAATCTGAATATGATCAATATAATTGCGGTTCCAAAGCGGTTCAAACAGCGCATTGGCAAATCGCAACGCCAGTATATTTTGAACTGTTTCCTTACCCAGATAGTGGTCAATTCTAAAAATCTGCTCTTCGGAGAACATGCTTGCCAGCAATCTGTTCAGTTCATGCGCGCTTTCAAGGTCATGACCGAATGGCTTTTCGACTACGATCCGCGTACAGCTCTTATCAGTACAAATCTGGAGAGCACCCAATTTTTCCGCAATCGACGGAACAAGTTGCGGAGCAACCGCCAGGTAAAAAATCACATTTGGATGTACGCCCCATTCGGCCTCTTTTTCCTTTACCAGATCAGTAATCAGGTGATAGGCGGCGGCATCATCACCATCCATTTGAAGATAAGTCACATGCTCACTGAAATCTTTCCAGTGCCCGTTCTGTTTCCCTTTCCTTCTCGAAAATTTGGTAACGCCATCCAGTAAATGTGTCCTGTAAGCTTCGTTTGTATAAGCACTTCTTCCGATACCGGCGATCGTAAATTTCTCCGGCATCCATTCGTCTAAAAATAAGTTATAGAGTGCTGGCGTAAGCTTTCTATAATTTAAGTCACCACTACCTCCGAAAATAAACAAGAGAGAAGCAGGGGGACGTTTATTGGTTTGCATAAATTGTCAATTTAAAGTTGGCCCCATTCAGTATGAAAGGTACCAGGGGTATCGGTACGTTGATAAGTATGTGCGCCAAAATAATCGCGTTGTGCCTGGATTAAATTTGTAGGCATACGTTCACTTCTGTAAGCGTCAAAATAACCAAGTGAGGACATTAGACCAGCCGCCGGAATTCCCGCCAGAGCCGCTTTCGCAACCACTTTCCGCATATTACCTTCGATTGATCTAACGAGTTCAGCAACGTCTTGGTTCAGTAATATATTGGATAATTCCGGTGTCTCTTTATAAGCTTTTGTGAACACTTCCAACAACGACGACCGGATGATACATCCACCCCTCCATACACTCACAACTTGTGGCAAAGGAATGTCCATCGCAAGCTCTTTTGAAGCCTGATGGAGCATCGCAAGTCCTTGTGCGTAGCTCAGAATTGTGGCAAAATACAGCGCGTCATGCACTTCTTTGATCCACTCCTCGGACAAAGCCAGTGTTTCGGATTCCGTTACAGGATAAAGCGCAGCGGCCTGAACACGCTCATCCTTGTATCCTGAAATGGTGCGCATCGCAACTGCTGTATCGATCACAGGCACTGCTACGGGCAGTTCCATGGAATCCTGTGAAGTCCATTTTCCGGTCCCTTTCGATCCCGCTTTATCGGAGATCACGTCCACAAGACGGTGCTCTGTTTTATCGTCGTTCTGTAAAAATATAGCGGCAGTAATCTCAACCAGAAATGATTGCAGTGCCCCTTCGTTCCAGCTTTTGAAAACCTCATGAAGCTGATCGTTATTCAGTCCCGCGTGTTTTAACAATGCATACGACTCACTGATCAGCTGCATAATCGCGTATTCGATACCATTGTGTACCATTTTCACATAATGACCGGCGCCACCTTTTCCAAGGTAAGCTACGCATGGCTCGCCATTGACCTTCGCGGCGATTGCTTCCAATACCGGTTTCAGATGTTCGTATGCTTCCTGATTACCGCCGGGCATCATACTCGGGCCGGTACGTGCTCCCTGCTCACCGCCGGAAACACCGATACCCATAAAATTGACGCCGGTTCCTTCCAGCGCCTGTACCCTGCGAAGGGTGTCCGTATAATGTGAATTTCCTCCATCAATGATCACATCGCCTTTTTCCAGCAAAGGAAGAAGCGAAGCAATTACGTCGTCAACAGGCTTACCTGCCGGCACAAGCATCATCACCTTGCGCGGTGTATGAAGCTGTTGCACCATATGTGAAAGATCTGGGACGCCTTTCACTGTGGTGCCAGGCGTCGCTGCCGACTCCAGAGCCGAGTTTTTAGCCTCATCTTTATCAAACCCGATAACAGAAAAGCCATGATCGGCCATGTTCAGCAGGAGGTTTCTCCCCATCACGCCCAGCCCGATCATTCCAAAATCAAATAAGCTATTTGCCATAAATTGTATTTGTAATATACGAAGCTACAATATTAGGCTTTTTTTGAATATGGAGTTAGGGAAATGGCACGCAAAAGCATCGACAAATTAATCGAAAGGACGCGAGTGGCAGCGCTGCTCAATAACTTGTTCCAGTCAAATAGAAAATATTCTACCTTTTTATTGTCAAACAACGAAAGAGAAGGAAGAGAAAATCGCCGAGAAAATTCTACAAAAAAAATTACTTAATGCTACACGAAGATTTGTTTGTAAAAAGTACCTTTGCACATCGGTTTAACAACCTGGCAGACAGGCCAAAACAGCAGCGACAAACACTGATTTTTCAATAGATATAAGTAATAAAGATTTTTATTAACGTTGAGTAATCTTACACCTTCCGGTATTACTGTGAAGGTGTTTTGTTTGTAGGCAAACTATTTACCACGAATCACATTCAATTTTATCATCAGCTCCTTCTTTTTGCCCTGTGGAATAGCAATCGGCTTTATGGAGTCCCTGAGATAGATATAGTTATTATCCAGTTTTTCAACAAAGTCAAGATTGATGAGAAAAGATCTTGATAATTTGAAAAAATTAGAGTCCGGCAGATACGGAGCCAGAAGGCCCAGTCCGATGGTCACCGTTACAGTACCGGCCCTGCCCGCCAGATGCAAATGCGTGTATACACTGTCTGCTTCGAGAAATTTAATCGCTGATTTAGGAATCTTTTCATACACCTTTTTGATCTTTAAAAACAGACTGTCAGACTCGTAAGGGATCATGTTCGCAGATTTTTGTTGCGAAAAATTATGATAAGCCAGATCTATCTGCATCAAAAGTTCGCTTCTTACAAAAGGTTTTTGAAGATATGCAGAGGGAAATGTGTCTTTTGCCTGATTGTAAATATCAGTTTCGGTATGCGAAGTCAGGTACACGATCGGCATGGTATGCAGCTGGGTAATCTCCTTCGCAGTACCTATTCCGTCGCGGGATGAGCCTTTCAACTCGATATCCAACAGCCCAAGATCAGGGGGATCCTTTTTTACAAGCGCAACGGCCTCGTCAAAATTTCGTGCAATACCGGTAACACCATGACCCGCATCCTCGAGTGTTTGCTTTATAAACATTGCCGTAATAGCCTGATCTTCCACGACAAGTATTTTCAGGGAGAGCATAGGCACTGTTTTTTAGGTCAAATTTCTACTGAAAATATAAGGGTTTTCAAGAGGTAATTCTACTGTAAATCGGATCGGAGTTAAACACATGCGTGTCAAAAACCAAACCGGTTCGTTTAAAACCAAAGCACAATGCAGCTGGTTTAAAAAGAAAAATGTTGCTTTCGTAAGCGATTTTTACTGTTTCACAAAACTCCATTTGCTAAACAGACCGAAATCAATGTATTTCGTGCAGGTTTACGGTATATCTGTGGCTAACATCAATTTCGATTAAAATTGTCATATGCTGACAGATATGCAACGCAAATCCTCCTATATTTTTAATTAGTTCCGCTTTTGATAATCAAAGGAAAAATTGTGCCCATGATTTCCCCTGAGAGAAATTAACAAGCCGGATTTAGAAGAGGGGGTTTACGAATGTTAAATTCTGTAAACCCCCTTTTTGTTTAGCATCCGATCGTACGAACTCCCAGATTTACAACGCGCCATATTTCCGAAAAAGCACTACCACACTTTCTTCATTTCTTTTCAAGCAATCTGATGTTACTTAATATCCTCAAATTTCCCCTGGCTGATGTCACCGGTTTCGAAACCTTTTTTGAACCAGTACATACGTTGTTCTGAACTGCCATGCGTGAACGCGTCGGGCACAATATAGCCTTGCGATTGCTTTTGCAGCTTATCATCTCCGATTGCATTGGCAGCAGTCAGCGCTGATTCCAGATCTCCCGGCTCCAGAATGTTATCCATTTGCTGCGCATGATTTGCCCATACACCGGCAAGAAAATCCGCTTGTAATTCAAGCTTGACGGATAATTTGTTGTACTCCGCTTTGCTTAAATTTGCACGCTGCTCCTGAACCTGATTTGAAATCCCCATCAGATTCTGAACATGGTGCCCAACCTCATGCGCGACCACATAGGCAACAGCAAAATCGCCTGGCGCTTTAAACTTGTCCCGTAACTCGTTACAAAATTCCAAATCAATGTACACTTTTTGATCAGCAGGACAGTAAAACGGCCCCATAGCCGAGGAGGCGCCGCCGCAAGCCCCTTGTGTTTCGTTCTCAAAAATCTGTAGAGTCGGGTATTTATATTTGCTGTTATTTTCGGTATAAATTTGATCCCACACCTTTTCCGTACTGCCTAGCACAGCTGAAACAAAATCCGCAGTTCTGTCGTCGGGCCGCGGTCCGGGAGGTCGCGTACCGGTTTGTTCAACGGCTTGGCCGCTCCCTTGAATATTCGATAATATTTCGGCCGGATCCTGACCGGTTAAAAGTCCGATTGCCAGCACGATAATAACACCGATTCCGCCTATTGCAACCTTTCCGCCGCCTGACATACCACGACGGTCTTCAACATTTCCGCTTCTTCCTAAATCCTGCCAACGCATATATTTGCCTGTTTAAATTCGTGATTGATGATGAACAAATCTACTAAATCCCATCAATAAACAAATACCCATCAAACGGCTTTATCCCAAATAATGTGCCAGAAGACTGGCGATACGATAATTTACAGAAAGGTGGCAATATCTGGTCAAAAAATGTGGGTTGTAGATAGATAGCAGCTATCAGCAAACATAAATAGACCGTTTCGCAAAGCCATATTAAATACTGACGTTCCCGCCGTTTGCCCAATGACAAAAATTGATATGCAGTCCGCCAGCACCAATACACATTAAAACAATATTAAAAGTAAATTAAAAATTTAGCTCGCCTTTTAATCTGAATGTGTGATTTATACGTATATCGTTTCGCATAATTATCACTCACCATACCAATTAGGCTATGAGATTTTTCAACTTAATTCTAAGAAGAACCACGCTGGCTGTTGCGTTGGGTTCATCGGCACTCTTGTTTTCCTGCGAAGATCACCGCCTTCCTCCACAAGAGCAAGCATTGCCTGACCGTATTTTTTACGCCTTATCGGACGATAACAAGCTCCATGAGATGAATGTCAAAAACATCGGAACGCCGGTACGGTCATTTCCTGTGACTGGCATCGAAAACGACGAAACAATAGCCGGAATTGATTTCCGTCCTGCAACAGGTCAACTTTACGCGATCAGTTCAAAAAGCAATTTGTACCAGATCAACATTAAAGCGGGTGACCAGGTTGGGAAAGCGACCAGGATAGGAGCCGGTCCAATTGCGACTACTTTGGTTGGTTCAGGAATCGGATTTGACTTCAATCCTACCGTTGACAGAATTCGGGTTGTAACAACAACGGCTCAGAATTTGAGATTACACCCTGAAACAGGTGCGGTGGTTCCCGGAGATTCACCTTTGAACGGCCCGGCCAGTCCAAAAATTGGCGCCGTTGCCTACACCAACAGCCGTGCAGGCGTTACGGCTGCACCAGCAGGAGCTGGCACAACCTTGTATGATATTGACGCGGAAAGCAATACACTTTACATTCAGAATCCCCCAAATCCCGGTGCACTCGTTGCCGTGGGGCCGCTGGGTATTGATATTACAGAAGTGGGCGGCTTTGACATCTCGCCCGACATCAATGCAGCAGATGTATATCCAATCGCTTCCGTTAAAGTGGATGGCAAATGGGAATTGGATTACGTGGACCTGGCAACAGGAAAATTACAAAAACTGGGAAATTTTCCAGCTGGCGTAAACATCACCGGTATTGCTATTCCGTCACTTCCCGTTGGATATGCGCTGGATGCATCCAACAATTTGAAAATATTTAACCCGACAACGGGAGCAGAATTTGGCACTAAGGCGGTGGGAGGCCTTGGCGGCACAATGCTGCTAGGGATCGATATCAGGCCGGTGAATGGTCGTCTGTATGCTTTGGGTAGTGACAGCAAAATATACGGGATTGACTTAGGATCAGGTCTGGCAACTGCGGTAACGGGCTTGACAAACATGGCTGACAATATGCCTGTTACGATTAGCGGGACAACTTTTGGCGTCGATTTCAATCCGGCCGCCGACAGGTTACGGGTGGTAAGTAACACAGGGCAAAATTTGAGAATCAATGTAGAAACTGGTGTGACAATTGTGGATGGAGCGTTGAAAATTGGTCCGGCGGGCCCAACCCCTTCTGTTACGGCAGTTGCCTACACCAATAGCTATCCGGGCGTAGTAGCAGCCAACACCACGCTTTACGACATCGACAGCGAAAGTAATATACTTTACAAACAAAGCCCTCCGAACGACGGAACACTGATTGAGCCGAAAAATCTGGGCATCAACCCGGATGCTGGAATTGGATTTGACATCGGTAATACCTCAGGGATGGGCTACGCGATCTTTACGGCAGGCGGGAACACCAATTTTTACACGGTAGACCTGGCAACGGGGGCAACGCAGTCAAAGTACAGTTTTTCAGGCCCGGTTAAAGGTCTTGCACTAGGGTTTGGTCTATAAGATCAGAAGCAGTGATTCCTTGTTTAAAAGGACAACAATTTTAGAAATTCAGCATAACGCTGAGATAAAGAAGGAAGCTATAAACAGAAAAACACCCGACTTGATGTTGGGTGTTTTTTTTGCCTGATGCGTTCCCGGACAGGAAATACAAGACAAAATCAGCGAATCATGACAGCATTATGCTAAATCTCAAAACTCCGTTTACTTCGTGGTACGACTGCTCGAATAAGCCTCATGCCGAAAGATCCATTATTATTCTAACAATAAAGGCTGCACCACATTACCTCTGATTCCGGCCCAGTCGAACGATAACGAAATATTACAAATAGCTTGGAAGTGATGCTAACGGAAAATATCTTTGCCCATTGAATTTAATTATAATAAGTCTAAATAAAATAAATGAAAAACTTTCTAGCAATATCACTTTTTATGCTTTTATCATCCCTTTCCCTCGCTCAGACGGGAAAATTGAAAGGCATTGTGACGGATAACACCAAAAACAATTTGCCAGGTGTTAGCATTTTAATTAAAAATACCAATTTCGGAACGCATACCAACGAAGCTGGCTCCTTTGAAATATCCAACATCAGCGATGGCAACTACATACTGTCTGTTTCTTCAGTAGGCTTCAAAACCAAAGAACTGCCGTTTACTATCTCGCAAAACGAAGTGGATCTTAATACGATTACGCTTTATGAGGGCGATGAAATTTTGCGCGAAGTAGTGGTGGAAGGAGAAAGAGATAACAAATTTTCCCGAAGCAAAACGGCTTATGTTTCTAAATTACCATTGAAAGACTTTGAAAACACACAGGTTTACAGCACCATAACAAACTATTTACTACAAACTCAGATTGTAACAAATTTTGACGATGCGCTAAAAAATGCAACTGGTGTGGAAAATCTCTGGACCTCCACAGGCCGGGGTGGCGACGGAGCGGGATACTTCTCACTTAGGGGATTTTCGGTGCAGCCAAAATTGGTAAACGGTCTCCCCGGATTAACGAATGGCACGATCAATCCGGCCAACATCGAACGCATTGAGGTTTTGAAAGGACCATCTGCAACATTGTTTGGAAACGCAGTAAGCTCCTACGGCGGACTTATTAATGTAGTAACCAAAAAACCTTATGCAGGCACGGGCGGCCAACTCTCATTCACAACGGGATCTTTTGGGCTGAACCAGATTACCGGCGACTTCAACACGGCTTTGAACAAAGAAAAGAATCTATATTTCCGGTTGAATACGTCGTATGCAACAGAGCGTAGCTTTCAGGATGCAGGTTTCAGAAAATCATTTTTTGTTGCTCCTTCGCTTTCCTACAAGGTAAACAATAACCTTTCCTTCTCATTTTACGGAGAAATCACACAGGCAGAACAAACCAACCCGATGTTTCTGTTCTTGAACCGAAGCGCGCCACAGCATTCGAAAAACATAAAACAGCTGGGATATGACTATAATCTCTCGTTCACCAGCAATGACCTGACGCTTCAAAACCCTACTCAGAACTATCGGGTTGAGATGGATTACAAACTTTCGGACAAGTGGCAGTCGCAGACCCTGATCTCTAAAAGCGCTACGTCAACTAAAGGCTACTATTCCTACCTGTTCGATTTCGGCGTATTGGAAAATGACACATTTTCCCGTTTCCTAAACAAACAAAATGAGTATACAGGAACGTCGGACATCCAGCAAAACTTTATTGGTGATTTCAAAATTGGTTCATTGCGAAACAGAGTTGTGCTTGGCCTGGATTATTTCTCAGCAATCACGACGAGCAACGGTACAGGTTACGCATTTTACGGAAATGTAACGCCTCAGGGCGGTTCCAATGGTGACAATCCGTTTACGGCTCCGGTCGAAACCACAGCCTACCCACTCTCTTCTGCGGCTGTGGATGCCGTTCTGGCGTCGCAACCAGTTGCCAACGCGAAGTCCAAATACGGCATTTACAGCGCATACGCATCTGACGTGCTCAACCTTACCAACAATTTATCCGTAATGGTGGGACTTCGCCTTGACCATTTTGACAATAAGGGAAGCGTGACAACATCGGAAGATAATTATAAACAGACCACGCTATCACCGAAATTTGGAATTTTGTTCCAGCCTGTAATCGACAAATTATCTGTTTTCGCTAATTACCAGAATGGATTTACCAACGTGGCACCTTCGCTTGTAGGTAATCCGGAAGACGGCCCGCAGACCATCAAGACATTCAGACCGGAACAGGCAAATCAAATTGAGTTTGGTATTAAAACCAATATCATTAAAAACAAACTGAACGCAACGATTAGCTATTATGACATCCAGGTAAAGAATCAGGTGATCACAGATCCGGCATCACCTTTCAATAAAATTCAGGGAGGCGAAGTTTTCAGTAAGGGATTTGAAATTGAATTGAACGCCACACCGGCGAAAGGGCTTGATATCAGGGCAGGATTCAGCAATAACGACAGCAAAGTAACCAAGTCCGACAACACGGAAATATTGAATACCCGGCCGCTTGAAGCTGGTTCGAAAACGCTTTATAATGCTTGGGCCAATTATGAAGTACCGGGCGGTAAACTAAAAGGTTTCGGACTTGGACTTGGGCTTAACGGAGCAAGCGAACGTTTCGCGATCAACTACGCATCCACCGGCGAATTTATGTTGCCTGCTTACACAGTCGCTAACGGATCGCTCTTTTTCCAGGCAGCTAATTACCGAATTGGTCTCAAAATAAACAATGCTTTCAATAAAGAATATTACAAAGGGTGGTCCACCATTGCTCCGCAAACCCCAAGGGCTTTGCTGGCAAATTTCACTTACACTTTCTGAGTTTAAAACCCCAAAAAAGTATTTTTTTGTCAAATCGGAAGGCTTCCTTCCGATTTTTTTTTGTTTTTCTGCACACATTTTCAGGAAAAATCTGCACGTTTTAGCACGCCGAACGTTTTTAGAAACCTGCTTTTCCCATTCCCGAGATATCCATTTCATTGCTGAACCAAATTTAAATCCGCACAGTAAGGCTGTTGATATGCAATGCTGGAATATAGCTCAGCCAATATCACCGAATGCTGTGAAAAAATCAAAATGGAAATCCTTGTCGCTGAATTCAGTTTCTAAAACCACTTTACTATTTTATTCGTGAAAGTGATCAGATACACTCAGACGGCATCGGGAATGTCCCTGTTGACATTTACCAAAAGCACGATAGATCAGCCATTGTAGGTGCTGACTGATGACTTCGATATAAATAATGCGTTCGTCTACTACAACCAAGGTAGATAACTCATCATTTTATCACTTAAAAATACCGCTTTCGAATGATTGACTGGCCCCTGTAAAATTGTCTCATTTGCGTGGTAAAAGGTGGCGCATTCCAGCAAAACTGACAGCTCTCGAAATCAAATAACTTTTAAATAAAAATTATGAAAATTAAATCTTTACAACGCAAATCTAGCAAGGACAGGAGTGCTACACTTAGCCATAATTTTAAAAAAGTAGGACCTGCTCTGGCACTTATTCCGTTCTTATTTCTCTCGTTTAAAGAAGCAAGAGCGCAGGACGTAACCGGTTTTGGGTATGGAACATATTCCAATATTAATACGGGTAATTTAAATTATGGAACGATTTCCAATCCGTTTACAATAACTTACTCAGGTGCCGGCTGGGCAACTCAGACGCTCACAACATATCCTCCTGTCACCACACCCAGCGCGCTGTCCAACTATGTACAACCCGCTAATATGCTTGAACTGGGAGCGTTCGTAGAAGGTGCGTCATCAATAGCACTTTACACATTTGATTCGCCTTTGCCGGCTACTTCCGTACTCTTTATCCAGGATGTTGATGCACTTGAGTCATTCACCATCGAATTCCTGGACGCTTCCGGGGGCTTACTTGACCCCGGTACGATTGGAACTTATAATCTATCAAACCCGGCTCGATCCACTGTTGCTTTCAACTCAACTTCAATTACGATCACCGCAACAGACAACATCAATTATGGAGAATCCCTGAGCGATTTTGTTTTAAATAGTGGTTTGGTAAAACAGGTGCGGGTTACACAAATTGCCAGCAGGGATGATCTTGCGGCTTCCGGTACCGCCGAGTTCTATTTTGCAGCACCATCTACACCATCTACGGACCCAGAGTCCAGCCTGAATAATCCTTCTGGCAGCAGTGTTACTATGGATTTGTTATCTGGTGATCTGTTGGGCAATGGAAGTCAGGCAACGCCTGCATCAGTTATTGTTAATTTCACTGCGCCTGTTGGCGCAACAATTTCAGGAAATACGATCACGGTACCCGGACAAGGTGAATGGACATATACTCCCGCAACCGGCCAGATCACTTTTGACCCCGAAGCAGGTTTCAGTGGCAACCCAACTCCCTTGACCTACACGCTTACAGAGCTGGCAACCGGACTAACAAGCAACATTTCTTCTGAAACTGTTACCTACTTGCCCACACTTCCTGTGGATCTGATTTCGTTCAGTGGCAAACAAATCGGTGCGCAAATTTCACTTAATTGGAAAACGGCAAATGAGGTAAATTTCAGCCATTTCGAAGTATTAAAAAGAACAAACAGTACTCAGGAATTCGCGGCAATTCAAAAAGTGGTTGGCTCAAAACAGAGTACTTATAGCTTCACAGACGGCGCGCCGGATGAAGGCTCGAATTATTATAAATTAAAAATGGTCGATTTGGACGGAACCAGCAAATTTTCGAGAATAATCGCGATAAGTTTCAACAGAAATGCTACGCTCGCTTATAACATGAAACAAAATAAAAATTTCGAGGAATTAAAAGAGATAAATCTTTACCCAAACCCTGTAACAGAAGTATTATTCATGAATGGGGTAAATTTTTCAACGATTAAATCAGTCGAAATTATAAATGCGCTGGGGCGGGTTGTACAAACCAGAACTTCCTTTCCGAACGGTGGTATGGATGTGACCGGGCTTCCCGGAGGGACTTACATTGCAAAAATTACATCAGCCGGCGGTGCGGTCAGCAAACATACAATAGTAGTTAATAAATAGCCACATTTTGAGTTTCAGTTAAGACTACGTAATTTTATTCCTGGTAAAATCGGAAGAAAAACCTTCCGATTTTACGGTTTTATGACAATCATTTTCTTAAACCCAATCTCACTTTACTGCTCAGTCCAAATTACGAGTACGTTCGCTGTTAGGTAAAACAACCTCAGCAACCACGAACAAGATTAACCGATACCGTACGATTTTCCCATTCAACTAGTTACGCGTTCACCGAGAGATTCTGTGAATACAGCCCAGAAACCAAAAATTTGTTTAAAATGCTATTTGTGATACATTTGATCAAGACAAAGCACTGGTTCAAATACGATAAAAATTGAAGTACTTCCGACTGATTTTTCTTCTATCCCTCATTGTGACAGCATGCTCTAAAAAGCGGCCGAAACAATATACTATTGGCTTCTCGCAGTGCACTGGTGCCGACGACTGGCGAAAAACGATGCAGGAAAGCATGTACCGCGAGCTGTCTTTCAACCCTGAAATTAACTTCATCATGAAGGACGCCGGCGGACAAAGCGCCAGGCAGATCACTCAGATCGACGAGTTGATCAAACAAAATATTGATCTGCTAATCGTTTCCCCAAATGAAGCCAAACCCATTACGCCCATTGTTGAAAAAGCGTATCAGAACGGCATTCCTGTCATCATCCTGGATCGCAGAACAAATTCCGATCAGTATACCGCTTATGTAGGAGCCGACAATGTGGAAGTCGGGCAGATCGCCGGCGCTTACACCAATACACTTTTAAGGGGCAAAGGAAAAGTTATTGAGATCAGTGAAAAGCCCGGTTCTTCAGCGGACATTGACCGTCACAAGGGTTTTTCGGAAACGATAGATCACTTTCCCGGGATTAAACTGGTTGCGAAACTGGACGGCGATTGGGACAAATATTCCTTTGAAGCTCCGCTGACCAAAGTATTAAAAACCCATGCAGATATAGATGTAATCTTTTGCCAAAACGACCGCCGCGCGCTGACTGCATTTGCCGTTTGCAAGAATTTGGGCCTCGAAAAAAAGATCAGATTAATCGGTGTTGACGGGCTAACCGGTCCGAATGGCGGAATTGACCTGGTCGACAAAGACATTTTGAACGCCACCATTCTATACCCAACCGGCGGCGAGGAAGCCATTCGAACGGCCATTTCGATTCTGCAAAAACAAGCTTTCAAACGTGAAAATCGCCTTCAGATCACGATGATTGATTCTACCAATGTGCGGATCATGAAATTACAGAGCGAAAAACTGGTGACACAGCAACAGGATATTGAACGTCGTCAGGAAAAGATTGAGGAGCAGCGCGCCATTTCTGAAAATCAAAGTATTGTCATCTGGACTGTCTCCATTACCCTTGCGCTCGCCCTCATTTTCGGAGCAATTTCCTTTTATTCGTTACGTGAGAACAGGAAAATCAACAAGCGGCTTGAAGTGCAGAATCATGAAATATCAGACCAGAAAAACCAGATTGAACAACTCGCACAAAGTGCCGAAATTGAAAACGAGGCCAAACTTAAATTTTTTACCAACATTTCTCACGAATTCCGAACGCCACTCACGCTGATTCTGGCCCCGGTTGAGGATGTGCTTGCAAGCGAAAAAATCCGGGATCCGCTCATCAAACAGGAACTGTCGCTGATCCGAAAAAATACATTAAGACTGCTCAGGCTGGTGAGTCAGCTGATGGACTTCAGGAAACTGGGAAGTCACCGTATGCAGGTTCGTGCCGGCGAGCACAATTTAGTGGCATTTGTGAAGGATGTCATGGTTGCTTTTGAAAGAATTGCTTCAAAACACAAAATTGATTTCCAGCTGATCACTTCCGAGGCTGAAATAATGGCCTGGTTCGATGCTACCATGCTGGACAAAGTGATTTTCAATTTACTTTCAAACGCGTTTAAATTCACTCCGGACAAGGGACGTGTTTACCTGTATGTCAAAACAAATACTCCTGATTATGTACAGATTACAGTAGAAGATAATGGTATCGGAATGACTGAATCGGAAGTGGCCCATGTTTTTGAGGTATTTTATCAGGGCGAAAGCAGCTATAAAACGCTTGGAACAGGGCTTGGCCTGGCGCTTTCCAAAGAGTTGATTTCCCTTCATAAAGGAACAATTTCTGTTCGCAGTCAGCCGAAAAGAGAAACTGCATTCACAATAGAATTGCCGCTGGGTAACAAGCATTTTCTTGAAGAAGAGTTACGCAATGAGCAGGTCGAAGATTTTTCTATGGTTCAAAATTTCGAGCTTAATGAAGACGATTTACCGGCAAGTGGATCGACGGCCGGTGAAGTTTCAACCAGAGAGCAATCCGTGCTTATCATTGAAGACAACAATGATCTGGTGCGATTATTGGACCAAAAGCTACAAATTAATTATCACACACTTGTAGCCAATGATGGCGAAGAAGGACTGCGAATGGCATTCGAGCACATTCCGGATTTGATCGTATGCGACGTAATGTTGCCAAAAAAGGACGGGTTAAGTCTCACTTCGATACTCAAAACAGATTTCCGAACTTCGCACATTCCGGTTATTTTACTTACGGCACGGACTACAACAGAACAGCAGATCGAAGGAATTCAAACCGGTGTTGACGCGTATATTACCAAACCGTTCAATTTGCAATATGTGCAGGAAATGATCAAAACACTGCTAAAAAACCGGGCAATACTGCGGGAACATTATACCAGTGAATTACCCATTGAAAGCTCATCCGGCACCAATCCGAACAAACTTGATAAAAAATTTATCACGCAGTTTACCGCATACATCGAGGAACATTACGACAACTCGGAACTGGGCGTTGAAGATATCGGCAAAGATCTGGGCATGTCGCGGGTGCAGCTGTACAGAAAGGTTAAAGCGCTTCTGGGTATGAGCGTGAACGAATACGTTCAGCAGGTCCGGCTCAACAAAGCCAAATTCCTGCTGCGGCGGGAAGATCTGACGGTCGCCGACATAGCATACAAAGTGGGTTTCTCCTCTCCTACCTATTTCTCCACCGCTTTTAAAGGAAAATATAATCAAACCCCGATGGAATATAAAAAATCATAAGTAACCTGATTTTAATTTAACATATTCCAATAATTATCACAATTACTCTCGCACCTCCTGATGACTTTGATACAATTTTTAAAGATGTTGTATCAAAATTGAAAGACCTGGCATGTATCAAATTTTAAATAATCGGCTAATTCACTGATTATCATAATTATATACCCTTAAAATACCACTGTATCAAAGTTTAACTTTTTTGAGATATTATTTAGTTATTCCGGGGGTCAAGTGGCGGTAGTTTTGACAAAAAAATCAGAACTACCAATGAAAAACAGTAAGGTATTAGTTTGGTCGATTGTAGTTGCGCTTGGCGGGTTTCTCTTCGGATTCGATACGGCCGTTATTTCAGGTGCCGAAAAAGCCATTCAGCATTTATGGGATCTGTCCGCAGTTGAACACGGGTTCACGGTTTCTATCGCCCTCATAGGAACAGTAATTGGCGCGATGCTCGGCGGAATTCCGGCCGACAAGCTGGGAAGGAAAACCACCTTGTTCTGGATTGCTGTTTTGTACCTGGTTTCTTCGCTGGGCTCAGCCCTGGCAACCGACTGGTCTGTTTTCATATTCTTTCGTTTCCTTGGCGGGTTGGGCGTAGGCGCTTCTTCCGTGGCCGCACCGATGTATATTTCCGAGATCTCTCCCGCGAAATCAAGGGGAAAAATGGTTGGTCTGTTTCAGTTCAATGTGGTCTTCGGGATACTGATTGCGTACTTCTCCAACTATTTCATGCAGGATATGGGCGACAACGCCTGGCGTTGGATGCTGGGAGTTCAGGCACTGCCATCTCTGATTTTTTTACTGGCAATCCTGTATGTTCCCGAAAGTCCGCGTTGGCTGATCATGAAAAAAGGCGATGTGCAACAGGCCAGGGAAATTCTCAACGTTATTGACTCCGACACGAGCGAGGAAACATTGTTCGCCATTATGAACGCGAATGAAGAAGCAAAAGACAAACCGTCGGCCAGGCTGTTTTCTGCCAAATACAAAACACCTGTAACACTGGCCATTCTGTTTGCAGTTTTCAATCAGGTTTCAGGAATTAATGCCATCATTTATTATAGTCCGCGTATTTTTGAAATGACCGGATTGGGTGCAAAAGCTGCGTTTTTGTCTTCTGCCGGAATCGGTTTTGTCAATTTTGCATTTACACTTTTAGCCATCAATTTCATTGACCGCTTCGGAAGACGTACGCTGATGGCAATCGGCTCTGTGGGCGTCATTATTACTCTGGGCCTGGTTGCAAGGGCATTTTTCATTCAGGATTTCACCGGCGTTCCCGTTTTCCTCTTCGTTTACATCGCATTTTTCGCTTTCTCGCAAGGCGCGGTAATCTGGGTTTTCATTTCCGAAATATTCCCAAACGAAGTACGCGCCAACGGACAGGCGCTGGGCAGTTTCACACACTGGTTCATGGCGGCCATTATCGCGTTTTCATTTCCTATTATTTCCGAATATCTCGGCGGCGGAATCACCTTCTCCTTCTTCGCTGTCATGATGGTTTTGCAGCTCATTTTCGTATGGCGTATCATGCCTGAAACCAAGGGAACATCACTGGAACGTACGGATAAAACAATGATTCTGCACTGAGGTGGCTATTAGCTGTTAGCAATTAATTTTTCTCTACTACTTATCTCAATTTATATGAAACCTAAAATAACCGTTTTCGGGGAGATGCTTTGGGACATGCTGCCTTCGGGAAAGCAGCCTGGCGGAGCGCCCATGAATGTGGCGATCCACCTCAAAAACTTTGGTATGAATCCTGCGTTCATCAGCCGCGTTGGTGACGATGACCTGGGCGTTGAACTGATGGAATATCTTAATAATCAACAATTTAACACAAATTTTATCCAAACCGGCATCACGCACCTTACCGGAATTGTGAAAGTCAATCTAACAGACAAGACCGAAGTCACCTATAAAATCGTGCAGCCGGTAGCCTGGGATTACATTCAGACAACACCTGAAAACCAGCAATTGGTAAAAGACTCGGATGTGTTTGTATACGGCACACTTTCGGTTCGCAGCCAGCAGTCACGCGATACACTTTTTGAATTACTGAAAGAGGCAAAACTGAAAGTGTTCGACGTCAACATTCGTCCTCCTCATCTTGACAGGACAACTACCGAATACCTGTTGCAACAGGCCGATGTGGTGAAAGTGAATGAGCATGAAATCACTACCGTTTGCGACTGGTTTGGTATACAACCCGAGCTGGAAACCCAGATGAAATTCCTATACGAGCGCTTCAATCTGAGGCTGGTTTGTGTAACGCTCGGCGCTGACGGAGCGGTGGTTCTTTCCAATGACGGCTTTCATAAACAAGGCGGTTATGTGGTAGAAGTGCAGGACACGATAGGCAGCGGAGACTCGTTTCTGGCCATGTTCCTGAAAGAATTTATTTCGGGTTCAACTATCCCTTCAGCACTAAAAAAAGCTTGCGCTGTCGGCGCCCTGGTTGCCTCTCATCGTGGCGCTACTCCCAACATTTCCGAATCAGAACTTGATCATTTTCTTACCGTTAATCAATAATTCCATGAAGCAAAGATTACTAATAATGGCGTTTGCCATGCTATGCAGCGTGCATGTGGCTTGGGCACAAAACAGGGTTTCGGTTTCCGGAACTGTAAAAGCGACGGACGGAGAAATCCTTCCGGGCGTGAGTATCCTTGAAAAAGGAACCACCAACGGAGCTGTAAGTGATGCAACAGGAAAGTATACGATTTCGGTAACCTCACCCGCGACGCTCGTTTTTTCCTATGTAGGCATGATCGCAAAAGAGGTTGCTGTCGGAAATCAATCCACTTTGGACGTGACACTGGAATACGATCAGAAAAGTCTGAATGAAGTTGTAGTGGTAGGTTATACCAGTTCCAAAAAAGAAGATTTGACCGGAGCAATTGCCATTGTGGACATGACGCCACTTAAAAACATCAGCTCAGGAAACCCGATGCAGGCACTTCAAGGCCGTGTTCCGGGATTGTATATTGAAAAAACGGGCTCTCCAAACGGAGCCAATTCACGTATCCTGATTCGTGGAGCCAATACGCTCGGCAACACCGACCCGCTCTATATTATTGACGGCGTGCCTACCAAACGTCCGGAGGTATTTCAGGGTTTGAATCCGAACTCAATTGAGTCCATACAAGTATTGAAAGATGCTTCGGCTTCATCAATTTATGGTTCAAGAGCTTCAAACGGTGTCATCATTGTAACCACCAAAAACGGATCAAATGCCAATGGAAAGATCACCATTGACTTCAACACCAGTATATCGGCACAATCCGAAAAATATGCCCGATTCAAAATGCTTAATTCCGTTGACCGTGGTCGCGCACTTTGGCAGGCATCTGTAAACGACGGTGTAAACCCCGAAGACGGCTACGGTGCGCTTTACAAATTTGACTGGAATAAAGACTTTAAAAACCCTGTACTCAATTCAGTAAGCGTACAGCCTCTGGTAGGCGGAAATGCCAATATGCCGGCTGGTAATACCGACTGGCAAAAGGAATTGTACAAAACCGGAATTGTGACCAACAACGAATTGACCATTTCCGGAGGAAATAAAACGTCTTCGCTGCAAATCAATCTGGGTTATTTCAAAAATACGGGCATGCTGCGGTATACCAATTACGACAAACTGAGTGGCCGTATCAATGCTTTGACTAGTGCTTTTGATGGCAAACTTAAAATTGGCGCCAATGTACAGATCGCATCTTCAAACGAAAGGCTTGCCTCCACAGACATTGGCGGCGCTGCTACCACAGGGCTCGCTGTTACCATGGCCCCCACCATTCCGGTTTATGCCAAGGATGGTACCTGGGGCGGCGGGATTGGCTCGGGCTATTCGGACAGAAACAATCCGCTGCACATGCAGGAAATAAACAAATGGGACAACACGCATCGTGTCACTTTATTCGGAAATGTCTTTGCTGAAATTGAACCGGTCAAAAATCTCTTCCTTCGGACAAGTCTGGGTATGGATAATTCGAGTTATTATTCCAAAAACATAGAGCAGTCTTTTGAAGAAGGCTCATTCGGACGGTCAAATAACAGTCTTACCATTGACCAAAACCGATATCTAAGCGCAACCTGGTCTAACACGATCAGATATAATTTCGACCTGGGCAAGCATCATTTCAAATTATTGGGCGGCATTGAGGCCATCAAAAATGACCTGAATTTCGAAACGGCACGCAAAGAAGGATTCGCCCAACAGACTGAAGACTATTTTGTACTCAATGCAGGAACCGGAAACGCCAACATCACCGGCACAGGCTCAGGAAGCAGATTACTTTCACAATTTGCAAGAGTTGACTACGGATTTTCAGACAGATATCTGGCTGCGGTGACCATCCGGCGCGACGGTTCCTCCCGGTTCGGGAAAGAGAATGCTTACGGAATTTTCCCGGCTGCATCGGTTGGCTGGCGTTTAGACAGGGAAGCTTTTATGCAGGATATTAAATCGGTGAGCAGCCTTAAACTGCGCGCGGGTGTCGGCCGGGTCGGAAATCAGGAAATTGGTGATCTGGCAAGATTTGGCCTGTATGATACTCGTTACGGAACACGTCGTTCTCAGTTTCTGGACGGACACAACAGTTTTTTTGATCAGTTTTATAACATTGGAACGGCTTACGATTTGAACGGTGCAAACACGGGTAATCTTCCGTCAGGCATTGTTTCGATACAGGGAGCCAATCCAAACCTGAAATGGGAAACGACTGACGAAGCTAATTTTGGTGTTGATTTCGGGTTTTTCGAAGGAAGTATCCAGGGTTCTCTGGATTATTTTACCCGGAAAACCAGCGACATCTTAATCACGCCGCCAGTCGCATCGGCAGTGGGTGAAGGCCAGCTGAAAGTGGTGAATGGAGCACAAAAATCCAACAACGGTTTTGAATTTTCGATTGGTTATTATGCCAAACCAAAAGGAGATTTTACCTACAATGTGATGGCAGGCGTAAGCCGCTTCCGTGACAAAATCACCGTTTTGCCTGAGGAAGTACGTGCAGCATACGCAGGAAATGTAACGCAAACCATTCTTGGTCATTCTCAATTTGACCTGTTTGGTTACAAAACCGACGGGCTTTTTCAAAGTCAGCAGGAAGTGGACGCAGCTCCGGCTCAGGTTGGCGCAGGCCCCGGCCGTATCCGTTATGTGGATAGCAATGGCGATGGCCGAATAGACGACCTGGACCGTGTATTTTTTGGAACCACGCTGCCAGCATTTGAATACAATCTGAAAATTGAGGCATTTTACAAAAACTTTGATCTTTCCATATTTGGTTCAGGTGTTGCAGGGAGAGCAGGATTTGATGCTTACACGTTTTACAACAATTTTGTAAGAGGCCGTGAAAACGCAGGCCCGGGCGTATTCAACGCCTGGACGCCACAAAATACCGGTTCCAGAATTCCTGCTTTATCTCTTTCTGACGCAAACAACGAAACCCGTGCTTCCGACTATTTCAATGTAAATACTTCTTATTTCAAATTGAGAAATGTACAACTGGGCTACGCGATTGATTCAAAAGCAATTGAAAAACTCAAACTACAAAGGCTGCGTGTTTATGTGATGGCTGAAAATCTGTTCCTGATCAAATCCAAACAGTTTGCCGGTCCGGACCCCGAACGCGTGGACGTAAACGCCATCCCAATTCCCAGGACCATTACAGTTGGCTTAAATGTTTCCTTCTAACTTTTTGACAGAATTCCAATGAGAACCAAATTCATATACAGCATTTTAATGGCTAGCGGCTTACTTGCCGCTACATCCTGCAAAGATTATCTGGATTACGAGCCGAAAGGGCTGCTATCATCCGAAAACACGAAGTCAGCTTCCAGCGCAGAAGCGCTGGCAACTGCTGCATACGCAGGCATCGGAAACGACGAAATGATCGGACCCATGACCAGCATGTGGGTATACGGCAGCGTACGCTCAGATGACGCCTACAAAGGTGGCGGCGGAGTTTCGGATGTAGCGGAAATCGATTTCTACGAACATTACAACCTTACCAGGCCTGATCTGGGTTCAATGCATCCTTTCACCTGGGAGAATTTCTACAAAGCAATCAGCAGGGCCAATGCTGCCATTGCAAGTATGAATGCGCTCAGCGAAGCCGAATTTCCTTTGAAACAAACCCGCATAGCCGAAATGCGCTTTTTACGCGGCCATTCTCATTTTATGCTTAAAATGCTTTTCAAAAATATTCCTTATATCACTGAAAACCTGACCAGCGAGGAAATACTGAAAACCTCCAATGTCGCGCTTACCAATGATCAGCTTTGGAATAAAATTGGAGAGGATTTCCAGTTTGCGGTAGACAACCTGCCTGCCAAACAAACCCAGATTGGACGTGCCAACAAAATATCTGCATCGGCGTATCTTGCTAAATTAAGACTGTATCAGGCTTATGAACAGGATGATACGCACAAGGTCACGACCATTAATAAAACCCGTTTGCAGGAAGTGGTGACGCTTACGCAACAGGTGATTGCATCAGGGCAATACAGCTTGCAGCCCGATTTCGCAGAGAACTTTATCGCCGAAACTGAAAATGGTCCGGAATCAATTTTTGCCATTCAGTACTCAATCAACGACGGAACAGCCGTTGGCAGGCTGAGTTATGTTACCGGTTTGAATTATCCGCATGGCGCACCGCAATACGGCTGCTGCGGTTTCCACCAACCAAGCCAGAGCCTTGCCAATGCCTACAAAACAGGCGCAGACGGACTGCCACTTTTTGACAGTTACAATGACAAAAATGTGGACTTCACAACCGAAACTGTTGATCCGCGGGTAGACCACACGATCGGAATCGATGGACATCCATATAAATACGATGCAACCAAACCATTCAGCAACAGCTGGATACGTGACCCGGGAGTTTACGGATTTTTCCATACCATGAAGGAACAGCAACTCGCAACAAGTGCTTCATATCACAAAGAAGGCCCGTTTATTGGCTCATCCAAAAACATTGACGTGTTGCGATATGACGACGTTTTGTTGATGCAGGCCGAAGCATACATTGAATTGGGGCAGCAGGCAATGGCCCTTCCGTTGATCAATCAGATCAGAAAACGCGCCGCCAACAGCACTGGCAGATTAAAAAAGGCTGATGGAACATTTGCATCGAAATACAATGTCAAAGAATATTCGGCAACGGGCTGGACACAGGATTATGCGCGGAAAGCGTTGCAGTGGGAACGTCGCCTGGAATTTGCAACAGAAAGTCCACGCTTTTTTGACCTTGTTCGCTGGGGAATTGCCGAGAAAACATTGAATGCGTACCTTGAAAAGGAAAAAGTAAGACGACCGTTTTTGTCGACTGCCAAATTCACAGCAGGCCGGGACGAGTATCTTCCCATTCCGCAACGAGAAATCAGTTTTACAAAAGGGTTATATAAACAGAATCCTGGCTTTTAAAAATAAGCTGATGGCTAATGGCTCGTAGCCGTTGGCTATCAGCTGTTAGCCATTGGAAACAGTCGATGTGGCAAATATACAATGGTCAAGGAGTCAATACCCAAACGTTGAAAGCGAACAAAAACAAACTCATTCATGAAAAAATTAATCATTTCAATATTACTAATTTTCACTTTGGTCGGCTCAAAAGTACTTGCGCAGGATTTTAAGGAGAAATACCGTCCGCAGTTTCACTTTACTCCAAAAGCCAACTGGATGAACGATCCGAACGGAATGGTTTATCACAACGGGATTTACCATCTTTTCTATCAGTACTATCCTGATGCCAAGGTTTGGGGACCGATGCACTGGGGACATGCTACGAGCAAGGATATGATCTCCTGGAAAGAGCAGCCGATTGCTTTGTATCCGGACAGCCTTGGTTATATTTTTTCAGGAAGTGCGGTGGTTGACAAAGACAATACAGCCGGATTTGGGAAAGACGCGTTGGTAGCCATTTTCACACATCACGATCCGGTGCAGGAAAAACAAAAAACCGGAAAGCATGAGACCCAGAGTATTGCATACAGCCTAGACAACGGTATAACCTGGACCAAGTACAAGGGAAATCCTGTCGTACAAAATCCGGGAATCAGCGACTTCCGCGACCCGAAAGTGAGCTGGTTTGAGACTCAGAAAAAATGGATCATGACTTTGGCAACAAAGGACAGAATTACATTTTACTCCTCTCCTGACCTCAAATCATGGACACGCGAAAGCGATTTTGGGGCAAATGAAGGAGGCCACGGTGGAGTTTGGGAATGTCCGGATTTGTTTCCAATCATGCATGAAGGAAAGCAGGTATGGGTATTGATCGTAAATATCAACCCGGGCGGCCCGAATCAAGGCTCGGCAGGCCAGTATTTCCTGGGAGATTTTGATGGAAAAACCTTCACGTCCAACTCAAAGGAAACAAAATGGCTGGATTTTGGTACTGACAATTATGCTGCTGTTACGTTCTCCAACACCGGAAACCGGAAAATCCTGATGGGTTGGATGAGCAACTGGCAATACGCCAATCAGGTGCCGACTGATCCCTGGCGAAGCGCCAATACAATCGCTCGTGAGCTGGGATTAAAGACAGTAGGGAAAGAAATTTATCTGACTTCCGTTCCGGTTAAAGAGCTGGATGTTCTGAATACAGCAACTTTCTCGTTGAAAAATGTGAAGGTGAAAGATCAGCTGGATCTGACGGACAAAGCCAAAAACAAAACCGGACTTTTTCGCCTCGACTTAAACACTAAAAACACCGCTGATTTTTCAATTGTACTGGCAAATGGAGCTGGAAATGAGCTTGTTATAGGATATGACAAAACTGCAAACCAATATTATATTGATCGTTCTAAATCGGGCAAAATTGATTTTGAAAAAGGTTTTGCGGCAAAACACATTGCTCCGAGATTGGCAACGGAAGGAAACATTACAATATCACTGGTTGCAGACGTAGCATCTGTGGAGCTGTTTGCCGACAATGGGTTAACAGTAATGACCGACATCTTTTTCCCGGAAAGCGAAATGTCTAAACTTCACATTAAATCAGTTTCAGGAATTACAATTGACAATTTGAAATACACTGTTTTAAAGCGTGCTGTGGAGTAAGTTTGTTTTTAACAAGTGACAAAGGGTGTATGGAAATAGATGAATATTTCCATACACTTTCAATTTTTTCAAGTAATTGCCGGCTGCAAAATTCCAATTTGTTTCCAAAGCGCCATTTTTTTGATCAAAGCGCCTTTTTGCGAAAAACCGATTTCTTTTGACTTAAACACCGCAATTTCAAACATCACTCTTTTTAAAATCAGGCAACTCGTTTGGACGGGCATAAGGGAATTCTGCAATTTTTTCCAGTCTGTAGTAGGTGTTGAGTCCTGAGATCCCAACGTCGTTTGGGTGACTCAGGTCAATTTGCCCTTCCTCATTTACAGCGGCATCGGGCACGAGTAAATGCTCCACTTCTCCGATAATCAATACCGTTCCATTCAGCTCGATCGGAATGACTTGCACCAATTTCATCCCAAACTTCAAGGTGCTTTCTCCGACAAACGGAGCTGCGAAGCCTGGAATAAATTCCTCCGATAAAGCACATTTTTCAAATTCGGATTCCTCCCTTCCAAATTTAGCGGAAGTGTAATGGGCTTGTTCGATAAAGGATTCGTGGATGTGGTTGATCGTGTAAACACCTGTTTGTCCGATATTGTCAAACGTATGCTGACCTGCCTTTCGGTCCGGCCTGAGGATGAAACCAATTAAAGCCGGATTGCTGCCCAAATGAATTACGGAGCTAAAAATCGCCAGGTTTGTTTTGCCCTCCGCTGAAATCGTGCCGATCAGATTGGCTGGTTTTATTCCGGTGATCGAATTGATGATATTCAGGCGTTTGATACGTTCAGTTTCCTGAATTTCCTGCTTGGTAAGGTGCATCGAATAAGTGTTAAATTTATGATTGGTAAATCTTACCTTTCCGTCGACGTTCCGGCGGAGTAGTATAGCTCTGCAACAGCTTTCTGGTATCCGCCTACAAGTTCAGCCATTTTAACTTTCATGTCAATCAATTTGTTCTCACGACTGTTAATAAGAAACAGTGTGCTCTCTCCCAGATCAAATTTAGCAAGTTCCCCATTAACCAAAACCTGCTGATTTTCAATACTCTTAGCCTGAATGGCAAGCTGCGATTCGTAAGCAATCAGGTTGTTATAGGCATTCAGTATATTCGTACTGATTTCTCGTTCCGTTTGCAATAAATCATAACCCAATGACATCTGTTTTACTTTGTTTTCCCGAATCTTACCCCTTTCTGTCCTCAAAAACAGCGGGAACGAAAAATCGACTCCGAGCTTGTAATTGCTCCATTGCAAGTCGTAGTATTCAGGTACAAAAGAACCAAAATCGGTTCTGCTGGTAATCAGCGATGCACTCAGATTGAGCTTTGGTTTGAGCATTTCCCTCAGATAACTTCGTTCCAGTTGAAGCTGCAACCCTTTGTTTTTCAGCATCATCAACTGAGGATGCCTGCTGGCCGCGTCAGCAAGCAACATATCCAGCTTGTTTCTGTAAAAATTTGTATTGGATAGATCAATCGTTTGAGGTAAAATATTGTCAGGCAATTCCAGGGGCTGCTCACGGTCATTCCAAAGGTGATTGGACATCAGCAAACGGGAATTGTTGAGTTCAACCGTGGATTTTGCAAGCTGTAAACTTCGTTCCTGAAACGTAATTGCTGCTTCAACCGAGTCAATGGCGGGCTTATCTCCCAGCAAAGTCTGGTTTTTTACGGCAACAAATCTCTTTAACGCAAGGTCCGCACCCTCCTTGATAAGCTCGAATTGTCTGTATGCATAATACCAGTTCCAATAATCTTTTACAGCCCCAAACCATACGGAGTTAATCTGCTTAACCTGCTCCGCCTCTGCATATTTGACCATGATCCTGGACTGCCTTAACGTGTTTCTTCTCGCGTCGATCAACAATCCTTGCCCGATTGGAATACTCAGCCCGAGTCCGGTCAAACCCGCTACGCCGGTACGGGTCTGTGGATTTGTATTGGCTCCGACAAAACGGTCATATCCGATTTTTAGATCTGCGCCGGCAACCCAGAGAGGAACTTTGAGTTCGTTAGACCAATTGTTGTAATATTCTGTATTGCCAAAGGTTTTTCTTGCGAACTGGCTTTTCAGTGCCGGATCAAACTCGCCCCACGCCTGCTGTAGTTTGGCCTGTGCCTGTTCGCTGAGCAATGCCGCCTGCCTGACAATGGGATGGTTCAAAAAAACGACTTCTTCCAAATCCTTCAAGGCAAACACACGCGTATTGCTGCCGGTTGTGTCAGTTTGTCCAAAGCTTTCCGCGAGGCTCAAAACAAGCAACAGCAGCAGGCAAACAATGCTTTTTTCTTTTTTAAAATACTTCATGCTAATTTAAAATACTTCATGCTAAAAAGTTGTTGCTTCAAAACATACTATCGTCACTTGGCATTTACGGGCGCAGCAGGCTCCGCTTTCAAGCTTGGCGGAAAACCGTTGAGCAGACGCCATATCTCATACCAAAGCGGAACGGATTGCAGAATGACGCGGCCATACACACCTGACCCCTGCCGTAGCTGCTTCGGCCAATCCTGGTCTTTTTCAGGTACAGGGCTGGTGGGCCGTACAAGCAGGCGATATTTCCCTCCCTCGCTGCTGACCAGATCAATGACAGAAACTTTTCCGGCGAACGTGCCCACTGCAACGGAAGGCCATCCTGAAAACTGAACGGAAGGCCACCCTTCGAACTGTAAACGAACATCATTGTTGTTCATTATAAGCGGAATATCCATCGCATCCACATAAATTTCAGCGCCTACGAGCGGAGTTTCCGGTTGGAGTGTCGCAATGGATTCACCTTCCTTTATATTCTCTCCAATACCTGCTTTGAGCGTTTTTACCACATAACCACTCTGCGGCGCACGGACCACATAGAGTCCACGCCGAATATCCGTATTGGAAATTTCATTACGTAGTTTGGAAATTTCTCCCTGCGCCCCAACCTTGCTGGACAACGCCGAACTCATATCCGATTGTGCCTTTGCCAGCGACTGTTGATATTGTGCTTCAATATTGTCGAGTTCAATACGCGCATTCAGTAAAGATTGCTTCGCGTTATTCAGCTTGTTCTGCTGGCTGATCACCTTGGCGTTGTCTTCCTGCAATTTCAGCCTGCGGGATTCAATGTCGGTCAGCGAGAAAAGTCCGTTGAGGTAACCTGCTTCATAACGTGCCAGCCGTGACTTACTGATTTCATAAAATCGCTGAACAGCAACAAAATCCGCGCTGTCGATTTGCACATTATTCTCTGCCTGCCGCACTTTGTTCTGCGCTGCACTTAACTGAATGGTCAGCCCCTTCGTCATCGCCCGGATCTGGGCAGATGTGGCCTGCATTTTTTGCAAAGCTGCATCCTCACTTCCTTCTTTGGCCGCCAGCTGCTCCTGAAGCCTGACGGGCAGTTCCGGATCGAAGTACGATTGGCTGGTTTCCGAAATCACCAGAATGGTGTCACCCTTTTGCACCTTCTGTCCCTCTCTGACCAGCCAGCGTTCAATACGGCCACCAATTTGGTTCTGAACGGTTTGGGGCCTGTCTTCGGGCCTCAGTGCTGTGACATGGCCCACACCGGGAATGGTTTGGCGCCAGGGAAAGAACAGTATCGCTACAAATAATAAAAGAAGTCCCAGCATTAACCTGCCCAGGAGCTTTGGACCCCTTGTGTCCAGGATTTCGTGCTCGGAAAGAATTCCCATATCTTTCCATTTCCTGTTTTCGATGGCGTTTTTAGATTTACTACCCATTTGTCACCTCACTTTCTTCAAGTTCCATATCCGTAACGACAGCCAGCTTTTCACTACCTGTAACCATATCAAAAATCGTGTTCAGCCCGGTCATAAACTTTTCAACCGCATAGCTGATTTGAACAATAATCACCTCAGCGGCAACAAACTGCCCCAGGGTCATTTGTCGTTCGACCACATAATAGGAGCCCAAAAGCAAAAGCCCGCCCATCAAAATGGTTCGTAAAACAACTGAACTGGCGAAAAATTTGCGGAGAATTCTAAAATGATCGTTCCGCGCCCGCAGGTATTTTGAGGTAATCTTATCCGTTTCAGCAATCACCCTTCTGAGCTGATCCGGCTGGTTTCGGTAGTTATCAAGATTACCTGCTACTTCTTCCAGATACGCGACGACTTCATACTTGTGCTCCGATTCATCGATGCTTGTTTCAACTCCTCTTTTGTAGAACAGGGCCAGCATCAGGAGAATGATAAGCACCGTGAATACACCAAAAACGATAAACACCGGATGATAAAAAGACAGTAATATGGCAGCAAAGATGATCTGAACAGTTGCTGCAACGACATCGACGAGCAATTTGGTCAGGCCTTTCTGGATCGTGATCACGTCAAAAAAGCGGTTGACAAGTTCTGGCGGATTCTCTCCCGTAAATTCATCTTTTTTTATACGCGGAAAACGATAGGCAAATTCTATAGTTGCCTTCGCAAAAATCCGCTGTTCAATCACTTCAACGAGTGTCAATTGTGAAATCAGCAGAACACCGCCAAGTATGACCCCGAGCAGCACAACACCGATAAGCAGGTACGTAGAGCTGTATAAGGCCCCATTGGAAAGAAAATTAAAAACCGCAGTAGTTCCGAGTGGCAATGTGAGACCGATCAGTCCGATTAGAATTGCGTAAACAAATATATAATTGATGGTAGTTCTTTCGACATAAAGCATTCTGATGAGTCGTTGCCACGGTGTCGGGGCTTCGACAAGTCGTTTTTTCTTCATTTAGTAATCGTTATACGTGACAGCATTTCCTTTTGGTTTTTCAAAATGCAGACAGATTGACGCATCTTTTTCGTGCATTTTGCAGTGAAAATAGTATACCAAATGTCGATTTCCGATTGGTATGAATTGCGATAAAGTAACATATCGTCAATCATTTATAAATTTTCCCGTTAAAATGAATGGCAGGCATTTTAGATGTCACCCGGTTCAGGAACCTGACGTATCCGCCATCTTTTCATGATAATCTTTCCCGAAAAACGCTTGAGATGATACTGTTCAGGCTCTCCGATCAAAAAGCCGAAAGCTTTCATGGAGGGAATCGCATCGAAAACGACCTTCAAAACGGCAGTAATCGGGATGGCCAGAATCAGCCCCGCCACACCAAAAAGCATGCCTCCCAGAAGCAGACCGATAAGTGCCATCAAAGGGTTGATGCTTACTTTCCCGCCGACAATGTTGGGTGTAAGAAAATTTCCTTCCAAAAACTGCACAACCTGAAACCAGCCCACTACACCAACTGCATACCAGGCACTGTCTCTGGTCGCGAGGGCAAACAAGGCCGGCAGTACCGATCCGATTGCTATGCCGATGTAGGGCAGCAACATCAGCAGCGAAGCGAGTACCCCGAAAAACCATGCATAAGGAATACCGAGCACAAGCAACCCAACGGTGTTCAGGATGGCCACAATACCCATTACCGTTACCAGGCCGGCAAGATAGCTTTGCACTACATAGTAGATCTTGTCAAGTACCTGACAAACCAGTTCTTTTGAGGTCGACGCGAAGGCGTGAAAGAAAAATTCCCGAAAAAAGTCACGATAATACAGGAGAAAAAAAGTAAAAAGCGGAACGATCACTACTCCGGCCAGGATGCTGCCCACAGAGCCGAAAGTTGCGCTGGCAATGACACCGGCATTCGAAACTGCTTTATTGGTAAAAGTTGTGATCTGTTTGGTAATCTGCCCCTCTTCAATGCCAAAACGCATCGTAATCCACTGCTGTATCGTATCCAGAATATGCATGAAACGGACCTCGAGGTCACTGCCATTGGCGCCGATCACCAGTACCTGATGAACAATAAACCAGATCAGACTGCTGATGAGGATGATGGCAATGATCACCGAAAGCAGTGATGCCGTGACCCGGTTGACCTTATACTTTTCGATAAAACGTGTAATCGGGAATAATGAAATTGCGAGCAGTATTGAAAACAGCAATGGAACAACCACACTTTGCAATGTATATAACAAGGCGATAATCACCACAAGGCTAATGAGCGAAGCTGCAAGGCCGACGCTTCTTTGATTTTGGAAAATTTTATCCATGATTTAGATGAGTAATGAATATCAAACTTACACCCGCATGATTTCGTCCGTTCATTTTTCGGAATTCCCGCCGCTTGTGATGGAGAAGGATAGCAAAAAATCGCGCCTGAACGGAGCGATTTTTGTAAAAAACGGAATGCAATAGCCTGTGTCTGACTGGATACTTCGGACGCCTGAAACCCGCCCACAATAACTTTACGCACGGTTTTAAAAGAAAAACAGAAGAAGAATTTGATTGTAGCCCGAAATGGGAATTGTCCGGAAACGATACGACTGCACGCAAAACATGTCTGGCGATTTTTCTCATCAAAGTGCGTCAGCGAAACTAAATTGGGGAGTATACGACACGTTCCGGGCGATCGCACGAGCTCTTAAAGGAGCTGTTACCAATTTGTGAGCGTCAGCGATACAAAATTGGTAACAGTCACATTTTGTGACAACTTCATCACTTCCGTTTTGCTGGCATACCAACACTGAAATCGTGGAACTGAATACAGTCGATGAATTGGTGATTTGCAAAATCAGGATCGTTGCTACATAACTTTTTGATAAAGGGAATGAGAATGGTTGTCATGAGATTATTGAGGGATTGGGTTTTTAGAATGAGTGCCTGGGTAGATTATTGGGCATTGGGAGCTGATTTGAGGGGGAAGGCTGGAAATTGCGCGGAGACTGATGACCATCAGCGTAAGTCCAGAGAATACGACTAAACGGGGATGAGATAAAGCTATCAATTATTTGAACAATAGAAAATTTTTGAAATATTTTTTATAATTCTTATTATTGCTAAGAAATAATCTAGTCCCATTGGATACAGAAGCTAAGTTCCCATCGTATAAAGATCATTTGAATAAGACATTTTTGGAAGAAATGGGATATAAGATATGGTCAACCAAAGGCGCTCGATTTCAGGCCAATCACCGACTTGTGACGATTGATAGACTATCTAATGTATCTTTGAGCTTCTTAAATGCTTATCTGATTATTTTTGGACTTTTGTCAGTTTATCAAATTTCAAACGATAGTTTAATAAGTGCAAATGTGGTCGCCTTTGGATCAACTGCAATATCAATTTTATTATTAGTATTTAGCCAAATTGAAGTTAGTCGAGATTATAAGGTGCGAGGCCATATGTATCACGAGTGTTCATTAAAACTTTCCGAATTATATAACGAGCACAGAGCATTCAAGACACTTGAAGATTCAACACTTGAAGAGAAAAAAAAATTTGCAGTTGAAATAAGTACGAAATATCAGGCGGTCATAGGCAGCTATTCTAATCATGACAATATAGATTACGAAAAATTTAAAAATGAAAATTCTGAATATTTCAAATTAAACTGGTTTAAAGTTTGTATTTTCACGGTTAAGTACTATATAAGAGTACAATTTCTGTATCATGCTCTTATAGCTGTTCCAATTTTTATTTGCGCCGCATACATAGTGATGAAAAATTAGTAGATATTGCGTAACCCTAGTTTTGTTTCTTCGATATTTGTTAAACACTCTAAAATTTTACATTTAAATACAGAATGTCTCGAATCAAAGCAAATAGAGGATACCTTGCATATAGTCAAGACGACTACAAAAGGTTATCTATGAAAATAATGACAGACATTTTTAGACCTAGTAAAAATAATAAGATAACTATTTTCTTGTGTGGTGCTGACATTCGACAAAAAGATAAGTTAAGGTATAAGATAGCCGAATTGATAAATATTGCAAGCAAGTTAGCATGGACGAAATACGAACTATTGTATCCTGAAGATATATTTGACGAGCTGCTGTATGGATCTAGTAGTGTTAATTTGTTAACGTTAGAAAATTTATTAGCAGATAGTGTTGATGTTATATTGCTCATTCCTGAAAGCCCAGGCTCTTTTGCCGAGCTTGGCGCATTCGCAAACAATGTTCTTTTAAGAAAAAAAATTATCTGCCTTGTTGATAATCAATACCAAAAAGCGATGAGCTTCATAAATAAAGGGCCCATAAAATTGATCAAGTCGGAGCAAGCTGATGCCGTAATATTTTTAGACCCTTTTGAGATAGCACGTAGTTCGGACAAAATATTTAGAAATTTAAGACGAATAAAAAAAGAAAATGTGTCTGTCGGAAGCCGCCTCAATTTATTGGAGATTGCAGACTTTCTTTTACCATCAATATTTCTAATGCAACCTGTCGCTCCAAAAATGCTTATCAACCTAGTTTCCAATGCAATGGAAAACGAAGAAGCCGCAGAATCAGCGACAAGAATTGCACTATCTATATTGTTTAAAAAAAAATTTATTACTAGAACGACTTTTAATTTCATCAAACTGACTAAGCTTGGGCTAAACGAATTTAATAAATCAATTATTCAATCACCTAGAACAAAACTAACGGATAAGATTAGAGAATTGGACAATATAAGATTAGAAATATTGAATTTGAACAATCGTAACAAGAAATTGAAAGTATAGGGATGCTCTTTTAGACGCTTCGGCGAGTGGATGTTGATTCGATATCCGAGATTTAAACTTAGCTTTATAATCGTGACATTTTCAATCAAAGACAAAAAAAAGTCTTTTTTCGTCCTTAATCGAAAAGGTCACTACAATGTTTTGAAGTAAAAGAGCTCCCTTGCTTTCATTATTATGAAGAATTCTGACAAGATTAAACTAAATATTTTTGGTTTGCCGGTTTTAAGTTCTCTTTTAGAACTTTCAGAAGAGACTCACATATCAACTTCCACACTTTACCTACTTTCAAGACACTCAAACCGTTTTTATTTTACCTACAATATAGTTAAAAAGTCAGGAAAACTGAGAAGAATTTGCCAGCCGAGTAAAAAATTGAAAGGTATACAATCCTGGATATTGGTAGAAATACTGAATAAGCTCAAAGTTTCAGATTCTTGCAAGGGGTTTGAAATAGGATCCTCGACTGCCGACAATGCTAAAGTTCATCTGGGAGCAAACGCTCTATTAACACTGGATCTGGAAGATTTTTTTCATAGTATTAGGAGAACTCAGGTCTACTCCGTTTTTAAATCTTTAGGATACAATTCTCAGATATCAACAATATTGACGAATTTATGTACTTATGACGGAGTATTGCCACAGGGTGGGCCGTGTTCTCCAAGATTAGCCAACTTATGTTGTTGGGCTCTTGATCTTAGAATTAGTGGTTATGCCGGGAGGCGCGGGATTGCATATTCCCGGTACGCCGATGATTTATCTCTATCTGGAAATAATCGAGAGGCTGTCGTGAAAGTTTTGCCGATGATAACAAGAATCATTTCCGAAGAGAACTTTACCGTAAATCAAGACAAAACTAGGATATCTGGGACATCAAGAGCAAAACGCATTACTGGCCTAGTTCTGTCGGATGACAACTATGGAATTGGTAAAAAGCAATCAAGAATTTTAAGGTCTAAAATTCACCATTTAACGCTACCATTAGAACAAGGAAATGTACGACTAATAAGGGAAGTAAAAGGATGGTTAGCTTATTTGCATAGTGTCGACAAAAGAAGACTATTAAAAGTTAGAAAATATATAGAAAGCTTGAAGACCAAATATCCTTTTTCTCAAATTACTATGATTTAATTGGCTTGCTAATTTGGCTAACAACAGCTGTGGTTTTACAAATACCTCTCAAACCAAAAGACAATTAACACCTTCACTCACAACGGCGATGAACGGATATTTTATGTTCTAAAAATAACCATAACAAAAGCGCGACTACACTGGTTA
Organism: Dyadobacter sp.; assembly: GCA_965279265.1. Classification (GTDB taxonomy): domain Bacteria; phylum Bacteroidota; class Bacteroidia; order Cytophagales; family Spirosomataceae; genus Dyadobacter. The sequence continues at coordinate 809,233 of OZ257152.1, forward strand.
TTCCCATAGATCAGCAAATTTCCAGCCGGCCTGTACTTGCGGGAATACTAGTTTGGAAGTTCTTTCATTTGAGGAATGTTTACTTTATGATAAGAGGTCGCTGTGCAATAAACCTACTGAAAATTTAAGCATGATATGTAAATAGCTTCTTTTACCTGTATCAACCGTATCGGCTCGCCTAGCAGCTCTGTCGGCCACGCCGCCGCATAAAAGCTCATCAACGATAATAAACAATACATCCGGCGCATATCGTATTGTGAAGTCACTTTCTGTTATCGTCAACCAACGCCCCAGCTTTTTACATCCAATCCAGTTTTGAGGCCTACCACCTCCAAACAACTTTTACATTTCATTAACCTTCTTTTACAGGCCTTTGACAGGCGCCGAGATAAAGCCTTTTAGCTTTGTGCCCACCGCTGTGGCGGCCCACCGCAGTGACGGTCCACCGCAGTGACGGTCCACCGCATTGGCTAAAATCCGTAAAATCAAAAAGAGAAATGTCTAAACTCCTGCACGTATGTGTTTTATTGACCCTTGTTTTTTGCACTTCCTGTGGACAAAACAAAACTGACCAGGCAAAAGATAATAGCAAGTCCGAAACCAAAGACACTGTTACTTCTTACGATCCTAGCGCAATGGTTCGTAATGTAAAAAAAGGCAGAAATGGCACCATTTTGATAACTGCATCATTGGCCGGTGTCTTTCGATACGTTCCCGGACAGGCAGTTCCCGGACAGGCAGATGGAAAACCTTTTATCAATCTCACAAGCAAATCAGGTTCGCGCAGATTCTGGGATGTTCTGGAAGACCGGCGCGGGAATGTTTGGGTCTCTACTACTGATTCGGGTGTTTATTATTACCCTTCGGCCGCAGCGGCGGCCGCTCCGCTCAGGGCAGGTGGTAAATCCTTTCAACATTTTACAACCAGGAATGGACTTGCCAGTAACAGCGTCATGTCAATTTATGAAGATAAAGCCGGTATGATCTGGTTCGGTACAGGAGGCGGAATAAGCCGTTACGACCCTTCGACTGCGCTCAGGGCGGATGGAAAATTCTTCCAAAATTCTACAACGAAAGACGGGCTTCCCGATAACCGTATTAACACGATCATGGAAGACAGAACCGGGAAATTATGGATTGGCACACGTGGCGAGGCCTGTTTTTATGACCCTTCGGCAACGCTCAGGACAGGTGGAAAAACATTTACCGTTTTCAAAAACAAGGACGGTAAAGCCTTCACCAACATTTGGGGTTTCACGGAAGATAAAAAGGGCAATATCTGGTTCGGTGCAACGATAATCGAAAAAAGAAAAGGTGATACGCTGGTCGTTACAGCAGGTCTTTGGCGCTATGACCTTTCCGTCGAACTCAGGACAGGCGGCAGTGCTTTTACCAAAATTAACAACCGGGGCACTTCTGCTATAATCGAAGATAAAAAGGGAAACATCTGGACAACTGGCGCAGGAAATCCGAATGGGGTCGGTGCCTGGAAACTTTCCCGTTATGATCAAAAGTCCTTGTACAATGAAAAGCCCGCAGTAACCGAAATCATGTCAATAGAAAAAATGCTTTGCGGGATTCTGGAAGCTGACGACGGAAGTATCTGGTTTGGCTCTTTGAACGGAGTGTATCGTTACGATGGAAAGACCATCACGGACTTTAAAAGTAAAGAGGGGCAGAAATAATGTGTGTTGCCCCACCTGCTACTTTTCGCTAATTACCAATCAACAGGGTTTTACTTTAAATTAAAAAAATGAAAAAATCATTTGTGTTTATTCCGGTTACCCTCCTGGTATTATTTCTACTAAATTCTTTTGTGTCAAAAGAAAAGGAAGCAAAAAAGAAACCGCTAAAAGAGGGCAAATCAGCAGAGATTGTCAACATCATTTTTAAATCTGCTGATGGCGGAAAAACCTGGCAGGACATTAGCACAGGCCTGCCTGAAATTTTGCAGAGAGAAGGTTTACGGAGTGATGGTTTCTTTGCAAATGACAATGGGCTCTATTTACGTGCCGGAAATGGGGTTTATCACAGCGACCCAAATTCAACAACTCCTTTTTGGACAAAAGAGACCTTCCCTGGAAAACAGCGTAACATTGCCCCTGGCAAGAATGGGATATTTGCCTATAATTTCAGGGGTCAATTTTTACAAAAAATAAACGGAACGAGTAATTGGTCGCCCGTGTACACGGATTTTCAGGAGCAAGCCATATGCATAGACACAACTACAGATTGGATGACCAAGAATTATAATGAGAAAATAGTACACAACGTTTTTGAAACAGACGGAGGCACAGTTTTCATTGGTTCCAATAACGTTCTTTTCAGATCCACTAACAGCGGAAAAACCTGGAAACCAGCCCAGGTTGGAGACGCGAGAATGAAATTGGTAGAGTCAAACGGTGTACTCCTGTCGACCAGCAAAGAGGGAATATTAAGATCCACTGATGATGGTCAAAACTGGGATCGTGTGCTCAGTGAAGGAGGGCTTGGCATCGCGGTGGAACGTATTGATGGAGGATTTGCTGCATTAGTAAACAACACAATAACCCAAACAAACAGCATACACATTTCAATGGATGGCGGAAAAACCTGGAATGCCATCGGTGAAGAACTTCAACCCTCCCGGAGTAGTTTGTTAATGAAAAAAATAGGCTTACTTCAATCTTCACCGGAAATCTTCTCAATCAAACAAATGGGTAAATATTTAATATGTGGTCGCTCAGATGGCATATTCCGGTCATCTGACATGGGCAAAACATGGCAACAACTATTACTTCCTCCCACAGAAAATTATGGGTTCAATTTATCTGTTTCGGGCAACGTAATTTATGTCATGCCAAATAAAGGGTGTTGAAAAACGCCAAACCTGGAAATAAACATGGGCTAAAAGTCACAGCGCCATAGCTGCGTTTAACTACCGAAGCGTTACCCTTTTCTTTTTAGTAAAGCTATTTGAGGCAAAAAAAACTGCGTCCGGAAGAAACAGAGATTTGAAAGAAACTTACACTTTTGAACCAATTATTTCAAAAACCATACATACCACCCGAAACGGAAATTCGCTCTCCCGTAATCCATGCTGCATCATCGGAAGCAAGAATTTGGTGTTGGTCATTCAGGGATTTTGAAGTGGGACCGGCTTCACATTATAGCCTTGCGCTCTCAATAACATAATCAAACCGGTCTTGTAAAAGAGGTGATAGAATCCCACAGAAATTTCAGCTTCAATATTTGCTGTATCATAAATATTCCAATCCGGCTTGTTGCTATTTGCAATGTAGCCGACAGCACGTTTGAGGTACTGTTTTGCATGATCAATTTCAGACGAATCAAAAACCGTCGTAGCAACGCGATCCAGGCGTTCGCCATCCCGCCCAAGCTTTACGTAAAGATCGAACAAATCCTTATCCATCGACTTCGTGATGCCATTCGCGTTATTATTTCCGGAAATCAGGATTGTGACAATTGCCCCCTCCATTTCTGCCACCGTCATTTCCGCTGCATCAGTATTATTCCGAAGGCCCTCGCCTACTCTTGCTATAAAAAATGAATCCAGTACATCGAACTGACTTTTTTCAAGCAAAGGTAATGCCGTCAGCGGTTTCCGCTTTTGTGATACTGGCGTTGGTTTTGTACTAAAAGCCTCATTGAGAATAAATTCTGTGCTATCTAATACTTTCTTCATATTTGGGTATTGCAAAAGCCAGTCAGCCTCAGACAAATGAAACGTACCCAATATATAACTTGGCTTTGGACAACTTCCACCAGTGATTTTCCAAAGTATTGTAGCAGGATCAGATCTGACATAATGAGGCCGGATGTGCAAATGAGCACAGCCGGCCTTTGGTTATCAATTCTCGAATTCAGGTGATTCATTCACCACCTAAAATCGAAGTATTTTTAATACTTTAAAAACCGAAACACGAACGATGACTCCCCATTTCTGAGCCTGATCAGATAAATTCCTGTCCTCAGTTCCGGAAGAATTTTATTTGCCTCCTGATTGATGATGCTGACAGGCCCGGTTCCTGATGTAATAGTATTTCCATTTTGATTCACAATCTCATATCCGAAATTGGCCTGTCTGTCTGCGCCGTTAATTTGCAGCAAAATGTTGTCCGTTACGGGATTTGGTGACACGGTAAACTGAATTCCTGATTTTAAATTTGTCAGTACCGGCACTATACGGGAAACAGACAACCGGCCATCGAAATCAAACTGTTTAAGCCTGTAATACGATTTACCGTTTAGTGGCGCCAAATCGGTGAATTGATAATTCTTCAATTGACTGTAATCTCCCGCACCGTCAACCCTGGCAATCTCCTCAAAATTGATGCCGTTTGCAGCGCGCTCTACGGTGAAATGACTGTTGTTCGTTTCAGAGGTTGTAGCCCAACGGACCAGTACCTTTTCGCCCTCGGATTTTGCAGTAAAAGAGATAAGTTCTACCGGTAGTGCTTTCGAGAAATCCAATCCGACCAATACTGCATCATGGTCTGAAGACCGAAATTGATCGTTCGTGTAAGTAGATGCCCATGGGTTCACCTGATCGTCGCCGTTGCCGTCATCATCTGTCCCGTCTTCATAGCCAAGGTAAACAGGTTCAAGTGAATTGATATTCCATTTGGCCACACCGGTAACGGCAGGTGACAGCGCACTACTTACCAACGCATGATCCAAAGAACCTACCTGCCCGTCGAACTGATAAGAATAAGCAGTACCTTCTGACAAAACCTGCAAGCCACCTGCACGCAATTTATCCAAAGGATCTTCTTCATAGTAGGCATTGTAATCCCCCATTGAAACTATTTTACTGTTTCCGGAAGTCGGGACCACAGTGGTTGAAATAAATGAAAGCAACGCATCAGCCTGCTGTTTCCGTGATTCATTGTAGCACACTTGACCATCCAGCTGATCTGTGTTGGCACCGGAAGCTCCACTACAGCTTTTCGATTTGAAATGATTGATGATGTAAGTAAATTCATCCGAAGCGGTAGTTCTGCCGCCCGGCGATAGGATCTGAAAATTCTGAGCAACCGGCGGCCTGTTGAATACTGTGTTACTACTTGTCATCACGCTTCCCGACGGACTTACCGCGGCCGGTTTGTATATAATTGCGCAACGGATAGCGTCCGTATTGGGAACGGTGGCATCATTCACAAAAGCATAAGTATCAGCACCCAGAACCAAATTTAGTCCGTTGACCAGATCTGCTATTGCAGAGGCAGGCGCAACTCCGTCATTCTCAATTTCTATCAACCCTACAACATCAGCGTTGATTAGCGATAATGCAGAAATGATCTTTGCCCGTTGGCGGTTAAATTCGTTGAGCGAGCTTGCACCTCTTGAAGTCGGAAAGCCCGTTTCGTCGCCATTACCGTTAAAATAATTCAGGACATTGAAACTCGCCACTTTCAAATTGGCCGCGCCAACGCCTGGAACCGACGAAGGGCGAACGGCATGTGTAAAGACTACCGGGCTGGAAGGAACAGGCTGAATACGGTATGCACTATATCCATAACCAAGAATACCCGTGACACTGTTGATCGTGCTCCCTAATCTGAGTGTATTACTTGCATTGACGTACGGCAGCGATGCCGGGGTAATTGCACTGCCATCGTCCAGAATAATTGTTCTCATCGCATTGGCTGTCTGCAATGCTGTTACAGACGCCACATTTGAGGCACCCGTGCTGGTTGTACCGGAAGCAGTCGCGTCATTGGGATCGACAAGCTGCGTCGGCTGATAGACGAGTCCGCCCTGGGACAGACTAATACTCCCAAAAGTACCCAGATCAAAATTATCGGTTACAGTAAGTACATTGGTAAATTGCACCAGCATACCTTCATATCTTTCCAGAAATGTCGCAGTAGTTACTGGCAGTGAAACTGTCACCGGATTTGGAAGCAGGTTCCCATTTGAAATAACAGAAAATAAGGCCGGTGTAATTATCGCCTGCCCAAATGAAGGCGTGGCAGAATTTTCAACAACCTTTCCGGAAACACGCACCAAATCCCCGGCATTGACCGCTGAGCCCGGATCATTTTGCGCTACAAAAATGCCTTCTGACGTGGCCGGATCATTGTCATCATCAGCAGCTTCGCTCTGAATGTAATAACCCGCTGGATTCCATGAGGGATAAATGGCCGTCACAATTCCCCGGATCGTATAACTGCCGGAAGTCGCCGACAGTCCGCTTCCCTGGATCGTATTGATCCGTGTGACGATCGAAAAGTCGATTCCGTTGGCATTCAGCGTGACATTCGGCGGTGTTTCATCACCTCCGCCGGAAAAGGTAACTGATTTACTCACAGCTCCTGACGAAGATAGATTGGCACGTGCGTACACTGTGAACGAGGTGCCCGCAAGATCAGCCAATGCATAGGTAAGTGTTTGGACGAATGATCCGCCTGACGTCTTTGAGATCGAAAAGGGTGCATCGACGTTCAGGGTGACATCAGAACCCGTCAAATTGGCATAAGTCACAACAAACGTTTCCTCCGGCGAATTGGTATTTATGTTTTCATCTCCAAAATCGACAGCTGCCGGACTTACTGAAATTGTGGGATCTGTTGACGGAGTTGCAGGCTCCTGAGGTGATTCCGAAGTCTGTGGATTCTCATTGGGCTGCGTCACGAAATCGGTGCTGTTATCGTTTGAGTCATAACCATTTCCCAAAAGTGCCTCCGCAGCTGTGAGTGAAGCGGCAGTTGAACTGAGTTTTACTTTACGCTCAATAGAAGAACTGGCATTTGGCACGGGAGCATTTGTAGCGGGTGCGTTGTTCCCTTCGGAAAAATTTGCGGTGGTGCCATAACCAACAAGATCAATATATAAGGTGGCAGCAGGATTGGATACCGTCAAGGGTGTAACTGTGTTACAAAGCGCCACCTTCCCCGCACCGGCAGCCATGGCAATCGTTCCGGACACGTACGGCTCCGGCAAATCGAGCGTACCATTGGCACCGCCTGAACTTTGCCTGATCAGATAATAACTTCTGGCTGCAATGCTTCCGCTCAGTGCTGTTACGTCCCATTTCGGAGGTGTATTGTTTGGGCCTGACGCACTGGTGTATTGTACCGACCATCCGGCTACGCTTATAGCTGATTCTGTCGGATTGTACAATTCTATAAAATCGTTTTTGTAAGTCGATCCGGAATTACCTCCACCTCCATAAATTTCACTGATAACGACGTGATCCGCCTGTGCAAAAACAGACTGATTTTGCAGGCAAAGCACGAATAAAGACATGCAAGACCATTTTAAAACATTTTGTAAAAAATTTCTCATAGAAACGGAATAGTAGAATGTATGACACTGATGCTCTGCAAATTTGAAGAAGTTGAACGGATTGAAAATGAACGGCGTGTGAAGGAATTGTAATCAATTTGTTGCACTTCCTATGCGTCTGTACTGGGCCGGTCGTATTCTTTCCATGCGATCAAATCATGAACAGGATAATCGCAAAAGTTGTTTGCCGCGATCTTGCCAGGCACTGCGCAGGAGATTTATTTTTTGAATATATCAAACCAATATTGTTTTTGCCTGCCCAGGGCTGACAAAAACACCGGCCGTACATATGTATACGCAACGTAAAGTCGCTGACGAGTTTATAAAATTGTTAAGCTTTTAAAACCAGGGTAATCAACATGGATCGGCGAGTAATTTTGCGTTTAAACTACTCACAATCCTATGTTACAGAAATCGGCTATCCCGGCTATCCTTTTAGCCTCGGCACTTATGTGGGCCTGCACGGATCACAACATCGAAGGCTCCGGCCCCGAAAATCCAACCTCATTCCAGGAAGTCGCATCGATAGACCTGGGCGGCACAGCTGCCTCAGAAATATCGGCATATGACGCGGTGACAAAACGCCTTTTCACAGTCAATAACGAGTCGGCGGCGCTCGTTGAAGTCCTGGATCTCTCAGCATTTCCAACAGTCAAAAGGTTAGACCCAATCAATATCTCCGCCCTGGGTGGTGTAGCAAACAGCGTAGCAGTCTCAGAAGGCAAACTTGCTATTGCATTGGAAGCGTCTGACAAGCAAGCAAATGGCAGTGTTATCGTGATTAATACTACCTCGTTGACACAGATTAAACAGATTACCGTTGGCGCTCTGCCGGATATGGTTACTTTCAGTCCTGACGGCAAATTTATTGTTACAGCCAACGAGGGTGAACCAAATGCCGATTACACCAATGATCCCGAAGGCTCTGTTTCTATCATTAATGTTAGCGACAATTACAGTGTCAAAACGCTTACGTTTGGCAGTTTCGCTGGTTCTTTCAATCAACTTGCTGCGAACGGCTTCCGGATTTACGGCCCAAAAGCAACTTTTGCTCAGGACGTGGAGCCCGAATATGTAGCAATTTCCGGCGATTCGAAAAAGGCTTTTGTAACCCTTCAGGAAAACAATGGCGTCGCCGAAGTTGATCTGATCACCGGAGTGATCTCAAAGATAACGCCATTGGGAACGAAGGATTTCAGCCTGATCGGCAACGAGATGGACCCCAGCGATAAAGACCGCAAAATCGCATTAGCGCAATGGCCTGTCAAATCTTTCTACCTTCCTGACGCCATTTCATATTTCAATGTGAACGGAAGCGAATATCTGATTACAGCCAATGAAGGTGATGCGCGCGAATATGCCGCTTTTGACGAGCAGGCAAGGGTAAGTTCTTTAAAGCTTGACGCGGCTGCATTTCCAAATGCTGCAATGCTCAAGTTACCAGAAAATCTTGGTCGCCTGCGTGTGACGAGCACTTTGGGAGATACCGATAAGGATGGAGACTATGATGTTCTCTACGGTTTTGGAGGTCGAGGTTTCAGTATTTACAACGCCGCTACGGCGCAGCTGGTACATGAATCCGGAAAAGGCCTGGAAGCGGAAGTGATCCGTGCGGGAATCTACGACGATGACCGATCTGACGACAAGGGAGTCGAACCGGAAGGTGTTACTGTCGGAACGATGAACGGGAAACCAGTTGCGTTTTTAGCGCTGGAACGTGTTGATGCAATTGCCGTATATGATTTAAGCAACCCGGCAAGTCCCAAATTCCTCCAGCTGATAAAAACGGGAGATGCGCCGGAAGGTGTTCTGTTTATCGCCGGAGATAAAAGCCCAAATGGCAGGGCATTGCTCGTATCAAGCAACGAAGGGGATGGTACTGTGAAATTTTTTCAGACAAAATAATACAACAACGACTGGTTGCCGGGGATTCTGGCAGCCAGTTGTTGTTTAGAACAGACGCCGGCTATAAATACAACTTGACCATTTCCCGCCAGTACCGGGGTTTGTGCGCCTCTTCTTCCCAAACAAACAATTTGTGGGAAACACCTATTGATTGCAAAGATCTGCTGAGCTGCTCATTATCTGGCAGGAATGAATCCTGACGACCGATAACCAAAGTGATGTCAATGTCTCTGAGCTGGCTTAATAATTTTTGGTCTGAGATACCCGGGACAAAATGATTGGGCATGTTGTAATAGATATTCTCGTCAAAATACCCATCAAAGAGATCCGAAAAAAAAGGCAGCGGGCGGGTAAGATCGTATCGTGCGCTCATACCTAAGATCCGGTCAAAAATCCCGGGATGTTTTAACCCGATATTTACAGCATGATAGCCGCCCAGGCTACATCCGGCGGCAGTAAGTTTTTCCTTTCTGTTTCGTTTCCTGATGAACGGTATCACTTCCTCAATCAGATATTTTTCATACTGCATATGCCGCAGAATCCGCTGATGAGGTGGGCTATCCGAATAGAAACTTTCCTGATCGATACTGTCAACACAAAAAACCTGTATTTCTCCCGCCTCAATTTTCTCGCTCATCGCATCCACTATTTTCCAATTTTCCAGATCATAGAAATGAGCAGATCTGGTTGGAAAAAAAATAACGGGCAACCCCGCGCTCCCGAAAACAAGCATCTCCATGAACCTGTTCAAAGCAGGACTAAACCATTTCTGATATTGTCGTTCCATAAACAAAAAAATTTGCTGATATCGTCTTAATTATTTCTCGTGTTGGCCAGTGCCTCCTTTACCTTCGTTGCCCAAAGCGAATAACCCAACGGACTTAGGTGCAATCCATCCGGTTCGAAAAGATTTTTTACGGGCGTATCCTGCCGGTCGAGCATGGCCGGGAAAATATCGATGTAATGCTGAAATGGATCTTTCTCAATTTCCTGGCGAATGAGTTTGTTTGTATGCTTTATTTGGGAGATAATTTCCCAGCGCTGCAAACTTGGCTTGATGCTTATGAAAAAACAGGGTATTTCGCCAAAACGGAGCCTTATCTGACCAATAAGCTGGCGGTAGTACAAATAAACCTCTGCCGGATGCCGGCCGTCGCCCAGATCATTGTCTCCGGCGTACAATATGATTCTCCGAGCTGAATCTACCGGAGCCACGATACGGTCGAAAAACCACGTACAAGCCGCAAGGGTAGAGCCACCGAACCCAAGATTGACCGGTTTCAAATCCTCAAAGTCGGTATAAAGTGTCGTCCAAAGATTGATGCTGGAACTTCCATAAAATATGGTTTCAGGGGTAAAGGATAATTTGCTTGTTTCCTTCTCCACTCTGAGTACTTCGTCTTCATACCAGTTCATAGGTTCCGTAATTATGGTCAGATTTTTAGACTTGGATCGCAATTCTTACTGCGTTTAAAATTACATCGCGCGTGTTACCTGGATATTAACTGATCACACCAGCGTTTTATCAAATTTTAAACCTTTGAAAATATGCTTGATCCGGCATAAAAGAATTCACTAAATGTGAATCTGCACCCGGGGCTTCAAGGTTTAACAAAAAACACCCGAACATGGAGGAACTCAATTCGCTGCCACCGGGACCAGATGGAATCGATTTCGGGGACAGTTGTTGAAATCTACCCGAAACTTGTTAATGACGTGGTGAAGTCTTGATAAGGTAACAAAATGTTAACCTTTCCACAAATTCAGGGAGATAGGCAAAGCGTACTTTTGGATGACGAAACCCAACGATCATGAACCAAAATTCAGCCATGAATAAAAGATGGCTTGTTCAATGCATATTCATTTCCTTCCTGTTCTTTTCATCTGCATCCGGTTTTCAACAAACGCAGGAATTTGAAGTTTCAGCAGACTCCCCTACTCTAAGAAGCCAATTTATATGCGATACGCTTGGCCGCGGTACATTTTCTGTGCTGACGTATAATATTGCCGGCCTTCCGCAGCTGATTTGCAGCGCAATAACAAAACGTGCTCCCAGCATTGCAGAAATAGGAAGAAGAATAAATGCGTTCGATATTGTTAACGTACAGGAGGATTTCAATTACAACAAGTACCTGTACAATTCTGGTAATTCACATCCTTTTCGCACGATTACAAAAGGTGGAGTTCCATTTGGAGATGGCCTCAATACGTTATCGAAATACCCTATTTTTGACACGCAACGTATCGCCTGGAAGCACTGCACGGGAGCGGATTGTCTGACGCCAAAAGGCTTTACTTTTTCCCGCTTGCAAATTGCAGCCAATACGTATTTGGATTTGTACAACGTACATGCCAATGCCTACAATCACCAGGCCGCAGCGGCAGCCCGCCGTGAAAATATCAAACAGCTTTCATCTTTTATCAGACATTGGTCAAAGGGCAAACCAGTGATCATCATGGGGGATTTGAATAGCCATTACAGCTATTTTTATGACAATGTTCAGCACTTACTTACAGAAAATAATCTGCGTGATGCATGGGTTGTGCTGATGCACCAACAGCATATGCCCCGTCCTGAAATGCGGCTTCCTGACCCTAAAATTCTGGATATAAACGAGCAGTCAGAATCGATCGACAAAATTCTATATCGCAGCAGCGATCAGATAGAATTAACCCCGTCAGCATACAATCTTGAAGCCCAATCATTTTGCGACGGGTCCGGAAATCCGCTCTCAGATCATCATCCGGTTAGTTTACTGTTTTCATGGAAATTGAAACCAAGCGAGCGACAAATTCAGAAAACAGCTGATGATTTGGTTTCCAATCGGAGGTGGTGATCCGACTTATGAAAAAACGCGACAAAAATTGGTTATGTTTCTCAATGATCTATCACTTTGGCAGATTAAAAGAAGCTCAGGATCAGGCAAAAGCTTTCACTTGCAACTTTGGAAAAAAGGAAAATCGCGTCGGTTTTCTGGGGTTGAAGCAAAAGTGCCGATTTTGGTAATTGATCGGGTGATTGTTTTGGGAGGTGTAATTCCGAAGTGCTCTTTGCCCTCATTCCCACGCCATTGATAAGGCGTCCCGGCCCACTGCTCCGTGCGAACCCGAAGACAAAAATATGGCCTCCCGGTTGACTGATACGATCCTACCCAACCAGAGGTTTAAACCTTTTTCCGGCAGAATCTGGCAATAGGGCAATAACAAAACCATACGTTACCAGGCGGCAAATAACTCACAAACAGATCATTAGGTCTCTTTCAACTTGCGGCTAAATGCATACAGGATCCTTTGCTATTTGAAATTATCATATTATTAAATAAGCGATCCGGGAAAGTCCGGCAAAAAAGGATTATCTAATTTCGCAGCTCAAAATCCACATAATTTATTATCCATACCAAAAATCTACACGTATGTATCGATCTAACAGGAGGATACCCCAAGTCATGGGCACCTTATCGAAATCGGTTACCCGATTGGCGTTGATCGCAATGGTCAGCAGCACGAGCTGGGCCGAAACACCGTTCAAATCAGACCTAAAAACCAAAACGCTACTCCGAAACCTAGCAACTGCCGACAGGCAAATTAAAGGAAAGGTAACTGACGGCGATACGCCGGAGGGAATCCCCGGCGTGAACGTTGTAATCAAAGGAAGCCAAACCGGAACAGTTACCGATGCAGGAGGTAACTACTCCATTGAGATCCCCGAGGGAGGCGCGATACTGGTCTTTTCTTACGTGGGCTACGTCAGCCAGGAAACGGAGACCGGCACACGCACTGCTATCAATATTGCGTTAAAAGCAGACAGCAAATCCCTGAACGAAGTTGTGGTGGTAGGATATGGCACCCAAAAGAAAGTCAATCTGACCGGCGCTGTGGATCAGGTGGGACAGGAGGTATTACAGAACCGCCCGATCCCCAATCTGGCACAAGGTTTGGTGGGCGTGGTGCCCAACCTCAACATCCGGATGTTCGACGGCAAGCCCACGCAATCGCCTTCTTTCAACGTTCGTGGTACCACATCTATCGGTCAGCAGGGAAGCGCGCTGGTATTGATCGACGGAGTAGAAGGAGATCCCCGTATGTTGAATCCGCAGGATATCGAAAGTATTTCGGTGCTGAAGGATGCTGCTTCGGCTTCTATTTATGGAGCCCGTGCAGTGTTTGGAGTAGTGCTCATCACGACCAGGCCCGCGCCGGAAGGGAGAATAAGGGTGTCATATTCGGCCAATTACTCGATTAAAGCACCAACCGAAGTACCTGACAACATTGTGGACTCCTATCCATGGGCACAAGGTTTTAGTGATGCATGGTCACGCTGGAACGACAACGGCAGCACGCCGACGGCAATTAACAAAACCATCAGTTTCTCCCCTGCTTACCTTGCCGAAATCAAGCGAAGATACGAAGACCCCTCTCTGCCAAAGGTGGAAGTAAATCCGGCCACAGGAGAATATCAATATTATAACAGCACCGACTGGTATAAAGAATTGTATAAAAAACGCCTCAGCGCCCAGGATCATGCGCTTTCGATTGCAGGCGGTACCGACAAAGCTACATATCTGCTGAGCGGACGTTTCAACAATCAGGATGGTTTGTTTCGCTACAATACGGATAAATACAGTATGTATAACTTCCGCGGTAAAGGCGGCGTACAGCTAACTCCATGGCTGCGCGTTGACAACAACACCGAATTCTCACAAATGAAATATCACCAACCGATCAATGTAGGTGAAGGAAGCGGTATCTACCGTAACATTGCTGACGAGGGACATCCGCTTGCTCCGTTGCTCAACCCGGATGGGACACTATCATTCTCTGCGGCTTACACTGTGGGCGACTATTATTACGGCCGCAACGCCATTGATCAGACACAGCGTTTCCTGAAAAACCAGACTGCATTAAAAGCGCAGTTCTTCGAAAAGGCGCTGACGATCAAAGGCAACATGACGTTCCAAAGCACGGACCTCGCAACTCAGCAAAACCGTGTTCAGGTACCTTACAGCCGCTCAAAAGGCATAATCGGTTATACCGGTACCAATACCAACGATATTGCTGAGGGAAGGAATACGATCAGCTACCTGGCCACAAACTTTTACGCCGATTATGTAAAGTCGTTCAATAATACGCATAACTTCACTTTACTTGGCGGTTTCAACTACGAACGTTCAATCACCACCAATCTGGCTGCGCAACGTAATGGCATCGTGTACAGCGGCGCTGATGACATCAATCTCGCATTGGGGCAAAGCATTACAACGACTGGTGGTTATCGTAAATGGGCTGTCGCCGGAGGCTTCTTCCGCTTAAACTACAATTTCCGCGAGCGCTATTTGCTCGAAATAAACGGTCGTTACGACGGTTCTTCCAAATTCCCGACCAATCAGCAATGGGCTTTCTTCCCGTCGGTATCAGCAGGATGGCGCGTATCTGAAGAGCCTTTCTGGAAAGTGGATCCAAAAGTACTTTCGAATGTGAAAGTTCGTGCTTCTTACGGTTCATTGGGTAATGGTAACATCGCCCCTTACGCATTCAACGAGAAGTTCAACATTGTGCAGTCAGGTCGTGTGATTAACGGCGTTCGTCCGCAAACCACCAGCCAGCCAGGTGTCGTGCCGAATGGTTTGAGCTGGGAAACCTCTACCACGGCTAATCTTGGTCTTGATTTCTATGCCTTGAACAGCCGCCTTCAATTCTCAGGAGATATTTACCAACGCAAAACGACCGATATGTTTACCGTGGGACCAACGGTTCCCGCCATTTATGGCACAGCTGTTCCGTTTGGTAACTATGCAGATCTGAAAACAAGCGGATGGGAGCTTTCGATCAACTGGGATGATCATTTTAGTATGGCTTCAAAGCCGTTCCACTACAACGTGCGTTTGACCTTGGCTGATTACAAAGCTACGATTACCAAGTACAATAACCCTGACAAAAACTTAACGGACTATTATGAAGGACAGCGCGTAGGTGAGATTTGGGGATATAAGGTTGCCGGTTTGTTCAAATCCCAGGATGAAATCGCCAATTCTCCTTCACAAAGCAACATCCCCAACACGAACACGCGTAAAAACTATCCTGGCGATATTAAGTTCCAGAATCTGGACGGCGATAACGTGATCTATCAGGGTTTGAACCGTGTTGGCAATTCGGGTGACAAATCCATAATCGGTAACTCTGAACCTCGCTACACGTACGGGGTGAATTTGTCGGGAGACTGGAATGGTTTCTTCGTGGGTGGTTTTTTCCAGGGCGTGCTTAAACAAAACTGGTATCCATCGGCAGAAGCGCGTTTTTGGGGACAATACAACCGCCCATACAACTCTTACCCACGCTGGCAGCAGGATAATATGTACCGGGAAGAACTGGGCAACTTTGATGCTTACCTCCCCCGCCTAGTAGGTTATATAGCGCAAGGCACAGGCCGCTCCCTGCAAGTAGCCAACGACCGTTTCATGCAGAATGTAGGCTATATCCGTTTGAGAAACCTGCAAGTTGGCTATACCATTCCTGAGCGTATCACTTCCAAAATCCACGCCCGAGATCTAAAAGTGTACTTGTCTGGCGAAAACATCTGGACATGGTCGCCGCTTTATAAATGGACGCGCGATACCGACGTGACCAGTATTTACGGATCTGACCGCGACCTTGGCGGCGGCGGCAGTGGCGACGGTTATAATTATCCAATGTTGAAATCTGTGTCAATTGGCTTGTCACTCAATTTTTAAAAGAATTCATGAAGACTAATAAAATAATCAGCTATACACTTGCAGTCGTGCTGCTCGCTACAGCAAGCTCCTGCGATCTGACTGAGGTTCCTGTGGACACCGCTACCAATGAAGCCGTTTTTGGCTCGGAAAGTGGCCTGGAGCTTTATGTAGGTTCCTTTTACAACCTGCTACCTGATACTGATGTAGGGGTGTTTCAAATCGATGATAATTCTGACCTTGTGGCCCGCAATGGTGTGGACGATTACCTGGCTGTAAATGCATTGAGCCCGGTAACAAGCTCCGGATGGAATTGGACCCAACTCCGTAATATCAATTATTTTATCGAAAATACAGAAAAGAGCACGGTCGCAACCAAGAACCATTACCTGGGTACCGCACGTTTTTTTCGGGCTTTGTTTTATTTCGAGAAGGTTAAAAGGTTTGGTGATGTACCCTGGATTGACAAGACCATCGATGTAAAAGACGAAGCTACATTATACGGCGCACGGATGAACCGCTACGATGTAATGGACAAAGTACTCGCGGACCTTAACTATGCGATCGCGAACATCTCCCTGACTTCCGATGCTTCTGTAACCCGAATAACTAAAAACGTGGCACGGGCCTACAAAACCCGTATCGCGCTGTTTGAGGCGTCGTGGCGTAAATATCATACGGAGGACAACAAGCAATCAACTGCCAACACATGGTATGAGGAGGTGGTGAAGGAAGCCAACGCAATAACAGGCTACACCCTGCATTCCAGCGTGGCCGATAGGGCTTATAGGGAGATGTTCATTTCCAAAACGGCCTACACGGATGAAACAATTCTTTCCGTAGCATTAAACGCAAGCCTGCAGGTTTACAGTTCTGCGAACCGCCGTTTTATAAGCCCTACCTACGGTAACCGCCCAAGCTTGACCCGCCGCTTTGTCAACACCTATTTAAACCTGGACGGAACACCGTTCACAAGCAAGACAGGCTATGATACCACTCCATTTGTTGAGGAAGTAAAAAACCGTGACCTGCGTTTGAAGCAAACCATCCGTACCGGCGACTATACCCGCACTGAAAATGGCCTGCCTGTGGTTGCACCACCGAATTTCAGCCAGACCTACACAGGTTATCAGCCAATTAAATGGAGCTACGACGAGCGGTTTCCTTTTGATGATGAAAGCCGGAACGACAATGCGCACATTGTAATGCGCTGGGCCGAAGTCCTTCTCAATAAAGCAGAGGCATTGACCGAGCTTGACAAAATGACGACAACCGAATGGACCAATACGATCGGGGCGCTGCGCAAGAGAGCAGGCATCACAGGCGTTACCTTGACGAGTCTTCCTACCACTGCTGATCCGTATATGGTATCATTTTTCGCAGGTAAGTTCAGCAATCCGGTGTTACTGGAGGTACTCAGGGAGCGCGGGACTGAAATGATTTTCGAAGGGCTGCGGCCGGACGATCTGAGAAGATGGAAGTTGGGAAACCTTTTTCAAAGTGCACCTTTGAACGGAATGTATGTACCTGCTTTGGGTGAGTTGGACCTGAATGGCGATGGCAAAAACGATGTCTATTTTTACCAGGGGACTAAACCAACCTCTTCAACTCCAGGAATAGCATTTGTAGATGTTTCACCTTCTACGGCTGTGGGACGTATTCAGTTGTCAAATGGCACATCAGGCGAAGTGATATGGAACCCGGGTCAGCGCGAATGGGCAGACAAAAAATATCTATACCCGATTCCCGAAACTGACCGGACTCGCAACCCCGCTTTGGGCCAGAATCCAGGTTGGTAAAAATTGCGCGGAAGTTCAATGTTGAAGCGAGGTTGCCGCAATAGGCAGCCTCGCTTCATTCGTATTGGAACCTGGAAAATATTAACAACTGGAAGAGCTTATCGGCAAACCCATCATCGAAATATTGGCAGCAGTCATTTCGGCTGTTTGATTGGAGCCTGGAATTCAAAATGACTTTCTTCCGATGGCAAGCGCCTGATTGATGCATTTTCGGCCAGGATATGACGGTTCACCGCGCATATCTATTTCAATTTGGCCGTGCAGCAATGCGTACGCACTCAAGCATTGCCAACGCGGAGGTGTATAGGCAATTTACCTCTTTCTTTATACTCAGCAAATGTTCAGCATTACGTAGTGAAAATTTAAATATTCTGGTGTACTTCAATAAGAAAAAAAGTCTGTGATCATTTTGATGCACAGTATTTTGATTCTATTTAATATTGTAAGAGACGGTAATTGTACGTGACCTGGATTTCCACTAGACTCAAACCATTCATCGAGTACTTTTTTGTTTTCGCCGTACTACACAAATGGCTCACTGAAAGTTATTGTGCCAACGAAGGTACCTTTCAAAACCGGAAGTGTACTGAGAGTTAACGAGCTAGACATAAAAAAAACCACCTTTTTGAGGTGGTTTTCGGTGGCAGCTATAAGCTGCCGTTCGTTTTGTGGAGAATATGGGATTCGAACCCATGACCTCTTGCATGCCATGCAAGCACTCTAGCCAACTGAGCTAATCCCCCGGACTTGGGTGCAAAGATGAAACAGAGAATTTACATTAGCAAGCGTGAATCTCATTTAATTGAAAGTTTATTGACAGGCCAAAAAAAAGGCCTTCACTCTCGAAGGCCGATCCTTTAACGTAAAATATATTGCTAGCTTTTACCGCCTCCGCCAAACGCTTTCGCCAGTGCCCAGACTACGATCACGATTACCCCAATGACCAGGATCGCGCCAGTCCACATTCCCCCTTTAAAAATTCCACCTACAACCTCACAGCTTGTTAGGCTTATGCAAAGCAAAAAAATGACGACGTAACCAAAATAAGATTTCATATTGAGAATGGTTTGATTAATTGAATACATTTCCCCATTCAACAAAAATCATTCCCGCTCGTATAGGCATTTAGTTCAAAAGTTGCAGGTCTTTCGGGATGAGCATCTGCCTGTCGTTTTGAATCAGCATTTCGAAGAGTTTTACGGTCGCAGCGGCGTCTCCCTGCGCTCTATGGCGGTTTTCGATCAAAATTTCCAGGCTCGTACACAGATTTCCCAGGCTGTAAGATTTCAAACCGGGGAAAATTTTTCTACTCAACTGTACCGTACAGAGCAGATCGCGTTGAAAATATTCATCAATTGCACCAAACTCACGCTTAATAAATCCGTAGTCGAACCGTGCATTATGTGCCACAAACCAGGCGTCGCTGGTAAGCCGGCGTACCGAATCCTGGACGTCGTAGAATGTTGGAGAATCCTGCACCATTTCATTGTCAATTCCGGTAAGTTTGGTAATAAATGGCGGGATGTAAGTCTCAGGATTTATGAGCGAATGAAAATAATCGACCACCTGCATTCCATCGTGTCTGAAAACGGCAATTTCTGTGATACGCGCAGCTCCGCCACCTCCGGTCGTCTCAATATCAACTATGGCGTACATGAAAAAGGATTAAGCAACATATTCCCGATTATTTTTTGAAGTTGTTTCCAGATACAAAAATAAAAAAACTCTCCGCCGTAACGAAGAGTTTCTAAAAATAATAGAAGGCATTTACGTAATACCCTTGTAATATGAATTAATCAAGCTGAAAGGCTATCGGCAGCGTGTATCTCACACGAACCGCTCTTCCTGCCTGTTTGCCGGGATTCCAGTCGGGCATCAGTTTCACCACCCGCTCCGCTTCCTCGTCACACCCGAAACCTATTCCTTTAATGGATTTTACATTTTCTATTTTCCCGTCTGAGCCAACCGTGAATTGGACAAAAACACGACCTTGTATGTTTGCACGCACTGCCGGCGAAGGATATTTTAAATTTTTCTGCAAAAATGAAGCCATCGCTGCATTTCCACCCAGAAATTCAGGATTTTGCTCCACAAACAAAAATTCCTTCGTAGCTTCCGGCTCAATTTCGACCACTTTACCAACGGCTGAACCGCTCTCAACTACCGTTGGCGCGATGATATCCAAACCGTCCTCTCCTGCTATAGTTTCCTGACCGGGATTAGCAACTTCAAGTTGATCAACCGTGGGCGGAGTGTACTCGATATCGACTTTTTCATCCGGAACAACTACGAACGTTGTGCTTTTAACCGTATTCTTCAACGGTCTTTCGGCAGGAATTTCCTTTTTCAACGGAGTCACATCCGGCTTTATCGTCACATTTTTGAACTCAACGACGTATGCAATCTCATCCGCCTTTTTTTCCGGCACCAGTGTTGCGTACAAATTGGGCAGCATAATCATCAGCAAAAACAATGTAACACCCAGCAAAACAGACCGTTGCATAGTCTGACTATACCCCTTCCTCAATGCATAAGCGCCGTAAAGCTTGTTCCTTCCTTCAAAAACGATGTCATTCAGTGATTTTTCCATGGCTAACAGATGTTTATTTTCCGCACTCAAATAAAGGAGAGTCTCCGGATCAGCCGCATCAACGATTCCGTTGTAAGCCTGCTCAAACGATTTCCCATCCCAAAGCCGTTCCTCCGCTTCGCAAGCCATGTGGTCCAGAATCTCCGAAAACAATTCCGGGTCCAGTTTGGTTGCTTGCAGATATTTGCTTAAAATTTCGATTCGATTTTCCTGAAGGCGTTTCATCTGTTTTGCTGTTTAGAAATGAGCACTCAATGGCTTTACTCTGTCACTAAACTTTTGGGCGCCAGCAGCAAACGCACTGCCTCTAAAAAACGCTCCAGATCACTTGTTTTACTTCGTGCTGCTTCACTACCTGGCGTTGTCAGAGAATAATATTTTCTCAGACGACCATCTACCTCTACCGATTCTGTAACCAGCAGCCCCTCCTGCTCCAACTTATGCAAAACCGGGTACAGTGCTCCGAACGTCAGCGCAATTGCCCCTGCGGTCCTTTCCTTCACCTCCTGCGTAATTTCGTAACCATACATACGGTCGTGTTCTGCCAATAAATTCAGGACTATGGTTTTCAGTGTACCACGTACATATTCGTTACTCGTTGCGTTGTTTTCCATAATTCAATTTTTACAATACAAATATATATAAGTTTTTTATATATACAATACAAAAGTAAAATAATTTGTGCACAAAAGACAATTATTTCTCTGCCATCAGCCTCCGATTTTTTTATTCTTCCGTAAGCGGAATCGACCGGTTAATGCGCTCTTCCAGTGAAATAATGGTTTCTGTTCTTTGTATTCCGCTCACTTTCTGTATTTTATCATGCAGAATCTGGCGCAAATGCCCGGTATCACGGCAAACAATCTTGATAAAAATACTGTAAATTCCTGTCGTGTAGTGAATGTTTACCACTTCCGGAATCAATTCCAATTCTTTCACAACCTGCTCATATAACGAACTTTTATCAAGATAAACTCCCAGAAATGCACTGATATCCCAGCCCAGTTTCGTAGGATCGATAACCAATTGTGAGCCTTTTACAATCCCCATCTGCTCCATTTTCTTCATGCGGACATGAACGGTTCCTCCTGACACAAAAACCCTTTTCCCTATTTCCGTGTACGGTAACGCCGCGTTTTCAATAAGCAGGGAAAGGATTCGCAGGTCGGTGCTATCGATGTCTGAATATTTATGCATTTTGAGTCGATTATTTAAATTTTTCAC
This sequence comes from Dyadobacter sp., assembly GCA_965279265.1. Taxonomy (GTDB): domain Bacteria; phylum Bacteroidota; class Bacteroidia; order Cytophagales; family Spirosomataceae; genus Dyadobacter. The sequence goes on from OZ257152.1 coordinate 830,748, forward strand.
AACTTTCATGCTCAATTTATGACAAAATTGTAAATTTTACGAATTTTTTATGCAAAAATTTTATATTTAAAATGTTACCAACTACTTTTGTGCTGTTGTCAGAAAGGAACATGTACATCATGAAGTGTTCTTTTGACAAAAATATCACATTGTAGGGTGATGAAATTGGCAGCCATGCCCTCCTGTCTCGGGGGTGGTGAATAAGGGATAAACACGGCATAATGCCGACGCAAGTCGACTGGGGTGGACCACCAATTCAGTTTTTGTACCGTAGCTAACCGCACCGTGGGTGGTTCGAATCCCCCTCCTACAGCAAAAAAAACTTGACAAGCGATTTTTTTCGTAGTAGTTTTATTTGGTTTTTAGTTTGTTGATGAAGTGTAATTTGACACGCGGGTTCACCTTGAAACCTGCGTGTTTTTCTTTTTCCGGCATAATCGACTGAAATTCTGCAACATAGTCATCTGCAATGTTTACGTTTTATTTATTCTGTCCAACAAATACTTCACCTACTCCAAAACCTGCTGTCTTATTTTTGGGTAAGAAACTTCAAAAAATCGAAGATATTTCGGTCACAGCGGTCAAAAAAAATAAATAAATTCTCCATTCTGTTAAAATCAACGTCAGCCGTGTAATTTTGTGGTTCGATGAGATAACCGGACAGGACTCTCAGTTTAAATTACTACATGAAGAAAATTCGCAATTTTTGTATTATCGCCCACATCGACCATGGGAAAAGCACGCTGGCCGACCGTCTTCTTGAATTCACAAAGACTGTTTCCAACCGTGATATGCAGGCACAGCTTCTCGACAATATGGATCTCGAACGCGAGAGAGGGATCACGATCAAGAGCCATGCCATCCAAATGAACTATACATACCAGGGAGAGGAATACATTCTCAACCTGATTGATACACCCGGGCACGTCGATTTCTCATACGAAGTATCCCGCTCCATTGCGGCATGTGAAGGAGCGCTTCTACTCGTAGATGCGTCCCAGGGGACAGAGGCCCAAACAATATCCAACCTCTATCTGGCGATCAATCATGATCTGGTTATTATTCCAGTTCTCAACAAGGTCGATCTGCCCGGTGCCATGCCGGAAGAGATCAAGGATGAAATGGTAGATCTGCTGGGTTGCAACAGGGAGGATATTATCCCCGCAAGCGGAAAAGAAGGCATTGGCATCGAGGCAATCCTGAATGCAATTGTAGAACGTATTCCGGCACCTGTTGGGGATCCTGAGGCACCATTGCAGGCATTAATCTTTGATTCAGTTTTCAATTCCTACCGGGGAATTGAGGTGATTTTCCGTGTAAAAAACGGTAGTGTTAGAAAAGGAGACCGTGTAAAGTTCATGAACACGGGTAAAGAATATATAGCGGAAGAAATTGGTACGCTTGGCCTCGTACAAATTCCGAAACAGGTGGTTGAATGCGGGGACGTAGGATACCTGATTTCCGGAATCAAAGTGGCGAGGGAGGTAAAAGTCGGCGATACATTTACACATCTTCAAAGGCCTGCGTCTGCGGCACTGCAAGGTTTTTCAGAGGTGAAACCGATGGTTTTTGCCGGGATATATCCGGTTGATACCAGCGAATTTGAGGAATTGCGTGATGCCATGGAAAAACTTCAGCTCAACGATGCCGCCCTGGTGTGGGAGCCGGAAACTTCCGCTGCACTTGGATTCGGTTTCCGTTGCGGGTTCCTCGGTATGTTGCACATGGAAATTGTACAGGAACGCCTTGAACGCGAATTTGACATGACGGTAATTACGACCGTCCCATCAGTGCAATTCAGAATCATCAATACGAAAGACGTACTTTTGAATATCAGTGCGCCGTCGGAAATGCCGGAGCCGAATCACATTAACTGGATCGAAGAACCTTATATCAATGCGCAGATTATCACAAAATCGGATTACATTGGCCCGATTCTGAACTTGTGTATGGACAAACGGGGTGTACTTAAAAATCAGGTATATCTTACTGCTGAACGTGTAGAGCTGCAATTTAAAATTCCGTTGGCAGAAGTTGTTTTTGACTTTTTCGATAAGCTGAAAACGATTTCAAAAGGTTATGCTTCACTGGATTACGAATTGGCAGGATATGAGGAGTCGGACATGGTGAAGCTGGACGTGATGTTAAACGGAGAACCTGTTGACGCACTTTCTGCGATTGTACACAGAACGAAAGCCTACGAATGGGGGAAAAAACTTTGTGAAAAATTACGCGAACTGATCCCGCGCCAAATGTTTGAGATTGCGATCCAGGCGGCGATAGGTCAGAAAATTATTGCACGGGAAACCGTAAAAGCGATGCGCAAGGACGTTTTGGCAAAATGTTACGGAGGTGATATCAGCCGGAAACGGAAACTTTTGGAAAAACAGAAAAAAGGGAAGAAAAGAATGCGTCAGGTTGGCAATGTAGAAATTCCTCAGGAAGCTTTTATGGCGGTCCTAAAGATTAACTAAGAAAACAACCCTGGCAATATCTACGCAGGATTCGTAACAGCTTGTTTGACAACATTATGTATCGAATTCAAACGTCGGATTAACGATAATTGCCTTTTTGCGTATTCGCCGGACACAGATAATTAATAACAAAAGCAGGTGCTAAATTAGCCTTTTGTTGTAAATTTGACTGAAATATAAATAGAGACCCAAGAACTAAAATACCTTAACAACCGATATGGCAGAAGTAATCCGTATGCCCAAGATGAGCGACACCATGGAAGAAGGTGTTATTGCAGAGTGGCACAAAAAAGTAGGTGATAAAATCAAATCCGGCGAGATAATAGCGGAAGTAGAGACCGACAAGGCCACAATGGATCTTGAATCATATTATGACGGTACGCTGCTTTACATTGGTGTGCAAAAAGGTGATGCAGTTCCTATCGACGGCATTATGGCCGTAGTTGGTGAAGAAGGGGAAGATTATAAATCTTTACTGGAAGGCGGAAGCAGCAACGGTAGTGCAAAAGAAGAAACACCGAAAGCGGTGGCTCCGGAAGAAGCGGAAAAACCTGTTGCGGAAGTAAAGGCGCCGGAAGCGGCACCTGCACCAAAAGCAAAATCCACTGAAAAAATAAATGCCGCGGTTGTCCGCATGCCAAAAATGAGCGATACCATGGAAGAAGGTACGCTGGTTTCCTGGCAGAAAAAAGTAGGTGATAAAGTAAAATCAGGAGACATTCTGGCAGAAGTCGAAACCGACAAAGCGACAATGGAACTTGAAGCCTACGAAGACGGAACCTTGTTATATGTAGGAATTAAAGAAGGAGAAGCAGTTCCGGTTGACGGAATTATTGCGGTGATTGGTGAAGAAGGTGCGAATTTCGAGGCACTTCTTGCCCGTGAAAACGGCGAAGGAGAATCGGAAGCGGCCCAGACGGCTGCTCCTGCTGTGGAAGAGGCATCGGCCGAAAAAAGCGTTTCAGTTGCAGATTCGGGCGATCGTATCAAAGCATCTCCACTGGCTAAACGCCTTGCAGACGAAAAAGGTATCAATTTGAGCCAGGTTGAAGGAAGCGGAGATAACGGACGAATCGTGAAACGCGATGTGGACGAATTCAAACCTGCCGCAAAACCTGCTGAAACAGCAGCGGCACCCGCAAAAGAAGAAGCTCAGGCAGTTGCAAAAACAGCAGCTCCGGCGGCAGCCCCGGCACCCGCCTCGGGAGACTTCACCGACACACCTGTTTCTCAGATGCGCAAAACAATTGCGCGCCGTTTGAGCGACAGCTTGTTTACAGCACCACATTTCTATGTAACGATGGAAATTGTGATGGATAAAGCGATGGCGCTTCGTCCGCAGCTGAATGAAGTGAGCCCTGCGAAAATCTCCTTCAACGATATGGTGATCAAGGCTTGTGCAGTTGCATTGAAACAACATCCGGCTGTTAATTCAGCCTGGTTGGGAGACAAGATCAGAAGGTACAATTATGTAAACATTGGTGTTGCAGTAGCAGTGGACGAAGGTCTGTTGGTTCCCGTAATACGTGATGCTGACAAAAAAACGCTTTCCACAATTTCTGGTGAAGTGAAGGACCTTGCCGGTAAAGCGAAGGACAAGAAATTGCAGCCAAAGGATTGGGAAGGAAATACTTTCTCTATTTCCAATCTGGGTATGTTTGGCGTAGATGAATTTACTGCCATTATCAATCCGCCGGATTCCTGTATTCTGGCCATCGGCGCAATCAAGAAAGTTGCCGCATTTAAAGAGGACGGGACGGTATATCCAACCAACATCATGAAAGTGACGCTTTCTGCGGATCACCGTGTGGTGGATGGTGCGTTGGGTGCACAATTCCTGCTGACTGTTAAGAAATTGCTTGAAGAACCAATGAGCATGCTCGTTTAACAAATAAAAAAATGGAATCTATTGAATTTAACCAGATCGAGCCGGTGTTAAATGAAATGCTGGCAAATATAGGTGGCGTTTCCAGCAAGCCGGATTATGATTCGGATCAGTTGGATCAGGAAAAAAGTGTTTACAAACTTTTGAGCGATTTGGTTGAATCACAAAATAAAAATATCGCCATTTTAAACAAGATCAACGCCTGAGTCAGGCTTGTCTGCTTAAAATGGATATATGCATACAAAGTGTCAGGTTTTTTCAGCCTGGCACTTTTGTTTTAAACCGTAGTTAAGATTCTTAGTTTTGAAGTGATTTCATCCGGATTTGATATTCGTGACCGGAATGACAGAAGAACACGAAACATTTTCAGTTAAAATCAAGACCCAAATTCATGGAAAAAATACACGCAACCACAGTCCTTGGTGTACTGCACAACGGAACTGTTTCACTCGGAGCAGACGGACAGGCCACGATGGGCACTACGGTGGCAAAGAGCAATGTAAAAAAGATAAGGACTTTAATGGGTGGTAAAATTCTGGTCGGATTTGCCGGATCCACGGCAGATGCTTTCACCTTACTGGAAAGATTTGAAGAGAAACTGAACGCCTATGGCGGCAATATGAAACGTGCCGCAATTGAGCTCGCAAAAGACTGGCGTACAGACCGTTACCTGCGAAAACTGGAAGCCATGATGATTACTGCAAACAAGGATGAAATTCTGGTGATTTCAGGAACAGGGGACGTGCTTGAACCCGAAAACGGAATTGCCGCAATTGGCTCCGGAGGTAACTTTGCACTTTCAGCTGCACAAGCTTTGAAAAAACATGCGACGCATCTCACAGCAGAAGAAATGGTTCGAGAAGGGCTGACAGTTGCTGCCGATTTGTGTATTTATACAAATCACAATCTGGTCATCGAAAAAGTGGTATAACCATAGTTGCAATCTGCCGGGGAAAATACTTCCCCGGCTTTTTTATATCTAATCTTTAATATTTTAAAGTAGGCGCTCGATTTTATAGTACTCAATTGTCTCCTTAAAAAACCGATCGAACAACCTGGTAAATCCCAATTTTTCGTAGAAACCGAGCGCCTCTGTACGTGCATCACACCAGATCTTTTCATAGCCCTCGCTCTGCGCGAATTTCATGGCGAACAGGAGCAATTCCCTGCCATAACCTTTCCCCTGATGATCTTCCAACGTGGCAAATTTTCTGAAACGTATTGATTTTGAATCGCCGTCAGGAAACAAAGAGATCACCGAAACCAGCGAAGGACCGGCATAAACGCCGAAGTGGAAACCAGATTCGTCCTCTGCAACTTTCACGAAATCAAACGGTTTGTCAGGCCAAAGCACCTGGTGTCTGATCGGATAAACATCCTCAATTTTTGCCTCGTCAATCCTTATTCCCATCAAAATCAAATTTAATTTTAAATCAAAGTTCTGCCAGCAAAGCCATCAGCCTGACCAGCTCCTCGGAAACAACACGGCTGCCGTCCTGCTGATATTTGTGCGCGATCAAAGCAAAACTCAGCAATGCGCCTGACTTGGCAGTCACGTAACCGGCGTAAGCACGCGTACCTTCAATAGAACCACTTTTAGCACGGATGTTGCCTGCTGCCTTCGTTCCTTTTCCCAAATTTCTGACAGTGCCATTTTGTCCAAGAACACCAATGCTCTTATAAAAATCCGGAAATAAATTCTTGTCCCGGGAAGCAACTGAAAGTACCTCCGTCAGATTTTGGGTGGTCAGTGAGGCGGATGGCGACAGTCCGCTACCGTCTTTGGCATAAAACCCCCGCATGTCCGCATTACGGGTTCGCCAGTAGTTACCCATAGATTCGGCAGCAGCACTGTAATCCGACTGACCGTTAAGCCTTTTTCCGATCAGGCGCGCGAATGAGTCCGCATAAAGATTGATACTCCACCAGTTCGTTTGCTGACAAAGTTCTCTGAGCGGCGGCGATTTATACTCATCCAGCTGCTTCCTGGGACCCATCACCCGCCCAGGAGCAACGAGAGAATCCGGTATCTCCAATATCGAGACCGAAGCGCCCGTCAAAGTTTCTTTGAGCAAACCAGCCGCGTAGCCGGCAGGATCTGGCAGGGAGCCTTTCACCGTGAATGATGCAAAGCCAGCCGGTACCGTTCCGCGGAGAATTATGTTGTTGTTTAATGGCGTACCGTAAATTGTGACCTGGTCCCCGCTACCCTTTTCTCCGGTCAGTACGTAGTTGGTAAAATTGAGATTTCTCACAGTCGGTTCAGTACCCAAAGTCAATGTCGGATCACCAATTCCGGTACCAGGTTTGAATTTGATCTTATAAAGGTTTTCATTGAAGTTTAGCCCGTTTGCCCCAGCTCCATAATAATTTCCCAGATCCGCATAAATCCAGCTGTCGGCTACCATATTTCCTTCAAAAAATGATTCATCGCCAATAACCCTTCCTTTGATGTACTTGATACCTGACTTTGCAACAGCAGAGGCCCATCTTGCAGCCAGCTTGCCGGCACCGGGATAATCCTTAAATCGATCGCTGCCCAACGACGGATCTCCTGTACCACGGAGGTACAAATTCCCGTTCAATGTGTCGTGACTGATGACTCCATCATATTCCAGGAAGGTCTGATACCGGAAGTCGCCGCCTAAAAGCGAAAGTGCAGTTGCTGTGGTGACCAACTTCAACGTTGAAGCTGATGGCAAAGAACGTTCCTGATTCAGTGCGAAAATAACCTGCCCGTCTTTTGCTGATTTTACACAAACTGAAATCATCCCATGCCTGACAAGCTCGCTGTTCTGTAGCTCCAGAACAGCATCACTGAAATTCAACAAACCCAGACTGTCAATTCCCTGAGCGAGACCAATATGGGAGAGAACTATACAAATAATGATATTTACAATTTTCATTCAAATGATTTATATCTTGTATGCAATTCAATACGTTTTGATTTCCTTTCGCCGGACGTGACCAATTGTACGGCGCTTTTTGGTACTTTTGCAATCCGGCTAAAAATTAACTCGGGCCTTCCACTTCCCGGGTTTTACTGAAGCGGGTACGTTTTTTGCTTCGGTTTAAGGCAATTTAACGATTTTAATTAAAGATAGGATTTGAGACAATATTGTTTTTTCTCATCTGGGAAAATTCATAATATAGATATTTATTGTATAAATAAAATATGAAATTGACATTTTGGGGAGCTGCCCAACAGGTTACCGGTAGTATGTTTCTGCTGGAATCAGATGATTACCGTATTTTAATAGATTGTGGCTCCGATTTTGATTTAGATGAAATAGGTAAAAAAGCACGCTATGATGAACAAAAAAGTGTATTTCCGTTTGATCCAAGCCTGATTAATACCGTACTTCTGACACATGCGCACATCGACCATTCCGGGAATATTCCAAATTTATTCAAGGAAGGTTTCGAGGGAAGAGTTGTATGTACTGAGCCAACACTCGCACTGACTTCACTGCTTTTGAAAGACGCTGCCAACCTGCATCAAAAGAGACTCAACGCAAGAAATGATCTGACTGGCAAGAAAAAGGGAAAGAAAAGGAAAGAGATTCCGAGGGACTATTTTGTCGAGAAAAACGTCATCGAAGCGCTGGAAAATTTCGTTCCCGTTTCATTTGGGCAACGTTACCGTATTGCTGATCATATTTCCATCACCTTTTACGCAGCCGGACATTTGCTGGGAGCAGCACATATTGTTGTGGAAGTATTTGAGAATGGTGAGAAAAAAAGGATCTGCTTTTCCGGAGATATTGGCAGAAGTAATTACCCGCTGCTGATGGATCCGCAGGAAGTACCTGATGTGGACTACCTCATTTGTGAAACTACATACGGAAACCGGCTACATGAAAATACCAACTCGCCGGCTGAGGCATTGGCTGATGTTATCAAACGTACCTGTATTGACATTCCGGGCCGCCTGATCATCCCATCATTCAGTGTGGGCAGAACACAGGCACTACTTTTTACCCTGAACAAAATTTACGCCGACCATGCTTTCCCGAATCTGAAAGTATTTTCGGACAGTCCGCTTGCGTACAGCAGTACCAAAGTGTACCAGCGCCATGTGAAGCTACTCAACAAAGAAGCGCGTAACTTCCAGAATGACAACGATATGCTGTTCGATTTCGACAACCTGATCTACCTGGAAAGTTCAGATGCCAGCAAAGCAGTGTCGAATTACAATGAACCCTGTATTATCATTTCTTCGTCAGGAATGGTACAGGGTGGCCGCGTGGAGCAGCACGTTGAAGCAAACATCGGCAATCCCTATGCGACAATCCTGATGATCGGATACGCCTCGGAAGGTACACTTGGGTGGAGGCTTTTGAATGGACAGGATACCATTTCAATTCGTGGCAAACAACTGCCAGTCTTGGCTAATATTGAAAAAATTGACGTATTTAGCGGTCACGGAGATCAGAATGACCTGCTCAAATTTGTAAAAATGCAGGATCCGGAAAAACTGAAAGCAGTTTTCCTGGTGCATGGTGAGCAGCAAAGCATGGAAGATTTTCAAAACAAAATTCATCAGGAAGGCTATAAAACAGTAGAGATACCGTTGCGGGGACAATCTTTTTATCTTTAATCCCGGCCCAAAAACAGAACCTAAAACATGAGAACATACTTAGATTTCGAAAAACCTATGGCCGAGCTGGAAACCAAGCTCGAAGAAATGAAAAAATTGGCAAAGGATAACAATGTGAATGTTTCCGATGCCATTTTGTTATTGGAGAACAATATAACAGATCTTCGGAAGGACATATTTGAAAATCTTACCCGGTGGCAGCGTGTCCAATTATCACGCCACCCGGACCGTCCATATACACAGGATTACATTCAGTTGATCTGCGACGAATTCATAGAACTGCACGGAGACCGTCAGGTGCGGGATGATCCGGCGGTTATCGGCGGGCTTGCAAATGTAGGCGGACAAAGTTTCATGATCATTGGTCAGCAAAAGGGCCGGAATACGAAGCAGCGCCAGCACCGAAATTTTGGTATGCCAAATCCGGAGGGTTACAGAAAAGCGCTCCGCCTGATGAAGCTAGCGGAAAAATTCAACAAGCCAATTATTACCTTAATTGATACGCCGGGAGCATTCCCTGGCCTGGAAGCAGAGGAACGCGGACAGGCTGAAGCCATTGCTCGTAATATGAAAGAAATGTTCTTGCTGCGGGTTCCGGTGATATGTATCGTCATCGGCGAAGGAGCCTCCGGTGGTGCAATTGGCATTGGTATTGGCGATAAAGTGCTGATGCTTGAAAACACCTGGTATTCTGTAATTTCTCCTGAAAACTGTTCTACAATTTTATGGCGCAGCTGGGACTACAAAGAACAGGCAGCGGAAGCGATGAAAGTAACGGCCCGCGACATGAAAAAGAATAACCTGATCGACGATATCATTTCCGAACCACTTGGCGGTGCGCATCTGGACCACAACTGGATGGCGGCGGAACTGAAAAGGGTCATTCTTGAAAATATAGCGGAACTATCCAAGATCAAGCCTGATAAAAGAATTGACCAGCGTATAGAAAAATTCTGTGCAATGGGTGTGGTGGTAGAGTAACTTTCGAAAACAGACTCTTTAAAATTTCTCCAACGGTAGATGAACGCGTCAGCTCAGAAAGCTGTGAGCCAATTGCTTGACATGAAAAACGAGAAAATAAAAAATATCATTTTTGATCTGGGTGATGTTATTCTGAACATTGACGTTCCGGTCGCCTCTCTTTCATTCGCTGAATTAAGCGGAAAACAACAGGAAGAAATTCTGACACTTTTCAAAGAAAATGATCTGTTCCGGCAATTTGAAACGGGTAGTCTGAATGAAGCAGGATTTCGGGATCTGATCCGTCAGCTACTCGACACTCCCGACTGGACGGACGAAATGATTGATACTGCCTGGAATAGTCTATTGCTTGATCTGCCGCCGGAAAGAGTGGAGTTGCTCAAAAAGCTTGGTGAAAAATATCGTTTGTTTCTGCTCAGCAATACAAGCTCAATACACATAACAAAGGTGAATAAAATCCTGGAAGCAGCGACCGGTGTAAAAAAACTGGACGATCTGTTCGAAAAGGTGTTTCTTTCCTACGAAATGGGTCTGATGAAACCTGACCCGAAGATTTACCAGGATCTGCTTGATGAAGCTGGCCTGGTAGCAGAAGAAACGCTGTTCCTGGATGACAATCTTGACAATATAAAAGGAGCAGCCACATTGGGAATCGAAACAATCCACGTTCAGAAACCCGTTACCATCTTGGAATATCTCGAAGATTATGCAGTCTAATACACGCACTTATTTAATCCAGGCACTGCTTTTTATTGTTACAATTATTACTACCACAATGGCCGGTGCCGAGTGGATGTACGGTAACATATTTTCATTTGTTTACGATTTCTTTAAGCTTATCGGCGGTGAGGAAGCCGCTACACAACCTGCTTCTATTCAAAAAGCGATGGGTTGGAGCGAGTTTCAGGCCGGTTTCCAGTTTTCCATCCCTTTTCTTTTTATTCTGACTGTACACGAATTTGGCCATTATTTTGTTGCCCGCGCGCATCAGGTGAAGGTTACGCTGCCGTATTACATACCCATGTGGTTTGGTTTTACACAGAGCATCGGAACAATGGGTGCCTTTATACGAATCACTTCCGTTGTGCGTTCCCGGATGAAATTTTTCGATATCGGGATTGCCGGCCCTCTGGCTGGTTTCATCGCGGCGCTTGCAATACTCTGGTATGGCTTCACGCATTTACCTCCGGCTGATTATATTTTTTCCATACATCCTGAATACGCAAAATTCGGGCTGAGCTATCCGCAGTTCGTTTACGAAAATGCTCCGGGCGGCATTGTGCTGGGAGATAATATTTTATTCTGGCTGTTCAAAAATTATGTCGCGGATCCTGCCAGATTACCACACGCATATGAGATCATTCACTATCCTTTAATCTTTGCGGGATACCTTGCTCTGTTTTTTACCTCCCTTAATCTGATACCGATAGGCCAGCTGGATGGTGGACACGTACTTTATGGGCTGATCGGAAAGAAAAGATTCGACGTGGTAGCGCCTGTTTTCTTTGGAATTTTTGCGTTCTATGCCGGTTTTGGCATGTTCCGGGCGGAAACTTTTGCCACGGGCAGCAGTGAAATTTTTTACGAACAGCTTTTTTATCTGTTTCTATACGTTTATTTCCTTCACATCTGTTTTCGCAGAATTACCGACAGCACAACAACAGGGCTCATGATCAGCCTGATCATCGTAGTGAGTCAATTTGGGCTTTCATACATTCGTCCCGACTGGGAAGGATATTCCGGGTTTCTCCCATTTGTGTTTATTCTCGGTCGTTTTCTTGGGGTCAGACATCCTGATACGGAACAAAATGAGCCTATGGATTTACCGCGAATTATCCTTGGAATTTGCGCGCTGATCATTTTCGTAATCTCATTCAGTCCGAAACCCTTTATCGTTCTGTAATCCTGATTGGGAGAAACAAAGTTATTGATCGCTCAACGGAAAGTTAAATTTCAGTATCTTCAGTTACACTTTCATGTTAAGAGCAATTACCGCTTACTTATTCCGCGCTGCGGGGTGGAAAATTATTGGACGGTCGCCAGGAGAAGTAAAAAAAGCAATTTGGGCGGGCGCTCCTCACAACACAAACTGGGACTTTATTGTTTGTCTTGGCGGCCGGGCAGCACTCAGAATGCCAATTGGTTTTCTGGCAAAAAGCCAATTATTCAAATGGTATTCCGGATGGATTTTCCGCGCGCTGGGATGTTATCCGGTGTACAGAAACCAGTCCTCCAATTTGGTTGATACTGTTTCCGATATGTTTCATCAGCACGAAGCGCTACACATCGCCATTACGCCCGAGGGCACAAGAAAGGATGTTGACAAACTCAAAACAGGTTTTTACTACATTGCGCTCAAAGCCAATGTTCCTCTCATTTTAATTGGTTTCAATTATCCCGACAAAGCGGTTGTGATCAGTGAGCCAATTCACTTACAGGGAGATTTTCAGGAAGATATGCGTGTCATTTACGACTTCTATCTTCAAATTCCTGGCAAACAAAAAACCTGGCTGAGAAATTATGCCACATCCGGTTTGATTCGGAAATCGTAAAATTAAATTCAAATCACGCTGATTTTTATTAAGTTAAGGCATCAAATCAGTTCGACCAACGCCACCTTAACATGATTTCACGGAGGAAATTCATAAAAAGCTGTATTGCCGCACCGTTGGTCATTCAAAACCCAATCCTAAAAAGCGCTCAGGTAAACACGGTAACCGGCAAAATTGATGCGAATTCCCTTGGTGCAACACTTATCCACGAACACATATTGGTTGATTTTATCGGGGCCGACAAGATCAAACCGGATCGATGGAAACATGAAGATGTTATTGCCAAAGTTCTGCCCTACTTACTGGAAATTAAATCCAGAGGAATAACAAGCTTCATGGAATGCACACCTGCTTTCTTGGGTCGGGATGTAGTTTTGCTGAAAAAACTCTCCGAACTTTCGGGGCTCAACATCATTACCAACACGGGTTATTATGGCGCATCAGATAACAAATTTCTCCCCAAACAGGCTTTTCAAGAAACTGCGGAAGAACTATCCGAACGATGGATTAGAGAGTTTACCAATGGAATTGATGGCACTTTAATCAAACCTGGATTTATAAAAACTGGCGTCAATCCCGGGCCACTTTCCGACTTACACAAAAAATTAGTAAAAGCTGCTGCGCTGACACACTTAAAAACAGGCCTCACCATCTGCTCACATACCGGGCCGGCATTGCCTGCCTTTGAGGAACTTGCAATTTTGAAATTAAACGGCGTTGCTCCTGATGCCTTTGTTTGGGTTCACGCAAACGGTACGGATGCTGATTTTGTCAAAATAGGAAAAACAGGTGCATGGATTAGTCTGGATGGAATCAGCAATGAAAGTCTGGCAAAAAATGCTGACACGATTCGCATGTTAAAATCCAATGGACTACTCAATCGTGTACTGATTTCCCACGATGCAGGCTGGTATCGGCCAGGCGAACTGAACGGAGGCGAATTTAAAGGATACACCACGATTCCCGACAAATTCTTACCTCTTCTTAAATCGCAAAACATTACTACTGCAGAGATAAAACAATTACTTGTCAGAAACCCGGCTCAGGCATTCGGGATCAAAATCAGAAAGGCTTGATGCTAAAAGATGATTGTAAAAACGGTCCAGCCGTCTTCGTTGGTTTTTAGCGAGAAATGAAACCCATGATTAATCAGAATTTCACGACTCAGAGTCAATCCAATTCCTTGTCCGTTTGGTTTGCTGCTGAAAAACGGATTGAATAGCTGCGCCGATTCTGCTGATGAAATGGGTTTCCCGTTGTTGCTGATAGTTAATTGTTTCTCCGAGATTTCAAGCGCTACCACATTATTCGCATCGCAGGATTCGATTGCATTTTTAATCACATTGACTAAAACCTGCTCCATCTGGCCGGAATCAACCAGAGTCAGGACCGATGGCGACAGATTAAAATGCAGCTCCACGTTCTTTTCTTTCGCATACGACTGCATAAAAGCCGCAACTTCGCTAGCCAGCTTCGCAATGTCGGTCAGTTGTTTTACTGGCTCCGGTAACCTGACCACATCTGCAAAATTCCGCATAAACCTGGAGAGCCGCATATTCCGTTCCGAAGCGATACGCAGCGCCTCACTAAGGTCGCTGAACTCTTCCGCCACCAGATAATTTCGCGTAGTTTGCAAAATGGAATCAGTCGCCCCCAAAGTATTATTGACTTCATGCGCCATCATCCGGATCACCTTTCCGTATGCATTTTTCTCTGATGTCAAAATCTCGCTGGTGAGCTCTTCCATCATCAGAAAAGAGCGTCGGAATCCTTTGTCCATGAAGTGAGATCGCTGCACTTTGAAAGTATCAATACCGTCCGTCTTAATCATCCTGAACTCTCCATCCTGCATACCAGAGAATTCAATTAGAACGGGCAGGCAGGTTTCTTCGGGTCTTTTACCAATCAGTTCCTTATCCTTTACCTCAAACTGCTCTCTTGCCTTGCTGTTCATTGACGCGATCCGGTCGTCGAAATCAAGAATGATGATGGAAATTGGTGAGGCAGCGATCAGTTTTTCGAGAAAGAAATGCTGCTCATTCAGTTTGGTTCTTTCTTCCCGAAGCTGGTCGATCATGAGATTGTAGACCTCGATCAACGAATCTACCTCCCCTTTTCCGGTCGGAACAAATTTGATCGTAAAGTCTTTATCCTTGATCGCTTCAATTCCGGATCTTACGAATTCGTTAGGTTGCATGAAATTTCGGTACAGTTGAACAGACGCACCAATTGAAATTAAAAGAAAAATCTCTGACGTTATGAACAGCAACTTATCCTGAAACAGTATCCTGTAAACCAGTAATATTAATACCAGATGCAGTACCAGAATATATAAAATGTATTTGTTCCTTGTCGAAAACCTCATAAATCCTCCGATTCATACGATATCTCATACTTTTCGAGACGCCGGTAAAGTGCAAAACGGGTGATGCCAAGCGACCGCGCGACTTTCGAAACTTTGTTCTGATGAAATTCCATCGCACGGCGGATCATCTGATATTCCATTTCTTCAAGCGTCAGCGTGCCGACCTCAGGTAACAGCGTACTTCCCGCAGCGCTTCGTTCATTACCGGCACCAATATGTTTCTGAAAATCAGCCACTTCCAGCGTATCACCGACAGAAAGTAGTACTGTACGTTCAACAATGTTTTTCAATTGCCTGATGTTTCCCTGCAACTGCATCGTTTTCAACCACCTGAACGTATCAGGAGCCATTTGCAGGTCTGGTCGCTGGTATATGATTTTGAGGTTGTTGACAAAATATTCTGCCAGCATAGGAATGTCGCCAGGCCGCTCTCTTAACGGAGGCAACCTTACGGTAATCAAATTAATACGATAATAAAGATCCTCCCTGAAAGTCCCCTGCGCAACCATTTGTTCCAGATTGCGGTTGGTGGCACAGATGATGCGTACATCGACGGTCCGGCTTTTGCTACTGCCAAGCGGCTCGAAAATCCTTTCTTGCAACACGCGCAACAATTTAACCTGGCTGGACAAATCCAGTTCTCCGATTTCGTCTAAAAAAATAGAGCCTTTATGTGCCATTTCAAACCTCCCGATCCGGTCCGTTTTGGCATCGGTGAATGCGCCCCGAACATGGCCAAAAAGTTCGCTCTCGAATAAACTGGATGAAATCCCACCCAAATTTACTTTCACAAAAGGTTTCGATTTTCGGCTGCTGTTTGTATGGATCGCTTCTGCAATCAGCTCCTTTCCCGTGCCGCTCTCTCCGGTGATCAGGACGGGCGCGTCAGTAAGAGCAACCCTGCCAACCGTTTCAAGGATTTCAAGCAGTTTCGGATCTTTACCAACAATGTTTTCAAAACGGTACTTTTGTTCAAGCACCTTACGGCCTGCCGATTGTGGCGTGGAAAGAGAAAGATCTAAAATGGTCCGGACCGACTGCATCAGATAGTCGTTCTGCCAGGGCTTGGTAATAAAATCCCTTGCCCCATCCTTCATGCCCTGCACGGCAAGATCAATGGTTCCCCAGCCGGTAATCAGTATAACGGGGATTTTAGAATTGAAACGACGTATTCTTTTGAGCAATGCAATACCCTCCTCTCCCGAAGTTTCCATGGAAAAATTCAAATCCAGTAGGATTAGCTCCGGAGATTCCTTTTCAAGGATGGCAAATGTTTCCTCGGGAGAACCTGCACCACGCACTGCGAAACCCTCTTTTTTCAAAAGGAGCGCCAGTGAAGTGCGAATGGCTAAGTCGTCGTCTACGATGAGGATCATGAGGTTTTCGAGCAAAATTCATGCAGAAAGTCAAAGAGAATATTCACAAATTATTTACGATTCTATGAATACCCTCTTTTAATAACTTCGTATTAAAATTAATTAACAAACCCAGTTTCATTTCAGATAGTTTGAGGTAAGTTAACACCTGCGAATAATGAACGGGAGCCAAAATTTCAACCGACTTTATTTCAAGTATCAGCTTTCGTTCAACAACAATATCAAGCCGGTATCCTATGTCCATTCTTTTTCCTTTGTAATCAAACGGCATTGCAACCTGCTGTTTCGTTTCAAATCCGGCTTCGAACAGATCGTGGGCTAGCGCATTTTCATATGCTGACTCTAATAATCCTGGCCCAATGTTCTTATGAAGTTCCAGAGCGATACCGATAACCCGATAGGATAACTCATTTTCGTCCATACTAGATTGCTTTGAGGTGTGTGTGTTAAGCAAAGTTATATTTTGTTTTGCTTAAAAAAGTATGACTTCCCGCAAGATATGCTTAGAGACTGTTTCACGCAAAGGTTTTAAGTTTAAAACGCAAAGAACGCAAAATGAACTTACCGGACTTTGCGTGAACCTTTCCTGCCTTGCGTGAAAATTTTCTCACGCAAAGGTTTTAAGTTTAACACGCAAAGAACGCAAATCTCACTTACTCCACTTTGCGCCATCCTTTCCTGCCTTGCGTGAAAATTTTCTCACGCAAACGTTTTAAGTTTAACACGCAAAGAACGCAAAATGAACTTACCGGACTTTGCGTGAACCTTTCCTGCTTTGCGTGAGTGTATTTTTCACGCAAAGGTTTTAAGTTTAACACGCAAAGAACGCAAATCTCACTTACTGCACTTTGCGCCATCCTTTCCTGCCTTGCGTGAAAATTTTCTCGTACAAAGGTTTTAAGTTTAAAACGCAAAGAACGCAAATCCCACTTACTGCACTTTGCGCCATCCTTTCCTGCCTTGCGTGAAAATTTTCTCACGCAAAGGTTTTAAGTTTAAAACGCAAAGAACGCAAAATGAACTTACCGGACTTTGCGTGAACCTTTCCTGCTTTGCGTGAGTGTATTTTTCACGCAAAGGTTTTAAGTTTAAAACGCAAAGAACGCAAAATGAACTTACCGGACTTTGCGTGAACCTTTCCTGCTTTGCGCGAGTGTATTTTTCACGCAAAGGTTTTAAGTTTAAAACGCAAAGAACGCAAAATGAACTTACAGGACTTTGCGTGAACCTTTCCTGCTTTCCGTGAGTGTATTTTTCACGCAAAGGTTTTAAGTTTAACAAGCAAAGAACGCAAATCTCACTTACTGCACTTTGCGCCATCCTTTCCTGCCTTGCGTGAAAATTTTCTCGTACAAAGGTTTTAAGTTTAAAACGCAAAGAACGCAAATCCCACTTACTGCACTTTGCGCCATCCTTTCCTGCCTTGCGTGAAAATTTTCTCACGCAAAGGTTTTAAGTTTAAAACGCAAAGAACGCAAAATGAACTTACCGGACTTTGCGTGAACCTTTCCTGCTTTGCGTGAAACCCCTTCTATTTTGCGAGAAAAAACTCCCGTCAATCTTCATGCAAAGCCAGCGCCGGGTGAATTCTTGATGCTTGTCTGCTGGGATACCACGCACACAGCGTGACAATGATAAAAATCACGATTATTGATGCAAAAATAGCAGTCAGGTATATATCTCCTGCAATGTCAAAAACGTGCATAATCGGGAACTGCACTGCGAACAGGAGACCAATAACGATGCTAAAAGTCGCCAACACCCATATTTCCCCCAGAAATTGCGTGGTCACGCCTCCTTCGGTTGCTCCCATTGCTCTCCTTAGACCGATCTCTCCCTTTCTCCTGGCAATACTCAGATTCAAAATACCAAATAGCCCGAGAGCAACATTGGTAAGCAAAAAACCACTTACAATAAGGAAAATAGTGACGGGCACAAGCGTCAGTTTATGCCTGTTCTTCCTTTGTTCCGTCAGATAACTGATTTCAATCCCCCAGCCCGTTAAAGTTGCAGCAATCTCCTTTACCAGTTTGGCCTCAAAGTTAGCGTCTGTACCCGTCCTGGTTTTCAAAAGCAGATTCGTGCTCCATGTATCGTCCTTACCAAGCATCGCGAAAAGTCCCGGAGAATCACTCGTAAACTCTCCCTTTGACTTGAATTTGTCGATGACGCCAACAACCTTGAACGATTTCTTATCGTCCATTTTTATAATCTTACCCAGCGGATTTTCATTAACAAACAGCTTTTCCTTTAATTTTGAATTGATCACTATCGGCGTAAACTTTGAGACACGGTCGCTCTCTGTAAACCACCTGCCAGATACGAGGGGCAATTCCATTGTTTTACTAAAATTCTCGTCGGTATAGAAAAATTCCGGCGATATATTTATTTTCTTATAACTTACCCCATTCATCATCTGATTAGCAGAAAATGGAGTATTGCTACTCATGCGCGAAAGTGATTCAACCTCCTGATTAGATTTAATCTGCTCGACAATGCGCTGCATCTTATCGGCAACGCCCACCGTATCCTGATTATTTGTTAACTGAAGATTCCATACACGCTCATAATCAAAACCTATTGGCTGTATGTAATTACTTACGTTGTAGATGATGAGTGAGAGTACCCCGAAAAGAACCATAAAGGATGCCCAGATCTCAATGATCAGCAATGTGTGGGAGCCTTTTTTACTCCAGATTAATTTGAATAAATGACGCAACATATAATTGAATTTTTAAACTGTGAATAGGATGTAGTAAAGGGTGTCGATGAATGGTGGTGCGCATAGCAGTGCCCTTGATCTCCATTCACTTCACCACTCACGCCTTTAGCGCGTCCACAATTTTCAGTTTCGACATCCTGAATGCCGGTAGTACTCCCGACAATAGCCCAAAAATCAGGCAGATAAAAATACTGATCAGGAATACCGGTAAGTTTATTGTGAGATCTGCATAGGCAATCCAGCCGCTGGAATTGATCATGGAAATAATCAAAAACGAGAAGCCCAACGCAAATAGTCCACCAATAAATGTGATGAAAATGTTTTCAATAATAAATTGCCACAGCAGCGCTTTTGAAGGAGCTCCAAATGCCTTTCTTACACCGATTTCTGAGGCACGTTCGAGAATCCGGCTCACATTTACATTTACCAGATTAATGGCAGGCAAGCCCATGATCATAACCAGTACAAGACCTGCAATAGTGTAAAAGAACAACTTTTGAGAATCCTCTCTCGCGAAAGTATCCAGAAAATGATCAAAAAACTTGGATGCTTTTACAGTCAGGACTGAAAAATGCCCTCCGTCTCTAATCTCATTCATTGGGATCCGGGAAATTGTACGATCAAATTCTGCCTGAATAGCCGGAATGTCCTCTGCTGTTTTGGCTAACACAATGGCAATATAGCTTCCCCGGATACCCTTATTTTGATAGTTACTTTTGGGTGCTATATAAGGGAAATAGACATCTCCATAAGTATACAGCCGGGTAGGAGGACTTCCCTTTACCACCCCGATGACCCGGTAATTAATGTTTTCTATATCAACAAACTTACCTACCACCTTCTCGCCTGGTGCAAAATACTGATCACGCAGATCATCCGTGATCACGGCCACAAGATCTCCACTGCGGATGTTGTTCTCACTATAAGGTTTCCCTTCCAAAAATTCAAAGTCAGTCACTTCCCAGAAAGTTGCATCCGTGAACTTGGTATTCAATTTAATACGCTTTCCATTCACATAGGTATTGGAAAAACTAAAATTGGAAACAACGGCAACATTTTCCGGAGTTCTAAGGGATTTGGCATATTTGCTCAAAAACCTGAAACTGGCTGGGCCAGAACTCATGGAAGTCTTCGCGGAATCCGTCTGGAGCATGTTGGCAATGTAGAGCGTCCGATAGCGCCTGTTTTCAGGATAATGCGACCCAAAAAGATGATCCAGAAACGAGGTAAGCACCATCAAAACAGTCAGCGTCAGACTGATTCCGAATAATGTTATAAACGTATAGAAAGGATGCCGCAGCAGTACCTTCCAGGCGATTTTGATGTAATTTAAGAGCATGGGGTCGACAAATGATAAAATGAGTGAATGATAGAATGACTGAATAATAGCGTGCGTAAATATTTCGAACGAGCCACATATTCACGCATCGCACCGGCGACCCGGTCTATTACGCTATCATTCAAAATTTACAATACCTGCGTTCCGTCGAACAGCCTGACAAGCCGGTGTGTTCGTTTTGCCATGGCATCGTCGTGGGTTACCATCACAATTGTGGCACCATCTTCGTTCAGGCTCTGGAGAATATTTAGGATTTCGTTGCCCATGGCGCTGTCCAGATTTCCCGTAGGTTCGTCTGCAAGAATTATCTCAGGTTTTCCTACAATGGCGCGTGCAATAGCCACACGTTGTTTTTGTCCGCCCGACAATTGCTTGGGAAAGTGTTTCATCCGATTACTAAGTCCCACTCTTTCAAGCGCCTCCTGTGCAAGTTCGCGCCGTTGTCTGGCAGAACTCGTTCGGTAAAGCAAGGGAATTTCAACGTTGTCAATCACCGACAAATCATTGATCAGGTGGAAGCTCTGGAAAATGAATCCCAGTTTCTGGTTGCGAAGATGCGCCATGGCTTTATCCTGATAATTTTCCACCCTGCTTCCATCAATTTCAATTACACCCCGGGAAGGTGCATCCAACAATCCCATAATATTCAGCAGGGTGCTTTTCCCGCATCCGGACGGGCCCATGATTGAAATGAATTCACCTTTCTTCACATCCAGATTGATGTTGTTCAGGGCCAGCGTTTCAATCGAACTGGTGCGATAGACTTTCTCAACATTTTGTAGTTTTATCATGGCTTGTTTGGTTAAATGGTTAACGCAGAGGACTCAGTGTAACCGCAGAGGACACAGAAAATTAGAAACCTTGCGTTCTCTGCGTTGACCTTTGCGAACTTTGCGTGAAACCCCTATTGTATCTTCTCATTCTTCTCAAAATCATAAAGCGTCAGCAACCTCAGACTGTAATATGATTGCCAATAATCACGCAAAGCCAGAATGTAATCCCGCTTCGCCCGATCCTTCTCCTGCGTGGCAATCGCAAGATCGGTAACACTTAAATTACTCAATATAAATCGCTCCTGAGCGATCTGGTAACGGTTGGCTGCAATCCCATCGGTTAATTTTGTCAGTTTCACCTGCTTTTGTAACATTTGTAAAAGCGTGACCTGCGTGAAAATTTCCTGCTCGAAGGTAAGTTTGTCCTGCTCCACCGACTGTTGGGCAAATTCCCTGTTTGCTTTCGCGACTTCTGTTCTTGCCTTGTTTCGCCCCCAGGTGAGGATGGGCAATGTAAATTGCAATTCGACAAATTCCCTATCCTGGGGACTAATGTAAATGTCAGCCGGCCGTGTGCCTTGATTCGACAAACCAAATGTTGCCTGCAATGAAGCGTTCAAGCCATTTTCTTTCTGCGCTTTTTGTACCTCCT
Source organism: Dyadobacter sp. (assembly GCA_965279265.1). GTDB lineage: Bacteria > Bacteroidota > Bacteroidia > Cytophagales > Spirosomataceae > Dyadobacter. The sequence goes on from OZ257152.1 coordinate 852,467, forward strand.
TTTCAGACTCAAGAATCCTGCGTTTAAAACCAATTGCGTCAGAACGATTAGCAAAAGCCTCACGCAGTGCTAATTGTGTGTCAATTTCAAATTCAGAAGATTCAACCGGAATTTCCAGCTCCAGCGACCTTTCATCCCGCGAACTTAAAAACATCTTTAACTTTAAAGAAGCAACAGCAGCCGATTGTTGTGCCGAAGCCAGATCCTTTTGAGCAGTAAGCAGCCCCATTTGCAACTGCAAAAGATCATTTTGTGATATTTTTCCAAGCGCAAGCTTGTGCCCAGCAATCTTGTAAAGCGTATCGTTGTTGCTCCGGTTTTTTTCTGCAATCTGCAAATTTACCTGTGCTACTAAAAGCTCAAAATAAAAGCCGGTTGCATTGAGCGCCACTTCTTCCAAAGAACTAATGTACAACTGATTACCTTCCTGAAATTTCAACGGCTCAATTTTCCTGTTCCATTTCATTTCATTAAAACGAAAAAGGGGCTGTGTAATTCCGAACTCAAAAGGAATCCCGTTGTAGCTGGTTTTGTTTCTTGCAAAATCATCGAAACGCTGTACTTGTTGCTGCGCAAAAACAGTTCCTCCCGTAAGGGCAATACTTTGACTAAGCTGTAAATTGACCTGTGAGTTGTTATACGAAACATTTTGAAATGAAATATTCCCGTCAGGTTGAACCACCTGAATAAATGATCTGGTGAAACCCGGTAACGTTCCGTTTAAACTCAGTTGCGGCTTAAAATCTGCCTGGAAAGAGCGGTATTTCCAGTAATTCGTTTTTTTCTGCGTAACCGCCTGCTTGGATGCGATGGATCCCGACTTTGCAAGTTCGATCACCTCATGGAGCGTCAGCCTTTGCGTTTGCGCAGATGCAGTTATCGCAAATAAAATAAACAGGATCAGGGAGAAATTTTTCATCAATTGTTTTGGTTTTTGATTGAAATTTCTTCCAGGTGTTCATACTGATTCATATCAGACAGAATTACCTTTTCTCCGGCGTTAAGGCCTTTTTTGATCTCTACGAAGTCAAAATTTGACAGCCCTATTTCCACTTCCCGGCGATGCGCTACGGCATTTTCCAGCACATAGACAAATTGTTTTCTCTTTCCTGTAAACGCAGGACCATTGGCAACACGGAGTGTCTTGGGGCTACGATTGGTCACCACATACACCTCCACTTTCATGTTAGGCCGCAAGGATTCACTTTTGGCATTTTCCAGTTGTATCACAAAAGCGATAATTCCATCTTTTACTGCTGGTTTCACCTGCGTGATCAAGCCGCGAAGGACAGTTTCATTTAATTTAACGATCACTGCCAACCCCGATTTCACCTGATCCGCATACACATCAGAACAAGAGCCCTCAATCCTAAAACTCCCCAAGTCGGCCACTCTGGCGAGCATTTCACCTTCGTTTACAGAGGACCCAATGTTTTCGTTGACCCAGGCCAGTACGCCTTTGCGGTCGGCAACGATGTCGGCTCTTTTAAGTTTGTGCTGCAACTCCTGCAGGTTTTTACCTTCAATCTGTGCGCCCAGTTCTGTTTCCCGCAGGCTTGCTCCCATCGATTCCCGGTTGTAAGAAAGGTCATTTTCGAGTTGCTGTTTTTCCAGCTGGGCAATCTTCAGTGCATTTTCGGCACGGGTGATATCTTCATTTGTTCCACCTCCAACTTTTTCAAGCCTTCTGGCGTCTTCAAGATCGGCCCTCAGTTTATTGATATTGAGCAATTTTATTTTATCCGTAATTTCAGCATCGTACAAATTCTTATTCAGTTTCATCCGCAATTGATCAATGCCATTCTTTTTGAGTTCCAGTTGATCCTGATAACGCTCAAACTCAATTTGCGTGAGCGATTTGTCCAGCTCTACAATCGCCTGCCCAGGTTCAACTTTGGTACCGGGCGACAAAAGAACACGTTTGATACTTGCCCGAATTGGACTCGTAATAATTTGCTCGTAAGCAGGTATTACCTCGCCGGTTGCAGTCAGCGTATTTTCTACATCTCCCGTCTGCACCACTCCCGTTCTGATCCTTGCGGCATCAATTGAACTACTTAAAAATCTTTTGAAAAGCACTATTCCGGTAATAAGCAATAAAAGGATCGCGATGCCGACCATCCATTTTTTGTTTCGCTGTGTTTTCAGATGTTCCGGTCCGACTTCACGATCCATTATTAAAATTTTAAAGAGTTGGTATTCATTTCATGGCTAATGCATTAGAAAGAGAACAACATTGTGCCACAAATTAACACTTTAATTATCAGTAAGTTAATTGAATTTTAAACTGTAAAACCTGTGCGAAAACGCACTAAAAGGTGTTATCCCGCACAAAAATTCCTCGGGATTAGGACAACAAATATTAAGATATATCAATCAGGAGCGTAAAACAAAAGCACGAAAAAGCCCTGATCACAAAGCGGACCAGGGCTGACGGATAAAGATTTTATTAGCGGTTAAACCTAAGTTTTCAATTTCTTTTTCTTCGCTGCCGGGAACAGGATATTGTTCAAAATCAGCCGGTATCCCGCCGAATTTGGATGCAGATTCAAATCTGTAGGTTCCTCACCTACCCGATGCTGGTAATCCTCCGGATCATGACCGCCATAGAATGTAAAGAATCCCTTCCCATGCGTACTATGAATGTACCGCGCTTCATTGGCAGTTTTGTTTTCGGCAAGTACCACCACTTCCGGTTTTACAAAACGATTTTTGAATGCCGTGGTCTGTCCCAGAAAACCTTTGATAATGGTCTGGTGATTTTGTGTCAGCATACTGGGAACAGGATCCCATTTGGCTGAAAATTGGAATAAAGTAAAAAAGTCATTTGCTTCCAGTAAACCGCGCTCCTCAGGTTGGTTATCGATGTCAGAGAATTCGATTTCGTATGGATAGGGAATGGTTTTAAAATCCTTGAAAGCAAAAGAATTGTCGTAGTTCAATTTCGTGTTTGCCGTCGGATCAGCAGGCGACCCGTCGTACATGGTTTCAACGATATCCACACCGTCTGCGGCCAGCGCAATATCGAACGTATCGGTGGCATTGCACATGGCAAACATATATCCACCGCCTGTTACAAACTCTGCAATACGTTTTGCCACAGCCAGTTTCATCTGAGGGACATTGGGAAACTGGAACTTGTCGGCTATATTCTCCGCCTCCTGCTTTTGTTCACGATACCAGGGATAATCTTTGTATTGGAAAAATTTACCGTATTGACCCGTGAAATCTTCGTGGTGCAAATGCAGCCAGTCGTATTCAGGCAGCTTGTTGTTCAATACTTCATCGTCGTAAACGACATCGTATGGAATTTCGGCATAAGTCAACACAAGCGTTACTGCATCGTCCCAGGGCAATTTTGATTTTGGAGAATACACAGCTACTTTCGGTGCTTTTTGTAGCTTCACCGCATCCATATTAACGTCCGGCGCACTGATCTGGCTTAAAATCTGTCCCGCCTGTCCCTCTGAAATCACTTCAAAACTAACACCGCGAATGGTCATTTCGGAAGCAAATTTCTGATTAAACGGCACCATAAAACTTCCGCCACGGTAATTCAGCAGCCAATCCATTTCCATCTCATAGCTTTTCAAAATCCAGTAGGCGATGCCGTACGCTTTCAGGTGATTTTTTTGCGAGTTGTCCATCGGTATCAGTAACCGATTGGACCATCCCTGTATTGAAATCGCTAAAAAAATGATAAGCGGAATAAACAGCCGTACCATTGGTTTGATTCTTTCACGCATCATGTGCAGCTTTACAAATTAAAATAATGGCAACATTTCAGGGCCGGAAACTTGACTATCTTCTGCCCGGTTTGACCACAGCGACCAATTTTTATATCAACGCGCCGCCGCTGCCCTAACTGAACATTGTCAGAGATTTAACGTAATATTATCAAATATGATGCACAATTAAGCTATGAATATTAAGGAAAATGTAGACGAAGGTTTGCGGTCGATCCAGTCGAACCTGTTGCGTACCGTACTTACCGCAATGATCATAGCCATTGGGATCACTTCGCTCGTAGGAATACTTACCGCCATTGAAGGGATGCAGAATTCCGTCAACAGCAGTTTCGCCGATTTGGGCGCCAACACCTTTACAGTAGAAAACCGGGACGATAATGGTTTCAGAAACGGCGGAAGGCGGGAGAAGAGTTATCCGGCTCTCAACTACCAGGAAGCGGGTGATTTTGCTACGAAATTTCGCACAGAATACGGTGGCGTAGTATCGCTTTCTTCTAATATTGGCGGAGCAATTCAGGTAAATTATCAATCAAAAAAAACCAACCCGAATGTATCTGTAATCGGTGCAGATGAGCCTTATCTGGCCATAAAGGGCTATAAAATTGATTTTGGCAGAAATATCAATAAAAACGATCTCGACAATTCGCAAAATGTTGCCGTACTCGGTCAGGAAGTTGCGCGCAATTTATTCAACCAGCTTGATCCGGTCAATAAGGAGATCACGTTCATGGGAGCGCGGTATAAGGTGGTCGGTGTTTTGCAGAAAAAAGGTTCAATGGGCGGCGGGACAGGCGCTGACAGGATTATCATCATTCCGCTCGATAATGGCCGTGGCCTGGCCGCAAACCGGGTGCTTACCTACAACATAACCGCCAGCGCGGGCAACGTTGACGGAGAAGAAATCATTGAAGAAGCACGCGGATTGATGCGAAGAATACGCGGGGATGCCTTGGGTAAAGAAGATTCCTTTGTACTGGAACGGGCTGATGCCATGGCCAAAGAATTCGAAAACATATCCGGATATCTGAGAATCGGAGGTTTTGGCATCGGAATTATCACGCTTCTGGGAGCATCCATTGCGCTGATGAACATCATGCTGGTTTCCGTTACCGAACGCACCAGGGAAATTGGCATTCGCAAATCACTGGGTGCGACACCGCGTGTAATTCGTTTCCAGTTCCTGATCGAAGCCATTGTAGTTTGTATTATTGGCGGCATTGCCGGGCTGTTTCTGGGGATTGTCATCGGAAATGTAATCTCAAATATCATCAGTTCGGGCGCGGCATTTGTGGTACCCTGGCTGTGGATGGGCGTCGGAATTATGGTTTGTGTATTTGTAGGCGTCATTTCCGGCATATACCCGGCAATCAAGGCCTCCAAACTGGATCCGATTGAAGCACTACGCTATGAATGATACCCGAAATTGCTGGTATTCAGCGAGGTGAAAATTATTCAGTATTTTTTCGCTCAATTTCTTGCGAAATGTATTTTTCTGTCTACTTTTGCACTCCCAACAAGAGAGATCAATGCCCGGATGGCGGAATTGGTAGACGCGTTGGTCTCAAACACCAATGAGGTTACACTCGTGCCGGTTCGACTCCGGCTCCGGGTACTAAGCGGAACTTTTGTGAGAAATCACTAAAAGTTCCGCTTTTTTCTTTCCCTAAGTCATTGTTTATCTGAAAGATAAGAGCTGCTGCTTCATTGATTTTTGTGGTTCGATATCCACTTTCCGCAAACACTAGTTTTTCGGGGTACATCGAACCAATGATCTCACGCTTCTGATTTGTATCTGATCTTGTGTAGACAAGGTCGATGTTTGAAAGTGCATTCACTGCCTTATCCAGCATCTTTTCAAGATTTACAGGACTGTCGACACCCGTTGTCATCTCCGTTAAATTGGCCTCCAACCGGACAAGCTTTTCCTCTATTTCTGATTTCATCGTCCGGTAGTCCTTTGGATCAATATCACAGGTCAGTAAAAGCTCTCTTGCCTTACCAAGTTTATTGTTCAGTGCATCGATCTGATCGAGGATATGTTTCTTCTCGGTTTGTGAATGCTTTGTCTGTCCTTTGAATGCTTTGTTTACAACCAGTTTAAAAAGCTCTGTCACACCTTTGTGGGGCTTAAACTTTTGAAGTTCTTTTACAAACTGATCGTTGACCCGGCCACACGCATATCTTGGCCCGCAGGAGGCCACACAGTGATAATAGTGGTACCTGCCGTTTCTGCCTTTCGAAGCACTTGCCGTTAACAGCCTATGACAATTAGGACATTTTAGAAAACCCCGCAGCGGAAACATATCATTGGATATTTCTTTCACATTAGGCCGCTGTCTCTTCTTTTTTCCGTCAATCGAATCCTGTACTTCGTAAAACAGATTCTCGGATATCAGCGCTTCATGCTGCCCTTGCGCTAACCGGCTTTCTTCATCCTTGTAACCGGGTATGAAGATCTTACCGAAATAAAGCGGATTTTCGATTGCACGCCAGAAGCAGGTTTTGCTGCATCTGAGTCCTTTACGAACCGCCTGTCTTCTGACTTCTTCTACCGAATATATACCTTGCGCCAATTCTTCAAAGGCCCATTTTAAGACGGATGCCTGCGGCTGTTGTAGTGCGATGTATTTTCTGCCGCTTTCAGTGATCTTATTTATGTAACCCACCGGAGCTACACCCATATACCGGCCTTCCTTTCTTGCCCTTCTCATGCCGTGAAACGTATTGAGTGCCCGTCGGTCATTTTCCACTTCGGGTGCAGCCAGGTAAAAGGCCAGCATCATTTTATTTTCCGGAATAGAAAGATCCAGCGGCTGCTCAATGGCCTGGGGTTCCACGCCCAACCTTCTAAGTATACTGATCATCTGGTAGGCATCGCCCGCATTGCGGCTAAACCTGTCCCATTTGGTAAAAAGAACCAGATCTACTTTACCTTTGGATTTTTTCAGATCTAACAGCAACTTAGACCACTCAGGACGATTGAAAGTTTTGGCCGAATGGTCTTCATAGATCACCTTTCTAACCGCTATATGATTGATGCCACAATACTTTCTAAGCATTTCCTCCTGTCCTCTTTGGGAGTAGCCTTTATCTGCCTGCTCGTCCGTGCTGACGCGGACATATAAATCTGCCGTTTTCATCTCAATACAGTTACATCATCAATAATTAAATAAATCAGATTTAGTTACAAAACATCATCCTTTAAATCTTTAAGACATTGATTTACTGCTATATTAGCCAATTTTTCCAAAAACTCCAAGATTTTCTTAGCCTGACTTTCTGTTACTTCGAGTCCTTCACGCCTTAAAACTTCCACCGCTTTTTGTGGAGATACCCTCTCTTTTTCTATCGCCTCCATCCTGCTCACCATGTTTTGGACCAACATGCCGGAAAATAATCTTTGATGGCCAGCAAGATGTTCCCGCGATACTTTCCGGAATAAAAAGAATCTAATTTCTTCTTTTTTATAATTAGACACGGTCTGACATGCCTAAATCAGACCGTGCCGTTTAATAATCAGTCCATAAAAACATGACCTTCGTACTGTGAATAGCCATCTAAAAATAGGTCCATTGCATAAGCTTCGTAATCAAAATATCTTTGCAACAGCTCGGGCACGTCTGATAGCATTCCCGTATCTTCGATATATTGATATGCAAATTCTATTTCCGGATCTTTCATCGATCCTGAAAAGCAACCTTGATACGATTCTTCAAATCCTTGTAGTGTTTCATCTAAATCATTTCCGTTTGAAGGCCATGATACGATCCTGGAACAGTAAATCTCAAATGCCTCCGCGCGTTCCTCGCCCATTTCATCCGTCAGTTCAAAGTACTTGAATGTGTCCTCATGCAGACTGCATTCTGAAATCAGAAAATCCGGAATATATTCCCAATCCTGGAACATTAACTCAGGCAGAAATTCATTTCGGTGATATTCATAGCAGTCCTTGTAGAACGCTTGGCTATCAGAGTAGTCTGAGAGATCAAACCATTTACCGAAAAGTGATCCGTCGTTATACTGCCCGTAAGTTCCAACATAAATTTTTGGAGTGTTTTCAAGATTTTTCATGATTGAAAGACTTTAAAAGTAGCTTAGCCCGGCGTTGTGCTCAGGGCAATCGCTATCTCCACTCAAAGAAAAAATGACGGGGTTCACCCCTTGGCTGCAAGAGTGGCCAGCGGTTTAAGGAGCGGCATTAAGCCGGGGGCGCCAAGCCGCGGTAAATAGCGGGCCACTCTTGTAGCCGTCATTTTTTGCTTTGTAACTTTCGTTGCACTGACTGACAACCTGTGCGGCTGGTGCTTTATACTAAGCTTCAAAAATTAATTACTTATATGGCTACAAGGGCGCCCTTAGGTAAAATAAAAGCTGGTGCTGTGGCCGCAGGGCAGTATTGCCATGAGTTCGCTTAGCCAAATTGGCATAGGTAGTTAAAGTATATTCAAATCGTGAATGTAGCAGAAGATTCAAGCCTTAAATTCTAACATTTGAAAAGTTAACTTGCTGGCACTGGTAGGAAACAAATTGATATGATCCCCAGGGAAGATCTGGACAGTATGTTTTCATGGTTATGTTTACCTGTCTTCCCACGTTTTAAACAGTGTGAAAAATGCTTAAATCAGTTTTCATATCATTCGCATTACCTCGCATAGTATTCACACCATTCGCTTTTTAAGAATAGGTTATGATCATACCTTGGTCTGATGAATGTAATAGAGACCAACGCATTGAGGTATACTTTCGGAACTAAACCGGTTCTGGACGGAATTGACCTTGCTGTTCCGAAGGGAAGCATATTCGGCTTTCTCGGGCCCAACGGCTCAGGTAAAACGACAACAATCAGGACATTGCTGGGCCTTGCTCACGTGCCTGAAAAAAGCGTTATGCTTTTTGGTAAAGATATCCGGACCCATCGCATAGAAATCCTTAGAAATACAGGATCATTGATTGAATATCCGGCACTGTACAGTCACCTTACCGGCTATGATAATTTGCATATTTTATGCAATCTGACATCGACGCCGAAAAAAAGGATAGAAGAACTGCTTGCAATTGTTTCGCTTGATGATGATGGAAGGAAAAAAGTGAGCAAATACTCATTGGGGATGAAGCAAAGGCTTGGTATTGCTGCTGCGCTGCTCACCGATCCAGACCTGCTGATTCTGGATGAACCTACCAATGGTCTTGATCCTGCCGGTATCCGTGACATGAGACATTTGATCAAAATGCTCAACCATGACTTTGGTAAAACAATATTTATTTCAAGCCATCTGCTGTATGAAGTAGAAATGCTGTGCAGCCATCTGGCGATCCTTAATGAAGGGAAGCTGGTATTTCAGGGGAAAGCTTCTGAGCTTAGAGACAAATATGCCAAGCTATTAATAGCAGACACCTCAGACAATAGCAAGGCCGCAGGTTTGATCGAACAGCATTTTCCTGTCAGGGTAACTAATGGTTTGCTGGAAATAGCAATCAAGGAAAGAAATGATGCGGCGGTTATTTCAAATAACCTTTTTAGAAACGACCTGGATATCTACAGGCTCGAAACCAAAAGTCAAAATTTAGAAGAACTATTTTTTAATTTAACAGCAAATGACTCAGAGCGTCTTTAATCCAATCATGAGGTTTTATGCAGAACTGCAAAAGCTCAAAAATACATTGGCCATTGTCGTGGCCGTTGCACTACCGTTACTTATTGCCTTTTTAAGTTTTGTCATATATATTTCCGAAGGGCATAAATTGGTTGTTCCTGGCATAAATCCCTGGAAAGGGTACATATATCATCTGCAAAAAATTTGGGCTGGCTTACTGTTGCCACTGACGATTATTCTTGAGGCATCACTCACTAATTCAATTGAGCACTCAAATAACATGTGGAAACAGATTTATACGCTTCCTGTTTCCAAAAGCTCCGTTTATTTCTATAAACTCCTGTCATTTATCTTTTTAAATATACTCACTGCTGTCAGTTTGACCCTTTTTATCCAACTATTCGGCTATCTTCTCATCCGGATTAAGCCGGAATTTGGATTTGACGCTCCGAGCTTTTTTGTAGAGAGTCTGCTGCTTTCATTAAAAATGATGCTGGCATCATCTGCGATTATTGGATTTCAATTTTTTCTCAGTTTCCATTTCCGTTCTTTTATAGTTCCTATGGTCATTGGATTTTGCTTAACCGTGGGAACAGGAATAGCCTCTTCATGGAAATATATAGAGTTCTTACCTTATTCATATCCTTCATTGTCAACAAACAGACAGGATACTGGAATTTGGGATCCGCACATCACGATCGCTGTGCTCTCATTGGCATTTCTGTCAGCAGCGGGATTTTATGTATCTTCAAAAAGGGAAATAAGCTAAAAGGGTTTTGAAAAAATCGATTCATATCACAATTCATATTTTAGTATGGCTACTGGTCTACTTGATAGCATTTAAAGTTGCTCATGTGCCGTTCTTTTATAACCCTGTTACCTGGATAACGGGCATGGTTGGTTTTTACATCAATGTTTATGTTTTTATTCCTAATTACTTAGGCCGAAAAAAATCTTGGCTCAATTACAGCTATGTTATTCTACTGCTCTTCACAGGCCTTGCCGGCTTCGAATTCTTTTTTGATTACTTGCTAAAACTCGAGCCTGTATTTATCAAAGGCAGATCACTCAGTACAATTGTTGAATTGATCATTTTATTCGGAGCAATCGCTTTCCTAAAAACCATTGGTGTTTTACTTCTGTCTTATCTTTTTCAATTTATAAAGGATCTTGTTGTTTATAAAAAGGTCAGCATATTCGCAGAAATATCGCTACACATTCTTATAATCGCGATGTTGTATTTGCTTAGGATTACAGACTATCCACAATGGCCACCTGAAAATGAACCCTATTTGTTCCTCTTTAAAGCCGTCTATTCTCTACTGCTTCTGACCATAAGCCTGTCATTTTTCTACCTCAACGCATTCTTGTTTATACCCCGTTTTTTATCCAAAGGCAAATACACATTGTATTTTTCTTTATTGTTGTTGCTGATTCCTGTATCGATGGTATTGGAATGGGCTATTTATAGCGTCCCGCTATTTACAGCACAACAAACAGCCGTGTTATCAAAAACCATAATTCCCTCGCTGGCATTTAAACTACTCATACTTTTAGCTTCCTTTTTGTACCGGTTTTCTAAAGACTGGTTCAGGCATGAGGACCTGCGCAAGAAACTGGAATCGGATAAACTGGTTGCTCAGCTGGATCTTTTAAAGTTTCAGGTACATCCGCATTTTCTGTTCAATACGCTCAATAACATTTATTCGCAGGCTATGCAGGAAAATAGCCCAAAAACGGTTCAAAGTATCGCCGGGTTGAGTGGTTTAATGCGCTATATGCTGGAAGACTGCAAACAGGATCTGGTACTGCTTACCAGGGAACTTGAATATATTCAGCAGTATATCAACCTGCAAAAATTAAGAATAGACCGGCAAAATAAAATTATAACTGACTTTAAAATTGATCATTCGTGCGTGCTTTTGATAGCGCCCATGTTACTGATTCCATTTATCGAAAATGCATTTAAGCACGGAATCAGCGCAAGAAGCCCATCCTTTATAGATATGAAAATCGATCTGGTCGCCAATGAACTTGGCTTCTCGGTTCAAAATTCCATTCATGAGCATAAAGACAGGCCAATCAGCACGGGTCTGGGCTTAGTAAATGTCAGACAAAGGCTAACGCATCTGTACCCTGATTCTCATACGTTAACGGTTGATGAGAGAGATGGGATATTCAACATAAATTTAAAAATCAAGCTTTCAGATGGAATGTATAGCAATTGATGATGAGCCACTGGCACTGGATGTGATAAGGTACCATTCAGAAAGGATTCCGTTTATCAGGTTAAAAGCAGTATTTATCGATGCCTTTAAAGCGTTGGATTACATACACGATAATGCTGTTGATCTGGTTTTCATGGATATTTCTATGCCTGATATTTCAGGCTTAAATTTAATTAAAAGTCTTCCTGATCCCCCGATGGTTGTGTTTACAACAGCTTACAGTAGCTACGCAGCCGAAAGCTATGAGGTCAGTGCTGTTGACTACCTGGTAAAGCCCATTTTATTTGACAGGTTTTTAACGGCCTGTAATAAGGCCCATGCTGTTTACAAAACCGGAAGTGGAATGTATGATAGCGACAGAGAAAATGTATCCAATTTTGTCATCGTTAAAAGCGGTCATGAATCATTTAAGATCAATTTTGAAATGATTCAATACATTGAGGCTGAAGGTAACTTCGTAAATTTTGTAACCAGCGATAGAAAGATCATTACAAGGTTATCTATAAAAGAAGCTTTGAAGCTACTCCCGCAAGAGCAGTTTATTCAGGTGCACAGGTCTTTTATTATCTCATTGTCCTACCTGACCAAATTTGAGAATCATCAGCTGCTTGTCGCAAATAAGTATATTCCGTTAGGTGGAAGTTACAGACAAAATTTTATGGATCTAATAACCAGCTATCATGTTAAAAATTCAGGTGACCCTATTTAAAATGATGAAAAACGCATTGCTCTATTTTATACTTCCGATCCTTTTTCTTAGCTGTTCATCATCCCAATATGATTTTGAAGGAAAAAATACAGAGAAAGAAATTATCCAGGAACTTGAGAAGGTCATTACAGAAAGCCTGCCCAAGGATAGAAGTATATCCGGCGCTATTCTCAAAGGAGATCAGCTCATCTGGTCAAAGGCCTATGGCGTTTCCAAAGTGTTAACTCATGCTACTATGGCAGATACGGCAACGATTTATCGAATTGGCTCAATTTCCAAGCCTTTCACAGCGTTTTTAATGATGCTTTTGGTGCAGGATAGCATTATTCATCTGAGTGATCCTGTTGAATTATATGTTCCTGAGGTAAAAAAACTAAAAGGATATTCGGATCATACCAAAATTACCTTTCAGCAATTGGCCACGCATACCTCCGGATTGACCAGAGAACCCGGCTTACCAGATGCTGCGTCAGGACCCATTCAGCAGTGGGAAAGTAAAATTTTACAGTCCATTCCGACCACCTCCTTTGAATCCAACCCTGGCGAAAAATTTAGCTATTCAAATATTGGATACGGAATTTTAGGCCTGGCACTTTCGAGGGCAGCACAGAAGCCTTTCATAGAATTAATACAGAAGAGGCTCTTTGAACCGCTTCATATGAATTCGAGTTATTTTATTGTACCCAATGAAAAACTTTCAGATTTATCAGCTGGGATACAGGAGCTTTCAGGTGGGAGAACAGATACGGAAACACCTCTGTCAGAGCACGCCGGGCGCGGATACAAAGTTCCTAACGGTGGTATATATTCCACTCCGAATGATCTGGCAAAGTTCATGAGTTGTATCCGGGGTGCTTCACCCAATCTGTTAACGACTGAAAATTTGGCACTGATTCAAAATAAAATGATTGGGATTGGAGAACAAAATTTTTACGGTATAGGGTTTTTCATTAATCAGGAGAAAGGATTGACCATTGTTAATCATGGAGGGGCGGTTGCTGGTTATACGGCTAATTGTGCTTTTGCCAAAGAGAACAATTATGGAATTATATTGATGAGAAACTATGCCGAAGGTAAACCCGATATTTATGAACTACCTTTTGAACTCTTGGGAGCCTTGAATAAAATTAAGGAATAAATGAACATAAGTAATCGGTTAACGGGTCAGTCGGCATTTTTACACAAAGTAACGTCAAAGAATTTGGTAAACATCAGATTTTCAGTCACATTTTTGTGTTCTATGAATGAGTGCTGCGCCACGCATAGTTTTTATATATCAAATCGTTAAATTTGTAAGTAACCATAAAAGTAAGGGTATGGCGGTCAAGGAAATGAGATATGAAAATGGGAGACTTTCGGGTCTTTTCATACCTATTGAAGATATAGAAGAACTTAAAGGCGATCTTAAAGGCGATTCGCAGTTTTTGAGTTATCTGGATGAAATTCTGTTCAAACAGCAGGAATCGGAATCGGCCTTACAGCAGCCTCTACCCAATGGTCTTTCTTTGCAGCAGACCAATGAAAGAGCGGCGCAAGTAATCACAAATCTTCATAGAGAAGCCTTTTCCAAAGGAATTCCTATGTATTACCGGGACTCCAGGTCAACTCCCCCTAAAGAATTTATCAGGGCCAACCCCGACGGTTCGGAGGATTTGGTTTCACTGGATCTATTGACGGCTGACTATACTCTAATCAAACATTTAGTACCTAAGGGAGAAGGAAGCTGGGGCTTTGTGCTTGCAGACAGGTAATTTCTTTACTTATAAAGCCGCAATTCTACATTCTAGGTGGTCCAAACGGAGCAGGAAAATCTACCGTAGGTCATTTACACGTTATTGCCGGAACCCATATTTTTAATGGTGACCTGATCTATGCTGCACTGTTGGAAAAATATCCTAATTACGACCCTGATCGTAAAGACACAGGAGATCATCTAGTTCTTCAAGAGGACGTCAATTGGTTTAACCTCAATTTCAAGGAACAGATAATTGAAATGGCTCTACAAAAGAAAAGGGCTTTGGCAACTTTGGAAAGATTGCGGAACGAGGAGGAAACTTCAACTCAAAAAATGCAAGGTAGAAAAGGGCCGAAACGTTAAAAGATAACTCTTTAACTGGAATTAAAAATAGTATTGCATTCCTGAAGTTACAAAAAATCAAGCAGTTTTGAAAGAAATTTGTGCTGCTTTTGTTCGAGTTCTGCAAGGGCCACAGTGGTTAAAACGTGTTGGAATCAAATCTAAATGCTCATTTAAAGTTGATGGAAACCTTTAAAAGTTCATTAAATATAAATCGTGTGCTTTAAACTGTACTTCCAAGCCTACCTACATATACATACGACCGTATGAATGTGGACAAAACAGAGTACATAATTCGCTGGTTGACATTCAATAAACATACAGCGAAAGGAGTATTTCTAAGAATAAGTAAAAGTAGATTTGGTAAAAGTTGGCCGTTGAATATGATGATTTCGGGCGATCAATCCTGTTTTACCCGGTCTATTTCTTCTGGGGACGATTCTCGTCTATTGTTTAAGGCAACATTTGATCGACCAAATGTATAATTTAAGGTAATCCGTACCGTTCGACTTTGCCATTTTTTCAAGCTCTCCTGTTGGACGGGGCCAAAGCGGTAGCTAGCTTTGTACCGGTCACTGTAAAAAAGATCATTTCCATCCAAAGCAATAAATCCCTTTCCTTTGGCTATTATTTTTTTCATCCCCACTGAGACGGTACCGATCGATGAGACACGTGATAGTTCATACAAGGTAGGCGAAGCATATTTAGCAATTAATGATGCTGACCAACCCTTATTTAATTGCAAGTCTGAACTTATTTGAGCCGTCATGCTCCACTGTCCCATGTCAGACGGTGAGACAATTCGATTGTAGAGAGCGGCTATATCTGTACTAACCGACCAGCTTTTAGCCAATTTCAGGGCTTGCCCTGTGGCAATGTACCAGGTTTGTACTAAACCGAGACTTTCGGGTCGGGATAGATTGACTTGCCTTGGCGAGTCATACGCGAGTACGTCTAGCGTCGCATCCTGAATTTCAATGAAATTCACCGTTATAAGCCGAATATCTTTAAAGATATAATCAAATCCGCCAATATGAGCCAGTGCAGGATTAAGCCCCGGGTTCCCTGTTACGGCGTTGAAGGCATCTGAGTAATAAGTGAAGGGATTTAAATTTGTATAAACAGGGCGCATGATACTTTTCCGATATGAAAAGTTTAATTGATGCGCGCCAAGCCGGCTTGTCAGGGATGCGGATGGAAAAAGGTATCCATATCGCCGATCAACAAACTGACGCGCTTGATCGGCTCCCTTCGTATGTTCGTAGCGCAAACCTATATTGACATCCACGTATTTGGATGGCTTGCGAATGGTTATGTAAGCAGCTTGAATCTGTTCCATGTATTTGAAGACATTACTATATCCCGGCTCAGGGCGTTGATCAGATCCTAACAGTGAATCCAGGTCGATTCTACTGGCATTGGTAATGTAGCTGCTCTTCAAGCCAACTTCCAATACAGCAAATTTTATTTTTTTCGTCCAGTCAGCCTTAATTGCATGAATGTCAGAGAAACGCATTTGGTCTTGCAGTGAATTAAAACTCAAGCTACCTGCGGCGCTCTGGGTATAGATGTTGGTAAATTTATCCCATTGACTTACTCCATTCCGATAATAGTCCACATCAATTGATAAAGCTGAGCCAAGTGTATCAATCGTCCAGCTGTAAAACATGTGAAGAGCCTGTCGTTGCGCCTGTGTCCGGTTATTGCGTTGTAAGCTGACAACCAAGGGTGTGGCCACACCTAATTGCGTTAACTGTCCACTGGTTTGCAAGTTAGTCCATCCGCGCATGGCCTTACCATCCAATCCGACAACCTGGTTGGTTTTGAGCTGATAGCTGATCCCCATCATACCGTTTAAATCTGTTGGTTGGGTAAACTGATTGCTTTCCTGATGAAAACGGCTGCCGGCTGTTTGTCTGTCGATTTTCTCTATTTCGTAAGTAGGGCTGTGATCCAGACCTAGCTGGCCATATCCCTGCCATTTTCCCCGGCGACCTGTTACCATCGTCGTTAGCCCGGACCGGGTCCTGGCAAGCGGAGTAATTGAGAGGGTAGAATTAACTGAAAAGCCATCTTCATTACGCTTCCTGAGGTGAATATCTATCACACCCCCTGATCCGGTAGCATCGTATGAGGCGGGTGGTGTCGGAAGGAAGTCAATGGATGCAATATCGCTGGCAGGCAGACTTTTGAGGTAGCTTAGCAGGGCACTTCCTGTCAGGTAGCTTTGTTTACCATTGATGTAAACTAAAACTCCAGTCTTGCCCTGCAAGCTCAACTCGCCATCCCGGTTGAGTTTCACTCCTGGGATACGGCCTAGAAGATCAACTGCCTGATCTCCATTAGTATTCATGGCTTTGACATCAACGCGGAACCGGTCTGATTCGTAGTAGATGACCGGCTTTTTTGCCCGGATGGTTACTTGCTCCAAAGTTTGCTGGCTCAATGTCAGATGTAACCAACCTAGATCAACCTGCTTTCCATGACAAGCTATCGAATCAATAAAAAGAGTTTGGTAGCCGATATGCGAAAGGGTAAGTTGATATAATCCTTCTTGCACATTGACAAAAGTAAATCGCCCTTCACGCTGTGAAGTAGCGTACCGGACGATGGTTGGTGAGATATAGGATGTTAAAACGAGATGAACATCCATCAACCCCGCAGAATCGATCTGGCTTTTAACCTGGCCTCTAACGATAGTACGCTGACCAAAGGCGATACTATTTGATAAGAAAGCTGCGCATGTCAGGTAGCCAGTGAAAATCAGGAACGGTAAGAATCGACACTTTTGCTTCATAAGACACGTTTTTTTTGGCAAAGATTCGTGTCTGACTGTTTGACCACAAATTTATTATCTAATTGCCATAAAAGCCTATGCAAAAGCGGTATGGCTGGCATTGACATAAAATGTAGAGCCATTCGCATAATATTTTGCTGTCCGGTGGATTAAGCTGTAATTTTCCGCAATGAAACGAAGTCAAATGCCATTAATCCTTGTGCTGATCTGGTTTGGGTCCATGCTGTATTTGCTGTTGGGTGCCATTGTCTTCAACCGGGCATCCTGGCAAAGTATCTTGCTTATTGTTAGCTCCCAAGTGCTGCAAATGGGTGTTATATTGCCTTGCGCACTTGTTATCTTTCCCAGGTACTGGAAACGAAATACCTTGCCGCAGCTGATCAGCTGTATTGGCGGATTGCTGTTAGCTTTTGTCTTGACGCGATATTTGCTTGAAGAGATTCTTTTTGTCTACTGGTTTGGCCTGGCTAAGAATGAAGGGGTTAGTTTACCATTCTTTATCTATGAGAATATCTATTATTCTTTCCCAGGGGTCTTTATTGGCTTTATCATTTTTCTTCTGACTAAGTCTTATACAACAGAATCTCACAATCAGCAACTGTCTCAGGAGCTTCGACAAGCTGAAATTTCATTATTAAGGTTACAACTTAATCCTCATTTTTTATACAATACGCTGAACTACATTTACGCTATGGCTTTGCCTATACCTGGTCCTCTTTCGCAGGCGGTGATGAAACTTTCCAAGACCTTGCAGTATACGCTCGCTAAAAATCGGGCTGACCTGGTAGCGCTTAGTGAAGAAATAAAATTTATTGAGGATTATCTGAGTTTGCACGTACTACGCTTTTCACCTACCTTTCAATACAACCTGCTGATAAAAGGTAATATTGAAGCCATTCAAATACCTCCTTTGCTTCTATTACCGTTCATTGAAAACGCGCTCAAACATGGTGTTACCAATGATGCCACCGCACCTGTTTCGATCGATTTAGCCATTTGTGAATCACAATTTACTTTCCGCGTGGCAAATCGTATTAACCGGCATTCACAAGTTGAATCCACTGGTATTGGTTTGGAAAACGTAGTAAGGCGGTTGGCTCTTCTCTATCCGGGCCGTCATACCCTATCGATTCAAAGTGAGGGAGATACTTTTTATTCATCCCTGACATTAAGCTTATGACCGATGAGATTTCAATTCGCTGCCTGGCGCTGGACGATGAATTATATGCGACGCAGGTGATTGACACATATTTGGCTCAAATTCCCGGCTTCGTATTGGTTAAAGCAACCGATGACGTGTACGAGAGTATAAGGCTGGTCAATGAGGGATTGATAGATTTGGTATTTCTCGACATCCATATGCCTGAGCTTAACGGCATTCAGTTTTTGAAAATTTGTGGTAACAACTGCAAAGTCATTCTCACTACTGCCTACCCTGAATATGCATTAGACGGATTTAATCTGGATGCAGTTGATTACCTGTTAAAGCCCATCGAGTTCGAGCGCTTCCAGCATTCTCTAACCAAGTTCTTAGCCTTGAAGTCCAACACCACGCTTCAGCCTGCTCAGGCTAAAGACCATATTTTTCTAAAAGGAGATTCAAAAAACACTTTCTACCGGGTTGCGTTTGAAGATATACTTTATATCGAAGGTTTAAATAATTATATATCGGTATATACTACAAAGCAAAGAATTATCACATATATGGCATTGAAGGATATTTTGGAAGTTCTGCCAGCTACAAAGTTTTGCCGTGTCCACCGCTCTTACATTATTTCATTGTCTCATATTCGCCTTATCGATGGAGGACAAGTATACATAGACCAAAAAGGAATATCAATCAGCGATGGCTACAAAACTGCCTTTTACCAACTTATCAATGGTCAGTAGCCTTTGTGATCTTTGAATTAATAGCTCATCAACAAGTGACAGGCTTAAATTCGCTAATTGCGTACAAATTAATCGGTCGTTTAGACGTAACCTCAATGAAAAGAAAAATGCAAGTTTTAGCGATGTGTTATTTAATGGTGGTATGTGTAAGTGCGAAGGCCCAGACCATCGATACTTTGCTTGATGTACCACCGTTTAACCTTCATTTCAGAATTATAAAGGGGAATAACCCACCAATACTCTTAGAATCTGGCGGTGGGCTGGATGCTACGCAATGGGATTCTATTGCTACTCCTGTTCATCGTCAACTTCGAGCAACTGTTATAACCTATGATCGTGCTGGTTTTGGTAAGAGTAGCCTTGACACAGCAAATTTCACTATCCTTCAAGAAATTAAGAGCTTAGAGGCTGCACTGGAAAAATTTGGCTATTTGGATGCGAAATTTCTTTTGATCGGGCATTCATTAGGTGGATTTTATAACCGAGTATTTGCGGCACGGCATCCGAAACAGGTAAAAGGGATTATCTTATTAGACCCACGGATACCATCTTACCAGGATATGAAATTCGCCAAAAAGATCTTTGAAATGTATAGTCGTAAAGATTTTGAACCTGATAATTTAAGCTTATACCACCTGCTAGCCAACATGGAACGCACTAGTGATTATGTCAGACAGGTACCACTGTCTGACAGTATTCCTATATTGGACGTTATGGCAGAGATCGGACCTTTTCAGGATTCAAGCGACAATGAGCGGTTTAAAAATGACCAGCGGAATTTGGTTAATGGATATAAAAACCGGAGACTAATATTAGCGGAAGGTAGCTCACACAATATTCCTGACGATAAGCCAGGCTTGGTCATTAAGGAAATTGTAGATTTCTATCGAAGTTACCTTCTGGAGAGGTGACTTTATTCAATTTGGATAGTTATAAGCTGAATTACTTTCGTGATCGGCCTTTCAAAAGATTGCCATGGTACTTAAAAACGGTACTGTATTGAGAATCAGATTTAACCATATTCTGCGGTGACGCTCTTGGCGAGTTATGGTATTCTTTCTGTTTCAATATCACCTTACGCGTTTGGCACAATTGCACTTGCAGCAAAATAGTGCTTTTTATAATAAAAGGTGTAAAACCCGACAAGGGTTAATGTTAATATTTCTGCGAAGGACCGAGACAACCACACACCTGACAAACCAAAATAGTCAGGAAGCGTTAGAAGTGCCGGTACGATCAGTAAAAAAACCTTTAACAGGTTAATAATCATCGCAAGTGTTGTTTTGCCCGTGCTTTGTAGAAACGCAGCCAAAATATAGTTTGGACCGGCAGCAAGAAACATTAAAAAATATAAGCTCATTGCGTGGCTTGCAATTTTCCGTGAGGCCACCGCCTGATCTCCTGAAAATAAATAAACCAATGGGTCGGAAAAAAGTAGGCCTGCCAAGGTTACAATAATTCCTAACAAGATTGTAAAACCCAATGCAAAACGGAATATTTCTAAAACCCTTTGTGGCTGTTTGGCACCCACATTAAACGATATGATAGGCATAGCCGCAATCATTGCTGCCGTGAAAGGTCGAATAAGTACGAAGCTGAGATAGTTAACCAGACCGAATGCGGCAACGGCAGAAGAACCATATTTGATTAATGACTGGTTTATAAACAGCAACCCTGAAGAGAAGGCAATTTCTGATGCAAAAGACGGCATCCCTACCTTTAGGAATTCTTGCCATTGGCCAAGTCGGAGCGTGAAGCGAAACGAAGTGAAATTGTAATGAGTATTCCCTTTTAAAATATAGATAAATAGATAAACCGAACCAGAGAATAAAGCAGCAGATGTTGCAATGGATGCACCTTTCACTCCCTGGTTGAATCCAACAACTAATATGAGATCGAGAATTATATTGACGACAGCCGCAAGGATAGAGGCATTTCTGGATATTTTTGGCGATCCGTCTGCCCGCACATAATTGCCCCAAACCATTCCTAAAAAGAAAAATGGCAGACTTAACAGCTGCCAAAAAGCATAATCAGCCGTATGCTTAGTCAAAGCCAGGTTATCGTTGCCTGCCAAAAATTGCGCGAGTACCTTGACGAAAAAAGGCGCTGTGAGGGCAATGCTTCCACCAATTATAAGTACTAATGTAGTGGCGAACTGAAATACCTGTTGTGCTTTAATATAGTCTGCCGCTCCAATACTCTTACTAATCAAAACTCCGCCTCCGATCATGATAGGTAAGCTCAAAGCTACTAAGACGATAACAACCGGACCATATAGACCTACTGCTGCTAAACCTTCTTTACCTACTTGCTGACCTAAAATGATACCGTTGATAATCTGATGAATGGTGGAAGACAGTAAACTGATGATGGCTGGACCATAATATTGAAAGAACAGAGCCTTAATGGGAGCGTGTCCCAATTGATTGGTAGCAGTCATAACAAGGTAGGGATTCGGATGGGGGCGCAAATGTATTGACAAAGTAGGAATTTTCTAAGCGGACAACAAAACTAATTACGAAGTTTGGGGAAATAGAAGAGCAAATTGGTTTTCCACTTCCAGACGATCATAAAAATTTCAAGGTTACTGCAAGGGTCATTCCTAACGGGCATTGAAAAAGTAATTTAGTTTGAATAGCTAACGTTTTGAAGGTATGAATGAACGCGACCGCAACATTATATTCGACAAATTCAAGACCCTATACCAGCAGGAGCCATACCTGCCGGACTACCAGGAACTATTTATTATAGATGGCATCATCGATCCAGAATTATTCGCTGCTAAGTCAGAGCGAATTCTCTTTATAGCGAAAGAGCATAACTTGTTGAAAAAACCGGAAGACGAAAAACCTTATGCTGCTGATTATACGGAATGGTGGAAGCTAGGCGTCAACTATTTGTTCTCTCACCGCATCTCCGAGTGGACACAAGGGATTTTAAATAATTTTACTGCAAACTATGAGGACATAACCTTAGATCATAAGAAATTAGCACTCAGATCGGTTGCTTTTATAAACGTGAAAAAATCCGGTGGTAAAGCCAGCGCGAACCCAGAAGTAATCAGTAAATATATCGTAGCAAGTCAGCAACTGTTGCACGAACAAATTCGTGAAATTAATCCGACAATGATTATCTGCTACTTCCGATACGATTATTTGCCTAATCAATTATTTGATGGAGCGTTAACTAATACGAATGCTGTGACATTTAGTTATGGAAAATGGGAAGATATAGACCTTATAAATTTCTACCATCCTTCCAGCCGGAAGAGGAGTAAATGGCTTTACGATGAGGTGGGCAAAGCATTTACTTACGTCAAAAATACTCGCTCGACAAATATTTAGGCAAGGAAAAGTCGATAAAATATAGTAGTGTGATTTGTTATTTCATTTCAAATCACAGCAGCATAATAACCTATATTAAACTTTTCCTTTTAGTAATTCTATTTTTTCACGTTCACTTTGAAGCAAGCGCTCATAAAGATCAACTATCTTTTCAATAGTATTAAAAGTGGGCTGGTAATTTAGTGAGCTGGCAATCAAACTAGAGTTGTCGTTGCTTGTGTTGTTAAACGTATTTGCAATAATATTAAACACGGCCTCTTCGCTAAAATTTTTAATTCCTTCAACGGGCACTCCTAAGATTTGTGCAATCTGTTCTAATATCTGTTCTTCCACAGTTTCGCTTTGTTCAATTTTAGACACAGTCTGCTGACTGACTTTCAGCTCAAAAGCTAAGGCTTCCTGCTTAAGTCCGCGGAGTTCGCGGATTCGGCTTATTTTGTGTCCTATGTGGTTGGGTTTCGTTGATGTGCTCATAGGTACAAATATAAAAAAACTTTCAGGGAACGGCAATTTATCCGAGCAGGTAATATACGCATCAAAATTGGTAGAATACAAGTCCGTTTGGTTCTATACCTCCCTCGCATGTTTTTCATTTGCTAAAAAAATAGCATATGGAAAATTTAAACAATGCATCAAATCAGGAGCCGACCAAGGCCAGCGACCAGCCAACAGCAGCTACGATAAATCATATTTACGTTATGCAAGATAATAGTCTGGATCGAAATGACAGTTGGACAGGGAAAATTACCTCCCTAGCGCGTGATGCGTCTAATCAATTTAGGCTAAAACCAATTGTGGACCTTTTAATCACCGCTATCTCACCCGAGCGGATATTTATGATTAACTATAAAGGCCTACCGCAGCATCGTATTGACAGCTATACCGAAATACTGGTCACCGTTGATGATGATGAAGACATAGATGAAGACCAGTATCTTGATTTTGTTAGACTGGCCTTTTCTCGACATCCGGATATTTTAGTCTCTCTGGGTGGTGCTTCAGAGGTTAGAGGATATCTACAATTCGGGAGCCCGTATCACTGCTCACATTTTAGAAATCAGTTTCAGGTCTATTCTCGTAAAAGGTCTGCTATTAGTGAAATGGACCAGGATCAATTAGATAAATTAAAAGCAGAAGCGGACGCGCGTTTCCAGACTACTTTTGCCAAAGGGAGGGAACTGCTTGCCATAGCCGATGAATTCTTGAAAAAAGAAAAATTGGATTTAGGCGCTTTCATACTTTATCAGACGCTCCATCTGCTGTATCAATCCGTCATTAACACTTTTAAAGGTCCAATACCTGAAACATTTTCAGCGGCTGAATATCAAAAAGTGGCCGAAGATTATTTACCAATCATAGCCAGAAATAACCGCTTCTCTCATTTATTAGATAGACTGGAACAGGCATGTAGCCTGCAGGGGCAGCGTAATTATCAAAATAGTAAAGTTTCCATGGAGCTGCCGTTAATTGAGATTGACATCTTGATGAACATCTGTGAAACAGCCATCACGTGTAAGCTCAGCCAATTCGATAGCCCCTCTGCAATGCCCGAAACGAAGATTTAACTCATTAAAACTTGTAAATCATGAGCACAATATTCAACATCAACAATTTCTATGGTGGTAAGGTCATTATTTCGGATTCCGGTAACGAGTGGAGAGCGCTGATCGAAATTTTTATCTGTAAACAGCAGCAGCGCAACGACCGAATCAACCAGTTACTGAAAGTGCTCGCTGATGCAAAACCGGAAGAAAAGCAGGAAGTCATTTCTATACTACACCTGCTTCAAAAGGATAACGAAGCTTATCTGGCAGCATTCAAGCAAGTCACAAACGAAGAATAGCACTGGAATCTCAACTGATCACCATAAAAATCTGGAAGGAAATCATGGAAAAGCTTGAAACCAATCAAACGGAAACCGGTTCATTGAAGGGCATCATTGGTCAGATTATCGCGTTGGTCGATGTGGAAAGGATTTATGTGCATAAGCATGAGAAAGAGGAAATCTGCCATACCGTGCTGACCATCCTGATTGCAAATACCTGCACCAAGTCTCCAGCCGAACTGCTGCCCCTTGTCAATATTCTCTTTACCGAGCAACAGGAACTGCGCTTCACTCTATATCCGGCCTATCAGATCAAGGACGCCATAAGCAAAGGCAATCTTTATTTTTACAATATTTGTACAGAAGCTAATCTGCTTTACCGTAAAGCGGGGTCAGATTATGAGCTTATCCCAACATCATTGAACTGGCAGGAATTACTGGAAAATGTCACGAAGCAGTACGATTCAGAGGAAGAAAAAATCAAAGCTTTTATCAGCGGAGCAGATTTTTACCTGGAAAAAGAAAACTACGGACAGTCTGCCTTTATGCTTCATCAGGCAATCGAACTTAGTTACCGGGCCATAGAGCATTTTATAACGGGGAGATCAAAAATCACCCATAGCATCAAGGCACATCAAAAATATCTTGAACCGTACAGTATAGAACTAAGCAACATCTTTTTAGCAGACACTGAGCGAGATATAGAACTTCTGAGATTATTGGACGATGCCTATCTGGCTGTTCGTTATGAAAACAGCTACCAGATTAATAAACTGGATCTGTCGGCACTACGGGTAAAAGCAAGCGAAGTGAAATTGGCTGCATTTAAAACTTATCAGCAATTGCTGATAACCTTCCAGAAGTGCACAGAGACATTCAGCGCACCTCAGACAAGCACCGATGCAGGAACAGAGATTGCTGCTCAGATTCAGGATGTCTCGAGGTTTGAGGTACCCTGTTCTTTAATCAATCAGATCGTAGGTGCTTTTTCGGTTGAAAGTATCTTTTGTTTTGGAAAAAGAATATTTTCAAATACGCGCACCAGTCTATTTTCCGTTGCAGAGGTAGATCAAACGCACCAGGTACATTATGATCTGCTGATAATAACCAGCGCTGAACCAGTCAATAAT
This sequence comes from Dyadobacter sp., assembly GCA_965279265.1. GTDB lineage: Bacteria > Bacteroidota > Bacteroidia > Cytophagales > Spirosomataceae > Dyadobacter. The sequence continues at coordinate 877,813 of OZ257152.1, forward strand.
CCTGCCGATCTTCAAAGCGTAATCAATGCAGATACCAAGAGTGGGTGTTCAGTGTTATTGCTTGCTTACAGCGTTGAGTCTGCTACACGCGCACTAAGATTGAACAATCGCTTTTTTCATAAAACAATGCATCAATCCACCCAAATTTACAGGAAACAAGGCTTCATACAACTGGATGCCATGCAAGACTATGATTTGGCAAACACTTCCTTGAATTGTGATCTTAATTGGAAACAGCGCTATTTCCGCGCCGAGGCGTTCATGGATGCAGCAGAATGTATTTGGATTGACCAGGATGAGACCGTTGTTTTATCTTTAATTAGCCAGGCAGTGGAACAGCTCTGCCTGGGATTAATCTATGCTTTTCTTGGTTATCACCCAAAACAGCATTCATTGCATCATCTTATGGACTTGTGCAATAATTTCACTAAGGAGGTAGATCATATTTTCCCGCGTCAGACCGAGCATGATAGGAATATATTCTCCGTCCTTAACAAGAGTTCAAGCAGTGCACGGTTCATTCTTAAGTCATCTCTTGATCCGACTGATTGTGGATTGCTTCATCGAAAGGCGAGATTGCTTTTAGAAAAGTCCGAGCAGATTGTTGAGCAAAGGTTGCTTACTATTGCCGAAGGGTGATCCACCTTTTTGATCCTGGAACGCGGTTGATTTGACTTCTGGATTTTGGAAAGGCATTACATAGGAAGAGTTCTGAGATAAAGGAAATAATGATCAAAAAATATTGATATGCGGATCCGGTTTTTAGTACTGCAGAGTTGCCTACTTCCGACAGAATCATAAAGCTAACAGAAAATTAATTAGTACAAGTGAATCACAAGATCTTTAGCCACTGCAAAAATTTTTCCTTCCAACCCCTCCGTGACTTGAGAGAGGGGATTGAAAGAAAAAATTTGTTTATCTGGGGAAGAAATATGAAAAGAGCGTAATACCATATGAATGGCTCAATCCGAGTCATCGGCAATTCTCGGAATTTTTGATCCAAAAGAATCATTATGCGGCCATTAAGATATTTTTGGAGCAGAATCAGATTGATATTAGCTAAAAGGGATGACTAGGTTTTCTTTGGGATCATTTTGGCTTAAAAAAGATAAATGGTTTATCCAGTCAAATTCATCTGATTTTGGTCTCATTCGAACCTCTTAGTCAAAATTAGGAAAATTTCTTCCGGATTCATCCAACTAAAACTGATCACTATTCTGCTGTCACCTTAGTCCTATGCTAGTTAACTTTTTTCAACTTCTATGAACTTTTGCTGCCAAAAGTTAACTTTCACTACCATTTTTCAACTTACTGTATCTTAGGGACAAGATGGGACGAATTCAGGTGAGCTGAATTGGAGATTAATTTCAATTTGAGGTATTTCTTTAAGCATTACCTGCTTGAAAACTGAAATTAATACCAAACTAAGGCTATTTGACTCGGTCTTTTAAGAATAACAAAAAGCTGAAACCACCTGCTTTCCCGTGGTTGTCCAGATGTACAGTTGTATCACCCTCGCGGGATGATACAACTGAATCTGGCCGCGCCGCGGAGGCCCGCACCAAATGCCTCGAAACTCGGCGGCGGGTGATGTTGGAAAGTAACCCATATTGCCCATTATTCGTGAAGGGACCCAATCCTAAAAAGCTAAATGGTACAAACTTCCACAAATGTCAATTGAAAATCTAACAACTCGCTCTGGGGCTCGATCGCATATCTTGGAAACTATTGACCAATAACTAGAAAGTAAATTGTGACTTTAGTCCGGCATACACGCGCCAATTTACTCTTTCAACACAAACTCCATTTCCACTTCATTAAACCCAGAAAAGATGCCGTAACCACCGGTGATGTTTGTATGTCTTGGATAGGGTGTCTTAAACGCAACAACCAGATCATCTTCGTTGTAATAAGATTTACAAAACTCATAATAGCTTTTACTAATCTGCCTTGTATAGACTACAATTTTATCCCGGGCAGTTAAGTCAATATCCAAATCAAAAGGATATCGAATTTCTATTCCTTTCTTTAAAGTGATGATTCCATTCACACTGCATAAATCTGTTAACACGATATTGGAAAGATAGCTGAACTGGCAGGGATCTTCAAAATCATTGGGTTTATCCAAATCAAATATGTTCACGCCAAATGTATTTTTACCGACTGTTCTTTTTACCACGATCATGTAGTAGTTCTCTTCATTTACATTATCCTCAATATTGATAATCAATTCCTTCGAGGGTATTCCTGAATTAAATTTTGAATCTATCGCTCTACCAAATTCATAGCCGGCAACTACGGGCTTGGCAGGCATAGTTTCAATTTCCGTCGTCGTCAATGAAAATCCGGGTGCATTCACCTCAATCTTGTATTTACTGCCTTGTTGCCATTTGCGCCCGGAAGAAGACACATATATTCCTTTACGTGTGAATTTGAGTAATTCCAGGAAGCGGTCCTGGCCAAACAGTTTGACTGTGGCATCCGATATGCCGTCGATATAGGTCGACTTTCCTGTTGGCGGATATGTTTTTTGCACTTCAATTTGCACCGTATCATTTGCTCTAATCTGACTAAAAAGGACAAGTTTATCGCCCTCATAGGGCAGCGAGAGGCTGATTTGTCGCTCTTTGCAGCCCACAATTACAAAAAATATCAATAAAAGAATTAAGCTTTTCATTTTAGTTTGACGGTGTAGCTGAAGTAAGGCAAGAAAGGAAGTACACCAACTTTATTGACCAAGCCATCAAAGCCTTTATACGGCTGTGCCAAGGCGGTTGGCGTCGGATACGGTTGAATATTGATCGTGAGGTAATAAGGATTTACCCTGTTGTAAAGATTGTAGACACCTAATGTCACGCGACCATGTCTGCGCCTGGCACCTTTTGTGTCAAAACTGAAGCTAAAGTCTAGTCTGTGGTATGCCGGTAATCGAACATTATTTCTGTTTCCATAAATAAATGATGGAGCGCCTACATAAATACTTTGTCCTTCGTCGAACTGTCTGTGTACAGCAATAGGCATCGAAACAGGTGCTCCCGATTGATACACCCATGAAGCGGAGAAAGAGGCATTTGTTATCGGGTTTGTATAATTTCCCACCAATGAAATCACGTGTCTACGGTCGAAATTGGAAGCATACCATGATCCGTGATCTATTCGGTCGAACCGCCTTTCATTCTTGGACAGTGTGTACGCAGCCCAGCCTGTAAAGTCTCCTTTGGTCTTGTTAACAAATACTTCAAATCCCCTGATCCTGCCCACACCGTTCCGTTCGATCAGACTTTGCCAGGATTTATTAAAACTCGTAAAAAAGCTATTACTTGTAGAATAATCAATAAGGTTTGCCAGCGATTTGTCATAGGCATCAACACTTATTTCAATTTGACTTCCAACAGACTTTGAAATGCCAATCGTATATTGCTTGGAAGACGATGGTTTGACCGTTTCGGTTGCCGGCACCCACACATCGTTAGGCAAGCCTACGCTATTGCTGGTAAGCAAGTGTATGTATTGATTCATCTTCGAAAAAGCTCCTTTTAAAGCAAATCCGGCTGGCAGAATAAAATTAATACTTGCCCTGGGCTCCAGATTTTGATAGCTTGTTGCGTTTACATGCATACTTACTGCTCTTCCACCAAGATTGGCCTTTAGCCAGTTGCCAATTCCAAACTCATATTCCGCGAAGACTGCAACCTCATTTGTAAATATCGCGGAATTGATCTTTGATAGTGTGTCAGATGGTAGTTCAAAAGTGGTTTTTACTGACGTAGGTCTGTACCGGTACAGCGAAACCTGCGTACCTACCTTGAAGGCCTGATTTGCCCCAGCAAACCATTCGATCGAGGTTTTATTTGTCAAATCATTGATGATAGACGAAGATTTAATAGCACTGCTTTCTTCCCATTTTCCCGCATTTTTTTCAAAACCTTTAGAGGAAACGCTGTAACGATATCTAGAATATGATAAAATGCTTTTGAGGAATAATTTGGGGCGGATGATGTAATTATACCGGGTCGTCGCGGTAGTATTGCCCCAACTCAGTCCGGCCCTGCCACGGTCACCACTTACTTTTTCTTGGGCTGAATAGAAGTCATTGCCATTGTACAAGCTCAGAAAAACCTGGCTTTTGGGGGTTAACTGATAGTTGACTTTTGCATTCAGATCGTAAAGCCAATAGTTAAAATAGCTATTGGCTTTTCCGATTTTAAACATCAGATACTTGGGCAATAAAAAAGCAGTAAGGTAAGAGGTCCTTGCGGCAATCATATAACTGGACTTACCGTAGTGCTTGTCCTTGAAAGATAATGGGCCTTCCCAAAGCATCCGGGAGCTAATCAGACCGATTGTACGCTCCACCTTTTTTTCTACCTTATTGCCTTCCTTCATAGAAATATCGAATATCGATGAAAGTCTGCCACCATAGCGAGCCGGAAAGCCAGCCTTATACATCTCTACATTTTTTACCGCATCAGTATTAAATACTGACACAAGTCCAAACAAGTGAGCCGTATTGTAAACCGGTGCGTCATCTAGCAAAATCAGATTTTGATCCGGTGTGCCACCACGTACCAAAAGGCCGGTTGTCCCCTCGTTACCGGTAGCGACCCCTGGCGTAAGAGCAAGCGCTTTCATGATATCTGCCTCACCAAACAATATCGGAATTGCCTTTAATCTATTAACAGGAATATTCAAATATCCCGCACTAGAATGAGAAAGTGTATTTTTACTCTTGATCATAACTTCATTAAGTTCTATGCTCCCGGCATACAACTTAATTGCCAAAGTTGTATCGCGTGTTGCGTGCAGATCAAGGGCTAGTGATTCATAACCGATGCAGGAGATTACTATTCTCGAACTACCTGATGGGAAGCTCAGATTGAAGTATCCATAGTTGTTAGAAACAGTCCTTGATAACTTTTGCTCACCGATCACATTCGCACCAATCACTGCTTCTCCCGTTTGAGAATCTGAAATGTACCCGTTTACATTTACGTTTTGTGCAAACGTCGTTATGCAGCAAAGCCATAAAAGAAATATAAAAATGCCGTGGTTGCATTTTTGGTCGGTGACAGTTGTCACCGACCAAAGTTTCACCAAACCTTGAATATTAACGTGTTTCTGTACATCCATGTAATCCTCCGTCAGAACCTATTCCACTTGCTGTCACAGATGCCGTGGCTCTGTAATTCGTCCCCCAACCGTGCACCGTACCAATCTCGTCGGTATTATAACCTACGATTGGTGTCAATGTTCCTGGCTGATAAGATCCATTTCCATCGATATAAGCAACCGAGCCAGAAAGTCTCAACTCTCCGGTATCTTTAGCAAACCAGATACCTAGTGTCCTTTTTCTGTGCTGGGCAACAAATATTACGCTGTTGAACATACCACTGAAATCTGCGGTCCAATCGCCGGACGGATTAACAGAAGTAGTGCCAATCAAAATAAATATACCTTTAAAGGCGTACTTGCTGTTGTAAACATCGTGACAGGATTTTTCCAGATCCAATGTGCCGTTTACACGCAGGTTCTCAGATTTCTGGGTAACCACCTGATTTTCAATTCGGAGATAATCCGTGCTGTTCTCGGCTCTTCCTTCCAGGACCTTTCGGATTTTGTCTTCATTATAGGAATCAATTTTAATTAACTTGTCCTTTTGTAATTTGAATGCATTGTTACCAATCAGCAGCAGGCCCTCCTGGTTGAACATTCTGGCTAGAATAGGATGATCGGTAACTACCGCAGCCTCCTTTTCGCCATTTTCTAATCGTATTTGTAATATATTTTCATACCCACTTATTGAATTAGATTGACCAATTTTTTCAAAGTCGGCCTCACTCAGATTGTTATAGGCAGTTTTCATGGATGTAAAACCCTCATATTTTTCTTCCCAGGCACTTAAATACTTGTTATCCTGATTTTGCATCAGCTCATTGAATACCGATTTAAAATGGGCTTCACTATCAAAACTCAACCTGCCTTGCTTGACTTTTATTGTACCAGCCGTCTGTTTTTCAACAGAGGCCTCATCTTTGGAACAATTTTGAAACATTGCGCAACAAAGTGCGATCAATAGTAATTTTAAGCAATTTGTTTTCATAATTTTGTAAAGGTTTAAATTGTGAAAAATGGTTTGAACTGTTATTGTCCCACCCTTCCGACTGCAAATCTGGGGTGGGATTTTTTTTACAAATTATTTGATTAAAATAATTTGTATCGCAATGCAGTATATATTCTTAGATTAAAATCTGATTAAAATCAGAAAATGATGGAAGGTAAATCAGAGTCTGATTTTACCTCTCAACCTGCTTAAAGTAGCCGGATCAATGCTGAGATAGGACGCCAGGATATTAACTGAAAGTTGACCTTTCAAAGCTGGATACAGCTTTTCAAACATCTCAAGCCGCTCTATTGGACTTCTAAGGTTCATCATTCGCACCCTCATATCAGCCATGATCAGGGTGTGTTCGAATGTTGCAGTCCCAACCTCGGGATGCATTTTTTGGATTACAAGGTAATTTTGGTAGGATAACGTGTACAACTTGCTGTTTTGCAGGGTTTCAATATAATAAACAGCAGGCTTGCGATGCAAAAAGCTACACAAATCTGTAAGAAGTCCTCCGGATGGAACGATCCAACTAGTAACCTCTCTGGCTGTTATATCGCTGGTATTATTAGTCCTTTTTCGTTCTTCGACAAAATAGTAGGCGCGAAGAACGCCCGAACCCACGAACCACGCCGTTTGGCAACTATCGTTTACTGATAGCAATCGACTTCGGGCAGGAACTGTCTGAATTTGAAACAAGGGCAAAATAGGATCAATGTCCCCTTTTTTTAGCTGAGTCAGGGCAACCAAATTCCGCAATAAATTCTCCATTGAAAAGACTAAAAAATGAAACAAAAATCGTTACCATTTTTTCATATCGTTGATTAAAAATGAAAATCGAAACTAACTATTTGCAAAATTTTTTAAATAGTTCGATCATTTGTAGAATTAATATATAATACAATAATAGTTGAAAGAAGTCACCTGATATGTACAAAAAAAAGAAAAAGTTAGATTATTTATTAAACGGTAGCCGAAGGCGACAAAAGGATAAGCCCTACGCTGCGTAGCTTTTGAGCGGACCTAGGTTTAACGTTCCGAAAAATGGGCATCGTTAAATATTAAATTTATTAGCCACGTACCTTAAATGAAAACTTGGCGAAGTAGGATGTTCGAAATCCATGACCACCTGGTTCCGTGGAAGATTGAGCACAATCCATATTAGCAGGTCCTCGAAGTGACTCGTTGGCAACCTCAACTTAATTACTCGGCAGCACATTTAACCGGTGAATATAGAAAAGTGAAATTACGGGAATGGAGCAACAGATTAAAAAACATTTTTAAAGAAGAAGAATTTGACATGGGGAACCATTGATCTCAAAAAAATGAACATCATTTCCAAAATCATCATCCTGTCAGCATTGTCGATCCAGTTTAATGAGAATGCATAGCAAATGCGGTCAGTCCACCTTTACCACCGGAAATGATCAAAGTGGCTACGTCACATGCAATGAACAGAATACTAAAATTTATGCCTTTTTCCCTGCTTTCGGGTAGAACGGATCTGCTCAGATTCTTCTTCGAACAGGGACAATGGGCTTAATACGGCCTGGTTTAAACGTTCGTGAATATTCTGCCAGTTAAACTCTGTTTTTAACAGTTTAATCGGAACCGAAAAATCAATGTCTTTCTGATACAGTAGGCCTGCGCGCGCCATTTGCATATTTACACCGGGATATTTCTGTGTATATGCCTTTGACAAGAAGCCAAAGGGAAGTTTTTCCAGCAAGTAGTACACGTCTACAAAATCTTTTAGCCTGGTTCCGTTTTGAACGATTGCCTGCAGTTTCATTGCTCCGATGTCCTGCAAAGAAAGCATACGTATTCCCTCTGTTATTTCGACTGGTTTGACTAATCCATACTGATGACTTATAAAATCAACCTTAACCTGATTGATAAATCCGAAGAGTCCGTTTTTAATTTCTAATGCGTTGGAAAGGCCGTATTGGCTTTGGAGGTGACGGCTTAAAGAAGGCGAGTCAAAATCTTTGCTGGTAAAAAGATCAATGTCAATCGAAAGCCGGTGTCCCAGTTTTAACGATAAAGCTGTTCCACCGACCAAATAAAAATCATTGAGGTTTTGGTCCGACATTAAAGTTTTGATCAGAGCCAGTGTGCTGGCCTCGACTGTTTGCGTTTGTAGCATAACATTTCCTGTTTAGTAACAGGAAAGTATCTGCAGGCTGCTTCAATTGCATAATCGGGTAGAAAAGCGATCTCGTTTTTAAGGGCATTGATAATCTTTTCTTCGCCATAAAAACGGATCAGTTCTTCCAACTGCTGATTTCCACCTCTTTCGATTATACGGGCTATAACCGTTTTGTAAGAGGCCTGCCAATCGATTCTTTCATAATCCAGGTCCCAAAACCATTTGGGTTCGAGATTGGGTCTTTGATATGTTGGTATTGTTGACATACCTCTAATATACAGTTTACCTGAGAAACTTTCCTGTTGTTGATTGAAATTTATTTTTTTGATGGATCTAAAGTCTATGACGGGATGAGCAAAATCGCTCACCTAAAACGGACTGATCGTTTGCGAAACTGCCGCAGCACAGTATTTCAACATTCCTGCTTTTAAGTAGAGCAAGCGAAAGAACTCCGCTAAGCTTTTCAAGGATCAGGATCGTTTCGGCAGTCCTTGCCGGAAGTGATTCTTTCTGAGGTCTTTTGATGGGACTGTTCAGCGCGAGCGTTAAAAAATACTGACTGGCTGAAAGCCCGCTTCTTTCAATGTGCTGGTTCAACAGCTCCTTTTCTTCTTTGGTCGCCCATATCGAAAAATTGGATCTTCTGACAATCTTTTCATTTTTGGCTGGTCTGCCTTTTGGTTTCTTTTCCATGATCTTGAAGATTTAAAGTGGTCTGTTACAATAGAGCTATGAGACGCCAGGCGAATAGCTGGGGGGCAAAGCCAACGCCTATGTTCTATTGAAGCTGAAATGTTTCTAAAATGGCTCTCATGATTGACCTTTCTGGCTCACTTTGGCTTACTATTGCCTGCCTGGACGTACTTGTGCTTAATTTTTGGACTATTTGAGATCAACAGGAAAGGTTTGGGATCATTCTAGTCGTTTAAGGGGCACTTTGACTACTTTTTGCCTTTCGTCAAACTCGTAGGTCTGCCCGAAGATGTGTCTGCCCTTTTTGACCGGCTTTAAGATCAGGTAAACAACGCCGTCGTCCTTTGTTAATTCCCCCTGACTGATCAGGTATTCATAGCTGGTGACATTACGGTAGGTACGGACTGTATCTTTCAGATTTTCATAATCTTTGTACGTACTCATGTAAACGTAACAGAGAATCCCCAGGACCAACGCGCAGACAGCGTACGGAAGACTCCGCCCAAAACCGTAGCGGAAAGCTTCCGGTTTTGAGGCAAAGTGTATCTGTTTGATCGAGCCTTTAAAGGTTTCACTGAGCCGTTTGTTTTCTCTCAAGTTGGCAAGCAGCTGCATATTCATTTTATCAAACTGCACCTGATTGTCCAGCATCGTGATCGCCGTCCAGTCATCCATCTCCATGCCGTAGCGGGCCAGATAATCTGCCTTGATAAGCAGCAGCTCTTTCTGCTGCCTCGGAGCTTGGTCAGTCATAGCGAAAGTTGATGTTGAGTTCTCTTATCAGTCTTTTTCTTGGACCACGGTCGTAATCATCCAGGGCTAGTCCTTTGCTTACTCCCGAGAGTATTTCAGTACCAACGTATGTCTCCGGTTCAAAGTCACCGAACCTTCGAAAAGTGAGGCCCATGTTCTCACAGTTCTCAGCGAGTTCCTTCGCTAGTTCGGGGAACTTACGAAATCCGGTAACACTTTCCCACACCGTAATCTTAAAGTCATCTCTTACAACTTTTACCATTTTAAGCAGGTATTCGACCGAAGCATTGTACGCACCTGCGCCGCCAATGACAATGTGAAATTCGATGTCCATATCATCAGCAAATTCCCGTAGCGGCAATTGCACCTCGTCAAACTCGATCAATGCAGGAAGCTGCTCACTTTCCGGTGCGCCCAGGTCAATGTATATTTCCTGATAACGGCTCCGGGATAGCTTATCCAGATAAACAAAAAGATTGTCCCGTTGAATGGCTGCTCTTTCATTTAAAAGACTTACTGTGTCAAGCTTGTCTTCATCTACAAAACTCAGCTGACGTCTGCTGGTAAACGTAGAGGCATCCATGTCTACAAATAAACAATTCTCTTTGTGGTGGTTTTTAAGTGCCATCAGATACATCAGAAGCGATTTACCAACGCCTCCTTTGGACTGGGCAATAAAATGTAGCTTTTTCATAATGAATCAAGTTTAGATCCTGTGAAAGTTGGATTTTTCAATTCTTCCTGGTTTGTCCAGATTTCTTTCTTTACGCTTTTCTTTTCTACCGTGTGCTGCTTTGTTTCAGCAGTTTCTGATTGAGCCGTTTTCCATTGATTGCAATGGGCCCGGATGTATTTGACATCTTGACGGTTTACCAATGCAAAGCCTAGATCTGCATTGATCAGCTCAATGGTAAATCGGGCGGAGTGCTGCTGCTGAAAATAGTGCTCGTAATACTCGTAAAGCTTCCTTCGTCTTCTGACATCCCTGCTTTCAAAAAGCCGAATGAGCTGCTCTTTGCTTGCTTTCATATCGGCTGGATTTGAGTTGGTAGAGACACATCCTGCCAGCCATTCTGTATCTTCCACTGCTGCAGGACATCTCTGAAAAAATAAAGCCGTCCACCCTGACGGATGTGCGGGATCCTGTTGTGAGCGCATTGGTAGTAAAGCGCATGCTTTGAAATCCCGCCCAGAAAGAAGCGCGCCTGACGGGTATCCAGAAGCATAGCGGCGTGTTGTCCGGTGTCCGGCGATGTAACGCGGAGTAAAATGGTTTCCAGATCAGAGACTGTCAGATCCGAAACTTTGGTTTGTCTGTTTATCATACTGCAGCTCGTTTTAGTAGAACATGCTGCAAAGTTGATCCAGGCAAATGGCAAAAACATTCCCGCAATTCCTGCGGGAATGAAAAGAACATAAAAGTGAAATTTCAGGCCTGGATCGGCACTATAAATCCCGAATCAGCAACTTACAATCCTGGACATATTTGTGTCTCGACTGGCGGACGCTGCAATTAAAAGCATCCTGCTGCTCGGGTTGAAAGGCCTTGACAAATGAGTCTTTTGAAATATGATGAGAAAGCCAGCTATCAAAGAGCGCTGCAATTTGTGTAGCCATGAGGTCCTGAGCGATATGCCCTTGTTTGTTGAGCACATAATACAAAGCTGCCAGTTGAAGCCTTGCGCCTCTGCCGGTATTTCGGAATCTGTAAATGCCATCGTTATCTGTTGGGGTAATCCACTGTTCCCGCATCAGGAATGAAATTAACCGCTCGAATTTTTGCTGCTTCTCTTTCTGATCTGCACCGGAGAGTATCTGGCAAAAATGTTCATACACAGACTTTTTCAGAGATTTGACACGCATTGTCTGAGTCGATGCTGATAGAAAAGGTACCATTGCCGTTTCCAACTCCTGTTTCCATTGGTCGAAATCGAGATCGTAGGGTAGCAGGATTCCGGATGGTAACTGTTCAAGCCATCTGTAAATTTCAAGAATTGTCTGCTTTTTGGCTTCCCAGGAGCTGTAATCCTTTCGGGCTAGAAGCTGATCAAAGACATGGCGGTTATTTTTAAGAAGAAAATACATTCTTTTCCTCACCATCTCGATCCGCTCTCTTTTGAAAGCCGCCAGATACCAGAAGTTCAGGGGTTTTTCCAGATACTTTTCATAATCATCCAGGTAATTTCCGGAATCATCATAAATCGAGAACACATACCGGTTATGATAAAGAATTAACATCCTGTTCAGACAGGTAAGCTCATTCTGGTAAAAGCTTCCTGCGAATTCCTCTGACAGGTATTTAAGTAAGGGGTACTGTAAATTTGAATGTAGGTTCATCTCTCTCTCCGTTTTCGTTCTACACAATTAAACCAATGCAAAGTCCATGAAATAGACTTTGTAATACGAATTTAAAAAAGCATTTAGAGATTTTTTAAACCTATTCAAAATTTAAATAGGTTGAAACTCCATTTTTTTGACAATAAATTTTGCGGGAAAGAGCTCTCGGTGTAAATCGGCACAACACTCAGTATATCTCAACAGTCTGTTACTACGCATTTATAAATCCGTAGTATTGTATACGGATTCTACTACAGCAAATGCCGCCAGCGAGGTGATGGCGAGCGGAGTAGTCTGAAATGTTCTGCGTTTCATGTTATCAGATGATTTTTCGTCTATCTATGAAGTTCTGTCTTTCTCAATAACCCTTAGCTATCCCATTCTGGCACGCTCGAAAGCGCCATTTTTCCACTCACTGGCCACCCTCCTACTGACAAACCGGGCTGGGCCAAGGTTTTTGGCACGGCGAAACTTTATGGCTTGAACCACATTCGTTTCCATTCCTGGTGTCCTCCCAAAGCCGCATTTGAGGTGGCCGATTCGCTTGCCTTTTATCTTCAGGTGGAATTGCCAATGTGGAGTTTACAAGTGGGCGAAGATCTCAAAGCGGATCATTTTATTACCGATGAAGCCAGGCGAATCAGCCTTGAATATGGGAACCATCCTTCTTTTTGTTTCTGGTCAATGGGAAATGAACTGGAAGGTAATTTCGACTTTTTAAATAACCTGGTCACCAAGCTTAAACAATCCGACCCTCGGCATTTATACACCACAACCAGTTACAGTTTTCAGCCTCAGCACGGCAAGTGGCCCGAACCGACTGACGACTATTTTGTGACACAGGAAACAAAACTAGGCTGGGTTCGCGGACAGGGCATTTTCAACCAAAAACCGCCTTCATTCATAGAGGATTATTCCAGCGCATTAACTGGCTTACCGGTTCCGATCGTTACGCACGAAGTCGGGCAATATGCTTCCTTTCCCAATATTTCAGAAATAAGCAAGTATACGGGCGTCCTGGCTCCGATGAACCTTATCGCCATTCGTAATGATCTGCAAAAGAAAGGAATGCTGCCACTTGCACCATTGTATCTGAAAGCCAGCGGAAAGTTAGCTGCCCTTTTGTATAAAGAAGAAATGGAAAGAATCCTGCGCACAAATGGCGCGAGCGGCATTCAGCTACTGGACCTGCACGACTTCCCGGGACGGGGAACCGCGGACATAGGATTGCTGGATGCATTCTGGGATAGCAAAGGAATTCTGTCACCAGATGAATTCAGGTCGTTCTGTTCACCGGTGGTTCCGTTGCTGCGTTTTCCCAAAGCAACCTATACCAATGACGAAACATTTCACTGCGTGGCTGAACTGGCTAATTTCAGCGGCGCTTCATTGGAAACTGTTATTCCTGAATGGACTTTGGTGGACGATGCAGGCAAGCAAGTGTCGGCAGGACGCCTTCAAAAGACGAATATTAGTGTGGGTGATGGACACAACCTGGTCACCATAGAAGTAAAACTTTCGCCGGTCAAAACCGCTAAAAAATTGACATTGACCCTGACATTGAAAAACACCTCCTACGTGAATTCATGGCACATCTGGGTTTATCCCGCAAAGCTGCCGGAAGTTAAGACTGATGTATTGATCACCCAATCGCCGCAAGAAGCTATGCAGGCATTGGCACAAGGAAAGAAAGTGCTGCTTAACCCTGATTATAAAGAAATGAAAGGGTTACCAGGAAAATTTGTTCCATTATTCTGGAGTCCGGTGCACTTTCCCGAGCAAGCCGGGGCAACCGGCTTGCTTTGTGACCCAAAACATCCGGCACTAAGCGTGTTTCCAACCGATTTTCACTCCGACTGGCAATGGTGGGATCTTTGCACCAAGTCGACGGCAATGATTTTACCCGATAGTTCGGTTAAACCGATTGTCAGACAAATAGACAATTTTGCCAATAACCGGAAACTTGCCAATGTCTTTGAGGTCACCGTCGGTCAGGGGCGTCTGCTGGTTTGTAGTTTCGATATAAGCAGTGACCTGAATGATCGCACGGTTGCCAGACAACTTCGCCATAGCTTGCTGAAATACATGAGCTCATCCGCTTTCAATCCTTCGGTCAGCATGTCGGATGAAACCTTTATGTCGATTGTTGAGAAAAGAAAACCTTTCTGATCAGTTCTAGGTGAAGAATAGCACCCAGGTGCGCACAATCTGCTTCCAAAATCTCTCTGAACAGCATTTCGGCTTTTTGATAATTTTCCTGCCCCAAATGGCCCAGAGCCATGACATACAGACAGTGAATCTGATTGAGCACGTTCAGATCGGAATCAAAAATGAGCAGGTCTGGCAGTGATACGGCAAAGTAATCCAGCGTCACCTGTTCATTCTGATGCAGTGCCCCATAAGCAATCAGCCTTTCGAAAATCTGGTTCGCCCTGTCCGATTCTCCTAACTTTTTCCAGGCCAGGCCCTGATAAAAGATTTGATCGGGTTGCTGATCATTGTAAAAAATGGCAGCAGACGGCTCACTGTTGCCTTTTGTCGCTTTTTGGAAATACCCCCTGGCGGCATCGCTCTCATGCAATCCTTCATACGCACATCCCAGCCAGTAATGCAGATCGTTTTCGGGCGCGTCAGGTAATTTTCCTTCACCCAGATTGTGCGGCAGCCGTTGCGATTTTTCTAATTGTGCAATCGCCGCGCGGTAATTCTCATTTGCCAGGTTTTCGAGGGCAAGGGCAACCAATGCAGACACATACTGTCCGGTAACCTTGCCTTCACCGCCTTCCCAGGGATGAAATTTACGGTTTTCTATCATTTCTAGCGCCTTGGCCGAGTTTCCCATCAAATTATATAATGCGGCCATTTCAAGATAAAGATCATCGCGCTTGTCAACGGTTTCTTTATATTTTTCCAAAAAGCGCAACCGTTCCGCTGGTGTCCTGTTCAGCCGCAGATACAACTGATTAACCTCCATCAATATACGCGCGTCGGATTCGTTGAGCAGAAATGCCTTTTCAAAATATTGCTCTGCCAGTTCAGCGTTCTTCTTTTTGTTAAAAACAGCAATTCCCAGATTGCGAAGTGCTGTGGGGAAGTTTGGATTGATATGAACCGACTTTTCCCATAATGCAATTGCTTCGGCGTATTGGCGCTTATCGTAAAAAAGGTTACCCAGATAATAAGGTGCAAAGCCGTCCATAGGATTATTTTCAATGGCAGCATTCAGCACTTTAACGTCTTCCAGTTTATTGGGAAAGCAGTAATCCGGTTTTTGAGCCGCTGCTTTATGCAGATAATGACTCGATTGCGCCTCATCACCAAGGTTGCGATGAATATCAGCGAGATGATAATAAATCATCGGGTTAACCGAACCCGTTTTTTCAGCCAGCATTAAAAATTCCAGCCCTTCGTGATACAATCCTGACCAAGTGTAATCCAGCGCATATTCCATATAATTGTTGTCATCTCCCCGGGCCAGTTTTTCAATTGCAGCAAGATCTGGTTCAATTGTCGTTAGAGCGTGCTTCGTTTTTTCCAGCTCATATTTTGCAGCCAGATTAAATCCGTCGCGGCGTATAGCTTCCTTGCAAATTTCGGCAGCCTGCTGGTAATGACCCAATTGTCTGAGAACGGCTGATTTAATTACATAAGCCTTGTTGCTGCGAGCGTTCCGGTCCAAAGAAAAGCTGATATGTTCAAGCGCGATCACGTAATCCCCTCTTTTCAGATCGATCTGGGCGAGAGCGAGATAAGCCGCATCCTGCCATGCAGATGACCACGCCGCTTTGTAAAAGGACTTGTAAGCGTCATCAGTTTTGTCCTGAAACAACTGGCTCAAACCCAGATTATAATAAGCTTCACCATCATAAGGATTGGGATTCCAGCTCGTAGCCGTTTCAATGGCAGCCCGGAAATAACCTTCACTTTTTACGAATTGACCCCGTTTTAAATGCCAGGCGCCCAGCGCATTATTGTTGCGGATATCTTTTGGATCCCGGCGAAGCGCTTCTTCGTAATAAGGCACAGGACTGTATGTCGCGTGGCGATATTGTTCCAGATGCTGACCAATCAAAAAAAGCTGCTCATTGCTCTCAACATCTTTTGGGAGACCGGGCGATGACGCAGGCTTCGGGATTTCGTTTCTGCGGTTGGTGGAAGGCTCAAAGCGCAGCAGCTCTTTGCCAATGTGATCACAAACGATTAATGCAAGCTTATCTGCTTGTGCGTGCGCAGGAAGTGTGAGCGTGTGTTCAAAAATATTTTCGGGCGTTATATTGGCATAAACATCAAAAAATAAGGTGTCGCCTTGCCTTAGTTGAATTCTCGTATCGGGTTGAACCGAAGTGACAAGGACCTGTATTCTGGCAGATCCAGACTCGACTTCGAGATTAATTAAAACATCTTTCGTCGCATTTTTAACCATGCTCAAATCATGATAGGGCAGAAAATATTGTGTAAATGACTTTTCTTCATTCGGCATCAGCCAAGTAAAATCGGGCTGATTGTCGGTAAACATGCCTGTCATCAGCTCTATATAAGGACCGTCTTCGTCCGTCAGGTTTCTGTCCCACGCCTGCCCAAAATCGCCATGTCCCCATGTCCACTGCTTTTTCCCTGGCGACACATGGTGGTTAGCCACATGCAATAATCCCCCTTTCGAATCATGCTCGTATCCGCCTACAAAATCGTAGTCCGAATTGATGGCCATGTAAGATGTCGGCACAGGAATATTTTTATAGCGGGAAATGTCCGTGCCGGGCGAGTAATCCACTTTATAGTAAGTGCCAGTCGCGATCGGAAAAGTGGAAACGTCCCTTTTTCCGTGGTCAAAAACAGCGTTCACGTCCGATGGAAATACAGACTGATAATCGTCGTTGACCTTCACAGCAGGATTTGCCCACCAAAGGAACGTCTGCGGAAGGGTGGTTCGGTTGTAGAGTTGCGCTTTAATTTCCAGATAGGCGCGATTGGGGTAAAGGGTAAAACCAGCCATGCCCTTGGTTCGAAACATTTTTTCAATTTCGTTGACCCAAACCGTCTTACTCCCGTCCGCATTCTCCTCGAAACGGTAATCCACATTCTCAAATGTAGAAGGACGATGGTGTTGTGGCCAGTTGAACTCTATGCCACCCGAGATCCACGGGCCCGTTAAACCTACCAAAGCGGGTTTGATCACCTGGTTATAATATACAAAATGTCTTTGTTTCAGCTTATCATAAGCCAGCTGAACCCGTCCACCGATTTCGGGCAGGATCATGATCTTCAAATATCTGTTTTCCAGGAAAAGCCCGGTATATTCCTTGTCGATCCGGGTGTCGAAAATCTTCTCAATGACCGGATTGGGGTATACCACGCCGCTACTTCCCTGGTAGACCCTTTTTTCAAAAAACATTGGATTTCGTTCCTTCTCCCCTACTTCGTAAGTCGGAATGGTAATTTTTGATTCCCAGATCGCAACGTGATCCATGACCGTGCTATATTAATGTTTGAAATAACTTTCTTCCAGATTTTCCAATGTCTGCCCTTTCGTCTCGGTCACCTTCTTTTTGATAAAAACAAACCCAAGCAAGCAGATTGCCGCGTACAGGTAAAATGGGCCATAGGTTCCAAGGGTTTTTGCCAAAACCGGAAATGTAAAAACCAGTATAAAATAGGCTCCCCACAGCGAAACGGTCGCAATGGAAATGCCCACGCCTCTGATATGATTGGGAAATATTTCGGTGATCAAGACCCAGGTTACAGGTGCAAGTGAAGTGGCATACAATGCAATTGCCGACAAAACCAAGATGGAAACGACAATAGCGGGCACACCATTTTGAAGGACATAAGCCAGTGCAATGTAAGTGATTGCAAGCCCCAGCGAACCGATAAGCATCAGCGGACGTCTGCCCAGCTTATCGACCTGCCACATCGCAACCAGCGTGAAGATCAGGTTTACAGTACCGATGGCCACCGTTTCCAGAAGTTGCCTGTCCAGATCGGCCCCTATGGATTCGAAAATGGTAGAAGTGTAATTGAAAACAACATTGATACCGCAAAGCTGCTGAAACACAGCGAGAATGATCCCGACCAGCAGCGCCGGACGGACCGACTTTTGAAAAACTTCGGAGAAGGAAGCTTTCGGCGCGGTTAGTAATGTTTTTCCAATCGCCTCCTTCGTGATGCTCACGAAATATGCATTGCCAATTTTGGATAACACTTCATGTGCTTTTTCAACCTGACCTTCTTTCATCAGCCAGCGCGGACTTTCAGGCAGCCATACTACGCCAACCAGAAACAAAGCAGCGGGAACGGCCCCCAGCCCGAACATCCATCGCCAGGCATCGGGCCCAGTGTCAGCAAGCATGTAATTGACCACATTCGTGATCAAAATGCCGGACACAATCGTCAGCTGATTGATGGACACATTTCTTCCGCGCATTTCAGCAGGAGAAACTTCCGCGATATACATCGGGCTCAGCATGGAGGCCATGCCAACACCAATGCCAGCAGCAAACCGCATGATAACGAACACTGCCAAACTGCCTGAAAACGCCATTCCAACGGACGATAGCGCAAATATCACGGCCGCAACAATGAGCCCCGGCCTTCGTCCGTACTGATCAGCCAGTTTTCCGGCGATGATACAGCCGACCATACAGCCCAAAGCGAGCGAACCGGTCAGAAAACCTTCCCACCAAACATCAAGCTGAAACTCTGTCCGCAGGAAAGGCAGCGCGCCGGAGATTACGGCAAAGTCAAAACCGAAAAGATAGCCGCCAAGCGCAGATATGAGTGATATCCCCACAATGTAACCCCTGTTGAAACGGATTGTGTCTTCCAAAAGCTTTGTATTCATGGTGCGACGGCTTTAATTAAATGCTGTGCGGGGACTGATGAGCAAACTTCATAATGCAAACTTGTTCCTTTTATTTGAATTTCAGAATGGACTAATTTATTAAAATGATGAATTATAAACGGGTTTTTGAACTGTCGCCCGTTGCATTGATTTTCTGAGAATTTAGCCGGAAGGTCAAACTCCCGGTCATAACATAATCTATCATTTTCCCAGAATCAGCCATTGATCATTTGCCTTAAACATTAGACTTTTGTTATAATTTCTTCACTTAATCTCATAAAAAGGTTCAGTGGATGTTAGTTTAACCAGAACAATTAGCGAATGCGAAAGGTCATATTTATCGGCGTAGGTGGGTTAATGCTCCTGCTTTCAGCTTTTTCCTGGAAGGATAATTGGCTCGGTCACAAGATTGATTACAATACAGAGGTCAAACCGATTCTCAATAAAAACTGCATTGGTTGCCACGGTGGCGTCAAAAAAGCGGGGGATGTCAGTTTTCTGTTTGAACACGAAATGCTCGAGCCGGGCAAATCGGGCAAAGTGCCTGTGGTCAGGGGCGATGCGCATGCCAGTGAAATGATACGCCGGATCCTGACGGATGACGAAGATGAAAAAATGCCCAAAAACGGCAAACCGCTCAGCAAAGATGAGGTGGACATCCTTACAAAATGGATAGACCAGGGGGCTACCTGGGAAACGCATTGGTCTTATAAAAGAATTGAAAAACCAGAGCTTCCGCAGCTGCGCACATTCAGCAACCTGTTCGGACTGCTGGATAGCGAAGTAAGAACCTGGCCCAAAAATGAAATAGATCACTTCACGCTCCAAAAAATGCGCGAAAAGGCTTTGTCACCCTCGCCACAAGCCGATAAAGCAACTTTACTAAGACGCGTAAGCCTTGATTTGACCGGACTGCCGCCAACGGAAAAGGAGGTCACTGATTTCGTAGCAGATAAATCAGCAGATGCATTCGAAAATGTGGTTGATAGACTGCTTAAATCTTCATCATACGGCGAAAGATGGGCTTCTATGTGGCTCGATCTGGCCCGGTATGCAGATTCAAAAGGTTATGAAAAAGACAGCGGGCGCAGGATCTGGCGTTACCGCGATTATGTGGTGCGCTCATTCAATGCCGATAAGCCTTTTGATGTATTTACAATCGAACAACTGGCAGGCGATCTAATGCCTCAAAAGAATGGTATGCCATCTGATGAAAACATGATTGCCACTGGCTTCCATCGCAACACGATGAATAATGATGAAGGCGGAACCTCAGACGAAGAGTTCCGGGTTGCAGCCCAGATCGACCGGGTGAATACAACCTGGGAAGTTTGGCAGGGAACAACCTTTGCATGCATTCAATGTCACAGCCACCCTTATGATCCTATATCGCATGATGAGTATTATAAATACATGGCATATTTCAATAATTCGCGTGATGAAGATGTACCCAATGATTCACCTACGCTGCGTTTTTACAAAGGAGATGACTCCGCCAAAGTGCAGCAGCTGATCGACTGGGTAGCCAAGCGTGATCCAAAACAAACGGAATCTCTCACCCAATTCCTGCGTGTCATGGAGCCGAAGATCAATTCACACGATTTTCAGATCATTGGTGGGGCCACATTATTAGATGGAAAATACCTAGGTCTCAAACATAGGACGGCAGGAAAACTTCCTGCCGTCCGCCTGACTGGCAAAACAGACATGGTCATTTCCCTGGCTTCCAATTTTAATAAATCAGTCCTGACGATCAGGAAAGATACCAACAGCAATGAGGCCATTGCGCGGGTAAACTTGCCAAATACAAAAGGCAGGGATTCAGTGATAATTATACCAATCACGCACACCGGCGGCAAGCAGGATTTGTTTTTTTCATTGGACAATCCCAAAGCGCCCAATGATTGGCTTGTGGTCAAATGGCTTTCATTCCAAAATGAGCTTCCTGGCAAAACCGAACCTGAATACCCTGAGATTGTGGCTGAATACAGCAGGTTACTCACTAAAAGCGCCGAAGATATTCCCGTCATATGGGAAGGGAAAGGAGATTTCAGCAGAAAAACTCATGTTTTCGTGAGAGGAAACTGGATGGTAAAAGGGGCCGAAGTAAAGCCCGATGTGCCAAAGCTACTCTTCGTAATGCCTAAGGAATATTCCCGCGACAGACTGGGCCTGGCCAAATGGATTGTTAACCGTGAAAATGCATTAACGGGCCGGGTGATCGTCAACCGGTTCTGGGAGCAGCTTTTTGGTCGCGGGATTGTTGAAACAGTGGAAGACTTCGGCTCGCAAGGAAGTGAACCAACCCACCGCGAACTGCTAGACTGGCTGGCTGTTGAATTCATTGAAACGGATCACTGGAGCGTCAAAAAGTTTTTGAAACGCATTGTGATGTCTGCAACTTACCAGCAAAGCTCCAAAACCAATGAGGATAAGCTCGAAAAAGACCCCTACAACATCTGGATCTCGCGTGGTCCGCGTGTGAGGCTAAGTGCCGAGCAGGTCCGAGACCAGGCATTGGCATCCAGCGGATTGTTATCCCGAAAAATGTACGGTCCTGGCGTAATGCCACCACAACCCGACAAGATATGGCAATCGCCTTATAGTGGTGAAAAATGGGTATTCAGCAAAGGCGAAGACCGTTATCGGCGCGGCGTTTATACTTATTGGAAACGCACATCCCCATATCCATCAATGGTAACTTTTGATGCGCCAAGTCGGGAGTTCTGCCAGTCAAGACGGATTTTGACCAATACGCCGCTACAAGCTTTGGTAACATTGAATGATCCGGTATATCTGGAAGCAGCCGAACAGCTGGCGGCCAATATGCAGAGACGCGGCAAGACTCCGCCGCAGCAACTCGCCGAGGGTTACCGGATGCTCACTTTCAAGCAAATTGAACAAAAGAATCTGAATGTGTTGCTCAAAGTTTATAAAGAAGCACTGCAATCATACAGGGCAAAACCGACTGATGTGGATAGCATTCTGCCATATAAAAAAAGGTCGCCAGAGATGGCCGCATTGACTGTCTCGGCCAATGTAATGTTGAATCTGGACAAAGTAATTACCAAGGAATGAGTTTGATGTAGGTGTAACCTCAGTTATTATGGAAAATCTATTAAAAGAATTACAAGATACGCATTTACAACACCAGACCAGACGCCATTTCTTGCAATCGTGCGGTTTTGGTTTGGGAGCCCTCGGCTTGGGATCGATTATGGGTTCGTGCTCCTTTGGCTCGGCAAAGAATGCTGTCTCGGAGCAAACAGCTAAAAGTGGCATTCCACAATTCGCGCCTAAGGCCAAGCGGGTCATTTACATTCACATGGCCGGCGCGCCATCCCAGCTGGAATTGTTTGACTATAAACCTGAACTCGTAAAATATAACGGTAAGGATTGCCCTGCCGAATTCCTCGAAGGTAAAAAATTCGCATTTATCCAGGGTGTGCCTAAAATGCTCGGCCCACAGGGCGTTTTTGGTCAGTATGGTCAGTCGGGAGCATGGATTTCGGATTATCTGCCGCACTTGCAAAAAGTTGCCGATGAAGTGAGTTTCCTGAAAGCAGTACATACCGACCAGTTCAATCACGCGCCGGCACAGCTGCTCATGCACACAGGAAGCCCAAGGTTAGGACGGCCGAGTCTGGGTGCTTGGACGGTTTATGGTTTGGGATCTGAAAACCAAAATTTGCCTGGCTTTATCGTGCTCGCTTCCGGCGGGCAGCAGCCTGATGCGGGCAAAAGCGTATATGGAAGTGGTTTCCTGCCCTCGGTTTACCAAGGCGTACAATGCCGCACGGGCGGCGATCCGGTTTTGTATGTAACCGACCCCAATGGCATGAACCGCAATATGCGCAAAACAACTATTGAGGCGATTAATCAGATCAACCAGCAGACTTACGATGATGTAAAAGATCCAGAAATTCTCACACGGATCAGCCAATATGAAATGGCATTTCGCATGCAAATGTCTGTTCCGGAAGTGATGGATGTCTCCAAAGAACCACAGTTCATTATGGATATGTATGGTGTCAAACCAGGGGACGGAACATTTGCCATGAACTGTCTTTTAGCGCGAAAGCTGGTGGAAAACGACGTTCGGTTTGTTCAACTCTTCGACTGGGGATGGGATGGGCACGGAACTTCAGCATCCAGTAATGTAGAAGGCGGTTTGAGACAAAAATGCGAAGCCTCCGACAAGCCAATTGCCGCCTTAATACAAGACCTTAAGATGCGCGGACTTCTTGAAGACACATTGGTTATCTGGGGCGCGGAATTTGGCAGGACACCTATGCAGGAAAACAGAAATGGATTGGTAATGCCCTATATGGGGCGCGACCACCATTTGGAAGCGTTCACCATGTGGATGGCAGGCGGCGGCGTGAAAAGTGGCGTTTCGCACGGTGAGACGGATGAGCTGGGTTATTATGGTGTCAAAGGCCGCGTACATGTCCATGACATTCAGGCCACAATCCTTCACTTAATGGGTTTTGACCACGAAAAATTTACCTATCCATTCCAGGGACGCAACTTCCGCCTTACAGATACAGAAGGAAAGGTTGTAAAGGAAATCCTGACTTAGTTTACATCAATTTATGTTTTGTTTACTTCTTGAAGCCTCCGGCTGGGCACTGTTCGTCGGCAGGTTTCATCCTTTACTCGTGCATTTGCCGATCGGTTTTTTATTAATTGCCGCACTCCTGGAAGTGGGTCGAAGGATCAACAGAATTCAGGTGAGCTCCTCTACAATCGCTTTCATTTTGCTATGGTCAGCCATTGGGGCGACTCTATCTTGCGTGGCTGGTTACTTACTCTCATTGGGAGGCGGATATGATGATACCTTGCTCGAAAGGCACAAATGGCAGGGCATAGGCGTCGCAGCTTTTGCCTGGATAGCCTGGGTTGCAAGCTTTGAAAAACTGAGAAAAAAGATGCCTTTTAGCTCAACGATGTATATGGGGACCTTCGGACTGGCGGTCCTGCTAACGATGACTGCCGGACATGATGGCGGCTCACTGACGCATGGCGAAGGATATCTCACCCAGTACACGCCCGAACCATTCCGGAAACTGGCCGGTATGCCGCCTGCGGAATTGGCTGAACAAGAGGTTAAACCAATCGCAAACATTGAACAAGCTAATGTCTATCAAGACATTGTGCAACCAATCATGAAAAAAAATTGCGTACAATGTCATAATGCAAGCAAGAGCAAAGGCGATCTGAGATTAGACCAGTTGGACTTAATCAAAAAAGGTGGCGAAAGCGGACCGGCGTTGCAAGCAGGCAACAGTGCAACCAGTGATTTGATCAAAAGATGTCTGCTGCCCGAGCGTGACGACAAGCATATGCCGCCCAAAGGAAAACCCCAATTAACAAATGAACAGATTGCCCTACTCTCCTGGTGGATTGAGCAGGGAGCGCCTGCGGACAAGAAGGTTGCCGATCTCCAAAAATCAGAGGCTGTCAAGCCCGCTTTGGCTACGCTTACTTCGGGTAATACGGGGGAAAAACAAGAAGCGTCCGGTTCGGCGGTTCTGGGCATGGAAGTTGAAGCTGCCGATGATAAAAAAATCCAAGCGCTTCGTAAGGCCGGGCTGCTGGTGAATCCGATCTCGCAGGATAAAAATCTGTTGGAAGTCAGCGCGGTGAATGCAAAAACATTTGATGACAGCCAGATTGGCCTGCTTACGGCTTTATCAGACCAAATCATCACCCTGAAACTGAGCGGGACGAAGGTCACAGATGCTTCGATGAAAGAAATTTCAAAATTAAAGCATCTGACCAAAATTTACCTAGACCGGACCGCAGTTACGGACGCTGGCCTGGCTGAATTGAAATCCCTGCAATATCTGGAATATCTCAACTTGATCGGAACAAAGGTGACAGACCTTGGATTGAAAAATGTGGCGGCTATCAAAACCGTCCGGTCCGTTTACGTGTGGAATTCCAATGTCAGTGATAGCATTGCCCGTCAGCTCGAAAAGTCAAATCCCAAGATTCAGATTAGCAATGGTCTTAACGAGCAAGCTGCGACACAGTTTGTTCAAATTGGTATCAAAAACGAAACGACTGACTCTCTGAAAAAACTCTAAATTTATCCCATCATTCTTATTATATGAATTCAAATCCAAGCAGAAGAAGTTTTCTGGGAGCTGCAATGGCAGGCGCAGGTCTGTTATCTGGCATAGCCGATGTGGCTGCAAATAATAAAGCTCCTGTCCAATTTGACAATAAATTATCCCTCAAAATCCTGGGGACAAATTGGGGGTTCATCGGCACTTATGACGCATTAAGCGCGGCTATTAAAAAGCAAGGTTATGATGGGATAGAAATTGGTTTCCCGGGCGAGAAAGATAAACAAACCGAGTTACTTGCAGCCCTTCAAAAACACAGTTTGGATGTGGGTTTTCTTTGTGGAACTGGGGAAAAGGATTTCAGCGCACATTTGCAGTCTTTTAAAAAGAATGTGGAAGCAGCCGCAACACAGTTTGCCCAAAAACCATTGTATATCAATTGCCATAGTGGGAAAGATTATTTTTCCTACGAACAAAATAAGGCAATCATTGACGTTACAACAGCAGTGTCAGCCAAAACTGGCGTTCCCATTTACCACGAAACGCACCGGTCCAGAATGCTCTTCGCCGCTCATATCACACGTAATTTCATTGAAAAAATTCCCGCTTTAAAAATCACACTTGATATTTCGCATTGGTGCAATGTGCACGAAAGCCTGCTGGCCGATCAGCAGGAAACCGTGCAACTGGCCTTATCGCGAGTGGGCAACATTCATGCGAGAATTGGTCATGAGGAAGGCCCTCAAGTGAATGATCCCCGTGCTCCGGAATGGGAAGCGGCCGTCAAAGCGCATTTGGGATGGTGGGACGCAGTGGTGGCTCAAAAAGTCAAAAACGGTGAAACATTAACCATGCTAACAGAATTTGGCCCACCGAATTATCTCCCCACTGTTCCATATACAAAGCAGCCATTGGCTGATCAATGGGCGATTAATGTCTATATGATGAAAATGCTGCGAGAGCGGTATTTGAAATGACAAAATCCGAGGCCGGATTCGCAATTTTAATGCTTGCCCGGACAGCAGTTCAATAAGCGAATAAATGTTAAAGGTCGTGGTTATTGATTTGATCTTCGACTAACAATCTTTTCTTTCTATATTCAATAGGCGGACATTCCATGATGTTTCTGAACAACCTGGAAAAGTAATATTGATCGCTAATGCCTATTTTCTGGGCAATCTCCCCAATTCTGAGATCGGTAAATTGCAGATACTGACACGCTTTCTGGATCTTTAAATGATTAAAATATTCGATAGGCGCATAACCGGTTTTGCGCTTAAAAAGCGCTGAATAATGCGACGGAGAAATATTCACATAAGCCGAGAAATCTTCCAGCTTTAAAGACATGTGAATGTTCTCCTGCATATAATCGATCGTTTTGCTAATTGCATCCTTATCGGCCGTTCTGCGCGTCAGCGCAAACTTGTCACTCTGGATAAATGACACTAAAAAACGCCAGAGCGTCATGTTAACGTAAATAAGATTATCCAATCCGTAACCTTTTTCGAGCATATCATACATGTCATCAAACAAGCGGACGCGTTCCTCGTCATAGGGTACTGCATTGATATGGCTCCGACTTGAACCCATCATGAGGTTAGCAACAGCCGCGGCCTGATGTCCGCTGATGTGCATCCAGAAAATGCTCCAAGGATGGGCTTCGTCCGCTCCGTATCGATGCGATGTTCCGGTTGGGATGATGAGAAATTCACCAGTGCCGATTGGCATAACACCTTTATCAGGCATCTGAGCCCACCCTTTCCCGTCCACACAATAGATAAGAATATTTTCGGGAACGCCTGTGAGCCGTTGCCTGTAATGAAACCGCGCTTTTGGATAGAAGCCCATGTCTGTGATAAACATGCTATTGATCGGGATGGTATCCGAACAAATGTCGATCACACTTTTCGGCAGCACGATAGCCTGCTGCCCCGCAAAACCATCCCGTTTACGGGAAATTATTGTCTCACTCATGGTAATGTCGTTTTGACAAACCTAATCAATAGATTCATAATATTGTCCGTTCTGGCGATTTATCGGTCGTTTTCATTTTCCGGAAAATACCACAATACCTGCATTGTTCCTTGAAACGATATAGTAACTCTTCGGACCCGTTATCTTCCTGATATTCCTGCAATCTCCACGCACGAAGAAACCGGACAATGCAGCATCGACCGGATTGAAATTCCCTTTTCCGTTTCCCTTTAAAAACACACCATAAGAAGCATCATACTGCCCAGCGCCCGGCTCGGTGGTGTAGTCATTTCCTGCCAGAAGCAAATCCGCGTTTCCGTCTCCATCCACATCGTCGACCAGCATATCCTGCACAACCGAAAGCTGGGCGATTTGCGGCAGCGGCTTAAATGCAAATTTCCCGTTGCCTTTGTTTTCAATGTACATACTGCGCTGCTCGAAAGCCCGGCTGACTGTAACCATTTTCTGTTGCTCTTTGGTAAGTAAATCCCTCATCGTGAGCTTCGAATAGGATGCATAGGATTGGAAGCGCTTTTTAAAAACAGGCATTTGCCTTGCAAGCTCATCTCTCGACGGAACCGGATATTCGATCCCATTCAGAAAATAGGAAGGAATCGCATCATAACGGCCGTTCTCATCCAAGTCCGCCGCATATATCGACATCGGGTTGTCCCTGGAAACCCTGTAACGGCTGTTTAAGCCCAGATTGCCGGCTACGAAATCCAGATCGCCGTCGGAATCAAAGTCTGCGGCTTTTATACAATTCCATAAACCATTGGAAAACGGGAAAGCATGCTGGTCTGAAAACCGGCCATTTGCATTCCTGAACAGGGTGAGCGGCATGAGCTCGCCCGTCAGCATCAAGTCAGGCCAGGAATCGTTGTCGACATCGGCCCAAATGGCATCAGTAACCATTCCAATGCTTCTGAGCTGGGGTGCGACAGAATCGGTAACATCCGTAAAATGGCCGCGATCATTGCGCAGAATGCAGCTATTTCCTGGTTTCGGAAATCCCAGCGGCATGAGTCGTCCGCCGCGAAAAAGATCCAGGTCGCCATCGTGATCATAATCAGCAGCAACAATGCAGGATCCGCTGTGCCGGATCGGAGGCAGCATATCGAAGGAAGCTGTGAATTTTCCCCGGCCATCATTGAGATAGATCCTGTCCTGATAATATTCTGAGCCATCAAAATATTCATTGGAACCGCTCACAATGTAAAGATCGACGTCCTTATCCCCGTCCAGATCGGCCAGCAAGACGCCGGTGTCTTCTTCATATTTCTGTCCAGGCGATTCTTCAATCGGTTTTGCAATGAATTTCCCGGATGCATGCTGAATGTATAATCGACCATGGTGATTGTACGAGCCGCCCACATAAAAGTCTTCCAGCCCGTCCCCATTAACATCGCCCACAGCCATTTTCGGGCCTTGCCTGGAAAGCATGTGCGGAAGCATTGGTTCCTGGTTGTAATCCATATAAGGCTCTTCTGCATGCAAATAATCAATCCCGGTCTGCGCCGTTATTTCCTTCAAAACCGGAGCTGCAACCTGCTCAACCTTGCGCGCTTCTCCGGCAGCGTCATAGTTCAGAGTCAAAACCCGATTGGCAGCGATTTTCCTCACAACTTGAACCCTTCCGTCCGGCCAGATCACGCGGAGAGAGTCTGCGGTCCCCTCCTTCCCAAGCCCGAAATGGATCTGATAGTCGCTGGAAGATTGATATCCGCGGGTCACGGAATGATTGATTTGCTGCAAGCCTTTGCCCGTGTACAATGTCACTTCCGCCCCTAATGCCCTGTTATTGCCCTTTTTCCCTTTCAGGTTAATGTTCAGGAAGTTTTTGCCGGTTGTATTGTTTTGAAGAATGAAAGCCCCTTGATTTATATTGTTCACCACCAGATCCAGATCTCCGTCACCGTCCAGATCAGCATAAGCCGAACCATTAGACAAGGAAGGCTCGCTGCCGAACCAGTCCTTTGTTTTATCGGTAAAAGTCAAGTCTCCATTGTTTTGGTAAATAAAATTATTTTTCTTCAACGTATTCATTTTCACCGCTTCTGTCTTCATTCTATTGTCGATTTCCGTTTTCGAAGCCCCACCCTGCGCCATGGCAGCATTGTAAGCAACGAAGTCCAGATCGGTAATGTCGCGCAGATAACCGTTGGTAATGCAGAGATCTTTCAAACCATCATTATCAAAATCCGCAAAGAGCGGCGACCAACTCCAGTCCGTGCTGTGTACACCGGAAAACTGCCCGATCTCTGAAAAGTAAACCTGCTCATTCTTCTTCCCATTTCCGGAACCGGCATTCAATTGAAGCATATTCCGCATATACTGAGGATGATAACCCAATCGGCGCGACATTTCAAACTGCTGAAAGTTTGCCGGTCCGGCCATGAGCTTCCGCTGTGCATTGTCTGCGGGAAGCATGTCCACTGTCATTAAATCTACTTTGCCGTCATTGTTAAAATCAGCAGCGTCCGTCCCCATGGTGAACTGGCTGTGGTGACCAAATGCTTCCTTTGCAGATTCGGTGAATGTGCCATTCTGGTTATTGATATATAATAAATCGCTGGATAGAAAATCGTTTCCGACCATCACATCATCCCAGCCGTCGCCATTGAAATCTGCGATGGATAACCCGAGACTCATGCCGTCATGCATAATGCCCGCCTGCCGCGAAACATCTGTGAACCGCTCCCCGTCGTTCCGGTAAAGCCGGTCAGGGGAAAGCCCCGTCCCATCGTTGACCGGCGCGACCAGCCTGTTGGGATTCCTCGTCAGGTTGGTGCTTGTGATCAGAAAAAGGTCCAGGTCACCATCTTTGTCATAATCAAAAAATGCGGACTGATTGGTGAAAGTCGTGTCGGCAATGCCAAAACGCTCCGCAGATTCTTCGAACCGTAGATTACCCCGGTTTAGATAAAGGAGATTTTTTCTTTTTTCGGCGGGATAATTGCCGGATCTGGAAACATAAATGTCCAGCAGGCCGTCACTGTTAATGTCCGCCATTGTCACGCCGGTAGACCATCCGCCGGTTTTGATCGGTGTGGAGGAAGTAATATCCTTGAATGTCGTTGAGCCGGAACCCGGTTTTGTTGTATTGATATAAATGCGATCACTGACCTGATTGCCAGTAAAATATAAATCTGGCAGACCATCATTATTCAGATCGCCGATAGCCACACCGCCACCATTATAGACATAATAGTAATCGATGACGTTAAATGAGTCATTTTCCGAAATCGTATTATTAAAGTCAACTCCCGTGTCAGAAGCTTTCAAAGTCGTAAAAAGCGTTTCCTGCTTTTTCTGACAGGCAAATACAAATAGCGCGACTGCTAATGACAAAAGATATCTCATAGTAAATAATTGCAACTGCCTGTCGATATGGTTTTTGCCAAAATCGACAGGCAGTCATATCCTGTTTTATATGTTCTTACTTAGCGCAGCGGATGTGCTTTATTGCCATTCAGGATTTTGCTTTACATTCGGATTACCCTGCAATTCTTTGAGCGGCAATGGAAGCACATAGTCGCGTGCTTTGAGTGTCCGGCCCACATTGTATTTCGTAATGTAATGCTGGATCCGGTCGCCAAGATAATCAGGTTTACCACCTGGCTTACTTTTTCGCCGCAACTCGGGATACATAACCTGCTCAAAAACAAATTCCTGCGATCTTTCATGGATGATCGCGTCCCGCAGCGCTGATTGGGATAAAGTGCCCAGAGCAGCCAGTCCCGCTCTCGCACGGACCTTGTTGATGCCTGCCAGCTTATCACCTGAATTGCTTTCATTACACGCCTCCGAATGGCCCAGCATGATGTCGGCCAGGCGGAAATAAATGGTGTTTTTTTCCGTGTTATTGTAATTGATGCCCAGTTCGACGAGCTTTCCTGCCCATGCTTTGCCAAACACCAGCTGTTTCGGATCGGCCGGGTTTGCATCGGTTTTTACGATCCCGCCGAAACGCGACAGGTTGAAATCCGCAGTCGGACTCCATTTGACGATCGGATATTGGCCGTTCACTTTGCCAAAACGGCCTGTTGGGTAAGATTCGATAAAAGTCGCATCAATGCGTTTGTCCTTGCTGTCATACGCTGCCCGGAACTCCTGAGTTGCACTAAGCCAGCTCCAACCTGCACCTCCCAACTCGCTGGGATAATCTTCCGGGTTAAAGTGCGCCGAGTGCACATTAAATTCACTTGCATTGGCTGTCGCAGAAACTTGCCCTTCAAAGATCCTCTCACCCTGATTTTCATGCACTAGGTCGAAGTTGTATCCAAAATTTTCGTACAATGTCAAACCGCTGTTGCTGAGAATGTCTTCGGCCGTTGTTTTGGCATCAGCCCATTTTTCATCCCACAATTGGGCTTTCATAAGAAGCGCTTTGGCAGCCCATTTGGTTGCTCTTCCGGCATCAGCTCCCGAATAGGATGCCGGCAAAGTTTCGGCTGCGGCTTTTGCATCTGCATAGATCTGGTCAATAACAGCGCGCTTTCCACCGGCATTGGAAGGCAATTCGCTAATGCCTTTGGTTGATTTGATTGTCAGGGGCGGATTGTCGAAATAACTGAGCAGACCGTAATAGTAAAATCCGCGAAGGAACTGCGCTTCCGCTTTCAGCCTTTTGACCAGCGCATCGTTTGTAGGATCTTCCATAGCATCTGCTATTTCGATCGCAGCATTCGCACGGTTGATCGAGCGGTAACTGATTGACCAATAGGCCTCAATATACTCGTCACCAGTACTGACATTGCCCAGATTATATTGAAGCGGCCCCTTTTCCCACCCGATCTGATCGCCGGTGAGGCATTCAAATACATAGCGGTCGTAGAAATAGCCCGAATATCCGGAGTTCAGATCATCGTAAATGCCATTAATTCCCAGCTGTAATTCAGAGGCCGATTTGTAAAATGTATCCGGATTTATAAAGTCCGGCGTCTCATCGAGGTCTGCGCAGCTTAACATTGAAGCGACAAAGGCCAGACTCACAAAGACTTTTAGACGGGAAGATTTTATCGAATTCATACAGGATCTTATTGTTAACAGGTTCATCACTTAAATTCCCAGATTGACTCCAACAGTGTACATTTTAGCGCGAGGATAAGCATCGTAATCATCACCGCGGTTCAGGTTGTTCTGCCCCTGGTTGTTCACTTCCGGATCAAAGCCTTTGTATTTTGTAATCAGGAAAAGATTCTGACCACTCGCATAGACGCGTGCGCTGCGTAGATATTTGTTTTTAAGCGGGACTGTGTAACCAAGCGCCACGTTTTGAAGGCGGATGAACGAGCCGTCCTGAACGAAAAATGAAGACCGGCGGAAGGAGATGAAATCCCGGCGACCATCCACCACGGGGCGGCTTGCGCCTGTGTTAGTCGGCGTCCAGGAGTCGGTCAGGATGTTTCCGATCTGGTTGATCTTCTGCACGCCGTCGCCCATTTCAGATTGCTGCAAGTTGCGCACATCGTTTCCATGAACGCCGCGAAAGAACACCGAAAGGTCCAGCCCCTTGAATTTGGCGCTTGTGTTAAGTCCCCAGGTAAATTTCGGGTTAGGGTTACCAATGATCTGGAAATCATCAGAGGTGTATTTTCCATCACCGTTTACATCTTCATATTTCGGATAACCGGCGCGGGCTGCAAATGTTTTGGCTTCATCATCGCTTTGGAAAAGTCCGGTGTATTTGTAACCTCTCCATACCCCGATCGGATTGCCCGGTTCCACCCAGCTGCCGAACACGCCAAGGTGACCGCTAGTGCTGTTGGCGAAGAATGGCGTGCTTTTGCCAAGATCCGTGATCTCATTGCGCAGGATAGAAATATTTCCGCTCACATCCCATTTCAACGCCGGTCCGTCAATGATTTTATAGTTGGTAGAGAATTCAATGCCCTTGTTGGACAGCGATCCTGAATTGAGCATAATGGTGCTGAAACCTGTACTTTGCGGAATGGAAACATCGAGCAGCAGATCGGTCGTTTTGTTGCTGAACACGTCGAATGTCATGGACAGCCGGTTTTTCAGCAAGGCAACATCCAGCCCGAGATTAAGCATGGCCGTCGTTTCCCATTTCAGGCCGGGATTTGCGATTCGGTCGGGGCCATATCCTGCTGTGAGCACATTCCCTAAAACATAGTTGTAGGGAATAAGGCCGCCCAGTGAGCGGTAAACGGGGATTTGCGAGTTTCCAGTCAAGCCATAGCTTGCGCGGATTTTGAAATCATCAAATACTTTGCCCAATCCAGAATTAGCGAAGAACCCTTCATTCACAACACGCCAGCCGACTGCTGCGGACGGAAAATTAGCCCATTTGTTATCAGGCCCAAATTTCGAAGAACCATCGCGGCGAACCGTCACAGTCAGGAGATAACGGTCTTTCAAGTTATAATTAATCCGGCCAAGAAATGAAGCCAGTGTCCAGTCCAGGCGACCTGAACTTGGGATCTGTGGCTTGGCACCGTTTTGCATATTTACCGACAGCGGATCATCAGAAGGCAATTCACGCGTAGCCGCTACATTGATCTGGTTATTTTCCTTCTGGTAAGTGTAACCTACTGTCACGTCCAGGTTATGGCCGGGCCGGATCTGCTTGTTATAGGTCAAAATGTTTTCGTTCAGGATGCTTCCGACGGCGCGGTTGGCGCGTTCGAGCTGGCGTTCAAACTGCCTGCCGACATAGGTAAACTTGTTATAGAAGGTCGTCCGGTTGGCAGTCACCACGTCAGCCCCGATGCTGGTCCGGAATTTTAATCCTTCGGCAAGGTTGAATGTGAGCGCGGTGGTTCCAAAAAGGCGGTTGATATTGTCGCGGTCGTATCCTTCATTGGCTTCTGCAAGCGGATTGATATTGAAGCGCTGATCGTAACTTGGATAATTGTACTCCCCGTTCTGGTCATAGATTGCGACCGTCGGATCAAGACCGAGCGCAGTGATCACGATCCCGCCCGGACCGCCTCGGTCCGTGGCTACGTTGCTGCTTCCCGTGCGGTTGTAAGACCAGCTGTTGCTCAAAGTAGCCTTACCGTTCAGGAAATCATTATCAAGATTTAACCGGAAACCGTAACGTTTGAAAAATGTGTTTTTGACAACTCCCTTATTATCAAGATAATTTGCGACAAAAGCGTAACGCGTGCTCTTGGCCCCGCCAGTGAACGATAACTGGTGATTCGAAAGCGCACCTGTTTGGGAAATAGCGTCGAGCCAGTTCGTACCGGCCCCGATCTGGCTGATCTGCGCATCAGTGAAACGCGGACTGCCGCCCTGGCTGGCTTCCAGAAGATTGAGATAGCGTGCATAATCGGATCCATTCAGGACTTCGATGGGCCGCGCTATTTTTTGAAATGAATAAGAACCTTCATAATCCACTCTGCTTTGTCCGTCTTTACCACGCCGGGTGGTGATGAGCACTACGCCATTGGAGCCGCGTGAACCGTAAATGGAGGTTGCAGAAGCATCCTTCAGGATCTCGATCGATTCGATTTCATTGGGATTAATCGTTGCCATTGCATTGCTGGCCTGGCGGTTACCGGACGTTCCCATTGCACCATTATCCGGATACATGGGAAAGCCATCGATCACGTAAAGTGGCTCGCTGCCGCTGTTGATTGAGTTCGCACCACGCACGCGGATGGATATCCCGCCACCTGGTGCCGATGAGCTTTGCGTAACCTGCACGCCGGGCGCCCGAGACTGAATCGCCTGATCAACCGACATGACAGGCATTTCTTTGATAGCATCCGCTTTGATCGTTGATACGGAGCCTGTTAAGTCACTTTTCTTCACCGTTCCGTAACCTACAACCACAAGTTCTTCCAGGCTGCGGGAGTCAACGAGCAGCGTAACCGTCAAGTTGGTCTGCTTGCCAGCAACTATTTCCTGGGTAACGTAGCCAACATAGCTGAACACCATGGTTTCCTCGGCAGCCGCGCTGATCTGAAAGCCACCCTGGGCATCCGTGGATGTGCCGCGGGTTGTTCCCTTCACCGTAATTGTGACGCCCGGAATCCCATTTTTATCCCCATCAACCACTTTTCCGGTAAGATTTCCCTGAGCCTTGACGTCCATGCATGAGAATACGGTCAGGACCAGAAGACTTCTACCCAACAGAAGTAGTAATTGCTTCATAAAAAGATTGTTTAAGAGTTCGACAAATCTTTAATAGCATCATTTTATTGAAAAAATAAATCAATATAATGCTATTTAAAGTCGAACAAATATCATCTTTTATGAATTCCTGCGAAATGGATTTATATTTTAAATGATGGATAATCTTCTTATTTTACAACTGCTGGTTCTTGAATGCCATTGATAATGACAAGTTGCGGATTTGATTTGGTCAGTTGTTCCACAACCCTGTTGGTCACATTTAATTCCTGTCACAGGGAGAGCGGATTGTTGTGATTGAAGCCACATTTTTCAGTGTATTGAGAGTCACTTATGCACCAATCAGGTTCGCATATTTTAAGCACTTTATGTCCGTCGGCTATGGACTGATTGATTAGGTGGGAGGAAAAGTATTTGGCGAGCGGTAAGGATGGACTTCGAATTCTTATTCACGAGTTGATCCGCAGGTACGCATCTTAAAGAAGAAAACGAACGCTTAAAGCGCATAGTAGCCAAGCGGACTTTCGAACTAGAGCTGGGCGGCCGGTGCCGTGAAAAGTGAGCTGTAAAGCAAATATCTGCCAGGCCGTCGCAATTAGTATCCCCTATTGCCACGCCTGCTCCATTGTACACATATTCAAATTAGGATATGCAGCTGCTCCGTTTCCTGAATATGATTTGCAAAATTGATCCCCCTTTCGCAGCCACATCGGTAAATAGTTGCTTGAAACTGAAGTCGCGTTATGGTCTTCAAGCACAGTCGATCCTTTAACATATACTAGCATTCCCCCCAAGCTTGAAAATAACAACTTCAAGGATCTGTCCGGAATGGGGAAGCAGGCAGGCCGGCTGAATTAAAAAGTTTTACGTCTGGCACATTGCTCCATCCGAACCGAACGGCTACAGGGTTTGAAACAGAGGACCGGCTGACGATTACCTTTTTCCCTTTGATCCTTGCATCGGCTTCCACGAACTGTTTGTCCCTACCTGCAATGGTAAAACCTTTTGAAGGGGCATTTTTGCTGTTTAAGGCCATTCCTGTATTGTTAAAACGTAAAATAATTTTTGATTTCTTGACTTTATAAGATCGTAGTATGGTTCCTTGATATTCTATTTTTTCACCATAGGCAAGTCCCCTTGCTGCCAAAGCAAGCCTATAACCGACAGGCTGCTTATTGGTAGGATGAATATCGTTGGCATCACCCACATCGGTGGTGACGATCAGTGCCGCATTGTTTACCTGTTGTGAAACAAGGGCCTGGACCTCCCTGATTTCTGGTGACATTTCCTTGTGCGGCGCTATCTGTACGATTAAGAACGGAAAATCACCAATTCCAAAGTCCTTACGCCAGTTGCGGATCATGTTTGGAAGTATGGTTTTGTATTCTTTCGGATTGTCATTATTGGATTCGCCCTGATACCACACAACCCCTTTAATAGCAAATGGCAATAGCGGATAAATCATACTATTGTAAAGTCCACTCATCACTTTTCCTGCTGGTTGTTCAACTTATTTTTTGACAAACAACTAGTAATCCATAGAAAGATTTGTTCAGAGCGATGACGCTTGAAGGATATTACTTATGTGATCAATAAAACAATACAAAGGAATTATATTTTTTTAAAAAGACCATTCGAAAAATTAACAGGATTGTACGAAATTTTAACATGGAGTCCGAACATTTACCGAATTGAAGTCTCAAATTAAATGTAAAGTACAATTTTTAATGTCTTCTATCTTAATCTGCTGATATCTATTTATCGTTAAGCCTTTGTAAAATGCCCCTTGAGGATGGGAAATTGCAGTTGAGATCCTAGCTCTTCTCCGGCATTGTGGTTATTAATCCGAAACGAACTAGCAAGGGATTTAACCAAAGAAGTACCGATCAACAAGCTATTCACTCAGAGGAGTATGCTATATACTGGCTTTACACCTTGCTGCAACATGATAGAATCGACCAACTCTCGTATTGAGACTGGACAAGTATTGATAATGTTGTTCACTTGGCCAGATCTTCCATTGAATAAAACCTGGCCAAACGCTTAGGCTAGGTCATTTTCCTGAATTGGACAAAAATTATGCCCTTTTCCAAAGATTTGGTTTAAATGCCAAATAATTTAAGACACTTTGAAATTTGAGATTATCACTAAATTTTAAACCGAAAAAAAACCAAATTCACCGATCATGCGGCCATTTAACAAAAGATGTCATCTGATCGTAGAATTTAAACTGATGGTATGCCTAATTAATCCCCGAAGATCCATTGAACGTCGCTCACCCGGACCGGGATAACAGCTCTCTGCTGAGTTTTGATTTCCAGAATAATAAACTTCGCCTTTTTTCCATTCTGCACCGTAAAGCCGTTGTCCCATTGTTTCGCTTCAAAAACATCGTTGCCAGGAATTTTTCCTTCAATAAGAGGTTGTCCGGGCTGCTCGGGATTGTCCGTAACATATACCGAAAACGACGTTGGGTTAATGCGGTCATCGGAAACTTTAATTTTGCAACCTGTCACAAACCTTGGCTTAACCAATTCAACCGTACAACGGGCGGTTACGGCTTTTGCATCCGTTTTCCACGATGATTCCATATCACCATCAAAGGCAAACAGTGCAGGACTTTCCGGGTCTTCCGATGAGCTTTTTACTGATAATACTTCACTTGTTGAGGTATTGCTTTTATTAAAGATGATTTCTGCGAGGTCTTTGTTTTCCTTCGGATCAAAAGCAGGCGAAGTCATGTACTCGACAGTGCTTTTAAATAGCTGCCGGGCAACGTAACGATTATTGGGGTCAGATAAAATATCAAGTGTGCATAGTAAGAGCTTTCCCTTCCCAATGCGGGTCTCTACCATAGCACCTAACTTGTCGTTCCGTACGGGGTGGTCTATCACCTGAATCGTAGGGCGATAATCGGGTGCTGTCTTATTCAGACGCATTACCCGTGCATTGTTGGTAAGCTCCCACCATTGCCAGTTTGAGTAAAATTCGGTAGGGAAATCTTTGAAAACAGGATGCTGCGGATTACACAATATCCCCATGGTTTTAATCTGGTAATCGAATATAATGGTTGACCAAAATGGAGTCGTAAAAGTCATTCGCTCTGTTTCGGGTAATTTATTGGTTACCAAAAGTACAGTAGCGCCATCTTCAATTTTCTTCAACAAAGCACTGTCTGCGCTTGTGGCAACACTAATGCTTTGGGGTATCTCAACCTGGTTTATTGCAGGGTACACAAATATCTCGTAACTGTTGACAACGCCCAACTGGGCCTCTTTAAGTTTGATGGTCAATTTTGAAGCACGAGAAATGCTTGACAGGTCGAAAGATAATTTCCCGATATTGTTTACATCGCCCTGCTTTAAATTATTGCTGGAGAGGCTTCCTTCTTTAATTGTTTTACCGTCGGCTATTACTTCCCATTTCACATCAACACTGGCAATGTTGGCAATTGAATAATTCGGAATAACCAGATCAGCAGAAAAAGTTTCATTGTTCAGACATACCCGTTTTGGCATTTTTAAAAGCAACGTAACATCATTACAAAAATTACGAAACTCTTTAGGCGTTATTAGGCCTTTGGACTCCCAAAACTGGTTGAGCAAACCAACCATAGCGCTTCCTTGCCCTGGATAATCCCGTAAATCGAGTAATTGGAAGCCTGCCATCTGTGGAGTACGCAACAGCCGTTCAATTTCTTCCCGATAAAGCAATGCCGACAATTTTCCAGAAGCATTTAAAAAGTCGCTGGCCTGGTTTAGCATTCCTTTTTGCTGTAGCCTGCTTTTAAAAATTTCCAGGTTACGGGGCTTGAGAATACCCGTGTATTCCTTTATCTCTCGAAAATCCGGATATACCATCCATTGCCCCACTTCGTGGCTAATAACCGGCCACTCGTTGTAGGGTGGCTGTAGTGTGTAGGCAAAATCTTTGTCGGTATTAGGTTTTTCGGTTGAAAAATAATCTTTCATCCGCCGCTCAAAACGTCTTCCCTTATATTTTCCAGCATGGGCAACCTGAAATTCGTCACCTTTCAACCGTTCGTAGAGTCCCATTGCTTCCAGGTTGGCCGATCCGGCATAGAGGTGGCGGCTGTCGTAATTTTTTCCAAAGGCAACTAATTTCTCTAAAAACTTAGGGTCACCTTTCAGCTCATTTCCAATACACATCAGCCCGAATGACGGGTGATTGCCGTAAGCATCCAGTACCTTGACAAGTTCCGCGTGTAGAAATTCATCTATTTTAGGATCTTTTCCAACTAGCGATTTCTCCCAAGTTTGCGAAAACAATGGTAATTCTACCTGCAGAAGCATCCCAACTTCATCCGCAGCTTCAAACGCAGCTTCAGGTGGGCACCAAGAATGGAACCGCCAGTGGTTTAACCCATACGACTTCCCCGTCCGAAAGATTTCCAGCCACTTTTCTTTATTCATTGAAGGATACCCGGTAAGCGGAAAACTCCCGCCGTCATGTTCTCCCCTTAAAAATATTTTATTGCCATTAAGCACTAAACGACCTTCTTCAGCTTTGATATCTCGTACTCCGAAGGTAATTTCTCGGCGATCAGAATTATTATTGCCGAATACACCATCAACTTGAAGTGTATAAAGGCTGGGTTTAAACTCATTCCAAGGATTCAACTTGTCATTTATCGGAACAGTAATTATCAAAGGCTCCGAAGTTGCTTGGTTACGAATCTCCTGTGTAAAACTCACAATCGACTTATCCCCTCCCTTGATAGTTAGCTTAACCTTGCCGGAAATCCTTTGCCCGGCAGGATTATGTAATGACATTTTTACCTGAAGTAGCTTCTTTTTAAAAGAGGGATAAACCTGAACATTGCTAAAATGAACAGGTGTCGATTTGCGAAGTTCTATGTTACCAATTACACCATTCCAAACAGTTTGAACCTCAGGCGAATAACCATGACTCCAAGAACCGAGATTGACCTGAGGAGCATTGTCGATTCTGATAGCAACCGAATTTTTACCGGCACGCAGAAATTTGGATATCTCATACTGATGAGGCGTGGATAAACTGTTTTGTCCCCCCCCATACGCACCGTTTATCCAAAGTTTCGTCTGCCACATGCAGCGCTCAAGATTTAGATATATTTGTTCTCCTTTCCAATCCGACGGAAGGATAAATTCTTTTCTGTACCAGGCCGCACCAATGTAGGAGTGTTTACGGGCTAACCGGTATATTTCAGGCTTTCCATCATATAAAGGCACACCATCAAGATGTTTTTTACCAAACCCGCCCTCGTCTATTGATCCGGGGAGCTGAATTTTTAGAGGGAGGTTGTTCTCATACCAGTGTTCTGCCTCTCCAACCCTTGATGAGTCGAGTTGAAATTCCCAAGCGCCATTAAGTAAAATAACACTCTTTTTTTGCGCAAAAACTGTTATAGGAAGAAATAAAAGAATAAATATGGTTTTCATATAAAAACAGTTATGCTGTATTTCAAAGAAATTTTTGGAGTGGATCATTAGTTCATGTACAACCTATTGAGTCGTCCAAAAGATTGCCTATTACAATTACTTTTTAAGTTCAATTAAATACTTAAATTGAAAATTTAAGTACAGGTTGGAATGAGTTTGGCAAACAGATAAACTATTTAAAAAGAATAAAACAGTAAATAATTGTTTAAACTCAAAACTCAACAATGCAAAGGAATTATATTTTTTATTATAATTATTAAAAAATATAAACAGGATTATAAGAAATTTTAACATATTTCCCGGCCTTCTATTTGTTTTTATGCATAAGAGCTATTATCTAACTTTAAACTCCTAAAGTTCGTAACATAAAGTTGGACATGCTTAATTTAGGTGAACAGTAAGTTAAGGGAAACTTTACAACCTAACTCTTATGTCTGGAGAAAGAAGAGTATTTGATAAGGAGTTAAAATTGATAAGCGTTGAACTAAGCGGCCGCCGCCCGACAACACCCTCACTGAGGTTGTTACATTTGTTTGGAGGCAGAAATAGGCGGATTTAATTTTTCAACTAAATTTGACTATGAGAAAACGACCGCGCGGCGGACCGTGGGTATTTGACGAATCTTTCAAAAGGATGGCAGTATTCATTACTTAATTTACTCCCTAGACCAATCACTTACTCACTACGTTGTAGTACTCCGGAGTTACAAGCAAGTTAGAGGCACTTAGCATGCAAGAATACCGCAAAACAATAGCTAAAAATTATATCTTCGCTTTCACTACAAATGCTCTTTCAATTCCTCGCTCAATCGGTGGTAATACTGCAACTTATCATTGAGGATTTTCTCTTTTGAAGGTTTTGGCCTAATTCTTACAGCGGGTTCAAAATCCGCAGTGATCACTTTAATCGTTATAATGTCCCCGTCGTTCAATTCCCTATCTATCCAATCAGGATGATCTCCCGTAACCGAGTTAAGCCCGGTAACTGTCAGATCCAGTTCATCAGGTTCGTTTAACCGACGCAATGAAGTGAGTATGCACGTAACGACATGAGCATCTGTATCGATACCTGCTTTGCATAAGTGTTCTCCATTAACTTGGACTTCGAAACCATAACTTGACGTGCCGCTCATTTCAAAGTATTTTAATGTTTTGAATAAATATTCAATTATTTGAATGCAGTTCCAATTGACTTTAAGTAACGCAACAATTTATTAATATTCTTTTCTCTCCTGTTGTTTGCCAAGCCAGAAGAAAACTGCCCAGATCTTACCACTTCAGCCAGGTCAAAATAACGACAATCTAAAATTTACTGTAACATTGTTGAATTCAGATTGCAGAACTTAACGGGAGCAACACACTCCTAGGAAGCTGCTTTAACCAGGATGGCTCGGTACCGACTGGAAAAGATGTTGTATAAATTCATGGACATTAAAATTTATTCCTGCCAAATAGAACTATTAATTAATAGAAAAGGGCTAAATTAAAAACTGAATTAGCCCTTTTCTATTTTAGGTGAATTATAGAATTGTAATTTTAGAATATCACAACGGTATAGGTATTGATAGTACCACGTTCCTCAACTTTCAGGATATACTTACCAGCAGGCTGGTTTTCCTGCATTTGAATAGACAGATTGCCTGAATCAATGACTGTTTTGATAAACTGCACCGATTGTCCTTTTGTATTGAACAAAGTGATTTTTGCGGAAGATGGTTCGTCTAGTTTTACATTAAACTTTTGGCTGTTTGCAGGATTAGGAAAAATTCCATACCCATCCTGACGCGTAGAAACTGATCTCCATCTGTTGAGGGTTTTTGTTCCGTCCAGATCCGTTTGGGATAATCTATAATAACTATATCCTTGGATTGGATTCGTATCAACGAACAGGTATTTTTTACCTTTTGATGAATTACCCACAACATCCTTCGCTTTTCCAACGGTTTCAACAGTAATCAAATCCTTGCTTCTTTGAATCTCAAAATAATCGTTATTCATTTCGTAGGAAGTTTCCCAGTCTAATTGAACACTGTTATTGGAAAGCGCAGTCGCAGAAAATGAAATTAACTTAACTGGTAATGGATCTAAAAATGGCATCGTTACAGTTGCCGGTACGCTCTCTTTTCCAGCAGCATCGATAAAGCTATAAGTAAAAGTTA
This sequence comes from Dyadobacter sp., assembly GCA_965279265.1. Lineage (GTDB taxonomy): Bacteria > Bacteroidota > Bacteroidia > Cytophagales > Spirosomataceae > Dyadobacter. The sequence continues at coordinate 920,442 of OZ257152.1, forward strand.
CATTAAAAGGTGCTGTTGAGTTAGTGTTGTTCGGGTCAACTTCCAATTTGGACGGATTATAATTTGGGATGATCTGTCCTAACGTGACTGGACTATTATTGTAGAAGATCACACCATTAACTCCCAGAGATTTTATAATGATCGTATTGGTAAGACTAACACCTGTATATTCAAGATCCTCAGGATCTCTTCCTGTCAGCGTTGGAACCGGTAGCCTGACTGGATCGCCCGGCACGTTTCTTCCAGCAGTAGTTTTATCGTCCGCCACCGGTATTTTCTCAATTCCGAATTTTATGGCCGTAATATTCTCATCCCCCACAAGAACATTGATACTGCCGTCTCCTACCATTGGTGAATCATTTCCTGTGCCACTGCCATTTTGAAGACCGAAATTTTCTCCTGTATTCACCCAGGTTGACGGTAACACTTTCGCAGGTGCCGCTTGTCCTACGGTGCCTTGATTCATAGACAACTGAGCTGTCAAAACACCAAATTCCAGTTGATTAAAAGTAAAACTTCCGTCCGACTGAACAGTTGCTACACCAACTACCAAATTTGCCGAATTGACCAGGTTGACATAAAGCTGTGTACCGGAGGGATTATTGATTGCCGTTCCATTCACAACATTATCTTTCAAGCCGTTTGGATCATGGTAAACGTTTCCCGAGATCGTAATAATTTTAACAACTCCCGTTATCGTAGACATATCATTTCCAGCTATACCACTTGCATCATCACTGTTTGTGGGGAAGTAAATTGGATTAGTATAGTCGATGACATTTACCCCAGTTCCCGACACTGGGAAATCATTCGCCAATACGGAGTAACCATAGACTTTCGTCCCACTGGCAATTCCGAAGTCTGAGTATTTTATCATAATACCACCTATTCCCTGATTGGCATTGATCAATTCGGAAACTTCCAGATTTTGAGTCGCGTTATCTCTTCTGAGAATGATGAAGTTTCCACTTTCCGTACTCGTTGGCTGATATACTTTATTGCCGGTTTGCCCGGCAATAAAGTAGTTCGCAGTTGTCAGCCTTATCACTTTTGTAGCGTAAGATGTCGGGTTATTGTTTACGTCTACGCTTGTAATTAATGCTACAACAGCCGGATCATGGCCATCGTAAGTCCCTCTTTCAAATACTGCAAACCCTTCTGCGTCAGGCGACAAAATGGTTCTTCCCGTTGGCATTACTACGTCAATCCTTTCAATGTTATTGAAATTTGTTGCCTTTGTATTTGCGAACAAGTTGTCGATACCAATGGCGATATCATTGGTTAAAAACAAATCTTCAATTTTCGGAATGTATCTGGATTTAATTTTAATCGAGGGAACAGAATTATCGACCAGACCTTCATAATAGGCCAGGTCGCGTAAAGTAGGATTATCAACTCGGGTTACGCCCGTTTTATAATATTCTGTAAAACCTGCGTTCTCCACTCTTCTTACTTTAATTACAGGTGTCTCACCTTCCTTGTAAGTATAACCGGAACCTCCTGCTGTGAATGAAACAATTGTTTTTGAGTTATCTGTAAATGAAGAAAGGTTGCCATACGTGTATGTGTAATTTGTTGATGCGGTTAATCCTGTACCTGCCTCATGTGCCTTTGGAGCAGAATAAGTACTTCCAGTCGTTGCAGCAGATATTTTTAAATTAGCACCGGTTATTGCTGTCTGAGCAGAAACGATACTTCCGGTAGCTAAAAAAAGTACTACTTTAAAAACAGCACTTAGTTTACTTTTCATTAAACTAGTTTTGGAAAATTTCTTCATAAAAATGATTTAAATTAGTAATTAATAGTATTAAAATAGTAATATCCTGAACTTATGTAATTAATTGCATATACAAATAATTCTATTTATGAATTAATATTTATTTAATACTGGTGTCCGAGCAATATGAGATTCGAGAGTATAGATCTGAAAAAAAATACAAGGCAGAAAATTTTAAAATCCCCGCTAAGGTGGGACGAGAGTAATGGGGATTGATCCAAGATGTTAGTTTATTCGCTATTGTGTGCTCTTTAATTTGGTGAAGAACTTTTCTATTGCATTCTTATCCACGGTCCGCAGGCTGGCAGCCCCAGCTGCTATTGGTACTGATATCATTAATGTCGATAATGCCTTAAATCCTGTTGTATCTGTTTTTATCATCGACTCATACATCATGGAGCTGGACTTTCCTTTTTTCATCTACGGGTTTGTTCGTGAACGTGCCCAAATACATATGAAGCCTCAAGCCCTTCACCGGTTAAATATTCAGCGAGTTGTTTATTGTCGTCAACACTTCTTCCAACGATTATTGGAATGGCCTCCTCCCGGGCCAATACTTTTGTAATACCTTCACCTATACCCTTTGCACTGCCAGTGATAATGACAACTTTGTTGGCTAATTGTAAATCCATTCTTTAATATATATATTACATAATTACTTGATTGGATATAAGATGTACTGCTTCCTATACTAATCAAAAGTGATTTCATCAAAACGGGTCATTCGACACGAAGATGAGTTCAAAGAGTTCAAGTCTGAAACATATACTTACATGGCTAATAGAATAATACAAAGGGATTATATTTTTTTATAGAAACCACTCTAAAAATTAACAGTATTGTATGGTATATTACCATATATACCGGACGTTTATATATTGTCTTTGGAAGTTGCTATTTTCATGATTATTTCTTGATATACACGGGAATTAGCAACTTTCGCAGCTAGCTTCGCCGCTTTATTATTACCATTTCCGCCGTTGTCAGAAGTATTTTTCGGAGCCACTGCTTTATAACGATAGACAATCCGCGGCGGCGGACCGCTTTCGGAACTGCCAAAAACACCGAAATCTACCTTGTCACTTTTGCCAAAAATGAGCATTTGCTGATTTTGGCTTCTTTATCTGTACCTGTTAATTTGTCATTGCTTATATAATTCCATTACTACATTATACATCCAAGGCAGAGGCCCACAGAAAATGTCAAACTAAATCGGCGATTGAAAGTCCGGTTGGACTCGAAGGACAGGAATGCAGCTTTTTAAAAGGAAGCCTTTAGGGTGTGAGTTGTGGAGAGCAAAACAATTATTACCCATGAAGGGGATATTGCAAATGAAATCTATTTTGGGTGTTCCGGTCTCGCCCGTCTATATTATCAAACGAAGGGTAGTGATCAGATCACCGCTTTTATATTCACTAAAAATATGTTCGTGGGTTATCTGGAAAGCCTTATCAAGCAACAGCCCGGTACATAAACAATAGAAACAATTGATCCTGCACATTGCTAGTGCTCAACAACGAAAAACTCAACATCCTTTATAAACAGGTGCCTAAGTGCCCTCTGATCATGCGGAAAGTGGTAGAAACCCGTTTCATTGCCTCAACGGCTATTATCGTCCTGTATTATAGCCGATCCCCAAAACGCTACGAGTTGCTCGCGCGGAAATCATAGATAAAATCAGCTTGGAAACCAGCGAAGGAGCGTAATCTGTAAGTATCATGACATTTGGCCTACGAACAATATACCGTTTTTTACTTGGTAGCAAGGAAAAACAATTCAAAGACCTATTGGGTTTCTTGGATGACTTTGATACATTCATTCAATCCCTGACTAGTTACCATTAATGGTTACTAATATTTAAACACAGTTGCCAATTTCTCGACCAAGCACTCTAGGCACCTGTCTTGATCTACAGCTACATTTGACTAAATCCTAGGGATAGTAACCCAGTCGGCGCGCCATTTCAAGCTGCTGAAAATTTGCCGGTTCGGCTATTAGCTTTCGCTGCGCATTATCAGGAACATGTTCACAGCCATCAAATGCACTTTGCCGTCATTATTAAAATCAGCGGCGTACGTGCCTATTTAAATTGGCTGCGATGAGCGAATGCCTCTTGCTAAGATTCAGTGAATGTGCCGTCCCTGCTATTGAGATATAATAAATCACTAGACAGAAAATCGTTTCAGGCTATCACATATTCACAGCCGTCCCCGTTAAAATCTGCGATGTATAACCCGAGGCTCATGCCATCATGCATAATCCCCAGTTGCTGCGAAAGAAATCCAGTGACACTGTTCCTTTTAACAGGTCTAACGGTGCTATCTTTTGATATGCTCTTTTATCTTTTTTATGCATTCCGATGATACTTTCAAAGTTCGATGCCATGGCAATTTATAATCTTAGTAATACCGTCTAGAAATCACAAAACAGGTGTATTTATTCCTTCTCACCCTTACGACGAACCTTTGCATATTGAAAAGGAGACATATTATACCGCTTTTGAAACCAAGCCCTAAAGTTTTTTGAATCTTCTAAACCCACCATTTCTGCTACTTCCGAAACGCGTGCCTGCGACGTTGCCAGTAGTTGGGCCGCCCTCTTCATACGTACATCCCTGATAAACTCAATTACCGTCTGTCCCGTGATCCCTTTTATACGACGGTAAAACGCTGACTGGCTCATACCCATTTCCAGCACCAAAAATGGTACATTAAATTCTGGATTAGTTAAATTTGATTCCACAATTGCCATTGCTTTTTCAAGCAACCTTTTTTCGACATCGGGAATTACAATATCAGTTGGCTCGATCAGAATCTGCTTTTGATAATATTCTGTTAGCCGGTAGCGGGCTTGTAACATTCCCACCACTTTGGTATACAAAAGTTTGGGATTGAAAGGTTTGATCATATATTCGTCCGCACCTGTTTCAAGGCCTTCCAGCTCCTGAGCAGCGGCTGCACGCGCGGTTAGCATCACAATTGGAATGTTCATAGTTTTAGGGTGTTGTTTTACTTTTCTACATAAGTCCAATCCGTCGCTCCGAGGCATCATTATGTCACTTACAATAATATCCGGCAAAATGTCCAATATTGTATCCCAAGCTTCAATACCGTCATTTGCTGTAAATACAGTGAAGGTCGGGGTAAATAGTTCTAAAAGGTATTGTCTTAGTTCATCATTGTCTTCTACTACCAGGATCCTAGCGGAATTTACCGTATGTGCCGTCTTCAGAGGTTCCTGATGTATAGTATAATCGGGCTGATCTACTATCGTCTGTGTGAAAGTTTCTGTTTTGACACTCTGTATAACCGTGTTATCTGATGAAAGATGAGCGTTTCCAAAAGGTAATCTTACAGTAAACGTTGACCCTTCACCAGGCGTGCTTTGGACTAAAATATTGCCCGAATGTGATTCTACAAACTGCTTAACAAGAGAAAGTCCTATCCCTGTGCCGATGATACGCATGGTGTCTGTATGGGATGCCTGGTAATAAAGATCGAATATCTTCCCCAGTTCGTCGGACTGTAAACCCGCGCCCCAATCCTGCACGATAAACTGCAGATAATTATTTTGAAGGACATGATTCTCAAAAATAGCTGAGCTCTCCGGTGAGCCAATAACAGAAATGAAAATTCTGATCTTACCACCTTCTGGCGTAAATTTGAAAGCGTTAGATAAAAGATTTGTCAGTATGATTTCAAGTTTACTTCTATCGAAATACAAATTCACTTCGCCCAAAGCACCCTCAATAGCATAATCAATATTGAGCTCTTCTGCTTTTAATTTAAAAATGAGAAAAATTTCACTCAGGAATTCCATTACATTACCTTTACCTGCACGCAACGTAATATGACCAGACTCTACTTTTCTAAATTCCATTAACTGATTGACCAGTTCCAAAAGTTTTCGCGTTTGCTTATGCATGAGCGTCATTTTCTGCTGGACATTCTCTAAGGTACCGTTACCGGAAGCCAGCTCTTCCATTGGACCAACAAGTAACGTCAATGGTGTACGCAGTTCGTGCGAGACATTCGTGAAAAATTTCAATTTTTTATCCGTCAGTTCTTTCTCTTTTTCAACCTTGTAGGTTTCTAGGACAAGTTTGTTTTTTAATGCTTGATGATACATTTCAATCCGTCGGTACAACATCAGTATTCCTCCAATCAGTGCTGTATAAATAAAGTAAGCCCACCAGGACTTGTACCAGGGTGGCAGGATGATAATATGCAGACTAGCTGACCTGGCTGACCAAATCCCATCGTCATTACTGGCTTTAACAGAAAATGTATATTCTCCGGCCGGTAGATTTGAAAAGGTTGCATAACGTTGACCTGAGGTAGTTGCTATCCAACCGTCATGATATCCATCCAGTTTGTAAGCATAACGCTGTTTTTTAGGGTTGGCATAATTAAGTCCGGTAAAATCTATGGAAAAATCATTTTCCTTTGCTTTGAGACGAATATCCTGTGTCTCAGAAAGTGGCTTGATTAGCAAAATACGCCCATTCAACGTATCGCCGATCCCAACAATTTCATTAAAAACGCGAAATTCAGTAATCTGTACAATTGGCAGAAATTTATTGGGAGTAATTAACTTTGGATCGAAATATGTAACACCGTTGGTGCCACCAAAATACAATGTGCCACTTTTCGATCTGAAAGCGGCTCCAATTTTGAATGAATTGCTTTGCAGTCCGTCCGAAACATCGTAATAGTATATGTGTTTTGTATCGGGATTGAGTTGGTACAATCCCGCCCCTGCAACCCATAGATTGTCTTTGTCATCAATCAGCAGACTTTCAGTATCGGTTTCGGGAACCCACTGAATGTATCTGGTAATTATTTCTTTCCCGTTTGAATCTTTTTCTAACTTATGTAAACCGCCACCAATAGTACCTATCCATAAGTTCCCGCGCCTGTCTTTAAGAAGCGGCCAGGTGTAATTGGTTTTTAAACTGCTCGGGTTTCCCGGCTCATGTTTGAATTGCTTAAGTACTTGCAGATCACCATTTGAAATCTGCATTTTTAATAAGCCTGCATCACGTGTACTTGCCCATAGAACATTGGTACTACTGTCATAACAAAGTGCGGTGTATTGTTCAGTAGGCAGCAGTGTTTTGCTAAATGTTTTAAGATATTTTCCGCTTCGGTTGTAGGCATAAATCCCGGCGTTAAAAGTAGCTATCCAAATTATCCCCTGGCTGTCCTCTACTATGTTTTCAATGCTTATACCGCTCCAGTGCATATCTCCGGGTATTGCAGGTAGACTTTTCAAAGTAGACTTATTTCTACCATTTAATGTATACAATCCTTCATATCTAGTGCCGATCCAGAGTGTTCCATCTGAGGCTTTAAATAAAGTGGATACATCTATTCCGTTCACAGAACCGGACAATTGTCGGCTCAGAAAATTTTGATAGGTTTTCGTTTGTGCGTCGTAACTGGCAAAGCCGTTTCTGGTGCCGATCCATAGTTTCTTACTTGAATCATCCTGATAAATTGCATTGATGTAATTGTCCGAAGGCGTGCTTGGTCCGGCAACCTGCCGTCTGAGATGACCAAACGGTTTTGATCGTAATTTGAGCAGATTTAGTCCTCCAGCCGACGTGGCGAACCAAAGGTTATGAAATCGGTCTTCCAGTATATCGTGAACACGAACCGAATTAATACTAGAAGGGTCCGTGTCGAGTGGTAAAAATGTGTGAATATCTTTTTGATAAGATGGGCGGACAAGTCCGGTGGACATGATATTGTTCACCATCAATAAGCCATATGTTGTCCCGATCCAGAGACGATCGAAAGAGTCAAGAAAAAGGTCTTCGATAAAGGCGAAGGTGCCGTTTATCTTGTGATTCTTAATATTCGCCCTGTCTGAAAGATATTTCTTATTTACCAAAAAAATCTGGTGTTCTCCTGCGATCCACAAATTTCCCCGGTTGTCTACATGCAATGCCCTTATATTAGACACATTAGGTAGCGTTACTTTACGGGGCGGATTTAGCACTTTTTTAGAATCAGGGATTTTATTATTGTAAACCCATAATCCTTCTCCAATCGTACCAATCCAGATATTTCCCTCGCTATCAGCTGTGAGTTTATTGATAACCGGATCCTTTTCCCGCTTTGTTAAACGGATCCGTCTGATTGCGACTAGGTTGCTTTGTGAATCTATTTTTAAAGTAAACACGCCATACTGCCGCGTTGCAACCCACACGTGATTATGCTTGTCAGATGTGATTGCCAAAACGTTAGTCTGCGAGAGCATCTGAATGAACTGTGGAAACCTGCTTGCTCCTTGCATTAGAGCAATTTCAGAAAATCTGTCATGGCTTTTATCATACCAGAACAATCCTGCTCTTTCAACACCAACCCATATTTTGCCGTTACTGGTAGTATGTAAGGTTCGGATTCGGTTAGCTGAAACGCCGGTTTGTTCACTTATTGAAAGATCGTACTTCTTAATTTTATATCCGTCGTAGCGGTCAATTCCTTTATTGGTACCCACCCAAATAAATCCTGCCTTGTCCTGAACCACACACATAGCGTCACTGTGGGAAAGTCCATCATTGACGGTGATGTGTTCGAATCTGAACTGGTCAGACATGTGCTGTCCAAAGCAGTTTGCAAAAGCCAAGACACTGACCAAAGCGCTAAAAAAAATTCTGTAAACCTTTCTTCTGCAAAAGTTAAAACCTAAATCTCTTTTTTCCTGAAGCCTTTCTTTACCTATGCTCTTGGTGATCTTGGTACTATTCAACATTATTTAACTTCGGAATTGGTATGGTGTATATAAAAAGGTCTAAACATATGAATTAAGACGTAAAAAGCGCTCAAAGGCTGAATTATTCCCTCTTTTTTGCCGAAAAATTATCCCTTTTTTTAGACGCATTGACTATAACTTTGCATTATTCAAATATTAAATTTCTTTTTCAATGACATCATCACAATTAAAACATGTAAAAATTTTAAAACCAAGAAAACCAATAAATTATTATGCATATCTAAATACTTCAATAAAAATCAAGTGGTTACTTCTCTATATGATACTCTCTCTCCGAAAAGTTCTTTAAGACTGATTTTTACGACTGCCGGCCCTTTAAACCGTATCCCGGCAGGAGACATAAAGTAGCATGGAAAACGGATCACTAATTTAACATCTCATTATTATCTCTTAGTTTATGAAGAAACATCTGCATGCGATTTCGGCAATCATTCCAAGAAAATGGATACTTCTATTTATGTTAATTTTTTACTGGCAATCCGGCCAGTTGTCTTTTGGACAGGGAAACGGAATAACTATTTCGGGTAAAATAACCGATAGTAAGGGAGAAAGTTTGCCAGGAGTGAATATTATACTGAAAGGCTCCCAGGGAGGCACAGTCTCTAATACCGAAGGTTCTTTTAACTTAAAGGTTCCTAATGAGAAAGCTGTCCTTGTATTTTCTTATGTAGGTTATGTCGGACAGGAAATTGAGGTGGGCTCACGAAGCAATATTAATGTGACTTTGTCCGAAAATGATAAAACATTGGAAGAAGTGGTAGTAGTTGGATACAGCACTATGAGAAAGAAGGATCTAACAGGCTCTATCACGCAAATACGTCCGGATAAGATTGCCGATCAGAACCCTAATACGACCCAGGATATTTTGCGTGGAACACCTGGTGTTACAGTAAGCTTTGACCCTTCTGCCAAGGGGGGCGGCTCGGTTCAGATACGGGGACAACGGTCAGTGTATACAGCAGCAGGGCATAACGATCCGTTGATCATACTCGACGGAATGATCTTTTATGGTGAGCTATCTGAAATCAATCCTGACGATATCGCTCAGATCGATGTTTTGAAAGATGCCTCTGCAGCGGCGGTATATGGTGCTAAATCTGCCAACGGTGTACTCATTATCAGCACCAAGAAAGGACAGAAAGGCAAGCCCAAGATTAATTTTACATCAAACCTGGGCTTCGTTACAATGGGGGCAAACCGCAAGGTTTTCGATCCCGAACAATACTTGCAATATCGACAGGACTGGTACAAGGCACCTACGTATGGATTAAATAGCGCTACAGGCAACTATGAGGCTTATCGATCCAGTTTTGCTACTCAAGCCGGGTATTTTGATCAGCCAACGGATGCAAATCTTTCGAAGTACGGCGTAACGAGAGAGCAGTGGCGGGGTTACACTGCTTCTGCAAATGGAAGTGCCAGCGATCAGGAAATTTGGGCAAAACGCCTTCTGATGCAAGGTACTACGCTGACAAATTTTCTGAATGGTCAATCCTTTGACTGGTACAAGCACAGTTTCCGTACCGGGGTCAATCAGGATTACAATCTGAGTGCATCGGGTGCGTCTGATAACATCAACTATTACATGTCATTTGGTTATCTATCCAACCAGGGTGTTGCACAAGGAAATACGTATAGCTCAATACGTTCAAACATGAAAGTGGAGGGAAAAATTACCAAATGGCTGGATATCGGTGCAAATGTTAATTTCCAACATCGTACAGACGGAGACCTTGCAGTTGATTGGGGAACACAAATTATCAGGAACTCACCATTTGCTAGTTATAAAGATGCAGAGGGAAACCTGCTTGTACATCCCATGGGTGATAACATGGTTAATAATTTTGGCCAGAACTACGATTTTGACCGTCAGTACAGGGATATGGATAAAGGTTACACCATCTTTAACACGATTTTAACTTCAAAGGTAAAACTGCCTTTTAACGTCACCTATTCCTTTAATTTCTCACCACGTTACCAATACTTTCATGACCGATACTGGGAATCGGCCAGTCATCCTGACTGGAGAGCAACCAACGGACTTGTCAACCGCGAGCAGACGCAACGTTTTGACTGGTCGTTGAACAATACGATTAACTGGGACTATACTATTGCTAAAGACCACCGTGTCAGTGTTACTTTGGTTCAGGAAGCCGAAAAGAGACAATCGTGGCTTGATAGAATAGAAGCCCGTAACATTTTGCCAAGTGACGCTTTAGGTTATCACGAAACCTATTACGGTGATAAAAACCGTAGTAGCTATGATTCTGATGACGTAAAAGAAACGGCTGACGGTATGCTTGCCCGCTTGTTTTATGCGTATGACGACAGATACATGCTCACCACTTCGGTTCGCCGTGACGGATATTCGGCATTCGGCACATCCAATCCGCGTGCAACATTCTTTTCCGCTGCTGTTGCATGGACGTTTACCAATGAGAAGTTTTTTAACTGGGACCCCTTGAGCACAGGTAAACTGAGGGTGTCATGGGGACAAAATGGTAACCGTTCTCTGTCGGATCCATATCTGGCCCTGGCCAACCTGGGTGCCGGTGTGGGAGCAACCATGGGATATCTGGATGCCAGTGGTAATCTAATCCAGTACCGGTATCTGACTGTGGGCCGTTTGGCAAACCCGAATCTTAGCTGGGAAAAAACGGAAGCATTTAATGTCGGTGCAGACTTTGGATTATTCAAAAACCGTATTTTTGGAACGCTGGATTATTACATCACCCCTACCGTGGATATGATCATGAACCGTACACTACCTGGATTTACAGGATTTGGCAGCATCACCACCAACTTGGGGAAGGTAGAAAACAGGGGTTTTGAAATTACCATTAACTCGCAAAATATCAAGACTAAATCATTTTCCTGGAACACCGTTTTCGGATTTTCAAAATATAAAAATGAGATCAAAAATCTCTACTTTGTTTACGATGAGGTAAAGGATGAGGCGGGAAATACGATCGGAACCAAAGAAAGAGATGATATCGGAAACGGATGGTTTATCGGCCAGCCTGTCAGCGCGATCTGGAATTATAACGTGACTGGAATGTGGCAGGCAAACGAAGCCGCGGAAGCCGCGAAATATGGCCAGCGGCCTGGTGATCCTAAGGTGGCTAACAATTATAAAACAGACGACCGTGGCACTGCGGATGGGGGTACAACCCCAGTATATAATGACAATGACAAACAGTTCTTAGGGCAATCTTCGCCTCCTGTTATGTGGTCACTGAGAAACGATTTTAGCTACAAAGGCTTTAATTTTTCATTCAACATGTACTCTTACATGGGTCATAAAAGTCTGAACGGGACATATCTGAATCAGGACAACGGAACTTCACTGGTAACCAACCTGGCCAATGCATATGCGAAAGAATACTGGACACTAGAAAATCCTACCAACAATGTAGCCCGCCTGGACGCCAAAGGACCGGCAGGAGTAAATTCTCCGGGCATGCTGTACGACCGGTCGTTTATCCGTCTTGAAAACATTACCCTGGCTTATACTTTCCCGGGTGCAATGCTGTCTAACTGGAAAATTGACAATCTGAAAGTATTCGGTTCGATCCGCAATGCAGCAGTATGGAAAAAGGACAAAAACTGGGATTACTGGGATATCGAAACAGGCGGTCTGGCACCCCGAATATTCAACTTAGGCGTAAACGTATCTTTTTAAAAAAGCAGTAAAATGAAGAAGACTTATAAAAAAATAAAAATGCTTTTTAAACCGACAACGATCCTGATGACCATAGCAGGATTGATTGCAGGAATTTCGGGTTGCAAGGAATCTTATCTGCAGCCAGATCCGCTGTCATTATTTGAACCGGAACTGACATTTTCGACCAAGAGCGGTTTGGATGCTGCCCTTGCGATTTGTGACCGCCACATCCGTTCCTACTGGACCTACTTTGAATATACGGACCTGGGCCTCCCAATCAGTACAGAATATATGTTTTCAGAAATGGCCGTGCATGCCAAGACCGACGATGGTAATATATTTGCTGACATCGCCACTAGATTGACACCTACAGATATGCCTGAGCGCGTATCCTATTTCTGGAGCGAAAATTACAATGGAATCAAATACGCCAACACGATACTGAGTTTTATCAGTAACGTGCCGGGCCTATCAGATGAAGCTAAAAACGAATACCGCGGAAGAGCACTCTTTCATCGTTCTTTTCGTTACCTGGCACTTACTTTTGAGTTTAAGGATGTTCCGCTGGTAACGAAAATACTTGAAGCTCCAAAATCAAACTATCGTTCCACAAAGCGTGAAGCTATCCTGAAAATGATTACCGCCGACATGGAAAAGGCTGTTGAGTGGGTACCCAACCAGTCACAAATGGCTTTAACAGGTCTGGTGAACAAAGGGGCTTGCCGTCAGCTTTTAATCAAATGCTATCTGGCAACAGGGCAGTTTGATAAGGCGATCGAGCAAGCTGATCTGCTTATCAATAGTTCGGGCTACTCGCTGATGCAAAATAATTTCGGAAACGATGTGCGTCCATACGGTACCACCTGGCCGGTTACCCGTAATGTGGTGTGGGATTTACACCGTCCGGAAAACAAAGCCATCAATGCAAACAAGGAAACCATCATGGTTATGCCCAACCGGATTAATACAGACATGGGTATCAAAATGAACCCGATGCGTAACTGGCTTCCGTTCATGGACTACGTAAACACAAAATCTCCTGACGGAAAGCAGGCATTCAGATATTTCCCCGCAGCCAACGCTAATTTCAGGTCTAATTTTGACTATGTACATGCATTTGGCAGAGGTATTGCGCATATCCGTCCCACATATTTTGCCCAGAAATCGGTTTGGTACGTGAACGGCGTTAACGACAGCGGTGATTTGCGTCATAGCAGTACCGTAGGTAACTGGGTTCAGATAGATTCACTACGGTACAACGATCCTTCGAGTACTTCGTTTGGTCAAAAAGTTCGTTTGAAAAACCCATCAGGTGCTCTGGCAACTGACGATACTATCCGGTGCTGGTTTGACTGGCCGCACTATAAGTATTACATCGAAGATCCTAACGAATCACAAAATGCAAATGAGGCCAACCACAGAGGTGGCGCGGGGGACTGGTATCTATACCGTCTGGCAGAAACTTACCTATTGCGGGCAGAAGCCAAATTTTATAAAGGCGACGTGGCAGGAGCAACGGCGGATGTTAATCTCATCCGTCAGCGGGCAAAATGTACACAAATTTATACTTCTGTTCGCATTGGTGATATTATGGATGAACGGGCACGAGAGTTACATATGGAGGAATGGCGTTTTACAGAGCTCAGCCGCGTGTCCTATTGTCTGGCGTTATCCGGTAAAGCCGATGAATGGGGCAATACCTATACGGTAGATAATTTATCCCAAAAGAGTTACTGGTTCCAGCGGATTGAACATTACAGCGATTTCTACAATAAAGGAAAAGTTACGGTACGTAACCGTTCTTTTACGATGGCTCCACATATTATCAACTGGCCAATCCCACAGTCGGCAATCAATGCCAACGGAGGCAACCGGCTGATTCAAAACTCCGGTTATAGCGGTTATGATCCCGGCGTTACCATATGGCAGACATGGGAAGAGGCCGTAGCTGATGAGGGCGTGATGTAATATCTTGGAAAGCAATATTTCCGATATCTCCCCTTTCACTTCCAGTGTCTTGTTGCAAAATGTCTCATAATAAATAATATATTGATTATGAGCTAGTTATTTAATTTTAATTTAATAATTGATAAGTATTGCAATGGGACACTAGTTAGTGTCAGGGTTTGACTAAGTTGGTTTAAACCGGGAAGTTACCTGCCAAGGATGCCAGAGCTAATAATATCGTAGAATGTGCTACAGATGGATAAGCTAATTGGATATATTTCCTTGAAAACTAACTTGAGTTAAGAGTCTTGGCAGACGCTTGGCATTCGCATTCTGTATAAATCGATAAGACATGCTAAAATAGTAATAAGGTGTTACAATCAGTCAAGACTGGCGGTAGTTGAAAACTAGCTTTGTATGCCATCATATACCTGTACAAACACTTCAGGTCTATTCAAGATCGAATACACATTTTATAGTAGTTAATGTCTAATGTCGACGTAGTGACCTATCCATGTCCCTTCCATTTTCTGTTGTTCCGGTATTATCCAATTCTAACCCGTAATTAAGATTAACATGAAAAAAAATTATATTACTATGGCGGCATGGATTATTGCCATGTCTTTTTCTCTCAGATTGTATGCCCAGATTGGCAACCCTAATTTCCCTAAGAAGAATAATTTCGGAGGTACCGCCGTTGCGGATTTATCGGCATTTATTCCATCTATTGGAGATTTTACTTTGGAAGTAGCTGGGACGTCCGGAGTGGCGATAAAAATTGATGGCATTGGTATTTCCCATACGCCATCAAGCAATGGGCCTGTCCGTTTTGTCGGCCAAAGTGGGTTTGTGTATGTTTATGAGAGAAAATCATTTCTTAAAAAGTATCCTGTTAATTTGAAAGGTATTGCCATCGGCGATGGCAATAATTTACTTCAAAATCCGAGTTTTGAGGAAGGGATACTGTTGGAGGCGGGAAAGTGGCAGGCAGTTAACTGGAGCGCCCTTACCGACGCAAGTAGCAGTGCGTGGGCTGCCGGGCTTTCAACCAGCGTGAGAGAGGATGCCAATTTCCGTTCCGAAGGTTCTAAATCGTTAATTATGCATAGTAACGTCCGAAATCTTAGTCAGCAATTGGGTACGGATATATTGGCATCGGGCTCATTGTATCAAATTTCATACGATTATTGGACAGCCTCTGGAACAGGGAATGGTGGTGCTGAATATCGAATTAAGTTAGGAACGAGCCTGGCGGAGGACAACATTCTAACCCTGAGTGGGCATACGACAGAAACGACTGTTACTGGACAAAAGAACTATTCTGCTATTTTTGAAACCCCTAGCCTTTCCGCGGTGCCAATCTGGTTTACACTTAACAGAAATGTGTCAAAAGTCGATTGGTTAGATAATCTGAAACTAATTAAAGTCAGCGGGCTGGTTTCAGGTATTATTGGCGTTTCCAATGCAATTTTCCTGAATGGATCTACATTTGCACCTGAGGACCCGACTTTGGACGAGCTTGGTGGAACACCCGTTGATCTTGCAAACTTCGTTCCTCCTTCTGCTAACTACACATTGGAAGCACCCGGCTCTGCGAATACGGAAATTAAGATACCCGCTATTGGAATAGCGTATACCCCGAATAGTAACAGCACGGTTCGTTTTGTTAATCAGGAGAATATTATATATGTTTTTGAAAATGGCATCTTTGTCACTACATATCCTTCCGTGCCACAATACACTGTTGAAGAAACCAATCTTCTTCAGAATCCAAGTTTTGAGCAAGTAGGTACACCCTTAGGATCAGGAAACTGGCCAGCGTCTAATTGGAACGCCCTTCAGGAGGATAAGGTAACAACCGCATGGGGTGCAGGTTCTGCTACCAGTGTGAGGGAAAATGGAGCATATCGTTCAGATGGTCTGATGTCAGTGATTATGCACACCAATGCAAGATATCTTACACAACAATTAAGCCCGGAAGTAATTACCCCGAATTCTTGGTATCAAATTTCTTATAACCACTGGACATCATCGGGCACTGGTAATGGAGGAGCAAACTACCAGATACAACTAGGCACCGGTAGTGCTGAAAATGATCTTTTATTAATACCCGGTCATTCAACAGCCTTAGGCTCAGTATCAGCAAGAAGTTTTTCTAAGTTATTTAAAACGTCTGCAATTACTGACCCGGCCTGGTTTACTCTTTATAGAAACACATCTAAAGTTGATTGGCTTGATAAATTGAAATTATCTAAGGTTACCGGACTAGTTCCAGGTATTATTGGAATACCTTCTGCTACAATTATTGAGAATTCTGTAATTACCCATACGGACGAAAAATTTACAGCATACAAAAAATTGCAAAAATCTATCAATTATGCTAACAAAGTTTTGGGTTGGTATGATAGCGATCCAGTGAAGCAAGGCATTTTATTACCTGCACTAAATAGTGCCAAAACTGCTTTGAACGACAATACGCTAACGACAATGCAAATCACTCAGGCAACGACCGACCTGAATGCTGTTACCCAAAGTGTTGACAAGAAAACCTACATCCCAACATGGATGCTTGGAGATGTAAATAACCCTGACAATAACTGGGCTTACAGCAGAAGCATACAGTCTCAAGACTGGATTTTATTTTGGGAAAAAGGGTTTAATACCGAGGATCCGGATAGCCTGATCTTTTCAGGCACCAGATGTGATGTTAATTGGATATTCGATTTAGCTGAAAGAAGTTTTCATTTGTATGCGGACTCCTTAAAGTTTATTAACAAGGGGAGTTCCAAGACAGATACCTATAAAATGATCATCCGGCTTCGCTATTCCGCAGATTGGGAGGCGACGGGTTCCGGTGTGGACGACACAATTGGCTTACTTACACTGACCCCTTGGGCATACACCTCAAGAGGGGGGCAAACCGTGGCCCATGAAGTTGCGCATTGTTTCCAGTATCAGGTCCATTGTGATAACAATAATCAAAATGGTTGGATGTACGGATATGGTATCGATGGTTCTGGTCTCAACGGTTGGTGGGAGCAATGTGCGCAATGGCAAGCATATAAGGTATTTCCCACGCAGCAATTTACGAATGAATGGGTTGCCGGACACTTAAAAAATACCCATCGGCATCCTATTCACGAAGCTCCCCGCTACGAAAACTATTTTATCCAGGATTACTGGATGGATTTACACGGTAACGATTTTATAGGTCGCTTATGGAATGAGTCGACACGTCCCGAAGATCCTATTGAGGCCTACAAACGCATAACTAATACAACCCAAAATCAATTTAGTGATGAAATGTATTTTAATGCTGCAAGATTTGCAACATGGGATATTGACGCGGTTAGAGGCTATGGAGCATCCATTATTTCCTCCCGCCCTCAGCCAAAGATGAATGATGCCGGCAGTAATTATTGGCGGATAGACCCGACTGTATGCCCAGAAAATTATGGATATAACATCATTCAATTAAACGCCCCCAACACCCAAAAACTTGTCTCGGTATCATTTCAGGGATTAGCGGGAACAGACGGATATCGTAAAAACTATGTTTCAGAAGCAGGTTGGCGCTATGGTTTTGTCGCTTTACTAAAAAACGGAACACGCGTTTATGGCGATATCAACTCAGCGACGATGGATATTAATGAAAGTAAGGAACCTATTACTTTTCTATGTCCTGCAGAATGCGAAAAACTGTGGCTTGTCGTTTCGGGAGCCCCTAAATCATATTGGCGACACTCCTGGGACAATAACGACGCCAATGACGAACAGTGGCCTTACCAGGTAAGGTTTGGCAATACAAATCTTCTTGGGGAGGAAAACATTGACAGCACTTTACCTGTCACCCTTGTATCTTTTTATGTCAGAAAGGTAGAAAAATCGGCTAAACTGGATTGGGTGACAACAACAGAAGTGAATAACAAAGGATTTTATATAGAACGCAGCGTTGATGGAAAGAGATTTGGTAATATCGGCATGGTGGCCGGTATAGGTAACTCAAGTCAAATAAATCACTATGGCTTTACCGACAACAAGCCCTTGTCCGGAAACAGCTATTATAGATTACGGCAAGAAGATCTGGATGGCAAGTATTCCTACTCGCAGATACGTTCCTTTACGCTGGACACGCCAGGTACTACTGTGACTGTTTATCCAAATCCTGTTAAAAGCGTTCTTGAAGTGAACACAGGCGGAGAGAAGGGGGTATTTATTCTCAGTGATCTCACAGGCAATATCCTCAAAAAAATCAGTCACAATGATGATAAAATCCTGCAAGTAGATATACACCTACTTCCCGAAGGACTCTATCTTTGGCAGTTGAATAGCCATACTGGAAAGATAATAAAAGAATAATTGAAACTATCTTAACCGGGCGTTATCACCAGTGAGTAGCGGTAATGCCCGGTTACCAAGGCCAGAAATTTAATTAAAAGTACCCAAATCTAAATGGATCTACACTGATCTAAATATTCATTGCCGTAACAATGCATTTATTATAGTGAATTATCTTCTGATATATCACATATGTGCTCGGACGATTGTTTTTGACAATGAAATATTTTGTTTGAACTCACTTAAAGTAAAAAAACCTATGAAAATAGTTTTTGTAATCACTTTTTTCCTCAACATAATGGGGTCTTTTTTTGCCGCGATTTTTCCTGATTCTACAACAAAGAAGTCAACTTTTTGTTCCGGGAAAATCTGGTATGATACCGATGGTCAGGTGATCAATGCACATGGAGGTGGTATTTTGTTTGTGCATAATACTTATTACTGGTTTGGTGAAAAACGGGGTATTTCTGCATCCGAAGGTGTAAATGTTTATTCTTCGAAAGATCTTCTGAACTGGAAAGCAGAAGGTTTGGCTCTGGCGAAATCCAATGACCCCCAAAGTGAGATTGCGGCTGGAGGGATTATGGAGCGGCCAAAAGTTGTCTACAACGCCAGGACTAAAAAATACGTCATGTGGTTTCATCTGGAATTACCAGGTAAGGGATATAGTGCTGCCCGCGCCGGTGTTGCGGTTAGTGATAAGGTAACCGGACCCTATCAATATTTGAAAAGTTTCCGGCCGAACGGGCATATGTCGCGCGACATGACTTTGTTTGTGGACGATGATGGCGCGGCTTATCACATTTATTCTGCCAGGGAAAATTATGATTTAAGGATAACAAGGCTGACCGATGACTATCTGGGCGCGACAACCGCCGATACATTATTGTTCAGCAACCATCGTGAAGCGCCTGCTGTTCTCAAAAAAGACAATAAGTATTATCTGATTACCAGCGGTTGTACCGGATGGGATCCTAATGCGGCGAGCATGCACGTGGCGGAATCTCTTTTTGGTCCCTGGAAGCCAGCGGGAGATCCGCTGAAAGGCCCACTTGCAGAAAAAACGTTTGGAGGCCAGTCAACCTACATTCAGCCTGTTCATGAAAAAAAAGACACCTTTATTTTCATGGCTGATCAGTGGAATCCGAAAGACCTGAAAGACAGTCGCTATATTTGGCTGCCGGTAAAATTTAAAAATAGCCTGCCTTTCGTGGAATGGAAGGATCAATGGTCACTCGACGCTAAATAAAAATTCTCACAAGATTCGTTTTTGATCTGATAACTTTTAGAATATTTTAAATACAACGATAAGACATGAAAATAATCAATTGTTGTTTTGTCATTACGCTCATGATCAGCGGACATGTAAATGCGCAGAAATTACCTATAGCCAATGAGGTTATGCAAATGGTAAAAAAGGTAAATGAGCATTGGCAAACGACCCATCCAAAACACGAAAGAGCATTTTGGGATAACGCAGCCTACCATACCGGCAACATGGAAGCCTATTTTTTGACTAAAAACGAATCCTACCGGAAATATTCAGAAGCGTGGTCTGAGAAAAATCTGTGGATGGGTGCAAAATCAGATAACAAAGCCAACTGGAAATACAGCTATGGAGAAACGGATGAATACGTACTTTTTGGAGACTGGCAAATTTGTTTTCAAACCTACATCGACCTGCATAATCTGAATCCTGAACCGCATAAGATAGCCAGGGCAAAAGAAGTGATGGAGTATGAGATGAGTACACCGAATAACGATTACTGGTGGTGGTCGGACGGGTTATACATGGTGATGCCTGTGATGACAAAGCTATATAAAGCAACTGGAAATAAGCAATATCTTGAAAAATTATACGAATACTTTACTTACGCTAACAGCATCATGTATGATGCGGAAGAAGGACTATATTATCGCGATGCCAAATATGTATATCCGAAACATAAAAGCGTAAACGGAAAAAAAGATTTTTGGGCGAGAGGTGACGGATGGGTTTTTGCAGCATTGGCCAAGGTGTTGAACGATTTGCCCGCTGACGACCCGCATAGGGAAGAATATCTGTCGAAATACAAAAAAATGGCCGAAGCGATTATAAAGACGCAGCAGAAAGAAGGCTACTGGACAAGAAGTATCCTGGATGCTGCACATGCACCGGGCCCTGAAACAAGTGGTACTGCATTTTTCACCTACGGCCTTTTATGGGGAATTAATAAGGGGTATCTAAAAGAAAAAACCTATTTTCCCGCAACCCGAAAAGCCTGGACATATCTTTCTATCGTTGCTTTACAGCCCAGTGGAGCCGTAGGTTATGTACAACCAATTGGTGAAAAAGCAATTCCCGGGCAGATTGTAAATGCGCAGTCTACCACGAACTTCGGTGTCGGTGCCTTTTTGCTTGCAGGCTGCGAAATGTATCGTTTTCTTGATAAAAAGGAACAAAATAGATAACGAGTGTCAATCTATAAAATTCATATATCAATGTCCGGTCGACAGGCCAACTTATGAAAGTACTAATCGCTATTTCTCAACTGATTTTCAACCGCCTTTGTCTGGCCACTTTGTTTTTTGCACTTGCCGCAAACCCGCTTTATGCACAAAAAAAATCAACCGTTAAGAAAACGGAACCTTTAAGCGACCGGCAGTTCTGGCTTTCAGAAATGAATAAAATGGTCAGGCCGGTAATTTACAGTCTTGCGCAGGACAGTCTTCGTATCGTAATGCCGCAGGTTACCTCCAAGCGTGTTGATAATAAGCAGCAACGGATACAGGTGCAATATCTTGAAGTGCTCGGCCGGGTATTAAGCGGCATTGCGCCCTGGCTTCAAGCAGAGGGAGGCTCATCACAGGAAATCGCTTTGCGAAATCAGTACCGGAATTGGGTGCTCAAAGGGCTTTCCAATGTCTTAGATTCGACAAGGAAAGATTACATGCGGTTTGATTTGGGCGGACAGCAACTGGTAGATGCTTCGTTTCTTGCTACGGCATTTATCCGTGCTCCCTGGCTTTGGGAAAATATGAATTCTGCCGATAAAGAAAAAATGGTGGCTGCACTGAGAAGTACGCGGCGCTACAAGCCTGTCTTTTCCAACTGGCTCCTGTTCTCCGCCATGACGGAAGCCTTTTTTTGCAAATATGGCTATGAGTGGGATCCGATGAGGGTGGATTATGCACTCCAGCAACTGGAACAGTGGTATGTTGGTGATGGCATGTATAAAGACGGGACAACCTATGCTTTTGATTATTACAACAGCTATGTGATACATCCGTATCTGGCCACAATTGCTGATGTGATCGGTAAAAAGACCAATACTTACAAAGGTATGTTTCCCAAAATCAAGCTGCGGAATGAGCGTTATGCCGTCATTCAGGAACGACTTATCAACAGCGATGGTACTTTCCCAGCTACGGGACGATCTATCATTTACCGGGGCGCTGCCTTTCATCATCTGGCTGATATGGCTTGGCGCAAGGCATTACCTCAGCAGTTGAAACCGGCACAAGTTAGGTCAGCATTGACGGCTGTGATCCGTAAAACGCTGGAAAGTCCTACAACATATGATAAAGGATGGCTGACATTGGGATTATACGGCGCACAGCCTGACTTGGCAGATGTTTATAATAACCAGGGTAGCCCCTATTTATGTACCAGTATTTTCCTGCCACTGGGATTGTCGGAATCTGATCCTTTCTGGGCAGAACCCGTAATGCAGTGGAGTTCACAAAAAATATGGGGTGGTAAGGACTTCGAAAATGATCACGGAAGCGATTTACGGTAAAGTTAGGGCCTCATTCTGTTCGTAATTTCAAGGCAATGCTACTTTTTCAAAGTGAAGTAAACATGTTCGCAATTAGGATACTGGCGGGGGAGTGTTTCTGCAGATATTGTTATACATAGTATTACTATTTAGGGAGACAAAGCAAAAAAATATTACTATTAGTAATTAAATTAATTAGTTAATCAACTAACATATTGTTTATTATAAATTCTATCTATGGATGTTTTTGTTCATTCAATCCGTGAAATAAATAATCAGACTGGCTCTCTCCCGGATATATTTCATAGTTAAAATTTATTTTTTCACAGAATTGGATCATTATTTCTTTATCATATTCTCTGTCAACATCATCAAATATTATTGGGCTTTTCAAGGTGAAAAATAAATCTGAATGGTTTAAGATTCCCTTTCGAAGGTTACCTGGTGGGCCATCTATTAAAAGAAGATCAAATTTTTCTTTTAAGACATCTTCTACCAAATAACTGTCATACCAACCATCGCTAATTGGAATATAATTACATTTATGGTCTTCTGAACGCTCGAAGGCATAATCAATGTTATGTTCAATACTTACCACTTCATAGCGAGAAAGCAAAGCATCTGTACCCAATCCAGATCCAAATTCCAGAATTTTACTGCCGGACATAAATTTAGAAACAATAAAATCAAGCATCTTTTTTTCAATTGACCAATCGCCTAAGTTATTGTTTTTCGTTGCGTCCGACAATAAGCCTTCAAAGAAAGTATATAGCCCTTCAGTGTCTTTATATTTTAGTATTTCACTTCTGGCGATAATTTTGTTAAGAAGTTCAACTACTTCTATTAGTTCATTATCATTTAAATATCTTTTTTTTATAAGTTTACTATATAAACCTACATCAGTGGATGTGAGCTCCAATCTAAATAGAGCATTTATCATTTCGCAGATATGAAATGAATTAAAGATTCCTTGGCAAATTAAATTGTTTAACTTAAATAAAGATTTACAAACCATATTTCATCATAAGTTGATCTATTTGATTATAATTATTAAATTAAGCATATTTCGGAGTTGAGGGGGCAGGCAATTCGGAGTATATAGGGCCTAGTTTTTTGGGAATGATTGGGCCACTTTCCTTTTGCAATAATAATATTTTAAATTTAAGTACTCAACTGTTTTTTCTTTCTCAAAGATTCTCCCTCAAGCTCAATTTAAGGTTGCAGGTCTGCAGACACTATAATAACATAATAAAAAGATTCGAAATAGTTCATTTTACAACTTTTTACGCCAACTATTAGCGTTTACATAAAGTTGAATACCAGTTATCACTATTAATTATGCCAAATTATTAATGTATAACTCTCAGATTAAGGAAACAAAATTGACAGGCAAGGAAGACGATATCAGGAAATTACTCGATAAAAAAGCGGCCGTCTCGGCCATTGCCCGAATACTGGGAGTAAACTGTTTGACGGTCAGAAATTTTATCAAAACCAGAAAACTAGGATCGTTGAGCCCTGAGAATTGACTATTCGTGCGGATTCCGAAAAGAAAAATTCTGCGCGACACGTGGGAAATTTTTTACTTTTCTTTTGTTGCAACCTAAGCTTCTAATGACATTCCATAGATTATCCACCATCTACATTAAGTATTATAAATCTTTCTTGAAGGTTAAAATATCTTATTACTTAGCCAGAGAATAGGATTCATTTGATACAAAAGTGTTATTTATTTGTATTTATTAAAAAATCAAATTTATGGGTGTATTTAAATATATTCTTTTCTTTACAATTTTCGTAAACGTAGCAGCACTTGCTCAGGATCATCAGTCAGGGAAATTGCACCTTTCTTCTGCTGGAGGAATATGGCAGTCAAAACATTCGCCAGAGTTAGATCTGACTAATGAAGTCACGCTTGAAGCGACAGTTTTCTTCCCTACGGAGCAGCATTCAGGAGCAAGAATAATCGATAAACTTCAATCGAATAGTGGCTCTGGTGGATTTGCACTTGGCATTGCTGAAAATAATGAACTTTGGATGGTAGCAGGGCAGCAACATCTGACAAGCAATCAGCGTGTGCCGCTAAACAAATGGGTGCGGCTGATTGGTACATTTAGCAAAGAGAAAAACCAATTTAAGCTGTACATAGATTCAACAGAAGTCTCAACTTCATCAAACGCCGCACTTGTATCAATGACCCGTACCAATTTTCCTTTGAGAATAGGTGCAGACGCAGATGGTAAAAATCAGCTTACCGCCGATGTACGGCAAGTGGTGATCTACAACAAGTTTCTTTCTAAGCAGGATATTACCGGCGGTAAAGGACTTAAAGGCCGTGTTATTGACTGGCATTTTTTAAAAGACGACCAAGCTGAATATATAAGTGCAACAAAGGTAGCACAAAAATTAACCAAACTTCGCTCTGTGACCGGGGTGGACCAATTTGGCGACACTGCAGATATACTTTGGTATCAGAAACCTTCTAGCCAGTGGGAGACAGCCCTGCCGGTTGGCAATGGTAGGTTGGGCGCGATGATATTCGCAGGAACGGACAGGGAACGCTATCAGCTAAATGACGTTTCCGTGTGGTCTGGCAGTCCTCAGCCTGACGCAGACAGGCCTGATGCATACAAGCACCTGCCCGAGGTTAGACAAGCTATCAGGGCACAAAAATATGAGTTGGCAGAAAAGTTAACCAACCAGTATATGACATCCGAGGCTCCCTATAATGCTTCTTATCAGACTTTGGGAGAATTATCAGTGCAATTCGATTTGCCTAAGGGCGAAGCTACTCAGTACAAAAGATGGCTTGACATCAGCAACGCAGTCTCGGGGGTTTCTTTTAAGATTGGGCAAACCCAGTACAGCAGAGAAACATTCAGTAGTGCCACTGACCAGGCTATTGTTAGTATCCTGAAAAGTTCGGCCAAAGGAGGTATATCTTTTACACTGGATTTAACCCGACTAGAAAACGCAGTAACTGTCACCCAGGGACCTGATATGCTTATCATGACGGGTAACACCGGAAAGTCGCTTGATTTTGAAGTTCAGGTAAAGGTTGTCACCGTGGGCGGAAAAGTGAGCGCATCAGCCAATGAGCTGATTGTCAATGCCGCAGATCAGGCTATTGTTTATTTAACGGCGGGTACCTCCTTTATAATGGATTATGAAAAGGCGTATAAAGGCGAACATCCCCACTCAAAAGTGACCCGGCAGATGAATAAAGTATCTGAGAGATCGTATACGGATTTACTAAACCGCCACATAAACGATTATCAGCAATATTTTAATCGGGTACGATTGGATCTTGGGTCTTCTCCAGCAGCTGCATTGCCGACAGATGATCGGTTAAAACAGTATGGTGATGGTAAAAACGACCCGTCTTTTGCCGCCCTTTTTTACCATTACGGCAGATACCTTTTGATTTCTTCAAGCCGTCCTGACAATCTATTACCCTCTAATTCACAAGGAATATGGGGGGATGGTTTATCACTTCCCTGGCAATGCGACTATAAGTCCAATATCAACTATCAAATGAATTATTGGCAGGCTGAACAGTCAAATTTATCAGAGCTACACATGCCCATGTTAAGGCAGACTCAGAGCTTGCAGACCGCTGGAGCCAAAACAGCAAAAGCCTATTTTGGTCCTGACACGCCGGGTTGGTATTACGGATACACTACTAACGGTTGGGGATGGACCAGCCCGGGTGCACGTTTGTCGTGGGGTGTATTTGCAGGAGGTAGTGGCTGGACATGTCAGCATCTGTGGGAACATTATGCCTTTACAAGAGACAAGAGCTACCTGCAATCTGTTTATCCGACGTTGAAGGGAGCAGCAGAATTCTACCTGGCCACCATGATCGAAGACAAAAATGGGAACTTGATTACTTCACCATCTACCTCTCCCGAAAATTATTTCAAAACCGACGACGGTCAAAAAGCTAGTGTATCAGAAGGAAACACTATGGAGTGCTCAATTATCTGGGATCTATTTGACAACATTGTCCATGCAAACCAAGTGTTGGGTACCGATACAGATTTTAGTAAAAAAATAGCTGTGGCCAGAGATAAAATAAAGAAATTACAGATTGGACGCAACGGTCAACTGATGGAATGGGGTGACGACTGGGACATGAATTCGGATGATCTTGAACACAGACATGTTTCGCATTTATTCGCATTGCATCCCGGACATCAGATCACTGCTCTTGGGACGCCAGAGTATGCATCGGCAGCCAAAAAATCTCTGGAAATTCGTGGAAATGACGGAACAGGTTGGTCGCTTGCATGGAAAGTAAATTTCTGGGCCCGGTTAAGGGAAGGCGAGCAGGTGTATCGACTATTATCTAATCAATTGCGCTACACCGAGCAAACCAAAACGATCATGGCGGGCGCTGGTGGGACTTATCCTAATCTCTTCGATGCGCATCCGCCCTTCCAAATTGACGGGAATTTTGGAGCTGTTTCGGGAATTACAGAAATGTTATTGCAGAGCATGGAAACTTACGCACCAGACAAATATATAATCGATTTACTGCCGGCAATACCATCCCAATGGAAGACGGGATCAGTAAAGGGTCTACGCGCTAGGGGCGGTTTTGAAATCAGCATGCAATGGAAAAATAAAGAACCTGTCAATATTCAGATACAGTCCCTAAACGGCGAAAAGTGTATAATCCGATCAGCAACTAAGCTTTCTGTGGAGGGTATAAAAGCGAATTCAAAACTGGAAGGCATTTATTTTTTAACCACCTTTGATACCGAGAGAGGTAGAACATATAATTTGAATCCGAAGTAAGTTGTCTATGAATATGTAGGATAGACGTAGTATGTTTGTATAGTTATGTATTCAGGATAAATAAAAGGAGAATACCCGTCACTGCTTTTCTTTTAGGAATTATTTCTTACATAGTATTATCCATTAATTTCTCAGCTTATAATCATGGATGTTGAAATGGCGGTGGCAAAACCTGTCGAGATCTGTTTTTCCCATGCATTTTATAAAGGGCTGTACTCTGTCTCTATGGGTTGTCTTATGGAAATTTTGTGAAAATCATGACATTGCAACTCTAGAGGACATGAATACCGCAGCTTTGAGAACATAAGATGTATTCGGGTCGAATCATCTCTGTGCAGTGTCAACGAACATCCACTCGACCGCATTTACAATATGGGTTCTGGTGAGCTGTACAGCAGGTCTATTAGAACTTGCATTACCTGGGCACTCATATGATTTGGTATCGAATATTTCGCATTGTTTAATATCCGCTTACAAGGCACATTTCGACATTCCATTAAGATTTTGGGGACATTGTTCTAAATCAAATAGCTTGGTATTATGAGGCATCATGATTTCGGGACTATCTATCGCCAGACTCTTTCGCAAAATCTATTCAAATTCTTCTTGAACTATCCCGCCACAATATCTCCGCCTCTACAATGATTTCAGAGGGTATGGAATCAATTTTAGTATTGATCAATTGCTGAAAATAAACATTGGCCGCACGTCTCCCCAATTGGCGGCTCTTTTGGTCAACCGACGACAGGCTGGGCTTTATCAATCCGGTATATATCTCATTGGCAAAACCGACAACACCAATTTTCTGCGAAACGTCAAGGCCTAATTCACTCACGACTTCCATGACCACAAGCGCCTGCTGGTCAGCAACCACAACAAATGAGTCAGGTGGTTCGCTACCCGTAAGCATACTCTTTACTGCGTCATAGGCGCTTTGTTTTTGAAGAACATCGTGACGGATATGTTCCTCTGAAACTGCCAATCCGTTTTGCTGTAAGCCATTTCGATACCCCTGCTCCCGCAACCGGTATATCATCGAATGCTCCGGTCCGCCAAGAAAAGCTATCCTGTGGTACCCGTTAGCCAACAAGCCATTTACAATTTGGCAACTGACTTCCTTATCATTATTTACAACTCTAAAACAATCCAACCCCTCAACGTATCTATCAAACTGCACGACATCGATCTTGCTTTCACGCACCTTGTGAAGGTAGTCAGCAGAACTTGTTTGGGCAGAAACCGAAATTAAAATACAATCTACATTCTGGCGGACCAGCAGATCGATTGCTTTGCACTCGTTGACGTATGATTCGTGGGATTGACAAATAATCAAACTATGATCATGTTCTGCACAGGCCTCCTCAATACCTGAGATAGCTTCCGAAAAGATGCTCTTGTTAATGTGTGGCACTATTACTCCAATGGTTTTTGACTTTCCTCGTCTCAGATTTGCAGCATTCGAGTTATGGATGTAGCCAATTTCCTTTACCTTCTGCTGAACTTTGGCCTTCATGGATTCGCTGATTGAAGGATGGCCGTTCAGCGTTTTTGAAACATAGGAAACAGATATTTCAAGTGCCTTTGCAAGGTCATAAATTGTAGCGCGTCTGTTGGTCATCAAAATTGCAATAAATTATAGCTTAAGTATCTGGAAAATGAGTGCTGTTTTAAAAACGAAGATAGCCTGTATTTTTTCACACAGCACTATCTATCCTTTTTTAATTATATAAAAAAAAGAATTAATAATTTTTTCAATCGATTGAAAAAATTATTAATTTTAACCTGGCGATCCTGACAAGCCTGATCGAATCATTAGAAGTGCTTGAAATCGCACATGTTCCGAGAGTTTGGAGAAAGTCGGGATCTCGCGTTTGCAGAGACTGTTTACGAAACCACAGATACTATGAATAAACTAATACTAACGGCAAGGGAAGCCACATTGACCGGATCTTTGATGATTTTGAGTGAGCCTGTCACGTGGGCGGTCCATTATTGGAACAATACCAAAGATGTCATTTCATGGCGCTGCGAAGTGCCAACGCCCGGTTCATATCGCGTGGAATTGAATTATTCTTTGGCAAGTACAATGAAAGGTGGAATTTTTTCAATAGGTATTGGTAAAGACATTCTGATAGCAAGCGCGTTGCCTACTTTCGGATGGGGCGATTTTAAAACTTTCAGCCCTGGATTGTTGATCATTCGGGAGAAAGGCGTAATAGAAATTGAAATTCGCGCTATCTGCCTGCCAGATCAACCCGGGGCCTCGATGCCCGATATTGCCTGGATTTCTCTGACACCAGTAAAAGAGCCATCGTTTTAACCGAATATCAGAACTAACCTAAACTGTACAAAGATTGCCTGAGACCGAATAATGAAGGAAAAATAAATAACTCCATAGTCAGACTGTCACCAGGTAGAAGGACATTTATTATTGTCAAAGTGAAGCAAAGAATGAAAGCACTGATCGTTAACACCTCGCATACAATACAACTTCGGGATATACCAATTCCACAGCCAGGCCCTTTCCAGGCGCTTGTAAAAATACTTGCATGTGGAATTTGCTCCACCACCGATACAGAACTGATCAGAGGCACACAGCCTTTTCATCAACACTATCCTTGTTTACTGGGTCATGAAGCAATTGGAGTGGTTGTCTCGGTTGGCTCAGAAGTTTCCCACTTCAAAAATGGAGATTGGGTAACGCGCCCTGCCGGAATCCTGCCGGGAAGTGTCAAAGAAGGTATTTCGAGTGCCTGGGGTGGTTTTGCCGAGTTTGGGTTGGTTACCGATTTACAGGCAATGAAGGCTTCCGGAGATTTTTCAATGACTGATGATTATGTTGCTCTGCGCCAGAATATTCTCAAATCCGGTCCACAGGTTGGCCTTTCCGCTTCAGTTCTTTCCATTGCCTTATCAGAAACCTATGAATGGTCCAGACACTTGAACATGAAAGGAAAATGCATTTGTGTGAATGGAACAGGTATTGCTGGCCTGAGCCTGGTTTTATGGGCAAGTCTTGCAGGCGCAAAAAAAGTGATCCTGCTGGGCCGTCGTCCTGAGCGCCTTGACTTAGGCAGGGAACTTGGCGCTGACGAAATAGTCAATATCACAAGCCAACCAGCTATTGAAACGGTAAATGCATTAAGCCAGGGCGGTGTCGACTGCTTTATAGAAGCCACCGGTGCTTCAAGTCAAATGGAAACAGCGCTTCGAAGCACACGAGCCGGAGGCACAGTTGCCGTATATGGTGTGGCACCCAATGGCCGGTATGAGCTGGACTGGACCTGGCTTCCCAGCGAAGTAAAATTCACGCAACATGAACCTAATGAACATTTGGTGCGCGACGAGGTCCTTGATTTTATCGCCAACGGAAAGATCCCGGTTGAAAAGCTTATATCTCATACCTGGAAATTTACCGACTATGAAAATGCATTCCACGCGCTTAAAGAAGGACAAGTCGTAAAGTCTTTGCTGGTTATGGATTAGTTTAATATAAAAAGTAACCGATTGTCACACGCTTAACAAAAACAGGATACGGCTATATTTAAAAGTCCTGGTCCGAAGATAAACCAACATCTAAATGAAACCTCATATTTTACAGGTTGCTACTGCACCAAACAGATCATTTAGTATCAGAAAAGATTTTGTTGCAAACATCAACAGCCGTTGGCATTGCCACGCTCATGTGGAAATAGTTTGCTTTCATAAGGGTAGTGGGACTCAATTCGTTGGAGACGATATTCGACGTTTCAATGCAGGCGATGTAGTGCTGGTCGGTGCTAATCTACCTCATTACTGGCATTTTGACCCTGAAACTGACAGCAGGGAGGAAAGCTTAAAGATACCATTTTGTACAGTTCTTCACTTTACCGAGAGTTTTTGGGGAGATCGGTTTTTACATCTGGAGGAAAATACAGTTCTCCGTAATACTCTTGAAAAGGCAAAACGTGGAATTGCTCTGAAAGGTCAGGTAGCCCTCAAAATTATCGATCTCCTGGAAAAACTGCATAATGCGGAAGGTCCATACCGCATTATGATCCTAATGGAGTGCCTGGTGCTTTCAGGTACATGCGACAAAGATTTACTTGCGTCTCTGGGTTTTCAATACAATAATCCGGATCACGAGAATGAAAGGATTAACTTGATTTACAAATATGTTCTCAAAAACTTCAGCGAAAAGATCAGACTGGAAACCGTAGCATCCATTGCAAGTTTATCGCCCAATTCCTTTTGCAGATACTTCAAGTCACATACTGGAAAGCAGTTTTCCCAGTTTCTGAATGAGATAAGAATTGGCTATGCATGTAAAATGCTGATAAAAAATTCCGTTCCTATCAAACAAATATGCTATGAAAGCGGATTTCATAATTTCAGTTGCTTTTATAAGCAATTCAAACATGTCACCGGAAAAACCCCGGCTGGATATCAGCAGGCTTACCTTAGCAGATAAGTGCTTATATTAAGTAAGATATCTCTGCTTGATTATTCCTGTGCTTTGCGGCATATTTCTAGGACAAGAACGTCCTTTGTACCCCAATTGGTTATTTATCAACAACATGACACTTTTTATCTTGTCAATAACACCACCTGTTGTATCCATCTTCACGGCTAACGCAGTAAATAGAGTAATCCGGTAGATTTTTTCTATTTGATAGACAACTAAAAATACAAAAAAAAATACATAATATATAAAATGCCAAAATACCTTAATGAATGGGTAACTTCTAACTAATCTACACCTGCTGATATATTTTCTTTGTATTGTTCCATTGGATGGTATCGGAGACAACAAGGCAACAATCCGAATTCTCATTAAGCAGCCGATCAACTTTTGTCAAAAACCGTAATCCAAAGTTTCTAACCAATGCCAGTTAATTGTCTCTATTTAATTTTTTAAATGCAAAAACCTGTAATCACATGAAAAGAAAAAATTCTACTATTAAATTACTGATGCACTTTGTGCTCATAAACTTGCTGTTGACCTGTTTGTGGGTAACAACCGCTCATGCCGGCAATACGGCCGGCTTTGCAGACCGCTCTGTCAATGGGCGTATCACAGATGAAAATGGCGCGGGATTACCTAGTGTCAGTATCATTCTGAAGGGTACACAACGTGGTACTACTTCTGACATTGATGGAAAATACAGCATTTCAGTTCCTGACGGAGCGGCAACCTTAACTTTTTCGTTTGTCGGATTTGTGTCTCAGGAAATTGCCGTTGGTAATCAGTCAGCGATTGATGTCGTTATGAAAACAGACCAAAAGGCATTGGACGAAGTGATCGTTGTAGGTTATAATTCTCAGAGTAAACGTAATATCATTAGCGCAGTTACGACCATATCAGGTGAAACAATTAATAAGCGGATTGCAACAGATCCCGTAACCTTATTACAAGGACAGCTTCCCGGTTTGCAGGTTATTCAGAACTCGGGTGAGCCTGGAAACGAGGGAACACAGTTACGTATAAGAGGTACCGGTACGTTTAGTGGTGCAGGAAATGATCCCTTGGTGATTGTAGACGGGCTACCTGGTAGCCTGAGCATTATTAATCCAAATAATATAGAATCGGTTACAGTGTTGAAAGATGCAGCCTCGGCTGCTATTTATGGTGCAAGAGGTGCAAATGGAGTAATTCTGGTTAAAACAAAAAAGGGTAACGGTGGCGGATTTGGATTCAGCTATAACTTCAATCTGGGCATTTCCAATCCGACGGCAATTCCTGAAACGATTACCAATTCAGCGGAATATATGGAACTTTCCAACGAGGCAAGAACCAATTCAAACCTGGCCCCTCTATATACTAACGATCAAATTAATTTATACAGAAATGCCACGGACCGGGTCAAATATCCCAATCACAATTGGCTGGATGATTTGTTCCAACCTGCTTATGTAAAAAATCATTACCTGAGCATGTCCGGCGGAAGTAAGGAAGGAACGACTTTCAATGTGGGTTTGGGTATCACAGACCAGCCTGGTGTCATGATAGGATTCGAATATAAAAAATATACGATGAATCTTGGCTTATCTTCCAAAGTGCATAAACGGGTTACTTTGGGCACTGATCTGCAATTCCGCGTGGGTGATCAAAAAGCGCCAAGTAACGGAAGTACTGATATGTTTCTGTCCACTATGGCACAGTCTCCTTTATACCCACCCCGGACTACGGATGGAAAATGGATCAAGAGAGCCTTTCCTAATGAACTGGGAAATAAAAATACAATCGCTACGGTTGGTGAGAGTGCGAATACAATTACCAAAGATTATTATGCTCAGGGAAACATGTCGGTCGACATTGACATTCTAGACGGACTAAAATTGGAAAACAGGGCTGGATTCAATTTCCAGAATAACAAAAGCAGCACCTTCCGGCCAGTTGTACAGACTTATTTCTTCAACGATCTAAGTTCTGCCGGAGCTTTGGATGTAGGAACACCGGGATTGAGCAACCAACGAAACGATTTGATCTACACCGTCTTCTACAGTCAGCTGAATTACAACAGAACATTTGGAGATCACACGCTTTCAGTGCTGGGCGGCTTTCAGCAGGAACAAAATCAGTCAAGTTCACTTTCGGCGGCGAGAAGACAATTCCCGACCAATTCTTTGACTGAACTGGATGCTGGTCCGGTCGACGGACAAACCAATTCGGGAACTTCGGCCAAATGGGCAATACAGTCTTTTTACGGAAATGCCAACTACAGTCTTAAGGATAAATACTTATTGGGAGCAAGCATACGTTATGATGGAACCTCCCGCCTGCCTAATGATACCCGTTGGGGCACATTTTATTCCTTTTCAGGGGGTTGGCGCATATCAAAAGAGCGTTTCTTGCAGGATTTGACCTGGATTAATGATATGAAAATCAGAGCTTCATGGGGCCAACTTGGGAATCAGAATATCGGAAATTATCCTTATCAATCAACCCTGAATAACAGAAACTATGCCTTCGGTTCAATTGCGACAGGTTTTGCAGCATCATCACTGGTTGATCCTAATTTGACATGGGAAACAACCCGTTCGGTTAACCTTGGACTTGATCTTACAGCGTTTAGTAACAAAATCACTTTTTCAGCGGATGTTTTCAACAAATACACATTTGATATTTTAAGAAGTTCACAGGTGCCGCTTTGGCTTGGACTGGATGCGCCCGTCATCAATAATGGTGCCGTTCGTAACAAAGGGATTGAACTTGCCTTACAGTATAACGGGAAAGTAGGAAGCGATTTTAATTATTCTATCGGAGGAAATATTCAGGCTTATAAGAATATTCTGGAAAAATTTGGAAAAACAGAAATCAGCAGCAACACAATACGGCAGGAAGGTCATGCACTGGATGAATTTTATGTATACATCTGGGATGGGATTTTTCAGAGTCAGGCAGAAATTGACGCTTCGCCCAAACAGCCTGTAACACCTACTCCCGGCGATTTAAAAATCAAAGATGTGAATGGTGACGGTGTTATCAATGATCAGGACAGAACCTTTCAAAAAGGCAAATATCCTTCTATGCAAATGGGGCTAAATTTGTCTGCCAGCTGGAAAGGATTTGACCTTTCAGCTCAGGCATTTGGGTCATTGGGACAAAAGATTTATGTAAACGGATGGGGAATAGAACCTTTCAGACAAGGATCTGTGCCGACAACGGATTGGAGAAACCGCTGGACGCCTTCCAATCCGACTAATACGATGCCTAAAATTTATGTCGCTGACGGATATGCGCCTGTTCAAAATTACAATTCGACATACTTTCTTAAGAACGCTTCCTTTGTTCGTTTGAAAAATATCCAGATTGGTTATTCGATTCCAAGGAGCATTATGGATAAAGTGAAGATAAAATCGGTGAGAGTCTATGCATCGGCCGACAACGTATTAACCGCCAGTAAGTTCCCAGGCCTTGATCCTGAACGTGTAAACAGTGGTAACTACCTGGCCTATCCTCAAAACAGGACATTTACTTTCGGTATCAACGCTCAGTTTTAATCTTGTTAAAAATTTAATAGATGAAAAATCATATAAAATTTCTTGCTTCAACTTTTCTGGCAACAACGCTTTTGCTAACAGCCTGTACCGATATACTGGATGTCACACCACCCGACAAATTATCAACCACAATTTTCTGGAAGTCTGAAGCGGATGCGGACCTGGCACTGACCGGTCTGTATAATTTTCTATACGCTGGCGGCGGAGGGTATGCTACTTCACAGTATCAGGTTTTTGCATGGGATAATTTCAGTGATGATTCCTACGGACAGTATAATTACGGTGGAGGCACCAGCGCGCTTTCTTCGGGAATCACTCCGCAATCTGGTGACTTCGTTTCAAATTATTACGCGAACAATTACAAAGCAATTGCAGCCATCAATTCCTTTCTTGCCAATGTCGGAAAAGTGTTGACAGGCGAAAAACTTGCCAGATACCAAAGCGAAGCTTATTTTCTGAGGGCTTTTAATTATTTCTGGCTGGCACAGCTATACGGAAACGTAGTCATAGTAACCGAGGATCCGTTTAGCCTTGACTTCAAGTCGGTCAGAGCGAAAGCAGCAAAGGCGGATGTACTTAAATTAGTTGAGGAAGATCTTGCAAAAGCCATTGCCGGCCTGCCCGATAACGCATACAAGGACGGGCACGCAATGAAAACAACTGCACAGGGATATCTGGTACGGGTACTGCTGTATCAAAAGAAATATCCAGAAGCCGCAGCCCTGGCCAAGACGATCATCGCAGGTAATAAATATTCTTTGTATGCCAATTATGCAGGAAATTTTTACAAACCCGATCAGAATAACAGCGCTGAAATCATGTTCTCGGTAAAGTACCTGCAACCGAATTTACTTCATCAGGATGTAGCTATTGCCGTATCTTTGCAACGCTGGAAAGGTGAACAGGGAACCCAGGATCTGATCAACGAGTATGAGGCCATTGACGGTAAACCTACTGCAACCTCAGCGGTATACGATGCAACAAAACCTTTTGAGAAGAGAGATCCAAGAATGCGTCAGACATTCTTTTTTGCAGGTGATACAAAAGCACAGGGCTGGCCATTTACCGGTGACCTGGCCGTAGCAACACCTGGAAAAGACAGTTGGACAGTCGGTTTTTATCCTGTAAAAAAATGGCTTGACCCGTCATTAGTAAATCCCGACTACGGCGCGATTGATGACAACGATTTTGTATTGCTGAGATATGCCGATATACTTCTGATGTATGCAGAGGCAGAAAACGAAGCGAACGGACCGGCTGCAGCAGTAGCTTCTGTCAATTTGGTCAGACAAAGAGCGGGTATGCCGGTTTTGACATCAGGAGTTTCGCAAAGCCAAATGCGAGAATTGATCCGCCATGAAAGACGCGTTGAATTTGCCATGGAAGGGCTGCGCTATTTTGACCTGAGAAGGTGGGGAATTGCACAGCAAAAGCTGAATGGTTTCGTACAGAACCCGTTAGCTCCCACGATTAAAGCAAAGTATGAAGCCCAATATGATCTTTGGCCAATACCACAGACGGAGATAGATCGTAATGCGCCGGAATTAACGCAAAATCCCGGATATTGAGTTATTGATCTGAATAAGTCTGAAATACATTATTTGGTAAGGGAAATTGCCTTAAAGCAATATCTCTTACCAAATGATCTTTCAGGGCTTTCTTTGTTGTTGAATAATGTTAATGAACATGTTAGTAAAACTTCGAATTTTCTCATTACTACTTGCAGCGCTCGCATGCCCCCCGATCCATTCAGTAGCCCAGAGTTCCTACCGATTATGGTCAGACCGTCCTGCCTTTACAATTCTCCTGGAAAATCAACATGAAAATGGACGCACATCATCTGTTTATGATAATGTGTGGGAAGGCAATCCTGTACCCAAACCTGTTATAAATGACAAGCCATCAGAACAGAAAAAGTGGACGTCAGCCGAGGGCATTGATTATCTGGACAACGAGGTATTTCGTATTACCGGTGGGAAGTATAACAATGCACGCCGTATCTGGGAACAGGAAGGTTACCCCATCGGTAATGGACGCCTTGGTGCAATGGTATTTAATGGAAGTGGCAGAGACCGGTACGCTTTAAACGAAATTTCTTACTGGTCCGGAGGACAAAATGCTGGAACCATAAATGAGAAAGGTGACAAAAAATTTGACGGCCGGATCGGCCCGGATGAGGGTAATGACGGATTTGGAGGTTATCAGCCTATCGGCGATCTGATTGCGGATTTTGGAGCACCTGTTAAAAAGGGCAGTTTTACACGTTCAGTAGATATTAACCATGGCGAAATCATTTCTACGGGAATTCGTAAAGGTGTAAAAACAAGCAGCACTGCTTTTATTAGCTTTCCGGATCAGAGTATTGTGATCAGATACAAAGCCGATAAACCAGGTGGTCTCAAAATCAATTTCACTTATGTAACCCAGCGCCCTCAGGATGTAACATCTGCTGAAGGTAATACGCTGACCGTTACCGGTGAATTAAAAAACGGAATCAAGTTCAAAGGCAAGGCACTTTTCTTAAATACAGGCGGCGTCTTACATGCAAAAAATGGAATTATTGAACTAAGAAATGCCGACGCCTGTACCATCATCCTTGACATTGAAACCAACTATCTGATGGATTTTTCAAAAAATTGGCGTGGTGAAGATCCTTCCAACCGTGTAGATGGTCGTTTAAACTTAGCC
Source organism: Dyadobacter sp. (assembly GCA_965279265.1). Classification (GTDB taxonomy): domain Bacteria; phylum Bacteroidota; class Bacteroidia; order Cytophagales; family Spirosomataceae; genus Dyadobacter. The sequence goes on from OZ257152.1 coordinate 958,177, forward strand.
AAAGAAAAGCCTTTTGAAATTTTACAGGCAAACCACCGGAAAGATTACCAGGGTCTTTTTGACCGTGAGCGTTTTTCTTTGGGAAAAACATCGCCTGACCTGATGAAAAAGCCAACCTATAAACGGTTAGCTGCCTACCGTATACACCCTGCCGACCCGAATCTGGAGGAAACAATCTTAAATTACGGGCGTTACCTGATGATTCAGACTTCCCGTCCGGGGTCCCTTCCCGCTGGTTTACAAGGAATCTGGAATGGCCTGATTGATGCTCCGTGGGGGAATGATTATCATAGTAATATCAATTTCCAGATGGTTTACTGGCTGCCTGAGGTAGGTAATCTTTCAGAGTGCCATTTACCGATGTTAGACTATTTAAAAGCGACGAGAAGACCTAACCAAATAGCCACCCGGGAATATATGCAGGCCGTTGATTCCGCTGTTGCCGCACATACGCGAGGCTGGATTGTATACACATCTCATAATCCATTCGGTGGACAAGGGTGGCAGGTTAATTTACCCGGCGCAGCGTGGTATGGCTTACATATGTGGGAGCACTACGCCTTTACTCAGGATAAAGATTATCTTCGAAACATGGCCTATCCTATGATGAAAGAACTCTGTGCGTTTTGGGAAGACCATCTCAAGGAACTGGGCCAGGGCGGAAAGGGTTTCAAAACCGATTATAAAGAAATTGATGTTTCAAAGTTTCCTGAGCTTATTGATGTGAAAGCCGGCACGCTGGTTGCGCCCAATGGCTGGTCGCCGGAACATGGCCCCCGGGAAGACGGCGTGGCTCATGATCAGCAGATTATTTTCGAGCTTTTTAACAATACCGTCGCTGCTGCCAACATACTGGGGATTGACAAGCCATGGGCAGACTCTTTGTCTCAAAAACGTGACCGGTTAGCCAAGCCAAGAATAGGAAAAAAGGGCGACCTGATGGAGTGGATGATAGAAAGAGATCCCGTAACAGACCATCGTCATACCTCGAATCTGTTTGCAGTTTATCCGGGCAGCATGATCAGTAAAAACAAAACACCCGAACTGGCAGAGGCCGCAAGAAAGTCATTGTTGTGGCGGGCGAATTCCGGCAATAGCTGGCGCTCATGGGCATGGACCTGGCGTTGTATGATTTGGTCGCGTTTGCAGGAAGGTGAAAAAGCGCACGATATGCTTAGCGGACTTATCACCCACAATATGCTGGACAACCTATTTACAACACATCACATCCCGCTTCAGATTGACGGAAATTATGGTATCGCCGCAGCCATGATTGAGATGCTGATTCAGTCGGTTGACGGGAAAATTGAACTACTCCCCGCCCTTCCTGACGCGTGGAAAGATGGCTATGCAAAAGGATTAAAAGCTCGTGGTAATATTACAGTTGATCTATACTGGAAGGATGGGAAAGTGACAAGCTGGTCTTGTAGTTCCCCTGATCCGAAGCCTCTCATAATTAAAGTAAACGGAGAAGCAAAAGTTATAACACCTGAAAAGAAGCCAACGAAGTTTTAAATTTTGACATCTATAACATTACAATTTTCTTTTGTTAGATATATTTATTTTGATCGTGGATTAGCAAATATCTGAATTGAATAAATAATCCAAAACTTTTCTACCTAGTGTGATAATTACTAAGTTAGCAAACTAAATTTCATTATCTTTATGCTATGGCAAGAATAGCACAACCTATTGTAGCGAGCGATGAAGATTTGCTAGAACTCCTTGTAATGCATCGCTCTTTAAAGATAGAAAAGAGATATAGTCAAAGGGCAGAAGTAGTCCTTTTGAGCCTGGAAGGAAAAAGCATTGATCAGATCATATCGAGCACTGGCCTTAGTCGTCCTATTGTAAATTAATGGCGTCAACGTTTCCGAAAATCGGGTCTTGAGGGCTTGAAAGATGCAGCCCGAAGTGGAAAACCGGTCACTATAACCGCGAGTCAATAAGCAATGGTGATTCAAAAAGCTTGTGAAAAATCAACAGGTGGCTACACCAACTGGTCACAAAAACGGATCGGAGACCAGCTTGGCATTAGCCAAAGAAAGGTACACCAGATTCTGAGAAAAGCGAACCTGAAACCTCACAAAATAGAGTATTGGTGTGGCAAGAGCCCAGACCCGGAATTTGAACAGAAGATGTTCAATATCGTGGGCTTGTATATGAATCCACCTGAAAATGCACTAGTGCTTTGTGTTGATGAAAAAACTCAGATACAGGCGCTTGATAGAACCCAACCAGTATTTCCACTAAAGGAAAAAGCACCCAAGCGGTTGACGGCTACTTATAAAAGAAACGGAACAATCGCCCTTATCGCAGCATTAGCAGTTCACACCGGAGAAATTACAGCCAAAACAATGAAAACGAATAATGCAGACAACTTCCTGGCTTTCCTGAAAAAACTAGACAGGGTTTATACACGAAAAACCTTGCATGTGATCGTCGACAACTTAACGATCCATAAAGATAAAAAAGTAAAAGAATGGCTATCGAGCAAAAGTAAGATTAAACTTCACTTTACACCAACCTATTCCTCGTGGCTTAACCAAGTTGAGATTTTTTCAACATGCTTACAAAGGACGTGCTAAAAGGTGGTGTATGGAAATCTGTCGAACAGCTATCCTCGCAATTGATCGAATACATTAAAACATATAATCAAACAAGGGCTAAGCCATTCGCTTGGACTTGTACCGGGAATGCATTATCAATTAGTTAATTTACTTAAAAATTATCACACTGGCTTGGAAAAGTAGGACAAAACTACGTTTTTTTTCTGGTGGCCGTTTTTATTCATTTTTTTGTCACGCCAATAAGCCTGTTCTCGAATTCTCTCTTTTGTTGGATCATATTCTTTTTCAAACTCATCCCAAAATGGCGCTTTAGCAGAATGTTCAATGGCTACTTCAATCGGTGTTTTTCCATTCAAGCTACTGTGGGGACGGAAGTAATTATAGTAGAATTGCCATTCAGCAAGTTTATCTTAAAGGTCTGGGTCGTTCAGGTCAACAGTTCTGTAAAACTCCTGAAGGTCAGTCTGCTGACTTCTCTCTACTTTTCCATTCAGATGCGGAGATCGCGGCTTAATAGGCCTAAATTTTGATGCAGTATTACATCAATCTTTCCTGGAACGCAACTGCAAAGAATTCCTGGCCCCGGTCAGTTTGGATGCGCTGAACGGGATAGTGAAATTCTTCAATCAGCTTGTCCAGAAAGTCAATCGAATTAGCAGCTGAGCGTCGTTTATAAAGATTTAGCACCCTCAGCCGCGTACAGTCATCAATAGCAGTGTATTGATACAACCCAGCCTTGATCTTACAAACGTCTAATTGCACGCGTTCACCTGGGATCAGCTTTGCATACCTAATGGGCGGATTATTTTTCCTATATCGACGAATAGGTTTTATAGCGTGTTTTTTTAGTATTCGTGCTACGGTAGAAGTAGATATTTTCAGTTCGTGGTGTCTTAACAAGTGAGAGCAAATTCTTAGCTTTCCATAGTTAAACTCATTTCGAATTTTTAGCACAGGTGTCTCTTGCTCACTACCAAACTTTTGACAGCCTAACCGCTTTGGGCGATGTGAGCGGTCAACAAGCTTCTCTTCGTCCTGCCTTTTAAGCCGCGCGGCGGACCGCCAGCGCTGTAAAGTAGATTTGGCAATACCACATCTGCGAGCGGTTACTGAGATATTTCCCAATTGCTTATAAAGCGCTACCCACTTCTGTCGGCTTCAATCTTTAAATTTTAAATGGCCATAATAAGGTGGTTGGATTAGAAACACCTCATTTTTTCTCACAACCTCTCCGGATTTGTGAGAGAGGATTGCGAGAAAAAATGATCATTAATTTAAAGAATTGATCGCAATACAAAAAATATGAATATAACTTTTTAGAGAAATCAAAGGAGACTGTAAGTATAGCGAATGTTATGAACCATCACACTTAAACCATCCCGTAACAGGCGAAGACCCTTCTATAATGGCTATACGTATCGGTGCATAGTGAGCGTTAGTTAGATCCATTTGTACTTTTACTGATGATGCTATTTGATAACTCATTCAATTTGATTTGGGAATCGGCTGTCACAATATTAGTTACTATAAATATGCCAATTTTTTGATCAGGATATAGCGCAATCCAGGAAGAATGGCCAAAGGTGCCTCCGTTATGGTATAACACTTTGTTCTCTTTGTCATAATTATACGTATACCAGGCATACGCTCTTCCATACTGGACATCGCCAGCCAACCGACCCATTGCCTGTTTAACGACTTTGTCATTACTCTCCAAATACATCTTCATATAATTAAGCATGGCACTTGTTGAAGATTTTAAGCCTCCTGCGTAATTGTAATACCCATTTATTATGGGCATAGACGCTCCCTCATTATTTTTTCCGACAGACACATTAGAATTTCCATCATTTTTCAACTCCGAAAAAGTGTTTTGTTCACCCGAACGCGAAAAGATATATTTTTGAAATAGTTCATGGAACGACGATTTGTAAACATGCACTAGAATATACCCGGTCAACTGGATCCCAACACCTGAGTACTGATAATTTTTACCCGAATTGTTAGTTTGACATTTTTTAATTGTTTAAAAAAGTCTTCTTTTCTAAAAAGTCTAAAGCAATCTAATTGTTCATCTGTTGTTTGCGCACTGTCATTACTGTTGATAGCCGGGGGAAGTCCCGATGTATGGGTAATTAGATGACGAAATGTTATCGGCTTGTTCCCGCTTAAAATCAGGTTTGGATAGTTATCATCAAGATAAGATCTTATATCATCATCGAGGTTGATTTTATGGTCATATACAGCTTGGGAAAGCAACAATCCGGTATAGGTTTTGGTTATCGAGCCTATTTCATATACCGTATTACTGTCTGGTGTTTTACCATTACCTATTTTGCCGTAATGAAATTGGTGTATTTTACCTCCTATATACATAGCGCCCGACACCACTGTGTAACCAGTGGATTTCATCAACTTAGCCACTTCCTGAGTTATTATTCTTTCTATTGAATCCTGAGTAGGATTTCGTCGTTCAGAAATTGGATACGGCATTTCACCAAATACACATGGTATGGAGAGCGACAGGCAAGCAAAAAAAAACAGAGTCTTAACTTTTTTAATTGATGTAAATGATCTTTCGCTATTCATAAATTACATAATTTACTTTATCAACGCCTGTATTACCTGTCTTTTCGTTGTAAGCGTACAAGATCAGTTCGTAGTTTCCGGCAGCATTAATGCGATAATCGCCCTCAAATAGATTTGTCAAGAGCAGTGACATTTTAATGTATTTGATATGTTTTCCATCTTTTTTAGTATGCCGATCACTTCAATCTCATCGGAGTTCCAAACGCCCCCTTTTTCAACAACGCATCCGCACATCATCACAACGTTAGCCTGAATTTGGAAGGGCCTGTCTTTAACGGTGTTCAGAGGGATGTACTGGTGGGTACGCGGTTTTAAAATATCAATGATGAATCCCGGAATTTCCAGGATGATTCCATCTCCTAAAATATCCCGACCGGGAATCAGCCATAATTCAGTACTAACTTTTGCTTGTGCCTGCTTGTGATTAAATGGAGAGACCACCTCAATTCTAACGAATACGGGTTCGTCAATATCAATTTTGGCTAGGAAACCTGCTGTTTGGGCATCAACGACTGTACCTCTTCCTGTTTTAGGATTTTTCATGATCAGATCTGTATTACCCGTACTGCCGGTTGTTTTACCTTCAGCCAAAATCTCCTGATTTATCTTATTTCTGATAATGACCTAAGCCCCGCCAATAGAGCTGCCAATAAATTTTGCATCTCTCGCTTTTGCCCTTACTATTATTTTTGTTTCGGTGGCAGAAACAATGTTACAATAGAAAAGAAATGCCGTAACAAAAATCAGGACCTTCATTTAATATTTGTTTTTAAGAATTCTTCCTTGAACCTATTATTAAAAGACTTGTTTTTCAATTCCATATCTATGCTGTCCAAGTAGTGGAGGATACCCAGATCATCAGCTAACATTTTTAAGATCGCTCTTTCGCAACTTTGCCAGATCTGCTCTAACTGCGGCAACATTTTCATTGCTTTGTCTGATAGTGAAACCAGCTGCTTCCGCTTGTCTTCACTGTCCTTTTTAACATGTAGATAGCCTCTTTCTGCCATCTTTTTGACAATAATCGCTACCGAAGGATGCGTATATCCCAAGCACTCGGCAATAGCTGCAATGGGTATTTCTTGCGCGTTTTGCAACAGCATAAATATAAGGTACCAATTTGGCTCGATATCTATACCGAGTTCTTTATAAAATCTTCGCACATCATGGGATATGCGATCACTGATCCTTTTCAATCTGCTATCGAGTACCTTGTACCCCAGATCTTTGATAAAGTCAGAATTCATTTAATGTTTTTTTATATATGGTAAATCTCTCTCACATCAAACCTGGAGGCAGAGGTAATGCTACATATTCCTGAGCCATGGTCAACGCGTCATAAAATAATTCAGCGCGTTCCGCTACACTTTGACCATGCTAACTTGCTGATTTAAATTCTTGTATTTGATGTATAAACACAACTCATTGATCTAATTCGCATGGAACAGCACGGTCAAGCATGCAGAAATGTCCAAGTTGATAGTTTCCATGGAACTTTGTAAGGTAGAGTTGATTAAATTTGTTCGAGTCTACAAATATAGAGAATATGAGAATTCATATTTGTATCAGTATCATTTGAACTACTAAAGATTATAAGAGAAATGCGATCAATCCGCCCAATTAAAACATATCATTTCCTACCGTATAAATATGGATTAGAATTGTTATTAGATATCGGACATATTGAAACTTTGAAAAACTATGTGTTGGATAACACATTACATCAAGTTAGCTTTTACGAGATCATTTTTATTCAAGAGGGATCTGGAATGTTTACGTTGGACGAAAACAAAATGTCGATAGCCCCGCGAACCATCATTTTTATCAGCCCCGGGCAAGTTCGCCGATGGGAAATTGAGGAGGAGGTAAAAGGCTACACCCTATTCTTTGACAAAGATTTTATCCATCTGTTTTTTTCGGATGAGCTATTTCTGTACCGCCTTCAATACTTTCATCAGTATTTACATCCCGCCGAAATACAGATAACTGAAAGATCATTCGGGAAATGTCTGGAACTTTTACAGGAAATAGAACAGGAGTTTGAACAGATACAGAATGATAGTGATCATTTGATCAGAGCGATCTTGTACCGGCTTCTTATTGTCCTCAATCGCGATTATGCGGATGTATACGATGTTCAGCGGGATACGTACATTCATCCCGACTTCTATAGGTTCCGGTCATTACTGGAAAAGCGATTTTTACAGGACCACACTGTTGAAACCTATAGTAAAATGCTAAATGTCAGCCCGGGATCTCTTAACAAAATTTGCAGACAATTCAGCGGATCATCAGCGCAGCAAATGATCCATCAAAAGTTGATTTCAGAAATAAAGAAAGAACTGCGTCAAAACAAATCCGCAAAGGAGATCTGCTACCAATTTGGATTCTCCGATCCATCTAATTTTAATCGCTTCTTCAAAAAATTCACCCATATAACGCCCCAGCAATACCGAAAAAAAACGTAATTGACAATTTTAAAAACAAAATGACCTTTTTGCCGGGTGTAAATGTTCCCAATTTTACAGAAAAAAGGAATATGATAAAATCCGCTGCAATTTGTCTTTTATTAGTCGTTTTAAATCTACTTCGGGTAAAGGCAGAACAAATATATGTAAATCCCCAAGCCGGTAACGATACCAATTCCGGATTCAAGACTAAGCCGTTAAAGACACTGGCTGAGGCGGCCAGACGCGTCAACCAGAACAAAGAGCCAGAGGGAACAACGATCATTCTTTCAGAAGGTATTTATCTGTTAACACAAACCGTCCTGTTTAACAATGATAAATTTAGCCCTAACAACCGCCTTATCATCCGCGCGGAAGTAATGCCCGATGATACAGACTGGACTCCTAGTAAAATGCCGGTTGTCATAACCGCTGTACCCCTTGAGCCCGGTGTTGGTGGAGAAGAAGCAAAAGGTATACAACCCGAGGTAAGCCATGTTACTATTGAGGGTCTACGGTTTACAGGCAGTCCTGATTATACTTATCTTGATGACAATAATTTACGGCGATCTTACCCTATATGGCGTGATGGAAAAAAACTAGATGATTTGCTTGTAACACAATGTCTGTTCGCTGGAAACGTAGATGTATTACCGTTACATGTCGGAGTTATAGCCAATGGCTATGGTCTGGTTATCGATCATTGTGTTTTTTTCAACTGTAAAATTCCGGTTGTTTTTTGGAAAAACGATGGAAAGACAGGCGGCCGTGGCGCAATGAGATATTCATTGGTATACGGTGGTTATTTCTGTGGTGTTTGGACCACACAAGGTACCAATGGGGATGAGTTCGACTTTCATCATAATATCATAGCTAATACGAGTACGATATGGATAAGAGAAAAAGGAAGCACGCGCCGGTATAAAGCTTCTGATTGCATTTTTGTCAATTATGATAAATTGGCAGGATATGGAAGTGGCCCATTGAGCGGAAATGATGCCACTTCAACAGATTTTTTGGAAATGAAAAACATACAAACTACCGGAACTGTAAGCATTGAGAAGGATCAGAGTAAACGCAATCACCTACAATTAGCAGAAGGATCGAAAGGTTCAGAGCTAAAAGCAGGGCTTTTTAAAAAGTAAAATGTATTTCGATACTAACCATGGACCGCAATCTAAATTGTATAATTTACTTTAAAGAGTGCTTTATTAAGTTAGTTATAGCACCTTTTTTATTTGCCTGATCACTGTATTTGATGCTAAAAAGGGTTAGCACCTGATATAACAAAAAAATTGTATTTGATAATATTATGGCTTTTAGGCGTTATGTAGGAAAGATGCATATTAAGGATTGCCCTATCCATAACGGCGCATTTAATTTAATCATTTGTAATTATTTATGAAAAAAATTATCATACTATTAAGTATAGGTCTTGGTTTAGTAAAGACAAGTGATGCCCAAACAGGGCATGTTGAACTGAAAAAGCTCGAAGACAAAGATTTTGTCTATGCGTTATGCAACATCGATACTGCTATAAGAAAAGGTAGTACCAATTTACAAATAGTTTTATACGACGTGACAAATCCTTCCGGAAGCGCGCACATAGCGGGTGATGATGAGATTTCAAATCATTTCCTGTTAGCAGTATCCTCGAAAGATGAGGATCCGAAGCAATATGCTTATTCATTAGGCGACTTTTATTCACCAAAGATTAAAAAATTTGATGAATTAACAAAAGATGTATTCGAGATCATTATTGAGGATGGCCCTTATGATCATAGAAAAATGACGGCATTGACCGCCAGCTTAAAAGAGGTTGTAATAAAATAACGGGCGTATAATTTATAAGCAAATCAAGAAGTATGGTTAAATGTCATGCGTCCTACCTTCGAATAGTTTACGCATAACTTGACATTCTGTTCCTGATTTGCTGACCCGTTAACACTTTCAGCTATCCTATAAAATTAAAAAATTGCAAGTTGACCGTTGTTCATACCTGTATCACCAGATCCAAGAAATAATATTATTGTTATTAGGCGCTATAAATAAAAATACAACATCATGATACTGCTTAAATCTATTATCATCACAGGGTTATTCCTTAGTCCTGGCAATCCTTCAAATCACAGCCCTGTAAAAAATGATATCCATTCCCGACCGGTGGAAGGATATTTCACAAACAGTGGCCGTAAAGAGTCGATTTACGTGATCAAACCCAAGCTCAATGCCGACGGGACTGGGTGCGATGGCAAATGTGTACTTACGCTCCGTTTTTCAAACGCACAGACGCCACCAATCACTATTGAGGACTGTATAGGCGGAACACCGGTCAATCTGGGTGATCTCGATGGTGACGGGAAAGATGAAATAGGCATACTTCGGGAATGGTTTCACAGCTGCTGGCACAATTATAACGTGTATACTTTCAATGATAGTCAATGGGAGTTTGCAGTTGAGCCTATACGAACACATTGTAATCAATGGGAGAGAGGGGTAAAACCTATCGAAAAAGATCCTGTAAAAAAAGGTTTTGCCAAGATCAACTACAGTGTAATGGTTAAATCGAATGTTATAACTAAAAGCAAAATTGTAAAAGTTAAATAAAACGCTCGTAAAGCTGGATTTACTAAATCATCAAGAATTACTTGATTTCGGGTTAGTCCTGCCAAAATATTTTAGACCTCTAAATTTCCATTATGAAAAAGTGCCTGTTACTCCTGTTGATTTTACATAGTTACTCCCTGGTACAGGCACAAAAAGTAGTAGAACCATCTACAAAGACGCACCCCGAATGGTCGAGGCCTTTTCCACCGTTTCAAATTGTGGGTAACCTGTATTATGTAGGTACTGCCGATCTGGCTTGCTTTCTTATCGTAACGCCTAAAGGCAATATCCTGATCAACACCGGGTTGGCATCGTCTGCGCAACTGATCAAAGCAAATATTAAAACCCTGGGCTTTAAACTTTCAGACACAAAAATACTGCTGACCACCCAAGCGCACTTCGACCACCTTGGGGCGATGGCAGCAATTAAAAAAGTCACAGGTGCTAAAATGATGGTAGACTACGCCGACGCGCCGGTTGTAGCCGATGGTGGCCTTTCTGATTATGATCTTGATGGAAAGGTTCGTGTATTTGAACCAGTAAAAGTTGACCGCGTATTACACAATTCGGATAGTATTAAGCTGGGCGGCATGAAATTAACGATCCTCCATCATCCCGGGCATACTAAAGGATCCTGCAGTTATCTATTCGATGTGAATGACAAAACGCGAAAGTACAGGGTATTGATTGCCAATATGCCTACCATAGTTACGGAGAAGAAATTCCCGGATGTACATACTTATCCAGATATCGCTAAAGATTACGCGTATACACTCGATGCGATGAGGCACCTGAAGTTTGATATTTGGCTGTCATCACATGGCATACAGTTCGATCTGTTAGCAAAGCACCGGCCCGGCAGTGCTTACAACCCGGCTGCCTTCATGGATAAAAAAAATTATGAAGAGCAAATTAAAGATCTGCAAAAGGAATATGATCAGAAAGCCGGCCAGCTATGATATTGAAATCTTTCATGGGATACAATTCAGGGAATAAAATGCCTCTACGCTTATGGCGCAACCTTAGAAAACGTGGTAAAAAAAACTTTACCACAACAGAAATTGCGACGATGGAAAAATGCAACGGGCGCAGAGATAGGAATTTTAAACAATTTTTTGATGAAAAAACGAATCAGATTTATTTACATGTTCTCTTTGTTGTTACCCTGCTCGCTACTTGGGCAGACGCGACAAACCATCGAACTCGCGAACCTGTATAACAGCGCGAATCCTAGGGCGGTCAACAGAGACGTCCGAATTGTTTCGAGTGATACAGGAGCTTACCTAAAGATATTGGAAAGTAAAAAGGAAGGTATTGTATGGCTACCATTCAAGGACTTTAAAAACGGTACAATTGAAATTAAAATGCGGGGAAAGGATGTTTTTCAGCGGAGTTTCATTGGGATCGCCTTTCACGGCGTCAATGATACCACTTATGACGCCGTCTATTGCCGTCCCTTCAATTTTTTTGCGGCTGATTCTGTCAGGCGAATTCATGCCGTGCAATATATTTCACAGCCTTTTTTTACCTGGGAAAAATTAAGAAAGGAAAAAAATGGGGTCTTTGAGAAAGAGATCATCGATCCGCCCCATCCCAACGATTGGTTTACCATGAAACTTGTGGTTGACAACAGAACTGTTAAAGCGTACATTAATAATGCATCCCAAGCTTCACTAACAGTTGAGAAACTCAATGATCGTACATCAGGAAAAATAGGGCTTTTTACAGCAGATAGCAGCGGCGGAGATTTCAAAACAATTAAAATAAACCATAGAAATTTGCCAAAAAAATATTTCCGGTCTATAAAAAAGCAACCAAAAGACGGGTTCAAGTGCTAAATTGAACTTTTGTGCTTCTATCAAAATTTATATATTCACTGAACTAAGGGCATCAAATCCAGCCTTTGAGCAATAAATGCCCGTCACACACAATTCTAAAGAACACTTTATGAGAAGAACATTTTTACTGATTACAATTGGACTGTTATTATTTAATCTCACATTTGGTCAATCAGCAAAATATAAGCAACTTGACAGCTTAGTTAACTCTCTTTTTAAGCAGAAAATGTTCAATGGAAATGTGCTGATTGCAGACAAAGGGAAAATCATATTTGAAAAGAGTTATGGCCTTGCTAATGAGAAAACCGAGCAAAAAATTAATAACCATACCATATTTGAGTTGGCATCTGTTTCCAAACAATTTACTGCTATGGGAATTGTTTTGTTGGAAAAACAAGGAAAACTGGACTATGACGACAAAATTTCAAAATATATTCCCGAACTACCTTTTTACGGAAACATCAGCATAAGAAATTTACTAAATCACACTGGCGGGCTTCCCGACTATATAGAATTTTTTGAACAAAAGTGGGATAAAACAAAAATTGCTACCAATCAGGATATTGTAAATGTCTTCGCGAAATACAAACCGGAAGTTATTTTTCAACCCGGCGAAAAATACGAGTACAGTGATACAGGTTACACTTTATTAGCGTTGATAATAGAAAAAGTATCAGGTAGAACATTTGGACAATTTTTGAGTGAAAACATCTTTCAACCATTAAAAATGAAAAATACGTTTATCTACAGAAGTAGATTTGAACCAAAAAAAATAGATAATTATGCTCTTGGTTATGTTACAGATAGCTCAGGACACAAAGTGCTTCCCAATAGTTTTGGGAAAGAATTTTACACTTCTTATCTGGATGGAATCGTGGGCGACGGAACAGTAAACGCTACAACAGCGGATCTGTTAAAATGGGACAGAGCCCTTTATACCGATAAATTGATAGATTCAAAAGATAAAGAACTCATATTTAATTCTGTAAAAACAAAGGATGGAAAAGAGACTAATTATGGATTTGGGTGGTTCATAGGGGATTCGAAAAAATATGGCAAAATCGTTTATCATTCTGGAGGTTGGCCAGGGTATTCAACTTATATAGAAAGGCATTTGGACAATGACAAAACTATAATAATCCTGCAAAATCATTCTAACGCGAAAATAAATTCATTTTTACAAAAAGCAAGAACGATATTGTATAATTAATCTTAAAAAAGTATACATTCATTAATTGAATTCGTATGGTTACGAATCGTTACGGAGAACCGCATATTAAAGTTGGGCCGAGTATTAGTCTTGGCTATGCTAACATCTCTAGATGTAGCAATTCAATAATTTTTCATGAACGGTATTGTTTAGTAATGCAATTAAATTTAGATTTTTATACAAACATTTATATTTAAATCATTGTTTTTGTATACAAAAAAGTTTTAAAAAATAGGTGCCTTATTCGGTGAGTTCGAATTTCAAAACCACTCTAAAATATTGCAAACGTTGATTTTAGCACTAGGTGCAAATCCCAGCGAGATCGCGTCAACGACGATTTGCTTGGTCCCACTGAGATTCGAACCGCATAAAAATTGTATGAGCATCATTTAAATATATAGCTCTTTAAATACGTCAATGCACAACCAATTTAGATATTTTTTGTAAATCATCGAGGAATTGGTTCGACATCTGTTCTGGAAGGGGTACAAAAGCCCTTCAACGCAAGTTGAGGGGCTTTTTTTGATTTTACCGGTTGATCGAAAACTTGAACTATAAATTTTCCCCACCTGAAATTCGCTATTTTTTGGCGGTCATACTCCTATAAATATGTAGACCATAGCTGCGTTATGCAAACCTGCCAGCTCTTGTACGTTCTGATATTGACATAGTGCATTGGTAAACAGAGGTTGACGGCTTCTTTGGGAATAGCCAATATCAGTGGCTAGCAAATATAAAATCGAGAAAACCCATGACTTATTCTACCTGGCGCAATGCATAGGCAATTTTTATCAGAGATTGGTTGGGTAGGTTATGTCAAACTCCGGTTCCTTTATTCCAAGTTCGATACACTTTTTGATAAAACTTTCTTTCATCATTGGTCCATAATTGGGTTTGTCCTGAAATCCTTTTTTTGTTCGCTCGACAATGTAATAGTTAATTACTGATGTATCAATCTTTTCGGATGAGCTCGTTGACAAAGGATATTGTTTAGCGAAAACAAATCTTGAATTATGCCCGACCGCAAAAACGTAAGCTGGCACTAATCTTTCCCCTTTGTATAGTGCTCTTTGTTCATGCAGATCTATCCATGTGACATCGTAGTCGTCTACAACATTGTCTGTTCCATTGTCAAACAATATGCAGCTGAAACTCAAAAATGGTAAAATCAGGAAGGGTAACATCTTTACAAATTTAACACTTGCCATTTATCATTTTGTTAGTTTAAATACACTCAGCTTGATGAAGAGAGGATGCCTATCTTTTTCAACAAAGGTTTCTAACTGATTCTTTAAGTTGCATACCTCCAGTTTATGAAATGTTGTAAATGTTTAGAATTTAAAAATAATACAATTTAAAATCTTTTTGCTTTTGTTCACCTTTAACAACCCACCATAAAGGTCGACAAAACATCAGAACCATCCAGTTATGAGATTGTTAATCTAAATATAGACCACTTTAAACCCCAAAAACCCCCAACAGCACCACACGGCGCCATTGAGGGTTTTAAAATCCTGGTACTCCTTACTTATTCCACCAAAGTGAAGTCGTGATGTCGTCGTTGCCCTGCAATTTCACGGCATTCTGATAATTGGCAAGATTTACGCTCTGTTCTTTCGGCGGATAGTATAACCGCAATGGAACGCCTTCGCCGAAAAGAGGCTGGAATTTGTAATCCGTTGTTTGTCCGTTGGCCGTTCTGCTCCAAACTACATCGCCTGATTTAACCAGAAATGTCGGATAGCCAGTGCGGCGAATTTCGCTCCATGCTTCATCGCCCTGCGTGTAAAGCGCCAGATATTTTTGGTTCAGCACATTTGCTTTGTCTGCTTTTGGAAGCGCTGCCAGGTAAGTGGTAATGTCACCCTGCGCGACGCCCCATTTTTGAAGCGATGCCGTAACTCCGTTAACATAAGCCTGCTGATCCCAGTTTTTGTACTCAGAAATCAGAAAAGCAACCTCGGCGTATTCCTGCAAAACTTCGCCATAATTGGCCGCATTAACCGCTGCTCCCGGCAAGCTCACGTCCGTCGCTGTAAGCAGACCGGCTGCTGCAACGGGCAGTCCGTATGGTTGGCCCACATACTCCCCTGCCGCATTTTTGATCGCATAAATCGGCAACCGCGGATCCGCAACCTTCACCGTTCCAGCCTGACCTTTCAATACATTGATCAGCACATGGGAAACTGCAAAATCTTTACGATTGGCTGTTACTGTAGCGCGGTAAAGTGGTGCTTCATTCGGAGCCAGAGATTGATATTTGAAAACAGAATTATCTGCATTGGAAGTAAAGACACCTTTTGCCAATGCATCTTCAAAATGCGCATTCGATTCAGCTGGAAGTTTGGTTCTGGTGCGGGTTGCAATGCGAAGTCGTAATGAATTTGCAAATTTGGCCCAAGACTCATTTTTTCCTTTATAAATCACATCATAGTTGCCAAAAGTAGTAGCGGTTTTGTATTTCAAAAGGGTGTCACCTGCTGCTTTCAATTCATTGAGAATATCCAGATATATCTTTTGCTGACTCGCGTAACCCGGACTCAGGTTTTCGGGATTTTGTTGCAAAGCCTGAAATTCCGCATCCTGATTGCCATAGGATTGATAAGGAATATTGCCAAAAACATCCGTTAATCCCTGAAAAGCATAGGCTTTCAAAATGCGCGCGATCGCAATCTGATTTTGATTGGCTCCTGCCACACCTGCCGACGCCACGTCTTTTTTTGTCGGATCAGTATTCAGGATAATAATTTCGTTCAGGTTGTTCAGCGCTTTGTATGCATTGCTCCAGTACGTGTCAGAATATGAGCGGGGTATATCGTAACGCGACTGATCGCTGTAAATATTCTGACTGTAATATTGGGCAAACAATTGGGAGCCGCGCAACGAAATATTCTCGTTACGGATGTTGTCAATCAACTGCTTCTCAGCTGATAGCAATATGGTCGTGGTTGTCGCATTTGCCGGACGGTTCGGATCCTTATTTACCTCCTCAAAATGACTGTCGCTGCACGAGGCAAGCATCGTTACCGCGCCAAATGCTAATGGAAAAATGCCTTTTTTATATATGAACTTTTGCATGATCTTCAATTTTTATCTTAATAATTACCTTAAAATTTCACATTCACATTCAGTCCGTAAGTGGCTGGCACAGGAATACTTCCGCCTTCAAGGCCCTGGATATTTCCGCCGCTGCTCGTAAATTCCGGATCAATGTATTTGCTGGCCGTGTAAATGTTGACCAGGTTTCTTCCGTACAATCCAAAATAAATTTGCTTCACAGCTTTGTTGGTAATCGGCAGACTGTAACCGAAAGTAATTTCTCTCAACTTCACAAATGTTGCATCAAAGATCGTCTGCGGCGTTGGACCGCTATATTCGCCACGTGACCAGGCCTGCGCTGTAATACGCGTTTCGTTTGGTGAGGTATTGGTCACCTGGTAAGTTCCGTCGGCATTGTAGGTAACAGTTCCTTTTACACCATCCAGGATCACGCCCGTTTCCCGTACATTGTTGGCGGCCGTTTTGTCCAGCACGCCGGCATACATACCCACTTTGTAAGTTTGCGAGAAGAATTTGCCGCCTACACGCCCGTCCACAAGGAAACCAAGATTGAAGTTTTTGTATGTAAAACTGTTTTGAAATCCGAACAGATATTTTGGCAGCACACTCCCCAGCGGAGTCAGTTGCTGGCCGCGGTCGTAAGTTCCGTCCGCCTTGATCACTTTCTGTCCATCCGCTGCATAAATAAAATCATTTCCCAGAATTTGGCCGTAAGGCTGGCCCTCTCTTGCAACCAGCGTCACCAGACTATTAGCCAGCTGGAAGGTGTTCACACCTGGCGCAAGCTGAATCACTTTGTTCCGGTTACGCGACCAGTTCAAAGTGGTATTCCATTCCAGACCATTGCTGCGGATTGGCGTTCCGGTCAGCGTAACTTCGATACCTTTATTGTTGATCTTTCCGGCATTGATCACTTTTGAATCATATCCAAAGGCCGAAGAAACAGGAATGTTGATGATCTGATTCCGGCTCACATTGTCATAATAAGTTACATCCAGACCAACCCGGCTTTTAAATGCCTGAAGGCTCAGACCCGTTTCCCATGAACTTGTAATCTCCGGTTTCAACGACTGGTTATTCAGCTGATTTGGCAATTTGTATGAAGCCATTCCGTCAAAAGACTGACTTGCTTCGTAAGCACGTTGCAATTGGTAGGGATCTGTATCATTCCCCACCTGCGCCCAACCCAAACGAACTTTGGCAAAATCAAGCCAGTCGATTTCTTTCACACCGTCTAGTTCGCTCAGTATCAAACTTGTTGTCAGGGACGGATAGGTAAAAGAATTTTTTCCGATCGGCAATGTTGATGACCAGTCGTTACGAACTGTTCCGTCTACGAAAAGCAAACTTTTCCAGCCCAGTGAGAAACTTCCGAACAAGGAATTGATCTGTTTCCGGTAAGCATTGGAATTCACAAGAACAGAACTTGCGTTTTTAAGATTGTAATATTCAGGAATAATAAGTCCGCCTTGCGTAACGGCATCGCTGATACGACGTTTCTGGCTCATCAGGTTACCTCCTGCATTTACATTCAGAGAGATGTCTCCCCAGCTTTTATTGACAGAAGCAAGCAATTCATAATTGAACTCGCTGAAATTATTGAAGTATTCCTGGTATTGCGACTGCGTCCGTGAATAAACCGCAATCCGATCCTGATACTGATATTGATACACATCAGCATTCACTTTTCCACTTATTTTCAGCCAGCTGTTTACGTCATAAACCAGACCCACGTTTCCGTAAAAACGATCGCGGTTTTCATCCAGATAACTTTCGTAAGCCGACCAGTACGGATTGTCGATAAACTTCGCAGCCTCTCCTGCCGGTGTATTCTGGTAACCGCTTCTGTTCCACAAAATCTGTGTTCCGTCCGCTCTTTTGTAGTTTTTCAATTTTTGATAGTCCACCTGCACGGCGCCCCATTGGAATGCTTCGAGGATAATATTCCGGTTCGTAGCTCCGGTCCACGGACGGCCCGTCGACTGGTTTTTGATGTAGTTAAAATTGTTATAAACTTTAAGTTTACCCAATTGCGTCGACCCAGAAAAGTTAACCGAATTTCTTTTCAATGAAGAATTTGGCACCGTGCCTTTTACGTTTTTATTGGTAACAGAAAGACGGTATGTGGAAGTCGCATTTCCTCCGCTTACCGACAGACTGTTGGTATTTGCCACACCGGTTTCAAAGAAAGTATGTACGTCATTTTTGGGATAACTCCATGGCTCCGGTTTCAGATATTCCGCAGTATTTTCAGGATCAAGATTGTACCAGTGCAGCACTGGCGTTCCGTCCAGTTTCGGCCCCCAGCTTTCGTCCACGGCATATTCGGCAATGTTGTAATCGGTTCCGTTGATGTTTGCTTTTTGAAATGTATTTGAAAAACCGCCACCATACAGTTTCTGGCGTTTCGGCAAACGAACAATATTTTCAAACTCAATACCCGTATTCAGCGTAATATTTACCTTGCTGTTTTCCTTTCCTTTTTTCGTTGTGATCAAAATAACGCCATTTGCCGCTCTGGTTCCGTAAAGCGCCGCCGCAGATGGTCCTTTCAAAACGGAAATATTCTCAATATCGTCCGGGTTGATATCCTGGATCATGTTACCAACATCTTTTCCGCCACTTCCCGAGCTGGTTGCCGCACTGTTCAAATCCGCATTGTCGATCGGCGTTCCGTCGATCACATATAGAGGCTGGTTATTTCCTGAAATAGAATTAACACCCCGCAAAAGCACGCGTGACGATCCGCCCATATTTCCGCCGGACGTCACCACCTGCAAGCCAGCTACTTTCCCCGAAAGCGCGGCCAGTGCGTTGGTTGGCCTTGTTTGCAATGCCTCGCTTTTGATCTCCTGTACAGCATAACCCAGCGCCCGTTTTTCCCTTGAAATCCCAAGGGCTGTAACCACCACTTCGTTAAGAATTTTCGTGTCCGTTTTTAATGCAACATTGATTTTGTCACTGCTTCCAAGGTTAACTTCCTGCGCGAGATAACCAATAAAAGAGATGACCACAATAGATGCATCATTATTGACACTCAGTGAAAAAGATCCGTCAGCATCCGAAAGCGTTCCCGTTGATGTGCCTTTCACAGCCACAGAAGCGCCTGGCAATGGAGAGCTGTCGCTTGCGTCCGTAATTACTCCGGTTATAATTCGTTGCTGAGCACTGACGCCCCCCGCTATAAGAAACGTGAGCAGAAATAAGATGAGATAACGTGTTTTCATAAATTGTATTTTAGTAAGAGTAGCAAAATAAAATTTTTCAAAATTTTAGCATTACACTTTTTAATCTGACAATAGTAAATGTTTTCATATCAATATGATTCACAAATTTTATTTGGTTTTTAACCATCCAATCGAGCATATGACAACCAGTAAACATTTAATATTCTGCAAATATATTAAAAACAGATTAAAATTTAATCTCTATCGGCCTAGTATAGTAAAATATTTTAATTTGTCTTATTTATTGATTCTAGTTCAAGAAGTTATGTAAACAAATGTGCTTTTCAAAACAGCGCCTGTCTTTTCAAGGATACATTTGAAATTTTCTTGACCACAGAAAAATTTCCGAAACGAAAGCCTGCAGCAATAAAAAGCCCAAAGAAAAAGCAAGCAATTTCCGCTTGTACTTTCTTCGAGCTTTTCGTATTTAATTTGTTTAAAATCCGGCCGTCACAGCTCCTAAACCTTCCAAAATGAAAGCTGCAATGATCTACTTTCGCCAAAATTCTAAATCCGCGCCGCTTTCAAACGCAAGCTGTTGCTTACCACGGAAACTGAACTTAATGCCATTGCGGCACCTGCAATCATTGGATCCAGCAGAAATCCGTTGATAGGATACAACAGACCGGCGGCGATCGGTATTCCGATCAAATTGTAGATAAACGCCCAAAAGAGATTTTGCCTGATCGTTTTCACAGTTTTATCAGAAAGCATCAACGCCTTGGGAACCAGATTGAGGTCCGATGTGATCAGCGTCATTTTTGCAACATCCATCGCAATATCCGAGCCTTTTCCCATGGCAATACTGACGTCTGCCTCCGCAAGTGCCTGGCTGTCGTTAATCCCGTCACCTACCATCGCCACGATTTTTCCCTGGGCTTGTAATTCTTTGACAAAACCGGCTTTTTCGGATGGCATTACTTCGGCCTTGAAATGGCGTAATCCGACCTGTTCTGCCACAGCGGCCGCGGTCTGATTGTTATCACCGGTCAGCATATACACGTCGATTCCACGGTTTTGAAGTGTTTCAATTGCTGTTTTAGAATTTGCTTTTATCTTGTCGGCAATCGCCAGCGCTGCCAGAACCTGGTGATCAGCACCAAAATAAATCACCGTTTTTGCTTCATTCTGCCATTTCTCAGATTTAGAAACAATATCGTGGCCTAACGCAATTCCCTGTTGATCCATCAGTTTTTTATTGCCAATAAAATATGCAGTGCCATTTTTAACGGCTTTTACACCTAAACCAGTTAGGCTTTCAAAGTGATCCAAAGTGGTGGTTTCAACGCCCTGTTCTTTTAAAATTGTTGTCACCGCTTCTGCGAGTGGATGTTCCGACTGCGCCTCCATTGCATACAAAACCTGTTTGACAAGCTGTTGCTGCTCGCTGGCTTTTCCCCAGACGATGTTCGTAACAGCAGGTTTCCCTTCGGTTATCGTACCGGTCTTATCCAGAATAACCACGTTTACCTGATGCGCAAGTTCCAGGCTTTCAGCATCTTTGATCAGGATATTATTTTCTGCACCTTTCCCTACACCAACCATAATTGCTGTTGGCGTTGCCAGCCCAAGTGCACAGGGACACGCAATGACCAGTACCGTAACCGACGTCAGCAGTGCATGGGTAAAACCATTTTCTCCTCCAAAAATCATCCAGGTTACAAAAGTCAGCAGCGCAATGCCGATCACAACCGGCACGAATATTCCTGCAATTTTATCGACCAGCTTTTGCACCGGAGCTTTGCTTCCCTGCGCCTCCTGCACCATACGTATGATCTGTGCAAGTATCGTGTCGCCACCTACTTTTTTTGCTTCAAACCGGAAACTTCCCTTCTGGTTGATCGTACCGGCAAATACTTTTTCTCCGGTCTTTTTTTCAACAGCAACAGGCTCTCCACTGATCATACTTTCGTCAACAAACGAATTCCCGGAAACTACAACGCCATCAACCGGAATTTTTTCACCAGGCTTCACGACAATCAAGTAACCGACCTGCACCTGCGATACAGGAATTTCACTTTCAATGCCATTGACTATTGCCCTGACCGTCTTTGGCTGTAAGCCCATCAGTTTTTTTATAGCAGACGAAGTGTTGGATTTCGCGCTTTCCTCCAAAAGTTTGCCCAGAGAAATGAATGCGATCACCACCGCCGCCGCCTCATAATATACGTGCGGATGCACGCCCCGATTGTGCCAGAATTCAGGGTAAACTGTATTGAAAAAGCTGAAAATAAAAGCGATTCCCGTACTTAGCGCAACGAGCGTATCCATATTCGCCTTCCCAAACCGGGCCTGATTGAAGGCGTTAACAAAAAACTTTCTTCCCAAAACGAACACCACGGGAAACGAAAGTGCCATCATAATCCAGTTGGCATAAGGCATGTTCATGAAAAACATACCAATAATCACAACCGGAACGGACAGCGCAGCAGCCCAGATCGTACGTTTTTTGAGCTGCTCATAATCCCGCTCCTGCGCTTTTTGTTGTTCGGCCTGCGGATCTTCGGTATCAATGATCAAATCATAACCGATGGCGCGAATCGCATTTTGCAGATCTTCGGTTTTTACATCTTTACCGTATTCCGCCCAGGCAGTCTGGTTTGCATAATTTACCGCCGCGTCCTGAACACCCGCAACAGATTTAAGCATACTTTCAACGCTCACAGCACATGCCGCACAACTCATTCCTAAAACCGGAAAACTGTGTTTCTCCAATTTTTGAGTTGTTACCTTTTTTTCATTTATATTCTGAGAGATCTGCGTTTCCATAATCCAATCTAATTTTAACAAAGGTAACCTGAACCAAACTTGCTTTGCTTACACAATTCGTGTCGTAGGTTGTATGATTTAACGTTTGCCGGTTAGCAAAAAAAACTGTTTGCTAATCTACTACCATGCGAGAAGTGACATAGGGTTTTATCAGCAAAGTTCCGGACCATCTCCTAAATATCCGATGAGGCGCTTTTTGACTAACATGCAATTTCCATTTATATCAACCCCCCGGCCCCTTCCGCTCGTTTTCATCTCATAATTTTTGCTGTTCACCTTTTGTATACCTGCTGTTGACCTGCGTCAACCTTTGGTATACTCACCGGTCCTGGCTTACGCCTGGAAGGATCGTACGTTTGTGCCGTACCGAAAATATCTGTTTTCAAATCTATGCCATTCAATTCCAGCACATTCAGAACCATTCTTTTTATGTCAATTTTTTCAGCGCTTCTTGCCGGGTGCAGAGCCAACAAAAACATAACCGTTGCCGGTCCATTTGAAATACACTGCTCAGTGGAAAAAACAGGTTCGTGGGCGTGGTTTACCAATGGTGGCAGCCCCTTCGCCAAAACCAAAGTTTCCTACTTCACATTTAAATACAATGGCAAAGCGTTCGCTGTTTCGGAACCAAACGGAACCACACCTGACTACTGGGAAGCTTTGGTTCTGAAAAACGCTCCAAGACCAGCTCTTCTTGCAATTTCCCGCAATGTGATGCTCGTGACCGACGAAAAAGATTTCGCAAAAGTGACACCGGTCAATCTTGTTTTCAGTGAGGTGAGCAGTTATCAGTTGCTGGATGGTGACAACGGGCAACCACTAAAAAAACACATGATTTATCAGGGAAATCAATCAGAAACTTCCCGTTTTTTAACTGGCGGGCGTTACGTGCTTGTCAGCAATACGGCGGTACTGGATATTGAAACACTCAATATTTTTCATATTGATACGAACAGTAAGGATTTGATTTCGAGATTGGGAGGATACAACCCGTTTTACTCCACCGCTGTGGGGATGTCTCCCAAAAAAACGCAACTGGTTTTGGTGGGAAGCCGGTATCATCCCGTGACAAGCCAAGGCGAACACGCGCTGATATGCGTCGATTTCAGAAAAAACGAAGCCTATACGGTGCCTTTTGATCATCAGAATACAAGATTTGTAAAACCGGAAGATATCACGAGTAGTTGGGTAAAAAATCATTTCCATTGGGGCACCGATCAAAATGGAGAAGAAATTTTGAAGCGCAATGAAACCAATAAACCACTTTTTTGGCAAGGCATATGGAGCGATCCGTACGGGCGTGAACAAATAAGTAAGTACGCCCTTTCATTTGTTAAGCCAACCATTTTGATTTCGCTGATGGACCTAATCAGCAGGGAATTTCGGGTGACAGACCTGACCACCGATAAAAAATTGCAGGAAACCACGACAAATTTCAAAATAAATGAAACGCCGGTTTCCGTTGTTTTGAACAGCTATGATCAGACTATTTCGATCTATTGCGATGAGGAAGTTTTACTTAAAACAATCGGAACAAAATTTGATTCAGAACTGAGCAAGGGACAGTTTCAGGAAGATTTTGTAGAAAACTTACCAAATTGACGCAGTCGTCCTGCCCGAATTACCCGGGCAAAACATGCTTATATTTTGCCAGATGATAACTGTTCCCGTTTTTCAGTTAAATCGCTTTGACTTCAATATATTACTGAATTTAAGAAAACAACCGATGCATTAAATCGAAAAACCGTTCACGATAGGTCAGTATTTCCGGAACAGAAAACGCTTGTCAGTTTATTGAAATGACTATTGATCAATGAAAAAAACTAACTTAATAATACCTTCAATTCTGCTTTTGCTATTAATTGTTGCGATCAGCGCACTGCTGCTTTACAAGCCCGCGAAAGAACGTCCGCAGGAACCAAAAGGGCCTTTCCCCTATTCCACAGAGGAAGTCAGGTTTCAAAATAAGGATGCGCATGTTACGCTATCCGGCACGCTGACATTGCCTTCAAAAGCCGGGCAATATCCGGCCGTAATCCTCATTTCCGGTAGCGGTCCGCATAACAGAGATGAAGAAATGTTGGGCCACAAACCCTTCCTGGTCATTGCGGATTACCTTACAAAAAACGGAATTGCTGTGCTGCGATATGACGACAGGGGTGTTGGTAAATCATCCGGCGATTTCTCCAAAGCGACTTCCTTCGATTTTGCCACTGACGCGGAAAGCGCAGTGAATTATCTAAAAAACAGAAAAGAAATAAACCCGGTAAAAATCGGTTTAATTGGCCACAGCGAAGGCGGCGTAGCTGCTCCAATCGCAGCGACGAGGTCAGAAGATGTGCGTTTCATTGTGTTGCTTGCCGCTCCGGGAATACCCAGTACTAAATTGATACTATTACAGGAAGAGCTCATTTCAAGAGTATTGGGCGTACCGGAAGCAGAAATTCAACAATCAAGAAAGATTAATGAAGTCGCCTATGATATTGTTTTGAAGTCCAAAGATGCCGAAAGCTCCAAAGCTGAGCTGACCAGTTACATCAGAGCGAACTCGGATAGCAAAATGTCGTTTCTTCCCAAAGGGATGACCAAGGAGCAGGCCATTAATATGAAAATAAGCATGTTGACTTCCGCATGGGGAAATTACCTTTTAAAATACGACGCAGCAGCTGTGCTGCAAAAAGTTACGTGCCCTGTGCTGGCGCTCAACGGCGAAAAGGATTTGCAGGTGCCTCCAAAAGAAGATCTGGCCGGAATCGCAGCAGCACTGAAAAAAGGAGGTAATAAAAATTTCAAAACGGTAGAACTTCCAGGTCTCAATCATTTATTTCAACAGTCGAAAACTGGCTCACCGGAAGAGTACGAGCAAATTGAGCAAACGTTCGCTCCGGTCGCGATGGAGGAAATGAAAAACTGGATACTGACCGTGGCGCGGGATTAAAACACAAATCGCAACGCTATTTGTGCCAGAAACCTTCGGCACGACATATCCGCAGTCTTTCTGTAAAACGCTTTTAATAATGCTGTTCCGAAAACCTTTTCGCTAAAATATCGGTTACAGTAAATGTGTTTCGATGACCAATTGATTTGACCTACAAATTGCCTTCACAAGATATTGTTTTTAATCGTTTTGAAAAGTCGCTTGTGAACTTTGCGTTTCCTGAACGATTCCCCTACCCTTTTGAATACAAACCGCACAAAATGAGCGTACTTGCAGCGGAAAGTCTTCAATTGCATTTACAAAATCAGAACCACTGGACTCATAATTTCGGGCTTACTGAAGCAGAGGGCGCCGTAATTGGCAAGATGTTTGGGGTACTGGTAGTTCGTACGGAAAACAACGAAATCGGCTACATTTCCGCATTTTCCGGGAAACTTGCCGGGCAAAATCATCATCCAGGATTTGTGCCGCCCATATTTGACGGCACTGGGGAAGGTAGTTTTTTAAACGCCGGAATGACCGAACTGAGCCGTATCGGTCTTGAAATTACACGCCTCGAAAAGCTTGAAAATATTAAAGACACCGAAAGCATTGATGCGTTGAAATTGCAGCGCAGGTCAAACTCGGTTGCATTACAAAATAAAATTTTTGACCAATATCATTTCCTGAACCAGGCGGGCGAAAAAAAAAGCCTGCGCGATATTTTCGGACAGGCTTCTTATAAAAATCCTCCGGCGGGGGCAGGTGAATGTGCGGCTCCAAAGCTCCTTCAGTATGCATTCGGGCACAAAATGGAGCCGTTGGCAATGGCTGAATTCTGGTGGGGGCTTTCACCAAAATCTGCATCTTGGAAGCACGGGCACTACTACCCCGCCTGCAAGGAAAAATGCGCTCCGATTTTAGGACACATGCTGTCAGGCATGAATGTCGACGAGAAGCCAGAAGGCGATTCCCGGATTTCGCAGAATCAAAGCGTATAACCCACTTTTAAAGTAGCATAATCCCGGTTAGCCAGTGTTTTTTCGTCTATGAGATGCATTTCCAGTCCTATTGAAAACGAATTGATATTTACGCCAATTCTGGGCGAAACACCAAATCGTGTTCCTAAATTTTGTGTAACAACGCGTGCATCCTGATTTGAAGAGTTCCCTCCAACCGAGTACCTTCCGTTGCCCAAAAAATATGCACCCGCGGCAATACCGATAAATGGCGCATACTTGTGCCCCCAGAGCTTAATAATATCACCCGTAACAGCCACAGAACCAATAGGATCTGCATTGACACGCCCCTGTCCGGCCAGATAAGATTTAGTGAAAGCGTATTCGCCTCTCACACCAACAGCAATGTAGTTGTTCAACCGATAACTTGGTTCCACGGAAAGTGCGAGCGCCGGGGCATCGAACAAATTGTTTTTATATCTCCATGTTGTGGCCAATCCTGCTGCAATCCTGATGTTCCAGCGCGGTCTGTATTGAAGGAAATCAGGTGACTTTTGGTCATAAATTAATGGGCGCAGTGTGTTTTCACTGACCTGTGCGCTTGCATTTTGAAATATGCTGAATGCGACTATTAAGAAGATTAACTTTTTCATTTTGGGGAACGTTGATGCCAGTTTACGACCCGACTCAAATTTTCGGATCACTTCTTTTGTTGTAATTTTTATACCAACTCAACTCACCTATACTTGAACTTATCGGAGTATGTGGCAATTTTCGGGAAAAACAACAATGAGCATTTGCCCGGACACCCGTGCCAAAAACGCTATAAAACACTGGAAATCAGTATAAAAAATCGGCATTCCCGATAACAATTTCCGTTTACTTCTTGTAATTGGTGATTCGGTTTCAAGATTTGCTACCGGCGGAATGTACGATACAAAGAGTTTTTAAAATTGGATTAAAACCGGGAAGCTGAGCCATTTTGTTGCATATTTACCCACAATAACACGGCGGACTCTTTTGATCACGACGCCGAGAATATCCCGAAATTGAAGTAAATTTCAAGCAGCTTCCTTACGCCGCGTTTAACAGGATTTGTCACGCACAACTAAATATCATGGCCCATGCCCAACGACAAGGATGATCAGTTTTATTCCAGATTGCCGGCGAACCACATTTCGCTGAATGACCTCCTGACTGAAAATCACCTTTTTTACAAAGTTCCGGCAAGCTGGTATGTGCTTATTACCGATATTAAAAACTCAACAGCCGCAGTGGCCAACGGCCTGCATGAAACAGTAAATCTGGTAGCGACGGGAAGCATCGTTACAGTTCTCAACATTGCTTTCAAGGCCAATATTCTGGTACCATTTTTCTTTGGAGGTGATGGTGCTACTTTTATGCTTCCCCCTTCGATCATTGATAAGGTTATGCGTGCCCTGATGTTGTACAAAAACAACACAATGAGCAATTTCGAGTTGATACTCAGAACTGGTCTGGTGCCTGTGAGCAGCATTTATGACCAAAATCATGAACTGCTGATCAGCAAATTCCGCCGCTCTGAGATCTTTGCAATTCCCGTGGTTCTGGGAAATGGCCTTAATTATGCAGAGCAGCTCATCAAAGGCGATAGCTACCTGGAAACGGAATCAGGTGTTTCAGCAGATGAACTGGATATGAGCGGCATGCAGTGCAGGTGGGATAAAATTGAACCACCTGAAAAAAATAATGAGGTGGTGACGCTGCTTATCGTGGCAACCGAAGTGACCGACCAGCCACAAATTTTCAGTAAAATCCTGAACGAGATTGACAGAATCTATGGAAGTCCGGAAAAAAGACAGCCCATTTCTGTGCCAAAATTGAAATTCAAGACGACATTTAACAGATTGGAAATGACAGCCACACAGGGAAAAGTAACTTATTGGGGACTGATCAGCAACTGGATCAACTCGCTGATCGGCTACGTATATTTTAGTACGGCGAAGGGTAAAACTTACCTGAACAGCCTCGTCGAAATGTCGGATACGCTGGTGATTGATGGCAAAATCAACACGGTGATTTCCGGGACGGAAAGTCAGCGGATGGAACTAGTCAGGCTCCTGGATCAACTTGAACAAGCAAATAAAATCTTCTACGGCCTTTATGTAAGTGGCGAATCCGTTATGTCGTGCTATGTACGGGATCTCAAAGATGGACACATTCATTTTGTCGACGGTTCTGAGGGTGGTTATACCAAGGCGGCGGGTGTGTTAAAACCCAAACTCAGAAATATTTAGCGTAGCAATAGCGTGTCCGCAAATGTCTGCAAATGTTCAGTTTCGGACAACTTAAAACACATAAACAACTGACAATGTGAATATTAAAAATTGGCATAATAGTTGCAATCGGCGTAACAACTCCCTGACCGATCACTGCTATGCTAAGAAATTACCTCGTACTCGCTTTTCGTAATCTTGTCAAAGATAAGTTTTACAGCCTGATCAACATTTTGGGGCTTACCATCGGCGTTACGTGCGGCATGCTCCTGCTTTTGTACGTAACGGATGAGCTTAGTTACGACCGCCAGCACACCAAAGCCTCACAGATTTACCGCATCGTTTCCTATATCCGCGAACCCGACAAAATCAACAATTGGGTGAGCACGCAGCCACCTTTGGCAAAAACACTGAAACAGGATTATCCATTTGTGGAGAGTTATGTCCGTTTTTTTGGGAACGGTCGCGTGTTGTTCCGTCAGGGAGAAAAACGGTTTTATGAAGAAGATGTATACGCCACAGATTCCACCGTTTTTGACATTTTTACCCATAAATTTCTGGAAGGAGATCCTAAACTGGCATTAAGCCAACCGGGAAGTATTGTCCTCACCCAGAAAGTGGCTGAACGCTTTTTTGGTAAATCACAGGCGTTGGGACAAATTTTGCGGACCGACGACACGACTTCGTATAAGGTCACAGGTGTAATCGAAAACGTGCCAAAAAATTCTCATTTGACGTTCAATGCACTGATGTCGCTTAACCAGGATCAGCGCCGGGCCGATGGCTGGGGCGGGTTTTATATCAGTAGTTATTTGCTTCTTTCCAAAAATGCAGATATCAAAAAACTTGAAGCCGGTTTCCCACAGCTTTACGAAAAATATATGTCCACGATCTTTAAACGGATGGGCATCAACATTACTTATCGTTTGCAGCCGCTTACCAGCATCCACCTTTATTCCAAACTCGATGGCGAGTCGAATGGAGATATTGGATATGTGTACACTTTCAGCGCAGTCGCCTTCTTTATGTTACTGATTGCGAGTATTAACTACATGAATCTGGCAACTGCACAGTCAGCCAAACGAGCGAAGGAGGTTGGCTTACGAAAAGTGATGGGCTCATTACGCGGTGCGCTCATCACTCAGTTTCTCACGGAGTCTGTGCTGATCACATTCATTTCACTCGTTTCCAGCCTGATTTTAGTCGCCGCCCTCTTGTCGTTTTTCAATACGGTTTCTGGTAAGGAAATTGGTTACATGCAATTATTAAGTCCTCAATTCATGCTGACGGGCCTGTCGATCGTCATTTTCACGGGCCTGGTCAGTGGCAGCTACCCGGCATTTTATCTCTCGGCTTTTGAGCCCGCCGACGTACTGAAAGGTTCTTTCAAGGCACGTGGTGGTGGTCTCTTCCGTAAAACGCTCGTGGTTGCTCAGTTTTCTATTTCGCTGGTGATGCTGATCTGCACCTGGATTGTCTACCAGCAGCTGAATTACATGCGTAACAAAGATATGGGTTATGATCGGGAGCAGGTTTTAACAATTGATTATCAAGACAATCAGTTAAAAGACAAATACAACGCATTCAGGAAACTGATGCTTGACAACCCAAATATCCAGAGCGTTGCTTCCGCGTCGTCGCCGGTAAGCAACATCGGCGGAAGAATTATTTTCACAGTCGAGTCAAGTACCGGCATGAAAGAAATGGCTTTCAAGCCTACCGCCGTTGACCATGATTATGTCAAAACAATGGGCATGAAACTGTTGAAAGGGCGTGATTTTTCATTAGCATATCCGGCCGACACAACGAACGGCGTACTGGTAAACGAAGCGGCCGTCAAACGCATGAATTGGAAAGAGCCGATTGGGAAAAAAATTATGCTCGGAACAGTTTCCCCCGACGGCAAAAACCCTCCGCCAACGGCGTATGTGGTGGGCGTAATCAAAGATTTTCACCAGCAATCGCTTTACAATCCCATTGAACCGATGATTATGATGTATCGCCAGGGAAATCCGGTGATGCATGTCAAGATAAAAACGCAGAATACAGCTTCCACGCTGTCGTTTATCGGGCAAAAATGGCAGGAAATTTATCCAGGGAGATTGTTTGAATATCGTTTTCTGGATCAGGATTTTGAGTCTGCTTATCATGCCGATGAACTTCGGGGAAAAATTTTTACGGCCTTTTCTGCACTGACGATCCTCATCGCCTGCCTGGGCCTATTTGGTTTGGCCACTTTCACGACAGAGCAAAGGGTGAAAGAAATTGGTGTACGTAAGGTACTGGGAGGCTCAGTGGCAAGCGTTGTGCTCCTTTTGTCCAAAGATTTTACCCGTCTCGTATTATTTTCATTCCCGATTGCCATTCCAATCGCCTGGTTTTCCATGTACAAATGGTTGCAAAGTTTTCCTTACAAAACTGCCATAGAAGTCTGGGTATTTGTCGCGGCCTGTGTCACCACCCTGATCATCTGCTGGCTTACAGTCATTTATCAATCTCTGAAAGCTGCTTTGGCGAATCCGGTGAAATCGCTGCGGTCAGAGTAACCGATCCGGCAGTCCGGCTAATGGTTCTGGTTATGACACACTTAACAAAATGTGTCATAACCAACCCAATGAATCATCAGAAAGACTTGTAATCTCTGACATTTACCTGAATATCCTTCAAGATACTTTTGAGTTTCGTATCCAATGCCGCAAAAAGAACTTGATTATCGGCTTCTGATTTAAGGCTGAATGTCTCTATCGGAATCAGTTTTTCATTTCCTTCCTGTATTTTAATGTTTGTAATCGTCACGCGATACTTCCGGTTCGCACATTCAATTGTCAGCGTGTACCGGAAACTATATACGCCGCCTGTTGAATTTTCTGATCTGGGCACTGTGATGGTCAGTTTTTCGTTGCTGACAAGGTCGCCCGTTTCTTTGTCCGCAAGATAAGCGGTGTGATCCGTCGCCGACCGTGCTACAAAAAGCCGGGCACGACGAAAGAGGTCGGCCATCGCCACACCGGCGCAATCCACTGTTTCAGCATACATCGCTTTGCCCTGCGCTACGGGAATGATACCAAATAATTTATCGTCTGTCATTTTTGAAAATTCTGCGGGAACACTGTAAACGGCCTTAACCAAACAGGTAAGCGCTATGATAATGGAATATTTTAACATAGTTTTATTAATATTTTTCTTTATAAATTAATATTATTAGATTTAAGCTTACCTTATACCCTTTCATATGCCCGCCTCAACTTTGTTATTCCTCGGTCTGGGACTTTTTGAATTAATATTCGTTTTGATTCCCGTTGCACTTACTTTTGGATTAGCCATTTGGGCATTAATCGACGTGATACGGAGCAATTTCGAGAAGGACATCAATAAAATCGTCTGGATTCTTGTGATCATCGGCATGCCCTTTCTCGGTGGTATTTTGTACTATTTCATTGGTACCAAACAAAAGGTGGCCGGTTAATCCCGGATTCCGAAACCTTTCAAAACAGATTGATTTACAACGCTCGCCGTGTAATTATTCTGGCAACAGGCCAAACTGCCTCAAATGGTGCGTAAAATGTTTTCCATGCCAGACGAGCCATTCTAGATAATTTAACGGACCATATCCCGGATGGATTGAGCTACGGCCCGGCTTACTGAAAAATCGCTCAAAATCTTCCAGCTCTTTACCAAGTTGACTGATTGCGGTAGCAAGATCTTCAAATTTGTATTGTTCCGGAAGCGTCACAAAAACCAGATTTTTCGGTATTTGGGCGTCTGTATAAATCCATTTTTGTTTGGCAACAGCAGCCACCTCTTCAGGTAAGTCACAGGTTACGTCGTTTTCCCGGTTGGTATATTCAATTTCGTTAACCAGGTGCTCAACCATTTGTTGGGGTTTCATTTTACCCCAGAGCGGAACCGTTGTCGGATCAAGTTTTTGCAAAAGACCAATCAGCTGCCTTTTGTTTGTAATGTCAATAAATTGAGCCATATCCTAATCTGCGTTTGAAGCACCTTGTAAGTTTGTATTTCTACTCAGGACAAATTTTCATTCATTTTCCGGACAAATTATCCCCTCTAATTCTAAAGCAATCCAGGGAATGAAAGCAACATTTCAAAAATAAATCCCTGCTATTGCCATTGTCAGCCTCATGAGTCCCAATACGCAGATTCCCCAGATTAGTCCGTTTAACAAAAGAAAAGCAACCGAACTGTTAAAAGAGAAAAACCCACATTTCTCATTGTCCAGAGGAAATGACATCAAAAACTGAGCAGCTTTTTGCCAGGGTTTTGGTTTGCCAAAATAGACCAGGAAAGGTAAAGTACCAAGCAGAATCAGCGAATAAAACAAGAATACTCCTAATACAATCCAAACATCAACAGACATATTTCAAAACGTTCCGGGTGAATCATTTTACTGTAATGCGTTGAATTACAGATAAAAACAACGCATTACGATATGATCTGTTACAACCGATATTAAAGATTAAAACCGATTTTCGTTACCATATAGTCATATACAAGCGTTTCAACCAGCGCCGCACCTGTCAGACTATAAGCCTGTCGCGTTGTAGGATAACCGTCCGCATTCAGGATGTAGTTGTAATAGATACCGTCCAGTGATTTATTGTCGGTCGTCATTTTCACCAGGTGTTTGCTTGGTTTACCAAAAATGGGTAGAAACTGATCCGGGAGGTTAAGCAGGTCATTTGCGATCGGTGTCAGGTTCGGCAAAATCGGATCACCTGTCGGCTGGTCATAGTACAGTGTGTATTCTCTTTCAAGCAGGCTGTTTTTGCTGTAATTTTTAATTTTAACAAGGTCGCCGGCAGCGTCAAAAACAAAAGACGATTTTTCCGTAGGACTCTTTTTATTGGTACGCGTCAGTATCTGCCCTTTTGCATTGTAGGTGTACGCAGTGGAAGTTTGCTCCTCCACATACGCGTTGGGTCCGTAAGGAATGTAATCCGTCTGGTTGGATTCACTGCAATATCCTGTCACCGCGTCAAGTGTGTAAATGATCTCACTGGCCACTTTGCCCTTGTAATATACCGTTTCCACGATGCTATGGGCATTATACTTGTAAGTGGAGTATGACGTCGGCACTCCGCCCCTGCTTCCTGCATTGTAAGTTGACTTTTTGAGGCGACCATCCTCAAAATAGGACAGACTCACCAGCCCAACTTTTGTCAGCTGATAATATTTCGGAATGGTGGCCACGATACCTTCACGCATACTTTTGGACGCAACATCTGCCGGCTCCTCGGGAGTTACATTATCCTGCTGGCAGGCAGCAAGGCCCAATAAAAAAGCCATTGTTAGTTTAGAGAATGAGCCGGCTGTAATGATTCTTTTGAAACGATTTTTCATGGAAAAAGATAAAAATTGATTATTAAAATACGGATGGAAAAATTTCTACTCCCGGGAAAAGTGTTGATTCCGGAAGGCACTGCAAACGTAAGGCGAGAAAAAAACGAAGGCAATTTTAATGGGTATACAAAAGGTATATGCAAACCAATACAGGGTGTACAAAAGGTGTACACGCCTGTTTTTAGCTTAAAATGCCGGCTTTTCAGAATGGAAAATCAAAAACGAGGATGGAGAAGCGACTTTTTCAATTCATTTATAATTTGACAAAAAAGACTAATTTTTAAATTATATATTAAATTTAATTATATATATTTGGACTAATAGTTTCCCAAGGCAATACAACTCATCGAATTTTATCCCCGAAGTAGATGTTTAAACTGATATTCATTCCAGTGATGCTGGTACGGTTGATGATTCCAGGCCCGATAACACGATGGAGGTCCGTTTATTTTTCCAAAGCCGGGAATTCCGCGTTTGTTGTGCAGGATACAACCAAGAAGAAAATCGGGCAGGAAACGGAAATTAAAAAACAGTCGGTTGAAAGAATATTTATGGTTGTAGAACAGCAGCCAGAATTCATTGGGGGAGAATCGGCAAGGAACAAATTTATGGCAAACCACATGATCTTGCCTAAAAATCCGTCGGAACGATTATCCGGAAAAGTATTCGTTTCCTTTGTAGTTAACACCGACGGCAGCATTCAGGATGCCACGGTGGTTAAAAGCATGGGCGAAGCTTATGATCAGGAAGGGATCAGGCTTGTAAATTCAATGCCCAGGTGGAAACCGGGGAGTCAGTCCGGACGTGTAGTAAGGGTCAGGTATATTTTGCCAGTTTCATTTCCGTAAAACTTAATCGGCCCAGTTATCCTACTTTGATTTTCGCCCTATCAAACCATAAAACTGATCCCGGTAAGTTTCCGAAACGGGAATCAGTTGATCCAGTATCCTGATCCGGTCTCTTTCCACAACTTCAATTTTGTCCAGTGCCACCAAATACGACTTATGGACCCGGCAAAATTGCCGCCCCGGAAGCTGGCGTTCAAGCTCGCCGAATGTTTCGAGCGTCATAATCCTTTCTTCTTTCAGATGGATACGCCTGTAATCGCCCATACCTTCAATAAACAGTATTTTATCGAGCAGGACCTTTTGCAATTTATATTCCGTTTTTACGAATAAAAAACCGTTTGGCAACGCTTCCGAAATCCTGTTTTCTTTTTCAAATGCACGTGTAACGGCCTGTAAAAAACGTTCGAACGTAAATGGTTTGAGCAGGTAATCTGTCACCTGGAAGTCGAATGCTTTGAGTGCGTATTGATCGTGTGCAGTTGTAAGTATTACCGCAGGCCGGTTTGGAATTATTTCCAGTAACTGAAGCCCCGAAAGTCCATCCATTTCAATATCAAGAAAAATGAGGTCAATCGAATTTTTTCGAAGAATGTCAATCGCTTCCAGACCGTTATCCACGCAGAACGCAAGACGCAGAAAAGGCACTCTCTGCACATAATCGGTGAGCCGAAGCATTGCCAGAGGTTCATCTTCAATAATGAGACAGTTCATTGATCCTGATCGGAAGTTCCAGATTTACCTGATAAATTTCACTGCTGCTTTTGATATCCAGCTGATAATCGTCTCCATATAAAAGCCGTAAACGACTGTCTAGCAATTTGTTACCAATTCCATTTAAATGTTCCGGTTTTAGGAATCGGCTATTTATGGCGTTTTCGCATTGAAATTCAATCTTGTCTTTTCCAATAACAATATGAATACGGATTGCTTCATTTGCTTTCCGGTCAACTGCATATTTGAACGCATTTTCAATGTAGGGAATAAAAACCATCGGCGCAATCTCGGCACCTTCCTGCACAACTTCTATCCGGAGACTTACAAAGTGCTCATTGGAACTTCTTATCTTTTGCAGGTCAATGTATTTTTCAATGTATTCCAATTCCCGCCTGAGCGGAATGCGATCTCCCTGGGTTTCGTATAAAACAAAACGAAGTATGTCGGACAGTTTATTCAGATAACATGATGCCTTTTGCGCATCAACGTCAATGAGAACATCAATGTTGTTCAGCGTGTTGAAAAGGAAGTGGGGATTGATACGCGCCTTCAACAGTTCCAGCTCAGTTTCCAGGTTTCTTTTATCAAGCATTTCCTTCAAATGAATATTGCCGTACCAGGTAACAAATCCGCGAATGACCATAGCGATCGCTCCGTTGACCAGACCGAGCAACGTAAAAAGTGCGGTCAGTAAAAGCTGGTCTGTTGCCGAAAATAGTATAAACTCCGTGATGTTGAGGGCAACCGACAGAAGTAAGGTGACGGCCAGCGAAAACAAGAGTGTTGTACCAGCGCCCAGGCACAGACAAAAAGCCAATCCGGCTACCACAAAACTGATCCAGTGCCTTTTGAAAACAAACCTGGGAACCAGCCAGAAATAAAAGGAATAAAACGAGATGCACCCTGCCAGAATTGCCAGTGCGACAATCACCAGCCAGTCGTCCCAGTTTTCGAACGCATCCTGCGTAGTGGCATTTGAAACAAAAAACAGGAATGTAAACAGGAAACAATACAACAACCAGTAACCGGTATGGAGCAGAACAACACGTGATTTTTTCATGGTTTCATTTCAAAAAAAAGTTGGCAATTGTTTCCGCATCCGGCACGTTGATATTTGCTCCGCTCATGTTGGCGGCAATCGCAATGACGAGGTCATCGTCGGGATACAACATCAGAAAAGTTCTTCCGCCATCAATCAACCCACCATGGTGCAAAATCCTTTTACCATTCTTATCCTGACCGGTGCGCCAGCCAAACGCGTAATTGGTGTTTGTTGCATCTGACAATTTTTGTGGTGTAAAGAGCATCGAAACCGTTTGTTTTTCAAGTGCAGTAAATTCAATGAGTCCCAAACCCATTTTGACCAGATCAACCGGCGTAGACAAAAGCCCGCCCCCTGCCCACTTGTAACTATTGTCGACCAGGGCAGCATTCACGATGCCCGTTTTGCTGCGTTCGTAAAATCTGACACGGTTTGGCACAATGCTGTCACTGTAATCCGCGCAGGTTCCCGCCATTCCGAGCGGTAAAAAAACCTGTTTATGCATATACGATAAATAGTCATAACCACTGGCTTTTTCAATGACGGCGGCAAGTACGTTGTAGCCATAGGTGGAATAATTAAAGGAAGTGCCTGGCGCAAAAAGCAGACTGTCTCCACTAAAAATAGCCAAGCTTTCCCGAATGCTGCCATATTTTTTTGGACAGGAAAGTGGATCACCAGCACTGTAATGCCTGACGCCAGCCGTGTGTGTAGCAAGTTGACGGCTGCTAAATTCAAATCTTTTAGCAGGAAACCAGGGAACGTAAAATGAAACCGATTTGTCCGGATCAAGTTTGCTTTCCTGTACCAATTTTCCAATGGCAACTGACGTGATTGATTTCGAAACGGAGCCCATCCTGAATCGGGAACGGATCGAAACCGGCGTCCTGTTTTCCAGATCTGCATACCCAAAACCCTGCGCCCATAATACTTTCCCTGCCGAACCCACACTTACAGACAATCCCGGAATATTCTGTTTTTTCATGAGGGAATCCAGATACTGCTCCGCGCGATTAATAGCCAAACGATATTTTTTATCCCGGATCGATTCTACCGAATGGGTTTGCGCAACGGCAAGAGTCGACAAGAAGAAGCAAAGAATAATTACCAATTTTTTCATGATGTGATGTTTTGATTAAAATCACATCAAAAGTGCAGGATTGCATTTTTATCTAAAAAACGGATCTGTAAGTATGACTTATTTGTCTTTATGATCCCGGTTTTAGACTGTGAAGTTATTCTGGAAAGAATTGATTTAGTATCCCGTGACGCGAATAGGTTATTATTTTCACAACAGTTTTTCAACAGTAACCGGCAATTCACGTACTCTTATTCCTGTTGCATGAAACACCGCATTTGCCACGGCAGCGGCAACACCTACGATGGCAATTTCACCCAAGCCTTTCGAACCGATCGGGTTAGCAGGTAGGTCAGGCTTGTCAATAAAAAGGACGTCGATTTGAGGCACATCGGAGTGAACCGGAATGTGATAGCCCGCAAAATCGGTGGCAATGTAACGCCCGTACCGGTGGTCCATCACGGATGCCTCCATAAGCGCCATTCCAATCCCGCCTACTATCCCGCCAATGGACTGGCTCCGCGCCGTTTTGTAGTTAATAATTTTACCAACATCCGCACAGGTAACCACTCTTTTGACACGTATTTCACCTGTTAGCGGGTTCACCTGCACTTCCACAAAATGACAGCCGAATGAGTACATCGAGTACTGGTCACGTTCGGTGCCGGACTTTGATTCTTCGATCACATCCACGTGTGCAAGTTTGTGAAACTTTAGAATTTCGCTGTAACCAATTCCTGTTTTATCCCCCGCGGATGCAAACAGACGGCCATTTTTCGCATTAACCTCATCCGGCTTTATGCCGGAAAAAGATGACCCGGGTATAGCGGCGGCCAAATCGGCTAACTTTTTTCTCAACGACTCACAAGCAGCGTGAACAGCAGAGCCGACACTCGGAATTGTCGAGGAACCGTTTTGTCCGGGTGCATCCGGAAGTGCGGAACTACCCAGATCGAAGCGAATTTTTTTGGCGGTAAGTCCCAATATTTTAGCAGCAATGCGCGTCATTGCAGTACCCGTTCCCGGTCCGATGTCCATCGTCGCACTCTGTAATATGGCCGTTCCATTTGCCAGCATAACGGCCTTCGCTTTGCTTGGATGCCGGTGAAATCCATACAGACTTGAAGCCATTCCATAACCAACCAGCATGCCGTCCCTGGCCATGGAACGCGGAGCGAACGACCGGTTTCCCCAGCCAAATTTTTCGGCGCCCAGCGTGTAACATTCTTTCAAATGTTTGGCTGACCAGGGCAGATTGCGCTCAGGATCGGAATCTGCATGATTTTGCAGACGAAATTTTAACGGATCCATTTGCAATGCAAAGGCCATTTCATCCATTGCAGATTCGAGCGCAAACATTCCCGTGGCATCACCCGGGCCACGCATCCAGGTAGGTGTGTTGACATCCAGATTAAGTAACCGGTACTTTGTTGTAACATTTGGACATGCATACATGACCCTCGCCGCTAGTATTGTACGTTCCAAATGTTCTTCGTAGGCGGAAGTCTGCCCGATCCCTTCATGAGAAATGGAAGTCAGCTTTCCATCACTGTTGGCGCCAATGAGCACTTTCTGAACCGTGTAAGGCCGATAGCCGACCGAAGTGAACATCTGCTCACGACCCAGTACCAGTTTAACGGGGCGTTTCAGTTTCCGGGCAGCCAGCACCGCTGCCACGGTATGCGGCCAAACTCTGATTCCCGACCCGAACGCACCGCCTATGAATTGTGAATTGACTTTTACATTTTCCCTGGGCACCTTGAAAGCTTGTGCCAGATTACCTTGAACGGACTTCACACCCTGATTTTTGTCGTAGATTGTAAGCTTATCATCAGCCTCCCAATGCGCAATAATCGCGTGTGGTTCCAATGGCTGATGATGCTGGGTGGGAATGGTATAACTGGCTTCAATTTTAACAATAGCACGATCAATTGCGGTTGCATCACCACGGGTATAATCCTGAAAAGGCGAATTTTTGTTCCGTTGTACATTTTGCGGAATCACCGCCTTTGAGATATTTTCCTCAAAATCCGTTGTGTGGTAAACCTGCCGGTATCGCACCTTTAATAACGAAGCTGCATAAACGGCCTGCTCAAAAGATTCGGCAACGACCATCGCCACGGGCTGCCCGTTAAAATAGATATTTTCATCATAAAAAACACGAAAATCAGTTCCTGGTCCTGCACGCTCGGCCGGCTGTTTCACGGGGGGATAATTCGGTACGCCCGGTGAATTCAAATGGCTGATCACAGTCAAAACACCTGGTGCGTTTTCCGTAGCTTTTGCGCTTATTTCGGATATTGTGCCCCGCGCGATTGTACTGTCCACAAGTACAGCATACACCAGACTATCAATTTGATATTCAGCCGAATAAGTGGCCGATCCGGTAACTTTTTGCCATCCGTCAACACGATCCAGTGAAAGATCAGACTCAGAAACATCAAAAACTCGTGTATTTTTCATCGCGCTTTCCGGTGAATATTCGGTATTCATTTTAAAGTTGCTTGCTAAGGCTGGTTACAATTGTCAATACGCTTGTTATGAGGCAAACCCTGCTGCTATTTTGAGGGCCTGAACAATTGCGTTTGGAGCGAGTTTCAATTTATAGGAATTGTGTTTAAATGATTTTGCTCCCTGCATCGAGACCTGACCTGCATTTTCAAAAAGGTCTTCCGAGATAACCTGACCTGTAAGCAATTTCTCTGCTTCGAGCAATCGCCAGGGTTTATGTGCCACACCGCCCATGGCAAGCCGCACTGCCACAATCCGTTTCTGATCGTCGATATTCAGCGCTACCGCCACGGACAGCAATGCAAAAGCGTAGGAGGCCCTGTCTCTCACTTTCAAATAATGTACATGCCCGAAAACCGGCGCGTCAGGAATTTCCACCCCGACAATCATTTCCCCTTTTTCCAGATTTGTATCCTTTTCGGGATTCTTGCCCGGAAGACGGTGGAAATCGACAAATGCAATTCGCCGCTCACCAGCCGGCCCCAGTACCAGCACCGATGCCTCCAGCGCAAGCAAAGCCACACACATGTCACTTGGATGAACGGCTATGCAGGAACTATTGAGATTATTCTCCGAAAGTCCAAAAATCGCATGCATACGGTTTATTCCATCGAGGGCGCCACATCCGCTATTTGGTACACGTTTATTACATGGCAAAGCAGTATCATAAAAATAGGTACATCGGGTTTGCTGCATGATATTTCCTCCGACAGTCGCCATATTTCGCAGCTGACCCGACGCTCCGGCATTCAGCGCCTGTATAAGCAGCGGATGTTTGGACGCGATTATTCGATCGGCTGCTACTTCACTGTTGGACACCAGCGCACCGATCCGGATAAAATCCTTTTTTTGTTCAATTTTTTTGAAAGGCAAAGAATTGATATCAATCAGTGTTTCAGGCACGACAACTCCTCTTTTCATCAGGTCTACCAGATTTGTCCCTCCTGCTATAAGTCTTGCATTGGGATCAGAAGCAATCATTTCCACCGCCTCAGCTGCTTTTGACGGTCGAAAATACCGGAACGGCCTCATACTTTCGCTCCGCTGGTTTTCACATCTACAATCGCATTAACAATGTTCGGGTAGGCACCGCACCTGCATAAGTTTCCACTCATGTATTCCTGGATTTCTGCTTCGGAGCCCGCTCTGCCTTCCCGCACACAAGCCACTGCCGACATGAGTTGCCCCGGCGTGCAATATCCGCACTGGAATCCGTCATGTTTTATGAAGGCTTGCTGCATCGGATGTAGCTCGCCTCCTTTGGAAAGTCCTTCGATGGTGATAACTTTTCTGCCTTGTTGCATTACGGCTAAACTCAGACAGGAAAGTACGCGCTGCCCGTCGACATGAACAGTGCATGCACCACACTGGCCCAAATCGCAACCTTTTTTTGTGCCGGTGAGCCGGAGTTGCTCGCGAAGCAAATCAAGCAGTGTTACTCTTGGATCAACGGACAACCTTCTCCTTTTCCCATTGACGATCAGCGAAACTTTCATTTTTGCCGCCGTTACTACCGGCGCCACGTCAATTTCATCTCCCGATGTGTCAAAAAACGCGACGGGAACGAGGCTGACACCAGCGATTGCTATTGACTGTTTCAGAAAAAGCCGCCGATCTTCCTTTAAGGAGTCCTGAACATCGTTTTCCGGGTTTTGGAAATGGTTTGTCATTGAGTTGCCAATTTTGATTATGCAATACAAATGATAAGAGGATTGACGCCGGAATATACCAGTCTGTTATGCACCGAATATCTCAGTAAATAGCTCAAACGTCGTTCCGAAACCATTCAGTTACTGGAAGGAAACACAACGAACAATTAAAATCAATGCTTTAAATGAAGAAAGTTTAGCATATGTTTCAGCATTTCGTCTTTCTGCCGGGACGTACCACGATCATCCATGTCATTGTGAATGGTATCGCTCAATTTGACAACCCTGATCCCAAACTGCTTCTGTTCCGCAGCAGTAGGGAGTACATCCTTATCAGCCGGCTGGTCACTGGAACGCAGGGTAAGTATTGCAGGTTTGCTTGTTCGAGGAATGGTCACCCGGCGATTATCAAGGGAGATCACATTGGCCACCTTTGCAGGATATTGGGCGGCAAACAGCATGGACATATCTCCGCCATTGGAATGACCAATCAAGGTGACTTTTGTTAAATCCGCCTGCGGGAATTCCGCTTTGAGCTTATCAATTACAAAGAGAATGTTGGCAACACCCCGCTCCCAAAATGGAAGTCTGGATTCGTACAACGGCCCGGTTGTCGGAATGAGCGGGTCACCGGGCAGCTCATGCTGAATGCTTGCTACCAGATAACCCTGAGCGGCAAGTGCATTGGCAATAAAATCATAATCCAGATAAGGCACCCCGCGATTCTGCCAATAGCCATGGCTGATGATCGCAATCCCGGGTTTCTTTCGTAACTTTTCCGTTGTGTAGATCGCCACAGGAATTTGGCGGTTTCTGATCGAGTCAAAAAAACGAACGGTGTCCATTTTCACCATTGTTTCTTCTGATTCAATTTGAAAAGTCAAGGGAGAAGAAAAGCCGGGCTCACACAAAAAGTGGAGCATTAAAATAAAGCCGAGGGTAAAAAAACGCATAAATTGAAATAAGACTTATTTTTATCAAATACTCAGACCGTCGCTGTCCAGCGTCAAAACCTCACTCATGTAGTCAAAAAAAGGCCGCATATTCCGGAATGTTTCGCTGGCATCGTCCAGAAACGACGGGCTCAGTACCTGATCATCGGAAAAACTTCGTATCAGAAGAAACTGTTTGTAACGCAATAAATCTATCGCTTCGTGGTTTGCATCAAATCCCTTTGGAGTGGTTTTCAATTGTTCACCCTGCAAAGCGCCAAAAGTGGAAATAAAAGATTTGCTGTTCAGTATTTTACGTATTGGTGCAGGATCAAAACTGATGTCATCGCGGATACGCTTCATGTCGTCTGCATTAGGCGCCCAAAATCCGCCCGCAATAAAACTGTTACCAGATTCGATGTGGAAATAATATCCTCCGCGACGTTGTTTTGTAGCACGGGAAAAGCCCCCACTCCAGTTGGTTTTGTAAGGAATTTTCTCTTTTGAAAAACGCGTATCGCGGTAAATCCTTGACAAACTTTTCTTTCCTGATACAGTTTCGATCAGATCATGCGCATTGAGATTGGTCAAAAGAGCGTCTGCAAATTTTTCTATTTCAGCCTGCTGTGCCAGAAACTCCTCCTTACGCGCATTGAACCACTCCCGGTTGTTGTTCTCTTTTAATTCCTTCAAAAATTCCAGGCTTGATAACGGAATGGTTGGGTTCAGTGTCGGCATATTGAGATTAAATTATTCCGGTAGCAACTTGCAGCCTTTTGGAATATTTCGTTTAAATCAGTTTTCGGATGATAAATTATTCAACGGGTCTACGCATTGCATCAGCTGATTTCCCGAAATTTCACGGGAATCAATATGGATGCCGATTTCACCCTTGAATTCGAGTGCCGACAGCCGGTTTTCTCCCTGATAAAAGAACGAAACCGTGGACTTTGGCTTTCCAATATTAAAGGCTTTTGACCCGGCATCAGGATAAATATCCGTCAGTTTTTGTAACGTTTCGACACTATCAAATTCCAAACATTTTAAGGTAAACCGCGCGCCATCACCATCCCAGTTGAGATACAGCAGAAACCGCTGCTCCGGTGCTATCTCAAAGTAAAAATTGAACCGACGGTGGTTGGCGTAAGTACTTGAAAGATAAAGTTCTGATGAGCCTGCAAAATATGATTTTATAACCTCACGCAAATCGTTGAGTGCATCCATTTGTTAAAATTGGTGATTTGTCCTGTTACTTGCGGCTAAACAAATATATCGAGCGTCCGCTGGATTTTCAATTTAATGCCCAAATAACTGCAAATTTGTCGCTAACACCGATTGTCTCGCTAACACCGATTTGCAATCGGTGTTGCATGGCCCCGCGTTTGAAACGCACTTTAATAAACCAACTTTCGCTTAGGGGTATGGAAACATTTTACTTGGCTAACACCGATTTGTGTATCGGGATCGCCTGACCACGCGTTTGCAACGTGACTTAACAAACTAACTTTTGCTTAGCGGTATGGAAACATTTTGTCAATCGTAAACCGCTCCCGGAAGCTATGGAAAAAATCTAACATCACGATGCCGCAAGCACTTTTCTGACGACTTCTACACAATCTTCAATGTCGCAAAAATTGGTGTCAATTGCCACGCTGCCGTTATTATAAGGTTCATAGGTTTTGGCATCAGTGACCTTGAACAACCCAACGGTTGGGGCATGTACTGCACTGCCGAGATGCATC
Source organism: Dyadobacter sp. (assembly GCA_965279265.1). Taxonomy (GTDB): domain Bacteria; phylum Bacteroidota; class Bacteroidia; order Cytophagales; family Spirosomataceae; genus Dyadobacter. Next base: position 1,002,499 of record OZ257152.1, read on the forward strand.
ATTCCACTGTCGGCAGCAATGAAAACAGTCGTATTGGCAATAAAAGAGCCGATAACGCGCACGTCCTTGTTAAAGTAGGTCGGCGCCTGAAAACCGATTTGAGAAACATTTTCAACCGGCAATACTTCGATGATATTATATTCGGGAAACTCCGCCTTTAATCTGGTGTAAAACGTCTCCCACCATTCGGCAGAATAAAGCTTATCTGCGGTTGCGTTGGTGAAAAGACAAATGGTTTTATTATTATTTTTGACCAGATCATTCAGCAGCGCTTTGCCGTCCGCCAGTTCCGAAACGCTCAGTTTAAGATTTAGGGGCGCCACTTTTCTTTCCGTCTCAGGAAAGCCTGACTTTATCAAATTACTTCTAAAACTATAAACAGGTGATTTGGCAAGATGAACATGGTCATTATACTTCTCTAAAAACGCGTTATCGATATCTCCGTAGAACCTGTATTTCGCATTCGCCAGCTGGGCTGAAACCCGCCCTGAGGAAGATCCGCCAACGACATTTATCACCATATCGTACCGGGTATTTTTAACCGTCAGCCAGCCTCCGACATATTTAAAAAAATCGCTGAAAGGCTTCTTTGGAAGCTGAATGATCTTTTCTACATTTTCGTAATTTCTGAAAACCTGAGCACCAAGATTTCCTTTAAGAAAGAGATCAACTTTGGCGTGGGGCATCGTTTCTAGGATATCCTGCAATAATGGAGTCATCAGCAAAAGATTTCCCAGCCTGTGATTTGGCCTGCTGATCAGGATGCGACGCACCTCTGAATTGACCGACAAACCGGTTGTTTTCCCGGCAGAATTTTGGCCAATATTACTGGTCAGCGCGTGCATGATGGTTTGCCTCAGCGCATTTATTTTTTTATTAAAGCTCATTCAAAGTTCGGTTATTGGAAAGGCATGAAGGTAACAGAATGATGACAAAAATCCCCATAAAGTATACCGACTACCAGTTTTTGAGCTTTGTGAATAAAACACTCACGCGTTGCACCGCTCCTGAAAAAACTTCGGAATTTCTTCCTTAAACAATTTTTCCACGGGCGTAAGGGTGTATTTGCGCAGCGCTTTTCGATATCCCCGCAACCGCGAAATTGACTTTTTATCTGCCCAAAACAATTTAAGCGCTTGATCCGGTTCCTCTCCAAAAGCAATGGCATATACCCGGATAAGTTCATTCAGATCATCAGGAGCCATATCGAACTTGTTGAAATTCCGGAGCCCCTGACGAAAACTGATCTTCATAAACCTGATCCGGTTCAAGTCAACCAGCGAAAATTCATAGCCCTCCGGAGTGGGTATAGCGAGCATGTTAGCGAGAGAAAAGTCATCGTGGTAAACTCCGGCATTGTGCAGGCTCGCGATGAACTTTATGAGGTCTCCGTAAAACGACTCCTTGAACGCCCTGTCGTTCTTATTTCTGATGAGCAACTCACGGACTGTGTCATAAGGATCAAAAACACTGACAAAAAAGCTCCGCATAAGCAGTCCTCCGTTGTAAACATCAACCCAGCCAACATGTTGAGGCGTTTTGAAACCTTTTTCATTCAGTCGGGCAGAATTCACAAAAGAGCGCTCAGATTTTGACATTGAAAACAGGGAGTAACCAAGCCGGTTAAAAAAATACATCCCTTTAAAATCCTTTACAACCAGGGTCCCGCGCGGCGTCGCTATCTTTTTTATTACATTTCGGTAATCCAAAATTACGGATCCTATTTTGTCAAATGTTTCAGGAAGATTGACCGTAAAATCCTTTAAACCCGAAAATTCATTGCTGACTTCATATTTTATCATCTGAGTAAATTGGAGTGAGTAGTATACTATTTCTTCTTTCGTCCGGCGAGAAAATTTACTCTCCTCACCATTTTTCACAATACGTCCGGGCAGTATGGTTTTGTTGCGTTCCTCCGCCAAAAATTCCACTCATTACCATCGATTATTACCATGCACTTTGTAATGGCCCAGGCACTTTATGTACTTGGTCTATTCAGTGGACCGTCAAACGTGTTACGCTACCGTTAATTGTGGTAATAAAAAATTGTTCCAAAAATCTTGCGAAATGTTTTTTTTTGCCAAATGAAGAAAATTTCTAAGTTCGGGGCCGGTTGCAGTTAACGAATAGATTGTTTGATTTTATTCCTTATAATGGCGATCAAACTGTGGGCTCTTTGTAAACCCGACTAAACCAATGAAACGAATTAGTTTTTTTATTACCCTCTTTAATTGCCTGCTATCGAGCGTTTGGGCACAAAATGTTTCCACACTCACAAACAACGGCGCATGGTGTTGGTTCAGTGACCCAAGGGCCATTTATACAAATGGGAAAAACGAACAGGTTGTAACCGGCTGGGTAACAGCATCGGGTGACATCATGGCGGCTTCACTGGATCTTAAATCGGGAAAAATCGAAAGCAGGAAATTGTACACAAAACTGGAAATTGACGATCACGACAATCCGGCCTTCCTTCAACTTCCCGACAACAGTATTCTGACCCAATATACCTGGCATGGAGGAAATAAAAATGGAATGGGTGTGATCCAAAACACGACCGGTACCAATGGACGGATAAATACCTTTTCAGATTCTTTGGTTTTCAGACCACAAACGCCGGAATTGCTGAAAAAATTTGTGCGGGAAACCTATACATATGCTAATCCATTTTTACTCAGTAAGGAAAACAACAAGGTTTACAGTTTTGGGCGGTGGATTGGATTCAAGCCCAATTTTATCACGTCGACCGACAATGGCAAAACGTGGTCAGACCCGTTGGTTGTGATTTCGTCAAAAAAACTGGACACCAACAACCGACCATATGTCAAATACTATTCGGACGGCAAGTCGAAAATCCATCTTCTTTTTACGGATGGCCATCCCAATTCAGAACCCCTGAATTCTGTTTATTATTGCTATTATGAAAACAACGCTTTCTGGCGGGCAGATGGAAGCAAAATCAGTGATATCGGGAACCTTCCATTTAATCCATCCGACGCCTCTGTTGTTTATCAAGCTACCGCAGAAACAGGTAAAGCGTGGATATTTGACATTGTTGTCGACAAAAAAGGCAGACCGGTAGTCGCCTACACCCGGTACCCGACCAATGAAAAACACCAGTATTATTACGCCGTTTATGAGAATGGCAGGTGGAACGACAATCATTTGATTGACTCCGGAAAATGGTTTCCACAAACGCCGGAAGGAAAGAAAGAGCGTGAAGAGAATTATTCAGGAGGATTGACGATCGATCCGTTAAATCCCGCAATAGTCTATTTTTCTCATGAAATCAACGGCGTATTTGAAATTTCAAAAGCCGAAACCAGAAACTTCGGCAGGACCTGGAAAACAACTGCCATTACCAGAAATTCCTCGCTGGACAATGTGCGTCCGGTCGTTCCCCGTTACAAAAAACCGGGTGACAGAAATGTATTGCTCTGGATGCAAAACAGAAAATATGTTCATTACACGGACTATGACTCCGCCATTTTATGGAAAGATATAAGCCGTTGATAATTTAAATTTACCTGATTTCCGCCAATCGTTTAAGAGAGGAGTCAACAAGATCTTCGGTTTCCAGAATATGGCTCTGAATTTCGTCGACACTTTCCTGCTGTTCAGGGGCCAGGTCAGCCCTCAAAATTTGCAATGCCGTGCTGAACGACGAAATTCTGGGGCTGATCTCGTTCCTGACAATTTCAGCCATGCGATCCAATTCTGTATTCCGCTGTTCCAAAAGTCGCTTCAATGTTGATAACGCCCGGTTCGATTTTCTCAATTCAAGCAGATTCACCACCTGCCTGGCCAGGGTTTTCAGCGCTGCAAGCTGACTTTGGCTCAGCTGTTTTGCATCATTATCGATCACACAGAGTGACCCAAGCGCATAACCGTTGTCGTCCACGAGGGGAACACCGGCATAAAAGATTACGTACGGGTCACCGGTAACCAGCGGGTTTCCCGCAAAACGCTCGTCTTCCCGGGAATCAGTCACCAACAGAATCTCATTTGGATTAAGAATGCCATGGGTGCAAAACGCAAATTCTCGTGGAGTTTCCCGCACAGCGAGCCCATGATTTGATTTGAACCACTGCCTTTTGTCGTCAATCAGACTGATCAGTGAAATCGGCGTCTGACAAATTTCAGAAGCCAGCCTCGTAATGTCATCATAATCTTTCTCGGGCAATGAATCCAGAATATCATAACCCCGCAAAGCCTGCAATCTGTTTTCTTCGTTCTGAGGAAACTCGGGAATAACCATATCAAATTTTCAATTCCAATAAACTTTCAAAACTAACGAAAAAAGAACTATGCAAGACAACCGGAGCTCAGCTTTGTACATCAACCGTCGTGACGAACTAAAACGAACCAATTCTCCCATCCATTAACAAATCTTGTCAGGTGATACCCCATCCTGCTTTTCAACATAATTTTGATAAAGAAAAACGATGCCAATTATGCAAATGTATTTCATCAGAATATTTTCTCACCACTTATATAAAGTTTTAGCAAAAAAATAAACTCACGAAACTGTATATCTAATTTTCTTTAACTTGCAGCACCACTTGTTTGACTGATATGCTTCAAATTGAAAATTTTCTAAAATCCTACCACCGGCAAACAGTGCTACAAATTGACAGACTGGAAGTCAGGCCGGGAATTTACTGGGTCAAAGGTGCAAATGGTTCGGGAAAAAGTACGTTTCTCAAAGCTGTGGCCGGCATGATTCATTTTCAAGGTAATATCATTTTAAACTCTGGAATCGATATAAAAAAGCAGCCTGTGGCATATCGGAAACAGGTCAATTTCGCAGAGGCCGAACCCATTTTCCCTGAATTCCTGACAGGCTGGGAAATGATTCGTCTGTTTGCAGATGCGAAAAATGCCCAAAAAAACCAGGAAGAATATTTTATCGAATCCATGAATATGCAGAATTATCTTGGAGATTCTGTCGGATCCTATTCTAGTGGAATGTTAAAAAAGCTCTCGCTTGTCCTCGCCTTTCTCGGCCGCCCTACCTTGATTCTGCTTGACGAACCGCTCATCACCATTGACGCCGATTCATTAAAAGTACTTTACAACTGGATTTCGGAAGCAAATGACTCCCATCAAACGAGTTTTTTACTGTCATCTCATCAAAATCTCGAAAACACACTATTGTCCAATGTGCAGGAAATGCTTGTGGAACAACAAACCCTGAAATTTATCTGATGCCGCGTTCACTGACCAGAGTATTGCTCAAAATATTTGTTTTTGGTTTTTACCGGATGCACGCGGGTTTGCTGCTCACGCTTTTTATCAGTCTTTTCATCCACTTCTTTTTCACAAGTGTACTCAATCAGACGCATCTCACGCAGGAAGGCATCATTCTGAACAATTTGAAATTGGTGCTCACGTCAGTCAGCAATCCTGCCGCGATGGGTTTGCTTTTCCTCATCTGGCTGATTTACACGGTCAAAAGTGCCAAATATGTAATGGCGCAATTGTCGATGCCTCAAAATCAATTCCTTTTTTACAGCAGCACCAGTCTGTCTATTCGGCGTCAGTTGATGAGTTGGATACTGATTCAGTGTCTCATTTCACTGCCAATCATCGCTTTGGGTATGTTTGCAACCGCCGTCGGTTTCATTTTTCATTATTACGTCATTCCTGCGATCATCCCGTTTTATCTGGGATTGCTGATTTTTGCCAGCGCATATCAATACACCCGAGCAGGCAACCAGCTTATCCAAAACAATGAAGAAACTTACCGCCTTAGACTGGTTAAAAATTGGCCAAAACCGTTATTCAGCCTCTTTCTTTACCAGATTTTGAGCGCCAACAAGCGAACCTACCTTGTTACAAAGTTCGGATCAGTACTCATTCTCACAGGTTTTTACGTATTGTTCTATAAGGCAAATTCAGATTTGAGATCCGCAGGCATGGCGACACTTGCAGTCATTTTATCACATGCAGTTCTCATTTTTCAATCGCACGAATTTGAAACCAACTTCCTGAAATTTGCACGCAATTTCCCTTACAGCCGGCAAAGAGCATTTATGAACATTGCTTGCCTATACCTGATACTCATGCTGCCGGAAATAATATGGATTTTCGCGACTAACGATTTCCCGGGAGCCGTAGAAATTACGTTACTGGGGATGAGCTTTGCGTTGCTTTTTCGCACTATTTTGTACAAACTGGGTTTGAAAATGGCCGTATATCTTCAATACGCCTTCAGCCTGTTTATTGTCTCCTCGCTCTTTTTGCTCTTCGGTCTAATCTGGCCCGTTATAATTTTGAATCTGATTATTTCATCGCTTCTCTTTTATCGTAGCTATGCCCGTTACGAGTAAAAATTATTAATCGTCGAAATTAACAAGCAAAAATTCAGGCTAATTACTCCCTCTGGCCGACAGCCTGATAGTCTACAAATGTGTTAGTCCAATGATGATCAATAAAGTAATTTTGAAATAATTTTTTATATTGTAGTCGTATATATTATATTTGTGACAACAAAAATAATATATACAATGACAACGATTCAAAAAGACAGGAAACTGCTGACCATTATTAATGTATTTACTGTCAAACCGGAAAGACAGGAAATGCTTTTAGACTTACTGGTAAAAAACACAGATGATTTTATTTCAGCGAGTCCTGGTTTCATTTCAGCCAACTTTCATAAAAGTCTGGACGGCAAAAATGTAGTGAATTATGGCCAATGGGAAAGTATGGAAGCATTTCAGGCAATGCTAAAAACGGAGGAAGGACAAAAAATGCTGGCGGACGGCAACAAAATTGCAGAAAGTATTCAACCAAACTTATATCAGGTATATGAAACCAGAGAAGCGTAATGCAAAATACTGGGTAATCGTGGCATCGAAGGACCATGTAAAAACCGGCATTGCCGAAGGATTCGCCCAGGCGTGCCATGGAAAGGTATCGCCGCTAAGACGCATGCAAAAGGACGATTACGTCATTTATTATTCAGGCAAGCAAACATTGGGCAAACCCGACAAATGCCAGGAATTTACGGCAATTGGTAAGGTTATCGATGATGAAATTTACCAGTTTCAAATGTCGGAAAATTTTTGTCCGTCCCGCCGTAATATTGAGTTCCTGCCCGGTAAGGATGTTACCATTTTACCTTTGATAGATAGATTGGATTTTATTCAAAACAAAAAAAGTTGGGGTTATCCATTTCGTTTTGGTTTCTTTGAAATCAATCAACACGATTTTGATCTGATTTCCTCACAAATGCTGGAAAACGAGTATGCCTGAAAAAATTGAATTTCATTTTAAGAGCCCGAACGAAAGCCCTGGCTACCTGCTTGGACAAGTGACAATGTTGTGGCAACGAAAGCAAAAGCGGGTTTTAGATCCACTCGACCTGACACACACGCAATTTGTACTGTTGGCAGCATTGGCCTGGCTTTCGAGGAAGAGTGATTCTGTCACCCAGGTTGACATTGCCAATCAAAGCAACGCCGACCGGATGATGGTTTCGAAAGTCTTGAGAACGCTGGAAGAAAAAGGTTTTATCACGCGCAGAGAACACGAAACGGACACGCGGGCAAAAACCATCCGGCTCACTGCCACCGGTGAAACGGTTTTGCAAAAAGCTGTCAAACATGTTGAAGATGCTGACCTGGATTTTTTCTCCGCTCTGGATCAGAAACTTTCAGCATTTAATTCAGGTATGGTGAGGCTCATTGATGAAAATAAAAATGACTAGCATCAATATTGATCGTCCGGATAGCGCGCCTGGCCATACGAGCTTGAAACTACTTTTTCAATGATTTTATATGTAAAATGATCGACTCGATATCGGAATCCGAGAGTACGCCTGTAAAAGATGGCATTTCAGCATTGTAACCTTTCACCACTCTTTTTGATGGAGCAAGAATTGATTCCCGAATGTATTTTTCATCTGCGGTGATCGAACTGCCATCCTCAAAATGCCGCTCCGACATAAACAGATTCTGAAACGGCGGGCCATACATTCCCTTCGTATTAAGGCCTTCGGAGTGACATCCCGAGCAGGCCATATTCTGAAACAATTGTTTGCCGCGCTCTGCACTGGCTGGCAGCTCTTTTTCAGGAAGTGCTGCTACTGATTCCTTTTTCGCACTCAACAAGGCCAGATTCACCTGATCAAAGCCTTCTTTTTTTTGATCCAGCTCACTCATATTGTTTACGGTAAACCAAAATCCATCGCGCACGATTTTGCCATCTTTTGCCCGCAATTTGTAATTCACTTCCATCTGCATCACTTCGGCCATTTCCGGGATCAACAGCAAAATCTTCCGGCGGTCGGCGGATAAATAGGTGCCGGCAACGGTCAAAATTTCCTCTCCGGATGTCCCATCTGTTTTAAAATGGCCTGACCCATATTCCTCGGTTCTCTGATAATTCCATCTTTTCACTTCAAAATTTTTCAGGTCGGCTGCCGCGTCAGGATTTATTTCAGTATCAAAACCAATGATCACGCCCTGTTTTAAAGCTTTAAACTGATTTGGCATGTAACTCGGTTTCCCGGTGTAACGGAGCCGCAATAATGCGCTCAATCCGGTCGAACTGGAACCCCACAGATTAAATCCGGCAACATACAGTTGCCCGTCCACAGGGTTCAGAGAACCTTTGGAAGTAGGTGCAGGATAATCAGCATTAATAAAAGATACACCACCCTGAATTATTTTGGCGCTGCTGTCGATCAGAACTCTGAACAACCCCGGATGTCCAAAAGAAAAGTGAATGAGGTTGCCATTCAACGGCCCCATCTTTTTGCCTGTGATCCATGCCTGTCCGATACTTGACCGGTCAACGTTATGCGGTATCCAGGTCAGCGGAGGTGTTATTTTTACTTTTTCACTGCCGTGAGCGGTTGGTTGCACTCCATAATAGTCTCCTTTTCTGATCACGTAAATAGGCGTTGAAGGCACAAAATTCCCTTGCTGGTCTGAGGCAGTCAATATCCCGTTTTCCGGATTCATACCTAAAAACGGACCACGTAAACCGGTGGCAATTACCTCTGATTTTAAGCCGTCTGCCGATATTTTGATGATCGTCCCGTTGTCCACAGAACCGGCCCGAAATCCCTTCGCGGCCTGTGGAGTCATTCCAGGGCCGTTGCTCAGGCTTCCACCTTTTGCTACATAAAAACTTCCGTCCGGCGCGTAAACCATATCCGCCGCCCATTCCCGCGACTCCGCGGACTGAACCATCAGATTGGAAAAGTTCTCATAATAATCTGCCGCACCGTCTCCGTTCAGGTCATGAAGACGGACAATGCCTTCTCTTCCGAAAACGTAGACCGTATCCCGAACCACCTCAACACTCATTGTTTCGTGCAGCCCTGATGCGAATCTGCGCCATTTGATATTTTTCAAATCCTGGTTAATGCCTTCGATCAGCCACACATCCCCTTCGAACGTGACAGCCGCCGCACGACCGTCCTTGAAAAAAGCGATATCTGCTACGCGAACATTTCGCTTCCAAGGATTATGTAAAGGCAAAGTCAGCAGATCGGTAACGTATGCGGCCGTGTCTGGCGACAATTTGCCTTGCGTCACCACAGCATCTTTCCATTGCGAAACACCTCCTTTTCGAAAATCAGGAAGAACAATGCTCGTTTTCTTGCAGAATTTTTCAAAGGCTGATTTGTGCTTCACAGGACCTCTCCAAATGGCGACAGAACCTTCGCGAGACTTGTTTCCTCCTGTAATTTCGACGGTCAGATATCGGTTCCCACTCACGCTGGTTTTCCATCCGGGATTATTCTTCCCTGTCAGTCCGACGGCAGTTACCGTATCTTTTCCAGCGCTAAAAATATAGGCAACATTACCTTTAATTTCACTGCTTTCTCCTTGTCTGACCTCTGCAACGGTTAAAAAAAGTACTTCGGTATTATCGGCAACATTAAATGTTCTTGTAAACGCCGTTTGATCTCCAAAAACAGCACTTCCAGGCATTTCGTTTACGATGGTTTTACCGACAGAATAATTTAGAATCGCCTTATTTCCATACACATACACACCATTCCAACGACCGGCGTCTGCCGGCATCGGACCCCAATTCGGCTGTTTTCCAATATTTTTAACTGGCCGATTGTCTTCAAAAACGGACTTGCCTACCGACCACCCAGGATAAGATCCTGTGGCAATTTTCGGGTCGCCGGTGACGGTAGTGACTTTATTATTTTTGTTAAAGAAATCCTTATAAGAGATTTGTGCCATCTGAACCATTGGAAGAAATTTACCTGTCCAGGCAACAGACCAACGCAGAAGATCCGTATCGAAACAAGCGTAGGCATTTTCCCCGAGTTGTAAAGCCAGCGTTCGGGCTGCAATATTGTCATCAGGAAAACCTGGCCCAAGTTTCCTTGCATCGACGGATGTCGAAATAAATGGAAAACCTGGTTCAACAAACGATTCAAATTGAACGGAATCAGCACTTACAGAGTCAGAAACGTATCTTTCTGTATAACCTGTAATGAAAAGTGTAGAAAAAAACAAAACCCCTATCCAGATTCCACTTAGGTGTTTTCCGTAATTTTTCAAAAAATTAAACATGCTTTTATGACGATTCTTCACGGTGAATTTGAGTTCCAAACCCGACCGCACAGATCACTTGCTTTCGGTCGGAAACATTGTCAAAAGTCTGTAACCGCTTTAAAATTACTTTAAAAACAAATTAATTTTCTGAGCCGTAAGGCCAGTAACATTGCTCCTGTCGACAATGCACTGCCGAGGTTGCGACTTAAACTTAAATCTATCAGCAATCATAACTTTGGCTGTTGCGCTGCATGGACTCAACAAAAACCTGTTTTGCATTACCAATCAGATTTTGCCCCTCGAATGCGCCGTATATGGTGTCGAAAACAAGCGATCCGGTTTTATCCAAAACATTTAGAAATTCAGTTTTTTTGAGCATAATCTGGTTCGGATAACTGTGCATGACTGCAATGTGACGCTTGCCCGGGCCAACAAATAAGCTGTCACCTGAGAGGAGTGCACCTTCGGGTGACAGTGAGGGAACTTCCAGCACACAACTTCCCGGAAAATGTCCGGCGGTATTGACAACCCGGATTCCGTCCCATAAAGATTGCTCATCGCCGTTCCAGAGTTTGATATGGTCGCGCTTATTGAACACCCAGACCGCATCTGCTTCATGTATGTAAACCGGACAATCAAAATGCATCGCCCATTCGTTCATCGAACTGTAATAATGCGGATGAGAAATAATTATCGCTTTGAGCCCGCCCTTCGACTGAATGAATGCGGCAGCAGCTTCGTCCAGAAGTGGAATGCAATCCCACAATATATTTCCACCAGGTGAAATAACCAGGAAAGCACGCTGCCCGATGGCAAAATCAGGAACCATTTTCAGTGAATATAAATGCTCCGTAATCCGGGTAATTTTTACTGTATGTCCATTGGAAAGTTCATCAAGCGCGATCCAGTTCTGTCCGGATGCCTTGATATACTGGCGGTCGTCATTACAGATGGGGCATAAATCCGGCAACGGCACCTCATCGGGGAATTGCGTCCCGCAGGTTGTACAAACTGGCTTTTGTATTTTTTGCATAAGACCGAAAGAAGTAATTCCTGTGTACATTATTGTTACTATAGAATGATTTAAAAACGAAAATGCCTACCCATTTACTGAACTGCGGGCCAATTTCAATTGTATTCTCATGTTTTGGAAAGTCTCCACAGGTGCGTGGCTTGCAAACGAATTGATGACCCATGCGGGAATCGCGCCGCCGGGATCAACATGAAGGCGATACTCCAGAACACAACGGTTTTTGCCTGCTGGTGTGATAATCCAGGTACTCACAGAATGTTTGACACGAACGACGCCTTTTCTTTCAGGAACAAATCCCGACACAGCCGGCGCCTCAACGGTCACGATTTGAGAACCGGCGTTTCTTATAACCTTCAAATGCGTTACAAAATCGCGGTTACTGAGCGGCCAAGGCAAACTCACCTCTGTGTAATAATACAGCTCATTTTCAGACACTCTACGTAAAAGCACACATGATTTTGTGTGGCAAATCCATTTCTGGGCAAGTTCAACGTCAAGCAAAAGCCTGATGATCTCATCAAGAGAAGCGTTCAAAGTACAACAGCTTTCAGCGCCTTTATTTTAACACCCTCATCAATTTTAGAGTACACTTTAATACCGTCTTTATGAACTTCAGGTTTCCATTCGTTTTGAGCAAAAACGATAATTTGGCAAAACAAAAAAGTCGTTAAAAAACCTGTCCTTCCTATAAATTTCATGATGCCGGCTAGAAGAATAACATCCCAAATTTTCAACATTTACCTATATATCGACAACAAGAAACATTCTAACTGACTTAAATTCTGTTTAATATGATGTAAAGCGTATCTGAATTGGAAGCTTGCTCTCAACCAAGCGTCCAGATGGGACGGCGGTTCTTCTCATAAATACATAAAAACTTTTACCGAATTCATACGTCCCGTTGGGGGCATCTCGTTGGTAGCAAATTCCGGAGAATAGCAGCCTCTCGTTCATTCGGATGGTGGCGGCAAATTCCTAAATGATACCTTTCCTCCAAAAATCATCAATTATATAATTTCCGGAAGCCTCAGGATTATTATAAGGAAGAAGATCCGGGCCGATAAAATAAACCTCTCCCGGTATGAACCAGCTTTTAAAAACAGTGCGTATTGAATATATTTGAACGAAACCCCTTTCATATGTTTTCGGCGTCTGAGCTAAAAAAGAACAACAGTTCCGTTTCCACAGAGATACTTGCAGGAGTTTCCTCCTTTTTGGCAACCGCCTACATTATTGTTGTCAACCCTGCTATTCTGAGCCAAACCGGCATGCCCTTTTCCGCTGTCCTGACAGCAACTATTCTGGTCTCATTTTTTAGCAGCTTCATGATGGGTTTGTATGCCAACAATCCAATTCTTGTCGCCCCGGGAATGGGACTGAACGCTTTTTTCACTTTCACCGCCGTTTTTACTGACAAATTAAGCTGGCAGGTAGCATTGGGAACAGTTTTCTGGTCGGGAATTTTCTTCCTTTTATTATCTGTTTTTAACATCCGTTCTTACATAGTCAAGGCGATACCAAAAACACTTCGTTACGCAGTCGCATCGGGAATTGGTTTATTTATCACATTGATTGGTTTCGCTAATGCCAAATTTATTGTCCCAAATCCGGCGACAATGGTTGGCCTGGGAAAACTGAATGCCCCTACCCTGACTTTCATCGGCGGATTGGTTATCACCGTCATATTGATGATCAGGAATGTAAAGGGCAGTATACTCATCGGTATCGTGATTACCAGCCTGCTCGCGTGGCCCATTGGCCGTTGGTGGGGCGGAACCGAAGCCGTGATTACAATAAACAATATTGTTTCCAAACCTGATTTTAGCCTGTTGTTTCAGCTGGATCTTGTCAATTCACTAAAATGGAGCCTCGCCCCTATCATTCTCGCATTTGTATTCACTGATATGTTCGACAGCCTGTCCACATTTGTCGGCCTGGCAGAAGCTGCTGATTTACTAGACGACAATGGGGAACCAAGAAATATTCAAAAGTCCCTGATCGTAGATGCATTTTCGACAACCATCGCAGGCCTCACCGGAAGCAGCCCCGGAACCGCTTACATCGAATCAGCAGTGGGTATTGAGCAAGGGGGGAAAACCGGGTTAACTGCCATGACGGGTGCGATTCTTTTCCTTCCGTTTCTCTTCCTTTCACCTTTGATCAGTGCCATACCTGCCATTGCCACCGCTCCTGCACTGGTACTTGTCGGTGTTTTTATGATGAAACCGGTCGTAAAAATAAACTGGAACAATCTGACCGAGGCCTTCCCCGCCTTTTTGGCGATGGTTTTGATTCCATTCACTTATTCGATCACGCAGGGCATTATCTGGGGTTTTTTGAGCTGGACCGCACTTCAAATTGCGGCAGGCAAAGTCAGAGAAATCAGTATTGCACTTTGGATTATCAATGTGTTTGCCGTCCTGGCGCTCGTGCTTTAATTGCTATTTAACCAATCTGTTTCATGAAAAACTCCATTGTCTTTGTTTTACTTTTCCTCGTTTCGTTTCAAATTCGGGCACAGTCTGTCACCGGCATTTTGGGTGCTTTTCCGCCAGAGCTTGTTTTATTACAAAATAAAATGGAGCAGAAAAAAGACACGGTCATTTCGAAAATACGTTTTACAAAAGGCGTTTTAAATGGGCGGCAGGTCGTATTGGCGCAGACCGGGATTGGAAAAGTTAACGCCGCCATCACCACAACGCTCCTGATTGAACATTTTCATCCCCGGGAGATCGTATTCTCGGGCATTGCAGGCGGTATTGATCCTGCTTTATTTCCAGGAGATCTGGTAATTGGAACGCAAATTACCTATCATGATTTTGGCGCAGTGGAGGATGCGGGAATGATTTACAAACCAACAAAAAACCCCGCGACGATGCAGGAAAATCCGCTCAGTTTTACCTGCGATTCAGCATTGGTACAAAAAGCAATTTCAAAAGCTGCGGGACTGACATTTACCAAAGTAAAAAGAGAAACGGGAAACTTCGCTCCTGCCGTAACGAAAGGCATTATCGTGACAGGTGATGTTTTCGTTTCATCAGAAATAGCCACAAAACGGCTGAGAAAAGATCTCAATGCTGTGGCTACCGAAATGGAAGGTGCGGCCATCGCACAAACCTGTTTTCAACAAAATGTCCCGTTTCTGATTATTCGTAGCCTGAGTGACAATGCCAATACCAAAGCGAAAAATGACATGATGACATTTTATCAGATTGCAGCGCAAAACGCTGCAACATTGGTGATGGCAGTTGTAAGTGACCAATAATGGTTATCATTGGCATTGCATATCGTTTATTTATCAAGTAGATAGGCATAACACCATGCTTATAAGGCAGATAGAGGATCATTTCCCAAATGCTGACAACCTAAATTAAATGTTATGAAAAAGCTGTATTTACTTTTGGCCGTTATTTGTGCAGGTTTTGTTATGCTTTCAAACACAACCAGGCTGGCAGGCAGCAAGTATGGTTTGATCGTAGGAAATCCCGGGATCAAATCAATGAACTCGCTGGCTTTCGGACCAGACGGTGTGCTGTTTATCGGAGATTCTAAAAGCGCCATGATTTTTGCCGTTGACACAAAAGATGCAGCCATAACAGGTAATGCACCTGCCATCGAAATTAAAAATATTGACCAAAAAATCGCGGCACTACTCGGAACGGAAATACAGAACATTAGCATTCAGGATATCGCTGTCAACCCGGTTTCCAAAACAGTGTATTGTGCAGTTCAGCATAGCGACGGCACACCCGTTCTGTTCAGGATTGAGGGCGAAAAGATTATGCCGGTTGATACGAAGAAAATTGCCTTTTCCAGTTTATTACTCAACGATGTCCCTTCGGAAACTGCCAAGGATAGCAGAGGTTCATCACTCCGCGTTTCAGCAATTTCGGACATCGGTTATGCCGACGATAAAGTGCTTGTAAGCGGTATTTCCGGACAGGAATTCAACTCTATTTTCCGAAGTATTCCATTTCCGTTTAATGACAAACAAGATCAGGCTTCTTTGGAAATCTATCACGCAGCACACGGAAAATATGAAACGAAGGCACCAATCAGAACTTTCACTACCGCTGAAATCAATGGAAAGAAGTATCTGGTGGCCAGTTACACGTGCACGCCATTGGTGCTTTTCCCGTTGGATGAATTGAAACCCGGCGCTCAGCTAAAAGGCAGAACTGTTGCAGAAATGGGTAGCGGCAATTCGCCGATCGATATGGTTACAATGAAAAAAGGCGGAGAATCATTCCTGATGATGGCAAATTCCAGTCGCCCGGTTTTCAAGGTCAAATATAAAAGTATCGAATCATATCAGGGTTCACTGACAACTCCCGTTGATGAAAGTTTTGCAACTGCCGGAGTTGATTTTGTCTCACTGCCCGTCACCAATGTGATCCAGATGGACAAACTGGATGACACCCGTATGATACTTTTACAACGCCGGTCAAACGGGAATCTTGATCTTTGGACTTCCAGTGAGCGTTATTTGTAAAAAATCAGGTTTTAAAAATGTCAGGCTGTGCATCTTGTACAGCCTGACATTTTTTGTTTTTGCATGGTCCATTTCTTGTAAAAAAAACAGAAAGGATGACGCTTTTGAAATTATTTGGGAGGGCAAAAAGGCTGTCGCAGTCAGGATTCCGGTAAATGTAAAGGAAAACATTAAGCTGGGAAATTTGATGGAAAATGCGCAGGTTCGGCTTACAGCAGCTGATCAGCCAGTCTCAATTTTGGGTGAATTCGGTCAAGAAAATGGAGCATTCAGATTTACCCCACTTATACCATTTACCCGCGGACTCCAATATGAAATTCTTATTGGCGGTGCCAGGGTTGGCTCTTTTAAAATCCCCGAAGGTAACCCGGAAGACGCGCCGATTTTGCTTGGCATATTTCCATCTGCGGATACGCTTCCGGAAAATCTGCTCAAAATCTATTTGAAATTTTCCCTGCCAATGCGTGAAGGCCAATCCGGCTCTTTTGTAACGCTGATCAAAAACAATACCGATACAATAAAAAACGCCTTTCTCGACCTGCAACCTGAACTTTGGAATGCGGACAGGACCATGCTCACACTTTGGCTTGATCCTGGCAGAATTAAAAGGGATTTGCAGCCAAACAAAAAGTTGGGAGCACCTTTGATCAGCCACAACAATTACCGGATTACCATTGCAAAAGAATGGCAGAATCAGCAAAACCAGAATCTGAATCACACCTATTCAAAAAACATCATCTCCGCTGATCGCGACAGCCTTTCTCCGCAGCCTTCAAAATGGAAAATCGAAACTCCTGCAAAGAACACGACAGGTATTTTACAAATCAGTTTTTTTGAATCGCTCGATTACGGATTACTCAATGAAACGCTTTCTGTGTACACCAACGGCGGCAAAAATTTGCCCGGGAACTGGAAATTTAGCGAGACTGAAAGTGTTGCCTTTTTCACTCCAAAAGAAAAATGGAGCGCGGGAGCGTATAGCCTGAGGGTTGAAACCAGACTGGAAGACGTCTCAGGAAACAATATCAACCGACCGTTCGACCGCGATGTCTCGACAAAAATTAAAGTTTCCACAGAAAAATTTCTGGGTCTTCCGTTCACTATCAAAGAGTAAACCTCAATTTTATTGCCTGATTAATACCTTTGCCCAATGCTCCTCGCTGCCTTTCAGATCGCGAATGACCGCATCGCAGGTAATGACGCCCGCAGAGAGCGTAGCGTGGCCAACAATGCTGTATTTTTGATTTTTTTTGATAAAGTCGTTGGCAAAATCCAGCTTGCCTCTGCGCCTGTTGACCAAAATATTATCAATTAAAAACAACTCTTTTTTTGACGCAAGTGAATCTCCCGGTTGCCCCGTTTTGATTTCAATTTCCAGGTTCACATGTTGCCTATCTTTTGAACTGATTCTCCAGACAGTATTCATTACCGAATCCGTCGTTGTCTCTGTGAGATAATAGTTCCCGACCATTTCCGAGGAAAGGTCCGGATCGGGATCCTGACATGAAAAATAAGTGATAAGTATGAAGAGGCAAGCGTATTTTTTCATTGGGAAAATTGCCTGTTTATGGAAGTCAGGACAAAATTCCCTTATAAATTTTAATTTAGAATAAGGCGGAGACGTAAAGCACGATTTGATAGACCGACAGCAAAATTTGCCTTCGAACGACAACCCGCAAAACTCAATTTAAACTTGCCAATTTGTCAACCATCGGGATCAGGTCATGAGCACTGTTCACAACGACCGAAACTTTTCCAATTCTGTCGAGAATCAAATGGGTCGGATACATGTATATGCTCAGGTCTTTTGCCATATAATTCTCCTGATCGGCCACGACTGCATAATCAAATTTTTTCTTTTGCAGGAATCCGCGAAGTTCGTCCGGGCTGTCAAACGCCAGGCTCACGAATACAATATCATCCCGCTTTTGATATTTCGCCACCATTTTGTTGAGCTCCGGCATTTCAAGCACACAACTGTGACATCTGATAAACCAGCACTTTATCACAACGATCTTCCCTGTCATAGTCTCCTTATTATAAATTTTTCCGTTCAGATCCACATAGTCGAATCCGGGTAATGGCTTGCCCTCCATTTGATAATGTGCGTATTCCGTTTTCCCATAATCCTTAATTGTCAACTGAATGGACCGATCAACTGACCGGTCGAGGCGAATAAGCTTGTAATGTGGAAGAGAATCTGTTGAAACCAATGCGAGAGGAAAATAACCTCCCGTGGAAATTTGCTCAATAAAGGCACCGCGATCCATCACATTTGACAATGTATCGAAGGCGATGAAATTGTCGTAGAGCCTGACATGCTTGCGTTGGTACACGACCCACTTCATCACTCCTGAAAGAATTTCTTCCGGCGCCATCACGGGCTCGCCCGCACGATCCTTTTTGGAACAGGAAGTATTGGCGAGCGTAACAGCCAAAAGAATCAGCAATCCGGTTTTTCTCATGACAAAATGATGAAAGAAGTGAATTTCGCAGCTACAAAAGCCGGGCAAACCAAACACAAAATAAGAAATTATCTTATATATACAATATAAGATAATTTCTTATTTTACTCTGATTTTCAATTCCCTGCACTTCTCTATCACCAGTCCAGTTTAACAAGCGAAACGCCTTGCCGTGGTAAATCAATCTTGATCTTCGTCACTCCCTGGTTTATTTTAAGTTTGACTGGCTTACTCAACGTTTCAAGCTGGCCTGCTTTTTCCAGTTGGGCAATTTGCTTCGCATCGGGTTTCTGAGGTGAGCCCATTTTTTTCCAGACTTCGTAGGAATTGCTGTGTTGTTGGTCGATCCGGTAATGCGTCAAAGTCACTTCAATTGCCGGGATTCCGTTCAAATTAAGTTCAATTGCTTCGGCTTCACCCATTTTGTCATTGTCGTGATAATTCCACAGCATCACTGCCGCAGTCTGTTTGTCTTTTGAAGCCAAGGCGCCGATGTCCGTCTGCGTTCCACGGATACTGGAATCCAGTGCAGTCTGAAGCTTATACATGCGGTCACTCTCCACTTTCACACGATCTCCTTTCATTTTTGCAAACATCCGGAAAACATTCAGGACTGGTTTATCAACGCCATTGGTGGCCAAATCTCTGAATCCGTAAAACCAGGGCTGGTTTTCAAACTCGAACGACCAGGAAACTGCACCCAAAAAATTGATGCCGTACAGATCTTCCAACTGATATTTACGCGCGAATGTTGCCGCAGTATAACTGGAATACATCGTACCGTTCCGATAGGCATTGGATGGATTGGTAGCCATCCCGCAAGCGGCACAACCTTCGGGATCAGACTCGCCGATTATAAGTGGTAAATTTTTGAACTGAGGATAAGCAGTAACAGATTTAAATCCGGCTGCAATGTCTCTTAACTGCGGCCCCATGTTCATCTGCACGACTCCATTTACCAGTTTCGGTGACCCTTTTGCATGAAATAACACGGCATCCAGCGGCGCGCCGATTTTTCCTGTAACGTAATTGGTGTCTGTTGCGCAGTGTTTCAAAAATGCATTGAGCCATCTGGTTCCGCTCTGCCCGGAAGTTCCGGCAATGTTGAGTCCACCGATCTTAGCTGTCGGCAAAGCGCGTTTTACCGCATCGGCAGAATAATCATATAGTTTAAAAAACTCATCCATTGTACCTTTCCAGTATCCGTTTGGCTCGTTCCAGACCTCCCAGTACCAGCTTTCCACTTCCTTTTGGCCATACCGGTCTACACTGTGCCTTACCCAGTTAAATACGAGATCGGCCCATTTCTTGTAGTCTTTTGGCGGATATGCCCAGCCAGTAAGGATGTTTCCGTATGGATCCCCCGGCTTCCAGTTATGCTGGTATGGCTGCGGATGCGTTGACAGCGCCTCAGGCATGAAGCCGATTTGTGCCAATGGTTTCATGCCACGTTTCACATAGGTATCGAAGATACTGTCGATTATTGCCCAATTATAAACAGGCTTCCCATTACTATCTTCTGTGTAAGCATTAGTCGAGCCCCATTTGAGCGCTGCTGTTCCATCACCGGTACAGAGCAGGCAGTGTGCACGCACATAAACCGGAACCGGACTGAAAGCTGCAATCTCCGAAAGCAGTTTTTTACCATCCTTCATGTAGGTATAATTTGGCTCATCATACCCAAACCACGCCCAGACAGGCTTCATCGGTGCTATTGATTTGCCCAGATCTACTCGCACCTGCACAGCTTTCTGCTGGCTATTTTGAGCAAATCCGGCAGATCCGACGAGCGTCAACGCAATTATCAAAACGCCAACCGTCAATTTTCTTTTCATATCAATCCCGTTTATTGCGGCAAAAGGAAAAGGGCTGACAGTTCTCCCCTGAAAAAACCAAATCTTTGGATAAAAAAAACCATTAAGATATTAAGATTATGAAGGCACCTGTTAGGTAGCTGACTTTAATCCTAATCTCCTAATGGTTATTAAAAATAATTCAAGTTGTTAAAATTTGAAATTTCTCGGCTTCAAACGCGTGTAGATTCCCGGTGTTTCCACTTCATCGAACTGGTTTTTGTCGCCAAAATAGTCGCTCAATTTTGAAGCGATCATGAAAGGTGCAGCAATGATGGTAGACACGATCATCGCGGCGAACAAAATGATTGCCATCCACAATTTCCCTATTCCGTATAAAACATTCTGTATCTTTTTCATAATTTTTCCGTTGAGTAATATTGGTACACCTACTATAATTGTACCATTAAATAATTTATTTCATTTTTCACAATGCTATGGGACCCAAAATGACGCGATTTGCAAGATTTTGACACAATTAAGAAACCCATAAAAAAAGACCAAAACTAAATTGTTGCAACAATTGCGATAATAACTATCTTTGACCAACTCCTCATATATAAAATTATACGATTGATAAACAGGCTAGTTTCGCAACTGCAAATCAACCTCGCGCCATGCCAAAAAAGCGGTGCAGATGTCTGTTCAGGTTCATTTTAATTTATGTAGGGCCAGGCTGGATATTACCATATTCAACCGAAATTATTGGTAAACAATGGCGATAGAAATGACTAACTGGATTGACGTTATCATCAAGGTGATTTTTGGCCTTATCATGAGCGTTGCGGCGGTATTGACTACAATTATTCTTTCCCCCTTCATGCTGATCATGTGGGTTATCCGGTTTGTCCGTGACATCGTCAATGGCGATGAGCAGTCCCAATGAACGGTTTTGATGCATTA
Source organism: Dyadobacter sp. (assembly GCA_965279265.1). Classification (GTDB taxonomy): domain Bacteria; phylum Bacteroidota; class Bacteroidia; order Cytophagales; family Spirosomataceae; genus Dyadobacter. The sequence goes on from OZ257152.1 coordinate 1,023,777, forward strand.
TTTATGAATTAATGCGTTAGGTGTAGCGCCCGGCCAGAATACCACGGAAATATGCTTTCTTCTCTAGAAACGGCTAAGCAGGCCGTTACCTCACACCTGTGCCCCGAATAATTTATTATTCACTATTTCCTTTGAAATTTTGGGATTATATTACCTGAGAAATTGTGCCAAAATTCACTCTTATGAACAGAAGAAACTTTGTAAAAACCGGATCAGCCGCCGGACTTTCCATCCTTACGTTTTCAATAACATCATGCACGAAGAGCGATTCAGAAAAAAAGGGGAATAACAAACCCGAGGAAGCTTTTGAACTCAGCGAAATCACTATTGATGATTTGCAGGAGAAAATGAAAAGCGGTGCTTATTCTTCAAAATCCATTACACAGCTATATCTGGATGAGATAAAAAAAATCGACAAAAATGGGGTAAAACTCAACACCGTGATAGAGGTCAACCCCGATGCGATTAACATTGCTGAAACCCTGGACGCGGAAAGGAAACAAGGAAAACTAAGAGGGCCGTTGCACGGAATCCCGATTTTGATCAAGGACAATATCGATACTGCCGACAAAATGCAAACCACCGCAGGATCGCTGGCGCTCGCCGGAAATCATTCAAAAACCGACGCATTCATCGTAAAAAGGCTTCGTGATGCGGGTGCTGTAATAATAGGAAAGACCAATCTGAGCGAATTTGCCAACTTCCGGTCATCCAGATCCGTGAGCGGATGGAGCAGTCGTGGCGGCCAGACCAAAAATCCATATATACTAGACCGTTCCCCCTGCGGATCCAGTTCCGGGTCTGCCGCAGCGGTGGCCGCGAACATTTGTGTGGTCTCGGTCGGTACCGAAACAAACGGGTCAATTGCCTGTCCGGCTTCCATGAATGCCGTTGTTGGCATAAAACCGACTGTCGGCCTGGTTAGCCGTTCCGGCATTATCCCTATTTCAAAAACGCAGGACACCGCAGGACCATTCGGCAGAACTGTAACAGATGCTTCCATATTGCTCGGCGTTCTTTCCGGAATTGACGATAGAGATGCTGTGACGGCGGAGTCCAAGGACCATCAAAATATAGACTATACGAAATTTCTAAAAGCCGACGGACTTAAAGGCAGGCGGATTGGTGTTGAAAAATCTTTTTTGGAAAAACATGAAGGTGTAGATGCTTTATTAAAAAAAGCCCTGGAAGATCTGAAAAACGGCGGCGCAACGATTGTTGAAATTGAGTTTATTGAAATGACCGAACTGGATGGCGCAGAGGGACAGGTGCTCCGGTACGAATTCAAGGATGGTCTCAACAAATATCTCGCAACATCGAATAGTAAAGCGAAATCCCTTCAGGAAGTCATTGACTTTAATAATCAAAATGAGGCAACAGCCATGCCGACTTTCAAGCAGGAAACACTCATCGACTCTCAAAAAAAGGGTGACCTGAACAGCAAAGAGTATCTTGACGCGCTCGCGAAAGTGATCAATGTTAGAAAACTGCTGAATAAAACGCTGGACAAAAATAATCTTGATGCGGTGTGCGGACCCGCAACGGGGCCTGCCTGGTGCAACGATCCCGTGAACGGAGATTTCTGGACAGGATACGGATCATACGGACCTGCCGCAATTGCCGGATTCCCCTCCATAACCGTCCCCATGGGCAATGTAACGGAGATTCCCATCGGTATTTCTTTTCTTGGAAAAGCATATGACGAGCCAAAATTGATTTCCATTGCCTACGCCTACGAACAAATCTCAAAGCGCAGGACGGAACCGAAATTCATTGTATCAATAGGAAGTTAATGTCGCATTTTGGTGCAAAAAGTAAAACGGTTCCGATCTATCGGATTTTTTTTGCCGTATATGCGAAAAAAGCATCACTATGAAAACGCTGTGCACACTACTACTATTTTGGACGGTCAATTTCGGCAAGTTGCCAAACAAAACCGTGGAGAAAGTTGATCTCAACAATTATGCGGGTACCTGGTATTCACTGTATTCAATTCCTACCAGCTACGATAAAGGCAGCCGGGAAACAACCGGAAAGTACACATGGAATAGCAAAGGAAACTATTTTGATGTAGTGACTTCTTACAAAAAGCCGGGCAGTGAACAGGTTCATTCCATTCAGTCAAAAGTTTATCAGGTTCCGGGAACGAACAATGCCCAGATGAAAGCGCAGTTTGTATGGCCGTTCAAACTTGATTATTGGGTAATTGAACTTGCGCCAGATTATTCTTATGTGGTTGTGGGCCATCCTGAGCGAAAACTGCTTTTTATCATGAGCCGAAAAAAAGCATTGGACAAAAAAACCTATGCAGATATTGTTGCTCGCTGCGAAGCCAGAGGATATGACGTATCGAAATTAAGCTCACAGCAGCACGGACAGTTGACCGCCGAATTGAACGCAAAAGCCAACTAATTCAATACGCGACAAAATAATATTTTAACACAAAAAAGTAATACGTCCATAAACTTTCCTTTTGCCTGAAAGTAATATCCCGCTTTCATGAACAGAAGAGAATTTGTAAAAAATACGGCCGTCACTTTATGTGCAATGCCTGTTTTAGGATTTGCAAGCATAACACCGGTTGCGTTGGACAAAATGCCTGACTGGCTAATAGAATTGATCAAACTAAACGACACCGGCATTACGTCGCTAAAAACTTATCAGATTCTGGATCAGTCGAGCCCCGATCTGGGAGGAATTAAAGACGGTTATGACATCCTCAATCCGCATAGTACGTCGGCAATAATTCAGGCTGGAGGCTGCTCCATTTCCTCGCCCGTTTCGCGCTATTACCAATCCACTGAGTTATTAAATGCGATGAATCTGGCCGCATTGTATTTGGTCAGGACGCAACACAGTGACGGTACAATTGACCTGTTATCTACCAATTTCCATTCCACTCCCGACACGGGCTTTTTAGTAAAAAGGCTGACGATGGCCTACGAACTGATCGAAAAATCGAAGACTCCCGGGCAGGATAAAATGCTCGCAAACCTAAAAACTTTTTTGATCAAAGCCGGCGATGCGCTTGCCGCAGGTGGAATTCACACGCCAAATCACCGTTGGGTTGTTTCCGCAGCACTGACCAAACTCAACACGCTATGGCCAAATCCCAAATACACGGCAAGAATTAATCAGTGGCTCGGCGAGCATATCGACATTGACCAGGACGGTCAGTTTAATGAAAAAAGCACCTTCATTTATTCGTCGCTGACCGATCGTCTTTTGATCACAATCTCAAAAGGCATGCAAAAACCAGAACTGCTGGATGCCGTCAGAAAGAATCTGGACATGACGATGTACTATGTGCATCCCAACGGCGAGATTGTGACGGATGCGTCCGGGCGTCAGGACAAGGCTATTGTGGGCACATTGGAAAACTACTATTATCCCTATCGCTTCCTGGCAATTAAAGATAAAAACGGTGCATATGCAGCCATGTGCGAACTGATCGAGAAAACAGCCGGAAATAAAATCGGGGCATTTCTGGATTATTTTCTTACGGATTCGTCTCTTTGGGCTCAGCTTCCAGCAGCAAAATCGTTGCCGGTGGACTATGTTAAAACATTTCCAAATTCCGGACTCGTACGCATACGCAGAAACAAATGGGACAGTACGCTTATCGCTAAAAATCCGGTTTGGCTCACATTTATGAATGGCAAAGCGGTATTGCAGGGAATGCGGTTTGCATCGTCATTCTTTGGAAAAGGCCAGTTCCAGGCAGATCAGGTTATCAAGACAACCGATGGATGGGAATTAACTCAAAAACTGGAAGGACCTTATTACCAACCGATTCCGAAAGATAAAATTGCCGCAAACGGCGATTGGGAAAAGATGGGAAAGGCGGATCGCCCGCAAAGTGAAGTGCAGCATCTGGAAACAAAAATAAAGATTAAGGAAGTCGATGGCGGAATGGAAATAGAAATAAGCACAACCGGAACCGAACGTGTGCCTTTTGCCTGGGAGCTTATTTTCAGAAATGGGGGCGTGCTGGATGGTGTTGTGAAGATTGAGAATTCAAAAGATTCCTGGCTGCTGAAAGAAACGGGAACCTACACAAACGGTTCAGACAAGATCCAATTCGGACCGGGACTGGCGTTGCATAAAAACATCGCCTTGCGCGGATCGCTTCCGGCCATGGATGCTCCAACTGTTTATCTTACAGGTTTTACTCCATTCCGGCACCTGATCCGACTTTCCTGACCAACTGACTACATAATTTATTACGAGATCAAAAATGACGTGCACAGCGCAATTTCCCTGTACACGTCATTTTTATCTCTCAATGTTATGTAACCTCAAACCAGAACAGCGACCAAAGCTTTCACGACTTTGTCTATATCACTTAATGTGTTATAAATATGCGGAGACATCCGAATTCCGCCCGTTGGTGCCACGGCAATCCCGTATGTTTCGTAAAGTTTTTGACTGACGTCTACGGGTTTTTTGTCGGGAATAGCGATAACAGTTACGCCGGCACTAAACGCAGATGAAACCGGAGTAATGAATTTAACAGCCGGCAACTTTGCCTTTATCTGTGCTTTCAGATAACTGTTCAACTCAATAGTCCGGGCCTCGGTGTTCTTTTTTCCAATCGCTTGATGAAAGGCGATCGTCTCCGGCAAACCTGCCAGTGTTGCTTCATTTCGTTGCCCGAGCATGCAATATTTTTCATCAACGGTCAATCCGCTCTCTTTCCAGCCTGCACTGATCACATTCGGCCACAAATGTGCGTCACTTCCTTTTTTAACATACAAAATCCCGTTTTCGAGCGGTCCCATTAACCACTTGTGCGTACTGCCGGTATAGAAATCACAGCCTAAATCTTTCAGATCCAGGTCGTAAACTCCAAGCGATTGCGCACCGTCAACCAGCGTGAGAATACCTTTTGAAGCAGCCGTTTTGCAAATCAGTTTCGCGGGCAAAGCGAGACCGCTGGTATTGGAAATATGGGAAAATCCAATCAGTTTCGTTTTTGGGGTAATTGCGTCAGCAAATGGTTTTACAAGATCTGCCGGCGTTTTCGGATCTGCCGGCAACGCAATTTTCTTCACGGTAAAGCCGTACCGTTTGGCGCGCTGTTCCCATGCGGCACCATTCGAAGGATGGTTTTGATCCCACAAAATAATCTCGTCACCCGCTTTGAGGTCGAGCCCGTTGACGACAATGTTGTTGCTTTCGGAAGTATTTCTGGTAATGCCTATTTCCTCATTTCCTGCACCGACAAACTGTGCCAGGGCCTCAATCGATTTCTTTCTTTTATCCGTAAACTGGCTTCTGTACTGAAATGAGACGTCCCGTCCGAGGCCATTCATGATGTTCATGACCTCGGCATTTACGGAAACCGGCGCAGGACAAAGGTTTGCTGCGTTGAGCATAATCAGATTCTCCGGCACCGAGAATTGTTTTTTTACCTGCTCCCAATATGTCTCACCCGGCAAAAAATTGGATGGCAAGGACTCAGGAACTTGGTTTTCATTACCCAAAGCAGGAAAAACAATTGCGGCAAGCGACCCGGCTCCCATCTGCCGCAGGAAATTCCTGCGCTCATTCTGGCTCGTAATTTTCTTGTTCATAAGGTTAAGTAACGGAGTGATGAAAGATTAAGTTACAAAAAAACACCCACAGCTGGTTTTCTGTGGGTGAACTATCTGTTACAAATTTTGATCGATCCATTCGAGAATGTAGTCTGCATTTTCCTTCCAGGTGGATTGTCCGACTACAAAATGATTGCGCCCGGCAAATTCCTTGTAATCCGTGACCGATCCGTTATCCTTTTTGTACGCTTTATAGTTTCTCAGATTGAGTGATGGAGGTAAAATCTGATCCTTACTGCCTGACATGATCAGCAAGGGAACATGAGGCTTATCAAAATCAACTTTCGCGGCAGAAGTAAGGCCGCCCCGGGCGACAGTTTTCGATTCCGGTATCGTATTTTTCTCCCACGTTTCCTTTTGTTCGGCAAGCGTCATGCCATTGGTAAATGCGTACTGCCAGTCGGACAATGACATCAGATACGTTTTTTTGAGCGACGTGAAAAGCCCCAGGGATTTCCATCCGGCTCTTAAAAATGTAAATTCGTAAGGAATAACTCCTTGCGGTGGGACAGGATGAACAGCAATCCCTGCCGACACAACATCACGGTTAACCAGAATCTGTGTTATCAAACCGCCCAGCGAATGGCCGACAGCGATCGGTTTTTCAGGAAATGATTTGGCAATGTTTGTGTAATGATCTACCAGTTCGCTTAAAGTCAGCGCAGCCAGATCGGTGTCATTGGGCTGGCGATTACGTAGATCTGCCGCAGTGGGAGCGTCTTTAAACGGCCAGGCTGGCGCAAGTGTTGTGTATCCTTTGCTTTCAAAATAGGTTCTCCATTCGTCCCAGCCACTATTATGAACAAATGCTCCGGTAACAAACATGACGGTTTTTGATGTACTGCTTTTCATGATTTCAAGAATTTATGAGTGAATTGAATTTTTGTTTCTGTTTTTGAACAGGACAAAATTCAGCAGTAGATCAGACTTTAATTTTAACCCAGGTTAAAATCGCTCACTTTCCGGCCATTCTTTTTCTGATACGGCTCAATGATGGCCCCTGAATATTCAGGTACGAGGCAATGTGGTATAATGGAATCATATTAAAGATATCCGGATGCTTTTCAACCAGGTCCAGATAACGTTCTTCCGGCGTCATAAAAAGGAAACCTTCCGCGCGCGTCATCGCCGCGTCAAAGGCTCTTTCGGCAACCATCCGGCCGAAACGTTCCCATTGGTGCGACTGTTTGTATAAATTGTTAAGCTGATTGTAATGAATGTACAAAATGGTCGAATCAACCATAGACTCGGTATAGTAGTTGCAGGGTGTCTGCGTCACAAAACTTTTGTAGGAAACCACAATCTGATTTTTCGAAAAGAAAAATACGTTTTTTTCTTCCGTTGTTTCATCATTGATGTAGTATGCCCGGAAAACCCCGTCCAGAATAAAACCCAGATGTTTGCAAACATTTTTGTAATCATTATAAAATTCTCCTTTTGAGTACTGTTTCTTTTGCCAGAAAGGTAGCGACAGCGCAAATTCTTTTTCGTCCATTCCGGCAAATTCGTGCATGGCGTGGCCAAGAAGGTCAATTTCGGTCATGTGTCTGTATTTGTGAAGGATTTGACAAAAATAGCTTTTAATCTAGTTAAACAATTCATGCAATTCACATTTAAAACGCTGATTACCAAACGTATTGAAGCTAAATATGGATTGTTCAATTTCTTCTAAAAAAAATCCGGTCGCAAAATAAAAAGACGTCACCACAGGTAACGTCTCGACTATTGTTCTGTTGATCAAAACTATTTTATGGCGATCAGTTCTACTTTTTCTATAACCGGATCGGTACTTAAAAGTGCTGATGCATTCGCCATTAGCGCCTCCGCAACTTTTCCGGCAAGATGGGCGTCGCGACCATCCTCCCCTGCAAAAGTGTCAAAAATCCCGAAAGTGGATGGTCCGAACTTCAGTGCATACCGCGATTCGGTCAGAGGCTCTTCTAAAACCAGCGCAAGCCCGCTTTTTAAGAAACTTTCAACGTCATTCTCTTTCCCGGGTTTGGCCTCTAAACGGACAAGCAGTGCTAATGTTTCCATAAAACAGTTTAATGGTTGATTAAATGATTAACTAAGCTATCTACGTGCAAGACAACATTAAAGATGCCGGCTAGGTGCAAAATTAAATTTTGACGTATACCGTTCATTATCAACCGGATCGAATTGTTTTTTGATTATATTTGATCTTGCACAACAAAGTCATTTTCAAAATCCCGGCTGGTATGAATATGAAGAAATTGCTCCCTGTGTTGCTGGTTTTGTTGCCGTTTTTTTGTCTTTCCAACGCGCTCCTGATCCCGATGGACAAGGGTCAGACAAACCATCTGAAAGCTTACGGTCTGGCTTATATGTTGCTGAAAGACGAGATGGATGTGGACTGGCTCCTCAATTACCGTGGTGGGAGTTTCAGAGTTGTTTACACAAAAGCGATCGAAAAAGAATGCAGGCTCCGGGGCATTTCCTACGAGATCATTTCAGATGCAGCCAGCCAGCAAATCACCGATCAGATCGGAGGTGCTGATGTGGACATGGAAGTGATCAAACTGCATACTGCTGCTAAAATTGCCGTTTATTCTCCAATTAAAATCAGCGCGTCGGAGTTTGAAAACACAGACGCCGTTCTACTTGTTTTAAAATATGCCGAAATTCCATTTGAAGTAATTTACGACGAGGAAATTCTAAAAGGAGACCTCCCTAAATATGACTGGCTCCATCTACATCACGAAGATTTCACAGGTCAGTTTGGGCGCAATCTGCGGCGTATCAGCGTTGCCGATGTGAAGGCGCAGGAAGCTTTGGCCAGCCGGTTGGGCTACAAAAAAGTGTCGCAGATGAAGCTTTCTGTGGCAAAAACGATCAAGGAATTTTGCGCAGGAGGCGGTTTTCTTTTTGCAATGTGTTCAGGCGCAGAAACTTTTGACATTGCGCTGGCTGCCGAAGGTATTGATATCGTTGAAAATCTGGACGGCGACGGAGCGGATCCAAATGCGCAGTCCAAACTTGATTTCGAGAAAACATTTGCCTTTTATAACTTCAAGTTACAAACCGACGACTATGAAGGAATGGTATTTTCAGATATCAATTCGTCTGCCGGCGGGCGTTACTGGGGACGTGACAACAATGAATTTTTCTCTCTTTTTCAGTTCTCGGCCAAGTGGGACGTGATTCCTTCCATGCTCGTACAAAATCATGAGAATCTGATCCGTGAATTTTTCGGTCAAACAACCGCATTTACCAAAAGCACCGTAAAACCGAATGTGCTGGTCATGGGCACAAGCGCACGCTCTGACCGTTACATCTACGGTGAAATAGGCCGCGGACAGTGGACTTTCTACGGAGGACACGACCCGGAGGGACGAGGTGGCAGCCACCGCATGCCAACCGACCTGAATCTGTATCCCAATTCGCCGGGTTACAGATTGATTTTGAACAACATTCTATTTCCTTCAGCAAAGAAAAAAAAGAGAAAAACCTGATTTTCTTTAACATTTTTTAAGACACTTGTTAAACGCTGAGTACGCCGAGTCATTAACGCAGCGTTTCGCGGAGTTTTTAAAAAATTTTTAAGTAAGCGAAACTCCGCGCAAAACTCCCCTAACTCAGCGTTGAACATAACAAGCCCAGTCACCTAGTTATAGCGCAGCGTTTCGCTGAGTTTTTAAAAATTTTTAACTCAGCGAAACTCCGCGAAAAACTCCCCTAACTCAGCGTTGAACATAACAAGCCCAATCACCGAGTTAAGGCGCAGCATTTCGCAGCGTTTTTTAATTTTTTATCTCAGCGAAACTCCGCGCCAAACTCCCCTAACTCAGCGTTGAACCTCACAAATTAAGTTCCATCCGGATATCTGCTCTCTTGTAATTAAAATCCCGCAAAGGAACCTCAACAAATCCCAGTTTCCGATACAAATTGATTCCTGCCGAAGAGCCTTTTTTATTGGAGTAAAGCACCATTTGGACACCACCCAACTGCCGCGCTTTTTCTAATACAGCATGGCCAAGTAACTCACCAATTTTCTTCCCACGCATGGAAGTTGAAACGGTCATTTTACTCATTTCAAAAACTCCTTCGCCCCGCTTCTTTAGCGCACAGGTACCAACAGGTTCATCCTTATACAAGGCGATGAGAATTGCTCCGCCCTCTTCCAGATAGTACTTCTCCGGATCTGAAAGTGTTTTTTCATCTTCCGGCTCAACCTCATAAGTTTCAGATATCCAGGCATAATTCAGATCGTAGAATGCCTTTGCATATTTTGGCTCGTATTCAGCAATGCGCACGTCCGAGTTAGTTTCCTGCTGAGTCATTCGTTGAAACCTGTCAAAAAAACCTTCCTTTTTTAATTCATATTCTGTTTCGTCCATCGCGATAATGAGGTTGTTTGCAGTATTGGTAATTTCTTCGACAGTCGCCTTCATTTTGTCCCAGACAGGTATCATCTTTGTCACCATCTCCTCCGCTTTCGGGCTCAGACTGATCAGCCTTTTGCGTTCATCTTTTTTGTCCTTCACCGACGTGATAAGCCCTTCTTTTTCCAATTCTTTCAATAAACTGATTGTCGACGGATGCGCATATCCAATCTCTTCCGACAATTCCAATATGCTGAGCGGAGATTTGAGATGCAATGCGTAAATCACAGGAAACCATTTTGGCTCAAACGAAATATTATTCGATTGATAAACCAGCATTCCGTCTTTCCGGAAGTGGTCTGCAAGCCGTTGCAGCCTCGTTGAAATGGCCAGGGCACCTATTTCATTAAATATGTTCATTGTTGAATATTTAGGTTCAAATATACGTAGCTGACTACATAAATGCAATTTTGAAAATTAGTTTTCTGAGTTCCAGGTTCAAATCCTGACCAAAGTCATGATTACGTCGAACCGTCGTCATCTTCTCTCCCACCCATTTCCCTCAATTTTGAATTACGATTTATTCCCGTGTCAAATACACTTCCTCGGCAAAATATCAAATGATCCTCAACAGATTAGAACAACATGATGCACTACCAAAGTCCGCTCACCGAAAAAGAGATTAATGCGATCCCCTCATGTTGTCATTGTGGCGAAAAATGTACGGATGAAATTATTTATTTCGAGGATCAGCCATTTTGCTGCGACGGCTGCGCTACGGTTTATGATCTTTTAAAAGAAAATGACCTGTGCAATTACTACCAGATCGACGGCGCACAGGGCATTTCGCCGGACGCTTCATTTTTCAAAGGCAAATATGACTTCCTGGATCTGCCACAGGTTTCGGAAAAACTGATCGAGTTTACGGATGGACGTTTATCGAGAATAAACTGGCTCGTTCCTAAAATGCATTGCAGCTCATGTATCTGGCTGCTTGAACAATTGTACAGGATTAACCCGGCGATCCGGAGTTCTGTGGTAAACTTTCCGGAGAAAAAGGTGCGGATCACCTACGATTCCAGGCAAATTAAACTAAGCGAACTGGCGGGATTGATGAGCAAAATCGGCTACGAACCGTACATCAGTCTGGATGATATTGAAGGGAAAAAAGTGAAAAAGTGGAACCGAACCCGGTTGTACAAGATCGGTATAGCAGGTTTTGCTTTCGGCAATATCATGATGCTAAGCTTTCCGGAATATTTTAGTCTCGGTCAGGACTCTCCGGATCCTTTGTTACGAATGGTTTTTGACGGGCTGAATTTGGGCCTTTCCCTGCCAGTGCTTCTATATTGTGCAGCCGATTTTTTCAAGTCGGCCTGGGCGGCCCTGAAAGGCAAATATCTGAACATCGATGCGCCTATTGCACTTGCTTTGCTATCTGTGTTTTTTACAAGTGTGTATCAGATTTCGACGCACACCGGCCCTGGCTATTTCGATTCATTTGCCGGCGCCGTATTTTTCATGTTGATCGGGCGATATTTTCAGGACAAAACCTATGCGGGCATTTCTTTTGAAAGAGATTACAAATCCTATTTTCCTGTCGCGGTTTCGCTGATAAAGGAGGGGGAAGAAATACGCAAACCAATCACGGAACTTGTAAAAGGCGACCACATTCTCATCAGAAATGAAGAGCTGATCCCGGTCGACGGCGTTTTGACAAGTCCCCGTGCGCTGATTGATTACAGTTTTGTGTCCGGTGAAGCCGCACCTGTGGAACGTCAGAAAGGTGACACGATTTATGCTGGCGGCAAGCAAACCGGAACAGCGATTGAACTGGAAGTTTTAAATCAAATGTCGCTCAGTTACCTGACACAATTATGGAACGAGGACGCTTTTGCCAGTCAGAAAGAAGACCAGGATAAAACACTGGCGTACCGGATCAACAGGTATTTTTCATCCATTGTACTTATTATTGCTACCGCCACATTTTTATACTGGTTCTTAATTATTGGCATTACGGAAACTGCATTTAGAGCATTTACTACCTGCCTGCTGGTTGCCTGTCCGTGCGCACTGGTACTTTCCTCTACTTTCACGAATGGAAATTTGCTGGCACTTTTCGGCAAAAACCGCTTCTACCCAAAAAATGCTCACACAATTGAACGGCTGGCAAAAATCGACACGGTGGTTTTTGACAAAACCGGCACGCTTACGAATGTCCATGATGCCGAAATCGAATTTCACGGCGGCCAATTAACCGCTGATGAGCTGGTGATGGTCAAAACACTGGCTGTTCAATCCGCACATCCGCTAAGCAGATTACTGGCAAAAGAATTATCTTCAGTTTCTGCGAGCAAGCGAACACTTGTAAACTATGCCGAAACAGGAGGTTCAGGAATGCAGGCTTTGTGGGGCAACAGAATGGTCAAACTGGGTTCTGCAAAATGGGTTGGCGCGATCAATGAAAATGAGGATCAACAAAATGCGTCGAAGGTATTTGTATCAATTGAAAATGAAATCAAAGGTTATTTTTCAATCAAAAGCAAATACCGTAAAGAGCTTGCGAGCACAGTTTCAACATTGCAGGAAAACGGATTTGAAACATATCTGCTGTCCGGCGATAAAACAACTGATCTGCTTTTTCTAACAAAGATTTTCGGTAAAGCATCCAGTCTGATATTTGAACAAAAACCTGAACAAAAGCTTCGGTTTATCCAAAACCTGCAAAAGGACGCAAATCGTAATGTTTTGATGGTTGGCGACGGGCTGAACGACGCGGGTGCCTTACGACAAAGTGATGTAGGGCTTGCTGTATCAGACGACATCAATAATTTTTCACCTGCCTGCGATGCAATCGTGGAGGGAAGTCAGCTTGCAAAACTGCCTGCCTATGTCCACTTGGCAAAATCGGGTCAAAAAATCATCAAGGCCAGTTTTGTTATTTCCCTGCTCTACAACCTATTCGGCCTTGTGTTTGCTGTTACAGGAAATCTTTCGCCGATAATTGCCGCCATACTCATGCCCGTCAGCTCCATCACCATTGTTGCTTTCACAACGGTGGCGTCGAATCTGGCTGCATCACGTTGCCTGAAAAGTGATCAAAGTCAGTAATTGGCACAGGGGAAAGTCATCGTCTGCCTGAGCTGCCGTGGGTAGTTTTGAATCAAAAAAAAACACCCGAAAAATAAGCCAAAAAACACCATGAGCGCATTTTATGTTATGATCAGCATCAGTTTACTCATCGCCCTGGGCTTTTTGGGCGCATTTCTCTGGTCTGTTAAAAGAGGCCATTATGACGACGACTATACGCCTTCCATCCGGATTTTAATGGATGACAATTCCCAAAATCACCTTAATTCAAAATTCGCCTCTTCTACGCAAAACCAGAGGGCAAAGCATCAAAAGTAGTTGCCGTTTCGCAAAGCCATGGTTTGCGGGAGTATAAACCAACCCATATTATTCACCAAATTTACTAACTGTTATGTCAACCGTTCCAAATCCAGGTATAGCCTCCGTTACGCTGGATGAGTTTCAATATGACAACCGCATCGTACGAAACTTTGCAATTGCCACCATTCTTTTCGGACTGATCGGAATGCTTGTCGGGCTGCTGGCCGCATTTCAGCTCGTTTTTCCGAACCTGAACATGGACCTCCCCTACACCACGTTCAGCCGCATCCGGCCGCTGCACACCAACGCAGTGATTTTCGCATTTGTCGGAAACGGGTTTTTCACCGGGTTGTATTATTCCGTCCCCCGTGTTTTAAGAACGCCGATCTGGAGCACAAAACTCAGTTACTTCCATTTCTGGGCCTGGCAGTTCATTATCCTTGCCGCGGCGATTTCTCTTCCAATGGGAATAACCACTTCCAAAGAATATGCAGAGCTTGAATGGCCGCTGGATATTGCCATTGCTGTGGTGTGGGTTTCGGCTTTGGTCAACATCGTCATGACGATGATCAACCGCCGGGTTGAACACGTGTATGCAGCAGTTTGGTTTTATGTCGCATCTTTCGTGACCGTGGCCCTGCTTCATGTCGTGAACAGCATGGAATTGCCTATTTCCTTTTTCAAAAGTTATTCCGTTTATGCTGGTGTTCAGGACGCGCTCGTACAATGGTGGTATGGACACAATGCGGTCGCATTTTTCCTGACCACACCATACCTGGGTTTGATGTACTATTTCCTTCCCAAAGCAGCCAACAGACCAATTTATTCTTACCGACTCTCTATCGTCCATTTCTGGGCGCTGATCTTTCTGTATATCTGGGCCGGGCCGCACCATTTGTTATATACTGCCCTGCCCGAATGGGCACAGACGCTCGGCACTGTCTTCTCGGTCATGCTCATTGCGCCATCCTGGGGTGGTATGATGAACGGACTGCTGACATTGCGCGGTGCATGGGACAAAGTGCGGGAAGATGTTGTACTCAAATTCTTCGTGGTTGCAATCACCGCGTATGGAATGGCAACATTCGAAGGGCCGATGTTGTCATTCAAAAACGTCAACGCCATCGCTCATTATACCGATTGGATCGTCGCGCACGTACACGTTGGAGCGTTAGGTTGGAATGGATTCCTGACTTTTGGTATGCTGTACTGGCTGTTTCCAAGACTTTACAACCGACCTCTGTTTTCACCAAAACTGGCAAGCTTCCACTTCTGGATCGGAACACTGGGAATCCTGTTTTATACGATTCCAATGTATTGGGCTGGCTGGGTACAAAGCTCCATGTGGAAAGAATTTACGCAGGAAGGTTTGCTCAAATACCCCAATTTCCTTGAAACCGTAACGCAACTGGCGCCATTGTATTTTCTGCGCAGCTTGGGCGGAACACTGTATATCATCGGCTTTATTTCCATGATTTACAATTTATGGATGACCGCTTTGAAAGGAAATTTCGTAGCTACTGAAACAGCCAAAGCAATGCCACTCAACGCAATATGGCATGCCAGCAAAAACGAATACTGGCACCGCCGGTTATTGGAACGCAAGCCGCTTGCGCTAGTAATTTTTTCTCTGATTGCAGTTGCAATCGGCGGGATGATCGAAATGATACCAACTTTTATGATCAAATCCAACGTACCAACGATAGCGAGTGTAAAACCCTATACACCGCTGGAATTACAAGGAAGAGATTTATACGTTCGTGAAGGATGTTATGTTTGTCACACTCAGATGATCCGCCCATTCCGCTCAGAAATTGAACGTTATGGAGAGTACTCAAAATCAGGCGAATTTGTCTACGATTTCCCGCATCAGTGGGGCTCAAAACGTACCGGTCCGGATCTCCATAGAATTGGTGAAAAATATCCTGATTCCTGGCATTACAATCACATGGAAGACCCGACAAGCATGTCGCCGGGATCAATCATGCCGCGTTATGGCTGGCTTCTGGAGGATGATCTTGACACTACAACGACCGGCGCCAAAATCCGGGCAATGCAGACTTTGGGTGTTCCTTATGAAAAGGATTATGACAAAATCGCCAATGCTGAGCTTCACAAACAAGCAAAGGAAATTCAGGGGAGACTGAAACAAAGTGGTATCAAGGCGAATGAAAACAAAGAGATTATCGCGTTGATCGCTTATTTACAGCGACTTGGAACCGATATAAAAACCAACAAATAGATGGAAAGCGATGCGTATTCATTCGCCCATTCTATCATTCATTTATTCTATCATTCATAATATAATCTGATTATGAAATTTCGAAATTATCTTGAAACCATTGCGGGAGTTGGCATTTTTCCGCTAATCTCTCTCATCATATTCTTTGTGTTCTTCGTTGGCCTGCTTTTCTACGTTTTGAAACTGGACAAAAAAACCGTGGAGCGGATGAGCAATATTCCGTTGAACGACGGCATAATTAAAAAGAGCGCTACTTTCTTCGGAATACTCCTGCTATGCGCAACACCAGCTTTTGCGCAGGAAAGTGAAACACAGGTAAGGGCAATTACCGGAACGGAAATTATACTTTATGTACTGCTTTTCGCGCTTCTTTTTACCGCCATTCTGGTTGTAAAACTACTGGTCGATGCATTCTCGATGCTGACCAGAATCCAGAAAGAAAAGAATCCGGAATTTGAATCCAAAACCATCTTCAGTAATCACTGGTGGAGAAATTTCCGTGGATTAGGTGTTGCGTTGAGCGATGAGAAAAAAATCCTGATCGAGGGCCATGATTATGATGGCATTCATGAATTGGATAACCGCATGCCGCCCTGGCTGCAATCACTTTTTGTCGGTACGGTCATCATCGCGATTTGCTACTCTGCCTATTATTTCGGCGGTTTTGGGGATTTCCAGCTTGCCGAACTGGATAAGGAAATTGCCTCTGCAGAAATCGAGAAAAAAGCATACATGGAAAAGGTCGGCGCGAGTATGGACGAAAATACGGTAACACTCCTGAAAGATGACGTGGGAGTCGGAGCAGGAAAAACGATTTTCCAGGAAAAATGTACTGCCTGCCACGGACCGGACGGCGGCGGTTCCGTTGGCCCAAACCTGACGGACAATTACTGGCTGCACGGCGGAACGATTAATAATCTGTTTAAAGTAATCAAATACGGCATTCCTGAAAAAGGCATGATTGCCTGGGAAAAGCAACTTTCTCCCGGCGACATTCAAAAAGTGGCCAGTTACGTAATGTCACTGAAAGGAACCAAGCCTGCCAGCCCTAAGGAGCCACAGGGTGATTTATTTGAAGAAACTGTGGCGGCAAAATAAATTTTAAACGCAGAGGGATTGAGTTAAACGCAGAGGACGCAAGAAAAACAACTCCCCTAACTCAGCGTTTGACTCCCCTAACTCAGCGTTAAACAAAACAAGCAATGAATCTATCAAACACAGAAGACGATTTCCGTGATCATTTCAATGCGGTGCGCGAGGATGGAAAACGAAACTGGTTTTATCCACAAAAACCGAAAGGCAATTGGCATAACCGCCGTTTGTGGTTTACCCTGCTCGTCCTTTCGGTTTTGTTTTTGATGCCATTTTTGAAATATAATGACCAACCGTTGTTACTTTTCAATGTACTGGAACGGAAATTCATCATTTTTGGGTTGTTCATAGGTCCTCAGGACTATTGGCTTTTTGGACTTACCATGCTGTCTTTCATGGTATTTATTGTCTTGTTCACCACAATTTTTGGGCGGCTGTGGTGCGGTTGGGCTTGTCCGCAGACGGTGTTTATGGAAATGATTTTCCGCAAAATAGAATATGCCATCGAAGGAGATCGCCCGCAACAGATGGCGCTGAACAAGAGTCCCTGGAACACGGAGAAAATCATCAAAAAAGGCTCAAAATATTTCCTGTTTCTTGTGGTTTCATTTGTGATCGCCAATCTGCTGCTTTCGTACATAATCGGCATTTCTGAGTTAGCGCGCATTGTAAATGAACCGCTGGACCAGCATATTTCCTTATTCTCAGGAATTGTTGCTTTTACAGCCATTTTCTATTTCAATTTTGCCTGGCTGCGCGATCAGGCTTGTACGGTTGTCTGCCCGTACGGAAGACTGCAAAGTGTGCTGCTTGACCGGAATTCCATTGTGGTCGCTTACGATTACAAACGGGGCGAACCACGTGAAAAACTACATAAGGGAAAGGACAGAAACGAAGGCGATTGCATCAATTGCCATCAATGTGTGGCGGTCTGCCCGACGGGAATCGACATACGGAACGGTACACAGATGGAATGCGTCAACTGCACGGCCTGTATCGATGCCTGCGATTCCATTATGGACAAAATCGGTTTCGAACCTGGATTGATCCGCTACACTTCCGAAAAAGCGATTGTGAGCCAGACTACCAAACTGATCACGACACGTGTCATTGGTTATGCCGCCGTATTACTGTTGCTGTGGTCAGGGCTGGGTTTTATGATCGTTTCAAGAACAGACACGCAAACCATGCTTTTACGCGCTCCGGGCAGTCAGTACATCGAGAACAAAGATGGTACGATCAGCAATTTGTATACCTTCAAAATTTTTAACAAAACCAATCACAACGTGCGCCCCGAGATGCGGATTGTATCTCCGAAAGGAAGATTGCTTTTCGCCGGAAAACCGGATTTGACCTTGACTCCGGCAGGCATGTCCGAAGGGACCGTTTTCATTATCGTTCCAAAATCCGAACTGAAATCGCGGAAGACCAAATTGAAATTATCCGTATATCAGGGAAACAAGAAGCTGGAAGATTTTGAAACCACTTTCATGGCACCGGAAGAGTAATTGGAAAGGATTGAGGGAAATGTAACGGTTTTGAATTTTTCTAAAAACAATGCATATGAAAACGATAAAACTAAACTGGGGAGCAGGAATTGCGGTCTCGTACCTGGGTTTCGTAGCCATGATTCTGGTGCTGGTGGTGATGAGTACCGGTGAAAAAATCGATCTGGTAACAACCCAGTATTACACGGAAGAGCTTCATTTTCAGGACAAAATAAACAAGATAAACCGGGCAAAAACACTGACGGATCCGATCCAATGGCAACTGGAAAATAAAGATTTAATTATCCGTTTTCCTGAATCATCCGAACCCGGCAAATTGTCGGGAACAGTCAAATTGTACTGTCCGTCGAACGACAAAAATGATGCCGT
This sequence comes from Dyadobacter sp., assembly GCA_965279265.1. Lineage (GTDB taxonomy): Bacteria > Bacteroidota > Bacteroidia > Cytophagales > Spirosomataceae > Dyadobacter. The sequence goes on from OZ257152.1 coordinate 1,042,318, forward strand.
TTTTGCCCTGCAATCAATTGACGGAAAACAGACCATTCCTCTTTCCCGAGTAGCAAATGGAAGATATCTATTGCAGATTGACTGGAAAAACGGAGACCTTTCTTACTGGAACGAAGGCGTTCTGAACATAAACCATTCAGATCAGAACTGATGTTGAACGCGCTCCCATATCTTGCATTTACAATGGGATTGATGAGCAGTTTCCATTGCATCAGCATGTGCGGACCGATTTCCCTGGCACTTCCTTTTCACGGACAAACAAAACTAAAGCAGTTTTCAGGACTATTGATTTACAATGCCGGCCGCGCATTCACCTATTCCTTTTTTGGAATTGTCATCGGCTCCGTCGGGTCCGTGGTCGGCTGGATCGGATACCTCCGTTACCTTTCCATTTTCTCAGGTGTTCTCATTCTGCTTTATGTCATTTGGCCATCTCGCTTTTCCCGCGTTTTAAGTACGCCTGGCTTTTGGCAAAAAATGGTTAAAAGACTAAAAAAGGGAATGTCGGCCATGTTAAAAAGCAAGACACTCACTGGCTGGCTGACTTTGGGCATATTAAACGGAATGATTCCCTGCGGACTTGTGTACCTGGCATTGATCAGTTCCGTCGCTACCGGCAGTGCTATGAACGGTGGATTATTTATGCTGATTTTCGGATTAGGCACTTTCCCAACCATGATGGCGGTTGGATTTTCCAAAAATCTGATCAGCCCGGTGATCCGCAATAAGATCCGGAAATTCTCTCCCGTTATCCTCGCCCTGGCCGGTCTCCTACTTGTAACGCGGGGATTGTTAATACAATATCCTGTAACTGGCAGTGTTCAGCATCACCCGATCCCCATTTGCGAGGGAAAATAAAAGTAAGGTTTTTTCCTGACCAAAGTCATGTTTTCCGAATCGCGGGTTACCTAGTTTTGATGTATCGCAATTCATTTAAATATTACCTCGATGGACAAGGATTTGCTTTTCAAATACAACACCCCGGGACCGCGTTACACCAGTTACCCGACCGTTCCCTATTGGCAAAAAACAGCTCCGACAGAAGAAAAATGGAAAGATCTGGTGCGCGACGCTTTTGTTGTTTCAAACCATAAAGAAGGAATAAGCCTTTATGTGCACCTGCCATTCTGCGAAAGCCTTTGCACTTACTGCGGCTGCAATACGAGAATTACGAGAAACCACGCAGTAGAAGAAACTTACCTCGAAGCTGTCCTTAAAGAATGGCAATTATATTTTTCTGTTTTTGAAGACGAGAAACCAGTCATACGGGAAATTCATCTGGGAGGAGGAACACCTACTTTTTTCAGTCCGGATCATCTGAAAATGCTGATCGAAGGCCTTTTGAAAAATGCGATGCTGCACGAAAAACATCAGTTCAGTTTTGAAGCACATCCCGGTAATACCACTGACGAGCACCTTAAAGTACTTTATGATCTTGGCTTTCGCAGGATCAGCATTGGCGTTCAGGATTTCAATCCCGTGGTGCTGGCGTTGATCAATCGCCAGCAGACCTTTGAGCAGGTCAGCCACCTTACAAACAAAGCCCGCGAAATTGGCTATACTTCTGTCAACTACGACATTATCTACGGGCTACCGGGCCAGAAAGCCTGCTACATGATGGAAACAATGATGCGTGTGGTACAGCTTCGTCCCGACCGGATCGCGTTTTACAGTTATGCGCACATTCCGTGGATTAAACCCGGACAGAGAAAATATACAGAAAATGACCTTCCTGATCCCGATAAAAAAATGGCAATTTATGAAACAGGCCGTAACGCCCTGGAACTTTCAGGATACCAGGATATTGGCATGGATCACTTCGCACTCGAAACAGATGAGCTTTGCGTTGCTCAGAAAGATGGCCGCCTGCACCGGAATTTTATGGGCTATACCGAAACCCATACGCAGCTTTTGATTGGACTGGGCGCATCCTCTATCAGTGATTCATGGTGGGGTTATGTGCAGAACGAGAAAAAGGTGGAAGATTATTACGCACGTATCGAAGCGGGACAGATTCCCATTTCACGCGGTCATGAACTTAACAGGGAAGACCTTATCCTCCGCCGACATATTCTGAGACTGATGACACAGTTCGAAACAAGTTGGGATGATCCGAATGTGGTTTGCGATGCGTTGTACAAGACGATTGAGCGACTGGAAGAATTTGAATTCGACGAACTCATTGAACTGGAGCCGTACCATTTGCGCGTTACGGACAAAGGAAAGGCATTTGTCCGTAATATCTGCATGGCTTTTGACGCACGTCTCTGGGAAAATCTACCTCAGACTGCACTTTTCAGCCAGACCGTCTAGATTTTTTTGACAGAGAAATGTCAGTTTTGTAAAAGTCCGGCTATATCGAAATTCTCAAAAATTTGTTCGCTTCAACTATGTCCAGTACCTTGGTGTGTTTACAACGGAAAGAAAAACATACTGAAATGACCAGGCATATTGAAATGCTCGACGCGCTTTTTAAACACGCAACGGAAGGGATTATTGTGGTGAATAAGGATGGCGTGATTGTGATGCTAAATCCAAAAGCACTTGAACTTTTTGGCTACTCCGCTCCTGAACTGGTTGGCCAGAAAATAGAAATACTGATTCCGAAACGGCTTAGCAACACGCACGTAGCGGACAGAACAGCATATTTTCATGCACCTCATGCCCGCGGAATGGGCCAGGCGATGGATTTGTTCGCCACGCGAAAGGATTCGAGTGAGTTTCCGGTGGAGGTCAGCCTGAGCCCGTTCAAGACCAGCGAAGGTGAATTTGTAGTCAGTTTTATCATTGATATTACGGAAAGAAAAAAACACGAAAATACCATCCGGGAAGCGAATCAGGAAATACATAAACTGAACGCCGAACTGGAAGAACGAGTAGATCAACGGACCGAGGAACTGGCTATGGCAATCAATAAGATAGAACTTTCGCAGGAAGAGGTAATGCGGGCATTGAAAAAAGAACGGGAACTGAATAACATGAAAAGCCAGTTTGTGACCATCGCGTCCCACGAATTCCGGACGCCACTGGCTACAATTTTGTCGTCAGCTTCGCTGATTGGCAGGTATGCAAAAACAGAAGAAGAAGACAAGAGGCAAAAACACGTCCAGCGTATAAAGTCGGCGGTGACGAACCTGACAGAAATTTTGAACGATTTCCTGTCAATCGGCAAGCTGGAAGAGGGCCGTGTAAACAGCATTCCAGTCTACACCGAGCTGCCTGCATTTACCCAGGGGCTGATTGAAGAAATAAAGGGTTTATGCAAAGAAAATCAGGTAATTTTGTTTGGCTATGAGGGACTGTCAGAATGCTGGATTGACAAACAGTTGCTGCGAAATATACTTTTCAACCTGCTTTCCAATGCAATCAAATATTCAGAAGCCAACACGACGATCAGTTTAAAAATAAAAACGGATTCGAAAAATATTGGAATCGAAATCAAAGATGAAGGCATTGGTATTCCAGAAGGCGACCAGGGGCACATTTTCGAAAGATTTTTCCGCGCTTACAATGCCGGAACGGCGCAGGGAACCGGACTTGGCCTGAATATTGTCCAAAAATATGTGGACCTGATGCATGGCAAAATCACGTTTTCAAGCGAAGTGGGAAAAGGGACAGTTTTTTACGTTGATCTGCCAAATCATTTGCCACAAAACTAACGTCAGGCATTTCCTGCGCAAACTCTTCAGCTAACCAATTCCTGAACCCGTCACTTTTTAAACAACAGCATTATTGGAAACCAAAAAAATATTACTGATCGAAGATAATCCTGAAATGCGGGAGAATACAGCCGAGATTCTGGAGCTGGCAAATTATAAAGTCGTCACGGCACCAAATGGTAAAGAAGGTGTTCAAATGGCCACGCATGAAAGTCCGGATCTGATCATTTGCGACATCATGATGCCCGAGCTCGATGGCTACGGGGTTTTGCATCTCCTCGGAAAAAATGACGACACAGCCAATATCCCTTTCGTCTTTCTTACCGCCAAAGCGGAAAAGGACGACTATCGGAAAGGTATGACTATGGGTGCTGACGATTATCTCACCAAGCCATATGATGATGTGGAATTGCTGAATGCAGTGGAGATGCGGCTCAAAAAAAGTGAGCGTTTAAAGCAACAGTTTGAACGCACAGCTGACGGCCTTGACCAGTTTATTCAGGAAGCAAAGTCGATTGATCTGATCAGCCGGCTGGCGGACAATAAAAAGACAAAAACATTAAAGAAAAAAGAAACGATTTATACGGAGGGAAGTTATCCTTCCAACATATTTTTCCTTCAAAGCGGGAAAGTGAAAGCTTACAAATCCAATGACAACGGAAAAGAATATATTACCGACCTCTATAAGGAAGGCGACTTTTTCGGCTATCTGGATCTGCTTCAGGGCGAGCCTTATCAGGAAACCGCGATTTCCCTGGAAAAATCGGAAGTGGCGATGATCCCGAAAGATGACTTTTTCAATCTCTTGCAAGGCAACCGGGATGTTGCTTCCAAATTTATTAAAATGCTGTCCAACGAAATCAAAGACCGGGAAGAAAGGTTGCTGCAACTGGCTTACAATTCGGTAAGAAAACGGGTAGCCCAGGCATTGGTAATGCTGGTAAACCGCTATCAGGAAGACCGTTCGAAACCTTTTTCAATGGCTATTACCAGGGAGGATATTGCTTCGATGGTGGGGACTGCAACCGAAACCGTGATCCGTACTTTGTCAGATTTTAAAGACGAAAAACTGGTCGATATGAAGGGAAGTCTGATCACCGTTCTAGAGTATGAGAAATTGGTGAGGCTGCGGAACTAGTGGTTTTTAAACGCAGGGTTTAGAGAGTTAAACGCAGCGTTTCGCTGCAATAATACCTCATGTTACTCTGCGTCAAACTCCCCGAACTCTGCGTTTAAACCGACGCCTCAGTTTGCAGATATTTCACCATTAACCCGCCAGCCCTTACCGATGCACCCGCACCGCCAACCAACTGATGCAAGGCTGCATAATTTTGAAGTTGTTCGGCTCTTTTGCGGCCACCGGGAAGGATGGCTTTCAATTCTGTTATCAATTGTTGTTCATTCAGCTCATTTTGAATCAGCTCCCTAACAACTTCCTTATCCATGATCAGATTGACCAGGGAAATAAACGGAACACGAATCAGATTTTTGGCAACCATATACGAAAATCCGCTGGTTTTGTAACAGACCACTTCCGGAACATTCAGCAGTGCAGTTTCCAAGGTAGCCGTTCCCGAGGTTACCAGCGCCGCCTCCGCCATGTGGAGCAAATCGTAAGTAGATTCAAAAACAATGTTTGCAGCCTGATTGGCAAGATATTTCTCATACAAATCTGACGGCAAATTACTTACCCCGGCAATGACAAACTGATACTCCGGAAAATGCGGCTGTACGGTCAGCATCAGATCCAGCATTCCGATAATTTCCTGACGACGACTTCCTGGCAACAGGGCCACGATCGGCTTGTGGGCGTCCAGTTTATTGTTTTCCAGAAATTGAGGATCGGGCTGAAATGATTCAATGGCATCCATTAATGGATTTCCGACGTAATCGACCTTGAAATCATATTTTTTGTAGAAATCAATTTCAAACGGAAATATCACAAACATGTGATCCACATTTGCTTTGATTTTCCAGGCGCGCTTCTGGTTCCAGGCCCACACTTTTGGCGAAATGTAGTAAAATACTTTAATTCCCTGTTTTTTGGCCCAACTCGCAATTCGCAAATTAAATCCAGGATAATCGATCAGTACAAGAACGTCCGGCTCGTTAGTCAGAATGTCTTTTTTACATTTTTTAAGAAAACCGCTGATTTTGTGCAGATTCATGGCCACTTCCAGAAACCCCATAAAAGCCGTCTCTTTGTAATGCGTGACCAGCTCCATCCCCCCATTTTCCATCATATCGCCACCCCAGCCGCGAAAATGGCCATCCGGATCATTTTCCCGAATTCCTTTAATCAGATTAGCACCATGAAGATCCCCGGAACGTTCCCCTGCAATCAGGTAGTATTTCATTTGCTGGTATTTGGCGTTGGAAACGGCGTACTATTCTCCATAATATTCCACAAAGTTTTTGGGCGTTTCTATAAGCTTAATATAGTGCAACCTTGCATGTGGTGCCGCAGCTGAAATTGCGGGGTCCAGGATCTTCCATATTTCGGTTACAAAGATCTCACAGGAGGCCATTTTGCCCGCCATAAAATCAACATCTAGATTCAGATTTTTATGATCCACCTTATCTACAACCTTTTCCTTAACCAGATCTCCCAGCACTTTCAGGTCAATCACAAACCCTGTATCCGCATCCGGCTTACCTTTTACAGTAACAATCAACTCAAAATTATGCCCGTGCCAGTTGTTATTGGCACATGGACCAAAAACCTCCTGATTTTTTTCGTCAGACCAGGCCGGATTAAAGAGCCTGTGTGCCGCGTTGAAATGTTCTTTTCTGGTTACGTAAATCATAAAACTTCTTGCCTCTGAATAATAATAGGATACAAAATTACATTTTGTAATGGTAGTTTTGCTGTATTTCCAGTATATAACTATAGAAAATCCTATTTATGCCAGAAAAATGGTGAGTAGAAACAGAAACGCTTTTCCTCTTATCTGGCATTCTTTTTACAGTTTAACCTCTTTAAACAAATAATCAAGCATGATTATAGTAACAGGTGCAGCCGGTTTCATCGGTAGTGGTCTCATCAGCAGACTCAACGATGACGGTTTCAAAAACATTATCGCCGTTGACGATTTTTCCAAAATTGAAAAGGCGGAAAATCTCGAAGGTAAAACCATTCAGGAGCGTGTAGAGCGCAGTTCACTTTTTACCTGGCTGGACGCGAACAGCAAAGATGTTGAATTCATTTTTCACATCGGTGCACGCACAGACACCACCGAGTTTGACAAGGAAATTTTTGACGAACTGAATGTCAATTACTCCAAAGATATCTGGAAGAAATGTGTTGCCTATCAAATTCCTTTGGTGTATGCCTCGTCCGCCGCTACGTACGGACTTGGAGAATTGGGTTATGACGACAACGAGGCGCTTATTCCGCAGTTAAAACCTTTGAATCCTTACGGCGATTCTAAAAACGATTTTGACATTTGGGCGCTCGAACAGGAAGAAAAACCATTATTCTGGGTTGGACTGAAATTTTTCAATGTTTACGGACCAAATGAATATCATAAAAGCCGCATGGCCTCCGTGATTTTCCATGCATTCAACCAGATCAAGGCTACGGACAAAATGAAACTTTTCCGTTCACACAATCCGGATTACAGAGACGGCGAACAAATGCGCGACTTTATCTATGTAAAAGATCTGATCGAAGTGTGTATTTTCTTCATGCACCACCGCAAAAACTCCGGCATTTACAATCTGGGAAGCGGACAAGCCAGAACTTTTAAGGATCTGGTAACCAATACGTTTGTCTCCATGGGCAAAACACCGGACATTTCTTTCGTTGACACGCCGGCCGATATCAGGGATAAATACCAGTATTTCACCGAAGCCAACATGAGTAAACTTCGTTCGATCGGCTTCTCAAAACCATTCCATACCCTGGAAGAAGGCGTTGAAGATTACGTCAAAAATTATCTTTCTTCGGGCGCATATCTTTAAAATTACTGCCACAGGCTAAAATCATCCGCCAAAGAATTATCAGACACTATGTTTGATATTCTTTGGCGGTTTCGGTTTCAAACTTATGACCCTGGTCAGTATTTTGTCGACATTTTTGCGTATTTTTGAGGTCCTGAATAAACTCAATCCTGTTTCTCTGTGTTAATGATGTAACAGGACACAGTGTGATAATTAAAAGACTATGAGCAAAGAACAAGAATTGTTGGAGGAAATCACCAGTTCCGAATATAAATACGGTTTTGTTACTGATATTGAGGCTGATGAAGCGCCAATGGGTCTTGATGAAAGTACCGTCCGCTTCATTTCTGCCAAGAAAAATGAACCTGAATGGATGTTGGAGTGGCGTTTGAAAGCTTTTAATATGTGGTTGAAAATGTCCGAGCCAAAGTGGCCCAACGTGCATTATCCGAAAATTGATTTTCAGGCGATCAAATATTATTCTGCCCCTAAAAAGAAAAAGACGGTTGAAAGTCTCGACGATATTGATCCTGAATTGCGTGACACTTTTGAACGTCTCGGCATCTCGCTGAACGAACAGAAAAGACTCTCAGGTGTGGCTATTGCCGTTGACGCGGTTATGGATTCTGAGTCGGTTTTTACAACTTTCAAAGAATCCCTTAGAGAAAAAGGGATAATTTTCTGCGCGATCAGTGAAGCCATCCGTGAGCATCCGGATCTTGTAAAGAAATACCTCGGATCGGTTGTTCCTCCAAAGGACAATTTTTACGCAGCATTGAACTCGGCCGTTTTTTCCGACGGCTCATTCGTTTATATTCCAAAAGGTGTACGTTGCCCGATGGAGCTTTCCACTTACTTCCGTATCAATGCTTCCGGAACAGGACAATTTGAGCGCACATTGATTATCGGTGACGCCGATAGTCAGGTGAGTTACCTTGAAGGATGTACCGCTCCGATGCGTGATGAAAATCAGTTGCACGCGGCTGTTGTTGAAATTTTCGCGCATGAAAATGCCAATGTGAAATATTCGACAGTACAAAACTGGTATCCCGGAGATAAGGATGGTAAAGGCGGTATTTATAATTTTGTTACCAAACGTGGTCTTTGCGACGGCGCAGGATCTAAAATATCCTGGACTCAGGTTGAAACCGGTTCAGCAATTACATGGAAATATCCGTCTGTAATTTTGAAAGGTGACAATTCCATCGGAGAATTTTACTCCGTTGCGGTGACCAATAATATGCAGCAGGCCGATACCGGAACGAAAATGGTTCACATCGGAAAAAACACAAAAAGCCGTATTGTATCAAAAGGTATTTCGGCAGGAAAAAGCCAGAATTCCTACCGCGGTTTGGTTCAGGTTTTCAAAAAAGCTGAAAAAGCACGTAATTTTTCTCAGTGTGATTCACTTTTGCTGGGAGATAAATGCGGTGCACATACCTTTCCGTACATTGAAGTAAGCAATCCATCTGCAACTGTTGAGCACGAAGCGACAACCTCAAAAATTGGTGAAGACATACTTTTTTACTGCAACCAGCGTGGGATTCCAACTGAACAGGCAGTTGCCCTGATCGTAAATGGTTACGCAAAAGAAGTATTGAACCAACTGCCGATGGAATTTGCTGTTGAAGCGCAGAAGTTACTGGAAATCAGCTTAGAAGGAAGCGTAGGTTAACAAAGACGAGAACACTCATTTGTCAGTTTTAAGCAAAAAGCCTTTGATTCGTCAAAGGCTTTTTGTATTTTATTGCTTTCCCTTTTTAGAGTAACCTGATACCTTCAATGACCCACGTTCCACAACTCATCATCGACCTTTCGTTAATACTTACCATGGCGGGTATTATTACCCTCATATTTAAAAAATTAAAGCAGCCCATCGTTCTCGGATACATACTTGCTGGCTTGCTGGTAGGTCCCAATTTTTCTATATTCCCTACAATCACCGATATCAAAACAATTGAGATCTGGGCAGAAATCGGAGTAATCTTTTTGCTGTTCAATCTTGGTCTTGAATTTAGTTTCAAAAAACTTGTCAAAGTCGGAAGCACGGCTGCAATCACGGGCTTGTTTGAAGTTTCGTTAATGCTCGTTACCGGATTTGTAACAGGCCAGTTACTGGGATGGAGTAAGATCGACAGTCTCTTTCTTGGCGGAATTATCGCGATTTCCTCAACCACAATTATATTCCGCGCTTTCGAAGAACTGGGCCTAAAAACCCAGCAATTTACGCGTGTTGTGTTTGGAATATTGGTTATAGAAGACCTCACGGCAGTTTTACTGATGGTTTTGCTGTCAACCTTGTCCATCAGCCAGCAATTTGCCGGCACTGAGCTCCTGGGATCCATTCTAAAACTTTTCTTTTTCCTTACACTCTGGTTCCTCGGCGGGATTTTCATCTTCCCTACACTACTCAGGCGCTATCGCAAACTGATGAACGACGAGAGCGTCCTGATCACTTCGGTTGCATTATGTTTCGGAATGGTTTTTCTGGTTACCCAAGCCGGATTTTCAGCCGCGCTCGGCGCATTTATTATGGGCTCAATTCTGGCAGAAACGACACACGCCGAGAAAATTGAGCACTTACTAAAACCGTTAAAAGACCTTTTTGGCGCCGTCTTTTTCATTTCGGTAGGCATGCTGATCAATCCTGGATTATTACTCCAGTACGCTGTCCCAACCGGCATTTTGGTGTTGGTCGTTATTCTGGGCAAAACAACGTATGTTACCATGGGTGCGGTCATTTCCGGCCAACCGTTGAAGAAATCCTTACAGGCAGGCATGAGCTTATCGCAGATTGGTGAATTTTCTTTTATTATAGCAAACCTGGGGCTTTCACTCAAGGTAACGAGCGATTTTCTATATCCCATCGCCGTCGGAGTATCAGTGATCACCACTTTTACGACGCCATATATGATGAAGGCATCAGAACCGCTTTATGAGTGGCTGGACGCCAAGTTCCCCCCATCCTGGAAACTGTATCTGAATCGTTACAGCACTACTACCGGGCCCATTGCCAAAACGACACAATGGAATCAAATCCTGCAATCTTACGCGCAAACTGTGGTTCTCAATTCCGTGGTGGTGATCGGCATCATATTGCTTTGTTCAAAACAGCTGTCAGATCAGCTCCACACCGTTATTCCGGAAACATATCTGACCCAATCCGTTATTTTTGGAATTACTTTTCTGGCAATTTCGCCGTTTTTGTGGGCGCTCGTTTTCAAACGATCAAACAAAAAAGCCTATTCCGCACTCTGGCTTAGCAGAAAATATAGTCGTGGGCCACTCTTGCTGCTCGAACTTTCGCGTGTTTTGATCGCCCTTTTCCTCATGATTTTCCTACTGACCTCTTTCTTCGATACACCCACAGCGCTCTCTGTTGCAGGTGGAATTATGGTGTTGGCATTTGCCATTTTTTACCGAAAATTACAGATATTTTACAGCAAAATCGAAGAACGTTTTCTTCAAAACCTGAACGCCCGTCAGTTGGAAGGAAGTGGAAAATCGAAGCGGATACTTCTGCCCTGGGATGCTCATTTCGCATTTCTGGAAGTTAGCCCCGACTCGTCACTTATTGGTAAAAGTTTGCAGGAACTGAAGATCAGGGAAAACTTCGGTATCAATGTAGTACTGATCGAAAGAGGTAGTAAAACCATTAGGCTACCCCGACCCACCGAGGTGCTTTATCCCTACGACAGGATTGAAGTGGTTGGTACTGATGACCAACTGGATACGTTTAGGGGACACGTTGAAGTTAGCACAAATGGGGATGTCTATATGGCGCACGACGATCTGATCGTTCTGGAAAGAATCGAAGTAAAAAACGAGTACAATATCAGAGGAAAAAGCATTCGCAAGAGCGACATACGTGAAAAAACGCACGGCATGATCGTTGGCCTGGAGCGCAACGGCGAACGTATCCTTAATCCAGACTCAGACATGATCATCGAAAATGAAGACGTGCTATGGGTGGCCGGCGAAAGGGATCTGATAAAAGACTATGTGAAGCAAAACCGGCAGAGCAATGCTGTCTAATCAATAAGTTCAGGAAGAAGGCCCTGAAGACCGCCGGTATGTACCGCTACAATCACCGTTCCCATTTCGAAGTGACCTTTTTTCAAAAGGTCATAAAGGCCGAAAAACATTTTACCGGTGTAGACCTGTTCCAGCTGAATATCGTGTCGCGACTTGAAATCCCAAATAAAATGGATCAGTTCGGGAGTCTGGCGCGCATATCCGCCAAAATGATAATCCGTAAAAAGTTCGTGCGATCCGGTCGAAACTTGCGTGTCTTTTAATAATAACGTGATTTCATTTTTCAGAAAAGCTCCTCCTTTCAGCGCTGAAAATGCCAGCACTCGCGCTCCCGCAGATGACAAACCGGCCGCAGTGCCACCTGTGCCGGCAGCAACTGCAAAATAGTCGGGCAATTTACCCAGCTGCGTTTCCACTTCGTTGACCATTTCCGCAACGCCTTCCAACGCGAGTGTTGTCGTTCCGCCTTCGGGAATAATGTAGGCGCCCGGGTACTGCTCCTGTATTTCTTTCAAATATGCCGTTGTATTACGGAGCTTGTATTCCTGCCGGGAAACATAATTTATTTCCATTCCCTGGGCCCGGCAAAAAGCAAGTGTCGGCGTATCGCTTTGCTCATGGTCTTCTCCCCTCACAATTCCGATTGTTTTAAAACCCAACAAATTGCCGGCAGCAGCAGTCGCGTAGAGATGATTGCTAAAAGCACCACCAAACGTAAGCAGGGATTTGAAACCTTTGGAACGCGCGTCGAGCAAATTGTACTTCAATTTCCTATACTTATTCCCTGAGATCAGCGGGTGGATCAGATCATCGCGCTTGATATAAAGCTTTACTCCCGCCGACACAGTTACGTCGTCGGTTAGTTCAGTAAGCGGCGTTGGGATGGAAAGCAGGGATAAGTCCACGTTTTTTGATAATTTTGCGCTTTGCTGCTTCGAAATCGAACTACGGCAAAGAATTACTTAGTGTCCGTTTAACAATAAAAAATGTCAGAAAACGAGTTAGAAATAGTTTCAGACGAAGACGATTTATTTGAACATTACCGTATCGTGGCCGACAAAGGCCAGGGTCCGATACGACTCGATAAATATCTGAATTTACATGTTGCCAACGCTTCCCGCACAAAAATACAAAATGGAATTGAGGCCGAAGCAGTAAAAGTAAACGGAAAGATAACGAAGGCCAGCTATAAAGTGAAGCCTTTGGATGTAGTAACGCTCTCCCTGCCGCAGCCACCGCGGGACACTGAAATCATCCCTGAAAACATTCCGCTGAACATTGTCTACGAAGATGATGTGCTCATGCTAGTGAATAAACCCGCCGGGATGGTCGTTCACCCTGCCTTTGGCAACTGGACGGGAACACTTATCAATGCGTTGGTTTATCATTTTCAAAACCTGCCAACGGGCAGAAATGGTGAAGGGCGGCCTGGTCTGGTGCACAGGATCGATAAAGACACTTCCGGTCTTTTGGTCATCGCGAAAACTGAATTCGCAATGACTTTTCTGGCAAAACAGTTCTTCGATCACTCGATAGAACGCACCTACCACGCACTTGTATGGGGTGAGCCAAAAGAGGAGAACGGAACAATTACCGGTAATATTGGCCGAAGTGCCAAAGACCGTCGTGTGATGGATATTTTTGAAGATGGTTCTCAGGGAAAACATGCTGTGACACATTATGAGGTAATCCGTTCACTGCGATACGTTTCCCTTGTAAAATGCAATCTGGAAACCGGACGTACGCATCAGATCCGTGCGCACATGAAGCATATCGGACATCCCATTTTCAACGACACCACTTATGGCGGCGACAAAATACTGAGGGGTATTTCGAACGGAAGTTACAAAGCTATGGTGGAAAATTGTTTCGGTTTATTACCCGGACAAGCGCTTCATGCCAAGTCGCTGGGATTTGTTCATCCGACTACAAAACAATGGATGCAATTTGAAACTGACCTTCCTGAAAACTTCAATGCCATTATTGAAAAATGGGATGGATACGTAAAATATCAATAGCAAAATTGTAGTATATTGTGCTCAATTCTGCATTTTAACGATAAACATTGCCGATGAACGTTTCAACCCGTCAAGGAACAGTCGAAGATATACCTGCCGTTTTCGAACTGGTAAAAGAACTGGCCATATATGAAAGAGCTTTGGATCAGGTCACCAACAATATTGACAAAATGACCCGTGACTATCAGGCCAAACTCTTCGACTTCTTTGTCGCTGAATCCGAGGGCAAAATCCTTGGACTGTCTTTATACTATTTCCGCTACTCCACCTGGAAAGGTAAAAGATTGTACATGGAAGATATCATTGTTACCGAGGACATGCGTGGTAACGGCATTGGAAAAATCCTTTTTGATGCAACTGTTTCAGCAGCCAAAGCCACTGGCTGCACAGGTATGATGTGGCAGGTACTTGACTGGAACACTTCAGCAGTTGGTTTTTACCGCAAATACGGCACTAATTTTGACAACGAGTGGATAAATTGCAATATGGATTTTTGAATTAGCTGTTAGCTATTAGCCCAAAGCACAGGTAACTTCTGTAACTACTTCAACTTCTTCTCTACTTCAAAAGATCCGGTCTTCTTTCTCTCGTTCGTTGTAACGATTGTTCGTAACGCCATTCGTCAATTTTCGCTTCGTGCCCCGACATCAATATCTCCGGTATTTTGTTTCCTTCAAAATCCGCAGGTCGCGAGTATACAGGAGGTGCCAGAAGATTATCCTGAAAGGAGTCAGTCAACGCAGAGGTTTCATCATTCAGTACACCTGGTACCAGACGGATAATCGCGTCCGAAAGTACAGCCGCTGCCAGTTCGCCGCCTGAGAGCACATAATCTCCAATACTAATCTCTTTTGTGATAAACATGTCACGCACGCGTTGATCCACTCCTTTGTAGTGGCCGCATAGCATGATTATATTTTTCTGTAAAGACAAACGGTTTACCATTCCCTGTTTCATCTGTTCACCATCCGGCGTCAGGTAAATCACCTCATCATAACTACGCTCAGCCTGCAGCGCACGAATACATCTTGCAATAGGCTCGATCTGCAATACCATTCCGGCTCCGCCACCAAACGCGTAGTCGTCGATAGTGCGGTGTTTATTTACAGAATAGTCGCGAATGTCATGCACGTGGATTTCTGCATGCCCAGCTTGTTGGGCCCGTTTTAAAATCGAATGCGCAAAAAAGCTTTCCAGCAACTGAGGAACACAGGAGATAATGTCAATCCGCATCGTCGGGCGTATTAGTGGCGTTGTCAAGATAAACTTCCAGCAAACCCTCAGGCAGATTTACGAACAATTTTTTATCCTGCTTGTCGGCTTTCAAAACAATGTCGGCAGCGGTTGGAATCAAAACTTCTACCCCCTGAAAATCCATCGCAATCAAATCCTGTCCGTTCAATGCGTACACTTCACGCACAATGCCCAGCGATCCTTTATTTTGGTCTATGACGGTATAACCTTTGATCTCATGATAGTAGAACTCTTCATCACCGAGCTCCTGCAATTCGTCGAGCGACAAATACAGAGAGCTTCCTACCAGAGTCTGTGCTTTTTCGATTGTGTCCACATCTTCAAAGGTAACAATCGCGTTGTTTTGTTTTTGAAGATTGAATCGGGAAATAAAATACGGCACCAATTCTCCTTTGATCTCTACATAAACAGAGTCCATTTCATCGTAGTCTTCCGGATAATCGACATCCAGAAAAATGACCACGTTACCAGCCGTACCGTGTGTACGGACAATGTATCCCAATAAATAGCAACTATCCTGTGTCATTCTGATTTTGAATATAAACAATATGAGTCTGCACGGAATACCGACAGACTCATAAAAGAATAACTAAATGATTTATTATTCAGCAGTTTCAGTGGACTCATCAGCCGCTGCAACTTCTTCATTAGCTGCTTCTGCAACAGGAGCTTCGTCTTCAGCAGGTGCTTCTTCTTCTACAACTTCCGGTGCCGGAGGTGTATTTTTCTTAGCAATTGCTTCCGCACGAGTCTGGCTCACTTTACGTTCAGCATCCAATTTAGCCTGTTTCGCAGTTTCTTGTTTCTGAGACAAAGTGTCCGCAGCGTTAGTTTTGCGATCAGTTTTAGATTCTTTCCACTCTTCAAAACGTGAATCAGCAACTTCTTGAGTGATTGCTCCTTTATTCACACCTACTTGTAAATGCTTTTTAAGCAAAACACCTTCGTGTTGCAGGATTGAACGAGCTGTGTCAGTTGGCTGTGCACCTTTCAGCAACCAGTCAACTGCTTTGTCCGATTCCAAAACGATGGAAGCAGGATTTGTTCCCGGGTTGTAAATACCCAGTTTTTCGATGAAGCGACCATCACGTGGTGCTCTGGCATCTGCGACTACGATATCATAAATCGCTTTCTTTTTGCGTCCACGACGCGCTAACCTGATTTTAACTGCCATTATTGAATAGTTATGGTTGGGAACTCGTCCCTTGATTAAACAGGGTGCAAAGGTACACTTAAATTGCAAATGTGACAGTATTACAATCACATTATTTCGTATCAATCATAAAAAATGGGATAACGGCGCTCCGTTATCCCATTTTAAAAGTTATTTCAACTTCTATTATTTTCTGAAACCCGCAGGGTAAGAAGAACGAAGCGTGTTTTGTGGCAAAATCTTAATTTCAACGCGACGATTGGACTGCAACCCTTCAACTGTTGTGTTTTCAGCGATCGGGTGATACTCCCCGTAGTATTCGATCAGGATACGGCTTGTTTCAGCAAGACCTGCACGAACCAGGAATCTCTTAGCTGCGTCAACACGACGACGTGAAAGCCCTTCATTGTATTTGTCAGAAGCACGTGCATCCGTATGTCCAACCAGAACGATGCGGCAGTTTGGACGCAGGTTCAATAACTCAACAACTTTGCTCAACGTTTCTTTTGATGCATCACGGATGATCGACTTATCAGTATCAAATTCGATGTTACTGAACAATGCTTCACACTCGTCTTTCGGAAGGTTGTTTTTAATTGCATCCCGGATAATTTTGTCAAGATCCATGGCAACACCACCTCCGGAAACTACGCTTCCAAGCGGCGTATTAGGTTCTTTGTCAAACAAATCGGCAACACCATCACCATCAGAATCTGTGTAAAGACGTGGATCAACCGGCTTAGGCATATTCGCTTTTGCAATCGAATCTGCATCGCTCATTGTTGGATTGTACGGTACAGGAATTAATGCTTTTGGATCAGCCCAACGCAAGTGATAGCGACCGCTTCCCGCATCATACTTACCATTTTTCGACATTACGGCATTTTTACCCAACTTATAGGTCAATGCAACGGAGAACATGCCCCATTTGTCATTTTTAGAATCTCCTTTTTCGAAAGTCCAGATACCAAGCTGTTTTTCGTAGTCACTTTTACCACCAACAGTCAAATCCAGTTTTTCAGTATTTACGTTACTTAAAGTGTAATCAAGGCCGATGTCAAATCTTGGTGTAAGCTCGTAATGAACTGCAAGACCAACAGGAACTACCCATTCACGTGTGTAAGTAGAACCATTTCTTTCCCACTTGCCAGACGTTCTGGAACTACCGTCGGTGTTTGTAGAAAGCTCAGTCACCTTACCTGTTCTTACGTTTGTTGCAACAATATCAGTATGGTAGTACATTACACCAAAACCAAGATGCGCATCTACTTTCCAACGTCTTAATTTTTTATATCCGAATAAGAGACGATTCACATTAACTGTTCCGTCGATAGTAGCCTGAACGAAAGAAGGACTCGAGAATCTCGCGTTATATGTCTCGCCGGTGTAGTCGCTAAACTGGCCATTTTTTGATCCTTCCAGTCGACCATTATAACCTGTCAGCTGTATACCAAAAATGGGTGACAATTGTTTGTTGATGGACAACCCCCAACCGCCGGTTAACTTATCTCCACTTCCCTTTTTGAAGTCATGCTGCCTTAGATCACCAAAAAAGCTTGTGATGCCACCATACCCTGTAATGGACCAGGTATTCATTTTATTGGGGCCGTCATAAGTTCTGTTCTGAGCAGAAGCATTCAAGCTTAATAGGGACAAACAAAGTAAAGCAATGTAAAGATTCTTTTTCTTCATGGGAAACACTAGTTATGTGATTCAATTATTCACTAATAATTTTCTTACTAAAACGGAGAAAAGCATAAGCCTGTAAGCCGGATTCTGTTCCCCGGTTGCCCGGAGCTCCTACCATTTATCCAGGATTTCGGTCACCCGAAATCTCTAACGATCTACCCGTGCTGATGCTCACTTGCATGAACGGAGACGAGCAGCCCCACAAATCAGCACCTATTTGATCTTTCAGCCCGTAAGGTTTACCCTGCCATTAAAGTCACCCTTAACGCGGTGGTCTCTTACTCCACCTTTTCACCCTTACCCTGCATATCAAAAAACATGCCAGGGCGGTATATTTTCTGTGGCACTTGCTGTCAAAAAACGTCAACGGCTTCCCGTTTACGCCTTCTGCCTTCCCGTTAGGAAGTACGACACTCTGTGCTGTCCGGACTTTCCTCTTCGGTGTAACCCGCAGCGGTAGGTCAGCTTATTCCTTTCACCCGACCACAAAGCTAAGAAATACTTTCTTTTGATTCACTGTGAATATAGCACAAAAAGTAAAAATTCTGGCAAACGCTTGGAATTTTGAACAAAAATTCGGTTAAAAATTCCTAAGTCCTTCTACTTTCAGAGCGACGTTCCCATCCGCAAATACCACAGAATAAAGATGTTTTGGGGTGAGATAGACTCTGTCAGGAGCTACATCTGTCAGTGTACCTTTCAATTGTATCCCGTCAGTAACTTTAAAATTTTTCAGCACGTCCTGGACCGTCTTTTTCGTCTGTGCGATTTGCGCACCTACCGGAAATACCAGAGCGCTTTCCATCATCCTCGCAAACTTGCCTTGCAGCAACCAATTGGCAGTACGAATGATCGAATTTTTAGTATCAAGGTCATAATCCAATCCCTGCAAAGTTAGCATCTGCGTTTTGGGATCGTAAAACGGAGTTCCCTTTAGATATATAAATCCATTGATGCTGCCCTGCAAAGACGCTTTGATAACAAGTTTATCATTCTGACCATACATTTCTATTCCCGTCACCTGAACCGTATACTGCCCCTTGACGAATGAGAATGACTTTCCGGCAAAATTTTTAGTTGCCAATCTCGAAGCCTCTTCATACGACACAAGACTGATGAGACCGATTCGGAAATTTGCAGGGACTTTATTGACAATCAGCAAATCTGGCAGCCTGGACGCGGAATTTGCAACGGGTTTGGTTACGGAAGTTACCGTCTGCGTGAACGCCTTAATTCCGATCGTTGAACGCAATATATTGTTTGATACCAGCAATGGTGTCATAGAAACCGAAGCGGGCTGTATAACGAGCCAGGTATCAAATTCTTTTGATAACAGAACAGGCTGCCGGGCCATATTCCAGGCCACCTCAACATATTTTTTGAGCTCAATTGTCCCGCTGACCTGCTCGTCTATCGCAGCAGCAATCTTGTCAAAATTTTTGTTTAACATCCTGCTTACCATAGCCTTAATGGGAATGCTAAACCCGGCAACTTTCACGTTAGGCTCTGTAATCCAGTCGTAGCTATCTACATAAGTTTCCGAGTGAACCCGCCAGGTCGGCAAAATTCCGATCCGTGATATCAGCCGTAAACGAATCGAAAACTCTGTATCCTTGTATCCGGACATTTTGATTCCTAGCGGACTGATGTTATAACCTGCACTCACCCAAATTTTCAAAGGAACCTCGAACAGAAAAGTAGAATCTTTTGCAACCACCTTGATCCTGTCAAGTTTCCATACCTTGGCTTTCAGATTATCCTGATCGTCGTCATCGTAACTTTTGTCTTCGTAAATAAGTCCTTTGATCTGGTTATTCAGCTGGGACTCAATTTCGCTGACAGGAATTTCAACCGGGACATTCAGGGTAGAAACATGTTTTTCATTCTGAATTTCTTTGTCCAGGTATTTGTATTCCTCCATAGGTGCTTTCGGTGAAGTGTTTTTCGGTCGGCACTGCCATTGACCTATACCGTTCATTATCAACAGCAAAAGCCAAAGAATCCGACTTAAATACTTATTTGAGTTTAACAAGTGTGGCTCCAAAGCCAAATTTTTCTTTCTGGGCATCTTTAAAATACTGAACATGCGGATGTTTGCTAAGCCGTCGGTGAAGTTCATTGCGCAACACACCGTTACCCGCACCATGAATAAAAGTAATTTCGTCCATTCCGGTGCCAATTGCCCTCTCCAGGCCACTTTCGAACGTATCCAATTGTTTTTTTAGTATCTCATCCTTGGAAAGACGTGAAAAATCTGCCATCAGTTTTTCAATATGCAGATCCATCACTTTGTCAGGCACTTCAAGTTCAATTTTGGTCGCCTCAGCTCCACCCATTAAGCTGGCTCTCAAATCTTTTGAAAGATTATCGTTCACTTTCACTTCTTCCTTTTTCGCTCCTTCCTCCTCATCCAGCTGGTACACAAAACCTTCTTTACCTAAAACGGGTACCGCTTTTTTATTCTTGTAAAATGACTGAGCGCGGCATTTCAATCTTTTTTCAAAAGGAACTCGTTTATCAAAATTGCCTTCTCTGAAATAAAGCATATTGAACTCAAAGGTTGGCCAGGATTCGAAATCCTTGATTTGCAATTCAATAAGTTTTTGAGAAGTACGCGGTGGTAAAACACCGGCAGACATACCCGTATAAACCTGTTCATGCTGTTTTGCAGCACTATATGGCAGGGTCCAGTCTGTGTTATTGATCAAATGCAAAATAACAGCTCTATCATTTACTGAGACGAATGCGATGTAAATTCCCTTTTCCGCAAAAACAGCCTGCCTGGAAACAATCTTGTCACTTTGCGGTGCAAGTTTTGTAATCTCGGTGGTTTTTTGCATTCGTTGTGACTCAATTGGCGAGATTGTCACAATTTCGTTCCGCATGACTGGGATCCGGAAACCGTCTTCAATTTCAATTTCTACCACATTTCCCGGCAGGAAAGCATAAATCACTCCTTCTTCCTTGCCATGTACCAGACGTACTTTGTCTCCGATGTTCATATTTTTTTACTATTGGTCGTTGGCATTAAGCCTTGGACGATGTTAATGCAATTAAATCTCTTCTACTCTATTTCACAATCGAAGGTAGGTCAATTTAAACCTAAAAGTAAAGAGGCTTGAAATCAATTCCTTTTTTGCTGAATTGTAAAGCGGGTGCCGGTATTTTTAGTGAATTGACCAGAAAACCCAGAGTCCTGACAAATTTATTCCTTGTTTTTATTTTTGTAAAATCAATGTCAACGGATAAATAGTACTGACGGTAAGGACGATAGCCCATTTCAATACTCGCATTCTTCTCCGCTCTTACCATGTTTTCAATTCCATAACCTACTGAAAAACAAAGCCAGGCAGGCCAGTTACTACCTTTAAAAAAAGACTTCGGACTACCCGAGAACCAGTACGTCTGACCATTGTAATCTTTCAGCCACCGCTCAGAATAACTACGGCCCAGCAGCTCCGGCCTGACCTGTGCAAGAGAGGTATAATGAAAAGAGAACTTTGGCTGAATGCGAATTTCATCCCAAAACGCAATCTGGCTCAGGAATATCGCAGACCCGGAAATGTTGGCAATCATATCGCCGGGAGAAAACCCGTAATCGGGGGAAAAGCCGTCGAGTATTTCAATCGGAGTCTGAAAAATAATACCCGAAATTGCACCGTAAATCAACATTTGCTTTTTTGAAATACCTGTCGTTTTGTACAGGGCAGCAGTGTGTCTGGCAATTTGGTATGATGTGTAAACATGCCCCACTTTGTCCATTTGAAGCCACTCGTGGGTATCATCCTGCACGCGAAAATTGGTCAGCGGGTTTTTGTACCATGACTTGCTAAGCCCATAAATACTACCGACGTATAAGGCTGACTGTCCTGCAAAAATGCCCCGTAACAATGCGTAATTTGGTCTTTGGGCGCGTGCCGTGTCGATATGGAGCGTGTCATTCTGGGCAACGCCCGACGTGGAAAATAGCAGAAAAGTTGTTAAGCAGCAAAATAGACTTATCCTAAAAATGTATTTCATTTAATCTGTTTCAAAAGGCATTATTGCAGAACTCCAACACCTCACAATACCGACAATTAAGCGTCTCAACCAAGCACTTTTGCGGTATAATTTTTAATAGCCACCAAGATATTTCCTAAGGCCCCACTCTATCCCCAACAGCGCAATCAGTAGAAAGAAGATCCATTTAAGGTGAATAAGTTCCACCATTTCTTCTGAACTCTCCAACCGGTTAGCAGGTTTTTTTTCTGTAAGCCCTTCAACAAAAGCGTCAAGGGAAGCAGGCTGAAGGAATTCTCCTCCCGTTTTTCCTGCCAATTCCCGGAGCATACCAAAATCGGCCGTAGTCTGGTTCATTTCAATATCCGCGTTACGTATCACAAACTGGCCCGAGACTACTTCCTGCCCACTTCGAAGCGCAGTTGATCCCTGAAAACGATACACGCCATCCGGCAGTCCTGAAATGTTGAATCTGGGATTCTCAGCGGCATGCGTGTAATTAAACTGGCGACTTTTGCCTTTTTCGTCTGTCACCACAAGCTTCACTTCCTGCCCGAAAATCGGCTCGTAGATATCGTTGTAAATCTCTGTTTGAAAAACGATCTGTTCGCCCGCATCAAATTCCGAGCGCGTTGGATACACCCGAAACTTTCTCTTGTCATTCCGCACGGAAAGTATCTGTATTACTTTCTGAAACAGATTGTCAACCAGCTCCTGTTTTCCGCTTATCGCAAATTCTTCCTGCCGCCATTGCCATATCCCCTCGCCTGCCAAGACCGCAGTTTTAGGCTCAGCAGCTGTATTGAGTACTAAAAGTGGCTTCGCTGTATTCAGTTTACCAACCCTTTGAAATAAAATGCTTTCTGTACCGGGTGTCGTATTGTAGTCTCCAAAAGGAACCGAGAGTGGCGGTAGACGTTCCAGCAACTGCATACTTTCGGGGCTAAAATTCAGCTGCTGAAAAGCCGGATTATATCTGGCTGTTACTTTGTCGAACTGCCCTTTGTTCACATTGATAATCAATGATTTGCTCAAAGAATTAATGAGCGAAACCGCCGACTGGTTACCCATAATGTAAAATAACGGCGTCCTGGAATCGATATATTTCCTGACCATGGCATTTCCTAATCCCAAAACATTCGGAATCTGATGCAGAATTACGAGATCATACGGCTTACTGCTTACCTGGGCAGGGTTCGCTGAAACCGTAAGAATATTCACATCAAGCTCATAATTATCATTGCTTTCGATCAGGCTTCTCAATGCTTTAATATCCGGATGCGGCGTCATCGCCAGCAACAGAATTTTCTGCCGCCCATCGATCATATCAATGTAAATATCTCTTTTATTATTGCGGGAGGATGTTTCTCCGGCCACAGCATTAAGCTCAATTGTGTAATGCTGCACTCCTTTCAATTTGGAAGAAGTAGTAAAATCAAAAGTCCCGAAATAATTATCCCGATCAATGTTTACTTTTTGTGTAGCGATGATCCGTCCGTTTTGCTTCAGGGAAACGGATGTTGCTTTTCCAGCCAGGCCATTGGCCACAATTTCCGCACGTATCGGGAAATCATTGCCGAGATACGCAATCCGGTTGTGAACAACATCCTTAATACGGATATCTAGGTCGGGAACTGTATCGCCCACTGCAAGGCTGTTCACCTTAAAAGGATATTGGTTGTAAGCCGGCGAAATTCCCTGGTTGACAATCCCGTCGGACAATAGAATTACGTCCGTTAGATTCCGGCCTTCAAAATTGGTTTTGACTGTCTGAAGCAAATTCGAAAGGTTCGTTTTATTTTGGTCAAAACGAATGGAATCAGAAATCGGGTTTGTTTTGTCGAGGCTCTGAAAACTTACTTCAAATCCGGCATCAGTCAGTTTCTTTTCCATTGCCGACAATCGTTTAAGCAAAGGAGCGCCGAAGGTTTTGACTGACTCCGAATTGTCTATCGCAAAAACGATCTTGGCCTTATCAACAGAAGTTTCTGTTTTACGAACCAACGGGCTTAGCAACAAAAAACAGATTGCAGCAACAACAACACCTCGTAGAATGGCAAGTGCATAATTGACTTTTTTACCCCAGCCGGCAACAGGCTGATATAATAAATATGCATAGACGGCCCCTGCCAGCAAGCAGAATAATATAAACCAGGAAGGGGTTTGCAAAAAAAGCTCTGAACGCATATTTGGTAAAAGCAGGTTGCAGGATTGCAATTGTCAATAAAGCAAGATACAGTAAAACAGTTTACGTTCTACTGTATCTTTACATAACCTGACTTAAAACGTTAAAATCGCTATGTTAGCATACCGCCATCCACCTGAAGAACCTGGCCGGTAATATATCTCGACATATCAGAAGCAAGAAAAACGATGGCATCGGCCACTTCTTCCGGCTGTCCTCCGCGCTTCATTGGAATGGATTGTTTCCAATCTTCCACGGCCTTGGAATCTATCGCATCCGTCATTTCAGTTTCGATAAAGCCGGGCGCAACTGCGTTGGAACGGATATTCCGGGATCCCAGTTCCAGCGCTATGGATTTGGTAAAGCCGATAATTCCGGCTTTTGATGCCGCATAATTTGCCTGTCCCGCATTACCGCGAATTCCAACAACAGAAGTGATGTTGATAATGGAGCCACTTTTGGCACGCATCATACTTTTTGTTGCCGCCTTGGTTAAATTGAAGACAGATTTTAGATTGATATTAATAACTGTATCCCAGTTTTCCTCACTCATACGCATCAACAGACCGTCGCGCGTTACGCCAGCGTTATTGACAAGAACATCCAATTTGCCAAAATCAGCCAGGACATCAGTGACAAGCTGGTCCGCCGCCTGAAAATCCGAAGCATCTGAACGGTAACCTTTGGCTTTCACACCAAATTCTTCGAGTTCCTTCGCAAGGGCTTCTCCTTTTTCAACGCTGGACAAGTACGTAAAAGCCACATCCGCACCTTCCTGAGCAAGACGCAAGGCAATCGACCGGCCGATACCTCTTGACGCACCGGTTACCAAAGCCACCTTATTTTCTACTAATTTCATTTATTGAGTTTTGAGACATTTAATCAGTAAGACACCATCCTACCGTTTATAACCATAAAAGGTCAATTGGAATAGCAAAAATAGGGTATTGTAGACAGATGGGCAAAAAAAGAGAACGGTTGGCAATTTCAGCCAACAGAATTTGCCGCCAAATCTGCGTATTCAGAAACACGATCATCCCGACGCTTGGGAGCCCCCTTAGTCTATTTGAAAGTAAAAACTTTTTCTGCGGAAGCTATAATATCTTTATTTTCAAACTGGTAAATTTCTGAATTCGTTTAAAATCGTCATTATTGTATGTATATAACTCAGTACAATACGATTCCGCCAAAGCTGTGTGAAGGCAGTCATTGATATTATTGAATCCAACTAATTTTGCAATTTCAATTGCTCTTAAATAATGTTGAACCGAGTAATTGACGGTGTCCGACGTAAGTAGGATATCAATCATACTACTGATATCATCTGCTGGCACTTTCAATCTGGACAGTACATATGCTGATTCCTGCAGGCAAAGAAGCGAGCAAAAGAACAGCCCTTCTTCGGATATCCTTTCAAATAAGTCAATAGCCTGCCGATTCTTTGCTGTGTCCTGTATGACGAGATAATTAATTAATACATCAGTATCAAAATAGATCATAGCTTCACAAATTTATCTCATTTGCGAGAGCAGAAAGATCGATTTCAGGGTTGACTTTCAGATTTTTCAATTTTTTTCTGAGGTCCTCCATTTTATCGAATAGAAGAATTTGCGAATCCTTTTGATCATTAGTGGTATCTTCAATTGTGATATTAATCTGTCTTCCTTCAAAAACTGTCTTGATTTTTTCAAGAAAATCATTGTCCAGAGCATTTGCGCGAAGTGTGTATGTGAATTGCATCCTTTTATCTTTTTACTGCTAATTTAATATTTTTAACTAAAATAACCATTTGTCGTGAATTACTGACACCACCGAAGGATAAGGAATAACATTTTGTTTCAACTTTAACATTTTAATACAAACCTTCTCAACCGGGACTTTGTTGTCTGATGAATAATCTCATACCACCATTACCAAGACAGAAATAATCTCAAAAATGGCAGAATCAATAAAAACAGCATTGATCACAGGCGGGTCAAAAGGAATTGGATACGGCGTTGCGGAAGCGCTCATTAAAGACGGAATATATGTGGCTATCACCAGTCGGTCCCAAAAAAGTGCCGATGAAGCTGCAACTGCTTTGAACAAAATAAAGGAGGGTTTTGCCATCGGAATTGAATCAGATGTCAGAAATCTTTCGTCTCAGGAACAGGCTGTTGCAGTCATTCTGGAAAAATGGGGAAGGCTGGACTACGTTATTGCCAATGCGGGTGTTGGGCATTTTGCGCCTATTGCAGAGCTTTCAGCCGAGAAGTGGCAGGAAACGATCGACATCAATCTGACAGGCGTATTTTTTAGTGCCAAAGCTTCAATCCCCGCTTTGAAAGAATCAAAAGGCTATTTCATTAACATTGCAAGCCTCGCAGGAACCAACTTTTTTCCAAATGGAACGGCCTACAACGCCAGCAAATTTGGATTGGTAGGTTTTTCGCAAGCGATGATGATGGACGTGAGAAATGATGGAATTAAAGTAACGACCATCATGCCAGGTTCCGTGGCCACCGAATTTAGCAACCATCAGCCGTCCGAAAAAGATGCATGGAAAATTCAGCCCGAAGATATTGGCCAGATCGTTTCAGACCTGATCAAAATGCCCCCACGGACATTACCGAGTAAAATTGAGGTGCGTCCATCGATGCCTCCGAAATAAATCGGATTCAAACTTCGAAATGAAACCGGTTCTTCTGGAAAAACAGAGGAACCGGTTTTGTTTTTTTTCAAAACAACGAAATTAAACTGCGTACCACTTCGGAAATTTATAGTAGCTGAAAGCCAGTGCCATGGTAGCAAGCAAGAAAACCGGCGTGTGATAAAGTATCAATAAAGTCAGGAGTATAAACCCAAATAAAATGAGCTGCATCATTTCTTCCAACAGTCCGTTTTGCTTATAGAGGTACACATGAAAAAGGACTAATAAAGCTAAGCCAAGGCCATATATCTGAATAAGCTCAATTATTGGTAAAATATCCTGACGCAGCGCGATCAGTGTTTCAGGTAAAATAATTATTGCGTGAAGCGCCAATATCCGTCCGAATCTGGCAAACACAGTCAGAGGCAGGGATCGGTTCCATAGCCAAACCTGGCTTTCCCATTGATACAATTCATACGACAACCCAATGTTCAACAGAAAACCCAGCGACATGCCGATCGCCGGAAGCCGGATATCATAGACATCAGTGCTGTAATAGAGCAAAGTTCCGATTACAACACCAGTTGCACCGATTTTACAAACCAATAGGGTCACACCTTTCTCCCGCAACAGCCATTCAAGGCTCCAGTAAATCCAGGAAACCGGACGCGCAAACGGCCATTTCACTACCGTTCGGGATTTTGCTACAAAAGTGTACGGATGCCGGATCCTCCACTCAGCAACAATGATCAGAAAAAGACAGAGCACCAGATAGAAAAAAAATATTGGTGACACCCGCATCAGTAATTTGTTCTGTTTGGCGATTGTTATCAAATAAAGTCCGTAGAAGATGATGGGTTGCGCAAAGCCCAGTGACATCACTCCAAAACGATAAGCGCGCAAGGGGAAACTCCATAATCGGGATTGGTAAATGAATACATACTCGGGCCTGGCCCAGAGCCGGCTTACGAACTGGCAACACATTAACGTGTAAACCAGCCAAATACCAAAAAGGTAGTACATGCCAAAAGCATCTGTCAGAAAGAAAATCGCGAAGGAATAATGTTCCCGGCTGCTCATAAAACCAAAAACGACACCCAGTATCACAAAGAACATTCCTGCCCGCTGCTTGAAAAACGTATTGACTGTGGAAATGAAGAGCATTTTCATACAGCTACGGATTTTACCAGCGTTTTGTTTTTCAATGCAAAACTGTCGGTCAACGGTAACCCCTCCTCCTGAAAAAGCTGATGTGAGGAAAGCAAAAATGTTACGCCCTTACTGTGATAATCCCTGACGAGCTGAAAGAGTGCTGCCCTCGCCTCTTTGTCAATCGTGATCAGCGGTTCATCTAAAATGACAACGGACGGATTTCCCAGAAAAGCGACTGCCAGTGACACTTTTTTAACCATTCCGCTGGAACAGCTTCCAAACGGATTGTCCAGATAATTAATGCCAAATGCCTCTATCAACAAATCTTTTTGACCGGATGGGCTTTTTTTCGCTTCCGCCACAAAGTTGAGCAGATCATTCGGCGTCAGAAAAGAAGGATAAAGCGGTTCTGCTTCACCCAGATTCAGCCGCAACCTGTATTCCACAGGATTTCGTTTGAGATCAAATTCTTCATTTAACAGTACCTTTCCCGAGAAGGCAAGCATGCCGGCGAGCGTCCGGAACAATGTCGATTTCCCCGCACCATTTTCTCCCTGAATCCAGTAAATGCCTAAGTCAACTCCCCAGGACTCAACGTTGAGAATTTGATGAGCACCATATTGTTGCCTTAATTCATTTATCTGCAAAACCATAATTCAAAATTATAAAAGAATCTTAAATATATAAAAAAATAATGATAAATAAATCAGTTCTCTTAACTGATCTTAGCCAGGGTTAAATTTTGATACGACATCGCAAAAAACACTTGCACCATCCCAACAAGATCATAATTTATATTACAAAAATGTTATTTTTGTAATACACATCACACTGCTGCTATGGAGCTTGTCACCCAATATTTTTCTCACATTCCGCCCGCACATCGAAGTGCTATTCTGGTGGGAGGTATTATGTTATTTTGGTTGATTGAAGGCACCTGGCCACTTTTTAATTTTAATTACAATAAGTGGAAACATGCATCTGTGAATGTATTTTTCACCATCACAACGATTCTCGTAAATTTCCCTTTGGCGTTCATTTTGTTAAAATCGAGCGACCTTTCTTTGCAATATAAAATCGGCGTGCTGCAATGGCTACCGCCGATTCCATTGTGGGCGCAAGCACTGACAGGTTTATTATTTCTCGATCTGGTAGGCGCCTGGCTGGCACACTGGACTCAGCATAAAACAAAATGGATGTGGCGTTTTCACCTGATTCATCATGCCGACCCGCATGTTGACACGACTACCGCAAACAGACACCATCCCGGAGAAAGTCTGATCCGGTTTGTTTTTACCTGCCTGGCCATTTTCATTACCGGGGCGCCTATGTGGCTGGTTTTTCTGTATCAGTCAGTGTCGGTAGTATTGTCGCAATTTAATCATGCCAATATCACGCTTCCTAAATGGCTCGACTCTGTATTGAGTTTGGTTATCGTTACACCAAACATGCATCATATACATCACCATTTCGTACAGCCGTACACGGACTCCAATTATGGCAATATTTTTTCCATTTGGGATAGAATTTTTGGCACCTTCAAATGGATGGAGCAGCAAAGTATTGTGTATGGGATTGATACGCATCAATCACCAGATGAAAATAGCAAGGTTAAAAACTTGCTTTTCATACCGTTCCGGAAATACCGTGCCCCTACAAGTAGGTAAATATGTGATTCAACCAACTTCGCAACCCGCATTGTAAAAAAACGCGCATCCGACATTAGTAATAGTTTTTAAAAAATTTTTGCCGATTTCACATCAAAACGCCGCCTGACACAATACTTTTTAATTTTTTTTAATAAATTGTGTGCTCGTTCACGTGCCGAACGGCAGATGATTAATAAATCCTTTGCAAATTCGGCAGCACCAATCTTTTGAAAAACCTTTGACACACAAAATTTATTTATTCCTCCGAAGACAAGCCGTAGTCATTTCTGCGGTGACGCTGACTCTCGTCATTTTGGTGAGCTCGGAAGCCGCGGCACAGTATCAGCCTGAGTGGTCGTCCCTAGATAAGCGGAAGACGCCGGAATGGTTTAGCAAAGCAAAATTTGGCATATTCATTCATTGGGGCTTGTATTCAGTACCATCCTGGGCTACAAAATCAAATGCAGATGGTTTTGGCAGTGGCTATGCCGAATGGTACTGGCAGCGCTTAATGGATCCAAAATTGAAGATTCACAAAGAATTTGTTGACTTTCACGAACGAATGTACGGCCCGAACTCGAAATACCAGGACTTTGCCGGCCAGTTCAAAGCAGAACTTTTTAATCCCGACGACTGGGCTGAATTATTTAAAGCATCCGGAGCGAAATATATCGTTTTGACATCCAAACACCATGAAGGGTTTGCCCTCTGGCCGAGTGCTGACTCGTGGAACTGGAATGCGATGGACGTTGGCGCGCACCGGGATCTGGCAGGGGACCTCTCGAAGTCGGTAAAAAAAGCAGGCTTACACATGGGGTTCTACTATTCTCTCTACGAATGGTTTAATCCTGTTTACAAATCAGATGTTAAAAAGTACGTGGGCGAACACATGATTCCGCAGATGAAGGATCTCGTAACACGTTATGAGCCGGATATTTTGTGGACCGACGGTGAATGGGAACAGCCATCCGAGACATGGAAAAGTACGGAATTCCTCGCCTGGCTCTTCAACAATAAAACGCTTGGAGATAATATCGTTGTGAACGACCGCTGGGGAAATGATACAAAAGGCAAACATGGCAGCTTTTTTACGACCGAATACGGGCAGGGAACTACTTCTAAAACCCATCCGTGGGAAGAATGCCGCGGCATTGGTGAGTCGTTTGGTTACAACAGAAATGAAAATCTGGAAGACTATATGAGCAGTGATAAGCTTGTACATTCGCTTGTCAGCATTGTATCGCGCGGAGGGAATTTCCTGTTAAATATTGGTCCGACGGCCGACGGGAGAATACCGGTGATCATGCAGCAGCGTTTAAAAGATCTGGGAAAATGGATGCAGATTAACGGAGATGCGATCTACGAAACGCAACGCTGGGAACCGGAACAAAAAATCCTCACGGACAGCACTGTGTTTTACACAAAAAAAGGAAAAGATCTTTATGTCATTTGTACTTCCTGGCCCGAAAAGCTGATAATTCAGGGTGTTAAAAAGCCCAGATCTGTGTCAATGCTTGGATTGAACGGATCGGTTCAGACGGCATTTTCCAAAGAAAAACTGGAGATTTCCGCTCCACATGTTACCCCAAAAACAATTCCATGTTCATCTGCCTGGGTATTTAAGCTGGAATCTGTTTTATAGTTTGAAATATTTATTCTGTTCAAAAATATAACCGCAGTCTATCATGACACCAACTCGCCGTTCATTTTTACGCCTTGCCACAATGGCACTTCCGCTGGCTCAGGCCAACAGATTATTCGGGAAAACTGCCATTAATAAACCACTTGTCGTATCAACCTGGGACAGTGGCCGGATTGCGAACGGAGCAGCCTGGCCCGTACTCGAAAAAGGCGGCAGAGCGCTCGATGCGGTAGAGCAGGCTGCAATTGCCATTGAAAATGACATCAATTGTTGCGTAGGACTTGGTGGAAATCCCGACCGTGACGGATATGTGACCCTGGACGCATGCATCATGGATGAAAAATCAAATTGTGGCTCGGTTGCCTTTTTGGAAAGAATCAAACACCCGATTTCTCTGGCCCGAAAAATCATGGAAACAACACCACACGTTTTTTTGGCCGGCGTTGGCGCGCAACAGTTTGCTGTTGCAAACGGTTTTCCTCTGGAACCGGAAAAACTATCTCCGGATGCAGAAAAAGCGTATAAAGAATGGTTAAAAAAGGCCGAATACAAGCCGGTCATTAATATCGAGCATCAGCAATCTCACCCGAAAGGTCACGGTCCGTTTGCGCCAAACCGATTTGACGATGGCTCATTTAACCACGACACAATGGGCACGATCGCGATGGATGCCAATGGGGATTTGTCAGGCATGTGCACGACCAGCGGAATGGGTTTCAAAATGCGGGGCCGTGTAGGCGATTCTCCGATTATCGGCGCCGGACTGTTTGTGGACAATGAAGTTGGAGCAGCTACTTCTTCCGGACAAGGTGAGGAAGTGATCCGTATATGCGGAACGCATCTCGTGGTAGAATTTATGCGCAATGGCGCCACGCCGGAACAAGCCTGTAAAAAAGCAGTAGAAAGAATTATCAAAAAAGACCCTGAACGTGCCAAAACTTTTCAGGTCGGTTTTATTGCCATCAATAAGGCCGGAGAAATTGGCGCCTATTCCGTACAGAAAGGTTTCAATTATACGGTAAGCGAAAAAGGCAAAACCGGAAAAGTATATGATGCCAAAAGCCATTTCTCCTGAAACGAAACTTAAAAAACAATAAAAAATAAAACCGTTGCCTTTTTACCAATAACATGAAATTGAAATTTTTAACACAATTGACACTGGGTATCCTCATATCCGGCCAGGTTTTTTCTCAGCAGCATTCCGAACAGGATCATTCTAAATATATTGCACCCACAGATCCGTTGGTTCAGCAGAAATTAAGTAAATGGCAGGATGTCAAATTCGGCTTATTGATGCACTGGGGGACATATAGCCAATGGGGCATCGTGGAATCATGGTCGTTATGCCCGGAAGATGAGGGATGGTGTGAGCGGAAAGGGCCGCATTCCCATGACTGGTACGAATACAAAAAGGCTTACGAAGCAATTGGAAAAACTTTCAACCCGACGAAATTCAATCCTGAAAGATGGGCTTCTGCTGCTAAAAATGCGGGCATGAAATACGTGGTTTTCACGACCAAACACCACGACGGCTTTGCGATGTTCGACTCAAAATACACGGATTACAAGATAACAAATACGCCTTTCAAGTCGAACCCGAAGAGTAATGTGACCAAAGAAGTCCTGGCCGCATTCCGGAATCAGGGATTTATTACAGGTACTTATTTTTCAAAACCTGACTGGAACACAGATTCCTACTGGTGGCCATATTTCCCGCCAAAAGATCGTAATGTTTCCTATGACCCCAAAAAACGCCCCGAACTTTGGAAAAAATTCCAGGATTTCACCTACAATCAGATCGAAGAATTGATGAGTGATTATGGCTCAGTAGATATTCTTTGGCTTGATGGCGGCTGGGTACGCCCGTTCAGTACGATTGATCCAAATATCAGCTGGCAAAAATCTATTCCTTATGACCAGGATATTAATATGCCCCGGATTGCCAAAATGGCAAGATCTCATCAGCCAGGCCTTTTGGTTGTGGACAGAACGGTAACAGGCGAATTTGAAAACTACGTTACGCCTGAGCAGCAGATCCCCGACCATTATATGTCCATCCCCTGGGAGTCATGTATGACAATGGGCGATTCATGGTCTTACATTCCAAAAGAGAACTTCAAATCAACTACTAAGCTGGTACATACCCTGATCGACATCGTAGCCAAAGGCGGAAACTTGCTTCTTAACGTAGCGCCCGGTCCGGACGGAGAATGGCACGACGAAGCGTATCAACGTCTGGAGGAAATGGGTAAATGGATGAACGTAAACAGTGTAGGCATTTATGAGACCAAACCATTGGCACCATATCGCCAGGGAAAATGGGCCTATACAAAGAAAGGCAACACGACTTACGCATTTTATCTGGCCGAAAAAGGCGAAATAATTCCCGCTAGCGTTAAACCTGATGGTCTGACTATTCCACCCACTGCGAAAATCACTTTGGCAGGAAATACCAAACCTTTGAAAGTAAAAGAAGGGGCAATTCAGATTCCCGCTAAAACAATCGCAACAATCGGAGTACAACCGGCTTATCTTTTCGTGATTAATTGATTGCTTATTAACTAAGGGAATGCCTCGATATCAAGGTCAATGACCAGAGTAAGAGGCACAAAAAAATTATCAAATTAATAGATGGTTTCACAATTTCACTTTATTTGTAATACCTTTAATAAAACCGTTTACTAATCATTTATGTTTCGGTAAACTCTATAACTCCCTAATCCAAAATGATCAAACAGGCAGCCGCACTCATTTTACTTTCGGCAATTTCTTCGTTCGCCCAGACGCCCCCAAAACCATATGGAGCAGTACCCGCTCCACGGCAGATTGCCTGGCATGAAACCGAAGTTTACGGCATTATGCACTTTACGCCGACGACTTTTGAAAACAAGGAATGGGGTTATGGAGATGCTGATCCAAAAACGTTCAGCCCGAAAGAGTTCAATGCCGAACAAATCATTCTGGCTGCAAAAGCGGGCGGATTGAGAGGGATCGTTTTCGTAGCCAAACACCATGATGGTTTTGCGCTTTGGCCAACAAAAACGACGGATTACAATATTTCAAAAAGTCCGTTTCGGGATGGGAAGGGTGATATGGTAAAAGAAGTTGCCGACGCAGCGCGTAAACACGGTCTGAAATTTGGCGTTTACTGCTCTCCATGGGACAGGAATAATGCCAAATATGGCACCCCGGAATATCTTCAGATTTACCGCGATCAGCTTAAAGAACTTTACACCAACTATGGTCCGTTGTTTATGTCATGGCATGATGGCGCCAATGGCGGTGACGGATATTATGGCGGCGCAAAAGAAAAACGTTCGATCGACAATACTACCTATTACCAGTGGGATTCTACATGGACGAACCTGACCAGAAAATTGCAGCCAACCGCAAATATCTTCAGCGACATCGGGTGGGACGTGCGTTGGGCCGGTAATGAGGATGGATCTGTGAATGAAACTTCCTGGGCCACGCTGACACCACAGCCGTCGAAAGGGCAAAATGTTGCTGTTCCTGGCCAGGCAAATGCAGATGAAAATCCAGGCGGTACCCGCAATGGAAAATTCTGGATTCCGGCAGAATGCGATGTGCCGCTGAGAAAAGGATGGTTCTATCATGCCGATCAAAAACCGAAAACTCCTGAAAAATTATTTGACCTCTACCTCAAAAGCGTTGGACGGGGTGCTGCTTTAGATCTGGGCCTTGCTCCTGATACCCGTGGGCTATTATCGGACGACGACGTTGCTGCGCTAAAATCTTTTGGTGATCATGTTAAAAACACTTTTGCAACAAATCTTGTAACTCGCGCTTCGTCAAAAGCCGTTAATGTTCGTGGCTATAACTCCATTTACAGCGCCAAGAATATTCTCGATGGCAAGCCGGAATCTTACTGGGCTACCGACGAGGATTTCAAAACTCCGGAAGTAACAATTGAACTGAATCAACCCATTACGTTCGACATAATCAGCTTACAGGAATACATCAAACTTGGCCAGCGTATTGAAGCTTTTGCGGTGGATGTCTGGGAAGCAAACGCCTGGAAGGAAATCCATCAGGGAACGAGCGTTGGCGCCAAAAGGCTTGTCAAACTACAAATTCCGGTTACAGGACAAAAATTTCGTTTACGCATTACCAAATCTCCGGTGAGCATTGCAATCAGCGAATTCGGATTGTATAAAGACTCCGAATAAAAACATAAGACTTGCCTTGTTTTCTTGTAAACGAGGCAGGTCTTAAAAAGATAAATCAACTTCACCTGGAGACCAGCTCTTCCCTATTTTAACGACCATCATGGTCGTCACTGCTCCAATTCCCGGTTCCCTTTCTCCGGCATTTTAAATAGGCCATTCCAAATATCTCAGTCGATTCTCCTGAGACTTTTTGTGTTCAAATCGTCGATTGATCCGTTCTGTTCCAACTGAATCCTGGATAATTATACGTATTCTTTTTTTAAGCACTTATTTATTAAAAAGTGTCGCATTGTTTCAAATCCGTGTATCCTGATAAACCGATTTAGTGACAAAAAAACGCGTATATGATCAAATTGAGCACATTTTAGCAACAATTTAAATTCTTCATTGCAGTATTGGATAATTAATTTTTGATATTTCAATAAAGTGAAAAATGCAGTTTTATCTCCTTGTCAGATCAGTTATATTTGATTTAGCAAGTTGCTTTGGTATACAATTTTCACTCTCAAAAAAAGTAGAATATTACGCAGGCTACCACGCCATTGAAATTCCTTGAAACTTGTCTCTCCAGATCGCCAAAAGCGGATTTCGGTTACACTGAAATTTGTCGGGGAAATCTCCATTGGAAAATTTCCCCGAAGTGATATTAAATTTTTATTCTGTGGTGTTTAAAGTGCGGGTTCATTTGAATCCGTACTTTTTTCTAGGACGCCAGTTTGCAAACTGACCCTGATCCGTATCAGGATTTTTTATTCAGCTAAAAATCTGAGATTGCATCAAACCGTTACCCTCTACGACGAACCGCGTATGACCATTTTCAAGTGTGATTGGCAAAGTAAAATTTTTAACAATCCACCCAAAAAGACAAATAAAGTTCGCTAACGTCGTTCGGCCAAATAATTAATTGTGATAAATATCTCATACGTTTCTTTGTATCCTTTTATTTCCACCAGACCATCGCTCAAAATTCTATAAATCCGGAATTTGTCTTTCAATAAATAATAAAAGTCTTGAAAATAGGTTCTGGAATCAATATTTGCACCTCCCATCTCAAATTGAATAAAATCAATATTACCCTGATCCAGCATATTTTGAGCACCTTTCAAAGCATTTAACTCGTTGCCCTCCACATCCAGTTTCAATAAATTGATTCGACCAATATTATTGGCTGCGCAATAGTTGTCAATAGTCGAAAGTTTGATCTCTTCAATATTGCTCAATGAGATGCCAAGGTGATCCATATTTCTGTGATAAACAGAAGCCAGCCTGGACCCCTCACGCTCGGAGAACAGGCGTAGCGTCGTTTCTGAGTCACCAAACCCAATGTTATTTGGTTTTATACTTGAAATACCTGACGTTGTTCTGACCAGGTGTTCGAAAGTTTTTTGCGAAGGTTCAAACGAATGAATCTGAGCGTCGGCAAAACAATTTGCGAGTTCTATGGAGTAGTTACCGATGTTGGCCCCAACATCAAATAATTTCAAGGATCCCGAACCGTTTAGCTTTTTTTTGATATACTTTAAAGTATTCAACTCTCCACTATTCAGGAAATCACCATTACCATAGTTCATTCCCGCGAGAGAAAGCAAATGTAGTTTTTCAAAAAAGGGTTGAAATAGCTTAGATGAG
Organism: Dyadobacter sp.; assembly: GCA_965279265.1. Classification (GTDB taxonomy): domain Bacteria; phylum Bacteroidota; class Bacteroidia; order Cytophagales; family Spirosomataceae; genus Dyadobacter. Next base: position 1,079,143 of record OZ257152.1, read on the forward strand.
ATATTTCGTTGCAGGAAGCGCTTGAAGCTTTTATTCATGAAATAAGGTTTTAGTGCGTGATTAATATCGTGATGATGTACGGAATGCTGCTGATTAGTTGAACTGAATAACTTGTGAAATGTATTCAAATGAGCGGTCGAAATTCAGCTAGATTACAAGTTTAAACATAACGAATTGAAAAGCGAAACACAAATATCAAGCAATTGTCTTCGCCGGTCACGCGATCATTATCAGGAATAAAAGGCACAGCAATTACAGTTGAGAAGCTGATCGTACATCCCCGGATGATTAGATCAGCGACTTTGACGAGGAATTTCGAGATCGGATAACGTCGGCTTGCCAACTCCGAAATCTACGCCAGGACTATTTAATGCTTCGTACCGACGAACCGCGCACGATCAGTTCAGTTTCCAGAATTATCTGTTGTTGCGGCATCCTGATCTCCTGATCGTCGTCCACGATTTTAAGTATCCATTTTGCTACTGTTTTACCCATTTCAAGTGTGGGTTGCCGAACTGTGGTAAGCCCCGGACCGATGTATGCCGATTCCGGATTATCACTAAATCCGACCACACCCAGTTCTTCGGGAATTTTGATTCCCCGCTCCATTGCCATTAGCATAATTTCAATCGCGGACGAATCATTGACAGCGAAAATGGCATCCGGCCGGTTTTCCAGTTCCAGCAAATATTTGCCATAAATTCTGGTTTTCTGCTGCGTTAACATTCCCTGAATGATCATATTCTCTTCAATTCTTTTCCCATACTTTTCCATCGCAGCTTTGTAACCCCGAAGCCGTTCCTGGCTCACCAGTAAAGTAAGGGGGCCGCCCAGGTGCGCAATGCGCTCGTACCCATTCAGAATTAAATGCTCGACAGCCCGGAAAGAAGCTTCAAAATCATTGACAACCACCTTCGCTGCGTCCACACTGTCACAGACCCGGTTAAACATAATTAAGGGAATGCCTTTTTTTTCAAAAACGGCCAGGTGATCAAAATTGTTGGTTTCCTGCGTGAGGGAAATCAGCAGACCGTCGATCCGGTTAGCAAGCATCGCCCTGGTATTGGATATTTCCACCTGATACGATTCATTGGACTGCATGATCGTCAGATTGTACCCTGCCGCAGTAAGCACCTCATGTGCACCAATAATGACATTGGGAAAGAATGGGTTGTGAAATTCCGGCACAATCATCCCAATGGTATTTGTTTTACTTTTCACCAGATTATAGGCAAGTAAGTTGGGCTGATAGTCCAGACTTACCGCCATATCCAGAACGGCCTGTTTGGTTTCAGGACTTATATCGGCATGATCATGCAGTGCGCGGGACACCGTTGAATTCGACACGCCGAGCGATTTCGCAATATCTATTATCGTTGTCTGATGGCGTCGGCTCTTCTTCCGGGGCTCAATTTGTCCGGGATCGGATAACGTAAAAAAGTAATTGCAGTCTTTGCAAACATACCGTTGCTTGTTACGCACGTAACCTGCTTTCATTATCGTACCTACCTCAGAACATTTGGGACAACCGATCATTGTATTATTTCAACAAACAAAAAAAACAAGTCTAACATATGCCGTTAAAAGTAACTAAAATTTATTTATAATATTTTCCTATTAAAAATAATGATAACCATATATCGGTAACGTATCCGCAAACGTTACCGATATTTTTTGTGATAATTCGAGATATTTCAGCGTTTTTCTACCCTTGACAACGCTAATCGGAATGCTATATTCAGGTAATTATTGCGATTTAGGTCGAAATATGGCTGTAAAGTTTAACATACCTCATTTCCATAATTTTCGATTCAAAACGAAAAAATTGAATTATTTCAATTTCAGCTACTATCAAACCCTTTTAACTATGTTAAAAAATTTATGTAAAATCAGTTTTCTGGTTCTTTTGACTATTTCCGGCGCAAAGGAATATCTGTATGCTCAGGATTTGTCGGTAAAAGGAAAAGTGATCGATGATGCCGGTCAGGCGGTACCAGGTGCCAGCGTTACGGTTAAGGGAACACAGCAGGGGACGCTTACCAATGTTGATGGCACATTTTCGCTTTCGGCTTCTGCACAAGGAACTTTGGTATTTTCGTTCGTAGGTTATTTGAAAGAAGAAGTTGCGATCAACAACCGGAGCAATATTGAGGTTACTTTAAAGATTGATCAAAAAGCTTTGGAAGAAGTTGTCGTGGTAGGTTACGGAACGCAGCGTAAAGTGGAAACGACCGGTTCGATTGCCTCTGTGAAAGCGGCGGATCTCGTGCAGACGCCCGTTGCAAATATTGCACAAGGATTACAGGCGCGTGTTGCCGGTGTTCAAATAAATCAAAACTCCGGCGCTCCTGGCGGAAATATAAGTGTCAGGATACGTGGCACCAACTCTATCAACGGCTCTTCCGAACCCTTGTACGTAATCGACGGGATCCAGATTTCCAATGGCGGCGGCATTACAGACGTGAGCCCGCTTTCAACGATCAATCCAAACGATATCGAGTCGGTGGATGTACTGAAAGATGCCTCAGCGTCGGCTATTTACGGAGCGCGCGCTGCAAACGGTGTAATTCTGATCACCACGAAGAGAGGTAAAAGTGGTGCTACGCGGATTACATTTGACAGTTACTACGGCACGCAGAAAGTGAATAAAACACTTGATGTACTGAACGCTGCCGAATTTGCGCAACTTGAAAACGAGACCTTCAAAAATACGTATTACCCGAATCCCGCCTCTCTGGGAGAAGGAGTCAACTGGCAGAACCTGATTTTCAGAAAGGCGCCCATTCAAAACCACCAGCTTTCGATAAACGGAGGAAATGAAAAGACGCAGCTCGCGATGTCTTTGAACTATTTCGACCAGCAAGGTACATTTATAGGTTCGGCTTTCAAGCGCTATTCGTACCGGTTAAATCTGGATCACCGCATCAGTAAAGCCATCAAGATTGGAACCAGTATTCTTGGGAGCTATTCCATTAATGATGGAATCCAGACTGGCGGAACCAATATTGGTGACGGCGGAGCTGTGCTGTCATCTGTATTGGGAGCTGCAATCGGGGCCCCACCGACTTTACAGCCTTATCGTGCAGATGGCTCAATTTTCCCGTTTGGAGAACAAGCCGGCGGGCAGTATCGCGAAGTTGTGAATCCGCTGAATTTCGCCGCTGCCCTGAATGAAAGAAGCATCAAACGTACGCTTGTCAATATCTACGGCGAAGCCAATTTATTCAAAGGCCTCACTTACAGAGCGTCATTCAATGCCGACCAGCGTGGTGAACTTTTTGACGGATATTCACCACGGTCGATCATCAACAAAAGCGATCTGAATGACAATTCCGGCTCAGGAAGCAAGTCAAACGCCAATTATATCGCATTGCTTCATGAAAGCATACTGACATACAGTACAGCAATTGCCAAAAATCACACATTAAAAGCGACTGCAGTATTTGGAACACAGGTGGAACTGGCAAATTCAAATAATATCAATGCGACTGGTTTCCCCAACGATGCCACCAAAAATGAAGCGCTTCAACTTGCATTGACCAGAACGGTGTCGAGCAGCAGAAGTACGCAAAGACTGGACTCATACATGGGCCGTATCAACTATGGTTTTAAAGATAAGCTGTTCCTCGACATAACCGCTCGTGTGGACGGATCCAGCAAATTCGGAGCAAATCACAAATATGGTTTATTTCCTGCCGTTTCTGCGGCCTACCGCATTATTGAGGAACCATTCATGAAGGAAGTTTCCTGGCTGTCAGATTTGAAAATCCGGGCCAGCTACGGTATAACCGGTAATGCGGGTGGTATAAGCCCGTATCAATCACTTTCAACGGCAGCTGCAACAGGAAGCGATTACATGATCAACCATACCTATGTTACAGGTATCAATCCTACCGGAATCGCCAATCCTGACCTGAGATGGGAACGTTCTGCGCAAACGAACATCGGACTCGATATCAGCTTGCTGAACAACAGAGTAAGTTTCATCGCTGACGTTTATCACAAAAAAACAAACGATCTGCTCTATGTAAAAACTCTTCCGCTGAGCTCCGGTTATGGAAACATCACAGGAAATTATGCTTCGCTGGAAAACAAGGGAATTGAACTGGCCGTAAACGCGAGGATATTGGACGGCGCTTTTAAATGGGATGTTTCGGCCAACACGACTATAAATCGCAACAAAATTTTGAGCCTTGATGGCGGTATTACCAATGAAACTTTCGTAACAACCTACACCATTCTTAAAGTAGGCGAACCGTTGGGCTTGTTTAAAACCTATGTTTTTGACGGTGTAAACCAGACCGGAGATGCAATCCTTCCCGGCTATGACGGACGTATCGGGGGACAAAAAGTGAAGGACCTGACGGGCGACGGTGCAATTACTGCTGCTGACCAGGTTATTGTCGGTAATCCAAATCCTAAATTCATATTCGGTTTTTCGACGAATCTTTCCTACAAGGGCTTTGATCTGGCTGCATTCCTTTCGGGTTCACAAGGAAATGACATTTACAATGCAAGCCGGCTTTCCTTCGAAAATCCCCTTGGACAACGCAATATGTTAGCAGGTGTTGCAAACCGCTGGTCACCTACCAACCCAAGCAATCAATATGTAAGCGCTTTCCAGGGTGGTCGTTTACCGATCACAAACTATGTGGTTGAGGACGGATCCTATATCCGTTTTAAAAACCTGACACTAGGTTACACATTGCCCAAATTTAAAGGTGTCCAGGGGATCAGATTGTATGTGAGCGCCAACAACCTTTTCACATTCACGAAGTACAGCGGATATGATCCGGAAGTGAATACCTATGCCGGTTCAAACACGGTTACAGGAGTAGATAACTTCGTTTATCCTCAGGCCAAATCATTTTTAGGTGGTATACAGGTTACATTCTGATACAATTGATTCCCTACCAAAATATAGCATTGAACATGAAGAACATATTTAAGAAAACAACTTGTCTCTCAGGAGTTTTGGTAGCTGCGCTGGTGCTCCACTCCTGCCAGCTCGACGAAACCATTTATTCCTCCATTTACACCGAGGAATTTTACAAAACTGCCGCTGATGCCGAAAAGGGGCTTATTTCCGTCTATGGTGGATTGGCCAGCCTTGGTGGCGGCCCGGCCTTGACGCTCATTGCTGATTTTAGCGATGATCAGACTTATCCGCGCGGTGTGGTTGGACGAAATACCCTGACCCAGTTTACCTATGACGTCAATTATACAACTCAGAAGAGCAACAGCCGGGTGAACGAATCCCCGCAGCAGATCTGGTCGGCAAGTTACAGCGGGATTGAAAAAGCCAACTGGGTTATTGCCAAAGTACCGGAAGCCATTATGGACGAAACCCGTAAAAAACAGATCATCGGGGAAGCCTATTTCCTTCGTGCTTTTTATCACTTTTTCCTGGCAAAAAACTTCGGAGACATTGCAATCAAAATTACTCCCAGCTACACGCAGGAAGAAGCTATAACAGCGAAGAGCCCAAAAGCGGACGTTTACAAACAAATTTATGCGGATCTGGACATGGCAGCGGCAGCAGGGCTGGTTTCGTTTCCTACGGTAGACAAAGGCCGCCCGTCTAAAGAAGCGGCATTGGCACTTTACGCAAAAGCGGCGCTCTATAACGAAGATTGGGCGAAAGCGCTGGAAAAGGCAAAAGAAGTGATCAATAGCGGCAAGCATTCACTGATGGCGGACGTGGTGGACGTTTACAAAAATGATAAAGAAGACGCAGCAAGAGCAGAAAATATTTGGGCTTTTGAGGTTGATCCGGTTTCTCCGGGAACGGGACACCAATTGGTTGGGCTTTGTGGCCCTCCGGGAAGCGCTGGACCTGCGTACGCAAGAACTTCCTTCGGATCCATGTTTGCATATCAATCATTTTTCAACTCATTTGACCCAAAAGACAAGCGCAGGCAATTGCTGGATACAAATTATGTAGATAAAACAGGAAAAACAGTTGCGCAAAGGAGCATTACCCCCATTACGACACAAGGCGTGCTCATCAAAAAATACCAGGATCCAAATTCAACAATCGGTTTGATTCCAAATATTCCTATTCTGAGATTAGCAGACGTTTACCTCATCGCTGCCGAGGCAGAAGGACGATTGAACGGTCCCACGGCAATTGCCTATGGCTTCATCAATACCGTCAGAAAAAGAGCTGGACTACCGGATTTAACAGCGGGGCTTTCAAAAGATGCATTTGTTGATGCCGTGATACAAGAGCGTGCCTGGGAGTTTTTTGCGGAAGGAGACCGCTGGTATGATCTCACGCGTACGGGCAAATTCCTGACTGTGATTCCAAAAGCAGTTAACAGTGTTTATCCGGTCAGAAACGTTACCGCGAAAAATAAATATTTTCCGATTCCTCAGGATGAGCTCAACGCCAATCCGAAACTGGTACAAAATCCGGACTGGAAATAAAATAGCTTTGAGAATTGGGGGACGTAAAATCGTCTTTAAATTCTCAAAACCAAAGAAACAATCACACATGAATCGCCTTTTCCTTTTCTTACTGACAACAATTTCTCTCTTTTCGCAGACAGGCTTTGCGGAGGAGAGAAGTGCCGTTTTGTTCGAAAAAAAAGGGAATGAATATCCGGAGACAAAAATCCGTGAATTCAAAATCATTGAAAACGACACCCTTACCTATACCTTAAAGTTAGCATTGGACGATTCCGGAAGACCGCAATATTTCTTCCGGAATATTTTTACACCTGTTTGCTACACAAATGAATGCAAGCCGGTTTATATCAATTTCTATTGGGATCTGCTTGGAAATTACATGCGATATGATCTGCCGGAAGGTAAAATTCTTACAAAAGTGGATCATGATGAATTCAAACCGGAAGATTATGAAAAGCTAAGCGAAATCCTGTCCAGGCCAAATTCCATATTTGCAGATCTCAAAATGGAAGATCTCATGACAAAAGGAACGGACAGTCTGACAAACGATGTGGATGCAAAAACCGGCGCAACGCTCAAAACCATCAAAAATGAAGTGATCGAAGGAGCGGTGTACACTTGTTTTACACTTTGGAAAATTGCGTATGGAAATCAGGTTGTAAACAAAATGAAAACAATTTCTGAGTCATATATTAACGACGAAATGTTACATAACTTCCTGGCAAACAGCAATTATCATTATCAGTACTGGGCGATGGAAAAGGTAATTAACAAAAAAGGTTTAGTAAAAAAAAGCTATGAAAAAGACATTGAAAAAATTATAACAGGAAAAAATCTTTTTACAGCCAGAACGGCTTTACAGAAGACGGGAAATGATTTCTTTTCTGGCGAGGCTAAACAAAACTGGCTATGGAAAACTTACCAGTCCGCGTCTTATCCTATGCAAATTGCAATTTTAAAAAAGCTGGAAAATACTACTTTAACTAAAAACTCAACTACGAATCTGATTGAAAATCTGGTTAAATCCAATGCAGAACAATTCAAACTGAAACTGAAAATCTTAGAAAAACAGAAAGAATTACCGGATCAGACATTGGCAATTTTGGCCGGTAATTTAAACAATGAAAATGAAGAATTCGCAACAGGGATTTTTCAGGTTTTGGAACATTTTAGACCAAAAAATAATGAAATCCGGAAGCGGATGGAAGATTATAAAAACAGGAAATGATAGTCAAAGTTGTCCGGAAGTAAGGAAACAGATTAAGGAAAAGATCCCGACGGGGTCAAACATGAATAACCCCGGATAAAATCCGGGGGCAAAGAAGCCGGAATAAGTAACCCAACCCGAAAGGGTTGAACATCACCGGCGAATTCAACCCTTTCGGGTTGGGGATACATTCATTAATTATTCAACCCCGGGTTTTACCCAGGACTATTCGAATTCAAGTCCTTAGGGCTTATGTTCTATGAAGTCTAACAAATATCAAATTAAATCTAACGTCCTATGAAGATTAATCTCACAATATTCCTGTTACTCCTGACCTTTAAATTATCCGCCCAAAACCACGTCTTCGTAGAAACCGAATCCTTCCAGGACAAAGGCGGCTGGGTAATTGACCAGCAATCATTTGTTGTTTTGAACTCATCATACCTGATGGCGCACGGCATGGGAAGGCCGGTTAAGGATGCTAATACCACTGTAAAATTTCCAAAAACAGGCAAATACCACGTTTGGGTTCGTACCAAAGACTGGGCGCCATTTCCAAAAGGTCCCGGCAAATTCCAGGTTTCAATCGATGGCAATCCAGTTAAACAGATTTTCGGAGAAAGTGGCTCTGATGAATGGAAATGGTACGATGCGGGTGAAACAGAAATCAAAAAAACGGAGGTTAAGTTATCTCTCAAAGACTTGACTGGTTTCAATGGCCGCTGCGATGCGATTCTTTTCACTGACGCACCCAAATTTACGCCTCCGAACAAACTGGAGGAACTCACCGCTTTTCGTAAAAAATTATTGAATCTGACCGAAACGCCTGCTTTGGCCGGACATTATGATATAGTCGTCGTTGGCGGCGGAATTGCCGGAACATGTGCTGCTATTTCTGCATCACGCATGGGTTTAAAGGTGGCATTAATTCAGGATCGTCCTGTCTTAGGTGGAAACAACAGTTCTGAAATACGTGTGCATTTGATGGGAGATGTGGATAAAAACCACTATCCTAAATTAGGCCGCATCGTCAGAGAAATGGACAACGGAGATCCTGGAAACGGAAATCCTGATGCAAAGGAATATGGAGACAAACGTAAAATCGACATCATCAAAGGAGAACCAAACATTTCGCTTTTTCTAAACACTTTTGTTTATAAAATTGAAAAGCAAAACGACATCATTACAGCAGTAGTGGGCCGCGATATTGCCACAAATCAGGAACTGCGTTTTGAAGGCTCGTTCTTTTCAGATTGTACAGGCGACGGAACACTGGGATTTCTGGCCGGTGCGGAATTCCGCATGGGACGGGAAAGCAAAGCAGAAACCGGCGAAACGCTCGCAGCTGAAAAAGCAGATGACTTCACATTGGGAACTTCCAATCTTTGGGCTTCATTGCCAAGCGATACCGTGACAGCTTTCCCCGAAACTCCCTGGGCGTTACAGTTTTCCGACGAATATCACATTGACAAAGGCAAGGCTGACTGGGAATGGGAAACAGGTTTTGGCAATTTCAACACGATTACGCAGGCAGAGCAAATCCGCGATCACAACTTGCGGGCGATTTACGGAAACTGGTCCTATCTGAAAAACCATAAAAAAGATAAGTATGCCAAACAGGAACTGGCATGGGTAGCCTACATTGGCGGTAAGAGAGAGTCTAGAAGAATTATCGGTGACCATGTTTTAAACCAAATGGATATCCAGGAAGGTAAGTTTTATCCCGATGGTTCGGTCACAGCCACCTGGACAATTGACCTTCACTTTCCGGATGCCAAAAACAGCAAATATTTCGAAGGACAGGAATTTTTTGCGAGCACCAAACACATCAAAGTTGCTCCTTACACCATTCCTTATCGTTGTTTATATTCCAAAAATATTCAGAATCTGTTCATGGCCGGAAGAAATATCAGTACCACACACGTTGCTTTCGGGAGCACCCGTGTGATGCGGACTTGTGGTATGATGGGTGAAGTTGTGGGTTTTGCAGCGTCTCTGGCCAACAAATATAAAACAACGCCGAGAGGGGTTTACGAGAAACATTTACCGGAATTAGTAGGCATTCTAAAAGGTGAAACGCTCGCTCCGCAACCATGAATCTCTATGCCACGAATGCACCGCGCGGCGGACCGTGAATGAACACGAATGTTTTTTATTTAATATTTTATCGTATTAGACAATCATAAATAAATATTCGTGCAAATTCGTGTATCCGTGGCATCAAAACATTTAAAAAATCTATTTAAAATCCATATCATTTTGTGGTTCTTTTCCGGCATTGGAGTTAATGGTCAGGATATGATTTCAATCAATGGCGAGGCGCAGGGAACAACTTATCATATTAAATATTTTGATTCTCAAAACCGGAATTTTAAAACGCAGATTGATTCAATTTTGAATGATTTTGACAAATGTTTGTCGCTTTACCGAACTGATTCCGGGATTTCTGAATTTAACCGATCCGATTCACACACATTCAAATCGCCTTATTTTTATCCGGTTCTAAAAAAATCAAAAGAAGTTTACGAGGCAAGCAATGGCGCGTTCGATCCGACTATTATGCCTTTGGTTGAAGCTTACGGTTTTGGGCCAAAAAAGAATAAAAATCCGGAAAATATCAACTTGGATTCTTTGATACAACTGGTTGGATTTGATTTGATTGAATTCGATTCCGTATCTGTAAAAAAGAAAAAACCGAACATAAGATTGGACTTCAATGGCATCGCACAAGGATACTCGGTGGATCTGATCGCCGGATTTTTAGAGAAAAAAGAAATCAACCGTTACATGGTCGAGATCGGAGGAGAAATTATTTGTAAAGGAAATAAAAATGATAAAAAACCCTGGGTAACAGGAATTGAAAATCCCCTTAAACCCGGTTCTCTGGAAGTTACAGTTCAGCTTTCCGACAGGGCAATGACAACAGCCGGAAATTACCGGAATCATTTTGAAAAAGACGGGCAGATTTTTAACCACATTATCAATCCGAAAACCGGTTCCATGGAGCAGACTTCCCTGTTGAGTGTCACCGTTTTTGCCCAAGACGCCATTACCGCAGATGGTTATGATACAGCTTTTTTTGTAATGGGGTTGGAAGAAACGAAGCGATTTTTACTCCATATAAAAGACATTGATGTATACATACTTTACACTGATTCTAGTGGAAAATTAACTGATTTCGCTTCGGACGGCATAAAGAATTTTATAAAAAAGACGAAATAAAGACAAGCCGCAGAGCGGCGAAATACTTGTAGAAAACCAATATCCAAAGATCTGGAAAGGTGCAGCGCACCGTAATTAAACATAGTCAAAAATGAGATTTCAACTTTCAATATTTCTTCTTTTCTGTATTTCTGTTTCCACTTTTGCCCAGAAAAAAAACGCTTCAAGTCTGACCAATGACAGGATCCATGTTTATTGGCAAAATGAAAAAACCGGCTGGCGGATTGCGGAAGTTAAGGTCAAAAAGAATGATAAATGGATCGAGGGGCTTTTGCCTTCGGGTGAATACACTTTGCTTTATTCAGAAACAAAACCGTCTGCGGAACCCAAAGAATCATTTGAAAAAATTACGGGTGGAAAATTCCCGGAAGAAAGTTACCATTACCAGGAACGCCAATGGAAGGAGAGCATCACCGAAGTTCCTCTGAACACAGCCGGCAAAGCTTACCACTTCATTCCCGATCAATTCCAGCCTGGAAAAGATCAGCTGGAATTTAAAAAAGAAACGGAAGCTGCCACCATTACTGCCAATTGGAAACTGGATCCTGAGTTCCCGACCGACATTTTTGTTACCATGACTTTGAAAGCCAAAAAGAAAGGTTTTTTCTCTTTGGCCACTCCTACCCTGGCTTCCTTACCCGTTGAAAAAATGTCCTGGGTTTCTGTTCCGGGTTATTTTCAGGGAAATTTTATCCAAGAGAATTTCGCTCTTTCCTATGCATACGGACATGGTATTCCGGCCCGTCCGGTTGTTTACCGCGAACGTTGCGCTACCACTTTGAGCCCATTGGTAAGTTCCAAAAGCGGAATCACCTTATCGGTCATTCCCGAACCCGGACTGGCACGCGATCCATGGGAAAAAGATAAAATTACGCAGGCCGACTGGCACCTGGGATTGTCACACATGAACAGAAAAGGAGCACTTTCTCCAACGCTTTATTATCCGGTTTTGGGTGAGGAAAAATCAGAAATGAATGAAGGTGAAACAATTTCCTATTCTTTTAGATATAGTTTGATAGCCGGTGATTGGTTTCAGGCTATCAACCATGCAGCTTATGATATTTACAAATTCAAGGAAACACTTTCGCTTCGCCAAAGCAAACAATCGCTGACCAGCCGGGTTGAAAATATGCATCACTACCTCACCGATCCTAAAACTTCACTTTGGAATGTCGAAGAATTTAAAGGAAAACAAATCGGCGCACAATCGTATCTGGGCGGCGTTGTTGGCTCCAATAAAGATGCCATGAAAAATGCAGATTATGGAGCGATGTGGATGCTGGCCAATGCGACCAATGATCCTGAGCTGAAAGAAAAAGTATTGCCTCCTGCCAAGAATTTCAAACTCGTACAGCAGCAAAGTGAAAACGGATTTTTTAAGGGAGCCGTTGAAGGACAATATTATCTGGCCAAAAGCAAAAAGTTTGTGGAGGAATGGGGTGAAGTAGTTGAACCCATCGCGCTGACTTACTACGTGATGCTGGACATGGGAAATATGCTTTTGTTCGAACCGGATAACGTTGAATTGAAAGAAAGATTAAAATTCGGAGCAGAGAAATTATTATCCTGGCAAAAACCAAATGGCAGTTTTGCTGTTGCTTTTGACCGAAAAACAGAGCAGGAAATTTTCAAAGATATCAAAGATGTCCGCCCTACTTTTTACGGATTGATGGTGGCTTACCGCATTTTAAAAGATGAAAAATACCTGAAAGCCGCACAAAAAGGTGCGGACTGGATGATTAAAAATGCTGTGGAAACAGGTTCTTTTTTGGGAGTTTGCGGTGATGCAAGATATGCGCCGGACTTCGCAACAGGACAATCTGCACAGGCTTTTCTTGATTTGTATGATTTTACAAAAAACAAAAAATACAAGGATGCTGCAATCACTTGCGCCAAAATTTACACGGCGTCTGTTTACACGCATCCCATAGCCGGCCACGAAATTAAAACGGTAAATGGTGTACAAAAGGAAGAATGGGAGATCAGTCAGACGGGTTTGAGTTTTGAACATGGCGGCATTTTTGGCTCTGCTACACGGCTCGGACCTATTCAGTTAGCTAGTCACGCAGGCATGTTTATCCGGATGTTTCAAATCACCGGCGATCAGATTTTTGCAGACATGGCCCGATCCGCTGCCATTGGCCGAGATGCATTTGTGGACAGCAAAACCAGCGTTGCTTCCTATTACTGGGCGGCTATGAACAAAGGCGCTGGTCCTTATCCGCATCACGCATGGTGGCAGGTTGGCTGGATCACCGATTACATCATGGCAGAAGCAGAGTTGCGTTCGGGTGGAAAAGTGGTTTTTCCAAGAGGATTCGTTACCCCAAAAGTAGGCCCGCATCAGACTTACGGATTCGAACCGGGCACAGTTTATGGCAAAAAGGCAAATCTGGTCATTCGTGATGGTTTTGTAACGGACAATTTACCGGTTGTTGATTATGTCCTGTCCGAAAACACAAAAAACAATGAGGCGTACATCGTGCTTTTGAACAATCGTGCTCAGCCGACTGAGGGAAAAATATCTCTTCATTCCGAAAAATGGACTGCTGGAAAAACAATAAAAAGCATTACAAAAACCACTTCAAATCAAACCGTTACAAATTCAGAACAATCCATTTCCTATCAATTATCAGGATTTGGAATTGAAGTGTTTACAGTAAAATTTAATTAATTACTAAATGAGGTTAATAACAAGATGTTTAATATTTCTTGCTTTAAACTGCCTTTACTGTCAGGTTGCACTTGCTGTAAACCATATAAAAATGCCGCACTTTTTCAGCGACAACATGGTTTTACAGCGTCAGAAAGCCATTCAGTTTTGGGGAACCGCCAGTTCTAAAAGTTCTTTTTCGGTTGAATTTGCAGGAGAAAAAAAGAAGGTCAGAACAGAAGCGAATGGTAAGTGGAAAGTATCGTTTCCGGCCAAAGAAGCAGGCGGACCTTATGAGTTAAAAATTGATTCGGACAGTTCTTTCTCTTTTAAAAATATCCTGATCGGGGATGTTTGGCTTTGTTCCGGACAATCGAATATGGAGTGGTCGGCGAAGCAGGTTTTTAATGCATCCTATGAACTTAGGAATGCCAGTTTCCCTGAAATCCGCTCCTTTACTGTGGCGAAAATGATCAGTTCGGATCCGCTTGAAAATGTATCAAATGCTTCCTGGCAAGTCTCTACACCTGAAAATACGGCCTCATTTTCGGCTGTCACCTATTTTTTTGCCAGAGAAATTCACAAAACCCAGCACATACCCATCGGCATCATTCACACGTCCTGGGGAGGAACTGCCATTGAGCCCTGGATCGGAATAAAAAGCATTGAACAGCATCCTGATTTTAAAGAGCTGGCTGAAAAATATATACGCGAAAATCAGGGAAAGAAATCCATTGAAACCAGTCAGTTGGCTTACACAGCAAACCTACAAAAATGGATGAATGAGTTTCAAAAAGCGGATTCCGGTTTCATAGAAAAATGGTATTCCAAAGATTTCAAGCCAACCAACTGGAAAAAAATGATTGCTCCGGATTATTGGGAAAACCACGGCTTGCCCGATTTCGATGGCATTGTTTGGCTTCGGAAAGAAATTCAGATTCCTGCTACAATGGCCGGAAAGACACTTCTATTAAACCTTGAAACGCTTAAAGATTTTGACATTACTTATTTCAACGGAACGGAAGTAGGAAAAACCGGCTGGCAACCCGGCAGAAGAATTTATTCAATCCCTGCCGAATTGGTAAAAGAAGGTAAAAATCAGATTTCCATAAGACTGGAAAACACATCCGGGTTTGGAGGATTTACGAGCCGGAATTCGAGTGACCTTCGTTTACAGGAATTAATAGATTCCGACACGCCATTGATCATTCCTTTATCTGGAGAATGGCTTTTTAAAAGCAGTTTGAAAATCACGGAATATCAGCCAAAACCTACCGATCCGACCGAAAACCGGAGAAAACCTTCTGCCATATACAATGCAATGATCGCTCCTTTTGCTGATCTTGGATTAAAAGGTTTTTTATGGTACCAGGGAGAAGCAAACGCAGCTGAGGCCGAAAAATACCAAAAACTGCTTCCCTTACTAATTAAAGACTGGCGAAAACAATTCAATCAGGGCGACCTCGCTTTTCTGATCACGCAGCTTGCCGGTTTCGGTCCTTTAACACCAAATCCGACAGAATCTCATTGGGCAGAATTGAGGGAGGCACAACAGTCGGCGCTACGGATTTCCCAAACCGGCCTGGCAATAACCATCGACGTTGGCAATCCTTATGACGTGCATCCGGTTTATAAACAGCAGGTTGGACAACGAATGGCATCCGAAGCAAGGCGATTATGTTACGGAGAAAACAATTTGCAAACATCGCCATTGTTCGAATCCATGCAGGTTGAAGGAAAAAATATCCGTATAAAATTCAGGTACGCAGTCAACGGACTAGTCGCTCAAAACGGAGCTTTAAAAGGATTTGCAATTGCCGGAAACGATGGAAAATACATCTGGGCCAGTGCAAAAATTGAGGGAAACAATGTCATTGTCTGGCACGATCAAATTCCGGAACCCAGGTCGGTGCGTTACGCCTGGACGGGCAGTCCCGTAGAAAGCAACGGCGCCAATTTATATAACAAAGAAGGATTTCCCGCAGCACCATTCCGAACCGACAGTCCGTATTTAACCACAACTTTGAAATAAATAATTACCCAAAAGCTAATAGCTATCAGCTAATAGCCAATAAATATGAACAATACCATTGATACCGTAGTAATCGTCGTTTTTTCAGCGTTTGTTCTTGCAATCGGCTTACTTTTTGCACGGACAGGAAGAAATCTAAAATCATTTTTTGCCGGAGGTGAAGCAGTTCCCTGGTTTATCGGAGGTTTATCCTTGTTTATGAGTTTTTTCTCTGCCGGCACTTTTGTAGCATGGGGATCAATTGCTTACAAACATGGCTGGGTGGCAATTACCATCCAATGGACCATGTGCATTGGCGCCTTAATAACCGGCCTGTTCATCGCTCCGCACTGGAAACGGACCAGAGCACTTACGGCGGCAGAATTCATCAGGGAGCGATTAGGCTTGCCGGTTCAGAAAACTTACATCTTTATTTTCACACTCGTTTCGGTTTTTATAAAAGGATCTGTTCTTTATCCGGTGGCAAGATTAGTCAGTGTTTCGCTCGATTTACCGCTCGTTCCCTGCACCATTGGATTGGGACTTTTCATGATCGCCTATACAGCTGTCGGCGGACTTTGGGCGGTAATGGTAACCGACATTTTACAATTTGTAGTCCTTTGCGCAGCTGTCTTTATTTTGCTTCCATTGTCTTTCGACCGTGTGGGTGGTTGGGATGGTTTTATACAAAAAGTACCCGCCGATTTTTTCAATCTTTTGAATGGAGAATACACCATCGGTTTTGTACTCGCTTTCATCATTTATCACATTTGTTACATTGGCGGAAACTGGACGATGGTGCAGCGTTATACAAGTGTCGACAGCGAAAAATCGGCACGAAAAGTAGCGTTTCTTTTTGCAGGATTGTACCTTATCAGTCCGGTTATCTGGATGTTTCCTCCGATGATTTACAAAGCCATTAATCCTTCACTGACGGGATTGGATACCGAAAACGCGTATCTGATGATCTGTAAACTGGTGCTTCCTCCTGGCTTGCTTGGACTGATGCTCACCGGCATGTATTTCTCCACTTCTGCGAGTGCCAATACCGCACTGAATGTCGTATCGGCCGTTTTTACCAATGACATTTATAAAGGAATGGTCAACCCCGGCGCTTCTGACAAACAGCTTATTCGCGTAGCAAGAGGCTCTTCCTGGTTTTTTGGTTTGGGTATGATCGGCATTGCTTTGATGGTACCGGCAGCCGGTGGGATCGTGGAAGTGGTGTTGAGTATCTCTGCCATTTCCGGAGGCCCGCTTCTTGCCCCTCCCCTTTGGGCTTTGTTTTCAAAAAGACTCACAAGTACGGTCACACTGTGGGTCACAGGAATTGGGTTAACTGTGAATTTATTCTTCAAAGTGCTTGCGCCGTTACTGCTGGATTTCAAACTGTCGCGGGGGATGGAAAATATTGTCGGTGTTGGTCTTCCGCTTTTGTTGCTCCTTGCCTATGAACTTTGGGCAAGATCGAAAGATAAAACGGCCGACGAATTCCTCAAATACCAGGTTTCGCGTGAGCAAAAAAGAATTGATAATCTGATCGAAGCCACTCCTGAGGAAGCGATGGAAATAAAACGCCAGAACCGTTTTGGTCTTCAGGTGATTGCAGGAGCGTTGTTATTTACCGCACTGATTCTCTTTGTACTGAGCACTTTTACAACGTCCGGAGCAGGAATTACGGCCATTATTGCAGCTATAATTTTGGTCGCTACGCTGATTCCTTTTATGGCTTCGAGGAAGATAAATCTGGACGAAATTAAAATTCCAGTAAACTGAAAGACCTATTGGAGAAATAAGATTGGCAGCAGTCGCACAATGTTGCACACCTACGGTATTTTAAATAATCGGTGTCATTTTTTCTCTACTAATACCGCGTGACGGCCGCCAATATTTCATCCATAAAGGGATTTATTTAGTGATTTTAAAATTATTATTTATCATAAATTAATATCATGAATTTCGTTTTTCGCCTATTATTATTTTCTCTTTTAACACATCAGACCATTGCCCAATATTCCATCCGGCAATTCAATGCCATCCCGCTGCACGGCGAATGGTCATTTGCGCTCGATCCCGCCGAAATGGGAGTTCCGGGAAAATGGTATATGGACCTGGGACCGCAAAACCACCGGTTCGATAAAGTAACTGTCCCACATTGCTTTTCAGTAGATCCACGTTATGGATTTTATACCGGAACAGTTTGGTACAAAAAACCTTTCAGCTGGAAAAAAACCAATACAAAGCGGGTTATCCTGCACTTCGACGCCGCTTATTACAAAACGCATATTTGGCTGAATAACCAAAAAGTGGGCGACCATGAAGGTGGTTATACGCCATTCAGCTTTGATATCACCGATTTTTTAAAGGACGGAGATAATTCACTCGCACTTTCGATCAATAACAACACCTGGAAACCAGGAACCATACCTGGCGCAAAAGACAATAATGGGGTGAACGATTCATTTATGGGATGGATGAATTATGGCGGTCTAATCCGGCCGGTTTATCTGACAATTGAACCGGAAGTTTATACAGAAAACGTTAAGATTGAAGCCATTCCTGATCTTGAAAAAGGCACTGCCATTGTAAAGACAAAATTCCGTATTCGTAACGCTTCCAAAGAATCCGTTTCTCCGAAATCAGGTTATCTAGTTTCTTTTAATGACAAAACGCTATCATTAAACTGGAAAAATAAATCAGTCAATATTCCGGCAGGACAAACCGGAATCCTGGAATCTGAAACCGCACTTACTGCTGCGCAAGTGAAATTATGGAATCTTGACGACCCCAATCTTTACCAATTAAAAGCCTTTACAGGAGCCGATACCATTACTTCAAATTTTGGAATCAGAAAAGTGGAAGTTCGAAATGCTCAACTTCTTTTAAATGGAAAATCATTGAGGCTGGCCGGAGGAAACCGTGTCGTTGACTATCCCGAATTAGGATCATTGGAACCGGATTGGCTGATTGAAAAAGATTTCAGATTGATGAAAGAAGCAGGAATGGAGTTTCAAAGACTGACTCATTATACGCCTTCTGAACATTTCTATGAGCTTGCCGACAAATATGGAATGCTGATCATCAGTGAAGCTGGAAACTGGCAACTTACTCCGAATCAAATGGATAATGATTCAATGCGTGTCAAATTCCGTTCACAATTCAAGGAAATGGCCGAGCGCGATTGGAATCATCCGAGCATTATTGCTTACAGTGTAGGCAACGAATACATGTCCACGAATCCTTCCGGACAACGCTGGACGAAAGACATGATCGCTTATGCCCGCGAACTCGACCCTACCCGGCTGTATACCTTTGCAAGCATGTTTTTGAATGGTATGCCAAAAAAGCCGGAAGACGAAGCCAGTCAATATGTCGATTTTGTTTGTACCAATACTTATGGAAACCACGCAAAAGCTTTGGATCACATTCATTCATTATATCCGGAAAAACCAATCCTGATCAGTGAATGGGGTGTGAGAGCAGACAATAAAACTGAATCTACATTGGATAAAAGCAGTTTTCCTGAAAATCATTTTGGGGAAAGTGAAGTTTCGCAAGCCAGACACATTTCAGAAGTTGTTGCCGAAATAAGGAAAAGACCTTATGTGATCGGAACTTCCTGGTGGACTTACAATGATTACCAAAGCCGCTTTCATGGTACCAATCCCAATGGCTACCGTCCATGGGGAATTGTCCGGCCCGACCGCAGTTTAAGGCCAGCTTACAAAACGCATCAGAAGGAAATGTCTCCGATCACAATTGAAAAAGTTGGTTATAAACAAGGTGATCAGGGAGAACAACAGCTGACGATCAAAGTGACTGCCCGTAATGATTTTCCTTCTTATGCAATTCAGGGATACTACTTCCAACTATCCGACAAGAAAATCAAGATCCCTAATCTGAATCCGGGTGAAAGTAAAGAAATCATACTACCCATTACTGGTTTCGATAGAAATATCAACATAACTATTTATAAACCAACAGGATTTAAAATAGTGGATGAAATAATTGATTTAAAATAACCCTGAATAGAAACGTATCAGACAAATGGTGCAGCGCACCAAAATATTTGTAGCTAACAAAACATTTGCGGTAAGCACAGGTGCGACGCATCGCAACAGACTACCGGAAACTTCAACACAACGACCATGCTAAAAGAAGAATATACATATAAAAGAAGTCCAAAAACAATTTCAATGTCAGCGGACCTCGTCATTGTTGGGGGCGGCCTGACCGGAACCTGCACAGCCATTACCGCCGCGCGGGCCGGAGTAAAAGTGATACTGGTTCAGGACAGGCCGGTACTTGGAGGCAACTGTTCCAGCGAAGTACGCCTCTGGATTTTAGGCGCCACGTCACACATGGGCAACAACAATCGTTGGGCTCGGGAGAGCGGTGTGATCGATGAAATTATGCTGGAAAATATTTACAGAAATCCGGACGGCAATCCATTGATTTTCGATACTGTGTTGCTTGAAAAAATAGTAGAAGAGAAAAACATCACATTACTCTTAAACACGGCGGTTTTCGATCTGGATAAAAATCCAGCCGGTAATCCTGATGAAGATAAAATCACGGCCGTTCATGCTTTTTGTAGTCAAAACAGCACCCAGTATTTTTTAAGCGCTCCACTTTTCTGTGATGCTTCCGGAGACGGAATTGTAGGTTTTCTTTCAGGCGCAGCTTTCCGGATGGGTGCGGAATCCGTAGAAGAATTTGGTGAAAAATTTGCGCCTGACAAAGCCTATGGAGAACTCCTTGGACACTCGATGTATTTCTATTCGAAGGACGTGGGTCGTCCGGTGAAGTTCACTCCGCCTTCTTTTGCTTTGCAGGATATTGAAGATATCCCCCGTTACAAGACTTTTAATCCAAAAGATTTTGGCTGCCGCCTTTGGTGGCTCGAATACGGCGGACGCCTTGATACTGTGCATGATACCGAAAAAATAAAATGGGAATTGTGGAAGGTAGTTTACGGAGCCTGGAATTATATTAAAAATTCAGGGGAATTTCCTGAGGCCGAAAACATGACTTTGGAATGGGTGGGAACAATTCCGGGCAAAAGAGAAAGCCGCCGCTTTGAAGGAGATTACATGCTAAAACAGCAGGATGTTGTTGAGCAAAAAGCTTTTGAAGATACGGTTGCTTTCGGAGGATGGAGCCTCGATTTACATCCGGCAGATGGCGTTTACAGCGACCAATCCGGTTGTAATCAATGGCATAGCAAGGGTGTTTATCCGATACCATATCGTTGTTTTTACAGCAAAAACGTCAGTAATTTATTTATTGCAGGAAGAATCATCTCCGCCACGCATGTTGCTTTTGCTTCGACGCGTGTCATGGCTACCAGTGCGGTTGGCGGGCAAGCTGTTGCAATTGCGGCGTCTTTGTGCAAAAAGTACGGTTGCTCGCCAAGAGAACTGGGAATAAATCATCTCAAAGAATTGCAGTCGGAACTCTGGCGTTCGGGACAGTATTTGCCTCAAACTAAAATTGCCGATCCAGACAACCTTGTTAGCAAAGCGGTACAAATTTCCGCATCTTCAACGCTGGAATTAGCAGCACTTCCTGGCTCGGACTTTTGGGGAGTTATAAAAGATTCGGTTGCACAAATGCTGCCTGTAATTCCTGGTAAAATGCCATCGGTAACCTTCTGGATCGAGGTAGAAGAAGAAACAGAATTTCAGGTTGAACTGCGCAGAAGCAGCAAGTCGTTCAACCATACACCAGATATTATTCTTGAAACAAAACACTTTTCTCTAACAAAAGGAAAAAAGGAAATAACATTGGATTGGGCGACTTCCTTTGATGAAGCCTGCTACGCATTTGTTTGTTTTATGAAAAATGAAAAAGTAAAAATTCAATATAGCGAGACAAGAATTACGGGTTTGGTTTCTGTTTTTAATGCTACAAACCCCGCTGTTTCAAATTACGGAAAACAAGAGCCAACGGAAGACATTGGCGTAGATACTTTTGAATTCTGGTGCCCGCAACGCCGTCCGGAAGGAAGAAATATCGCCCTGAAATTCGGTAAGCCGCTGACCGTTTTTGGAACCGGAAATCTGACAAATGGCTTCCACAGGCCAGTTTCTCAACCCAATGCATGGGTAGCTGATTTTGACGATAAAAATCCTTTACTGACGATCAGCTGGGAACGACCTGTCCCGGTATCAAGAATTGAGTTTGTTTTTGATACAGACTATGATCATCCCATGGAAAATGTGATTTATGTTCATCCGGAAACTGTCATGCCCTTTTGTGTTCAGCATATTAAAGTCACAAATTGCAATGATGAAGTAGTTGGCACAATCACCAACAATCATTTAAGCAGGCGGACCATAACCTTTGAAAACCCCATCACGACACAGCATTTGAAAATTGCTTTGACTGCATCAGGCGGCAACGTGCCGGCATCGCTCATGGAGCTGCGTTGTTATTGACTTGTTTCTCAGCACCTTATTCATATTCCTTCTCTGTTAGCGGAATATTTGAATAAGGTGCATCATGCTATTTTTACAGATCAATTTGTTTGCGAATGTTTGATACAAATTCCTCAGACACATTAGCCAAAGCAGCTATTTTTGCGAAACTAAAATCCGTATTTTGAAGCATATTGGTAACAAAATCTGTTTTCCCTTTTTCAATTCCTTCCTCCACTCCCTTTTCGAAACCGATTTTCTTTCCCTTTTCGATAAACATGTCGGCTGTACTCATAACTGTATCTCTTAATGTCGTTGGCAATGCTTCAATAATTTCCCGAATTCCTTTTTCTTCTAATCCGCTGCGTTTGAATAAATAAACAATAAGGCCACTTTGTAAATTCCCGTCCGCACCTTCCAAGGCAAGTAAAATCTTTAAAGCATTATCCTCCAGCCAAATCTTGTCAAAACTGTGTTTGAGAGCCAGGATGGAAGCCGCCAAAAACTTATTATGCAGACTTTCCACCGTTTCATCGGAAATTTCGCCAAGATTATTGTAAACGTAGTCAAAATCCGGCAAAAAAATTTTCCAATCTTCATCCAGATTTTCGAACAGGCTCTGCAATTTCTGATACTTCCATTTATTCCTACCGTGATACAGCAGGATCGGAATAATCATTGTCAGTTTCTCCTGATTTGCGATCTGCTTCTGCAAGCCTGAAAAAATATAACTTCCGATCTGAATGGGCGTATTTTTGTCAATGTAGCTTTTGTGTTCGATAAGTAGCGAGATTTTAACTGCATCTGCAGAACCCTTTTTACAACATACGTAAACTATATCAGACATCGTTTTTTGTAATTCTCTCGAAATATACGAGTCGGGACTCTGTTCCAATGTGCTAAAATCCAGCCGATCCGTAACAAAATCTGGCAGATAGCTTTGAAAATAGTCCCTCGCTATGTTTTTGTCAGCCATGATAGTACGAATGAACGCGTCATGAATGGTTATTTTGCTCATTTGATGAAGATTATTTCCGCAATGTATATAATCGTTTTAAATTATCGCACGACGCGACAAATCCGGCACATGGAAGATCTTGCTCTTTGAAAATTAATAATTTGATCCTACTTTTGTGTCCTGAATAGCAAACACTTGTTTGCTATTTTATTGAACAAATACTCTACAATAATAGTATACTACATAGACTTTGAAGGAAGCGGCGGACTCTACACCTTTATCTGAAACCAACGAAAAAACGGACTGGGAATCTATCCACGTAGCCTACATTGCAAGTGGAGACCCGACGGAAGACCGCAGGCTGGCTGCTCTGGCCAGAGAGAAAGGACAGATTGTTTATCTTAAAGATCTGCCGGCAGAATCAGACAGCCCTTTCAACGCACAGTCTGCGCAGGGTACCAATTTGAATTTTACGGATAAAAACAAAAAGACGCCGCTTACCTGGGAAACGATCCAACAGAAGGTATGGGCCGCTACTTTACGCAAACGAACGCGTACGGAAGTTGCGGTCAATATCTTTTCTGCCATTGCGCTCATGGTGGTTGGCCATCTGTTCTTTACATTCTTCACTTTTGACAGGCTTTCCTTTTTGTGGAATGATCTGGAATTGAACGAAAGCTTTTTTTATTACGTGCTTGGAGGTTTTGTAGCACAAATGATCGACGGAGCGCTTGGAATGGCGTATGGAGTTACCTCGGCTACTTTTTTGCTAACAATCGGCGTTCCGCCTTCGGCTGTAAGCGCCAGTGTGCACACATCTGAAATATTCACAAGTGGTGTTTCTGGTTATATGCACCTTAAATTTGGCAACGTAAACAGTAAACTATTTAAAAAGATTTTGTTCCCGGGCGTGCTCGGAGCAATTCTCGGCGCTTACCTGCTTTCCTCTCTGGAACAATACATTTATGTAATTAAACCGTTGGTGGCAGTATATACGCTGATATTGGGAATTCTTATTATTCAAAAAGCGTTGAAGAAACGTATTGAAAAACGACCGATAAAAAAGATTGGTTGGTTGGCACTAGCCGGCGGAACATTGGATTCGATCGGTGGCGGAGGTTGGGGCCCCATTGTCACATCTACACTGATCGCAAGGGGAAGGCATCCAAAATACACAATCGGTTCTGTCAACCTTGCTGAATTCTTTGTGTCGTTAGCGAGCTCGGTCACGTTTATTACCATCATTGGGTTTTCACACTGGCAAGTGGTTTTAGGACTTATTTTAGGAGGAATGGTGGCGGCTCCGATTGCCGCAAATCTGTCAAGAAGATTACCAATCAAGACCATGATGATCATGGTGGGAACGGTGGTGGTTATCGTCAGTATGCGGATTATTTACATGGTGTTGTTTGGTTGATGGACCAGGCTAATAGCTGTTGGCTTTTAGCAGTTAGCTTAGGCAGGCCCCAGTGATTATTGCCCATCTGAATAAAGTATAGAAGTTTTTCTGAGATCAATAAAAAATTAAGGAATAGTAAGATCTTTTGATCAACAAAATTAAGAAGTATTTATTTCCAAAGCTAAAAGCCAATAGCTAACAGCTAATATTCATGAAAAAGCAAACAAAAGCAATTCGTACCCAGTCAAAAAAGACACATTTTCGTGAGCATTCAACACCTCTGTTCCTGACCAGCAGCTTCACATTTGAAAGTGCCGAACAGGGAAAAGCATTATTTGAAGAAACCGAAGATGGTAATATTTACAGCCGGTTTTCCAATCCTAGCGTTCAGGAATTCGTAGACAAAGTTTGTCTGCTTGAAGATTGTGAAGATGGTGTTGCAACTGCGACGGGTATGGCGGCTGTTTTTGCAAGTATGGCTGCCTTATTGAAAAGCGGAGACCACATTCTGGCTTGTCGTGCCCTGTTTGGTTCAGCGCATCAGGTAATTACGCAAATTCTGAGCAAATGGGGTATCACATATACTTATCTTGACGCGGATGCGGACGAAGCTGCCTGGGAAGCAGCTGTATTACCAAATACCCGAATGATCTATCTTGAAACGCCGTCCAATCCCGGCCTTGATCTCGTGGATCTGGCGATGATCGGACGTATTTGCAAAAAACATAAATTGATTTTCAACGTCGACAACTGCTTCGCCTCACCTGCATTGCAGAACCCGGTCGAATTTGGTGCCGATCTGGTAGTACATTCTGCAACCAAGTTCATGGACGGGCAAGGCCGCGTGCTTGGGGGAATCGTTGTTGGCAAGAAAGAATACATCAAGGAATTACGCTTTTTCTGTCGTCAGACCGGGCCATCTATGTCACCTTTCAATGCCTGGGTATTGAGCAAAAGCCTGGAAACTTTGAATTTGAGAATGGAAAAACATTCTTCCAACGCACTTGCTCTTGCGACAGCTTTGGACAAACATCCGGATGTGAAGATGGTGAAATATCCCTTTTTGCCTTCCCATCCGCAGCACGAGTTGGCCAAAAGACAAATGAGTGCAGGAGGAGCAATTGTAACAATTGACCTGGAAGGGGGTTTTGAACGTGTAGCAGCATTTATGGATACTTTGGAAATTGCTTCATTATCTTCGAATTTGGGAGATACGAGAACAATTGTAACCAATCCATATACGACTACGCATGCAAAACTTAAACCGGATGAAAAACTGGCATTGGGTATTACAGAAGGTTTGATCAGGATTTCAGTTGGTTTGGAAGACATTGAAGACCTGATCGAAGATTTTACCAATGCGGTCGAGGTATCGGTTAAAAGTGATATATTAGAGTAAAAATAATGAACTATTATGAAGACGCTGACAATTACGCTGCCTGAATCTATTGAATCCGGAGAATTAGAATTAAAAATGATTCTTGCCGGACAACTTTATGAAAGAGGAAAAGTTACACTTGGGCAAGCAGCGGATATTGTCGGTGTTAGTAAGCGCACCTTTATAGAAATTATGGGACGCTTCGGTTTTTCGATATTTGGAGAGTCTGTTGAAGATTAAAAAGGTGATATTACTAATGCCTGAAAATTTAGTTATTGCTGATACAGGTTGTTTAGTTATTTTATCAAAAGTGAATGAATTAAACTTGCTTAAAGCTGTTTACCATAGAATAATAATTACTCCTGAAATAGCAAAAGAGTTTAATCAACAAATCCCCGATTGGATTGAAATAATAGAAGCCAAGGATAAAAAATTACAGCTGTTATTAGAAGATTCGTTAGACTTAGGAGAATCGACAGCTTTAACACCTGCTTTTGAAATCGATAACACTACCGTTATTCTTGATGATTTAAAAGCAAGAAAAATAGCAAATAAATTAGGCATTAAGGTTACCGGAACAATTGGCGTAGTAGTAAAAGCGAAATTGAAAGGATCTATTTCTTCCGCTAAAAATATATTAGAGAAAATTTCAAATACCGATTTCCGAATCAATGCAAAAATCATTGAACAAGCAATCAAAGAAGCAGGTGAATAAACCATGAACACAAACATATCCTCTCTGCACGCAGCCATTGAAGGCAAAAGTGAAACAGAATCATTGGCCATTTTAGCTGATCTGTTTCCGGGTGAAGTTGTATTTTCGACAAGCTTAGGTTACGAAGACCAGGTCATTACGGATTTCATTTTAAAAAACAATCTGAACATTTCAATTTTCACATTGGATACAGGCAGAATGTTCAATGAAACCTACATGACGTTACAAAAAACCAACAATCGTTACGACACAAAAATAAAGGTGTATTATCCACAGACCGGTGCTGCGGAAAACCTTCTGAGCACCAAGGGCCCGCTAAGCTTTTATGATTCTGTTGAAAATAGAAAAGAGTGTTGTTTTATCCGTAAAGTAGAGCCGTTGAACAGAGCTTTACAAGGTGCCAAAATATGGGTAACCGGTATCCGGGCAGAACAGTCGGGAAACCGTCAATCTATGAGTAAACTGGAAGTTGATGAAGCACATGATTTGATCAAATTCCACCCGATTCTGGACTGGTCATTTGAAGAAGTGAAAGACTATGTCAAATCAAACGGAATACCATACAATCCGTTGCATGACAAAGGATTTGTGAGCATTGGATGCGCGCCGTGTACCCGTGCTATCCAGGAAGGCGAGGATTTTCGTGCAGGACGATGGTGGTGGGAAGATGAGTCTAAAAAAGAATGCGGATTACATGCTAAGTAGCTGCGGTCCGTCGCACGGTTAGCTGTTAGCTGTTAGCTGTTAGCTGTTAGCTGTTAGCTGTTAGCTGTTAGCTGTTAGCTGTTAGCTGTTAGCTGTTAGCTGTTGAAAATTAAGCGTAGTATTAATAAGTTCAAATATTTAGTAAAAGATTATTAAAAAAAGCTACCAGCCAATGGCTAATAGCTATAAGCTAAAAAAAGTATGTCAATTTCAGTTAAAGACGTGTCAGAGATCAGCGAACAGGAAGACGAGAGACGTTCAACACCAGATTACCTCGATCAGTTAGAGGCAGAGGCGATCTATATCATGCGTGAGGTTGCCGGTCAGTTTGAACGGCCTGCTTTATTGTTTTCAGGCGGCAAAGACTCGATTACTTTGGTGCGGCTCGCGCAGAAAGCATTTGCTCCCGGCAAAATCCCTTTTCCTCTTGTGCACGTTGACACAGGACACAATTTTATTGAAGCCATTGAATATCGCGACCAGCTTGCAGAAGCCATCGGTGCAAAGCTCGTTGTCCGTTATGTTGAGAATACCATCAAGGCGAAAGGCCTGAAAGAACAGACTGGAAAAAATGCCAGCCGGAACTGGCTTCAAACATTTACGCTGCTTGATACGATCGAAGAATTTGAATTTGACGCATGTATCGGTGGAGCACGTCGTGATGAGGAAAAAGCACGTGCAAAGGAACGTATTTTCTCTTTCCGTGACGAATTTGGCCAATGGGATCCTAAACGTCAGCGTCCTGAACTCTGGAATCTGTTCAACGGAAGAATCAGTAAGGGTGAAAACGTACGCGTTTTTCCGATTTCGAACTGGACTGAACTGGATGTCTGGGCCTACTTGAAAAGAGAGAAGATTACGCTTCCTTCAATATATTTTGCGCACGAACGTGAATTGATTTTGAGAGACGGCAAGTTGCTGAATAACACGCCGGTTATCGAAAAGGATGAAAATGATGAGATCGTAACCCGTCAGGTTCGATTCCGTACAGTTGGCGACATGACTTGCACGGCCGCTGTCGAATCAAGTGCTGCAACTTTGGATGAGGTAATTGCAGAAATTACAGTTTCGAGGATCAGCGAACGCGGTGAAACCCGTATCGACGACCAGCAGACAGAAGCTGCAATGGAAGATCGTAAAAAGGGAGGGTATTTTTAAAAAATGGAGAAATAGCAGCAAGGCTCGTTTGAGTCGATAATCTATCAATCTCTCATTCTTAAATTATTAATTGAACTAGTGGATTTACTAAGATTTATAACAGCAGGTTCCGTTGACGATGGCAAAAGTACATTGATCGGACGTTTGCTTTTCGATACAAAAAACATCCTGGCCGATCAGATGGAGGCCATAGAACGTGCCAGCAAAAGTCGTAATGTGGGTGAAATCGATCTTGCATTATTGACGGACGGACTTCGTTCTGAGCGGGAGCAGGGAATTACCATTGATGTGGCATATAAATATTTCCAGACGCCAAACCGTAAGTTTATCAGTATTGATGCGCCGGGACATATCCAGTATACCAGAAATATGGTTACGGGTGCTTCAAACGCAGATCTTGCGATTATTCTGGTTGATGCCCGTCATGGCGTAGTTGAGCAGACCCGCAGACACTCATTGATCGCCTCCATGCTGGGCATTCCACACGTTATTGTTGCGATCAATAAAATGGATCTTGTGGGAAATTCGGAAGATGCATTTTTGCAAATCGCCAAGTCATATGAGGATCTTGCTAAGAAACTGAATATAAAGGACCTGACAATAATTCCTGTAAGTGCATTGAATGGTGATAATATTGTCGACCGTTCGGAAAGCATGTCGTGGTATACCGGAGAAACTTTGCTTTCCGTTTTGGAAACAGTAAATGTGTTGAAGGACCAGAACCAGGAAGATGCCCGGTTTGCCGTGCAATATGTTATTCGCCCTCAAACTGAGGAGTTGCATGACTATCGCGGCTATGCCGGCCGCATACAGAGCGGAACATTTAAAAAAGGAGATGCAGTTAAAATTCTGCCTTCCGAAAAAGAATCCAGAATATCCAAAATAGAATTTGGAGGAAACGAAATTGCGGAAGCATCAGTTCTTGAATCTGTAACAATTCTGTTGGAAGACAATATTGACATCAGTCGCGGCGACTCCATCGTTTCTCTGACGAACTCTCCTATTGTAAGCCAGGATGTAGAAGCACTGATTTGCTGGATGGACGACAAAAAAACATTGAAACCAGGCAATAAATATGTTCTGCAACACGGAACAGCACGTTCCCGTTGTTCGATCCGCGAAATTGAGTATCAGATAGATATCAATTCATACGAAAAACTGGATGAAGTTGAGAGCCTGAAATTGAACGATGTAGCCAGGATTGTTTTACGGACTGCACAACCCATCGCCTACGATCCATATCAGAAGAACAGAGCAAACGGCGCTGCAATTCTGATTGACGAAACATCAAATGTTACCGTAGGAGCTTGTATGATTGAATAAAAAAGGGACGGATATCTGCACCTTTTTCCCGAATGAAGAGTTAATATACTATTCCGATAGGTTATAAGAATACATCACCATGAGTAATTTAGTAATTTCAGAAAAAGTATCTTCCGCAGCGAAACGTGATATCGTTGATTTGAACAACAAAATCAACGCATTTAATTCCGGAGAGACACCGGAAGAAGCTTTCCGGAAGTTCCGTCTGACGCGTGGCGTTTACGGTCAGCGCCAGCCAGGCGTGCAGATGATCCGTATCAAATTACCATACGGGCGAATCACGGCAGACCAGCTTGTGCGTATCGCCGACACCTCCGATAAATTTGCTACCGGGAATCTCCATGCTACTACACGCCAGGATATTCAATTGCACTTTGTGAAACTTTCGGACTCGCCGCAATTGTGGGCGGATCTGGAAGATGCCGGAATTACGCTTAAAGAAGCTTGTGGTAATACCATTCGTAATGTCTGTGCATCGTCGATTGCAGGCATTGATCCCGACGAGCCGTTTGACGTTACACCGATCACACATTCCATATTCACCTACTTTCTTCGCAATCCGATCAATCAGGATATGGGTCGGAAGTTTAAAATTGCCGTTTCTTCTTCTGAAAAGGACTCCGCTCTGGCATTCATACATGACGTTGGCCTTATTGCCAAAATGGGCGTAAATGAAGCCGGGGAATCTGTGAAAGGTTTTAAAGTATTGATTGGCGGCGGATTAGGTGCGCAACCATTTTCAGCACAAACCGCATTTGAATTCCTGGAAGAAAAAGACGTTATTCCTTTTATTGAAGCGTTGCTACGGGTTTTTGACCGTTATGGAGAACGTGTACGCCGCCATAAAGCGAGAATGAAATTCCTGTTGAATGATCTTGGGCTGGAAGGAATGATGGCGAAGGTAGCGGAAGAGCGTACAGCCGTTAAAAATAAGGTTTTCGCTATCCCGGACGATCTTTTTGGCACAAACAAAATTGAATCTGTAAATCATGCGCCGCGTCCGTCAGTAACGGAAGCGGAAGTGCTTAAAATTGCAGCTGAAAGTATCGAAGCATCAAACCTGGACACTTTTACCAGATGGCTAAGAACCAATACTTTTGAACAAAAACAAAAAGGCTGGTACGCAGTACAGTTGCGTGTTTTACTTGGAGATATGCATTCTGATACGGCACGCAGCCTTGCAGATGTTGTGAGAAAATATGCAGCAGACGATATCCGTGTAACGGTAAATCAGGGTTATGTTCTTCGTTTTGTAAAGGGAGAAGACCTCGTTGCCATTTACCATGAGCTTGCTAAACTTGGGCTAGTGAATCCCGGTTTCGACAGCACGATGGATATCACAACGTGCCCTGGAACAGATACCTGTAACCTGGCAATTTCTAGTAGCTACGGAATTACGCGGGTCCTGGAAGATGTGATGCGGGACGAATATCCGGAAATGATTTATAACCAGGATATTAAAATCAAAATAAGCGGATGTATGAATGGTTGTGGACAACACAATGCATCCAACATAGGTTTCCATGGTAGCTCGATTAAAAATGGCAAATTGGTACTTCCCGCGTTGCAAGTGCTTTTGGGTGGAGGTTTTTCCGGCGATGGAATCGGTCTGATTGGTGATAAAGTGATTAAAGTTCCTACCAAACGCGGACCGGAAGTTTTACGCACACTTTTCAACGATTTTGAAACAAACGCATACGATGGTGAATATTACAACCAATATTACCAGCGCCAGACCAAAAATTATTTCTTCCAACTGTTGAAACCAATTGCTGATCTCACCACAATACAGGATGATGATTATCGTGACTGGGATCATGACGAAATGTTCAAAACTGAAATCGGTGTTGGTGAATGCGCGAGTGTCCTGGTTGACCTCGTTGCGACGACCATCACAGAAGGTCAGGAAAAGCTGAATCTGGCGAAGGAAAACTTCGAATCGGGCGTCTGGGCTGACGCTATTTACCATGCCTATAACGTTTTGATCACCGGAGCAAAAGGATTGTTGATGACCAAAGAAGTGAACACAAATACCCAGTACGGCATCATTAATGACTTCGAGACACATTTCGGTCAGGAGTTCAAGTATGAAACACCTTCTGAGTTTGAACTAGCCGATAAGTCGGAAACTCCGTTCAGGTCACTTGCGTTCAGTATCAATAAATTTGAGCCTACGGAAGCATTTGCAGTTTACTTTTTGAACACAGCTGAGCAGTTCCTGGATTTCGTCAGAAACACGCGCGGAGCTCAATTGATGGAAAACGGTGAACTTGTTCTTCAGGAACTTTCATTCGGAAAAGACAGCTAATGGCTTTTAGCAGTTAGCTGCTGAGGCTTCGCTGGAAATATCTTTCACATTTCGGGAAATCAGAGCAATGCCCTGATTTCCCGATTGTTACCAAAGCTAAAAGCTAATCACTAGTAGCCAATAGCTAACACCTTCAGCCGATGAAACTTACATTAATAGGTGCCGGCCCGGGCGACCCGGACCTGATCACTTTAAAAGGGATTAAAGCTTTGAAAAAAGCAAAAGTTGTCCTTTACGATGCACTTGCTCACCCTTCTCTTTTAGACTACTGTCCTGAGGATTGTATCAAAATTCCGGTCGGGAAACGATTTGGGAAAACGAGCTGCGGACAGGACGATATCAACAACCTCATTGTTGACTGCGCCAATCAATATGGTGAGGTAGTCAGGCTAAAAGGAGGTGATTCTTTTATTTTTGGTCGCGGTTATGAGGAGATTGTTTATGCCGCACAGCATGGAATTGAATCGGAAGTAATTCCGGGAATATCAAGCAGCTATGCAGTTCCTGCTTTGGCTGGCATTCCATTGACATCACGCGGGGTGAGCGAAAGTTTCTGGGTTATAACCGGGACGACAAAAGAACACGCGCTTTCGGCAGATGTAGCGCTTGCTGCACAATCTACCGCTACGGTGGTGATCCTGATGGGGATGCACAAATTGAACGAGATCGTGGATATTTATGCAGGAATTGGCAAAATTGACGAACCTATCGCCATCATACAAAACGGCTCTCTGCAAGACCAGAAAATTGTGACCGGAAAAATCAGTAATATCCAGCCTCTTGCAAAAATAAGTGAAATTGGTTCTCCCGCGATTATCGTGATCGGACAGGTCGCTGCTTTGCCTGATCTGTCTTTTCAAGAGATACAAAAAAGGATCAATCGACAAGATCTTCAACCTGAGTAAAACTTATAAAATTCGAAGTAGCCAGGAAAAATCAAGCCCATTTTCCTTGCCACGGAATTCAAGCAAATAAATTGCCGCCGCAAGCAGGACGTAACTGATAAAAAGCCATTTTTTTTTCTGCTCAAATGCCTCACGCTGATGAAAATAATCGAACACCATCGACGCTGTAAAACCAAAAATCATGAGCACAAAACAGAGAATTCCACAATCAGTGCGATAATGCGCATAGGCACGCACAGCGGGGGCACCAAGTACGAGATACATGAGCCACATACCGAAACCAAGCCTGTATAAATACATGCTCAGCCTCCTGTCGTTCTTGATGTCAAATAACTCGTCTAACACAATATTTACCTAATTCATTGAATAAGTGAAGCTAGCGATATTTATAAAGAAATGCTAACGTTTTATAAACATATGATATATATGTAATATTGCAAAAAATCTATGCATGACCCGAATACTAAGTAAAATTTTCTTTTCGCTTCTCAATTCCCTGTCCGGACTATCCTGGAAAAATGCCTTCCGGCTTTCCAATGCTTTAAAATGGCTTCTTTTTGATGTGATACGTTATCGCGAAAAGACAATTTGGGCTAATCTGAAAAACAGCTTTCCTGGCAAAACAGATGCCGAGCTTCAAAAAATCGCGAATGACTTCCACCTGCATTTTACCGATATTGTGGTTGAAACGATCAAATTTCGTACTGAAAAGGCAGACGTAATTCGTCAACGTATTCAGGGTGATATCAGTATCATGGACGAATTCTACAAAAATAAAACCAATATCATATATCTGATGGGCCATCGCGGCAATTGGGAACTAGCTAATCTGTTCTCTTCCCTTTGTTTCACACACGAGTGCATCGTGGTTTACCGGCCATTACAAAATAAAATAGCAGACCAATGGTTTCTGGATCTGCGTACCCGCTTCGGCGCTGTATTGGTTCCAATGGACCAGATTTTTCGCGAGCTTCAAAAGCCACGGTCGAAACCATACGTTGTGGTACTCGCCAATGATCAGTCCCCCCACCCGCAAACTGCGTTCTGGACAAATTTTTTGAATCAGGACACAGGCGTTTTTCGCGGCGTAGAAACCATTGCACGCCGTTACAACCTTACCGTACTTTACGCAGATTTCAGCAAAATTGCTGGTAAAAGGGGATACTATCATGTCGAGATTACGACTATTTGTAAGGAACCGAAATCAGAGTGTTCAAACGCCATGCTGGAAAGACAGATCAGAATACTGGAAAATGATATAAATGCCCAGCCTGCGAACTGGCTCTGGAGCCATAAACGCTGGAAACACAGACGCCCTGCAACAATAAAACCAGAACAGCTATATAGGCCCTGAGTGCTCCTGGTGTACAATTCTTCTTTTATAATCATCGAATGACAATATAATCCGGGAACTAATTTGTTCTGGCATTTGGTTAAGATTTGTCACCCGTTGTTACTGCGATGAAAAAATTTACCACCCGCATTATTCTGTCACTACTCACCGCAATTTCACGTCTTTCCTGGAAAACGCTTTACAAACTTTCCGACATTTTCAGTTTTGTTATTTTTGACGTGATCAGGTACCGGAAAAAAGTAATTCTGACCAACCTGCACAACAGCTTTCCGGAAGAAGACGAAACAACGATCCGCTCCATTGCAAAAAAATATTACCGGAATTTTACTGATATCATTTTCGAAACCATAAAGCTCAGGTCCATTTCTAAAACCGACCTGATGCGCCGCTTCGACCTGGAAACGTCTATTTTAGATCATTATTACGAACAGCGAAAGAATCTGGTAGTGGTTGCCGGCCACCTTGGAAACTGGGAAATGCTCAACTTATTTGCTTCTGCCAAATTATCCTACCAAATTGTGGTCGTGTACCATGAAATGGCTAACGAAATGTTTGATAGCTGGTTCAAGAATGTCAGGACAAAATTCGGAGCAGAAATGGTTCCCATGCGGGAAGCCTTTTCCCGGGCCGTCGCACCAAGAGAAAAGCCTTTTCTTTTTGTGTTGATCAATGACCAGTCGCCGCAACCCGACCGGGCATACTGGACTACCTTCCTGAATCAGGATACAGGTGTTTTCAGGGGCGTTGAACCAATTGCCAGAAGACTGAATGCGCCGGTTCTGTACATGGGCATTTTACGCGATGAGATTAAAAGGGGATTTTACAAGACCTACTTCAAGCTGATCACCGAAGCCCCCAAAGACGAACCGATCAACGGAATCCTGCAAAGTCAAATGACTCTTCTGGAGACTGACATAAAATTACAGCCCGATAATTGGCTTTGGAGCCACAAACGCTGGAAACACAATCGTCCTGTGCATTTGCGACAAGACCAGTTATTACAAACAAATAAAAGTGAATAAACCTGTTAAATTTTTAATTCTGCGTTTTTCATCGATCGGCGATATCGTGTTAACTACGCCAGTGATCAGATGTTTGAAACAACAATACCCAAATGCAGAAATTCACTTTGTCGTAAAGAAAAAATTTAAATCAGTAGTCGAACACAATCCATATATAGATCATCTGCATCTGTTGGATGGGAATCTGAAAGAACTTGTCAAAACTTTCAGAGCAGAACATTTTGATTTCATCATTGATCTGCACAAAACGTTACGTTCCTATCTCCTTCGATTCAAGTTATGGAGGCCCACCCTTTCGTTCCGCAAATTGTCGGTTGAAAAGTTCATCATGAACAAATTTCACATTGATCTGTTGCCGAAGGGTGTTCATATTGTTGAGCGAAATCTAAAAACAGTAGAATCCCTTGGCGTAAAGAATGACAACAAGCCGGTCGACTATTTTTTGTCGCAAAACGAACTGGTGCCGCTATCCGCTTTACCTGAAACACATCAATCGGGCTATGTTGCTTTTGTAATAGGCGGACAACATTTTACAAAAAGACTTCCTACTGAAAAAATCATCGAAATATGTCAAAATATAAATCGGCCGATCGTACTCCTCGGCGGCCCGGAAGACCAGGAAGCAGCCTTGTCGATTGAAAATGCCTGCGGTGCAATGATTTACAACGCTTGCGGGAAGTACAGTCTTAATCAGTCTGTTTCGCTATTGAAAACGTCCCGGGCCGTAATCGCACATGATACGGGTCTGATGCATATTTCGGGCGCATTCAACAAACCTGTGATTTCCGTCTGGGGTGGAACATCTGCATCACATTTCGGGGTGTGGCCTTACCTCAACAGCAGGAATGTGATTGCCGAAGTGGAGGGACTGGCGTGCCATCCTTGCAGTAATTTCGGACTACCGGAATGCCCAAAAAAACACTTCAGATGCATGAGGGAGCAAAACGGAAAATTTATTGCCGACACCGTGGTTCACATGTACAATGAAACAAGTTTATCCTGACAACTGTTAACCACTGGAAACAGTTATTGATTTAAAACTGCAAACCACCGAATGAGCAAGAAAGTGAATATTGGAATGGTACAAATGAGCTGTACCGAAGACATTGAAGGAAACTTTGCAAAAGCCGTTGAAGGCATTAGAAAAGCGGCTGCGCAGGGGGCCCAAATTATCTGCTTACAGGAATTATTCAAATCCCTGTACTTCTGCGATGTCGAAGACCACAAAAATTTCGAGCTGGCAGAAACCATTCCCGGACCTTCCACGGATTCTCTGAGCGCCATTGCCGCAGAGTTGGGTGTTGTGATCATCGCTTCTCTTTTTGAAAAACGTGCGCACGGATTGTACCACAATACAACCGCTGTGCTGGATGCCGACGGAACCTATCTGGGTAAGTACCGTAAAATGCATATCCCGGACGATCCCGGATATTACGAAAAATTCTATTTCACGCCGGGTGATGCTGCCACACCAGAATCGCAACAAGATGGTTACCGAATTTTCGATACCAAATTTGCCAAAATAGGCGTATTGATCTGTTGGGATCAATGGTATCCGGAAGCAGCGCGTATCACCAGCCTGATGGGTGCAGAAATATTGTTTTATCCCACGGCAATCGGCTGGGACACCAACGAAACTGATCCGATCATAAATGAAGAGCAATATGGCGCATGGCAAACGATTCAGAAGAGTCATGCTGTGGCCAATGGCGTTTACGTTGTTTCTGTTAACCGTGTGGGTCGTGAGGCAGATCAATTATTCTGGGGCGGGTCGTTTGTGGCAAATCCACAGGGAAGATTATTGTATCTGGCTCCGCACGACCAGGAAGTTGTGCACACGCAGGAACTGGACATGGAAAAGCTGGATCATTACCGAACAACCTGGCCATTCTTCCGGGACCGCCGCGTGGATTCATACCGGCCTATTCTCAACCGATATATCGACAGCAAATAGTCACCGCAAAATATAATTATTTTAATGTAACAAAAAAGAGGGTATCCTATTGGATGCCCTCTTTTTTGTTACCAAAAGGCACAGCACCAAATTTACTACTACAAGAACCCTGCCATAATAAAATTACTAGAAAAAATAGGACTTAAATCCCAACACTATCACAATGAGGTATTTACGACTAAAAATTTAAGATTAAGTCTATAAAATATATAGAATTAGCAAATGTGGATTTATTTAAAATAAATAACGAATTATTACAATATTATTTCCCATTTACATAGAACAACCAATTTTTATTTCATGTTTATTAAATTTTTAAAGTTATTCTCTTGCAATTTTTAACTTTGTCAGTATATTTGACAAGTCATTAATCGAATGACCAGACTTCTTAACTACCAAATATATTCGAGCCGCACCTGAATATATTTGAATGTGAGAAGGAGAACAGAAACAACTTCTGATCCTCAATTCCGATAGGCAATGAAGATGTTCTACCTTTTTACGATATAATTTTTTTAATAGTAGTTTACTCAAGGCCGAGGACAAATACTTTTTGTCATCGACTGGTATTTTGTACCTAGCTCGATTTCGACTCCACTATTTGTCCTCGATTAAAGAGGGTATTGCTTTCCGGAAAAGCAGTTTT
Organism: Dyadobacter sp.; assembly: GCA_965279265.1. Classification (GTDB taxonomy): domain Bacteria; phylum Bacteroidota; class Bacteroidia; order Cytophagales; family Spirosomataceae; genus Dyadobacter. Next base: position 1,116,891 of record OZ257152.1, read on the forward strand.
GCAAGCTTATGGCTGTGTTTGTTCTGTCCACGCGAAAGTGTGTGCGGCGCGCCGAAACGTGGACACCACACAGCCATAACTTTTTCTTCCTTATACCATCATTTCTTACCTAACTCAAAATTTAACAGGTTTCTCACATGCGTAAAATTCTCCTATTATTTGTATGGGCTTGTTTTCTTTCTCCTCTGGCTCATGCACAAGTGCGCCAGATTACGGGTAAGATCACCGCTGCTGAAGACAATCTTGGTCTCGCAGGCGCTTCTGTTATTTACAAGGGTACCAATGTGGGTACTAATGCTGACGCTGACGGAAAATTCCAGTTCAGCGTACCTGGTGACGGTGTTTTGGTTGTTTCTTATGTCGGGTTCCTTATAAAGGAAATTGCAATTGGAAACCAGACACAATTTGACATCAAACTGGAAGCCGACACACGTCAGCTTGCAGAGGTGGTTGTGACGGCTTTTGGTATTGAGCGCGAGAAAAAAGCACTTGGCTACACGGTTCAGGAAATTAAAGGAAGTGCACTTACTGAGTCACGCTCAACAAACGTAGCGAACGGTCTCTCCGGTAAAATTGCCGGTGTAAGAGTACAATCAAACGGTGGCCCCGGAAGCGGATCCACAATACAGATCAGGGGTTCATCTTCCGTTTCAGGAAACAACCAGCCGCTGATCGTTATTGACGGTGTACCTATGGAGCAAACTGCAAGCAAAACATACGGAGGCGGTATTTCAGAAATCAATCCTGACAACATCAAAGAAATGTCGGTTTTGAAAGGGCCTAATGCTGCGGCACTTTACGGTTCACGTGCTGCGAATGGTGTAATTATTATCACGACCAAAAATGGTCAGGGAACAAAAGGGTTAGGTGTTGAAATCAATTCTAACCTCACATTCGAGCGCCCATGGATCAAACCAGATTTTCAGAATACGTATGGTGGTGGTAACGGATACCGCACCTGGTATAACGACGGATGGAGCGGATCTATCACGGATCCTCTTGAAATTCAGCAATTCAGAAATGTATACGATGCAAGATATCCTCTGGCTGGTACAGAAGGAACCGACGAAAGCTGGGGAGCTCCGATGGATGGACGCCTCGTGAGACAGTGGTGGACCGGTGACGAAGTTGCACCACTGACTCCTCAGCCAAACAACTGGAACGAGTATTGGGCAACAGGCCGGACGATCACCAACAGCGTTGCGCTTTCAGGTGGAAACGACAAAGGATTTTTCCGACTTGCTGCGAGCCGCGTGGATCAGAAAGGGATCATGTATTACAACGATTTTCATCGTAATAACTTCCGTATAAACTCTGGATACAACCTGGCCAAAAATTTCAGCGTAACTGTTTCCGGAGAGTACATCGCATCCGGGTCTAAAAATCGCAGTTACACAGGCGGTCAGGAATTCATCTGGTCTCATCGCCACGTATCCTGGGATCAATTGAGAAATTATGAGGATTATGTCGGTGTTCACAACCAGCGTGCAGTTGCAGGAAAAACGCCTGACAACGATCCACCAAACTGGCAGCACACGTTCTTCACAAACCCATACTATTCACAAAAAAACCTGCCATCAGGAAACAATAAGGACCGTATACTTGGGAACATTGCACTGAACTACAAAATCCTTCCTTCTCTGAGTCTGATGGTTCGTTCCGGAACTGATTACTGGACAGAAACACGTATTAACGTTTCCAACTTTGACCGTGTTCGTAATGGTAACCGTACGCCGGGTCGTTATTCAGAAGAAGTTTTGCGCAGCCAGGAAACTAACTCCGACTTCATCCTTTCATACAACAAAGAGATCAGCAAAGAGTTTACGCTCAACGCACAGGTTGGTGGTATCAAACGTACCAATTATGCGAAAAGAAACTACTTCTATGTGGGTGAACTTGTGGTGGACAAACTTTACAATGCCGGCAACTCGGTTCCAAGTCTAAATACCATTGAAAGTTCCATTACAAAATCTGAAACACAAAGCTTGTTCGGAACGGCTAACATCGCATGGAGAAACGCTATTTTCCTTGATCTTACAGCCCGTAACGACTGGTCAAGTACATTGCCAAAAAATGCAAGATCATACTTCTATCCGTCTGCATCGGTGAGTGCAGTTATCACGGAGCTGCTTGATCTCAAAAGCAACGTGCTTTCATTTGGTAAAATACGCGCCAGTTATGCCCAGGTTGGTAACGATGCAACACCTTACCAGTTGTCACAAACTTTCCTTTCAAGCGGCTCGTGGAACGGTTCCCTTCCTAAGTTCACCGAGAACACACAAATTGCAAACTCGGCGCTTAAACCAGAGATCACAACAGGTCTTGAACTTGGCGCTGATCTTCGTTTCTTCCGTGGCAAACTGGGATTGGATGTTACTTACTATGATCAGACAGCTCGTGACCAGATTTTGGGAGTTGAAATTTCCAAGTCAAGCGGTTACAATACCCGTATCCTCAACGCAGGAAAAATAACTAACAAAGGTATCGAAGTTACGCTTTCAGGATCGCCTGTTAAACTTTCAAACGGATTCGGCTGGGATATTTCTTTGAACTATTCACGCAACCGTAACAAAGTGGTTGAGCTGGCAGAAGGCCTTACTACTTACATCCTGGCAAGCCAGAGAGGTATGACGTCAGAAGCGCGTGTGGGACAACCTTATGGAACACTTTACGGTGTTGCATTCCAGAGATCTCCGGACGGACAGGTTATTTATGGTGACAACGGCATCCCTAAAACGGCTGCAACACAGCAGATTATTGGTAACGTTCAGCCAAAATGGATCGGTGGTTTCTTAAACACGTTCAACTACAAAGGAATCTCACTGAGCTTCCTGGTTGATGCCCGTATCGGTGGTGACATCTATGACGAAGGCACAGGAACAGCACGCTGGACCGGCCAGTATGCAGAAACTGCGGTTGGCCGTGAAGAAGGTGTAATCGGACAAGGCGTAAGAGAGATAGTTGGTGCAGACGGATCAAAAAGCTATGTACCTAATACGGTCATTGTAACGGCTAACCAGTTGTACGGATACAGCAATCCACGTAACTACCACGAGTCAGCTATTTTCGATGCGAGTTATGTAAAACTGCGTGAAGTATCTCTAGGCTACAACATTCCTGCTGCATTCCTGAAAAGGATCAAGATTCAGTCAGCGAAAGTCTCTGTTGTTGGTCGCAATGTGTGGATGATCTTTAAGAACACACCACATATCGATCCGGAAATTGATGCAAAAGGAGGAAACGGACAAGGTTTCGGTTATGGTGAATTACCTAGCTCACGCAGCATTGGTATGAACCTGGCTCTTTCTTTCTGATCCATTTATTGACTGACCTTAAACGACTTACAGATGAAAAGTATATTTCACAAAACGATATGGATTACAGCAATGGCGGGAGTACTAACCGCAACCAGCTGTACTAAGGATTTCGACGAAATGAATACCAACCCGAACAGCCCTACGGCTGTGGGTCCACAGTATCTGCTGCCAACAGCAATCGAAACGGCTATTGACCGCTACTGGGGTCACAGAACGCGCTTTGAACGCATCAACATTGATGCAGCAGAATTGTACGTGCAACACCTGACCAGAAATATTTATTCCAACGAAGGTGATGACTACACAGTCTCTCCTGCTCTGGTTGCCAATAACTGGAAAGGATTTTACAATGATTCGCAGCTCAATTTCCAGCGCATCATTCTTCAGACCGGTGAAGGCTCTGCCAATGTAAATCCAAATTACGAAGGCGCTGCACTTGTAATGCGGACCTGGGTTTTTTCTTTGCTGACAGACATGTACGGAGCAATTCCATACACTGAATCAATCAAGGGAACTGCCGAAGCACCAATTTACACGCCGAAATATGACGCAATGGATGTTGTGTATGCTGGTATGATCAACGATCTGAAAATGGCGAACGAGAAACTTAGCGTGTCGGGTCCTTCAATTTCTGGTGATATCCTCTACAATGGTGATATTCTGAAATGGAAAAAATTCGCAAACTCACTCAGACTTCGGTTGGCAAACCGTCAGGCAGCAAAAAAACCGGCAGAATCCAAGGCAGTTATGGCTGAAATTCTGGCAGACGCTACCAAGTACCCTGTTTTCACAAGCAACGCAGATAACGCAGCTCTGAAAACAACGACCATTCTGCCAAGTAATAATGAATGGAACCAGGTAATGATTCAGGATGGCCGTACTGACTGGAACATCAGCAAAACGCTGGCCGACCAGATGAACGCGCTTGGCGATACCCGTATTACGGTTTTTGCCAATCCGAATAAAGATGGTAAATACCAGGGACATGCAAACGGCTTGCCTGACGCCATCGCTACTTCGTACCTGGCAACAAGCTCCACCATTGGCAGTGCTTTCACCAAAGCAGACGCGCCGGAAGTGATCATGACATTCTCTGAACTGAACTTCATCCTTGCCGAAGCGGCGATTGACGGGGACATAACGGGCAGTGCGCAGACGTATTTCGACAAGGCGGTGGAAGCATCTTTTGTACAATACGGCTTAACGGTGCCGGCTGCTTTCAAAACGGCACTTGGTGCAGTAACTCGTGAGAAAATCCTTGAACAGAAATGGGTTTCACTTTTTGCACAAGGTATCGAAGCATGGACAGAATGGCGCCGCACAGGTTTCCCGGTATTTCCAGCTCCTGATTCCCGTGCCGTTTTACAAAATGACGGTGTACTACCAACACGGTTTACTTATCCTAACTCCGAATATTCCTTGAATGCGACCAGTGTGAAAGCGGGTGAGACATTAAATGGAGGAGGCAACACCATGAAAACCAAACTTTGGTGGGCAGAAAAATAGGATCAAAGTATTCAGTTCATAACCAGACTTCTTAATATGAAAAATATCAAAAAATATATCACAGTTGTAGGATGCGCTTTGGCTGTGGGTTTTGCATCAGTTTCCTGCAAAGTCGAGGATCCGTTTCTGGACAGAGTTGCTTCTCCCCTTTTGGTTGATATCGTTGGCGCTCCGTTTGGTGCACCGATCGCTGCAGAGCCTACCGTATCTTACCCTTTGTCGACCGACAAAATCGCCATCACAGCGCGCTTACTCGAACTCGACAAAACCAATATCCTCGATCATACAAAAGGTATCGATTCAATACCTGTTCCAAACGTGCCGATCAAGATCACGATGCGCACAGGTGCGGCCATTGGCGAAGTTACTTCTGATGCAAACGGTTTAGTCAAAATAGAAAAAACCTGGGCTGAATTGGGTGTAGCCGCCCCAAAGTCAGGATCGAACGTAAAAATTTCGTGGTCAGGCACTTACAAGGGAATTGCATTTACCCGCCTTTCTCAGGTACAAGTCCTTTAATCATTGCAGGGAAGTTTTAGAATGTTTTCCAAAACTTCCCTGATGCTTTCCACTTTCCGGCTAAAAGCATTAACTTAATACCTAATATCCTATTACAAAAAACAAAAAAACAAAAACTAAAATGGATCAAAAAATCGACCGTCGCAATTTATTGAAATCAGGCTTGATGGCTATCGGAGGAATGACATTGGCACCACATTTGAGCATGGGCGCTTTTGGAAACCAACCTTTTTCCCTTGATCCTGAAAACCGCATTTTCAGAAGTCCAATGGTAAGAGAGCATTTCCTGCCTGGTGACTTTAAAGCACCGAAGGTGATTGCCAAACTAAGCTCTAACGAAAATCCTTACGGCCCACCGATGTCGGCACAAAAAGCAGTTGCAGATTCGGTAAAATACGGCAACCGCTACGCATGGAAAGAGATGTTTGACCTGGTTGACAAAATCGCGAAAAAAGAAGGCGTCCCTGCTGACCATATCATGATGGGCCCTGGATCATCCGATCTCCTTGAAAAAGTGGCTTTGGTACTTTTCATGAATGGAGGAAATATCGTTTCTGCTGATCCTTGCTATATGTCACTGATCAAAGTTGCAGAATCTGTTGGTGCGAAATGGAAAGCTGTTCCATGTACGGCCGACTGGTCACATGACCTGAAAGCAATGGAAGCTGCGGTTGATAAAGACACGAAACTGGTTTATGTATGTAACCCAAACAACCCGACAGGTGCCATCACAAAAGGTCAGGATCTGCTTGATTTCTGTTCACGCGTTTCAGAAAAAGTGCCTGTATTTGTTGATGAAGCTTACATTGAACTTGCGGTTGGTGCTGATACACAAAGTATGGTGTCTCTTTTGACACAAAAGAAAAATGTAATTGTTGCTCGTACATTCTCTAAAATTATGGGAATGGCCGGTATCCGCGTTGGATACATGGCTGCGCAACCAGCGTTTATCAAACAAATTGAAAAAATTACACGTGGCGGAATGGGAATTTCTTATACTTCTATTTTTGCAGCATCTGCAAGCATGGACGACAACGATTTCCAGGGCAACACCCGTAAACTGAACCACGAAGCGAAACAATATCTGTACACGAACCTGGATAAAATGGGTTACAAGTACATCCCTTCTTTTACCAACTTCGTCCTCTTTCCAATCACCATGCCTGGAAAAGAAATGTTGTCTAAAATGATGGCAAAAGGTATCGCTGTAAGATCATTTGATATCCAGAACAAACCATGGTGCCGCGTAAGTATCGGAACGATGGACGAAATGAAAAGCTTCGTTGGTGCGTTGCAGACAATCTCAGCATAGTACCGGTTATACTGATTAAAGGAAGCGTAAACGCTGGTCGTTTATGCTTCTTTTAATTATCAATAATTCTCTACCTAAAAATCATATCTCCTTCGGTTCTCATTCAGGATCGGGATATCGATAACAAACTCCTATTACAATCATGAGTGACGCACTGCAAAAAACCATAACACTCTTATTACTGATCATTCTCGGTCTGTTGCTTAAAAGTAAATTTAAAAGTAAGGACCAGACAAACGGGATCAAAGAGATCATTTTGTCGGTTGCCCTTCCATCAACGATCTTCATTTCATTGATGAAAATTGAGATTGATTCCTCAATGATTATCATACCAATAGTAACCCTGGTATTCAACTTTTTAATGTTTTTTTCGGCTCCACTCGCCTTTTCTTTGTTTGGCATAGAAAAAAACAGCCCGACAGGCAGAACCCTGATGATGCTCATACCATCACTCGCTCCGGGCCTCTCCTGTTTCCCGTTTATTGCAGAATTTTTGGGTGAAAAAAGCCTTGCGATCGCCGCACTTGCTGATGTGGGAAACAAATTTTTCGTTCTCATCTCGCTGTATATTCTCGCGATGAACATGTTTCTGAAAAACAGTGATGAAAAGGAAATGAAAATGGGCGGAAAACTGAAAAGCCTCTTGCTCAGCATGTTTCAGGAACCAATCAATTTATTGATCTTTCTTGCGATTATTTTACTGAGTTTCGGCATCACTTTCAAAACCCTGCCATCCGTTGTAACAGATCTTTTTGATAAAACAAGTGCGATGATGACGCCGCTTGTACTGCTATTTATTGGCCTTGCAGTGCAACTAAAGGAAGGCAAGAAGCGTATCGTAGCAAGTATACTATTGTTCAGAGCAGGCATTACAATGCTGATCAGTGCGGGGATGATTTATGTGCTGCACATCACGGACCCTTCCATGATCCTGTTGTCCATTGTGATTCCTTTGAGTGCAGCGAGCTTTTGGCCTCTGGCCCATATCTCGGCATTCAATTTGCGTGAAGAAGCCAAATCGCTTCCAAAGGAAAAACGGACTTTTGACCTGGAACTGGCCGTATTGCTGCTGGCGTTTTCACTGCCATTCTCAACAATACTGATTTTAGGAATACTGTCGTCAGGCGCATTTTTTACACATATTTCAACGCTTATCACAGCCGGTTTAATTTTAATCTGCCTTGGTGCGCTACCAAACTTGCTTGGTAAAGTCTTTGTAAAAGTATCAAAAGCTTAAAATCCCGTTGAAGGAACCAGAATTAAACCCACGAAGTAATCCTGTTATGCAAAAGAAATTTTTTGTTCTGTTTTTGACCATGGTCTCGTTCAGTGTGATGGCGCAAACAGAAAGTATCAATAATAAGGTTGAAACGGAGGAAACCTTCAAGGTATGCACAAAGCACAAAAAGCGTTACAAATATTTTTCCGAAAATGCACCGGTAACCATGGCCGACGGCAGCGTGAAAACGATGTCCGAAGTGAAAGTAGGCGATTATGTTCAGACTTACAGAAAGGGCAAAAGTATGATCACCAAAGTCAAACAGGTGGACATTTACAATTATCCAAGCTCTGCGCTGACAGCTGTATACCTGCGGCCTGTAAATGAGACAACCGCCAGCAATTCGGAAGTAAAATTCGTACCTGCATTGTTACTGGAAGCGACTCCATACCATCACGTGCAAACTGACAGAGGTCGGAGAAGTATCAGAAGTCTTTCGAAAAAAGACGTCCTTTACCATTACGAGCAGGCTACCGGCCAACTATCGGCATGGAAGGTGGGTGTGATTCAGGAAAATGCGCGGAGAGTTAACAGAGCGTACAACCTGTCCACCGAGGATGGTACTTATTTAGTTGAAAATATGGTGGTTCATAATAAGTAGGAAACGTTTTAACCTAACGCAACCTTTACATTTCAGTCGATTGATTCCCTCCGCAACGCCTTGGTCGTTTTCCGGGATCCGTCATGACTCCAGCCTGGGGGTCCGAACAAATATCCGAAGCCCGCTTTAATACCGGGGGCTTTGGATATGTCGTTTATAATCTCTTTCCATTCATGAAAAGCGATCGTAAATAGATTATACGTGTTCAGATTTTTGGTCAGTCCATACTTCGGCCGCTCTTCTTCTTTTTGAAACGTGCCGAAAATCCGATCCCAGATAATGAGAATTCCCGCATGGTTTTTGTCAAGATATTTGAGATCCGACCCATGATGTACCCGGTGATGTGAGGGTGTATTGAACACAAATTCAATCGGTTTTGGTAAAAGATTGATCGCCTCGGTGTGTATCCAGAACTGATAAATCAAACTGAAAGTCTGCATCAGGAAAACATCGACCGGATGAAAACCAAGCAACGGCATCCATAAATAAAATACAAAACTGCCGCTGATATTTCCCGTCCAGGTCTGACGTAACGCCGTTCCCAGATTGTAAAATTGCGAAGAGTGGTGAATCACATGCGAAGCCCAGAAATACCGCACCTGATGGCTCATTCTGTGAAACCAGTAATAACTGAAATCATCAGCAAAAAATATGGCCACCCAATACCACCAAACGCCACGGTCCAAACTAAAAATGCGGAATTTGTAAAAAAACAGAATCGCTCCAAAAACTACGGCTTTTGAGAAAAGCCCGGTAATCACATTTCCAATCCCCATGGACAAACTACTTACCGAGTCCCTTGTGTGATAATGATCCTGGTGTCTTTGCAGAAATCTAAAATAAAGTACTTCCACCACGATCGACAATACGAAAAACGGAATGGCGTAATAAATGACATCCTTCATGTGGGTTCAGAATTAGCATAAATATTACAAATTTATGTTTTTATTTAAACTAACAAAGAGTACAAATCTCCGGAACGCTGATGGGTAATTTTTGAATACCTTTGCAACCTCATTTTTTTGTAATTGTCAACAATACCAGGTCGTGCTGAATTCTCAAATATCTCCTACCCCAAAAGAACTGGGTTTTACTTTTCCAGCTGAATGGCATCCGCACCGCGCCACCTGGCTCACTTTTCCACACAATGAAGCTTCGTGGCAGGGAGACCGTCTCGCCAAAATGCGCCCGCAGTATATTGCGTTTATCAAGGCAATCAGTGATGGTGAAAAAGTAGGAATTATTGCAAATGATGAGCACTTAAAACTGTTCATTACCGCTGAGCTGGAAAAAACGGGTGTCGATCTTTCGAAAATTGAGTTTGTGATTAAACCGACGAACGATGCCTGGTGCCGTGACCATGGCCCTGCGTTTCTGATCAATACTGAAAGCAAAGAAAAAATGATCGTAGACTGGGGACACAACGCCTGGGGAGGGAAATATCCGCCCTTTGACGATGACAACCGCACGCCTCAGGCAATCGCTGATTTTCTGCACCTCAACACGGTAACGCCAGGTATCATCATGGAAGGTGGTTCGGTAGAATTCAACGGAGCAGGGACTATTCTGACCAGCAAATCATGCCTGCTGAATCCAAATCGTAATCCACATTTGAGTCAGAGGCAAATTGAGCAATACCTGTTCGATTTTTATGGTACAGAGCAAATTTTGTGGGTTGAAGATGGAATTGTCGGTGATGATACAGACGGGCATATCGACGACACCACGCGGTTTGTCACCGAAGATACGGTCGTTGCCTGTGTGGAAACCGACAAAAATGACGACAACCATGAAGTGCTAAAAACCAATCTGAAAATGCTGAAACAGATGCGTTTGCTAAATGGAAAACAGCTAAATATCATCGAATTACCAATGCCAAAAGCCGTTATTATCGACGACTTCCGTACACCCGGTTCCTATGCGAATTTCCTGATTTGCAATGCCGGCGTGATTGTGCCGGTATTTAATAACCCGAACGACACTGTAGCAATTGACATATTGAGCCAGGCATTTCCTGCACGAAAAATAATTCCGCTGTTGGCCACGGATATCATCTGGGGACAGGGAAGTTTTCACTGCCTGAGCCAGCAGGAACCAGTCCTTTAAAGTGTGCCACCGCCGCTAACACCGATTTGCAATCGGTGTTGGATGGCTTCGCGTTTGTAACGCGCTATAATATGGACCGCTCCGCATCTGTAACGCGCTGTAAAAAACATTATCTCCCCAGATTCTCCCAATCTCCTTCTTCATGAAGGAAAACGTTGTAGTCCACGAAACCACGGATTCCGTCGGCCCAGCCTTTTTCACTGTGTTGCCAAAACATCACTTGCGCGTCGGCAGCGAGATCGTTGATATGATTGCGTGAGTATCCGGCGAGCCAAAGCGGATATTCATCAAAATTCCCGGCAATGTACTTTTTGTAAAAATGCTCGTTGACGTAAATTATGGGTTTCACACCATAGTGCTTCTCAATCATGACAAGCCAGTTACGAACTCCCTTGACGATGATTTCATTCGGTTTGCGGGCATCCGTCTCCAAATCCAGCACGGGAGGTAGATCACCATCCTCCAACCGGACCTGACCAATAAAATTGGCTACCTGACGATCTGACATGACTCTGGGATTATAAAAATGATAGGCACCACGTTTCATTCCTACGCGCTTCGCCTCAGCCCAGTTTCGTTGAAACTGTCGATCCAGATGCGTCGCACCCTCCGTAGCCTTGATGTATACGAAGTCAATGCCAACTTTTTCGGAACGCGCGTTCTTAAGTTTATCCCAATTTATTTTTGCGTTGTGGTGTGAAACGTCAATACCGTGAATAGCATAACGCAACGGAAGCTTGATTCCGAATTTGCTTATAAATTCCCACTGGTTTTCGTCGCTGCGGTCATTCCACCAGACGAGGGCAGCAATCAGTGCAATAACGCCTCCGATGATAAGCCAACCTTTTAAGGGTAAAGGTTTTAGATAGTTTGCCTTAATTGTTTTTGAAGTGCGGATTTTTTTTCGTGCCATATAGCCGCAAAAATACAAAAAGATGAGCAGGCCAATAAAAATAAAATTTTTCCACTTTGCTGTGACCTATTCGCGACAGGCCAGTCTTAACGGTATAAAATTTACGAATACTATACACATTATCACATTACACACACCAAGACATTTCATCAACAAACTTTAAATTCAGTATTTCTGAATAATCCACCAATACCAAATTCAACAAACTAAATAACCACACACTACCGAGCGATCCGGATACTTTTCCTGGGTCGCTTTTGTTTTTTGTCTCCATCAAATTCCGCTTCCCAAACTTCTACATGCTCTATTCACCACTCATAAAATGACTTCGCCATTCATCTACTATGTATTGCATAGTACTAAGTATAACACATATATTTGTCATGTTCAATCAGAACAAAGATTTAACCTTCAAAATAGCTACGGTCATGAAAAATTCAATTAAAACCATCATTTGCGCATTCGCATTCGCAACACTTTTCGCTTTCAACGCCAACGCCGACGACAAAGAATCCAAAAAAGCCACCAGTTTCGGGACCGGAATTTTCGCTTCAAAAGAGGGCAAAATTCAAGTAAACGTAGATAAATATAACAACGCCCCTACTGCTGTTACGCTGGAAGACGACAAAGGAAACCTGGCTTATCGGGAAATCGTGACCCGTGGAACAAAAAAATTCAGACGTACGCTTGATGTTGCACAATTACCAGCAGGCAATTACACTTTGAAGATCGTCAGTGGTGGAGATAAACAGACAAAGACTTTTGAGATCCTGGACAAAACAGCAGCGAGATCCATTACGCTCAATCAAAAATGAAGTGCATAAAAAAGTGCGGTATGGAAACTGAAAAATATCAATCAGTTTCAATACCGCACTTTTCTGTTATTTGGTTATAACACTACGTTCACAATTCGCTTTGGCACCACAATCACCTTTTTAGGGGTTTTCCCTTCAAGCCATCTTTGTACCGTTTCGTTGGCAAGTACTTCCTTTTCTATGTCAGCAGGAGACGTTTCCAGGTCAAACGGTAAAGAAACCCGTACCTTCCCGTTGATCTGAACGGGGTATTCAAACACCGCCTCAATCAAATATTTCTGCTCCCATTTCGGGAATGTTGCTTTTGAGACCATCCCTTTTTCGTTACCAAGAGCGTCCCACAATTCTTCGGTCAAATGTGGTGCATAAGGAGAAAGTAAGATCACCAATTCCTGCAAAATTGATTTTTTGTGACATTTCAGACTTCCCAGTTCATTTACACAAACCATAAAAGCACTCACAGCTGTATTGAATGAGAAGCTTTCAATATCTGCCTCAATTTTCTTAATCGTTTTATGCAGGACTTTTAATTCATCCGCACTGGCCGGCTCATCTTTGACAATCCACTGGCCGGTTTCAGAATAGAACAAACGCCACAATTTGCGGATAAAACGGTAAGTTCCGTCAATTCCGTTTGTATTCCAGGGTTTCGCCTGTTCCAAAGGCCCGAGGAACATCTCGTAAAGCCGCAATGTATCAGCACCGTATTTGGTCACGATGTCGTCAGGGTTCACTACATTGAATTTGGATTTAGACATTTTCTCAACCTCAACACCGCAGACGTACTTTCCGTCTTCAAGGATAAAGGTGGCATTTTCGCTGGAAAGATCAGGTCGGCTTGCCTTGAATTTTTCCAGATCCAGCACATCATTTTCGACAATATTTACATCTACATGCAAAGGAGTGACTTCGTAGCCGCCTTTTAATCCTGCGCTTACAAATACCGGCTTGCTGTATTCTTCACTTTTAACCCGGTACACAAAATTGCTGCGCCCCTGGATCATCCCCTGATTGATCAGCTTTTTGAAAGGCTCTTCCTCTGGCACAAAACCCCTGTCTTTGAGAAATTTGTTCCAGAACCGGCTATACAGCAAATGGCCTGTGGCGTGTTCGGTTCCGCCAATGTACAAGTCCACATCTTTCCAGTAGCTTATCGCTTCTTTCGACGCAAACGCCTCGTCATTTTTCGGATCCATGTATCTGTACCAGTACCAGCTGCTGCCAGCCCAACCCGGCATTGTACTCAGCTCGTACTGATTCCCACTTCCATGTTCCCAGCCTTCCGCTCTTCCCAATGGTGGTTCGCCGCTTTCAGTTGGCAGATATTTGTCCACTTCCGGGAGATTCAACGGTAATTCATCTTCCGAAAGCAGGTAAGGAAGTGGCTGGCCGTTGCTGTCATTTTTATAATATACGGGAACAGGTTCTCCCCAATAGCGTTGACGGCCGAAAACCGCATCGCGCAGCCTGTAATTGATTTTACCTTTGCCAATTCCATTCTCTTCAAGCCATTTGATCAGTACGCCGTTTGCTTCGTGAAAAGTAAGGCCATTGATCATTCCTGAATTGATGTAACGGCCCTCTTTTGTCGCATCAGCCTGTGTTTCTGTTTCTTTTTGTGCATCAAGTATCGGAATGATTGGCAGCCCGAAATGGGTGGCAAAATTCCAGTCACGCTGATCTCCTGAAGGAACAGCCATAACCGCACCGGTTCCGTAACCTGCTAAAACGTAATCTGCAATGTACACAGGCACTTTTTCTCCATTCACCGGATTTAATACATAAGCTCCTGTAAATGCTCCTGAAACCGTTTTCACATCCGACATTCTGTCCCGCTCCGATTTCTTTTTGGTCATGTCAATGTATGCATCAATTTCGCCGCGTTGTTCCGGCGTCGTGATGATATCAACCAATTCATGCTCCGGTGCAATCACCATGAACGTCACGCCATAAATCGTATCAACCCGCGTTGTGAAAACTTCAATATTTCGCGCATTGATTTCACTTTCCCCTGTACCATCTGCCAACGGAAATTTCACCAACGCTCCCACTGACCTGCCGATCCAGTTACGTTGTTGCTCTTTTAACGAATCCGTCCAGTCAACCGTGTCAAGGCCGTCCAGCAAACGTTGCGCATAAGCGGTAATACGCATCATCCATTGACGCATCAGTTTCTGCACCACAGGGAATCCGCCGCGCTCGGAGACGCCATCTTTCACCTCATCATTGGACAATACCGAACCCAGCGCCTGGCACCAGTTCACCGTTGCGTCTGCAACGTAGGTCAGCCGGTATTTGAGTGTCATCTTATACTGTTCTTCCTCACTCCATGAGTTCCATTCATCGGCGGAGAAAACAGGCGTGTCTTCATCTGACGGTGCATTAACGGCGCTGTTTCCGCCAGCTGCAAATTTTGAGGTTAAGGTTGTTATCGGCTCGGCTTGCAACGTATCGTTGTTGTACCAGCTGCCAAACAACTCCATAAAAATCCATTGCGTCCATTTATAGTAGGATGCGTCAGAGGTACGAACTTCCCGGCTCCAGTCGTAACTGAAACCCAGATTTTTCATTTGCTCAATATATCGGGTAATATTTTGCTCGGTTGTGAGTGCAGGGTGCTGCCCGGTCTGGATGGCATACTGCTCTGCCGGTAGTCCGAAACTGTCAAATCCCATCGGATGCAGCACATTGAACCCTTTCAGCCTTTTATAACGTGAATAAATATCAGAAGCAATGTAGCCAAGTGGGTGCCCCACATGCAGGCCGGCGCCCGAAGGATAAGGAAACATATCCAACACATAGTATTTGGGTAGTTCTGATTGATTCTCAACCTGAAAAACACCATTTACATCCCAAAACTGCTGCCATTTTTTTTCAATATCCTTGTGACTGTATTCACTCATTTTTCTTGCTTATTTATTGGAAAGTTTGTTAGTCCGAAATCCCTGACCTGATTGGAAAAGATTACCTACTTATGGCGCCGAAAATATCTTCAAAACCTTTTGAGATAAACTCCTTTAAATCAGATTGTTTTTGATAAAAATTATAGATGCGCGCTTAAATAATTTCACAGATACACTATAATTTTATTAAGAGCCCGCAAAAATAGCGTTTTTGATTGTATTCAGAGCCTTATGGTGCGCAATACCCTTTAATAATTCACGGAAACTGATTATGTGGAAACAAATGCACGATTTAGTCGTTGACAATCTGCCTTTGCGACGGGCACGGGTTTTTAAACTTCCATACTTGAAACAACTTAAAACCATTCATTTTTTATTTCAGAAAAAACTATGAGAAAGTTAATAATCGCGATGTGTGCCATGATGATAAGCTATGCAGCTTCCGCGCAGTATGATCCCGCGTTCCGGTTTGGTATCAAGGCAGGTGCCAATTTATCTAATGTTAACGGCAGCAACGACCTGTCACTTAATTCAGGAAGCAGTGCTTTTAACTTTAAAGATAATGACAATCGTTCTCTGGGCTTCGCAGGAGGTGTTTTCTTCCGTTTTGGAAAAACATTTTATTTACAGCCAGAAATTTTACTTTCTCAAAAAGGAGGAAAATTCAACGTTTACAAAGATGGTGTTCAGGATGGTGACGGCAAAGTAGATGTTCGGTTTTCGAATCTCGACGTACCTGTTCTGTTTGGTGTAAGGGTGGCTAAATTTTTCCGCGTTAATGTAGGACCGATGGCATCGCTGAGATTGTCAAATAATGGCAAAATCAAAGATTCGTTCGATGATGTTACGGGTTCAGATTCACAGGCGGAAATCAACAACAGACTTGCGTTTGGTTATCAGGCTGGTGTCGGTGTAGATTTTGGTCGAGTTAGTCTCGATGTTCGGTATGAGGGGAATTTTACCGAAATCGTAAAGGTTAATTTTGACAATGCTACTACTGCATCTCAATTTGGCAAAAAAGGAAACCTGTTCCAGGCTACACTTGGGTTCGCCATTTTCTGATCAGAAGTGTTTTCATCAGGAACTTCAAAAACGGAGCAGGTCGACAGATCTGCTCCGTTCTGTTTTAGAAGACCAGAAATTGGTAATGGTCAATTCCGCTTCCAATATTAAATTATATTCACAGAAAGGGAATTTTAGCAGGTCAAAAATTCTAACTTCGTGTTTCACCCTATTTTTTTCATTACTGTGGCAATCAATACGGACAATGTAAGACTGATTTTCGGGCTCAAACTCAGGCAGCTCAGGCTGGACAAAGGCTTGTCGCTGAACGAACTTTCTCAAAAATCAGGGCTTTCCATTTCTTACATCAACGAGATTGAAAAAGGCAAAAAATATCCAAAATCAGACAAAATCATTGCGCTCGCTGCTGCGATGAATGAGGAATATGACACATTGGTTTCTTTGAAATTGAGCAAACGTCTTGAACCGATTTCTGAGTTACTGAGCTCAAATATCCTCACAGAACTTCCACTGGAACTTTTCGGGATTGATCCGGCCAATCTTCTTGAAATCTTATCCGATGCGCCCATGAAAATCAGTGCATTCGTAGGAACATTGATTGAAATTGCCCGCAACTACAACATGTCCATCGAAAAATTTTATTTTTCAGCGCTCAGAACCTATCAGGAGATGAACGATAATTATTTCGAGGATCTGGAACAGGAGGCTGAGAAATTTTTGGAAGAGCGGGCGGTGCAACCCGATATTTTGCTTGACGAATTTTACCTTGCCGAAATATTAAGAACCGAATACAATTATCAGATTGAGACGATTAACGAGAAGATCAATCCTGCATTTTCAAGTGTCCGCTCGCTGACAATCACCAATCCGCTGGGAAACCGGCTTCTGATGAATCCGCATTTGTCCGCAGTACAGCGCGCTTTTATTTACGGAAGAGAGATTGGCTACTTATATCTCAATCTAAAAAACAGATTGCACACAACGGCATTAGTCGAGGCCGAATCGTTCGAGCAGTTACTCAACAACTTTAAAGCCTCCTATTTTTCAAGCGCGATAATTATTAAAAGGAGTTTGCTGGTTCCTGCAATGGCAAATTTTTTTAGTCAGAAAACCTGGCAGCCTGAGAAACTGATCGCCATGGTTGAGGATTTCAATACAACTCCCGAGTCATTTTGCTACCGACTGAGCAACGTCATGCCAAAATATTTCGGCATCAACCAAATTTTCTTTTCACGTTTCAACAATTTCGTTGGTCAAAATCTTTTTGACATGACCAAAGAAATGCACATTTCACGCAAGCATTATCCACATACCGTCAGAGACGAACACTACTGCCGCAGATGGGTGGCACTGACGATTTTGAACGATCTTGCAGAAATTATTGACAATAAGGAGCAACCAAGAATATTGTGCAAAGCTCAGAAATCCACCTATATTGATTCTCAGGATCAATACCTGGTCGTGAGTTTTGCGCAGGTTACCTCGCCTACACCTAATACCAGCGTCAGCCTATCGATGGGAATTTACCTCGATGAACAGACCCGAAAGAAAATCGCTTTTTTACAGGATCCTAACCTGCCCGCACGCGATGTGAATCAGACCTGTGAAAGGTGCTCCGTTTTTGATTGTAAAGAGAGAATTGCTGCGCCTATTATTCTGCAAAAAAGGCACAAAAACGAGGAGCTGAGAAAAGCTCTGAAAAAGATGATAAATTGACCCATTACCGTACTTTATGCCAGAACCAAACCTGTGATTTGAGCGATTTACAGCCAGCAAGGTCATAGGGGTTTTCGATCATTTGATTGTCATTGATAAAACGGTTACAAAGGCTCAATAAAAACGATTATTTTTACGCCAAAAAAACAGAATTCCATCCGCGCGATTGGCTGTCAATTAGAAATTCATTAAAAGTGAAAGTGGCAAATGTTCTGTTTACCTTCTAAACTATCTTTGTAAATTATTTGAATGTATCGCTATGCCCGGCACCTATGAATTTGAGGACCTGTTATTAAAACTGTCGACTCCTTTTTACATTTCACTGATTTGCCTTGAAATTTTCCTGACGCACAGGTCAGCAAACCAACACCATACGCCACTTCGTACGGGTTATACTTTCCGCGATACATTTACAAACGCAATTTTGATGCTGATCAATGGTGGGGTCGATCTACTTTTCAGGGCAGCTTATGTGGGAATATTGATCTGGTTTTATAATTTCAGAATTATCGAACCTGTCGCAAATCCTTATATTTACTGGGCAGCACTCTTTCTCCTGGAAGATCTCGCCTTTTATACACTGCATTATGTGGATCACCACAGCCGTTTGTTTTGGGCCGTACACGTAACCCACCATTCATCCGAACACTTCAACCTGACCACAGGATTCCGCTCATCGGTTTTTCAGCCGCTTTACCGCTTTTTCTATTTTATCCCGCTGGTATTGTTCGGTTTTAATCCGGCCGACATTGTCATTATGTACTCGCTGACGCAGATTTACGGCATTATCGTACATACGGAATACATCAACAAACTCGGTTTTTTGGAATATATCTTTGTTACCCCTTCTCACCACCGTGTTCATCACGCCAGCAATATCGAATATCTGGATAAAAACATGGGCATGTGTCTGATTATCTGGGACAAATTATTCGGCACATTTCAGGCAGAACTGGATGACGTTCCGCCGCATTATGGCCTGACCAAACCGATAG
This sequence comes from Dyadobacter sp., assembly GCA_965279265.1. GTDB lineage: Bacteria > Bacteroidota > Bacteroidia > Cytophagales > Spirosomataceae > Dyadobacter. The sequence continues at coordinate 1,135,896 of OZ257152.1, forward strand.
AAAATGATGGTCTCAAGGAAACTGTGTTTCACGAGTGGAAAGAAATTGGCAAAGACTTTAAACAACCCACTGACTGGAAAACCAAAGTAAAATATTTACTCAAAGCACCAGGATGGTCGCCGGATGGTTCGCGACAAACGAGCAAGGAACTTCAGAAGAAAATAATCCGGGAGTGAGGTTTGTGAAAAGCGTGGAGTTTGGGGTGAAAATTTAAGATCACGGTTTTCGGCAAATCTTGCTTCATACTAATCGCTTACATCTAATTCCTAAAAGCTATTTAAACGCTGGAATTCCGGTTATTTCCGCACCAAGAATCAACAGGTGAATATCATGCGTCCCCTCGTAGGTGATCACAGATTCCAGATTCATCATGTGCCGCATGATCGGGTATTCGCCGGAAATACCCATTGCGCCCAAAATCTGCCGGGATTCCCGGGCAACGCCCAAAGCCATTTCAACATTGTTTCTTTTTGCCATTGATATCTGCGCTGTTGTTGCTTTGCCTTCGTTCATCAAAACACCCAGCCTCCACGCCATCAGCTGTGCCTTTGTAATTTCTGTCAGCATTTCAGCCAGTTTCTTTTGAGTAAGCTGAAAGGCACCGATGGGCTTATCAAACTGAATTCGTTCACGCGCGTATGCAACAGCCGCTTCGTAGCAATCCAGTGCAGCACCGATCACGCCCCAGGAAATTCCGTAACGCGCCTTGTCGAGGCATTGGAGCGGAGCACTTAAGCCCACACCCTCCGGCAAAACATTTTCCATCGGAATTTTTACATTGTCAAAAACAAGCTCACCGGTAGCACTGGCGCGCAACGACCATTTTCCATGAATTTCGGGTGTAGAAAATCTTTCCATTCCACGTTCCACGATCACCCCCTGAATTCTCCCTGCATCCGTTCTGGCCCAAACAACGGCGATATCAGCAAACGGTGCATTGGAAATCCACATTTTGGAGCCGTTCAAAACGTAGCCATCTTCCGTTTGGGTTAGGACAGCTCTCATTCCGCCTGGATTCGAGCCATGATCAGGCTCCGTTAGCCCAAAGCACCCAAGGATTTCACCGTTAGCCAGGCCGGGCAAATACTTTTGCTTTTGTTCCTCGGAGCCAAATTGAAAAATCGGCCACATCACCAGCGAACTTTGTACCGATACAGTGGAACGCATACCGGAATCTCCTCTTTCAATTTCCTGGCACATCATTCCATAACTAATGTAATCCAGACCGGCCCCGCCATATTGCTGCGGAATTGTCGGACCGAAAACGCCAAGTTCACCAAACTCTTTAATCAAATGAACCGGAAATTCTGCCCTTTGCGCGTAGCCCTCAATGATTGGTTTTATTTCTCTATCCGTGAAATCCTTAACGGTTTGAGCGATAAGATTTTGTTCTGGAGTGAGGAGGTCGGAGATGTTGAAGAAGTCGGTGGGTGCCATTTGAGGAATCTGGTTTTAAAAATTCAACGTATTACTAGCCAGTTTAAAGTACAAACATACATTATGCCAGGCAAACGACACCTTAAATGCTTTTCCAAGATCGTGACCACCCGTGTTTCCCCCGTCTTAAGAAAAATTTCTGAGTGCCTGGTTTCAACTTTTGAAAATGCCTAAAATAGCAATTTACAAAAACGGTGAAGGCAGGCAATAACGTAAAACCCATTATGTTGAATCTCAAAGACAAAAAATAAAATGGAGAAGCTACAATTCACTACGACCAAACCTGAAAGTTACGTCGGACAAAAACCCATTATTGCCAAGATAGCGTTTCCCTTAAAAGATATGATTTCTGTTTCTTTTGCCGATGGGAGGATATTAGCCGCTCCCTTGTCCCACTTCCCATCCATTGCCAGGCTATCTGCCCAACAGCGAAAACAATACATCATAGCCGACGACGACACCATCATCTTCGACCATTGCGACGAAATCTACCACATCCAAGACTTCTTTGGATTGCCGGAAGACTATGTTTTGAGCAGGTAACACAGGTTGCCATTTGAATTTTTGGGCTAAAATTTCAACTCTTTTCGGATCGGGTTGTCCCCGATCGTGGTGAAGCCGGAGAGATCCGGCTTTGTTTTTTAAGGTGATTCCAACAAAAAAAGGCGAGTTGCCCCGCCTTAAATGTTTACACAACGGAATAATCCTTATTGTGATTTGCTTTCAAAGGCAAGTTAATATAATTCCAAACATTATCCCTATTTTGAGGATCCAAATGTTAAACCTCCGCTATGGCTATGAAAAAAATATTAGGCCTTGACCTAGGTACCAACTCCATCGGCTGGGCACTCATTGAAAGCGACTTTGAGCAAAAAACCGGAAAAATACTGGGCATGGGGAGTCGGATTATTCCGATGTCCCAGGACGTTTTAGGTAAATTCGATAGTGGTGTTTCCATTTCCCAAACAGCTGAAAGAACAGGGTTTCGTGGTACGCGAAGACTCAGAGAAAGACATTTGCTACGACGGGAACGCCTTCACCGCGTATTACACATCCTGAACTTCCTTCCCGAACATTATGCAAATCAGATTGATTTTGATAAACACCTGGGTCAGTTCAAACCAGAAAAAGAACCCAAACTGGCCTATAAAGCGGAGAACGGCTCCGGAAAAAACGAATTCATGTTCAAGGCTTCATTTGAGGAAATGATCCGGGATTTTGCCATGTATCAGCCACAGATGTTAATAAACAAAAATGGTGAACCTGCCTTAGTTCCCTACGATTGGACAATTTATTACCTGAGAAAAAAAGCACTATCACAGAAAATCGAAAAAGAAGAATTAGCATGGCTGTTACTTCACTTTAACCAGAAACGGGGGTATTACCAGTTGCGTGGAGAAGATGAAGATGAACCCACGGATAAAAAAGTAGAGTTTTACGCACTCCGTGTTACCGATGTGGTAGACAGCCGTGATAAAAAAGGAAAAGATGAAATATGGTACAATGTGCATCTTGAAAATGGCTGGATTTACCGCCGTACCAGCAAAACACCCTTGGACTGGGTTGGCAAAACAAAAGAGTTTATTGTTACCACAGACCTAAATGAAGACGGTTCTATAAAAACCGATAAGGACGGTAAGGAAAAACGGTCATTTCGGGCACCTGCCGAAAATGACTGGTCACTCGTAAAAAAGAAAACCGAACACGATATTGAGCAAAGCCGGAAGACTGTCGGTACCTATATCTATGATTCATTACTCGCAAAACCCAATCAAAAAATAAAAGGAAAACTGGTTCGGGTTGTGGAGCGAAAATACTACCGGGAAGAGCTCAAATCTATTCTCCAGAAGCAAAAGGAATTTCATCCTGAACTACAAAATACCAACCTTTACAACGAATGTCTGGAAAAGCTGTATCCTTACAACGATGCGCACAGAGGAAGCATTCAAAATAAGGACTTCACACATTTGTTTCTGGACGACATTATTTTCTACCAGCGCCCACTGAAAAGCAAAAAGTCACTGATCAGTAACTGCAAGTTTGAAAGCAGAATTTATAAGGATAAAAACGGGCAGCTCCAAGCTGAGCCAATAAAAGGAATAGCAAAGTCGCACCCGCTTTACCAGGAATTCAGGTTATGGCAATTTGTGCAAAATCTTAAAATTTTCAAACGGGAAAAACCAGATGATATTGATATTACCAGTCAATATTTGAGAACCGAAGACCAATTAACAAATCTCTTTGACTGGCTGAATGAGAGGAAAGAAGTGGATCAAAAAATCTTGCTTAAATACGTTTTGAACCTAAAAAACATAGATGACTACCGCTGGAACTATGTTGAAGAGAAAAATTACCCATGTAACGAAACGAAAGCATTAATCTCTAAACGGTTAGTTGGTTTAACGGGTGTAAATACTGGCTTCCTGACAAAAGAAACGGAAACAGCATTATGGCATATCTTGTATTCTGTTGACGATAAACATGACATCATAAAGGCCCTACGCACTTTTGCGGGTAAAAATGGACTGCAGGAAGACTTTGTGGAGGCCTTCAAAAAATACCCCCGAATTGAAAAAGAGTATGGGGCGTATTCCGAAAAAGCGCTGAAAAAGCTTTTGCCTCTCATCCGTTCCGGAAGCCATTGGCAAGAACAGGACATCATTCAACAGATACCTGATTATCAAAAAAACATCCGCATGTTGCTGGGAAATCTGGCAGAAAAAGAGGCCCGCAAAACGGATAATGAATATAGAAACTTGAAGCCTGCCAGCCCCTCCTTATCAGAGAAGCTGGGAGCATTTGAACATGGCAATACAGATGCATATAAAGGCGTGGAGCATTTTATGGCTTCATATCTGGTGTATGGAAAACATTCGGAGGACAGTGAAGCATTGCAATGGAAAACGCCGGAAGATCTGGAAAACTTCCTCCGGGAATTTCGCCAACATTCCCTTCGGAATCCAATTGTGGAACAAGTGATAGTGGAAACCCTCCGGGTGGTGAAAGATGTATGGACTTATTACGGAAACGGACAGGAGAACTTTTTTGAAGAGATTCATCTGGAACTGGGCAGAGAAATGAAAAACCCGGCGGATAAGCGAAAGCAGATGACCAACCAGATCAATGAGAATGAAAACACCAATTTAAGGATCAAGGCATTGTTGGCTGAACTATTGAATGAGGGAGATATTGAAAATGTTCGCCCGTATTCACCCATGCAACAGGAAATCCTTAAAATATATGAAGAAGGCGTTCTGAGTCAGGAAGACGGAAACATTCCGGACGAAATCTTAAAAATATCCAAGCAGGCTCTGCCATCCGCCAGTGAATTGAAGCGATACAAACTATGGCTCGAACAAGGTTACCATTCGCCATATACGGGCAAAATGATTCCACTGTCCCGACTATTTACACGTGATTACGACATTGAACACATCATTCCGCGGTCCCGGTACTTCGACGATTCAATGAGCAACAAAGTGATCTGTGAAAGTGAGATAAACAGCGACAAAGGGAATGAAACTGCCTTTGCGTATATCAAAAGAAAGGGAGGTTCGATGGTTCAGCTGAGTCATGGGAAACATGTGCCACTCCTGTCTCTGGATCAGTATGAAGATATGATCAAAAGGAATTTCTCCAAAAGCCGGAGTAAAATGAAAAAGCTTTTGATGGAAGAACCTCCTGAAGGTTTTATTGAAAGACAAATGAATGACAGCCGCTACATCAGCAAGGTGGTCAAAAATCTTTTGAGTAACATCGTGAGGGAAGACAACGAACGGGAAGCAAGCTCCAAAAAAGTAGTCCCGGTGACGGGTGCCATTACTTCACAAATGAAGCACGACTGGGGGATGGAGCACATCTGGAATGAAATCATAACCCCTCGGTTTGAAAGACTAAACGAGCTTACCAGCAGTAAAAACTTCGGTGACTTCAATCCTAATACAGGGAAGTTTCTACCGCAAGTCCCCTTGGATTATCAAAAAGGGTTTAGTAAAAAACGGATAGACCACCGGCACCACGCACTCGATGCGCTGGTAATTGCCTGTATCACAAAAGATCATGTGAACTATCTGAATTCCATCAATTCGGAAAGAAAAAACCACAGTCTCGTTTCGAAATTGCGGGAGGTGGAAGAAGTGGACGTGAAAGGCAAAATGCAGAAAGTTGCCAAAGCATATCTGAAACCATGGAACACCTTTACGCAGGATTCGAGAGAAGCGCTTACAAAAGTTGTGGTTAGCTTTAAACAAAATCTTCGTATCCTAAACAAGACAAGCAACAGCTATCAAAAATGGGTAAAGGATGCGGAGGGAAATGTTAGTAAGGAATTGGTAAAACAAACAAAGGGAGACAACCGGGCAGTAAGAAAGCCCATGCATAAGGATACCGTTTCGGGTATTGTTCAGCTCAAATTTAAAAAGGCGGTAAATCTGTCGGCTGCATTGGATGTATGGGAAATGATCACGGACAAATCCTTGAAAAGCAAGATAAAAGAATTGACCTCGCAGGGAGCTGACAAAAAATCGCTGCAAAAACACTTTAAAGACCTAGGTAATAAATGGGATGGAAAAGATATATCCAAAGTAGACGTTTTCTATTTTGACAGTGATCATGTAGCTTCAAGAGTTAAAATCGACGAGAGTTTTAATTCCAAAAAGATTGAAAGTATCACTGATACGGGCATTCAGAAGATACTGTGGAACCATCTTGTGCGATTTAATGAGGACAAAAACGGAAAAATCGTTGAACATCCTGAACTTGCGTTTTCACCTGATGGTGTGGAAGATATGAATCGAAAAATACAGGAACTTAACGGAGGCAAGCCACACCAGCCCATTCTCAAAGTACGGACCTACGAGCCAAAAGGAAATAAATTCAATGTCGGCGTTACAGGTAATAAGAAAGATAAATACGTAGAGGCGGCAAAGGGTACCAATTTATTTTTTGCGATCTATCTGGATCAAACAGGTAAGCGAAAATATGAAACAATACCCTTTAATATAGTGCTGGAAAGGCAGAAACAAGGACTGGATTCTGTACCTGAAATAAATGAATTTGGCGACAAATTGTTGTTTTCATTAACTCCAAACGACCTTGTGTATATCCCCGTTTCTTCTAACTCGACAGATATTCATGATACCCGAAAATCGGATCAGGGTAAAACCCAGAGGATTTATAAGATGGTAAGTTCTTCCGGAACACAATGTTTTTTTATCAGACACGACATTGCCACTTCCATTGTCAACAAAGTTGAATTTTCTCCGTTGAATAAAATGGAAAGAGCTATTGACGGTGTAATGATCAAGGAATTCTGTCAAAAATTGAAGGTAGACAGGCTGGGAAATGTGTTTAACGCAAATGTCGGAGATAAGTCTGGGAATCTGCCAGACACTACAAACCAGGTAAACGAACCATCACCCACTTACCAAAAATCACACATAAAAATCTTCCACTCCTTTATGGACGCAGAAAATGAGGAGATTGATGCTACGTTACGTCAAACTCCCATGGAGCGGATACGTGAAACGGTGGAACTGATATTGCGGGCTTATAACGTTACCCGCGATGAGCTAAAAAAACATCCTTCCCCTAAATCCATCAAAATCATTTCCTCGTTATGAACCTGTTTATAGAAAGCCATCAGGAACTGCTGAGGCTATTGCTGGAAGGCAACGTTAATTTTATTGTGATCGGCGGTTATTCGGTCATTTACCATGGATACAAAAGAACGACGGGGGATGTAGACATTTGGGTAGAACCCGATAATGGTAACCGGGATCGCCTTGTAAAAGTACTCGAATCAATGGAGTTTGATGCTAACGATCTGCTCGCTATTTCGGAACAGGATTTTACGCGTCACCTGGTATTTTCTATCGGGGAGGCTCCCGAAAAAGTTGATTTTCTTACACATATCAGTTCCGTGAAATATGAAGAAGCAGATACGGCCAAAATCATTGCAGAAGTTGATGGACTAAAAATACCCTTCCTACATCTCAACCACCTTGTTTTATCAAAATTCAACACCGGTCGTGCAAAAGACAAAGCGGATGTTGAAGAGTTACAGAAGATCCGGAATAGAAAAGGCGAATGAAACTAATGGCTACAAAAATAGCGCAATATTACCGTTAAATAATTTATTTACAGCGCATTAACATAATGTAACCACTAATCTATAATTTGGGAGAAGTATAACCTTTCTCCCGAATTATATGATTAAAAGAACTCTTCACTTTGGCAACCCTGCCTACCTGAGCCTGGGTAATGCCCAGCTCATTATCAACCTGCCTCATCTTAAAGAATTTGGAGAAGAAAAGGCCCGGCAGTCGGTAGCGATCGAAGACATTGGTGTTGTCATACTCGAACACAAACAAATTACCATCACACATGCCTGCATTGCGGCATTGCTGGAAAACAATGTGGCCATTGTCACCTGCAACCATACGCACCACCCCACCGGACTCATGCTTCCGCTGGAAGGCAACAATCTCCAAAGTAAAAACTACCGCTTCCAGATCGACGCCTCGCTTCCACTCAAAAAACAGCTCTGGCAACAGACCATTCAGGCGAAAATAGGAAACCAGGCTGCGATCTTGAAACAAAGAGGAGTCCCGATGGACAATATGCTTCACTGGGTAAAAAGTGTTAAATCCGGAGATCCTGATAATTATGAGGGCCGTGCTGCCGCCTATTACTGGAAAAATGTATTTCCAAAGAAGGTTGAGTTTTTCAGGGGCAGAGAAGGGAACCCACCTAATAATTTGCTCAACTACGGTTACGCCATACTGCGGGCGATCGTTGCAAGGGGCCTGGTTTCATCCGGACTGCTGCCTACCCTGGGCATTCATCACCACAATCAATACAATGCCTATTGCCTGGCCGACGACATCATGGAGCCTTACCGCCCGTTTGTGGACCGGATTGTGCTTGAAATTGTGGATAAAGGAGACAATTTCCTGGAACTGTCCACACCAATCAAATCCAAACTCATGCATATTGCCTCCGATGACATCACGATCGACAATCAAACAAGTCCGCTCATGGTTGGCTTGCAACGAACCACTGCTTCACTCGTAAAATGCTATGAAGGTTCGCTGCGAAAAATCAGCTATCCGGTTATACCCTGTTGACATCAGGTTATTTCCATATCACCAACACCTTAATCACGCCTACCATGCGTTTAAACGAATACAGGATAATGTGGATACTTGTATTATTTGACCTGCCCACCGAAACAAAAAAGGAGAAAAGAGCCCATGCGCAATTTCGCAAGGACCTGCTTAAAGACGGTTTCGCAATGTTCCAATTTTCGATTTACCTGAGGCACTGTTCCAGCCGTGAAAACTCCGAGGTACACATCAAACGAGTTAAAGGATTTTTGCCCGAAAAAGGCGAAATCGGCATTTTAACAATTACCGACAAACAGTTCGGAATGATGGAATTATTTCAGGCCAGAAAGATAAAAGACCGGCCCAACATACCACAGCAGCTGGAATTATTTTAGATCAGGATAGAAAAAATGGCAAAAAAAATCGGAAGCCAGTTCTGACGCTCCGATTTTTTTCCTTATCGAAATTCTGCACAACATGTTGATTAATAGAAAGATAAATCATGGTATGTTGTTTTCGACATTGCAATGAACGGATTTTGAAAGCAAATCACAACCTGGCTCTTGCTTTTCCACAATAGAACCCTGTTGTTTTCGACATTGCAATGAACGGATTTTGAAAGCAAATCACAACCCATAACCTTCTTTTTGATCGTTTTTATCAGTTGTTTTCGACATTGCAATGAACGGATTTTGAAAGCAAATCACAACCACTGCGTTCATGCTCGGCCACAGGCGTATGTTGTTTTCGACATTGCAATGAACGGATTTTGAAAGCAAATCACAACCATTACGCCACCGGCGCATCTTCCATTAATTGTTGTTTTCGACATTGCAATGAACGGATTTTGAAAGCAAATCACAACTTGCCTATCTGTTGTTGGTTCGCGGCGAACGTTGTTTTCGACATTGCAATGAACGGATTTTGAAAGCAAATCACAACACAGTTAGATCGTGAAAAAAATATTATGAGTTGTTTTCGACATTGCAATGAACGGATTTTGAAAGCAAATCACAACACAGTTAGATCGTGAAAAAAATATTATGAGTTGTTTTCGACATTGCAATGAACGGATTTTGAAAGCAAATCACAACTTCAACGTATCGGCTATAACAAATTGAAAAGTTGTTTTCGACATTGCAATGAACGGATTTTGAAAGCAAATCACAACAGAAGCTCTGATGCTTTCAAACACAGAGCCGTTGTTTTCGACATTGCAATGAACGGATTTTGAAAGCAAATCACAACAGAGAGGATTTAATAACGATGAAGGACGCCGTTGTTTTCGACATTGCAATGAACGGATTTTGAAAGCAAATCACAACATCCAACACCACATGAATTTTATGTTTTTGGTTGTTTTCGACATTGCAATGAACGGATTTTGAAAGCAAATCACAACATCAATTCCAATAAGGCCTAAGCATCGCTGGTTGTTTTCGACATTGCAATGAACGGATTTTGAAAGCAAATCACAACTCTTTCTCATTGTTGTTGATCAACACCTGTGTTGTTTTCGACATTGCAATGAACGGATTTTGAAAGCAAATCACAACTAAGCGGCTTCGTCAGTTAATTGCGTTTTCGTTGTTTTCGACATTGCAATGAACGGATTTTGAAAGCAAATCACAACTCTTTCTCATTGTTGTTGATCAACACCTGTGTTGTTTTCGACATTGCAATGAACGGATTTTGAAAGCAAATCACAACTAAGCGGCTTCGTCAGTTAATTGCGTTTTCGTTGTTTTCGACATTGCAATGAACGGATTTTGAAAGCAAATCACAACGAATAGGTGCTACTCCACTAACCAGGACGGTTGTTTTCGACATTGCAATGAACGGATTTTGAAAGCAAATCACAACTTGTTCCATGCGCCTATGTCGTCCGCTTCGGTTGTTTTCGACATTGCAATGAACGGATTTTGAAAGCAAATCACAACACAATAAGTGCAACTCCCGACACAGCCGGTGTTGTTTTCGACATTGCAATGAACGGATTTTGAAAGCAAATCACAACATACGGTAGAGCCTTTCGTGAAAATCTCTGGTTGTTTTCGACATTGCAATGAACGGATTTTGAAAGCAAATCACAACATACCGCTGCACAAGGTTTGCCAGTTCAATGTTGTTTTCGACATTGCAATGAACGGATTTTGAAAGCAAATCACAACACGCATTGGAATAATACGCTTTCCCGGACCGTTGTTTTCGACATTGCAATGAACGGATTTTGAAAGCAAATCACAACGTGTACTGCCTACGCCACGTTTTGTGGTCCGTTGTTTTCGACATTGCAATGAACGGATTTTGAAAGCAAATCACAACACAACACATCAAAGACTTCACTTTCCCAGAGTTGTTTTCGACATTGCAATGAACGGATTTTGAAAGCAAATCACAACGTAATCTTGCTTATCAAAATCAGTTTACATGTTGTTTTCGACATTGCAATGAACGGATTTTGAAAGCAAATCACAACGAGTTGAAACCTTGCGTGTACAGCGTGTACGTTGTTTTCGACATTGCAATGAACGGAGCGGGCCGCCGCCGCGGTTTGAAAGCAAATCACAACCTGAACGCCCGCCGCTGTTCCTTTCCATGGTTGTTTTCGACATTGCAATGAACGGATTTTGAAAGCAAATCACAACCCGGCTGGAACGTCCATGATTGCGCGCATTGTTGTTTTCGACATTGCAATGAACGGATTTTGAAAGCAAATCACAACGGGATTGAATCTCTTTGCCACAAATTAGCAGTTGTTTTCGACATTGCAATGAACGGAGCGGGCCGCCGCCGCGGTTTGAAAGCAAATCACAACCGATGTCGGATACGGGTATACGATCTAAAAGTTGTTTTCGACATTGCAATGAACGGATTTTGAAAGCAAATCACAACATACCAACGAATAATTCTACCGCGAAAGGGTTGTTTTCGATATTGCAATGAACGGAGCGGGCCGCCGCCGCGGTTTGAAAGCAAATCACAACTAAATTACCCGAACACAGTCGCATGTGGCAAGGGCACCGTTGGCCCGTATGATGGGCTTGGTTGACTTAATTAAAAATTATCCAAATTCCGATATTGAGAAAACTGATTTCCTGGATCTCTTTCTTAAATCCGCTGCTGAATTTGACAAAATAATCAAAGAAATATCAGAAGACTCGATTCGTAGTAATTGAGCTTTAAACGCGCCGAGACTCAGCCAGTGGAGAGTTAAAATGCGGTTAGAGGTAGTATAAACGGTCACAAAAAAATCCTGCCACTTTCCAACCAACACCCCATAATTTGCATCTAACAGACTGGACCTAAAACCTTTCACAAAGCCATGAAAATTCCCGGTTGCGTTTTATCCTTATTTATCGTTACCATTCTGAGCGGTTGTTCCAAGGAGGACACATCTCCTGCGAGGAACAAAGGGCTCGTTGGAAAATGGAAGTTGGTTGAAGCATTGTATGACCCTGGCGATGGCAGCGGAAAATACCAAGGCGTCAGTGAAGCAGCTTCGAGCGTTGTGGAATTCAGGGGCGACGGGAGCTTTAAAGAAGTGAAAGGAGTAATCTATTCGTCAATCAATCCTTTTAATCAATATAAAATTCTGGATGATAAAAGGGTCGAATTAAGCATGAAAGATGGCTCCAAACCGGATCCAACGATTTGGTATTATTCAGATGTCACAGATACAACGCTCACCCTGGGTTTTGGCTGTATTGAACAATGCAGCGGAAAATTCGTCGCCATTAAATAAACGAGACAAACTACCAGGTCGTTTCAGCCAAGCCACTCCTTAAATACCTCATTACTGTAAACCAAATCCTTTTTATGTGCTTCGACGCCGTTCATGGTTTGGGGCGATGTTTTTTCGAGACATTGCTCCAACACCAGATGCGGTTTCACATTGATCCGTATTAATTCGGCCACCAACCGCTTGTAATCAATATCTCATTCCCCAAAAGTTTCCTGCCAGATCCCATTTCTGGACTGACGGATGTGCAACTCGGCAATACGTTTTCCATACAATTTTACAATATCAAACAACGCTACATGCGAATCTCCCGAGCCCCGATAAACCCAGTGTACGTCCAGACAAAGCGATACATTTTTTGGGTCCGTTGCCAGCATCATGTGATGAAATTCCCGGGCCGCGGCTCTTAATTCCACATCGTGCGTATGATAAGCCAGCGTCATTCCTTTCTTTTTCAATCCGGCCCCTAGCCTATCCAGGTTTCGGGCCTGCTCTGCCAATTCCTCGTCCGATTTATTCCGGTTTCCTCCCCATTGTACCGGATTTGGGTTCGTTACAATAATTTTCGTTCCGGCTGCTTTGCATGCGTCTGCGATTGAGAGAACCGATTCTATGGATTTTTGTGACTCTTCCGGCTGATGTAACGAGCTGTTTACATACAATGACGGCATTGTCAACCCATGTTTTGTCAGCAACGGCAGTAACTTTCTGATTTCATCTGCGTTGTTGGCGGCCGGTTCATAGGCAGTAAGTCCGGTTGACGCGAATTCCTTTAGAGATGCGTCCAAATCGGCACCCCAGTCTTTGCCATCCCGGTTGTAAAAAGTAATCCAGGAATACTGATTACAGGAAATTGGTGAAATCCTGATTAAAGTTTCCGAAAAAGATTTTTGAGAAAATGTTGCAGCAGCAGCTGTCAAAGAAACAGTTTGTAAAAACCGGCGGCGATCAACAGACATAACTAAGTGGTTAAATTTAAACGAAACACACCATCCAATAAGCAGAAAGTGGTTTCAGGTTACCCATCCAACATAAAACCAGCGCTATTTTAAGTTTTTCCCGGCCCGATTTAATGATCCGTACATTAATCAATTTCACCGCGCGGAAATGGCGAGCATATACCAGGCAGCATGCGGAAGCCATTGTTCGGCCCAGCGCCAGTCATTATCCTTTCCCGTTTGTGCATACGATAAATTAAAATCAATATCCTCTTCATTATCAATTCCGGATGTGATCCCGTTCGCAATGCCGCCGGGCGCGTTGGTGTATTCGAAAGTTCCAAAAAAACCGTATGCAGGATTATTGTGTCCGGTCCCATGCAGCATGGAAGTATTATAAGGATTCAGTCCTAAAATCCAGTTGAGCTGGTCTGTTCCAAAGGACCGCAAACTATTTTGAAATGCAATATCTTCCACAAAGAGTGGCGCAGCCAGCCTTGCGGCCGTCGCAAGCGAAGCAATTCTCGCATTCTCACCCTGCCACCATGGAGATGCGTCGCTGCCGTGCGGAAAGAAAAATGTGCTCTTTTTAGTACCCAGCGTGTCCTGCGTGTATTGGCGACTGTATCCAAAGGGGTTTTCGACTTCCTTTGTAAGGGCCAACTCGAAAGACAGCGACTTTTTCAGCGCTTCTTTTATTTCTTTTTGCATTGCTGTATTTGCAATTGGATAATAGTACACAAGGCTAATTACCGGAAAACCGGCATCAGAGGGATGAAAAAATGGGCGCTCTTTTTCATCTGCACGCCAATAATTCTGATATTTTTCGTTCGATACAAGCCTGGCGATAAGACTTTTTGCCCGCTTTTCAGCCGAAGCCGCATACACCGATTTTCTTGTGGTTTTGAACAATTCCGTAGCTGCATTCAACGCACAATAATCATCCACAATATTCTCTTTACCATCGTTGGTCATTTGCACATTGTTTTTTTCCAAAAAATCAAAAGCGCGTTCCGCCGCCGCAAGATAATCCCGATTCGAAAAATCGCCCGAAGTGTCTCGCGCTGCCGCCATTGCAAGCGCTGCAATACTGAGTCCTCCTCCGGAACGGTAACTCACCTGATAGCTTTTCCAATTGTCAGACTTGTCGGTTTTGTTAAATGCCTGGTCTTTGTTTTCTTTAATCCTGTAACTCTGCTCTTCCGCCTGAATGACACGATCCTTTGCCATTTTACCCGGACCGGGAGCAGAAACAGATCGGTAAAAAGACCCGTTTTTTGTCTGCATGCGAACCAGATAATCAGCACCGTACATCGCCTCGTCGAGAATTCGTCTGTTGTACTGACGAAAATCAGGGCCATTACGCTTCATCAGCAATTCATAACTTTTGAGTAAACTCCAGGCAGTCAGCGAAATCTGTTGTGGATTAAAATAAGACGAAAAACTGAGATGCGAAAGGTGTTTGCCATAGTCTCCGGAGGCATCATACCAGCCGCCGTGCGCGTCAACCGTATCTTTTGTCTGACCTTTTAAAAGCAAATGGCGATCGGCCTGATCCAGCAACCCGGAGCTTCTCTGCCCTTTGAAATAATAAACGACGTTGGATAACGTGGAAGATTCGAGCACATCCGTACCGATTACAAACGGGTAGGAAATAACGGGTTTACCTGCGGCTGTAATTTGCAGCCTGTAATTCCCGGCCCTACGATATTCACTAAAATCCAGCGTCCAGAAAAGCCAATTCTTCCATTTTTGAACCGGCCCTGTAAAAACCGGTTTTCCCGTAAAAACAACCTTTCCGTTATCGGTATTGATCAGCTGAAAAGTAGGCACAACCGTTTTTACATCATTGACAACAATTGCCCGTTTCGTCGAAGAGACTTCGTAGCCAACGTGATTTGTCAGTATTTTAATATTTTGAGCAAAAACAGAATTGAAGGAAATAAATAAAAAACAGAGTATAAATATGCCTCGGCCGGTTGTTTTCATTAGGTTGGGTTTAGAATAGGAATTGTTATTAAAACTAAAAATAGGCATAGATCATATGGTTTTGAATTCTGACTGGCAAATATTCTTTCCGACATTGTCTTGAAACGTATTTGGTGTCTTCGGAAGATCGGCGCAAACTGTTACCTTTGCGTCATTAAAGGCTAAATCCCTTTCCAATGCACCAAACGCTTCAACTGACACTGACGCCCGAACTGGCGTTTGACGAAGAAAACTTTCGTCAGCATATCCTCAAAAAATTGCGTCTTCGTGAAGAAGACAATCCCGTTATCCGGCGTACCCGACAATCCATCGACGCCAGGAGCCGTCAGGTGAAAATCAATGTGCAGGCTGAGGTTTATGTTGGCGAAATACCTCCGTTATTGATACAGGCAGGTTTTGACTATCCGGATGTAGCCAAAAAACCAAGCGCAATTATCGTCGGTTGTGGCCCGGCAGGTATGTTCGCGGCGTTGAGGCTGATTGAACTCGGCATCAAACCAATTCTTTTTGAACGCGGAAAGGATGTACGCTCACGACGTCGGGACCTCGCGGCTATCAATAAGGAACATATTGTAAATCCCGAATCGAATTATTGTTTTGGTGAAGGCGGCGCAGGGACTTACTCCGATGGCAAATTGTATACGCGTTCCAACAAACGCGGAGACATCCGGCGCGTGCTTGAAATTTTTGTCGGACATGGTGCCAACGAGCAGATCCTGATTGATACGCACCCACACATCGGCACCAATAAACTTCCCATGGTCGTGTCTGCGATGCGGGAAAGTATTCTTAAAGCAGGCGGAGAGATTCATTTTGACACAAGAGTAACAGATTTACTACTCAGTGAAAATGAGCTGAAAGGCGTCGTAACAGACGACCTTAAAGAACATACCGGAATTGGTGTAATTCTGGCTACGGGGCATTCGGCACGGGATATTTACGAGTTGCTTAAAGCCAAAGACATCCTGATCGAAAGTAAATCTTTTGCGATGGGCGTCCGCATAGAACATCCTCAGAATACGATTGATAAGATTCAATATCACTGCGAAACGGACCGCGGTCCATATTTGCCGGCAGCATCTTACAGTCTCGTTACCCAAACACGATACAAGGGAATTCAGCGTGGGGTCTTTTCTTTCTGCATGTGCCCGGGTGGTTTTATTGTGCCCGCCGCAACTACTGCGGGCGAAGTGGTCGTCAACGGCATGTCGCCCTCCCGCCGCGATTCCCCATTTGCCAATTCAGGAATCGTTGTATCAATTGAAGAAAACGACCTGAAACCATATCAGGAATTTGGTGCGCTGGCTGGTTTACAATTCCAGAAGGAAGTGGAAATGAATGCCTGCAAACTTGGCGGACAAACTCAAACTGCTCCTGCTCAGTTGGCTATGGACTTTGTCAATAACAAAATCTCGACCGAGTTGAGAGAAACCTCCTACCAGCCTGGTTTATCGTCCGTGGATTTATATGACGTTTTACCGCCGAATATCGCTTTTCCGCTACGAGACGCTTTGTCGGATTTTGGAAAAAAAATGCGCGGTTACCTGTCAAACGATGCGCAGCTGATCGGCGTCGAAAGCCGTACCTCCTCGCCTGTCCGCATTCCACGGGAACGCGAATCCTGCGAGCATCCGGTTGTGAAGGGCCTGTTTCCCTGTGGCGAAGGAGCCGGTTATGCCGGAGGAATTATGTCAGCAGCCATGGATGGTGAACGATGTGCAGAGCAGTTGGTCAGATTATACGCAAACAAAATTTAAGCACAATTCCTGTTCAGCACGATAATTCGATGGAACAGGAACTTAACCCAAACACACCTTCCATTTAAAAGGTCGATGTCGTATATTTGCCTACATTGAAGATTCATTGCACACACATTATGCCGGAGATTTTCAGAATGTTCGGAATGAACGATTCCCGGTTTTTGAGTTAATTTCCGGGCAGCACCAATTTAAATATTGACCTAGTTTGGGTTGAGCTTTCTTTAAACCAACAATCGACACCAATCATAAAAACCTGCCGGTATGGCTGTAACGGGATTTTTTTCCTCATTTATAGAACAACTAAGTAGTAACCTCAAAAACCCTCTTCCCGGCGAAAGCGCTCATCGGATCATGCAGGCTTCGTCCAAATCCAGACTAAATTTTAAGCCGAACGATCGTACCCGCAAAAGCGCCGTGCTGGTGCTGTTTTATCCCTACAAAAACGAAATATATTTTCCATTGATTTTGCGCCCGGCCTACGACGGCGTGCATTCGGGCCAGGTTGCATTTCCAGGCGGGCGTTACGAATTGTCGGATGAAAATCTGATACGAACCGCATTGCGGGAAGCGCAGGAGGAAATCGGCTTGCGGCTTACCGACGTCCGGATATTGGGAACGCTTACTGAACTCTTTATTCCACCCAGTAATTTTTTCGTTTTACCTGTTATCGGCTACATTCCATACCGTCCCGATTTCTTCCCGGACGCACGCGAAGTCGAGGATATTTTTGAAGTAAAACTGGAAGAAATTTCAGACACCGGGATTATCGGATCAAGCGAGATCGTCATTGGCGGCGAGCAGGTTATTGCCCCGCATTACGAGATTCTGGGCTATAAAATATGGGGGGCAACAGCCATGATGATCAGTGAACTACTCACGGTTTTAAACAGCAATCTTCCGGACACAAAAAGCTGATTTTATTGCTTTATTTGCTATATTAGCGAGTATTTTTGAACACACTCCCGGGAAATCCAGCTGCTAATTAATCTTTTAAATTCCGATTAAGCCTGCCTGGAAATCCGGCAAAGGTTTCATCATTCAATCATTTACAGAAAACTAACCCCTGGTTCCTCCTTCATTTATGGACGAAAACGGAGCTGCGCCCAAAGCAGAAGATAGCGAATTACATGACAAATTACCCGTCTCGGGTCTGTACGAAAGTTGGTTCCTCGATTATGCATCTTATGTAATTCTTGAGCGGGCTGTTCCCGCTATCGAGGACGGGCTTAAGCCTGTACAAAGACGCATATTGCACGCTTTAAATGAGATGGACGATGGTCGTTTCAACAAGGTCGCTAACGTGATCGGGTCGACCATGCAATATCACCCGCATGGTGATGCCTCTATCAACGACGCGATCGTAAACCTTGGACAAAAGGAACTCCTTTTTGATACACAGGGAAACTGGGGAGACATCCGTACCGGCGACAGCGCAGCGGCTGCCAGATACATCGAAGTCCGCCTTTCGAAGTTTTCAAAAGATATCGTTTTCAATGATGACACGACGGAATGGCAGCTCTCATACGACGGACGTAAGCGGGAGCCTGTAACGCTTCCGGTCAAATTCCCGCTCGTGTTATCTCTTGGTGTGGAAGGAATTGCCGTGGGACTTTCAACCAAAATATTACCTCACAATTTTTGTGAACTTGTTGAAGCATCCATACTGATACTTCAGGGCAAAGATTTCATCATATACCCCGATTTCCTGACTGGCGGGCAGATTGACATTTCGAATTACAACGACGGCGGACGTGGCGGAAAAGTAAGAGTGCGGGCGAGAATCGAGGAGGAAGACAAAAAGATGCTGGTAATCCGTGACATTCCTTTCGGGACGACCACTTCCTCACTCATGGATTCGATTATCAAAGCCCATGATGCCGGTAAAATCAAGATCAAAAAGGTAGTGGACAATACCGCTGCGGATGTAGAAGTTCAGGTGCATCTTGCCCCCGGCGTTTCTCCGGATATTACCATGGACGCCCTGTATGCTTTTACAGAATGTGAAGTTTCTATTTCGCCAAACGCTTGTATTATTATTTCAGACAAACCTCATTTTGTGGGTGTTACAGAAATATTGAAATACAACACGCACCAGACAGTCCACCTGCTGAAACGTGAACTGGAAATAAAAAGGCTTGCATTGCTGGAAAAAATCCTATACGGCTCGCTTGAAAAAATATTCATAGAAAACCGGATTTACAGGGATATTGAGGAATGTGAAACTTTCGAAGCTGTAATTAGAACCATCGATAAAGGACTTGAACCCTACAAGCCGCAGTTTTACAGAGAAATCACAGACGACGATATTGTAGAACTGACTGAAATCCGGATCAAACGTATCTCAAAATATGACGGTTACAAGGCTGATGAACTGATGCGTAAATGGCAGGCCGATCTGGACGAGACAGATGACCATCTTGCCAACCTGACCCGTTTCGCCATTGACTATTTTAAGGATATTCTGAAAAAATATGGCAAAGGGAGAGAACGAAGGACTGAAATCAGGGCGTTTAACCAAATTTCAGCAAATGTTGTCGCCGCAAATAATCAGAAACTATACGTAAACAGAGCCGAAGGATTTATCGGTTACGGACTAAAAAAGGATGAATACGTCATGGATTGCTCCGACATTGACGATGTCATCGTTTTCAGAGGGGATGGGAAATGCGTGGTAACGAAAATCCAGGAAAAGGTTTTCGTCGGAAAGGACATTATTTATTGTGCTGTATTTCTAAAAAATGACGAGCGAAAAGTCTACAATCTCGTATATCTGGATGGAAAAACGGGCGTTTCCTACATCAAAAGATGCCAGGTTACGGCCATCACCCGTGACAGGGAATATGAACTGACTCAGGGAACGCCGAAATCGAAGATCACTTATTTCACGGCAAATGAAAACGGAGAAGCGGAGATCATTGCGGTGAATCTGCATGCGCAAAGCAAGGCAAAAGTGAAACAGTTCGATTTCAATTTCGCTGACCTGCTTATAAAAAACCGGAGTGCGATGGGGAATATCCTCACGAAATACCCTGTTCGCAAAATTGCGCTGAAACAGGCCGGACGCTCAACCCTTGGCGGTGTTGACATGTGGTTTGATCCTACAATCGGGCGCCTTAATCGTGACGAGCGAGGTGAATACCTGGGCAATTTTGGTGCTTCCGATACGATCCTGGTCATTTACAAAGATGGCTCGTACGAGCTTACAAATTTCGACCTGACAAACCATTACGTTTCCAATGAAGTACTGCTGGTAAGGAAATTCGATCCGAAGCTACCGGTTACTGCCATCTATTTTGACGGTGGCCAGAAGCATCATTTTATTAAAAGATTTACTGTCGAAACCTCTTCGATGGATAAGAAATTTGTTTTCATAAGTGATGCGAAAAATAGTAAATTACTCCTTGCCAGCACCGACAAACGTCCACGGCTGGAAATAGTGCTGCCCAAAACGGCTACTACGGAGCAGGTAAACCATGAATATCTGATCGAAGAACTGATTGATATACGCGGCTGGAAAGCGATGGGCAATAAACTACCCTACGACAAGTTTAAAGAAATACACTGGCTGGAATCCCTCAAAGAAATTGAGGAGCAACCAAAAGGGGAAGAGATCGTCGTAACAGAGGAAGATGACAACCTCGATGAAATTGAGAACGAGGTGACGGATAACGAAGAAAGTGCCCCGGAACAGGAAGCGGAACAATCTGAGCCGGAAAATGCAGATTCAGAGGAGGAAAAGCGGGACGACGAAATAGTGGATGAGACAGCTCAGAAAAAACCCAAACAAAAGAAAGAACCAAAGAAAGGCCCTGATTCCGGACAAAGTCAGTTGGGTTTATTTGAGTAAATATTGAAAATCGACAAAAAACTGTCCTGATCTGGCAACAAAAAGTATCCTGGCCCGCGTATGGGTGAACAGAGAATGTTAACCAGGATGTGCCAGACAGATGAAGAATGATTTAGCGGGTAGCCCAGCATACATGCGTGAAAAAATTGATAAAAATCATACTGGCCTTACTATTCCTTTGCATGGTTTTTATCCTGCTCTGTAATCTGTGGGTTGTTTATTACACGCGTCAATACAATTATTTCTCCATTGAAAATCTGCCTTCAAACGACGTAGCACTGGTTTTAGGTACAAGCCGAAGTACGGAAAGAGGAAAAGAGAATCTTTTTTTCAAATACCGGATGGAAGCCACAGCCCGATTATTTAAGGAAGGAAAAATAAAATACATCATATTGAGCGGCAACAATGACTCGGAATATTATAACGAACCGCTCGATATGCAGCGGGCGTTACTGAATTTAGGAATTCCGGAAAATGTAATGACCCTTGATTATGCCGGATTCCGGACTTTTGACTCCATTGTACGCTGTAAACAGGTATTTAACCAGGATAATTTTACAATCATTTCGCAGAACTTCCACAATGCGAGAGCGCTTTACATTGCACATAATGAAGGCATCAATGCCATATCTTTTGCAGCTCAGGACGTTCCGGACGGGTATTCTCTAAAAACACTGGTAAGAGAATATCTGGCCCGTCCCAAGGCAGTGCTCGACGTACATATTCTTCGGCCATCGGCTGACGTGACCTCAAATATTGAGATAAAAAAGAAATGAGGAACTTCATCGGTAAAAAAAGGATTCTACACACACACGCCACGAAATATTATATGGATAGAATAAAACTTTTTCTATATTTTCTTGTAGTTATACTACCCGGTCCATTACACGCACAAACCACTTATACGCTCAAAGGAAGGATTACTGATGCTGCGACAGGTGATCCGATCCCGTTCGCCAACATAGCAGTAAAATCCTCACTTTCAGGAGCTACCAGCAATTTTGATGGATTTTATCAGATTACTTATGCACCTCCTGCGGACTCGCTGATTGCCACTTATGTCGGCTACGAAACACGAACAAAGGCAATAGCACAAAACCAAGCAGAACAGACGATCGACATACAGCTTACTCCTGGGTCATTGCAATTAAAAGAGGTTAAAATATTTGCCGGAGAAAATCCCGCCTATGCGATTATGCGCAAAATCGTCTCGAACCGCAAACAGAACAACGCAGACCATCTGGATGCTTACGAGTATGAAAGCTACAACAAGATTCAGATCGACATCGACAACCTGTCCGAGAAGTTCCGAAACCGCCGGTCTATCAAAAAAATGACACACATTGTTGATAAATATGACGAGGTGCGTGGAGAAAACGGCGAAACCATCATTCCGATATTTATTTCAGAATCAGTATCAAACGTATATTATCGCCGGGACCCGAAAAAGAAGAAGGAAATTATCAATAAAACAAAGGTTTCCGGCGTCGGACTGACAGACGGAAGCTTTGTTTCACAAGTCGTTGGCTCATCATTCCAGCAATACAATTTCTATCAGAACTGGCTCAATATTCTTGAAAAAGATTTTGTTTCCCCGATCGCCGACAGCTGGAAAATTTACTACGAATATTACCTCGCTGACAGTGTCAAAAACGGAGAAACCTACGATTATCAGATTGATTTTGAGCCAAAACAGAAACAGGACCTGGCTTTTACGGGCACTTTCTGGGTGGATGGAGAAACATTTGCACTGACCCAGATGGATGCGAGTGTTGGCAAAAGCGCCAATTTGAATTTTATTGAAAAGATCAAAATCCAGCAATCGTACGAACAGGAAGAAAGCGCGAAAACATGGCTGCCCCAGAAAACACGCGTACTGATCGATGTGGACGAACCGACAAAACAGACGGCCGGCATGCTGCTTAAGTTTTATTCTTCAAATTCAAAATACTTGCTGGACAAACCGCGGGATCCCAAGTTTTATGATACCGCAATCGAGCTGAAAGAGGATTACATGATGCACGATTCAACGTTTTGGATCAATAGCCGCCCGGAATCTCTGTCAAAATCCGAAGTCCTCAGTTTTCAACTCGTAGATTCATTGAAGGTGCTACCTGTTGTGAAAACATACACCGAGCTCCTGAATATTTTTGTCAACGGCTACAAAAAAATTGATAGCTGGAATATTGACATCGGGCCTTACCTGTTCCTTTACGCCAACAATGCAATCGAAGGACACAGGTTCAGGCTTGGGTTCAGGACCGATCCCGGATTTAGTAAAAAATGGATCTTCAGTGGCTACGGGGCGTATGGATTGAGAGACCAGAAGTTCAAATACGGCGCTGGAATGGATTATATCCTCTCGAGAAAACCGTGGACCGTGGCTGGAATATCTTACAGCAAAGACCTGGAAAGACTGGGTGTATCGTCAGAAGCTGTGGGAACAAATTCCCTTTTCGGTGCTTTTTCCAAGTTCGGCGCATTCCGCAGAGCCTATTATCAGGAAGATATTTCAGCATATTTCCGTCGTGAACTTGTCAAAGGGCTCACAGGAAGTGTACAGCTTCGTCATCGCGATTTCAATCCACTGTTCCCGTTTGCCTACAAAAAAAATCCTGCACAAGGTGCCGACTCTCCACTTGGAAGCTCCTATGATGTAACTGAAATCAACCTGGAAACACGTTTGGCGCGAAAAGAAACCTTTCTTCAGAATGACAATGAGCGGATCAGCATGGGCAATGGCAATTCTCCTGCATTTACAATGCTTTACACCCTTGGCATGAAGAATTTTCTGGGCGGCAATTTTAACTATCAAAAATTTTCTTTCAATGTCAAACACAGCTTTCGGGCGGGTGTGTTAGGCCGTACCTATTACAATTTCACGATGGGTTATATTCCGTCCACGCTGCCTTTCACCATGCTTTACACGCCGCTTGGTAATGAGTCTCTATTTTATGTAGACAATGCCTTTAACCTCATGAAATATTTTGAGTTCATCAGCGATAAATATATGGTACTCCGGATGGAACACAATTTTGAAGGTTTACTTCTGAACCGAATTCCTGCAATACGCAAATTAAAATGGAGGATGCTGGCAACCGGCCATGTATTCTATGGTAGCACAAGACAGGCGAATTTAACGCTATCACCGGAGCTGGACGCTTTCGGAAACGCAATTCCGACATTTAACCGACTCGGGAAAGCGCCTTATGTGGAGCTTGGTTATGGAATTGACAATATTTTCAGGGTCGGCAGAGTCGACTTTTTGCATCGTCTCACTTATCTCAAAAACCCGAACGTAACACCGTTCGCTGTCAAAATTTCGTTCTGGTTTAAATTGTAAGTTAGATCAATTCAGATGCTCCTTAAATCTTTGGGGGAATAAGTCAACATAATTTCTTCTCCCAGTTCTACGTCTTTGCGATTTCGATAAAAAGATAGAAATCCCTCCGTATTGGCACAGCGTACTTCCCAATGATTGCCATGGAAACGGATCGCGTCCACTTTTCCGCGCCATTTACTCTTTTCAGGATTTTTGGTGCGTTTCAATTTTTCAGGTCTGATGAATGATTTTTTGTCGCCATCCCCGCTTTTTAACCAGTTGATGTCGCCAGTCAGTTCCGCTACGTAACTGTCCACCGGTTGATCATACACTTCCTGGGGTGTCCCCATCTGCAACACTTTCCCATCGCGTAACACCGCAATTCTGTCCGACCAGGCAAGCGCATCACCTGCCTCATGCGTAACGAAAATGCATGCCATTTTCTCCTTTTGGCGCATTGTTTCAATCGCATCTGCCAGCACGCTGCGATTGTGATTATCGAGGTGCGCAAAAGGTTCGTCAAGCAAGAGTACGTCCGGTTGCTCGGCAAGTGCTTTGGCAATTGCCGTACGCTGTTTCTCACCCCCTGACAAATATTTCGCCTTGTGGTCCTGCACATAACCCAGACCGGTGGTTTCGAGTAACTCGTCTACTTTCTCATTACGGTATTCGGGTTCATAAAACCGCAGAGAATAGGATATGTTCTCTTTGACAGTCTGGTTTGGGAACAACTCGAATTCCTGATGAATGAGCTTGATGGCGTCGTGGCCTGGAATAAGCGCACTGCTTACAGACGGCAATTCCTTTCCGCGAAAATTTATTTGCCCTTGGTCTGCATCTAAAAAACGACCAAGAATTCGTAGCAACGTACTTTTACCAGAACCGCTCTCGCCCAAAATGGCCAGCCATTCACCAAGATGCACTTCCAGATTAATTTCTGAGAGCACAATATTCTGATCAAATTTTTTAGAAACTGATTTCGCAGTCAGATTCGGCTTGCGAGCATTCATGCTTCGGCCCAGGTTATTTTCCCATCAATCGGCGTTCTTCTAGCCGGAACTTCTGCTGCATCGTGATAACCCATAAAAAACAACCCCAGGCATTTCTGATTCTCCGGCAAATTCAGGAATTCGCCCAGTTCTTTAAGGACTCCCGGACTACTCCAGTAAGATCCTATTCCGTAAGCAGTAGCCGTCAGCCACATATTTTGCACTGCACAGGCCACCGAGGCCACTTCTTCCCATTCCGGTATCTTCTCCGGATGAATTTCCATATTGATGGCAATAACACAATTTGATTTCAAGACCTTCTCACCAGCCGCATCGTAACGTGCCTGGGAAAACGATTCAGGAGGGGTAACCCGGCGATATCTTTCTGTAAAAAAACCCGCCAGGCGATTAAGTGAATCTCCTGTAAAAACTGTGAAACGCCAGGGTTCAGTCAACTTGTGCGTAGGTGCAAAATTGGCATTTTCAAGAATATCGCTAATAATTTCCCGTGGAATCTCCTTCTGAATATAACTTGGCGGGAAAATGCTTCTGCGTGAACGTATTACTTTATTGATGTTTTCAACTGAACTCTCCATGTAAAGCAAAATATTTGTATTATTAATCGTCAGAAGCAAAGCTAACAATTTAACCATTCATCACACACACTCAGCGGGTTTTTAGGATACCTGAGCCATTGAACTATTATTTTTTATTGCTTTCTCAAAATGCCTTAAATTGGGCCCATCAAACGGAACGCATAATTATTTTTAACCGATCAACCTCAACATACCCATGCTTGTTACTACCACTCACAACATTGAAGGCAAAAAAATAACCAAATACATTGGTCTCGTCAATGGCGAAGCGATTATCGGAGCCAATTTTGTCAAAGATCTTTTTGCAGGGATACGCGACGTAGTCGGAGGTCGGTCCGGTGTTTACGAACAGGGTTTAAGGGAAGCCAAAAGTATAGCGGTCCGCGAGATGATGGAACAGGCACAGCGCCTTGGAGCCAACGCCATTATTGGCGTCGACCTGGACTTTGAAACCATTGGTGGAAACGGATCCATGCTGATGGTCAGCGCCAATGGCACAGCGGTGAATTTTGAGTAAGGACCACGTCAAGCGTGGTGCTCAGAAAACCTGAGCGGCAATTTTTGCTACGTTATCCGATTTACCCATTGTGTAAAAATGCAGTACCGGCGCACCAAATGCAATTAGTTCTTTACACTGCTGTATGCCCCATTCTACACCCAACTGACGTACTTCCTTGTCCGATTCGCATTTTTCAACCGCTTTAACCAACTCGTCCGGAAATTCCAGGTGAAATATACGAGCGAGAACGGAAAGCTGCTTTTTGGTCGCAATAGGTTTCAGGCCCGGGATGATCGGCACAGTAATTCCCTCCGCACGGCAACGGTCCACAAATCGGAAAAACTTTTGATTGTCAAAAAACATCTGGGTGACGATGTAATTTGCGCCCAGATCCACCTTTCTTTTCAAATGCGCGTAATCAGTGTCAAAATTGACTGCATCAAGGTGTTTTTCAGGGTATCCGGCCACGCCGATACAAAAGTCTGTTGGATGCGTCTCTGTTTCAGCGTTCAGTAAAATCCCTTTGTTCATATTACTGACCTGCTGCACAAGCTCGGATGCATAGGTATGCCCACCTGCTTTTGCCTTAAATATACCTGCTGACTTTTCAGGATCGCCGCGCAACACCAGCACATTATCAATTCCAAGATAATGTAAATCAAACAGGACGTCTTCGGTTTCATCTTTTGTAAATCCACCGCAAATTACGTGCGGTACGGCATCCACGTGGAATCTTTCCATCAATCTGGCGCAGATACCTACCGTTCCGGGACGTTTTCTGACAGGAATTCTTTCTATCTGACCATTTTCCCCAACGCGGTCGATCAATTCTTCACGATGATAAGTGACGTCCACAAACTGCGGCTTAAACTCCATCAATGGTTCTATGGAGTGAAACAATTCATTGATGCTCTGTCCTTTAATAGGTGGAATGATCTCAATCGAAAACAAAGTTTTGCCGTCAGCCTGCTCGATAAATTGGGTAACCTTAGTCATGAAGATTTGAAAAAAGTGCGTAAAAGTTTACAAATGAACAGCATTTGTATAATCAAACCAATTGATAAGGCACAAAAAAATGGCCTACCGCATTACAGTAGGCCATTCCACGTAAACCCTCCTCTATCAGTGTTCGTCAAAAATGTTATGGGCAGTCTGACAGGCGTCAGGGCCAAAATAACAATTTGCTTGACTGGATTCTAAAAGTAAAAAATCCATGCCAGCCTCAAAATTCGGCCGTTGAAAAAGCAAGAAATTCTTATCCAAATCTACAATTTATCAACAGCCAATTAATTCACAGTAAGGACCTTAGTATTTGAAGGTATCATACCAACAAACAAATTTGAAATTTTTAATAATTGCTGAATAATTCTACAATATTCCGGTAATCGTACCTAATTTTCCCCAACTTTCCGGGTCATTTCTATGTGATCAATACCGTCTTCATTATATACATCACTGGTCTGCCTAAAGCTGAAAGAGCTGTAAAATTCACGTAGATAAACCTGCGCTCCGATTCTGATTGTTGTTTTGCCATACAAATCCTCTAACGCATCAATAGAGACCTGCATTAGCTCCTGGCCCAACCCGGATCCCCTTCCGGCAGGAGCGACAACAATCCTGCCGATTGAGGGAAACTCGTATGACAACCCTTCTGGTACAATGCGGCTGTATGCCAAAATATGACCATCTTCACAGCCGAGTAAATGCAGACACTTTTGGTCCTTATTGTCCATGTCTGCAAAAAGCGATTTCTGTTCAACAACAAAAACCTCACTTCGCAGTCTCAACAACTCATAAAGCTCATTGTTGGTGAGCTCTTCGAATTTTTTCAGGGTCCAGTTTAATTTCAAAGTCATTTTAAGTAAAAGGGAAATGAAACGTTCTTATTTTTGCCTGATTTTACGTCTCTTTCTTAAATTTACAAATTGTTTCGTCGGTCATCTTTATTACTGGTGCAATTTCAATTCACCAAGATACTGTTCCTCAAAAAGTTAGACTTTTTTGAACCGACAAATTTTGATTAAGACTAAAATACAGTGCAACACCGGAACAAGTTAATCCGGCTTATTATTTAATTTTTACAAAACCAAACATTAAGTCAGGACATGGGAAGAGCCTATGAATATAGAAAAGCGCGGATGTTTAAGCGTTGGGACAAAATGGCAAAAACGTTCACACGCATCGGGAAGGATATCGTTCTGGCCGTTAAAAACGGAACAGCCGACCCGAACACAAACGCAAGGCTTCGGGTTCTTTTGCAAAATGCCAGGGCGGCGAATATGCCAAAAGAAACCGTTGAACGTGCAATAAAACGCGCAACGTCAAAAGACCAGGATGATTACAAAGAGATGGTTTACGAAGGATACGGACCACACGGCGTTGCGATTTTGGTAGAAAGCACTACTGATAACCCGACACGTACCGTAGCCAATGTACGCAGCTATTTCAATAAACTGGGTGGCAGCCTGGGAACCAGCGGAATGCTCGATTTCATTTTTGACCGTAAATGCATTTTTAAGATAAAGAATGATGGCTCAAAAGATGTTGAAGAGCTGGAATTTGAATTGATTGATGTTGGCGGCGAGGAAGTTTTCATTGACGACGAAACGAATCTGATCAACATTTACGGCGAATTTGCTTCTTTCGGTACTTTGCAGCATTATCTGGAAGAAAACGGATATGAAATCGTTGAAGCAGATTTTGAACGTATTCCTAGTGACACAAAATCACTCAGTGACGAGGAAGTTGCCGAGGTTGAAAAATTGATAGAGAAGATCGAGGAAGATGATGATGTGCAAAAGGTTTTTCACAACATGGGATGATCTGACGATGAATTAAAAATTGAAAGCCGGCTAATCACCGGCTTTCAATTTTTAAAGGACGTCCAAATCTCAATACAAACCGGTTATTGTTTGATCCTTATTTAAAAAGCTGAAATGCGCTCCGTTGGATTTTCCCAATAATGATAATCCTACCGGCGAGGACGAAGAAACGGCCAAAATCGTTTTTCCCTCGAATTTGACAGCCCCAAGGCTTACTGAAATAAAAAACCAACCACCGGTCGTTTCGAGTATTGAGCCCACCGCCACACGCTCGGGAACTTCACTAACCCCTATCCGGTCCAAAATCAATCTTTCCTGTCTGATCTGCTCGTATTGCCGCGCATGCATGGCCCTGTCGAGCTGGCCCATCGACCGGGACGTCTCATATTTGTCTCCCATCGAACTTTTGCTCTGGTCATTTGCTGATTCCTGCGCCGCCTCCATAGC
Organism: Dyadobacter sp.; assembly: GCA_965279265.1. Lineage (GTDB taxonomy): Bacteria > Bacteroidota > Bacteroidia > Cytophagales > Spirosomataceae > Dyadobacter. The sequence continues at coordinate 1,165,390 of OZ257152.1, forward strand.
AGCCCATGCCACCTGCATACGCTCGTCAAGCAACTGCTTCATAAACGTAATTAACCCTGTTTTGTCCATTATTTACTTAAAAATTAGCCGTCAAAAAACGGGTTTGCATAATTAAGACAATTTTATGGAATGATCCGTTTATTTTCAATTTCATCTTGATCCCGCCGGTCTGCTGACACAGGAAATTAGCACTTTTTAATTCATTCGGGTTTCTGGTTGACGAGTTCCTTATTATCTTTGCAAAACTTTCTTACACATCAGCAATGACAAAACTTTCGGTTCGGCACTTACTTGGCATCAAAAATCTGAACGAGAACGACATCAATACTATCTTAGAAACAGCGACCCAGTTCAAAGAAGTTATCAACCGACCGATTAAGAAAGTTCCTTCCCTGCGTGATATCACTATTGCCAACGTTTTTTTCGAAAATTCCACCCGCACCAGACTATCTTTTGAACTTGCAGAGAAAAGACTTTCTGCCGATGTGGTAAATTTTTCAGCTTCGGGCAGCTCTGTCAAAAAAGGTGAAACGTTGCTGGATACCGTCAACAATATCCTTGCCATGAAGGTGGACATGATCGTGATGCGCCACAGCAGTCCCGGCGCTCCACATTATCTTTCGAGCCGCATACCTGCCAATGTTGTAAATGCCGGCGACGGCACGCATGAGCACCCGACTCAGGCGCTTCTGGATGCTTTTTCAATGCAGGAAAAGCTGGGTGACCTGACCGGGAAAAAGATTGCGATCATCGGAGATATACTGCATTCGCGCGTTGCACTTTCCAATATTTTTTGTCTTCAAAAACTGGGAGCGGAAGTTATGGTTTGCGGCCCTGCTACATTAATCCCGAAATACCTTGCAGATTTAGGTGTAAAAATCGGTCACAATGTGAAGGAGGCATTGCAATGGTGTGATGTGGCTAATGTACTCCGAATCCAACTCGAAAGACAGCAGATCAAGTATTTCCCCTCCTTACGTGAGTATTCCCTTTATTTCGGAATTACCAAAACAATGCTGGACGAACTGGACAGAGAAATTGTGCTGATGCATCCCGGGCCGATCAATCGCGGAGTCGAACTTTCATCGGATGCCGCAGATTCCTCCCATTCGATCATTCTAAATCAAGTTGAAAACGGTGTAGCCGTACGCATGGCCGTGCTTTATCTTCTCGCACAGCAGTAGAAAATTCCTGACTTTTCGCTAAAATATTCCGGGGAAAATACAATCTCAAATCAAAAACTATATATTTGCATTTAGTATGCATGCATAACAAATGCAAATCTACGGCGAAAACTGATTTTGGAATGGAGTATCAAACCCTGTTGCTTGAAGTAAAAGACCACATTGCACATGTAAAACTCAACCAGCCCGCTAAGGCAAACGCGTTGGACAAATCGGCCTGGGAGGAGCTTGGAAGTGTTTTCGAACTACTTAATACCGAGGAAAATGTCAGGGTCATCATACTGAGTGGGGAAGGAAAACATTTCTGTTCCGGTATTGATCTCTCCTTACTCAAAACAGTTTCAGCAGACAGCGACCCAGGTTGTGCATCGCGAAGTCGTGAAAAATTGAGAAAATTAATTCTCGGACTTCAGGCGCATGTTTCTGCCATTGAAAATTGTAGCAAACCGGTTATTGCGGCTGTTTCGGGCGGCTGCATCGGCGCCGGCCTGGATGTGATCTGTGCGTGTGATATGCGTTATGCAAGCGAGGACGCTTTTTTTTCAATTAGGGAGATAGACATGGGTATGGTCGCTGATTTGGGCACCTTGCAGCGCCTACCCAAATTGATATCAGAGGCCTATGTGCGTGAAATGGCTTACACTGGTCGAAATGTTACAGCGCACGAAGCAGAAAAGACGGGACTTACCAACATCACCTATGTGGACCGGCAAACTTTACTGGATTCGGTTTATGAGCTTGCCCGCTCAATCGCGTCAAAATCTCCGGTAGCTGTTCGGGGCACAAAACACATTTTGAATTACAGCCGTGACCATTCCATTTCAGATAGCCTCGAATACATAGCAACCTGGAACGCCGCGATGCTTGTGTCCGAAGACCTGAGAATCGCCTTTGAAGCAAAAATAGCAAAGACAATTCCCGATTTCAGAAATTGAAACTGCGGCTACCTAAGGGGTTTGAGCAAGTCGTTTCTTATAAAACATATATCCACAAATTCATCTGTAAACCTTTTTAATCCAAAATGACACATACACAAGGCATGCTCCGCGACGGAGCTCTGGAAAACAAGACGATCATCGTGACCGGCGGCGGAACAGGGCTGGGAAAATCAATGGCGACCTATTTCATGAAACTGGGAGCCAATGTGGTGATATGCAGCAGACGAATTGAAGTACTTGAAAAAACGGCTGCGGAATTGCAACAATTGACCGGAGGAAAAATATTAGCCGTTGCATGCGATGTCCGCAAAACCGAACAAATCGAAAATGTACTTACCCAGGCGATAGAAAAATTTGGCTCGGTGGACGCCCTGGTAAATAATTCCGCCGGAAATTTCATTAGTCCGACAGAAAGGTTGTCGTACAAAGCAGTGGATACGGTTGTGGATATTGTGCTGCGGGGAACCTACTATTTTACGCTGGCCCTGGGCAAGTATTGGATCGAAAATAAAATTAAAGGTACCGTACTCAACATTTCAACTACTTACGCCTGGACAGGGTCCGGCTGGGTTGTTCCATCCGCCATGGCGAAAGCGGGCGTGCTCGCAATGACCAAATCGCTGGCTTTCGAGTGGGCAGATCATGGCATAAGACTCAACGCAATTGCCCCAGGGCCGTTTCCAACCAAAGGTGCCTGGGACCGACTTTTTCCGGAAGAGCTCGCCAAAAAATTCTCATTTGAAAGTCGTATACCATTACAGCGTGTCGGTGATCACCAGGAACTTGCAAACCTTGCGGCCTACCTGGTTTCTGATTTTTCTGCATACGTCACTGGTGAGGTAATCACGCTGGATGGAGGCGAAGTTTTGAACGGAGGCCAGTTTAATTTTCTGAAAGAAGTCAGTGATGACCAATGGGATGCAATCGAAACTCAGATAAAAAGCGCAACGAGACCACCTAAAAAAACAGAATGAAACCCCTTCCCCAATATGCTGTAAAACAGTAGTTTACGAACAAAATATTGTGATCAAAAGCGGCTAACCTCCAACTGCTGGCAGCTATTAGCCAATAATAATAATTTTCTTCACATTTTATTGGGTAAATTTGCCTCTTCCTTCGTTATTTGACAAATGAAGATAACTGTATGAAAACATTTTTTGGAATCTGCCTCTCTTTACTGTCAGCTTATATGATTGCCGGATGCGCTTCATCCGGGAAATCAGCTAAATCAATGAAAAATCTGCCGGAGGCACAGGTCAGGCCAACGCAGCAACAGCAGCAGCAGTCGTCTGTACCGGAAGAACTTTCGTTGATTGCAATTCAAAGCAAATACCTACTAAAAGACACGACGCAAACGAAGGTTTATCTCTACGTTGATGCTTACAAAGGTAAAAAACCAATTGAGGCAAAAGAATTTATCAAATTATATAATCTCAATTATGTAATCTATTCCGACTACGGAACGCGGGAAAGGCTCGGATACGGGAACGTTAAGCTGGACTCTTCCAATGTTTCCAATATTGGAGGAAAAATTGTGATTGGTTTCGACATAAAAAGCCCAAACCGCGACAACGGGGTTTTATTGAGTGAAATCAGTCAGACAGGAACGCTAAAAAAGGTTTTGAATGACCTGACCATCCGATTCAAAAAGCAATCTGCAACAGAATTATATGGCGTTTACACTGGGTCAGGAAAAGAACCGCTGCAAAGGCATTACGTCAACACAACCGAAAATTTTACTGTTAAACGTATTAACGAAGCTTCCGAAAAATTGCAGGTATTTTACTACAAGCATGATTTCGACGCAGCGGGGTCACCGATGAACACAGCACCGAAAGCGGTACCCAAATCCCTTACGGTCGACAGCAGCTTTACCATCAATACAAACGAGCCACTTCATTTCGAAAAGGAAGGACTTTATAATATTTTCGCAGACACAACGCAGACAGAAGGACTTGGTATACTCGTGGTGAACGAACGATTCCCCAAGGTGACGAAGCCTGAACTGCTGCTGGAACCGTTGATGTACATGAGTACAAATAATGAGATCAATGAGATCAAAAAGGCGGAGGACTACAAAAAGGCGCTGGACAAATACTGGCTGAATCTGATGAACGGGAATGCGCCACTTGCACAGCAGTCCATACGTTCGTTTTACAGCAGAGTTGAAGAGGCAAATCAGCTTTTCACTTCCTACAAAGAGGGCTGGAAAACCGACAAGGGAATGATCTTTATCATTCTCGGGCCGCCAGATAAGGTGCAGCGCAGCAAAGACCGTGAAGTGTGGACTTACGATCAGCGCGGCAACGCACAAAATGTAAATTTTACTTTTAATCGCAGAAATAATCAATTCGTGGATGACCATTATGAGCTTGTCCGCTATGCGGAATATCAGCCCATTTGGTATCCAATCGTAGAAGCATGGAGAAACGGAACTATACGGTAAGAAAACCCGCCCCAAGACAGTCCCAGGCCGATATGGTTTTTGGTACGCAGTCTGTACTTGAAACCCTTCGTTCAGGAAAAGAAATTGAACGCTTGTTTATTCAAAGAGAACTAGGGCTCTCTGAAATTGAAAAACTGGCAAAGGAGCTCGGAATTCCTTATCAACGTGTGCCTGTTGAAAAACTGAACCGTGTGACGCGAAAAAATCACCAGGGAGTGATTTGTTTTGTATCGCCAATTCAATATATGCCGCTGCACAATGTGCTTACGCAGGTTTTTGAAGAAGGCAAAACACCATTATTCGTGCTTTTGGACAGAATTACTGACGTGCGAAATTTCGGAGCCATCGCGCGGACTGCTGAATGCGCAGGTGTGCAGGCATTGATCGTACCTACGAAAGGAGGAGCTCAGATCAATTCCGACGCCATGAAAACTTCATCCGGAGCACTGAATTTCCTGCCGGTATGTCGTGAGCCAAACCTGTACGAAACGCTTCTGTATTTAAGAAACAGCGGTTTGCAGATTATTGCATGTACCGAGAAGACGGACAAATCACTTTATGACATTGACTTCTCCATTCCCACAGTGATCATTATGGGGTCAGAAGAAGACGGGATTTCAAAAGAATTTATTCAGCTTGCCGACAGCGGTGCAAAAATTCCGTTGGCTGGGAAAGTCGAATCATTAAACGTTTCAGCAGCAAGTTCCATTGTACTTTTTGAGGCAGTGAGGCAGCGGGCTGTTTGAACGGACAAACGTTTAAACACTTTAAGAAACGAATTAGGTTGCAATAAACGTCAAAGCGGTCAACTTTAAGGAGTTGACCGCTTTGACGTTTATCAAAAATAACTAATCGAAATCTACCTTTCCTGTCTGAAATTCTTCATAATCCAGCCACCACCTACGACATCGTCTCCTTCGTAAAAAACAGCAGCCTGACCAGGTGCAATTCCATTAACACCATCATGAAAATGAACTTTCAGTTTGCCCGGTTCGTCAGGGATTAACAACGCCGGCGTTCCTTCATGTTTGTAACGTACTTTGGTGACAGTTTCAAGCGGTTCAGTAATTCCATCATATTTCTGCCAGTTCAATTTCCCAACATACATTCCATCTCTGAAAAGGTCGGGCAAATCTCCCAGCACGACTTCATTTGTTTCCTTCCTGACTTCGGTGACGAAAACCGGCCGTCCCAGCGCAATTCCGAGACCTTTACGCTGTCCAACGGTGTAAAATGGATAACCCTCGTGTTTTCCCACGACGGTGCCGTCTTCGTACACAAAATTACCACCGGCAACCTCGGCTTCAAGCCCTGGCATACGACGCTTCAGAAACCCGCGGTAGTCGTTGTCGGGTACGAAACAAATCTCGTAACTCTCGGCTTTGTTGACCAAATCAATAAAACCTCTCTGACGCGCCATTTCTCTGATCTCCGATTTGTGCAGATAACCAAGTGGAAGTTTTGTCCGACTCAGGCTCTCCTGAGAAACACCCCAAAGAACATAACTCTGGTCTTTCCAGCTGTCAATGCCTTTTGAAACATAGTAACGGCCATCATTAAATTGCATGTTTGCATAGTGCCCGGTGGCAATAGATTCACAATCCAGCCGGTCTGCACGTTTCAGTAGTGCATCCCATTTGATGTGCGTATTACACAAAACGCAGGGGTTTGGCGTTCTGCCTTCCAGGTATTCCCCTGTGAAATGATCAATTACGTAATCACCGAATTCTGCTCTGATATCCAGAATGTAATGTGGGAAACCCAATTCGACGGCAATGCTTCGTGCGTCATTTATTGAGTCAAGAGAACAGCAGCCTGTCTCTTTTTTGGACGCTCCGCTACTCGCGTAGTCCCAGGTTTTCATGGTCATACCAATGACCTCATACCCTTGTTCGTGCAACATAACAGCTGCAAGTGAGCTGTCTATACCGCCGCTCATCGCGACCAGGATTCGTCCGTGTTTACTCATTTTAATCAGCCGAAGGTTGAATGCCTTCCGATTTTAATTTAGTTGAGAACTTGTAACAAGATAAAAATGTTAAATGGTTCCTGTAAAAATAAAATCCTTGTATTCCGACTATCAGAGTACAAGGATTTAACTCACAGATTATTTCTATATCAGTTAATTCACCACCAAAACTTTGAAAACCTCCTGCCCCACTGTTACCAGATAAAGCCCATTTTTGAAGCCGCTGGTATCAATTGGTTTTGAAGGAATCTGAGATGACTCCTGAATTGTTACACCATTGGCAGTAAGAATACTAAATTTCTGATTTACGTCTTTGCCTTTAATATTGAGCACACCACTTGCCGGATTAGGGTATATGCTGACGGCGTTATCATTTTCAAGGCTACTAACAGTGATCATCCTTGAATAAGTGAAAGTGTTGTCATTATCAACCTGCTTCAACCGGTAATAGCTGGTCGAGGCAGGAGAAGCGTCGGCAAACGAATAATATTTAAGCTCGCTCGAATTATTGTTTCCTTTAACATAACCAATTTGCTCAAAGACACGTGCATTTGTACTTTTCTCAACAGCAAACCCGGCATTGTTTGATTCCGACGTTGTACGCCATTCCAGGATGTTTCCTTCTGATGAACTGCGGCCTGTAAAACTGACCAGATCAACAGGCAGAGCCCGCTGGCAATCTCCTGTTGAGCTAATCTCAGTGTCAGTTGCGCAACCAACCGCATTACCAGAAATGGTTCTTACACTCTCAGGTTTATTCAAATAAACACAAATACTTCTAACACCACAGACAGACAAGTTACCTGAGTTTTGTATCGTAAGGGGGTTAATGCTGGACGAAGCAATATTATCAAGACCAGAAAGGGTTGTGAGTGCTCCGTTTCCTGTAATGGTCAATGGATTTCCCGAACTGGTAGGTCCGGTAGCCGTAGATAAAGCAGTTAACTTTGACAATCCTGCAACACTGGTAAGTGCCGGATTATTTGCAATACTGAGAAAACCATTGATGGTTAAAAGGCCACCCAGTCCACCCAAATCTACTAATGCATTGTTCGATCCCAAAGAGACTGCTCCCGTTATTGCTGTAATATTTTCTAATCCAGCAAGGCTTGCCAGCACGTTGTTGAGGCCAACTGAAAGAAATCCATTGACAGTCGTTATTTTACTCAGCGCGGCAATACTCGTAAGAGAACCATTGTTTGCAATTCTGAGATAACCGCCCAATGTTGTCAGTGCGCCCAAACCGGTAAGATTGGTGAGGTTCGTCCCATCAATATTTAAATGTCCACCGATACTTGTCACCGCCGCCAGACCTGTCAGGTTTACGATATCACTACCGGTGATATTAACATCGCCGGTAATCTCGGTACAATTAGAACTGGTTGTGGGGAAATTGTCAATTGCGGCCTGAGTGGTAAAGTCAGTAACTGTGCAGGCAGCCTGTGCAGCTGTGGAGATTAACATTACTCCGATACAAGCAAAAAGTAAATTGAGTCGTTTCATTTCGTAAAGGTTTGGTTTATAAAATTGATACAAACGAATGAATTACTCCCGGATTGAAAGTCTTTCATTTTAGGATACGTCGAAACAACATTAAAACCGTACCTGTCTTATTACATTCTTGATATTCAGCTCAATGATGTCGGTCATACTCTCGCAATTATAGTATAACGGATCGTTGTAATGCTTGGCAAGACCGGATGCTAACAGGTGAATGTTCTCAGGGGTGGAAATTCTGTCCTTCTTCGACACATCCCGTAACTCTTTAAGCCTGTGCTTCTCGCTCCTTGCCTGGTACATAATGGACGATTGTTCCTCCTGCTGATATTGCAGAACCGTTTTGTCGGTCAAATGCTCCATGGCAAGTTCAACATAAGGCCAGTTTTCCTTGAAAAATTGAGGCATATACACCCTCAGATTTCCTTCATAAAACTGCTGATCGAAATCAATTGCTCTGAGCCTAAACTGAAAATCATCAAAATCCGGGGTAATCTGCATCACAAAATTGTATGCGCGCATGTCACCTAAAAGTGTGATCATGCAGCGTTCATTAAATTTCACAAATTCTTTGGCAATGCGTTTCGGATTGTAATCAGTATGGTCCAATCTCGTTTTGGCGAAAACGTCACCAGGTATTCCGGCAATATGTTCCTCAATTAATGTATTTTCATCCACAAGATAATTCACCTGATTTGGAGAAAATATTTCTTCCAGCTCCAAACCATAGATCCGGGACGCGTCTGCTTTTTTCACATAAAAATAATCATAGATGTCGTTAAGCCGATTTACGATCTTGATTCTGAAAGGGTTGGAATTACCAAACTTGCAATAGTCAATACGATCAATGTATTTGTGTTCGACGATCCTGAGATTCCCGGATGCTTTCAGCATCGCGTAAGATTTTTTGAGCCCTGCGTGTATTCTTTCAATATCGTGCGGCGGATACAGCGGGCATTCCCATAAAGTGTCTTTACCGTTTTTATCAATAACCGGAAAAGACTCGTGAAAATTGAGCAGATCATTGTACGCAATCGGCAGCCTGGCCTCCCGCTGATAAGCCCGAAGGTACTTCCGCAGCTCCGCGCTGACAGAATAAATCGGCTTCTTATTTAAAATCTTTACGTCACCTTTTTCCATACCGGAAGTTAACAATTAGTAGCCAGAACTCGTTGCAGAGTAATATTCTTCGTCCACAAAAAAGGGGCTTTCAACTGAAAGCCCCTTACTCTTAAATTATAATTTATGCCAAATCTCAGTTCATGATCATATTATGCGGATCGATAACGAATTTTTTAGCGGCACCTTTGTCAAAATCCTTATAACCTCTCGGCGCATCACGAAGACTGATTACCTCCACATTAACAGCTTTTGCAATTTTAATTTTATCATACAAAATGGCATTCATTAACGCTCTATGGTATTTCATAACCGGGCACTGCCCGGTATAAAATGAGTGAGACTTTGCCCAGCCCAACCCGATCCGAATTTTGAGGCTGCCTTCTTTTGCATCATCTGTTCTGGCGCCGGGATCTCCGGTAACATAAAGCCCCGGAATACCGATTGCACCGCCTGCCCGGGTAATAGCCATTGCAGTATTCAATACTGTGGCAGGCAATTCTTCTCCAGAATTCGAACCATGTCCCCTCGCCTCAAATCCTACACAATCCACGAAACAATCAACCTCGGGCACACCAATAATTGCCGCTATTGCTTCTTCGAGCGGGGTATCTTTCGTAAGATCAATCACTTCGCAGCCAAAACTTTTTGCCTGATCAAGGCGCTCCTGAATCATGTCCCCAACAATAACTACGGCCGCACCAAGCAAATGACAGGAGGCAGCGCAAGCGAGACCAACAGGCCCAGCTCCTGCTACGTAAACGATTGAACCCGGACCAACACCAGCCATAACAGCTCCATGAAAGCCGGTCGGAAAAATATCGGAAAGCAGTGTCAAGTCTTTGATATATGCCATTCCCTGATCCTTGTCAGGAAATTTGAGCAAGTTAAAATCCGCGTACGGAACCATCACATATTCAGCCTGGCCACCTACCCATCCACCCATGTCCACATAACCATAAGCAGCGCCGGGGCGAGCCGGATTCACGTTCAAACAAATTCCTGTTTGACCAACTTTACAGTTGCGGCACCTGCCGCAAGCAATATTAAAAGGCACCGAAACGAGATCGCCAATTTTGATAAACTCTACGTCCCTGCCAGCTTCCAGAACGATTCCGGTAATTTCATGGCCTAAAACCAGCCCCGCAGGAGCAGTTGTACGCCCCCGGACCATGTGCTGATCACTGCCGCAAATGTTTGTTGATACAATTTTAAGAATGACTCCATGCTCACACTTTCTGTCACCCAGGGCAAGTTTCGGATACGCTATCTCCTGAACTTCTACTTCTCCTGGTTTAATGTAAGCAACTCCATGATTCTGACACATACGGTTTTGGTTTAAGGTTTAGAAATTATTTAACAGCATCAGCTCCTGCCTGAGCAACAAGATGATCATTTTCAACTGTGCTACCTGAAACACCAACAGCGCCAATGATGGCTCCCGTTTCATCTTTAATGAGCACCCCTCCCGGGAAAGTTATCAGTCCGCCATTGGAATGTTCGATACCGTATAGAGGCTCTCCCGGCTGTGAAAGCGCCCCCACTGCGCCACTTTCCATATCAAAAAACCGGGCCGTCCGCGCCTTCCGCTGAGCGATGTCCACTGATCCCAACCAGGCACCATCCATCCTGGCAAAAGCAACCAGATTAGCCCCGAAATCCACAACTGCAATATTCATTAGCGTTTTCAACTCAATTGCTTTGGTTTTTGCAACCCCAATAACCACTTCCGCCTGACTCAATGTAATATTCATGTTATTAGAATTTTATAAAGTTAAATAAATATTGTTAAATTTTCTCCTATCAGTAACCTTTCAATTTGAATAATAGCCTCAAATAATTGAACTATACGCTCAATTTTACTGTACTCAAACTTTCGTTTAAATTTTCATCCAAGAACAAACTACCTTTAACATAATGGACGGCTGATTCACCGAATCACGACGGTCTTTTAAAATTTTCAAATCAAAGTGAACAGCTGCATGTATGACGCAGGTGCGTAGTCTTAAAGGAATTGTGGTTTGTGGGGGAAAAAGTAGCCGTATGGGTCGCGATAAAAGCCTACTGAACTACCATGGCAAATCACAATGCTATTGGGTGTATGAAATGCTGAACTTGTTTTGTGAAGCTGTGGTCATTTCATGCAACAACGGTCAGGTTGCTCAGTTTAAGAACGGCTACGTAATACAGCCCGACTTTAAGAAGTTAGAAAATATCGGGCCAATGGCAGCGCTGCTCACAGCTTTTAAAAACAATCCCAATCAGGACTTGCTCGTTTTAGGATGTGACTATCCGTTTTTGGATGCCACACATTTTCAACTTTTTTTAGAAAACAAAAAAAAAGATTCGATTGCAGCAGTCTTTTATAATCAGGACGAAAAATATGAACCGTTGATCGGCTGGTATTCACGAGAATGTGCACCCTTGCTCGAATCTTTTTTTGAGCGCGGATCGTATTCCTTACAGCAATTCCTGAAATCAGTAAATGCCGAAAAACATGTACCGGATGATCCGTCTGTGATGACAAGCGTAGATACGCCGGAACGATTCTTAGAGGTACAATTACTTCTTAAAAACAAAAACCATTGAATACCCAATGCTCGTCTCAGATACAGTCGTCAGCAAAGAAATTAAAAGAGTGTTTCCCGATAAGACCGATTCCTTTCTGGACCAGTTGGCTATTGAAGAACCATTGGAAATTCAACTTTCCTGCATTTTTGGCAAAAACCGTCAAAAACGCAGCCTTTCTGTAACCATGCGTACGCCGGGGAATGATGAGGAACTGGCCGTGGGATTTCTTTTCACCGAAGGTATAATCAGGAATTTCACAGAAGTACAATCCGTTAGTTCAGGAATAACAGACGCCAATCAGGTGCTTGTCTCGCTGGACGACGATGTGGTTCCGAATCTCAATACTGCTGAAAGAAATTTTTACACCACGTCCAGCTGTGGTGTTTGCGGCAAATCCAGCATTGATGCGATCAAAACAGTTTCTCTTTTTGGTAACATTGATGACGAAATATTGATCCCTTCCGACATTTTCTTTTCATTGCCTGGTAAGTTAAAAAACCGGCAAAATATATTCGAAACCACTGGCGGTCTGCACGCGTCAGCTATTTTCAGTATCAATGGAGAGTTCATATCATTGCGTGAAGATGTAGGCCGCCACAATGCTCTGGATAAATTAGTCGGTTCCGCATTTTTGACCAAACAACTTCCATTGAACGATAAGATTCTCCTGCTAAGCGGCAGAGCGAGTTTTGAACTGATCCAGAAAGCAGCGATGGCGGGCATAAGAATAGTGGCAGCCATTGGTGCGCCTTCCAGCCTTGCAGTTGAGCTGGCACAGGAAAGTGGAATTACCTTAATTGGATTCTCGAAAAATGACCGGTTCAATATTTACACCGGTGCAAAAAGAATAAAAGATTTATGAAAATAAGAATACAACGAAATTCGATACGGTTCCGGCTGTCAAAAACGGAAGTGGAAAAACTCGCAAACGAAGGTCTTGTTACGGAAAAAACGCCTTTTGGAAAATCCACTTTTTTCTATCAGGTATTGCAGAATCCCGATCTGGATGCACTGTGGGCATCATTTGAGGATGGCAAAATCACATTGGAAGTTCCCTCTGCGTATTTGCAAGATTGGGCGATTAACGAAATCGTAGGATTTGATTCGAAAATGAAAACGGGAGAAAATGAAAGTCTGACGTTGTTGATCGAAAAAGATTTTAAATGTATCGACAACACAACCGAGGACCAGTCAGACCATTACGAAAACCCGAAAAAAAGCTGTTGAAAATGAAGACGCAAAAAAATAGTGACGGTGCAGAAAACCCGGAAGATTTCACAGGAATCAAAGTTGGAGACATCAAAAAAGTGGCAGCCGGAATTCCGGCGGTCGTTTCCAGCCTGGAAAAAGTAGTTTCAGAGGCCGGGTTGAGCAGGGGGATGAAAGCACTGTGGAATCTGAACAAAAAAGGCGGATTTGACTGCCCGAGTTGCGCCTGGCCCGACCCCGATGACGAACGTTCCGGTATTGCTGAATATTGTGAAAATGGAGCGCGGGCCGTTGCAGAGGAGGCCACCGCGAAAAAACTGGATGCTTCATTTTTCAGAAAAAATGCAGTGCAGGATCTTGCAGCGTTGTCGGACTACGAAATCGGCAGCAAGGGCAGGGTTGCTGAGCCGATGTATTTACCAGCCGGAGCGACCCACTACCAGCCAATTTCCTGGGATGATGCATTTGCAAAAATAGCCACTTCCCTGAACGAACTGGGTTCCCCGGACGAAGCCATTTTTTACACTTCCGGTCGGACAAGTAATGAGGCCGCTTTTTTATATCAGCTTTTTGTCAGAGAATTTGGCACAAATAATCTTCCCGATTGCAGTAACATGTGTCACGAAAGCAGCGGCGTCGCACTTGGGGAGTCTCTGGGTATAGGAAAAGGCTCTGTTACACTCGACGATTTTTATGAAGCAGAGGTGATCGTTATTCTGGGTCAAAATCCGGGCACGAATCATCCCCGTATGCTTACCGCGCTGCAAAAAGCAAAAGCGAACGGCGCCAAAATAATCTCGATCAATCCGTTGCCTGAAACCGGACTCATGGGTTTCAGTAATCCACAAACGGTCAAAGGAGTTTTACAAATTGATACGGCACTTACTGACTTGTTTTTACAGGTAAAAATCAACGGCGACATGGCGCTGCTCAAAGCGCTGCAAATTATGTTGCTTGAAGAAGATGACAAAGCGCCGGGAACCGTTGCCGACTTTGATTTTATCAAAGAAAACACGCTGGGCTTTCATGATTTCAGAAAACATCTGCAAAAGTACAATCCGTCCGACCTGGCCACCCAAAGTGGTATTTCAATGTCACAGATCAGGGAAGCTACTGCTATACTTAAAAACAAAACAAAAATCATTGCCTGCTGGGCAATGGGCCTGACACAGCACAAAAATGCCGTGGATACGATCAAGGAAGTTGTGAATCTGCTTCTGATGAAAGGAAGTATCGGCAAACCCGGCGCCGGCACCTGCCCGGTACGGGGGCACAGCAATGTGCAGGGCGATCGTACGATGGGAATTTATGAGAAACCGGCACCAAAATTTCTGGCGGCGATTGAAAAGAATTTTGGATTTACGCCACCTCAAAAACATGGCTACGACACCGTAGAGGCAATAAAAGCAATGCACGAGGGTAAAGCAAAGGTATTTTTTGCGATGGGTGGAAATTTTCTTTCTGCTACGCCGGACACCAATTTTACTGCCACTGCGCTGCGGCAATGCAACCTTACTGTCCATGTTTCTACCAAGTTAAATCGCAGCCATCTGGTTCATGGGAAAGAGGCAATTATTTTGCCCTGCCTTGGCCGTAGCGATAAGGATCTGATCAACGGAGAGAACCAATTTGTTTCTTGCGAAAATTCGATGGGTGTTATTCAGTCTTCGAAAGGTGTTTTGAAACCAATTTCTGAACATTTGCTGAGCGAGCCGGTTATCGTTTGCCGGCTGGCAGTGGCAACTTTGGGAAGCCGTACAAAAGTTAACTGGCACCAATATGCAGCAGCTTATGATCCGATCCGGGATGCTATTGAACAGACAATCCCGGGTTTTGAAAAATACAATGAACGTGTGCGAATTCCGGGCGGTTTTTACCTTCCAAACTGTAACCGGGCAGGAAAATTTGACACAAAAACAGAAAAAGCGCATTTTAATATTGCCCCTGTTTCAACAATGGAACTGCACGATGGCCAGTTGATGATGATGACGATCCGAAGCCACGATCAATTCAACACAACCATATATGGACTGAACGACCGTTACCGGGGAATTTACAATGAGAGACGTGTTATTTTGATGAACAGCAAGGACATCAAATCGCGAAACCTGGAAAAAGGTGATGTAGTGGATCTTTTCAACAGATTTGAAGGCACAGAACGAGTTGCCAGAAAGTTCATTGTGGTGGAATATCCCATACCCGAAGGATGTACGGCCACATATTTCCCGGAGACAAATGTTTTGGTGCCGGTAGCAAGTGTAGCGGACAAAAGTAACACGCCAACTTCAAAACAAGTGATTCTCACCATAAAAAAACACGAACCGGAAGAAGCCTAAATGGGCGCGCGTTAAAAATCAAACGGTAGGTTTTGGATGCAATTGTTTTTTAATATGCGGATAACATGCACGCGTGAAGGATGCCGTATCTTGCGCATATCAAAGGCTGATTAAAATTAATTTGAAATGAAAAAAAGTATTCTTCTGGTTTTATCGGCAATGCTTATTTGTGTTGCCTCTGTAAGTATGGCTCAAAATAAAAATAAGGTTATTGCCCACAGAGGCGCCTGGAAAAATACGGGTGCAACTGAAAACTCGATCTCCGCGCTTGAACATGCCATCAAGCTGGGCTGCTATGGGAGTGAATTTGATGTTCACATGTCGGCAGACTCTGTGCTTTTCGTCAATCATGATCACGCTATTAAAGGAACCGATATTGAAAAAACAGTCGCAAAAGAGCTTTCTGAAATAAAATTAGGAAACGGAGAGAACCTGCCAACTTTGGAAGCATATCTCAAAGCGGGCAGCAAGCAGAAAAATACGAGACTGATACTTGAAATTAAAACCTCTAAAATCGGCAAAGAACGTTCATTGGCACTTGCACGTAAATGTGTCGAAATGGTGCAAAAATTAAAAGTCCAAGCCATTACAGACTACATTGCTTTTGATTTTGACGTTTGCCTTGAAGTGAAAAAACTGGCTCCCAAAGCCCATGTTGAATATTTGAACGGGGACAAAACGCCGGCAGAAATTTTGGCAGCCGGCCTGGATGGCATCGACTATCACTTTACCGTTTACAAAAAGAACGAGAATTATATTAAAGAAATGCACCAAAATAAGCTCACTACCAACGTTTGGACCGTGAATGACGAGGGTGCGATGAAATGGTTTCTGGATAACAACGTTGATTTTATCACAACAAACGAGCCCGAGTTGTTGCTGAAAATGGCGCAATAAGCTATCAGAATTTGTTTAGAACTGAAATCTGCATTTCTACCGGGTAGTTTTCAGTTCTAAATATTTTATAAATTGAATTTATTTCTGTTTTGCCTGAGCGCTGACAATCAATCTGTCTAATTTATCCAACCTTTCGGCGGAAACTTTGTGCGCGTCATTAAATACTGAGTTTTGTTTATCCGCAGAATTGGCTGCCAAAATTCCCAATGCCTTAAGAAGTCCTTCCGGGTTATATCCTGCGTTGATGAGACCTTTCACAGCAAACGCATCCGCCTCAGCTTCATCTGCTTTGTCGTAAGCGACATGAATCAGTTCCTCAACATAATTTGAAATTTGCGCGGTGCCTGCCTTTTCAGTTATCGCAGACATTGTCCCACTCAAAAAATTACGTTTTGCCATTTCTTCAGAAGTATGCCGGCCGATGACATGAGCTATCTCATGTGCGAGCAAGCCAGCTAGCTGTTCATCGGTTTTCAATTTCTTCACCAATCCCATTGTAAGGAAAATCTGGCCGCCGGGAACAGCAAAGGCGTTTACCGTCGATGAATCGGCGAGCACATGAAAGTCAAATTGATAGGGCAGATGATTTGTATCGGCAATCGAAAGAGCAAGTTTGTTTCCCAGTTTTTTAACATGCTGTTGTAAGGAACGGTCGAGGTACAACCCACCAAATACGGAAGCCAGTTGCGGGGCAGACTGTAAACCAGCAAAAACCTCCTGGGACGGCGTGAGCGTGACAAACTGCTTTTTACCGGTGACAAGATTTATCTGCTTTTTGTTAAAATAAAAAACAAAAATGACCAGTGCAATCACAGCAAATATTAGGAGCAATATCACGGCAATTTTTCGCATTTGCTTGAATTTTCAGAATAAAAAAAGTCCTGCACTTGTATACAGGACCTGGTGTTGAAACGATGTCAGAATTCAGATTTTGGCGTTTTGCAATTTCCCGTTGCTTTCTTCCCAGGCACGTATCACCTGAGCCAACTGCTTGTATTCTATCAAAAAACCGTCGTGCCCGTACAAGGAGTCAATTTCCTGAAAAACTGCATCCGGAATGTGTCTGGCCAAAAATTGCTGTTCTGAGAGCGGGAAAAGCAGGTCGGATTTGATTCCCAGCACCAGTGTTTTTGCTTTTACGAGTCCCAGAGCGTGTACTATTCCTCCCCTGTTTCTGCCCACATTATGCGAATCCATAATTTTGGAAAGAATCCAGTACGAAAAAGCATTGAAACGCTTCACAAATTTATCGCCCTGGTATTGCTGATAAGATGATGCACGAAAGTCGTCAATCTGGTCGGGATTATCCCGTGCTTGCGTAAAATTGTAAGTATCGTAGTTTCTGTAAGAAAGCAAGGCCACAGAACGCGCAGCGCGCATGCCCATGCTTCCTGCTTCCGGATGATCCTCCGCATAAGTGGGATCGGCTTCTATTGCCATTCGCTGAGATTCATTGAATGCAACACCCCAGGGCGAATGCAGCGCATTGGAAGCGATAATGATCAGTTCTTCACAAAGATCAGGAACCTCAACCGCCCACTCAAGAGCCTGCTGACCACCAAGTGATCCCCCGATACATATTTTTATTTTTTTTATCGCCAATTCCTGACGCAGAATTTCGAGCGTGCCGACAACATCCCGAACGGTGATCGTAGGAAAGTCACGGTAATATGGTTTGTGCGTTCTTGGATTAACGGAAAGTGGTCCCGTTGAACCATAGGCAGAACCAAGCACATTGACACAAATGATAAAGTACTTTTCAGGATCAAAATATTTCCCTTCACCCACCAGTCCATCCCACCATTCGGCCGCGTTAGAGCTTCCGGTGAGCGCGTGGCAAATCCATACAATATTGGAATCGTCCGCATTTCTCGTGCCATAAGTCGTGTATGACAATTCAAAACCTGGAAGCTCACGACCCATTTCGAGTGCGTAAGGATAGGGATATCTGTAATTTTTTTGTTCCGCTTGCATAAGTGCCAGAGCACAGAGTTTAATTCAAAAATGTATTTTAAACCCGCCCTGCCTTCATAAAAGGCATTGACAGAATTCCGTAACAGAAAAATAATTTTCCTGTTGCAGATACGAGATTAAAGCCATCCGGCTTACGGAAATTTCTAACTGTAAGTTTTCGCACGAATTGATTTTATATCTCCTAATAACTTAGGTGGGAATTAGCACCTTTCTCCAATGTGGTAGCAGGTTGCCAGAGGTTCGTAGAGCCCATTCTCTCGCCTCTTCTTTATAAATCAATCGCTGATTAGTGAAGCAATTGACTTGATGATGCAATATTAAGGCCGGGCGACGGGAAATGCAAATATTTTATTTCGATCCGATTCCCGGCGCTTACGGCTACTATCAAAATTTACCTTTTTTTCTTACATTGTATTCGTCAAAATGCCTCTGAGCGCGCGGAAGGGTTTTAGCAGCTTTTATTTCCCAATTCCTTCTTCCGCGTTTACGGTTTTAGTTTCTACCTTTGCAACAATCCGCACTCACCATGGCTATGCAATATCGGTTCGACAAAGACAAAGCTTCCCGCAAACCGGGAGTTACACCACTGAAAGAAGCAATTGATATGATGCTGGATAAATATCGGCTTCGGAACCGGTTCGATCAGTCGTACGTGGTGGCACACTGGGGTAAAATTATGGGGTCAACCATCGGATCAAGAACAAAAAACGTTTACATCCGGGACCGTACACTTTTTCTCCAGATTGAATCTGCACCATTGCGAAACGAATTGGTTCGTGCCAAATCCAAAATCATTGAACTCATCAACAGGGAAATGAAAACCAATCTGGTTGACGACGTTGTTTTCATATAGGCATTCGACCAATTGTCGCACACCATACTTTCGATTTTTTGATTCTTCAAGGCATTCATGACCAAAATACAGACTCCGCCCTTTCTACAAGCCGGTGATAAAATAGGAATCGTAGCTCCTGCAAGTGTAATAAAATATCAGGATATTTTACCAGGAATAGGCAGGCTGAGAAATGACTGGCAGCTTGAAGTTGTGGAGGGCAAAACACTGCAAAGTGCTTACTACCAGTTTTCAGCGCCCGATACCGACCGCATATCTGATATCCAGACAATGCTTGACGATCCGTCAATCAAAGCGATTATAGCAGCGCGTGGTGGTTATGGATGTTCCAGAATTATCGATGAGCTTTGTTTTGATAAATTCCTGAAACACCCGAAATGGATTGTCGGATTCAGTGATCTGACTGTTTTTCTTTCCAAATTGTATAGCCTGGGTTTTACCGGCGTTCATGCGCCGATGGTAAAATCCATGATGTTGGACGGTGCTGAAACAGCCGCTGAATCACTCCGTCAGATCCTGTTTGGAGAATTGCCCGGCTACACGGTTCCTGCACACGAATTGAACAGGCAGGGTTCCGCGCGCGCAGAAATCGTGGGTGGAAACCTGTGTATGCTCGCTCACATGATTGGTAGCCCGACGGACATTGACACCCAGGGAAAAATCTTGTTCATCGAGGACGTTGGTGAATATCTTTACAATCTCGACCGGATGATAATTCAGTTGAAACGTTCCGGGAAGTTGGCTAACCTGGCTGGCCTGGTCGTGGGACAGTTTTCGGATATGAAAGACAATTCCAATCCCTCATTTGGAAAAACACCCTATCAGATTATTGAAGAGCACGTTGCAGGGCACGATTATCCGGTTTGCTACGATTTCCCTGTTGGCCATGTACCTGATAACCGGGCTATTGGAATCGGCATGGATGTTTTTCTGGATGTGCAGCAAACCAAAACCGAACTTCTGTTTGTCTCACCGGCGTCAACCATCATTTAAAAAAAGAAATTAATGGAGTCATTTAAAGATAAGGTGGTCTGGGTGACCGGTGCGTCGTCCGGTATTGGCGAGGCAATCGCACTTGCATTTGCCAAAGAAGGTGCGAAACTGGTGCTCACGGCGAGAAGAGAAAACGAGCTGATCAGGGTCAAAAAGGCAACTGGCCTGTCCGATGATTCCGTCCTGATCCTTCCAATGGATGTGACCCAGTTTGACAAAGCAACGGAAGCAGCAGGAAAAGTCATTGCCAAGTTCCAACGAATCGATATCATGGTGCACAATGCGGGTGTAAGCCAGCGTTCAAGAATCAAAGACACTGATTTCTCTGTTTACCAGAAATTAATGGACGTCAATTTTTTCAGCACTGTAGCCATTACGAAGGCCATTCTGCCATACATGATCAGTCAGCAGAGCGGACATTTTATTATTTTAAGCAGTGTCGCCGGGAAAATCGGAACCCCTATGCGATCGGGTTATAATGCCGCGAAACATGCGTTGCACGGCTTTTATGATTCCCTTCGTGCAGAATATTATGATGACAATATCAAGGTGACGACCATTTGTCCCGGCTACATCAAAACGGGAGTTTCTGTAAACGCTTTAAATCAGAGCGGAGAAAAATATGGCAAAATGGATGTCAATCAGGAAAACGGCATAGCACCTGAGGAGTGTGCCGCTCAAATTTTGAGCGCGGTAAAAAATGACAAAAAAGAGATTTACATAGGCGGATTCAAAGAAGTTGCCGCAATCTACGTTAAACGCTTTTTACCTGCTGTCCTTTTTGAACAGGTCAGAAAAACCAATCCCGAATAAAAAAAGGGGAAACGACTGAAACTAAATCAGGCGTTTCCTAGAGTCAGATCCTCACATCTTCTTCTCTTTCACCGCGTTTTTTTCGAGATAATCGACCGCCAGCCTGCTCAGCGATCTCACACCTAAAACAAGGCCGCTTTCGTCGACATAGAAGTCCGGCGTGTGGTGCGGTGCAGCCTCTTCCGGATTTTTGCCTTTCGGCATACCGCCCAGGAAAAAGAAAAAACCTGGTACTTTTTGCTGGTAGTACGAAAAATCTTCCGCGCCTGTTTTTGCAGGAATCAGACTCACATTTTCCTTCCCTGCCACATCCATCAGCGTGCCAATCATATTTTCGGTCAATGGTATATCATTGAAAGTGACCGGATACAGCACATCAATTTTTACTTTGGCTGTTGCCCCGGCACTCTCTGCAATGTGCGTGGAAATGTCGGTAACCCGTTTGTGGACATAGGCATGCATTGCCTCATCGAAAGTACGGATCGTCCCGATCATCTTCACCTGCTCAGGTATGATATTCTGGCGAATGCCTCCATGAATGGCGCCTATCGTAACAACTGCCGGAGCCTGGGTGATATTCAGATTCCGACTTACAATGGTTTGAAGACCGTTTACAATCTGCGAAGATGTGACAATCGGGTCCACTCCTGACCAGGGATATGCGCCGTGTGTTTGTTTTCCGATCACGTCGATACTGAAAAAATCGACCGCCGCCATGGTCGCTCCCGGCCGGTAGGAAATTTTGTTCGCTTCAATTTTGGAATCAATATGCAGACCAAAAATGGCATCTACCTTCGGATTATCAAGCACGCCCTCTTTCACCATCAACTTTGCACCACCTTCCTCTCCTTCCGGTGCCCCTTCTTCGGCCGGTTGGAAAATAAATTTGACGGTGCCTTTGATGTCCTTTTTCATGGATGATAATACTTCAGCCACGCCCATCAGAATGGCAATGTGTGTGTCGTGTCCGCAGGCGTGCATAACGCCCGTATTTTGCCCGTTATATTCCGTTACAACTGTCGACTTAAATGGCACATCAACACGTTCCGTTACGGGCAATCCGTCCATATCTGCACGCAGGGCAACAACCGGGCCGGGTTTTCCGCCTTTCAGCAAGCCAACTACCCCAGTATGCGCAACGCCGGTTTGCACTTCAATACCAAGTTTCCGGAGATGTGCTGCTACTTTTTCCGCCGTTTTACTTTCCCGGTTTCCAAGTTCAGGATTTTGGTGAAAATCCCGTCGCCACTCAATAACCTTTGATTCAAGCGCGGCCGCTTTCCTGTTAATTTCTGCCAGAGGAAACACCTGGCCACACACCGGCAAACTAAGCAGTGGTAACCCCAGTGCCAATAAATATCGCCTCATATCAAAATTCGTTTTAAACATATAAATATTGAAATAATTACATTACCAAAACCAAAGCATAAAATTCGTTTGAAGAAAAATGACACGAAATAAAAATTTTTAACTTTTCACGAATGTATTTTTTTGATTATCAGCCCCTAACGTATATAGAAATCCTGTGACTTGCCAATCTGTCGTCAAACTGAAATTCGTTGCTAATTAGACAAGAAACCTCGCTTTTTATTAAAATTAAATCAAAATATCGAATCTTTACCTAAATTTTACACAAATATGAAAATTTTAAAAATATTGACACTTAACATATTTTATTCTTCAATTATAGCAAAATGACCAAACTTTATTTTGGATAACAAATTATTTGCATTGCATTAGCGAAACAAATAATTATGTTTGTATCAGTAATTTATAATACCACCTAACTACTTTATGAATATGATTATCTTTTCACTTCTTCCGAGAGGAGGGCTGAATGCCTATCCGTGCAAAATCGCTACGCGTTCAATCTTTCCACTTCTTCAAATTCCCCAACACAGCTGTCTCCAACATAACTGACAGCCAAACTTCTTTAAAAGGTACTATTTGTACCCAATACCTTCACAAAACGGTTTTGATCTGCTACCAATAATCAATCGCTGGTCAGAACACCCTCTTTTTAAATAGTTTCCGTTCAACTTCAATAGATGAATGGTGCTTGAGACTAATACGGTTCCGCCATTTTTTTTCTACTGAATAAAATCGAAAATACGATTGCCAAAACAATTATTGTCTTTGTAAGTATTATTTAATTAACCTAACTTGATGAAACACATTCTGCTTTCCATTTTGGGCGGCCTGTTGCTCCTTTGCGGCCAGGTTTCTGCCCAAAGCCGGGAACTAACCGGAACGGTTACTTCCAATGATGACGGCTCTTTACTGCCCGGAGTAAGCGTGCGGGTTGCCGGAACAAATTCCGGAACGCTTACCAATGATAAAGGTGAGTACAGTATCAGCGTAAATACCGGACAAAACGTAATTTTTTCTTTCGTAGGCTTTCTAAATCAGGATATTAAAGTGCCCCAGAGCGGCACATTGGATGTATCACTTGTGCTCGACGAGCTCTCCTTGAACGAGGTCGTGATTACGGCAGGCGGGTTGACGGCACAACGCCGGGAACTTGGAAACCAGTCGACGACTATTAAAGCCCAGGAAATTACCCAGGGCAAACCCACCAGTCTCGCTGCCAGTTTGGCCGGCCGTGTACCTGGTTTGCTGGTAATGGGCGTTGGTAGCGGAGTAAACCCAAGTTATCGGCTGGTTTTGAGGGGAAACCGATCTTTGACGGGAAACAATCAGGCATTGGTGATCATCGATAATATGATTTCCACAACGGATATTCTGGGCAATATCAATCCCGAAGACATTGAAGACATTCAGGTTTTGAATGGTGCCGGTGCAGCAGCACTTTATGGTTCTGATGCATCCAACGGCGCATTGATCGTAACCACGAAAAAGGGAAAATCCGGGAAAACCGAATTTAAGGTTTCGCATACCAGCACGCTGGAAAAAGTAAGTTTTCTACCTCAATTACAAAAAGGATTCGGATCAGGAACGACGCCAGATGATGTCCCGACATATACACCGTTTGAAAATCAGCAATACGGACCCGCTTTTGACGGCTCACCGGTAATCATTGGCAAGCCTTTACAGGATGGATCTATTCAAACCGTCCCCTACTCCGCTCAAAATTCCAGGGAAGATTTCTGGGAAACGGGGCTTGCCAATCAGACTGACCTCAGCATTTCCTCGGGCGACGAAAAGGGCTCATTCTATATTTCAGCCCAGTACTTTGATCAAAAATCCACTGTTCCATATGATAAATACAAGCGATACAGTGTACGTGCGAACAGCACCCGACACATCTACAAAAATCTGATCGCCACTTTCAATACCAACTTTATTGCCAACCGCTACGATCAGAGCGGAGCGACGCTCGCTTCGTACCAAAACCTGCTGATGTCTCCTTCACAAGTAGATATCACCAAATACGAAAACTGGCAGACTGATCCGTTCGCAAACCCGAATGGCTTTTACAACGAGTACTTTCAGAATCCATATTTCTCGCTGTCAAATAACCGCGCGATCGCAAGGAACGACTATTTCCAGGGAAATACGGAGTTAAAATGGAATCCGGTTAAGCCGCTTACTTTGACGGCCCGGGTCGGATTGACAACTAAAAATCTTTCGGGAAAGGGAACTTCGGGCAAATTTATATATTCCGATTACACCAAAAGTATTTCCGGAAGTTCCAAAACGGACATTGCAGGCCAGGTGGGCGATTACAGCGGCTTCACAACGCAGCTCGTTAACGATTTCATTGCGGAATACAAGACGAATATCAGCCAAAATCTGACCTTCCATCTTGCACTCGGAACTACTTTCCGGGAAAACAGCCGCAAAGATATTGCCATTGGTGCAAATGGACTTGTGATTGACGGACTTTTCAATGTCGGCAACAGCCTCAGCCTTCCAACTGCTTTTGAGGCAACTTACAAAACGAGGCAAATTGGGGTATATGGCGAAGCCAGATTCGGATTTAAAGAATTCCTTTACCTGCACATCACAGGCAGAAATGACTGGCGTTCCGTTCTGGCAAAAGACAACCGTTCGTTCTTTTATCCTTCCGCAGACATTTCTTTCATTGCTACGGACGCCTTTCCCATCCTTGCACAATCCGACTTTTTACAAAGTCTGAAATTAAGAGGTGGTTATTCACAAGTGGGGCAAGTCAATCTTGGAAACACTACAAACAACGGAGCTTACACACTGAACAGCACATTTTCACAGGCTTATGGTTATCCATATTCCAGCGGTGCAGGTTTTACGCTTGACAACGGGCTCGTTGCTTCGAACATCAATCCCGAGATCACAACGGGAATCGAGGGTGGTTTTGATTTCGAGATCAGACCCATGAAAATCAGCGGTGGATTAACTGTGTATAAAACGAGTACAGTTGATCAGACAATCTCGGTTTTGATTTCCAATGCAACGGGTTACGGCAGCCTTACCACAAATGTGGGTGAAGTACAGAACAAAGGATTGGAAACTTACCTGAGTTTTACGCCGGTAAAACTTTCAAACGGACTGGAAGTTTCGCTTGCGGCCAATTATACATTTAACCGCAACAAAGTAATATCGCTTTCGGAGCAATCCGATCAGCTGATTCTTTCCAGCCAGGGAACATCGGCACGTATTCTTGCCAAAGTCGGTTCACCCTTTCCCCTTTTGCAGACAACCACTTACAACCGCGATGAACAGGGACGAATCATTGTTGATCCGATCACCGGGTATCCTGCAACAAACGGAACATACAGTGACGTGGGCGTAACGAATCCACCTCATATTTTCGGAGCAAACGGAACGGTGAGGTTCAAAAAACTGCGGTTCAATGTGTTATTCGAATACCGGAATGGCCATTACATTTACAACTCTATTTCAACAGGTTACGACTTCTCAGGAGCAGGTATACGTACAGCGTGGTACAACCGGGATCGGTTTGTGATTCCAAATTCGTCGTACCAAAATGCCGAAGGCGTTTATGTTGAAAATACCAACATCGCAGTGCGGAGTGGTGGTGCTGACTTCTGGACCGATGGAACGCGCAATACCGGAATCGGTGAAAATTATGCCAATTCGGCTGGCTTCTGGAAATTGCGCGAGGCGTCTCTGGGCTACGATTTCCCCGCTTCCATTCTGACAAAAACCAAATTTATCAAAGGCGCAACAGTAAGCATACAAGGAAGGAATTTGTTTATCTGGGTTCCAAAGTCAAACCTCTATACCGATCCTGAATACAGTCAGAACGGCTCGGACAACAATGCGGTCGGCTTCACCAACCTGGGCCAAACCCCGCCTGCGCGCTATTTCGGAGGCACGTTGTCACTCACTTTTTAATTGAAACGATTATGAAAAAATATAACATCTATTGGATACTGGTGCTTTTCATGACCACCATGTCCTCTTGTAGCGATTATCTCGACATCAATACCAATCCCAACTCCGCAACGAGCGCATCGGCATTGCTGGTTTTGCCTCAGGCGATCGTCGGTTCGGCATCGTTGTCAAGCGCCTACAATTCC
Organism: Dyadobacter sp.; assembly: GCA_965279265.1. Lineage (GTDB taxonomy): Bacteria > Bacteroidota > Bacteroidia > Cytophagales > Spirosomataceae > Dyadobacter. Next base: position 1,191,672 of record OZ257152.1, read on the forward strand.
TACGGTGGCCATTTCGGCGGCTACATTGCTAACGCAGGCGGATTTTCCGGTTTTGGTAATTTGTTCAATTACCAGCTCGTGCCTGGGGATTATAACAATTTGTGGGTCAACACATATGATAATCTCCAGGACTACAAATATGTGATCGACAATACAGAAGGCAATGATGAACTGGCCTATACCAACGCGGCCGCAAAGATCATGACTGCCATGAATTACCAGCGCCTCGTAGACGCTTTTAACAACGTTCCTTATACAGAAGCCCTGCAAAACAACGCCAATCTGACGCCAAAGTACGACGATGCGGCTACAATCTACCAGGATCTGATTATCAAACTGGACGATGCGATCGCGGTAATCGATGCTGCGCAGTTTGCAAAAACACTGAATTCATCTTCCGACCCGCTTTTTGCCGGAGACATGACGAAGTGGAAAAAGTATGCGAACACGCTTAAACTGCGAATTCTGATACGGGTTTCAGGCGTTGCGGCCTTGTCCACATTCGCTACCACAAAATTTGCTGCGATTGACAATACGCTGGGCTTCATTACCGAAGACGCGATTGTAAATCCGGGCTATGTGAAAGATAAACCCAATCCCACCTGGAATACCTGGGGCTACTCAACCACAGGTACGCTGTCAAACTCCTCCAGAATACCGACACAATTCAGCTTTGGTTTTTACAAGGGCCAGAAACTGACCGATACTGGCCGGGGATCCGTGATTTACAAGAATTTTGCGACGACCACGCCTGTGAACCAACTCGGCAATGAAGTAGATGCGCCAACGGTTGTAACAAACTACCCGACCTGGTATTCTGGCGTTTTCAACAGTGCCACGAGCATCACGAATGCGCTGGGCGTTTTGAAAGGGCCATCCATGGGGCAGCCGATCATGCTTGCCTCGGAATCCAACTTTTTGCAGGCAGAGGCCAGGCTGAAAGGATTTTTGACAGGAGATTATGTTGCCGTTTTCAACCAGGGAATTACGGCTTCGTTTACATATCTATACAAAGATGTTACCAACGTAGTTTCGCCATCAAAAAATGTGGCTACGGATGTATCGGGCTATAAAAAGGACAACGCAGAAAGTTACCTCGTCAATATTGCACTGGCAACAACACCTGCTCAACGCCTGGAAGCGATCATTACTCAGAAATATATTGCCCTGAATATGATCAATTCTGACGAAGGCTGGAACGAATTCAGGAGAACCGGATATCCCGTGTCAGTGGCGGGCAGCGACGGATATCACAACATCGCATCCAAGCTTTCCACCTCAACGAGGACCGACAAGCTGCCATCGCGAATTTTGTACCCATCTTCTGAACAGTCTTACAATTCATCCAATTTCAAGGTTGTCAACCAATTCTCCGACCTGATCTTCTGGGATCCAAATTAAAAAACGACATGAAAAATACATTCAAAATAGCAGCCCTGTTCTTTTTGGCAACCATTGTCACATCATGCCTCAAAGATGATCTGACGCTCGATCCGGCTAATTCCACCAATGTGCTCGAATTCAAAAACCCATCGAGCTTTCTTTCTCCATCAGGAAGCAAGTACTCGCTGTATACCCAGGCATTTGACCTTGCACCCGAAAACAGTTATCCTGTAACCGTGAGTTATTCAGGCGCTCAGGTCGCTCCTACCGATATCACGGTCAGCATCGGAATTGATACGGCAGCTTTAAGCCAGTACAATAATGAGCAACATACGGAATACGACCTGATCTCTTCTTCCTTATATACGCTTCCTACTTCTGTTGTTATTCCTAAAGGCCAGCGTACGGCAGTCGTAGATATAAAAGTTAAAAGTGCAAACTTCGATTTCTCTAAAAACTACGTTTTACCCATTCAGATTAAGGCTGCATCAAGCGGTATAATCAGTGGGAATTTCGGAACTATCCTATTGGGTCTCAATGCAAAAAACAAATACGATGGCAATTATTCAGTTGCAGCAGTGGCGCCGATGGTGGATAAAACCAATACATTGCTAACCGGCTACTACCCATTAAATTCTGATTTACATACCACCGGAGCAAATTCAGTAGTGATGTACTGTATCACCTATCTGGAGGGACTGGAAGGGCATCCGATTAAAAGTACAAACGCAGAAACAGGAGCCATTTCCAATTCTTACTACGGAAGCTGGGCTCCGGTATTCACCATGGACGAAGCAGGGAAAGTGATCAGCGTAACCAATTTTTACGGTCAACCCGCTTCGAATGGCCGTTCAGCCCGGTTGGACCCAACCGGTGTCAATAAATTTACAGTCAACACGGATGGCACCAAAACACTGGAGGTGAGTTATGTAATGCAACAGGCAGGACCCACCGACCGTACATTTTTTAATGAAAAATGGACATTCCAGGCAGCCAGATAATTGTTTAGAGTTTGTTTAAAAACGTGGAAATGGCAACCAGAAAATATGGTTGCCGTTTCTTTTACCTTCGGGTGATACAAAAAAGCAACATCAGAATACGCAGATTTGGCTATTTTAAAACCTTCAATCTGTCCTGCTTTATCATTTTAGTAATTATTGGAAAAATTAAAAATGAAAAAAACAAGATGGGCATCCATTAAACTGTTTTATCTACAAATAATACAATTTACCCCAAAAACAGAAACACCATTTGACTGGTTTTTGCAAGAAAAATTCGACTTAAACAATTTAGAAAAGTTCTTAATTAGAGCACATCCGGAAAAAATTTGGGTGTATACAACTGAATAAAAATCCTAATCCTATTTTAATAAGTTTGTTACGAATCGGTCAAAGAAATTGACAATTTGTTAACAAATGCACAAAAAATTCACATTAAAATATATAGAATTGGTTTAAAAAAATATCAAAAAATACATATACTGGCTAATAATATTCTTCAAAATCGGGGTTTTAACCAAAGTTTATTTCGGAGATTCCGTCATGTACCATTGTAATGGTTAAACATAATAATTAAGTTTGCACAAATATTAACTTAACTAATTAAAGATTTATGAGGAAGACTCTACTACCCTTTCTGGGGTTCTTGCTACTATTGTGTACGCAGGCTTTTGCACAGGAACGCGCCGTAACAGGAAAAGTTACAGCTGATGATGGTTCCATTCTACCCGGAGTTAACATTTCTTTGAAAGGTACCAACCGCGGTACCACCACGGACAGCCAGGGAGCGTACTCGATCGCTGTTGAAAACAACGCAACGCTTGTGTTCAGTTTTATCGGTTTTCAAACCATGGAAGCCATTGTTGGAAATCAGACAACAATCAACATTTCTTTGAAAAACGATGTCAGCCAGTTGCAGGAAGTTGTTGTAACGGCGCTTGGGCAGGAAAAGAAAAGAAATGAGCTGGTTTATGCCGCACAGCAGGTAACTGCCGAGCAGATTACCCAGACCCGTAACCCCAACCTGATGAATGCGCTTTCGGGTAAAGTAGCCGGGCTTGACATCAAGGCCAGCAACACAATGGGCGGTTCTACAAACGTTGTAATCCGTGGGTTTAAATCCATTACCGGAAACAACCAGGCATTGTGGGTTATTGACGGTGTACCTGTTTCCAATGCAAACAACAATACAACGGATCAGCAAACCGGTAGAGCGGGTGTGGATTATGGTAACGCTGCATCAGACATCAACCCTGACAACATTGCTTCCATCAACGTACTTAAAGGTGCTGCGGCAACTGCTTTGTATGGATCCCGCGCTTCAAATGGTGTGATTATGGTTACTACCAAAAAAGGCAAGAAAAATAGCTTCGATGTAACTGTCAACAGCGGGGTTACCTGGGGTAAAATAGACAAATCCACCTTTCCTACTTATCAGAAGGAATATGGCCAGGGATATGTTAGCACCTTCAAAACAGCCGATCTTGGCGCGGGCGTTGGTGCGGTCGCTCCCTTTGACGTGGATGCTTCTTATGGACCAAAATTCAGTGGACAGCCGGTTTATCAATGGGATGCAATCGACAAATTCTCTCCAAATTACAAAAAACAAACACCATGGGTTGCCGCAGCGAACGGACCTGCCAGTTTTTATGAAACAGCGGTTACATCTAACCAAAGCATAAACATAAGTGGTGGTGGCGACAACTCTACTTTCAAAATCGGCTTTACGAGGAGTGACGAAAAAGGTGTTCTGCCAAACAGTACATTAAAGAAAAACCTCTTCAACTTCGGTGGATCATACGATCTGACCAAGAAACTATCGGTAAGTGCATCTATTAACTTTTCGAATGTTAAAGGGATCGGTCGTTACAACACAGGTTACAATGGTAAAAATGTAAACCAGGGTTTCAGACAATGGTGGCCGCTAAGCGTGGATCTGGCACAACAAAAGGAAGCCTACGAACGCAACGGACAGAACGTAACATGGAACTGGGCAAACATTCAGGGAACCAATCCGATTTTTGCGGACAACCTTTATTACGCTCGTAACAAAAACTTCTCAAACGACGGACGTGACCACTACCAGGGAAGCACTGCAGCAGTTTATAAAATCGCCGACTGGGTTGATGTAACAGCCAGGTATTCTTATGATGGAACACTTGATATGCAGGAAGAGCGTATTTCGGTAACCAGTGCGGCTGTTCCCTCTTATATCAGATATGATAGAAGTTTCCATGAAACCAACCTGGACCTGCTTATTAATTTCCGCAAAAGCTTTGGCAAAGACCTCAGTTTTACGGGTTTATTGGGGAGCAACATGCGGAGATCAAAAGAATCGTCTATTCGTGCCCTTACAAATGGCGGTTTGACAGTTCCAAATCTTTACTCGCTATCTAACTCCGTGAGTGCTATCGAGCCTCCAACGGAAATTGTAAAACAAATCGGTGTTGATGGTATTTTTGCTAACGCATCATTTGATTACAAAAACCTGATCAACATTGACCTTGCAGCAAGAAGAGATAAATCAACAACGCTGCCTACAGGATCGAATACTTATTTTTATCCATCTGTAGGAGCCAACTTTGTATTTTCTAATTTGACTGCTCTCAAACTTGACTGGCTGTCTCACGGTAAATTGAGAGCTAACTACGCAGAAGTTGGTAACGATGCGCCATGGGGAAGTATCTTCGATGTTTATGACAAACCTACTGCGATTGGAACGGTTCCTTATTTCTCGCTTCCAAACACAAAAAATAACGGCCAACTCAAATCTGAAAGGACGAAAAGTTACGAGTTCGGTATTGAAGCTTCCTTTCTGAACGACCGTCTTGGATTTGACGTAACTGCATACAAAACAAGTACGCTGGATCAGATTCTACCGGTTAACGTAACGTCAGCAACAGGTTACACTGCACGTTATATCAATTCAGGAGAAATGCAGAACAAGGGTATTGAAATCACTGCCAACATTACGCCGATTAAAACAGACGATTTCTCATGGAATCTGACTGTGAACTATACCCGCAACCGCAACAAAGTTGTGAGTTTGTACGGAGACGTTACTAACATTCAGATTGCATCACTTCAAGGTGGCGTTACTTTGAATGCTGCGCTGAAAGTTGATCCTGTTACGAATAAGGTAATTGGCGGCCTTCCGTTCGGTGTTATCAAAGGCACTAATTTCACATATCTTAACGGAGAAAAAGTGGTAGGCGCGAATGGTATCTACAAACCAACCGCTGGTTCTAATGAGATCATCGGTAACCCGAACCCGGATTGGTTGGGAGGTCTTACAAACACAATTAAATACAAGTCACTCGCATTGAGTTTCCTTATTGATGTACGTAAAGGCGGAAGCATCTTCTCACTGGATCAATGGTACGGTGAAGGATCAGGCTTATATCCGATCACAGCCGGCCTGAATGAATTGGGCGTGCCTAAAAGAGATGACGTGTATCAGAGGGATGCGGCAGGAAAATATGTGTTAAATGATGCAAAACAGAAAATCCAGGTTGCTAATCCCGGTGGCGTTCTGTTCCCTGGTGTTCAGGCGGACGGATCTGTTAACACGGTACGTGCGGAAAATATTGACGGTACGGCCTTGTCTGCTTACGGATACATTTCAAATGCACCACGCGCGATGTATGTTTATGACGCCAGCTATGTAAAATTGAGAGAAGCATCGATTTCATACAATCTGCCTTCCTCTATTGTGAACAAGCTTCGTGCATTTAAAGAGATCAGCGTTGCAGTAATTGGCCGCAACCTTTGGATCATGCACAAAAACATGGAATATTCTGACCCTGAAGACGGTTTGAGTTCTGGTACCTCAAATGGTGCAGGTGGCTACCAAAGCGGAGCTTACCCAACAACGAGGAGTTATGGTTTCAATGTTAAATTCAGATTCTAGAAATTAAAAATATGAAAAAGTCATTAATCGTTTTTTTATCATTCCTCCTGCTGACCGGTTGCGTTGACAGTCTGGACGATTACAATGTAGATTCAAAGAAAGCTACGGAGGTACCTGCTGTTACCCTGTTTACCAATTCGCTTAAAGGGTTGATCGATGCGATCACAACACCAAACGTTGCTGCCAACAATTATCGTCTTTATACACAGTATTGGGCGGAAACCACGTATCTGGACGAACAACGCTACAACCTGACGGCCCGTGCGATTCCACAGGCGTTATGGCAAAGTTTGTACCGCGATGTAATTTCCGATTTGAGAGAGTCGAAAAGACTCGTAAATGCAAACGCGCTGTTGTCGACGGAAACAAAGAACAATCAGTTGGCCCAAATCGAAATCGTTGAAGTGCTCGCCTGGTCAATTCTGGTAAACACATTTGGAAACGTACCTTATACACAGGCGATGGACCCAATGAACCCGCTTCCTGTATTTGACGATGCAAAAACTGTTTATTACTCAATTCTTGATCGCCTTGACGCTGCACTTGCGCTGCTGAATACAACAGGAACTGCTTTCGGAACTGGTGACCTGATCTATAAAGGTGATGTTGCGAAATGGAAAATGTTTGGCAACTCGCTTAAACTGAGACTGGCTCTTGTTATTGCCGACAGCGATGCGGCGAAAGCTAAAACTTTGATTGCTGCTGCTGCACCGAATGTGTTCACAAAAAATGCTGATAAAGCTGCTTTCCCGTACATTGCATCGCCACCAAACTACAACCCGGTTGCTCAAAACCTGAACCCGACTTACAGTACGCGCCAGGACTACGTGGTAACAAGTGTAATCGTTGACCCAATGAATGAATTGAGCGATCCAAGAAGGGCTGCGTTCTTTACAACTGTGGGTGGTGTTTACAAAGGCGGAAACTACGGATTTGCAAACGACTACGCTGCGTTTTCAAAAGTGGGAACCAAAATTATTGAGCCTGCCCTGGAAGGTTTGCTAATGGATTACTCAGAAGTTGAATTTGGATTGGCAGAAGCCATAGAAAGAAAATTCATAGATGGTGACGCAGCAGATCATTACAACAAAGGAGTTACTGCTTCAATAACTTACTGGGCTGGCCAGACGGCATCTTTGACCGGTGCTGATGACGCTGCAAAATACCTTGCTCAGCCAAAAGTTGCCTACGCAACCGCAACGGGAGATTTCAAGGAAAAAATCGGCTTCCAGAAATGGCTTGCACTTTACAACCGTGGCTGGGAATCTTGGGTTGAATGGAGAAGGCTTGATTACCCAAAGTTGTTGCCACCTACCGGCGGCACTGCGCCAGCAGGACTCCAGATTCCTGTGCGTATAATCTACCCGCTCAACGAACAGGGTTTGAATGGTCCGAATCTAAAGACTGCTGCAGAGGCAATCGGCGGAGACTTGGCCTCTACCAAACTTTGGTGGGATAAACTCTAAGAAATAAGCAGGTAAAATAATCTGAGAAACCGCATCCGTAACCGGATGCGGTTTCTTTATTTTCAGCCCATTGAATTTTCAAATATTGGTCAGTACACATCACTCCGCAACCAACTTCCGGGGACTTTCCCTGAATCATTTGAGGAATGTCAGCAAAAAAGTAAAACGAAAACGAAAGTTGTAGTATTATTTTTGATAAAAACCTCCCAACGTTTCTCCCTGTATTCCATACAAATTTCAAAAAAACACAAACTGACGATGTGCCTGACGTAAACTTACAATCGGTACGAATTAGTTAACAAAACCGATGATAAGTTAACATTCATCTAACATAAGCCCATTTTTATTGACTTTCCCGAAATTGCGAAAATTGCAAAAAACGCCTGTTTTTAAATATAAAACTGACCTATAATTCAGTTTATGCCAAACTTTATTTCGAATTTGACAACTTCAAAGGTTGCAATGGTTGAAACAATAATTATTTTTGCAACAGTATGTTAACATAACAAACCTAAAATTCAATCTAAGTATGAGGAAGACTCTATTATTCTGCTTCTCGGCTTTTGTACTTTTTAGTATACAAGTCTATGGGCAAGATCTTACTGTGAGTGGCTTGGTTTCCGCGGAAGACGGCTCCACTTTGCCCGGCGTAAGTATTGCACTTAAAGGTACATCAAGGGGTACCACAACAAATGGCGATGGAAAATACACACTGGAAGTGCCTGCAAACGGAACATTGGTGTTCAGTTTTATCGGGTTCCAGACGCAAGAAAGTCAGGTCGGCGGTAAGTCAGTGATCAACATCTCACTTAAAAATGATGTAAGCCAGTTACAGGAAGTAGTTGTAACCGCATTGGGGATCAAACGCGACGCACGCGCCCTGGGTTATTCTGTTGCCCGGATCGACGGTTCAGACCTAGTTCGCAAAAGTGAGCCGGATCCTTTGAAAGCACTTCAGGGACGGGTTGCCGGTGTAGACATCCGTACCTCCCAGGGAACACCGGGCGCTGCCACCAAGATTAACATTCGTGGTAATACCTCGTTTTTCGGCTCCAACGAACCATTGATCGTTGTGGATGGGATTCCGTACAACAACACACAGGTGACAACTTCCAGCCAGACATCGGGTGGCGGCGCCTACTCAAACGGTCTGTCCAGTCTGGATCCGAATGATATCGCAACAATGAACATTTTGAAAGGTGCCGCTGCGGCTGCACTTTATGGTTCACGTGCTTCCAACGGTGCCATCGTTATCACGACCAAATCCGGAAGTTCAAGCCCTGGAAAAAAAGGTATCGAAGTTACCTACTCTGGTTCTTTTGCAGCAGAGACAATCGCCAACCTGCCCGATTACCAGAATCTTTACGGAACGGGATCTTCATTTGTTTATGCCAATTCAAATGGTTCATGGGGTTCCAAATTTGGCTCAGTTGATTCAGTAGGTGTTTGGCCAAACTATCTGACTGCATTTCCGGGATCCTTTCCTGCGAGCGGGAAAATTCCTTACAAAGCAGTTCCGAATAACGTAAAAGATCTTTTCAGAACAGGACAGGTTTGGGACAATTCGGTAAACATCACAGGCGGAAACGACAAATCTTCGGTAAGCGCTACGATGTCATATCTGAAACAATCAGGATATGTACCAAATTCAGGATTTAACAGAGGAAGCATTGGATTGGGCGGAAGTACCAAACTGAACAACGGATTGACAGTAAATGGTAACTTCAGCTACTCTCACACCAATCAGTCGGGTAGTACTTTCGGAGAAAACCAAGTGGACGGTGCGTCCTCATCCTTTGCAAGAACCTTGTTTCTGGGTCGTAACTGGGATATCGCCGGCTTGCCGTACGAAGATGCAAACGGATTCCCCGTTTCAACAAACAGTGCGCAGTATGACAACCCCCTTTGGGCATGGAAACACAACACCGTTACAACAAATAATGACCGTGTTACCGGTAACATCAGCATGGCATACGATTTCACCTCATGGTTGAGTTCAAGCTACCGCATTGGTGTGAACCAATACAGTCTGTTCCGTCGCGAAGTCGTGGATATTGGCTCAAGAGGATCAGGCGGATTGGGTGCGATCAAAGAAGCGAATTATACCAACAAAGAAATTGAATCGATTTTCCTTTTGAATTTCAATCCGAAACCAATTGGCAAATTTGACCTTAAAGCGTTTGTAGGGCACAACGTAAACAGCCGCGATTACCGCGATCAGATGACTTCCGGAACGCAGATCGTTGCACCTGGAATCTACACGCTGACCAACACTAAAACGCAGGTAACGGACCGCTCAAATCTATACGAAAGAAGACTTTGGGGACTATTCGGAGAAGTTAGCGTAGGTTATGACGACATCGCGTTTTTGACCTTAACCGGTAGAAACGACTGGTCTTCAACGCTTCCAAAATCAAACAGAAGCTATTTCTACCCAAGTGCTTCGCTTGCGGTGAACGTATCGAGATTGCTGAATATCAGTGAAGAAACGTTTTACGGAAAGTTGAAAGCGAGCGTTTCCAAAGTAGGCCGTGATGCAAACCCTTATTCGTTGCAAAACACCTATCAGGTTAACACGCCATTTACGGGCGTTTCGAGTGCATCAATTTATCCGGAAGCGGCTAATCCTAATCTGAAACCGGAATTTACAACCGACCAGGAAATAGGTGCGGAAGTTTGGCTGCTTAAAAGAAGAGTTGGTTTGGATCTGGCACTTTACAAGCGTATCTCTAAAAATCAGATCGCGCCGATTACGCTGCCAAATTCGACAGGTTTTAATTCTACATTTGAAAACTTCGGTGAGATTTCCAACAAAGGGGTTGAAGTTGATCTTAAATTCATTCCGCTTCAATTCAAAGACTTTGAATGGAACTTCCACCTGATTTATACAAAAAACACGAGTACCGTTGTTTCCTTGTTGCCGGGAGTTGACAAAATTCCTTTGTCCAATATCCTGACGGACATAAGCCCATACCTGATTCCGGGAGAGCCTTATGGTGCGCTTTACGGCTCAAAAGCTGCACGCGACAGCGAAGGCAATCTGCTCATCAACCCGACTACCGGTGAGCTTATCACTGCAATTGAGCCGGGCGTTGTAGGAAATCCAAACCCGAAATACAAAATGGGTTTCAGCACCGGTGTTAAATACAAAGGCATCTCGCTGAACGCACTCCTTGATTACACGCATGGTGGAGACCTTTATTCTGTGACCGTAACTTCTCTGCTCGGAAGAGGTGTGACGCGTGATACAGAAAACCGCGAAACCAGCTGGGTAATTCCTGGTTATTACGGTGATGCCAATTCAGGTGAGCCATTGCTTGTTGATGGACAAAAAGTAAGAAATACTACAGCTGTAAGTACAAACGGACTGTATTTCGGTCAGACGTTTGCGATCAACTCTACGACCGACATGCAGATCTACGACGCAACAGTCTGGACTTTACGTGAAGTATCATTGGGCTACGATTTACCAAAAAGCTTGTTTGCCAAAACACCAATTGGTGCTGTGAATATATCATTCAGTGGAAGAAACCTGTGGTTTTTGGCACCAAACATGCCAAAGTACACCAACTTCAATCCTGAATCGGCCAGCTTTGGATCAACCAACGTATCGGGTATCGAATTGTCGGCAGCCCCTACTACACGGAGATTTGGTGTGAACCTGAGAGTTACGTTTTAATTAACACAAAGCATTATTCTAAAATGAAAAAGTCAATCATATACATAGTTGCCATATTATTTCTGGCTTCGGGTTGTACCAAGGACTTCCTTGACATCAATACCGACCCGAACAGCCCGACTGACATTTCCGTAGCACTTTTACTGCCTAGCGCAGAGCGAGGACTGGCTTCTGTCATCGGATATACCAACGACGCCCGTAGTGCAAGAGGGATCAGCACTGTACTGGCAGTTTACATGCACCAGTTATCTGCACGTGAAGTGCAGGACCAATACGGAGCAACCGGGTCCGAATTTAACATCAACGGATCCTGGAATGGAATGTACAGCCCGCAGGTGTCGCAGAATTCCCCGGATTATATCGGCTGTCTGCAAAATGTGGAGATTTTGATTACCAAGGCGGAAGCTGAGGGAAACCTGAAATATGCCGGCATTGGAAAAATCCTGAAAGCATACGCAGTGAGCCTCATGGTGGATATGTATGGCGACGTGCCTTTCTCGGAAGCAAACAAATTTGCAACTGAAGCAAAGATTAAATATCCAAAATTTGATAAGGGAGACGAAATTTACCCGCAACTGCTGACACTTCTGGATGGCGGGATCGCTGACCTGAACAATGCAGGAGCTGCGAACGCTCTTGTTCCAGGAACCAACGATCTGTTCTATGCAGGAAGTACAGCAAAATGGGAAAAGGCAGCAAACACGATCAAGCTTAAACTTTACAACCAGATCCGTCTCACAAAAGATGTATCAACAGAAGTAAAAGCGCTTCTTGCGTCCGGCAAACTTTTTTCTTCAACAGCGGATGGTTTGATGTTTAACTACGGAACAAGTATATCACCTGAGGATCGTAATCCTGCTTACGCAGATTATCCTGCCGGACAAAAAACCAACTACATCAGTCCATGGTTTTACTCCATCATGAAGGGTTATAACCCAAACATTCTGACTGGCATTGCTGACCCGCGTATTCCGTTCTACTTCTACAAACAGATGACGGCTACAAGCGCACCGCAAAACACCACGGAATTCCGTGATGGTGGTTTCGTATCCATTTACTTCGGCTCAGTTGGCAGAAACCGTGATTTTTCTCAGGATGCTACCATGACAGTTCTTGGTGTGTACCCTGCTGGCGGCAAGTATGATGACCAGTCAGGCGCAAAAATTACGGCAACGAGCGGAACTGGCGCGGCGCCTCTGAAATTGTTAACTTACGCGGACAGACTTTACATCGAGGCTGAATTGATCAACGTGGGGCTTGCAACAGGGGATGTTAAAACTGTTTTCGGCAGAGCACTGACAGAATCCATTGCACTGGTTGATTATGTATCAGGAAAAGCTGCCCCAACTGCTCCAAAATTGGCTGGAACTGCGGACGCTACAAAGTATACAACCGCAGTAAATACTGCCTTCGCCGCTGCGACCAAGGAAAAACAACTGGAAATGATCATGACTGAAAAGTGGATCACCAGCTTTGGTTTTAGCGTAGATCAATATACCGATTACCGCAGAACAGGTTATCCGGTTCTTTTCGACCCAACCAACGCAACGATGGCACCAGGTGGATTCGTGCAGCCTCCAATCAACGGAGATCCTATAAAACCAGGCGCTCAATCTCCTGTACCGGTTCAGTTGTCGCGTGCATATCCACGTACATTGCCATGGCCTCAGGAAGAATTGAACACAAACCCGTCGGCACCTGCACAAAAAGTGCCGTCGACGTTTAAAGTTTTCTGGGACAAGAAATAGTCAATCACTGTAAAGCATATCATTTATTATGAAAAATATAAAATCATTTTCCCTTCTGCTGATCGCACTTACCATGCTTGTGGCATCGTGCAGAAAAGAGGATAACGCCAACCTTCCCGCTCTGGAACAGGTGCCTATTCCTTTGATGAAAGTCGCCGCGAATTCTGACGTGCTGATTCAGGAACCTTCTGCTTTTAAAGGAAAATTCACGCTCGATCTTTTGTTTAAAGATGACGTGGCTCCAAAGCAGATTGACATTGTGGTAGCCCGCAACGGCGACTACAAAGCAGTTAAAGTTTTACAGGCAGGTGTTACCGCTTTCCCCACGACTGTGGATGTAGATGCGACCAAGCTGGCAACATTATTCGGACTGGATATCACCAAGGTAGTTCCAGGTGATTTTTTCGAAGTAGGTGCGAATATTGTAACGCAGAGTGGTTTGACGGTTCCTGCGTTCAGCACGTTGGCTAACCAATTTTCTGCGGATGTTCTCAATTTCCCGGGATCAAGCATCAGCATCAAATACCCGGTGGTTTGCCCGCTTGACCTCGATGAATTCGTTGGCGCGTTTACAATAGATGACCCGAATTTCATTGAAGGTCAGTATCCGGTAACAATCACACGCGAAGGTGACAATGTATTGGTTGTCAAAGGGTTTGTGGAAGATCCTGCATCTGTGCTTAAAATCACGGTTGACCCAAAAACAACAAAGGTTTCTGTACCAACTACCGCTGCGACGGCTTCGATTTTCGGCTATAACAATCTGAAAGTTTCGGGTTCAGGCGAAATTAATGCATGTGCGAATACCGTAACACTGAACCTTGCATATTCGGTCGATGAAGGTAGTTTCGGAACTTTGGGACTGACTATTAAAAAATAAAAAAGTATCAATAAACGTTCAGCCTTCCGGGATTCGTTCCGGAAGGCTTTTTTTGTGAATCAATAAAATTTAATCGATTTCGTCTTTGACAAACCATTTTCCGGTGCAGATAAAATCCATCTACCGGCAAATAGTTTTGTCCGACTTAAAAAATTTATTCGTTCAGTCACACTCACATACTAAGTTGCGTAGTGGTATACAGAACTAGATATTAGCGACTTATTCGCATTAAAATTGTTTATTTGTACATTGCACCTATTGAAAAACTCACTAACTAATCATTTATGGAACTTATTAAGGAATTTGACAAACAAGGTAATTTTCTGTTCAAATACCGAGGGACGCTGCCCATCATCGTGTTGCTCCTTGGTTTGAGCGTCTATTGCTACGTTACATGGAAGACTGCCGCAAACGGCGGCGCGGTGGAATTCACATCAAATGAATATGAGTTTTTATGTTTGGGAGTCGCATTGATCGGTTTGGTGGTGCGCATATTGGCAGTAGGTTACGCACAGAAAAACACATCGGGCAGAAACACAGAGAAGCAGGTTGCAGATCATCTGAACACATCCGGAATGTACTCGATTGTAAGACATCCGCTTTACGTCGGTAATTTTTTCATGTGGCTTGGCGTTGCGATGCTTACGCAGCATACCTGGTTTATCATTGCTTTTGCATTGGCGTACTGGCTTTATTATGAACGAATTATGTATGCCGAAGAACAATTCATCAGCCGCCAGTTTGGCTCCGGATTTACAGAATGGGCTGCGAAAACACCTGCAATCGTACCTCAGGTTACTAAATGGCACAATCCGGATCTCAAATTCAGTGTTAAAAAAGTACTTCGCCAGGAAAAAAACGGTTTTGCTGCTATTTTCATACTGTTTTTCCTTTTTGACACAATCGGCGAATTCATTACGTTTGGAGAGGTGCATTTTCGAAATCGTCACTGGCTGATTCTTTGTATTGCAAGTACGGTCATCTATCTTATCCTCAAAATCATTAAAAGGAAAACCAGCCTGTTGCAGGTAGAGGGAGGAAGATAGAACCCCTGTTTTTTCTGATTAGTTTTACCTTTGCTTGCCAAAAGAGCGACAGGGGCATATTGATATGCCCAAATTAAGCCTGAATCTCAATTTTTAATTAACTTTGCCAGTCTAAAACCAAAAGCCAATATCATGGAATTTCTGAAAAGTCAGCGCCTGAACAATCTTAAGTACGAGATACGTGGTGCGACTTACGAAAAAGCGCTGGAACTGGAAAGCCTTGGGTTCAAAATTCACAACCTGAATATCGGCAATCCGGCACCGTTTGGTTTTGATTCTCCTGACGAAATCGTACATGATATTATCATGAATCTGCGTAACGCGCAGGGCTATTCTGATTCGAGAGGCTTGTTCTCCGCGAGGAAAGCGGTCATGCATTACACGCAGACCATTGGTATTCAGGATGTTGAAATTGGTGATATTTTTATCGGAAACGGTGTAAGCGAGCTTATTCTGCTTTCTATGCAGGCGCTTCTAAATCCTGGTGATGAAATTCTGGTACCTGCTCCTGACTATCCATTGTGGACGGCTGCCATTGCATTAAGTGGCGGCAAACCTGTTCACTATATTTGCGACGAACAGGCCGACTGGAATCCGGACCTCGAAGACATGGAAAGCAAGATCACTTCCCGGACAAAAGGAATTGTGCTCATAAATCCGAACAATCCGACTGGTGCAGTTTATGAAAAAGATGTGCTTCAAAAGATTGCCAAAATGGCTGAGGAGCACAAATTGATCATTTTTTCCGACGAAATTTACGATAAGATCCTTTACGATGGCGCGGTGCATCATCCAATGGGAACGCTTGTGCACGAAACGCTTTGTGTAAGTTACGGCGGCTTGTCGAAAAATTACAGATCTGCCGGCTTCCGTGGGGGCTGGATGATATTGAGCGGAGCAAAACAGAAAGCAAAATCTTACGTAGAGGGTTTACTGCTGCTCGCGAGCATGAGGCTGTGCGCCAATGTCCCGACGCAATATGCGATACAAACGGCACTCGGGGGATATCAGAGTATTAATGAACTGGTAGCGCCGACGGGTCGTTTGCACAAACAAATGAATCTCATCTACGACAGGCTGATTTCCATTCCTGGCATTACCTGCGTGAAACCGAAAGGGTCCTTGTATGTTTTTCCAAAAATCGATCTTAAAAAATTCGGTCTTGCGGGCGATGAAAAATTTGTCTACGATTTACTGAGTGAACAAAAAGTATTGGTTGTGGCAGGAACAGGATTTAATTACATAACCGATGATCACTTCCGCATAGTATTTTTACCGACAATTGACGAGCTAAATCAGGCGATGGACAAACTCGAATATTTCCTGGAAACCCGTCGTGTACTTTCCACAAGAACTGTCGAAGACATAATTGCCTGAAATTGACACAAGTTTCTTATTGGCGTACAGTTTCTCCTGCAAGTCCCGTGACTTGATTTTTTGTCTCTGATTCAAAATAAATATTTCTAAAAAAGGATAAAACATTTATACCCGACAGCCTTCCTCCCACTATGGAACAGCAATCTTTGCAAGAGCAAAAAAGACAGCGGTTATTCCTGCTTCTTTGCGGTATTTTTCTCACCAACGCACTGATCGCCGAGATCATCGGAATGAAGATATTTTCTGTTGAAACGTTATTGGGAATCCCGCCGGCACAGCTTTTGATCGGCGGTGAGCGCCTGGATTTCAACATGACTGCTGGTGTTATTAACTGGCCAATCGTATTTATAACCTCCGACATTATCAACGAATATTTTGGCAGAAAGGGAGTGAAAAGAATTTCATTTCTCACAGCCGGTTTCATTGTCTATATGTTTATTACGGTATTTTTTGCCACAAAACTGCCGCCCGCACAGTTCTGGCTGGATATTAACAGCACCGACAAACAAGGCAATACTTTCAATATCAACGATGCTTTTTACCGTATATTCAATCAGGGAATGGGTATCATGGTAGGTTCAATTGTTGCATTTTTGCTCGGCCAGCTTCTCGACGTGGCCGTTTTTAGCTGGCTTCGACGGAAAACTGGTACTAAATTCATCTGGCTGAGAGCAACCGGATCAACTATTTTTTCACAGCTGATAGACAGCTTCGTTGTCATCGCGGTTGCATTTTATGTTTTTGGAAACTGGGAATTGAAGCAGGTGTTTTCTGTCGGAACAATTAACTATCTGTACAAAGGAATTATAGCCATTCTGATGACACCGATTCTATATCTCGCGCACTACTGGATCGACAGGTACCTGGGTAAAGATTATGCAGAAGCGCTCTCGCACAAAGCAGCTCATGAATAGCGGGATTTGTGAGGAACGTTTTAAAAGGAACGGCCGAAAATACCGTTCACCTAACTTTGGCCCTCAGTCCGTCGCAAATTATCCAGAATCACTGCCGTAGCAATGCCGACGTTCAGAGATTCAGCACCTCCGATTCTCGGTATTGTAACGCGCTGCGTAACAAAGGATTCTACTGCCGCTCCGATGCCATTGGACTCATTTCCCATCACAATAAACCCTCCGGTTTTTGAAAAACCAAAATCATAAACCGAGACCCCGCCAAGAAATGCTCCGGCGATCATTTTACCACTATGATTGGTATCGAGATACTCCGGGAGATTGGTATAAAAAGTATTCACCCGTGTAAAAGAGCCTTTGCTGGCGGCAATTACTTTCGGATTATAAAAATCGGTAGTATCCTCAGAGCAAATTATTTTATTGATTCCGTACCAATCCGCAACGCGAATAATCGTCCCCAAATTTCCCGGATCTCTTATATCATCCAGTATGAGCGCGTATTCCTGATTTTCAGGCACCAGAAAGCGATTGTCTTTGCAACGTGCAATGGCTATACCTGAATCGTTGGTTTGGAACGAACCGACACTTTCCAGCTCTTTAAGTGTGACAGTTTCCACCAATGTTTTATGCCGGGATAAAATACTTGAGTATTTTTGCTGAAACTCGGTAGTGGCGAATACAAATTCAATTTCAAAATCCGAGTCAAGTAACTCCAGAACGCTTTTTGCTCCTTCCACAATAAAGGACTGATGAAGTTGCCTGAATTTCTTGATTTTCAGCGCGTTGATATATTTTATACGATTTTTCGAAAGCATTGAATAATAAATGTAGCGTTATTTTCTGGGGTTGTCTTTTACTTTTCCTGACCGGATTGGGTGGCTGCGCGCGGAGATCCGGCAAACAAGCCAATAATTATTTTCTTGGAAATTCTACCTTCAAAGGCAATCAGGCTATTAAAGACGAAGAGCTTGATGCCCTGATTCCCCAAAAACCAAACCGCCGTTTCCTGGGGCTGCCATTTTTTCCTTATGTTGGCTTGTACCGATTTGGAGCCTTGTTTTACAAAAAGGAAGAAAAGCAGCGAAAGGTGATCGAGCTCACGCAAAATTATCAGAAAGAATTAGCTGTTCACGAAAATTCGACAAAAAAGCTGGAAAAGATTCAGCGCAGATATGTCAAAAAGCTTCCAAAAGCGCAGCGAAGAGTGGATGAAGGCAATTTCTGGATGCGCGTTCTGGGAGAGGCTCCTGTGTATTTTAATGCCAACGAAGTTTCCAAAAATGCTGAAAAGATGCAAAAGTATCTTTACAACAATGGTTTTTTCGAGAACAAAGTAAGCTTTCGGACCGATACCGCGCAGAGCAGAATTCGTGTCAAATATCTGATCGAAGAAAATCGGCCGACAATGCTGAATAACATCACTTACCTTGTACGCAACAAGCTGCTTGATAGCATTTTGGTGAGTACAAATAAGGATGCTTTACTCGTTACCAAAAAAAGATATGACGGGGATTCGTTCGAGGAAGAGCGGATTCGTATCGAAACCTTATTACGGAATCAAGGCTATTATGGATTCTCACGGCAATACGTCTATTACATGGTCAATGATACGATCACGCGCGCAGAAACTGACAGCCTTTACAAGCTGGTCGACGTGAGCGTTCGGGTGGACCTGCCTCCGCGCCAGTCCAATCTGGTTCCGTACAAAATTGGCTCGGTTTATTTTGAAGTGCTGTCGCCGTCCAATTTACCGGATTCCCTTTTCAAAAAAGATACCGTTGAATTCAAGTCTGTCAAATACATTTTTGCAGACAAAAAATTTTCTCCGTCCATTCTCAACAGCAAATTACAGGTAAAGCCGGGTGAGTTTTACAGCCAGCAAAAAGAGCGTGATACACAGCGCCAGCTTTCACTGACCGACCAGTTCCGGTTCGTCAATGCGCCCCTGGATTCCGCCAACCACTTGCTAAATGTACATTACAAAGCTTCGCCGTTGGAAAAATATCAAGTCTCGGCGGACGTGGGATTGAATGTAATTCAGCTTCAGGGCGCGCCAGGCCCCTTCGCGAACCTTTCTTACAAGATCCGAAATGTCTTCAACGGCCTTGAGAATTTTGAATCCAATATTCGTGGTGGTATTGAGCTGGTGCCTGGCTTTGTCGGGAGCAGAAAAGTGAACCGAAGCAGAGAGATCAACATCAACACCTCTCTGATTTTCCCAAAATTACTATTGCCATTTCAGCTTTTCCAGAGCAAGGTGGAAAAATATAACCCAAGGACGCAGGTCGGGCTTGGCTATAATTTTGTGAACAGACCTGAGTACACGCGTACAAATGCAAAGCTGGCCCTGAGCTATTCCTGGCAGCCAACTCCTGTTAAATTATACAGCCTTTCGTTCATTGACCTGAACATTCTTAATACCACCGCTATTGATCCGGGCTTTCAGGCCTTGCTCAAAGCATTGCAGGATCAGGGTAATAATTTGTTCAACAGCTTTCAGAAATCTTTCGTGTCGGACGTTAATTTCACATTTGTTTACAATACCAATCCGCTCATGGGTCCCCCAAAAGATGCACGCTATTTCCGTGTTGCGCTGGAGTCCGGAGGTACATCTTTGAATTTTTTCAAGCAACAGGAAAATCTGATTAAAAATATCTTTGGAGATTTGCAATTTTACAAATACCTGCGGTTTAATGTTGACTACCGTAAGTACTGGGCGACAGGCGGCAAAAGTTCTTTCGTCACACGGATCAATACCGGTGGAATTTACAGCTATGGCGACAGCAAGGTTCCTCCGTATGAGAAATATTTTTTCGCGGGCGGATCGAACAGTGTACGCGGCTGGCTTCCGAGAAGATTAGGACCCGGCGCTTCTGAGCCGCGTGTCACCGACAATAATCTATCCATCGAAGCACCGGGAGAATTTCTTCTCGAAGGAAATGCGGAATGGAGAGGTCATCTTGCTAATTTCTTTGGCGATATCAACTACGCACTTTTCATAGATGCAGGAAATGTCTGGAACCTCAATAACGATGCGACCGAATCATCAAGGCTCGTCGCCGACAAATTCCTGAAACAGATTGCCGTAGGTTCAGGCTTCGGAATCCGGTACGATTTATCCTACTTCGTTTTAAGGTTTGATTTTGGGTTCAAAGTCTACGATCCCTATTACCAGCGTTTTGTTCTGGATGAACTCAATTTCCAAAAGATCAGCAATGTATTTGACAGGACCCGAAAGAATTTTTTAAATATCAATCTCGGTGTAGGTTATCCGTTCTGACATTTTAAAGGCGCAATGACTCATTTAATCTCTTTCACAAACCTGTCAGTTTGTCAGTTTTTCCACATTTAATTCGTAAATTTGCTGTTCATTGCACGAAAACGACGCCCATCCAGATGGTTTCGTGAATTTCGTGTAGGAAATATTCAAGTTGAATTTCAATGACTGATGGAGCAGAAAATTGCCAATACATTAAAGATACTTACTGACTCGGACAAGGAGGCCTGCGAAACAGTTCGGTTTCTTGAAAACGAGCCGCTTTCGGATAAAAAAAGACTTTTCATTGAAAGCTATGGCTGCCAAATGAATTTCGCAGACAGTGAAATTGTCGCTTCTGTAATGAAGGAAGCTGGTTTTGCTACAACATCTGATGCCGAAAACGCCGATCTTGTTTTTCTTAATACCTGTGCTATCCGCGACAATGCCGAACAGCGGGTGAGGACTCGTTTGAAACAGCTGAATGTTTACAAGAAAAAAAAGCCCGGGATGGTTATTGGTGTACTGGGCTGTATGGCTGAAAGGTTGAAATCCAAGTTGTTGGAAGAGGAAAAAATGGTCGACATTGTGACCGGACCGGATGCATACCGCGACCTGCCGAGGTTGGTGGAAGAAGCCGAAACCGGTCAGAAAGGGGTAAATGTTTTTCTGTCAAGAGAAGAAACTTATGCCGATATTTCACCCGTCCGCCTGAATTCAAACGGAATCACGGCGCTGATCTCGATCATGCGGGGGTGCGACAATATGTGTAGTTTTTGCGTGGTTCCCTATACTAGAGGACGGGAAAGAAGCCGGGATCCGCATTCCATCTTAAAGGAAGCCCGCGATTTGTTTGATCAGGGCTACAAAGAAGTGACCTTGTTGGGCCAGAACGTGGATAGTTATAAGTGGAAGCAAGCTCAGAACTCGGCTGACCCACTCAATAGCCAAGAGGTGAACTTTGCAAATTTGCTCGAAATGGTGGCGCAAATCAGCCCCGAACTGAGGGTGAGATTCAGTACATCGCATCCAAAGGACATCACGGATGAAGTATTGTATACCATAAAAAAGTACGATAATATCTGCAAATACATACACTTGCCTGCGCAACACGGTAACAGTCGCGTTCTGGAACTCATGAACCGCACCTACGACCGGGAATGGTATCTCGAAAGAATCAGCAGTATCCGGAATATTCTTGGAGAATCATGTGGCATTTCTCAGGATATGATCGCGGGTTTTTGCACTGAAACCGAAGAAGAACATCTTGATTCCCTTTCATTACTTGAACTGGTACGTTTTGATTTTGGCTACATGTTTGCATATTCCGAACGCCCGGGAACACCTGCCGCCAAAAAACTGACGGATGATATCAGTCCCGAGGTAAAGCAGCGAAGATTGGCCGAAATTATCGAAATACAGCAGAGAATCTCAACCGAACGCAATCAGAAACTAATCGGGACCATTCAACGTGTACTGGTTGAAGGTACATCCAAACGTTCTGAAAACGATTTTTCCGGCCGTAGTGATCAAAATAAGGTGGTCATTTTTCCAAGAGAAAATTTCAAAAAAGGAGATTACGTTAATGTGTTAATTACAGATACTACATCCGCTACTTTGCGTGGAAAAGTGGTAGTTGAAGAAGAGATAATACAGTTAGCTTAATTGAGAATAGTCGTTGCATTAACCAACAAAAAGGCTGACTGCTGCAAGCTAACAGCCAAACGCAATTAATGAATCCATCTGAAATACAGGCAATAAAAAACCGGTTCGGAATCATTGGCACGTCCTCGGTTCTGAACCACGCCATCAATGTGGCCATACAGGTTGCCGCAACCGATCTGACCGTACTGATTACGGGAGAGAGCGGTAGCGGTAAGGAATCTTTTTCTAAAATTATTCATAGTATAAGTTCAAGAAAACACGGTCCTTTCATTGCCATCAACTGCGGAGCAATTCCGGAAGGAACGATTGATTCAGAGCTTTTCGGTCATGAAAAGGGCGCCTTTACCGGTGCGCTTGATTCGAGGAAAGGATATTTTGAAACTACGAACGGAGGCACTATTTTTCTGGATGAGGTTGGTGAAATGCCAATGAGCACGCAATCGCGGCTTTTGCGGGTATTGGAAAACGGTGAATATATCCGCGTGGGCTCATCAAAAGTATTAAAAACGAATGTACGTGTTGTAGCTGCTACGAATGTCAATTTGCTGGAAGCGGTAAACAATGGCAAATTCAGAGAAGACCTTTATTACAGATTAAACACTGTCCCGATCTACGTTCCGCCGCTTCGCGACCGGGGCGAAGACGTGCAACTGCTTTTCCGGAAATTTACCAATGATTTTTCGGAACGATACCGAACAAAACCGGTTCGCCTGGACGCCGACGCCAGAGATTTGCTGAGCCAGTACGATTTTCCGGGAAATATACGTCAGCTCAAAAATATTGCGGAGCAGATTACCATCCTCGAAACAGACAAGGACTTGCCGATCAGCGGACAAACACTGAATCATTACCTGAATCCGGTTCAACCGGCCGGACGTAAAGCGCTGGTTCCGGTACGTCAGGGAGAGGATTCATTTTCTGAACGGGAACTGCTGTATAAAGTATTATTCGACATGCGGCGTGATATGACCGAGTTGAAAAAGCTGGTCAGAAATGTGCTTGAAAATGAAAAATTCGGAGGTGACATTTTAAAAGATCACCAGGAATTATTCAGTTCGCTCAATAATAATGAACCGGGTATTGTCACGCCGACCATTGAGCCATCGCGGCTGCTAACTCCTCCCCCCCAGCGCACGGTAGATCTGGACCGTTATTCCGATGAACGCAGCGAAATTGAGGACGTAATACATACAACTGCGGAAGAAGAGTCGCTTTCGCTGGAAGACAAGGAAAAGGAAATGATCATCAAGGCGCTTCGCAAGAATAATAATAAACGAAAGTATGCTGCCGGAGCGTTGGGAATATCTGAACGTACTTTATATCGGAAGATTAAGCAGTATGACATTGAGGAATAGCAAATTTCAAGAAGATCTTATGTTAAAAACAAGGAGTAAAATGGGTGTTAGCACTGTTAAACCCGTTTTAATTGCATTTATTTTTTCGATCATTATTTCAGGGTGCGGCATATATTCCTTTACCGGAACGAGCTTGTCGCCGGATATTAAAACTTTTACAGTTACCAATTTTACGATGGGAACTGCGGGAGGACCGGCCGATTTACCACAACGACTCACGGAACAGCTGAAAGAATATTACCAGAAAAATACAAGCCTGACACAACTTCCAAACGGCGGAGATCTGATCCTGGAAGGTTCAATCACGGGTTATGACGTAACAGCGGCAGCACCAACAGCAAACGACCAGGCAGGACTTAACCGGTTGAATCTGACCGTTCAGGTACGGTTTACGAATGGGAAAGATGAAACCAAAAATTTCGACCAGTCTTTCACTTATTATGCCGATTTCCCTCAGGATCAAACCCTTAATCAAAATGAGGCGAGGCTGATCCCTACCCTGCTTGAAAATATTGTACAACAAGTGTTCAATAAATCTGCGGCCGACTGGTAAGAGAAATGCCTTTTAGTTAACTTCAACTTTTTATTACAAAAATTAAAAACAGGCCGTTAATGACATTCGTCGATAAAGAAACTTTCAGTAATCTGGTAAAACATCCCGATCAGCTCGACGTGGATGTGATCCCAAAACTTGAAGCAACGATTAAGGCGTTTCCTTACTGCCAGATCTCGTACTCTTTATTGGCCAAGGCGTCAGGCCTGATGAGCCCCGAAAAGCTTAACGAAGCCAAGCCAAAAGCGGCTGCGTATGCGCTCAGCCGGATTGCTTTGCAGCAGCTTGTAGAGAATAATCATGAACGCTTTGACGCTTCTACAGAATACGCTACCGAAAAACGAGTTTCGGATTTAACTGATAATCAGGAAGTTGACAATATAATTGTCAGTCTGGAAAATCAGGAACCGGTGTCTGCGGTTTTAGAAAAAAGCGAAGAACAAAAAAGACAGCAAAAAATCATTGAAGGCTTTATAAAAAGCAATCCAAGGATCGCTTCGCTGAAAATTGACAGCCTGCCCGAACTGACTCCTCTGGACCTCACCGGGCGTGTTGCGCAGGAAGGACAGGGAGGAATTGAGACAGAAGCATTTGCAAGAATTCTTATCCGGCAGGGTAAAATTGAGAAGGCGATTGATATATATCAGAAGTTGATCTTGAAAAAACCAGAAAAAAAGAATTACTTTGCGAAAAAATTAAGCGAACTATATCATTCAGGAAACTAAAACCTGTGTGTTGAAGATCAGATTATTCATAAATTCATTCATTCTATATTGTTTTAAGCATGTATTTGGGTCTTATTATTCTTGTTGCGATTGTCGCGGTGTTATTGATTCTGGTGGTGTTGGTACAAAACTCAAAAGGTGGCGGGCTTTCAAGCGAGTTTAGCGGCGCAGGTACAACGCAAATGTTCGGTGTAAAGAAAACAACCGATTTATTGGAACAAATTACATGGGGACTCGCTTCTGCCGTGATCGTAATTTCACTGGTTTCCTACATCATGGTAGGAGGTTCAGGCGGGGATACCGGCATCAAAAGTGTCAATGTTGAAAAAGCTAAAAACACCGTTATTCCTGGTGGCAATATCGCTCCTGCTCCTGCGGCAGGCGGTGCAACCGCTCCGGCTACTGCGCCCGCATCCGCGGATACCGCAAAAAAATAACAACTTCCTTTCGGGATTGACAAAAAAGGCGTTCACAAAATGTGAACGCCTTTTTTGTTATAATCGCATCGGACATCTGGTGTTTTATTCAGGCAACATTCAAATGCTTGATCATGAGGTGCTTCGTGACCGGAAGTAATGTTTCGTGCAATGGATAGTCGTACTTCGACTCGACGACATACGCTGCGGGATTGGGCCAAGACCGGTATTTTTTGACAAGGTCAATTTTAATCTGCTCAACTGTATTCCCAAGTCCTGTTCTGACAGTGTCAATAAATATGGTTTTCAGGTATCGCTCCTTAAATTCGTTATACAATGCCAGCTGATATCTGAAAATAGAAACCATTTTTTCAAGCGCGTCTACAAAAAAGAGATATCCCTCTTCAAGCCTCAACGGAACAATTCCAAGTGGCGAAATACTGATGTTCTCGCCAATTTCAGAAAATTTGTCAGCCCCGTCGTCCAGCGATTTTGACAGCTTTGGAATTGCAAAATCCAAAATGTAGTTTAATTCGGCCAGGTACGGATCCTCCTGTACTTTTTCCTCGTAAACAGGTTTCCATGTAGTCAAATTCACTCCGGTGATATCCTTTGGAAAAGCAGATCGAATGGATTGCTTGGTGGAACGCAATGTCGTACAAGAATTATAATGATATTTCAGTTCCGGGAGATGCGGAAAAAGCCTGTTGCGGTTAAACTGCTGGTCAATATCCTGCAAATACGCCAGCAGCACGTACTTTTTGTACTCAAAATCAAAGACACCTTCTGTAAGCCAATCGTTGTGCAACTTCGCCATCGTTCCAAATGATTTGATCCATCGAAAATTTAATCATTTTGCGCCACAAAGCAAACTACCATCCTTTTATGACAGCTTTTTATCCCAAAATTTATATTGGAGCACCTTTCAATCCAAAACTGTCAGACTTCCACTGAAAAAATGTCAGACGAAAACTTCTGGCACAGATTGTGCTAAGTCAGGAGAAGTCAAATTAAATTACTGACAATCCAAAATAAACGTTTAATATCTATGTCAACTTTAGCAGAAATACAAGTGAACGTACAACCTCTGGCTGATCGTGTTCTTGTAGAACCAGCCCCAGCCGAAGAAAAAACAGCATTTGGTATCATTATCCCTGATACTGCAAAAGAAAAACCACAACGCGGTACTGTTGTTGCAGTAGGCCCAGGTAAAAAAGATGAACCTATGACTGTGAAAGTAGGTGACACCGTATTGTATGGCAAGTACTCCGGTACGGAACTGGCGTATGAAGGAAAAGATGTCCTTATTATGCGTGAGTCAGATATCTACGCTGTAATTGCGTAATTATCTGAACATAAATTAATTAAAATTTTAAAAGTTAATTCAAATTATTAATTGGTATGTCTAAGAAAATATTTTTTGATACCGAAGCCCGCGACAAGATAAAAAAGGGTGTGGATACATTGGCTGACGCCGTTAAAGTTACATTGGGACCTCGTGGCCGTAACGTGGTAATCGATAAAAAATTCGGTTCTCCTAGCATCACGAAAGATGGTGTAACTGTTGCAAAAGAAATCGATCTGAAAGATCCTATCGAAAACATGGGAGCTCAGCTTGTTAAAGAAGTAGCTTCTAAAACTGCTGATTCAGCTGGTGATGGTACTACAACTGCAACTGTTCTGGCACAGGCGATTTACTCAATCGGTGTTAAGAACGTAGCTGCCGGTGCAAATCCAATGGATTTGAAACGTGGTATCGATAAAGCAGTTTCAGTGATCGTTAAAGATCTTGAAAAGCAAAAGAAAAATATCTCTACTTCAAAGGAAATCGCTCAGGTTGCAACAATTTCTGCAAACCATGATGAAGAAATCGGCAAAATGATTGCTGAGGCGATGGAAAAAGTAGGAAAAGAAGGTGTAATCACTGTTGAAGAAGCACGTGGTACTGAAACTGAAGTTAAAACTGTTGAAGGTATGCAGTTTGACCGTGGATACCTTTCTCCATACTTCGTTACCAACACTGAGAAAATGGAAGCTGATCTTGAGCGTCCATACATTTTGATCTCAGAGAAAAAAGTTTCTTCAATGAAAGAACTTCTTCCTGTTTTGGAAGCAGTTGCTCAAACTGGTCGCCCTTTGCTTATTTTGGCAGAAGATGTTGACGGAGAAGCGTTGGCTACTTTGGTAGTGAACAAAATCCGTGGAGCCCTGAAAGTTGCTGCTGTTAAAGCACCTGGTTTCGGTGACCGTCGTAAAGCAATGCTTGAAGACATCGCTGTGATCACTGGCGGACAGGTTATCAGCGAAGAACGTGGTTTCAAATTGGAAAACGTTACTTTGGACTACCTGGGTACTTGCGAAAAAGCAATTATCGACAAAGACAACACAACTTTGGTTAACGGAGCAGGAAATTCTGAAGATATTCAGGGTCGTGTAAACCAAATCAAAGCACAGATCGAAAACACAACTTCTGATTACGATCGTGAAAAACTTCAGGAACGTCTGGCTAAATTGTCAGGTGGTGTAGCTATCCTTTATATCGGTGCTGCAACTGAGGTTGAAATGAAAGAGAAAAAAGACCGTGTTGACGATGCATTGCACGCAACCCGTGCTGCAGTTGAAGAAGGTATCGTAGCTGGTGGTGGTGTTGCATACATCCGTGCAACTGCTGCTCTTGAAGGCTTTACCGGAAGCAACGAAGACGAAACAACTGGTATCAATATCATTCGTGTAGCGCTTGAAGCTCCTTTGAGAACAATCGTTTCCAACTCTGGCCAGGAGCCATCTGTTGTGGTTGCGAAAGTGAAAGAAGGAACTGGTGCTTATGGTTACAATGCGAAAGACAATGTTTATGTAGACTTGTTGGAAGCTGGTATCATTGACCCTAAGAAAGTTTCACGTCTTGCTTTGGAAAACGCAGCTTCGATTGCAGGTCTGTTGCTTACAACAGAATGTGTAATTGCTGACGAACCAGAAGAAGCTCCTGCGGGCGGTGGCCACGGTCACGGCGGCGGAATGGGTGGAATGATGTAATATCATTCTGTTCGACTGAGAATAGCAATATAAAAATAGCCGCCTGGAAATTCCGGGCGGCTATTTGTTTTACTCAACGTTATAAAACTCCCTCCCAGGAGCTGCGCTTTTGACGAAGGAAATCGTGGCATGTCACAATGTTGTTAAAAAATATATGGGTGACAAATCAGGACAAAAAAATAACCGTCCGGAAACTCCAGGCGGCTATTTACTTTACTCAACGTTATGAAAAACTTCGGCATTATGACGGAGTCGTTTTACGTTGGTCACAAATGACTTGAAAAAATATTTGATTTATTTTCAAAGGCTAGCTAAGCATATTCCCATCCTGCATCACAAGACGCCGGTCGGCCATTTCTGCAAGCTCTTCGTTGTGGGTCACAATAACGAAGGTATGTCCGAGTTCATCGCGCAGCTTGAAAAACAGTTGATGCAAATCCAGCGCGTTTTGGGAATCCAGATTACCGCTAGGCTCGTCGGCCAGTATAATGGCAGGCTTATTGAGTAATGCCCGCGCAACCGCTACGCGCTGCTGCTCTCCGCCGGAAAGCTGTGATGGCAGATGGTCCATCCGCGCAGAGAGGCCCAGCAAATCAAGCAGTTCCTTGCCACGGCTTATAATTTCACGTTCCTTCATCCCATTGTGAATGTATCCCGGCATACAGGCATTTTCCAGCGCTGTAAACTCTGCGAGCAAATTATGAAACTGAAATATAAAACCTATCTTTTCATTCCGGAACCGCGCAAGTTCCTTGTCTTTTAAAGTGAACACATTGGTATCCTGAATTAAAACCTGACCAGCTTCCGGCCGGTCGAGGGTCCCCAAAATATGCAAAAAAGTACTTTTCCCCGCACCGGATGCGCCTACAATCGCCACTACTTCTCCGCTTTTTACTTCCAGGTCAATTCCTTTCAAAACTTCCAGTGAACCGTATGTACGTTTTATTCCTTTTGCCTGAAGTAAATTCATGATTAAAAAGATAATTGGCCTAAAAACTTCGCCCGTTTTGATTAATTCCTTAATTTGCCGTGAAAATACCAATTTACTTTTATACTCATGAATATTCACGAATATCAAGGCAAAAGCGTTCTGAAAAAATACGGTGTTCGTATTCAGGAAGGGCTTGTGGCCGACACGCCTGATAAGGCGGTAGAAGTTGCACGTGAGCTTAGCCAGCAGACAGGTACCAAATGGTATGTGGTTAAATCGCAGATTCACGCTGGCGGGCGTGGTAAAGGTAGAATTGTAGGCACCGAACAACGCGGTGTTGCACTTGCCAAGTCTGTGGAAGATGTACGTACAATATCAAATAATATCCTTGGTAAGGTACTTGTTACGCATCAGACTGGTCCTGAAGGAAAGCGTGTAAATAAAGTGCTTATTGCTGAGGATGTATACTACCCTGGTGCCAGTGAACCGAAAGAATATTATTTATCTATTCTTCTGGATCGTGGACGGAACTGTAACGTGATCATGGCCAGCACCGAAGGTGGTATGGACATTGAAGAGGTTGCCGAGCACACGCCTGAAAAAATAATGAAGGAATGGATTGATCCGAAAGTTGGATTGCAACCATTCCAGGCACGTAAAGTTGCGTTTGCACTTGGTTTGGAAGGGGATGCTTTTAAGGAAATGGTGAAATTCATCACTGCTCTTTACAAAGCTTATATTGAAAGTGATTCAGCGATGTTTGAAATCAATCCGGTTTTAAAAACATCTGACAATAAAATTCTTGCCGTTGATGCAAAGGTGGATCTGGACGATAATGCGTTGTTCCGTCATCCTGACCTTGCCGAAATGCGTGATACCAACGAGGAGGATCCTTTGGAAGTAGAAGCGGGAGCTAACAACCTGAACTATGTGAAACTGGACGGAAACGTTGGTTGCATGGTAAACGGAGCGGGCCTTGCAATGGCTACAATGGACCTAATTAAGCTCTCTGGCGGCGAACCTGCTAACTTCCTCGATGTTGGGGGTGGCGCGAACGCACGTACCGTAGAAGCTGGTTTCCGTATCATTCTGAAAGATCCGAATGTGAAGGCAATCCTGATCAACATCTTCGGTGGTATCGTTCGTTGTGACCGTGTTGCAGCAGGTGTAGTTGAAGCCTATAAGGCGATCGGGGAAATTCCAGTTCCGATCATCGTGCGTTTGCAGGGAACCAATGCAGAAGAAGGCGCCAGGATTATTAACGAGTCCGGATTGAAAGTTTCTTCAGCTATTGAGTTCAAAGAAGCTGCTGCGAAAGTGTCAGAAATTTTGGCAGGAATGGGAGCCTGATCCCGTTTTTGCAATTTAGATAACAAAAGAGGGCCGTGCTTGCGCGGCCCTCTTTCTTTGCCTTTGAATAAATTTTCTCTATTCTGAGAGTTATTATCTAAGTAAATTGAATAAATTACATTTAAAAAGGGGAAATCCCAACGACTCAAACTTACTATTCAACGCTTATGATTAAACTTTGCACTTCAAAAAGCGCAATTATCAACTTATGTTTTTTAGTTGCGTGCCTCATCACCGCACCGCATTCTTTCAGCCAATTCACACAACGCACCAACCTGCCAACAATTTACCTCAATACCAATGGAGTAGAAGTTAACAGCAAAGACTTTTATGTTCCCGGAACACTCAAAGTAATCGCTGCTGGTGAAACGGTAGGAATCTATGATGGCGCTATGGAGATCAGGGGCCGTGGGAATTTTACATGGCAGCTTCCCAAAAAACCCTACAAAATAAAGCTGGCGTCAAAGGTCAAATTGTTGGGCTTGCCCGCTAATGAAAACAAATGGGTCCTTCTGGCCAACTACAAGGACAATACGCTGCTCAGAAATCCGCTTGCTTTTGAGATCGGTAAATACATGGGATTTGCATTTACACCTGCTTACAGGCTTGTCGATGTGTATCTGAATAACACCTACATTGGAAATTACACCCTTACAGATCAGGTGGAACGTGGCAACAACCGCGTAACACTGGATAAACTTGACAACACAATTAAAACTGAGCCCAACCTATCGGGAGGGTATTTAATTCAGGCCGAAATTTACGCAGAGGACGAACCAAATCACTGGAAAACACCGCAGGCAATGGCCGTTGCGGTGAAGTACCCGGATGATGGCGACTTAATTCCTGAGCAATTCGATTATATTAAAAACTTCCTGAACACCTACGAAACGAAGCTTTTTTCAGCCCAATCACTCGATCCTGTCAACGGGTACAGGCCGATGAACGACAGAGCTTCTCAGGTCAATTGGTTTATATCCTGCGAACTGACAGGAAATAACGATTCCTTTCTGAGTATCTTTATGTACAAGCAACGAAATGATCAAAAACTCTATTTCGGACCAATGTGGGACTTTGACGGTGCGTTCAATAATGCTCCCAACCTATTTGACGCTACATACAAAAGAATGTCCAGCGAAGCGAACGGACTGGGTTTCCCGAGACAAATGCTGAAAGATCCTGAATTTAAGGCAGCATTGAAAACAAGGTGGAATGAACTGAAAACAGCAGGAATTGAACAGGCGATGGATGCAAAAATCGTTCAGCTTGCTCAGGATATCGCTCAGTCGCAGGCAGCGAATAAAACGTTGTGGGGATATGACAATCCAAACAGCATTCCGAATTACAATAATAAGCCTTATTCTGATTTCGTCACTGAGCTGAGAACTTATATGAAAAATCGGATCGCCTATCTGGACCAGCAGTTCAATGACGTGATCCGTACGGATATGTACTATAAATTGTACAACCGGACTTCATGGAAAGTGATGGACATCAACAATACAACGGACCAGATGGTTGTACAAAACACTGCTAACGCTTCCGCAACTTCGCAGCAATGGAAATTCATACCGGTTGATGTGTCGGGAGTGACGTACTACAAAATACAAAACCGGGCAACTGGCAAATACCTGACTGCGCTTACGACGACTAACACACAGTTAAAACTGACGACAGACGCTGTTGGTGAGAATCAGCTTTATCGCCCGCAGGGATCTGACAACAATGCCTATTACGGATTTATCAACAAATACAGTGGCCGCGCAGCAGAAGATCAGGCAGAGCAGCAAAGCGATGGAAACCCGATTTCTCAGGGAACGCCACCAACTGATGCGGTATCCAGACAACAGTGGACTTTTGTTCCTTTTGAAGTAACAGGTGCGCTTCCGGTTACAATTTTTGGACTCGAAGCAAAAGCCGATGAGTCAAAAGTAACATTGTCCTGGCAGGTTTCTGAAAATGTAAACGGAGAAAAATTTGTTATTCAAAGATCGTCGGATCCGTCAAAATTCAAACCTGACAGTATCGGGCAGATTGCCTTGCGGGAAGGCGGGACCGGCGCGTACGAATTCAGCGACATTTCTCCGCGGCCAGGCTTAAACTATTATCGTTTGAAAACGATTGATTTTGATGGCACTACCGAATATAGCCGCTTTGTGAAGGCAAATTACGCGATCCTTCAAAACATCAACGTATATCCGCAACCAGCGGCAGGAGTCGCTAACATTTCGTTCACTAGTGTGTCGAACACAGCCAACAGCACGATTGAAGTGTTCAATCAAATGGGACAAAAAGTGACAACTTTGCCCGTACAAGTAGCAAAAGGAAATAACCTTTACAAGGTCAATACGAAGAACTATGCGACCGGACTTTATGAAATTCGATTTAATGTCAATGACCAGATTTCGACAAAAAAATTGCTGATTATTTCAGAGTAACAATTCTGAAATTTTCCAGGCGGACAGCATAACAAAAAAGCGGCTAATTGCCGCTTTTTTGTTGTGATAAATGTTTTTTGATTTTAACCAAAAACCGCATATAACAAAAGCGTCGTCGCCAGGCTGGCGATCCCCTGCAAACCTGTGAGAATGCTGTGTGTGCGATAAGCGTCTCTGGCAGCAATTCCGGTGAACTGGGACACAACCCAAAACCAGGCGTCGTTGGTATGGGACACAACCATCGCGCCACTCCCTACCGCCATTACAACCAGCGTTACCTGCAAAGGCGTAACAAAACCCAGAGACATTAACAAAGGAGCAAGAATACTTGTTGTCAGCACCATAGAAGAAGTTGTGGAACCCTGGGCTGTTTTGAAAAAAGCAGCGATCACAAAAGCAATGAGCAGAAGATAGCCACCCGACATTTCGTTGTGCAGCAGCCATTCGCTTACCATGTCTTTCAAAGACGTTTCTTTCAAAATAGCGCCGAATGCCCCCCCTGCTCCAACCAGAACCAGTGTTGTTCCGCAATGTTCAATACCGCTTTTGAAGCAAGCCATCATATTTTCAGCCGCTTTGACGGGAAAAAGAAAATAACTGAAAAATATAGCGATCAAAAATGAGACGAGCGGGCTTCCCAGAAATCCGAGCCAGCTTGTGATGTTTTCAGGAAAACTCAGAATGTGGGCGAAGGAAGACAGCGTGATGAGTAATATTGGAAACACGATAGGCATAAACGCCATCCATGCCGGAGGGAGAATTCTGTCTTCAATTATTCGATTTTCAATAGAGAACTCTTCGCTAATCGGTACATTTTTACCATACTTCCCGGCAAACCACGTCGACAGGAATAAACTGGGAATGGATACGATCAAACCGATTAAAATTACAAGGCCGACAGAATTGGCGATACCAAGATTTCCGGCAGCTGACAGCGGGCCGGGCGTTGGCGGAACCAGCGTATGTGTGGCAAAAAGCCCACCTGAGAGCGACAGCGCTATTGTGGCCAACGGCTTGCCAGTACGCTGGGCGACAATCTGATTGAGTTTATGGAGAATTATGAACCCCGAATCACAAAAGACCGGAATTCCGACAATTGCGCCGATAACAGACATTGCAAAGGCAGGACGTTTTTCGCCAAAAAGGTTCAAAATAACGTCTGCCACCTTGATCGCAGCGCCTGATTTGTCCAGAATCGCACCAATTACGCATCCGAGGATTACCATCAGGCCAATCTTCGACATCAGCTCTCCAAAACCTTTACCAATTGTTTCAGCAAGCTTGTCAATCGGTAGGCCCGCAAAAATACCGACACCCAATGCTGCCAAAAGCAAGCCGACCAAAGGGTGCAGTTTAAAAACCGTAGAGCTCAGAACGATGAACGCAATGGCAACAAAAACGATAACAATGATCATGAGGCGATCCGAAAGTTAGTACATTAACCAGATCAAAGTACCGCCATAATTGCAGCATCACCCATCAGGGCGTCGGCGGGGCGCGGGTGTTCTACGTCAAACACCGTCAGTTCTTTCTGATCCAGCACTTTTGCGGGTGCTTCATCTATATTTCCCGACTGACCCATAATTTTTTTCAAATCCAGATTCAGGTGTTTCGCCATGAACACATACATCGCTTTCCGCTTGGATGGTCCGTAATCGTGTTTTTCGTCGGGAAGATGAACGTTTTCAACCAGATCCTTTTTACCATACAATCCGTAAATATTCTGGATAAAAGGAAATTCTACCTTTGGCGTATTTTTTGTCCAGTCACCTCCGTCAGAAATGAGTAACATCGGTCTTGGCGCTGTGAGTGAAGCAATCTCTACGTTGTTTGTCTGATAACTGCCCTTTTTATGAATCGGCATCCCGCTCTCGCAAACACACCCGCCAAAAAAATACGCTGATACCATCACACAAGGAACGGAAACCTTTACACGGTTGTCGAGCGCTGTGAGCAGAAATGTCTGCGTGCCGCCTCCTGATTCGCCTGTTGCCGCAATCCTGTTTTTATCAATTCCGGGTAAAGAAAGCAGGAAATCCAGCGACCGAATGCTGTTGATCGTCTGAAGTTTGAGCGCTTTGGCCATTTTATGTTCACATTGTTTGGAATCACCCTGCCCTACCATATCCCAGACAAACACAACTGCACCCATTCGTGCGAGTGTCGCACAACGTTTTTGCGTCTGTTCCCGAAAACGTCCCTCAGGATTGTCGCCATGCCCATGCGGACACAGAATTCCTGCATACGATTTTTGTTTTTTTAGCGGCCTGTAAAGATTCCCCGTAACATATACGCCCGGCATACTTTCAAAATATACATGCTCAATCGAATATCCATCCATCACTCTTTTTCCATGAATAACAGGTTTTGAGGTTGGTTTGGCAGGCATCGTCTGCAATTCCATGCCTTCCAGAATCTGGTTTCTGATCTTTTCAGAACGAGCATTCCATGCCACAAGAGAATTTACCGCAGTGATATCCAGAAATGCTTTGGCTTGATCCTCCTTGAAATATGCCCCCTGACATAGTTCTGCATTTTGGGCAAAACCCTCTCCAACTAACAGGCTTATGACAAACAGAATGATAAAAAATATTTTCATTTTAAAAATTGTAAAGTGACGATTTAATGGAAAGGTAAGAATGAGTTGTGTACTACTGAGTTTATAAGCAATTACGGGATTGCTACCTTGACATAATCCTTGATAATGTGCGCCTCCAAATGCTTGACCATGCCTTTGTACTCGCCGTCGATCTGAAAGTAAGCGTCCTTGTCTGTGCATTCAATAACTGCTTTTTGTACGGAAATAATTTGAAGTATCTCAGGATTAAAATCCGTATTGCCAGTCAGAATTTTGGCAGTTTCTATGAAATCAAGTTTTTTGGCGATGACCAGTTCAAAAAAACCATCCGACATGTTGCCAAGCGGATTAATGCTCACGCCTGTTCCATATTTCCGAGCATTTGCGATGATGACGATGAGTGCTTCCGTTTCAATAACGCCTAGCTCAGTAGTTATTTTTACATTGAAATTTTCGTGCTCACTCAGTGTTTTAAGCATTTCTTTGGCATAACCCAGCTTGCCGCGCGTATCGCTCTTTTCATAATTTTTAACAAGCAGCGCGTTCAGGCCAATATCGCTGAGGTGCAAACTGATCTCATTGTTAATACAAACGGCATCAATTCCGACCACGTTGTCTCCAAAGGCAACATCAATGGCGTCGGCCAATGAGCTTGGTAAGCCAAAATCCGCAGCCAGGCCGTTCGCAGAACCGGCGGGAATGATAGCAAAAATGACGTCAATATCCCGAACCGCCTCCGCGACAAGCGAAATGGTTCCATCGCCACCTGCCACCAGAACACGTTCCGGCTTTAATTCCAGGACCATCGTCTTGATCGTACTCAGATCGTCCTGCCCGGTAGTAGAATAAATACGAAGATCATAATTCTCCGAATGGGCTTTTTCAATAACTGTATTTAAAATTTCATCCTTATCAACATCCCCCGAAATGGGATTTACAACCAACAAAACTTTTCGTTCTGAAAACATATTGTCTAAATTAGGGCCATTAACTCTTTATACGCGCTGGCAAAGTGTTTTTATAGAAAAGTGGAATGCACACTTAAATATAGTACATGAAACGTTGTGACTTAAAATTATATCGGGGTTATGCGAATAAAAATGAGCTTGTCGTTTTTGGGCACATTGTAAAGAAATATCCTTCCGGTGAACATAAGTACACAAGAAAGGGATTTCGTTACGCGCGCACAATCATCCAGCTCTTCTCAATAAAAACCATACCAAATTTGCGTGTTGTTTTAAGGGTCGGATCCGTTGTGGCGGAAACTTATGCGGAGGAAGACGGTTATTTTCGCTTTCAGGTTCCTTTTCATGAGAAGTTAGACGGTGGATGGCACACTTACGAAGTGAGCGTGGATGACGAGACCGATGGTCAGAAATACCACATCACCAAACAGGAAGAATTTTTTCTGCCTTATACAAGTTCATTTGGGATCATTTCCGATATCGACGACACATTTTTAATATCCCATAGCCGCCGATCCTTTAAAAAGCTTTTTGTGCTACTGTCCAAAAATGTTCAGGCGCGCAAGCCATTTGATGACGTAGTGAAACATTATCAGCTTCTTTCCTTTGCGGGCAGTACTGCGCCGCATGAAAACACGAATATTTTCTTTTATGTCTCCAGCAGCGAATGGAATCTTTACGACATGATTGTCCGTTTTGCCCAACTCAATGGTTTGCCCAAAGCGATCCTGAAATTGAAGAAGATCAAATCCGGACTCGATGATTTTGTCATGACCGGAGGCGGATCGCACGAACATAAGTTTAAAAAGATCCAGAATATCATGGATTTCTACCCGGAACTGAAATTTATTCTGCTCGGTGACGACTCTCAAAAAGATCCTGAAATTTATGAGGAAATCTGCAAAATGTTTCCGGCAAACATCAAGGCTGTATATTTGCGACAAACCAGGGCAAGAATCAAATCTTCTGCCGCGCTTTGCATACGTCGCATCAAAGAGTCAGGTATTGACACCTGTTACTTTTCACATAGCAATAAGGCCATTATTCATTCAGTTGAGACAGGTCTGGTTATGGTTCCGTCGTTGCAAAATCCGCCCCAAGACCCAAAATAATTTAAATAAGATCAGTACATGGATTTATCCTACATTCTCAATGAGCTTGGCGAAGACCGGCAGCAGTATTTCAACGCGGTAGCTCCTCCCATTGTCCAAACCAGTAATTTTGTTTTTGATACCTTCGAAGAACTGCGCGGCGCTTTTGAGGATGAAGATTCCGCATTTCTCTATTCCCGCGGTAAAAACCCTACGATTGAAATATTAAGAAAAAAACTGGCTGCACTGGATGAAGCAGAAGACGCGCTTGTTTTCAACAGTGGTGCTTCCGCAATATTCTGCGCTGTACTGGCCAATGTTAAATCCGGCGACCACATTGTTTCTGTTGAGAAACCATATAGCTGGGCATGGAGAATGTTCGATAATATTCTGCCACGTTTTGGTGTTACTACAACTTACATTGATGGTACTAAAATTGAGAATTTTGAAAACGCAATACGACCGGAAACGACAGTGATCTATCTGGAATCGCCAAATTCAATGACCTTCCAGTTACAGGATCTGGCGGCTGTGGCGGAATTGGCAAAAAGCAGAAATATTGTCACCATAGTCGATAACAGCTATTCCTCGCCGCTTCACCAAAAACCGCATTTACTCGGCATTGATCTGAGCCTGCAATCGGCTACAAAATATCTCGGCGGACACAGCGACACGGTTGCCGGCGTGTTAACCGGCTCGAAAGGAATGATCAAAAAAATTTTTAATGAGCAACTGCTCAACAACGGATCGGGCATTTCCCCATTTAACGCCTGGCTGATTTTGCGCGGGCTGAGAACGCTTCCCATGCGTCTGGAACGCATCACAAATACGACAAACAAGATGATTTCGTTTCTTAAAAGTCATCCAAAAATTGAACGGATCATTTTTCCATTCGATGACGATTTCCCTCAGCTTGAACTTGCACGGCGTCAAATGACAGGTGCATGCGGTTTGGTTACTATTGTTTTGAAAGCAGAAAGTCATGCTGATATTGAACGGTTTACCTATTCCCTGAAACATTTTCTTGTAGCCGTTTCATGGGGTGGCCACGAGTCTTTGATTCTGCCACAGGCCGCAGGAATCGGTCCTGAGGCTTTTGACAAAAATATAGAACAGCACCGTATGGCCAGATTGTACATTGGCCTTGAAGAACCGGATTATCTCATCAGGGATTTTACACAGGCATTGGAAGTATTGTAATCAGAACTCACCTTAAATTTAACCGGCAGTACGTTGAAAAATATCTTAATTGTTGAAGACGACCGGCGTATTGCCAGTAATATTTTTCGTGGCCTGCAGGCGGAAAATTTTAGTGCTGAAATCGCGTATGACGGCATTACAGGAAAACAAATGGCGTTGAATACCAAATTCGATCTGGTACTTCTCGACATCAATTTGCCGGGAATGAAAGGTTATGAAGTATGTCAGCAGATCCGGATTTACAAGCCGTCTCTGCCGATCATCATGCTAACTGCATACGGCGAAATTGAAGATAAAATTGAAGGGCTGAGCCGTGGCGCAGATGACTACATCGTCAAACCGTTTGATTTCCGGGAATTGCTGGCCAGAATCAACGCGGCTTTACGTGTTTCAGAACTACATAATCCGGAAGAAAAAGAGGGTAGAGTTTTAAAGATAGCTGACCTCGAACTGAACATGGCGACGAAGGAGGTTATCCGTGCCGGTAAATCAATTGAACTGACAGCCAAGGAGTTTGCGCTGCTGGAATATTTTCTATTAAACCGCGGCAGAGTAGTTTCAAAAATGGATCTTGCAGAACATGTCTGGCATCTCAATTTTGACCCCGGGACCAACGTTGTGGAGGTGTATATCAATTATTTGAGAAAGAAGGTAGACAAGGATTTTGCCACAAAACTGATTCACACGAGGCCTGGATTGGGTTATATTTTAAAAGAAGACTAGTGCTAAGTTAAGCGTGAAAAGTTCAAAGCAAATAGACGGATTTAGCTGGTTTTCAATTATTTGTAAAAATTAAACTCGCCAAATTAGAATTAACTTAACATTAGCTAGGGAAACGTGAACCCATTAAAATAAAAGTTACCAGTGAAAATCAAAAATCGCATTGCTTTACAGTTCACGCTGATGGTGGCAGTTATTCTCCTGCTGTTTTCTATTGCGATTTATACGGTGTCTGCAAATTACCGGCGTGAAGAATTTTATGACCGCCTGAAAAGTAAAGCCCGTACAACTTGCCGGCTTCTGGTCAAAGTCAACGGGATCGACAAAGATCTGTTGAAGGTCATTGACCAGAACACGCTTACAGAAATGCTGGACGAAAAAGTTCTGATTTTCAATGCAAAAAACGAGCTGATCTATTCCAGCGTTGACGACAAGCTGATCACATATCATGCCAATCTGCTGGCAGAAGTGAGAGAAAAAAAGGATATGGAATTTCTTCAGGACGACAGTGAGACGATCGGCCTTTTGTATAATGAAGGAGAAGAACCGCTTGTCGTACTTGCATCAGCGTTTGACAAGTTCGGCCGTAGCAAAATGAAAAATCTTTCTGAAACACTGGCCTGGGGGTTCGTAGGAGGAATTGGTCTCACGGTAATTTTGGGAATATACTTTGCAGGAAATTCTCTTCGGCCAATCAGCAAGATCAATGAGCAGGTTTCATTGATTACAGCTCAAAATCTGGATCAAAAACTGGATGAGGGCAATCGCAAAGATGAGATTGCGCAGCTTGCGATTAATTTCAATACCGTTTTACACCGTCTGCACAAA
Organism: Dyadobacter sp.; assembly: GCA_965279265.1. Taxonomy (GTDB): domain Bacteria; phylum Bacteroidota; class Bacteroidia; order Cytophagales; family Spirosomataceae; genus Dyadobacter. Next base: position 1,232,174 of record OZ257152.1, read on the forward strand.
GCTTTTGAACAGCAAAAAAGTTTTGTTTCGCACGCCTCTCATGAATTGCGAACGCCACTGGCAGCGCTAAAATCTGAGGTTCAGCTTGGACAACGGTTCGCTAGAAATAACCCGGAACTTACCGAAGTTTTTGACAATCTTTTTTCCGATACGGAACGACTGATCAGTATCACCAATAACCTGCTGTTTTTGGCCAGATCTGTTGAGAATATGGGAAACGTAAAAACTTCCCCGGTTCGGATTGAAGATATTTCGTTTTCGGCGAAAGAGGAATTACTCGTTGCCCATCCCGACTATACTATTTTCATCGATTACGAAAATATCCCCGAGAACGAGAATGATACCGTAATCCAGGGAAATGAGGAGCTTTTAAAAAGAGTTTTGCTCAACCTGATGGACAATGCCTGCAAATATTCTGCTGATCATTCCACAAAACTTTTGATCGCAACCAATGATAAGTACTGCACCGTCCGAGTTTCAGATCGCGGTATTGGCATCAGTACGGAAGACATCCCTTTCGTTTTTGACCCCTTCTACCGCTCTTCGCACACCAGCGAAGTGCCTGGTTTCGGCATTGGGTTGTCTATCTGCCAGCGGATTGTTGACCTACATCACGGTTCCATTTCCGTGGTAAGTAAGTTGGGCGAAGGCAGCACATTTACCATGCAATTGAGGCACATCTAGTTTTCTAATTTTTTTCTAAGGTTATTTTAAGCGCCATATAATACCGGCTGCCGAATATCGCATCTTTCAAACCAGAAATATGCGAATCTACTTTTTAGGAATTTTAGTTTTTTTCTCATCTATCTCACAGGCTCAGGACACGCTTCGTATCTCAATCCGGCAGGCAGACAGTCTTTTTTTGCAGAACAACTTACAGGTCCTTGCCGAAAAGTATCAGATTGAGATTGCAAAATCACTGGAGATACAGGACAAATTGTGGGATAACCCGACGCTGGGCGTTGAACTGAGTGCTTACAACCGGTCCAAGGGTTTGCTGGATGTAGGGCGAACTGGGCAGAAGGCAATTACAATTGAACAGATGATCACCCGAGCCGGCAAACGGAACAAGCAAGTAGCGCTTGATGTGGAATCTTCCCGTAAAAGTGAGTACCAATTTTACGACCTGATCAGGACTCTCAAATTTGAGCTCCGCGAGATTTTCTTTGAATCTTATTTTCTGGGACAAACCATTGCGCTGTACGACAACCAGATCGCGACCTTAAACACCACCGTAACGGCTTTTGAAAAGGAGTACAACCGGCAAAATATTTCGCTTAAAGAAGTGGTTCGCTTAAAGGCTCTGATGTTTCAGCTTTCAAACGACCGGGCGGATATACAATTCGAATTACAGGAAAATCAACGTGACATGCGCACACTTCTCAATACCGAAGTGGCGATCAAACCTGTTGTGGACAGTTCCGACATAAACCGTTATCAGCTCAAAAATTACAGCTTATCCATGCTGAAAGACCGTGCAATGCAAAGCCGGTCCGACTTAAAAGTGGTCCAGTCGTCCACAAAACAGGCAGAGCTGAACTACACTTTACAAAAAGCGCTGGCGGTTCCCAATATCAAAATCGGCGCTGCTTATGACCAGGCGAGTAACTATGTCAACAATTATTTTGGACTGACAGCCTCGATGGATCTGCCGTTTTTTAACCGTAATCAGGGAAATATCCGCGCAGCCAAAAGTAACATCGGTTATTTCAAAACCTCGGAAACGGCCAAGATCAATAGTGTCAATAACGAGGTTGACGCCGCTTTGCAAAAAGTTTCCGTGGCTGAGAAAGCCTATCAAAGCGTGGAAGGACATTTTACCGACCAGTTTCAACTTTTGAACAAAGGCATTTACGATAATTTCCAGAAACGCAACATCACGTTACTTGAATTCATCGATTTTATTGAAACCTATAACGAAAGCACCAAGGAACTGAACCGCCTGAAAGCCGACCGGATCAAGGTTTATGAAGAGCTGAATTTCGTCGTTGGCGAAGAACTTTTCAACTAGACTGTTACTTTCCACAATTCACAAATACACGATTCAAAATCACTTACACCGGCTCAGCCCGCTCAAAACAATAGATATGAAAAGTTCTTTTTACGTTGTCTTTTTGGCCACTATGGGCATCTGGGCGACTTCATGCGCGAAGAAAGAGGAAAATCAGGAAGAAGCGAAAGCCTTTATGCTGTCCGACACGATGATGAGCAGAATTGCGCTCGACACGGTTAAAACGGAGATAGTAAGGAATGAACTGACCCTGGTTGGAAAGGTGGTTCCCGACGAAAATCAGGTGATCAAAATTTTTCCACTCGTGGGTGGAAATGTGGAGGACGTCAATGTTGAACTCGGTGACAATGTTAAAAAAGGGCAAAAACTGGCTACGATCCGTTCCGGAGAAGTTGCAGATTTTGAGCGGCAAATGATTCAGGCGCAGTCGGATTTACTGATTGCCAGGAAAAATCAATCTTCAACAGAAGATCTTTTCGAAAGTAAACTGGTGCCGGAAAGAGACGCGATTACCGCCCGCCAGCTTGTGGATAAAGCCCAGGCAGAACTGAGCCGGGTAAAGGAAATATTTTCAATCTACGGTTTGGGCAAGTCGACAAACTACACAGTAAAATCGCCGATAAACGGATTTATCATTGACAAAAATGTGAACCGCGGCATGCAACTCCGTTCCGACAACTCCGAAAGTTTGTTCACAGTTGGCCAGATTGCCGATGTGTGGGTGATGGCAAATGTAAACGAAAGCGACATTCCTCGTGTAAAGCTCGGTATGGCTGCCGATGTGCGTACAATCAGTTTTCCTGACGAAATCTTCAAAGGTAAGGTGGATAAAATCTACAACGTGCTTGACCCTGAAACCAAAGCGATGCGCATTCGTATCCAACTTCAGAACGTGGGCTTTAAATTAAAACCCGAAATGCACGCTACCGTGACTTTGAATTTTGAAGAAGACAGCCAGATGCAGGCCATACCTTCGCAATCGATCATTTTCGACAGAAGTAAGAATTGGGTAATGGTATTTCACAGCCGGAGTAATATTGAAACCAGGCCAATTGAAGTGTACCGGTCACTTGCTAATCGCAGCTACATCACGACCGGATTGAAACCAGGAGAACAAGTTATTTCCAAAAATCAGCTGCTTGTTTATGATGCACTGAATGACTGATACAATTTTGAATGATACAAGGATGGAATGAGAGAATATCTGGCTTATACCATCACTTTTTCACGAAGGAAAACTGCTGATCATTCAAAATTCCGTCATTGCACCGGACGGTCTGTTATTCAATAATTCGATCATTCTCTCATTATTATATTCATGAATAAATTCATTCGGGGAATTGTTGGTTTTTCTCTTAAAAACCGGTTCTTCATATTCTTCATGACAGGCCTGCTTATTGTTGCAGGGGTTGTCAGTTACCGGGAAACACCACTGGAAGCATTTCCTGATGTGACCAATACGCAGATCATCATCGTGACACAATGGAACGGCCGTAGTGCCGAAGAAATTGAGCGTTTCGTTACCGTGCCGATTGAGGTCGCGATGAACTCAGTGCAGCAAAAGACAAATGTGCGTAGCACAACAATGTTTGGACTGAGCATTATCAAAATCATTTTTGACGATCAGGTTGAAGATTTTTTTGCACGGCAACAGGTCAATAATCAGCTCCGTAACATATCGCTTCCGGAAGGCGTGGAACCTGATGTGCAACCTCCTTACGGCCCGACAGGTGAAATTTTCAGATACACTTTGAAAAGCAAAGATCGTGACAGCCGCGAACTGCTGACGCTTCAAAACTGGGTAATAGACAGGCAGCTAAGGAGTATCCCGGGCGTTGCGGACGTGGTCGCTTTTGGTGGCAGGCAGAAAATATATGAGGTTCAGGTGAACCCCACGAAGCTGGTAAAATACAACATCACCCCGCTGGAAGTATATCAGGCCGTTACGAAAAGTAATATCAATGTAGGCGGTGATGTGATAGAAAAAAATGGCCAGGCTTACGTAGTTCGCGGGATCGGTCTGCTTAATTCCATTCCCGATATTGAAAACATTATTGTTGAATATGTAAAAGACAATCCAGTTCTGGTGCGTGATGTGGCTACAGTACGGGAATCTGATATGCCAAGAGTTGGTCAGGTGGGGCTTGATAAAAATGATGATGTAGTGGAAGGAATCGTGGTACAGCGCAAGGGAGAGAATCCGAGCGAAGTACTGGCGCGCATCAAAGACAAAGTGGAAGAGCTGAACACGAAAATTCTGCCGCCGGATGTCAAAATGGTCACCTTTTACGATCGCGACAACCTCATTGAGTTTTGTGCCCACACTGTAAAACACAACCTTTTGGAAGGAATCGTACTGGTGACGGTCATTGTGTTTCTCTTCATGGCCGACTGGCGGACGACAATCATCGTCTCTATTATCATTCCGCTCGCGCTGCTTTTTGCCTTTATGTGTCTGCGTTTGAAAGGAATGTCTGCCAACCTGCTTTCTATGGGCGCTATCGATTTCGGTATCATCATTGACGGGGCCGTGGTAATGGTGGAAGGCATTTTTGTGGCACTGGACCATCTGGCGCATAAAAATGGAATGGACAGGTTTAATCGTTTGTCTAAATTAGGGCTGATCAAAAAAACAGGCGGGGAACTTGGAAAGGCCATTTTCTTTTCCAAACTGATTATCATTACGGCGTTGATTCCCATTTTCAGTTTTCAGAAAGTGGAAGGTAAAATGTTTACCCCGCTGGCCTATACGCTCGGTTTTGCTTTGCTTGGTGCATTGTTTTACACACTCACGCTCGTGCCGGTCTTGTGCTCATTTCTATTGAACAAAAACGTAAGAGAAAAGAGTAATCCGATCGTTCGTTTTTTCGACCGGATGGTGATCGGAGGCTTCGAATGGTGTTATGGACGAAAAAAAATAAGCTTGCTGCTGGCTACCATATTCCTCGTCGTGTCGTTGTTCTCTGCCAAATTTTTAGGAACAGAATTTCTTCCCACACTGAATGAAGGAGCGCTATGGGTTGAAGCTAAAATGCCAATGAGCAGTTCTCTATCGGAAACGATTAAAATGGTGACCGTCCTGCGCGGCAAACTGAATGAATTTCCGGAAGTAAACGGTGTATTATCACAGACGGGCCGCTCAAATGACGGAACTGACCCATCCGGATTTTATTATGTTCAGATGCAGGTCAATTTGAAACCAAAAGATGAATGGAAGCGAAAAATCAGCCAGGACGATCTCATCGAAGAAATGGACAAAAAACTGAAAGAATTCCAGGGGATAAATTACAATTATTCCCAACCGATTATCGACAACGTGGCTGAGGCGGTTGCAGGTATGAATGCAAGTAACGCGGTGAAAATATATGGAGACGACCTGGAAACACTCAATCAAAAAGCCAATCAGGTTCTGGAAGCCATCAAAGACGTTCCGGGTATAAAGGATGTCGGTATTTTGAGAAACATTGGCCAGCCGGAAATCAGCGTGATTTTACATGATCACCAAATGGCACAATACGGCGTAAGTACGGCTGATGTACAGGCTGTTATCGAAATGGCAATTGGCGGAAAAACTGCTTCCATTCTCTACGAAGGTGAGCGAAAATTTGATATCAGGCTGCGTTACGAACAACAGTACCGTCGCGATGTAAACGACATTCAACAGCTGATGGTGCCCACTTTAACGGGAGGCAAAATTCCTTTGAAGGAGATTTCTACGATCCGAACAGTGACCGGTCCCGCCTTTGTTTACCGGGATAACAACAAACGTTTTATCGGTGTGAAATTTTCAGTACGGGAACGTGATCTGGGAAGCACCATTGCCGAGGCACAAAGTAAAGTGAAGCCATTGCTTAAATCCTTGCCAAAAGGTTATTCTGTAAACTGGTCCGGGGAATTTGAAAATCAGGTGCGTGCAACAGCACGTCTTGGACAGGTTGTACCGATCAGTCTCATTGGAATTTTCATCCTGCTTTTTATCATGTTCAGTAATGCAAAAGATGCTGGCCTGGTGCTGATTAATGTCCCTTTTGCGCTCATTGGCGGTATTCTGGCACTGCACATCACGCATATGAACTTTGGAATTTCCGCTGGTGTGGGATTCATCGCACTATTCGGTTTATGTGTTCAGAACGGTGTAATCCTGATCTCGGTATTTAACAAAAATCTGGCAGCCAGAATGACACTGGACGATTCCATTCGGGAAGGTGTAAAATCCAGAATACGGCCCGTTATCATGACCGCGCTGATGGCGGCAATCGGACTTCTACCTGCGGCTACTTCCACTGGTATAGGTTCAGAAACACAGAAGCCGCTTGCGATTGTCGTGATTGGCGGCCTCATTACCGCAACTGTGCTTACGCTACTGATTTTCCCGATCATTTACGGATTTTTTAACCGTAAGAAACACGCCCTGAATTAATTAGGCTACATACAAAAAAACTGAATGCAGACTCCCGGCACAGGCATTCTGTATTCAGTTTTTTATTTAAAAAGAAATGGACGTTGCGCCCATCAGGGAGCGGAGCGCCTGAGATTCTCGTAATCGTAGCCGATCTGGAACACGTATCGCAGCGAAATTCCAAACTTCCACCCACTTCCATCGCCCTGAATACTTGCAGTTTGGGTTTTTACCTGATTGACATAATAGTCCAGATTGGTTGTTACAGAATTCCCAAATCCCCATTGTTTTCTGACAAAAAAACTGAGATCGACACTTTTTGCAACTTTCACCACGTATTCGGCGGAAGCTTCGGCCAGCAGGGTAAGGTGATCGCTGGTACGGGTGTCACTGGTCATAAACAAAGTATCTATACCCTGGCGCCTACCCCGAACTTTATATCCGTAAAATTCCTTGTATTCTTTTTGTTTACCCGAATTTGGCACAATCCCTGCTCCCGCACCGATCCAGAATGCAGACCGCCGTATGGCAGATCTTCCAAACATCAGTCTTCTTTTACCCCGTAAAATCAGGCTGTTTTTATCATTTGTAAATTTATAGGTTTGCGGGCCGTCTCCGTTGATCAGCAGCACGTTGTGAATCGGAGACCGTGCATACTCGGCCTCAATGCCCCAGTTTTCTTTTGCGACCCAGCCCGCCACCGCGCTCCATCCGTAGTCAGCCGGAGAATCGGTACCGATCAGCCCGTCAAAATCATTGGTGATTGAATTCCTGTCAGTTCTTACAAAACCATCAATACCAACATACCAGCGGTTGTTAATTTTGACATCGCCGAATTTCTTCAAGAGTGATTCTGCGTTGTACTTCTTTTCCGAAAAAGGATCCCGAAAGTTGGGCCGGTAGTAATCCGCATTTTCTTCCTGGGCGAAAAGCGCGCCGGAAACAGCAAATAATAATAGCAGAGTGGAAAGTGTTTTCATAAGACAACTGACTTTAGCAACCATTACGCTGCCAATATTCCGACTGTTGCAATACAAAAGGCGATTCACATTTTTAATCAAAAAGGACCATTATTTGTCAGAAAAACTGATTGTAAATGTTGTCCCCACACCCACTTCCGACTGTACATCAATACGTCCGTGGTGCGTGTGCAAAATGTTGAGCGTAGTGGCCAGGCCAATTCCCATTCCTGTATTTTTACCTGTAAAATAAGGTTCAAAAATCTTATCCATATTCTCCTCGCTAATGCCTGAGCCGTTGTCTGCAAAAATGACCTGTAACGTTTCAGAATGAATACGGGTTGTAACCCTTAAAATCCCCTTTTCCTCGTCCATCGCCTCTATGGCATTGGTGATGAGATTCAAAAAAGCCATCTGTAAGGAAACCGAATCCAGAGGAATATAGAAATCCTCCTCGCAATAAGCCGTGATAATATTTATTCTTTTTAGCTGAATCCGGTCGTAGGCAGTGGCAATCGCCTCATCAAGCACTGTATGCACCGATTGATTTACCAACACCACATCAGTCGAACTTGATGGTTGCAGTAACTGGGTAATCAGATCGTTAATTCTTTTACAATTTCTCTTGATGATCTGGGTGTAGAATTTCTGGTCGTCATCAACCAGCTCCATTTCAAGCTGTTCGGCAGAAAGGTTTACATTTGTAAGTGGGTTTCTTACCTCATGCGCAAGCATGCGTACGAGCCGGCTCGTCACGGCAAGTTTTTCAGAAAAAAGCCTCTCACGCTCCGATTGTTTCCGGGCGGTAATATCGTGTAACCTTCCCTGAACATACGGATTGTTGTCATCCATTTCCATTGAAGCGGAAAAAACACAATACTTTTTTTCTCCGTCCGCGGTGATCAACCGCACTTCCAAATCCTCAATCGTTCGTTCCTTTATTCCATTCCAAATTGCGTCGAACTGGGTATCGTCCACCATTTCCAGAATGCTTTTTCCTCTCAGATCTGTTTCCGAAAAGCCGGTAAGCGTACAGGCGGCCGTATTAAAATCAGCTATAACACCATTGGGATCACTGATAAATAAGAAGTCATTAGATTCTTCAAAAACTCTTCTATATCGCCGTTCACTGTGTTTAAGCGCTTTCAAAACAGAAGTTCTATCGAGCGCATACCGGATACTTCGTTCCAGTTTTTCGGGATCAAGTTCACTTTTAATGAGATAATCCGCTGCTCCCAAACGGAGTGCTTCTACGGCTATCTTGGTATCTCCCTTACCCGTCAGAAGAATCATCGGTTCTTCACACTCAAATCTGGTTGCCTCTTCTATGAGTGCAATTCCCGTTTGTTCACCGAGCAGGTAATCAAAAAGATATAGATCGTATTTACCGTTTTTGATGTGAAAAAGTGCCTCATGAAAGGTAGGGCACCAGGTAATGTTGAATTTCCAGCTTTCAAGATCATTGAAATACTCCCGCGTCAGAAAATAATCGTCTTCATCATCGTCAACAAGAAGCACAGTAATTGTTTTATTACTCATAAAGCCATTCCGGAATTAATATTTTTCTAATAAGTAAGCGCGGCCCTGGCTTGCGCTACATCAATCAATAAAGTTTAGTTTTGAACACCGGGAAGAACAATCTCGAAAGTGGCGCCTTCACCGGGTACGCCAAAAGCTTCAATGGTTCCGTGATGACGTTCCACCACTTTTTTACAAACAGCCAGACCAATTCCGGCGCCTTCAAATTCGGAACGCCCGCGAAGCCGCTGAAATATTGTAAACATTTTGTCCACGCTGCTGTTTTCAAATCCTATTCCATTGTCTTTGAAAACAATTTTTATATACTCCTTTTCAGGCAAAAGTTTTTTCCTGGCAATTTCAGCACCACCAATCGTTACAGCGTTTATACTGATTTCCGGCGTGACATTCTGCCTGATAAATTTCAGTGAATTTGAGAGCAGATTCAAAAAAAGCTGCGATATCTGTGCAGGAATAACTTCAATTTTCGGTAAAATTCCCAGCTCAATAACGGCACCTTTTTGCTGCAAGGTCAGCTCCAGATCACCCAATGTGCTTTTCATGATCTCATTCAAATCCGTGGTGACGTAGTTCCCGGATGCACTTGACACCCTTGAAAATTCGAGCAGGTTGTTAATCATTTCCTGCATACGTCTGGTGGCGTTCAGGATACGATCCAGATACAAATGTTGCTCTTCATTCAATGTTTCTCTGGCTTTGCTGTCAAGGCGCTCTCCGAAAGAAACAATCTTCCTCAACGGCTCCTGAAGGTCATGAGAAGCAACGTACGCAAATTGTTCAAGATCAGAATTGGATTTATTCAGGTCGCTCACCTTTTGTTCCAATTCACTTTGAATCTGTTTAAGCATCGATACATTAAACACCGTCGCGATGGAGATCGTGTGACCGCTTACAGAATCTGCTACATTCTCTCCGCGTAGGTAAACGAATTTCTCATTACCGTCCGCCCCCACAATCCTGTATTCAAAAATATATGCATCTGTATAACTTTCAATCCGTTCTATCTGGCTTGAAAATTGATCCAAATCGTCCGGATGAATGTGTTTCTTGTAAAAATCAATGGTCAGTTCGGTCGATTTTACAGCATCCGGTTCATAACCCATTAGCTGGTACATGCCCTCGGTCCACTGCATTAAAGGTTGTCCAACTTCCCATATCCAGCCACCGAATTGCATTACCTGTTCAGCATCCTTCCATAGTTTTTGCCGGTAATTGTCACTTATATGTACAGCGCCGGACTCAATTGCAGAAATGGTACACAACAAATGTCCGTCCTTCACCGGTGACCGCTCCACCATGCAATAGTTACCGGAAAAAGGGAATTGGAATGCGTTCGTGACAGACGCATTCCAGCCTGTCAAAGGACCAGGAGTTTTGTCGAAAACAGTTTTATATGTCGCTCCCTGCAACGTTTCTATCCCCGTTAACGAGGTTGCAGCATTGTTGGCAAAAATACAGTTTAGATTCTCTCCGGTTTCATTCTCTCCCTCCGCGACGTTAAATACCATAAATCCTTTGGAGGAGGTATTTAACAAGTCGTACAGCACAACCGGATTAACTTGAGTGTCCAAGATCATGACAGATTATAATATTCCAGCGTGAGACAGCATGATATTTAAACCTACTTAAATATCAAATTGCTTCATTTTATTGTAAAGCGTCTTTCTGTCGATGTTCAACAGCCTGGCTGCCTTACTCTTGTTAAAGTTGACGTCACGCAGAACCTGCATAATCATATCGTATTCTGCCTCGTTCGCCACCGTTTTCAGGCTTGGTTTAGAATCCTCTGTTTCTGCTGCTTCGTTACTGACTTGTGGAGCGGGAACAACGACTTCCTCATCCAGATCTTTTAATTTCCGATGATTGACAATTTCAAAAGGCAGTGACTTCTCTTCTATCAGATCCCCGTCAGAGAGCAATGTGGCGCGTTTGATCACGTTTTTCAATTCCCTTAGATTTCCCGGCCAGGAGTAATTAAGAAAATCGTCCATTACTTCTTCCGAAAATCCACTGACATTTTTGTTCAGCTCATTGTTGGTAGCATCCAGAAAAGACCCTGCAAACAGCAGTAAATCATCTTTCCGATTTCTAAGCGCGGGCACTTCGATCGTAAATTCGTTAAAACGGTAATACAAATCTTCACGGAATTTACCATTTTTGGCCGCGTCCAGTAACCGTTCGTTACTTGCAACCAAAATCCGCACATCCAGGTCAATTTCCTTTGAACCACCTATTCTTCTCATTTTACGCTCCTGAACCACGCGTAACAGGGCAACCTGAATTTCGTAGGATAGATTGGACACCTCGTCCAGAAAAAGTGTCCCACCATTGGCCAGCTCAAAATGACCGATCTTTGTATTAAGAGCACCTGTAAACGAACCTTTTTCGTGGCCAAAAAGCTCGCTACCTGCAAGTTCCTTCGAAATAGCGCCGCAATCCATAGCCACGAAAGGCATATCTCTGCGTTTTGACCGGTTATGAATTTCCTGTGCGATTGCCTCTTTACCCGACCCGCTTTCACCGTAAATAATCACGCTGAAATTGGTAGGCGCAACCAGATCAACCTGCCTGAAAAGATTATCTGAAACTTCGCTTTCACCCATCACATAACCCACCTTCATGCGGGATGATGCGCGACGTGCCGGTTTGGCATTCTCAGTTACACCGGATTCTGCCGCCACATATTGTTGCTGATCGTCTTTCGATGACTCGGCATCAGCAATGGCTTTTCTGACAGTGATGAGAATTTCGTCAGGAAAGAGGGGTTTGGTAATATAATCGTAAGCGCCGAGTTTCATCACATTGACGGCAACTTTGATATCAGAATAACCCGTGATGATCAAAACCGGAACATTCGGGCGCTTCGCCTTGATGGCAGTAAGCAGCTCGGTACCTGTTATATCTCCGAGACGGAAATCAGTCATAACCAAATCCGGAGAAACCGATTCAATCAGAGCAAGGCCGTCCTTGCCATTTTGAGCTGTTTCAACAATAAAATCATTCTTGGATAAAAAACGCTTCAACAAAAAGCATATATCCGCCTCGTCATCAACAACTACAATTTTTTTCATAAACGTTTCAGGCACTAGGCCGCAGGTTTTTTACTTTTTTCTGATATTAAATTAACGTAAATCTGTCGACCCGAAGATCGTTTATATGGTCACTCTCAGCCGCGCTGTGGGGATATTGAGCTGTTCCCTATACTTCGCAACAGTTCTTCTCGCGACAGAATAGCCCTTTTGAGACAAAAGATCTGTAATCTGCTGATCATTATATGGATGACGCTTATCCTCTACACCGGTAATTTCACGAATTGCTTCCTGAATTTCACGATTGGAAACTTCCGTGCCATCTTCATTTGTAACCCCTTCCGTAAAAAGGTCCTTCAACAGCACAATTCCAAATGGCGTCTGAACATACTTATTTGTCGTCACGCGGGATACCGTGGAAATGTCCATATCAATTATTTCGGCAACATCTTTCAGGATCATCGGCCTTAGTTTTTTGATATCACCGGTTTGGAAATAATCGTACTGTAGTTTTACAATTGCACGCAAAGTACTCAACATTGTGTTTTCTCGTTGCTTGATCGCATCAATGAACCACTTTGCAGAATTCATTTTGTTCTTCAAAAACTGATTGGTTGCCTTGTCGATTTTCTGCTCGGCCATTTGGGTAAAAAGCTTGTTCAGCCGCAACGCAGGGCTGTTACCCCAGGTCAGCTGCACCTCAATTTCGCCGTCTTCCGTATACCGGAGCATAAAGTCGGGTTTGATACTTTCATTGACCAGGGAATCATTGCGCAGGCCGGAAGCCGGTTTGGGATTAAGCGTCGTGATGAGCTGTATCGCTTTTTTCAGGCTTTCCTCATCCAGACTTAAAACACGCATGATTTTGTCGTAGTTTCTTGACCCCAACTCATCAAACGTATCAGAAACAATCTTGTAAGACCATTTCCAAACCTCATCCTGATTCTCTATTCTTTGAAGCTGTATCAAAAGACATTCTCTGAGATCACTCGCTGCGATACCGGGAGGATCGAGCTGTTGAATAACCCTCAGCATTAAACTTACCTCGTCGGTGTCAATGAACATGCTGTTTGCAAACGAGATATCATCCGCGATAACCTCGCTTTCACGCCTTAAAAATCCATCTTCGTCCAGCGAATCCAGAATGAAATCGGCGATTAACTGCTGGCGTTCGTCGAGTCTTAAAAAGTGAACCTGCTGTTTGAGATCGTCCCGGAAGGAAATAGATTCCACCATCGGACGAGTATATAACTCATTATCAGCCGATTGATTATTTGCATAAGTCTTGTAATCCGGAATATCATCGTCTCTGAATTCATCCCAATCGTAATAATCCTGCACAGACGAAGTGGCGTCATCTCCTGTTGCCGCATCATTTGGGTCCGCAAATTCGTCCGCCGTATCTTCACTTGCAGACTCCTCTTTTCCTTCTTCCAGAATCGGATTCTCCTCAATTTCCTCTTTGATTCTTTGTTCAAGTTCCATTGTAGTCAAATGCAGCAAATTGAGCATTTGAATCTGAAGAGGTGAATATTTTAACGTCTGTCGTTGCGTCTGCGTTTGTCTTTGCATAAAGCAATAAAATTCAAGAATTAAGATTATTTTTAATAATATTTGTCAGGGCATCAATTTCAAAATGTCTCTCAAATACTCTTTTAAATTTAACACAGTTATTACAACTAACCCAACTCAGTGCAGTAAATTATGACTCCTGCGCATATTATTCCACAGTCTGAGTAAAACAATTGTGGATACAGATAATTTTCTCATTGAAGTCGCTTATGAAACTTTCCACCTTCGGACTTTTACACAGATCACTCAGTGAACAGCAATTTTCATGGATCATCAGGTTTCTGTTTGGCGCTTCGCTTCTGCTAATCATTGCTCTTTCATACAGTTATCACAATATCAGCAAGGAATTAATCTATTATTCCGAAAAAGTTGATCAAACCCAGCGTGTGATAAACAGACTCAATGAGGTGTCCGAGGGCGTGTCCCAGACAACGTATATATCTAATACCTTCCTATTTTCAAAAGATACCCTATATACTAACAAAACGCTTGCCGCAATGAAAAGCTTGCCAAAAGTTGTGGAAAAACTTGACTCAATGATTGCAGCCGGCACGCCTCAAAAAAAACGGGTCGCATATTTAAAAGCGCATTTAAACGAATTTTATAATTACACAATTGCGATACATGGACCAGCCCAAACTTCTGTGAGTGCCCAGGCAACCGAATTTCTGTATACAAGACGCAATATAGAAATTGATCTCATCGAAAAACTGATAGCGGAGATGAACGTCTTTGAAAATAAACTGATGCACAACAGGGTGCAGAGCAGGGACAATTACATGCAACAGGCTTTCAGCTATAACTGGATTATCATGCTCGTTGCAATCATATTTCTTGCCGCCGCCTTCCTCTTACTGGACCGCGAACTTCGTAGAAATAAACTTTACCGTGTTGACCTGGAAAATAAAGTTGAAAACCTGAACCGTTCAAACAGCGAACTCGAACAGTTTGCCTACATTGCCTCTCACGATCTCCAGGAACCGCTACGGAAAATCCGTTCGTTTTCCGACCGCACCATATCCAAATACCGCGAAGAATTATCTGAGGATGTATTCCATCTTTTGCGAAAAATTGATGATTCTTCCACACGTATGCAGGTGCTTATCAACGACCTCCTGTCCTTTTCACGAATTGTCAACACAGGAGCGCAGCTTAAAATGGTGAGTCTCAGCACTTCACTTTCCGTTGCAAAATCCAATCTGTCGGAAATGATGATGGAAACCAATGGAACAATTCAAAGCGAACCGCTGCCGACTGTGGAAGCCTACGGCACGCAGATGATACAATTGTTCCAGAATCTGCTGTCAAACTCGCTGAAATACCACCGCAAAAATGTGAGACCGGTGATCAAAATAACACACAGACTGGTAGATGGAGAGATCATCCCTAAAATCAAACCCGCACATCGTGACATTCAGTTTCATCAGATCAAAATCTCGGACAATGGAATCGGTTTTGAAAAAGAGTTCTCCGAAAAAATATTTGTTATTTTTCAACGTTTGCACGACAGAACGCAGTTTGAAGGTACCGGGATCGGCCTGGCGATCTGCCGCAGGATTGTTTCCAACCACAACGGATATATTTTTGCAGAAAGCCCTGAGGGCGAAGGCGCGAATTTTTACATATATTTGCCTACTCAATCACTTTTAAGCTGAGCCCATAATGCCTGGGGGAAGTGTCTTTTAAAAGAATTCTGAACTACATTACCCATTATGAGTGACCGGCAAATTTTGATGGCTGATGATGACGCCGATGACCGTTTTCTGCTTAAAGCTGCTTTTGAAGACAATGAAGTACCAAATCCCATTTTGTTTTTTGAAGATGGTGAGCGGCTGCTCGACTATCTTGCCAAAATTCAACCGGAAAATCATCCGCTACTCATATTTTTAGATCTGAATATGCCAAAGCGTGATGGCAGAGAAGTTCTCCTGGCGCTGCGGACAAATAAAGACTGGAATACCATTCCCATTATCATTTTCAGTACCTCAAATGCACCAGATGACATTAGGTCGGCGTATCAGCTCGGGGCTAACTGTTACATAATAAAACCCTCCAGCTATGAAGGGTTAAAGGAAGTCGTTACGAATGTGCAAAGGTTCTGGCTACGCACTGCAGCATTGCCAAACTAACGTCAGATTTGTGCAACATTGAGGTTTCGGGCGATCTCCGCCTCCGGTTTTTCATCGGTAACTTTTTTGATCCACCTTAATCCTTTCAAAAGAATATCTCTACCCTCCTCTGCACCGTGCTTCATGATAATTTTCTCCGCAACAAATGGTACAATAAAGTTAAACGGAACAGGTAATCTACGCATGACGGACTTAGCTAAAAAGGCGCCCATTCCAAGTTCAACTCCTTTACCAACGGCACCCTCCGGCCCTGCCACGAGCAAGTCCCGCACGTAATCTGTTGCAAGTTTCAAGTTTTCGATCTTACCCAATTTTACAATTTTATTTGTCTTCATTTGTCTCTGTTAAATAGTTGTGTGGACAGGGTTATAGACATAAGGCATACGTTCAAGAGCAGGTTATACAACCACTCTCAAACGCAGCTTCACCGCATTGAGCCGTGCATTAAATATTCCTTACATCGTCGGAAAGATCATTTATCGCATCTTTCGCTTTATCCGTCACATCATCTGTATATCTTTCGCCTTTCGCTTTCAGACTTTCCGCCTTTTCCTTACTCTTTTCCAGAGCGTCTATCAGCTCGCTTGCAAGGCTATTTGTCTTTTTCTTGATTTTTTTTCTCACCTTATTTCCTTCTTCCGGTGCAAAAAGAAGACCAATTACAGCGCCTACGGCAGCTGCGGTTACAATTCCCAAAAAATATTTGCTGCTACTAGCCATGACCAATCAGTTTAACTGTGATAAAAAATATCTATTCAATTACCGGATAAAAAAATTCGTACCAAATTCAGCTCGCTCGGGTGCTGATCAATTAACCTATTGATCGGCAAACAATTGCAATTCCGGAATAACGATCTCCGCGACCGATCCGCTATAAAGGCTTTCAATAATTATGACAAAAACGCCCAATTGAGGGTAATGATTCTACAAATTGCGGATCATGATAAATTATAATTTAGATCAGATCAACTTTAACGTTCCGTGAAGTAACAATTTGTTTGCTTTTGGCAAGGTTATTTTAATTCTAAATTAAAACAAAGCTAACCGTTTATCAACCAAAATAACGCGCCGTGCTATTGACCCAAAAATCTACTTTTTAATCTGAGACCATGAGAATTGTAATTATTGAGGATGAGAAGGATTTGGGGGTTTTGATGCGCAATTTTTTGGTAAAGCAGTTAAATATTAAGTCTGCAGGTTCTGATACGATTAGAATTGCCACGTCGCTTTCCGAGGGATTGGCGTATGTAGAGGAATTAAAACCGGATTGGGTTTTTGTAGACAATAATCTTCCTGACGGAAAGGGGATTAACGAAATAGAGGGTATCAAAAAATTGGGAAATTCGACAAAAACGTGCATCGTTATGATGAGTGCAATGACCAATCTCAGGGAAGAAGCGTTCAGAAAAGGAGCTGACTTTTTTCTCGACAAACCAATAAGTTTCGTTGAAGTGAAGAAAATCATCAGTAAGTCTATCCGTAAATAATCGGATTTCGGATCACTCGCCTCAGCGCAGTGGAATTTTGTACTTAATTTGGGAAGCGAATTTTTACGCTGGGGAATAGATTTCTCAATATTAAAAAACAGGACACTGGGTTCCCGATTTTGCCTTTTTTCCTGGCATTTTCACCTTCTGCGATTTGTATCGGGGGTTTTTCTCCTCTTCATCATTTTTCTTTTTCGAATAGGCTACTAATTTCAACTCGTAATCAGGAATGAAATAATCCTCCTTATACTCAGCGGCGGGAAGCGGCATGTAATGCCGACCCGGAAATGCCAATGGGTCATATTCATAATCATACAGGTAAATAGTGACGAACCCATCACGGCTATACTTGATCCCGATATCAGAAAAGGGACTGTTTTCGTCCGACGACGCTACAAGCCGCATCATTTCCTTTTGCTTCCCTTTAACCAAAATGGTCATATTGTACTGGAAAACCCTGTGCAGAGAATCTATCTGTATTGCCACGCCAAGATAATACTTTGCGTCTTTCATGCGTTCCTGGCCGGCGTACATTATTGCCGTGTTGTTTAGTGCGCTCTTATCCTGGTAACTCTGGTAACTGATCTTCGCCTCATCATATTTGTTCCAGTACCTGAAAACATTACCCTGATTGACGTTATAGAACTTACGCGCAGGAGCAACATCCATTGCCTTTTTAAAATCAGCATAAGCTCCATCGTAACGTTCATTGGCCTGATCTACCTGATGTTTCTGCTCATGCCGGTTTCCAACATACGCCTGTACGATACCGTGATTGTTGTGCAAAAAAGGCAGTTCAGGATTTTCCCGAAGTAAACTGTCAAAAAGGATCATCGACTTATCAAGCTGATCATTTTCCAACAATGAAACGCCCCACCCATTCTGCGCATTAACGTTTTGCGGATTCAGCGCCACGGCCTGTTTAAAGACCTGATAACCTTTTTTGTACATATCGAAATGGAGTAACAAATTCCCATAGTTGCTCCACATCTTATCATAACTTTTATGGTAGGATAGCGCCTTACTCAAATACTGGCCTGCCTCCGAATACTTTTTCTGATCGATGAGAATACTGCTCATACCAGCCAGTGCTTCATAGCGGGTACCATCCAGGCGGATTGCCGTGGCAAAGTCCTCCTGAGCATTCTTGGTTTGTTTCAGGTAGTATTCGCTAAATGCTTTGGTGACAAACAAATCTGCATAAAACTTGTTTTCAGGATCGAGTGCACTTTCCGCCTTTTTAAAATCTCTGAGCGCAAGTTCGTATTTCTTCATCCCGTAGTTAGCAACTGCCCGTCCCAGATACGCTTGTAAATAAGTTGAATCACGTTTAATGACTCGATCAAAAAGATTATATGCGGTCTGGTATTCATGTTTCGACAAATGCGTGTTGGCAATTCCCGACTGCAAGGCTGGTGTCTCCCTTTTAAGCGTTGTTGCAAGACGGTAATAACGCTGCGCCTCCGGAATATTTTGCAGCCCATAATGTGCGTGTCCGAGTCCCAGATAAGCGTCACCTCTGAAAAAACGGTCACCACTTTCCAGGTATTTTTCAAAAATAATACGTGCATTGGCAAACTGGTTCAGAGAAAGTAATGCATTCGCGTACCTGATTTGTGCCTTCGGATGCTTGCGTGCAACCTTTTCAAAGTCTTTAACGGCTTTTTTCTCGTTTCCAGTCCGCATCAGAATATCTCCTCTTTGCAGTCGATAAGCAAATATGTCATCGTTTTGTTTGATCGCAGACGAAAGCTCGTCGACCGCTTCAGGAAATTGCTTCGTTGCCTTATAAAGCAGTCCCAGGTTATAATTCCACTTTCCTGCTGAATTTTTAACGGAGTTGGAATTAGCATAGTCAAGGGCTTCCTGATATTTTTTTTGTTTGGCAAAAGAGAAAAGGCTGTTGAGCGGAGCGAGCGTGTTCGCGGGAACATTTTCAAAAGCGTTCCTTGCTGCGGCGTACTTTCCGTTCAGCAGGCAAAACAAACCACGATTGTAGTTGAGCAACGGATCCTGAACAGACAGGTCCAGGCTTTCCATGATGTGCATGGCTTTATGATAATTCCCGGAAAGCGCAAGGATTACCGCTTCATTGTTCATCCGCTGCACAGAGTCATTGGACATGAAAGCCTCTGCATTGTATAGCAGGTAGGCTTTTTGTAACGCTCTCAGTTTTTGCTGGTATTCGGCAGTTTTGGTCAGTGACGGGTTATTCTCCTCAAAAGCCTGATTGAATGTGGGAAGTAATTCCTTAACCAGCTTCTGGCAGACACCAAAATCCTGGGCTGACACCTGATTTTTAAAAATCAACAGCATCAACAGTGTTAAAGGCAAGCACAATCTGGTAAACACTTTAATCATTTCCCATAGAGGTAGCGGAACTACTAACCTACTATTAATCAAGCACAAAATCAAACCTCACTGATCCAACGGCTCCAAATTAAGCGTTAAGTACAAAAAAATATCCCTATAAGATTATTCGTCACTTACAGCTTGCGCAGTTTAACATTCCGGTACCACACCGTACTACCCCAATCCTGTAATCCTATTCTTCCTTTATAGATACCCTTGGAAACTGGCGCCGCTTTTAATCCGCTTGCCCCAATACGCTGCTTCCAGTCCGCTCCTGAAAGATTGTGTTCCTGAACGATGAAACCGTTTTGAGTCACTGTGAGACTGTTGTTTTTTACGGTGAATCTGATCTGATTCCACTGTCCAACTGGATTGACCTCTCTCACCCTTGCGTTGGCAACACCAAAAAAGTCGCCGGCACGGTGTGTATTTTCCTTTGCCCCTTCATAAATACCGTCGTCTATCACCTGCAATTCGAGCCCGGTATCATGCATGTTTTTATATTTGGCATCTTCGGTCACGAAGAAGAAAATTCCGCTATTGGCCGACTTCGAAACTTTCCATTCGATGGCAAGCTCAAAATCACCATCCACGATTTCATCCGTCACAATATCGCCGCCGTTTTTGGCTTTATTTCCTGCACGTTCAGGCACATCCAGTTTTATCGCTCCCTGTTCAATTTTCCAGGCCGATCCGGGAGTTTGCGCGCCATAGGCATGCCATCCTTTCAGGTCTTTGCCATCAAACAGCAACTTCCAACCTTCTTTCTTTTCCTGCGCAGAAAGTGTATTAACTGCTTGCGCGCGTACACCAAATGCGATCGCAAAGGAAAAAATTGTCAACAGACATTGTTTCATGTATAACTTTTAAATTGTTCTGAGATTAGAGAAGTCCATACTCCGCTGAACATACTCCAAAACACAATTTAATCAGAAAATTATTTTGTTACAGATGCCTGCGCGGCGATGAACAGTTTCTCATCATTCAGGAAAATCGTTGCATCATATTCCGAAATATTCCGAACCGTAACGCCTTCTCCAGTAACTTTTACCAAAAGCAAAGACTGCCGGAAACCAATCCGAAAAGAATAAGAACTCCAATGGCCGGGAATGTATGGATTGAGCGAAATCGTCCCGTCCTTTATTCGCTGGCCAGCAAAACCTTTGACAATACACATCCAGGTACCAGCCATTGATGTAATGTGAAGACCATCCTCCGTGTCGTTATTATAGTCATCCAGATCAAGACGGGCAGTTCGCACATACATTTCGTATGCTTTTTCCTTCATGCCTATTTTCGCTGCCAGAATGGAGTGAACGCATGGAGAAAGTGACGACTCATGAACTGTCATTGGTTCGTAAAACTCAAAATTTCGTCTGATGTCATCAACAGTAAAATCATCTTCAAAAAGATAAATTCCCTGCAAAACATCCGCCTGTTTTATAAAACAGGATCTCAAAATCCGGTCCCACGACCATTTCTGATTGATCGGCCGGTGCTCGGCAATGTCATTGACGGTCAATATTTCTTTGTCCAGAAACCCTTGTTGCTGCAAATAAACACGACGCTCCGGATCGTATGGGAAGTGCATATTCTCAACAATATGTTTCCATTCAGCCATTTCCCCGTTCAGATTAAAGCCGGTTTGAAGAATAATTTCATTCAGCCGCGAAGTATCCGTTGTCCACAATTTATTGATAATTTCCAGCGTATACCGAAGCGTCCAGCAGGCAATGTAATTCGTGTACCAGTTGTTGTTAACATTGTTTTCGTATTCATTTGGCCCTGTCACGCCAAGCATTACATATTGGCTTTTATCGGAAGACCAGGTGATACGCTGTTTCCAGAATCGGGAAATACCAATTAAAACCTCCAGGCCATACTGAGACACATAGGATTCATCCCCCGTATATCGGGTGTAATCATAAATTGCAAATGCAATGGCTCCGTTCCGGTGAATTTCCTCAAATGTAATTTCCCATTCATTGTGGCATTCCTCACCATTCATCGTTACCATCGGATAGAGCGCTGCACCATCCGTAAAGCCAAGCTTCTCGGCATTTTCGATTGCTTTCTGTAAATGTTTATACCTGTACACCAACAAATTGCGCGCAACTTTTACATCGGCCGTCGACAGATAAAATGGTATACAATACGCTTCTGTATCCCAATAGGTACTTCCTCCGTACTTTTCACCGGTAAAGCCCTTAGGTCCGATGTTCAGTCTTTCATCTTCGCCTGTGTAGGTTTGGCCAAGATGGAAAATATTAAACCGAATACCCTGCTGAGCCGCAATATCACCTTCAATGGTAATGTCGTTCTTTTCCCACTTCTCAGCCCAGGCGGCTACATGCGCAGCATAAAGCGCATCAAATCCCTTGTCCAGGATTTTGGCAACATATTGTTTTGCTGCCGGAACGAGTTCCTCGTGCCCATAATTGGTCGACGACAAATTTACTCCATATTTATACACCACAAGTTCCTCACCTTCTCTGACGTCAATGTGCACGGTTCCGGCCACGTACTTTTCCTGCTTTACCGGAAGAGACTGGTAATCCGTTTTGAGGTCATTGATTTTTATGTCGAAGGCCATCCCCGTGGCAACCCGGAACTGTTCTACTCCATACGGATTCTCCTTTGTTTCCAAAACCAGATAGCCCTGCGAAAAACTGGTTTCTTTATAAATTTCATCCCAAAATCCTTCATCATAATTAGAATCACGATTGCGGATATTACCATCAAGGAAAGGGCTGACAGTAAAATTGTCGTCAAAATCCAGCGGAGTAACTGAATATCTGATTGCGCCTGACTCATCGTCAGCCATGCTACAAAAACGAAGCGAACGGATTTTCAGTCTTCTTCCGCCCGGAAGTACAACTGTTGCATTACGTTCCAATGTTCCTTCCTGCATGTTCAACACCCTGCTGAATTCTTCAATGATACATGTATTCAGGTCCAGAATTTCTGTACCAACTTTTATGTCTATCCCAATCCAGTTACATGCATTTAGTACCTTGGCAAAATAATTGGGGTACCCGTTCTTCCACCAGCCCACACGCGTTTTGTCAGGAAAATATACACCAGCGACGTAATTTCCCGGCAGCGTTTTTCCTGAATACTTCTCCTCAAAATTCCCTCTTTGCCCCATTCTCCCGTTTCCGAGACTCATCAGGCTTTCGGTTATTTCGTTGTTTTCAGGATGGAAACCATTTTCCACAATACACCATTCGTCGTGCGTAATGTAATTCTTCATTTTATTTTTTTATCTGTGAGCTAATGAACGATGACAAATTTAATTTTTCCTGCGGCATGAACCGGCTAACGCTGGTTCGACTTTCGCCGAACCTGAACGAATCTCACGCAAACAGGCGAATCTCAGCAGGCAATGGTACGCAAAATACAAATTTGTTCAAAACGGAAAACGGACCAATTGCTACTGTCATGATTTTTATAACAAATGAGACTGCAACATTCTTGTTTTTTTAAGTGCAGCAAGCAGGCATTCCTGTCAAACCAAACGCTATTGCCGTACCTTTGTGGGGAAACCGCAGCGCAACAGCATTGAAAAAGAAAACGCTTTTTATCACTCCCCCTTTTACGCAGCTCAATACGCCGTATCCGGCAACGGCATATCTTAAAGGATTTCTGAACACGCTGGGCCGGGAATCGTATCAGGCGGATCTGGGCATTGACGTGATTCTTGAGTTGTTTTCTGCAAAAGGATTGCGAGAGCTTTTCGATATCCTGGACGCTTCCGATGCTGAACTGACTGACAATAGTTTTCGCATTTATTCACTCCGCGACGAATACATTTCCACAATTGATCCGGTTATTCGGTTTCTGAAAAACCTGAATCCTACGCTCGCACACCGTATTTGCGACCGGAGTTATCTACCCGAAGCAAGTCGCTTTCAACAGGTAGAAGATATGGAATGGGCGTTCGGTTCAATGGGAATTCATGATAAAGCCAGGCATTTCGCCACACTTTACCTGGAAGATCTGAGCGATCTTATACAGGAGGCAATTGACCCGCATTTTGGTTTCAGCAGATACGCGGAAAGACTCGGAAGATCTGCGACGCATTTTGACGAAATGGACGCGGCATTAAAACTGCCACACACACTTTTGTCACGCATTCTGATTCGTGTTCTGGAATCAAAAATTCAGCAGTACAATCCGGACATCGTCTGCATTTCTGTTCCATTTCCGGGAAATCTGTATGGTGGTTTTAAATGCGGACAATATCTAAAAACCAACTATCCTGAGATAAAAGTGGCGATGGGTGGCGGATTTCCAAATACAGAATTAAGGTCATTGCGCGAGCCACGAGTCTTTGATTATGTAGATTTCGTCTGCCTCGATGATGGAGAAGCACCACTTATGTCGTTGCTGGAACATCTGGATGGAGAACGCGATCTTGAAAAGCTCAAACGAATCTATTCCCGGGTAGAGGGTAAAGTGATTTACCACAATGGCGCAAAAGAGCGGGATGTGCCACAACGTGATACAGGCACGCCGGATTATAGCGATCTTCCGCTGAATGACTATCTCTCGGTGATCGAGATCGTCAATCCGATGCACCGTTTGTGGAGTGACGGACGCTGGAATAAGCTAACCCTTGCACATGGCTGTTACTGGGGAAAGTGCTCATTTTGCGATATTTCGCTCGACTACATTCGGCGATACGAACCCATTACGGCAGATATTTTATGCGACAGAATTGAGCAGATTATGGAACAGACCGGCCAGAATGGATTTCATTTCGTTGATGAAGCCGCTCCTCCTGCCCTGCTTCGTGACGTTGCGATGGAAATAATCCGCCGAAAACTTACCGTTGTCTGGTGGACAAATATTCGTTTTGAGAAGAATTTCACGCATGACCTATGCCAAATTCTTAAAGCTTCGGGCTGCATTGCTATTTCCGGTGGGTTGGAAGTTGCCTCAGACCGATTGCTGGAACGCATGAAAAAAGGGGTAACTGTGTCTCAGGTAGCGCGTGTGGCGGACGCTTTTACACAGGCCGGAATCATGGTTCATGCTTATCTGATGTACGGATTTCCAACGCAAACTGCTCAGGAGACCATTGATTCACTGGAAATGGTTCGTCAATTATTTCAAAACGGTGTGGTTCAATCCGGGTTCTGGCACCGGTTTGCCATGACGGCCCACAGCCCGGTGGGTCTCCACCCGGAGCAGTTCGATGTCATGCGCATCGGACCAGATACAGGTTTGTTTGCAGATAATGACCTCGAACACGATGATCCGCTCGGAACGGAACACAGTCGTTTTTCGGAGGGCCTGCGCAAATCCCTTTTCAATTATATGCATGGAATTTGTCTGGATTTCCCGTTGTCCAAATGGTTTGATTTCAAAGTTCCGCGAACGACTGTTCCTCCGAATTACATTGAACAAAGCATTCGCGATTATACGGAGACCGGAAATCGGCAAAATGCAGTTGTAACCTGGTTGGGAAGTTTGCCCGAGCTGAACATTTTTGAGGAGAAACGCGGCAAAAGTGTCTTCGAAGTTGCGGAACTGATTTTTTTTAACAAGAAAAAAGAATGGGCGATTGAGACAGATCCACAAATTGCCGCCTGGCTTGTTGATGTAATGCCCAAACTGCTCATTTCCAATCGGGAACCATTATCTCTGGATCAACTCCGAAGCGATTATCAATCTTTTGGATTAGACAATTTTGAAACTTTCATCCTATCTAAAACCTGGAATGATTTAAAGTTGGGTGGCCTTCTGGTGCTCTAAACGAATTTTTACTTGCCTAAAAAGACAGCACCTCAAAATTGGCCAGATTGTCGTCAAAGGTTGTAAATACTGCCGGATAACCTACGTCAATTTTACCGATCCGGTCAGCTACACCGATTGCGATTGCCGGCCGGATGGTCGCCATCTCTATTGCTTCCTGCAAAGGAATTCCAACAAATTCTACTGCATTGCGAACTGCATCCGTAAGCGAAATCGTCGCCCCGGCCAGGTTCCCGTCAGAATTGGTGTATTTCCCATCTTTGAGGTAAGCATCAAATTCACCCCATTTGAATGACGTCACCTTTTCTCCAAGAAACAAGGCATCAGAGATAAGAAAAAGTTTATCTTTTTTAATCTTATAAGCAACACTTGCAGCCGCATAATCGCAGTGCACACCGTCAATGATGATCGGCGCATACACGCCGGGCGAATCGAAAGTGGCGCCAACCAGACCAGGCTGCCTGTGCGCAAACGCTGACATGGCATTATAAAGATGCGTCACAACA
Source organism: Dyadobacter sp. (assembly GCA_965279265.1). Classification (GTDB taxonomy): domain Bacteria; phylum Bacteroidota; class Bacteroidia; order Cytophagales; family Spirosomataceae; genus Dyadobacter. The sequence continues at coordinate 1,257,917 of OZ257152.1, forward strand.
TTGATTCCCTTCGAAAATGAGTCAACCGCCTCTGCATAAGTAGCATTAGAATGTCCGGCCGAAACAGTCATCCCCGACTCCAGCAACATGGAAAGCTGATCAGGAGTAAACATTTCAGGTGCAATGGTGATTAGTTTGATCACTCCCTTTCCATGCCGTATGATTTCTTCCAACTCAGAATTCGTCGGCTTTCTGACAAATTCAGCGAGATGCGCGCCCCTTTTTACCGGATTGAGAAATGGTCCTTCCAGGTGCATGCCCAGCACACCGGAAGCGGGGAATTTGTTTGTATAATTTTTAATCGCCTCAATACCTTTCAGAATATTCTCAATGGACGAAGTGATCAGCGTAGGCAAAACATAAGCGGTTCCTGTTCTCAAACTGGACAGATATATGTCGTCAATCGTCTCTTCATCAGCTTTTTCGGTGAAATGATACTTCTCTCCGCCGTTGATGTGACTATCAAAAAAGCCCGCACTCAAATTGCCAACTTTTGTAATACCAGACGCAAAGTATGAACGCTCAATGTTTTTTATTTTACCATCTTCGAGCGTAATCAACTGATCTTCGAGTACGGAATTGCCCGTAAAAACTTTTTCGGCGAATAGGTATTGCATGGAAAATTGATGGCGAGTGAATTTAGATATTTAAAAGGAGTTGGATATGCCGGAGTTTACTTGATGATAATGTCAAAACGCGTAAGCAGACCGGCCAGATCCGAGGACAAAAATTTCGCCTTCCTTACGTTGTTGGTCGTGGGGTCAATGGTGAAATTTTTATTTGTGGTAAAATCAACCCCAGCCACATTGGTATTGGCAAAAACGGTATCCCAAAAGTCGCAATTGTAAAACTTACATTTTGACAAATCCGCCTGGGTCATGTCAGCTCCATGAATTTTACAGTTTGAAAAACTGCTCTTGTTCAGCTTCTTCTGTTCAAAAATAGAATAATCCAGAATCGAATTTTCCATTCTGACTGCAAAAGCGAAATCCTTGCTTTCCGAAAAATTGATACCCGTTAGCTTACAATTGACAAACTCCACGTCTGAAAACCGACTGTTGGCAACCGAAACGTTGCTTAGATTACAATCTCTGAAAATACAGTCAATGAAGTCGATCCGCGCCAAACTTGAAAAGCTGCAATTTACAAATTCAACTTGTTCAAAATTATCTCGTTCAAGCGTCTCAACAGTAAAATCCCTGTTTTTTATTATTTCAAAATCTCCTTTACTAATCACAAAAAAAGGTTTTAGGTTGGTTACATTTTGACAAAGCGGCGGATTACGCCGATAAATACAAAAGTCCGCTTGAAAACGGACTTTTAAATCACAATGCTTACAGATATTTTTTGATGACGGATTTCAGGTGATCTGCCTGCACCACACCCGATTGCCTCCACATTGGTTTTCCATGTTTAAAGACGATTAAAGTTGGTACACCCTGAATTTTATATGCCCGCGCAGCAGCAGGATTCTTGTCGACATCTACTTTTAAAATTGTAGCCGTTTCACCCAAATCCGCTTTAAGCGTGTCCAGTATCGGCTTCATCATTTTACAAGGACCGCACCATTCTGCCGAGAAATCTACTAAAACGGGTTTGTTGCTATTGATCAGTTCCGAGAAAGTTGCCATGATTAAAATGTATTTGGTCTTCTCTGATAACTATTCTCAACGCCGAATGGTTTACAAAATCGCAGATTTAAATCCACAAATAATAGCAAATTTATCACTTGACGCTTTGGCTTCCCTGCTCACCACTATCCCATTTTGTCCTCAAAAATTTGCTGAATCTTTTTTCAATCATTTCATAGGTGAAATGAGAGTAAAAAATTGTGAGTGACACCGAAATCAGTAACGAGAATCCCACCATAGGTTCTGTGGGCGTATATTTCAACAGACGAAACAACAGTACATTGACCAGAATAAGTACAATTGCGTGGTTCAGATAAATGGAATAGGAAATGCGTCCGAGATACTGAAACGGCTTACTCGACAACATACGTGAGACAATTCCGGCAGAGCTAGCAAAAATCACAATGCCTATTGAAAAAATAAGTGGAAAGGCTAACCGCCATAGATTCAGCGCTGCATGGTGAGCTACATACATGGCGGCGAGCAAAAAAATCAAAAAAGGAACTTCCAGAATTGCCAGATTCAAAGAGCGGTTTATTAGGAAAGCAAACGTGAAAATACCCATGCAAAAACAGAGCAGACCGCGAATAAATCCGTAATCGTACGCCAGCATATATTCCCCCCGCCAAATGATAAAGGCAATTGAAAGGGCCGTAAGAATGGCAAATGCGATCATTTTATAATTTCTTGCTAAAAGCAACACGAGGCCAAAAATGAGATAGGAGATCATTTCGGAGGAAATGGACCAGGCAGGGTAATTAATGCTCATCCAGTCACCGAAGATGGGTGTAGACCCCATGAAAGTAAGCGTATCGAACGCAGTCAGTAGATAATACGACAGGCTGAGGTTAGAGACATTCTTGAACGTGCTCTGGTCACCGAGTAAATTGGCTAGAATAAAAACTACTTCTGTATAAAAAAGGAGCGGGTAAAGCCTGATAAAACGTCTTTTTAAAAACTTCCCAAAGTCTGCCGGCGCGTTTATCTTTCCGAGGTAATTCATGGCAATCACAAATCCACTCAGTACAAAGAAAAAATCAACGAAAAGACTGGAATTGATTACAAAAAAGTTATTGTAAAAGATCGATTCCTTGAACGCATTGTGATGGTGGGCAATCACCATGATGGAAAAAATACCACGCAAACCATCAAGTTGCTCAACTCTGTTTTTCATGCAGGAAATATCGATACCGTCGTCAAAGTGTGTGCGGGATTTGTTTAAGTCGTAACGGTTTCCAATTGCGCCTCCTGATATGCAGGACGCGAATTGTCAAGATATTTGATTCCAAGAAAACGAATAAACACCATGTAAGGGAACCAGAAAGCGATTTCCGTAGGCTGGCCGCCGGTCAGAAGCAAAATCGACATCGAGATGAAAAAATAGGCCAGAAACGTGGTCAGTGCATTGGTGCTCCTCCGTATTTCCCGAATGGAATAGATCAGCATGAAAATATTGAAACCCGCAAAAAAGACGAATCCGGGAATACCTTGTGCCACAAAGGATTCAAGAATCGGAATATCGAGGTAAACGCTTTTGTATCCTTTGCCAAAAAAAATGTCCCAGGAAAAGAATGTTTTGGAAAATTCACCGAAACCGCCCACCCGGCCCATTGCCGAAGCATCAATATCAGCCGTATCGGATAATTTAACCCCGGAAGAAGTATAAACAACGTCCAAAATACGGTTTTCAAAATTATCCCAATAGTTTAGCAAAAGCCCGTAGACGTTTCCGTATAGACTTAAAAAGTAGTTTATTCCGATTACTGCCAAACCTACCAGTACTGCGTTCCGGAAAGAAAAGAAACTGCCAAGAGCCGAAATGGCACGGGAAAATTTGAAGCTGAAAACGAAGTAGCAGAACACCATTAATCCGATTCCCAGGTAACTCGACTTAGCCAGGGATAACACCACCACGGCAAGGCTGAACAGAACTGAGAAAAACAGAAACAATTTTACAATGATACTGGGCACACGGTTCATGATGATCATTGCCGAAATGAGGCAGATTACACCATTCCGTGCTGTCATGTGTGGATTACCACCTGGCTGAGCACCATCATTGGCAAAACTCACGGCCGCACGCATTCCCGGCGACCAGTTCGGGTCGGTCAGCAGCGAATACACCAGCGTGACATTGGCGAACAGTGACAAAATAAAAAAAACTATCACCAGCGTGTCCTTAACATCGTTGGGCACATGCAGCAACAGGATTAAAAACCCGAACATGAACACGAAATTGCCCACATCCGTAACCGATTTTCCGCCTGCATTCAGAAAGAAAAAATAATAGAGTGTGACGAGCAAAAACCCCACGCCCATATTGAACAATATGATGTTGGGCTTGTAAAGCCGCTGAAAAAGATGCTGTGGAAGCATCAACAAAAAAGCCAGCGAAAAGAAACCCGCTGTAAAAACGCTGCTTGCAGGTCCAATGCCCAAAGTATCCCGAAAAAAGAAAATCAAAGGAAAACCATTGAACATCATTGCAATGCCAACAGAATACCTCAGATTGTTGAAATTCTTGAATACATTAAGAAGACTAAAATTCATCTTACAGATCGGGAACGTGTGTATTTATATCAATAGAGTTCAGAATTACAGCTTTCCAAAATTCAGCCACAAAGATACCTCATTTTTGTTAAGTGCAGGAAGCTTAACGTTGAATTGTACAATTTCCGTAATATCATTTAACAAATGGATCAGGGCGTTATTTTAAAATTTGTCGATAAACGCATTTAATGCACGCAGCCTCTTAACCAGATTTTTCCGAAACAATCGTTGTTTACTGATTTGTACAACGACGCCATAACCTGGTATATTTTCATCGGTCGAACTGGTTTTCTGAGTACGGAGTTTTTTCAAATAGTCCTTGTACAAACTCCCGAACGCAGCATTTTCAGAAAGCAGTGAAACATGATCTGACCAAACAGGATCAAATCCTGCCAGACCGGCAAAGTCTGCAGATATCAGATCCTGGTCATCTACGAAATATCTGTCGTTTTTCGAAATAAGTTTGTGATTCAGAACAGACCATAGCCCGTAGTGCCACACAGGCGTAGAAATCGGAGCCGTTTCAGGAACCCAGATGGGTGCATAATTTAACCACAACTGATCCATGCACATGCCGTTACAAAGATCAAAACGCGCCCGATCAATGGTTCGTCGCGCCCACCAGTCAAGCAACATGGTTGTTTCACGGCTCCTGCGTATCGTCCAGGCACCTGCATGGAACATGCCGACATTCAGTATTCTTTTATCATCCAGTCGTGCGTCTTTTTTCAGAGGCTCCGTAATATTCGGGGTAAGATAAAGGTCCGCCGATATGGTCTGTAATTTCAGGAAAGATTCAAACAGAAATGTGGTCGGCGCCAGGAAAGTAAGTGTATCAAATGCAGGTTCAAGTTCTAGTATTTTCCTCGCAAACCATGGCCTGCAAGCCGGAAGTAGTTCAAAATCGTAGTATCGCGCGCACATTTGATCAAACTCCAATATTTCCGCATCTGCTACATGCAGCACTTTGATACTTCCTGAAAGAACCGGAAGTGCCAGCGTATCAACCCAAGCAAGATAAAAAACTGCGTCCGGCTCGTGCTGCGAGACAGCGTCAGCCAGGACTTTTGCGTTGGCAAGGGTATATCTGTCACAAACTGTAAAAACAATGTTCATAATTAACGTTTTCTGCCTCAATCAAAAAAAGGCAAATCTTCTGTTTCAATTTTATCTATTCCTGTCAATCCAAACGGCCAAGATTCTTTATCTGTTTTTTCAATCAGAATCCCGGCATTCATATTCACTGAAAAACGTTGTTGTACAATTGCCGTGGGTCTTCTAAGTGACGGCCAGAGTGGATTTGACTCCAGATCCCAGAAAAGACTGTCTTTATTTACCAAATTCTCATTATGGCGATATTCGTATGCTTTTTTCCGTTTTCCTGCCAGGGTTTTCACAAAACGCCCGATGTGACAAAGACTAAGCCCATCATCAGCAAAGGCTTCGTCTACAATCTTTAATTGATTCTTATTCAGACCTCTAAGCCGGTTAAAATCATTGAGTACCGATCCCGAAACTGACGGATTTGCCCTCAAATAATCATAGCCCTGTTTGCACCAGTAATGTAATTCATCTTTTACGATCCAGCTGTTGAGTTCATGAATCAACAAAAAATCCGACCAGCTGAACCGCTCATAAAATCCCTCCATCAGCAGCAGAGAGGCCAGCGTCTGCCGGGATTCAAAGTATTTTTCGTTGAAAGAAATAAAATCGACAGTCGGGTACTTTTCTTTCAGTATTGAGTGATCAGCAGATTCCGAAATGACAAAAATAAATGGATATTTTGCCAGTGCTTTTACGCAATGTGCGAGTATCTTTTCTTCCCGAATATTTAAAACCGGATTCAGGATTGGTACCACTACGGATACAAGTTCTTTCATTCTATATGGTATCGAGCCGCTCTATCACGTAATTCACGGGTTTTTTGAGCCATTTTCTTACTCTTTGGTAACGACGGATCGTTGGTGGCTTGATGTACGCACAAGGAAATTTCCGATAATAGGCGTTTCCATTTTCCAACAGGCAGTTTCGGTAATATTCAAACAAGGGAATCGCATCTCTTCTTTTGGCAAGGTCAAAGCGATCCTGATATTTTGACAATATTTCGGGCTTTGCGGGATCGTAACCACTATAATGGAAGAAAATCAGCGGATATTTTTCATTCACGAAATAGGAGCCGTTTTCCTTAGAAAAAATGCGTTCATGCAAATTCCAGTAAGCGGCATTGTACCCAGGACTGCGTTCTATATAAACATTTTGAACGAAAACGGGCAGGAAATTCATCCAGTTCTGATCCACGAAAAGGCCGTTACACAGATCAATTAGGCACTCGTACCGCAATTTTTCCTCCCACCAATTGATGAAAGCCGTATTTTCAGCACTGCGTCTGAATGCGACAAAACCCAGATTATTGATGCCCGTATTAAGATGATGCAGTTCGTTCGGGGTAAGTCTGTCCTCAATCGGTGTGTTGATATGCGGCGTAAGGACAGCCTGGTGGTTTTCCAGAGAAGCCTTCAATTCGGTCAGGGGCTGATAAACAATAATATCCGGGTCAAAATAGATGACGTTTTTTGCTTCCGGGTAATGTTTAAAAAAATAGGTAAAGCAAAAAGGTTTTACGGCCGTATTGAGCTCCGTAATGTCATATCTTGTAGCGATCTCCTCCAGATCCGGTATCCCAATTTTATCGATCTCGATCATCGGATACTCCGGAAGATAGGAATCTTCAAAAGAAACGCCGGCCAGCTTGTCAACCAGGCCAATAACAAAGATTATATCCGGATTTGTTGATTTTAACGAATCGCCCAGCGTACGAGCTTGTGCCAGGTAATTGATTGAACAAATTGTAAATGCAATGGTCATTGATTATAATTTTCCGAGACCTGCAAAGGTAGATACTTTTGAATGATCGCTTCCACCTGACTTACGCTTTTGTCGGTATTGTGCCGCGCCAGCACTTTCTGCCTGCCTTTTGCACCCATTGTTTCCCTGAGCGATGGATCAAGGATCAACTGGATCAATGCATCTGAGGCAGCAGAAATATCGAGGTAGGGTACCACAAAGCCTGCGTCTGACTCAATCAGCTCCGGTGCACCACCCGCTCCTTCAAAACAAACGACGGGAATCTGGGCAAGTGCAGCTTCCAGAACAACCAGTGGATACGGATCTTCTCTCGAACTGAGCATCAGTACATCAAAGCGACTGATATAATCCAATGCCTGCGGTGTTGGCGGAATCAAAATAATCCGGTCATCAAGTCCCATCAGGCGGATGTCACTCTCAATCAAATTAAATATGTCGTGCTGAGGTCCTGCTCCTACCCACAAAAAGTACACCGGCAACGGTCCGGTTTTCTGAATAACTCTTCTTGCAATCCAGTTGAAAAGGTCATTTCCCTTGCGCCACTCCGCGTGCCCGCAGCCGCCAATTACTACTGCATCTTTTGGAATATTGTATACTTGGCCTGCCAGGTCAGGGTGTGCTTCTTTTAATTTCTCATCAATATGATCGTGATCAATGAGCGTAAAAGTGCTCACTTGTCTCTCGGGGAAGCCGTAGTCTCTCACATAGTGATCTGCCACAGCCTTGGAGACTGCAATCAGATGATCCGCTTTTTTTAGAAGGAAGTCCAGATGACTACTGTGTGTATATATTTTGACCGACATGCCCAGTTCATGTGCAAACAGAACCATCGGCAAATGATGCAGGAATGGAAGTATGTCATGATAAACCCCTGCATTTGCTATGGAATTAACGAATACAAGTCCGATTTCCTGAGCAGTCAATTCCGCAAGCACCCGCTCATGTTCCTTCTGGAATGTCCGTTGCTCGTAAAGCTTATAAAGCTTTACTTTTTTAAGTATTTTGCCGGTAAGCGGCCTATTGAACGCTGTATTTTCCGGATAAAGTCTGGTAATGCTTGTTACTTGTGCAAAGTCATCTTCCAGCTCCCCACCGCTGCAAAGCAGCAGATGCATGGGAACCCCACGTTCTTTCAATAGCCTTAAAAGTTGCAAAAGCAGCAATTGGCTGCCTGCTCTGTTGGCATCATGACTTACAAAAAGTATTTTCTTTTGCTTCATTCACTAAAACGATATCGTCCTTAAAAGTTTGAAATTACAACATCTACGCACGAAGATCTCGTCAATATGCTTCAAAACTTTTTTTCCCAGGGACTTTCTTGGCTGGGTTACCAACGTAAATACCCCACTCCTCTGTATCTTTTGTAACAGCTGATGCCATTCCCACCAGTGTTCCTTGCTCAATATGCATGTAATCACGGATCGTACTGTTTACACCAAAAAACGAATATGATTCAATCACGCAATGCCCCGACATAACTACATGTGAAGTAAAAAATACGTGGTCCTTGATCTGGCCATGGTGCCCGATGTGGTTTCCACTCCACATGACTACGTTGTTTCCGATAGTTGTGTAAGGCTGTATGGTGTTATCTTCTAAAATAAAACAGTTCTCTCCCACAACTTTTTTATCAAAAATAGTTGCACGTGAACTGATATATGATATGAATTGATATCCTTTGGCCTTTGCTTCGTTGTAGATTTTCTCCCTGTTACGATTCATATTGCGACCAGTCATCGGAGCGAAAAATGAATATTGAGAAGGCGGGAACAAAGTTTCAACATCTTCAAAAGCGACAACAGGCAGGCCATGAAATGTTTCAAGGTCGAGATATTCCCTGTTGATGGCAAATGCCGCAACTTCGTGTTCGGAATCGTTCTCCAAATAATAGTGTGCGAGTTCGGCGGTGTCCAATACTCCAAAAATGACAACTTTGGCCATGTTATATCAGTTCGTATTCTTGTAACAGACGATCAATAATCTCAGGATCATTGAACATCAAAATATCTATAATCGACAACCAAGGTACGAAAGCATTTTTAAATTGAGAATAGGGGCTACCTATACTTTGAATAAAATTCAGCCTGATCCCTTCCTTTTCAAACCTTGCCCTTTCGTACAATTCCATCCCACCAATAGGATTGATGTAGCTATCGGCATTTTCCTGTTTACAAATGTCCAGGATCCGTTCCTGGGCCTTCAATTGCGAATTATTATAAACTGACGATGACGGAACAATTTCTGTTTCGATTTTCATCAGGTTACAAATTTTTTTCAGCGCGTATAGATTAAGCGCTGCTATTGAATTTGTTTCGAAATTTACTACGTCTTCGACAACCTGGAAAACCGCTTGATAATTTGGTGCCTTCTGATAGGATTGCTGGATTGTTTTCAATAGCTTTTTCCGCCAGGGATCACTGTTCAAAAGTTCAACTTCCAGAATAAGCTTGTTTTGGCTTGCGTCTTTCAATGGGATCGTAAGCAGGTGCGGCTGCCCTGAAACCAGAATTCTATTTCGGTTGATCCAGCCCTTGTTGATAAAATTGACGTCGTCGTAAATGATAAACTTATCCACCGCATTGATCAACTGAAAATACCCGATATAAGGAAATATATAGGGTTGCATGATGGCGATGGTCATTGAAATTATATTTAAGGTAAATACACCAAAGGATTCGTGCGCCGTATCCGGTTAAAGAGGTGTTACTTTAATTTGCGCAGATAGTAATCTTCTCCTTTTTCGATCAGATTGTGCATGGTAGTGTCACTGCCAAGGCGAATATCAGTCGGCAAGGCTTTGATCTTCGTTGTGTCATTTATAACCTTCCTCGCATAAAAAAGATAATCGGCTTCCGCAGGAATGGGCTGCAATCCTTTCTCAAACGGGTTAATACCAATTAAACGCCGCGTCAGTTTTGGGCCATACAAAGGATATTCGAAGTCACTGTTTACTGTGGCCAGGGCGACAGTTGCATCCTGCGGAACGAGAGAATCAAACCTTTCGTACGCCTTGATCACATCAGGACGGGCAAATGTCTGATAAGGAATCCGATCCATCAGCAATGCGGACTTCATCCCGTAGGCGCCTAGAGGCAAACTGCGCATATTCATGTAAACACCCATGATTGCAGACAAGCAGGCCAGTCCTACAATGAGTGCAATATAGCCTCGCCATATTCTGCGCCGCGGTTTAAGGATAGTCAGCCTGTGATGCGAAAACAACAGTAATAAGAACAGCGCGCCAAAAAGACCGGTTTCAATAAAGTACCTTCCCTTAAACGTATCATAAGCTGCCGAGTAGGATAATGCTAGAAAATGAAGGATAAAAGCAAGCGCCAGAAACCAGTGTACCCTTGATCTTAACACCCGAAAAAATACCAGCAGAATTATTGGCAAAATAAGTGCAAAACCAAATACGCCCCAGTAGGGAGTTGCATTAAAATAATCAAATCTTGCGTTGAAACGGAAAGGAACAATTGTATAGTCCTCCTCTTCGTCAAGGCGCATGTGTAGCTTATCTTCCAGAAAAATGATTGGCTTCCTGATAAACTGGTTCAAATCATAGCCCCACTGCGCATTTCGTATGCCATCCAGATTGCAAAAATCGTATGCATACCTGACTGCATTTCGGCTCCCCTGTTCAAAAAGATTGCGTAGAGGACCGGCACGTTCATAGGATTGATGATAGCGGGAAGTCGGCGGCCCGATCGGATGACCAAAAACCTGTATATTTTTTACATAACCAGTGGGCAGCGTGTAAATCAGCGCCGCTATTCCTATTGCCACTCCCAGTTTCAGAACCCGTTCAAAAAAAGTCTTAAAGTTCGGTGAGATGAACACGGTATAGATCATGATCACAAATACCGAAGGCATCAGTAGCGCAAAGGTGGCTTTGTGCCCCGTCACAACGCCAAAGGCGAGCCCGGTGAGATACAGGTATCGGCTATGACGTGTATTGAAATAGGTAAAGAGAAAATACAGGAGACAACTCAGATATGCGGTAAGCACGATGTCTGTTTCTGTAAAAATCGATTGAAGCAACACGTCCAGAAACAAACTGTAAGCCAAAGCACAGAAAAAACTGGCCGACAAATTTCTGCCGATGCGCTGTGCTAAACCAAAAACAGAAACGACCGCAATCCAGTAAGACAGGAAATGAATAAACTTCATTGCATTTTCAAATTTACCGCTGATCAGGTAAAAATAAATCTGAATGGTTGTGACGCTCTTCGGGTAGGTATCCATGTTCCAGTTGGTACCGCCAAAATGTTCCATCGTGCCCCGCTGAATATATCGGATCACCCTGTTTAGGTGTCCCGTCATACTGTCCCATTCGTTGGGAGGCGTGAAAAGAACGAGAATCAGATCGGTGATGCTGACAAAAGCCAAGGTACCAAACAGCATACCGAAAATGAACTTCAGATATGGAGAAAGCTCACTTACCCAAAGCCGGAAGGTCCCGATTCTGTTGGCAGCAATTGCACTAACGGAAAAGGAAAGACGATCAGGGACTAGAAACGACCAGACCGCGTACTGTATCGCAATGGATATAAAAGTACCTGCAATCCAGCTGAATGTACTGGCGGTAAGATCCAATGCGGAAAGTAGAAATCCGGTTGGAATTACGCAGCCTACAAATAGCATAAAAGAAACGATCAGCCATTCGGTTAAAGAAGGCTGGGCAATTCTTTTGGCAACAAATCCGACACTGCCAAGAAATAAAAAAAAGGAAATCCAAAAAAGGATAGCCATAAGACTATACTGGTAAGTGACTATTTATGATCTGACAAATTCGCTCCACATCTGCTTTCGGAAGACCGACATACAGCGGCAGGCTTAAAACCCGTACTGATACGTCTTCCGATACAGGGCAGGGAATTTGCCTCGGCATGAATTCAAGTGTGTTAAGTGAAGGGTAAAAATAACGGCGCGGAATGATTTCTTCTATCCGTAAAGCCTCCATAACATCCTTCATAATCGCTTCCGATGGGAAAACAACGGGATAATAGGCATAATTGTATTCCATTTCCTCCGCTCTTGCGGGAGCACTCAGTACGTCCCAGTTCAATAAACTGTCGTACCAGCCGAAAATCTCTTTTCTTGCTTCAATAATATCAGCAACGTGCGGCAGATTACACAGGCCCATGGCCGCATGGAACTCGGAATTTTTTCCATTAATACCCGCATAATGGTAATTGTCATCTCCCTGATGCCCGAAAGCACGCAGCAAATGAAATTCTTTATCAAGCTCCGGATGATTGGAAATAAGCGCTCCGCCTTCAATGGTGTGAAAAACTTTCGTTGCATGAAAACTGCAGGTGCTGACATCGCCATAAGACAATAATGAACGCCCTTTATAAATCACGCCAAAAGCATGTGCCGCGTCATAAATCACTTTAAGATTATGCTTTTTTGCAATCGCTTCAATCTTATCAACATCACATGGATTTCCGTAGACGTGTGTTGCAAGAATTGCTGTCGTTTCAGGTGTAATCGCAGCTTCGATCAAATCCGGATTGATATTAAACGACGAAGGATCAATATCAACAAAAACCGGAGTACAATTTTCCCATAAAATCGCATTGGAAGTCGCGCAGTACGAAAAAGGCGTTGTAATTACTTCCCCTTTGACACCGAGTGCCTTTATTGCGATCTGGAGAACAATTGTGCCGTTGGTGCAAAAGTACAGGTGATCTACATGCAGATAATCTTTCAGCTCCGCTTCAAGCTCCTGCAATATCGGACCGTTGTTCGTGAGGTATCCACGGTCCCAAATCTCACGAACATATTGAATATACTTTTCCTGATCTGGTAAGAAGGTTTTCGTGACGTTAATCATTCACTATGTGCTCAGTTTGACGAATAGAAAAATTAAGTTGAGGACGGATATATCCGGGCCATTTACCATACCAGGTAACATTTTCGCGATAATCCTCAATATCGAAAACGAGCGCTTCTTCCATATTGTAAACAATCGTACTGGTATCTTTCACGATCATCATTGATACTACATAGGATCCGTCATTCAGGAAATGGCCGGGAATTTCGCAGGTACCTGTAACCAGCCCTTTTGACATGGCCTGTGACTGTGTGCCCACATTAAAGATGCACTCTCCTGTAAAGGTATAAAGGTGCATGCTCAAATTGAGGTTTGCGCCTTCTTCCAGATTCCAGAACTGAAACTGAAAGTTCATCGGCGTACGCACGTCAATGTGAGTCAGATTGTCCTGATACTCCGGAAACAGTTTAAAACTTTTGATCCGGACCTGGTCATTTCCGGGAGCGGTTTCGATATTATTCCAATGTTTCTCGAGCGTTTTATGGGAAACCTTGCTCAGATAACTGGTGATGATGTGGGTGGTTTCGCCCTGATCAATCAGTTGACCTTTTTCGAAATAAAACGATTTGTTACACAATGCCTGGATAGCCGTCAAATTATGGCTGACAAAAAGCAAGGTCCTTCCACTTTCCGACACATCCCGCATTTTGCCAAGACATTTTTTCTGAAACTCCGTATCACCGACAGCCAGAACCTCATCCACAATCAGAATTTCAGGATTTAAATGCGCAGCGATTGCAAAACCAAGGCGTACATACATCCCGGATGAATACCGTTTTACCGGCGTATCCAGAAATTTCTCAACGCCGGCAAAATCTACGATTGCGTCAAATGACTGCCTGATCTCAGATTTTGACATACCCAGAATGGCACCGTTCAGATAAATATTCTCCCGTCCCGTCAGTTCTGGATGAAAGCCTGTACCGACTTCAAGCAAACTGGCAATGCGGCCTTCAATTTTAATCTGACCGGTAGATGGCTCGGTAATCCTGCTGAGAATTTTAAGCAACGTCGATTTCCCAGCACCATTATGCCCAACAATCCCAATCCTGTCGCCCTGATCAATCGTAAAATTGACATCACGTAGCGCCCAGAACTCCTCCTTCTCGGCAAAATGGGACTCTTCCTTCTTCCCTGAGAACAATTTGCCAACCTTATCGTTGACAATATCCCGCAGGCTGGAAGGACCATTCTTACGTTGATGGTCAATGATATATTTTTTGCTGATATTTTCAGCTGTAATTACAGACATGCCCAAATTTAACGATTTCAAATATGATCTACGAAAGTATTTTCTTTTTTGCGGAAATAAATCAAAGATAATATCAGTACCACTAATGAAATAATCGCTGTGTAAGACAGTGTATCCGGATTGAAACTTGCCTTATCTCCAAGCAAACACCATCTGAATCCATCGATAATTCCAACAAGCGGATTCAGATTATAATATTTTTCAAACCACTGCCCTTTGGCCAGGCTGCTGCTGTAAGAAATAGGACACGCCCATGTTCCTATCTGAACCATGAACGGGATCAGCTGACCGATGTCGCGAAACCTTACATTCAAAACGGCAAAGAAAAGCCCGAAACCGAGTGATGCGACGAAAGTCAATATTATGAACGCAGGCAAAAAAATAATGTTTCCGCTGATTGGATAACCGTAATATATGGTCATCGCAACAAAGATCAAGAAAGTGATCAGAAAGTCAACAAAACCAACCGCTACCGAACTCAAAGGCATTAATAGTCTCGGAAAGTACACCTTCGAAACCAGATTGGAATTTATTAAAATACTACTGCTGATCTGGCTGAAAGTATTGGAGAAAAAAGTCCAGATCGTCAATCCACTTAAAACCGTCAGAGGATACGGAATATCCGGATCTCCTTTTGTTTTTGCCAAAAAACTAAAAACGAAAACCATTACTGTCATCGTAGCCAGCGGCCGGAGTACGCTCCATGCAACGCCCAGGATAGTTTGCTTATAGCGAACTGAAAGATCTCTTTTCGAAAGTATCCAAAGCAACTGTCTGTTCAGCCACAAATCTTTCCAATAGTCCTTTTCCGAACCGCCTGCCTTAATTGTAATAGAGTGTTGCATGCCGTTGATTTATGCCTTAACTTTTTCCTTTTCCGGAATTGTCTGAAATACGCTTTTGAAATAAACTGTGATTAGCGCAATGAGTAGTCCGGACACAATTCCGATTTTCAATCTTCTTTTATCTTTCAGCTTGATATCCAAAGGAACTTTGATGTCCTCAATTTTTGTAAACAGTGGCGCTTCACGAACAAGGGATACCCTCATTTTTTCTACACTTCCGATCGCTTCAAAATACAGCGATTGCAAAAATGAAGAATTCCTTTGCAGATTTGTCGCCGGGATTTTTGCCTCAGGTACAATGATCTGCGAACTTTCATAGACTGCCCTCGCAAGTCTCTTCTCTGTGCTGCCAAGAATTGCAGCCAGCGAATCAGCGCGGTTTTGTAACAAAATAAGCGTTTTACGCGTTTTTTTCGTCTGATTTTCTGTGTAAACCTCCTCAATCGTTTCCAGCAGATTATTCACCCACAGAATAGTCAGATTCTCATTTTCCATACTTGCCGTAAGACGAATGAATGATGATTTTCTGTCCAATGCTCCAATTTCGGTAGATTTAGCGGCTTTGTCTATCAATTCGTTTAGCGTAACCCTGGCACTTCTGTCCAGCTTCAACGGGTCACTTTCCGTGAACTGGAATTTCAGTACTTCCGGCCTGTCCGCCCACTCCATTTCTTTGATCCCGCTTGAATCAATGTATAAATTGGCAAGCAGCATTTTCTTGCCGTTCACCTCTACTTCCTTCATCAGCGTACGTTCCAGTACCGGGCGCGATTTCACAAAATAGAAGAAGTTTTCCCCTGTGAAAATATTCGCATCCGGAGCAGAACCCAATCCAACCAGACCGGCAAGATCACCCAGTCCGGAATTGCCAGAACCACCAGCCCCAAGGTTGAAAACAATTTCTGCCTCGTATTCATTGGGTGTTTTCAACACCATATCCAGCACATAACCAATACCGGCCCCCAGAGCAGTAAGCAGCACGATGATTTTCCAGTTACGGAGCAGTGCATCCTTGATTTCAATAAACTTAATAATGACGTCCCTTGGCGTCAACTGATCATCTGGTACAGGATAAGTCGTATTCGACATGGGCTAATCTTAATTGTTGTTGATACTACGGAAGGCAAGAACGGTTACTATCAGCCCCATGAATGAGCTAAGCAACGTGGTAGCGGTAGAAATTGTCTGCTGTGCATTCATTGCAGGGGCAGCACGCTGCGGAACGAAAATTTCCGATCCCGGCTCTACTTTTGGATATACGTTGAACAAAAGGAATCTTCTGGTTCTGTCAACAGATCCGTTAGGATATTTGATGTATGAACTTTTTCTCAATGACCTGACCGTGAAACCGCCTGATTGCGAAATATAATCCGGGAAATTCATCCCTTTTCCGTATTTCACTGTGGTTGGATACAGCACTTCGCCATTAACCTGGACCGTTTCAAGTCTTTTTGGAATTCGAATAATATCTCCCTCCTGTACGATCAAATCTTCAAAGGAGCCCGGTGATTTTAAAATTTTCTCCAGATCAATTCCGATTTTCTCCTCCTTCACATTCGGCAGATCCCCGGTAATCACACCATTTTTCAGATTCAGCTCAGCAGCTTCTTTTGCGTTGTAGTCTACCGCTGTATCCAACGGTTGCTGTAAAGTACGTCTCAAAAGTGTTGCCCCATCCGGATAAGCAGATTCTGTCAAACCGCCTGATCTTTTTATAACGTCGCTGATTTTATCGTTTTTATTAATGATGCTGTATTTTCCGGGAACAAGAATTTCACCCTCTACAAATACGGATTGCTGTACCACGTAATTTGGTGCCTTCCGGACTATTACCTCATCATAAGGCAGCAATACAAAACGGGAGTCTTTGCTGTTCAAACTCAGATCACGACCAATATTGAAGCTGATTACTTCCGCAATTGGTGCATTCGCAGAGCCCGGAATCCCGTCACGTTTACGTCGTACCACCTGAATGTCTGTTGCCAGCGCCGATTCTTTCAGCCCACCCGCCTGCACCAACAGATCTTCAAGCGTCATATCAGCCATGTAAGGAAATTTACCACTGTTTTCGCTCAATTTCGTGTTGTTCACCTCGCCTTCCACACTTACGTAAGCAAGTTCGGCCATTTCAAATCGGGATGGAATAATCACCTGATCCAAACGGGTTAGTACCAAATCCGGAACAACGTTGTTCATCACGTCAGTCAGGTTCAGGGCAATGCTCTGGATGCTAAGATCAGGTCTTGTTCTCAACACATTTATTCTGCCCACAAAAGCATCCTCGCGAAGCCCTTGCGCGTTTTCAATCAATTTCAATAAAGTAGGACTTGTTTCCAGCGCAAAATCTCCCGAACGCATAATAGCACCCTGAATGGTCACAATGTTTTCGAAACGATCCAGAATGGTTTCCACGTTAATAGAATCACCGGTTGCCATGTCGAATGAACTGAACAAATCCTCAGTTACATCGTTCATTCTTCTTTCCTTCGAAGTAATCCGCTGCAATTTGACACGGGCACGATAAGCGCGGTCACTGAAACCGCCTGCATATTTGATCACATCAGCCAGCTTTTCCTCGGGCTTCAATTCATAAATACCCGGTCTTTTAACCTGTCCTGTAATTTCAACACGTTTAAGATACGGCCCAACAATAATATTGTCATTGTCCTGAACCCGGATATCACCATCGATTTTTCCATTTGTTAAAAAGTCGTATATATCCAGATGAGAAACCACTTTTCCATGGCGTACAACACGCACATCCCGGAATGTTCCGATCTCGTTTGGTCCACCCGCCTGATACAATGCATTGAAAGCAGATGCAAGTGAAGTAAGCTGATACGATGAAGGATTTACAACTTCTCCTGTTACAAAAACCTGGACGTTCCTGATATCACCCAGCGTTACCATTAATTTCGTTTGCGCTGTCGAGCCGTTTGATCCGATCAAACCGGGTTTGAATTTGGATAATCTGTCGATCAGAATTTTTCTTACTTCCTCAATCGTTCTTCCGCCAACCGAGATATTACCAGCCAAAGGAATGTTGATGTACCCGTCCCGATTTACAGTAACTTCGTAAGTCGCCTCTGCGTAATTGTAAAGATAAATTTTCAGGTCATCACCAGGCCCCACCACGTAGTTTACCGGAGTAGCAATCTGCAGGTCAGGAATTGAGTTGTATTTTTTATCGGAAAAAATGGCAGAACCATAAATCTTTTTCCGAAATTCAACCTTGGCTTGTTCTTCCGGGGAGAGCGGCGTGGTTGTCTCCTGATTCGCTTTTGTCTGGTTGGCATCCTGTCCCTGACCTTTACCGTCATTGGGAGCAGCAGCTTTACCCTTATCCGACGCAGCCTTGGCGTCTTTGGCATCCTGTATCTGCTGGTTTACCGACGGCTGGTTACCATTTCCCGTCTGGTTGCCCTGCCCGGTTCCCTGTGTGCCACCTGTTGTTCCACCCTGGCCTGATCCCGTCGAAGACGGTGCGCCGCCTGAAGGTAGAATCTGGGAAAACGAAGGAATGGAAACAATGAGGCAAAAAAGACAGGATAGGAAATATTGAGAATATTTGGATAGCTTGATTCGGTTCATAAGAAGTATTATTGTACTATAAAGAGCTGATAATTCATTCCAAAGACAAAATCTGTCTTATGTTATTGAACTTTTTTAGTGAGTGATCGTGATATTTGAATTTCAATATTTGGACAAAGTAAATTAGATTTTTCCTATTTTTAAAGAATTTCTAGTATTCGGTTCGTAATGTCCCTGAAATTGAAGAACTTTTTAACCTAACGTCAGTTGCCCAAAATTATTAAAAAATTAGCCTAATAAAACGAATCAGTAAAATTAGAGTATTCATAGATTATGGAAAATCCCCCTATTGTTCAATACGACGAGGATAGCATTAAGTCACTGGACTGGAAAGAACATATTCGGCTTCGCCCTGGTATGTACATCGGAAAGCTCGGCGACGGTTCTTCCATTGACGACGGGATCTACGTGCTGGTGAAGGAAATTGTCGATAATTCCATTGATGAGCACATGATGGGAAACGGAAAAGTGATAGAAATCAAAATTTCGGAACACCGCGTTGAAGTGCGCGACTATGGCCGCGGAATTCCTTTGGGAAAGGTGGTCGATTGTGTTTCGAAGATCAATACAGGAGGCAAATATGACTCTGGCGCGTTTCAAAAATCCGTAGGGCTCAACGGTGTCGGAACAAAAGCCGTTAATGCACTTTCACATTATTTCAAAGTTCAGTCGTTCCGGGAAGGAAGATCAAAAACTGCCGAGTTTCAGCAGGGATTTCTCGTTAAGGAGTCCGCGGAAGAGCCTTCCAATCAACGCAATGGTACACACATGGCTTTTGAGCCGGACGGATTGATATTTAAAAATTTCAGGTACATCCCGCAGTATCTGGATAGCATGATCTGGAATTACTGTTACCTGAACGCAGGTTTACTCATCAATTTTAACGGTCAGAAATTTATTTCCCAAAACGGACTTCTGGATCTCCTGCGAAGTAAATCAGATCCTGAGACGATCAGGTACCCGATCATTCATCTGAAAGGAGAAGACATAGAAATTGCGCTGACGCACTGCAATCAATATGGTGAAGAATATTATTCGTTTGTAAACGGACAGTATACAACGCAGGGTGGTACGCACCTCGCTGCCTTCCGCGAATCCATCGTACGGGCGGTCAGGGAACATTTTGGCAAAGACTATGCGCCAGAAGACATTCGGTCTTCGATCATTGCAGCTGTGGCAATACGCGTCCAGGAACCTGTTTTCGAGTCGCAAACGAAGACAAAACTCGGTTCTAACACGATTACGCCGGATCCGAACAGCACGACGGTCCGTACTTTCGTGAATGATTTCATCAAAGAAAAGCTCGATAATTTCCTGCACATGAACCCGGAATCACGGGATGCACTTAAAAAACGGATCGAACAATCCGAACGGGAGCGAAAAGAATTAGCGGGAATCAAAAAACTCGCCAATGACCGTGCGAAAAAAGCCAATTTGCACAACAAAAAATTGCGCGACTGTAGATTGCATCTCACAGACCTTAAAAATGACCTCCGTTACGAAAGCACACTTTTCATCACCGAAGGTGATTCTGCAAGCGGATCCATCACAAAATCGAGGAATATCCAAACCCAGGCTGTATTTAGTCTCAGGGGGAAGCCATTGAATTGTTTTGGACTGAATAAAAAAATAGTATACGAAAACGAGGAATTCAACTTGCTGCAACACGCGCTTGACATTGAAAACGGTGTTGAAAATCTTCGTTTTTATAAAATCGTAATTGCAACTGACGCGGATGTGGACGGCATGCATATTCGCCTGCTGCTGATGACATTTTTTCTCCAGTTCTTTCCTGATCTGGTACGCAATGGCCATCTTTACGTTTTGGAGACACCGCTTTTTCGGGTCCGAAATAAAAAGGAAACGTTTTATTGTTACAACGACGAGGAGAAAAGAGCGGCTATTGAGAAACTGGGATCGAAACCAGAGATTACCCGTTTTAAGGGATTGGGAGAGATTTCTCCGGAAGAGTTCGGTAAATTTATCGGCGAGGACATGCATCTCGAACCGATATTTTTGCAACACGAGACCTCAATTCAAAAGCTTTTGACGTATTATATGGGCAAAAATACTCCTGAACGTCAACGCTTTATTATTGACAACCTGAAAGTTGAAAAGAACATTGAAGAACTCGTTGCTGCCGTTTAATACTCTCAAAACGTTTTGTTCAAATTAATTTATTTTTCGTGGAATTAACCGATTTAAGGAACAGGATTGATGCGCTGGATGACCAGCTTTTGCACATTTTAAACGAGCGTATGGAGCTCGTAAAAAAGGTTGGAGAAGTAAAACGATCATCTCAATCTATCATTTATCGTCCTGAAAGAGAAAAGCAGATTCTGGACAGATTGCAGCAGCGGAATCAGGGTCTGCTGTCAAGATCGGCGATTGATGCTATATTTTTTGAAATATTTGCTGTTTCAAGAAATCTGGAATTACCTGAAAGAATTGCTTATCTGGGGCCCGAAGGAAGTTTTACACACCAGGCTGCCGAAGGGCGCTTTGGCGCGATGAGCGAATATCTTGTGCTGCCGACAATCCATTCTGTATTTGAAAGTGTGGAAACCGGCCGCGCTCGCTTTGGCGTTGTGCCTATTGAAAATAATCAGGAAGGAATCGTGGTGGAAACTGCGGATTACTTACGAGAAAAAAATCTGACAATTATCGCTGAGGTGCTGTTGCCGATTCACTTTACTTTCGCGTCTCAGTCTGATTCACTCAAAGATATCAAACGGATTTATTCCAAAGATATCGCCTTCCGCCAGTGTGGAAAATTCATCACTGAATATCTGGACGGGCTTGGAATTGAACTGGTGCCGGTCGATTCAACATCAAAGGCAGCAAAAATGGCTTCCAACGAAATTGATTCTGCCGCGATTAGCTCGTCAATTTCCGCAAGATTATTCAACGTACCTATTCTTTTTGACAACATCGAAGATAGTGACCAAAATAAAACCCGGTTCCTGATTCTCTCCAAAGATGTGGTAAATGAAAAAAGCGGAACCGATAAAACAACACTGATCGCCAACCTTCCAAATACAAACAGACCCGGCGTGCTTTATGATTTTCTGAAAGATTTTAATGATCGCGGTATTAACCTGACCAAAGTAGAAAGCCGTCCGCTACGCGGCGAATCCACATTCCGTTACTGGTTTCTGGTTGAATTCCTGGGGCATATTGACGACGAGGGCGTAAAAGAAATCATGCAGAAACATGGTACACACCTCAAATGGGTGGGCAGCTATGTGAGCATAGCATAATTAAAAAAGTAACCGTCGGAAGTCCGGCGGTTATTTTTTTAGCGTTCCGCGGTAAAGTACCGGCCAGTTGCCATACATCTCTATCGTATCCTCTGTTCCGTCAGGAAGCCTGATCTTTAATTTTCTGCTGGCCGTCGGTGATTGAAAACAATCCACAGCGATTATCGCAATTTTGTTCCCATTAACCAACGCAGAAACAAAAGGCTCCTTTTTATCAGCCGCGATCAATGCCTGTCCTTTGACCGGAACCCGCCATTTGCCGTTGATTTCATATTGTAAATCCTGGTTTTTCCCTCCGACGATAATATCTTCAACCTGCTTAGCCATCCAGTTTCCAAGCATAAAATACTGGGTTGGAAAATCCCAGAACCAGGGGCTGTCGTGACCCGAAGGATTGGTCCTGAACGCACTCATGGACGTTTTGCTATCTGCCGGATGCCATTCCCTGCCAAATCCATCTCCGTCTTTTGACGGATTGTACCCATTTGCACCTTTACCGACTGGCTGCCCGTCGCTCCATAAATAATAACCATCAAAAAGAAAAAGTGAAAACAGCGACATACTCAGCGCCTGGCTGGCCGGCATCATTTCCAAATCCGTCAGCACCAGTTCTCCTTTCGGATCGGTGGTTTTGATACTCCATGGAATCGGCGGATCCTGATAAAGCGGCTGATACCGGTTCCATGCATAAAAAATGAACTTGTTATTTTTCTGAAACGAAATCAGTTTGTTGATCCTGAGTGAATGAATCGCCGAAAGTAATACAAAATTATTCACCGTGTTTCCAGCCTCATCCATCGGGTACATGGCTTTGGGATAAACGTCTACGGGTGTAATGCCAAAAAGACTCCGGAAACTTTCGCCATTGGGCAACGGGTCAAAATTGGTGTGGTTTGGTTTGGGGTTGTTGTAGTCATTAATCAGGTCCATAGGCTTAACTTTGCCAGCGCTACTGATGTGTTTGTTGTGATACGGCGCTCCTCCCCAATAATCAAAAACAAGCAAATTAGGGTGGTTTTTTCGCAAGCGCTCTGCGTACCAGATCAACCGTTGTTTTACCTCGGGTGTATAAATCTGATTCCAGAATTCGAAATCCATGGCATAAATCCCCAGATCACCGGTTTGATCGGCATAGGCTTCTACCTGAGCCCTGTTTAAAGTTGCAAACCAATCCTGGTCTCTGTCTTCAAACAAATTTGGCGTAGCGGTCCAGTGTAATTTCCGACTGGGCAGACCTTTTTCCGATGCGTGCAGATAACCAATTCCACGATTGAAGTAATTTTGCGGAGACACCCAGTCATTGCTTCTGTATTGCGCTACCAGTTTTCCGGCTATTGGTTGGAATTCAGGAAATTGTGTATCGAAATCAATGTGAATATCGTCAGACAACGAAAACCAGGGAGGTGTTGAAATTTTTGTCAGTGAAGATGCCTCCGGAGCATTTGCAACCGGTTTTATCCAAATATTTTGCTGGCGAACCGTTCTGTTCCTAAGTTTATTCCACCAGTCGTTAAACGGTGCATCGATCCAACGCCCGGTCACAGAATATAAATAGCCCGGCCGCACTTCAATACCCCTTTCGAGATCTTTTACCGCAATGCCATCGATCATGAGTACTTTGGTACGCCCATCCCGATAGTCGGCAAAATCTTTTAGGTAAACCTGTCCTTCATTTTGAACGACCCTGACATCCAGCAACATATCACTACTTCCCTGCCTCACCCATTTGGAACTGTCCAGGATTTCAGTTGCAGTCTTACTATTATATTCAAATGAAGCAACTGTTTCGCATCCGGGTTGTCCCAGACTTTTGACGCGGATTGTTGCGGTTCCTCCGGTCAGATTTATGAAGGGCACAGTAAGCCAGATTCCCGCCCGGTGCGGCAACACTGGAAATTTTTGAACAAGATTATTTTGAGATATTTCCACATCATAGGGGGCCAGCCCGGACGCGCTGGAAGAAAGTTCAAACTGCATTTCTTTACCAATTTGCTTGTAACGTTGCACCGTCAATTGGCATGCATGAGAAGCGGAATCGATTGTTTTGGCAACAAGATCGGTGTGTTTTACCTCAGAATAAAAATGCTGGCTGGAAGGCCCAAACCTTTTCCATAAAAAAAATCCGGCTGTAACAAGTACAACTAAAATTGAAGCAGACCAGATAACCTTTCTTTTTGACAAAATTCCTTTCAGGTTAGTAAATAAATTATCTCACAAGATATAAAAATCCCGGCGGATGGCTGAAATTCCATACGCCGGGAAATATTTGTTTGACGCCAACCAACTTAAATACCTACCACCAACGGTAAAAAAGGCCAATTGATGTATTTACAGCCGCCACGCCACTTTTGATATACTCATATTTAAAAGACGTCCCCGCGTATTTCACACGAACGTCGGCACCAAAGGAGCCATCCTTTTTGAACAAAAATTTTGACCCCACGCCTACGCCATAAGCCGGACTTATTTTTTGCTTCTGATCGGCGAGGCTACCGTAATACAAAGTATAATCCAGAACACTCGCACCACCGCTCACCTGCACATAGGGCTGTATGGGCGAATTCCGGTTCAGAAAATGGTAATTTGCAAAAACCTGAATTGGATATTGGGTCAGCGTACGCGTTTGCACAGCAGAAATTGTCTGTTCTCCGTTCTGGTATGTTGCTCTGGGAATCCGTTTGTTGTAATAGGAATACCCGATTTCACCACCGACCGACAATGCTCCGCGCATCACCCATTCCATTGAGATTGAATAGTTTTCAAACGACGCCTTGTCGATATATCCGTCAGCAAAAGAGCCCAAGGGAACAGAGCCTGTCAAACGAACCGTAGCGAGGTAATGATTATATCGTTCAAATGGAGAAGGCAAGGTGTACAATTTGGGTACATCCTGGGCAAAAGCACCTGAAAATCCGGCCATTAGAAAGGCCACTATTATTATCTTTTTCATTTTTAAAATCTGTTTCCAGGAGTTTAAACCGGCAAAAGCCAGCTTGTCAGTTATTTTTCAAATAGTTGGATTGACTAAACACTGCGTCAACCATCTGATCTACATAAGCCTCGTTTGCCAACGCGCCGCCCCGGATCTGCGCATCCCAGACAACTTTTACCTGCTTGGTGACCGTATCTACATTTTTGAGGTCTAGCATCGACATTGACCAGTAACTTTCTTGTGTTTCATAATACGAGTAGTAACTTGGATAACCGTATCCGTAACCACCTCCATAACCCCAGTAAGATGAAACCGGCTGCGAAACTACATTGACGGAAGTATCGGTGACTCTCGCCAGATTTATACCCACATCCGGTTTACTTTTCGCGTCCACAAATCTGTAGCCCAGCTTTTCCATGTTTGAGACAATGCGGATCAGCATATCCTGATCCAGACTTGTTAACGCCGACGTCCGGTAATTATCCTGCACCACACTGACGGAATCCACCACGCTGAATGTTTTGTATTGTTTGTAATCGGCCGTTTTATCCCGATTGGTAATAAAAACTTGAGAATCCGTATCAGAAAGTCCGGTTAGCGGATCTTTGGTACAGGAAGACATTGCAAAACCCGCACACAGTATCCATATTGAAGCTTTTTTTAACATAATTTTTATCGGGTAATTTTAATTCGCTGAGATAACGAAATTGGAAATTAAATCATTTTATTTTTCAGACTTTCACACATATTTTTTTAAATCACGTAAACGAAAAACCGACTGTAACAGGCTGTTGTCACTCCGGATCTGCATTCAATTTTTGCGTAAATCACTTACACTATTGACAGCAAAATTCACAGATTGGTTGTAATGTGTGGAAAATCCCGCTGTTATTTTGAAATCCCACCACGTTTGCAAACGTTACCAATTCAACTATTCAAAGTATTTATACATGAGGAGAAGAAGTTTGTACGATACTTTAAATCAAAGATTGTAATTTTGCCCCCTATACAAGACAATTAAATATGGAAACAAAAGAAGAGCTTTTAAGAATTATAGATGTATTGAACGATACCTACGAGAGTGAAGAGGCCTGGTATGGCCCGTCTGTTGTAGAAGCATTACGTGATGTAACTCCTAAACTGGCCGAGCTGCGGCTGAGTTCCAATACTCACTCTATCGCCGAAATCGTGTATCACATGACTACATGGCGAATATTTGCAGTTAGAAAATTACAGGGCGATGCCGAATTTGACATCAAAACGCTGGATAAAGACTGGAAAAAATTCCCAGTCGTCGATGAGTTTGAATGGGAAGCGATCCAGATGGAGCTGAGTCTTTCCCAGGAAGAACTGGTGTCGGAACTGGAAAAAATTGATACCGATAGTTTCCTGGAAGAGTTTGTCCCGGGCAGAGATTACTCATATTACACGTTGATTCACGGTGTGATCCAGCATGATGTTTACCATGCCGGGCAAATCGGACTGATCAAAAAAGCGTTAAAAAATAAACAGGTTGAAGAAGACGATTTCGGCGCATTCGATGACCGTGCCGGTTTCGACAAGGACAGCGATTACTATTAAAAGTCGGAGATTTGCCGCATTAAGGTTTTTTTGACTCTAAAATGATTTGTCACAATGAATTTACTTTTAAGTATGTTTTCGAGCTGACAACAATTCAAAAGCCGTTCGGTAGTTCCGGATGGCTTTTTTGTCATTCACAATAACCCGTTACAAGCATTCCGCGTCACTGCTGCACTACTGAGTCAGGGCACTTTAAGACAGCAGTTAAAAAAAATATAAATCCTGCATGTGGAAATTCGTGAATGTATGCGACTTTTGACGGGATAATCACCCGCAGTAAAACTAACCAGAAAAGTATTTTTAACAGATTAAAGGCCTTTCTGAAAACATTACATCTTCTTAACACCCAACCCGATAAATGAAAATATTAGTCATTGAAGACGAACCTAAACTGGCCGGATTTTTAAAACGCGGACTTGAAGAACAATCATGGGAGGTAGAACTGGCGTACGACGGACTGGTTGGAAAAAAAATGGCTTCCAACTATAAATTTGATGTCATCGTGCTGGATGTCAATCTACCGTTGCTCAATGGTTACGATCTTTCCAAGCAGTTGCGAAACGACGGGCTTACAACGCCTATATTATTCCTCACGGCGCTGGGCACAATTGATGACAAACTCGATGGCTTTGAAGCCGGTGGGGATGATTATCTTGTTAAGCCTTTTGAGTTCAGAGAACTGATTGCTCGGATCAAGGTATTGTCTCAACGGAATAGTACCCGTGAGCAGTCGAGTCAGATACTGAAACTGGCGGATCTGGAACTCAATCTGGACGAAAAAGTGGCCCGCCGCGCCGGAAACCGGATCGATCTGACGGCCAAAGAATTTGCTTTGCTCGAATATCTGATGCGTAACCGTGGCCGTGTAGTATCCCGCGTTGACATTGCGGAGCAGGTCTGGGACATCCGTTTCGACACCGGCACAAATGTGATCGATGTGTATATCAATTTTTTAAGAAAAAAAGTCGACAAGGATTATCCTGTCAAACTCATTCACACGGTGGTCGGAATGGGTTATATTTTTAAAGAGGAATGAACATAAAATCCCGTCTTACGATGTTGTTCACCATGTTGGTTGGTTCCATCATGGCCTTGTTCTGTCTGTCCATTTACTTTTTTTATGATCAGTATCGCGAACGGCAGTTCTTCAATTTTCTCAACGAAAGAGGACAAGCCATCGCCCAAATCGTTGAAGCGAGCGCCAACATCAGTAAAGCCGAGATTGCCAAAATCGAAAAAGAAAATAATACCGTTCTTCTGGACGAAGAAATCACGATTTACAACGCAGCGGACTCGGTTATTTTTAACAGCGGACGAGAAAAATTTTCATTGTCTCGCCAGATGATAAAAGAGGTCAGAACGGGCAAGGAAGTGAAGACAAAACAGGATGGAAAAGAAGTGCTCGTAACCAGGCATATCTTACAGGACCATCGTCAGGAATGGGTGGTCGTTGCCAATGCGTTCGACAAGCAGGGCAACGCGCAGTTACAGCGGCTCCGGGAAATTCTTCTGGTCGGCTGGCTCTTTTCGCTGATCCTGGTTGGCGTGGCTGGCTGGCAGTTTGCGAACGACGCCATCAAACCTGTATCTGACATCATTGCACAGGTCAACAACATTTCAGCAGGGAATTTGCATCAAAAAGTATCCGTAGGAAGGGAAAAAGATGAACTGGCTTTGTTGGCACAAACCTTCAACCTGATGCTTAGCCGGCTGGAAATTGCTTTCATTGCACAAAAAAACTTCGTATCCCACGCCTCGCACGAACTGCGAACGCCACTAGCGCTGATGATGAGTGAGGTTGAGGTTACACTCATGAAGGAGCGCTCAGCAGGTTACTATCAGGATGCGCTCAGTGGTATTCTGGGAGAGGTGAAGGAAATGAATGAGTTGGTAAACCGACTACTCGAACTGGCCCGGACGGAAGAACAGGCCTTTAAAGGTACTTTTTCCAAAATAAGGATCGACGAAGTGCTGTGGCAGGCACAGGCTTTTGTTGTTCAAAAAAACCCAGGCTATATCGTACACATTACGTATGGAAAAATGCCTGACGACGACAACCATTTAAAACGTTACGGAGATGAAAGTCTTCTCAGAACTGCATTTGTCAATCTAATGGACAATGCCTGTAAATACTCAGAAGACCGAACCGTACACGTTTCGCTCAATATCGAAAGGGATGTGATCAAAGTCGCATTCCAGGACGCCGGTATGGGCATACAACCGACGGATCTTCCGTATATTTTTGACACCTTCTATCGCAGTGCCACCACAATGAACAAGGCTGGCTACGGCATCGGGCTTGCGCTCACCAAGCGGATCATCACAATGCAGGGCGCGACAATTGACGTTGAGTCCAAAATTGGTGTCGGCAGCACCTTTCTGGTCAAATTTCTCCCTTTTTAATTCATTTTTAATTCTGCATTAATCTGACTTTAACAAGCCAGAAGGTCATTTGTAACATAGATCATTTAGATTGATTTATAAGTGCAAAACATGATCTGTTATATTATTGCTTCATGTCCAGCACCGGTGTTACGGCTAAAAGCCAGACGTCATTTCTAAAAGTATTTTTAACTATGAAGTCAGCGACATGGAGACCTGCCACAGGTTTCAGAGGATTGACAGAAAACTGGAAGGACGATGTGCTTTCGGGCTTCATGGTTTCGCTGATTGCACTGCCGCTCAGCCTTGGAATTGCAGGAGCGAGTAACTTCCCGCCTGTAATGGGTGTGTTCACTGCGATAGTCGGAGGTGTTGTAGTTTCATTTATTACAAATTCCGAATTAACGATTAAAGGGCCGGCCGCAGGCCTGATCGTTATCGTTGCAGGAGCAGTACACGAGCTCGGGAAAGGAGATGCAGTTACAGGATGGCATCTGGCCCTTGCTGCAATTGTGAGTGCGGGAATAATACAGGTGTTGATGGGCATTTTTAAGCTGCCAAAGTTTGCTGATTTCATTCCGCTTTCAGCAGTTTATGGCATGTTGACAGCTATGGGCATCATTATTGTCTCAAAACAAATCCATCTGGCGGTGGGCATTTCTCCGTCTGAGCTGGAAGGAAAAGGGACAATCGAATTACTAGCTCAGGTGCCGCATAGCCTGATGCACATGGAGTACCACATTGCAATTATCGGTCTGATAAGTCTGATGATTATGTTTGGCTGGAAGTATCTTTCGTTTTCGGTTTTCAAAAAAATACCACCTGCTTTTGCCGCTTTGGTAGTTGCAGTAATACTCGGGCAGTTTTTTCACTTGTTTGAGCCAGTTTACCGGGATGTAATGCCATTGATCAATCCCGGAGCGTTTGCCCTGGACTATAATGCAGATTTTGGTGGAGTTCCAAGTACGCTCTTGCCGGCCTTTATCAAATTTGTGACGATGCTCGTCATTATTGGCAGTCTGGAATCGTTGCTGACTGTAAACACGATAGACCTGCTTGATCCGTTCAAACGCAAGTCGGATTTGAGCCTGGACTTGGCTGCCGTTGGTGCCGGAAATATTGTATCCGGATTGTTTGGTGGATTACCAATGATATCAGAAGTTGTTCGCAGTAGTGCCAATGTGAACAATGGAGCAAAAACACGCTGGGGCAACCTGTTTCACGGAATGTTCCTTTTGATTTTCGTAGTCGCATTTGCACCGGTCTTAAAAATGGTTCCCGTTGCTGCACTGGCTGCTATGCTGATATTCATAGGATTCCGTCTGGCTTCACCTGTTCAGTTTTACCAGACTTATGACATTGGAAGAGAGCAGCTTGCAATATTTTTGATCACTGTTGCCGCGACAATTTCCAAAGATTTACTGGTTGGTATTTTGGCTGGGATATTAACCAAATTCATTATTCAGTTAATAAACAATGTAAAACTTTCGCACATCTTCAGCCGTAAAATTAAGTTGCATATCGAAAATGAGGTTTACAATGTAGAAATATTAAACGCTGCGGTTTTCATCAAATACCTGAATTTAAAATTCGCACTTGAAAGAATACCAAAATGCAAAACCGTTCAGATAAATTTCTCTGATTCACCGGATATTGACCATACCGTAAGGGAGAATTTCAACCGGTTCAAAAATGATTACGAGTTATCCGGGGGGCATGTAGTGCTATCGGGTTTTGAAAATCATCAATCGCCATCGGACGATCCATTGGCAGCAAGAAAAAACCAAATAGTAACTGTAATGAGTTAAATTTGAGTTAGGTGAGTAGTAAGGAGAAAAATGGCCTCTGGTTTCAGGGGCCATTTTTTTGTAGCTGGTTGAAGCTTTTGCCCACTGCGAAACGCCGGCATTTCGCCGACAAATTTCCCGGCCTCCTGCTTAACAAAGAATAATGTCCTTCGTTTTTGAATCTCTATTTATTACGCTCTGAACCGCCTTCGTCATAACCCTCAATTTTAAATGTTGGTAAAGACTCTGGATAATTGTCGCGGATGAATTCAATCATTTCCTCGCGAACAAGGCAACGCAGATCAAACGCCTGAGATGAGCTGCGGGCAGACATGATGGCTCTGACCACCATAAACTGGTTTTGCGTGTCAGTGACCTGTAAGGCCCAGGAATTTCCATCCCAGAGCCGCGTATTTTTAAGAATATCTTCCAGTTTTTCCCTTAGTTTCGGAACTGGCGTCATATAATTAAGGTAAAAAAAGGCGGTACCAATCAGGTTGCTTTCGTTGCGGGTCCAGTTTTGAAATGGTTTTTCAACAAAATAAGTAATAGGCAATACCAGCCGCCTCAAATCCCAGATATTGACTACGACGTAAGTCAGATTAATTTCTTCAATCCTCCCCCATTCACCTTCCACAATGACAACATCATCTATTTTTATCGGCTGTGTAAACGCGATCTGAATTCCTGCAAGCAGGTTTCCCAGTGATTTTTGTGCTGCAAAACCGATGATCACACTGGCAATACCAGCAGATGTAAGGATACCGACGCCATATTGCCGAACGCTGTCGAAACTAAGCAACAGAATGGAGACGCCGAGCAGGATAATCAGAATGACGACAATGCGTTTGACAAACTTAATTTTGGTAAATAGTCGTCGTGCGTGATTGTTGTCGGGTTCAGCAAAATCCAGCTCTTCTATCAGTAGCTTTTCAACAATAATCACGATTCTGACCAGCAGCCAGGTAGTGACTGCGATCAGGATACTTTTACTTATTCCGTGTGTCCAGGTAAAGTCAGAATTTGAAAGCGAATAGGTTTTGGTGGCAATGGTTGTGAACAAAGCCGGTACAAAAAAGTAAAGTACGTTGGTGAGATTCCGGCTAAGCGCCTTTACGACCTTCCATTCCTTTTTTTTCGCAGTCAGGTGTATCAGCCGTACCATGACAAAGCTCATTCCCAGGCCCAAAATCGAAGATGCGAGAATGATCAACCAGGGAGCATTTTTGTAATCCAGGAACTCAAAATAATCAGTCATCTTAATTTTGATCAGTCAGCCGCGCAACGATCATCCCCGTGTGCTTGGGAACAGAAGCTACATATTCGGCCAGGGGTACGGAAGACAGGATGACTTTTTTCAGCGCAAAAGATGCATGCAGCAGGTAAGCGCGATTGCCAATTTTAGTAATAATCCCCATGTGATTTACATCCAAACCTTCAACAGACGAAGTGAAAGCTACGATATCTCCGTCATGCAGCATTGGCTCCGTGCGTTGAATATCGGCTTTCGGAATGTAAGCATGCTCGCGGCTGTTAATCTTATTTTCCTGTTCTTTTATTTTTTCCCAAACTTCCGTCGCCGCAAGTGGCTGATATAAACTGGCGTGATTGCTCATGAAATTGATTTCCTTGGTATACGGCACGCCGCCGATTTTCGCAGTAATATCTTCCAACCGTCCGCGTTTTTCATTCTCATAAACCCAGTCAAGAATGTAATGCAGTCGTGAGGGATAACCGTCAATGATTCCATCCCGGTATCGCAGTTTGGTCAATTCTGTTTTGTAACCTTCGTAATTCTGACTTTCGCTTTTTGCGATTGCCAGCGCTACCGAACTCTCTACCAATGTAGTGCAATCGAGCCCGTCAAACTTACATACGAGTCGTTCCGTAGGATTTCCTTCCAGCGTACTGGCGACGTAAGGCTGCCCAAGAAAAGATTCCCCCATCCGGAGCACCTGCGTTCCAATGTTGCTGCTGCCGGGCAAATCCATTTTTTGAGCAAAGGTCTTTTGTAATGCAGATTGAGCGAAAGCGCCACTGGAAATCCCTATCAAAATGAAGAGACTGAATATTTTGTACATTTTCGAAGTTGTCTTTATCGTGGTCAAAATCCACCGGGTAACAAAACGTAATTTTCTAATAAACGGCAATAAACGAAAACTTAGCCTGCATTAACAAATTTATCGCACTTTTAGAACGAAAGCCTGGCCCTGACCTGCTGATAATCCTAAGGTTTCGGTAATCTCTGCAAAAATTCCTGCGGAAGCTCGCTGTCTTGAACTGCCCGCTCACGGACCGGAAAGAAAAATGCCGCGCCATGGTGAAAAAATTGCCAGGCCAGATTACCTATGAGGCTTTTTACTTCACTAAATTTAGCATTTCTTGATTTTAAAGCAAAAGCAATTGATAAACCAAAACTTACCAAAACATTCATTATCCCGATTGCACAAATTCCAATCACAGAATTGACGACAAACTCCGAAGAAATGTGATAAGGTAAACTGGCTACGGCAATACCGAAATTACCTGAAGCGAATGTGATGTGACGTATGTCCAAAGGTAAACCTAATGTGAAACCAATCGCACTTGTAGAACCAAGAAACACACCCAGAGCGAAATTACCAGCCAGACCGCCAAAATTTTGTTCCAGATAAGCGGCAATTCTGACTAGTTTTTCTTTACCAAAAAGCCGGACCAATTTGCGGTTATTGACGATTCTGAGAGAATATTTGTTGTAAACCCATTTGTTTTCATAATATCCGGAGATCAATCCGGAAACCATAAGGTATACGCCGGCGATCGCCGCATGGGGAATTGCGAGACTTTCCCAGGGATTCAATTCTCCTATCAGCTTTAGTGCCTTCGCGGTGTCTGCAATGTGATTCCCCGTTGTGTAAAAATAGAGCCAGTCCAGGCCATACGCAACCGGGAAAGCCATCGCAGCATTTCCTACAAGCGAAATAAACTGGCTGCGTATCAGACGGATCAGAATTTGCGTCGTTTCGTTCAGCCAGTCCGGATTCTGGCCGTTATTGCTCAGGTTTGCGGCAATTGTCGAAGCAGTCATGGCTGGCTGCTTTGTTGCGATGGTGAAGCCCAAAATGTGAATCAGCATGAAACCCAGGGAATAATTCATACTGTAAAAAAATGCTTCCCAGAAGATCGGGAAATGCTGAAAGTAGAGCCGGGTTTTGTTACAACACATCAGGCCGACAATACCGCCGCCGCCGACTGCTTTCAAAAATAATTTCCAATATGCTGATTTGCTGGATGCAATATAATGTTCCCCTGTTTTAGAAGTGTTTTCAATAACCCTGAAAGTAAGCAACTGGAGGTTAACAGAAAAGTGCTTTTTAAGACTGTACTTGGTATTCTCTGCGTAGACAAATTCTTTAAGCAGTTGTGTGATGAGTATCCAGTGCCTGTTTTGGTCAGGCGTTTCCATCAACTCAAGCAATTGCGAAAGGCGCCTCAGATACTGTTCCAGCTGACCCAACATGTAGGTCATCTGAAGGCTGATTCCGAACACATCCTTATACTTGTAAATGTATGCAACCTGAGCGCTGCACTGGCTGATCATGACCAGAATGTGGCGGTAGTCATTTTCATGCGCTTCAACCGTATAGTCCGACTGATTCAGTGTTTTTTCAACATAAAGCATGACCTCACGATTCAACCCCAAAAATGGCGAGTCCAAATCGTCGACACGGGGGATACGGGAGACGATTTCGGAGTCAATACCCAGACTTGCAGCGCGTTGTGCCAGAATCAATATGGAATTCAAAACCTCCTTCTCAATATATTTAAGTAATGTCGGACTGTAACCGCTAAAAAGGTCGGACAAAAACAATGACCAGTTCTCATCGGGTATCGCGCGCACCCATTGGTAGTCTTTTTTGTCAAGAAAAATGTTACTGAATTGCGTCCGGAGTTCATTCGCTTCGTCAACCGGCGGCAAAAACTTGTAACCGAGGCGGTCCGAGGCATCCGAAAAAAAACCTTTGTTTGACCCGATTTCCGCCTCCGTAAGCAGCGATACATATTTTGTTGAAAAGAGAATTGAAAAGATCTGTTCTGCCAGCAAATCTTTCTCACGCCTGTCGAGCAGAATACCACTCAATACCCCTGCAAAATCTTTGCGGTTGCGCCCCACTTTCCATGCACTCCGTATCATTTCGGCCAGCTTCCCGATATAGTCGATACGTGCAGGAATGACCTCGTTATCCATACCAGAAAATTTAAGTTAGGTTTCATAAAACACAATGCGGGATCTGTCGTGTTTTATCTTAATGTGTAATTGTTTTCAAACACAAATTGATTTTGTGAGTGAAATTTCAGATCACTATTTGCGTGCCCTTTCCAACAAATCTAGTCAATGTTATCACTTTAACCGGCCAAATACATTTTTTATGCAACGATCCGTTCGAATTGTTCCATAAAATGGACCCGGTTTCCTTTCGACAAACAGATTAAAAATAAAATTCCTATTGCCGGTTTGATATGGCAACAGGAACTTTAAAACAACCGAAAAATAAATGCTATTTTTCAATAATTTCAAACACAAAAACGGAGACCGGGTTTAGTTCCAGCGGAATTCCGGTAGAAGTAATTTGGGCTGCATCTATGTTCTCCAAGGGAGTCAGAAGCGGGAAAACCGGTTTCAACTGATATTTTTCAGAATTTTCCAGTTTAAGAAAGTTAAGCCAGGCGTCATCTGGTATTCTTACGCGGGTATTGCAACGCAATGCTCTGTCGAAATTATAGACAAAAAGGAGCTTTTGTCCTTCCGTATGACGCAAATAACTATAAACGCGGTCTTTATTGTAATCAGGACTCTGGCCGTTGATATTAAAAAACTGAAGATCGTAAAATCCGCCCGCAAAAACTGCTTCATTTTCGGTAATAAAATGGTTCAGACTTCCATAAAAAGCGCGTAATGCTTTTTGGTCTGCGCTTAATTTTTCGCCATCGAATTTACCTCCATTCACCCACGCCTGAAATTCTGTGACACCCCAGTAATCGAAGATCGTTGTACGGCCATCTTCTCCCTGAAACCCCTCAGAAACAGTTGGTGTGACGCCAATTTCCTGGCCAAAATAGAGCATAAAAGGTCCTGTATGCATGGTCGCGCTCAGCGTAATAGCGGGCACCGCAACCCAGGGATCGCCGGCAAAATATCGCGAAGCAATTCGCTGTTCATCATGATTTTCGAGAAACCGAAGCATATTGGGAGCAATATCACCTGACTCCTGCTGCCATAATCTGGTAATGTCTTCTGCCGTTCCATTGCCTTCAACCAGTTTTCGTAGCGTATTGTATAGCCCAACTTTATCATACAGATAGCTGAACTGGCCAACAGTGATATAGCGGTGATACTCATACGGATTATAAATTTCGGCGATGAAAATAATGTCGGGATTCAACTTCCTAATTTTAGGGATCACCCAGCCCCAGAATTCTACGGGTACCATTTCCGCCATGTCACACCTGAAACCGTCTACGCCTTTTGCAGTCCAGTAGGCAAGAATATCGTACATTTTTGTCCATGTGGACGGAATCGGATCAAAGTAACTTTTTCGATGATCCAGATAATCTACGCCATAATTGAGCTTTATTGTTTCGTACCAGTCGTACTGGCTCGGCTGCGCCTGGAAAACGTCATTTCCTGTTGCTTTGGCAGGCCGTTCATGGTATGCGCCTTTCACATTCACCGGCGGTGTGTGACCTTCGGGAACAATAAAGTCATGATTAGGAATGTAATAAAAGTTATTTTGGGGACTAAAACTTACGGTGACGTCATCACCTTCTCCAAAATCACTGACGCCTTCGGGCCGCGCATCGGAATGATATTCCCTGGCCACGTGATTTGGAATAAAATCAATGATCGCTTTCAGCTTGTACTTGTGTGTCCGCTCAATCAATGCTTCAAATTCCTGCATCCTTTTCGGTACATCCACTGCAAGATCCGGATCTACATCGTAGTAATCTTTAACCGCGTATGGTGAGCCGGCGATCCCTTTTACAATGAGCGGATGATCGCAGGAAATTCCAAATGCAGTGTAATCGGTAAGCGAAGCATGTTCAATAATGCCGGTATACCAGACATGGCTGATACCGAATTCTTTTAGCGCATTCAGCGCTGTGTCGGTAATGTCGTTAAACTTTCCTGACCCATTTTCTTCGATACTCCCGTACACTTTGTTGGTGGAATTCTGATTCCCGAAGAGGCGGGTAAAAATCTGATATACAACTAATTTATCCTGGTTTATAACGGACATTTCAATTCAATATTTATGATTGGTTTCAATATTTGGAGCCAAGCAGAAAGGGGACCAACAACACTTCCCACCCACCTTTGCATGAACGCTTCCTTTTTTTACTATTTTGCAAGATATTAAATTTTTAACGGATATGCCGACAATACAAGCCTGCCTTTTTGACCTCGATGGAGTAATTGTGGACACTGCCAAGTACCATTATCAGGCCTGGCGACGCCTCGCCAACGAACTTGGTTTTGACCTGACAGAACAGGAAAACGAATTACTCAAAGGCATCAGCCGGATGGAATCCCTGGAAATCATTCTGGGAATTGGCAAAGTTCAGCTCAGTGACGCCGAGAAGTTGCAGTATGCTTCTGAAAAAAATACATTGTATCTCGAATTATGTCAGCAAATGACGCCCGGCGATACTTTACCTGGCGTCCGTTCCTTTCTGGATGAGTTGAAAGCAGAAGGAATAAAAATCGGGCTCGGTTCTGCCAGTAAAAATGCCAAAGTGATTTTGGAACGGATCGATATGCTTTCCTATTTTGAAACCATTGTTGACGGAAACCGCATTACAAAAGGCAAACCGGATCCGGAAGTTTTCCTGATGGGCGCTAAGGACCTGAGTGCCTCACCGGAACATTGTGTGGTTTTCGAGGATGCAGTTGCCGGTGTACAGGCGGCAAAAGCCGGCGGTATGTTTGCGGTCGGTATAGGCGAAAAAGAAGTTTTGACCCAGGCCGATATCGTTGTTAAAGGATTTGAAAATTTCAAACTCGTAGATCTTTTGAGCAAGGTTGGTTAGCCTCTGGGGTGAAACTCAGTGATCACCTGCCGCAGATAATCGCGGTCCAGATGGGTATAAATTTCTGTTGTCGTGATGGATTCGTGCCCCAGCATCTCCTGAACTGCTCTTAAACTTGCGCCGCCTTCAATCAGATGCGTGGCAAATGAATGCCGGAAAGTATGCGGACTTACAGTTTTGGATATGCCGGCTTTTTCGGCGGCATCCTTTATGATCAGAAAAATCATGACCCGCGTGAGCTGTTTTCCACGACGATTTAAAAATACGATATCTTCGCTGTCTTTATGGGCAGTCAATTCGTTACGTACATGTTCGAGATAGATCTGTGTGAATTTAATCGCCTCTTTCCCGATAGGCACCAGCCTCATTTTGTCTCCTTTTCCAACGACGCGAACAAAACCGATGTCAAAATAACAATGTGTCAATTGAAGACTTGTGAGCTCTGAGACACGCAAACCGCAACTGTAAAGAACCTCAATAATCGCCCGGTTTCGCGTGCCTTCTGGCGTGGAATGATCAATAATCGCCAGCATTTGCTCGATCTCATCGTAGCTGAGCACATCGGGAAGTTTTCTTGGTAACCGGGGAGATTCAACAAGTTCTGTGGGGTCTTCTTTTACTTCATTTTCAAGTAAGAGATATTTATAAAACGCCTTGATTCCCGACAGCATACGAGCCTGTGTATGTGCTGCCAGTCCGAGTTCAGAAATGTATTTTAAAAACCCCAGTAAATGCTCCTCCTTCAATTCAACCGGCAAAACACTGATCCCTTCCAGTTCGATGTACTCAGCCAATTTTTCAACATCCCGCACGTAAGCCTGCACAGAATGATCCGAAAATGAACGTTCCAGCCGGAGGTAATTTTTAAAATGTTTGATGTAGCTTTGCCACATATAAAGGTTGAGTAAGTAACCGGGAGAATTGCTTTCATCGTTTGTCCGATACGCATTGCAATTTAGGTCCTTTTCTTTAACTCATGGAAAATTAGAACTGGCAAGAAACAGTGTTTGAACCAAAAATACCTAACAGCCAACAGCTTAATGACAAAAGCAACCAGATATGAAAAAAATATTGATCCTGAACGGCCCGAATCTGAATCTGCTGGGAAAGCGCGAGCCGACAGTTTATGGCAACCAGTCATTTGAAGATTATTTGCAGATTTTGAAAAACATTTTTCCCGACACAGAACTGCACTATTACCAGTCGAATCACGAAGGTGCGCTGATTGACAAAATCCATGAAGTTGGTTTCGGTTTTGACGGAATCGTGATTAATGCCGGTGGTTTTACACATACATCGGTTGCCCTGGCCGACGCACTTTCTGCTGTGACTACACCGGCTGTGGAAGTTCACATTTCCAATATTCATGCGCGGGAAGCATTCCGTCACCACAGTTATCTGACGAGCCGCTGCAAAGGTATGATCTGCGGACTGGGGCTGAAAGGCTATGAACTGGCTGTCAGTTATCTACTTCAATAAGTTTAAACGTTGCCACGAATGCACGAATAAATATTAAAAGTAACTCTCTTACACTAGCAGATTACGACAAAAAAAAACAATTCGTGTAAATTAGTGTATCCGTGGCATATTTTTGAAGCAAAAACTAGAAGACTCAAATCTACCTGAAAACTGGCGGTCACTTATCTACTTCAATAAGTTTAGATGTTGCCACGAATACACGAATCAGCACAAATAAATGTTGAATTAAGCCCCTTTAAACCAGCGAATTACGACAAAAAAAACAATTCGTGTAAATTCGTGTATCCGTGGCATATTTTTGAAGCAAAAACTAGAAGACTCAAATCTACCTGAAAACTGGCGGCCACTTATCTACTTCAATCAGTTTAGATATTGCCACGAATACACGAATCAGCACGAATAAATATAAAATTAAGCCCCTTTAAACCAGCGAATTACGACCAAAAAAAACAGTTCGTGTAAATCCGTGCATTCGTGGCATATTTTTGAAGCAAAACTAGACGGCGCAAATTTACCTGAAAACTGCATTGCTAAAAAGAATTTTTCCATCATAAAGCATTCCCCGGAAAAGCGGATCATCCAGAAGATAAACAACCGAGCCCTTGCCCATATCCTGAACGCCCATAATGAGCGTATTTTTCAATTTGTCGTTCATTTTACTACCGACAAACCCAGCCTTGTAAGCTTCTGAATTCAAATAACCAACATTCCAGCCATCCTTCAGATAATTCACGTCATAGGCATCGCGAACGAGCGTATAATAATCCTTACTGCATCCAAAAGCGAGCGGATGTGTGGTGTCAAGCGTCACCGCGTAGGTGCTTCCCGGTGACGAATCACTTGATTCTGCCCGTTCCTGATTTCCGAACTTTTTAAACGGCTCATCTTTGGGTTTGTCAGAAGACTTTTTCGAAATACTGAAACCAGGTTTGTTCATCAATGCATCATTGGCCCGTTCCATGACAATCAGCCGTCCACCATTCCTGACCCAATCTTGAATCATATCCAACACTTTATCACTGATAATTCCGGAATATTTTCCGTCTGGAAGAATCAGTACATCAATTTCATTCCATGGCAAAACTGACAGTCGGCTTGGGTCCACGAGTGTCATCGGGTACTTGATTTGCTGCTCAAAATAATTCCAGACAGCACCGAGAGCAGTTGCAGAAACGCCTGTTCCAGCTACTGTTACCACCTTTGGCGATTTTAAAATCGGCACATAATCGGAGCCGAAATCTGCTCCAGAAGACACAAAACCTGTGCTGACAGCTGTTAATTTTACATGATGTTTATTAGCCAGATCTGTGACAATTTTGTCAAAATCTTTTTGCTGATTCCCTTTTTTTGTGATAATCAGCGCTCCGGCACCAAAATTCAACTTATTCATTTCAAAAGGCACGTTTGAACTTCGGACCAGTATGTTCCGCTTCAAAAGTTCGGACAAAAAAACAGCATCTTCCACATCGGACCAGTTGGCCAGATATGCGTATGGCGTGGTGACAGGAACAGCATTTTCAGTTTTGGCAATCCGGGCTGGAACAGAGGCCAACTTTTCTTTCAGTCCAAAGGTTTTTAGTCCAAAAAGATAAGAAACTCCCCAGCTGGTCAGATCATAAGTGACGGAATCTTCCAGCACAGGCTTGGACTCAAAAAGAACGCGAATCAAGTTAGATTTTGGCTGATATGCACTGATTATTAAATCATTGGACTCAATTTTCACAGTCTGATCGTTCGAAGTAACCAGCTCTGTACCTTTCACAGAAAGACTCTTACCGGCTATTCCGTATTGAAAACCTTGTCGGTTAAGCCATTCTGTAAACGAACGCACACGTTCTTCATTTCCTTGGCTTTTGATTACGTAAGTCTTAAAATTTCCGACAGGCGCGCTCGCAGCATCTTCATGAAACTTGATAAATTCTTTCACCATTCGCTCGCGTTGGGACGCCACTGCTTCCAAAGTGGCGAGACTGGTGGCATAGTGATGTTCAATACGACTTACCAGCGTCAGCGTGTCTTTTTCTTCTTTACGCTCAATCGCGACACCAGCGCGGCCTCCGCCCCCCTGCTCATAAGTGACGCCGATCGCACCGTTGAAAGTTGGCCAGGTGTCGCCGTAGCTAGGGTAAAACAGGTCATAATTATATCTGGTGAAGTAGGTCCAGTTATTTTTATCAAAATACCGACGACAATTTTCGCCGACAATTTCATTGAATTCGCGCTGCCAGGCAGTGATGTCTTTGTGATAAGGCTTTGCAGCAGGCGGAAAATAGTAACTTCTGGCCGATCCCATCTCGTGAAAATCGGCATGCAAATGCGGCATCCACTGGTTGTAGAGCGCGATTCTTGCTTTGGTCTCCTTTTGGGTTTGCCAAGCCCAATCCCGGTTGAGGTCAAAAAGATAATGATTGAATCGCCCGCCTGGCCATGGTTCGTCGTGTTCCAGCGCAAATGGCGTTATGTCCGGTTCTGCATTCTGAAAACGGCTGTACCAATTCGTATATCTTTCATATCCATCCGGATTCAGACACGGATCAACGATAACCACTGTGTTCTTTAAAATATCCTGAGTTACTTTATTATCTTTATTCAGCAGCTCATACACCACCTTCATACTCGTATTGGCCGATACCGCCTCATTCCCGTGTACATTGTAACTCAGCCATACAATCGGTATTGCTGGAGCGTCAGGTTTTCCTTCAAGCACTTTTATACTTTTCAGATGGTTTGTTCTGATGGTTTCAAGCTGCGACAAATTTTCAGGTGAAGAAATAAATGCAGCAACCAACGGCCTGCCCTCATTGGTAGTTCCGTATTGTATCACTTTTATGCGGTCCGGATTTTGTCCTTCCAGCGTCTTGATATAATCAACGATCTGATAGTGAAATGTAAATCTGGAGCCGAGTGGATATCCTAAATACTGATCGGGAGTTTTATTTTGGGCAAGGGTAAAAAAGGACAGAAACAGGAGAAAAAACAACTGAATATATTTGATCATCGTCAGGTAGATAATTTGGTTGACAGGCTTAGCCCAAATTTAAAAAGTTATAGGAATTTATTTGCTTTGACAAACAAATAAAAAAAAGTTTCCATCAGAAGATGCTGTAAATGAATGCAGTAAAAAATATGTTGATTTTATTTTACCGTGACACTTGCATTATAAAATCCAACCGTGCATATTTGCACCACGATTTCGGAAAACGGAAACGAAAAGTGAAAGAAAGTGCTTAAAAAACGCGCGAAGTAGGAGACCAGTCGGCCCATTCGTCTAGCGGTTAGGACACGACCCTTTCACGGTTGAAACAGGGGTTCGATTCCCCTATGGGTCACAAACCGTGCGAAAGGTAAATTTCTTTCACGAAATTATTGACAAATGAAGCCTGCTCTTAGCAGGCTTTTTTGTTTTTACGGATCAGTCCGAAAAGTTGGGGGGAAGTTAAAAAATTAGTTTTTTTGCATTGAATCAATTGAGAATACATTGCAAGAGTCTTATCTAGCCCTAGTCCAGTTCCTATTGCCCGAGGGTATCCTCGAATATTTTGAGCTTTCCAGAATCGTCGAATCCATTCCTGGCCTACATATTTACCTGGAAGAAAAGAACCTACCTCCTTCTGAATACAAAGACCAAAAATTGGAATCAAAGGGCTTTTTACCTGAGATATACATTCAGGATTTCCCTATTCGTAATCAGCGAGTTACACTCTGCATCAAGCGTCGGCGCTGGGAAGTGAAGGACACCGGAGAGATAATCAGTCGGGATTGGAATGTAGTGCAACAGGGAACTCGGATGACCAAAGAGTTTGCTGATTTTTTAAAACCGGGCCGCCGGGCGGGATTGTATTGATAATAACCCTATAAGTTGCTCTCAATTAGGTAAATACTTCCACTTGGATGGTAAGCAACTGCAACAGCAGTACAAAGACCACATCAGCGATTACAGGGACTGGGTCCAGCGCGAGCATGCCTCCGAATGGCTTTTGTATCCAGAAAATACCGGCCCACATCTAAGTATTGATGAGACTTCACTTTCAAATGGTGAGCTTTATACCATCATCACGAATAAAGCAGCCAGAGGCCGAAAAGGCTCATTGGTAGCGATGGTGAAGGGCACACAAGCCGGATCTATCATCGAGATTTTGACGAAAATTCCCAAACGAATCCGTAGTAAAGTGCGCGAAGTGACTTTGGATATGGCCGCAAGCATGGGCATGATAGTAAGTAGATGTTTTCCGAAAGCATCGAAAGTCATCGACCGCTTTCATGTTCAAAAACTAGTATACGATGCGGTTCAAGAAGTCAGGATCAAATACAGATGGGAGGCGCTCGATTATGAAAATCAGGCTATTGAGGTCGCAAAACGGGCCAATTTACCATATCAACCCGAAATTCTTGCTAATGGTGACACCCTTAAACAACTGCTGGCCAGGAGTCGCTATTTGTTATTCAAGCATCATGATAAGTGGACTGCTTCGCAAGTTCAGCGTTCTAGGTTGCTTTTTGATCGGTATCCGGTTATAGAACAGGCATACCGGTTAGCAACAGGATTAGGGACGATTTTTAGGAGTTGTAAATCCAAAGAACAAGCCTTTAAAAAGCTGGCACTTTGGTACAATGCAGTCGAAGATTGCGGCCTGGACTCTTTCAAAACCGTAGCTCGATCCATTCAGACCCATTATCTGGACATCCTAAACTTTTTCAACAACAGAAGTACAAATGCTTCGGCAGAGTCATTCAATGCCAAAATCAAGGCTTTTAGGTCCTCATCCAGAGGTGTTCGGGACATTCCATTCTTCTTGTTCAGACTTACAAAACTCTATGCTTAACTTTCCCCCAGATTTTCTGCTTGATCCGTTTTTACTCCAACCGCGCGTGAATTCCGTTACCCGCCACGGTCAGCGATTCAATTTTCCCGTCCGGCAACACTACTTCCAGTTTGTGTGCGAGGTTGTCGGCAAAAGAATTGACATAAAACCAGGCAGTTTTCCCCTCTTTTGTCTGGCTTAGCACAAATCCTCTTTTTTCATAAAATGCATTGACAATATTACTGCCCGCAATTTGCTCAGGATCAATCCACGCCGATCCATCCAGCCGAAACCGAAGATACTTTTTAACACCGCCTTCTACCTGCCCGAAGGTATCGTTGTATAGTTTTATACCAAAATAAGACAAATCACTACTTCCCGTATAACCTGAGTAAGCTGGCTGGCCTTGCTTTGCCACGTATCGAAATCCATCACGGGCCGTTCTTGCTCCTGATGGATACCAGTCACCGCTGCCCCATTGCGTATCCCAGTTCCTGCCTACTTTTACCTGTTTCCCTGAACTCCCCCACTCCACGTATGTGTTGCCGTAAATCTGAGAGATAAATGCGTATGCAATGATGATGTTCGGTTCCAGTGGCAGTTTGTCCTTGCGATAATATTTTCCATCCGGATAATTGTATAAATAGGCGTTATTTGGCCTCCATTCATGAACACCAAACAAAAATACGCCCGCCTGATAACCCATTTTCTTGAAAAGCTCCATCCTGTAAAGACTGTTGTACAGTGCTCCGTTCTGGAT
The DNA here is from genome assembly GCA_965279265.1 of Dyadobacter sp. Lineage (GTDB taxonomy): Bacteria > Bacteroidota > Bacteroidia > Cytophagales > Spirosomataceae > Dyadobacter. Next base: position 1,302,541 of record OZ257152.1, read on the forward strand.
ATCCGGCGCATTGAGATAAACCCCTTCCACAATTAAATTGGTGGAAGACAAAGTACCGCCGGGCTTGAAATTGGTCTGTGGAAAATCAATGACCGGCATTGAAAACATTTTTTTGCGAGCTTCTTTCAAACCGTTACCATCTTCCAGCTTGAATTCTGGCGGCCAGAACATAAAATAATTGTGCGCAATCTGGAAAGGAATTTTTCTGGCCCCGAAATTGGACTCATAACGCTGCCTGAGTTTTTTGTAAAAACTCCCCCACATCGGCTGCTCAGGTGGCATGTAAGAATTCCCCTCCATCGTTTCGCCAATCCACAAGGCATGACCGTCATCGGTTTGATCCGCCTTTTTGATTGCTTCCTGCTCGTTTAAAGGTCCGTTCGGCCAATACTTCAGGTTATAATTATTTTGCCATTTATCAGGTCCTGATGGTTTCAAATCCATAAATGCTTCCGGCCTCGGCACATCATTGTAGGTCAGGCCGGCACTTTTCAGCCGGTTTACTTCATTCACATTTGTTTGCCAGGGAAGTTGGTAGTTTGAAATATGCGTTACGCCTTTCCTCTGAATCGTTTCGATCGACCAGTCGCCACGGTTTGCCACCCAGAAATGCCCCGTCGGCAGTTTCATATCGGGTGCAATATCTGCCCAACTGGCTGTTTTGACGTCAGGGTTGTAATTAGAGGGTACCGGATTCAGAAAGCCTTGCGAATTATTGAAGCCTGAGGATTGAAAAACCACCGTACAAAACCCGGCAGTTACGTTGGTGCTAAACACTTTGCCTGCTTCGGGATCAAAATAGTCATTCTTTTCTTTGTCAGACCACTGATTTACCGACTGCAATCCCACTTTGGTTTGCATTTTCAGAATTCGTAACGGACTGTCGCTTTGATATTTATAGTTTGTCAGCGGATTATTTTGTTTTAAAATCACTCCGTTGATCATATAACGAAACTCGTAACCGGCGTCAGGTTCGACACTCGCGGTATCGTTGACAATCCAGTTCCCTGATTTACCCGTAATCACCACGCCCAAATGCTCCCCATAACCCTGCGTGATAAATTTCACAGCTTTGTCGCTTGCCGCCAGAGCCAGTCGTGCCGAGGGGTCCGGAACCGTAAAAGCACGTTCTGACTGGCCGATACATGTGTTTCCCGACAGTTTCAATATGTAGTTTCCCTGCCTCAGATTTTGCAAAGGCACGACAATATCCGGACTTTGAGGAACAATTTTCGACTGTGAGACCAGCCTTCCGCTCTGATCAAAAACCCGGGCATCCAGCCCGAATACATTATTCCCGTAAAACTGAACCTTCGCGCGCTGTCCTGTGACGCCGGTAATCTTCAAAATCTGCGGACCGGCGTCACATTTTTTCATACCGGCATTTCCCGGTCTGGCGCTTTGCGCAAAAATGACGCAGGAGGTAAATGTAAAAAACAGAATCAAATAAGGTTTCATCATAAAAAAGCCTCAATTGAATGGGCAGGTAAATCTTGGTGCAGTTTCATAAAGACACTTCATTTCCAACGAACCATTGTCCTGATTGGTGTCCGGGACATATATTTTCCGACAATCAAAGACAACCACTAATCCTAAAACACTGTTAAAAATGCCCCAAGAATATCGGAACAAAACCTAAAAATAATAAAAAAGAGCCGCCCTTACCGTCAAATTTTATTGCAATACAAACACCCAAAAATAGACCAGATTTGCTTTTTAAATTTCGATGAACAACAGGTACATGAAGCGCCAAGTATAATTCTTTGCATAAAACAGTAAATTTGATGCGTTCAGCTAAGGGTTTTTTGATACCAAAACACTCTTGCTCGTTAATGTTTGTCAAACTAAACCTCTCAAAATTCTACATGCAGCTTCAAAACCTACATTTTGCATCAAAATTCCTGCTCCTTATTCTTGTTGTTTCTTCATTTACGGGCTGTAAAAAAGAAGACAAAACGGAAGAAGCAGTAGCAAAAAAACCTGTTGTGATCGGCTACGTTGGCGGATTTAAAGGTCTACTCGACACTGAGAAAATTGACGCCGAGAAATTGACGCACATCAATTACGCATTCGTGGACATAAAAAAGGGAAGGGCGTTTTTGACCAATGAAAAAACCGACTCGACCAATTTCAGAAAACTTAATCTGCTGAAAAAGAAGAATACGGATCTCAAAATCCTCATCTCAATAGGCGGCTGGGCGTGGAGTGAAAACTTCTCAGATGCCGTTCTGACGGATTCTTCCAGAAAAATATTTGCAGAGAGTTCGGTGGACATCATCAAAAAATATAATCTGGATGGCGTTGACATTGATTGGGAATATCCTGCAATGCCTGGCGAAGAAGGCAACATTGTCCGACCAGAAGACAAACAGAATTATACGCTGATGTTCCAGGCAATACGCGAAGCGCTCGATGTCTATGAACAAGAATCAGGTTCAAAGAAATTGCTGACAACTGCCGTGGGAGGTTATAAAATTTTTGCGGATCACACCGAAATGGACAAGGCATCGAAATATCTTGATTATGTGAATTTGATGACCTACGACTTATTCGTCGGCGATACTGCCGTAAACCACGCCGGTTTATATGAATCACCGTTTTACAAGTCCGACCGCAATGCGGATCATTGTGTAAAGTCATTCGTGGCGGCTGGCGTTCCTATCGAAAAGCTGGTACTCGGCCTGCCGTTTTATGGCCGGTCTTTCACGTTGAAAGAAAATGCAGAGATTCCGATCGGAAAAAAATTCATTTCGCAGGCTTACATCGACGGATACACGTTTATCAAGGACAGCCTTGTAAATCAAAAAGGATTTAAGGCTTACCGGGATACCGTTGCTCAGGTGCCATACATTTACAATGCGACTTCCAAAACGGTGATCACGTTTGACGACGAAGAGTCGGTTGCAGTCAAATGTAAGTATGTGATGGACAAAAAAATGGCTGGTGTTATGTTCTGGGAATATGAATCGGATACGAAAGGCTATTTGCTGAACGCAATTAATAAATCGCTTAAATGAAAAAATCGCTGTTTTTGGTATTCGTTGCTGTTATCGCATTTTGTACCGCATCGGTTGCTCAACGAGAAAATGAAAACGTAGCATTCCGCGTTCTTGCAATTTCCGAAAGTGGAGGGCATCATATTGCTTACTCGAAAGAAGCGAAACTATGGCTGGATCGCTGGGCAAAAGAACTCAATTTCAAAATTGATTATATAGAAAACACCGAGCAGATCAACGATGCTTTTCTGGCCAAATATCAGCTATTCATCCAACTGGATTTTGTGCCATACGCCTGGAAGCCGGAAGCAATCGCAGCGTTTGAAAAGTATATTAATGAGGGAAAAGGTGGCTGGATCGGATTTCATCACGCCACGTTGCTTGGGGAATTTGACGGATACAAGATATGGCCCTGGTTTTACAGCTTTATGGGAGGAATCAAATACAAGAACTACATCGGTGATTTTGCTTCGGGAATAGTAAAATTGGAAGACAAGAAACACCCGGTGGTAAAAGGCATCCCGGACGCATTTTTGGTAAAAAAAGAGGAATGGTATATCTATGACAAAAGTCCGAGGCCCAACGTCCACGTCATTGCAAATGTTGAGGAATCCAGCTATATACCCAAATCAAAAATCACAATGGGCGACCATCCGGTAATCTGGTCAAATCCGAAAGTGAAGGCAAAAAACGTTTATATTTTCATGGGCCACTCTCCCGTGCTCTTTGAAAGCGAGGACTACAAAACGTTGTTCAAAAATGCAATTTTGTGGGCATCTCAGAAATAAATAATAAAATCAGGAAATGGCAGAAAGCAATTAACTTTCTGCCATTTCCTGATCTTTTATTTTAGGCCCTTGCGTTTTTTGTATTCCTGAAAACGTTCGTTGTACTCTTTTAGCTGCTCCTCTTTAAAACTCTTTTGCAGATTCGCCGGTAATTCAAGCCGTTCCTGCATTTTTAGTGACGGAGCGAGTTCGACAAGTGTATTGATTCCCTTTTTATCTTTTTCAAGATCAAAGGCATCATACAAATCACCATTAACAGTATATGCTTTGAACGTCAATTTGTTCGCATCAATATTCACAACCTGGTAAAGCTGTGTGTTCGAGGCAGCGCGGTCCATCCAGTTTTGCAAACCAATGTCATACATTTTCGGCCCGCTCACGGAAACGACATAGATAGGCCCGTCCGGTTTTTTTCTGCTTTGTCCCAATGGCATATTAATCCCCCGCCCATACGTATGATCATGGCCCTGAAGTACAATATCCACTTTGTATTTTTTGTACAACGGCTCCATTTTCGCCCGCCATTCATCGTTATCCCTTCCATTTTTAGTGGAATAAATCGGGTGATGATGCGTTACAACCGTCCATCTGGCAGGCTTCTCAGTCATCACCTTTTCAAACCATGCTGCCTGCTTATCCAAAACCGTTGAATCCAGAATGGCCGCCTGCGAATTAAGTGCAATAAACCGAACGCCCTGATAATCTACAAAATACGCAGTTTCTTCCAGCCCCTGGGGGCCGTTTTCAGGCAATGCAAACTGAGGTCGCCAGTGTTTTGAAACACGCGCTTTTTGATCTCCCTCTTTAAAATATTCGTGATTACCCGGAACCGACAAACTTGGAATCATGCCGTTTACCCAGCCACCTGCTTCGAACCACTCGCCCCACTCATAATCCACGTTGGAGCGGTTGATCAGGTCGCCCGCATGTATCATCAGATTCGCTTTTGGTAAGGTGGAATATGCCCCCCGGATCGTTCTCGACCACAGCGAACGAATGTCGTTTTGGGCATCCCCGAAATACAAAAACGAAACAGGCTGCGGCAATTCGGAAGCAGTTGTAAAATGGAACCATTCGCTCCACTGTGAACCATTCCCAACCCGGTACACATACTGTGTAGCAGGTTTCAGTTCCGTGAAATTTACTTCATGATAATGCACGCTTTTGCCATCAATGAGCACGTTCTGGGTCAGTGCCTTGACAATTGTAGCTTTGGCCTGAAAATCTGGTGACGGATCAGCAAGGTGAATCGCCGCAATTCCCTCTTTAACAGTGGAATCGGTACGCCAGTTGACTGCTTGCGAAATTGACGGATTTCCTTTCAAACCGAGTATTACCCGGTCAGGAAATTGGGTGGCTGGATAAGATTTATTCGTTTGTGCAAATGCTGCCAGGGAAGTCAGACAATTTACAGCCAGAAAAAAAAACCGGGAGGACAACGGGATTTGTCGCATGATGCATTGTAGTTTATCAAATTAACCGACAATACTACATCTTTCAATGCTAATCAGGCTATGAGCAATTGTTATGAAAATATGAACATTTACCCGGGAGCTTATTTTTGGGTAGAGTCTACCAAAGCAGGCTTGTCGATATCTTTCAGCAATGAATCCAGTTTTAGAGAATCAGAATCTGGCAACGCTCCGGGCAATGCACGTTTTAATTGTTTTGGCCGGTTCCACGGCGCAGTTGTCCTACTCGACATATCGTAAGAAATGAAGGCAAACAGCGATACGAAAAGGATAAATACAACTATAAATATTTTGCGGTTGCGATTCGGCTTATTCATGTTATAGGGATTCCCGGAGCTGACGTGGCGTGGTATATGAAACAAACTTTCCGGTTTTGGCGGAAATTTCTGCCCATTCCAAATCGAAGTCTATAACCACCACCGAACACTTTGACATGGAGCCAATATCAGCGCCGGAAAGGTATTCAGCAAAATAGGTAATGTCCGGATTATGGCCCACGAGCATCAGCGAATTGACTTCCGCTTGTGTTGCGTTCACCGTTGCGAGATATGCACGCGCACCCGAACTATAAAGCGCTTCCTCCGCAACAATGTCATTCGAATTGAACTGCACCTGATCAGCGATCAGGATGGCGGTCTGACTGGCCCGCGGAGCAGAGCTTGTGACGATCCGTTCAGGTTTCCCAACATTAGCAGCAAGCCATTTCCCTATTTCCAAAGCATCTGCTTTTCCCTTGCCTACCAGCTCACGCTGAAAATCGCTGATCATCATCGTTTGATCTTCTGCTGTGGCGTGACGGACGAGTGTTATAGTCTTTTTCATGCATTATTGTTTTTACAAAACTAAACAATCTGTTTGAGTCTGATTAATGGGTTGTCAGAAATAATATTTTGGCATAGATATTTAACCATTCGATCAGACAATATTACCTCCCGACATTATTTACTCCCTCTAATGGCAAAATTAATCCGTAATTTTGTTGCAGTTAGAGCACAGCAAGGAGGTTTGTCAGCGCATTGATACGATTATCTTTGTTGCTTACGCAAGTTTAAATGCAATAACCGAAGTACAAAAATACGATACCAAGTAATAACCTATGTTACAATTCCTTAAATACGTCCTCGCCACGTTAGTCGGCCTGTTTTTATTTTTCATTCTTACGATTGTTGTTTTTGCCGGCATTGGCGCCATGTTCTCTTCGGATGAAAAGGTCACGATCGCCGAAAAATCAGTTTTGAAACTGGACCTGAACAAACCCATTCGCGAAGTTGGCGTTGAAAATCCTTTCGCTGAAATCGGCGGTCCTTTTGGTGGTGGCGAAAGTGTAAGCGGACTAAATGATATTCTGAATGCTTTGAAAACTGCCAAAGAAGACAAAAACATCAAAGGTATTTTTCTTAAAACCGAAGGCCCCCAAGCTGGCTGGGCCACGCTTGAAGAAATTAGAAACCAATTGCTTGATTTCAAGAAATCGGGCAAATTCATCGTCACATACGGCGAATCTTTTACTGAAAAAGGCTATTACATCGGATCAGTTTCCGACAAAATATATCTGAATCCGGCAGGCGGAATGGAATGGAACGGAATCTCCGCAGAGTACCAGTTCTTTAAGGGAACTTTTGACAAGCTTGGAATCAAACCTGAGGTATTCCGGGTGGGCGAATTCAAAAGCGCAATCGAAATGTTTTCGCGTCAGGACATGAGCGAGGCCAGTAAAAAACAATCGACCGAATTACTCGCGGCCATCAATGGCAACTTCCTCAAAAATATTTCCACTTCCCGGAAAATTCCCGTGGACCAGTTGAAGCAACTAGCTGATTCTCTCGCCGTAGAAACGCCGGAGGCTGCATTGAAATATAAATTTGTCACAAATTTAGGCTACTGGGACGAATTTGAGTCAAACCTTAAAAAGGATTTGAAGGTCGATGAGAAAAAAGAAATTACCTACGTGGGACTCGAAAAATACCTGAAAGGCGATACAAAAAATGAGGCAGGTGATTTTGACAAAAGAATTGCAGTGCTTGTGGCCGAAGGCGAAATCAATTCAGGCGATGGCAGCGACGAAACAATCGGATCTGAGAAGTTCGTTAAAGAATTGAAAAAAGCGCGTGACAATGACAAAATCAAAGCGATCGTGTTGCGGATTAACTCTCCAGGAGGAAGTGCCCTGGCATCGGATGTGATGTGGCGGGAAATCCAGATTACTGCGAAAAAGAAGCCTGTTATTGCTTCTATGTCGGATGTAGCGGCGTCTGGTGGTTATTACATGGCTATGGGTTGTAATACCATCGTTGCCCAACCAAACACAATTACCGGTTCAATCGGAATTTTCGGCCTGGTGTTCAATGTCACAGATTTCATGAACAATAAACTCGGTGTAACCTTTGACGGCGTTGGTACCAGCCCACATGCCGACTGGCCCACTACAACACGTGATATGACTGAATTTGAAAAATCCCGCATTCAGCAGAGTGTTAATCAGGGCTATGAAAACTTCACCAGCAAAGCGGCGGCAGGCAGAAAAATGTCTGTTGAAAAGCTTAAAACGCTGGCGTCAGGCCGCGTATGGTCAGGAATTGAAGCAAAAGAAAATGGTCTTGTGGATGTTTTAGGAGGAATTGACGATGCAATTAAAATCGCCGCAAAAGCCGCAAAATTGAATGAAGGAGAGTACCGGGTTCGTTACTTCCCGGAAAAGAAAAAACCTTTTGAAGAAATATTCGCAAAAATGATGGGTGATTCCGAAGAAAAACTCATGACAGGCAAACTGGGAGAACTTGCTCCATATGTGAAAATGTATAACAAACTGATGAATATGGGTGGTATGCAGGCAAGAATGCCCTTCGAGCTTGTGATTCGTTAAAGGCCACATTAGTTCATCAATAAAATTTACTATGTAAAAATCCTCCGGAAAATTTTCGGAGGATTTTTGCATTATTACAAAAGCAGACCGTGCTTTTGGCTGATAGAGATTCAAAGATTTAGTTTCGCTTTTAGGGTTACCTAAGATACTTTTCGAGTCTAATGAAGTGGGAGAACCTCGTTTGTTTTCCCTTAAACGAAAACTAAATATCCACAGGAAATGAAAAAGACATTATTGTACGTTACCACGGCATTGTTGGTCGGCTCATTGACTTTTACTTCATGCTCAAAAAAAGCTAAGGAGGAGTCAAAAGAGGCAACGGAAGCAATTACGGAAGACGTCAAAGACGGCGCAGAAAAAACCGGAGATGCGATTAAAGATGCAGCAACGGACGTAAAAGAAGGAGCACAGGATGTTGCCTCAGATGTAAAGGACGCTGCAAAAGAAACTGCCACTGATATTAAAGACGCAACAAAAGAGGCAGTAACAGCAGTGGATGCAAAGGTATCGAATCTGGGAAAATCTGCACGAATCCAGTATGATGCCCTTGACAATGAGATTAAGAGAATTGATGGCGAAATAAGCAAAGCTTCCGACGCTCAGAAAATCAAACTTGAAAATACAAAGGCGAACCTTATCAAAAAACGTGATGAGCTGCTAAACAAGTAACAAAAAATAAAGACGAAACCGGCTATCAGGATCCTGGCAGTCGGTTTCGTCTTTTCAGGCAACTAAAAAGTTGATTAAACCGCTTTGCCCGTTCTTGTATCGACCTCTTTTCTGGAAACCAAAACTGCATGCTGGTTGGGGGCAATATCAACCCCATCCAGCCTAGCATAAACCTTTGTAAACTCTGCGCCAAAATAGAGAATAATGGACGAGTAGTAAACCCAGGTAAGCAGAATTACAATCGATGCCGATGTTCCGTAAGTTGCCCCGAGATCCGCTTGTCCGATGTAAAAACTGATGACAAATTTCCCTATCAAAAATAACACAGCTGTGAAGGCGGCCCCAACTATGCATTCCTTCCAGCGCAGATATCCATCCGGAAGTACTTTGAAAATAACAGTAAACAAAGAGGTAATAATGGTTAATACCAATGCCATGTTAAGAACATAAAAAACGACCACCGAAGCTTCTGAAAACCTGCGTTCCAGCCTTGCGCTCAACAGGTCCACAAGTGCATTAACGCCAAGCGAAACCAAAAGCAAGAATCCGAGCGTCAGAATGATTGAAAATGAAAGTAACCGATTTTTTAGATACTGAAGCCAACCCTTTTTAGGCTTGGACTTGATGGACCATATGTAGTTAATCGAATCCTGAATCTCCGCAAAAACCCCAGTTGCACCAATCAACAAGGTTCCCACGCCAATTGCAGCCGCAACGCCTGACTTATTGGAAAGTTCTGCGTTTTTAATAATTTCCTGTAATTGTTTCGCTGCATTCGCCCCCACCAGCCCGGTAATCTGACCAAACAGTTCTCCCTGAATGTCATTATTCTTGAAGAAAAAAGTGAGTACCGAAATGATTACAAGCAACATGGGCGCCAGCGAAAAAATGGTGTAGTACGACAACGCAGCACTTAGTTTAAGCCCATTGTCATCCAGAAATTCGGTAGCAGTGTCTTTCAGAAGGGAAAAATATAGCTTTATCGTTTTCATTGGGAGTGGTGTTTGTTCTTTAAATTACGTGAACGATTTGTGTATTGCAAAAGATAATCGTGCCAACGATTATAGTATTCATTTCCCTACGAGCTTGCTTTGCCTAATAGAGGTCTGGTGCATCAAATTATGCAAAATGAGCATACATCAGGATATTACACCTTTTTGTCAGGGGTATTTTCTCCGCTAGTTAGGTGGATTTCCACCCAAGAATAAAAATTTACGGAATGTAACTTTGTTTCATATCCGAATTTAGTAAATTACTCAAAAAACAACCCTCATTTATAATCTCAACTCATGATAAATTTACGTCAATTTCTGGCTGCCGTATTGTTTCTCGCAATTGGCCTAATCGTTGGATTTGCTGCCAGCAGATATTTTTCTTCGAATGAAAAATCTCTTTCACTATTACCGGAAGCCGAAAAAGAGTTGAGAATTAGAGAAGTTGAGGAATATCTCATCGACAATCAACAAGAGATAGATTTTGAAGCGGATACGATAACTAACCAGGACCGATTCACAGATTTCATCAAAAAAGAAGCTGCGGATGCAATGATAAATAGGTTTATTGATAAGACAAAAGGCCTCCCTTTACTGTGGAAAAAGAATCAAATTCAGTGGAGAATAAATGCTGCAAAGCTTCAAGAAGTGCTTGACCAAAAGTCAGCGGGTGAGGTCGAATATGTCAAACCTAAAGTAGAATCAATTCTTGTAGAACTTGCGTTGAAGCCTTCACCAGAAAAACCAAACAAGCTTGTCGCGACTCTCATAATAAGTGGCATGGCATTTGACGCGCAAGGAACGAGAAAGCAAATTCTTGGTTACAGTAAGCCTGAGATCCATCTTCAAAATGGGCAAAGACTCAAAAAAGATTACATTTTGGAATATGTTGACCCTTGCAACAATCCAAGATGTAAGTGAATCGCACTCTACAATGGAAGTTTACTACTATATCTATTTTTTAATCCTTTCTCTTGGCGTTGTAGTCGGCTGGGTGAAGATAGGAATTTTGAATAGTAGCACCAAAATAATGCTATTACTACTTGTAGTCACCCTTTTTAGTGAATCGGCAACAAAATATTTGAAATTCACCGGTATAGATCCTACACCAATTTATCATGTCTTTCAACCTATTGAATTGACCCTATTTGGATATGCATTCTATCTTGAGATTAAAAATAGGCTTATAATTGCATTAACAGTAGGTGCGTTGTTATTTGCCATTTTGAATAGCCTGTTAATTCAGCAATTTTCTGAGGAGTTCAACTCAAATGCATTTCTTTTGGAAAGCTTCCTAATAATTTTTATTGCATTTTGGTATTTAAAACGATTGCTATCAGAGCAAACCCCATTCAGTTTTACAAACTATCCTTTATTTTGGATTAGTACTGGCTTTACGCTTTTCAATGTGATCAATTTATTTATTCTTGGAACACATAATTCAATAGCAAACAAATATCCTGAGGTTAACAATATGTTCCGCTCTATCAGATTCCTCTCGAACTATTTGTTATATTTTATGTTTATCCTCGCATTCCTGAGTCAACAAAAACGACTAGATGCTTCCAAACGCTGAAATTCTGTTAACTTTTCTAATGGCGACAATAATATTGCTGCTATTGATTGTGTTCATAATAGTCTATGCTTCGTTTTTTCAGAAGAAGAGAATTCAGTTCATGCAGGAAAAAGCAACGCTCCAGGCCCAGTTCACGCAGGAGCTGCTTCAAACTCAGATTGAAATACAAAATGCTACTTTGCAGCAGATCAGTGAAGAATTACATGACAATATCGGGCAATTACTTTCCGTCGCCAAAATCAATCTGAACATACTTGAAGAGACAGAGCAAAACTCTGACAATCAGGAACATATAAAACAAACAAACGAAATCATCGGGCAGTCTATACAGGATCTTCGGTTGCTGACAAAAAGTTTTGACGGTGATTTTGTGAAAGATTTTGGCCTTGAAGAAAGTTTATCACAGGAACTGCTGCGAATACGTAAAACGAATAAATATCAGACCGAACTCCTGGTTTCAGGCGAGCGATACACTCTAGGCTATGAAAGCGAAATCGTACTCTTCCGTATAGCACAGGAGGTTCTCAACAATATCATGAAACATGCTCAGGCGACAAGAATTGAGGCACAGCTTTCCTACGAACCCAAAAAATTCATACTTTGCCTTACAGACAACGGAAAGGGATTTGACTACCAGTCCGTTGGGAACAATATATTGAAAAATTCCGGTGCAGGATTGAGGAATATGAGACGGAGATCCGAGCTCATTGGCGGCAAATTTGTTTTGAATGCTGCCCCAGGGAAAGGTACCCGCATCGAAATTGAGATCACACTTTTATGAAAATACTTAACTCCTCTTTTAATCATGAATACCACGATTGCTATTGTAGACGATCACGAATTAATGGCAAAAGCACTTTCGGGGCTGGTGCAAAAATTTGAAAACTACGATGTAATTTATGAAGTCTCAAGCGGACCGGAACTTATCCGTCGCCTTGAACTAAAGATGATTCCTGATATTGTTCTGCTCGATATAAACATGCCGGAAATGGATGGGTACGAAGTAGCTCAATGGCTCAAAAATAATCATCCGACCGTAAAAATACTGGCGCTGTCAATGTACGATAAAGAAGAGGCGATCATCAAAATGCTTCGCAACGGTGCGGGTGGTTACTTGCTGAAAGGGTGCAAGCCGCATGAGCTGAAACAAGCGCTGGACTCAATCGCTCAAAAGGGATTTTACTATACAGAATACGTCACAAGCCAGTTGATTAAAAGTCTGAACCCAGAAAACTTCCAGAATCCGGCGGATCAGCTAGGACTGAACGAAAGGGAAAAGACATTTATACGATTGTCGTGCAGCGACCTCACATACGTGGAAGTGGCTGACAAAATGTGTGTCAGCCCCAGAACTGTTGATGGCTACCGAGAATCTGTTTTTCAAAAAATGAATGTAAAAAGCAGGGTCGGAATGGTATTGGAAGCTATCCGCCTGAAAATTGTTACGCTTTAAACATAGTTTGGAACACGTCATCAAAAGTCAACAAAAATATCTCAATTCTACATTCGTGACCATTCGAGTATCCGTGGCATTCTGTCTAAGTCAATTACAATAAAAGCCCCGCCAACGTTGCAGACATGTAGGACGCAAGCGTTCCGCAGATCAGGGCTTTAAAACCAAGTCTGGCGAGGTCAGCTCTGCGCGTAGGTGCCAGCTCTCCGATACCACCAACCTGGATCGCGATTGAGCTGAAATTAGCAAATCCACACAAAGCAAAACTCGTAATCACAATGGTTTTATGATCGAGCGTGTCTTTCATTTTAACCATATCAAGATACGCTACGAATTCGTTTATCACCATTTTTGTCCCCATCAGAGATCCCGCAGCCTCAATGTCTTTTCCAGGAACTCCCATTGCCCAGGCGAAAACAGAAAAAACTTTCCCCAAAATAAAGTTAAAACTAAGCTCAGGAAACGCAAAAATACCGCCGATCAGGCCCAGCAGATAATCCAGAAGTGCTACGAGTGCAATGAAACCGATTAGCATTGCAATTACATTAAACCCGACTTTCAGGCCTTCCCCTGCACCTGCGGCAATGGCATCAAGCAAGTTGGCGTGCGTTTTGGTAATTTCCAGTTTTACGGCCCCCTTTGTAGTTGATTGCTCTGTTTCCGGGAACACAATTTTTGAAATAACCAACGCACCGGGAGCAGCCATCAAACTTGCCGCAATCAGGTACGGGGCGGGCACTCCGAGGGATATGTAAACGGCCATAACCCCACCGGCAATACAGGCAAAACTTCCTGTCATCGAAGCCATTAGCTCCGAATTTGTCATATTTTTCAGATATGGCTTGATCATAATCTGCGCTTCAACCTGGCCAACAAATGTACTGGCGACATTGGATACTGCTTCTGCTCCACTCACACCCATCAGCCAGTATACGCCGCGGGCAATAATGGAAACAACACGCTGCATGATCCCGAGGTGATACAGCATGTTGACAAGGACAGCTACAAAAATGATGGTTGGAATTACTTTAAAGAAGAAAACAAAATCATTTCCCGGGCCAAATGCACGTTGCATCAGATCCGGCCGAACGAGTGTGCCGAATACAAAGTCCGCGCCTTTATCTGAAAATGAAAGTAGTTTTTGCACCTTTGCGCCAAGCCATTGGAAAAAAGCCTGGCCTGTTTCAGTACGAAGAATAAATACGGCAAGACCAAACTGGAGCCCCAACCCGACTCCGACTGTGCGGTAGTTAATCGCTTTCCGGTTGTTTGACATTGCATAAGCAACACCCAATATTAATACAATACCAATCAGGCCGGTAAATCTCTCCATGTGTAATAAGTTGATGCCAGTTTACGAAGCTGCAAAATAACAAACAAATTATAAGTTAGCCGCAATGTCAAAAAAATAAGCTGGTGAATCAAAATAAAACCGCTTTTGAACCTACCTAAATCCTATTTCTGACCCATAGAATCAGTGAAAGTGCAAAATAATTTACGAAACTGATACAAAGGCAAGAAATTGTAACTGATATTTAGCAGTGTTTGCTTAGCGTGAGGCTATCCCGGAACTCAGGTGTTCCGCACGACGATGAATTATTTTCCAGCCGTCGGATTCCTTTTTGAATAAAACCGTTACGCCCAAATCCGTTGTTTTCCCGTTCGGCGAGCGATAGTGCTCAGTTTGCTGCAATGAGCCATATTCATTCCCTGCCTGGCTCGAAATGGTTTCAAATGTGTAGGTACTACCATCAGGAATTTGTTCTTCAACCCAATCCAGCCGTTCTGCAACTGATCTCCAGCCATTTACTTCAACTCCACCTGATTCACAAAAGATAGTCACATCATCGGAATGCGACCAAAGTTGCTTAACCTGTTCTGCGTTGCCGCGTGCAAGTTGGAGGTTTCCATCCTGCATAAAAGAAATTACTTTAACAAGATCAGCTCCCGGATCCGAAATTCTGAGCGGTAACGACTCTTTTTGAGCAGCTTCTTTGTGTACGATTCCACTTGTTTTAGCGCGATATTTAAACGAACATGCTACTAAAATCAACAATATAAAAACAGAGATATTATTTTTCATCTGACTTTTTAATAATTGTCCCTTCTGACTCAACTTCGCCATGCCGGCAATCGGACGCGTCTGCAAAAAAATCCTAAACACTTACACTCCGACGTCTATAACGGCAATAGTCACTAAAAATTTTTCTCGGTTACAAAGGTTGATCAAATAAATCAAAAAAAATAGCGTATAAACCCCTGGTTATTAGTATACGTATATTTACCTGCCAGCGATCACTGAGGCACAAAAAAAGGAGCAGGTTTCCCCGCTCCTTCAACAACTGAACCTTACATTTTAATATCCAAGTACCGGGGAAAGCCACTTCTCAATTTCTTCGAGCGGCATATTCTTCCTTCTTGCGTAGTCTTCAACCTGATCTTTGAAGATCTTTCCTACCGGAAAATACCGACTGTCGGGATGTGAAAAATACCATCCGCTTACACTGCTTGCCGGATACATTGCATAACTTTCAGTGAGCGTGATGCCGAGTTGCTCGGCCTGCAACAGGTCGAAAAGCATGCGTTTTTCAGTATGATCGGGGCAGGCGGGATAACCCGGAGCCGGACGAATACCTTTATACGATTCCTTGATAAGCTCTTCATTACTCAACTTCTCGTCGGGCATGTATCCCCATATTTCTTTCCTGACTTTTTCATGCATCAATTCCGTCAACGCCTCTACAAGCCTGTCGGCGATCGCCTTTACCATGATGCTGTTATAGTCGTCATGATCCCGCTCATATTTGTCGATCAAGGCTTCAATTCCGATCCCGGCCGTTACGGCAAATCCGCCGATGTAATCCATGTGCCCACTTTCCAAAGGTGCGACAAAATCGGAAAGGCAATAATTGGGCAAATTAGCGGCTTTCTGGCTTTGCTGACGAAGGTGGTGCAATACAACTGCGTTATCCGCCAGAAGTTCACCCCCGTTCAACTGACTTTTTCCAGCTGAACTGATTTTAAATTCAATATGCTCATGGGATCCGTGACTTTCGCCGGAAAGCTCGCTTTGCGCCTCATAATGATGCAACACAATGTCATCTTCAATAGAATTAGCAGGCCAGAATCCGATCACCGCTTTCGCTTTCAGACTTTGGTCTCTGATAATCTCACCCAATAAAATAGCCGCATCCTCATAAAGTTTCATGGCTTCCACGCCCACAACCTTGTCTTCAAAGATTTTCGGGTATTTTCCATGCAATTGCCAGGTCTGAAAGAAAGGAGTCCAATCAATATATCTGGCTATATCCGCCAGATTATAGTCATCATAAACCCTGGTGCCCAAAAATTGAGGTTTTGTTGCAGTAAAATTACTCCAGTCAATCTTCGCCTTATTTTCTCTGGCTTTATTAATCACAACATGCGCCTTCTCGCCACCACGCTTTGCATGATCCTCTCGTAACTTCGCATATTCATCTTTGATATCAGACAAAACCTTTGCCTGACTCGCGTCACTTTGTATCAATTTTCCTGCTACCGGCACCGAACGCGACGCGTCCAGTACATGGATTACAGCACCGGAATAATTCGGATCAATCTTAACCGCCGTATGTATACGGGAAGTAGTAGCGCCACCAATGAGAAGAGGCATTGTAAAATTCCTGCGCTCCATTTCTTTGGCAACACCAACCATTTCGTCCAGTGACGGCGTGATCAATCCTGATAAACCAATGATATCCACATTGTGCTCAATCGCGGCCGCCAGGATTTTATCCGTGGGTACCATCACGCCCAGATCAATGATTTCGTAATTATTACAACCCAAAACGACACCAACGATATTTTTCCCGATATCATGCACGTCGCCTTTTACCGTAGCCAGTAATATTTTGCCGGCAGATGAGGATCCTTCCTGTTTTTCAGCCTCAATATATG
This sequence comes from Dyadobacter sp., assembly GCA_965279265.1. GTDB lineage: Bacteria > Bacteroidota > Bacteroidia > Cytophagales > Spirosomataceae > Dyadobacter. Next base: position 1,319,286 of record OZ257152.1, read on the forward strand.
GTTGCAGGTAAGCGACAGCTTTTTTCATTACACGCGCTGACTTTACCACCTGCGGCAGAAACATTTTCCCTGCGCCGAACAAATCACCCACAATGCTCATTCCATCCATTAAAGGCCCTTCGATGATTTCAAGCGGCCTCGTAAACATCGGCAAACATTCTGCTACATCTTCCTCTATATAATCTGCATTGCCTTTTACAAGTGCATGACTGATACGTTCGGTCACCGGTAAAGTACGCCAGGTCAGGTCAGGACCGGTGGCTACTTTACCTTTATCCTTCACCGTCTCGGCAAAAGTAATGAGTCTGTCCGTTGCATCAGACCTCCGGTTCAAAAGGACATCTTCAACGAGTTCCAGCGTTTCCTTAGGAATTTCGTCGTAAATACCAAGCTGGCCGGCGTTCACAATTCCCATATCCATTCCTGCTTTTACCGCATGATAAAGAAAAGCTGTGTGAATTGCCTCACGAATCGGTTCGTTACCTCTGAAACTGAAAGAGACATTGGAAACGCCGCCCGAAACTTTTGCGTGAGGCAAATTCTCCTTAATCCATCTCGTTGCGTTGATGAAATCCACAGCATAGTTGTTGTGTTCTTCCATACCGGTTGCGACCGTCAGGATATTTGGATCAAAAATGATGTCCTGTGGCGGAAAACCTACTTCTTCAACCAATATCTTATAAGCCCGGCTGCATATTTCTATTCTTCTTTCGAGACTATCCGCCTGTCCGGTTTCATCAAAAGCCATAATGACAGCCGCTGCACCATAACGCAGTACATTCCTGGCCGATTCTATGAATTTCTCTTCTCCTTCTTTAAGTGAAATGGAATTGACGATCGCCTTTCCCTGTACACATTTAAGCCCCGCTTCTATTACTTCCCATTTTGACGAATCGATCATCAGGGGAACACGTGAAATATCCGGCTCAGCTGCAATCAGGTTGAGGAATGTTCTCATTGCCTCTACCCCGTCGATCATACCTTCATCCACATTGACGTCAATTACCTGCGCGCCGTTTTCAACCTGATCACGTGCAACGGATAATGCTGCGTCGTAATCCCCCGACCTGATCAATCGCGCAAACATTTTGGAGCCCGACACATTGCAACGCTCACCAATGTTGACGTAATTGGTCAGTTTTGTAATATCCATCGGTTCCAAACCTGAAAGCTTCAAAATAGGCTCGGTCTCAGGAATTAACCTTGGTTTGTATTTTGCCGCCAAATCCGCGATTACCCGGATATGTCCTGGTGTTGTCCCGCAGCATCCGCCAATAATATTGATCAGATTATCTCTCAAAAACCCGTCGATAACTTCTCCCATTTGCTCGGGAGATTCATCATATTCACCCATTTCGTTCGGCAAACCCGCATTCGGGTGCGCTGATGTGTAAAAGGGTGCATTATTTGAAAGAATCTGAACGTACGGTCTCATCAGATCTGCACCTAACGCGCAGTTCAACCCCACCGATAAAAGTGGCAAATGTGATATTGAAGTCAAAAATGCCTCTGTGGTCTGGCCCGAGAGCGTTCGTCCCGACGCATCTGTAATGGTACCCGAAACCATGATCGGCAACGCCTCCCCTTTCTTTACCTTCCAGGTAGAAAGTGCTTCCACTTTTCCCTCTTTCGCGTCAGTAAAGAATTTGTCAATCGCGAAAAGAGCCGCTTTGGCATTCAGTGTATCAAAAACAGTCTCTACCAGCAGCAGGTCGCAACCGCCATCTGTAAGGCCTTTGATCTGTTCATAATAAGCGTCTACAAGCTGGTCGTAACTGATCGCTCTGTAGCCAGGATTATTCACATCGGGCGACAAAGATGCCGTCCTGTTCGTCGGCCCCATCGAACCCGCCACGAAACGGGGTTTATCCGGGTTGTTTGCGGTGAACTCGTCCGCAACTTCCCGGGCCAGGCGGGCCGATTCAAAATTCAATTCATATACGAGCTCTTCCATGCCGTAATCGGCCATGGCGATGGTAGTTCCCGAAAAAGTATTTGTCTCTGCAATGTCAGCCCCAGCTTCGAAATATGCAGCGTGAATCTCTTTGATGACATCCGGGCGCGTAAGAGAAAGCAAATCATTGTTCCCTTTTACATCATGAGGCCAGTCCTTGAAACGTTCTCCGCTGTAATCGTAATCCTGTAATTTGTAGCGCTGTATCATCGTACCCATGGCGCCGTCAAGCACCAGAATACGACTTTTCAAAATTTCACGAATATCATTTTGTTGTGTTGCTACCATTATTCTTACTTCTGTTGATTCAAGGTGAATAAATACTGTTAATCCTGCATCAGCAATATCTAGGGATACAAATTTAAGTTAATAGATGTTTTGTTCAATAATTTCCAAAAAAATAGACTATTAGTCTGCCCAAACGAATACTTTTACACAATTCATCTATCTTGGGGTAACGAAAAAACTGAATAAAGATATTCTATCTATGTATAATCTGGATGACACTGATGCCAAAATACTGCAATTTTTGCAGGAAGACGCTACGCTTAAAACCCGGGAATTGTCAGAAAAATTAAATCTCTCATACACACCTGTTTACGAAAGGGTACGCCGGCTCGAAAAAGAAGGCGTTATCAAAAAATATGTGGCGCTTGTAGACCGGGAAAAGGTGGGGAAAAAACTGATGGCATTCTGCAACATCGCTTTGAAAGAGCATTCGAAGACGATGGGCGAGAAATTCGTGACCGCGGTGATCGCGATGCCCGAAGTCATGGAGTGTTTTAACATATCCGGCGATTATGATTTTCTTCTGAAAATTGTGGTGGACGACATGTCTCAATATCAACAGTTTCTGATGCAAAAACTAGGTTCACTGGATAATATTGGCAGCACACACAGTTTGTTCGTAATGGGCGAGATCAAAAATTCCACAATTTTGCAGAATGACCCGAAAAAATAAATACGGTACCGGAAAATCCAGCACCGTATTCCAACTCACCCCTAACAAAAATCTATAAAGCTTTCACTTGTGTTTTCCCGGCTTGCCATGCGGCATTGCAGGCTTTTCTAATTCTTTGTTGAATGTTCCGTCCGCTTTGAAAAGCAAAATTTTCACTTTGCTATCCAACAATATACCGACAAAATATTCTCCGTCCGCATTTGTGCCGGCTTGTTTGACTTCTGCGCCGGCGTAATTGGCCGTAATATAGTTAGTAATTGCTGCTGGAAGCGCGCTGATCTCTACTTCGGTCAACCTTGCTTTGTGTTCCTGCTGCTTCAGTTCCTGCTTGAATGTGCTGTCAGCGTTAAATAAGAGACCTTTTGGAGTTCCGTCGGCGAGAACTATCGCCACCACAACTTTTCCCTCTGCATCTTTGGCTGCAAATTTAATTTCTGCTCCCGGATATGTGGTGGTTATGTATGTTGTCACCGCCGCTGCCAGGTCTGCTGTTGCCACCTCCGTCAATTTACCCTTACACTTACCAACAGTCACAGAATCTGTCAGTGCCGCATATCTTGCCGCAGTTGACACCACACCCTCAAAATCAGCCGCAGTTTCTATGGTCGGCGTCGGCCCGGAACCATCCTTCTGACAACTTGTAGCCCACAGTCCGGTAACCGCGAGCAGCGCAACAATCATTTTTTTCATTTTTGTAATTTGTTTAGAGAAAGTGTATTGATTAACATCCATTCTAAGGACCATTACGTGACTGCTTTCGGCGTTGTTGCAAGTGAAAATAATTTTTCCCAAATATTTTTCAAGAAACAACAACTGGCATACCGGCTTTACAGCCGGCAAACAACCCGCTCAGCACAAAACCAGAATTATTTGATCTGACAAAAAAGCATCTATTAAAACAGATTAGGGACAATCAAGTTGACGTCTGATAATCAGTCGGATGTGCAATATGAAGAAACTGTTTATTTTGGTAACTTTGGTTAAATAAAATATCAGAATGAGGGTTACGATATTTTTTGTTGGGAAAAATAAATTAGTTAACAATTGTTGCAACAAATCTTTGGGACGTTGCGTAACTACTTTCAACAAACCGATTCCCTAACAATTTGACACGCAAACTTTGCTATTTGGAAGAAAAATATCTTTTGACGAAAACGACTTCGGGTCGGTTGTAGCTGCGTGTATAGCAGGAAATAGCCAGGCACAGCGTGTACTGTACAAGCAGTATTTTGGTTATTCGAAAAGCATCTGTCTGCGATACACGTCCAGCACCGAAGAGGCAGAAGAAGTGTTGAATGAGGGCTTTTTGAAAGTTTTCAATAATCTGGAACGATATGACTCAGCCCATCCTTTCAAGGCATGGCTGCGTACGATCATGGTTAACACGGCCATCAGTTATTATCGAAAACATAAAAAGCACAATGAAGACATGGTTTCGCTTGAAGATGCGGGTTATCCGCGCTTCGAGGAAGACATTGTGAGCCGAATTACCGCAGACGAAATTCTGCAACTGATTCAACAGATTAAACCAATATATAAAAATGTGTTTCTGTTGTATGTCGTTGACGGTTACAACCATAGAGAAATAGCAGATTTGCTGCAAATTAACGAGGCAACCGTAAGGTCACATTATGTACGGGCAAGAGCGCGTTTGCAGCATTTGATTAAACAATATTACCCACATCTCTTCCCAAGTGATTGGGCTGTAAAGGCATTCAAAGGAAATGAAAACTGATAAATTTGAAAAAACTATACGCAGGAAACTAGAGAGTATTTCGCCAGACTTTCAGGAGAGCGATTGGACCAAAATGCAGAGTTATATGCAGGTTCACACGCCGCCCACTTTCTGGCAGCAATACGGTTCCTGGATAGGTTATGCCGCCGCCGCTTCCGTTACGTCCGTAATGGCATTTATGTATGTGCAACAGATTTCACAAAACGATCTGCTGCGTAACGATTTAAAAGGACTGCAAAGTCAGATCAAAGTTATTCAGAATCACCCTCTTACTATTCCAAAAACAGATACAATTTACGTTATTCAGAAAGAAAGCATCACACAGGCTCCTGATTACCGCAACTTCAACAGACAATCGGAAACTCTGGCTGAGCGTGAAGAAACTGAACGGGTTGTTCCTTTAACAGGGGAAGCCCAAACTGAGCTTCACGCTAATTCTTCGAATATAAAAAGAACGGCTCAGGACGAAAGTACAGTTCCAAATACTTCCGATTTACGAGATGCATTACCTGAACGGCTGGTGCTGACTAAAAAGGAAGAGACTCCCGGCAGCAGTACAGAAAAAAATACGACTAAAAATATAGATCAGCCGGAAAAAGCTGTTGCGATTACCAAAAGCGCAAACCAGGATAACGGAAATAATCCGACTTATAAGTTTAAAACGGAGGGTAGTATTCCGGAAAGAGCGGTTGCTACTGAAAACAACAGTAATATAAATGAACAACAGCTTCCAAATTTTTCGGGCCGCACACTCGGTAGCCGATTCGACAGGCTGGCAGAATTGACGCCGGTTCAGATCAGCGATGCAGACCAAAAAATGAACGGAATGCTTGCCAACAGATTATCAGCCAAGCAGATCAGAAAAACCTGGATGGCCACTACCGCGGCAAATTACAATGCAGCAGAATCGGCAAAAAAGACGCAACAGCTAGCGAAAACGGAACAAGTTACGAAAGCGGAGAATGTCATCCCAAGGCTAAATATCAGGGCGCCTTACCGTTTCGGAGTTGGTATTCAGAGCGAGAAATATGCATTTGGAAAAACAATCACCGGAGAAGTACTTGTATCGAAAAAATTCTCGATATCAACCGGGCTTACCTGGTTGAAAGTCAAACCTGTTGAGTTTATTACCGAAAAAGTATTCCGTGACCGCAGTCACCGTGACTTTAAGGAACAACATCCCAATGAAGTTCCGAGAGCATTTCCAGTCCTGAATATCAGGGTCGATCCGTCGATTGTACAGATTCCGCTTACGGTGGCATTTCGTAATGATTTGAAAGATAACTGGGCATTTTTCGCAGGAGCCGGGACGAATGTAGTTGTAAAATCAAAGGAAAAAATTTCGTATGACTGTATCGTGCCCAATCCTTACAACGAATTTCAGTCGAATTCTTTCGAACGTAAAATGGATGTTCCGGTGATTAACTCACTAAACTTTTCTGCCGGTCTCGAAAAGACTTTTCATCCGATCGTGATCCAGGCAGAAGCATATTTATATACTTATTTCAAGCCGGTTACGCCTTTGAACCAACGAACAGGGCCTGGTTTTAAAGTAAAATTACTTTATCAGATCGGAAGAAAAATGTAAATAAAACGGGAACGTTTCACGAACCATAACTGCGTAGTTCGTGAAATGTTCTATTTTTGGCTTTTATTTACTTCCTCATTACTCAGAGCTTTTGAAATTCGCTGCAATTGATATAGGATCAAATGGTGCCCGTATGCAAATATCTTCGGTATTGCAGGACGAGGGTGTTATCCGTTTAAAGAAAGTTGAATACGTACGTTTTCCGCTGAGACTTGGTCACGATGTTTTTACAGAAGGCCGCATTTCCGCCCTCAGCGAGGACAGAATGATGAAACTGATGCTTGCCTACCAGCTGTTGATGGAGTTGCACGAAGTCGATGACTACATGGCTTGTTCCACTTCCGCTTTCCGGGAAGCAGCCAACGGCCCGGAGGTGCGTGAACATATTGAACAACGAACGGGTATTCACATCCAGATTATCGACGGTCAAAAGGAAGCAGAACTGGTTAATAACGTCGTCGTTAAATCTCTGAGCGATGGCCAATATATCCACATTGACGTGGGTGGAGGAAGCACAGAACTGAACGTATATCAGGATCGCACAAAAATAGCCGCCAAATCTTTCAAACTGGGATCCGTCAGGCTCCTTGAAGGGAAAGAATCCAAAACGGCATGGATCAAAATCAAAGAGTGGATCAATGACAATGTAGACTACTCGATGCCGATACAGGCAGTCGGAACAGGTGGTAACATCAATAAATTATTCGATCTTTCTTCCAAACTTACCGAAAGCTCAACGAGTCTTGAAGAAATTGAGCGCATGCGGGATTATATTTCCGGATTTCCACTCGTAGACAGAATCAACAAGCTGCAGCTTAATCCCGACCGTGCCGACGTGATCGTACCCGCTGGTGATATTTACACTTCTGCCATGAAATGGGCAGGTGCAAAAATCATCCATGTTCCTGATGTAGGTCTGAAAGACGGCATGCTGCAACTGCTTTACGATCGATCCTGCCGCAAAAAAAAGGCCTGAACCAGGCCTTTTAAGAATTTTTTTTAGAAGGTCTCTACCAAACCTGTTCCATGTCTTTCGCGACATACTTGTGATTTCGCTCCACAAAAACAGTCTTACGGCTCTCCTTTTTAAGCGCAAGCAGATTTTTCTTTCCCAGTTTAGCCAGTAATGCAACCGGCAGCAACACCAAAAAGAAAACGATTGATAGTAAAATCCGCCCGTTGATAGCGCCCAGAACTTCGGCTATTTTATACCAGCCTTTTACAATCAGATCACCTGCGGCAGGAATAGCAATACTGATTACCCCCACAGCCGCTGCACCGATCAGGAGATACGGATATTTCGATTTAAAAATAAAATATAGCACCACAAGTCCGGTTACTATAACTAACTGGGCCTTGGCCTTTTCTGATTCACTCATTGTATTTTCCTGAAAATTGTAATAGGATTGAAGGAGCTTTCACGAAAAATCTCCTTCAGGACTAACGGTTTTACTGCCAGCAAAGTAAAACTACTTTGCTGGCAGTAAATTTCTAGAATAAGGTATATATAAACGGAGCTACTGCCGAACCGCCACCGATCACAATCAGTACACCGATCAGGAGCAAAACCAAAATTACGGGAGCCAGCCACCACTTTTTGCGCTCCTTCATAAATGCGAACAAATCTGTTAAAAAATCCATGTCTTTGAAGTTTAAATAGTTTACCTGCGGGGTACGTTTGAATTAATCTTTGCTTTAATTTTTGTTAATTGCCTGGTAAAGCCTTTCCGCGATGAGCGCGTTTACAGCCGGGCCGGCATGCGTGTCATTTTTCCCTACCACACGTTCCTTGTCAGGAATTCCGGCAATGCCGTCGTTAATCGGAACTACTGTTACACCATGCGCTTTGAGGTAATTTTCAACCGGCTTGGTGTATCCTGCGCTCTGATCTAGTTGGAATAAAAACGGAATAAAAACAGCGTACATCTTAGCATGTGTACTATCTCTGTAAGCAATTATTTTTGACAAATCACGTAAATGTGCATTCAGTACAGTCGTATCTGTGTAGGCTGTCTGGACAAATTTCGCAAAAGTGCTGAACCCTGTATGGGGCAGCTGCCAGTAAATGAAATTTGGCAGATAAAACCGCTTTACAACAGTAGCCATCGGCCCCTTCAAATCCGCGTAAGGCTCCGATCCTGAAAGAGACAAACCCTTTTCTCTACCCACCTTTTCTACATCATTGGGAAAATACTGAAGAACAATCACATCCGGTTTAACCGAATATGCTTCCAGTCTTTTTGCCTCGTCACGCGTATCCGCACCCGAAACTCCCAGATTATAGACGCTGTATTTTTCGGAACCTAGTTTTGACCCGAGTATATCGGAAAACCTTTCAGAAACACTTTTTAATCCATGTCCCGCAGCAAAAGAATCGCCTACAACCAGCACGTGCTTTTTACCCGGATTTTGCTCAATTTCCTTATCATGAAAACCTTGCGCATTTACAGGATGCCAGTATTTTTCCCACCAAATCTGCGAAGCTTTTGAAAGCACACCTTCATGGCTCTGAGGAATGTACATGAACACAATTTCGAGGAAAATAAGGGTTACAACAAGCGGTACAGCGATCGTCGTGATGTTAGCTGCAATTCCCTTTGCCTTGCTCTTCACAACTCCGTAATAGAAAATCCGAAGTATCTCGACGATCAGCAACATCCAGAAAGCGAACTTTGCCAACCTCAGATACCAGCTGTCGCTTTGCGGCAAACCGGGGTAATCAAATTTGATATGAAACCTGTCCGGATAAAACAAAAAGAAAAAAAGCAGGCACAAAAAACCAACTCGAACGAGACTGGTCACAATTTTTGATGTCATAAAATCGCTGAAAATCAGAGAAATTTAAAATTAATCCAGAACAAACTCTTCCTGCCAGTTATCTTTTTCCTGCCATTCGGGCTGCTGTTTTTTGTCAAAAATGAAATTTCCAACTACCAGATAATCCATCTCAGTGCGCATAAAACAGCGGTATGCATCATTTGGCGTACACACGATCGGCTCCCCACGCACATTAAAGCTGGTGTTCACGATCACAGCATAACCAGTCAGCGCCTTGAAAGAGTCGATCAACTGATAGTACCTTGGATTGGTATCTTTATGAACCGTCTGAATCCTTGCCGAGTAGTCTATGTGCGTGATCGAAGGCAGGTCCGAACGTTCGAAATATAACTTCTCCCGCAGGTCAAGTGCATTGTAATCCGCAGGAACCGGTTTACGGCGACTTTCTGCAACCGGATGAACCAGCAACATATAAGGTGAAATACCATCGTAGTCAAAATAATCCGCACAATCCTCGGAAAGAACCGAAGGAGCAAAAGGGCGGAATGACTCCCGATATTTGATTTTAAGATTCAGTTTTTTCTGCATCTCTGCATTTCTAGGATCACCCAGAATACTTCTTCCACCTAGCGCACGCGGACCAAATTCCATTCTTCCCTGCACCCATCCTACGACGTTGCCTTCCGACAAAAGTCTCGCAGCTTCAACCGACAAATCACTAAAATTTTCGTAGTTGGTGTATACCGCCTGATATTTTTTGGCTGTCAGAATTACATCCAGATCGGAGAAAGTCGGCCCAAGGTAGGAGCCGCGCATGGCGTCGCCAGTCCAGGTAACTTTCCGTTCCTGCCCGAAATAAATATGATAGGCCGCCTGAGCTGCGCCAAGTGCACCACCCGCGTCCCCTGCCGCAGGCTGAATAAAAATATCTTTAAAAATGTTCGCTTTCTGCAATTTTCCATTGGACACGCAGTTCAAAGCAACACCACCAGCCAGGCATAAATAATCAGCACCGGTAAGCCTTTTGGCTTCCCTGGCCATGCGAATCACGGCTTCTTCGGTGATGTTCTGAATGGCAAGCCCCAGATTGCAGTGAACCGCTTCCAATGCATCTTCCGGCCGCCTGGTTTTAAATCCAAACAGTGCTTCCCACTTATGCTCATTCACCATTTTGAGCCCGGTCGCGTAATCAAAATACTCCTGATCAAGCCAGACAGAGCCGTCCTCTTTTAATTCTATCAAATCCCGGAGAATGATTTCCTCATATCGTTTGATGTCAGGCGAAGTCGGGTCACCGTAAGGTGCCAGGCCCATCAGTTTATATTCTCCCGAATTAACCCTGAAACCCAGAAAATAAGTAAAAGCAGAATACAACAGCCCAAGGGAATGCGGGAAACGAAGCTCTTTTAATATGGTAATGTCTTTACCTTCACCGAGGCAAACAGATGCGGTTGCCCACTCTCCTACTCCGTCAATCGTCAGAATTGCTGACTTCTCAAATGGAGATGGGTAATATGCACTTGCGGCGTGAGAAAGATGATGTTCGGGAAAGAGAATTTTAACTGGCTTCTTTTTGTCATATCCTAGCTTAACCAATTCTTCATTGATAAGCCGTTTGAGAAACATCTTTTCTTTAATCCAGACTGGCATTGCGGTCAGAAAAGATTTGATGCCTTTGGGGGCAAACGCGTAATATGTTTCAAGAAGGCGTTCAAATTTCAGAAGCGGTTTATCGTAAAAAACGATCGCATCCAGGTCATTTAATTTGAAGCCACTATATTCCAGACAAAATTGAACTGCGTTTGAAGGGAAACCCGGATCGTGTTTCTTTCTGGTAAATCTTTCTTCCTGCGCTGCTGCGACAATTTCACCGTTTTCGATCAGAGCCGCTGCCGAATCATGATAGAAAGCAGAAATTCCTAAAATTCTCATTCAAAATAAATTAATAAAGCACAAGATCGCAATCATATTATTCAATTACGACTCCAAAAGTAATGCAATAAAATTTATCTCAAACAAAGAATTTATCGTTAGGGCTTGAAACTTATCATACGGCTCAATTTTCACGAAAATGTAACCACCGAGCACTACGTACAACCTCAGGCTATAACGTATAACACTGATAACCAAATAATTTGAATTGCAAGTTGCTAAGTAAGAAGGTACTTAAAGTAGCTTTCCGGTTACACTCGTAGGCTTGTGATTTTCATCAAGCGCAACAAAAGTGAAGATTCCGGAGACAGCTTTCTCCCTCTTTTCTTCATACATCCGCTCCACATAAATATCAACACGCACTTTCAGACTGGTGTTACCCACATATTCAACCCGGCCAACCAGTTCAATGATGGTTCCTGCAGGAATCGGATGGGTAAAGTCGATCCGGTCAGACGAAACCGTGACGCAGCGAAGCCTTGAAAAACGTGTAGCTGCGATAAATGCAACCTCATCCATCATAGACAAAGCTGTGCCGCCAAAAAGCGTATCGTAATGATTGGTATTATTTGGAAATACGGTTTTAAACACGCGCGTTTCTGAATTACTAATTTTTTCCTCCTGTGTCATTTTTACAAAATTAAAAGATCTCCCTGTGATGGTTGGCCCACAGAGAGATCATGGAATATTACAATTTTTGAACCACTTCTACTGATTCCCGCAGCAAGTTAGCAGCAGAAATCATATTCCGCAAAGCAGCTTCGGTTTCCGGCCATTTCCGCGTCTTGAGACCGCAATCCGGATTTACCCAAAGATTTCGGGCGGGAATCACTTTCAGCGCCTTTTCTAGCAGAGAAGTAATTTCTTCAACGGTCGGTACGCGGGGCGAATGTATGTCGTAAACACCCGGGCCGATCTCATTGGGATAATTAAAATCAGCAAAAGCATCTAACAATTCCATTTGCGAACGTGAAGTTTCGATCGTTATCACATCCGCATCCATGGCCGCGATGGAGTCGATGATGTCATTAAATTCCGAATAACACATGTGCGTGTGGATCTGCGTCTGATCAGCAACGCCGGCCGCACTCAAACGGAATGCATCCACTGCCCATGTCAGGTATTCTTTCCAGGCCGATCTCCTCAACGGAAGACCTTCACGAATGGCTGGTTCGTCGATCTGAATTACCTTTATACCCGCTTTTTCCAGGTCAATAACCTCCTTTCGTATCGCCAGGGCGATCTGGAACGCCGTATCTTTCCGTGGCTGATCATCTCGCACGAAGGACCATTGCAGGATCGTCACCGGACCTGTCAGCATTCCTTTAACCAGCTTCTCAGAATTGGCCTGTGCGAAAGCAGACCATTTAACAGTCATCGGCTCAGAGCGCGCCACATCGCCATAAATGATTGGGGGTTTCACACAGCGGCTTCCATAACTTTGTACCCAGCCATACTGCGTAAACACAAATCCCGACAAACTTTCGCCGAAATATTCCACCATATCATTTCTCTCAAATTCGCCATGAACAAGTACGTCAATGCCCAGGTTTTCCTGCCAGCGCAACGATTTCACGATCTCCTCCTCTATTTTCAGATCATACTCACTTTGCGATAAAATTCCCTTTTTCAGATTTGCCCGTAATTGCCGAACCTCGTCGGTCTGAGGAAATGAGCCGATTGTGGTTGAAGGGAAAAGAGGCAGTTTCAGCTTCTCAAGCTGAGTAGCCTGCCGATCTAAAAAAACGTTATTTCGCTCAAAATCCACCGATCGGATCTCTGCTACACCCATCTTTACCAGTGGTTTGTGAATTTGCCCGGAGGTTCTGCGATCTTCAATAGCTGCCTGATTCTGCTGATAAATTTCAAACGTCACAAAATCACTGGTGGCGAGTTTGGACAGTGCAACAACTTCATTCAATTTCTGTTTGGCAAAGGCCATCCAGTTTTTGATCTCTTTTGTGAGCACAGCCTCATTTTTTTCAAGATCAAGATCATGTGGGCTATGCAGCAGTGAAGATGACGGCGCCACCAGCACACGATCTGCTCCTATAATATCTATTGCATGCTGTATGAAAGAAAGCGACTTTTTGTAATCATTTTTCCAGATATTCCGACCATCAATTATACCCAGCGACAGTTTCCTGAACGAATTGACAAATCCGGTATGAGCTAAAATTGCCGGTAAACTTTCTGCTCCGCGGGTAAGGTCAACATGCAACGCTGCAACTGGCAACTCCGCAGCCAATGCCAGGTTATCTTGCAGTCCGCCAAAATAAGTAGCAAGAAGAATTTTCAGGTTGGGGACAGCTTCGGCAATCTGTGCATAAGCGCTTTGAAGTGACCGTTTTTCGTCCTCCGTAAGATCCAGTACCAGACAAGGCTCATCGAGTTGAACCCATTTCGCACCTCTCGCAGAAAGCTCTTTCAGTATCTCGATATAGACCTGCAAAAGCGTATCAAGCAATTCTATTCTGTGAAAGCCCGTTTCCTTTTCTTTGCCCAGCAATAAATATGTCACCGGGCCAACCAGAACGGGCTTTGTAATAATTCCTTTTTGCTTTGCGTCCTCAAATTCAAGTACAACTTTATCGGAGTAACGGCTGAATTTCTGATTTTTCACAAATTCAGGAACAATATAATGGTAGTTGGTATCAAACCACTTGGTCATTTCCATTGCATTAATGTCCAGTCCCTCGCGCTGCACGCCACGTGCCATTGCAAAATACAGATCCAGTTCGCGGTTGGTTTTTCCGTCGATCAGTTGCAGGTATCGTTCCGGTATGGCACCAACTGCCAGCGACATATCCAGCACATGATCATATAAGGAAAAATCATTGGATGGAATCAGGTCAATTCCGGCATTTTGCTGCGTTTCCCAATTTTGATGACGAATCCCACGTGCCACCTTTTGCAATGCATCGCGGTCGATTTTACCAGCCCAGAATTGCTCGCAGGCCTTTTTGAGTTCTCTTTGGCTTCCAACGCGCGGATAACCCAGATTGTGTGAAAACATAAAATTGTGTTAAAAGAGTTAATAAAAACCCTTTGAAAACACCCCCGTCCCAAACCACACAAATCTCCTGCGAAGTTCAGTACGCTGCATCATTTTCTCTTTTATTGCACCACATAAACACGCGGGATCCGGGTGAGATTGGCGTACCAATAAACTGATCAATAAAACATTGTTAAATCAATACGAAACCATACCCCAAACGTGAGGGAATAGCCATTGAGCGTAGCGGCAAGTCTCCTGACTTATACCATTTTTGCCGCCCTTCTCGCTGCAAATACAACAATGGGACGCGAGGGCAAAAAAGCTTCCAAAAAACGGAACGGCATTTACAGTAGCACGACTGTCCGTGAATTTCACACGGTTCCTTATTAATTTCAGTTTGGATGAGGGTTCCAAAACGAAAACCACTACCCCGATTGACGGGTGTTCACAAAAGAACACCACAAAGATAGTAGGCTAAGACAATTGTTGCTCTCAGCTTCTCTAATTAAGTGAAATGAGGCAAAAACTGAAAATTGCGTTAGATAATTTATCCTATTTGAGAGAGAAACGAGGCTGTTCAAAGTGATTTTTGTAACTTGTTGATCACCAGAAACCGCTTACGGAAGAGGCGGCTCCGGGCGCATTTACCTGTAACACTTAACGTTTTTATGAAAAAATCTTTTTACCTCATTTTACTTTGCACTCTGACACTTTTCGAGTGCAAAGAACGAAAAACCATTGACCCCGGTGGCATAATTAAAGAAATTGACGCGATTTCATTTACCGTTCCGGGAATAGATCAGGACAATATCGAAGTCGGGACGGATGTGATTGTGATTAATCTGCCGGAGAATTATCAGGGCGGGGATTTCATAAAGCCTGAAATCCGGCTCAACAAAGAATATACAACCTCATCTGACATCGTAAACGGGTTCAGTTATGAAGGCAAAAAACTCAGCCTCGCACTCGAAAGCTCCACGGTACAAGCAAGATCGTACACGATCTGCGTTGTTCCCTTCAACGCAATCCGATTAACTGAGCCCGCGAAAAATTACAATGTCACACTGGGCCCGGAGGCTAGTATAATGCTGCCCGTGACTTTCAGCGGCACGGCTCAAATGCTGACAGACAGCGGGAAGCTTGTCGAGACACCAATTATGCAGATTACCGATAAAAAAACCGGATTGAATTATGCAGGTATTTGGGGCGAGATCTCGAATCTGAACGGGATAAAAGAATTTAAAATTCAGTTCCCGGCTACGGTAGTTCCCGGTGACTATGTTGCCAGTGTGGTATGGGGAATGAAAAAGACGGTGATATCAAATCAGATCTCCGTAAAAACAGGCGCTCTCAAGATCAGAAGAGGATCCTGGAATATGCTGGCTGATCATAAATACTTCGAAGTTTCGGGTTATAATATTTCAAAGGACAAAAAGTACGAATTGATCATTGAGAATGATTATCTGAAAAATCAGAAGATCGCATTAAGTTATAAAGACGCCGGAACGCTGACAGGCAATTTGCCTGCAGATGTCGCGACCGGGAATTACAAAGCCATTTATCTGGAAAACGACAAGGTGGTAGAAGCAACCGATCCTGAAAATTCTATCATAAAATATATGGGAGAGGACAGCTTCTTCATTAGAAATTACAGCGACCAGCCCGTTTTAAAAATAATTACACAACCATCAAAGCGCAGCAGCTTTCAAAGCAGTCTGGGTTTATCTCTGAATTACTATCCGTCAGTCTCTAACATCAACAGAAAAGAACGCGTGCTCGTATACCGTGAAAAAACCGGCCCTTTTGAAGAAAAGAACGATCTCATATTGGTTAGCCGGGAAACCGGAAAGGAATTTATTTTAGAACGAACAGCCGATATTTATCCTTTATTTGACGGATTTATGGCGTTTTACAGCTATGTAATTTCAAGCGACGTACCCTCGGGCGACTTTGAAGCCTACATGGTATTGGGGACAAAAAATGAAAAAACTGAAAAATATAGTCAGATCTTAAACATCCAATAAACGCCCTTTTTAAAGCAAATCTGCGGCAGCTTCATCAAGAATAAACTCCGCATGCGGATGTGTCTGTAAAACTGTGGCTGGAAAATCAATTGTTAGCGGTTCAGAAAGCGCTCGTTTAACGACCGGTGCTTTTCCGTTTCCGGATGCAATTAAAATCGCGGTTTTTGCTTCAAGAATATTTTGGATACCAACAGTTATTCCACTTGTGAGGGGTGTTGCTTTGTTAAAATATTTCTGTCCGACCTCCGCCGTAATAGGATCTAAAACGGAAATATGTGCCCTGCTGTCCCAGGGAGTTCCAGGTTCATTCAGCGCCAGATGCCCGTTCATTCCGATTCCCAGAATGATCAGATCCAGCCCGCCAACTGCAGAAAGCGCTGCGTTGACCCGGTCGCATTCGGCTTGCGGACTTGCAGCCAGTCCATCAAAAAAGAAAATCTGATCTTCCCGAAAACCGATTGGTATTAAAAAATCCTTGTCCAGCAGATCCCGGCAACTTCCTTTATCCTCCGCCCCAAGACCTATCCATTCGTCCAACCCGATGTATGTACATTGGGAAAAATCCACATCACCATTTTGATGCGCTTTCACGAGTTCGTGAAACATTCCTTCCGGGGTACTACCGGAGGGAAGACAGAAAACGGCAGTGGGTTTTTCTTTCAAAAGTGCGATAACACAGTCAGCTGCCGCCACGCTCATGGCTTTGTAATCTTTATATATGCTTGTTTTTGGAAACATGGATTCGGGTTTAATATAAATCACCTTCAAATATTCATCCGGGAATTTACGAAATACAATGCAATCACGGCCACACAAAAACATTTATCCATCAAAAAATACCGAAAACTCCCGCCCCAACCCTAACTTTACCACCACATTCTGATTTATACTTTTTACTTTATTCACTATAATAAAAAATGGAATACCGTATAGAAAAAGACACAATGGGCGAAGTGCAGGTACCTGCGCATGTTTACTGGGGCGCACAAACCCAACGCTCTATCCAGAATTTCCCGATCGCACAGGATATTAATAAGATGCCCAAGGAAATCATAAAAGCATTTGCATATCTGAAAAAAGCTGCTGCCATAACGAACTTTGAGGCGGGAGTACTTCCAAAGGAAAAAAGCGACCTGATCGGTGAAGTTTGTGACGAAATTCTTACGGACCAGTTGGCCGACCAATTCCCATTGGTAGTATGGCAAACGGGATCCGGTACGCAATCAAACATGAATTGCAACGAGGTGATCGCTTACAGAGGCCACGTCATTCAGGGTGGTGACCTTGCCGACAAAACTAAATTTCTTCATCCGAACGATGATGTTAACAAGTCACAGTCTTCAAATGATACGTACCCGACGGCGATGCACATTGCCGCGTACAAGATTTTGGTAGATGTGACAATCCCTGGAATCACCAAATTACGCGATACACTCAGGGCGAAATCAGAGGCATTCCGCAGTGTTGTTAAAATTGGCCGTACGCACTTTATGGACGCAACGCCACTCACTTTGGGTCAGGAATTTTCGGGATATGCTTCTCAGCTTGATCATGGCCTTCGTGCTATTTTCAATACACTCGCACATCTTTCGGAACTTGCTTTGGGCGGAACCGCGGTTGGAACGGGAATCAACACACCGGCAGGTTATTCGGAAAATGTTGCACAACACATTGCCAAACTGACTGGTCTGCCCTTCGTAACTGCTGAAAATAAATTTGAAGCTTTGGCAGCGCATGATGCCATCGTGGAAGCGCACGGCGCCTTGAAAACTGTGGCCGTGAGTCTGATGAAAATTGGTAACGACATCAGGATGTTGTCGTCCGGGCCACGTTCCGGAATTGGCGAAATTCATATCCCTGACAACGAGCCGGGAAGTTCAATTATGCCAGGAAAAGTGAATCCAACGCAGTGCGAGGCAATGACCATGGTAGCGGCACAAGTAATGGGGAATGACGTAGCGATCGGAATAGGCGGCTCTAACGGGCATTTCGAACTCAATGTTTTCAAACCTTTGATGGCATATAATTTCCTGCATTCTGCGCGGCTGATCGGTGATGTTTGTGTTTCATTTAATGACAATTGTGCTGTTGGAATTGAGCCTTTGCATGAAAACATCAAAAAACATGTCAATAACTCGCTGATGTTAGTTACCGCTTTGAACACAAAAATCGGATACTACAAAGCGGCCGAGATTGCACAGACGGCGCATAAAAATGGGTCCACGCTAAAAGAAACTGCGGTTGGGCTTGGCTACGTGACGCCCGAGGAATTTGATGAATGGGTGAAACCGGAAGATATGGTTGGCGACAATAAATAGTACGATTTATTCAAAATAAAGAGAAGTTTTAAAAAGCACTTTCAGCCTCACGTTTCGGCGTGGGGCTGATTATTTACTCCGCAGTCCAAATCCCTAAACCGATCCTATGAAATCCCCCTTTCACAAAACCTACCTCATCGCAGTTACGTTATTATTGATTCAGATCCAGGCTTTTTGCCAGAAAAGAGAAAATAATCCACTGACACTATGGTACGATGCGCCAGCAACCGACTGGATGACCCAGGCCTTGCCGATAGGAAATGGTTATCTTGGCGTGATGTTTTTTGGAGATCCGGAAGAAGAGCGTCTGCAATTTTCGGAAGGAAGTTTGTGGTCAGGCGGGAAAAATGCGAATTCCGATTACAATTTTGGTTTGAGAAAAGACGCATACAAAAACCTTCCTGCGGTACGCGCGCTCTTGGCTCAGGGAAAATTGGAAGAAGCACACAAACTGGCAAATAAGGAACTGACTGGCAAGGTTCATGAGAAAAACGGCATGAGTGATTTTGGGGCGCAGCAAACGATGGGTGATCTTTATGTAAGCGTGACGCACAAAGGCGAAATCAAAAATTACCGCAGAGAACTTGATATTTCGTCCGCCATCGGGAAAGTTACTTACGAGGCCGGTCAAAACAAGTTCGAACGGATTTTCTTTGGCAATTATCCTGCACGTGTCATGGTTTACAAATTCACATCAACAGGCGCAGAAGATTATTCAATACGTTTTGTTTCACCGCATAAAAAGGAATACGAGAAATTTGATAACAACCAATACATTTTTGGAGGAAGCCTGAAAGACAACAAACAGGAATTTGAAACAACTTACCGGATTGATACGGACGGAAAAATCAAATCAGAAAATGGCGTTCTAAAGGTTTCCAATGCGCACTTTATCACCCTTACACATACCGCTGCAACAGATTATACCATGCAGTTCCCTTCATACAAGGGCAATGATTATAAAAAAATAAACAGCCAGGTAATATCGGCTGTTTCCTTGAAAAAGTTTGACCAGTTACTCAAACAGCAACAACAGGATTATAAAAATCTTTTTGACCGGGTTTCTCTGGACCTTGGCAATTCATCCCAAAATAATTTACCCACTAACCTTCGCCAGATCAGGTATTTTGAAGGTAGTCCGGATGCGGGTCTTGAAGTTTTGTATTTCCAATATGGACGCTACCTGATGATCTCTTCAACCAGGCCGGGTACCATGCCGATGAGTCTTCAGGGCAAATGGAACGACAGTACAAATCCGCCCTGGTCGAACGATTACCACACCAACATCAATATCCAGATGCTGTATTGGCCGGCTGAGGTAACCAATTTATCGGAATGTTTTCTGCCGCTTTCGGACTTTATAAAATCAATTGTTGAGCCAGGAAAACTCACCGCGAAAGAATTCTTCAACGCGCCGGGCTGGACAGTAAACACGATGTTGAATGCTTATGGCTTTACTTCACCAGGTTGGGATTTCCCATGGGGTTTTGCTCCGGGCGGTGCTGCCTGGCTATCACAGCATATGTGGGAACATTATGCTTTTTCCGGTGACGTAAATTATCTAAAAAATAGTGCTTACCCGGTCATGAAAGGCGCATCCTTGTTTTGGATGGATTATTTGTCAGAAGACGGAAAAGGTCATTTGGTTTCCTCACCCTCTTATTCGCCGGAGCATGGCGGAATCTCCACCGGCGCTACAATGGATCATGAAATTGCCTGGGATATCCTGACAAACTCCATTAAAGCAGCCGAAATACTGAAAACAGATCCGGAATTTGTCAAAAAAGCCAGGTCGGTGAGAGACAAAATACTTCCGTTGCAGATCGGAAAATGGGGACAGTTGCAGGAATGGAAAGAAGATGTCGACGACTCAACAAGCAAACACCGCCATGTGTCCCATCTGTTTGCGCTGCATCCTGGTAAACAAATCTCACTGGATGGCACACCAGCAGAAGCCAAGGCTGCCAGAGTTACGCTGAATGCACGCGGGGACGACGGAACGGGTTGGTCATTAGCCTGGAAAGTAAACTTCTGGGCGAGGCTTCATGACGGAAACCGGGCCTATAAATTGCTCAAAAGTGTGCTCCGACCTGTTGGCGACAAAGGAACCAATATGGCAAACGGAGGCGGCTCCTATTCTAATTTACTATGTGCACACCCTCCGTTCCAGCTTGACGGCAACATGGGTTCCACAGCCGGAATCACTGAAATGTTGCTGCAATCACAGACAGGCATCATTGAA
Organism: Dyadobacter sp.; assembly: GCA_965279265.1. GTDB lineage: Bacteria > Bacteroidota > Bacteroidia > Cytophagales > Spirosomataceae > Dyadobacter. The sequence goes on from OZ257152.1 coordinate 1,339,816, forward strand.
TTGCTTCCTGCCCTGCCGGATAACTGGTCCGACGGGTCCGTTAAAGGACTCAGAGCACGTGGCAATGTGACGGTCAGCGAAATCTGGAAAAATGGCAAGTTGGTATCAGCCACGTTCGTTTCCGGAACCTCCCAACAGCAAACGTTGCAATACGGCACAAAAAAAGTAATGGTTGATCTTTTAAAAAATCAGCCAAAAACAATTTTGGCTAGCAGCTTTGCAGCACAATGACACTTCGTGAAATGCTCCTTACCGACCCGAATCAGTCGCGCGGGCTGGCTGTTCGGGGTGCCGGTTACGCCTGTGAATCGGAAGCCAATTTCAAAGAATTAATTCGGTGCTTTTTGTCAGACGACTGGCGACTTACCCAACGTGCGGCATGGAGCCTGAGCATGGCGGCAAAACAAAAACCCGAATTACTCGGTCCGCACATCGGTACGCTGGTGAGCCAACTTCGCAGAACTGATGTGCACGACGCAGTGATTCGTAACACGGTGCGGATTCTGGAAGATATCTCAATTCCCGAGCCGTATCACGGAGAAGTGATGGATGCATGTTTTAATTTTATTCAAAACCGGAAAACAGCTATTGCGATCAAAGCTTTTTCATTGACAATATTATTCAATCTTTCAAAAGTTTATCCTGAAATAAAAAAAGAATTGAGGATCATTATCGAAGAAAATATGGATTTTGAAACTGCTGCGTTTCGGGCAAGAGGCAGAAAAATTCTAGAAAAAATTCGATAAATATTGCGATTCCAGACAAGGAAAGGGCTACTATTTTTGATTTTTGAGCTCAAAAACAATCACAATCTCCAAATTTTGTCGCTCCGTCAAATTAATTCTGGCTTTACGTCTGTTTTTCAACGTTTTGCGATGTTATATTTACCAACCCGAAAGCAAAATTACGTTCTGCATCTGAAGCCCGAGAAAACCGGCAGCCAAATCAAGTGCGAATAATCCAACGCAACCGGGCTGAATAACCCCGGAAAAATGAACAGCACACTCTCCAGCCTGCACATATCTTACCCACAACTACGCCTGTTTTTCGATGGAATGTTATGCATGATGGCCCTTTATGCCATCTTCACGTTCTTTCAGCATCGCAAAGCAATCTATTGGCAGTATGCATTCTACATCATTTGTATGGTCATCACATTTTATCTCGATGACATCGATTACGGTAACGCGAACTATTTGCCTGGTACAAATTTCAAGGTGGCCATCATTGAATCGCTTGCATTTATCCTCTACATACGATTTGCTATTTTGTTGATTGAAATTCCACGTCTTGATCCTTTTAGTCACCGCCTGCTGAAAGCAATGGTTGTCCTGTTGGCAATAGAAATGTTGGTAGATTTCGTTCTCCTTATTTCGAACGCATCAAACGAGCTTAAAAGTAACATTTATATATTTTTCCGATGTATTCTGGCTGCGGGCTCATTGGTGGTAGTACCACGTATTCTGAAAGTGCGACAAGCTGCTGTTTCTTACTTCATTGTCGGCTCCCTGTTCTTCATCCTTGGCTGCCTTCTCGCACTTGGCAGCAATTTTGCCCCTGAAATTTTTAACCGGCACCCCTCCGATCCACTCTCCTATCCGGTTACCTATATGGAATTTGGTGTTATGTTTGAAGTACTATGTTTTACACTTGGGATGTCGGTACTAAACAGAAAAAACGAGCTTGAAAAAATTGAAGCCCAGGCGCAATTGATCGAACAACTTCGGGAAAACGAGAAAAAACAGTCCGCATTACAGCGAATACGTGACGATATTTCAAGGGACTTACACGATGAACTGGGGGCTGATCTCGGGAGCATCAGCGTAATGAGCCATGCTGTAATACGCCAGTTAAAAACACAAGAACACGGAGCAACTGAAACCGTCAAGCTCATTGGCGAGACTTCCAGAAAAGTGATTTCCAGGATGCGGGAGATTATCTGGAGTCTTCATTCTGCCCATGATTCCGTAGGTCATTTTTCATTTCGCGTCAAGGAAACCACATATGCCCTGCTCGAACATCATCCGATTGAAATACATATGGACATCTCAGATGATGACATTGATATGCAAATTGCGACGGATCATCGCAGAAACCTTTTCCTGGTTTTTAAAGAGATTTTGCACAACATCATCCGTCACGCCAAGGCCCGCAACATTTATATTCAGCTTTTTATCAAAGACAATTATCTCAATCTCATTGTACGCGATGATGGTGTAGGATTTGTTTATAGAGAACACAACTCCGGCAATGGACTCATTAATCTCAAACAACGCACCTCTGTTTTCGCTGGCGTCCTAACAATCCAAACACAGCCAGATCAGGGTACCTTGATTGAGGTGCTTTGCCCAATTGCAAGCGCGCTTCCCACATAAAAAAACTTCGAGAAATACAGATCCCAGCCCTCCGCCGATTTTTCAGAAAATGCAGCACAGGATTCTGTGGCCGAAAGATTTCTAAACCTATATTTGGTTTATCGTAAAGCAAATTGCCAAAATCCGAATACCGGACTGGCAATGTTTTTGTAGTAATTTAAATCACAACAGGTAAAACCGGGCGATCCGCCCTTTTAAACATAAAACAAAAAATGACCATCTATTGCCATTCCCGATTCGACGAAACCCTTCGTGCAAAATTAGTAGAAGCATTATCGACGGATCACGAAATACATTTTGGCTCAGAAATCAGTGACGATGAAGCCAGATCCATTTTCAGCATAGCAGACTACATTTTAGGAAATCCGCCGGTGGAATGGTTTTCTCAGCCCCTTGCAAATCTTAAATTCTGGCAGCTTGATTCCGCCGGATTTGATCAATATTCTTTTGTGCAGCTAAACGAAAACGTGAAAGTTGCAAATATGGGCGACTGGTTTGCCCGTCCTTGTGCGGAGAGTATCGTTGGTGGTGTGCTTGCACTTTACCGTGGATTGGATACGCTTACGATTTTGAAACAAAAAACAGAATGGGTCGGCGTCAACCTGCGTCCGCTACTTAGAATTTTATACCGCCAGAACGTAGTGATCCTGGGCGCGGGAACGATCGGAAAATCGGTCAATACAATCCTGGCCGGATTTGGATGCAACACGTCTATGATGGCCAGAACGGATCCCGAAGCAACCATACACAACCAGGAAGAATTACTGGCCAGGTTACCTGAAACCGATCTGGTTATCAACACACTTCCGGGAACGGCAACACATTTTGTCAATGCCGAAATCCTGGCTGCCATGAAGCAGGGCAGTGTTTATGCAAGCGTGGGCCGCGGAAGCACGACCGACGAGAATGCACTAATTGAAGCACTCAACAGCAAACATCTGGACGGGGCAGTTTTGGATGTGACAGAAGTCGAGCCTCTCCCTGCCGAAAGTCCCTTGTGGAAAATGGAGAATGTGATTCTTACACAACACACTGGCGGTGGCCACCGGAATGAACATCTTGGAAAGGTTGACCTATTCCTTAATAACGTTTTTGCGCTTGAGAACGGAAGTAATATCATGGACTCAGTCACTTTGGCACGTGGATATTGAAATCGGTTTATCAAGTATCTGCCAAAGATTTAATTAGAAATAAATACCTGTCCATTAGATTTGTAGCAGGTATTCAATAAAACTGCACCGTGGCGTGCGTAATGATGCTATTAACAGAAGCAAAAACAGCAAACAGAATAAAGGAAAGTTATTTCCAAAAATTTGGAAATCAGGCTGATACTCCAAGAATATTCCGCTCACCAGGCAGAATAAATTTGATAGGTGAGCATACTGACTATAACAATGGTTTTGTTCTTCCGGCCAGCGTGGACAAAGCTGTTTATTTTGCAATAGCTCCCACTAGCGACAAAATCGTAACGTTGTACGCGGTGGACCTGAATGAAACTTATACTTTTTCGCTCGACGACCTCTCCAAACCTGAAAAAGCTTGGCCCCATTATCAGATCGGAATCGTTGAGCAGATTCAAAAAAAAGGATTTTCCATCAGCGGATTCCAGGCGGTATTTGGTGGTGATGTTCCTGTTGGTGCAGGTATGTCGTCTTCGGCGGCGTTGGAGTGCTGTTTACTTTTCGCATTGAACGAACTCAACAGTTTGTCGCTTGACAGGCTTGAAATCGTCAAAATGTCTCAAAAGGCAGAGAATGAATACGTAGGTGTTCAGTGCGGAATTATGGATCAGTTCGCTTCTGCTTTTGGGAAAAAAGACTACGTGATTCGTCTGGATTGCCGATCGCTTGAATATGAATATTTCCCCTTCCCGATGACTGATTATCTGCTTGTGCTTTGTGACACGAGTGTAAAACATTCGCTTGCGGATTCGGAATACAACACCAGAAGGCTCGAATGTGAAGCAGGGGTTAAAGTATTGAAAAAATACGACCCGAAAATAAAGAGTTTGCGCGACGCCTCCCCCGAGCTTGTGAAAGAACACAAGGACGAATTGGGAGACCCGGTTTACAGAAGATGCAAGTTTATGACCGAGGAAATTGAACGTGTTCAGGTTGCCTGCAATTTTCTTAATGAAGGAAACCTGGAAAAGTTTGGCGGCAAAATGTATGAGACGCACGCTGGTCTTCAGCACGAATACGAGGTGAGCTGCGAGGAGCTTGATTTCCTCGTTGACCAGACGCGCGCTAACCCAAACGTGATCGGTGCCAGGATGATGGGTGGCGGTTTTGGTGGATGCACGATCAATCTGGTCAAGAAAGAAGCAGTGGAAGCTTTTGAAATTATTATGAAAGAGGCATATAACGAAGCGTACAACATAGATCTGCCTTGTTACAGGGTGCGGATTACCGATGGAACAGAAGAGATTATCTAAGTTTTGACTTTACATAAATCAAGCCGCTAAATGTTAAATCCTGTTCAATGAAAAAAAACATCTTTTTACTCGCTGCACTGGCAATTTTTGGAATTTCCGCGTGCACTAAAACCAATAAAGAAGAGAAAACCATGAGTAGTACCATTTCAAAAGAAGTATTCGGAGAGCTCCCGGACGGCAAAAAAGCTGATTTGTACACCCTTACCAACGCCAATGGAATGGTTGTTAAAATTTCCAATTACGGCGGAATTATTACACAAATCACGGCTGCTGATAAGGAAGGGAAATGGGAAGACGTAGTTTTAGGTTTCGACTCACTGTCCACTTACCTGAAGGGACATCCATTTTTTGGCGCTTTGGTGGGACGATACGGCAACCGCATTGCGAAAGGAAAATTCACACTGGACGGCAAAGAATATTCGCTGCCCATCAACAACGGCCCGAATTCGCTTCATGGTGGAATAAACGGTTTTGACAAGAAACTCTGGGAAGCATCAGAAATCAAAAAAGATTCCATTGTTGGCCTGGAATTGAAGTACGTGAGCGAAGATGGCGAAGAAGGCTTCCCAGGAAAACTGAATGTGAAAGTTACCTACACGCTTTCGAACGACAACGGATTACAAATTGATTACGAAGCGACAACAGACAAAGCGACCATTATTAACCTGACAAACCATTCGTATTTCAATCTGACAGGTTTGAAACGTGATATTCTTGGTCAGGAGGTAACGATCCTTTCGGACAGCATCGTTCCGGTTGATGGCACGCTTATTCCGACCGGCAAGTTGCGGGCAGTTGCAGGAACGCCATTTGATTTCCGCAAACCAACGATTGTAGGAGCAGGAATCGACAAAACTGAGGATGAGCAGATCAAGAACGGAGGTGGTTATGACCATTGCTGGGTGATCAATCGTACCGGAGCAGGTCTGATACCGTTTGCAACTGTTCATGATCCTGAGAGCGGTCGGTTTATGGAAGTTTCCACCACTGAGCCCGCTGTACAATTCTACACGGGAAATTTCCTGGACGGAAGTTTGAAAGGGAAAAACGCCACATACGGAAAACGGTTTGGTCTGTGCCTGGAAACAGAGCATTATCCGGATTCACCAAATCAACCTCAATTTCCAAGCACAACTTTGAAACCAGGTGAAACCTACAAAACATCGACGAAATATGCGTTTTCGGTGAAGTAGAATAAAAGTAATGATAATCAAAGGGGAGTTTGCTGATCGCACGGCATACTCCCCTTTTGCTTGTTGGCTAAACAAAATCATTACTTTTGAGATAAAAATCACTTCATCAAAAGCAATAATGCCAAAGGTTCTGGAATATTTCGGTTTCGTTTTTTATTTCTATTCAAATGAACATTTACCTATCCATGTTCATGTATCGTTTGGTGAATATGAAAGTATATTTGAAATCCTTTTCGAAAACGGGAAACTAAAAGGTATTGAGGTACGGAAAGCGACCGGATTGACCCATTGCCTCAACGACAGATATCAGAAGCAAAAAAAGTTATTGAAATTTATGCCAGAGAAATTGTGGACAAATGGACTGATTTTTTTGTTCTAAAAAAGAAAATAAAAAGTCGGAAAATAACTCAAAAACTATGACACCAGTAATTAAGGTTACAGAGGCCGAGTATATCAGAGACTTCAAATTAAAGATAACTTTTTCCGACGGAACGATCGAGAATGTCGATTTTCAAGAGTTCCTCGAAAAAAACGTGCACCCGCAGTTTAATAAGTATAGAGACCCGAGAAAATTCGAAAAATTTCAAATAGAAAGGGGAAATATCGTTTGGGGAAAAGATTGGGATCTTATTTTCCCGATTGAAGAACTGTATGCCGGCCACATAAAAATTGGAATTCACAATTCCTAACCGTATTCCAATCAACAGCTTAGTGCCTTCATTCGTAGTATTTGCTTTTTGAAGCTATCTTTGCAATCATAACCATTTCAAAAACTACATGCTTACCCAAACTGTAAAAATCAGCAATGTCACTAATTTATCCGATGCCCGGTATTGTGCGGGGATGGGCGTGGAGATGCTCGGTTTTTCAATTGACGAAAACGAACCTAATTTTATAACACCGAAAAAATTCGAGGAAATATGTTCCTGGCTATCCGGGATCATTCTTGTAGCTGAAACTTCTCAGAACAGCCCTGAAAAGATTTTAGCAAGTTTAAGCGGTTATCCCGTCCACGCCGTTCAGGTTGAAGATCCGGGATTGCTCACATATCTCAAAAGTGAAATTGACCTGCCACTCATTTTACGAATCAGTGTAGATACCTACGAAGCAAACGAAATCAATTCTATTTTCAACCGTTACGGTGATGACGCGGCACATTTTCTGCTGGACAGTGACCAAAGTGCGTCATTGACAGAGGAATGGGTTTCGGTTCTTGGTGTACTATCTGACCAATATTCAGTTCTGATCGGGTTTGGTATTGAAAACGAATCATCGGTACTTTCCCTGACAACACGTTTTCCGAAAATCGGAATTGCACTGAGAGGCAGTGAAGAAATCCGCCCGGGTTTTAAGGATTTCGGCAGCATGATGGATATTCTGGAAGCCCTGGAGGAACAATAAGCGAGAATACACTTATCAGGTTTTGAAAACCTGGTATGTGCAAAAAACGAAAAAACCTCAAAAATCGCCATTTAACACGTTACTTTACCGATAATAAACTTCCGGCTTGGAGTATCTTGTATAACCCACTACCTTTGATAACAAATAAACGCTAATTCAGATCATGGAAAAGAAATTGCACCGCATACCAGATCAGGCAGTCATTGGAGGAGTCGCTTCCGGAATTGCCCAATATTTACAAATCGACGTAACCATCGTCCGCATACTTTTCGTAGTGATATTGCTACTCCCAATTCCTCCGGGTTTTGGTGCGACCGGACTAATATACATCATTCTGTGGGCAGTGTTACCAACCGGGCCGGCCGGAGAAATTCACGGGAATAGTGGTTTCGATTTTATGTCATCAAAGAGTTCTGACCCCGCCCATGATAAAAAACGTTCAGAGCAAACTGTAATGATTTTGGGCGGTGTACTGGTTCTGTTTGGTATAATCATGCTCGTTGACCACTTCCCTATCTGGTATCGTATCAAGGAATATTTCTGGCCCATTGCCCTGATAGCAATCGGAGCGTTCCTGATCCTGCGCCAGCGAGACAAGGAAAATGAGAACCACACAACAGTTTATCCGACTACTCCACCGCCCACTGAACCTGTGGCTCCTACTCCCGTTGAACCTGATCCGCAGCCTTACACACCATTTACGCCAACGGCAAACCCAAGTCATTTCCCTGAGGATCCGGAAGCAAAAAAACCTGAGGATGATGACGATCAGATCATTAAGGTAAATTAGCAACAAATTATTGATCGGAAATTAAGCAACCATTTCTAAATCAACTTAAATAACATAGCCATGAATTTCAGGAACATTTTTTGGGGAGTAGTGCTCATTATAGCAGGATCTCTCTTTCTCGTAGAAGAACTCACTTCTTTCGATTTCGGCCGCTTTTTCTGGCCGGTCATCATGATCACTTCCGGCGGACTACTTTTGCTGCGCAATTACATTAATACTTCCAATCATTCAAATATATAAGCGTTATGAAAAATTCGAGAGGTTTGTATTGGGGAGGATTGCTTGTGATTCTGGGCGCTTTCTGGCTCCTGCGAAACATGAATCTGATTCACGTTGACTGGAGTTATATTCTGCCCTACTGGCCGGTTTTGCTGATTCTTGCAGGTGGTATTCTGCTTGTGAGCGGAAATCGTGGTGCAGCGGGAGGTTTGGTTGGCTTGCTCATTACGCTGGCGGTTTTCGGTGGAATTGTAAACCGAACTGACCGGGCGCTGGATTCAGATCACTGGAATTTTGGATGGAATGATCACGATGATGATGACAACTGGGACAGTGATGATGACAACGACGATGGAAATGATGACGAGAACGAAGACCGTGACGAAGACTACGAGCGCGACCATGCGGACCGCAATGATATTAAGCCCGTAAACGGAAATTATAAATACGAAATGGAGGATTTTATTCAGAAAGCCAGTTTCAATCTGGAAGGAGGAGCAGGCTCTTTCACACTGAATGGAATTACCGCAAAACTTTTTGAAGCCAATACGCACAGCACGGTAGTAGGATTTGAGTCCAACACCTCTGTGAACAAACTGGAAAATTCTGCGGCGGTAAGTCTCAAAATGGAAGATGGCAATGTTTCCATCAAAAATGGTGAGATTAAAAATGAAGCGAAAATTCAGTTGAACGATAAACCCGTCTGGACCGTCGACCTTGGAATTGGTGCCGGAAAAGGCAATTTTGATTTCAGTAACTACAAAGTCGAATCACTGAAAGTAAGTACCGGCGTAGCTGATATGGATATCAGAATGGGCGACAAATTAGCGTATTCGAAAGTCAAAATTGAATCGGGAGTAGCATCGGTAACGCTTGAAATACCTGCATCCGTGGGCTGCGAAATGCGTATTGACGGCGCTTTGAATGCGAAAACACTGGATGGACTCGATAAAGTGAGCAGCAATCTGTATCGTTCCCCAGGGTTTGACAAAGCAGAAAAGAAAATTGTCATCGATTTTGAAGGCGGCCTAACCAGCGTAAACGTAAAACGATACTAAACCATTCTCCATCAGTATTAAAATCGCCGCCTCGTCCGTTACAGGAACCGGGGCGGTTCTTTTTTATCTATCTGACCATAAATTTAATGAAAACCAAGTCAAGCATATTTTTCCTTCTGATATTTTGTAACGCTATTTTTGCACAAACCAGGACAAAAGTAAACTCCGCCATTGAGCAGAATATGATCAGCCAGGGGCTGGTAAACATACAGAAAATGAGTCCTGAAATCCTGGTCAATCTTAAATATTCAACGACAGATAATTTCCTAAAAAAAGATGTTTACGGTGATTTCGAAAATGCCTATTTACAGCCCGAAATAGCGGCAAAATTGTCAAAGGCAGAGAAGTATTTAAGCCAAAACCATCCCGGATACAAATTGCTGGTTTATGATGCGGCCCGGCCCAACTCCGCCCAATACGCCTTGTGGGATGCTTTGGATGCACTTAAAATTCCGCCCAAGAGTAAAACCCAGTATGTTGCCGATCCCAAAATTGGCTCAAATCACAATTTCGGATGCGCCGTTGACCTCACCGTCGCGGACCAAAACGGAGTTCCGTTAGACATGGGCACCAGGTACGATTTCTTCGGGCCACTCGCATATCCCAGATCAGAAACCCAAATGCTCGCTCAGGGAAAACTGACCGCAAAACAAATTGCAAACCGACAAATTCTTCGCACAGCGATGGTCAAAGCTGGCTTCACGGTGAACACAACAGAATGGTGGCATTTTGACGGCATGTCAAAAAAACAGGCGCGCCTGAAATATGGCATGATCAAGTGACAATTTGCCGCCATTTGCTTTCGTCTTGATCCGGACCTATATTTCAGGATAAATAAACCACAGCAAATGACTTTATCACCACAGGATTCTGTCAATGGACAAACCGGGAACAAAACCGACTGGCTAAAATGGGGACCATACCTTTCTGAAAGGCAATGGGGTACTGTCAGGGAAGATTACAGCGCCAACGGAGATGCCTGGAACTATATTTCACATGATGACGCAAGAAGCAAGGCTTACCGCTGGGGGGAAGAAGGAATAGCGGGAATAAGCGATAACAAACAATTACTGTGCTTTGCACTCGCGCTTTGGAATGGCAAGGATCCGCTACTGAAAGAGCGCCTGTTCGGGCTTACAAACGGGCAGGGAAATCATGGTGAAGATGTGAAGGAATTGTACTACTATCTTGACAACACGCCTTCTCACAAATACATGAAGATGCTTTACAAGTATCCGATTGAATCATTTCCCTATCAGAAGCTAATCGATGAAAACCAGAAAAGAACGAGACAGGAACCTGAATATGAACTGATTGACACTGGATTGTTTGACGAAGACCGGTATTTTGACGTTTTTGTGGAATACGGAAAAAACGCAGAGGAAGATGTATTGGCACTTTACACCATCTTTAATCGTGGACCTGAATCAGCCGAACTCCACATTATTCCGCAATTATGGTTTCGTAACACCTGGTGCATTGACGAAAGTGAGCAAAAACCCTCTATTTCGCTGACTGAGAGCAACACTTTGTTTCTTAAACATGCGGAACTGGGAGAATACTTCTGCTATGCTGACGATGCTTCTGAATTTCTTTTCACAGACAATGAAACAAATAATGAACTGCTTTACGAATCAAAAAACAACTCTCCCTTCCTGAAAGATGGAATTAACGATTACATCGTTGACGGCAGAACGGAAGCCGTAAACCCCGACAAAACGGGCACCAAGGCTGGAATCCATTTCAAACTTGTGATTCCTTCCGGCGAAAAAATCCAGATCCGGCTCAGATTCAGCAAAGAAGCAAATACGGATCCTTTCAGCGATTTTGACGATATCGTGAATGCCTGCAAAACAGAAGCAGATTCGTTTTACCAAAAAAAACAAACCAACCTGAAAAATGATGACGACCGAAATATCCATCGACAGGCTTGCGCAGGCATGTTATGGGGTAAACAGTTTTACCTATATGACATAAATCGGTGGCTTAACGGAGATCCCGGAGAAATTGCACCCCCAACTTCCCGTCGAAAAGGACGCAATCACGAATGGAAACACCTTGTAGCAGGCAACGTAATTTCAATGCCCGACAAATGGGAATATCCCTGGTTCGCAGCCTGGGATCTTGCGTTTCACTGCATCACATTTTCTGAAATTGATCCTGAATTTGCCAAACAACAACTGAGATTACTCGTCAGCGCGGAATTTATTCACCCCAATGGCCAGCTGCCTGCGTATGAATGGGAGTTCAGTGATGTTAACCCGCCGGTTCACGCCTTAGCCGCATTACAGGTTTATCTGGCCGATAAAAGACAGACCGGCAAAGGTGACATTGCGTTTCTGGAAGAAATATTTCAAAAGTTGCTGCTCAATTTCACCTGGTGGGTCAACCAGAAAGACAGCGAAGGGAATAACATTTTCGAGGGCGGTTTCCTGGGACTGGACAACATCGGGATTTTCAACCGTAGTGCTGATGTTCCCGGCGGAGGATTGCTTGAACAGGCAGACGGCACCAGCTGGATGGCGATGTATGCCATCAACATGCTTCAAATCAGTGTAGAATTGGCAAATAGCAATCGCGTTTATGAAAACATGTCGATCAAATTTGTTGAGCATTTTTTCTACATCGCCGGCTCCATTGCCCGTATGGGAGAAGATTCAATGGGGCTGTGGGACGACCAGGACGGGTTTTATTACGATTTACTTCACAAGCCCGACGGGAATTCCGACCGCCTTCGTTTGCGAACAATCGTAGGCCTGATACCAATGTTTGCGGTCGTCGTGTTCGATGACGAAAAATGGAAAGGAATGCCGGCGTTAAAAGAACACATGGAATGGTTCATGCAGCAACGCCCTGATCTTGTGGATCTTGTGAGCCGATGGAAAGATAAAAATGGGAATGAACAACATTTGTTGTCGCTCCTCCGCGGGCATCGGATGAAACTTTTACTTCGGCGAATGCTGGACAGCAACGAATTCCTGTCAGATTTTGGAATACGTTCGGTTTCAAAAATATATGAAAATGAGCCTTACAATTATTGGCTGAATGGCGCCGATTATTCTGTAACTTATCTACCCGCTGAAAGTGATTCAGGCATGTTTGGCGGTAACAGCAACTGGCGTGGGCCAATCTGGATGCCTTTGAATTACCTGCTGATCCGGTCATTGTATACTTTTCACGACTACTATACCAAAGAATTCCGGGTTGAATATCCGACAGGTTCAGGCGAATATGCTTCCCTTTCCGAAATTGCTGACTTTTTGGGAGCACGTTTAAAAAGTATATTTTCAAGAAATGAAAAAGGAGAACGTCCCGTTTTTGGCGGCCATCCAAAGCTAAATCACGACGTGCATTTTAAGGATTACATTTTATTTCACGAATACTTTCATGGCGATAACGGGAAGGGGCTCGGCGCAAGCCATCAGACCGGCTGGACAGGCCTCATTTTACTGTTATACACCGATCCCGAACGTGATTTAATCACATCTTAATTAGTCATACAATTGATAACCCTTTTCTTTTGTGGACAAACAAAATTCAAAACAAGGATGAACAGATTTGAAAACAAAACAGCCCTCATTACCGGCAGCAGCCAGGGAATTGGTGCAGCTTGTGCGCTCAGATTAGCGAGTGAAGGCGCAGATATTATTCTAAATGGCAGAAAACTGGACGAGCGCGGAGAAGGCATCATCAGCCAGATCAATGCGATGGGACGCAAAGCTACTTTCCTGGCAGCAGATGTCAGTGCTCCGCAAAACGTGATAAAGCTCGTATCCGATGCCATAAACGTGTACGGCAAACTGGACATTCTGGTAAACAACGCAGGAGTTGAAAAAAATCACAATTTCTGGGAAGTAACCGAAGAGGAGTATGATTTCGTAATGGACACGAACATGAAGGGCGTTTTCTTTGGAATACAAACTTATGTCAAATACTGCATGGCTGAAAATCGTCTCGGTGTGATCGTCAATATGAGTTCAGTCCATGAGGAAATTATTTTCCCGCATTTCGCCGCCTATTGCGCGAGCAAGGGTGCCCTTAAAATGCTGACAAGAAACCTGGCCACAGAACTCGCTCCTCTGAATATCCGGATCAACAACGTAGCTCCCGGCGCAATCGCCACGCCGATTAACAAAAGCCTGATCGAAAACCCGGAGTTGCTGAACAACGTACTTAAAAATATTCCGATGAAAAAGCTGGGAAAACCGGAGGATGTTGCGGCAGTTGTGTCGTTTCTTGCGAGCGACGACGCTGCATATGTTACCGGCTCAACGTATTTTGTAGATGGAGGGCTCACCTATCACTATGAGGAGCAATAAGGTAATTGCTGCGGTTTCTATGTAAACTGATGAGAATCATGAATCCACCTTCTCATCAGTTTACAAAAAATTCCTATTCCTGCCGTAGTGTGCTTCCTCCGGACAGTTGTTTCTGAATACTTGGGTTTCCTTTATAACGTACCTTGCTGGCGCCGCTGGCATCAACTTTCAAAAATTTCGTCACCCAGACTTTGGCGTTGCTTGCTCCCGAAACATCTATGTCAGATTCGCTGACCATCATCTCATATGAATTTAGTTCGGACGCACCGGATAACTCACCGTCAAGGAATTGGCCGTCACCGTAAAGATCAAGTTGCGAAGCACCGGAAACATCGAATTCAAGTTCCTTTACCGACCCCTCAAAATCAACATTGGAAGCACCGGACAGTTCAAAATCCATTTTTGATAAATTGTCAAAACCAGAAATATCTGCCTTGACCGCACCTGAAAAATTGACATCCGAAATAGTCGGCATAACAATGTCAATATCCATGCGCTGCCGACTCCGGCTCCATGATTTGTCATAACGCGCTACCAGTTTACCATCCTGAACAAAAAACTCAAGGTCGTCCAGATCGTTCTGTTCACCGGTTGCAGAAATTTCATAAACACTTCCTTGTGTGACATGAACCCGGAACGCGCTTCCCATTTCCAGCGCATCGAAGTTTTTGAAATCAAACGTCCTGGTCGCAGTACCGCGTGGCGGAATCCCATTTTCATCTACATAAACGCAGCCTGACAAACTTGTCAGAACAAAGGCAATACAAATTGTAGCAAATAAAATTTTCATGACTAATAAATGATTAATGAGACTTTAGAGAGCTGTTTTATTCATATCTCCCATTTTGCCTCTATGACAATCCAGATTTGAACACCCCCTATGAGAAAAATATTTTTTTGCTGATAGGGGGAAGGCGCCGGTTGATTGTCATGAATAAAAGCAATTTAAACGTGCCAGCGACCGCTCTTGTACATACACGACCAATAATCCAAAGTGATTATCTATTTTTGAGGAAAAATCAAAATAGAAAAACCGTGTACACAACCGATCCTGAAATTGTCAGTGCAATCCGGCGGGGTGACGAAGTTGCGTTTGAGCGGACGTTTCGTAATTACTACGAACGGCTGTGCAATTATGCGAATTCGCTACTGAAAGAGGAAGATGAGGCGGAGGAAGTTGTGCAGACTGTTTTTTTTACAATTTGGGAGAAAAGGGCCGACCTTGAAATTACGCTCTCTCTGAAATCTTATCTTTATCGTGCCGTTCACAACCATTGCCTCAACAGATTTAAGCATGCCACGGTTCGCGAGGCACATCGGGAATATTCACAAAATTATGTACCTCAATCCTACGAGTCGGTAACGGAAGTGATCCACGCCAGTGAACTGGAAGAACGTATAGAAAAGGCGGTGAGTTTGTTGCCGGAACAGTGTCAGCTTGCTTTCAGGATGAGCCGGTTTGAAGAGTTGAAATACCAGGAAATAGCAAACCGGTTGGGCATCTCCATAAAAACGGTGGAAAACCAGATTGGAAAAGCATTAAAAATATTACGCAATGAACTGGCAGATTATTTGCCGACGATTTTATTGCTCATTTTCTCATTACAGGAACAGTTATTCAGATCAATACCATGAACATACCTCATGAAATATCGGAAGAACTGTTAGCGCGGTATCTTGCGAAAACCGCCACAGAGCAGGAAATTCAGCAGATTAATCTGTGGCTGGAAATCTCCCCGCTACACAAACAGGAACTGGATGCTTACCAGATTATCTGGCAAAGCGCGCAGACACTGAGCGATAAAAAATCCAGATTTAACGCAGATTTGGCGTGGAACAAAATGCGGCAAAAAATGGATATTGCTGAGACAAAAGGAATCGAAGTGCCTGATTTTGACAATCTTACGCAACCTAAAATTATCGAATTCGAACCTACTAAAAGGAAAATTCCTGTTGCGCTCTGGGCAGCCGCTGTGGCCGCACTGTTGGTTACTGCATTTGGCTGGTTTTATTTCAATCAGGAAAAACAGCCAGAGTTGCTGTCCGTAACTACCCTAAAAAATGTGACGGAGACACACCTGCCTGATGGCACCACCGTTTTCCTGAATTATAATTCCACACTCTCCTACCCTGCTCAATTCACCGGCGACCTTCGTTCGGTTTCGTTAAAGGGAGAAGCATTTTTTGACGTAAAACCAGATGCTGCTCATCCGTTCGTGATCGACGCAAACGGGACTGAGATTAAGGTACTCGGCACGTCATTCAATGTAAAAGCAATAGACAAAGAACCTGTGCGTGTGGATGTGGCAACCGGCAAAGTTCGGGTTAAAAAAGCCGGCAACGAGGTTAATCTTGTGAAAGGACAAAGTGCAGAAGTAATGGGCGATACCGTCAGAAGCATTATGCCGGACGCCAACATTATGGGCTATCGCACGCAGGTTTTCGATTTCACGGCAACACCACTTAAAGACGTGGTTTCCTACATCAGAGAGGGTTATCATGCCGATGTACGTTTGTCTGGCGAACAGCTTTCGAAATGCAGGCTTACAATCCGTTTTGAAAAAGAGCCACTTGACGCAACGCTTTCGGTAATTGCTGAAACACTTGAATTAAAACTTCGGAAAGACGGACAAACCTATTGGTTTGAAGGTGAAGGTTGCCCTTCAAATTAACAGTGCTATTTAAAAACAAATAGAAATTATTTGCCAGTGACGCCGGATCAAGGCGGTTCGAACTGGCAGGTGCATAATTTATTTCCGGTGAAAAAACCTGTTTACAAAACTTTCCTTCTCGTGCTCTTTTTTCTGGCGCTCATTTCGTCAGAATCCGTCGCACAGCAACTGCTCGAAAGACGGATATCAATTCGAACAAGCAATGAGCCGCTGGACGAGGTATTGGAAAAAATAGGCGATCTGGGTGGATTCAGTTTTTCGTACAGCCCGGACGTGGTCGATGTTCGTGCTAATGTCACTATCATTGCCAACAACCAAAGTATCAGGGAAATACTTACGGAAATTTTTAAAGGAAAAATAACTTTTAAAGAGCGGCGCAAGTACATCATTCTTCAAAAAAATATTATTCCGGAAGAGAATAAGGTACCGGAAAATTTCCAGCTGAACGGCTACATAATTGATAACCGGACAGGCGAGAAGTTGGCAAATGCGAGTATCTATGAATCAGTAACCCTGGCTTCGACCGTTAGTAATGAATACGGCTACTACCGCATTAGACTGCCGACAGCGCCGGCAAGCATGCGGCTGGAAGTACGTAAGGAAGAGTATATCGGGCGTTCGATAGCAGTTTCCAGCAGGAAAGACAGCTATCTGCCCATCGTTTTGAGTCCTGATACGCTCAGAAGCATTTCCGGACTTTCTCCGCGCGTGACGGTTTCAAGAGACGCACCACCGCCAAAAGTTGCAATTCCACAGTTTGTCCTTACCGTTCAGGAGCCCGTTTATGCTGATACGAACGCAAGGTTAATAGCTGGCGCCCGACCGTATGGAAAAATTAAAAACACCTATCAAAAGGTTCAGAACGAATTTATCAGCGCATTTGCCTCTGCAAAGCAGGCCGTAAACACAAGAAATATTACCGACACGCTGCATCGCTCGTTTCAAGCCTCGATTCTCCCTTTTTTGGGCACTAACCACCATTTGAGCGGTAACGTTGTCAATGATGTGTCCATCAATTTGATCGCAGGTTATTCTATGGGAGTTAATGCCGTTGAGGTCGGTGCGCTTCTGAACGTTGTACGCGGAAATGTCAGAGGTTTTCAATTGGCTGGAATCAGTAATATTGTTGGTCACGATGTTGTCGGATTTCAATATGCCAATGGTATCAACATCGTTTTAGGAAGTGTAAATGGCTTCCAGGGCTCACACCTGATCAATTACACAGGTGGAAATTTCAGGGGTGTCCAGATCGCGGGTGCCGGTAACGTAACGGTTGGTATACTGAACGGATGGCAATTGTCTACAGGATACAATTATGCCAACACGGTACGGCACGGCCGCCAGATCGGGCTTATAAATTATGCGGATTCCACGGCAACAGTTCCGTTCGGGATGTTCAGTTATGTGCGCACGAACGGTTACCGGCGCTACGAATTTGCCACGAATGAATTTAATTATTTCAATTTTTCATTTAAAACAGGAGTTCCCCGTTTTTACAATGTTTTCACAATGGGTTTCAACGGAGCAGCAAGCGACCGATCAATTGGGTCAATAGGCTATGGCTTTGGTACTGCACAAAATTTAGGACGTGGGTGGATGGCCAATGCCGATGCGACCGCCAGCATTGTTCTGTTTAAAGAACAAAAATTAGAAGAAGTCTCCGCTGGTATATTCCGGTTTTCTGTTTCAATAGAGAAAAAGCTTGGCACTCGTTTTGCACTGTTTGCTGGCCCTTCCCTTAATATTTTCGCATCAAAATATCCTGGCGTTATTAGCACAGAAAGAAAAGGTTTGCAGCCAATATGGCTCGGCTACAAACCCGACAAAACATCGAGCGAATATGGCTGGCTTGGTTTTCAGGCCGGAATCAGGTTTTGCAACAAAATGTAGCCTCCCTAACACCGGCCTTCTTTGCCGGGTTTTTGGTCGTTAAAATCCAATCCGTTTCCTTCCACCAGTGTTCAGGCTGCCTTTAACATAATCCCGTAGCTCCTCCAATTCCTTTTCAAAACCACCTGAAAGTATTGGAAAACGGCACCAGGAACGTGGATCCAGATTGAGGTCGTCCAGATGAAAAGAGGGTGCAAAACGTTCTCTTTTCCACTGATTTCTGCTCCAAAGTTTAAAGAAACGTTCTGTCCAGGCAAGTATCTGCTCATCGGAATACAAACCCTTAAATGTGATCTGCATGTTTCGGTAGGCCTCAACAGGCGATTTTTTATCACGGATGGCCAGCCTTTCCAAAGTGTTCAAAAAGTCGTAAGGCATCAGATCTGCCTCGTCGGTTTGATTCCTTTCCAATGGACGCAGCTCGGCTGTAGGCTGCAAACTATTGACTTTTTTGAGACCTTCAATTTTAATATGTCTTCCCTTCACCTCACAACCGGCAACTTCCAGCCAACGGAGCCATTGCCGCAGATAATGTTTATCAATACCTGCCAGCGGGCTGATACTTCCTGACGTATCGCCATCCATAGTAGCATAGCCAACAGCTGCCTCGGACCGGTTCGAAGTAGCCAGCAGCAAGTGATTCGACAGATTCGTAAGCAGCCAAACGCCCGGAGCACGCACCCTTGCCTGAATGTTCTGCAAGGCAATATCATCCTGATCCCACGTCAGTTTTCGGCCGATTTGTTCTTCAATCAAACCTTTATATGTTTCAACAAGTCCGTTGATATTGATATTGTAAAAGGTGGACCCAATCGATTCCGCAAGCGATTGTGCAGATTTCAGTGTGTCATTGGAGCTGTTTTCCGTCCCCTGATAAATATTATGTATCAGGGCCATAGCAATATCTTCTTCTGTTTTTGCGTCCTGAATTGCCTTAATGTAAGACAATTTTTCTTTGAAACGCTTCATCCCGATACTTTCGTCGGCAAGTCGGATCATCAGTCCGCAGAGCGCAGTGCAGGCACAGGAATCCGCTCCGCCCGAAAGTGATATTGTGAAACCATTGGAACGACTTTTACGCAAATAATCAAACAATGCCAGGCAAACTGCGCGTGCAAATTCTTCTTCCTTAAGTGCTCCCCCTTTTTCGAACGCCTCTAGCTCGGCAACCCGCTGTAAAACGGGCTGAATTTCAGGAAAATCATAACGGGATTTAACGAGCCAGGCCTTATCCTTGGTCAGCTGCGACCGATTTTGTATCTGGTTCAGACGTGTGTAATCCGTGTCAATAACCGCCGGAGTGATCAGGAAATCTTCATAGCTGAAACGCGGGCTGGAAACGAGTAATTCACCATTGGAAGCAATCATTGCATCGCCATCAAAAAGTATTCTTCCGGACTCGTTACCAAGCAAATTAGTATAGATATAACTGCATCCGAACGACCTGGAACCATCCAGAACCAGCCGTTCGCGTGTTAAAAATTTATGGAAAGCAAAATGGCTGGCACTTGGATTCAGTATAATATCAACGCCACGCTCATAGTGCCTTCTTCCGGGACGATTGGCTACCCAGGCATCTTCACATATCTCAAATGCAAGACGAATACCTTGCCCTACGCCGCCTGAAAGTTCAAAAATAATATCGCCGATCGGATACAAAATCTCATTGACCTCGATATTTTCTACCACCCCCACCGGCCAGGCATGAAACCAGCGGGTTTCGTAATGTACTCCGTTATTAGCAAGATTTTGTTTACAGTAGAAACCTGCAATCTGTTTATTGACGATCAAACAGGCGGCATTATACAATCGATTGTTATACCGGATGGGCAAACCTACGGAAACGATCATACCAGCGGTGTGCGAAACAATTTCCAGCAGTATTTTTTGTGCCTGATCCGTAAGATCATGTGCGAAAAAATAGTCCTCGCAACCATAACCAGTGATGCATAGCTCCGGTAGACATAGCAAACTTACCTGCTGATTTCTTGCATCCTCAATGGCTTGAATAATATGATCCCGGTTCGATTCCCACGCCATTGGCGTTTGATTTACTACTCCGGAAGCTACTTTGATAAGTGGCATATTTAATAAATATTCTTTTTTTTACCGATTCGTCACCTGCGAACCTGAATGTATGGCAACTTAACAAAAAAATCAGGAGAAGAATTGGTTCTTTGCCCGGCAAACTGAAAATTATTGACGACCACCTATCTCCGTTAAACATTTAGATTGGCTTACCGGATATTCCCGGCCGACTTTTTACCTATTTTTGCCAATCATTAATTTAACAAACCCGACGTATTGCAATTTCCTTCATTCATAGCCAAACGCATCAGGCATAACGAGGCGGGTTCTTTTTCCGCAACCGTATCGCGTATAGGCGTAGCAAGTATTGCTGTTTGTGTCAGTGTCGGCATCATTGCATTTGCCGTACTTCTGGGTTTCAAAAAAACGATACAGCAAAAAGTCTTCCTTTTTGGAGCCAATATCAATATCAGCGCACTTGCCCAGGGAAATACATATGAAGAGGGTCCTATTAACATTAAAAATCCTGTTTCTGACGCATTAGCAAAAATGCCGGAAATCAGTCACTGGCAGGCGGTTGCTCATAAATCGGGAATTCTGAAAACACCGGATGACATTAAAGGTGTCGTTTTAAAAGGTGTTGGAAAAGATTACGAGTGGGATATTTTCAAAAACAGCCTCGTGGAAGGTCGCTTAGTTGGCCATGCAGATTCGTCTTCCGTTAAATACGGGTATTCATCTGAAATCATTATCAGTCGTAAGATTGCCTCTCAACTTCTTCTTAAATCCGGAGATGATGTAATTATGTATTCGCTCCAGAACCCGCCCAGGCCACGAAAACTGACCGTAGTGGGAATCTACGAAACTCAGATGGAGGAGTTTGACAATACGCTCATCGTTGGAGATCTCGGGTTGGTACAGCGGCTGAATGGCTGGGGACCGGATTCCATTGGAACCTATGAAGTATATCTCAAAGATTTCGCAAAACTACCGGAAGTTTCATCTCAGCTAAAAGCGATTCTGCCCATTGGCGTTTATCTTCAAAAAGTAACGAGCGTTTTCCCTCAGATTTTCGATTGGCTACAATTACTGGATCGCAATACGGCCATTTTTTTGACGCTTATCCTTTTTGTAGCCTGCTTCAATATGGTCTCCATTTTATTGGTGATGATCATGGAAAGAACACCACTGATCGGATTGTTAAAAACGCTGGGTAGCCCTAACAGGCAAATCAGAATGGTTTTTTTCAGAGTCGGTTTATATATTGTGCGAACCGGATTACTCATCGGGAATGTGGCCGGGCTGGCCCTTTGCTGGCTGCAATACCAGTTCAAAATTATTCCGCTCGATCCTGCAAATTATTACATGGACACGGTTCCGATTATTTTTGAATGGTCCACTTTTGCATTGATCAATGTAATTACTATTGTTATTTCCGTACTGATCCTGCTGGTTCCCACGCTGATCATTACAAGGATTCAGCCAATCAAAGCATTGCTGTTCAAGAAATAAATCGGCTTAGCATTATTGCAATAATTTGCTCAGCAGCCTGAAATCCGTATGAAAATTAACAGGTTCAGAAAACCGGATCAGACTGAAATTTTCCGCGAGTGGGTTGAGGATTACATTTTTCTCACTTGGAATAATTGCAGACGGAACTGAGAATGCAGCAACGGAAGGATCCCCGAGCAACTGCTCACCAATCCACTGGGAATATGCTATGTCATCGAACCAGAGCGGTTTCATCAGTTTATCATCCGTTCGGAAAATGGTAAGTTTTTCATCAGGAATTTCAATACGCAACAGCGCAATCCGCTCCATATTTTCTTTTGCCCGGGCATGTACGTATTTTTCAAGCAAAGCCAGCGAAATGTGCTCACTCGAATAGATGCAAGGCACTCCGACCGGATTCCACCTACCTCCGTAAAGCCGCGCACCTGTGCCTGAAAAATCATCAATATAGTCCGTAGCTGCAAGGCGGTAAACAGTCATATGTACACCCCGTGCTCGATACGCCCCAACTCGTTACACAAGAGCTTGACACCCCAGAAAGAATTTAATGCGGAAAAATCAAGCGTTTTGCCTAAAACCTGCTTGGGGGCACGAAGCCACTCGTCCAATGACTTTGTACCGGAAAAGACGGTGAGACCCAGATCTGCCATCTGCGCAAGCTGGTACAAATGTTCAGCATATAAACCTTCAAAAGGCTTGTTCTCTTTGATATACCTCTGCAGGGTGCGGTCACTGATATGGAGCACTTCCGCCCATTCTACCTGGGTAAGAAGCAGCTTTTCAGACAACCTGAAAAAACTTATACTGGAAAATGCACTCAGCTTTTCATTTTTGAGATACATCACCTCAGGCTCATTGGCAATCCGAAGAGGGTGCTCAAAAGGCTGCTCATATTGGATCGTTTTCATAGAAATCCGAATTTTGTCATACAAGTATACGACTTTTATCCTGGTTTAAAAAATTTCTTTCCCATTTTTCAAACATTTGAAATTCAGCCCTAACTGTTTGTCTATCAGAAATCACCAGCGAATCTTGTTCAAAAGCTCTCCTGCTTTTAGCAAAGTATTATCATTTTTAGCAAAGCAAAAACGAAGCACTTTATAGTCTGTTACACCTGAATAAAATGAAGACACAGGAATAGAAGCAACTCCTGTCTCAATTGTCAGGCGTTCAGCAAGTTCGAGGTCATTCTCGTCTGATAAAGATTTATAGGAAACATTCTGAAAAAAACTACCTTGGGAGGGTGTGCATATAAATCCGGTATCCCGAATTGCTTCAACAAACAAATCACGTTTTCGCTCATAAAATGCAGACAGGCTCAGATAATGTTCCGGCTCGTCCAGATATTCCGCGATCGCAAACTGAAAAGGTGTGATTACACTAAAAACCAAATACTGATGTATTTTCCTGAATTCCGCGGTCATTGGTTTCGGTGCCAGGCAATAGCCCACTTTCCAACCCGTAACATGGAATGTCTTTCCAAAAGAACCGCAAAGAAAAGCACGTGCAGCCAGTGCAGGAACAGAAGAAACGGAAACGTGGGACCTGCCGTCAAATATAATATGCTCATAAACTTCATCACTGATCACAACCAGATCGTGCTTTTCCGCCAAGGTTGCTAATTGCAGGAGGTCCTGCGAAGTCCATACATTGCCTGTCGGATTATGAGGCGTATTTACAATGATCGCCTTTGTTTTATCCGTTACTTTTCCGGCAACAATCTCCCAGTCAATCGATTTATACTGTGGATCGAGTGTGACGTAAACAGGAATTCCCCCGTTCAATTCGATTGCCGGAACATAGCTGTCATAAGCCGGCTCGAATACGATCACCTCGTCGCCCGGATGTATCGCAGCGGTAATTGCAACATAAAGCGCTTCGGTTGCGCCACTCGTAATTGTAATTTCCGTCTCCGGATGATACTGTGCCCTACTCCCTTCAAACACTTTTTTTGCAATCGCCTCCCTGAGCACCATCGCTCCGGCCATGGGAGCATATTGATTTTTCCCAAGTCTGAGATATTTTTCAACCAGCGTTTTTATCTCCGCACTACAATCAAATTCAGGAAAACCCTGAGCGAGATTAATTGCTTTATGCTGCTCGGCAAGCAACGACATTCTGGTGAAAATAGTGGTACCTACGTTCGGCAACTTGGTTTTTAGCGTTAAATTTCCGGCGTGCATAAAAGGAGTTTGATACAAGCAAATTTAATTTTATTTGCCATAAAATCACCACGCCGGCAAATCCACTGAATCAAAAATTTGATCACAGTCAGTTTGCCGGCGCAGTATCTGCCAAAATTATTATTATTTATTTCTGCCTTCGAATATTGATTTAAGCAACTCCTTAAGATCAGGAGTTCCGTCAAAATTCTCATCTACAAAAGTGTAAGCCACTTTCCTGTCCTTGCCGATCACAAACAATGAGGGCGTAAAAACCTCCTCCGAAATACCAGCGATACGGTCCCAGATCGGTGATGTTTCAGAATAAACACCGTACGACCGGGCCACATTGTGGTCCTTGTCATGAAACATATTCAAATCCACATCCAGTTTTTTCGTTAGCCGCTCAATTTGTTTCGGTGTCTCGTTGGTCAGTACCAAAAGCTGCCCGCCAATCGCTTCAATCTGCGGTGCTATTTCCTGAAGCATTTCAAAATGCTTTGGCGCATAACTTCCCCAGCAAGCACAATAGAAAGTCAGAACAAGCGGTTTCGACCTCAAAAGATCAATTAGCGACCTGGATTCCCCCGCCGCAGAAAACCCGGATAACGAGGTTACCGGAAAACCTTCGTCCGTTCTCAGATAAAACAACGGCGCATAATCGCCGGCGGCAATCGCTTCAATTGATTCTGGTTGTTCTCTATCCTTCACCAAAATGGTGGAAACGTTACCTAATTCGTCTTCAATTTCGTAGTACATAACTGCCAGGGTTTGCATTGGTATGAGTTGTTGTTACAAATGTAAAACATTAATCTATAAAATCTATAATTTAAATAGACTTATATTTCTAATTAAAAACTAGTATAAAAATCGAGCGCAGTCTTATATTCAGTAACAGCCGTTTACTTTACCCAATGATCATGATCGCCGTTTTACGATTTACCACCTGCCTCAGCCTTTTGCTGCTCCCCTTCTGCCTTGAAGCGCAATCCGTAATTCAATGGCAGGAAATCCACCCGGGTATCTGGAAAGCCACTGTTGGCAAACCCGACGACTACGATCTGTTGAAAGCGGCTGACACAAAACCGTCAAATTCGTTGTCCTCATTAAGGAAGGAGCCATTTCCGCTAAACAAAGCGGAAATTAACGTAGAAGTAAAAAATGGAAAAACCTATTTACGTTTGCCATTACAGCGCCAGGAACAGCTTTTTGGTTTCGGGTTAAATTTCCAAACCATACACCAGCGCGGTAGGATTATGCAGCTCCATGCAGATCATTATGGCAAGACTGATAATGGCCGCACGCACGCTCCGGTGCCGTTTTATGTATCTTCACTGGGTTATGGTGTTTTCGTCAATTCCGCCAAATACATCGACGTCTACGCGGGAGCGGGAGTAAGAAAAGACAGCAAAACTCCGGCGAATGTGCAAGACCGGAATACCGATAAGAACTGGAGTGCGCATCCTTATTCAGACGCAGTTGAAATGCTCATTCCCGCAGCGGGAATTGAACTATATGTCTTTGCTGGCCCAAAACCGATCAATGTGGTACAGCGTTTCAATCTGCTGAGCGGTGGCGGATGCCTCCCTCCACGATGGGGACTGGGATTCACACAGCGTGTCAACAGGCTTTACACATCCGAACAGGTAAGAGAAGAAGCGAAGCAATTTGAGGAGCGTGGTTATCCACTGGATTTTATCGGGCTGGAACCTGGCTGGCAAAGCAAATCATATCCATGTACTTTTGAATGGGACAAAACCCGGTTCCCGGATCCCGAGAAATTCATCAGACAAATGGATGCGGTGGGCGTCAAAATTAATCTGTGGACCAATCCATACGTCTCTCCCGATGCCGGAATTTATACAAAAATCAAACCTTATACAGGAACACATACCGTTTGGAACGGCCTGGTTCCTGACCTATCCATGACCGAAGCACGTAAGATTCTATTTGATCAATTTGAAAAAGAACATGTAAAAATTGGCGTCAGCGGCTACAAAATTGACGAAGTGGATGGTTACGACAGCTATTTGTGGCCGGATGTGGCCACTTTTCCTTCCGGCCATACATCTGAACAAATACGCCAAACCTACGGCTTGCTTGTTCAGAAATACAGTTTTGACATATTTCACAGAAATAACCGGCGTACTTACGGCCTCGTGCGCGCTTCAAATGCCGGAAGTTCTTCCTTTCCGTTCGTAATTTACAACGACAATTACAGCCATCAGGATTTCATTACCGCACTGATCAACAGCGGATTTTCAGGTGTTTTATGGACTCCGGAAGTGCGGGCCTCGAAAACGGGTGAAGAATGGCTGAGAAGATTTCAGACCGTTTGCTTTTCACCGATGGCGATGATCAATGCATGGTCGAGCAGCACGCAGCCATGGACATTTCCTGAAGTAGCGCAGCAAGTCAAAGAAATGGCGCAGCTCCGGATGCAAATGATGCCTTACTGGTATTCAGAATTTGCGAAATATCACTACAACGGAACACCCCCTTTTCGAGGTATGAATCTGGAAGAAGGCTTTGGAAATGAATTCAAAAAAGAAAAAACAGCGACGAACCTGGAAGAAAATCCTTACGAAGAAGCTATTACCAGGGAAGTAAAAGACCAGTATATGGCGGGTGATAATCTGCTGGTTGCGCCATTGTTCACAGGTGAAACCTCACGAAAAGTTATTCTTCCGAAAGGAAAATGGTACGATTTCTACACAGGAAAATATGTTGGTGACGGAGAAGTCATCACAATTTCACCAGGCTTGAGCATCATCCCGGTCTTTGTTAAAGACGGAGCAATTGTGCCCATGATGCAGTCTCGTTTGCACGCGCCGAAGTCCAATGAAAAGGTCGATCTGGAAATACGTCATTATGGTGAAAAGAATGGTTTTTACAATTTGTATGACGACGATGGAGAAAGTTTTGATTACGAAAACGGCGCCTTTTCGTGGAGGGAAATTAAAGTGATAAAAGACAGCAGCGGAAAAATGAAAGGAAGTTTGTCGGATGCCACGAAAGGTAAACCAAACACAATAGGAAATGTAACCTGGAAATTTATGACAAAATAGGCTGTGGTAAGTGCAGGTCTTTTAGTCCGCGGAGAAAATGTGATATGCCATCCGTTTTGTCCAAAAGCCCGGAATCAATAAAATCCGGATAAATACGCAGGCCATCAATTTGAGCAAGATCATGCCACCTGAATAACAACACCGAGTTGCCATCTTTGACAACAAAATCGCCCTGATCAACAGGATTAACAAAATTCATACGGTAATAAAAACCGATTTCATGATACTTTAAACCATTGTATTCGAAGAAATTTTCCGCTACCCATGCCAGCGCGCCAACTTCCACCTCTCTTCCTGTCTCCTCCACCATCTCGCGCAGCAACGTTTCTTTCGAAAACTCAAACATTTCTACGCGCCCGCCTGGCAGGCTCCAGAAGTTGTCGTCGGCTGTTTTATGCAACAGTAATTTTCCATCATAAACAGCAACACCTGCTACACGAAAGTTAAAGAGTGCATTTTCAAAAGGGATGCTTATTGTCGAGGAACCATTCATTTTGACAGCATTAGATTTTCAGGACTGTGCAACCGGTTTCCCCAATGAGGACGCCCTCACAATCAGCGAAGTTTTTAGAGATCGGGTTTCAAAAACTGTTGGCCGTTTGGTACTCTCAATCAATCTGATCAAAAGCTCGGTAGCCTGCTGCCCCATTTCCATGGCAGGCTGAACCACCGCTGTCAAAGGCGGATCAAGCAGTTCGGCAACACTGATATTTGTAAAGCCCACCAACGCTATTTCATCCGGAATAACAATATTGTTTTTCTTCAATACTGACATACAGCCCGTTGTAAGCCTGTCGCTCGCCGTGAAAATCGCATCAGGCGGCTCCGCCATGTCCAGCAATTCCTGCACGGCCGCTTCGTTTTCCGTCACAACTTTCCCCCCGTGATGGCAATATTTAATATATGATTCGTCGAAGGGTATTCCATAATCCTCAAGCGCCTTTTTGTAACCTTCCAGCCTTTCCGTAGTAATGGACAAATATGCGGGGCTGGTCACGTGCGCGATCTTTTTTCTGCCGCCTTTTAATAAATGTTCCGTGGCACCATAGCTGCCAGAAAAATTATCCGCCACAATTTTATGTGTATCAATAGAAGCCGGCACACGATCAAAAAACACAATTTGAAGCCCCTTTTCCTGCAATTCTTCGAAGTGACTCAGATTGGTGGTAAGGCTTGAAAGAGAAACAAGCAGCCCGTCGACCTTCCTCGAAACCAGATAATTAGTATTGGCAACCTCCCGTTCGTACGATTCATGGCTTTGGAAAATCACGACATGATAGCCTAGATTGTAAGCAATCGATTCAATTCCGTTGATCAGCTGGGAGAAAAAATGATTGGCAATTTCGGGAATAATTACCCCGATGGATTTGCTTTTGCTATCCCGCAAACTCAGCGCGATTGGATTGGGCCGGTAATTAAACTTCTCAGCATATTCCATGACCAGTTTTTTGGTCTCCGCATTGATCTCGTAACTATTTCGCAATGCCCGGGACACCGTTGAAGTAGACAGATTCAACGCCCTTGCAATATCCTTAATAGTGATTGTTTCCAAAGAATAACTTAATTAAATCTAACCTAATATGCCTTTAACCCTTTTACGTAACCACCTAGTGAATATACTAAATTTCGGGAATTTTTTTGTGAACCTGCTATTTTGTTTTCAACGAATACTATACGGCGGAAACGATTATGGCAATCATAGTTGTATTAAAAGGACGAGAAACCAAGTCACCTACCCCATTATTTACATAAATGTCTCGCTGACATTAATCAGGACTTACCGAATCTCAATAGGATTAGTCGAAAACCAAAGATGTTGCTACCTGCAAAAACAAAATATATTCTATCGAATAAAACATTTTTGGTAATTTCATGCGTCAAACTTCTATGAGACTGCATGCACAAGCAAATTTCTCCTCTACTTCTCTTTGTTATTTTCCTGATTTTCAGCGTCGCTTGTTTTGTCATTGTCGGATGGATACATCCGGACGAACATTATCAGATTCTTGAATTTGCCAATTACAAGCGCGGCCTGGTTGGTGTTGAAAATCTTTCCTGGGAATTTACCGATAGAATTCGCCCGACAATTCAACCTGCAATTGCGTATTTAATTCTAAACATTTTATCCGTTTTAAGCGTAAAAGATCCGTTCATTCAGGCACTTATACTACGACTCATCAGCGCGGCTTTTTTTATATTTTGTTCCGTCAGGTTGTACAAATCACTTCAAAGCGACTTCAAAAGCCAGTTTTTCAAATATCTATATTTCGGAGCAACGTTTTTTCTATACGTATTCCCGCTCGCCGGTAGCCGTTTTTCTTCCGAAAACTGGAGTGCCTGCTTTTATATGCTGGGTTTTGCCTGCCTTTACCCTTACGTAAAAAAGGATGCTTCCGTTACTATTAACGCTCAAAACGCTTGTTTTACCGGGGCACTGTTAGGATTCTCATTTCTGTTTCGTTACCAGTCAGCCATTATGATTGTCGGGCTGGCTTGCTGGCTGTTGATTTTCAATCTAAAACAAATCAAATTCTGGCTGATCATGCTCTGCGGGTTTGTAGCCGTTTTTTTGCTGGGCATACTGATCGACTACTGGTTCTACGGCGAATGGGCGCTTACCGCCTGGAATTATTTCTATGTCAACCTGGTCGAGGGAAAAGCCGCCACTTTTGGAACCGAGCCCTGGTGGTGGTATCTGTCTCAGCTGTTTTTTAGTAAATCAATGATTCTGCTCAATGGAAGCGTCCTTGCACTTCTTTTGCTATTTGCACTCGTAAAATTCAAGCACCCTTTCACCTGGATATTTTTCCCGTTCCTGATCATTCATTTCATCATCGGCCACAAAGAAATCCGCTTTTTGTTTCCGATTCTTGTGTTCATTCCATTCATGATAACAGCCTCTTTACAGTTCATCGACAGCCACTTAAAAAGCAGAAAATTGCTTTGGCTGGGACTAATACCGCTGCTGATTATCAATGGATTCGCATTTGTTGCGACCTCGCTACACCCGTATGACAACTCCTCGGAAATTTACAAATTCGTGAGAACGCTGCCTAAGCAACCCGTAGTTATCTATTTTGAAAGTGACAGTTTTTACTACACCCTGACTGATTCACCGCATAACCTGACGCCCAATTTTTACAAGGATGGCCATAAAATTGTATCGCGACCAAAAGTGGCAGATTTCGTGGCGTCTATGGACGGAAAAGCTGCGGGAAAAGATACCTTGTCGTTTGCCATTCTGACTCCGCAGGAACAGGAGCAATTGAAGGGGCGGCTAAAACCGGTTTTCAGTGCGCAACCGGAATTTATTGAATCAATCAACTACCGAAACTGGATGCGATCCGGATTTCCCGGATGGAAACTTTATCGTCTTGATTAAAACGATATCCGATAGGTTCTATATTTTTGTCAATCCGGGGTTTGTAACATAAACAATCTGAAAGCTCCATTCTTACAGCAACACTATTCATGTCAACGCGTAGTTATACGATAATTCTGATTTTTATTTTTCTCACTTTCAGCGTTTCGGCGTACGTGATTGTAGGAAATCTGCATCATGATGAACATTTCCAGCTCCTGGAATTTGCCAATTTTAAGCGTGGCCTGGTCGATTCCAAATACCTGCCATGGGAATTTGCTGCCAGACTGAGGCCAGCAATTCAGCCCACAATAGCAGTAATACTCATCGGAATATTTGAGTCTCTCAATGTTTCAGATCCCTTCACACAAGCATTTCTTTTAAGGCTGATCAGTTCTGCGCTGTTCATTATTTGTTCGTTTCAATTATACAAAGCACTTGAACCCGACTTCAAATCAACTTTTTTTAAATTTGCCTATTTTGCGCTAACCTTTTACCTGTATATTTTCCCGCTAACCGGAATTCGTTTTTCCTCAGAAAACTGGAGTTCCTGTTTTTATGTTCTCGGATTCGCCTACCTATATCCTTACGTCAAAAAACAAGGACAGCTCAAAATCACTGCGTCTGTTGCGCTGATTTCCGGTATTTTGTTCGGATTGTCTTTTCTTTTCCGCTACCAATCCGCAATCATGATTTTTGGATTCGCGCTGTGGCTTCTGGTGTTTCATCTAAAATTATTCCGCTATTGGGCCACAATGTTCGCTGGATTCCTGTTCATCGTGGTGCTTGGAATACTGATTGACCGCTGGTTTTATGGCGAGTGGGCAATTACGGCCTGGAATTATTTCCATGTCAATCTGATGGAAGGAAAAGCGGCCATGTTTGGTGTAGAACCCTGGTGGTGGTATCTCAGCCGCATCGATTTCAGCAAATGGATGATTATCCTCAATGCCGCGATACTGTTTCTTATCGTGCTTTTTGCATTGGTGAAATTCCGGCATCCGGTTACATGGATATTTTTCCCGTTCCTGATCGCGCATTTTTTAATTGCACATAAGGAAACCCGTTTCTTGTATCCAATCCTAGTCTTCATTCCGTTCATGGTTATGAGCGCGATTCAATTTTTGGACGAAAAAATAAATAGCCGCATTTTGCTTGCAGCAGTGCTGATTCCGCTCACAGTAATTAATTGTTTTGCGTTTGGCGCCACCTCTTTCACAATTCACGACAATTCGGCTGAAATATGGAAGTACATCAGAACACTTCCGAAGAAACCAATTCTGATATATTATGATGAGGCGCGTTTTTTCTACACACTGAATGACGGCGTCAAAGACATTACACTTCGTTTTTATAAGGACGACCACCGCGTAGCAATCCGAAAAAAAAGCAATTCATTTCTGGCGACAATTCCGCAGCAAAAGGCGGGCAGCGACACGCTGTCGTTCGTTATTCTGAACATACAGGAACAGGAAAAAGTAGACAGTCAATTGCAAATGGTTTTTGATCCGGAACCTGCATTTGTCAAAGTGGTTGATTACAGAAACTGGATGCGGCTGGGTTCTAGCCGCTGGAAAGTATATCAATTGAAATAAAACCGTTCAAGTTTTCAGACGAAGTCTGATTTTCTGGATATTCGATAAATCCTACGCAACGCTAAGATTCAGCCCGACAATGCAAATAAATCCTTTTTGAAGACGCCATCAGATCCAAAAAAGCATGGGAGCAAATTAAAAACTGGCAACGTTCCCGGTAACGTGTGCAAATAAAAAGACAATTTTTTATTTGATATTTCTAATTATTACCTCTAAACTAGCTGTACCCGGCGACGTTCGTTCTATTCTGCAATCCCGACTTTCGGTGAATTTCAAATACACTTCCGGAAATAATTCTAAATTTTGGCTTAATGAGTTTTACAGATCAGTTCAATCTTTCCGGAAAAACGGCTCTCGTTACCGGATGCAACCGGGGCATTGGCAAGGCAATGGCAGAAGCGCTGGCAGAAGCCGGCGCCAACATTATCGGGATTTCCTCCTCCATGCCTGCTCATGAGAGTGAAATCGAGAAATCAATTCGATCAATTGGCCGCGAATTTTATGGTTATCAGGTGGACTTGGGAAATCGTAAAAGCATTTATGCATTTATCAAACGGGTAAAAACAGAACACACTCAAATCGACATTCTGGTCAACAACGCGGGAATTATTCTCCGCCAGCCAGCGGCTGAGCATTCCGATGAATATTGGGATCAGGTGTTGAACATCAACCTGGATGCACCATTTATTCTGGCGAGGGAATTCGGGAAGGAAATGGTGTCAAGAGGTAACGGTAAAATCATTTTTACGGCTTCTTTACTTACTTTTCAGGGAGGAATAAATGTGCCAGGTTACACTGCTGCAAAAAGTGCAGTCGGCGGATTGGTAAAGGCACTGGCAAATGAATGGGCTGGAAAAGGTGTGCAGGTTAACGGCATCGCACCCGGATACATCAACACCGACAATACGGAGGCACTCCGAAACGATCCTGTCAGAAGTAAATCAATTCTGGAAAGGATTCCGGCAGGTCGCTGGGGATTGCCCGAGGATTTCAAAGGCCCAATCCTCTTCCTGGCATCCGACGCCTCGGCGTATGTGAATGGAATTATATTGACGGTTGACGGAGGCTGGATGGGAAGATAGCCCGATAAAGAGCCGCTCAGATCAACGAAATTGGATGAAAAATTATTAACTTATCATCTGGTTCTCTAAGAAATTCGATGTCGTTTAATAAACCAGTAAGAAGTAAAAGTTAACGCCTGTCAGAAATAACCCCAATGGCACTAAGCCCTAAAAACCATGCAAATCAGATTTGAAAGCAGCCGGAAAGAAGTATCGAAAATGAATACAGATACTTTGCGAGAAAATTTTTTGGTGGAGAATATCTTTGAACTCAATAAGATCAAATTTGTTTATTCCCACTACGACCGGGTAATTATCGGTGGTGTAATCCCTACAACAACCCCACAGCCTTTACCCAATTTTGATCCGCTAAAGGCGGAATTTTTTCTGGAACGACGTGAACTGGGGATCATCAACATCGGTGGCGACGGAAAAGTAAACGCCGATGGAAAAGTTTACAATATCAGTAAATTGGGCTGTATTTATATTGGTAAAGGCGTGAAAGACGTCAGTTTTGCAAGCAATGACTCTCTGAACCCGGCAGCATTTTATCTGCTTTCGGCACCAGCCCATCAAAACTACCCGACAACGCTTTTCACGAAAGAAGACGCAACACCGGTAACGGTAGGCAGTGCAGAAACTTCCAACCACAGAACGATCTACAAATACATTCACATGGACGGCATTCAGAGTTGCCAGCTTGTGATGGGCCTTACGGTTCTGCAAACAGGAAGTGTCTGGAATACCATGCCTGCACACGTACATGATCGCCGCATGGAAGCATACTGCTATTTTGATGTGCCGGAAAATCATCGCGTGATCCATCTGATGGGCGAACCGGATGAGACGCGCCACCTGGTTGTTTGCAACCGGCAGGCAGTAATTTCTCCGCCCTGGTCCATTCACTCAGGATGCGGCACTTCCAATTACTCATTTATCTGGGGAATGGCAGGAGAAAACAAAGATTACACCGACATGGATCCGGTCGCAATCAAAAGTCTTCGATAGGATAAAATAAATTTAACACCACATGGCTGGCCGGATGTTGTATCAAACCTTCCGGACAGCCATTTTATTTTTCAGTTTCTTTCTATAATCCAAAAACCGAAAGGAGTTAAGCCAATCTAGCGCAATCAAGCTTTTCCACTATTTTTTACCAAAACGAGAATTTGTCGGAAATCTTTGGAAAATCAACTTTCCGGCAACGTTCCCGACAACGATTGCATAATTAAACACAATTTAATATTTGATAATTATAATTAATCCTGTTAAACTCGTTCGGTGTCAAAAAATCCGCGGACAAGATCCTGGCAGACCATATTGTTAAAAGTCAATTGCATGAAAAAACTGCTGATTCTAATCCTTTTTTGTCTTTCCGGTTTCCGATCTGACGAATCTAAAATCCGCATATTTCTTGCAGGAGATTCTACAATGGCAAACAAGCTCCCTTCCGATGCGCCTGAAACCGGCTGGGGAATGGAGTTTCAGCAATTTTTCAACCCCGACTTCGTACGTATCGAAAACCACGCCGTCAATGGAAGAAGTACAAAAAGTTTCATCACAGAAGGTCGATGGACAGCCATCACCAAATCCCTAAAAGCAGGCGATTATGTTTTTATTCAGTTCGGTCATAACGACTCGAAGGACCAGGATACCAGCCGCTATGCTGCCGCGAACACAGATTACAAAAAAAATCTGCGTCGGTTCGTGACGGAAACCAGGGAAAAAGGAGCCTTTCCTGTGCTTGTTACACCGGTTATGCGGAGAAAATTTGGTGACGATGGTAAATTTCAGGACACCCATGGCGACTATCCGCAAGCTGTTAAAGCCGTGGCCTCAGACTTGAAAGTTCCACTGATTGACCTGCATCAGACTAGCAAAAAACTGATCGAAACGATGGGCGCAGAAGAGTCAAAACTATTGTTTCTGCATCTTGAAGGAGGATTTTACAAAAAATTCCCAAAAGGAATTGTTGACAATACGCACTTTTCTGTTTACGGTGCAAAACTGATTTCTGGCCTGGTCGCCGAGTCGGTTCAAAAGCTCAACATGGATTTGGGTAAATATCTGCTGCATTTTGGGTCAACAGATAAATATGTTTTTGAATTACCCGTTGTACAACTTCCTGCTTTTCGCACCGACACTTTCAACATCACTTCATACGGAGCAGAAAACGATGGAATTTTCCTGAATTCCACTGCAATTAACAAAACAATCGAAATCTGTTCGTCAAAAGGTGGCGGCACCGTTCTTGTCCCCAAAGGCTTCTGGCTAACCGGCCCAATTACACTCAAAAGTAATGTAAATCTACATTTGGCCGAAGGCGCTTTATTGCAGTTCAGCGACCGTTATGACGACTATCCCGTGGTAAAAACCAGTTGGGAAGGACTTGACGCAGTTCGTTGTCAATCGCCGATAAGCGCCACCAACGCCGTCAATATTGCCATCACGGGTAAGGGAATTGTCGACGGAGCAGGACAGGTTTGGCGTGCAGTAAAAAAAGAAAAGCTAACAGAAGCACAGTGGAAAAAACTCGTTGCTTCGGGTGGTGTTTTGGGAAAAGATCTGACGACCTGGTATCCCTCAGAAAAATCCCTGCTGGGCAACAACACCAAAGGCGCCGGGAACATTGCGTCCGGTTTTGATATTACCAATGTCGCCGCTTTTAAGGACTTTCTCAGACCGAATATGGTCCGTTTCACAAACTGTAAAAAACTTCTCCTTGACGGCGTAACGTTCCAAAATTCCCCGGCCTGGAACCTGCATCCGATGTTATGCGAGCACATTACGCTGAAAAACCTGACGGTCCGCAATCCCTGGTATGCGCAAAACGGAGATGGTGTTGACCTCGAATCATGCCGTTTTGGAATCATTGACAATTGCACCTTTGATGTCGGTGACGACGGAATCTGCATCAAATCAGGAAGGGACGAAGAAGGCAGGAAACGAGGCGTTCCCACTGAAAATGTCATCATCCAGAACTCTACCGTTTTTCACGGCCATGGCGGATTCGTTATTGGCAGCGAAATGTCGGGCGGCGTGAAAAATCTGTTCGTAAAGAACTGTAATTTTCTGGGAACGGATGTCGGGCTTCGGTTCAAAACAGCTCGCGGACGTGGAGGAGTTGTTGAGAATATTTTCATTTCGGACATCAATATGAATATGATCCCCGGCGAAGCTATTCTTTTCGACATGTATTATCAGGCCAAGGACCCGGTTTCGCTTTCCGGAGAATCCAGTGATCTGCCGTTCATCAAGTCTGAACCATTAAATAACGGTACGCCCCAGTTCAGAAATTTTAATATCAGAAACGTGGTCTGCAAAGGAACCGAAACGGCAATTATGGTACGCGGCTTGCCTGAAATGAGTATTAAAAATATTACAATCGAAAACGCCCAACTGCAAAGCAACAGAGGTCTGGTATGTATTGAAGGCGAGAACATCAACCTGAAAAACGTAACCTTAATCACGAAAAGCAAAACAGTGATGCAGGTTCAAAACAGCAAAAACGTAACATTGGACGGAATCAAATATGCAGAGCAACGTGACATTTTGCTCGACATCAGCGGCGACCGCACAGAGGGAATAAAACTGATCAATACCGATGAAAGCAAAGCCGCAAAGAATATTCTACTAGGAAAAGGTGCTTCCGCTAAGGCTTTGACTAAAAAATAAAAAAAGCAATCCATAACAAGAATTAATGATGATTCCAGACATAAAAGGAAAAGAATTTATTGACGATTCAGAACTCCCCTGGGAAGATTTGGGGGCAGGTTTGAAACGGAAAGTCATGAGCTATGACGACAACCTGATGATGGTTAAAGTGGCGTTTGAAAAAGGCGGGATCGGCAGTTTACACAGTCATTTTCACACCCAGATGAGTTACGTAGAAAGTGGTGTTTTTGACATTACCATCAGCGGACATACCGGCACTTTAAAAAAAGGGGATGCTTACTATATTCCGCCTGATGTAATCCATGGCGCGTTGTGCCTGGAACCAGGAATTCTAATTGACATTTTCACCCCAATGCGCGCAGACTTCGTGAAATAACGAATCTGGTTAAGCGATACCAAACGACCTGAAAAGGAAAATTATTTATGAAAATTTTGTCTGTTGTTACCAGTTCTACCCTTCTTGTTTTGCTGCAATTCACGACACCAGATGTCAATGCGCAAACAAAATCAGCTACGAAGGATGCAAAAGGAAAGCAATTCATTATTGACTCCGCAATTCCCTGGGAGGATTTGGGCGGTGGCCTGAAACGCAAGATCATGTCTTATGACGACAACATGATGATGGTCAAAATCGTGTTCGAAAAAGGCGGAATCGGAAAGCCGCACCAACATATTCATACGCAAATGAGCTATGTAGAAAGCGGAACTTTTGAAGTAACAATCGGAAACGAGGTTAAAATCTTGCAAAAAGGGGACGGTTATTACATTCCACCGAATGTCATGCACGGCGCCATTTGTAAAGAAGCAGGTGTGCTGATCGATATGTTTACACCCATG
The DNA here is from genome assembly GCA_965279265.1 of Dyadobacter sp. GTDB lineage: Bacteria > Bacteroidota > Bacteroidia > Cytophagales > Spirosomataceae > Dyadobacter. The sequence goes on from OZ257152.1 coordinate 1,377,466, forward strand.
CGCGAAGATTTTGTAAAAAAATAACACTGCAAAAATCTTTCTATTCTGATCCCCAAAAATATGAATCTCTGTTTATCAGCCAATTATCGTGTATTTCCTGTTCTGTTTTTTTTATTTGTAACGGGTGGCGTTACTGCTCAGAACGAACCATGGTCCGTACGCATGGCCGATTCCTTCATTGCCAATCACAAGGATTCCATTCTGGTTGGCAAAAATAAATTCACGCGCTGGGATTATGAACAGGGAATCATGTTAAAAGCCTTGGAAAGAGTATGGTACAGAACCGGTGAAGGCAAATATTTCGAGTACATCAGAAAGGATCTTGACCAATACGTAAAAGCAGATGGCAGCATCAGAACTTATAAAATTGATGATTACAACCTGGACAATCTTCCTCCGGGACGAGCGTTACTAACGGCTTACCAGCAAACACAGCCGGATAAGGAAAAATATAAGAAAGCGGCCGATCTGTTATGGCAACAGCTCAACGAGCAGCCACGCACCAAAGCAGGAGGCTACTGGCACAAAAAGCGTTATCCCTATCAGATGTGGCTGGATGGCCTGTATATGGCCGAGCCCTTCGCGGCAGAATACAGTGTCCTTTTTAACCATCCGGAGCATTTTGATGACATTGCCAAACAATTTGAATTGATTGAGCAAAATGCAGTTGATGAAAAAACAGGTTTGGTTTACCATGGTTACGACGAAAGCAAAGAGCAACCCTGGGCAGATAAAAAAACAGGTCGTTCTCCCAATTTCTGGTCCAGAGCAATCGGATGGTATGCGGTAGCTTTGGTTGAAGTGCTGGACTATTTTCCCGAAAATCATCCTAAAAGACCTGAACTAATAGGTTATCTGAAAAAACTGGCTCCTGTTTTGACCAAATATCAGGACAAATCCTCGGGTGTATGGTATCAGATGATAGATCAGGGAGCACGGAAAGGAAATTATTTCGAAGCATCCTCCTCGTGCATGTTTGTTTATGCGCTCGCGAAGGGATCCAGAATGGGATACATTCCAGCCTCCTTTGCTGCCGATGCAAAACGCGGTTATGCAGGCATTATCAAAAATTTCATTGAAAAAGAAGCAGGTGGTTCAATTAGTATAAACAAAACGGTTAGCGTCGGCGGATTGGGAGGTACGCCATACCGCGATGGGACTTACGAATACTATCTCAGCGAACCAATTCGTAAAAATGATCTGAAAGGGATCGGCCCGTTCATATTCGCCAGTGTTGAAATTGAAATCGCGGCCGAAAATGCTGTTGGCAAAGGCAAAACAGTGGCCGTTGACAACTATTTCAACCACGAGTTCCGCAAGAATGCGGCTGGCCAGAATGAGCCTTTTCACTACACATGGGAAGATCGACAGCATTCAGGATTCTGGCTCTGGGGAAATACCTTTCGGGAACTTGGCGCCAAAACTACCACAATCTCAGCTGCACCATCTGTTGCTGATCTGAAAGGAGTTGACGTATACATCATTGTTGACCCGGACACAAAAAAGGAAACCGCAGCGCCGAATTTCATTCAGCCGGAAAATGTAGCCGTAATCGAAAAGTGGGTAAAAGAAGGCGGTGTACTAATGCTGATGGCCAACGACACTGCCAACTGCGAAATACCTCATTTCAATCAGCTGGCAAAGGTATTCGGGATCCAGTTTACCAGTAAAAACAGAAACATGGTCCAGGGCCTGCAGTTTGAGCAAGGGAAACTGCTGATTCCTGCTGACAATAAGGCAATATTCAAGTCGGCCAATAAAATTTATATCAAAGAACTATCTCCTTTGGCGCTAACCGGACCGGCAAAATCCGGACTTACAGACGACGGAGATGTTATTTTCGGGATTTCAAAATATGGAAAAGGGACCGTTTTTGCCGTTGGTGATCCCTGGCTTTACAATGAGTATCTGGATGGAAGACGGATTGATACCAGCTTTGAAAATTTTGAGGCTGGTAAAGATCTTGCTGAATGGTTGTTGAAACAGGTTGTCAAGAAATAAAACCCCGCTGATATGAATCACTTATTTCGCGAAAATCTGCGAAAACTCAGAAAGGAAACACAGGCGACCGTAGCCGATGAAGAGGTTTTTCAGCTCCCAGAAAAGGTGCTCCAATTTGGCACAGGTGCATTTTTGCGTGGGCTGGCTGATTACTTTATTGATAAAGCCAACCGGCAGGGTGTTTTCAACGGCCGGATCGTCGTCGTTAAGACAACAGACCAGGGTGATCTTAAATCTTTCGAGAAGCAGGATAATTTGTATACAATCTGCGCAAAAGGAATTTCTGATGGAAAGCTTGTGGAAGAAAATGTCATTTCATCCGTTATCAGCAGAGTTTTATATGCCAAAACGCAATGGTCACTTGTACTGGACCTGGCACGAAACCCAGCCATTTCTGTTGTGATCTCCAACACGACCGAACTTGGCATTCAGCTCATCCAGGATGATATTTATCAGTGGCCTCCCCTGTCTTTCCCTGGAAAACTACTCGCTTTTTTATACGCCCGTTATGTCGCGTTCAGCGGAAGTCCGCAACACGGCGTTGTGATCGTACCAACCGAACTGATTGCTGACAACGGCAAAAAACTGGAAGCCATTGTCCTTGAACTGGCGCACCGGAATGGCCTGGAAAGTAGTTTTATTGACTGGCTCGAACAGTCCAACTTTTTCTGTAACTCTTTGGTAGACCGCATCGTACCCGGTCGTCCCGATGAGATTTTGAGAAAAGAACTGGAAGAGGAACTTGGTTATCAGGATGATCTGATGATTACAGCGGAGCATTACCGGTTATGGGCGATTGAAGGAGATCAAAAAGTAAAAGATGTGCTCTCTTTTTGGCAGGCTGACAAAGGCGTAGTAATTGAACAGGATATCGAATTTTACAGAGAGTTAAAGCTGCGTTTGCTCAACGGCCCGCATACGCTCGGAGGCGGGCTTGCCTGGCTTTGCGGATTTACAACTGTAAGACAAGCGATGGAAAACGCCGCGTTCGCCAGCTTTTTGAGCAATCTCATGGAAACAGAAATTGCTCCTGCTATTCCTTATCCGCTTGAACAGGACGTCGCGCTGGATTTCGGCAGGCTCGTACTGGACCGTTTCCGCAATCCATATATTGAGCATCGCTGGATGAACATAAACCAGAATTATTCTGCAAAAATGCTGGCGCGTGTAATGCCGGTTTTCATGCAGTTTCACAAAATATATGACATTGCCCCCGGTTACATGACTTTTGGATTTGCAGCATACATCTATTTTATGAAAGCTGTAAAAAAGGAAGGAGAAAGCTATTACGGAATCCGGAACGGAAAGTATTACCTCATTCAGGACCAGAGAGCCGGCTATTTCTTTCAAAAATGGCAGATGCATTCCAGGAAGGAAATGGTGCATGCAATCATAAAAGATCCGTTTTTATGGGGAAAAGATTTGTCAAAACTTGGGGTAATTGAAGAGAACATCGTCTACTATCTGGAGTCGTTCGGTGAAAAAGGTGTTCTGACTTCCCTGACAGAATTTTTACAGCGGGCGGAATATGCCTGATGATAAGATACCCATCGGCTTTCGTTTTATACTTACATTATTGAAGGATTACCCAAACCCATTCCATGGAAAATCAAATGACAAAGTACCGCTGGCGTGTTGTGGCACTTCTATTCACGGCAACGACGATCAATTACCTCGACCGGCAGGTACTTGGGCTGCTTAAACCCACTTTGGAAACCGAATTCGCGTGGACAGAGGCCGATTTCAGCCATATCATCATGGCTTTTCAGGCAGCCTACGCCATTTCGCTTATCGGATTTGGTGCAATTATTGACCGTATCGGAACGAAGCTGGGTTACACGATTTCGGTAGTTGTCTGGAGTCTTGGCGCACTACTTCACGCCCTGGCAACGGGGACATTCAGTTTCGGTTTTATGCGTGCCATTCTGGGGCTTGGAGAAGCTGGGAATTTCCCGGTGGCCATTAAAGCAACAGCGGAATGGTTCCCTAAAAAAGAGCGGGCGCTTGCCACCGGAATATTTAACTCAGGAGCAAATATCGGCGCCGTTGTTGCTCCGATCATGGTTCCCTGGATTCTGGGCATGTATGGCTGGCAGGAAGCGTTTCTGATCACGGGCGCACTGGGTTTCGTCTGGTTATTTTTCTGGATCAAATACTACGAAATTCCAACAAGACAACCCAAAGCCAACGCAGCAGAAATTGAATATATTCTCAGCGACAATGAGCCCGACACCAGTAAGGAACAACCGGTAAATTGGCTGGAATTATTCAAAATACGCCAAACCTGGGCGTTTGTTTTTGGCAAAATGCTTACGGATCCGATCTGGTGGTTTTTCCTTTACTGGCTACCCTCCTACTTTGCAGAGGCTTTCAAGCTCAATTTGTCAAAGCCAAGTCTTGAACTCGTCATCGTTTACACGGCTACGACAGTCGGCAGTATCGGAGGAGGTTACATGTCGGGATATTTAATTAAAAAAGGCTGGCCGATATTCAGGGCAAGGAAAACTTCAATGTTCCTGTTTGCTATTCTGGTTATGCCCATTATGCTTGCACAATACACAACCAACATCTGGCAGGCAGTTGTTTTGATCAGCCTCGCAGCCGCGGCGCATCAGGCGTGGAGTGCAAATATCTTTACTACGGCCTCAGATATGTTTCCCAAAAAGGCCGTAAGCTCAATTGTTGGAATTGGCGGTATGGCAGGATCAGTAGGCGGAATACTTTTCCCACTTTTGGTAGGGATTATTCTGGATAACTACAAGACCGCAGGCGATATCGGAGCCGGATACAACATTATTTTCACCATCTGTGGTTTCGCATATCTGCTGGCTTGGGGTGTTATGCACCTTTTTGCACCAAAAATGGAGCAGGTTAAGATTTAACATTGAACACCAAATTTTCAAATTCATCAGGTCATCGTATCTATTTTATGATTAAAAAAGTATTTCTGATCGCCGCATTTTTATTGACAGGCATAATGAGTTATGGCCAAAACGCTGACGAAAAAGCAGTTGCGGCCGCAGTTGAGAAATTACGCGCAGCCATGGTAGATCCGACCGAAGCTGCGCTGGATAAACTCGCCGCTCCATCATTGAGCTACGGACATTCCAATGGTTTGCTGGAAGACAAAAAGGAGTTTGTAAGGGCGCTGGTCAGCGAGGAATCAAATTTCACAAAAATTGAGCTTCTGGACCAAACGATAACCGTTTCAGGAGATGTGGCGTTGGTTCGTCACAAACTCATCGGTGAGACGCACAACAAAGGAAAGGATCCGGGGCAGGTAAAAATTGGCATTTTACTGGTCTGGCAGAAAACAAAAGGAAACTGGCAGTTACTTGGCCGACAGGCATTTAAACTCCCCTGAATAGTTTTTCAACAAACGCAACCTGCCATTCTCGCAATGGCGGGTTTTTTGTTTTTAAAACGTTTCGATTACCGCAGATCAATTTTTAGTTTTCTGAATCTTAAAATCTGTGCAACTTTCGAAAAATAAAACTCAATGAAAACCAGCCAGGTCCGGTCTATAATCTGCATCGCCGTTATTACTTCCGGCTCTTTTTATGGAATTACGCACGGCCATCAGCAAAGCGACAGAGTATCGACTTTTTTATTTCTCCTCGTTATCGCTGCTTGTTTGGTACTGTACCAGAACTTTCAAAAATATGTACCTGACACGTTACCGGGAAAATTTGGGTTTTTCTTCGGTCGCCTGGCATTCGTTGGTATCGTTGTGTACGTCAATTTTTTACTGATCACGAATTTCAGGGAAAGACAACTCAGCCAGGATGGCGTCAACACCTATGCTGTTGCAGGAAGAATATCAAGCGGTTATTACAAAGGACGTTACCATTTCTCCCGTCACTACCGGTACATGGCAAACGGGAAGGTTTTTGAAAAGCAACTGCCTTTTAGTTACAAATTAAAAGCCGGTGACACACTTTATCTGAAATACTCGGCTGGCGACCCGGAAATCATGCAATTTGTTCCCAATTCCCATAACAGGCAACTGGGAATTATGGATTGATCTGCTTCAAAAATTGACCAGAAACGATCAATTAATGTGTCGGCTTGTCCGGTGCCGGGGCGGAAGCGTGGTACTCATTCTGAATAATTTCCGCATATCGAGCCAGAATTTCCATGACTTTTTCTCTTGACGGAGAACGTACGACGAGGCCCACGTGATAGGGTTCTTCCATAGTCCAGACAATTTCCGGATCGTCAAATACTGACAAATCCGGCCATTCCTGGCGGGTGAGCGAGATGATTATACCCGAGTAGTCTTTTCTAACCTGAGGCAATTTATAGTTCTCACCCCTGGCTTCGGCGGTTTCCATCCGCGCCCATTCCTTCCACAAATTTATTCCCGAAGAGGCTTCAACCATCTCCGACAAATTTGCTCCGCCTACCCGTGACGATGTTTCCAGAAAATAATATTTCCCATCATCATAACACCGGATCACTTCCGTGTGAGAGGCGCTGTGTTTCAAACCGAACGCTTTCAGCAAGTCAACAGCCAGTGTTTCAAGCGCATGCTCCTCAGCGGAATCGAAAGGAACAGTAACTGACCTGAAAATTCCGCCTCCATGTGCAACATCAAACGGAGGTGCCAGATATTTGCTGTTCCAGGAGAATATTACCCGTCCGTTATAGGAAATCGAATCTACGTGATAAACATCCCCAGGCTTAAACTGCTCCACCAGATAGGCATGGCGCTTGTCTCCCAGACTGTGAATCGTTTCCCAGAGTTCCTCAACATTATGCAATTTCTTTATTCCTGTTGCCGACGCCTCAGACCTGGGTTTTATCATCCATGGTCCGGGATATTTTTCCAAAAACCGATTAATATCGTCATCATTAAACAGTGAAGAAAATCCGGGAACAAGAATACCGGATTCCAGTGCTTTGGTTCGCATTGCCAGCTTATCACGAAAATATCTTCCGGTGGTTTGCCCCATGCCCGGTATCCTAAAATACTCCCGCAAATGCGCCGCCTTTTCAACATCAAAATCATCGAGCGCCACTACCCGGTCTACCGGCCGGGTGCGCATAACGTATGCAAGCCCGGTGATGATATTTTCCATGTCATAACCGCCATTTTCCCCGGCTTCTATATAAAAAAACTCGTCGACATGATCACGAACCCAAGGCTTGTTTTCAAGTTTCTTGTCCGTCAGAAGGTAAACCTTATTTCCAGATTCTTTACAGGCCTTGAGAAAATCGTTTCCTTTAAAAAAAGTGGAAATACACAGAAAAGTTAAAGGGCGCGCCATAAAAATTACACGATTACATGGTTGTCAGTTACTGAAATTCAATGGTTCAGGCCAAAGAGTTACTTTCTCAAATCTAACAAAAAGAACCAAATTGGCAAGACAGCGGCAGATTATATTTTGGCTAAATTACATCTATATCAATGCATAAACCTTTCCCATTCCACGTGACGATCTGACCGGCTCCTATTCCTGACCAGCAAGAAAAGCCCTAAGCAGACGGATGCCATAAGCCGTTCCGGCCCTGCCGGGGGCAAACTCAACATCGCCAAATGCAGTACCCGCAATATCCAGGTGCGCCCAGGCAGGATGTTCATCCGTAAAAACTTCCAGAAATTTTGCAGCAACAATGGCACCTGCCAGCGGTTTTCCATGATAATTTTTAACATCGGCAATGTCAGACGAAATCTCCTCTTTGTACTCGTCCCAAACCGGTAAACGCCACAACCGTTCGCCCGTTTTCTCACCTGCTTTGACAAGATTATTCGCCAGCTCGTCGTTTGGCGTAAACAAACCGGCCGCCTCGTAACCCAAAGTCTGGATCACACTGCCAGTCAACGTGGCCAGATCAATTACGACATCCGGCTGGAACACCCTTACTGCATATCCAAGTCCATCCGCCAGAATCAGCCTTCCCTCCGCGTCGGTGTCGATCACTTCTATAGTTTTGCCGGAATAGGATCCGACTACATCGCCTGGCTTGGTAGACGATCCGTCGATGCAATTTTCTGTTGATGGTATAATTCCAATAAGACGGACCGGCAAATTGAGTTTGGCTGCCAGCTCAATTATCCCCAATACCGCCGCAGCGCCGCCCATATCACTTTTCATCAGGTGCATATTAGCAGATGTCTTGATTGAAATCCCGCCTGTATCGAACGTCACTCCTTTTCCAACCAGCGCAATGGTTTTCGTAAACTTTGTAGGCGTGTACTCGCTGACAATCATCACCGGCGGCTCATCGCTGCCCTTACTCACAGACAGCAACGCGTGCATTCCCAACGCTTCAAGTTGTTGTTTGTCGAATATCGTGACCTTATATTGATTCGCTTCCCCTGACTTTTTAGCCCAGTCTGCAAGTACTGAAGGCGTTTTATAATTCCCCGGCGCGTTCATCAAATCCATGATCCTGATTTGTGTCTCAGCGGTTTTTTGAGCAAGGTCAATTACAATATCAATCTCATCAGAAGGCGTTGTTGTCAAAATAAAAAGCTGTCCGTGTTCGCCAAAAAACGTGCTGAATTCTTTCGGTTTGGATTTATAAAGCTGGATGTTATATCCGCCCAATATAATTCCATTGATCGCCCCTTCAAGCTCTTCTGATGAAAATCCGGCAGAGTCAAGTACAATTTGTTGCGGCCAGCGATCTTTGAGTTTAAAAAACAGCGACCTGAAAATTTTGATCCATGCGTATGTCTTTGTTGATTTACCCAAACCAAGCCAAAGTTCCTGAGAAGAGAACCACCATGTCTCTCCTTTTTCGGCCTTAAACATATGCTGATTTCCCGGTTCATTTCCCTGCAAAAAGGTACGAATGAGCAGCGTGTTTTCCGGAGCTTCCTGTATTTGTGAAATTTTCATAAAATAATTTGATTTCGACCATTAGAATCAAAGCTAAAAATAGTCTTACCATTTTCTAAATATTTATTCAAACAAACCGGTAAACAGCTGTTTTCCCATAGCAGTTTACCCGAAATTCTATGAACAAAGCAATTCTACACGGACGCATTCCGATAAAAACCTGTATGATTTCAGGGTTATTTCTGGGATTTTCGACCTTCGGTTTTACACAACGAAATGAAACCAAAGCGAATGATTCCAATACACCGCTGCATCTGCTACAACCGGATTATCCGGTGCCGTATGGTATTGTTAAAAAAGAAAATATTGTCTCTGATCTGAACAGAATTTACAATTATCTCAACGCTGTTACTCCGACCGCATTTGTAGATTCGAAAACTGGAAAACCTGTTACAGATCTGACCAAAATTGACCAGAACACAGCACTTCAGAAAGGCGATTACCGGATCGTGAGCTATGAATGGGGCGTTACCTATGCGGCTATGTTACAAGCGAGCAAGGCTACCGGTGATCCTAAATTCAAAGAATACTCCGATAAGAGGCTTCAATTCATAGCCGAATCTGTTCCTTTTTTCAAAAAAACGAGCCAGGAACATGCCGACTGGGGAACTGCCGGGCCACTCCGGGGATTGGTTGATCCGCATGCGCTTGACGATTGTGGTGCCATGTGCGCTGCGATGATCAAGGCTACACGAGAAGGAAGTCCGGGTAATTTTCGTCCTTTAATAAACAGCCACATTGATTACATCTTAAACAAGGAGCACAAACTGAAAGACGGAACATTGGCCAGAAACAGGCCTCAGCCAAACACAATCTGGCTCGACGACTTGTTCATGGCGGTGCCTGCCCTCGCACAGATGGGTAAACTTACCGGCGAAAAAAAATATTATGATGAAGCTGTAAAACAGGTAGTACAGATTTCCGACCGGATGTTTGATAAAGACAAAGGCGTGTACATGCACGGATGGGTTGAAGGCATGACTGAGCATCCCGAATTCCACTGGGCCAGGGCTAACGGCTGGGGAATACTGACAAAAGTCGAGTTGCTTGACGTACTCCCGGCCAATCACCCGGGCCGGCCAAAAATCCTTGCTTTACTGAAAGCCCATGTACGCGGGCTCGCGGCATATCAGTCAGGCTCGGGATTCTGGCATCAGCTGCTGGATCGTAACGATTCTTACCTCGAAACTTCTGCGACGGCAATTTACACCTACGCTATTGCAAGGGCGATTAACAATGGCTGGATCGACGGCCTTACCTACGCACCAATGACACTGCTAGCCTGGAACGCGGTATCCACCAAGATCAATAAAGAAGGTCAGGTTGAAGGCACCTGCGTAGGCACAGGCATGGGATTTGACCCGGCATTTTACTATCACCGCCCAATCAGCCCTTTTGCAGCGCACGGCTACGGTCCGGTCATTATGGCTGGCTCGGAAGTAATTAATTTACTGAATAACAAGTCATTTGAGATCAACGACAGCTCGGTACAGTTGCTGCAACAAAAGTAATTCACATCGTTTCAAGAGTTTATCATGGAATAAAATTTAATTCTTTGATAAACTCTACACATAAAAACACGCTTCTCTTGCACGAACATTAGTCCTGACCCGGATTTGAGATCAGATTGATGAAACAGGTTAGTCTTTATTCTTTTAAAAATTTGAGTGTGAACAATGCTCCCTCGTTCTCAATTTTAACAACATACAAACCGGTGTTCAACCCGGCAACATTCATCTCGAAATTTTTTGTTCCATCAGACTTGATAAGATTCCCCTCTATCAATTTAATACCTTTACTATCGAATATTGAAGCATGCAAAACCTGGCTTCCTGCGGAACCTCCTCTGAGAATCAGCGTACTTTTTACGGGATTGGGCGCGACTGTCAGCGTTTCGAAGGATTCATTCGAACAATTTGAAGCGATCACTCTTGTTAGTTGCACGGAGCCATCCCGGTCATATTCCACAATTCGGTAATAGGTAGTGCCTACCGCTGGATTTTTGTCCTGGAAATCATAGTTTTTCAGCGTACTGCGCTCTCCCGCAGCATCCATGTTCCCGATAACCGACCAATGTACGGCATTTCCACTTCGTTGCACTTCAAAGTGGCTGGCATTTGTTTCCGAAGAAGTGCTCCAGATCACCCTTGTTTCACCTAAACCGCATTCCGTTTTAAATGATGAAAAAACAACCGGGAGCGGATTGGAAGTTTTGGTGATCGTATTATTTCTCGTTATCAACCAATATTCAGGATCTATGGCGACGGTCTCGGCAACGAAGCCGATATTTTCAGAGAAAGTTTGTCCGTTAAAAGTGTTGTCTGCAACGACCAGCTTCTGCTGACCTGTTGTGTTGTTTTTAAATAGTAGTGGAACCGGTAGTTTGAAAAAACCAACCGACGCATGCGACGTCGTTTGATTGAGTTTAAAACCAACATTATTACCTGATTGATTCCATATCAACTGATACGAAGGAAAACCCTGGCCGGTAAACCACTGATCGAAGAAATAGGTTAAATCCTGGCCTGCAACAGCTTCCAGGTGGGCTTTCAGATTGGCAGTTGTAGCATAGCCAAAAGCCAGTGCGGGATCCTGCTGATAATTGCTGATGGCTTGAAAAAACTTTACATCACCCATAATCCAGCGTAACATATACAGCAGATGCGACCCTTTTGTATAGCTTAACCGACCGCTGAAAATCCGGTTCGGGTCATTGACGTTATCTACCTTAACCGATCCTCCTGTCTGCCCCGTGATGTAGTCAATTTCATCAGCGCGTGCAACAATGGCGTTGGCTGGATACTTATTTTCCATGTAAATGGAAGCAAGATGCGTCGCAAAACCTTCGTTCAGCCAAATATCTTCCCAATTTCCGCAGGTTATTTTGTCACCAAACCAATGGTGTCCCAGTTCATGCGCGACAAGGCTTTCATTCATGTTGACAATAAAAGTACTCGTCTGATGCTCCATACCGCCTCCCCAGCCAAACTGCACATGACCGTATTTTTCGTCGATAAAAGGATATTCACCAAATTTATTGCTAAACAGAACGAGCGCATCCAGAACATTTTGGGTTCCGGCCTGAAAGTCGGCCAGGCTCTCGGGATAACAGTGCGTTTGCACAGGTAAATTTTTCGTTCCGATCGTGACATTGTTATTAAAAACAGCATAATTGGTCACAGCGAAACAAACGAGGTAGCTGGCAATCGGGTAACGGTGCTTCCAAAACGTTTTAACCCGTCCGTCTGGCAACACCTTTTCACTTTGCAAAATACCATTCGAAGCTGCCCGATACCCCGCAGGATGCGTGACGTGGATATCCAGTGCATCGGCTTTGTCGTTCAATCCGTTTTTGCAAGGCCACCAGTCCCGGCTTCCGTAAGGCTCACTGAGTGTCCATGTCACCGGCACCGCCGGATCGCCGTGTGATGAAGTAATAAAAGAACCAAAACCTGTATTAGCCGGAACACCCTGATAAACGATACTCACCGAATCCAGGACACCTGCTGCTGCAACAGCCGGAAAATTGATCGTGATTACATTGCTGGTATGACTGAAAACCAGCGGACTACCACGTTGTGTAATCGCAGAAACGGAAAGGTCGTTCATCAAATCCAGCGCGATGGACTGGCCAGCAGCTGTCATTGTAAAATGAACTGTTACCTTTCCCTGAATGTATCTCACTCCCGGATCAATCTCCCATTCTCCCCGGTAATATTTTACATCAAAATTTTCCGACGCCCCCGACATATCGGCGAGAGAGGCAGAAGAAAACTGACGCTGATGTGCCTTTCGTTCCAATTCCGGAATGTCGTGCAGTCTGTTCTGCTCATTTTCAGCAACCTGTGCAGCGGCAAAATTACCGAGCAGAACAAAGAATAATATGTAAAAATGCTTCATAATATGTTTCGATCTAAATTGTGCGTGTCGTCTTGAACCATTTTCCAGGGAAATATAAATTTAAGCATTATTGATATAAAAAATACACCAAAATACTTCCCCGGTAACGGCCTGCATAATACGCAACCACCAGATTAAAGTAACATTTCCGGAAAAGGTCGAAAACACAAAGTCCGGATAAGGAACCAATTCCCTATCCGGACTTCTCAAACAAAACTTTAACAGCTTAATCTAAGCCTCCGCGCCGGGTGGCTTTCCTTTGTTCCGGCCAGGCCGCAGGCTCACCTTTTGCATTATTGGGCAAAACGCTTTTTTCTCTTGAAGTTTTAACCGGATCTTCGCTTGCCTGATAGGCCATGATCGCCGCCAGAATGGCATTGCTCCTTACATCGTCAAACACAATTTTGTCGTAGGTATCGCGGTTTGTGTGCCATGTATATGTTCCATAAGACCAGTTCAGAGAACTCAATGAAAACGCCGGAGCACCCACTGCCACAAACGAAGCAAAATCGGACCCACCACCTCCCGGAGCACCAGGAAACCTGGTTTCAATTGGTGTTTTAATATTTTCGGGAACTTTGGAAAGCCAGCGTCCCAGGTAATCGTAGGCGTTCAGAAAGCCCTGACCGCTCAGATTAACAACCCGTCCTGTTCCATTGTCCTGATTGAAAACGGCCTGTATATTTTTCACTATTTCAGGATGATCTTCAACAAATGCCCTGGAACCGTTCAGTCCCTGCTCCTCGCTTCCCCAGTGCCCAACCAAAATGGTACGTTTTGGATTCGGATAAACTTTTTTCAAAATCCGCATGGCCTCCATCATCGTCAATGTTCCCGTTCCGTTGTCGGTTGCGCCGGAACCTCCGTCCCAGGAGTCAAAATGTGCGGACAGAATGACGTACTCATCAGGTTTTTCAGAACCTTTTATTTCGGCAATTGTGTTAAAAGTTGGCACCACGCCATGTTCTTTTGAATCCCCGCGCACACTAATTTTTGGCGTGTGTCCCGACTCAGCCAAACGGTATAAAAGACCGTAATCCTCCAAAGCAATGTCTACGGTCGGAATTTTCTTCGTACTTGCACCAAATATCTTATTCGCCCCAAAACCTTTTGACCAGTAAGACATTACAATTCCCGCTGCCCCAGCCTTTTCCAGCGCCGCCGGTAATGTTCTTGCCGTTAAGCCCGTTTTCGTGATGCGTTTGGCCCATGCTTCGGTCTGTATATCGCGGTCCTTTTTCATTTTATCAAATGATTCTTTTGTGGCAAATTCCTGCCAGTTGTAATCAGGACGGCCCGTCGGCTGGTTCATGGAAATCATCACAAATTTTCCTCTCACTGAGGGAAGCCATTTCTGAAAAGCCAGTGAGTCAGCCAGATCAGGCAGAATAACAACATCTGCCGTTACCGTTTTTCCGGCAGTAGACGGGCTCCATGCAAGCTGCATTCCTTCCAGCGATTTCACCCTTGGAGCAATCATATCAATGTGCGAAACACCACGCTCCCAACCACGCCATTCTCCCCATTTTTCGTTTTTTGCATTGATATTCCATTCCTTGTATTTGGCAACTGCCCATTCATTTGCCTGCAACATCTGCGGCGATCCGACCAGACGCGGTCCGATCACATCAAGCAGTTCGTGCCCCAGCTTTTCCAACTGAGAATTTTCGTTGGCCTCCTTCACAATCGCATCTACAACCGGATCTTTGATTTGTGCATACGCCAGATTAGACGTAACAGCAACAACCGAAAAGAAAATTAGTTTGGACAATTTCATCAGTTACAAATATAATTTGGTTAAATACAGAATCGACAATATTCTAATATCTCGACACCCTACATCCAAGATATAAAATCAGGTTCAGATTAGCCCGGAAATATCAGAATGTTTGAATTTAATCGTTAAATATTAACAAATTATAGTCCAATATTTATTTGTTGCCACAATCTGAAAAGATTTGGAGTAATGTACATATAGCCAACGGCAGTTTTCCCGTTGTCGTTGCAAGTAACTTTTCATTCCCTCCCGTATATTTAATTAACGACAAAAAATATTCACATAAAATAGTTGCAATGATTTGAGTTTACTGAAATAGAAAAATTTCCGTTTTAGACCATTCACATAAACTTTCGAAAATGAAAGAGCAACTTCGTGCGTTAATATCTGCCAGCTGCGGGCTGCCGGGATCAGCCATCACTGATGATGCAGTCCTGACAAAAGATCTCGGGCTTGACAGCCTTGATACTGTCGATCTCGTTCTTCAAATGGAGGACCAATTCCATGTGGCCATTCCTGATGAAGACTATCCAAAATTACAAACCGTTCGCCAGATCAATGATTATCTGCTGCAAAAAGTGAACGCATTAGCCTGAACTAGCATCACAGGGCATTTTTGGTTTCGCTTCAAGCCAAAAATGCCCGATACAATAGTCTTATTGTCCCCTTTCGCTGTGAACTGATTCACAATTGTCAGCTTTTACGCGTTACCAATATATTTTTTCCTGAATGCAGAAGGGTTTTCTCCCACATTTTTTTTAAATAATTTATTAAAATAAGAAAGGCTTTCGAAACCGACTGCGAAGCAGGTTTCAGAAACCGTTTTTCCTCGCAACAAATCATTTTTTGCCTGGTTTACCCTAAACTGATTTACAAAATCGGTAAAAGTCATTTTGGTATTTTTCTTAAAAAAACGGCAGAAGGCAGCAGTCGTTAACGATACCTCACCAGCAATTTTGTGTACATCCGGTCCTGTATCGAAAGTGTGCTCCACGTATCGGTAAATTTTGTCCATTCTGTGTTGCTCCTTTTCAAGTGACTTACTCCCGGCCGGTTTCGTGTTTAAAATGACAAAATCATCCGTGGTGGCCAATAATTTAAGAATTTGTAACAAAGAAATTAATTGTTCAAATTGATCGAGGTAAGACAGTGCCTTGAGTTTTTCCCCGACGATATTTTTAGTTGGTTCGCCGAATGAAACGCCATAATCTGCCTTTTTAAAAAGGGACTTAATCTCTGCAAGTTCAGGAATGTTCAAAAAGTCCTTTCCCAGAAAATCCGCTTTCATTTGAATAATAACCTGTTCACAAGATGTTCTGACGCCGTAGTCAAAATTAAGATGGGGAATATTCGGACCGATAAATACCAGATCGCTGCCTTCGTAAACCGAAATATGATCGCCGACGTGCCGCGTTCCGCTGGTTCCTACCACGTAGACGATCTCGAATTCAGGATGGAAATGCCATAAAAAAGTGTCGTTAAGCCCGGGAGACAGCAGCACTTTGAACGAACTTCCTTTGTTGGGTTCGATTTCTTCACGTTTGATCTTCATCTTTTCCATTCTCACTTCAAGAGATAAGGCTCCTATTTACCTTCAAGTAAATAATATTCTCATAAAATATCAATAGAGAGCAAATAGTGGTCAACCTGGCGGTAGATTAAAGTAGGCAGGACAACTAATTTTGTCCTATTCATTCGCAACATAATAACATTATCATGCAAAATCAAACAATGACTCCCACCATGGTTCCGGCCACAAACGCGCATAAAGACATCCCGGGAAATCCGTCAACGGCAAAATCCAGCAATGTAAAATTGAATGACAGAAGCAACGGCAAACCGCTTCAATTACTCACAGAAGACGATTGGAACTTCTGGACAACAAACGGTTATATTGTAATCAGAAATGCGGTTCCGAAAGAAATGGTAAAAAAAACTGCCGATTTTTTGTGGGAATTTGAAGAGAAAAACCCAAACGATCCGGAAACATGGTACGCACCTGCCCGGGCAGAAATGAAAATGAAGGAACTCACAAATACCGGCATGGTGGAAGTATATAACCATCAGTTACTTTGGAATAACCGCCAGTTCCCAAAAGTCCATCAGGCATTTGCCGACATTTGGGGTACGGAAAAGCTTTGGGTCACTATTGACCGGGCGAATTTAAATTTTCCGCTCCGACCAGGATTTGATTACAAAGGATTTATTCACTGGGACTATGATCCGGAGACAAAGCCGCAAAATGTACAGGGCGTACTTGCGCTTGCGGATCAGGACGATGAGAACATGGGCGGTTTCCAATGTATTCCCGAGCTGTTCAGGACTTACGATACCTGGAAACTTACGCAACCTGAAGACCGTAATCATTTTCAACCGGACACAACCGGTTTTGAACTGGTGAAGGTCAAAATGAATGCCGGAGATTTGCTGATATTCAATAGCTCACAACCACACGGAATCCGGGCAAACAGAAGTAAAGATAAAGTGCGGATCGCGCAGTACATCGCCATGATGCCCGCGCAGGAAGAGGATGAAGATTTGCGGCAGTGGCGTATCAATTCATGGAAAGAAAGGCAGGCACCGGAGGGTTACGCTTTCCCCGGTGACCCTCGGAATTGGGAGAAAACCAAATACGAAACTGCCGAGTTATCTGACCTGGGCAAAAAACTTCTAGGACTTGAAAAATGGTAAAACTTGATAATTAGCTCAAAACAGCCTTTCTGCCTCTTCCAAAAATATGCCGTTCGTTGAAAATGACGATGGAGAGCAAAATCAGCGAATAAGATATTGTTTGATAAAGGTTGATTGGCTCATGAAAATAAAGCAGCGCGATCCCAAAATTCATCAATGGATTGATATACAGCAAAATTCCCATGGTTGATGAAGGAACCTGCTGTAAGGCATAAAGATTCAGATACAAGGGAAGGATGGTTAAAATAACGGCAATAATCAAAATCTGTGTGTAGAACACGGTTTCCGTTGGCATGCCGGCGCTGTAAAAGGGATAAAACGGGAGCAATAAGATGGCAGAAAAAAGGATTTGAAAAGTGAGGACCAAAAACTTGTCGAGCCCTGCGCTCTGGCGCTGGGTCACGAGATATATGGCATAGGAAACCGCCACGATCATACTGTAAGCCACGTCAGCAATGTTGTTGAACGAAAGCAGTATACAACTTACGACGCTCAAACCGACCGCAACCCATTGCCATTTGCTCAGCTTTTCGTTTAATACAAAAAAAGCGATAACGGTTGTCATAATAGGGCAAACGAGATAAGCGAATGAAGCGGCTTTCACGCTGATGTGATTCATGACGTAGATGAAGAAAAACCAGTTTGCCGTCAATAAGAATCCGCCGCTAAACGTAAGAGCGACCATCTTTTTACGTTTGGCCCCACTCAACTCCCTGAAAATCCGGATGTTTTCTTTAAGCACCCGAACCCGCAAAAATAAACTGATCACAGACATGATAATGGCGCACAAAAATACCCTGTAAAAAAGGATATCGAGTGATTGATAACTGTGAAGTGGTTTTAAAGCCAGACTAAAAAATCCCCATATGATGAATGAGAAAAAAGCAGCCAGGTAGTATTTTGAGAACTTCATGAATCGGGGTTTTGCGGGTGGCAATTTTGGTTCATGATTTTTGAACAGGAAATATGTGCTGCCGGTTCTAAAACCGTCATTTTTGTTTGTTGTTGCAGTTTCTGATCTTCTGCATTCCGTTTATTTCTATAATTGCAACTTTTTAAGATACAACTGACGATTTGACCTGGAGAATTTATTTTAAAAGCGTCATGTACCGGCAAGTTTGAACCACATTGGAACCATCCGGAACGGTTTCATTGTAGCTTATCAAAATAGATTTAAAATCCAATATGACATTTTCCGACGTTAAGCTGATCGCCACCGATATGGATGGCACTCTTTTGAATTCACATCACGAGCTCAATGAATCATTTTTACCTGTTTTCAGAAAATTGAAAGAGCTGGGAATAATTTTCGTGGCCGCGAGCGGGCGTCAGTATTTTAACCTGGAAAAGAAATTGGAGGCGGTTAAAGATGAAGTCATATTTGCAGCGGAGAACGGAAGTTTCGTTGTTTTTCAGGATCAGGAAATTCACGTTCAGGCCATTGCACCGGAAATTGTAGGAGAATTGATTGTCAAGGCCAGAAATATCAAAGGCACTTATCCGATCATTTGCGGGAAGAAAAAAGCCTATGTCGAAAGTGCCGAGCCAGAGTTCATCGACCATCTCAAATTATACTTCGAGCGGTATGAGATCGTAGAAGATTTGCTAAAAATCACGGATGATCAGTTTTTAAAATTTACACTATGCGATCTGGCTGGTTCGGAAGGAAACAGTTACCCGCACTATAAATATTTGGAAGATTCCCTTCAGGTGAAGGTTTCCGGGCCAATCTGGCTTGATATTTCGCACAAATCTGCGAACAAAGGCGTCGCGATGGAAGTACTTCAGAAAAAATTCGGGATCACACCTGAACAGACAATGGTATTCGGAGATTATTTTAATGATGCTGAGATGCTTCAAAAAGCATATTTCTCCTATGCAATGGAAAATGCGCATCCGGAGATTAAAAAAATCGCAAGATTTTTCGCCAAGAGCAATGACGACAATGGCGTGGTGGAAGTGCTGTCAGAACTTCTTGCTCAGCGTGCAGCTACTTCATACAACTAATTTTCAGACCTAAATTTTAACGATCCTGTTCCTGGTAAGTCCAACAATAAGGATCGCTAAAATCTAAGTATCCGAAAATTAAACTGACAGTTTAAGCGCCGGTATATTTTTTGAAAATAGAGCTGGCAACGTGTCCACCAAACCCAAAAGTGTTGTTCAGCACATAATTAACAGTTTGGTAAACAGGTTTACCTAGGACCAGATGCAGACCATCCGGAATGTGTTCATCCGGATTCTGTGTATTGATGGTTCCGGGAATGACATCATTTTTTACAGACAAAACGCTGATAATGCTTTCTACCGCTCCTGCGGCTCCCAGCAAATGACCCGTCATAGATTTCGTGGCCCCAATTTTTACGGGATGATCTCCGAATACTTTTTTAACGCCATGCAATTCACTCATATCTCCCAGGCCGGTAGACGTTGCGTGCGCATTGATGTAGTCGATCTGGTCCGCATTGATACCAGCATCCTGCAATGCTTTTGACATTCCGAGCGCAGCGCCCAGGCCGTCAGGCGGCGTGCCGGTTAAGTGATAAGCGTCCGCAGCCGCACCGCCGCCAACCAGCTCAGCAAGAATATTTGCACCTCTTTTTAAAGCATGTTCAAGCTCTTCCAGAACAAGTGCACCTGCCCCCTCTCCCATTACAAAACCATCCCTGTCTTTATCAAAAGGACGTGAAGCTGTTTCCGGATCATCGTTTCTTTTTGACAACGCCTGAGCCGAACCAAAGCCGCCGAGAGATGAATGTGTGATCGCAGCTTCTGATCCACCTGCAATCATGATTGTTGCCTTTCCAAGACGTATCGTATCAAAAGCATTAATTATAGCTGTGTTGGAAGATGCGCAGGCGGAAACTGTGCAATAGTTCGGGCCATGCAGTTTGTGGCGGATTGAAATAACGCCGGCTGCAATGTCCACGATCATCTTCGGAATGAAATACGGGTTAAATCTGGGCGTACCATCGCCACCATGAAATTCACGAAGCTGATCTTCAAAAGTACCGATCCCGCCGTTTCCTGTTCCCCAGATAACACCAACCTCATAACGCTCAATTTCAGGCATTTGAGAAAAATCAAGTCCTGCCTGTTTGATCGCCTGATCACTTGCAGCGACTGCGTATTGGGTAAAAAGATCGTACTTTTTAAGTTCTTTTTTCTCAATATAATCCTCCGGATTAAAGCCCTTTACTTCACAACCAAAGTGTGTTTTAAACTTCGATGTGTCAAATTTCGTGAGCGGCCCTGCGCCACTTTTACCAGCCAGAATGTTTTCCCAGAATTCATCTACGGAATTGCCCAATGGCGTAATCGCTCCTAAACCGGTTACTACTACTCTTTTCATGTTTTTCTATTCAATGTTCAGAGGTGTTTTTTCTCTAAACATATTGGTGACTAAATTTTGAACTAACGGCCCGACTGCCAGTATCACCGGAATCACAATCACATATGCGGTACTCCATGACCGCAGCCAGATGGCCGCAAAATTAGGTCCAAATCCAATATTAATGGAGATCAGGGTAAAAGAAATTATTCCGGTTGTGATCACACCCATGATCAAAGCAAAAGTGATACGTTGTTTCATGTTTCCGATCAGAATAAAAATTAAAGACAAGATTGAGTTACTTTCCATTCATAGCCAACAGTGCATCCGCCGGTGACTGATGAAAAAGTGCATAGATGTTCGCCGTATTTCCTACATGGATTTCATAGTCGTCATTTTCGATCGCACGAACCAGATCTTCCGCAACAACAGTGGGAGAAATACCATTGGCGCCGCCAATTTCCTGGGAAAAATCGGTGTTGACCAAAGGGGGCATCAATTCAAAAACTTGTACCGGCGTTTCTTTTTCCAACGCAATACGTAGCGACTGACTATACGAATGCAATGCGGCCTTGCTCGCTCCATAAGTAGCCAGATTGTGATTTGGCACAAAAGCCACAATAGATGAGACATTTACAATTGCCGCTACATCCTGCGTTTTCAGGAGCGGAAGCAATTTCTGATTCAGTCTGATGACAGACAAGTAATTCGTCAACATTTCTTCCGATGCGTTTTCAAAAGTGTCGGCTTCATCCAAAAGACTGTGTACAAACGCACGCCCGGCATTATTGATGACGATGTTGAGTTTCGGGAATTCGCTTTTTAGTTTCTCCACCAACGCATCAACTTCGGCAGCATCGGAAACATCGCAGGCAATACCCGTTGTATTCTGCAGTTTCGTAAGCGCACTATCCAACCTTGCCTGATTTCTCCCTGTAATGATTACATGGTTTCCTTTTTCTGAAAATGCTTTTGCTATTTCAAATCCGATTCCGGCACTCCCTCCGGTGATCAATACTGTATTTTCAATCGTTTTCATTTTTATTTATTTTACTGTTGGAATATTAAAAATCATGCATGTGCTTACGCCATGCGCATAAATTGTGTGGTTGTTATCGATAAGTTGCGCTTCTACAAGCGCTGTTCGGTTTCCGGAATGAATC
Source organism: Dyadobacter sp. (assembly GCA_965279265.1). GTDB lineage: Bacteria > Bacteroidota > Bacteroidia > Cytophagales > Spirosomataceae > Dyadobacter. The sequence continues at coordinate 1,399,177 of OZ257152.1, forward strand.
ACTTTCCCAACCGCTCTCAACAAGCCTGTTTTAATGGTAATCGCTTTGAGAAAATTCACTTTAAGTTCAAGAGTTGTGTAGCCTGTACCTGCCTTCAAAAGAGAGTGAATGGAACAACCCATAGCCGAATCTAGGATTGTGGAAATGACGCCACCGTGAACCGTGCCGATCGGATTGTAATGAAATTCCTGGGGTTTAAAACTAAAAACAGCTTTGCCCGCTTCAATTTGTTCCAGCTTAAAATCCAGCGTATTCAGAATTGGCGGACCGGGAAGTTTACCAGCCTGCATAGCCTCAAAATACGCCAACCCTGAAATAGTAAGGGCTTCACCAGCCCCCTGCATGGGATCTTGCCAGCTGAAAGTTCTTTCTCTTTTATTGTCCATATTTTATACCGATCGGTATATTTTATTTTAAAAAAATAGACTTTGTTTTATCTGAACGATCACTGCATGTCATCGATAAACTTCTCGACCGACTTCATTATCGCGCGACGGAAGTTTAATTTACCTGTCAATTTGGTGATCATGATCGCCCCCTCAATAGTTGCAATGATTGTCAATGCCATCTGTTCTGGATCCACATCCTGGCGGAATTCATTATTGGCAATACCCTTTTGAATTAATTTGGTCAGCATGCTCTTCCAATTCATCACCGCCTCGCATGCTCTTTCTTTCAATTGCGGATGCGTGTCATCGGCGTCAACGGCTGTATTCAGCACGGGGCAACCACCATCTGGAAAGGGAAATTCAAGGAAATTCTCGTACACGTGCGTGTACACCATCAGTTTTTCGCGAAATGAAGTTTTTGTTGCCATCTCACCCCGGATTATACTGTCGACTTTTTTTAGATTGTGATCGAAAGCCGCCAATGCCACATCGTCTTTATTGGCAAAATTTCCGTAAATACTGCCTTTGGTAAGTCCCGTCGCACTGATTATATCGTTCATAGAAGTACCGGCATACCCTTTTTTGTTAAAAATAGGGGCTGTCTTTTCTACGATAAATTGTTTGGTTCTCTCAGCTTTGCTCATCTCCTTTTAAATAATGATACAAAAATATACCGATTGGTATTATTTTGCAAATTTTTGAATAAATTTATTTTTTAGAGGCAATAAACGTGTATTCCGGAACGACAAAAACGGCCTGAATTCTCAAATCAGGCCGTTTTTGTCACTTAAAAAAAATCAGTTGTAATTTCCTGAAAGAAAATTATTTCGCACGCACACGCCAGATCACGCCGCCGGAATCGTCATTTACCAGCATCGAACCATCTTCCAGCACCGTTACGCCCACCGGACGGCCCAAAACCTTTTCCTCGTTTTCCACAAATCCGGTCAGGAAATCCTCCGGTTTTCCACTCGGTTTTCCATTTTTAAAGGGTATGAAAACAACCTTATACCCAGCCAGTTTTGACCGGTTCCAGGAACCATGTTGACCAATAAATGCGCCATTCTGGTATTTCGCCGGGAATTTTTTCTTGTCATAAAATGCCAGTCCCAATGATGCCGTGTGCGCACCCAGCGGCACATCTGGTACGATCGCTTTTGCTACCAGGTCAGCACCCTCTCCCTTCATACGCGGATCTTTATTCTGACCGAAATAGGAATATGGCCAGCCGTAAAATCCTCCTTTTTTTACGCTTGTCATATAATCCGGCACGAGATCGTCACCTAGTCCATCCCTTTCATTTACGGCAGTCCAAAGTGTGGCGCTGCCTGGTGCCCAGGCCATCCCAACGGGATTCCGAAGCCCACTTGCATATATTTTTTCACCGGTTCCATCGGGATTAACTTCCAGAATATTTGCCCGTCTCACTTCATTATCCATTCCATGATCCGCTACGTTGCTTCCTGAGCCTACGGAGATAAATATCTTTGACCCGTCGGCATTTGCAATCAAATTCCGGGTCCAGTGATTGTTGTAGCCTCCCGCCGGAAGTTCCAGAATCTTCTCTCCTTTGCCGGTAATTTTAGTTTCACCGGTCTTGTACGGAAATCTGTACAATCCATCTGTATTTCCCACATAGAAATAATTTTTCAATATGAGCATTCCGAGCGGCTGGTTGAGCTTTTCAAGGAAAATTTCGCGCATTTCAGGTACGCCGTCCTTGTTGGCATCTCTAAGAATGGTAATGCGGTTTGCGCTATTTTTGGTCCCCGTTTCCGCAACAAAAACATCACCATTCGGACCTACGTAGGTCCAGCGAGGATTTTTAAGCTTGTCCGCGTATTTTGACACCACGAATCCCTCGGGCGCTTTCGGCATCTGGCCTTCTCCCCAGCCCGCTTCTTTTGGTCTGTTCGTTACAGATTTTGTAGCGAATGGGGCGGGTAAAATGAGGCTGTCCGTTTCGGTAGTCACCGAATCAACCCCGGTAGCAGCAGCTTCTTTTTTTTCCTTGCTATCGCAGGCGACAAATACGTTGGCTGCCAGGATGCAGGCAGCCATGAGTTGAAGTCTTTTCATGATTTTCAATTGTTGTTAAATTAAAAAGCCGGGTATCAGCTAGTTTGATCTAACTGATACCCGGCTTCTTAAAATAATAATGCCAATTAGGAACCTCGAAATCGAGATCAGAAGCTCATGGGCACTTCTACAATTGTTTTATCCCAGCCTAACACCATCACCGCTTTGTCGGCCTTGTCACCAACAAACTGAATAACAAAATTCTCAAAAGGCGCATTTTTATTGACCAGCGACGGAACAGTAACACGCACTACATCATTAGCTTCCTTATACTTATATGCACCCCAATAATCCAGGTCGGTGTTCAAAATAATAGTCCAGTCCTTTTCAGTTGGAATTGCAAACAGAGAATACGTTCCTGCCTTCACCTTTTTGCCGGCAACAGTCGCGTCCTGATAAAATTTAATTTCAGTTGCTTCATCCGCGCCAACACGCCATACTTTGCCATAAGGTACTATTTTCCCAAAAACCTCACGCCCATTCATGAATGGGCGGCTGTACGAAACGCGCACCAATGCTTTGTCACCATCCTTGCGATCGTGAGCAAAATTATCCGGATAGTAGGCCAGGTCACGCGGACTTTTGTCCAGGCCACGAAGTGTTTGTGCCTGGCCTGCGAATGCAATTATGACCAATAACAGGGAAGCTGAAAATAGTTTTTTCATACGAAATTTGACTTGAAAAATTTGATAGATTTATAAATTTAAACTAGCGACTCTAAGATATTATATTAATTCTGAGACAGCAAAAACCATCGGATCACAAGTGCTTGAATAGCAATTCGGTTTATCAGACAAGTATTTTCCCGCTCAAAACCGGGCGAGCATCCTTGGTATTACCCAGAATCGCCAGGCTTCTTTTGAACTCCACAGAAATATTTTCCCCCTCAAAACTGCATTTCACCGTTTCGTAATGCGCTGTTTCTATAAAGCGCCAGGTCATTTGAAATGTGTTATCGTCCAGCCACAGACCGTTTGCGGCAATCCGTGTTTTGGTTTCTCCTGGAACGGGCGTAAGCACCAGTTTCAGCGGAATTGTCGACAAATCGGTGGTTCCTTCTTTCCATTTACCAATACCCGACACGATTTTGTGCACACCTTTTTCGTCTTTTATGGTGACGGTACAACTGTCGTTCGCAAATGCGAGTGCAAACTGGCTGACATTCAGTGAATTTTCTGAAATACTGAAATTTTTTCCGTTCACCTTTGAAACCAATGCGGAAGCAGGTTTTCCTTCGGGCTGTGGTAAAGCAAGTGTAGCCAGTTTTTGTTTCAAATCAGACTGCTTCTTTTTACTTTCAGGTAGATTGTTGCCTTTTACCGCCGGCAAGATATGGTTCCACACGTTATCAAGGATTGCCTGCATATCGCTCGTCTCGCTGGTAATTGCTATTACCATGTCTTCCTTTGGCAGTACAATACAGTATTGTCCATAGGCACCGTCGCCGCGGTATGCCTCATGCCTGCATCGCCAGAACTGGTAGCAATAACCTTGCAACCAGTCATTTTCCTCCGCTTTTCGTGCGCCGCCCTTGGATTGAATGTGCGAAGTTGTGGCCTCCGCAACCCAGGATTCAGGCAATATCTGCTTGCCGTTCCACTTCCCTTTTTGAAGATACATTTGTCCAAACCTCGCAATATCCTCTGTTTTAAGTCTCAGTCCCCAGCCACCTGTGTTAATTCCGTTTGGATCCACCTCCCAGTCCATCCCTTCAATTCCAAGTGGTGTGAAAAGTCTTGGTGTTAAATATTGCAGCAGCGTTCCTCCCGTCAGCTTTTGAATAATGGCTGAGAGCATATAGGTTGCGCCGCTGTTGTACACGAAAAATGTACCGGGCTCATGCTCAACTGGCTGAGCAAGAAAAGATTTAACCCAATTATTTTCTCCTGAACTCCGTAAAGAAGCAGTCGAATCCTTGTCGTGACCGGTAGACATGGTGAGCAAATCCTGAACCCGCATCGCAGCAAGATTCGCGCTAATTTCAGCAGGTACGTCTTTCGGAAAAAACGAAACGACCTTATCCGTAACCTTAAGTTTTCCTTCCGCCACAGCCAGGCCGATGGCACTGGATGTAAAACTTTTGCTGAGGGAATATAAAGTGTGCTTCAAATCCGGGGCATAAGGTGCCCACCAACCCTCTGCGACCACTTTTCCATGCCTCAGCACCATGAGGCTGTGCACATTGAGCTTCGCTTTTTCCACTGCCTGAACGAAATCAAAGATTCCTGCGGACGAAATCCCCTGCAATTCCGGGGTGCTTCTCGCCAGCTGATTTAATTTGTTTGGCAATGCCCAGGCCTGGGAGGAAGCGTAGGTTAATACTCCGATTTGCAGTGCGCCAAATCCGAGATTCTGTAAAAAATGCCTGCGGTCCATTTGTATATTAATTTGATATGTAAGATCAGTTTTGTTCGGGAAGGCGATAAAACGCAGACATCCGGTATCTTTGCAAAATATTCTACTATTTTTTTACACAGACAACCATTTATGTCATTCGCTTCCCTCGGTTTATCGGAGACTTTACTAAAAACGATAACAGAACAGAATTATACTCAACCTTATCCGATTCAGGCGCAGGCCATTCCGGCGATATTGAGCGGTAAAGACATTCTGGGAATTGCGAAAACCGGATCGGGCAAAACAGCGGGTTTCGTGCTACCAATCCTTGAATTATTTCAGAATAAGACTACGCCGAAAAATCGTTTTATCAGAGCGCTTGTACTCGTCCCTACCCGCGAGCTGGCGTTGCAGATTGGGGTCGTGTTTCAAACTTTCGGAGAGAAACTGCCAAGAAAAGTAAAGACACTGGCCGTTTACGGCGGGGTTTCAATAAATCCACAAATGATTGCTTTACAGGGCGTTGAAATTCTGGTGGCAACACCGGGCCGGCTGCTCGACCTGATCTCGCACAAGGCGCTCAACATTTCCGAGACAGAAATCCTGGTTCTTGACGAAGCGGACAAAATGCTGAACCTTGGCTTCGCTGACGAAATGAAGGACATATTTTTTCTTCTCCCAAAAAAAAGGCAAAGCCTTTTGTTCTCGGCAACGCTTGGCGAAGAAGTGGATGAGATCAACAAAAGCATTCTGCGGAATCCGGTTAAAATCGAAATTGAAGAAGAAGAGCAGAATCTGGATCAGATCAAACAGTCTGCCTACTTCGTTGACCCGGAAAGAAAAGGACCACTGCTGCGGTACCTGATCAAAACACTCGAAATGAAACAGGTTTTGGTGTTCGTTTCTGCGACTAGAACGGCCGACAACCTCGTAGAGAAACTGATGAAAAACGGCATTCAGGCAGCTGCTATGCACAGCAAAAAAAGTCAGGGTGCGAGAACAGAAGCCCTTAACAAGTTTAAATCAGGCAAATTGACTGTGCTCGTAGCCACCGATCTTGTATCTCGTGGGATAGACATTCAGTTTCTTCCTTTTGTGATCAATTTTGAACTGCCCCGTTCACCAAAAGATTACATTCACCGTATCGGCAGAACCGGCCGTGCCGAAGCATCCGGTGAAGCAATCTCCCTGATCATACCTGAGGATGCGCATCATTTTAAGATCATTCAGAAAAAAATGGGGAAACGTGTTGAAACGCACGAAAGTTTTGATCTTGAACTGATGGGTTATTGACCGATTTTAGCCAAATCACTTTACTGGTTTTTTCCCAAGGTATTGTTCGAACAGCGAATTTTTTGCTGCCAGATATTCATCAGCGCCTTTGACACCCCAGGTGATTTTGATCGTTTGGTACATGTTGGCGCAAGTGTCGTAAGGATATTTTTTGAATTTGGTTTTACCGGACAAATAATGATCCGCTATCACATTGTCTCTCAGCAAGTGGCTCTGAATGGTAATTTCCACAACCACCAACAGCGCTACAATTAACCCTGCACCATAAAAGATTGGTGATGCTGGCCATGCTTTCTCTCTTATAAACGAATCTGTTCCGCGAAAAATAATTGTGATAATCATAACAAATATCGGAATCGAACCGCGAAAAAACTGGTCGTTGAACATGCCCATGTAATAAACCGACATCAGAAGAATACAGCAAAAAAGTGTATTAATAAACCAAAGAGGAAAAAGATTCTCATTTCGGGCTGCGATTCTGGTAAGAATATAAAAGAGAACCACATCGACCAAAATCCCGGAGGTAAATCCGAAAATCAATTCGGTGGAAGATGCGTGGTTCCACAGAAATCCTTGTTCTGCTGTTTGTGCTGATGACAGAAAATAGATAAAAACAGGAACAAAAAGCAATCCCGGAAGGAGGTAGTTTCGAATAGACGAAGGCCTGAATATTTCTTTAAAATTATTCTGCACCAGATATTTATGTACCAGAAGTGATCCAAAAATCAACACCAGATAAATCGACGGGAAAATCGCCCAAACGAATGAGAGTGTGATCAGTAAAAAAGAATCATCCACTTTTTTCCTGATGAAACAGTCGTAAAGCAGTATTCCTGATATGATCAGAGCCGGGATAACCTGATTTGGCGCAAATAGTGTCTGTTGAAAAACGGATCTGAGAGAAGGATTGATGATCGGGATTTGTGCATGGTAAAACCCCAGTCTAGCCAAAAGAAGTCCAATCAGCTGCCCAACACCCCGCACAAATGGCAATAGCAGAAGGAGATAAATATTTTTATTTATAAGCAGATAAATCCAGCTCAAACCAAGAAAAAAGCCAAGCCATGTCCAAACAACAATCACGGAAGGCAGCAATACTCCTGCCAGTTTCGAGAGCGCTGATGGAACGAGATAGTAGCCAAAATAATAACATGAGGATCTGCCTATTTCCGGAAAATAGTTGGGCCAGGAATTTTTATACAGATCGTAAAACTTGGAGTTGTGTGCCAGCCAGTCGAGGCTCTGGGTACTCATTCCACCAGCTCCGCAGAAAAAAGTCCAGACAACGGCAATTGCAGAAATGGAAACGAGCTCTTTTATTGAAAGAACATTCGCATGATCAGTTTTCCTTAACGCTGTCCAGAGCAGATAAATATACCCGGCTGGCAGCAAAATTGAAAAAGGAATTTTGAACCAGCCTACGCAAAACAACAAATTAGGCAAAAGGAGATATATTATACTAAATTTGCGCAAAAGCCCAGTATTCATGGTCTATTCATTTTTTGGATACGTCATACAAACTTAGGTCATGACTCCGCTACAAAATTATTTAATCTCTCCGCCTCTTTCAGCGATACTTGTCTTAATATTTGCATTCAGTCTGAACACCATTTCCGAACATATCGGGCAGAGAATATTCGGAAAATCGGATCAACTTTATCGGCCGTTATATTTTTTTTCCGGTCTTCTTGTTACTGCCTGGTTTATCTGGATCATTTGTTTAACCGGATTTGCCTCAATATTTTTATTTCAGATCCTATTCTGGTCAATAATTGGAAGTGCTGGTTTTGTGCTTTATAAAAATCCGCAAACCAGACTGCTTTCTCTCAACCAATTTTCATTTAACAAGACAACTGCCGAAAACCTCTGGCTATACGCTTTAATAGCAATTCTTGCGGGCTATGGAGTTTTATCGCTCACCGCCCCAACAGATTCAGATTCATTGAGTTATCACCTTGCACTTCCTGTTGACATTCTTAATTCCGGAAGCCTTTGGTTTAACAAAGATAATCTACACTACCGTATGGCCGGGTTTGGCGAAATGATCAATTTACTTGGTTTGGCCAACGGATGTTCTCAATTGGGAGCAGTCTGTCAGATGATGTCCCTTCTGCTTGTACTGAATGCATATCTGTCGGTCATTGAAGTCAGTCAGCGATTAAATTTACTGATTCTGTTTCTGGGTATACCGGCTCTTTTGTTTTTACTCCCAAACCAAAAACATCAAATGACCGGGATTCTTGCTACATCAGCATGTTTTTTGGTTTTGCACACGCACAAAAACCCTCCTGACAGAAAAACGTTAGTACTCGTAATTTCCGTGATGCTTTTCGCCTGCGGCATCAAATATTCGTTTTTACTCAGCGCGGCTGCACTTTCCCTTTTTTACATACTCAAATTTCCACTCCGAATACCGATTGCAAGGTATGCAACAATACTGGCTCTGCTTTCCCTACCCATTCTTGGACCGCAGTTCTTATTCAGGTACATTCATTTCGGAGATCCGTTTTCTCCATTATTTGAAAAATTCCTTATTGATCCGGACCCTACAATTGTCAATTTACAAGCGTATATTAAAAGTTATCAGGAATCTGCAGTGCCTTTTCCCTTGAACCTGGTGATTGCAACCTCTCCCGGAAAGATCTCGACAATACTCGGTTTGGCCGCTCTGCTTTTCTTACTTCTACCTTTTCTCTACCGGAAATTCAAAGCGGAGGTCATCGCCATACTATTTCTGATCACAGAAATAATTGTCCTCGGCCAGTCGACTTCACGCTTCTTTCTTGAGCCGTTGATGTGGGCAATTCCTTTGATCCTGACATCTGTTGCGTCGACACACTTCTTTCGGCTGCTCCTCATTCTTGCCAGACTTCAGATTATTGTTGTTGCGATGTTTCTTATGTTTGGCGTTTATTATCTCAGTCCCTCAATCATAAGCACCAAACTTCGCGCGAAAGTCATGGAGCGATCCTCCGAAGGTTATGCTGAAAGCCTTTGGCTGAATGAAACACTTCCTAAAGACGCGCGTATCGTTTTCGCAAACAGATCCCGGGCTTTTCTATCCAGGACTTTTATGCCATGGGAGTACTTGTATTTCAGTCAGATGGACGGTTCAGAGAATATACAAAAGCTTCGGCACAAGATGACAGCCCAGTACGGGATAAATTACCTCGTACTTCCAGCCCAAGGATTTGATAAATTCAAAAAGGAATTTGCGGGGGAACTGGTGTACGGACCAAAAAAATTCATGCAGGCTACCCGGAATCCTTTTAACAGTACAGAATACGAACTTTCAGTTTATCGAGTAAAATAGCAACCCTTTGTGATAACGGTTGTAAATACGGTTTGATTCAGCCAAAAACCCGACAAGAACACATAAATTTTGTACTATCAGGGGTTAAAAACAAATCCGGACTGCCTTTTCTGAACACTACTAAACTTACATAAAATGCAGACAGTTGCGTTCAAAATGAAGTTAAATCCGGGGCAGACGGCTGAGTACAAAAAACGTCATGATGAGATTTGGCCTGAACTAAAAAAACTTTTGAAAGAGAACGGAATTAGTGATTATTCCATTTTTCTGGACGAGGAAACAAATATTCTCTTCGCCGTCCAGAAACAAGATGGCAACGGATCTTCGCAGGATCTTGGTACGACGGAAATTGTGAAAAAATGGTGGGCCTATATGGCCGATGTCATGGAAACAAACGCGGATAATTCTCCCGTCAGCGTTTCGCTGACAGAAGTTTTTCACATGGACTAAGCCAGTTGAGGCCTATTTTTTCGCCTTCGACGCGGCAGCAAGTTTTACGATCTCGTTCTTACTGCCTTTCCAGAAGGCGATATTCTGACGGTTCCATGTATAAGTCACAGCAACAGAATCTCCCCAGCTAACAATGGCCGGATAAGAAAATTCATCTTCTTTTTTACCTGAATCAAGATCTATTTTATCCGGCCAGTTTTCACCGTTGTCATATGACAATGCCAGTGAAAGCGGTGAACGGGATCCCCAGTTTTTGTCATCCGGATTGTAGGTTAATGCCAGCGTTCCGTCTGCCAGCCTCGCCAGATCAATTCCACTGTTGGGGTTCGGAAGTGATGTTTTTACAATTGGGGTCCATGTTTTGCCCAGATCATTCGACGTGCTCCGCCCTATCACGCCTCCGGTAGTCCGAACCAGCATGTTCACAGTCCCTGGCTTGGATTCCCATAATGTGGGTTGTATGGCGCCCTTGCCCTTGATTTCAGTTGTGTCAATTTTCAGATACGGACTAGCTTTCCATGTTTTGCCTTTGTCCTCGCTGCGGTCAACGAAAACATTCCAGCGACCGACTTCATTCGAAGCACCTGCCAGCCAGCTACCATCCGAAAGTTCGATCAATTTATCTTTAACCGGCCCACGCCCTCCTTTATCTCCTTTTACCAGCTCATAAGCCTCTGACCAGGTTTTGCCGCTGTCAGCTGAGGTTTTCACCCAGGTTTCCCATTGCTCTATTTGTTTGCCTACTTTAAAATAAAGAATTACTTTCCCGTCGGCCGTTTTCTGCAGAACCGGATTCCAGTGCGCGTCTTCCCGTATTTTTGCTACCTCCACAGGAACACTCCAGTTTCCCGGCCGACCTTTTGATAACCATATTCCCACGTCCGGATTTCCCTCTTTCGTCCCGCCGAACCATGCCACGAGAAATTGCCCGTCGTCGAGCCGTACCAAAGTTGAAGCATGACATTCGGGAAATGGCTGTTTATCATCAAAAACGTAATCGACTTTAACTTTAACCGAGTCCGTCTTCACCTGATCTGTGGATTCTGTTTTCTTTGAATCACAAGCACCCAGAAATCCTGCAACGAGGAGAGCAGCGCATATTTTTGTAAAAAGCGGATTTTCGAAAACGACCATAATTTGCGGATTTTTAGAAACGGTTACAAATTGGTACGTATAATCACCCCGATCGGGCTATCAATACAGCACTTTTTTGAGTTCATCCATCACGGTTGCAGGTGCCCGTTCTTCGTAAAGTATCTGATAAACGGCCGTTGTGATCGGAATGCTGACCTGATAAGTTTGATTCAATTCCATGATACTCCGTGTTGCATAATAACCCTCCGCCACCATTTTCATTTCAAGCTGCGCTGCCTTGACGCTGTACCCACGGCCAATCATATTGCCAAACAAACGGTTACGGCTGAATTGGGAATAGGCGGTAACGAGCAAATCTCCAAGGTAAGCGGAGGAACTCATTTCGCGCTCTTTCGGATCCAGTGCAGTGACAAATCTGCCGATTTCCTGCATCGCGTTTGATACCAGAACGGCCTGAAAATTGTCCCCGTATCCCAGGCCATGCGTAATACCGCAGGAAAGTGCGATGATGTTTTTCATGACCGCAGCATATTCCACTCCGTACAAATCGTCCAGCGGACTCGCCTTGACGAAACGACAGGTCATTAATTCTGCAAAATCCTGGGCAGTTTGATGCTCCGTGGAGGCAATCGTCAGATAAGACTGTTTTTCCAATGCCACTTCTTCCGCATGACAAGGGCCAGCGATGACGCAGGTATCCTTCAAGTCAACGCCGCATTTCTCCGAAATCCAATCTGTAACGAGTTTGTTTTCATTCGGGATCATCCCTTTTATCGCCGAAACGATACGCTTTCCCTGCAAATGTTTCCCGGATACCTCTTTCAGAGATTCTTCCACAAATGCAGCGGGAACGGCGAGGATTACATAATCCGCACCTTTAATGGCATCGGTTGTCTTTTCAAAAACCCTGACTTTTTTGGGCGACAAATATACGTCGCTTAAATAACTAGGATTGTGATGAAACGTTCGTATATGGGCAATATCAGCCTGATTTCTAAGCCACCATCGAATCTGTACATTGGTTTGTTCACAGAGAATTTTTATAAGTGCTGTGGCCCAGCTACCTCCTCCTATGACGGCGATTTTCGTATTGTTTAAAAAACTCATAATAAATTGTTCATTATCCCTGGCACACAATCAGGGCAAAAATTCCTTTCCAAACAAATTATGACAAAGTAAAATGGTTAATGTTGATTTTTTTCCATGTTGACACTTTTTAAACATCTGCTGAATGTGGCGGGAGTTGTGCCAAGGTATGTAGCAATGTAGTGGTCAGGAACACGACGAAACAATGACGACGGGTGGTTGATGTAATATTCGATTCGTTGCTCGACTGACAGATATTTGAAAACTTTTACCCGTTCGCTGAAACTTACCAGTCGTTGCTCCAGCAGTTGGATAACAAGTTGAGCGATCAGTATATCCTCGTTGGCAAGCCTCCGATAGGCGTCGTATGATATGGAATAAACTGTTGAATCTTCGAGCGTTTCCATCACTTCCTCCGAATTTGTCTGAGAAAAAAAGCTCTCGGCAACACATGCAATTTCGCCTTCCGCTACCAGCCTAGAAGTGATATCTTCGGAGCCTTTGAGATAATAGGACCTGATCACGCCTTTTTCAATAAAATAGATCGCAGAATTAACCTGGCCAATGTCCACAAGCAAGCGTCCCTTCCGTATGGAGTGTGGCGTTACAAGCTGGCTAAAATTCTCTTTGAGTGCATTAAATTTCGGAGCACTGATGGCTTCGAGCAACTGATAAAGCGGTTTTTGGTTTTCCATACGCTGTTCTATTCTTTTGTGAGTAACCGGTCTCAATAACGCCGGATACTGTTTTTTAACCAGGATCCTCTGGCACCAATCTTGTCGTACGACAAGTCAAAATACTGTCGTACAGCAAGTGAAATGCTTGTTTAACGACAAGCTATAAATATAACACGTGTCACTTACTTTGTCTCCATGAAAAACTCACCTTATAACATGATGAAAAATTTCTCTACAAGTTTTACTAGCCAGCGATGCCGGACGATGACCGCTGTTTCGTTGATGATCGGCTTCCTCTCCTGCAATCCTGAAAAGATCACCACGCAAACAGATAAAGACGGCGTGGTAACACAATTACCGTTCATCTGGAAATCTTCCATTTCCGACGGCGAACCTGCGTTTGGGTTGTATCAGGGGTACGTAGTTGACGGTAAGGGCCTGCTCTGCGTGGCGGGGCGCAAAAGTTCGAATCCTGTAAAGACCTGGGGAGATCATTATTTGCAATTAAAAGACGTCGATACCGGAAAAAACATCTGGTCCTGGGATGATTTTGACGGCAAAGGGGTCAGTTCCATGCGAGATAATATCCGGCTTTACGATGGAAAACTATTTTTGCATGATTACCGATGGGACTACCTGATCAACACCCGCACCGGAACCACAATCTGGAAAAGAAGAAATGAACTGCCCTCAATAGGACCAAAGCCGTCGTTTGCAAATGACAAATTTTACATCAGAGCCAACAGTCCTGCAAATGGAAACAGGATCGAAGATGGCATATATGAAGGGGATATCAATAACGGAGACGTGAAAGAACTTACCAAACCCCATTATAGTACAGAATATTCCACCTTTACAGATCCGTATTACAACGTCGGTTTCTTACTGAATACGCAGACGTTCACTAGGGATAACATGGAATACATTGTAGTCCCTTTTACTGAAATCGGCCCTGAAACACCTTACGGAAACAACAGAAGTTTTTTTGGACTATTCAATATTACGACCCGGAAATGGGTTTACGACCGTATCCCACTGAGTCTGCCCGGAGAAAGTGTAGTGTCTTCGGTAACGCCGGTGATAGACCGCGATCAGGTTTTTCTTACCTCGGGTAATTGGATTTCGTGTTTCGACCTCATGACAGGCAAAAATATTTGGCAAAGAAAACTTACGGACACCAATTCTTCTTTCCACGAGATTGTGCAAGTTGGCAATAAACTGATTGTTAACAGCATGTACGCCTACATGTACTGCCTCGATGCGGATACCGGGGCAACCGTCTGGGAACTGGAATCCGCGTCGACCAGCAATGTACCGTATCATCAGAATGGAATCATATATGGTATCCGGAGCAAAAATCTGATTGCGATTGATATCGGTACAGGCAGGCTTATCTGGAATATGCGTTCTGTACGAGAGCAAAATGAAGGGAGATTTGACTCACCTTACTCGGGATTTGTAACAGGTTTACCTGCCAAAGATGGCGGGAAGGGTAAAATTTTTGCCATGACTGACATGGCTATCTATTGTTTTGAAGCAGCAAGGTAGCATTCAGCAATTAAAAACAATGACTTTTTATTTCGTACCTGTATTTAGATTTAACTTACCTCAGACATGAAAAAAATTACAACAATAATCTGGATTTTGTGCATATTATTTTCTTCAAATTTATATGCACAAAACAAATCAAAACATGAAATTCAGGCTGGCATTGGTTTCAAGGCAAGAGAAGCGGTGATCATTGACGGTTTTATTGATTTCTTTTCCATTTTGTTCCTCCAAAAAACACAGCCGGTAAACAGGTCCAATGGCGGTTATCTTACATACAAATATCAGTTCAGCAAGGTATTCGCCCTGGGCATTACCAGTGCAGTAACCAGAATGAACGGTAATAATGAATATCAGACAAAAGCAAATGGTGGTAATTCGACAGAAGCGGCTATCATGGGTATAGAAACGTCCTTCACCTATCTGAACAAAAACAATCTGCAACTCTATGCGCTTACAGGAGGTGGCATTTTTTACTCGAGAATTTGGGATAAAAGTCCGGTTACCTCGGATGACGAACTTTATGGACCAACATTTCAGGTCACGCCGATCGGCATTCGTTACGGAAAAAGCGTTGCAGCATTTGCAGAATTAGGGTACGGTTACAAAGGAATCGCAAATTTGGGGGTAAGCTTGAAATTCTGAGCAGCATAGAATTTCAACCTGTTCCACTTCTTATCCGGTATTAAATGACCTTTCCCGCCGCAGAGGGTTACTCAACAACAGATTGACTATCAATAAAATAACAGTCAAACAACCAGTTAAAATAAAAATTCCTTGCAGCAAAGCCGCAAGGAATTTCTTTTTTAACCTAAACTAAATCGAACTTATTACATAGTTACAACGTAACGATTCTAATTTTCATTTGATTTTTTATCGTCTTTTTTCACTTCTTCCTTCTTTTTTTCTACCAGGTCCCCAACTTTCAGGTTTTTAGACACTGCGATATACGGGCCGGAGATAATTTCGTCTCCTTTTTTCAGTCCGGATAATATTTCAATATTCTCAAAATCGCTGATACCCGTTTTAACCTCTCTCATTTCCGCTTTGCCGTTCACGCTCACAAAAACTACCTCTTTCACTGCCTCTTCTTTTTTTACTTTCTTAACGTCCTCATCGGCCGCCTCCGCTGGTGGACCCTGATTGTTCTGTTCTGCTGCCGGAGGCGTATTATTTCTCGTGGTCACTGCTGCGATAGGCACCGAAACAACACCATTTTTTCTTTCTGTTATAATTTCAACCGAGGCAGTCATACCCGGCTTGAAAGGATACGATTTTTTAGACTTGCTTTTCATCAAATCCTCAAACGAGTCATTCAGTATTTTAACTTTCACTTCAAATTCAGTTACCGCATCAGCAGAAACAGAACTTGACGCCGCTGTGGAAGAAGCAAGCCCGGCAGCAGTATTTGCGATCTCTTTTACAACACCTCTAAATTTCCGACCCGAAGAACTGTAAGCGTCCACGTCAATTTCGGCAGTATCACCAAGAGAAACACGCACAATGTCATTCTCATTTACATTCACCCGCACTTCCATATTACTCAGGTTGGCGATACGCATCATTTCAGTTCCGGCCATTTGCGAAGTTCCCACCACGCGTTCACCTGCTTCCACGTTCAGCAAGGAAATAATTCCGCTAACAGGAGCGAAAATGCTCGTTTTACGCAAATTTTCCGCTGCATCCTTCATGCCCGCTTCGGCGCTCCTGATATTAAACATCGCAGCAGAAACATTTGCTTTTGATGATGCAAGATCCTGCTGGGCAACTTCGTAATTGGACTGAAACTGTTCATAATCCGACGCGGAGATTACTTTGTCTGTATAAAGTTTTTTATTTCTTTCAAAAACCGCCTTGCTCTGGAGCAATCTTGCCTCAGCCTGTGAAACCATGGCCTTGGTCTGCTCGTAATTTGCTTTGCTCGAATTTACGGCAGCTGCCGCGCGGGCCATCAGCGACTCATAATTATCCGGGCGAATTTTTAGCAACAACTGACCTTTCACAACAGAATCGCCTTCCGCAACATTCAGACTGATGATTTCACCCGAAACATCCGGACTTAGCTTCACTTCCACTTCGGGCTGTACTTTACCTGATGCACTGACTCTCTCTATAATATCTGTGTTCTTGACCTTCGCAAACTCAACCTCTGTGGGTTTAACTTTACCAATATACCCGGCCTGTTTGGCACCGAATAATCCGCCGGCGAGCAGTACCACTACCGCACCAACTATCCACCATACTCGATTTGAAGATTTACGCGCCATATTAATTCAGGTTTACTATTGTGGAGTTTAAATTTTGGTACTTTATTTTTGACTGTTATCTCTTATCCTTTTATTAGAAATCTGACAAAGGTTTGTTCATGTAAAAATCAAGCACTTTGGTCCGGAACACGTAGTCGTATTTCGTCTGCACCAGATTTCCATTGGCACGGTCAAGATTCGCTTTCGCTATATTGTACTCAACCGAATTGATCGCGCCAACATCGAACCGAACCTGGGCTACGCGGAAAGCTTCTGTTAAAGCACGAACCTGATTGGCGGTCGCAGAATAACGCTTGGCAGAATTGGTCATGTCAATATAAGCCTGTTCCACATTTTTGCGGATATTAAGCAAAACCTGCTGGGCCTGATACTCAGTATTTTTCTGCTGGAGCCTGGCGTTAGCAGTATTGTATTTAACCTGAAAATTCGAAAAAATAGGAATTCTAAGACTCAGGTTTACCGAAGTATTCCGGTTTCCGTCTAATTGGTTAAAATACCCAAATTCCTGAATGGATCCGTTTGGGGTGGTGATTCGCTGAATTACCGGCGCGCTGAGATCGCCGTATTTGACATAACTTGTCGTAGAGGGCACGTCGACGGTCGTACTTCCGGTTCCATCCGCGATGAAGCGTTGCTTTGGAGCAACAGAAGAAAATGCAGTACCGATACCTCCGTTCAACGTCAACGATGGCATTCCAGCTCCTTTTGCAATGTCCACTGAACGTTTGGCCGATTCAATACGCAAATTCGCTGCTTTCATTTGTGGAAGATTGTTGATTGCCACATCAAAAATTTCCTGGATAGTTGCGTCATAAGCCTTCAGATTAGGATCCGCAACTGGAATTTTCACAACATTTATTTGCTCACTTCCGGGCATGTTCATGAACTGTTTCAGATTGAGCTTTGCCGTTTCCAGATTATTTTCCGCATTCACAAAAGTGAGTTCATCATTGGCAAGCTGCGCCTTTAAATCCAGCAGATTACTTTCTGCCAGGGTACCTGCTTCAACAAGTTTGGCAGTCCGATCCACCTGAAGCTGGGAAGCGTCTACCTGCCTGCGGGCCACTTCGATTAATTCCTCATTACTGATAACCTGCAGATATGAAAGTGCCACATTCAGCATGATGTCATTGCGGGCAGCATCCAGGTCTTTCTGGCTTGCCTTGAGATTTACATCATTCCTTCTGACCGCATTCTGGAGTTGAAAGCCATTAAAAAGAACGACTGAAGATCCCAGCTGAAAGTTGTTGGAATTTACGCTTTGCTGAACATAAACGTTGGTATACGGGTCAATGTTACGGCCAGAACTGAACCCCTGACCAGCACTGAAGCTGAGACTTGGCCAGCGTTGCCAGCGGGATTGCGCTGCGATGTTTCCGTTTGACTGAACCGTAAGCTCTGATATTTTTACCTGAGGATTCGTTTCCAGCGCAATCCGGATGCAGTCTTCCAGGGAATAAGTATTTGGTGGTTGCTGAACTTTCGTTTGTCCATAAACGATTTGAAACGAGGCAAATCCTGTTATTGCGACAATCAGAATTGCGGATTTCAGTAACGAATTAAACATAAGGTTTTGCGAGTTAGATGGCCAATATTAATTGATGTGACAAAAAACAACCATCCATTTAGTACGGACGGTTGCACAAGAGGTGTCAAAGGTTATTTTACTAAAAATAAAAAATCAGTGGAAGAATAAATAACCCAGCCAGATACCGGCCAGCACGCCGATCAGATCTGCGATAAGTCCGGCTACGATTGCATATCGGGTGTTCTTAATCCCGACGGATCCAAAGTACAGTGCTACAATATATAAGGTCGTATCTGCGGAACCCTGGAAAATACATACCATTCTTCCCACGAACGAATCCGGGCCAAATTCTTTCATTGCATCAATCATCAAAGCGCGTGCACCACTTCCGCTTAAAGGTTTCATCAATGCTACCGGCAGCGCATCGGTAAAGTCGGTATTTACTCCTGAAAAAGAAATGAGCATTTTCAATCCCTGAATCAGATATTCCATGGCGCCACAATTCCGGAACGCACTGATTGCAACCAACAAGCCTACCAGATAGGGTATAACGGTTACCGTTGTAGTGAATCCGGCCTTTGCGCCCTCTATAAAAGATTCAAAAATATTGACTCTTTTGTAGAGTCCCCACAACAAAAAACCCGCTACGACTGAAAGCAAAATCGAGTTGCCGGTCAATATCGAAATGGTTTCAATCTGTTCCTTCGGTAGACCTGATAAATACCACAAAACCAACCCTATAAAAGCTGTAACACCACCCAGACCAAGCATCACCGTTCTATTGAACAGATTGATTTTCTGCCAGGCTGCAGTAATCAGCATACTCACAACGGTGGTAATGTACGTTCCCACAACGCAGGGAATAAAAATATCGGAAGGACTTTCGGCACCTAAAATTGCTCTTTGTGCAATGATAGACAAGGGAATGATCTGAAGGCCGGAAGTATGCAGTACCAAAAACATGATCTGGGCATTGGATGCGGTATCTTTATCCGGGTTGAGTTCCTGAAGACTCTGCATGGCTTTTAGCCCGAAAGGCGTAGCCGCATTGTCAAGCCCAAGCATATTGGCAGAGAAATTCATGATCATCTGCCCATTGGCCGGGTGATCCTTTGGTACTTCAGGGAAGAGTTTATTGAAAAAAGGGCCGATCAAACGAGCGAGACCGTTAATGATTCCCGCCTTTTCACCTACATTCAGAATACCTAAAAAAAATGTCATCACCCCTGTAAGCGGCAGTGCGATATCCATCACGGCTGTTTTGGACATATCCAACATGCCCTCAACGATCAACTTAAAAGTCTGTACGTCACCGGTAAGGAGAAATTTAAAGGCTGCGATAACGAAGGCTATGACAAAAAAGCCCGCAAAAATGTAATTTAATGCCATACCAAGTCTCTCACTATTTTAATTAGCTGTTCATTTTCAGTTCGAAAATATGGCTTCAACCAACACGTTTTCAGCACGCAACGCAACATACGAAACACTGCAAAACTGAATTATTTTGAATAAGGGCCATCGGAAATAAACGACTAAAATATAACAAATTGGCGAGATTTGACACTCAGCCACTTCCGGACCTTATTCTTACTGACGCATCTGCCCGATCTTCAATTATAAACTATTTGTGACTGCCGGGAAATTTAACACCTCCTGCTCAGTCCGTGCGGCGATTTAAAGAAAAAGTAACCGCAAATAATTTGCCGTTACTGTGGTTTTGGGTATTATTGACGAACCAAATTAATCTCCAAACCAACCAGTCTGAATGAAATACTGCTATTTACTGATTCTCCTTGCGCTGTTTTCATGCGGCCCGAAATCTGATTCCGATAAAGTAAAGGAGACGTATAAGGTGACCAATGACACAATTTCTGAAACAAGAAGTACCGTAAAATCAGAAGCTGTTGCCAGTTACAGCGAACCGGTAAAAGACAAAGACAAGCTCAATAATTGGAAGTTTGCAGTAGAGCTTTACGAAACGCCAGCGATGTTTAAGTATCTTGTTAAAATTGAATACATGGCTTTGAATGAAAAGGATACTGTAACCATTCCCAATTTTGGCATTCTCCCAAAGGTTGAAGTTCGCAAAGGAACAGAGCCACTTTCGTGTATAATCGGTTTTTTAGATAAAGAGGGAGAATTCAAACCTTATAAGCAGGTGGCTGTTGAAGATAAAAATTTAAAAATCACCACGCTTAGACACTACGCAAGAACCAGGAAAAGAGTAAAATAAGTCATTAAAAAAAGCGCCGGAAATGGCGCTTTTTTTGACTTATTTTACTCAGGCTTTAAAAATCTCATCCATCTTTTCACGAATGGTCAAGAGTCTTTTGCGATCTCCACCCGAAACTTCGGCAGATGCCCAGCCGGAATATCCAACCTTTTGAAGCGCTTTGTTCACTTCGGGCCAGTTGCAGTCTCCTTCAAAAAACTCTACATCGAAACCTTTCCAAAGACCCAGGTCGTTTTGTTTTTTTAAGCTGTATTCTTTCAAATGCAGTTTTAAAATGCGCTTGTCAAGGGCTTGAATCCAGGACGCGGGCCAGCTGTAACGCAGGACATTTCCAATATCCAGATACCAGCCAACCATCGGATGTTTAAAATCGTCGACGAAACGGGCGGCTTCCAGCGGGCTGAGCAAAAACTGGTTCCAAACGTTTTCAATAGCAATTTTCACACCCGTCTTTTCTGCGACAGGGAGTAGTTTCCTTATTTCCGCCTGTGAACGTTCATAAGCTTCACCATAACTGACGTTGGCGTTTACGACACCTGGCACTACCAGAACCGTTGAACCGCCATATTCTTTTGTATCCCACAATGCCTTTTCAATTGACTTTGCACATTCCTCTCTCTTTTTGGGGTCAGGATCAGACAAAGGCAGTTTCCAGTGCATCGAATTTACCGTTCCCGGAATGAGCAAACCGGTTTTATCGCGTGCGGCAAGCACTTCTTTCATATCCAGTTTGTCCGGCGAGTCAAGCTCTACTCCGTCGTAACCAAGGTCTTTGAGCAACTTAAATTTGTCCATCACAGACAAATCCTCCTTCACCATTCCCCACATCAGACTTTTTTTAACCATTGGCCTTGCAGCATTTGGTAAAATAATTCCCGACTGACTGGCAGGAGAAGCCATGGCATTATTTACAGCGCTGGTTCCAACTGCCGCAGCAGTTGCAGCAAAAGCGCTATTTTTCAGAAAATCTCTTCTTTGCATATTATATTAAGAAAAAGCAGTGATACCAGGTCTTGCAACTTCAACAACCGGCGGTTTCATATCGAAACTGTATGAGTCCGGCCCTAATTTTTCTGTTGAGTTCATCGCCTCGTCCCACGTTACTCTCTTTCCTGTATAAGATGCCATACGGCCCATGATCGCCAGCAATGTGCTATGCGCCATAAATTCGCCGTCATTTACCAGCTTTCCGCTGCGGATAGACGCAAACAATTCGTTGTGTTCAGTCTGGTACATATCATTTTGTGCACCTTCGTATTTCCAGGGATTCTGACCAAAAATTTCGTGCACATTTCGTGCACAATTCACCATGGCCCGCCCTTTTGTACCGATCGTTTCAACCAGATAACTGTTTTCACAATTGGCCTGCTGCCGCGAATGGTGGAAACCTTTCACACCGTTTTCGTATTCGTAAGTAACTGCAAAGTGGTCAAAAATATTCCCGAACAGTGCATCAGTTCTTACCTGACGGCCTCCTGTACCGGTCGCCGAGATCGGCAATTTGCCACCCATCGCCCACGACATCATGTCAATACTGTGAACGGCCTGTTCCACAATATGGTCACCGGCAAGCCAGGTATAATAAGTCCAGTTACGTAGCACATATTCCGCGTCAGTCCAGCCTGCCACACGCGGGAACGACCAGAGCGTACCCGTATCATAAGTGTTGTATATCGCTGAAATATCTCCGACGGCGCCATCCAGAATTTTTCCAAAACTGGCGCGTTTTGGCTCATGATATCTCCAGCAAAATCCCGACATCAGGGAAACATTTTTTTGCTTGGCAAGTTTTGCAGCTTCCAGAACCTTCCGTACACCCGGTGCGTCAACGGCAACTGGTTTTTCGCAGAAAACATGTTTACCGGCGTTAATCGCGGCAGTCAGATGTTCCGGACGGAAATGTGGAGGAGTAGCCAGAATTACCACGTCAACTCCCGAATCCAGAACCTTTTTGAATGCATCGAACCCGATAAACTTATGCCCCTCATCAACCTTTACTTTGGCACCGTGTACCTTGGTAAGATTTTCGAGTGACGAATCCATTTTGTCTTTAAAAATGTCACCCATTGCGTGCAAAACCACGTTTGGATCGGCTTTTAACGCTTGGTTAGCAGCACCCGATCCTCTCCCCCCACAACCGATAAGACCAATTTTCAGGGTCTCTGCGTTCACGCCGGCAAAAGCTTTGTTGGGATTGATAATCGTGATAGCGGGTAATGCACTGCCTGCCAGCGCAACACCTGCCATTTTTAAAACATCTCTGCGAGAAGTATTCATGTTTACTAGGGATTAGGTTGTAGGATTATAGAATTTACATAAAACCCGGGAGCTTTACAACTCCGAACGACATTTTACGCAAAGTTTTAAAGTTAAATAAAACTGACAATTGTATTGCTAAGTCTGACTGAAAATCATTCAAAAATATCATTTTTCAAATTTGCATGAACTATTCGATGATGGGTGAAATTTAGAATTTGTAGCTAATCTTTTCTTATTTTTACCAGAATTGAATTCGCAGCAAGGCTGCTTAATTTAT
The DNA here is from genome assembly GCA_965279265.1 of Dyadobacter sp. Lineage (GTDB taxonomy): Bacteria > Bacteroidota > Bacteroidia > Cytophagales > Spirosomataceae > Dyadobacter. The sequence goes on from OZ257152.1 coordinate 1,422,008, forward strand.
GGAACAACACAATATTCAGGACAATCTTTTACTCATTATAACGCTCCTATTTGCTGTATCCATGCTCACGATGGTCAGCGAAAAACTGAGAGTTGCTTATCCTATTTTTCTTGTTCTTGCCGGCCTGCTGATCAGTTTTATTCCTGGCGTGCCGCACATTACGCTTGAACCTGACTGGGTTTTTCTCATATTTTTACCTCCCCTGCTTTATTCCGCTGCGTGGAACACTTCCTGGAAGGATTTCTGGGGGTTGCGGCGCCCAATCGCGATGCTTGCTTTTGGGCTTGTAATTTTCACTGCTGTGACGGTTGCCTATCTTTCCAACGCGATGATCCCGGATTTTTCTCTTGCGCTGGGATTTTTACTGGGTGGAATTATTTCACCGCCTGACGCCATTGCCGCCACATCGGTGCTACATGGCCTCAAAGTTCCACGCCGGATCCTGACAATCCTGGAAGGCGAAAGTCTTGTAAATGATGCGTCCTCCCTGATTGTTTTCCGCGTAGCATTAGCGACTGTGTTTACAGGTAATTTTGTATTCTGGAAAGCCGGCCTGGATTTCTTTCTGGTGGCTATCATGGGGATTATTGTCGGACTTGTTATTGCACATATCTTCTATATCGTGCACCGCTGCCTTCCTACAACACCTAGCATTGATACTGCCATGTCATTTATTGCTCCATTTCTGATGTACATCGCCGCGGAACATTTTCACTATTCCGGCGTACTCGCAACTGTAAGCGGCGGGTTGTTTCTCAGTTACCGGTCGCAGGAAATCTTCAATTATAATTCAAGAATGCAGGTTGATTACACCTGGGAGACGGTCACATTTCTGCTGAATGGAATTGTTTTCATTCTGATTGGCCTGCAACTACCTGAAACAATGGAGGGTCTGGGACAATATTCAATTCTTGATGCGATCAAGTATGCAGTCGTAATCAGCCTGGTGACGATCGTTATCCGAATCATCTGGGTTTTCCCTAGTACTTATTTACCCCGAATTTTGAGCAGGAAAATCCGGGAAAATGAGCCCAGACCAAATTGGCAAAACGTATTCATCGTTGCGTGGAGCGGTATGCGCGGTGTAGTTTCACTTGCTTCAGGACTGGCTGTCCCGCTCACGCTCGTCGACGGGACAACGTTTCCACACCGCAACCTGATTTTGTTCATCACTTTCATTGTCATTTTATTCACCTTGGTTTTGCAGGGCCTGAGCCTTCCGGCAATGTTGCGCTGGCTCAATATCGAAGATGACAGCGAAAACATTCAGGAACAGGAAGCAGCCGTACGGCTACGGCTCGCAACGGCAAGCCTGGATCACATGCAAAATTCTTACAGCGATGAAGTAGTCACAATAGATGCTTTCAATCGGCTGAAAGACCGTTACGAGCGTATGATCGAAAATGCCAATAATAAACTACTAAGTTCAGAAAAGGAAACATCCAAGGCCGATTTCCTCCCAAAATACAGGAATATGCTTGTCGAAATTGTCTCGGTAAAAAGAGATGAGTTGCAGAAATTGAAAAGAGAAAAAATCTATTCGGATGAAATTTTGAGAGCCAGAGAATGGGAGCTCGATCTGGAAGAAGCCCGTCTGAGAGATTCTGGTTAAAAGCGAAGGGATTTGGAAAGCAGCTCCCAAATCCCCAATAATCTATTTCGTGAAGGATAATTTTTCCATCATTTCATCCACAATCGGCTCACTGTAAATCCCGTAGGCCGTAACAAGAACTCCTTTCACATTGTATTTGCCGGAAGAAACAGCGTACAAAATAGCTTCATCCGCGGGATCAGTTTCACCTTCGAACCTGAAAAATTTATCTATCTCAAACTCGTGATGCAGAATGAGGTAAGTCCCTCCTCCCGATTCAATATAATTGTTTTTGAGATTGAAATCTTCCAGATATCCCTGACTTCTCAGGCCTTCCATTGCTTCTGTTAGTGTATTGTAAGATTCCATACCCTTTTTTGCGCTTTTAATGTAGTTATTGAAATTTAACTAGTTCCACTCTACTTCCACCGCATAATCTTTCAGATCAATTGTCGTGTAATGTTCTCCATTCTGCCGCTTCAAAGTTATTTTGCCATTATTAACCTTCGCGACTTGCTGCGAAAGCACGTCTTTTTTATTTTTCTTCCGGTAAATCGCTACGAGTCCTTCTTCGCTGGTAACCTCCACTTCAACAGAGCGTCCTTTTGCCGAAATCAACTTGCCGCTGTTTGGCAAATATGGAGCCTTGATCAACGCAAGCGCACGTGACGCCAATGGCACACCATAACCTACAAAATTATTACCGTACGGATACAAATGCGCCGATTTTTCAATCAGTTCAATGAGCTCTTTGTTTGTCAGTTTGGGATTAGCCTGCATCAGACAAGCAGCAAATCCCGTGATCACGGGTGCGGAAAGAGAAGTTCCGTAAAGCGAAAAACACGAAACATTTGGTTTGACATACGACAAAAATTCAGGCCCCGTACTGCTGTATCCGATCCTGTTCCACAATTTTCCGTTGGTTGCGCCAATCGCCAGAACACCCTGGGCATCAGCAGGTGCGGAGAGTATCCCCCAGCCTTTGTCATCGCCTTCGTTGCCAGCAGAAACGACGATCATAATTCCTTTTTTGTCCGACGCAATTTGTGCTGCACGTGTAATTGCACTCGTCTTTCCGTCCATTTGTGATGGCGTATAATTTTCCTTAGGGTCCGAGAATCCTTTGGCATAACCCAATGAAGTATTGATCAAACGCACGCCAAGACTATCCATCCATTCCATTGCCGCAATCCAGTTGTCTTCTTCACCCCGGTATTCACGAAGCGAATAGTCTGTCCTGGCCAGGTAGAATTTTGAATTTAACGCCATTCCATATTGCATCTGGTCCTGATTGTCCAGCCCGGATATGGCAGCAAGCACTTCGGTTCCATGCATATCGGAAAACGATTCCGCTGTACTGTAAAGCAATTCACCGGAACGGCCCGGTTTCACATAATCACGAATGCCCAGAATTCTTTTATTTGAAAAAATGTGCTGTAAAGAAAGCGAAGAATCAGCTCCGTAAAATCCGGCATCAATTACACCTATTGTAACATCTTTTCCTGAAATGCCAGCTTTTGCAAATGAGCCTGCCTGAACCTGTGACATCACTGGCGCCATTTGCGAACGCTCAACTGGCCTGGTTTGCGCAATATAAAATCCGGAATTCATCGGTACAACTTCCTGCACAAAATCGAGCTGCCGCACTTCCATTGCCTGTGAACTGCTCATGACCGCAGAAACTGCATTGAGCCATTTCGACTTGTTCACAATTTTTACTGCATGTTCGTTCAGCTGATTCTGATAGTCGGCCTTTACGGGCAAATCGGTTTCATCATAGGTAACGATTCCCATACGCTGCCGGTTTTCTATTGTCGTTTTCGATATGGCCGGTGCATTGTTTTTGTCTTTATCTTTCAGGTAAATCCAATATTTGGGTTGCGCCGAAAGTAGCAGCGGACACAAGAAAAAGCTCAATAAAAAAATTCTCTTCATGAAAGTTATTAGTTAGGATTGTAACAGCCAGCTTCGACGCTTTGCGAACTATTAAAGCTTAAATATAAAATAATTTCGCAAATCTTAGCGTCTTGGCTTCCTGTATGATATTAAGAAGTTAAACGTAATTTTACACAATTAATTACCAGTTACAAAATTTGAGCTTTATGCGCTATTCCCTGATTGACAAATCCCTGTTCGTAGAAAATCGCCGCCGCCTTACCGGCCTTTTAAAACCCGATTCGCTTGTCATCCTGAACTCCAATGACATTATGCCCACCAATGCGGACGGCAGCATGGGATTCAAACAGAATACCGATTTGTTTTATCTCACCGGCGTCGATCAGGAAGAAACGATCCTGGTACTTTCGCCTCAACATCCCGACGAAAAATTCCGGGAAGTTCTGTTTGTGAGGGAAACCAATGAACAAATCGCGATCTGGGAAGGCGAAAAACTGACCAAGGTACAGGCGCGGGAAGTCACAGGCATTCAGCATATCTACTGGACGCACCAGTTTGAAAATATTTTCAGGAACATCGTTTTTGAGGCCAAAAACGTGTACCTGAACACCAACGAACATACACGAAACGACTCACCAGTCCAAACACGCGAAGCACGATATGTTTCTGAATTTAGGGAAAAATATCCTTTACACCATTTACTCAGGCTTGCCCCGCTCATGCATCAGCTCCGGGCGGTCAAACATCCGGTGGAAATCGCATTGATGCAGCAGGCTTGCGACATTACAAAACTTGGATTCGAAAGATTATTGAAATTCGTAAAACCGGGTGTACAGGAATACGAAATTGAGGCCGAACTGCTTCATGAATTTATCCGTAACCGCTCAAAAGGATTTGCTTATCAGCCCATTGTGGCATCCGGTGCAAATGCCTGCGTTTTACACTACATTCAAAATAACAAACCGTGTAAGGATGGCGATGTGCTTTTGCTGGACGTTGCAGCCGAATACGCCAATTATGGCTCTGATCTGACACGTTCGATTCCTGTAAACGGCAGATTCACAAAACGGCAACGCGATGTTTACGATGCCGTTTTGCGTGTTTTTTATGCGGCAAAAGGCATGTTGGTAACGGGCAATCTTTGGGATGAATACCATGTGGAAGTGGGAAAAATAATGGAAAGTGAACTGATCGGACTGGGACTGATCACGAAAGATGACATCACAAAACAGGATCCGGAATGGCCTGCTTACAAAAAATATTTCCCCCATGGCACGTCACACTTTCTGGGGCTGGACATTCATGACGTTGGCAATAAATACCGCCGTTTTGAGCCGGGCAACGTGTTTACCTGCGAACCGGGTATCTACATTCGTGAGGAAGGACTTGGCATCCGGCTTGAAAACAACATTCTCATCACCGCCGACGGAAACGTTGACCTGATGGCGCACATACCAATTGAGGCGGATGAGATTGAAGAATTGATGAACAAATAGCCTCCTGATTCCGGGAGTAAAAACTTGCTGATTCTTTGTATTTTTGATTTCAAAACACACAAAATCAGCAACATGAACAAAATAATTGAAGCAAAACGCTACATGGATAACGCCCGGGAAATTTTACGGGAGAAAGCGCTGAAAGAAGACGGCTACTATCAGGATTCGAAATACGTGAAGATGGCCGGACATACTGCTTACACGGGCATTTTGGTTGCTTTGGACGGTTTTTTAGGCAGAAAAGGAAAAGGCAGAAAAGATGTGGACTGGTATAAAGAGCACCTTTCTAAACTGGATAAAAAAATCCTGAACGCATTCCTGACTGCGTATCAGGTATTGCACCTCGACATGGCCTACGACGGAGCGAAAAGCGCTAAACTGGCCGCCACAGGATTTGAAGAGGCCGACAAAATAATATCCTGGTTGGAAAGTCGCACTGCGGTCGCCTGAAATCATCCTGTTGCATTTTTTAATGATTTTCGTCCGAAGCCGGGAGATAATGCATCTTTCCGGCTTCTATTGTTCCAACCCATCTTTTTTTTAATGGAATTTTTACCCGAAGATGTAATCAAATTGCTTTTATCATTTTTGCTCGGTGCGATTATCGGAACCGAACGGGAATACAGAAGCAAATCTGCCGGGCTGCGAACCATGATCCTCATTGCAGTTGGCTCGACCCTTTTCACCATAATTTCAATCCGTATCAGCGGCGATGCAGGGCGAATTGCAGCAAATATTGTTACCGGAATCGGTTTCATTGGCGCAGGAATAATTTTCAGGGAGAACAGTCGCGTCGTGGGCATTACCACGGCAGCCATAGTTTGGGTTACTGCGGCACTGGGGATGGGAATAGGGGCTGGTTATTATGAGGTATCGCTGAGCTGTTTCGTTATTTCCGGTCTTTCACTGGTCATTCTTTCGCCGATCCAAAAATTCATCCGACGAAAAAACCAGATCAGGAATTACCGCCTGATGTGTATTTATGAGAAAAAGACGCTCCACAAATATGAAGAACTTTTCAAAAGTCATGATCTCAAAATTTTAAGGGGAGAACAAAACCGGTCAGGCAGCCACATCACCGGCAACTGGACTTTACAAGGTTCTCAGGTAAAACACGACGAACTGACCGATTTCCTTTTGAACGAACCGGAGATTCTCGAATTTGACTTCTGAAATTTCGGCTGCGGATTAATTTTTCATTAGATTATATAACGCACATGCCCATCTCGGGACATAACAACCGATAATAACGTTATAAAGTGTCCCCGTGAAACTTTATAAAGGTATAATGACTTTTATCATGAGTACTAAACCTGTTTTATTGATTTATCCGGGTAATTTTGCCCTGGTAAATTTATTGCATTTTAATCCGTCATGTCCGACTTCATACAAAACAAACTTTGGGAGCTTATTTCTCTGAACACTTCACCCGGGGAGGCTGTCTGGTTAAACGAAAAAGGATCGTCCGCCGCATTGGACCTGATGACCGCATTCGTTGCTTCTCCCAGATTCCTTTCTAAAAAAATCATTCAACCCGACAAGGCAATAGCCCGGTCGTTGAATACAGAATTTCCGGGATTTTCTCCGGAAGGCTGGTCACTTGTCCGGTTGAGTCGGGTGTGGTTACTTACAAAACTTGATTCGACTGATGAGGGAGAATATATAAAGAATATTGAAACGCTGTTTGACACCGCGGAAATGAACGAATTGGTTGCGCTTTATTCTGCCCTCACTTTGTTGTCATACCCTGATCAATGGCTTTTTCGTGCCACAGATGCTGTCCGCTCCAATATGGGTTTTGTATTTGACGCAATTGCGCTCCACAATCCATATCCTGAAAAACATTTTAGTGAAGCAGCCTGGAATCAGCTCGTTTTGAAAACCATTTTTAACGACAAACCGATCAATTTAATTGAGGGTCTTCACAATCGCGCAAACGCCAACCTGGCCAATACTCTGTCCGATTTTGCGCATGAGCGCTGGGCAGCCGGCAGATCCGTTGGTGCTCAGGTTTGGCGGCTGGTTACACCGTTCATGAATGACGCGCTCACAGACGATTTGCGTCATTTGTTTGAATCTGGCATAAAGGAAAACAACGAAGCCGCTGCAATAGCTGCTTTTGAGTCGGATTTTCCTGCTGCTAAACATTTACTTTCTCAATATCCAGAACTAGAAAAGTCGGTCTCCTCGGGTAAACTTACCTGGGCAAACCTTGAATAAACTTTTGATATGTGCCTTAATCATAACGATATATCACAAAATCCCTCGCACTTTGAAGACAGTGACGAGGTCCAGGCTACTCCCGCTCACCGCGATTTGGCATGGAATGAATACCATGAACTGATCAAGGGAATGCGTTTTTTCGATCCGCATATCCACATGGTTTCCCGGACCACGGACGACTATCAGGCTATGTACAAGGCCGGGATTGTCGCCTTGATCGAGCCTGCTTTCTGGGTGGGTCAGCCGCGTACTGGTCTTTCCAGTTTCAAAGATTATTACAGCAGTCTGGTAGGTTGGGAGAGATTCCGTTCCTCTCAGTTTGGCATCAAACATTATTGTACGATGGGATTAAATTCACGCGAAGCCAACAACGAGCCGCTGGCAGAGCAGGTAATGGAGATCCTTCCATTGTATATTTATAAGGAAGGCGTAGTCGGTGTCGGAGAAATCGGATTCGATGATCAGACTCCTGCCGAAGAAAAATATTATCGTTTGCAGTTAGAACTTGCAAAAAAGGCCAATCTTCCGGTTCAGATTCACACACCACACCGTGATAAGAAAAAAGGAACAGAAAAAAGCATGGCGATTGCATTGGAACATGGTCTGGATCCTTCCTGGGTGATCGTGGACCACAACAATGAAGAAACGATAAAAAGTGTGCTCGATCAGGGTTTCTGGGCGGCATTTACAATTTATCCGTTTACGAAAATGGGTAATGAACGGATGGTGAAAGTAGTGGAGCAATATGGTCCCGAACGCATTATGATTAATTCCGCAGCTGATTGGGGAATTTCTGATCCGTTAGCGATCCCGAAGACAGCTGCCCTGATGAAAATGAGAGGTATTTCCGACGAAACGATCAGGCTGGTCACATACCAAAATGCGATTGATGCATTCGGTAAAAGCGGCCAGATCGATGTCTCTGATTTTGGAACTGAATCAGGCGTTGACCAGACTGCAAAATTCAATGGCAACTCAATCCTAAGAGGCGGACAACAACCTGATCCGACAACGAATTCATTATTAATTCAATAAAGTGAGCAGTATAAAACCATATTTGCAATTGACCCGCCCGGCAAACCTGGTCACCGCACTTACCGACATTTTTGCCGGAATGGCTATTGCACAATTTACTTTTTCAGAAGTTAATCCTGCTTTATTGCTAGCCTCCACGCTTGGTTTGTATGGTGGTGGAGTTGTAATGAATGATGTATTTGACGCAAGACTTGATGCGATTGAACGTCCTGAGCGCCCTATCCCCAGCGGAAAAGTCCCTTTAAAATCGGCCGCCATGATGGGCATCGTGTTATTGTTCCTGGGAATTTTGGCTGCGACATTATTTAGTTTACAAAGCGGAATGATTGCAATGGTGGTTGCACTTTTAACTGTATTATACAACCGTTTCGCGAAGCATCACGTATTTTTCGGGCCGCTGACTATGGGAATGTGCCGTGGCGGAAATCTGATTTTGGGCATGAGCGTTCTGCCGGAATCTTTTCAAAAATGGGGATGGATTGCCTTATTGCCCATCGCCTATATCGGAGCCATCACATTGATCAGTCAGGATGAAGTGCATGGTGGCAAAAAGCGCACTTTATACATTGCAGCATTTTTATATCTCGTAGTTTTGGTGGCTCAGTTGGCTATTGCTCAAAAACAGGGAAACATTCTTCTTACACTTCCTTTTGTTTTGTTGCACACCTGGCTCATTGGCAGGCCGTTATGGAATGCAATTCAGAATCCCATCGGCCCGCTGATTGGTAAGGCGGTTAAAGCCGGGGTGATTTCACTGATTGTCATGAATGCTTCCTGGTGTGTAGCGTTCGGACTATGGCCGCTCGCACTTTTAGTCCTTGCGTTGTTACCTTTGTCGTTAACATTGGCAAAAGCATTCGCAGTGACCTGACGATAAAATAGTCTACCGATAGTGGTGTTTGCCAAAAACTGAGTCTTTATTAAAAAGTAATTATAATTCATACAAATTACGGTTTCAAAGGCAAAAAATGCCCCCTTTGACGTTCATTAAATATAACATTACAATTTTCAGTGCCCGATGTCGATTTCAATGCAACCTATATCACAACGATTCCAGATAGAATACAACTATTCTGTGTTCTTCACTTCGGACTTGTTCAATACATCAAATTCATCTCTTAAAAATTTCTTCGGCAATTTTGATGAGCACGGATTTCAGAGAAAGGCCCTTGTGATCGTCGACGAAGGATTTTTGTCTCATTATCCGCACCTGAGCGACGACATCAAAGTTTACTTTCAGGATTGCATACCACACATTAACCTGGCCGCTGAAATTATTACAGTACCTGGTGGCGAGGCCTGCAAAAATGATCCCGGACTTTTTGACAAACTTGTGGAAGCCGTTGATATTTACGGAATCGACAGGCATTCATTTGTCGTCGGTATTGGTGGCGGCGCCGTGCTGGACCTTGTGGGTTATGCGGCTGCGGTTGCGCACAGAGGTATCAAGCTGATACGTATTCCGACCACGGTTTTATCTCAAAATGACTCCGGTGTTGGTGTTAAAAACAGCATTAATTTTCATGGCAAAAAGAATTTCCTCGGCACCTTTGCGCCACCGGTTGCTGTATTTAATGATTTGAATTTTTTGAAAAGCCTTGATGATCGTGACTGGCGGGCAGGTATCGCGGAAGCAATAAAAGTAGCGCTGATCAAGGATGAGACTTTTTTCGAGTTTATAGAGGAAAACGTAACTGCCCTTGCACAACGCGACCAGGAAACGATGGCTTATCTGATCCACAGGTGCGCTCAAATGCATACGGACCACATTGCAGGCGGAGATCCCTTTGAATTCGGATCATCTCGCCCATTGGATTTCGGGCATTGGGCTGCTCACAAACTTGAATTCCTGACCAATTTTGAAGTGCGTCATGGTGAGGCAGTGGCTATTGGTATCGCACTGGATTGTGTTTATGCGGTGAAAATCGGGATGCTAGCCGAAGCAGACCTCAACCGGATTCTGGATGTTCTCAGTAAGCTCGGATTCGACCTTTATCATTCCAAACTAGCGGAAAATGACAAGATTAATCTTCGTAACGGCATTCAGGAATTCAGGGAACATTTGGGAGGTCAGTTGACAATTATGCTTCTCGAAAAAATTGGAAAGGGCGTTGAAGTGCACGAGCTTGATGCCGAAATCATCGCCAGATCGGTTGATTATCTCGAAGAATACACGTTGGAAAATAAGATCTAGTAACAGTAATTTATGAATACCCCATACGGACATTTAACCTACTGCAGTAACATACATCCCGGCGAAAAATGGGAGGATCATTTCAGGTCTTTGCAGGAGAATATTCCTTTCATACGTCAGCAGCTCGCTCCCGGTCAGCCGTTTGGCCTGGGACTTCGCATTGCCAATGAAGCCTCAATTGAACTGAGTAAACCTGAGGTTGTTGCGGAATTCAAGAAATGGCTGGCAGCGCAAAACGTTTATGTTTTTGTGATCAATGGTTTTCCTTACGGCGGTTTTCACAATACAAGGGTAAAAGATGACGTACATACGCCGGACTGGACGACAAAAGACCGGCTGGAATATACGATTCGCCTTTTCAGAATTCTGGCGCAATTACTTCCGGATGGAATGGAAGGTGGCGTATCAACTCCTCCACTCTCCTACAGGCTTTGGTGGAAAACGGACGCAGACAAGAAACAGGCACTCGAAACTGCAACGGCCAATATTTTTATTCTTTTGGATGAATTGATCCGTCTGGAAAAAGAGACCGGAAAACTGTTGCATCTGGATATAGAACCGGAACCTGACGGCCTTTTCGATAGCACAACAGATTTTGTCGAATGGTACCGAGACATCCTTTTGCCTCAGGGAACTGCTTATTTGCAGCAACGTAGTTTTGATTCAGAAGAAGCCAACACGATTATTCGCAGACACATTCAACTTTGCTACGACATTTGCCACGCCGCTGTTGGTTATGAGCAGCCGGATGAAATACTTGCATCGCTTAATGAAATTGGCATTAAAGTCGGCCGTATTCAGGTAAGTTCGGCCTTAAAAATTGATTTCTCTAATAACAGAGAAGTTAAGCTGAAAGCGATCGAGACTTTTGACGAACCGGTTTATCTGCATCAGGTTGTTGCAAGAAATTCTGACAAAAGTAAAACACATTATCCTGACCTTCCTGAGGCTTTGGCTGACTGGAACGAAAATCAGGAAGAATGGCGCATTCACTTCCACGTTCCGCTTTTTATCGGTTCTTATGGCGTACTGGATTCTACACAGGGCGACATCGTAAAAACGCTTGCTATTCATAAGGAAAAACCTTTTTCACTCTTTTTAGAAGTCGAAACATATACCTGGGGCGTACTTCCGGAAGATTTACAAAAACCGATCGGTGAATCGATTGTGAGAGAAATCGAATGGGTAAAAAAGGTGCTGGATATTTGAGGTTGCTCACCTTACCCTTTGTTTTTCCCCATTAAAATTGCCGTTATGAACAAAACCGTCGTTATTGATATTGTTGGCCTGAGCGCCAATCTCATTGGAGAACATACTCCTTTCCTGAAAAAATATTTAAGCTCACGTCACCTCACCTACATTAAACCCGTTCTTCCTGCTGTAACGACAACTTCCCAAAGTACGTACGTCACCGGAAAATGGCCCGCAGAACATGGAATCGTAGGAAATGGCTGGTATGACCATGCCGATTCGGAGGTAAAGTTCTGGAAACAATCCAATAAACTTGTTCAGGGAGAAAAAATCTGGGATGCGGCTAAAAAGCTGGATCCTGCATTCACCAGCTCAAAAATGTTCTGGTGGTATAACATGTATTCTACTGCGGATTTTTCAGTAACGCCCCGCCCACAATACCATGCCGATGGCGTAAAGGCACCGGACTGTTACGCTTATCCGCCTGAACTTCGCGACGAATTACAAAAAGAGCTTGGTCAATTTCCCTTATTCAGTTTCTGGGGACCAAATGCCAATATCAAGTCTACAAAGTGGATTTCGGATGCCTCCATGTGGGTGGATGACAAACACAATCCTACCCTGACTTTAATTTATTTGCCACATCTTGATTATTGCCTTCAAAAATTTGGCCCTGATTTTTCAAAAATCAGCAAAGAGTTGGCCGAAATTGACAATATCGTTGAGCAACTTGTCACGTTTTACGAAGCAAAAAAAGCGAAGATTATTTTGCTATCCGAATACGGGATTACGCCGGTAGACAAACCAATTCACATCAACCGGATTTTGCGTGAACAGGGGTTAATTTCGGTTAGAAACGAACGTTGGTACGAGCTGCTTGATGCAGGAATTTCGAAAGCGTTTGCCGTCTCGGATCACCAGATCGCCCACATTTACCTCAACGACTTATCGGTGAAAGAGCAGGTATTGAAAGTGCTGCGCAGCACCCCGGGAATTGATCTGGTTCTTGACAAAGATGCTCAAAAGGCATATCATATTGATCATGAACGTTCGGGCGATATCGTCGTATTGGCCAAACCCGACAGCTGGTTTACTTACTACTATTGGCTTGATGATGCAAAAGCACCGGACTACGCGCATCTGGTGGATATTCACAGAAAACCCGGCTACGATCCTGTGGAGATGTTTATGGATCCTAAAAATCCATTTATCAAATTGCGCGCGGGTTACAAACTTGCCCGCAAATTGATGGGATTCCGTTATCTGATGGACGTAATTCCATTGGACGCGAGCCTCGTAAAAGGTTCTCACGGAAGTGTCAATGTAAGCAAGGAATATTATCCGATATGCATCACAGATGCTCCGCTTGAAACCACCGAAATTGAAGCTCCGGCAGTGTATGATGTAATCTGGAAACATCTGATTTAACATCTTTCCAAAACAAATTCTGTTTCATGGCGTTTTAGAAAAAACACAACGTCATGAAACAGCCATCTCTATTTCTGCTATTCCCCATTATTCTATTGGGTTTGGCATCCTCCTGCTCCAATACCGAGAAGGAGGTCACGGAAAACCCGGACAAATCCATACAGGCATTGGATGCGTTTCCTTCGCTGAGATTTACCTCTCCTGTTGACATAAAACATGCCGGAGATGAATCAAACAGACTTTTTATCGTTGAACAAGCCGGGACAATTAAGGTTTTCGAAAACGCAGCGGGCACGCAAAATGCGTCGACATTTCTAGATATAAAAAGCAAAGTCGCATCGGGAGGAGAGCGTGGATTGCTTGGCCTTGCATTTGATCCGGATTATAAAAGCAACGGTTTTTTCTATGTAAACTATACCCGGGGAAATCCACTGACAACAGTCATTGCCCGATATAAGGCAACGACACCATCGGGAAACGCAGCAGATGTCGCCAGCGAGACGATCCTTTTTACATTTGCTCAGCCATACGACAACCACAATGGCGGTTCACTACAATTTGGCAAAGATGGGTATCTGTATATTGCAACCGGCGACGGCGGAAGCGGTGGTGATCCTTTGAACAATGCCCAAAATAGAAAAAGCATGCTGGGTAAAATCCTTCGTGTTGACGTAAAATCGACTACGAAGGGCAATTACGGAATTCCCGCAGATAACCCTTATGCAAGTTCGACCGAAGGATTTCTTCCGGAAATTTACGCTTACGGACTTCGTAACCCCTGGAAAATTAGCTTCGACAGCGGTTCCGACAAGCTCGTTGCTGCTGATGTGGGACAAAATGAAAGAGAAGAAATAAATCTGATCACGAAGGGAGGAAATTATGGCTGGCGGATGAAAGAAGGTGTCGACTGTTACAATCCCGCTTCCAATTGCAATACGGCCGGCCTTACCGAACCGATATACGATTACAACCAATCCAATGGAGATCGCTCAATAACTGGCGGTTACGTTTATCAGGGTTCAGAAATTCCTTCCTTGAAAGGGAAATACATTTACGGTGATTATGCCAGCGGCCGTATCTGGAGCCTGGAAATTAATGGTGAAAAGGCAGGTGCAAATGCAAAACTTCTGGAAAATGCAGGCTCTGTTTCCACTTTCGGGCAGGATGCAAAAGGTGAAGTTTATTTTGCCAATTATCAAAACGGCAAGATCATGAAACTGGCTTTGAACTAAACAATTAAAATTGGCCCCAAACTTCCACGGCGGCGTAGCCGATCATAATCAGACACACAACCACCTTCATGACGATTCCGGTGATAAACCCCAGGAAAGATCCCAAGGCAGATTTGATTGCTGTTTTAAAATTTGCTCCGCTGATCAGCTCACCAAGTAACGCGCCCAAAAAAGTACCGAGGAACATGCCAATTGCGGGAATGAAAAAGAACCCGACGATCAACCCGAGCGTGGCACCGATAGCGCCCGATTTCGAGCCACCAAACTTTTTTATGCCCCAGATTGGAATGTAATAATCCAGAACGGCAATCACCAAGGTCACAAAACCCAGACTGACTAAAACCAGCGTACTGAATTCGGCAAACTTACTTAGGTGTAATAAAATGAGTCCCACAAAACTCAGCGGCGGGCCGGGAAGAGGCAATACTGCGCCGGCAAGACCGGTCAGCAGGCAGATCCCACCCAGAATCAGGAGAATAATATCCATTGTGGTTGTGTTAAATTGTTGATGAAGTAACAAAAAAACGTCTGGTCATCCTATCTTTGCCGGAAATATGAAAGAACGGAAACGGTTGTTGTCCTGCAATTCAGTCATTATTATCTCATTCAAAATCATAAAATGTCCAAAGTTCTTATCATTGGTGCCGGTGGTGTAGGCAGCGTGGTTGCTCATAAGTGCGCACTCAACAGCAATGTATTTACAGAAATCATGCTGGCAAGCCGCACAAAGTCCAAATGCGACAAAATCGCTGCTGAAATCCAGGAAATGCATGGCGTTAGTATTCAAACTGCGCAGGTTGATGCCGACATCGTCGCAGAAACTGTTTTGCTGATCAAAAGATTCCAGCCTGTAATGCTGATTAATGTGGCCCTGCCTTACCAGGATCTTACATTAATGGAAGCTTGCCTGGCAACAGGAATTCATTATCTGGATACGGCCAATTACGAACCAAAAGATGTCGCGAAATTTGAATACAGCTGGCAATGGGCATATCAGGAAAGATTTAAGAACGCTGGCTTGATGGCACTTCTTGGCTGTGGTTTTGACCCGGGTGTGACCCAGGCATATACCGCTTACGCCAACAAACATCATTTTGACGAAATGCACTACCTGGATATTATCGACTGCAATGCCGGTGATCACGGAAAAGCGTTTGCTACAAATTTCAATCCCGAAATCAATATCCGGGAGATTACACAACCAGGGCGTTATTGGGAAAATGGCGAATGGGTCGAAATTCCGGCAATGTCAATTCATAAACCAATCGATTATCCGGGAATCGGACCGAAGGAAAGTTATGTATTGTATCACGAAGAGCTTGAGTCACTCGTTAAAAACTTCCCGACACTGAAACGTGCTCGCTTCTGGATGACATTTGGCCAGGCATACATTACGCATTTGAATGTGTTGGAAAATGTTGGAATGACGAGTATCCATCCGATCACTTTCAAAGGGATTGAGATTGTGCCGTTGGAATTCCTGAAAGCGGTTTTACCTGCTCCCGATTCGTTGGGAGAAAATTACTCAGGACAAACGTCCATCGGATGCCAGATCAAAGGAATTCAAAACGGAGAGGAAAAAACATATTATGTCTGGAACAACTGCGATCACGCTGAATGCTATCGCGAAGTAAAAGCACAGGCGGTAAGTTACACGACCGGCGTACCGGCGATGATCGGTGCGATGCTGATGCTGACCAACGATGAATGGATGAAACCGGGCGTTTGGAACGTGGAAGAACTTAATCCCGATCCTTTTATGGATCAGTTAAATCAACAGGGATTGCCATGGCATGAGAAGATCAATGAGCCTTTGCCGCACGAATATCCTGCATAAAATGAAAACGGCCACGAATGTGGCCGTTTTCATTTCTATCCTTCCATGGTAATTGCTGCTCTTGTACAGACACCGCCAATCGGCGGGTTAAATTTGGAAACCTTTACGGTGACTTTTGCTACATCCGGATAATGAGCCCGGATTTGTTCTATCACCCTGAATCCGATGTGCTCCAGCAATCGTGATGGCTCCTGCATAACTTTGGTTGCAATCTGATACAACGTCGAGTAGTTTACCGTCAGACTCAGGCGGTCCTGCTGGGCCGCTTCTACAAAATCGGTATCGATAAAGATGTCAAGTGCATATTTATTTCCCATCTTCTGCTCCTCCTCAAAAAACCCGTGGTAAGCAAAAAATTCAAGTCCTTCCAGTGCTATTGTTCCCAATGTAGATTTAAATTTGATCGAAGAAAGAACCTCCGCCGCCATTCGGCTTTTTGGGCTGATTACTTTCCGGATTACGGAATCTGTTTGCAGCCGGCACTGCTTCTTTTTCTGTTACGATATCAGCCGCCTTTTGTGCGTCTGCAATCTCCTTTATTTCATCAGCCGTAATCTGTTCAGCTATTTGTTCTGCCTCCTTCTCCGGTACTTCCGTTTCTTCCTTTACATTTTCTGCAACAGGAATTTGCTCAATTTCTTCTTCCTGCTCAATTTCGACGGATTCCTCAATTTCCTCTTCCGTATCCACAATTTCAAACGTAACTTCCGGCTTGTCGTCTTTCAATATAACATTGTTGACTTCCTCATTCTCAACGAATTTGTCCGTTTGTTTAAATGCAGACTGAGCAAACGGTTTCTTTGGAATTTCAATTTCTGCAACATGTTGTTTAATCTCGTCCATCTTGTTCAGCACGGACTCTTTATCGTATTTCCCTTCAAACCTTTCAACGGTTTCTATCGTATTATTAGCCAGCGACGAAAGCTGTACGATCAGGTTATCACGGAAGTTTTCAATCGCTCTGAAATCACGCTCCTGAACCTTAATTTCCTGGGCAAATTCATCTTTAAAACGTTTCAGACGATCCTCCGTTTCACGTATAATCTGGTTGGTCCTGTTTTCCGCTTCGGTGACCAGATCGTTGGCAGTAACTTTGGATTCTTCGATTCTTTTTTCAGCAGATTCGTGGGCTTCTTTTTCAATCAATCTACTCGTATCTTCCGCTGCTTTTAAAGTTCTGAACAGTGTTGATTCTATATCTTTTAGCTTGTTAAGCTCCTTTTCTGCATATTCCAGCTGCATTTTCAGCAAGCTGTTCTCACTTGAAAAACGCTCCCATTCCTGCGACAACGAGTTTAAAAACGCATCTACCTCATCTGGATCGTAACCTCTGAAAATCTTTTCAAAAGTGTGCTTGCGTATGTCTATAGCGGAAATTTTCATATCGAAATCTTGGCTTTGGTACTTAGTTGATAACGGTCGTGTAAGTTAAAGATATATGAATCATTTTTCAAAGTATTTACCAATAAACCCATATTATAAGTATACCGTTATTGGATTTCCCAGACCGAAATCATCCGGTCGTCAGAGCACGAAATCAGCTGATTTTCGTGGCTCGTCCAAAGCAATTTATTGACTGACGTTCCATGACCTGCATGCCGCGCCCGATCAATTATTTTTTTCAGTTTGAAGGTTGCAGCGTCCCACACTTTTATAGATTTATCCATGCTGCATGTTGCGAATAACGTTCCATCCGGACTGAAAACGATATTATTGATGGCATATAAGTGAGCCGGGATGTCTGTCACCAACGAATAATGTTCGTTCACATCCCAGATTTTCAGATGTGCGTCCCGTCCGGTGCTGAAAAGATAACGGCCGTCCGGTGCATACTGAACGCAAAAAACAGAGTTATTATGCGCATTGATTGTCTTTTTAAGTTGGAAATCATCAAGATCAAAGACGTGTACCTTGTAGTCGCTCTCACCGGCCGAGAACTCATTTGTCAAAGCATTGATACTTATCGAACGGACACTTTTATTTGAAATTTTGATGTGTTTCCGAACGGAAAAAGATGGTATATCCATGATGACTATGACGCCGTCGCCCTGGGCGATCAAAGCCTTCTGGCCCCAGATTTTGATATCAAAAATTTGAGACGTTGTAATTTTTATTGTCCGGTCAATTTTGTTTTTCAGTGTATCCAACACCTGAATACCCTCAAAATTCTGTCCTATCCACAGACTTTTTTCATTAATATCGTAGCCAAGTGCATAAACCGAAGTGCCGACTTTGGCAGCCAGAGTGCCCAGATCGGGTTTATCGAGATTCCAGTGAATAACAAAGCCGTCACCTCCGGCGGAATAAAACCCGTTTGATGTGTTGTCAGAAATAATTGTATAAACACTATCCCGATGACCGGAAAAAGTGTCTACTTTGCGAATGTTCATAGTTGTCTGTGCTATTGAGCCGGGCGTGTACCGGAAAATGCAAATGCGGAACGCATCTCATGCTTTTTCCGGTTTAGATAAAAAAAATTAACACAATTAACATGCCGCTCGTTCATTCAGAAAAGATTGAAGAGGCCAGCACTTTACTGATCTGGCGACTATCCGAAACAGAAGACGAACTCCGCAAAATGTTGGGTTCCACCTACAATTCCGAAGATCTGGACTCCATTACACATCCGCAAAAAAAACGTGAATGGCTGGCTAGCAGATTGTTAATCAAGATTATTTCAGAGGAATTTGGCGTCGTTTTCGCCGGAACCTACAAAGATCACCATGGAAAAGTTTTTTTGGCAAAAAACGACGCCCACATTTCAATAACGCACACATTTGACTACGTAGCCGCAATCCTGAACCCAACGTCCACTGTCGGAATAGACATGGAAAAACTGGACCCCAAACTATTGCGTACAGCAACAAAATATCTCAACGAAAGAGAATTGCGCCACGCAAACAACGAAATAAAGAATCTGGGCATTTACTGGTGTGCCAAAGAAGCACTTTACAAACAATATGGCAGGACAAAAATAAGCTTCAAAGACAACATCGAAGTTTTACCATTTTCATCAGACGAGCTTGTGCTGAGCGGATCACTGGAAACCGGCAATGAAACAATCGTTTCTAAAATCCATTTAAGATGGCTAGACGATTACTGCCTCGCAATTGCTGTTTGAAAGGCTATTCTTCATCCGTTTCGTCCAGAATTGAACTTAGTATTTTTTCAATTTCCTTTACCTTATCCTGATCTCCCGTTTTTTCATAAGAAAATATCAGGCTCCGAAGCACCCGCTGGATAATTTCCAGGTTGGTACAAGGTTGATAAAAAATATCTTTCGGTTTGATATTCAGCTGTGCAATGTAATGGTCGATATCAGTTTTCGAAAAAATAATTCCACGGTTAAATACATTGATATAAAACTGAGTCTGGCTGTTTTTGTAGGTTAGTACAAACAAATTTGGAAGATTAACGCCATAAACGCTCAAATTCAGTTTCCTGGCGATCAGCAGGTAAATGACACATAACGTAATCGGATTTCCCCTTTTACTTTCCAGCACCACATTAATCATTGAATTGGATGGCGAGTGAAAACTTTTCGTATTCGCCGCGAAATTCATGCTACCGAAGAAAATGCTGTTAATACGCTTAATCTGCTCCACAGCATTCATTTCATCCTGAAACTGTATCCAGATATCGTAATACAACTGATCAATGGTAGTCGATAATTTTTCCAGGGAAAGGTCAGGATAATGATAGGTTGCCAGTATCCACATGCCTTCAAGGAGGTCGAGCCCTTCGCCGTTTTTCCACGACTGCAACCGCTCGATCATGATCCCCAGCTGCAACTCATGAATCAGTTCTTCGATTTTCCGCTGTATGATCGGATTGAAACTTTCTTCCCATTCCGTTTCTAAAAACGGAATAACATTCCCTCCCAAAGATAAGATCTTCCCCTCAACATGCTGCGTAACCTCATGATCTTCGTCATCAAGCAGGTATATCAGCGCCTTAATTTCGCTCTTGTTCATCTTCTGTCGAATTTGCGTTTCACAACCAACGGATAAATAAAAACATTTTTTTTTTATGGACGTCAAATTTTCTACTTTTGCCCGGAAAAAAATTGTAAAATTCGGTGATGGAGCCTTTACAATTTATGCAGAAATGCCTGCTTCTGATCAATGTAAGTGCAATTTTAACAACTCAACGTTTAATATAAATTTTTGAATCACTATCTCGCTATATGAAAATTTTAGTTACAGGAGGAGTAGGTTTTATCGGTTCGCACACGGTTGTCGAACTTGATCAGGCCGGATTTGAACCCGTTATTGTTGATAATCTTTACAATTCAAACAAGGAAGTACTTGAGGGAATCAAGCAAATCACGGGAAAAGATTTCCCTTTTTACGAAATTGATTGCAATGATATTGTAAAAGTTCGGGCGTTATTTGAAAAAGAAAAATTTGACGGCGTAATTCATTTTGCCGCATACAAGGCAGTAGGTGAATCTGTTGAAAAACCCTTAAATTACTACGAAAACAATCTGATCTCCCTGCTTGTGTTATTAAGGGTGATGAAGGAATTTGGCGTAGATAAATTTGTATTTTCATCTTCCTGCACAGTTTATGGACAGCCAACTTCACTTCCTGTGACGGAATTGACGCCACGCCAGCCAGCAACTTCGCCATACGGTAATACCAAAGCAATCGCCGAGGACATCATCCGTGACCACGTGCATTCCGCACCCGGGATAAAAGCAATTTCCCTTCGCTATTTTAATCCGATCGGGGCTCATGAAACTTCATTGATCGGCGAATTACCAAACGGTGTACCAAGTAATCTGGTGCCATTCATTACGCAAACGGCAGCAGGCCTTCGAAAATCACTTACTGTTTTCGGCAGCGATTATGACACGCCGGATGGTACCTGCGTGCGTGACTTTATTCACGTTGTAGATCTTGCAAAAGCGCATTTGAAAGCGTTGATGCTACTTGACGAGCAAACTGAAGCCAATTACTACGATGTATTCAACGTTGGTACAGGCAAAGGATACACGGTGCTGGATCTGATCAACACTTTTGAAGAGGTAAACGGAGTCAAATTAAATTACACGATCGGGCCACGGCGAGAGGGTGATGTTGAAAAAATATACGCACAGTCGGACAAAGTAAATACGGTTATGAAATGGACCGCTGAAAAAACGATGTCTGATGCTTTAAGAGATGCCTGGAACTGGCAGAAAAAAATAACAGCAATTTAAATGAAAAATATTTTAATTACCGGCGGAGCTGGTTTCATAGGATCTCACGTGGTTCGCAGGTTTGTTACAAATCACCCTGAGTACCACATCTACAATCTGGATGCGCTGACGTATGCCGGAAATCTTGAAAATTTGAGGGACGTTGAAAACGCGCCAAATTATACTTTTGTAAAAGGAGATATTGTCGACGCTGCGTTCATTGACCAGCTCATCAGCGGCACTGATTTCCATGGCATTATACATCTGGCTGCCGAAAGTCATGTGGACAGATCCATTTCAGATCCACTTTCATTCGTAATGACCAACGTTGTCGGAACGGTGAATTTGCTGAATGCGGCCCGCAAAACCTGGAAAGATGATTTTTCCGGGCGACGTTTTTACCATGTTTCGACTGACGAAGTTTATGGCGAATTGCATGATCCGGGTACGTTTTTCGTGGAAACAACAAAATATGACCCACGTTCACCTTACTCTGCTTCGAAGGCCTCATCTGACCATTTTGTGAGAGCCTACCAAAGTACATACGGATTGCCGATTGTGATCTCGAACTGTTCTAATAATTACGGTCCGAATCATTTTCCTGAAAAACTGATTCCGCTGATGATCCACAACATCATCAACAGCAAACCATTGCCTGTTTACGGTAAAGGTGAAAATGTACGTGACTGGCTTTTTGTGGAAGATCATGCGATTGCGATTGACGTCATTTTCCATGATGGGAAAAACGGAGAAACCTACAATATCGGTGGACACAATGAATGGAAAAATCTGGACCTGGTGCTCGTTTTATGCCGTTTGATGGACCAGAAACTGGGTCGCGAAACTGGCGAAACTGAAAAACTGATCACTTACGTGACCGACCGCGCAGGCCATGATTTGCGCTACGCAATTGACGCCACCAAGCTATCAGAGGAGCTTGGATGGAAACCTTCCCTCCAGTTTGAAGAAGGTTTGGAAAGGACGGTTGACTGGTATCTGAACAATAAGGAATGGCTTCACAACGTAACATCCGGCGAGTATCAGAAATATTACCACGGGATGTATGAAGGCAGATAATTCAATCTGGAGAATCTGACCGAAATTGAATTTTGATATAGTGCACCCTCGGAAAGGGTTTCATTCGGAGCCCTTTCTTTGAAAAATTTTAACGCACCACATGAAAGGAATTATTTTAGCCGGAGGATCCGGAACACGACTACACCCACTTACACTGGCTGTAAGCAAGCAATTGATGCCTGTTTATGATAAGCCAATGATTTACTATCCTCTTTCGATCCTCATGCTCGCCGGCATACGCGAGATTTTGATTATCTCCACGCCACACGACCTGCCTCATTTTGAAAAACTTTTGGGTGACGGCAGCCGATTGGGCTGTTCGTTCACATACGCAGTTCAGCCAAGTCCGGACGGATTGGCGCAGGCCTTCATTATCGGTGAAGAATTTATTGGAAAAGACAAGGTTGCGCTCATTTTAGGTGACAATATCTTTTACGGTTCTGGTTTGTCTCATTTGTTACAAGCCAACAATGACCCGGATGGCGGTGTGATTTTCGCATATCAGGTCAACGATCCTGAACGCTATGGTGTCGTGGAATTTGACAAAAACGCTGATGTTTTGTCTATTGAAGAAAAACCCGAAAATCCTAAATCGAATTACGCCGTTCCTGGTTTGTATTTCTACGACAATGATGTTGTGGAAATCGCAAAAACCATTCCGCCGTCTCCAAGGGGAGAACTGGAAATCACTGATGTCAACCGGGTTTACCTGGAAAGAGGGAAGCTGAAAGTAGGTGTTCTCAACCGCGGCACTGCCTGGCTGGACACCGGTACATTCCAGTCACTTATGCAGGCAGGACAGTTCGTGCAGGTGATAGAGGAGCGCCAGGGATTAAAAGTTGGCTGCATCGAAGAAATTGCATACCGCATGGGATTTATTGATGCCGAACAATTGGCGGTTATTGCCAAACCATTGGTAAAAAGCGGCTATGGAACCTATCTGCAACGTATTCTGACACATGGGTAGAGTTCACTGAACCTGTGTCTTTTACAATTAATTGGAAGGATATCTTTTTTTGGGAATCAGATTGTATTTATGAAGTTTCTGCCGGAAGAAATTGAAGCGTATTCAGAAGCTCATACCGAAAACGAAAGTAGCCTGCTCAAATCACTGAACAGGGAAACATACGCCAATGTCCTGAATCCGAGAATGTTGTCGGGTCACATACAGGGCAGATTTCTTTCCATGCTGTCGCGGATGATACGTCCTGAGCGTATACTGGAAATTGGCACATATACGGGTTACTCTGCGATTTGCCTTTGCGAAGGACTGAGTGAAAACGGAAAGCTGATCACCATTGACATCAATGAGGAGCTGGAGACCTTTACCAGAGGTTATTTTGAGCGTTCAGGGCTTGGGGATAAAATCGATTACAGAATTGGAAATGCGATTGATATTATCCCTGATCTTCATGAAACCTTTGATCTCGTGTTTATGGATGCGGACAAAATTAACTATATTTCCTACTTCAATCTGAGTATTGACATCGTCAGACCGGGAGGTTTTATCATCGCCGACAACGTTTTGTGGAGTGGAAAGGTAGCTGATCCGGATATAAAGAAAATTGATAAAGACACTCAGACGTTAATGGATTTTAATAGAATGGTACAGGAAGATCCGCGTGTTTCAAATATTTTGTTACCCGTTCGCGACGGATTGATGATCATTCAAAAACTATAACTGCCAATTTAATCAGCAAAGCACTATCACTATTTATGTCTGGAACATTAGTAAAACAATTTGGCTCAATCACACTGGTTTGGACGTTGCTTTTTCTCAGCACAACATTTGCTGATGCGCAAACGCCGGACATCCCGTCGCAGGTTTCGTTTGGAGGGATCACCGTAAAATTTGACAGAGGTGCGCAGAGCGTTATTGAAGATGATGTCAAAAGTCTGATGTCCAATAAGAAATTCTGGGAAGAAAAAATGGACCGCGCCATTCTCTACTTCCCAATTGTCGAAAGTATTCTAATGGACGAAGAGGTGCCTATTGATTTTAAATACCTGGCTGTTCAGGAAAGTTCTTTTAAACCAGACGTAGTCTCAAGCTCCAACGCAGTCGGTTACTGGCAATTTAAACCAGAAACTGCGACCGGCCTGAATTTGAGAGTTGACGATGATATCGATGAAAGAAAAAATATCAGCTCGTCCACACACGCCGCAGCGTGGTATCTGAAAAAAAATAATCAACAGTTTAATAACTGGGTTTCGTCCCTGTACTCCTATTACCTGGGAGCGGGAGGTGTTAAAAAGATAATCCCTGCCAACTGGAGCTATGCGCGCGAGGTAACACTTACTGCAAAAACGGATCGGTACATGCTTCGGTTTTTTGCACACAAAATCGCGTTGGAAGCCGGAATTGAAAGACATCGTACTAATAATAAAATTGTTTTGCTTGAATCGGATTATGGTAAGGGCCGTTCGTTGCAGGAAATTGCCCGTGAACTGGAGATCAATGAGCAGGAACTGAAAAGTTACAATCGCTGGCTGAACGAAGAAAGAATTCCTACCGACCGGGAATATCTTATTCTTGTTCCTGTTCCCAACGAAAAACTGACAGCTGTGCGCCAGAAACTTTCCCTTTCCGTGACGGCTATCGCTAGCAATATTGTTGTCAACGATACCGGTTTTCCGGTACTTAAACGGACTGACGTACAATCATCAGATAAAAACGCCCCCATATTTTATGAAATAAACGGATTGCCTGGTATTGAGGCGCGCCCCGGCGACAAGCCAAAAACATTGGCAAAGGCTGGAAAAATCAGGGCTCCGAAGTTCATGCGTTTCAATGACATGGTACGCGATATGCCATTGATTCCAGGTAAGGTTTACTACCTGGCCAGAAAGAACAAACGGGCGGCTACTCCATTTCACACAGCGCAACCAGGAGATACCTGGCAAAGCGTTTCACAACAATATGCCGTCCGGCTTGTAAATCTGTTGAAGTACAACCGAACGATCAGCAAAAGTTATCCGATCCCGACCGGACAAGTGCTGTGGCTTACCAAAAAACGGCCAAAAAATCAGCCAGTGGAAATTGTGACACCAAAGCAGATGGAAACGCCTGCAAGGGAACCAGAAATTGCTTCGGCTGACGTAGACAAAAGTACTTCGTCCACGCAGACAAAAGCCAATCAGATACCGGAAAAGGCCGCTGGAAGAAAAAAATACACACCCGTTTTGGTAGAAAAGAATGAAAGTGTTGCGACTACTGATTCCAAAACAGCTGAGCCGGTTGCTACACCGCCAGCAAAGGAATCCCCTGCACCAAGCCAGGCTCCAAATGTGTACCGCAACACAAACGACAGGGTGGTAATTATCACGGAAAACGGATCAGACAATACATTCAAGTCAGCTGAGGAAAACAAACCAGCTTCGAAGAAAACTGAAACTGCTGTTTACACGGCACCAAAAGCAACGCCTGCAAAAACGCCATCGTCGACACCAGCCGGCAACAATACCACCCAGCCAACTGCTAAAACGCCGGTTGTGAAAGAAGTCATTGAAAAGGAGCCGGTTTCAAAAACAGTTTCTGCCAATGCCTTTCACGCTGTTGAAAAAGGACAGACTTATTTCAGTATTTCAAAAATGTACGATTTGTCTATCAAAGAATTGCTTGAACTGAACAATCTCGAACAAGGTGATAAATTAAGTGTGGGACAAAAACTGCGTGTGCAGAAACCTTCGGCCGTTGTGGAGAAAATACCAACGCAGTCTTCTTCCAGAAATACAGAAGGACCTGTGGTTCATACGGTAGCTCCGGGTGAAACGCTGTTCCGTATCTCCAAGAATTACGAAGTAGAAATAGAGGATGTCAAGAAACTGAATAATATGTCGGGCAATAATGTTCAATTGGGCCAAAAATTGAAAATTCCGCAGAAAAACTAAATAATAAGACATTGATTTTAATTGATAATACCTGCATCAGTGATGATATTGAGGACCAGCTGTTTGTCTGCAATCTGGACAAGTGCAAAGGTGCGTGTTGCGTAGAAGGTGATTCAGGAGCTCCGTTAGATCTTGAAGAACTGGAAATACTTGATAGGATTTATCCGGAAGTTGAGCCCTATTTATCGGAATTGGGAAAAAAAGTGATTGCAAAAGAGGGGAAGTATACCAAGGACTGGGAAGGCGACTATGTGACGCCCGTGATTGATGGGAAAGAATGTGCTTATGCAATTTACGATCAAAAAGGAATTCTTAAATGCGGCATAGAAGAGGCTTATAACGATGGAAAAATTGATTACAAGAAACCAATTTCCTGCCACCTCTATCCTATTCGCGTCACCAAGTACGAGCAGTACCATGCATTAAATTACGATCGCTGGGAGATTTGCAGCCCCGCCTGCGCTTTTGGACAGGAACTCGGTGTTCCGGTATATAAATTCCTTAAAGAGCCGCTAATACGGGCTTATGGCCCAATTTGGTACAAACAGCTAACGCAAGAAATTGATGACCGCCAGCAAGCCAGAAAAGGATCAGCCCAAGCAGAGTAACTTTTTCGAAGATGTGTACGAAGTGGTTAGATTAATTCCTGCCGGCCGCGCCACTTCCTACGGTGCAATTGCGGCCTATCTGGGATCAAAAAGAGGAGCCAGAATGGTTGGATGGGCAATGGCCGGCAGCTATACTGTGCATGCAGTACCTGCTCATAGGGTGGTAAACCAGGCTGGTATGTTGTCTGCGAAACTTCTCTTTGAAACGCCCTCCAAAATGCAGGAACTACTGGAAAACGAAGGCATTGTGATAAAAAATGACAAAATTCAAAACTGGAAAACTGTATTCTGGGATCCTGACAAAGAATTAAACTGATGCAAATACCAAAAAAGCTCTGTCCCCAACGAACAGAGCTTTTTTTAGGTCTCTTGGATACTGATCAGAATGAGATAAGGCGTTCTGTGTTTGTTTGAAGATTAATTTCCTTAATTAACTTGCGATTGTTATAGAACAATTCGAAGTAATACGTTCCATCGGTCATGTCATCAAAGTTGAACACCCGACGATATTTCTCTCCGTTTTCAGTAAAGAGCTCGCTGTAATAAACCCGGCCGGTTTTGTCTTTAAGTAAGACTCTCAAATTACGGTCGTCGCCTCTGTCGACAGCAAGCTTCACTCTATTAGATTTCCCTACCTGAAAAACCGCAGCGTCAAACGCAGGATTTACAGCTTTTTCCTTTTTGGCTTTCTTGTCAGATCTGATCTCTTTTTCACCTGCAAAAGATGTGAGAGAAGTTAAAGAGAAACAAATTGCAACTGCGCAAAACAATTTTGAAATGGATGTGATTTTCATGGCTAATTTTTTAAAAGTGTTTATTTTATTTGCATGGACTTACCTCTATATAAAAAAGGATATGCCAGCTCCGGACCAACGTGATCCAAAGCTGGCATAAACTGTTTTTAAATAATTGATTATCAGTAATTTAAATTCAATTTAAACAAAATAGCCAAGGCTTTACGCCAATAGAATTCTGTTCAAAACCGAACACTCCCGGCGGACACCGCACGATTTTAAAGCAAAGCGAACACTAGATTTTGTTCTTCCCGCGGCTTTCGTTAGCGATCTTCTGGATCATCGGAAGCTTGCTTGCAGCTATCGGGTGCTTGTAATCCCAGAAGGCCGAGACACATACAATTTTCCATTGTCCCTGAATTTTTTCCATCAGCCTGACTTCCTTGCTGTGGTGGAAATTCTTCTCGTCCCTGTTACTATTGAATTGATCCCAGGTAAGATAAGCGACATCATCGCCATAGAATTTAAACTTCATATTTTTCCTTTCCACTTTGGGATGACTCTTTTCGGGGTTGTCGCTGATGTATTTGCCAATCTGATCATTGATATCATCCCAACCGACGTTGGAGTCGAATGTGCCATCGTTATTGCTCCATGCCTGAAAAGCGTAGTCAGTTTGTGCGTAGTTAGATTTCCATGCTTCGTAATCTCGTGCAAAAAAAGCCTCCGTTTCCTTTTCAATAGTGCTACGGATTGCCTTCTTTTCATTTTCCAGATTTGCTTCGGTTTTAACAGCGGTTTCTTTTGTGGAGTCTTTGCAGGAAAAGCAAAGCAACATTACGGGGAGAAAAAATGCCAGTGTTTTCATTGTACAGAAATTTAAATCGTTAAAAGATAAATTACTTTATACAGAAACTTGCAGCGGGATTTGATGGTCAAAATTGGGCTAAAAGAACATATTCCATGTAACTCCTACTTCGAGAAAGGTAACATTTTTATATTATTAATGCAAGATAAAAAATAATTATTTGAAGTGTTAAATGTCGAATTGTTGCAGATCAGCGGGATCAGCCAGCGTCATTTTTTTGAAAGTATATCCAACCAAAATTCAAAACGCTAAATCCGGATGCGGGGGAAACAATGACATAATCCGGATTCAAATCAGCTTTTTCAATCGCTCGTAAAATCCGGTGTCCCGGAAGGTAAAACGCTTGTGCAAAATAAAATTGCTGATAAAACTGACACCCATACAGGCAAGCTGACTTAGAAATTTATTTACCTCCACAGATTTCACTGAATGCGGTATAATGACCTTTTTAACACCGAAAGATTGGACCGACAATTTGTAAAGTGCGTCAGAACCATAAACGGTTATCAAAAAAGAAAGGACGGCGACCATCGTGAATTTGACCATTTCCCGATGCGTTTTTGTGGCATTTTTGGTGCTGAAAGCGAATATTTTGGTAAGAAAAAATCCCACGACAGAAGCGACCAGATAAGCCACCGTCAGCGACTCGCGATAACTGATTGCAAACCAATTTTGGGAAACAGAACTTATGAGCAGCTGAATGGGCACGCCACTGGCTGCAACAAAGAAATACGCTATGACATCGCGTTTGTTAAAAAGTCCGGATTTCATATTATCCCGATTTTAATGATCAGGATAATGGAGAATAAGTATCTTGTCTTTTCTTCCCAAGTAAAAGCAAGCCGGCAAAAACAATTAATGCATTGATGATCAGACGTTCAAACCCAAACTTGTAGCCATTGAACCACTCTGCCGAATGCTCATTGATGATGTAAGTTGCGATGGGCGCCAAAATACATAAAAAGGGAACCCACCGATCCTGTACCCCACGTTTCATAAATAAGCCGAAAGAGAATAGTCCTAGTAATGGCCCATAGGTGTACCCGGCCAGATCAAATACTGCCGTAATTACCTCCTTGCTGTTCAGCCGGTTAAAGATGAGAATGACCAGGTAAAATAACACAGAAAAGCCAATGTGTACCCAGAATTTAATTTTAGACCGCTTCGCTTCCGGCTTTTTCTCAATATCCATAAAATCGATACAAAATGCGGTCGTCAACGCGGTCAGAGCGGAATCAGAACTGGCATAGGTAGCTGCCGTGATACCCAACAAAAAAGTGATTCCAACAACCAGTCCCAGATGGTTTAGAGCAAGCATTGGATAAAACTCGTCCGTTTTTGCGGTTGGCGGAATACCTTTGGCAGTTGCGTAGACGTAGAGCAACGCTCCCAGAGATAGGAAGAGGAAATTAACGATGACCAGAACCACCGTAAACCAGAACATATTTTTCTGTGCTTCGCCAATATTCTTACAAGTCAAATTTTTCTGCATCAGATCCTGGTCCATGCCCGTCATGACGATGGCAATAAACGCACCGGCAAAAAATTGCTTAAAAAAGTTCTTCGGATCGTTGGTGTCCCAATAGAAAATCTTCGAGTAACTACTCCCCTGAACTGTATTCCAAATGTCGGAAATTCCGTGCAAATTGAGTTCTTGCGATACCAGCACGATTGTGAGCACAACGGCTGTAATCAGGAAGAAAGTCTGTAAGGTATCAGTAACGATGATTGTTTTTACACCACCCTTAAAAGTGTAAATCCAGATCAGCAGGATGGTAATCGCCACTGCAACTTCGAAAGGAACGCCCAGCGGCTTGAACAAAGCAATCTGAAGCACCTGTGCTGCGACATACAGCCGCACTGCGGAACCGACAGTCCGGGAAAGCAGGAACACAGCAGAGCCGGTTTTGTAAGACCAAAATCCGAATCGTTGTTCAAGATAGGAATAAATGGAGATCAGATTGAGCCTGTAATAGAGCGGCATCAGCACCGTCCCGATTATAATGTAGCCAAGAATGTAACCAATTACGACCTGAAAATAGGAAAACTGTATGTTGGCGACAGCACCGGGAACAGAAACAAATGTCACTCCCGAAAGCGACGTGCCGATCATCCCGAAGGCGACCAGATACCAGGGAGACTGGCGATTTGCTGTAAAAAAAGTATTGGTATCAGCTCCTCTTGATGTATAAACCGACACCGTAATAAGCATGCCAAAATATACTGTCAGGATAACAAGGGCTATAATAGGATTCATTAAAGAGATTATTAAAAAAATATTAATCCGGGACAGGAAGTTGCTAAAACCTTCCGATAATCTTCGTTTTTGCTTAGATTTGCTAAACAAACAGAAATTTGGTTGTTATGCAAGTGCTTATAGATACGGAAGTTGAAATTCTCGATAAAACCATTGAAACTGAATTAAAGAAACTAGTCGTTTACAATGATGATGTTAACACTTTTGATTGGGTTATTGATACACTTATCGAGGTATGCAGGCACAGTAATGAACAAGCTGAGCAATGTACGTTAATTATTCACTACAAAGGCAAGTGTTCCGTTAAAGAAGGTGAATTCGAGGAACTAGCGGGCATGAGAAATGCGATCTGCAAACGTGGTATTTCTGCCGAAATTCACTGATCTTCTTTTAAATCTGCTTTATCCACAGCGACAAGCAACCGCCGAAAATACTTAACGCCACAGATGAATTACCCGTCACGTCTCATTGAAGATGCCGTTGCCGAAATTTCCCGACTTCCGGGGATTGGAAAAAAAACTGCACTTCGTCTGGCACTACATTTGCTGAAGAGGGATGAGCAACAAACGCGAATACTCTCGGAGGCACTTGTCAACATGCGCACGAAAACTTCATATTGCGTAAAATGTCACAACATTGCAGATTCGACAATTTGTAACATTTGTAATAATCCTAAACGCGATGTAAGCATCATTTGTGTGGTGGTGGATACGCGGGATGTGCTTGCGATAGAGGCAACGAGCCAGTACAAAGGTTTGTATCATGTACTCGGCGGGATAATTTCTCCTCTGGAGGGAATCGGACCGTCAGATTTAAATATTGAATCTCTTATTAACCGGATCGAACAAGCTCCGTCAGATGAACGTGTTCAGGAAGTTATACTGGCTTTGAGCCCAACAATGGAAGGAGATACGACGGCATTTTATCTTCAAAAAAAATTAAAAGCTGCCGAAATAAAGGTGAGTACAATCGCCAGAGGTATTCCAATCGGCGGGGATCTGGAATACGCAGATGAGATTACACTTGGAAGAAGTATTGTAAGCCGGGTGGCTTACGATTGAATTTTTTAATTCTAAAATTGAAGTGATCATGAATAGAACAGATTTTTTGCGTACAATAGCAGGAGGAACTTTGGCTGTTGGCGCATTGGCAACCAATTCTTCAGCGGAGACAACTTCTAAAATAATAACTGAGACAGCACCCTTCAAACAGGCTCCACTTCCTTACGACTTTGGTGCGCTTGAGCCAAGTATCGACAAGCTTACTATGGAAATCCATTATGGGAAACACCATGCAGCCTATGTGAAAAACCTGAATGATGCCGTAAAAGGAACTGAGTATGAAACTAAGTCCCTTGATGATATTATCAAATCAATTGGCAAAGCGCCGGCAGCAATTCGCAACAATGGCGGCGGGCACTGGAATCATACATTTTTCTGGAGTGTAATGGGCGCAGGAAAAGGTGGTGTACCAAAAGGTGCGGTTGCAGATGCAATCAATAGCTCTTTCGGTTCCTTTGAAAAATTCACGGAAGCTTTTGGTAAAGCCGCGACTACGCGCTTCGGTTCAGGATGGGCTTGGCTTGTAGCAAAAGATGGCAAACTGGCAATCGGATCAACGCCCAATCAGGACAATCCTTTGATGGACGTTTCTGAGTTCAAAGGAACGCCTATTTTAGCGCTTGACGTTTGGGAACACGCATATTACCTGCATTACCAAAACAAAAGACCCGATTACATCAAAGCATTTTGGAACGTTGTAAACTGGGATCAGGTTGCAGCTAATCTCAAAAAAGCTTAAAATGGTTGGCAAATATCTTTGTTATGCTGAGGTGTTGTCAGACCGAGCATAGTAGGTATGTTATGTCAGACTGACCTTAGTTGTCATGTCAGACTGACCTTAGGTGTTATGTCAGACTGAGCGAAGTCGAAGTCCGCTCGTGCTTCGACTACGCTCAGCATGACAGACTCGCTCAGCATGACAAACTCGCTCAGCGTCACAAATTAATTGCAATAACTAGTAATCACTTTATAAGCTTGTAGATAACCCAACTCCCCTGCCTTGCTTAAATCGAGGCATCCTTCATTGACTTCTCCCAGACTGTTTTTCAAGATTCCTCTCAAATAATAAGCCTCCGGAAAATTGGATCTTAGTTTAATCGCACTGCTAAAATCGAGCACGGCGCCAAGCTGATCTCCGCTTTCAGATTTGATCATTGCGCGCGAAAAAAATGCTGTTGAATAAGTCGGATTCAGTTCAATGGCCGTGGTCATGTCATCTATGCCACCTTTAACATCTCCACTTTTTGACTTGCTGATACCTCGAAAAAAATACGCTTCTGCCCGCTCGGTTGTAAGTTCATCTATTTGGATATGCTCCTTGACCTGGGCACGCAACGCATCAAGCGCCTCACGACTGATCTTGCCTGAATACGGCGTTTTCTTCGGATCCGTCACGTAGATATTATTCAACTCGATCGCCTTGCTGAGGTCAAGTACAGCACCCTTATGGTCGTTCAATTTCCCTTTTGAAAATCCTCTTCCGTAGTAGGCTTCGTACATATTGGGATCCAGTTGAAGCGTTTTGTCATAGTCCATGATAGCGCCGCGAAAATCTTCCAGTTTATTTTTGGCAAACGCTCTTTTGTCGTAGAAGGAACTTTCCTTGGGATTCAATTCGATCGCTCTGGTAAAGTCAGCAGAAGCACCTTGGTAATCACCAAGTTCGATTTTAGCGAGACCTCTTCCCGAATAGGCGCCTGTTCTTTTCGGGTTGAGTTCAATTACTCTGGTAAAATCGCCCAGACTTCCCGCGTATTCCTGCAAATCCTGCTTGCAGTTCCCACGCGCATAAAGTGCTGCCACGTCGTTGGGTTCAAGCGAAAGAGACTTATCGAGATCTTCAAGCGCAAGTCTTAGCTTTTTAACTTTTGCATAGCTCACCCCTCGGTTGTAATAAGATTTGGCATTTTCAGGATTAAGCTCCACTGCCTTGCTGTAATCCTGCAGGGCACCATTGTAATCTTCCAGAATACTCTTGCTAACACCCCTGCTTTCGTAGTACAATGCCTCTTTCGGATTGACCTCAATAGCGCGGTCATAATCCTGTATTGCACCGCGGTGATCTTTCAAATTGGCTTTTGCAAGTCCACGATTGAAAAAACTTGGTGCGTGGTCGGGATTGGTGGTAATTACTTCTGTATAGGATTTTAACGCACCGGTGAAATCTCCTGCCCTTGCCTTTGTGTTTCCTTCCTCGAAAAATTCGGCAGCTGAACGTTGTGCAAAAGTCTGATTTATAGTTAATATGCAAACAAACAAATAAGGAAATAATCCAAATTTACTTTTCATTAAGGTAAAGCTTTTCACTAAATAGGTTAAAAATTAAATGAAGTTATAAAAGTATTCAAATTCTTACTGAGCATCACAAAGTACACCGAAATTTTCAAACCTTGGATTGAAACCATTTAATATACTTAATTTTACTAGTCGCCGTGTCTGGCGGTGCATATGCTCAATAAAAAAAATCTCGATAATGAATTCCTATTCCAAAAAAATTCTTGTTGCCGTTTTGGCGGTGGTAGCCATCGGCGCGGTGTATTTTGCCCTTTTCAAATCCCCGGAAAGTACGGCCGGAAATGGCCTGGAATCTGTCAATTCATCTATGTATATATCTTCACTGAAAGATCTGAAAGGGAATCAGATTGCGATGAGTGAAGACAAATTGATCTTTGTAAATGTCTGGGCAACATGGTGCGGACCTTGCAACATGGAAATGCCAGGTATTCAGAAACTTTACGACAAATATAAAAACCACGATAAAGTAGCCTTTTACATCTTATCCGACGAGGACCCGCAAACGGTTAATCCATTTATAGAACGAAAAGGGTACCAACTCCCTTTTTATCAGTTTGCCGGCCCATATCCACCTGCACTGGACGGGAACGCAATTCCAAGAACGTACATCATTTATAAGGGAGAAATTTTAGCTCAGGAAGTCGGTGCATCACAGTGGGACAGACCCGAAGTGATAGAACTGATCGAAAAGAAACTTGCTGAAATTTAGATCAGTTAGCACGATTACCAACAAAAAGAAACCCGGTCGAGCCGGGCTTCTTTTTGTTGGTAATGCAATAATTTTATTCAACAATGAAGTTTCCTTTCATCAATGCATAGTGACCAGGGAAGCTACAAATGAAAGTATAAGTTCCTTTTTTAGGAGCTGTAAATTCGATTGTATCGCTTTCGCCACCACCTACCAGTTTGGTATGCGCAATGATATTCGCTTCTTCCGATTTTGGAATATATTCCGTTTCTCTTGCAGCAGCAGCTTTTCCTCCGAATGCCGCTACATCAACACCTGGCTTCAACAGAACAAAATTATGTCCCATCGCTGCTTTCGCCAATTTACCTGAATGCGTTAACGTAAGTTTTATTTTTTGCCCTGCCTTAACCTTGATCTCTTTAAGGTCAAATTGCATTGCATCACTGCCTTTAATCTGAATGGTTTTCACTTGCTTAACCTCACGCGTTTCCGTAGCTGCAACCGACTTTCCGAGTGAAGGGCTAACTGTAACAGCTCCAAAAGCAATCGTTGCGGCCAGAAGCAATACGCTGGATTTAATCCTTTTCATATGATAAATATTGATAAACTTGTTTTGATTGACAATAACTGATGCAAGTTTAGACAAGGGATGCATAAAAAACAAAGCCATTAACAAATGTTTGAATTTGCAGGGCTTAAAAAAGAACCTTGTACTTGTCTTTCATTGCTCTTCCGATACAAATCACGGCCAGAACCATCATGTAGTGATTGATGTCAACTGGATGCATAGGCAAAGGGATTGTCCCTGCTTTTGTGGCAAATGCGAAAAACATCATTGAAAAAATGATCCACAAAGCACTTTTCTGTTTATAGGCAAGACCAAGGCAGCAGATCAGCAAAGTGACAATGATGCAGAATGCCATGATAATCAGCGATACATATTCCACCTTATACCAGACAACAGCATAAAACAGCGAAGTGCCGATAACCAGCGCGCCGACCAGCAGCAGCGTAGTAGCTTCAGTCTTCATAATCAGGCACCACGAAGCAACCACCAGACAAACCGCTCCGACCGTCATTTCGCCGGCATCAACTATTTTTTTCACGAGTTCCAGTCGCTCAATTCCAGCAAAAAACAGCAGGTCCGTCAATGCGCTGAGTGATATACTAAACAAGAAAATCCCCCAAAGCCACTGATTATTCACAAACTGACCTTTGAAATACCTCAAGAAAATAAAGACAGCGGTAAAACTCAGGATCAGATTTGAGAATATATGGGGATTTACAAGTAATTGCATAGACAATTTTAATATTATCAAAAAAGCAATTTACAAATTATACCTACATTTTGCTACTTCGTGCTTTTCGTTCTACTTTTACCAAAAAAACTGATTTACCAACATGAGCGTTTTAGTTAATAAAAATTCTAAGATTATAGTTCAGGGATTCACCGGTTCTGAGGGGTCATTCCACGCCCAGCAAATGATTGAATATGGCACCAAAGTAGTTGGTGGCGTAACACCAGGCAAAGGAGGACAATCTCACCTCGAAAGGCCTGTTTTCAATACCGTTGATCTTGCAGTACGCGCTACAGGTGCCGATGTTTCAATCATTTTCGTGCCACCTGCTTTTGCTGCTGACGCTATAATGGAAGCGGCTGATGCTGGTATCGGAGTAATCGTTTGTATCACCGAAGGTATCCCTACCAAAGATATGATGCAGGCAAAAGAGTATATTAAGGGTAAAAACTGTCGTTTGATCGGCCCAAACTGCCCGGGTATCATCACTGCCGAAGAATGTAAAGTTGGTATCATGCCAGGCTTTATTTTCAAAAAAGGAACCATTGGAATTGTCTCCAAATCCGGAACACTTACATATGAAGCGGTAGATCAGCTGACACGTGCAGGTTTGGGGCAAACCACAGCAATAGGTATCGGAGGTGACCCAATTATTGGAACAACAACCAAAGAAGCTGTTGAACTTTTAATGAACGACCCTGAAACAGAGGCAATTGTGATGATTGGTGAAATTGGTGGAAGCATGGAGGCAGACGCGGCTAATTATATCAAATCTACTGGTAATAAAAAGCCAGTTGTAGGTTTCATTGCTGGTAAAACTGCGCCAAAAGGACGTCGTATGGGACACGCCGGAGCGATCATCGGTGGTGCCGATGATACCGCAGAAGCTAAAATCCGTATCATGGAAGAGTCCGGTCTGTTCGTTGCAGAATCACCTGCCCTGATTGGAGAAACAATGCTTATCGCACTTGGAAGGAAGTAATTTCCATTTTATATCAATATTATTTTGCAAAAGGGCTGGGGAAACCCCGCCCTTTCCTATAAAGATGAATTTCTTTCGAATACTGCTCCTTCTTGCATTAACTGCGTCGTTGTCGCTCAAAGGCACAACTTCGGACGGAGCAGCGAAAGTTACCCCACCTGCCGAATTTTTTCCGATATACGATTATCAGAATGACTGGCTGGTTTACAATAGTCAGTATAAAAATTACGTCCCCTACTCCCAGGCCATAAACGAAGACGCCAAATCAGTCAGCCTGAACATTGATCTGCTCAAAAACAGAAAATATTTTTTACTTGTAAAAACCGACGCGGAAGACTATCTTTTTCTGGACGGTACACTTCAGAAAAAATTACTTTCCGACAAATGGCTGAGATTAAGCATTGACAGCCTGTACAAAACACTCAGGCGCGAGGAATTGTTACTGACCATCTACGGAAACTCAGGCATTGCAGGCAGGACGGTTTTACTTTGTAACCAAAAGAAAAAGGCAGACCTCGGACTCATTGAACGTGCCGCATCGAACCTGATCAATATAAAACCAATCCCACTGTCATCTTTCGGGAACTTTGCTGTTTTGGCAATGCTACTGATCCTGATTCTGAACGCCTGGATATTCAACGTAAATCCCCTGGCGTTTGTCAGACTGATCAACCCTGTGGAGTTTTTCAGGAACGATCCGCGCGAACAACTTTCCAAGGTAAACAAACCTTACAGCAACAGTGTCATTTTTTTCGTGATCATTGTATCAATGCTGATGAGTTTTATTCTCATATTTTTAACTTCCAACGAATTCAATCTGTTTTCGGTAAGAAAAATTTTATCGGAACAGTCGAACACTTTTCAATTTCTGAGAGACTTTTTTCTTCTTTCGGCCATTTTCTTCCTGCTGCTTTTCGGAAAATTCATTTTGATGACTTTGGTTGGCAATATGCTCAATCTGGACAAACTTGTTGATACCCTGTTCCTCAAAATAATACAATCATCTTACTTCCTTTATGCAGCACTTTTTCTTCTTGTTTTTATGCTAAGTCTCAACGATCCCAAATGGCTCATACCATTGCGGCCGTATATACTGCTTCCGTTTCTATTTTTCTACATTGCTCGGGCAATATCTCTTTATGTTGTCACCAAGCCGTCCGCATCATTTATTAATCTGTATTTATTTTCGTACCTTTGCGTCATCGAAATCATCCCCCTGATCATTGGCATTAAGTTTGCTATATAGGAAACTGGGCGTATTTTGGAATTTAACTTAGAGAATTATACATGAGTGAGACTATCAATTTTGATCAGGATCGGCTCAAAAAGGTTACCAGCCTTTTGGTTAGCCAGTCCAGACCAGCAGACGAAAATTCCCCTTATTTTGAATTAGCAAAAAAGTATAATATCAAAGTAGATTTTCGACCCTTTATACAGGTTGACGGAGTTTCTTTCAAAGAATTTCGCAAGCAAAAGATCAACATTCTGGACTACTCGGCTGTTATTTTCACGAGCCGTAACGCCATTGATCACTTCTTCCGGATTTGTACCGAAGGACGCATAGAGGTTCCGGCTACGATGAAGTACTTCTGTATATCAGAACAAACAGCCAATTATCTTCAAAAATATATCGTTATCCGTAAACGCAAAATATTTGCAGGTACGAAGACTGCTGTTGAATTGATTGAATTGATGCGGAAACATAAAAAGGAGAAATTTTTATATCCGTGTTCTGATGTTCGGAAGAACGACATACCGGAATTTGCAGATACGGAAGAATTTCAATTCACAGAAGCGACTATGTATCAGACAGTTTCGGCTGATCTCTCTGATCTCGAAGATGTGTATTATGACATCATTGCGTTTTTCAGCCCCTCGGGAATAAAGTCACTTTATGACAATTTCCCTGATTTTGAACAAAATTCTACCAGACTTGCAGCATTTGGCCCAACAACTGCGAAAGCAGTAACAGATGCCGGTCTGTTTTTGGATATCCAGGCTCCGTTACCTAATGCTCCGTCGATGACTGGTGCGTTGGAATTATATATACGGAAAGCCAACGCTATATAAGCGATATTTCAGACTACGAAAGCCGGGAAAATTTTCCGGCTTTTTTTTTATTTAATCAATTTTTTTACGCAATATGCGTTATTGAAAGGAATTCCAAAACTCCTGAGTGTTCTTTAAACGTTATACCTTGGCATGACCCTTACTTTTATCTTTCGTAATAAAATTTACAATCGGCTGCTTTGCCTATTACTATTGATATCAACCTGTGCCAGTGCTCAGAAAGATGCGCAATTCAGTTTGTTCAATCTCAACTCGCTTTATTTAAATCCAGCTGCGGCAGGCGCTGACGGGCTGACGAAAATCCAGGTAACGCATCGGTCCCAATATGTTGGTTATCAGAGCACCAACGCAGATAATGGCGGCGCTTTATCCACGCAACTGGTATCGTTTAGTATGCCAGTTAAAAACTTCGGAATCGGTTTTTATGCGCTGAATGACAACAGTGGCCCAAGAAACGACCAAGATTTCAAACTATCTGCTTCTTACCACTTTCCGGTAGCAGGAGGCAATTTATTTGTGGGAGCAAGTGCAGGCCTTTTCCGACAAGCCATTGACTTTGATAAGCTACGTGCACGTGATCCTGATGATGATCTTATCAAAACCGGCACAATTTCCGAAATGAATCCCGACGTCGCAGCCGGCGTTCGCTACGTATCAGATGTGTTCCATGTTGGCCTTTCGATGTCTCATTTGCTGCAACCAAAATATCAACTGGGAAGCGAAACCGGCACCAATCCACTGCCACGCACAGCTTATCTGAACGCCGGAGTGAACATTGAAATGGGATACTTGCTTGATGTACAGCCAATTGTTCTCGTAAAGTCGGACATTTCTACCGTCTCGGTTGAAGGTGGTGCCACTGTTACTTATAACAAAAGGTATTGGGCTGGTGCTACATACAGGCAACAGGACACCTATTTTATTATTATGGGCGGAATTTATCTGTTACCGGATCAATCGTTAAGGCTTTCCGGCGCGTATGATATGGTAATAGGCGGAAACAAGCAAAAGTCTCCGTCTTCGTTCGAGGTTATGCTGTCGTACGCGCTTCCTTCTCCCAAGATGGGCAAAAAGACAATTATTCGTACTCCCCGATTTAGATATTAGTTATTTGTACCCTTTGTGGCACAAATACTACCCTAAACTACAATAAATTATAAGAATAGTATCAACAAAAGCAGTCAGCGCCATATCGTCCTTGGTTTTTTTACAATCCGAATCCGACAATCGCGCTCAGTTTGTAAAACTTTAAATTATATTTGTAAAATTTTTCAAACCTATAACAATCAGACATATTCTTCGTTAATTCGGATAAATCAGGTTTGGAGCGGTTGTCAGCGGTTGGACAGTTAAAATATTCGGTGGTTGTTATTCAGGCACTTCGTTACTTTTGTTTTTAATTACAGTATACTATATCATCATCAGTCGACGTTTTTAGGCTAACATTTATTACTCAAATTTCACAAAACCACTATGAATGTTAAAGTGTTCTATCGGGATGGAGCCAAAAGTTTGCTTTTGATTGCCGCTCTTATGCTTATGCAGAGCTGCGGATTTATTAAAAGTAAATTTGGCAAGGGAGGAAAAGAAGAAAGCGGTGTTTCAAATGGAGAGATTACAGCCACAGCCCGTAAAGGTTTCAAGCAGACCACACCGGCAGGCATGGTGATGATTCCATCGGGATCATTCGTAATGGGGCAGGCTGATGAAGACATGGCATCTTCGATGAACAACATGAACCGTCGCGTTACGATCAGTTCATTTTTCATGGATGACACCGAAATTACCAACAATGAATACCGTCAGTTCGTGAACGCTTTGCTTGTTGACTCCGTATCTGTCTTGGGCGAAGAAGAGATCATGTCAAAATATTATCCCGATACTACGGCATGGAAAAAAGACTTTGCTTATTCAAACGGAGATCCCTTTGTTGAATATTACTACCAACATCCCGGTTTTGACACTTATCCGGTAGTTGGGGTGAGTTGGCTGGGAGCACAATACTTCTCAAAATGGCGTACAAATTTACTTCACGACTTTCAAAACCAGGAAGGTCAGTTTAATTCTACCGCATTCCGTCTTCCAACAGAAGCAGAATGGGAATGGGCAGCAAGAGGTGGCCGCGCTGTGGCAAAATATCCATGGGGAAATCCATATACGATGAACGGAAAAGGTTGTTTCCTGGCAAACTTCAAACCACAACGTGGAAATTATGATGCCGATGGATATCCTTATACAGGTCCCGCAAATGCATACAATCCAAATGACTTCGGCCTGTACAACATGGCTGGAAACGTGGCAGAATGGACACTGGATGCATATACGGATAACGCAACTGCAATTGTTTGGGATATGAACCCTAAATATGATAATCCTGACGAACCACGTAAGGTCGTTAAAGGAGGTTCGTGGAAAGATATAGCTTACTATTTACAGACAGGAACCCGTACTTACGAATACGAAACTGAGCGTCGTGCATTTATCGGATTCCGCTGTGTAATGGATAATGTAAATGATCGTGGCGGAGCACGTGCACGTCGTCGCTAAAATTATTTTGCAATCAAGGAAGCAGCGTTATCTACACTGCTTCTTTTTTTACGGCTTACAATTTCAAACTCTCAATTTTTATCAATATTTTTTCACTGTAACCGATTTCAATTAGTATGGCTAAGAATAACGGACCTAGTTTTGTTTGGGATAAACTGGTACCTACAATTTACAGCGCTGGTGCTGCAGTTGTTATTTTAGGGGCTTTATTCAAAATTCAGCACTGGGATGGAGGAAGCGAGATGCTTACAATAGGTCTTGGAACTGAGGTTGTCATTTTCTTATTATATGCAATTCAAACCCTTTCCCAATCAAGCGCTGCTGATCCGGACTGGACAAGAGTATACCCTGAACTTGCAGACGATTACAATGGGCCGGCGATCACACGCGGAAATACATCCGGAAGCGGCATAACCGCTAAATTGGATAATATGCTTGACAACGCTAAGATTTCTCCTGACGTTTTCGACAGTCTGGGCAAAAACTTCAAGAATCTTTCAGATACGGTTGGCAGAATTACTGACCTTACCGACGCGACCGTTGCTACCAACGATTACGCCAAGAATGTAAAGTCTGCTTCCACAGCGATTAACGACATGAACAAATCTTACGGAGTTGCGATCAACGCCATGACTTCTATGGCGGACGCTACGAAAGACGCGCAATCATATCGCGAACAATTCCAGCAGATCACCAAAAATATGGGTGCGCTAAATGCGGTTTATGAACTGGAACTTCAGGACACCACGAAACA
This sequence comes from Dyadobacter sp., assembly GCA_965279265.1. Taxonomy (GTDB): domain Bacteria; phylum Bacteroidota; class Bacteroidia; order Cytophagales; family Spirosomataceae; genus Dyadobacter. The sequence continues at coordinate 1,464,443 of OZ257152.1, forward strand.
CCTGAAAGCGATGAATGCATTTTATGGTAACCTGACAGCCGCAATGGAAAACATGGCCGACGCGACGAAGGAATCACAGGTGTTTAAAAATGAAATGTCGAAATTGACAACGAATATTTCATCTCTGAACGGAATTTATGGAAACATGCTTACCGCTATGCGGGGTAATGCCTGATTTCATTATTAAACAAGCATCTTATTAGTAACCCTTCCAGGCTCATTATTAATTGTTTGTTCCTTTAAACTAATTGATCACTGACTAACTGATTACAGAATAATATGGCAGGTGGAAAAGAAACACCCCGTCAGAAGATGATTGGAATGATGTATCTGGTACTCACTGCAATGTTGGCATTGCAGGTAAGTTCGGCCATTATTGAAAAATTCCTTCTTCTGAACAACTCTTTGGAATTATCTTCCGGAGCAGCCAATAAAATAAACCAGGAAACCGTATTGAAAATCAAGGCTGCCGTTGACAAATCCGGTAACCGTGCGGCTGACGTGGCCGTAATGAAGCAGGCTGATGAAGTGCGTAAGTTTTCTACAAGCATCATTAATGAACTTAATGCCTTGAAACAGGAAATTGTAGCCGGCCCTGGAGCAGGATTGAATGAGGAAGGCGGAATTAAAAATCCGCAGGAAGAAGGCAAGGTTGAAGAATTGATGATCGGTGGGCAGAAAAAAGGTAAAGGCTATGCCCTCAAACAAAGTTTGAACAGCTACACTGCGGAGCTTAATAAAATTATGCCTACTCCCTTCCAGTCAATTGCAATGGACGGGAAAGAGGATCCGATGACCAAGAACAGCAAAGATCAGCGTAACAAAGATTTTGCTGAAATCAATTTTGAAAAGACACCCGTTGCAGCAGCTCTCGCTGTTATCAGCCAGAAACAAACTGACATTCGAAGAATGGAGGGCGAAGCACTCAATTTCCTTGCGAGCAAAGTTGGCGCTGCCGACGTTAAATTCGACAGAATTCTGGCGATGGTTAGTGCTGATGCCAAGACAGTAGTTGCGGGTACAAAATTCAAAGGTCAGATGTTCATAGCAGCTTCTGCAAGTGGAATCACACCAAGAATGAGCTTAAACGGAGGTTCTGTTAAAGTTGAGAATGGTGTTGGACAGATTGAATTTACTGCTGCCGGCGGTGGCTACAATGCGGAAGGTATCGCACGTCATGAGTTGACTGGGCAGATCACCATTCCGACGGCGTCAGGAAGAGATACGACTTACAATCTGAAACAGGAATATTTTGTAGTTAAGCCTTCCTATCAGATCGAAACAGGAACTCTCCCGCCATTGTATCTGGGTTGCGCGAATAAACTAAGTATTCAAAGTGCTGCTCTGGGTGCATTGTGGGCTCCTAATTTCTCAGCCGATGGGGCAGAAATTATCAATAGTGGAACAAAAGGTAAATTTACGATTGTACCTAGCAGAGCAAGTATTACGCTTACAGTGAGCAATCAGGGAAGTGTTTTGGGAACCGAAGCATTTCGTGTAAGACTGGTGCCAAAACCATCTCTTGAAGTTCGGGTAAATGGTGCACCTTTGGACGAAAAACGAGGTATCGCCGCAACAGCAGCAAGAAGTATTCAGGTACTCGCTATCTCGGATGAAAGTTTCAAAACTTTTTCTCCTGAGGATGCCCGTTTCAGAGTTTCTCAGATCCAGGTTTCTCTTGCACGTGGTAACAGAAGAGTTGGTAATCCTGTGATGCTCAATGGTGGCGGATCAATTTCAGGCCTTGCACAACAAGCGCAGCCTGGTGATCGTTATCTGGTTGAAATTCTAAAAGTAGAACGTCAAAATTTCAAAGGTGCAGTTAGCGATGTGGAAATGGGAAATCAGAACCGTATGGTTCCGTTATACTAATTACGCTTTAAATTTGGCCCCTAAGTCAAGATAAAATTTTAAGCATATGAACAAAAAAACAGTTGCATGGTCTTTACTCTCCCTCTCTCTGGCAAGCGGAACTTTGTTCGCACAGGAGAAAGTGGATTCCAGTGCCAATCAGTTCTCGGCCCGCCCTATTGCTGACGGAGATGTGATGATGAAGAGAACGTTGTGGAGAAGGGTGGATCTTAAAGAGAAACAGAATCAGGCTATGTTCTCGAAGAATAATGAGATCACACGTTATCTGCTTGAAGCCGCGAAGGCCGGATTAATTGATGCTTACACGAATGATTCATGTACCGTTAAATTGACTCCGGAAATTCTTCACAAGAAAATGCTGATTCCTAACCAGACTGCTGGTTTGTCTGCTGAGGAGATTGCAGCAGGATTTGGTCAACCGGTAAATAACGCTGTTGCAGCTGATGCAACTAAAAAACCGGCAGACGATGGATGGGATACGCCAAAGAAAGATACCAAGAAAAAAGAGGTTGTAGAAGATGACGGGTGGGGCCCGCCAAAAGCGAAGAAGTCCACTAAAAAAGGTGGGAAAAAAGAAATAGCAAAAGAGGAACCACCTGTGGTACAACCAGTTGCTGTTGACACTTTCCAAACTGCTATGACGATGGGAACTGAGGAAGAGTTTTTTCCGGAACAGATCAATCTCATGGAAGTGAAGGAAGACTGGACATTTGACAAAAAACGGTCACGTTTGTACAATGATATTCAGGCTTTGACGCTATTGATACCTTCCGAGCAAAATACAGCAACCGGTCTTGAAATACCTATCGCATCTTTCAGATACAAAGACGTTGAACGTTTGTTCCGCAGCGATCCGAAAAAATATATCTGGTATAACTCGCACAATACTGCCCAGAACAAAAATCTTGCTGACGCCTTTGATTTAAGATTGTTCTGGGGAAGGATCACAAAGTACTCGAACGCAAACGACAGAGCGTTTATTGACATGTACAATGGTGATAAACAGGCATTGAGCAAATCGTTGAACTATGAGCAAGAATTGATGGAAATCGAAAGTGGTTTCTGGGAATACTGATTCTTTCTTTCATTTACATAACAAAATAGCCGGTGAGTCTGAGATTCACCGGCTATTTTGTTATGTAAGGCAACAGATAAATCAGGCGGATGATTGACTGCCCCAGGGCAGCCCAATTGAAGACTGTCGCGCGTTAGCTCTCTGATCCTTCCTGGTGGGTACATGGAATCCTATTTCCCACTCTTAGCTCCCAAGGTACTTGCTGTTCATACAAACAAAAAAGCCTCTGTCGACTTTCGAAGACAGAAGCTTTTCTTGGAATATCAATGCTATAAATATTAGCGCTTAACTAACGATGGGCGGCCTTTTACAGCTTTAACGTCTTTCTCTGTAAGTCCTAATGCTGCCAAAGCCGCGTCATAACTTTTCCAGTTAACGCTGGCATCAAGTCTAAGATTAGTACCTGGTACAAGTACAATTCTAATATCTTCAAATGTCTTCTTAACCGCAGAGCCTGCTGACGAAGACAAACGCAGAATCTGGAAATAAAGATCTGTTCCATCTACACCGTAATAGAAGCTGTACTGCCCTGAGCTCTTGTCAGGAAAGATTACAAGCCCCGGTACTGCAAACCAAGAGCCTCCGCTTTTGATGTAAACCAAAACCGCACCGTTCTCAACGGAAGCAATGCCATCCGCAGAAAGCCCTTCAAAAAACTTTTCATAATAGAACCCGGCATTTCCCAGAGAGTCGGTAGTAAATGCGTCTGTGGTTAAAATAAACGCCGCCGGGCCAGCTCCCGTGGTATCGGAAGTTCCCGCAGGGCCAGTCGCACCAGTAGCTCCTGTATCACCTTTGTCCCCTTTTGGACCAGCAGGACCTACATCCCCATCCGGGCCTTTGCAGCTCAAAGTCATTCCAATCATAACTACCCACGCCAGCAATAATAATTTTTTGAACATAACAGTTAAAGTTTAAGATTGAGAAATAATATGCACTTAGATATTTGATTTACTTATTCATACGCCAATAACCGGAAATTTGATGAGAATAAATACGACAAAATAGTAATTTAACTAAAAACTTATTGAATGTCACCAATATCCAGAGAATCGACGGCGGCATCTGTAGGCCGGTAAGTGGAAAATTCGTCCAGTGTCTTTTTATTCGATTCTGGTAACTGCATATCTATTTTCCAGTTCATCGTGGAAGCGAGCTGAAACATCATCAACTGAACCTGGTTTGTAGCAATCCTCGGTAAGTCACTTTGCAGCGCTTTTTCGTTCATGGTTTGCTTGGCTTCATTAAGGATCGAGGTGTAATCATCGCTTTGAAAACGATTTAACCAGCCCTGTTCAATGTCGTAAAATTTATAGTCTGTGTCCATTGACAACACTTCCGGCTCCGGAAAAAAGTCAATGATCATTCTCTTGTCTCCTTCCGACATATGAAAACGCATCTTACTAAAATCGTACCCGACCAGGACTTTTGCCTTGGCAATTATCAAAGCTTTTTTCTTATCGTTAATCAGATTCCAGAAATTCTTGTCGTGCTGATAATTATATATCTCTGTAAAGTACCCCTCAGCCATGACCACTTTGAACACTTTTTCTATTCGTTCCAGCAAAACAGTTGCTTCCTTTGTTATTTCAGAGCGCTTACGGTGTCGCCCTGAAATAAAATAATATCCAAAAATCCCGAGTCCCGCGCCGGTTGCCAGAGACATTATAAAAAAAACAAGTGTGCTGAAATTCATGATGTCTATTTTTGTATTGATTAAAATTCAGATAAAAACCCCAGAATGTCAAATAGACGTAAAAAATACCTGATAGTCATCGTTGGCCCCACGGCCGTTGGTAAAACTGACCTTTCTATCCGAATCGCACAAGCTCTGAATACAGAAATCATTTCAGCCGATTCGCGTCAGTTTTTCCGGGAATTAAACATTGGGACAGCCAAGCCGTCGCAGGAGGATTTGAGCATTGTGAAGCACCATTTCATTAATTCCCATTCCATCTCTGAGGCATATAGTGCAGGTGACTTCGAACGAGATGTTCTGGCGTTTCTAAATGAATTTTTCCTTGAATCGGATTACGTGGTTATGACAGGCGGTTCAGGGCTTTATGTCAAAGCCGTGCTGGAGGGCCTGGATGATCTTCCACAGCCCCTACCCGAGCTTCGCCAACAACTGACCTTCCGGCTGGAGGCGGAAGGCCTGGAAGTACTAAAAGATGAAATCATGAAATTTGATCCCGCTTTTGCAGCAGGAACTGAATTCGCAAATCCCCAGCGCGTCCTGAGAGCACTGGAAGTGTTCCATACGAGTGGCGTTCCCATCTCCGACTACCAAAGACAGAAATCTAACGAAAGAAATTTCGAGACTGTTCTGGTTGCTCTTGAGAGAGACCGCAAGGAACTATACGACAGGATTAATACGCGTATGGATGTAATGCTGGAAGAAGGACTTATGGAGGAAGCAAAAGGGATCATCAGTTTCAGAAGTCATCACGCGCTCCAGACTGTTGGCTACAAAGAAGTTTACGGTTTTCTGGACGGACTTTACGACGAAAAGGAAATGATTCGTTTGCTGAAACAAAATTCCCGACGATATGCTAAGCGTCAAATGACCTGGTTCAGGCATCAGGGGGATTTCAAATGGTTCGCAGCTGACGCGTTTCAGGCAGTTCTGAATTACATAAAAAGTGAGTTAACTCGATAACTATTACGGCAAAAAGTCAGGCCGAAGCGACCTGACTTTCATATGAACTTTTTGAAAATATTAATCTTCCAGTTCTCGATAGGCAAGTATCCCCCCAACAACATTACGTGCGTTCGAAAATCCTTGCGACTCTAAAAATTTCACTGCTTTCCCACTTCTGGCACCAGAGCGGCAGTGTACGATAATCTCTTCATTTTTGAACTCTTCCAATTCTGCCAGGTGATCAGGCAATTCGCCAAGCGGTATCAATATCGCTCCCAGATTATCCTCTTCATATTCATGCTCTTCACGAACATCATAAAAATGAAGGTCCTCGCCCTTGTCAAGCCTTTCTTTCAGTTCTTCTACCGTAATATCCATTGTTACCCGATTATAAATTAAAGTCTATTATTTAGCAATCAACATTTTTTGTACCAATGATCGTTTCCCATCCGAAGCCCTAAAAATATAAATCCCGTTTTCAAGGCCATCCAATGTACCGGAGCGCTCGCCGGCTCTGGGCAAAATGGTCCGCAGCAGTTGTCCTTTCGAAGAGTATATCTCAATCGTTTTTAAAGAAGATTCGTTCCAGTTAAATATACTTTGTACAGGATTTGGGAAAAAATAGCCGCTATTTTCAGCACCAGGTTCAATACCCAAAATGGGTGAAGCACTTTTCCCACCCATATAGGGCCTGATCATAAGACTGCCGGTCAGCGCAGTTTCCTTTACCCACTCCGACCCAAGATTAAAATATACCTGATCTTTTCCGGCAACAGAATTCCGGTCATAGCCGATTACCAAAGGTTGTTCGTTGATCTGCAACCATCCAACATAAAACGTATCCTTCACCGCGACGGCATTAGTTAAAGGAAATTGTACAAATCCATTCCTGTCTGCACCGTATCTTGCCGCCACAGATCTTTGTGCAAGCAACTGATCGGGTTTACCGTTTTTGCTGCTCCAAACCTGTATGTTAAATGACTGCCCTGAAACATCTTTATTGAATGGCACGATACACATTCGCACCCCGGCTAATGTATCAGGTTTAGCTAACACAAAGCGCGCGGCGGCGCGACCCAGTTTCTGGTTCACCTGCACGCCATATTCTGCACTTCCATCATCAAACGCATAATAATCGCCGAGATTTACGACCGCAGAAATAGTATCGTTACGAAACAGGTTTACTCCCGGCGTCTTGTTATCAGTTGTCGTGAGATAAAATTTACTTAATAAGTTAAGGCTGTCTACTTTTCCGACCGGAACAATGGGCGCAGTTGTTATTTTAAAAGTGGTCGATTTCAAAGACGCCACATTTTCAGCACCTTTTGCTGTGATATATTGGTGACCGGTCTTTTGATCATAAAGCAAATAGGTTCCGGAAAGCGCATTAAAACCCGTTGGATTATCAAAATTATTCTTCACATCGGCAACAACCGAAGTCGACGTTGCAACGGCAGGATTAGCCAGATACTGTTTCAATGGAATGGCGGAATACTGCTTTAAAAACGGAGTCAGCGGCCTCCGCATCGCCACATCTGCTATGTAAGGAACTTTGAGAGACCGATTTTTATCAAGGTAAACATAATCCAGGTGCCATGTGTCATAAGCGCCGGAAGATCGGCCGTATGAACGAAATCTGAATTGAAAATCTGCATGAAAAAAAGCCGGGTCAGCAACAGCCACAAACTGCTGAGTGAACAGGGAATCCTGCGGAACTTTACCATCACGCAGCCAAACCTGTGTCCATTCACCAAGGTTGTTCTTAAATTCAAGCCGGAATACATCACTGGAATCGGGTTTTTCCCCAAGTCCTTTTGCGAGCCAGTAGAAACTCAAATACACAGAATCACGGGGTGTAAGGCCAGCCAGATTTATTGGTTGAGACGTGAGCGTGTCCGTGTTATCTTCTTTAAGCTGATTATTATTCTCATAAGGACTGCCGGCGGCATTTAACCCATCAAAAGTTACAAAGTTCAATGACGGCTGCGTATTTGCCAGTGTATTGTTAATATACACTCCGCTCCCCGCCAGCCAGTAGGTTGTATTCGGATGCGCAGTATTTGTCGTTGCAAAATCATCAAAAAATGGGAGCACTGTCGCTGTAACCCGTTCATTTATGGCAAGTGGTGATTGCTTGGCTCCATAAAACGAATCGTCTATATTTATCAGTTTCAACTGCGCATAGGAAAAACTCCCGCTGAAAATAATCAACGGCAAAAGCAACAGCAGCCTGATTTTGCGTATTCTGATCAACCTATGGTTTTGGTAACTCTTCATTCGTAGGATTTGGTTCAACTCCCTGCGGTGTTACCCATAGGTCAATTACATCGCCAACACGAACCTTATTGCCGGACTCAGGGTTTTGCCTTACAACAATACCGCCAGCCTGCCCCGTTTCTGCCGGAACTTCCATTTGCTGGCCCACTTTCAGGCCTGCTCCGATGATTGCTATTTTTGCCTCATCAAGCGGCATATCAATGACCATGGGTGCATCAAACTGTGAGGTACCAAGACCCTCTCCAAGTTCCAGATCAATTTTAGAGCCTTTCGGGATGGGCTGGCCTGGTTCAATGACCCTGCCATTATACATTTGGCGCAAAACCGCATTTTGTGCCATGTCAGGCACGTATGAAATATTCCCTTCTTCCAGACCCAGACTTTTTAGCTGCATCTGCGCACTGCGGTGCGTCATATCCGTCAATTTCGGCATTTTTATAAGCGGAGCAGTACGCGAAACCACTGTCACGTAAATTTTCCTGCCCTCTTTTACTTTGGCACCAGGTTTTGGATACTGCTGGATTACCGTAAGCGGAGGCATATTTGCAACGTAAGCGGAATCTACTTCATAACGCAAATCTCGGCTGTCCAGAAAATCTTCGAGCTCGTCCAGGTTCTTCTTGCGGAGATCCGGCACCGTGATTGCCTCCCCGTGATTGGTGGTAAATGGCAGATATATGAAGAAAAACCCCAGAAAGAACACCAATATCAAGGAGATAATGATACCAATGTGAATAAGAAGATCGTTCCGCGATTGCGTACTAATTTTTGCCATGGAGGTGCTTAAAACAGATAATTTTTATAAATGGTAAAAATAGAAGTAAAATTTCAAGAAGCCAATATTCTATTTCGCATAACCGCCCATAATCCTTTTGATATATTTCCCCAGGATGTCAAACTCCAGATTGACAGAATCACCGATCTTCAAACTGTGAAAACTGGTAAAGGTATAGGTGTAGGGAATGATAGTAACCCGAAATGATGATGGCTCCGAATTAAAGACGGTCAGACTTACCCCGTTTATACAAATTGAACCTTTCTCGACCGTGATATTTCCCAGGTCCGGATCATATTCAAAATCGAATAACCAGCTTCCATCTCTTTCCTCAATATTTATACAAACCGCCGTTTGATCCACATGGCCCTGTACGATGTGTCCGTCGAAACGACCATTTGCGGGCATACAACGTTCCAAATTCACTACGTCGTTCAGTTGCAAACTGCCGAGGTTTGTCTTTAGTAAAGTTTCTTCAACAGCAGTAACTTTATATAAATCGCCCTCAATTTCAACCACAGTAAGGCAGACGCCGTTGTGGCTGACACTCTGGTCAATTTTAAATTCCGTAGCAATTTCTGACTTTAAAGTGAAAGTCTTGTTGGTGCCCGCTTCTTCAATCCGGGTCACTTTACCCGAAGCTTCAACAATTCCTGTAAACATTATGTTTTGTTTTTGACTCAAATAACGATAAAGGTACAACTTTGTTAAAAACCTAAGGGTTCCGTTCAAATCATTTACTTCGCCTATCACTTTTCTAATCCATATACTTTGCGAACTTTGCACAAAATTACCCGATAACCGTTGAACGAAGTTCAATCGCATTTTCTTACTTCATGAAAAAAGTACTTTTTATAGATCGCGACGGAACGATCATCATAGAGCCCGTCATTGATCAGCAGGTGGATTCTTTCGAAAAACTGGAATTTCTGCCAAAGGCTATATCTAATCTGCGCAAGGTCGCCGAAGAAACTGATTTTGAGCTGGTGATGGTTACCAATCAGGACGGCTTAGGAACGGATTCTTTTCCCGAACCAACGTTCTGGCCCGCCCACAATAAAATGGTTCAGATTCTTGCTTCGGAAAACATTCATTTTGCCGCAACGCATATCGACAGAAGCTTTCCATCCGAAAATTTGCCGACAAGGAAACCTGGTATCGGGATGCTCGCTTCCTATTTTGCAACCGAGTACGATCTTCCCAACAGCTATGTAATCGGGGACCGGATCACCGATGTTCAGCTCGCAGTAAACCTGGGTTCAAAGGCAATTCTGATTGCATCTGAGTTGCCAAAAGACCTGACAGAAGCGCAAAATAGTACCATCTCCTTTGTTTCAAACGACTGGGATGCCATTTATGAACACTTAAAACTTCCGTCCCGTACTGCATTCGTTGAGAGAAATACGAAGGAAACAAGAATTAAAATTGATCTGAATCTGGATGGAAGCGGCCGCTCCGATATTCATACAGGCCTGGGTTTTTACGATCACATGCTGGATCAGCTTGCGCGCCATTCCGGTGCTGACCTGACCATCCATGTTGATGGCGACCTCCATATTGATGAGCACCATACCATTGAGGATACAGCACTCGCACTTGGGGATGCCTACCGGCAGGCAATCGGCGACAAGCGCGGGATCAGCAGATACGGATTTTTGTTACCTATGGATGAGGCACTTGCACAGGTTGCAATTGACTTTTCGGGACGTCCGTGGTTGGTTTGGGATGCTGAATTCAAAAGGGAAAAAATCGGTGAAATGCCTACTGAAATGTTTTATCATTTTTTCAAATCGTTTTCCGACACCTCACTTTGCAATCTTAACATCAAGGTGGAGGGTCAAAATGAGCATCATAAAATTGAATCCATTTTTAAAGGGTTCGCCAAAGCAATAAAAATGGCAGTTCGGAGGGACCTCAAAGCCCTTGATTTTCTGCCTTCTACGAAAGGAGTGCTGTAATTTTTTGAATCAACACGTCGTTTGAAAGACTTTTTTGCATAATTTTGTAAATATACAATCAGAGAAAATCAGCTATCTATATGACAATGACGATTATAATGATCGCTTTTTACGTAGTTTTACTGGGGACAGCTCTCGTAGTTGGACGTTGGTTAGAAAATCACGAAAAGGGATGGAGACCTTGAAATAACGATGAGGGATGTGTTAGTGCATCCCTTTTTTTGTACTATTCAATTCAGCAATAGACTGGTTTTGGAAAACTATCCAAAAAATAAGATATCAAAAGTGCCAATTTGAACGTTCTAGGCATGTTCTCTGTTTTCAGGTCTTAGTGTCAATTAAATTTTATTCTGTTTTGATACGAAATCTTTGCCTTTTACTACTCACGGTCTTCTTCATCTGTAAAGCCACAGATGTTGTGAGTATTCTGTTGGCGAAGGACAAAATTACGGCAGTCTGCAATTCTGATGACTGTGAAAACGAAAAATGTGAACTCGAAAAATCTGTTGATGATCAGCAATTGATCCATCATTCTTTTACATTATTACGGACTACTTACTCCGTTGTTACCAAGGTTGCATTTTCATACACTGTGCAATCAGAAAATGAGATTCTCCGAAATCTCTTCTCACCCCCGCCAGAATTGGTCTGAATTATTCCCCTTAGTTGATTCGTTTTTCATTAAGCCTAGAACATCGTTTCTCTTGAACCGAGCAGTTTTTCGGCTTTATGCTTCCATCATTTTTTAGGTTATAATTTAGATTATCATGATTAAGTCATATAGAAAACTATTTGAAAATAATAAGCAGTGGGTAGCAGAAACCAAAGTGAAGGACCCTGCATTCTTTGATATTCTGGCTTCTGGTCAAAGTCCTCAATTTCTTTGGATCGGTTGCTCCGATAGTCGGGTTCCTGCCAATGAAGTAACGGGTACTGTGCCAGGAGACATTTTTGTACACCGCAACATCGCTAACATGGTGGTGCATACCGACATGAGCATGTTGAGTGTACTCGATTATTCTATCAATGTTCTGGAAGTAAAACACGTGATGGTTGTTGGCCATTATGGATGCGGAGGGGTCAATGCAGCACTTGGCAATAAGCAGGTCGGCCTGATTGATAACTGGCTTAGAAATATAAAAGACGTCTACAGACTGCACGAGAAAGAATTGGACATGATTACTGATCCGAAGGCAAAAAGCGACAGATTGGTTGAGCTGAATGTACAGGAGCAGGTTTTCAACCTTACCAAAACGTCCATTGTACAGAACGCCTGGGCAAATGGCCGGAAGCTACTGGTGCACGGAATTATTTTTGACGTACACAGTGGGGAGTTAAAAGACCTTAACGTAACCGTAGGCGACAATACCAATATGGACCGGGTTTATAAATTTGACCTTGAACCGGTTTTGCTTTAATGTGCCTGTCCGACAATCAATCCCCTTTTTTATCTAAGTTTAAAATATATGTCAGCTGTTAAAAACAATTTATTTTCAAATCTTAAATACGATTTCCCAGCCGGACTCGTAGTTTCGCTCGTCGCGTTACCGCTGTGCCTGGGTGTAGCACTTGCGTCTACAGGCAGGCCAGATCTGCTTTTCTCGGGAATTATTGCCGGCGTTGTTGGGGGGATTGTTGTCGGGCTGATTAGTGGCTCATCGTTGGGCGTTGCAGGGCCGGCGGCTGGCCTTGTGGTGATTGTTTTGACTGCGCTTGAAACGCTCGGAAGTTTTGAGGTGTTTCTGCTTGCTGTGGTCCTGGCCGGAATTTTGCAGGTAATTGCAGGCTTTATGAAAGCAGGAATTATAGGCTATTATTTTCCTTCATCAGTGATAAAGGGAATGCTCGCTGCAATCGGTATTACCCTGATATTAAAGGAAATACCTCATGCTTTCGGTTACGATGCCGATTTTATGGGAGATGAGACCTTCGATCAGAAAGACGGACGCAATACTTTCACCGAAATATATTATGCAGTGAGGTATAGCAGCACCGGTGCAATCATCATTTCGGCTGTGTCGCTTGGACTGTTATTGCTCTTCGACAAACCGTTCATGAAGAGGATTCAGCTGTTTAAGTTTCTACCAGGGGCACTGTTTGTAGTATTGACAGGGATCTTGCTTAATTTTCTGTTTATTTCCTTCGCACCAGAGTTTGCACTGAGCGGTGAGCATCTCGTTCAACTTCCGGTAGCATCCAGCGTAACTGAATTTTTCAGTTTCTTTAAAACGCCCGATTTTTCAGGTTTAACCCGCGTCGAGGTTTATACAGTCGCCGTTACCATTGCCATCGTTGCCAGCCTTGAAACGCTGCTATCGGTTGAAGCAACCGACAAGCTCGATCCCTTCAAAAGAGACACGCCACCCAACCGGGAGCTGATCGCGCAGGGAATTGGCAATATTACATCGGGTTTAATCGGTGGCTTGCCAATCACGCAGGTCATTGTTCGGAGCTCTGCGAATATAGAGTCAGGTGGACGTACAAAAATGGGGACGATTACTCACGGTACGATCCTGCTGTTATCGGCCATCATTATTCCCAGGTATCTGAATTACATTCCGCTATCCGCGCTGGCTGCAATTCTGCTTCTTGTTGGCTATAAATTGTCTAAATTTTCCCTGTATTCGGGAATGTACAAGCTCGGTAAAGAGCAGTTTATACCTTTCATTGTAACGGTAATCGCAATCCTGAGCACGGATCTACTTAAAGGAATTGCTATCGGGATGGTTGTGGCCATTTACTTTATTCTCCGTAAAAATTACAAACACTCTTATCATTATGTTAAAGAAGAACATCGTGACGGAGACGTGATAAAACTGATTCTCTCGGAAGAAGTTACATTCCTCAATAAAGGAAGTATCGGTGCAACGCTGGAAGGCCTGCCCAATGATTCTACTGTGATCATCGACGGCTCAAAATCCTTAAACATTGATTATGATGTACTTGAAATTATTCAGGATTTTAAAAATCACTCCGCGCCGTTGCGGAATATCAGCGTTGAAACAAGAGGCATTCAAGGTGTTGAAGTAGTAGGCGGGCATTAATTGAGGGGCCGGTTGATTGTAGGATACAAGCAATGACCAAATAAAAAAATCCCGCGGGAATATTTCCGCGGGATTTAATTCATAGCAATAAGTCGATTTATTCGTTTGGTTTGCGGTCCGGTCTTTGTTTAAGACGTTGGATCAGCATATCATTAAACGTACGTTCTGCTTTGTACAATTCCACTACCTGGCTTGCCGTAATAACCCTGAGAAATCGGTTCTGATATTCCTTTTCAAGGTCTAATTCCCGCTGGCGAAGATCCTGCACTTCTTTCAGATTTTCCAGCACCTGATCATCCGTTTTACCCTCTGCTCTTTTCTCATTGATAATCTTGCGTTGCGCCCGGTGTATATCCCTCCTTTTTTGCGCATATTCATTGTAAACCGGCCAAAAACCGGTTGCCTGTTCAGAGGTCAGATTAAGACGATTCGTTATTATGGCTACTTTTGCATCCTGTATTTTCTTTATTTCGTCTTCTGAACGTCGTTGGGCATAGGATTGCGACACTGAAAAACCAGTCGCCAGAACGATTGTAAAAGCAACGATCCTTATGAATTTCTTAGGTGATAACTTCATTCTACTTTTCGATTAGGGTCAAATTGATTCAGATGCAGGGGCGATTTCCAATATTTGCTGGCGAATCAGCTCTTCATCCATTCCGTCAAGATAATTCAATACAGTTGAATCCGTATCAAAAGCCTTTTGCACTACTTTGTGCTCACTCAAATCATAATAACTGATATTTTGCTCTTCCAGGTAATCAACAATTGACGCATCGCTGATACCACTCAAAGGCTCCTGACCTAATGATCCCTGGCGCTCGGGAACCGTTACCCAAACAAGTACAAAAATCAATGCAGTAGCCGAAACCAAAGCCAGCGAACGCTGCCACGACCACCCTACAAGCGGCTGCCGAACAGGTTCAGAAACAATTCTGGACTGTATGATTTGCGGCAACTTATCAAAATAACCGTCCGGTACTGAAAAAGGCGGCTCCTTTTTCAGATCATCTAACCGTATGCGATTTTTGTCCATGACTTTTTAAATTTCTTTATTAACGACCTGTTTGACTTTAAGAAACAGAAATGGTTTAATCCGTTTCGTTTAAATAATCTTCTATTTTTTTTGTTGCCCAATGGTAGGAAGCTTTCAACGCCCCCACAGACGTTCCTGTAATCTGGGAAATTTCCTCGTATGGAAGCTCTTCATAATATTTCAGGTTAAACACAAGTCGTTGTTTTTCAGGCAATTTCAGCAATGCCTTTTGTAGTTTTAGCTGAATAACATCACCACTCAATATAGGGTCCGCTTCCAGTTTCTCACTCAGTTCGTTCTCTACATCATAGATCGGGACAAAAAAGCGCTTGCGTTTTTTGTTCAAAAAATTGATTGCTTCATTACTGGCGATACGATAAAGCCATGTATAAAATTTAGAATCGCCGCGGAAATTTTCCAGAGCAGTCCAGGCTTTGATAAAAACATCCTGCGTAATATCATTCGCATCGTCATGATCCACAACCATTTTGCGCACCAACCAATATACTTTCTGCTGATACTTTCGAACCAGTTGGTTGAAGGCGTTTCTACGCGTTTCGGGATCTGCAAAAAGGGATAATAATTCTTCGTCGGACATTTAATCGGTACTAACTGGTGGTTGACGTCAGGAGAGTTTTTAAACAAGGTTACGAATCCCCTTCAAATCCAATTCATTTGGCTTTCTCAACGCAAATCAATAATAACTTATTTTTTGATTCGTGCCAAATAAACTGAGTCCTGAAAAGGGCAAAACAAAAGCTTTGCTTTTCAGGACTCACCAAAATCTTGTATTACTCTTAAATAAAATTCGCCAAAGAGCTTTAAAT
Organism: Dyadobacter sp.; assembly: GCA_965279265.1. Taxonomy (GTDB): domain Bacteria; phylum Bacteroidota; class Bacteroidia; order Cytophagales; family Spirosomataceae; genus Dyadobacter. The sequence continues at coordinate 1,479,948 of OZ257152.1, forward strand.
CAATTATTTTCGGGCGATAGCACGTTTCGCAGCTGCAACGATGTCTTTTGCCGTAAGGCCATATTTTTCCATCAACTGCGCAGGCGTTCCGCTTTCTCCAAAACTATCGTCAACGGCAACGTATTCCTGTGGAACGAGGTTCTTTTTCACAATAACCTGTGCAACGCTGTCGCCCAATCCTCCAATACGATTGTGCTCTTCCGCAGTAACCACGCAGCCCGTTTTTTCAATTGATTTCAAAATCGCTTCTTCATCAATTGGTTTGATCGTGTGAATGTTGATGATTTCCGCGTTGATTCCTTCTGCTTCCAAAAGTTCACCCGCCTGTATCGCTTCCCAAACCATGTGGCCGGTTGCAAAAATACTGACATCAGTTCCTTCATTAACCATCCATGCCTTACCAATCTCAAATTTCTGATCCGCATCCGTAAATACAGGAATTACAGGGCGACCGAAACGCAGGTAAACAGGACCTTCATAATCGGCAATAGCAATGGTTGCAGCCTTGGTCTGATTGTAATCACAAGGGTTAATTACGGTCATGCCAGGAAGCATTTTCATCATACCAAGATCTTCCAGGATTTGGTGCGTTGCGCCGTCTTCACCAAGCGTAAGTCCCGCGTGGGAAGCACATATTTTGACATTTTTATTGGAATATGCCACACTCTGACGAATCTGGTCATACACACGACCAGTTGCAAAGTTCGCAAACGTAGTAGCAAACGGGATTTTCCCTCCTATCGTCAAACCTGCCGAAACACCGATCATATTCGCTTCGGAAATTCCGCACTGGATAAATCTGTCAGGATTTTCTTTGATAAAAGGTTCCAGTTTCAACGATCCTACAAGGTCGGCACAAAGCGCAACGACATTGGGATTCTGCTGACCAAGAACATGCATACCTGCACCAAACCCCGAACGGGTATCTTTCTTTTCTGTGAACGTGTATTTTTTCATTATGATATTTTTCTAAGATCTTCGGTTATTTAACTGCTATTTCTTGTAATTTTCTTAAAAAATAATTGGCACTTGGGCAATTTGGATGAGCGGCTGCGTTTTGGATTGAGAAACCCTTGCTAATCATAATTCTGGCAAAAACCTTCTTATCTCCGATGCCTCGACCTACATATTGTTGTCTTAACTCTTTTAGTTTTTCAAACGGTGAAACGTCCTCAGGTCGATTAAAATAACCAAAGTCACTCCCCAAAATCATCATCAGAGTGGCGGTATCAGCTAAAAACCAAGACTCTATCGCTTGGACGGCTACTACTTTCACTATATCAAGGTCCGAAATAATCTTAGCTCTTGCGGCACTTATGTCAATGCAATCATCTAAATCACGCAGTACCAAAATAAATTCGGCACCATTGTCTCTTAATACCTTAATGCTATTTCCAATTTTATCCTGCGTGAGATTATCTTTACTTCCAGCAACGATCACCTCATAGACTAACTCTAAGTTATTTAACTCCAGGCATTCTTTAAATTTATGGGATTTCAAAATAATTCTTTCAGTGTATCCCTCGACTATAAAACCAACCTTTACCACGGAGTACCTCCTCCCAAGGCACCTGAAAACCATGCTTCATCGGTCGGAATACCATGTAAGTTCAATCCCTTAATTTGCTTAATAGTGGTTCCGCCATCCACTTTATCCACTAATATGATCTCATTTGGCGTAAGCATTTCCACCAAGGTCTGTGAATGCGTATTTAGCCAAATATAATGGCCTTTTTCTTCACATGCCGTTCTAAAAAGATTCACCAATTCTTTTACCACAAACGGATTCAGCCCGTTTTCCGGCTCTTCAATACAAAGGAATTGTGGTTCATCTGACTGGTAAATCGCTGTGATTAAACAAATAATATTGAACGTCCCATCTGAAATTAAGCTCTTATTAAACGCAGTACTAAACCCTTTTTCGTAAACCAAAAGCGTGTCTGTCCCACCAATGTTATTGGATTGAATTTCCAATTTTTCAAAACCAGGAATAAACAACTGCAGTAACTCAAAAATTTCCTCCTTTTTATTTTCATCCAAGAGAAGACGTTTTAAAACCAATTCAAGATTTTTACAGGATATTCCTAACTTTTTGTCCGCTATTTCCTTGACACGAACAAGCTCCTCATTTTTTATAAAAATTCTACCAAAAGACTTTACGAATTGATTAAAGTAATTTGAAGAGTTCTTCATTATACCTTCATACATCTTATGAGCCTGATCGAAGCTCAAACCATCTTTAAGAAGGTGATATTCTATAAAATGCTCCGCAGAACTATAATTATCTGGTAGTGCGACAAACCCAATATCGTCCCTAAATAAAAAATGTACATTATCATCATCAAAGTCAAATGTAATCTCGGTCAGTTGAGCATTAATTTCCTTCAACGAATTCTGAATATTTCGATTTTTCAAGCTGTCGTTACCTCCGAACAATCCTATAGCACTTTCGTTATTGAATGCGTACAAAAAATTCACAAACTCCAACGCCTCAAAAATATTCGACTTCCCTACCCCATTTGCCCCGACGAAAACCGTAAAGGGATTAGGGTCGACAATTTCGAGATCGACGAGGGATTTGAAATTCTTAATATGGAGTTTCTTAATCTTCATAGACTTGCTTTCGGCACTGTGAGCTCACTGCTAATAGCCAGTAGCTACTTAATAATCTCCCAAACTCTCTTCCAACTGACCCAATGCAGCGGCAAGCTGTTCGTCATTTGGCGCAGTACCGTGCCATTTGTGCGTTCCCATCATGAAGTCAACACCGAAGCCCATACCGGTATGCAGCAGGATCATAATTGGTCTTCCGTGCCCAAGACGGCTTTGCGCTTCATAAAGGCCTTTTAGCACAGCCTTCATGTCGTTTCCTTCTTCGATAGAAATAACTTCCCAGCCGAATGCTTCGTACTTTTTACCAAGATCGCGGTTGTTCATTACTTTTATAGTCGGACCGTCAATTTGCTGTCCGTTCAGGTCTATCATCGCAATCAGGTTATCCACTTCGTGATGCGGCGCAAAAGTCGCTGCTTCCCAAACCTGGCCTTCCTGCTGCTCACCATCTCCCATCAAAACAAAAACGTGACCTTTATCATTATTCAGTTTCTTTGCAGTTGCCGCCCCGATAGCCACAGACATTCCCTGGCCCAACGATCCTGACGCGATCCGGATGCCTTCAAGATGCTCATGCGTGGTCGGATGGCCCTGAAGTCTCGAATCCAGTTTACGGAAAGTTGCCAGTTCCGGCACCGGAAAATATCCCCTGCGGGCCAGGGTGCTATACCAAACAGGAGAAATATGCCCGTTGGAAAGGAAAAAAAGATCTTCATCTTTTCCGTTCATGTCAAACACAGGCTTTCCGTCCTTTTCATTTAACTTCATGCGTTCAAAATACAGCGCAACAAGTATTTCTGTGCAACCCAAAGATCCACCAGGGTGACCCGACTGGCATCCGTGTACCATGCGCACGATATCGCGGCGAACCTGTGATGCTACTTTTTCTAATTGTTCAATTTCCATTTCTCTGAATTTGTCTTGCGGAACGTATCCTTTTTAAAAGTTTGTAAAATTGGTATTAATCAGGCTTAGAATATGACTTTTTATTATTCAATTGTACCAAGAATTTGATCTGTATGATTTTTGGTATCAATTTTATGCAGGACTTTTTCGATCAATCCATTTTCATCAATAATAAAAGTCGTCCTGACTGTTCCCATGTAAGTTTTCCCATACATGCTTTTCTCAGCCCAGACGCCATACGACTCCACTATCGCATGATCTGTATCAGCCAGAAGCGGGAACGGAAGATTGAATTTCTTGATGAATTTGACGTGCGATTTTTCATTGTCAACACTCACGCCTAAAACAACATATCCTTTATCCAGCAACCCATCGTAATTATCTCTCAGATTACAGGCCTGGGCAGTACAACCCGGGGTATCATCTTTTGGATAAAAATATAGAATTACTTTTTTCCCATGAAATGACGACAATTTCACTTCCTTTCCTTCCTGGTCCTTTGCAGAAAAATCCGGCGCTACATCCCCAGCTTCTAATCCCATAGTTATTATTTTTTACGTTTTTTTTTCGGAACCACCGGCTCCATTATTTCAGTACGCAAGATAGTACTATTTCCCGCCCTATCCGTAATTTCGAGTGTCAGATCTCCTTCAAAAATTCGTGTATCATCCAGCTTTTCAGACCAGATATACCCTTTTTTCGAGTCAAAATTCAGCAACACCCATTCACCGTTCACCAAGGCTTTATACTGGTCTATACCCGACATGGCGTCCCAAATGTATCCCCGGATTCTGTTTTTGCTATTTTCAATTAGCCTGACCTTCGGCGGGACAGTATCATTTTTGACCACAAATGTCCCCAACTCTCTGGTTTGAAACCTGATCTCATCGCCAGTCCATTTCCCACCAACAAATATGTAATCGCCGTTTACATATCTGTAAATATGTTGGCGGTCCTTCGCATCGGGCAAAACTTCAGGCGTGTAGCTGACACTTGCATAATTTTTTAAAGCAACGCCCATATTGCTGATTGTCAAAGCGTTAAAATTACGCTGACCTGTAACAAAAAGTGTATCAAAAAGGCTTGTACTGTCAAACTCAACAGCCCATTTGTCGGTTTTAAAACCTGTATTTTTCCCGGGAAAAATAGCCGCCCTGATGTATGTTCGGGCCGTCATTGTGCCAATTCTGACTGAATCCGGAATATAATTCCGAAGATCCGACAAGAACACCGCCGTCTCATCCGCATAGAAATCTGGCTGTTTTTTTATTTCTTTTCCCGATGAATAATAGGTAACAACGGGTGTAGGGCTTCGATAAAACTTCGCTTTTACCTTTAATGTATTTTCCTCAATATCAGCCATGATCCATTCCGGATTCACTTCCGACTCATATACAGGCTGTGGCAAATTTGGCACCTCTCCTTTAATCTGAAAGGTCAGTTCCGATGAATTTTCAAAAGAATCAGAGATTCGTATTTTAATTTCATGACTGAGTGTGTCACCAATAAAAAGCTTTCCCTTGTAAAATCCGGTCTTATATAGCGGAAAAACGTTTCCATCCGGGACATAACATTTTAGAAACCGCTGACCTGTGCGCTGTTCTGTTTCATAGTCGATCAGATTGTTATAGTCGCGGGTTGCTGCGTTCGGAAAAATTTCCATATTGTATGAAAACACCTCAGTTCCGTTCATTTTTATTTCAATACACTGCAAACCATATCGAAATCCCGTTCCTGTCATCATGTCGTGCGCCATGAGGTCAATCCCGACTAACCCTGTGGCTGTAACAGGAGCTGTAAGCCGGTAAGATCCATCTTTGAGCTTTTCCGGGTACAGTATTTTCCGTTCAAATTGGCCATTCACTCTGCCATTAATATCAAGCGGACGTACTGCCAGGCTCACAAATTTAGGTGAAGTGACATCTTTGATTTCTTTGAACCCAAAATAAAGCGGGTTTAGATAATTGTCCTTGGAATCCCTAATTTCAAAATGCAGGTGAGGCCCCGCAGATCCGCCGGTATTTCCCGACAAAGCGATTACCTCCCCCTTTTTGAATGCATATTTCCCTGCCTCGGGAAAAAGATCAATTTCGAAAGTCTGCTTCTTATACTGCTCACTCCGAACGTAATCAGCAAGCGCGCTGCTAAATTTCAGCAAGTGCCCGTACACGGTTGTCTGTCCATTGGGATGCCTTAAAAAAATGACGTTCCCATAACCACTTCGCTGAACAGCCACTTTGTAAACATAACCTTCCGCGGCGGCGTAAACCGGTAAACCTTCCCGTTGTTCAGTACGGATGTCCAGGCCAGCGTGAAAGTGATTCGTGCGAAGATCGCCCAAGCCACCCGCAAGCGAGTTGACCTGCCCCGGCCGAATCGGAAATTGATAATAACCTTGTGGATATGATTGCTTTTGCGCTTCAACCTGAATCGTCAGACTCACAAAACCCAAACACAAAAAACTCAGGCGGACCATGGTCCGGAAATATTCAGGCATGAACGAAAGTGTATATTTTACTGCTGGCAATGTGACAATTCTTTATCTAACGTTCAATTCAAGCATCTTCTTGCCTTCGATGAACAAGGTAAGTTTGTCACCAATTTTCACGGACGAAACGCCTTTCGGCGTACCGGTAAAAATAAGGTCGCCTTTTTTAAGCATAAAGAATTTGGAAACGAAAGAAATGAGATAGTCAATGCGGTACAACATCATGGATGAATTGCCGCTCTGACGCGTTTCTTCATTTACATTGAGACTAAAATTAATATTCTGAATATCTGCAAAGTCCGAAACGGGCACAAATTCGGAAACCGGTGCCGAGCCGTTAAAAGCCTTCGAAAGCTCCCAGGGCAATCCCTTACTCTTCAATTCTGACTGCAGATCACGCGCCGTGAAGTCAATACCTATGCCGATTTCATCGTAGTATTTATGAGCAAAACGTTCTTCAATATTTTTTCCTACCCGGTTTATTTTGATTACCAGTTCCACTTCGTGATGGATATCCTTCGAAAAGTCCGGATAGAAAAAAGGCTCTCCCAGACGAATTTGAGCCGTTTCAGGTTTTAGAAAAATGACGGGGGCGTCGGGACGCTCATTGTTGAGCTCAGCAATATGATCGGCATAATTACGACCAACACAGATAATTTTCATTGAAGCAACTGTATAATATATTTAAAATCAGTAAACTGGCAAGTATGCCTGCATCATTTACACCAACGACAAAACTACTGACTATGCGGACAGTCACATAATATTTGAAAGATTTTTTCAACAATACGGTTCTTCAAAATGCATGCCTGATTCTTTTCGCTTCCACTTTTACAATTTTTGGAAGAAGTGTCGTTATTTGTATAACCAAAAATTACCCGGCAAATCTCAGTACATGAATAATCGTTTCCCCAGTTATTTCTTTTTTGCGGTCTTCTTATCATTCATTTTCCTTTCCTGCGATACACTACGAAAGGGATCAAATTCAAATGCTTCGAATTCAAAATCCAGAAATACCAGGCCCGGTTCGCGTACAGCTGCCGCTCGTCCAGCGGCTAAAAAGAAACCACCAACGCGGCCTGCAAACGGACGAATCTCGTCAGCATCCGCCAACAAGCCTGCGTACACACGGCCTTCCGGAACCTATAATGCCGAAATCCCGAAGGTTGTAGAGGTAGCACGAACCTATTCCGGAACCCCCTATCGCTCAGGCGGGAATGACAAGAACGGAATAGATTGCTCTGGACTGATCTGTTCGGTTTACTCTGAGATTGGCGTCAAAGTGCCGCGCATTTCCTGGCAGCAATCCGAATTCGGCTCCGAAGTGGGAAGCCTGAACGAAATCAAGCCCGGAGACTGGGTATTTTTTGTTCCCGAAGCAGGAAAAGAGGGATACGTTTCACACGCAGGAATCGTCACCGACGTCAGGAATCAGGATGAAATTATTTTTATCCATGCATCAACCTCCCGCGGAGTTCGCGAAGACAATCTCTTTTCGACCTATTTTAAAGGCAGGTTCGTAAAAGCGATGCGTCCTTTCTGAGCAATTGACAGTATACAGGTTGCCACACAAAATATTGAAGTATTTTTGTGTTCGTTAAAATTCTGTTGCAATTCTCAACCCCTCAGATAAATTTTATAAAACATGACCGACGACGGGAAAGTAATTCCCCTGCAACAAAACTCAGGAATTCCGCTGTACATTTTCGCGACTGTATTTTCTTCATTTTGTGTAATCACCGGATTGATCTGGGACATTTGCTGGCACCTGAGTATCGGCCGGGATGGACTTTTCTCTCCTCCGCATTTGGTGATTTATCTGGGCGCGGTCGTTTCCGGATTGTTTTCAGGGTATGAAATTCTTAGAAAAACTTTTTGGGGAAGCACAATTGAAAAAGCGCAAAGCGTCAAAATCTGGGGATTTTTTTACAGTTCGCTCGGCTCTCTTTTCTGCGTGTGGGGCGCGTTGGCGATGTTGACATCGGCGCCTTTCGACGATTGGTGGCACAATACCTATGGGCTGGATATAACCATTCTTTCTCCTCCGCATACCGTTCTGATACTTGGAATTATCGGAATTCAGTTTGGCGCTATGATTTGTGTCATTGCAATCAAAAATCAGAGTAAATTTTGGCTAAGTCTTTCCCCGGCCAAAAAGAAAAAAATGAATCAAACATTGTTCTGGCTTTTTGCACTTTCGGCGGGGTTTTTACTCACAATCTGGTTTACGTTGCTTTCCGAGGAACTGGGCCGGATGAAAACCCACCGTTCCGGTTACTATATTTTCGCGTCAGCAGCCTTTCCTATTTTGCTTCTTGCAGCCGGAAAAGCATTTAATCATAAATGGACCATCACCGCAGTGGCAGGCGTTTACACAGCGCTCATGCTGGGCACATTGTGGATCATTCCTTTATTTCCGGCAGAACCCAAGCTTGGACCAATACTTAATCATATTGATCATTATCAAGGTTTCCATTTTCCCCTTCTCCTGATTACTCCCGCATTTTTGCTGGATATTTTACGGAATAAATATGCATACCTGAACGACTGGAAACTGGCAGTGCTGTTGTCGGTAACTTTTCTGGCAGTCTTTCTTGCTGTCCAGTGGAATTTCGGTTCATTTCTGATGGAATCACCTTATGCACGAAACTGGATTTTCGGTAGCAATTACTGGTATTTCGGCAGCAACCCAAACTGGGAGTTTCGTTTCAAATTTGCGCCGTGGATGGAAGACGGCGGCACAAAATTAATCAAAGGGCTGGCGTATGCGTTGATTGCGAGTCTTATCTCAACACGAATCGGTTTAAGCTGGGGTAACTGGATGCATAAAATTCAACGATGAAAAATTCCCTGATCAGTCTCATATTTTTTTTAATGACCTGCGTCACCGTATCGGCACACGTGGGTAGCCCTGGCGTGCAAATGCAGGGACAAGCCGGCGCGTACAAAGTTTTGGTCAGCGTTCAACCTCCGGATGTTATTCCTGGCACCGCCAGAATTACCGTTTTCATTGAAACCGACGGTGTAGCCAAAGTATCCGGACGCCCCATTTATTTCCGTTCGGGTAGCCAGGGCGCCCCATCTAGTGACGAATTTGTAAAAACGCCGGGCCAAAACGGACAATTTGAGGGCAGCGTATGGTTTATGGAGGGCGGCTCATCCAGCGTTCAATTGGAAATAGATGGGGATAAAGGCAAAGGTGAACTCATTGTTCCGGTCGTGGCAGTCTCCACAGCGAGGGGTGTGATGCCAAAAGGACTTGGGGTGATACTCAGCATCCTCGGAGTGGTACTTTTGCTTTTGATGATCACGACTATCGGCGCCAGTGTAAGCGATGCATTATTGCCTGCCGGGATGACGCTGACCGGTTCCCAAAAGAAAAAGCGTTGGTTGCAGATGGGTTTTGCAGCGATAATTTGCAGCTTGATTCTGTACGGCGGAAGTAGCTGGTGGAACAACTGGGCAGCTGAATACATGGAATATTTATATAAACCCCTCACCGGCAATTCACAAATCAGAACAGATGACGGTCAACGTGTTTTCGAATTAAAAATAGACACGACAAATTGGGCGTCCAAACATAAGGGCAGCATGCTGAGTACACTAATTCCGGATCATGGAAAACTCATGCACGTCTTTCTGATACGGACGCCCGGCCTGGATGCATTTGCCCATATTCACCCCGAACGGAAAGACAGCATCACTTTTGACGGTTTACTTCCAAAATTACCCGCGGGGAAGTATCTTATGTATGCCGACATCGTGACTTATTCAGGCTTTTCAGAAACAATTGTGGATACCCTGCAAATTCCTGACGAAAGCGCGGAAACAAGGGAATTGAAACAGACAACTGAAGAGGATACCTACGTCGTGACCGACCCGATTGATGCGCCGGGAAAAATACCAATGGACGAGAACGTTGTCATTTGTGGCAAACCGGGCACCAAGACTGTGTTTAAGGACGGTTCCTATGCAATTTGGGAGGGCAAGCCAAACAAATCCCTGGAAGCCGGCAAACCTTATGAACTGAACTTTGAAATATTCAATCCTGATGGATCTCCCTGCTTACCTGAGCCATATCTGGGCATGATGGGACACGTTGCCGTTGTCCGCACGGACGGCTCGGTTTACATCCATTTACATCCAACCGGAACATTTGCAATGGCCGCGGAGCAAATTTTCAGAAACCGTATGGCTGATACGATCCGGATTGCCAAAAGACCGAAACCTGTCGTTTTCAGAGATAGTGTTGACAAGCACCTTGTCAGGCTGAAAGCCATGCCAGTCGCAGAACGCGAACAGTTTCTCATGACTGAAATGGGAATGTATAAAACGGATGGATCGGGCTCAATGGGAATGGAACACGGCAACCGCATCACTTTTCCTTATTCGTTTCCCAAAGGCGGACGGTACCGGATTTTCTTACAGATCAAACGCAACGAGCAAGTCCTGACAGGTGTATTTGATGTGAAAGTTGCCGACCCAGCCGTACTTTGAGTGGCTCAGAACATCCCAAGTATTGTCTTGAAACTAATCTCCCTGTAGTTCTCAATGTACATATTACAAGGCGGAAGCTCATTTATCGTGTGCGAAGTCAGCACACCCACAACGCGCATTCCGGCGTTGCGTGCAGCAGAAATCCCTGAAAATGAGTCTTCAAAAACGACGCATTGATCTGGCGTAACACCCAGGTTTTTTGCCGAAGTCAGGTAAACCTCAGGATCCGGTTTATGCTTTTTCACATGCTCACTAGCGAGAATCGAGCCCATTTTTTCACGAACAGGGACTTTACTCATAATCAGGTCAAGATTCGCATACGGTGCAGATGTTGCAACACCAAGTTTCACCGCATTCGCGTACAAATCCGATATAAATTCGACAATCCCTGAGACTGGCTCAATGTGCGGCTCATAAATTTTGCGAAACAAGCTTTCCTTTTCATTTTCAAGTTCCAGTAACTCGTTGCCGGCGACCGGTCGTTTGAGAAAATGACTCAGAATGTAACTGTTACTTTTCCCAAACATATGCGCTGCGAACTCTTCGTCGGTTGGGTTGAGGTTACGGCTTGAAAAAAACTCCCGAAAAGCAAGGGAATGAAACGGGTTGGTATGGCAAATAACGCCATCCATGTCAAAAATTACTGCGATTGTTTTATCCATCCGCCAAAGTTAAGACAAATGAAAAATGATAAAAAATTAACTGGCTTATACGCAGCCGAAATACCTCAAACTTTTACACAGGCGCTTTTCTGCCCTTAGTCAGCAAAAAATAAAATGCACTATACGCACCGAAAATTTTATTTTTACGAGCCTGATGGCCTTGTTTTTTCGATAAACTTTAACCACATTTGCTTATAGAACTTTTTGTATACCGGAAGAATTTCTTTAATGGATTTTCAATAATCCCGAACAATTATCACGGCAGTATCTCATTAACAATCAATAAGTTAAATCAAATTTAGAGTCATGGTCGTCAGATTTCAGTGGCTCAACTGTGATTCATCAGAGCCGATTATCAACAATCCCTCCGGCTTAGGTAAAATTTACGTTTTATGAACGAATTAGAAAGGATCAACACCGGAATAACCAGTTCTCTTCCGGTCAAGAAAACGGGTCTATTGTCAAATGTGGAAGTCTATGACCAGTATGGTCCTTTGGCTTATGGCATCATTTTGCAGATTGTACCTCAGCCGCACCTGGCACAGGAAATTCTGGTAAATGTTTTTTCCTCTCCTCTTTTACAGGCTTGCAACAGTTACCCGTTTACATTTGCAGTTTGTGTGATCAAGCTTGCACGCCAGAAAGCAGTTGAAGCCAAACGAAGGGTTTCTGAAATGATGCCGATTGTTGAAAACGGCGGAAAGGTCACTGATGTATCACCCGAAGCAATTTTCGATCTTTCTTTCAGGCAGGGATACACGCCTGATGAGATTGCTGAACGACTACAAATTACCAAGGCGGAAGTATTAAAAGCCATTCATGTTTTTTTCAAAGCTTCTAAAAACAAATAAACAGACACACATTGAATACCACAGAAATTAAAGAAAGTGGCATATTTGAAGCGTACCTGCTGGGGATTTCCTCAAAAGAGGAACAGGAGTATGTCAAAAAAATCGTTGCGGAAGATGAGCGACTGGAAAAATATCTGATTGATATGGAAACGGACGTTCACAAGTATTTTCTTCAAACTGCCATCCCACCGCCAGTGGAGATTCGGGACATTATTTTACTCCGAAATCCCGATACAGAAATTCAAAAGAAAAAACACGTTTTTAGTAATGCAAGAACGGATGAATTTTCAACGAAAGATACTTATCTGGACATAGAGGTAAATGACACTTACATTAAGGTCCATAAATACTGGAGGCCTGCTTTCATTGCTGTCTTCATACTTTCCAAGATTTTCCTCATAGCCGGACTTTACTATTACTTCAAGTCGTCTTCTATGGAACAGGAAATCGTGAAATTAAGAACGGAAATTAAGCCATAAATTTACTTACACTAAAAAAAGAGAGGGAAATCGGTGTCGATTTCCCTCTCTTTTTTTAGTGCTTGTCCAGTTGCAGTTCCCACCAGTTTTGATTTGGGAATTTGGATGGTATCACAATCTGCTCACCAATCATAGGCGTAGTAAGTCGCAGGCGTAATTCCTCTGCCTTTTTAGACATACGAAGAATTGATTCATTCCAGGGATGCAACGCCAGCGTGAATTTACCCCAATGAACAGGCCATACAACTTTTGCGCCTAAGTCCAGGCCAGCCTGCGCGGTTTGCTCCGGCATCATATGAATAAATGGCCACATCTCATTGTACTGTCCACATTCAAGTATGGCCAGATCAAACGGACCGTATTTTTCACCGATTGCAGCAAAATGTTTTTCATAACCAGAATCGCCGCCCAGAAAAATCCTGTATTCCGGTGTTAACAAAACATATGAAGCCCAGAGTGTTTTGCCTCTCGAAAAGTTCCTCCCGGAAAAGTGCCGCGCCGGAGTTGCCGTCAGGCTTACACCTCCGCCGAGCGTATTGGTATCGCCCCAATCCAGTTCCGTGATATTGGCCAGGGAAATGCCCCAATGTTCCAGATGTGCACCCACGCCCAACGGCACAATAAATTTCGTGGGTTTACCGGCAAATTCTTTCAATACTTCATAATCCATGTGATCGTAATGATCATGCGAAAGGACAATAAAATGGATTGTTGGTAAATCTTTGGATTCATAAACATGCGTACCTGCATAATTTTTTGTCCCTGCCCACTGCACTGGCGAAATCCGTTCACTCAGCACCGGGTCCATCAGAATATTCTTGCCGTTGATCTGTATCATGTAGGCCGAGTGCCCGAAATAAGTAATTGTAGGCTTGGCTGATTTAGGTTCTGTTTTTAAATTGATCTTCACAGACGGCAATACGAAATCAGGGTCTGTATCCTTGCTTGATTTGAACAAAAACTGAATAGCCAGCTTAAACATGTTGGTGTTCGGCGCACTAACCGGCGTATCTGTCTGATTCACAAAATGCCCATCCTTATAATTCGGAGATTTGCTGATGCGTTCCAGACGCGGTCCGTCCGGCTCTTTGCCAAAGGACGTTTTTTGCATAAAAATGAAAATTCCTACTGCCAGAATGGCAATAATAGTGAGAAGGGTAACCATTATCTTCTTTAAAATTCGTTTAAGTTTGGTCGCCATGAGCGGATGGATCAATCTGTTTATACTGCGGTCTGATATTTAATGCTGCATTTCCACACCGGCCGCAAAAATTACCGGAGAGAATTAGAACCGTAATTTAGGACATTATTTCAGATTATTCCTTTCACCGGAGTTGGGTAAGCGGATGAACCTATTCAAACCGGATAATGAATCTATGATAAATGCGCATGAAATGATTTGAGAAGAAAAGGATAAAAATTGGAAAACACAAGGCGGATAAATCCAGATGCGCACATGCTGCCGACGGAAGAACAGGGAACGTACCTGTCAATATTTAAATGTAGCAAGGATAAGTAAAGATTATTTATATTTGTTAACAAGCGAAATTGAGAAACAAATTCAGTCTCCGGAATCAGTAAATTTATTACTTCAATTTGGTTTAATTATCCGCTTCATTTTAACGGTAGTCAGATCAGAAATAACAATTAGTGTAAAATATGTTTCCCTTCCGAATAGGACAAGGCTACGACGTACATCAAATGGAGGCAGGCAGGCCGTTCTGGCTTGGCGGCATTTTAATTCCGCATACACACGGTGCAAAAGGACACTCAGACGCAGATGTGGTATGTCACGTATTGTGTGATGCGTTGCTTGGTGCGGCAAATATGCGTAACATCGGTTATCATTTTTCCGACAAGGATGCGCAATGGAAAGGCGTTGACAGCAAAATTCTTTTGGCAAAAGTATTGGAAATGATAAGGGAAAAGGGCTTTGAGGTCGGCAATGTGGACGTCACCATTGTGCTCCAGAATCCAAAACTGAACCCGCATATACCTGACATGAAAATGTGTTTATCTACCGTAATGCAGGTCGCAGAAGAAGACATTTCCATCAAAGCGACCACTTCCGAGCACCTTGGTTTTGTTGGCAGAGAAGAGGGAATTGCCGCACATTGCGTTGCATTGATTTACAATAGAGAACAAAAAAACCTTTTCAGCATATAGATGAATTTTATAAAATTACTTTCACTTTCAATCCTGCTCGCCGGATCCTATTCGGCATGTAAAGCGCAGGAACCTACCATTACCCAGCCACTGGGTTTTGAAGAATATGACCCAATTTCCACCCTGAAAGTGGAAGAACACATCACAAGAAGGGCCAAATTCCCCTTTATTGATGTGCACAACCATCAGTATCAAATGCCTACACAGGATCTTAAATTTCTTGTGGCTCAGATGGACAGCCTGAACATGGGAATTATGGTCAATCTGAGCGGCCGTGGCTGGTATCAGGAATGGAAAGAAGGAACGGCACAACTCAAAGGTTCACTGGAAAATGTGGCAAAAAATCAACCCAAAAGAATTGGAATTTTCACTAACCTGCAATTTAAGGGATTTGGAGACAAAGACTGGACTGCAAGAGCTGTCAAACAACTTGAAGATGACGTCAAAATGGGCGCAAAAGGCCTCAAAATTTACAAGAGTCTTGGTTTCAGCGGAATCAAAGATGACAAGGGCAACAGGGTTGCCGTAAGTGACCCAAGATTGCAGGCAGTTTGGCAAAAGTGCGGAGAATTAGGAATTCCGGTGCTGATACACACAGCGGACGTCCCTTCTTTCTGGGATCCGATGGACCGCTACAATGAGCGCTGGCTGGAATTAAAAACCCATCCGGGCCGACGCCGGGGACCGAACGATCCGGTTCCGTTTGACTCGCTGATCGCTGAACAGCACCAGATTTTCCGCAACAATCCGAAGACTATCTTCATCAATGCGCACATGGGCTGGTACCCGAACAACCTGAAAAAACTGGATAGCCTAATGATCGCTTTCCCCAACATGTATGTGGAAATCGGAGCGGTAATAGCCGAGCTAGGCCGGCAGCCAAGAGCAGCAAAGAAGTTTTTCGACAAGTATCAGGACCGCGTTTTGTTTGGGAAAGACAGCTGGGTTCCTTCCGAATACGCTACGTATTTCAGAGTGCTGGAAACCGAGGATGAATATTTTCCTTACCATAAAAAATACCACGCGTTCTGGCGGATGTATGGCATGGGCTTGTCGGATGAAGTTCTGAAGAAATTGTACTACAAAAACGCGCTCAAAATCATCCCTGGTCTTGACAAAAGCCTGTTCCCTAAATAATCGGTTTCGCTTTTGATCTATATAAACAGCTCAATACGAATTCGTGTTGGGCTGTTTATTTGTAGGCCTTTGCTTCACGAATCGTTAATGTGTATTCCGATTTTTCCAGGCATTTTTTGTAATACTCCCGCGCTTTGGCCTTATTTCCCGCCCGGTCCGCGATTCTGGCCAAGCCTGCATACGCCATTGCATGATATTCCTTGGTATACTGATCGTCGCTTGGAGAACGCAAAGCCAGTAAATATTCTTTCTGTGCGCCGGCATCACTTTTATTATCTTTTTCAAGCGAGTAAGCCTGAAAAGTGTGCCATGCGGCCGGGAAAAATCCCGTCAGATTCCTTTTGAGCATCCCAATTCCCGCTGACGCCTGGTCGTAACGCCCTGATAAAAGTAGCGCTTCCACATGGTTCATTCTGTAAATCATGTTTTGCGGATACAAATCGACCAATTTCTGAGAATACACAACTGCTCTATCCGGTTTGCCCTCGTGTTTAAGGTAAATTCTCGACAAATAATAACATGACTCTGTTCGTGTGATCGTCCCAAGTCTCGTTCCGGTATCAATTTGTTTTAATCCAAGCGCTTTGTCCCCTTTTTTGAAAAACAGCATTACCGGTTTGATAATCGGGTGTTCCTCCGGATAGACCTCTACGTAATAATTATACATCCCGGCGGTGAAATAAAACTCGGAATTCTTATTGATCAGCTTCAATCCTTCCGTAAGCGCATTGTAAGCTTTTTTGCCTTCGCCGGCAGCATTAAGCAATTCCCCCCTGTAATTGTAGAGCATGGCCATGTAACCGCGTGCCACCATTGTATAGAAAACAGCTTCCGGATCACTGCTATTTTTCCCGAATTTCCTGTTAATCGCTTGCAGGCACTGATCCAGTTTCTGGATATATTCTTTGGATTTTGACGGATTGTCCTTAATCGGCAGGTATTTCCAGTACAAGATAAACGAGTCCAGAATGTAGCTGACCGGATGGTTGGGATATTTCTTTTCAACAACAGCGATTATTTTTTCAGCCTCCTCGAACTCATAATTGTAGATATTATCCAGACTGCTTTGTATCAGTTTTATTGATGCCGGGTCGTTCAGCAGCTGCGCTCTGGAGGTAGAGGAAATTAAAAAAAACAAAAAAACAAAACTCGAAAAACGAAAACACTGGATCATGGCTGGTACGATATACTCAAAATGGTTTGGTGGAATCCCACCTGAACATTAGCTTTGTTTATAACCCCAAAATCCTTGCCGGGGTTTCGCGGGTTTGTTTTATTTTGACAGGCCACACTTTACAATTATTTACTTATCGATTTTATGATTCGCTACGAGCAGTTTACGTTGGATAATGGCCTCAAAGTATTTGTGCATGAAGATTTTTCAACGCCCATGGCTGCGGTCAATATTTTGTACAATGTTGGGTCCAGAGACGAAGATCAGGAACGTACCGGTTTCGCACACCTTTTTGAACACCTCATGTTTGGTGGCTCAAAAAATATTCCGAGTTATGATATCCCCGTTCAGAATGTAGGAGGAGAAAACAATGCTTTCACTTCCCCTGACATCACCAACTACTACATCACACTGCCTGCGGACAATGTAGAGACAGCCTTCTGGCTTGAATCTGATCGGATGCTGAGCCTGTCTTTTGATCCGAATGTGCTTGAAGTGCAACGCAAAGTTGTGATTGAAGAATTCAAACAGCGGTATCTGAATCAGCCCTATGGTGATATGTGGCTTAAATTGAGACCTTTGGCCTACAAAGAACATCCTTATCGGTGGGCAACAATCGGAAAGGATATCGAGCATATTGAAAGAGCGACTCTTGACGACGTAAGAGACTTTTTCTTCCGGTTTTACCGGCCAAATAATGCAGTGATGGTAGTGGCAGGTGCCGTCAAATTTGCAGCAATAAGGGAAATGGTAAAAAAATGGTTCGGAGACATTCCGGCCGGAACACCTTATGTTCGCAACATTCCGAGAGAGCCATTCCAGACAGAGGCGCGACATCTGGAAACTTCGGCCGCTGTCCCGTTAAATTCGCTCGTGAAAGTGTTTCACATGCCTGGCAGATATGACGATGGTTTTTATGCTGCCGATCTGCTCAGTGACATACTCGGGCGTGGCAAATCGTCGCGGCTTTATGAATCATTATTGAGAAACACTCCGATCTTCAACAGTATCAGCGCGAGCATTACTTCTTCATTGGATCCCGGATTGTTACTGATCAAGGGAAACCTGAATCCGGGTGTAACGCTGGAAGATGCAGATCAGGCTGTAAACAAACTCCTTGAAGAAATCGTCGCGACAGGTGCCACGGGAGATGAAGTGACCAAAGTAAAAAATCAGACAGAGGCTACTCTGGCATTTTCAGAGGTAGAATTATTGAACCGGGCCATGAACCTGGCTTTCGCGGCCAACGCAGGAAATGTGGATTGGGCAAATGACGATGCAGAAATCATCCGGAATTTAACTTCGGAAGACATCCACAATGCCGCAAAAACGATTTTGAGACCTGGCAATGCTTCCACTTTGTATTATCGTTCAGAAGCCTGATCAACAACAATTTTCATATTAAAAAAAGCCAGCAACCTGCGAAACGCAACTGCCGGCTTTTTTTAAATCTTTTTTTCACTCAGGCAAAAATGTCAGATAGCTGAAACTTTGTTCGTTAAACATTTCCTGCGCGATTTCCTGAAGTTGTGCTGATGTAATCTCTTCGATCTCCGCGAAAATCTCCGGTAGCGAATCTACCTTTCCAGTGTCCAGCAGACTTTTAGCCATCATCAGCATAAAACTCATATTACTTTCTTCGGACATTGCGAGCTGGCCCATCAGCTGCACTTTTGTCTGGCGCAACTGAATCGTAGAAAGCGGAACTTCCCTTATTTTCCTTAATTCTTTATTGATCAGCGAAATACTCTTATTCAACTGTTTGGGTTCCGTTCCGAAAAATATTCCCATAAAACCCGTATCCAGATAAGGCGTGTAGTTGCCTTCAATTGAATATACAAATCCGTATTTCTCACGTAGCGACAAATTGAACCGCGAGTTCATGCCCGGGCCACCGAGCAAATTTGTCAGCATGAAGAAAGGCAGTCGTTTATCGTTGGCAAGTGCGTACGCAGGCTGGCCCATGGCACACTGTGCCTGCGATATTGCACGCTCCTTCTGCTGTATGATCGGCGTATAATTTCCCGGTGCCGTTCGAATTCGCGACGTTGTGCGGTGCGGAATGGCTCCCAGATATTTTTCTGCAACCCGGATCACCTTGGAAAATGGCAGGCGGCTCACGGAAGAAACGACAATGCGTTCCGTATCAATATTTTCATTGATAAATTCCAACAGCTGCTTTTTACCAAAAGAATTTACCGTTTCGGCGGTCCCTAAAATGTTATTTCCCAAAGCATGATCAGGAAATACAAGTTGGTCAAAGTCGTCCTGAATTGCATCCTCCGGCGAATCGACGTACATCGACATTTCTTCCAGGATCACATTTCGCTCCCTTTCGATCTGCCGTTCCGGAAAAACGGAGTGAAAAGTAATGTCGGCCAGTAAATCCAGCGCCTTTTCAAAATGGTCATCCAGAACGGAGGCATGAAAACAAATTTTCTCCTTTGTTGTATATGCATTCAATTCCCCACCGACGTTTTCTAGGCGGTTGATAATGTGGTAGGAGCTCCGTTTTTCTGTTCCTTTGAAAGCCATGTGCTCCCAAAAGTGCGCCAAACCCTGCTGATGCGCCAATTCGTCACGGCTGCCAATATCCAGCATGATACCGCAATGCGCAATTTGCGTGTATGGAACCTGTTTGTGGGCGACCCGGATTCCGTTTGAAAGCGTGTGTAATTGATATTCTTCGTTTGTAGCCAGAGGAGGTGTTTCTGTATTAACGAGTTTCCGCATATAATTTCTCTTCATTCCTTAATAACACAAAATACCTGCCAAAAAATTTCGGTGATATCTGCAAAATTACAGACTTTTGCTGAAACCCCTACACAGTACCCAATATGCGTATCGGATTTGATGCCAAACGAGCTTTTGCAAACAAAACAGGACTTGGAAATTACAGCCGCTTCGTGTTGGATGCCTTAATGACCTATTACAAATCGAATGAATATTTCGCATATACTCCAAAAGACAATCAAAATCTTTATCCCGGATTTCCTTTGGACCGGATCAGAATGCCCGAATCGTTTTTGCACAAAAAATTAAAAGCCTACTGGCGTTCAGCCGGCGTTCTATCTCAGTTAAAAAGGGATCAGATTGATGTTTATCACGGGCTCAGCCACGAATTGCCGACCGGTTTGAATCGGGCCAAAATTGGCTCTGTCGTCACCATGCATGATCTCATTTTTGAACGCCTGCCGGCATTGTTCAAGCCAATGGACCGTTTGATATATCGTTACAAATTCAAAGCTGCCTGTGCAGACGCGGACGCAATCATTGCCATCAGTGAACAAACCAAGCGCGATCTTCTCGAACTTTATCAGGTGGATGAAAGCAAGATCAAAGTGATTTACCAGGATTGCAATCCTTTATTCAAAATCCCGTTACCGGCAGATCAACGCAAAGAAATTGTTGGTAAGTATGGCATTACCAATCCGTTTATCTTGTCTGTCGGAACGCTGGAAGCCCGTAAAAATCAGCTCCGGCTTGTGGAAGCATTCGCGCAGCTCGGTAACCATGATTTTCAGCTCGTACTGATTGGTAAACCGACACCTTACACCGTCAAAATACAGGAATTTATCAAAAGAGCCAATCTGGAAAAAAGGGTGCTTATCCTGCAAAATATCCCGACAGCGCATCTGCCGGCACTGTATCAGGAAGCAGCAGTTTTTGCATACATTTCTATGTACGAAGGCTTTGGTATCCCGATTCTGGAAGCATTGCACAGCGGAACGCCGGTTTTATCTGCCAAAGGATCCTGTCTTGAGGAAGCCGGCGGCCCCGGTGGCTTGTATGCAGATCCGCTTGATATTTCAGACATTGGTAACCAGTTGCAAAAACTGATTTCGGACGGGAACCTGAGAAATACATTGGTGTCAGCAGGGAAAACTTACATCGGACGATTTGAGGGCGAAAAGATAGCTTCTCAACTTGTGAATCTATACGGAGAAGTTATTGCCACCAGACATTAGTTTGACCTCAGCTTACTCGATTTATTGTCCCTGACTATCAAAATCCGCTTAGCTCAAAAGTGAAATGTCTGCCGGTCACGAAGCAGTGACGCAAAGTGAACCAACAGACATTCGTCAAAATTTTATTTTTCTCTGTATTGTTCTATGATTCTGAAAAGTGCCTTTTGCTTCTCCAGATCAGGGAAAAACTCAAAAAGCTGCACATGTGCATCGTAATCAAGCGTGAGCCCTGTTTCCAGATTTACCAATGCTTCGCGGTATTCGCCGGCATGTATCTGGTAAACCGCCATACGGTAATATAAATCCGCCTCTTCTGGCATCTCTTCAATCGCCGCCTGAACCAAATCACATGCTCTGGCATAATTTCCCTGCTCAAACAGAACATGAGACCATTTCAGCCAGATGTCCGGATTGGAAGGTTCGATTTCCGCAGCTTTTTCAAAAGCCTCAAAAGCGGAGATTACATTACCGACCCGGAACTCGGTTTCCGCCAAAGCCAGCCAATAATCCGGGTTCAATTCGGTAATCTGTATTGCTTTACGTATGAAACCAACAGCTTCGTACCATCTGCCTAGTTCACTGAAACAAATTCCCAGACCATACCAGCCATCATCCCACTGCGGATCAAGCTTGACAGTCTGGCGGTAATGTTTGATTGCGGTTTCAAATTCGCCGCATTTTTCATAACAGGTCGCCAGGCAGCAACATGTTTCCGGCTGCTCGCCTTCCAGCTCTATGGCCCGCAGATATTGAATTTTGGCATCTTCATACTTTTCCAGATTCATGTATGAATTACCCAGCTGGAAAAAAGCCGACGCAAAATCATCCTTTACAAGCGTGGCATACTCATAAGCATTGACGGCATCCTCGTATCGTTCAAGTTTGCTGAATGCGATACCGAGATTATACCAGGCATGATGCGAAAACGGATCACGGTCAACCAGCTCGTTATAATAATCCAGATGACTCTCAAGTTGCCCGACCAGATCCAGGCAATGTGCCAGCTCGTAGAGCGCGCTTTCATTGTTGAGGTTCGTCCGAAGCGATCGCTTGTAATTTTTGATCGCGTCCTCATATTTTCCCCAGTTCTGGTAAGTCTGCCCGATCTGGAAATAAATTTCATCCTTATCTTCAACCCGATTCAACAGGTTTTCCAGAATCTCAATTGCCTCTTCATATTCTCCCATCATGTTGGAAATTCCAACCTGCATAAAAGAAATTTCTACGTCTCCGGGATGAAAAAGTGATGCGCGTTCCAATATTTCCGTGGCAAGATCATGCTCGCCACGATTGGCATGCAACTGGACTTTGCTTAACAAGAGATCAAGAGAATAAGGAAAATCAACCAACCCCCGTTCACATGCCAGAAAGGCCTTATCCCAATCCCCTTTTTCAATGTAATGGCCCGTAACTTTCTCGTACGTGTCGAGGTCAAAAAATTCCGGCTCACTGGTTTTCAGCATTCTTTCAAACCTGAGCAACGTTTCCTTCATATAATCCTTTCTTTCCCCGAAATTTTTCTCCATCATAAGGATGAGCAGGTTAAATTGAGGCTAATACACCAATTCATTTAATACAAAGTGGGTAGTGAACAACTTCCCCGTTATTTTTTGAATATCAAGTAAAAACGGTTCATTTAATCAGCAATTACCTACATAAATAATGAAAGAAAGTTAAAAATAATTCCGCGATAATCAAATCTTAGCCAGTAAACTTTCACTGACGCGGGTAATGGTTTTCTCAACCGGTTGAAAGTTAAATCCTAATGCACGCCGTATTTTGGCGTTATCGTATCTGATCCGCCTTGCACCCGACTGGGCCGTTTCTTTTGTAATCAATGGTTTGGTGCCCATTAGCCAGGTCCTCAGAGCTTCCACCCGCCAGATTATAGCGGCTAATCCGGTCCCGACTTTGAACGAAGGCCGTTTTTTATGCATGCTGTCGGCAATGGTATTGAAGAGGTTTTCGTAGGATATGCTTCCACCATTCAGCAAAAAGCGTTCGCCCGTGATTTCTGAAAACAACAATCGGAACACACATTCAGCCACATCTTTCACATCCACGTAGTTGGCAATTCCACCGGTATAAAACGGATTTTCTTTGTAAACGTACCTGAAAATCTGTGTGCTGCTTTTGGTCCAGTCTCCTTCTCCAAGAATAAGTGTCGGATTCACAACCACCGCATTTAATCCTTCGGCGACACCACGCCAAACTTCGAGTTCGGCCAGGTATTTCGACTTCGCATATTCGGAATTTTCCGGTGAATCTTCCCAACGCTGACTCTCATCAAGTACTATATCTTCACCAGGCACCACTTTACGCGGATCGGGCCGGCCCAGTGCTGCAATGCTGCTGACATGACACAGTTTCCTGATTCCGGATTTAAGGCAAATATTGACCACATTCGCCGTTCCTTCCATATTCACCTGATACATGGTTTTCCTGTCGCGGGGAACAAAAGAAACGACGGCGGCGGTGTGCACCACAAATTCCACACCGGCAAAAGCAGCTTCCAACGCACTGACGTCCAGTATATCTCCCTCAATCCAGTCTATTTGGTTTTCAACATCAGCTAGCAGACATCTGTCAGAACCTGAACGGTAAAGTGCAGAAACAGCATGATTCTCCGAAAGAAATTTGCGGGCAACGGCACTTCCAACCAACCCGGTGGCACCAGTGATGAGGATTTTCATATTTGAGGCGAATGGTATACGGCCAAAGTTCGCCCATTAATTCGAGTGGACAAACTGCCAATCGATAATTTTGATCCCAATGCTGATCTCAATTATTTTGTACACTTTTTAGAGGATCAAAACCGGCATATCCCTGGTCCCGTATTCTGACTCCGCTTGGGACATAACTTGCCGGATCCGTCCACGCCCAGGTACCCAAACCGTCGACATATCGGTTAAACATGCAAAACGCGGCAGCGATCAATACCGTATCATGGATTTCTCTATCGGTGGCACCCGCTTCTTTCGCAGCAGCGACCTGATCCGCAGTGACGGATTTGCCACCCTTCTGCACACTGGCAGCAATCGGCAAGAGCGTTTTCATTTTTTCGGAAATCGGGGCAGTTTCAAATCCCTGCTTAATCAGTTTCATAAAACCCGGCTCTCCAAGGTAGCATTCTGCCGCAGCCCCGTGTACACTCTGACAAAAAAGACAGTCGTTCAGGTACGAAACATAGGCAGCAATCATCTCACGCTCACCCTTGGTCAATGAGTTATCATTATTCCGGAGTAAAATTTCCGCGAGCGCGTTTAAGGGACCGGCCGTTTCAGGGCGATACGCCATCAAACCCCGGATACCCGGCAATTTGTCTTCTTCGGGCAAAGTGATATATGCCATTATATTCTAATTTTAACGTTGCAATTAAAGCTTTTGAAAATGAGAGGCCGGTATCAGGACTGACTGTAATAAATTGAAAAGAATAAATTATCGATCTTAAAAGCGCTTCAGTATTTTCCGGTTCCGGGGTGGAATGTTTGCCAACTGTGCCAAAATTCCTGATATGCGTTTATCCTCTTCAGATTATTCATTGGATTTTTAATCTCCTGTCCCAACATATTGTAAGCCAGCACACCGTTGAAAAGCGTATCATTTCTGATCAGAAATTTGTCATTTGCAGAATGTCTTTCAAAAGCGAAAAAACTTTTGTTGTCTTTTGCCAAAGCAAGCAACACCGGTTTTCCGTTGATCTGGCTGTTTACCACGCGCTCTTTTTTCAGCCGATTCCAGTCAAATGCTTTGCTTTCTTTCCCGATTTCAATGCCTACCACCCAGGACTTTTCTTTCCACGAGGCGGTGTCTGTTTTAGTCAGTACAGATTTCCCTCTGCCACTTTCGTAATTCGCCATCGAATCGTATTTGGCTTGAAATTGTGGATCAGGCTGCATGATTTTAGAGTCCGGATGAATTGTCAGCCATTGTGCCAGGGAAGTTTGCGCACTTGGCAGTTCCGGCAGCGTGCTCCCTTTTAACGGCCCAGCAATAGCTTCGCCGTTGGCCTGGCGCCACCAGCTGTGTGTTCCTTCATCCTCAAACATGGCGTTAAAATGATCCATGCCCACCAATCTGAAATGTTCCGTTTTGTTGTTCACCAACGGTTCAAAAACGCGCCCTGTGCGGCAAACGGTGCAATAAGTAACGATAACAGGCTTTCCTCCCAACACATCCTGCACCTGATGATGGTAGCCAATAAACTGAATCGGATATGCCTTTGACTCGCCATTCGCGGAAACGCCGATAATGAGGCGATCGCCCGCTACTTTATTACCGGACCCAGCTTCCAACTTTACGATGGACGGCTGATAAAACATCGTATCGGCCGCCATTTCGTAGTTTGTAGCGTATGTCAGACCAGCGGCCAGTAGCAGCAAAATGACCGACAACCACTTTTGTCTGCTATTAAATGCCACTTTTCCTCCAATCAAAATCAGCGCCCAGAAAAAAGTCCGGAAAGCCCAACGCCAGGAATGTAGAAAGTAAGCGAGGTCAATGCTGTTCATGCGCTGACTTCCGGGCATGGGCATGATAAAATAAACCTTGGCAATTTCGTAGAGTATGATCCCGATGATACCTATATAGAAGAATTTTTTCATTGGAAGGTAAATTTCGACTTATGTGACCTAATAATCCTGCAAAAAATAGAAACGGACCCGTCATCCGACAGATCCGTTTGCTGAACAATTAACCTATGATAATTTCTTGATATGACTGTCTTTGCTGTACCAAGTTGTGACCAGCGCAATGACAAATGCGAGCGAAAAAACGAGCAACGCATTACTAAATCCACCCAAAACTGAAACCAGCGACCCGATAAAAAATACAGCAGTTGCAGTAAAAAATCTTCCGATATTGAAGCTGAAACCAGTCGCAGTTGCTCTGATGGCAACCGGAAACAATTCGGGAATGTAGCTCGACAATGAACCCTGGCTTACCCCGAAACAAAGTGCAAGCAAAGCCATTTCAAAATACACGACTGGCGTAAAATGCTGATTTGTCAAAAACAGAATACAACACATCACAATGCAACCTGTGAATGTAACCATGAGGGTTTTTCTGCTTCCAAATGTTCTGATCAGAAATCCTGAACAAACGCCACCCAAAATTCCACCCATTCCAAGTAGCACCATCGTGAGTCCGCGTTCTTTTTGGCCATTTTGACCAGTTTCAAGCAAAGTTTGCACCCAGGTCGGCAGCCAGGAAAAGAGCCCCCATAAACCAATCAGCACCGAACCGAAGATTAGTGAACCCGCCACCAGATTGCTCCGGTTACTGTCGTCAAAAATGCTTTGCTTGCGGCTCGAAACGATTAGCTTCGAAAACTTCCATTGCCTCGATTCCTCTGCAAGAAAAAATATGAGCGTTCCGATGACGATTGGTATAATTCCCAACCCGAAAGCCTGCCGCCATTCAGAAAACAGCATATTCAGACTTCCCGTAGCGACAATTCCAATCGGAAAAGAAACGGCCAGAATCCCCAGCATTACAGGCCGCGTTTTGGCTTCCCAGATTTCTGAGATATAAACAGTAGACACCAGCAGCACGCCGCCTACGCCCATTCCGGTAACCAAACGCAGGAAAATAAGCGAATAGTAATCTTTCACAAAAACTACGGAAACGGTTCCGATTCCATACACGATCGTAACCAATGCCAGCGTTTTTACCCTGCCGATCCGGTCACTGAGCAATCCGAAGAGCAGCCCGCCAGCCATCCATCCGTACAAAAAAGTCGCATTGATGTAAGCGCCTGCTTCACCAAGACGGGCCTCAGAAATGGGTTTACCATGAAGCGAATCCTTCAACAGCTCCGGGATTGCAACGGGCAAATAAACCGACATAAGGGTTGAAACAGTGCCCGTCAGTAAATATGCGGCCATGCAGAGTCCAAAAGCCAACCACTTTCCGGATGCCGATTCTTCGAAATTTATTGTGTTACCAAAATTGTCCATTGCTTGATCTTATAAAATTTTAGCGGTACTGCACACCGGGAAATTGGTCCCTTTGCGCTTGTAAAATAATTGGGTCAGTTTTACCGGGTCAATATTCTTTTCTCCCTCTACAATCTTGTACAGCTGATTGGGTTTGATGTTTCTAAATATTTGGGGTTTGGAAGCACCGGCCCAGGTAATTTCGATTTCGTCAATCACTGAGGCCTGGCCAATACCGATTTCGCTTCGCAACGAAGATGCCCCAAAACTGCCTCCGGAATTCAATTCGCGGTAAACCACCCTGCGCAATCCCTTGTCTATAAAACTGATTTTGATTTTTGTACCGATTGCCGAACGGTTGCTCGACGTACCTTCAAGGGCAAGTTTGACCCATTTGTTTTCATTTTGCCCCGGATTCAGATACAGCGAGTTGTTATAGGCATCACCCTTGTACGCCCCGCCAACTTCAATAAAAATGTCCTGATCTCCATCGTTGTCAATATCGGTAAAAGAAACACCATGCCCTTTTTGCAAATTGCCGACCCTTCCTGCAATCGTGACGTCGGCAAATCGGGCACCTCCGATATTTTTATACAATTTGTTCGGGCTTAAAGAAGTGTATTCAGGATTGCCGGTTCCCAGGTACATGTCCAGAAATCCGTCGTTGTCAAAGTCGCCAAAATTTGAGCCCATGGCAAAAACACTGTGATTCAGACCCATTGCCGCCGAGACATCTTTGAAAGTTCCATCATGGTTATTGCGGTAGAGATACATTTTACTTGCCGTATTGGGAATATTCAAAGCATCGGTAGCGACTGAATGCGCGATGGATTTGTCGAGCTGATAGCCGCAAACGAATATGTCCTGCCAGCCATCGTTGTCATAATCCCAAAACCAGGTAGGAAATGTTGAAACCTTAATGCCTTCCACGCCAGACATCGCGCTGACATTCTCAAAATGAGGTTTGCCTTTCACGCTTCCCAAATTTTTCAACAAAATCTTGTAGCCATTCATGGTTGAAAGAAAAAGGTCCTGAAAACCGTCATTGTTGTAATCTGCCGATGCGACACCCTTGATAAATGCGTTGACGTTACAACCCGCTTCATCGACGATGTTGGTAAACGTTCCGTCAGTATTGCTCAGATAGAGCTCACAGCCATGTTGCTGACCACCCTGTTCCGTCTCATTTCCGATGAACAAATCGAGCCAACCGTCATTGTTAAAATCTCTCCATACAGCGGCCTGCGTTGGGTGTAATGAAAACAACCCGCTCTGAATCGTAACGTCGGTAAAAGTGTCATCGCCATTATTACGCAGCAGAGAATTTGGCTGATTCCCAAATTCGCCTACCATCCAGGCTCCCCTGAGCACCAGAATGTCGGTCAGGCCATCATTGTTGTAGTCGGCCTGAATCATACTGAGCCCTCCTTTAAAGCGAGAGAGCCCCGACTGTTTGGAAACATCAGAAAATGTTCCATTTGCATTGCTTTTGAAGTAGTGCATGCTGCCGTCGAGCCCCCAGTCGGAAGTCACAATGTCGATCAGGCCGTCGTTATCAAAGTCTTCGGTAATTACTCCGCCGGCTTTATTTCGTGTATTGAGCCCCAAATGAGGCGCTGCATCGGTAAAAGGCTGCACTTTTTCTCCTGACAAATCCGTGGTCAGATCGGGAATCAGCCATTTAGAAGGCACACCGGCAGGGTATTCTCCCAAAGTCATGTAAGCAATATTGAGCAGCCAACGTGACTCGTAATCCTTTGGATCGCTTTTCAACAATTCACTGTAAATTTCGATGGCCCGCAACGAACCGCCACGAAGTGTATGAATTCCTGTATTTACAATCGGGATCACACAAGATTCGCCGGTATGGTTATTTACGCAGTTTTGCCTTTCTCCGAGACGAATATTTGCAATTCCCTGTCTGTACATTATTTCCCGGTAGTCGGCCGGAAAGCTTACCTTGGAAAGCGAGGAAATTCGCTCAAAAATATCGACCGCCTTACTTTCGTCACCTACTTTTAAATAAGAAATTGCCGTAAAATATTCCCGTTTGAAACTGCGGTAAGGAATTTGGTTCTGATCGCTGACAGATGCAAAAAAAGCCAGCTCAGCTTCCGGGCAAAAGGTATTGGTTTTATTGAAATTGAGTGTTTTGATCTCGTCAAGCGTTCTGATCATAGTCTCCTCGTTCTCTTTTTCCTTGTTCACACAAGAAGCGAAACCGCCGACGAGCAGCAATAAAATCAATCCCCGGTAAGCTGACTTAGTTTGACGAACCATCATATTTTATTACCTAAAAAGTTGATCGAAATTCAGGCTGACATAGTACAATCCGCCAACCGCCGGTGAACCATAAGCCTGTACAATGTATTTGTTGGTCAGGTTGGCGGCGCCAAGTTTGACGACCGTTTTCAGTGACGGAATTTTATAACTCAGCTGTGCATCCAGCAAGCTGTAAGCGGAAATTCTACCCGGACGATTCTCCGTAAACGAGCCGTACCAGTCGAAAGCACTCTGCCAGTGCCAGGCAACACTGAACCCTATTTTCTCAGTCAGTTTGGAATTACTAAGTGTCAGATTGGACTTCCATTCAGGCGTGTTAAAAGCCGGAATATTGTTGGGATTTGCATCACCGATGTTAAAACTTGCCCAGGTGGCATTGGCATTTACCCGATAATTTTTTGGCAAAGAATAAGTCAGTCCGGCGCTTACTCCCTGAATGGAAACCTGATCAGCCGCATTGGTATAGAGCTGAAAGGCCTGAATTTTCCCATTCAAAATATCCGCCGCTGCTGCCGGGTTGATTCCTCCATCTGCCAGAAGAACATTGGATTCCGGACGAATGACAACCGTATTGATCAGAAAATCAGTGTACTGACTGTAATAATAATTGACATCAACCAATAGCTTTTTACCAAAAATACCTTTGTAACCAACTTCGTAGCTCTTTACCTTTTCCGATTTAATATAAGCTACGTCGGATTTGGCCAGCTTGTCTTTGTTATTGGCAAGTGCCTGCGGGAACGCTACCCCTGACTGAATATCTTTCCCAAATCCTGCTCCAAAAGCGCCAACCGAATTGGCTGTGTAAGAATTTTCGTACGCATTCAAACCTTGTGAATTAACCGGAGCTCCACCCAAAATGATGATCGGGCCCACATTAAGCTTGATAAACTGATCGCTGATGGTTGGATTACGGAATCCCGTTTGATACGAAGCGCGGAAATGGTGGTTGTCGTCCGGAGAAAACACTGCGGAAGCGCGTGGCGTGAAACGGCCTGCAAAATTTTCGTTTTTGTCATATCTGCCTGAAAGCGTCACTTTGAGCATATCTTTCAGGACAGTTTTCGAAACCTGTGCGAAGGCTCCAAATTCGTCGTTGGTAATTTTCCTGTCTTTGTCGTCAAATAAAGTTCCTTCTGAATTGAGGTTGTATTTCCGGTAATTACCGCCGATCTGGAGACTCAGAACTTTAACAACTGAACTAAAATCATACAATCCTTCGATATGGCGCAGACTTGATTTACTCAAAATCCCCGCACCTGCCAGGCCCCGTGTTTTGATCAGCACATCACGGGCGCTTTCAAACGCCGAAGATCCCGGCAGGACCCGGCCCTGGTCTGCAAATGTTCTTGCAGCATCATTGTCCTTTCCGGTTATGCCGGTAATAGCACCATTGTAAGCTGCTGCGTAACGTTGAAACCAGGTCGCATCTGCCGCCGAAGGCGCTACGGTATTGCCGTTCAGGTCTTTCACCCATGTCCGGTTAATCTGCTGTCCAAGTGCTCTTGTATTGTAGGAATTTGTCGAATATTCGTTATTGCCGTAAGCCCGGATGTAAAAATTTGCGCCTTTCAATTCCAGACGATGCTGAACGAGCTTAAAGTCATTGATCACAAAACGGTTGCTGCCCGTATACTGCGCCGTTCCCTGGTTGAAATTGCCCTGATAAATTGCTTCGATTTTATCTGTGATGCGGTAATGCAGCGCGCCGTTTAACTTGAGACTGTAAACGCCGTAGTTGGCGAGGTCTTTCTCTTCGTATCCGGTGCGCGACACGCGTCCAATACCCGTCAAAGTTTGCGCAACTTCATCTCCATAAATATTCAATGCGTTTCTACCCGGATTTTTTGGACCGCGGTTTGCTTCCGGCGTGTTCGGATCTATGTCGGTGTAATTATTGGCATACCAGTCTGTGCCTTTCAGGTAAGATGCGTTAAGCTTGAAAGCAAGGCGGTTGTTAATTGCTTTTGCATAGCGAACCGCCACGTCGTACAATGGTTTTGCACCCATTCCCGTTCCATCTGCGATATGATTTACGCCGAACTTGGTCTGAACGCTAAGGCCCTGATATTCAAACGGGTTCTTAGTGCGTGTGTATAGCATGCCGTTGAAAGCGACAGGACCGTATAACGCCGAAGCGGCGCCGGGAATGAGTTCTACGCTCTCAACATCCAGATCATGCGGACCAAATAAATTACCCATTGCAAAACCAAGACCCGCAGGTTGGTTGTCCACACCGTCTACCAGCTGTAAAAAGCGCCCGTTACCGGTTTGGTTGAATCCACGCGTGTTTATCTGCTTGTAAGTGAGACTACTACTGACCATATCCAGCGATTTCATATTGACCAGTCCGTCATAAAAATTGGCGGAAGGTGTTTGTTGTACTGCCCGTAAATCCATTTTCTCAATGCTCACCGGCGAACGAAGAATATTCTCTTCAATCCTGGATGCCGAAATAACGACCTGATCCAGTTGCTCTGCCGAAGGTTTCAGTGTTACCGACAAAATGCTACTGTTCTCAATGTTCACTTCTTGCTTTTCATAGCCAACAAAAGAAAAAATGAGCGTTCCCGGAGTTGGTGCGGAGATCTCGAAATTACCAAGATGATTGGTTGTCGTGCCGAAACTGTTGCCTTTCACAAAAACCGACACGCCAGGCAACGGACGATTTGTTTCAGCGTCAAGAACTGCACCGGTAATCTTACCGGACTGGGCTAAGCTTGTTTGTAATCGCAGCAGACAAATGGTTACCAGGAGGAGGTAAAATTTTATTTTCATAGGTTATTTAAGTGGTTATAATTACTTCTTTAAATGATCGTATCCCTGCGGCAGGCGGTTGTAGCCGTGGTTAACGATGCGCTCGCCCAGATAGCTGTAAAACTCAGGATTTGCAGGTGTAACGCTTGCCAGGCCGTCCACGTAACGGTTGTACAGGCAAAAAAGGGCGGCAATTAATACCGTGTCATGAATTTCAAGATCAGTCGCGCCCCGTCCCTTTGCTTCCTCAACTGCCGCCGGCGTTACGGCTTGTCCGCTCACCTGCACCATTTTGGCAATTTTAAGCAACGACTTCATTTTTTCGCTCACCGGGGCTGAGTCGATATCACGCTTCACCATCTCACAAGTTTCGGATTCACCTAAGAGCAAGTCGGCGGCCGCAGTGTGTGCTGTGGTACAAAATACGCAGGCATTACCATGTGAAACAACCGTTGCGATCAGTTCCCGCTCTCCGGCCGAAAGTGTAGAGTCTCCTCTCAGCAAAATCTGGGTCAGCTCACGAATTGGTGCTGCGGTTTCCTGGTTGTATTCCAGCAATCCTGTAATTCCGGGTAAATGTGCAGGTAGTGGTATGTGTGGCATACTTGGAAATTTTAAATCGGAAATTTATTGTTGAACAGGAACTTGGCGGACATAACCTTCAAAAGCCATACGCTGCCCCATCTTCTGGTAATCTTCGTTTGCCGGCGGAGCCCAGGTGCCCAGCCCGTCGACGTATCTGTTGAACATACAAAAAGCTGCGGCGATCAGTACAGTATCGTGAATTTCCGCATCCTCCGCTCCCTGCGTCTTTGCCGCTTCAACGTCTATTTCCGTTACAAATTTACCCCCTTGCCGCACTTTGGCGGCAATGTTTAAAAGTGCTCTGAGTTTCGCTGATATTTCAATGGTTTGAAAATTCCGCTTAATGTCGTCGATCAGAGAAATATCACAATTCAGGTGCGCCATTGCAGCGGCTCCGTGGGAGGTGTGACAAAAATGACAGTTATTCAAATGGGAAACATAGGAAGCAATCAATTCGCGTTCGGCACTGGTAAGTAGCGAATTACCTCTCAATAATGTTTCTGCGAGAAGCCGTAGTGGAACTGCTGTTTCAGGACGAAAATCGAATAGCCCGGTAATGCCCGGGAGACTCTTATCGAAAAGTTCAATATGTGCCATAAAATAGCCTTGTCTTGGTTTTTGAGCAAAATAAAATGGAGGACGATTTATTCAATTTGAATAAAAAAGGCCTTCGATTTTTGAAATCCGTTGGTAAGAAATAAGTGTGCTTCGGGTGAAACAGTGGCAGCGAAAGCCATCGCACGTGCAAAATGACGTCCACGTTAGTCGTGTCAGACAAAAAGCAGGTAGCGAACTGGTAAGTTTTAGACGATATTCGGCGGAGGAGAAGGAATACTCAAATGATATGGCGTCAGCACAAAATGTTCTTGGGGAACAAACGTATTTTCCGCAACCCATTCCAAGATATAGAAGACATGGTTCCTGTTGCCGGACATATACTCGTGAAGAAAATTTTTGAGAATCTTTGAAGATCCTTTCTGATCAGGATCTTCGTTATCGGAACTCACCTGATCATTGATTTTAGAAACCAGTTCTGTAAACTGATCGCGCGCATTCTGATCAAATTCACAATAAACATACAGCGTATCGTTGATCAGCTGGCGGGTAACCATGTTGTAGAACTGACCTTCGTGTTCAATTTTCCCTTCGACCTCTTCCGGAACTTCCCAATTGGTTTGATAAGGAATTGAAGCAGGTACCTTAATTACAATGTCTCTCGAAAACGCGCTCTTCTCAATAAAATCCGTGGATGCCTTGATCGAATCACGCTGCTCCAACAAAAAAGCTATCGAATAGCCCGTCATGTTGTAGAGCAGAAGCCCCAGCAGCAGTATAGAAATAATTCGTCTCAAGGTGACTTTAGTGAAATTTTTACTTACAATTGTGCAAATGTATAAAAATCCGTGTCTATTGCAATATTAAGCAAAAAACAGACTGTATTTCATTAAAAACGAGCATAAATGCATAAAAACAAAAAACTATTCCATTTTTCATTAACCGACTGAGTATCAGAATGAAATCCCTGTTACAATTTGGATGCTTCTCGTTTTAAGTCCCTGGTAATAATAGCTGTCCTCCCGGACTATATTCATCTTATATGTCCCGATTCCTTCCACAATTCTGACGCCAACTGGAATCGTTAATTTCCAGATATCAAGTTCCACCCCGGCGCCCGCAATTAACCCGATCCTGTCCTGGCTTATTTCAGAGTGCATACGAATCGTTGCATCGTAATTTGAACAATTGGAAACGCCGCAAATCTTGCCCTCGTTTCTTTGTGAAATCGCAGTCCTGAAACGCAGATTTGGCCCGAATTCGAGGAATGGCCTGATAGTTCCGGTAGAAAATGTCCAGCGAAGCAGAACAGGAATATTGACAGACTGCGACGTCCAGGTTGCCTTTTGAAAAAAAGCGGTATTTATACCGGATTTCTTGGCAACACTTTGTTCGCTCCAGTTTGGCTGTAAGTGAATGGATAAGCCCTGTCTGGGCTGCCTGAAATAATAGCCCACATTGATGCCAAGCGTGAGCCCTGATGCTGATCTTAAATGATCGTTTGAATCAAATTTCCCCAAAACCGGCAACCCACCCCAAATCCCAAAATCAATTTTTCGATGCCTGGCGACATCCTGACCAAATGTCTTATTAAAAATAAACAATACAGCAAGAGCCGATAAAAGTAAATTTCTGGTCATGAGAGATCGATTAAGATTATATTTTGAAGACATCTTACTGACTCAATGGGTTGGATTTTCTTTAAAATATTCGTTTCTTCCAATAAAGCGGATGCAATATTGAATCCATTTACCTTTTAGGCAACAGCTGCCAGAAAATTTACCAAAGCCTTCATCCCGCATTCCCGCCCGGTTTTACTAATTTTGCATTCCAATTACAACGGTGCCGAAAACAAGGAGCGTTTCACCTCTCCACGATTGTTCATTCAATTTTTCTAAAAAATGCCGATTACCGACCCTAAAAGATATACAGTCACAGCCGCATTGATTTATGCAAACGGCCCGATTCACATCGGTCACCTTGCAGGCTGTTACGTACCCGCTGATATATACGTCCGATACCTCCGATCACAAGGAAAGGATGTGGCATTCATCAGCGGAACGGATGAACACGGAGTGCCAATTACCATTCGTGCAAAAAAAGAAGGCATGACTCCCCAGGAAGTGGTGGATAAATATTATCGCCAGATTGATGACTCGTTCCGGGACCTTGGTATTTCCTTTGACGTTTATTCCAGAACCAGCAAAAAAATACACCATGAAACTTCGCAGGAAATATTCAAAAACCTGTACGACAAAGGCGTGTTTGTTGAAGAAACGACCGAGCAATATTTTGATGAGACTGCGCAGCAATTTTTGGCTGACCGCTATATAGTAGGCACCTGCCCGGTATGCGCTAATCCAAACGCTTACGGAGATCAGTGTGAACGCTGTGGCTCTGCACTCAGCCCCACAGAACTGATCGAACCACACTCCATGCTTTCCGGTTCGAAGCCGGTCATGAGACCGACTACCAACTGGTTTCTGCCACTGGACAAATTGCAACCACAGGTGGAGGCTTTTGTAAATAGCCATCCTGAATGGAAAACAAACGTCCAGGGACAATGTCAGTCGTGGTTGAAAGAAGGTTTGAAGCCACGCGCAATGACACGCGATCTGGATTGGGGAATTCCGGTGCCGCTGCCAAATACAGAGGGAAAAGTATTATACGTATGGTTTGAAGCGCCGATCGGATACATTTCAGCCACGAAAGACTGGCTCATTCAAAAAAACGGAACCGACGAAGGCTGGGGAAAATGGTGGAAAGAGGATGACACCAAACTCGTGCATTTTATTGGAAAGGACAACATTGTTTTCCACTGTATCATTTTCCCAGCTACGATCATTGCGGAAGGAAGTCTGATTTTGCCGGATAACGTCCCTGCCAACGAGTTCATGAATCTGGAAGGCGACAAAATTTCGACATCCAGAAACTGGGCCGTGTGGCTGCATGAATATCTGGAAGAACTTCCGGGAAAACAGGATGTACTGCGCTACGTACTGACTGCAAGTGCTCCCGAAACCAAAGACAGCGAGTTCACCTGGAAAGATTTCCAGACCCGTAACAACAGCGAACTGGTTGGGATTTATGGAAATTTCATCAACCGCGCGGTTGTTTTAACCCATAAATTTTATGAGGGAAAAGTACCGTCGAAAAGCGAACTGACCGAACTTGACGAAGCTACGCTGGCCGAACTTGCGGCATTTCCGGCCAGAATTGCTGACTCCCTTGAGAATTACCGATTCCGAGAAGCATTGGCGAGCATAATTGATCTTGCCCGTCTCGGCAACAAATACCTCGCAGATACCCAACCGTGGCACGTGATCAAAACCGACCCTGCCCGGGTTGATACGATTTTAAATATAGCATTACAGATTTCCGCAACGCTTTCCATTGTATCTGAACCAGTTTTACCTTTTACAGCTGATAAAATCAATACACAATTTGGATTGAGCGGTAAAACCTGGAAAGATGCAGGTAACGCTGACTTGCTGCCGGATGGCCAGATTATCGGGGAAGCCAGTCTGCTTTTTGAGAAAATTGAAGATCACGTAATTGAAAAGCAAATACAGAAACTACACGACGCCAGACGCATGAATGAGTTGGAAGGGAAAGTAGTAGCGCCGGTAAAACCGGAGATACAATACGATGACTTCGCCAAAATGGATATCCGTATCGCTACGATCACGGAAGCCGAAAGTGTACCAAAAAGCAAAAAACTACTTAAACTTAAAGTCGATATAGGCATTGAACAACGAACTGTTCTGAGCGGGATTTCGGAGCACTTTAAACCGGAGGAAATCATCGGAAAAAAAGTGCTGTACCTGGCCAACCTCGCGCCCCGCAAAATGATGGGCATGGAGAGTCATGGCATGATCCTGATGGCGGAAGACAAAGATGGTAGCCTTGCGTTTGTCCAACCGGGAAAAGAAATCTGGAATGGCGGAACAGTCAGCTAACAGATAAACCACGCCAAAAACAGAAATCCCTGCCGGTAATACCGACAAGGATTTCTGTTTACCAATTTTATACAAATTCGCTTTTTACTTTTTCGTGAAGTGTAAATACGCGGCTGACGAGCTTCTCACACTCCGTACTGCTCAGGCTGTCGATTGTGTTCGCAACCGCGTTGGAGATCACCTTTCCCTGCTCATCGGTCCGCACACCTTTTTGTTTTAAAAGGTTAACAATGCCTTCCCATTCTCCAACCAAAGAATCCGAAAAAAAGCGGGGTTCAATGATGCTGAAATAGGCAGACTGGGATTTCAGCTTTTCTTTCAATTTTTCCGACGCGCCGGTTAACCGAAGCTCCTCCACCAGCTTGGAGAGTTCGATGTACGCAAAAATGTTTGACTTTTTCATAACGTTGAGATAGAAGCAATTAAGTTGTATGCTAAAATACGAATATGAATTGCCTTTTTTGCCTCATAATGAAAGGTTTACAAAATTTTAATATAATATGTTGGAAGGATGAAATTTGCAGCGACACGGAAAGTCACATACATCCTGCAAAACCATGAGGGGTACAAGGCAAGGCTGCAAAACAGGAAAAATCCCGGTATCTGCAATCTAATTGTTGCAGTTACCGGGATTTTTGTTAAAATTTATTCAGCTTATTCAGCTGTTACCAGCGCTCAATATCTACTTTACGCCGGGAATCATCGTGCTGATGATTGAATGGCAGATTCATGACCAGTCTGCGGCGCGTCTCATCATATCTGGCAGATATGTTATCCTGATCCACGTCATTAGGAATAACCATTGTGCTGATAAACCGAATCGTTTTCCATTGCTCCTCATTACTTTCCTCATGCGAGAAGATTGGCAAAAGGTGGTAAAGTGACATTTTACCATTCGCTATTTCCAGTTGCAGATCTTCCACTTCAATGCCAGGAACCTTCACAACCACTTCGTATCCATTTTCTTCTTTTTTCTGATGCACAACCGGCTCGCTCAAACCGCCGTTGATTGTGTTGTTAAAATCTATGTGCATCAACATTTCTTTCGGTATTTTGATTTTATGTTCCATGGCTCTCGCGTATG
The DNA here is from genome assembly GCA_965279265.1 of Dyadobacter sp. Taxonomy (GTDB): domain Bacteria; phylum Bacteroidota; class Bacteroidia; order Cytophagales; family Spirosomataceae; genus Dyadobacter. Next base: position 1,518,048 of record OZ257152.1, read on the forward strand.
TTTAGGTTCATAATTTCCTAATAAACGAAAAACTATGTGCCATGGATTTATCTGGCAAAATCAATTTGCCGGCAAAGGAAAAACTATTTGACCACAACTTACTATTTATCAATTTATTAACTATAAGATCGGGGTTCTTGCATCACAAAAAACATTTAGGAATGCTTGATCCAGGATGACATTATTTCAGGCTCAAAAACCTTTTTGTGCCAATTTGTCCTGATTTAGACCACTTTATGTACAGAAACGACCCCGTTTACGGGATATCATTTCATCCAAAAAATTCAGCGATCATTGTGTCCCAGGTTTCTGTCCGGAGCGATGATATTCCTGACGCGCTGCTTCAATTCTTTCGGTTCCGGAAAGTGCCCTTCCCGCTTGCGGTCCCAAAGCAATTCGGCACCTAGATGGATCGTGTAGCGCCCTGCCACCTCGGATGGCATGAGCGTAACACCATGAAGATCGTCGGTAAAAGTGGTCAAAAGCTCCTGTGCCATCCATGCCGCCCGCAGCAGCCATCCGCATTTTGGACAATATTCGATTGTAATCGTCGGTTTCATATCTTCATTGGTATGAATGCAAAGTTACAGGCGAAAAAGAAAAAACCGCAACGGACATCCATCGCGGTTTTCGTATATTAACCTAACCCTTTAATGATCCTGAGAAACCCTCATGGAATTTTTCATAGCTTATTACAAAGGTATTTTGTTGGCCATTTATCTTTTAGCGTATATACACGTGATTATAAAAACAGGTAGTGCAGATTCAACGGATAGTATTCTAACGCATTGATACAGGTAATTTTACGTGTTCTTTAAACACAAAAAACAGCAATTAATTGAAAGTGAGCCGCCTACGAGATTACCGTTAACTCAATATGTAAAGTACTACTTGATATTTGTACAACCTCAATTTACCTTTATCCTCAGACATTGTTTAACTTTTATCGCATTTAGTGAAATGATACAATTTACAGGTAACGAAGGCGAACTGGTAGCTGCATCGAAATTCCAGGAGCTTGCCACCCCACACAAGAAAAAACAAAGGGAAATTCATGGTCGCGGAGAAAATTTTGTAGAAGCAGAATTTTTCGGAATTAAAAAATTCAACAAACTGATTGAAAAACACGGAGACAAATGTGTGGGTTTCAGGGTATTTTATGGCTCTCGCGAAGAAGACCATTCCGCCGATGAGATTGTACTAGGCAAAGGGAAGCACACTTCGCGGCTGATCATTGTACCGGTAGATGCAGATGGAAACAACCTCATTCCTGCCGCTGAATTCGGCAAAAAAGACGCTCCGGATGAAGATGCTATGGCGGGAGGGCCATTGTGTCCGCGTCAGTGTGGAAAGTAATTTCTTAAAAATAGATACATGGTTGATAATTACCTGAATTTGTTCAAACTTCAACCTCTGGTATGCACAAGCATTTTTATCAGCCTGCTTCCATTGATACTGATCATTTCGAAAAAAGCTTATAACGATAAGGTCTTTTACATTTTCATGATCTATGTGATTTACAAAATTGTCATAGACCTTATCATGTTTCATTACGCAGCGTTAAGATTCAACACACTAATTTTTTTCAACATCAGCATTCCGATCAGATACGCTTTGCTTGGCTCAATGTTTTACTTAAAAATCGAGTCCAAAACGTTCAAAAAATTGATAGCGGGATCGATAATTCTTAATTTTATTTTTTTTATCTGGGACCTTTTTCAGGCCAATCCAGAAATTACCGATTTGCATAACCACGAGCTCCTCCTCTACTCTGTTACAATTGAGTGTGTACTGATGATATTCTGGATTTTGATCTATTTCAAGGAATTGATTCAGTTGCTAAAAATAAACAATCTGCTCACCTACCCGTTTTTCTGGGTATGCTCGGGTTTGTTATTGTATTACTCAAGTTTTGTGTTTATCGCACCGGTTTTTCATTACACTTTCAAGTGGGGCAACTGGCTTGATATTGGCTTGCTGGAATATATTCCCAACGTCTTTGAAATAGTCAGCATGTTATTTGTTAGTATTGGTATCTACAATTATTCCAATAGCGGTTATGCAAAACAGTGAAGAATTAAAATGGGCATTACTTATTGCCTCACTGGCAATGCTTATAATGGCATTTTTTGTGATCTCATTTGTCATGTACTACCAAAAAAAGAAATTTGAAGAGGAAAAAAAGCTGAATGATATTGAGAAAAACTACACACGTCTTTTACTGGATACAGCACTGAATTCAGAAGAAACCGAAAGACGCAGAATCGCGCAGGATTTACATGATGACATTGGCACAATGCTGTCTCTTACCAAGTTAAGCCTAAACCAGCTTAGCAAAATTATTGGAGAGTCTGGCGACAAAGACGACCAGATCATGCGCAAATCCCAGTCGCTTGTTGAAGAAACGATCCTGCACGTAAGGCGCATTACCCGGGACCTGGTACCCACCACACTCGAGCGTTTTGGACTTGCAGAAGCAATTGACGAATTTATTCATAAATTAGAGGAAGGGAATCAGCTCGCACTTTCATTCCGCTGCAACGTCGAAGAATTTCCGCGTTTGGGACAAAAAACAGAGCTGACGATTTACCGCATTATGCAGGAATTGGTCAACAATTCGATCAAACATGCAAATTGCTCCCGGATCGACATTGATCTTCAGATCAACAACAGAATGATCGGATTAAGGGTGACCGACAACGGTGTGGGTTTTGATCCTGAAATGATCAAGGAAAATAAACTGGCAGGCCTCGGTTTGCTGGGTATTGAAAGCCGGCTCGCCATTGTGGACGGTTTCGTAGAATATGAAAAACCCGAAGGCGGCGGATCAAGCGCCTGGGCGCAAATACCGGTAGTTGCGATTGAGGAGAAAAAACCGGAACCGTTGCACCCTTTCCGTCGCGAAAAGGTGAATCTTTAAGTCACCCAACATCCACACATTTACAGATACTATATCCACCAGATGAAAATTTCAGAGCAAATACCTGCACAATATGGAACAGAAAAACCGGAAACTGTAAGTCCGGGTACAAAAGTCCTGAAACTCGGAATCGCCGATGACCACGAATTGTTTCGAAAGGGATTCATTTCCATGCTTAGCGGAATTCCTGACTTTGAATTCGTACTTGAAGCGGCCAATGGCCAGGAGTTACTGGATAAACTGCCCAGCAACACACCTGACATCATTTTCATGGATTTGCAAATGCCCGTAATGGATGGCATTCAGGCAACAGAAGCTGCACTTGAACGGTATCCGGACATCAAAATTATCGTTGTGACGATGTACAACGAAGACCGCTTTGTGATACACATGCTGGAAAAAGGTGTTCAGGGATATTTGCTCAAAGATACGAGCCCCGACGAAGTGGAAAAGGCTATACGTCGTGTGGCCGATGAAGGTTTTTATTACAACGACTTCGTTTCCAAAGCAATGCACCGCAAAATGGTGAATCGCCTTCCCAATAAACATCCTTTTTTCCCAAATGCAACAAACGTGGCACTGTCTGCCCGTGAAAAAGAGGTTCTTCAGTTGATCTGCGACGGCCTGTCTACATCCGAAATCAGTGACAAATTGTTCATCAGCGTCAGGACTGTTGAAGGTCACCGTTTGCGTGTTCTGGAAAAGACCGGCACCAAAACTACCGCTGCGGCTGTGGCGTTTGCTTACAAAAATCAGCTCCTCTAAAATCGCTGTTGCTCAGCGTTTTGCTCGCTTCATCAATCGGTGGCCTTACAAATTAATAGGTTTTTACAGTATCTTTCCCGATAATTGAGCGCGGATACACAACCACGTTACTGGTTGCTGAATCCATGAAATCCTGTTATAACCCCTGCCCTCGCAAAGCGAAAAGACAGGCCAATCATCGAATGCTATGAAAGCGCTGATCGTTTGCACAAACCATGATGTTTACCCGACAAAATCAGCCAAAACCGGCCTTTGGATGAGCGAGTTGACGCACTTCTATGACGTCATGGTTAAACGTAAGGTACTTATTGATATTGTGAGTCCGCTGGGTGGCAAAATCCCGGTTGATGAAAGGAGCTACGACCTGAAAGACGAGCTCAATCACAAATACTTCGAGGACAACGTTTTTCTTTCCAAATTTGAAAATTCCCTCTCTCCGGAGCAAATAGACGCCCGGGATTACCGGCTGATCTATTTTGCAGGTGGTCATGGCGCCATGTGGGATCTGGCAGAGAACGAAGCACTCCAAAATATAACAAGGGTAATTTATGAAAACAACGGGACCGTTTCAGCAGTGTGCCACGGAGTCTGCGGACTGCTCGATGTAAAGTTATCGGATGGCAGCTATCTCATCGCAGACAAATATGTTACAGGCTTCTCCAATGTAGAAGAAGCGCTGATGAGTTTTGTGAGCGAAGTACCTTATTATCTGGAAGATAAATTAAAAGAACGCGGTGCACATTACACCAAATCGATGATTCCGTTCATCGAATTCATTGAAATGGATGAAAGGCTAATTACGGGACAAAATCCAAATTCCGCCCGTAAAGTAGCCTCAAAGGCGCTTGAAGAACTGTTCGAAAAATAACTACCGTTACAATTTCTGTTTCCCAAAAAGCGCCTCGAAAGTAGGCAGTATCAAATCTTTTTCTGACACGATCGGATTGGCAACACCCCAGTCAATGCCAAGATCAGCGTCGTTCCACAAAATTCCGGATTCAGAGATTTTACTATATAAATTGGTGCATTTGTAACTAAAAACACTGTCTTCCAGGGCGACAAACCCATGTGCAAAACCTTCGGGCACATACGCCATATTATTCGTATCGCTTCTCAATACAAATACCTCGTGCTTGCCAAACGTTGGTGAATCCGGGCGAATGTCAACAGCCACATCCAGCACACTTCCCGAAATTACACGAACCAGTTTACCCTGCGCAAAAGGTGCGTTCTGAAAATGAAGCCCTCTTACGACTCCTTTTTTTGAAAACGACTGGTTGTCCTGCACAAAGTTAGTTGGCAACCCCAGGTTCTTAAATAATTCTTCATTATACGATTCAAAGAAAAACCCACGGTCGTCATTAAAAACGCGTGGAAAAATCTCGACTAAACCGGCAATGGATGTTTCACGAATCTGCATGGTAGCTGCTTATAAATTGTTTTAATGAGCGTATAATCTGACTTTATCTGCCGGCAAATTTATGAATCTATTTGCAGACGTTGTAATTTCGGCGCAATATTTCAAAAATCATGACATACGAAGCGCTTTTTAACCACATCTCCAGTAAGCAGTCTTACCTGTGTGTGGGCCTTGATACAGACATCCGGAAAATCCCGGCTTCCCTGTTGAAAGGACCTGATCCCATATTCGCATTTAACAAGCAAATTATTGACGCAACTGCTGATTATTGCGTTGCATACAAACCCAATATTGCATTCTACGAAGCCATGGGTGCGCGCGGCTGGGAAAGTTTACAAAAAACGCTGGAATACATTCCTGACTCACACTTCTCAATCGCAGATGCCAAAAGAGGTGATATTGGCAATACCAGCGGATTATACGCACGTACGTTTTTCGACCCTTCGTCGTCCGGCCTCAATTTTGATTCTGTGACCGTAGCACCCTATATGGGAAGCGACTCTGTAACACCATTTCTGGATTTTGACGGAAAATGGGTGATTTTGCTCGGACTTACCTCCAATACCGGAAGCGCCGACTTCCAAAGACTTCAAACCCGCAACGGTCCACTGTTCGAGCAGGTATTAAAAATATCACAAACCTGGGCAGGCCCCGATCGTATGATGTACGTTGTCGGCGCAACACACCCGGATGATTTCGAAAAAATAAGAAGTATTGCACCCGAACATTTTCTGCTTGTTCCTGGTGTTGGCGCGCAAGGTGGCGACCTGGAAGAAGTATCGCGTTTTGGCATGAATAAACATTGCGGGTTGCTCGTCAATTCGTCCAGAGCCATTATTTACGCCTCAAATGGACCCGATTTCGCCTTAAAGGCAGGTGAAGAGGCCAAACGCGTACAGCAGGAAATGGCCATTTATCTCGACAAATACTGTAATTAGTGTTTTAAATTACAGACAAATAATTCAGCCGGCTAACTAGCTTTCGGCTCTTCAAATATTTATTTAAAATTTCAATGCAGCTCTCTACCGACAATACGTATACCATCCAGGGAATTGACCCTGTTCTGTTAACACAACAATTTGGCAGCCCGCTTTATGTTTATGACGGAGGCACGATCCGTCGTAAAGTAAAGGAACTTCAAACTGCGTTTGCAGGCATTGACATGAAAATCAAATACGCCTGCAAAGCAAATACGAATCTGGCCATTTTGCGCCTGATGCGGGAAATCGGTGTTGAACTGGATGTGGTTTCTCCGGGGGAATTTGAAATGGGGAAAATTGCGGGTTATGAGGGCTCGCAGATCACATTTACCCCAAGTGGCGTACCGTTCGAAGAAGTGAGAACGGCTGTTGAAGCTGGCGCGCTTGTCAACATTGACAGCATTCCGCTTCTGGAATGGTTTGGGCAAACCTACGGGAATACCAAACCCTGCCTGATCCGCATCAAACCCAATGTTGCTGCGGGAGGAAACATAAAAATCATGACTGCGCATGCAGATTCAAAATTCGGAATCTCTGTTTTGCTCGTGGACGAAATTCTTGAAGTTATTGAGAAATATAACATCAAAGTAATTGGCCTTCACCAACATACCGGTTCAGATATTAAGGACGCGGAACCGTTTTTGCAGGTAGCCGACATTCTTTTCGAAACAGCAAAACGCTTTCCCGATCTTCAGATCGTCGATCTTGGCGGTGGTTTTAAAGTTTCGTACATGCCCGGAGACGCAATCACGGATATGGAACTTTTAGGCAACAAAATTTCTGCCCGTTTTAAAAAATTCTGTGATGAATATGGCCGTCAGTTGCAGCTCTGGTTTGAGCCGGGCAAATTTCTGGTGAGTGAGTCGGGTTATCTGCTCGTAACCACAACAGTTGTTAAGGAAGATCCTGCACGCCATTTCGTGCATGTTGACTCAGGTCTGAATCATCTGATCCGCCCGATGATGTATGGCTCTTATCATCATATCCTGAATGTTTCCAATCCGCTTGGAGCAGAAAAACAATACAATGTTGTAGGCTACATCTGCGAAACAGACACATTTGCCTCCGACAGGAATCTGCCGGAGGTGCGTCCTGGTGACATTCTGGCATTTCTCAATGCAGGCGCTTATGGCCTTACAATGAGCTCCAATTACAACGCACGCGTCCGTCCGGCCGAAATCCTGGTTGATAATGGTACAGCAAAACTGGTCCGCCGAAGAGAAACGCTTGATGATCTTCTAAAAACACAGGAAGGTCTTTGAGGTAATTTCGGGCACGGGCAATGCTCACATTTAAACCGGTTGAAATGAAGGAAATCTTCAATTCAACCGGTTTTTTTCTTTTGATGAGTTATATGCTGATCGACAATATTTAAATCCTTTCATACGGCGCCCAGGTTGAATAACACCGCTACTTTTTGTTTAAATTTGATGAATATCTTCACCAAATCAGCATTATGCCATGAAACATCTTCTTCTTTTATTAATCGCTTTAACATTACTATCTGCCAAGCCTTTACGCGCACAATCTGCCAAGGCCAGCTATGATTCCACATTGGCAAAAAAACTAAATGCCGATGAATACGGAATGAAACAGTATGTACTTGTTTTACTCAAAACAGGCACCGCACAAAACGTTTCGCAAACCGCGACTGACAGCCTTTTTAAGGGGCACATGGCCAATTTGAGCCGACTTGCAAAGGCGGGCAAACTTGCTGTTGCGGGCCCATTCGCCAAAGATCAGATGTACCGGGGGCTGATCATCCTGAATACAACAACGATGGAAGAAGCCCGGCAACTGATGGACACAGACCCGGCTGTCAAAGCCAAACTTCTGGATCCAGAATTCCTGCATTGGTATGGAAGCGCAGCCCTGCCGGAAACACTGGAAATCCACAAGCGAATTAACAGGAAGAGTCATTAGGAGTAACACTACGTCAAAATCAACTCAAAATTCTGACGAAACGGCAGGAAATTTCTAAAAACTGCAAAAATACAGTCAAAATTTCCGGTTTTTATATTGGTACGTATCTTTTAACGTAGAAGGGAAATCAGTCTTCAACCAACAAAATAAACGCCATGAACTTTAACCAATATACCATCAAGGCGCAGGAAATTATTCAGCATGCCGCGCAAATGGCCCAGGGAAATCAGCAACAGGCGATTGAAACGGGTCACGTAGTTAAATCTATTTTAGAGGAGGATCCGGATACTTCTTTGTTCCTGCTGAAACAGCTGAACGTGAGTCCGGAATTGATTAATACCCGTTTACAGAAAATTCTGGACACCTATCCACGGGTCAGTGGCGGACAGCCCTACCTGGGAAATGATATGGCAGCCGCAAGCGGTAAAGCACAAAATTTTCTCAAAGAATTTGGGGATGAATTTATCAGCATTGAGCTGTTATTACTTGGCATAGTGAGCGGAAAAGATTCCACCGCTACTATGCTCAAAGAAATTGGTTTTAGTGAAAAGGCATTGATCAATGCCATTAAGGAACTTAGAGGAAAAAATAACCCCGTGAAAGACCAAAACGCAGAAGCAAAGTACCGTTCTCTGGAACGTTACAGTAAGAATTTGAATGAACTTGCCAAAGCTGGTAAAATTGACCCGGTTATTGGCAGGGACGAGGAAATCAGGCGTGTCTTGCAAATATTGAGCCGCAGGACAAAAAACAATCCGATTCTTTTGGGAGAGCCCGGGGTTGGTAAAACTGCAATTGTAGAAGGGCTTGCGCAACGAATAGTACAGGGAGATGTGCCGGAAAATCTGAAATCTAAAATCGTGGTTTCGCTCGATATGGGTTTACTGATTGCGGGTGCGAAGTACAAAGGCGAATTTGAAGAACGCTTAAAAGCCGTAATCAAGGAAGTTACTGATTCTGAGGGAGAGATTGTGCTCTTTATTGATGAAATCCATACGCTCGTCGGTGCCGGAGGCGGTGGTGAAAGTGCGATGGATGCCGCCAACTTGCTGAAACCCGCTCTGGCGCGCGGTGAATTGCATGCCATCGGCGCCACAACCCTGAAAGAGTATCAGAAATACATGGAGAAGGACAAGGCACTCGAACGCCGTTTTCAATCTGTGATAGTCGACGAGCCAAACATTCCTGACGCCATCAGTATTCTTCGTGGTATCAAGGAAAAATATGAATTACACCATGGTGTACGGATTCAGGATGACGCTGTTATTGCGGCAGTTGAACTTTCCAACAGGTACATCAGTGATCGTTTTCTGCCGGACAAAGCCATTGATTTGATGGATGAAGCCGCTTCAAAACTTCGTCTTGAAATGGACAGTGTTCCGGAAGAGCTCGATGAACTGAATCGCCGGATTATGCAGCTGGAAATTGAACGTGAGGCGATCCGTCGTGAAAATAATAAGGACAAGGAAACGGTCCTGAACAAAGAAATTGCCGACCTGAGTGAAGACAGAAATGCTTTAAAAGCGCAGTGGGAAAACGAAAAGGGCAAGGTAAATGAAATTCGTTCGCTGAAAGAGCAAACTGAGCAACTGCGACTTGAAGCTGAACAGGCCGAGCGTGCGGGAGATTTTGGCAAAGTGGCGGAGATACGTTACGGCCGCATTCCCGAAGTACAGAACAAACTGGAAGAATTACAGAAATCAGAAGGTGAACAAAGCCTGATGCAGGAGGAAATCACGCCGGAAGACATTGCGGAAGTAGTTGCCAAATGGACAGGAATACCTGTAAGTAAAATGCTGCAAAGCGACAAAGAGAAACTCCTGCAGTTGGAAAGTCATCTTCATCAGCGGGTAGCGGGACAAAATGAGGCAATCGGTGTAGTTTCTGATGCCGTGCGCAGAAGCCGTGCCGGGTTGCAGGACGCAAAAAAACCGATTGGTAGTTTTCTTTTCCTTGGACCTACCGGTGTCGGTAAAACTGAACTTGCAAAAACGTTGGCGGAGTATTTGTTCAATGATGAAAATGCCATGGTGCGGATCGACATGAGCGAATACCAGGAACGTCATGCGGTAAGTCGGTTGGTGGGAGCACCTCCGGGATATGTGGGCTACGACGAAGGCGGTCAGCTGACGGAAGCAGTGCGCAGAAAACCTTACAGCGTGATATTGCTGGATGAGATAGAAAAAGCCCACCCGGATGTGTGGAACATACTTTTGCAAGTTCTGGACGAAGGCCGTTTGACAGATAACAAAGGTCGTGTTGCGAATTTCAAGAATTCCATCATCATCATGACCTCAAATATCGGCAGCCACATTATTCAGGAGAAATTCGCAGAAGATGAAGGCTGGAACCACACCCTCGTAGTTGAAGAAGCCAAAAAGGCGGTACTGGATCTTTTAAAGGCTTCTGTAAGACCCGAATTCCTGAACAGGATCGACGAGATCGTTCTTTTCGAGCCGTTGTCAATGAAAAACATTCGTAAAATTGTGGATATCCAGTTTAAAGGAATTCAGAAATTGCTGATGGAACAGGGGATTACACTTGACGCAACCGACGAAGCGCTGACTAAACTTGGTGAAGATGGATTTGATCCGGCGTTTGGTGCGCGTCCTCTGAAACGTGTGCTACAACGCAGAATTCTTAACGAGCTTTCTAAGGGAATTCTGAGTGGACAAGTTGCCAAAGATTCCGTTATCATGATGGAACTTGATGCGCAAGGAGAGCTTATTTTCGAGAATGTCGGTAGCGTGGAAATCTAGAAAAAATGCGATTAAAATAAATTTAGGAGCGGGTCGGCAACGATCCGCTTTTTTTGTTGTAGTACATCTGTACATTTGCGGCGTATAACTTAGTTGCCGGTCTTATAATTTGATTAAAATGACAAATAGAATTTTCTTGTCGCATTCATCTCATTTATATTGGCAATTTTTCCCAGTTCACAAATCATGAAATCACTCTTCAAACGTATATCCAGCATCGCGGCCGCCGTAGCAATCGCCGGCCAGTTGGCTGTTGCTCAGACAAATACGAAACAATTAACAAAACCATCTTCGCTTGCACGACCAAAACTGGTTGTCGGAATTGTAGTGGATCAGATGCGTTACGATTATCTGTACCGGTATTATGACAAATACAAGGAGGGTGGTTTGAAAAGGTTGATGAATGATGGGTTCAATTGCCGTAACAATCATTACCACTATGCGCTCACAGTAACCGCTGCCGGTCATTCGGCGGTGTATACGGGTGCATTGCCAGCCGTGAACGGAATCGTCGGGAACGACTGGTATGATAAATACACGGGCCAGAATGTCTATTGCACGGACGACAAATCAGTTGCTACGGTAGGAAGTTCCAATGTGACGGTAGGCAAAATGTCTCCCAAAAATCTTTTAGTAAGCACTGTTACAGATCAGTTGCGAATTGCTACCAACTTTCGTTCTAAAACGATTGGCGTTGCGATCAAAGACAGGGCGTCAATTTTGCCGGCGGGTCATGCTGCAAATGGCGCATATTGGTTTGACTCCAAAACCGGAAATTTCGTAACCAGTACGTACTACACCAACGAACTTCCCAAATGGGTGCAGGATTACAACAACAAGAAAATGCCTGCGGAATACTCCAAAAAAGGATGGAATACTTTGCTGCCTATTGAACAATATACACAGAGCACGGTCGACGATGTTCCCTGGGAGGGAAAGTTATCCGGTGCGCCAAAACCTGTTTTTCCACATGAACTGATCGGTACAGCGGGTGACGCATTCGGCGTGATCACAACCTCTCCCTGGGGAAACACGATGACAAAAGATATGGCGATTGAGGCTATAAAGGGTGAAAATCTGGGCAAAGGAAAAGACACTGATTTCCTCGCGGTCAGCTTTTCCACACCTGACCGCATCGGTCACGCTTTCGGGCCAAATTCTGTGGAGCAGGAAGACAATTACCTGAAACTGGACATGGAATTTGCCGACTTGTTCAATTTCCTTGATACCTGGACAGGAAAAGGCAACTACACCGTTTTCCTCACAGCGGATCACGGCGCGATGGACGTTCCGGCGTTCTGGCAGGAGCACAAATTACCCGCTGGCCTGATCAACCCTACAACGCTCACGCGGACCATTGTAACTTCACTCAATACCGCTTTTGGAGAAGGAAAATATGTATCTGCATTCGAAAATTATCAGATTTACCTCAACGATTCATTGCTGGCTGCCAAAAAAATCAACGTGGAAGATGCCTATAAGGTTGTTCGCGGCGCTGTGCTTCCCATTGATGGTGTGGCCGACCTGATTAATCTGCGGGATATCGGACGTGCTCCCTTGAACACTTACCAGCTGGAACTTTACAAAAACGATATCAATGCCAAGCGCAGCGGTGATTTGCAACTGATCACGCAGCCGGGATGGTTCGCACAAAGCGGAGCAACCGGCACCGATCACGGCACGCCTTACAACTACGATACCCACGTCCCTTTCCTGCTTTATGGCTGGGGTGTGAATAAGGGAGAAACACTACGCAGAACGACAATTGCAGACATTGCACCGACAATCTCCGCTTTGCTGCACATTTTACCGCCAAGCGGGAATGTCGGAAATCCGGTAGAAGAAGCTTTAAAAAAGTAGTAAAATTTAGTTTGACTGATACGCCGGGAGCGCCCGTCCGCATCAGTTTTTTGTTCAATTAATTCCTAAATCATGAGAAAATTGTCCCTTTGGGCATTGGCTTGTTTTGTTTCAGTGTCAGTCAGTGCGCAGTCGCCAAAAAAAGTTGCTCCCAAAACAACTACAATTGCCCGTCCAAAACTGGTGGTTGGTATCGTCGTTGATCAGATGCGTTACGATTATTTGTATCGGTATTATGATCTGTACACCGAAGGCGGCTTCAAACGGATGATGAACGAAGGTTTCAATTGCCGTAACAATCATTACAGCTATGCTTTGACCGTAACAGCAGCCGGTCATTCATCCATTTACACAGGTTCTGTTCCGGCAATAAACGGAATTGTCGGAAACGAATGGTTTGATGCGGCCTCGGGCAAAAGTGTATACTGTACGGAAGACAGCACGGTAGCAACTGTCGGCAGTAACAATGCAAGCGTCGGTAAAATGTCGCCGAAAAATTTGCTGGTCAGCACGGTAACAGATCAGCTCCGGATCGCTACCAATTTCCGTAACAAAACTGTCGGCGTTGCAATCAAGGACAGAGGTTCAATATTACCAGCTGGTCACACTGCAAATGCATCCTATTGGTTTGATTCAAAAACGGGAAACTGGGTTACCAGTACGTTTTATATGAAAGATCTGCCGCAGTGGGCGAAGGATTACAATGCAAAAAAAATGCCGTCGGAATATCTGAAAAAGGGATGGCAATTGCTTTTACCGGCAGACAAGTATGTGCAAAGTACGGCTGACGATGTGCCCTGGGAGGGAAAGTTGCCCGGCGCTGCGAAACCTGTTTTTCCGTATGAACTGGCTGGCCTTGCCGGTGATGCATTTGGCGTAGTTACCAATACGCCATGGGGAAATACCATCACAAAAGAAATGGCTATTGAGGCTGTAAAAGGAGAAAATCTGGGCAAAGGAAAAGACACTGACTTTCTGGCGATCAGTTTTTCAACACCTGATAAAATCGGACACAGTGTCGGGCCAAATTCTGTTGAACAGGAAGATGATTACCTGAAACTTGATCGTGAATTCGCAGAACTGTTTACGTTTCTGGATGGCTGGGTTGGAAAAGGCGAGTACACGGTTTTCCTTACTGCGGATCATGGCGTAGTGGATGTACCGGGGTTTGCTGCTGCGCACAAACTACCGTCAGGACTTGTCAACAGAGGTAACCTGACGAAAACTGTTTCGAAAGCGCTGGAAGACAATTTTGGCAAAGGTGATTTCATTCGCAGCTCCGAAAACAATCAGCTTTATCTAAACAGGACAGTTCTAAAGGATAAAAAAATAACAATTGCCGCAGTTACTGAAGTGATTAGGGAAGCCATTTTGCCTATCCCAGGGATTGCAGACGTAATCAATCTTACAAATATGGGAGGCGCTCCTTTGAATACTTATCAGCTTGAATTGTATAAAAATAACGTAAATGCAAAACGCAGTGGTGATATTCAGATCATCACACAGCCCGGATGGTTTTACGGAAGCTCTACAGGAACTTCTCACGGAACTCCTTACAATTATGACACACAGGTGCCATTCGTGATTTTCGGTTGGGGAGTAAAGCAAGGCGAAACACTTCGTCGTACGTCTGTTTCAGATATTGCGCCAACACTGTCTTCTCTTTTGCACATTCTGCCGCCAAGCGGGAATATAGGAGCACCAGTTGCAGAAGCTTTGAAATAGTAATAGTAGCCTAAAAAAAACAGCGTTCCCGGTAAATAATCCAAGGAACGCTGTTTTTTTGGGCCGCCCTTTAAGCTTGTATTATACTGATAAACAGAGTATTGTAAAAATACCAAACCCCGAATATGCCATTATCTGGTATAATTCGGGGTTTTTGCTTATCTTAAGGTTACCACACTTCAAAATAAGCGCATGCAATTTACTCTATTTCCTCTAGATTTCGAATACACCTCAAAATGGTACAATTTCAAGACGACAGAACTTGGCCGTATACATGATTGTGTCGATTGGGATGGCTTGACAGCATTATTACCTAAGAAGGAGACTCTTCGCGGAGCTCCCTCATGGCTACCTCAAAAAGGCCTATTGGGGATGATGTTTTTAAAGCATTATACGGGTTTGAGCGACGAGAAACTACTTGCTCGTTTTAATACGGATTGGGCGATGCAGCTTTTTTGCGGAATGCTGTTAACTGACAATGAATCAATTAAAGACAATTCATTCATTTCCAAAGTACGGTGCTACTTGGGACGTAATGTAGATATGGTAGAGGTCCAAAAAGTCTTGATTAAAGCCTGGAAGAAGGAAATTCCTGATAAAAATGTGCTTTTGATGGATGCTACTTGTTATGAAGTTCATCTACGCTTTCCGACAGATGTCAAAATACTGTGGGAAAGCTGTGGGTGGATCTGGGAGAAGAAGATCTCTGAACTTTGTAAACTCAATAAGCTGCGCCTGCCTCGCTCAAAATACAAAGAGCAAAAAATCAAAACCACTACATATAGTAAAATCAGGAAAAAGACTCATCGAAAAACTAAGGCTAGAAAGAATGCTTTATTGAAGCTATTGGCGAAGGGTATTGAAATCTACCAGGACTTACTAAATCAAGTTCACGGCCGTGGACTAACGGAGATAGACTCAAAGACTTTCAAAACCATTAAACTGGTCTATCAGCAACAGAAACACCATTTTAATCACCCCAACGCAAAGATAAAGGATCGGATTGTTAGCATTTACAAGCCATATATTAGACCGATTGTTCGTGGTAAAGAAAATAAACCGGTCGAGTTTGGGCTAAAAGCTCACAAACTTCAAGTAGGTGGGATTAGCATTTTGGAGCATGTGAGCTACAAGGCTTTTAACGAGTGTAAAAGACTAAAAACTAGCATCTTAAAGCATAAGATCATATTTGGTCAATGTTCACATGTAGGGGCAGATGCCATTTACGCTACTAATGAAAATAGGAAATTCACCACCAAAGAAGCCATTATTACAAACTTCATTAGAAAAGGAAGGGGAAAGGATGATAAACCCACCAAACTAATCAAGGCGGTTCTCAACAAAGAAAGGTCGACCCGTCTAGAAGGGAGCTTCGGAAATGAAAAGGAGCACTATGGTCTCAAAAAAATCAAAGCTCGGAAATCCGAAACAGAGCTAGTATGGCTGTATTTTGGGGTTTTGACAGCCAATTGCGTATTAATAGCAAAACGACGGCACGGCAAAAAACAGGAAGTTAAAATCGCCGCCTAAATCAATTATCTTAATACCTTTTACATTCTTTGAAAACACGAAGAGCAGGAAAGCTATCCCCTTTTTGCATACATTATACCACATAAATAAAAACAGCAGACACAAAACTGTATTATTCCAAGTCTGCGTCTGCTGTTTCAATAATTAGTTGCCTAAATTCAGATATTACTCTGATTAATTCTAACTTGAAAATGAATTTCCAAGGAAAGCCTTTTTGGTTTGCTGTCAAATTCACGATTCTTCTACAATCAGGACAATGCCGTCTGTACGCGTAATGACGACCTTACTTCCGGCAGTGATGAGTGCATGATGCACGGAAATTGCCTTCCATTCGGCGCCTCTGTAATATATTTTACCTTCTCCTGATGCGGGAATATCCCTGATCACCATGGCCGTTTCGCCTACAAACTCCTGATATTCAAAAGACTTCCCGCGACTATCCAGCAAAAACCGCGCATGTTTACGAAGAACAATCAGAGAGATAAGTGAAATGGCTGAGAAAGTAATGATCTGCAATTCCATACCGGGCAGTATTCCCGTCGCTGCCAGAAGCGCCGTTGCAAAAGCACCAATTGCAAAAAACACAAAAACCAACAACACGCTTAGCAATTCTGCCACGAGCATGATCAGCCCGATTATCAGCCATATTTGAGGAAGGGACAAGTCCATATTATTTTTTCGATTCTGATTTAATCACTGTGAGCGCCGTTGCGATCAGCGAACCCATGTCTGCCATATTTGCGGGAAGTATCAGTGTATTTCCTGCCTTCGCCAGTTTGCCAAATTGTTCAACATAATTTTCAGCCACTTTCAACTGAACTGCTTCCGATCCGCCGTCAAGCTGAATCGCTTCGGCGACCACACGAATACTGTCGGCAGTTGCCTGCGCTACGGAACGTAATGCTGCTGCTTCGCCTTCCGCTTCATTGATTTGTCTTAATCTTAAACCTTCTGATTCAAGAACAGCTTTTTGCTTCTGCCCTTCCGCCACATTGATCGCTGCCTGTTTTTCACCATCCGATTGCAAGATAACCGCTCTCCGCTCCCGTTCCGCCTGCATCTGTTTCTCCATGGCAATCAAAACACTTTGCGGAGGTGTAATATTTTTGATCTCGTAACGTAAAACCTTCACACCCCAGCCTATCGCCGCTTCGTCAATAGACTCAACTACCGCCCGGTTTATCGTCATACGCTCTTCAAAAGTCTTGTCCAGATCCAGCTTCCCTATTTCGCTACGCATGGTCGTTTGCGCAAGCTGAATTACTGCAAAAGTGTAATCTGCAATACCATACGCCGCCTTTTTAGGGTCAATTACCTGAATAAAGATCACGCCGTCCATCCGAACCTGAACGTTGTCACGGGTAATACAAATCTGTTCGGGAATATCAATTGCCGACTCTTTTAAACTGTATTTGTAAGCAATCCTGTCGAAAAACGGAATCACAAAATTCACCCCGGGCTGGAGAACAGAATAAAATTTCCCAAGCCTTTCGAGAATATATGCCCGTTGCTGCGGGACAACTTTCACCGTCATAAGTACAGTGAGAACGACAAGGACAAGCAGAATGAGTAAGGGCGTCATATCAGTTAGGAAAGTTGGTTTATTGTGAAGATAATCCTGTATCCGGCACATTCCTAGCCTTGTTGTACCAACGAGCCGCATCCCCTGCCCGCCGGTACATTTCTATGATAAATGGTAACTGCGCATTAACGTTTCAATATCTCTTTTGAGATTACCATTTTTTGGATTTCGCTGGTTCCCTCACCGATCGTACAAAGTTTGCTGTCCCGGTAAAATTTTTCTACCGGGTAATCTTTTGTAAATCCATAGCCTCCAAAAACCTGAACGGCATCGTTCGCAACCCGAACGGCTGTTTCGGAAGAATGATATTTTGCCACAGCACTTTCCAATGAAACCTTTTCGCCTCTGTCCTTCATTGCAGCTGCATGGAAAGTCAACAGGGTTGAAGCCTGTACATCGGTATACATATCTGCAAGCTTGAAGGCAATTCCCTGAAATTCACAAATGGGTTTGCCAAATTGTTGTCTTTGTTTGGAATAATCCAATGCGGCCTCGTACGCACCAAGTGCCGTGCCGACACCCAACGCCGCGATAGAAATCCGGCCGCCGTCCAAAACTTTAAGAGACTGCACGAAACCATCGCCGATTTCGCCTAATCGTTGACCATCTGAAACACGACAATCCTGAAAAATGAGCTCCACCGTTTCCGACGCACGCATTCCCAGTTTATCCTCTTTTCTGCCGGCAGAAAAGCCCGGCGTACCTTGTTCAATGATAAAAGCTGTTGCTCCGTGTTTATCCCCTGGCTCACCCGTCCTGGTGATCAGAACAGTTACATTACCATTTTTTCCATTTGTAATAAAGTTTTTGGATCCATTAATAATCCAGTCATCTCCATCCCGAACCGCCACTGTACGCATATTTCCCGCATCTGAGCCGGTATTTGGTTCAGTAAGCCCCCACGCGCCGATCCATTGCCCGGATGCAAGTTTTGGTAAATATGTGTCCTTTTGTTCTTCATTGCCAAACATCAGAATATGGTTCGTGCAAAGTGAGTTGTGCGCTGCCATCGACAGGCCAATGGATGGATCAACCTTGGAAAGTTCAATTATTGCTGTGACATACTCCCGGTATCCGAGCCCGGCACCGCCGTACTGCTCAGGTACGAGCATTCCCATGACACCCAGTTCCCCCAGACCGTGAAACACATCCTTCGGAAAAAACTGACGCTCATCCCAGTCCCGGATATTTGGTGTGATCATTCTTGCCGCAAAGTCCCGGATGCTGTCTTTGATGAGATTACAATTTTCAGTACGTTGATTTTCGGTAATTTGCGTGTGGTCCATGATATAAGGTGTTGATGAGAAATTTGTATTATTCAATAATAAGAAGAAATCAACATATTTCCCCAACCAGTTACGAACAATTTCCTTGTTGAACAAACAGTATTCATTTAAAAAAATTACTTTTGCGTCGATTCAAAAATTGTCTACTTGGTTTAGTACAATTCAGAAAACTCAAACGGAGTCATCGCAGCTATTATTTTATTATTTACATATGAAAATTGCAGTAGTAGGAACAGGATACGTCGGACTGGTAACAGGAACTTGTTTTGCTGAAACAGGTAACCAGGTAACTTGTGTAGATATTGATGTCAAAAAAGTTGAACGTCTTCAAAATGGAGATATTCCAATTTATGAGCCAGGACTAGACGTCCTTTTTGACCGGAACGTGGCAGAAGGAAGGCTTCAGTTTACGACCAATCTTGCCGAAGGAATCAAGGATGCGCAGGTAATATTTTTAGCGCTTCCAACACCTCCGGGTGAAGACGGCTCTGCGGATCTGAAATATATATTAAAAGTTGCTGACGACCTGGGCCATATTATGGAGCAGTACGCAGTAATCATTGACAAAAGTACAGTTCCTGTGGGAACGGCCGAAAAAGTACATGCTACGATTGCGAAGAATGCGAAAGTTGATTTTGATGTTGTTTCCAACCCTGAATTTTTGAGAGAAGGCGTTGCAGTTGAGGACTTTATGAAGCCTGACCGCGTTGTGGTCGGAACCACTTCTGAAAAAGCCAAAAAGGTGATGGAAAAACTTTATGCTCCTTTGGTAAGACAGGGCAATCCGGTCATCTTCATGGATGAGCGCTCAGCAGAAATGACCAAATATGCTGCAAATTCATTCCTGGCTATGAAAATTACGTTCATGAATGAAATTGCAAACCTTTGTGAAAAAGTAGGTGCCAACGTCGACGACATCCGCCGTGGTATTGGTACTGACAGCAGAATAGGCAAGCGTTTTCTTTTCGCCGGTATCGGTTACGGAGGAAGCTGTTTCCCGAAAGATGTGCAGGCACTGGCCAAAACTTCGAAGGATTACGATTACGACTTCCGTATTCTGAAATCGGTGATGGAGGTGAATGACGACCAGAAGAAGAAACTTTTACCCATGGTGGATTCTTATTTCGGAGGCGACCTTACAGGCAAAACGATCGCTGTATGGGGACTGGCTTTCAAGCCTTACACGGATGATATCCGGGAAGCACCGGCATTGGAAAACATTGAAGAATTACTTGCCGCGGGAGCAAAAATTACTGTTTACGATCCCGAGGCAATGAATAATGTCAAGGGAATTCTGGGAGATAAAGTAACCTATTGCCACACCCCTTATGCGGCACTTGACGATGCAGACGCACTGATGATCTTCACCGAATGGCCACAGTTCCGCACACCTGAATTTGAAAAAATGGGTAAGTTGCTGAAAAATAAAGTAATTTTCGACGGCAGAAATCTGTACGAGCTGGATCTGATGCGTGAAATGGGTTACACCTATTACAGCATCGGCCGCGAAAGGGTATCCTGATCAGGCAAAATACCCGAACAGTGCAATTCGGAAATGTGGTCAGAAGTCAAAAATTAGTTGCGTTAATATCTAACAAATTTTATAAATGAAACGTGTTTTAATTACGGGAGCAGCTGGCTTTTTGGGATCTCATCTTTGTGAGCGGTTCCTGAAAGAAGGAATGTATGTAATTGCAATGGACAACCTGATCACAGGCGATCTGCGCAATATCGAGCATTTGATGCCAAATCCGAATTTCGAATTCAATCACCACGATGTAACAAAATTTGTTCACATTCCCGGTGACCTGGACTACATCCTGCACTTTGCTTCTCCTGCAAGTCCGATCGACTATTTGAAAATCCCGATACAGACTCTGAAAGTCGGTGCAATGGGAACACACAATCTGTTGGGGCTGGCACGCGTAAAAAATGCAAGATTTATCATTGCCTCCACATCTGAGGTTTACGGCGATCCGCTTGTTCATCCGCAGACTGAGGAGTACTGGGGACATGTGAACCCGATCGGGCCGCGTGGCTGCTATGACGAAGCAAAACGTTATCAGGAAGCCATCACAATGGCGTACCACCGCTACCACGGCATTGAAACCCGTATCGTTCGGATTTTTAATACCTACGGACCAAGAATGCGACTCAATGACGGACGGGTTTTACCGGCATTCATAGGCCAGGCATTGCGTGGAGAAGACATTACTATTTTTGGTGATGGTTCTCAGACGCGTGCATTCTGCTATGTTGATGATCTGGTTGAAGGCATTTATCGTTTGCTGCTGAGTGATTATTCGCTTCCTGTAAACATTGGCAATCCTTCCGAAATCACCATCAAAGATTTTGCCGAAGAAATTATCAAACTTACCGGAACTGACCAGAAAGTGGTTTACAAAGATCTTCCGCAGGATGATCCGAAACAACGCCAGCCTGATATCACCAAAGCGCGTGAGATCCTTGGATGGGAGCCGAAAGTGTCGCGTCATGATGGACTTAAAATCACCTACGATTACTTCCGCAATTTCTCGACCGAGCGTTTGTATGAGGAGTCAAATCACAGAGGTTTTGAAACTTTCAAAAAAGAAGATTAGATCTTCAAATATCTATAAACAGAAAATCCCGTGTCGAAAGCACGGGATTTTCTGTTTATAGATATTCGGGGAAAAAATGCCAGTATGCTAAACCTCCATAATTTCTTTCTCCTTCGCCGTATAAATCTGGTCAATTTTCGTAACAAAACTATCTGTCAGCTTCTGAACACGATCTTCGCTGGTTTTCACCAAATCTTCCGAAACACCTTCCTTCGTCAATTTACGCAATGAATTATTGGCATCCTGACGAATGTTACGCACATTGATTTTCGCCGTTTCAACCTCATTTTTGGCACGCTTTGCCAATTCACGACGACGCTCTTCATTGAGTGGCGGCACAGAAATACGGATCATTTCCCCATCATTTGAAGGTGCAAATCCAAGGTTACCATTTCTGATCGCCTTCTCAATATCATTGATAATTTTCTTTTCAAAGGGCCTGATCGCAATCGTTCTTGCGTCCGGCGTGTTGATCGTTGCCACGTTCTGGATCGGTGTCATCGAACCGTAATATTCAATCTGGAGACCTTCCAGCATCTGCGGAGACGCTTTTCCGGCACGAATTTTGCCCAATTCTATGATCAGGTGCTTAATAGCGCCATCCATAGTATCCTTTGCATCTTCCAGATATAATTCTATTTCTTCCATTGGTTTAAATTATATTTTTTCAACAAGCTTTTGACTTCCAATTTTCACTAAATCCCTCGTTCCTTTTTGAACATTCGATTTATGGTTTTTATGTAAATACTTCATCAGTTTTGCCTTATCAATTTGACTCCTAGCGCCAAACACCCTAGTTTGTACAACCCTGCAATAAAACTGAAAATCTGTCAATCTACTGGAATACGCACCCAACGTAGATTGAATTTGACTAACCGCATCACTAAGTTTTTGCCCTTTAAGTTCTACAAAAAACGCCGCCTTCCCAGTACAGTCTAGTATTAAAAAATCACACCTTTTCTCTGTCTGCTTTTCAACTAACTTCAATTTTATAAGATAGGACCCGCTTTCATTTTCAAGTTCAAACTGATGATCGCCGTTATCCTTCGCAATCAATTTCTTTACCGTACCCGCTTGGTACTTATCTCCATGATAAAATTCATCGGGCTGTAAAATGTTACAATTTTCAATCATTGCTGTACTCAATTTCCAGCAAATCGTCAAACTGTTTCATAATGTCATCAGAGACCTTATCCAGAATTTCATGATCAATCAAACCCAACTCTTTGTCAAAAATATTCTCGACATCATATCTTTCATCTGTTTCAGTCATATAGCCGACAAAGAGATTTTTCGGGTTAATCCAGAAGTTTTTGTCAAGAATTCGTTCGACTTCATCAGACTTATTTTCTAGTTGTGAAACTGAAAAAGCTTTAATGGAGTTGTTTAAAGTCGCTAAAACGTATGGACTGTGCGTAGTTACAATTACTCGGTTTTTATTTGACTCGCCGCTTCTCAACAATGTAATCAATTTGGTAATAGCTCGCTGAGTATCGGGGAATAAGTGAGCCTCAGGTTCTTCGATTATAATGTCAAACCGATTCTCCTGTGATTCATATAACAGATATTGAATACAATTGATAACCCAAGTGGCCTCTTGCTGACCAGATGAAGTGTGTTTTAAAGGAACCAGATAACCAAAACCATTGTAGTAATGCATGATTGCATCTCCCTTACTACCTGTTTGAAAATCACCTTTTAAGATATCAACAGAAAGCTTGTTGGCCAAAGGATAAACATCCTTACCGCTACCGTCATCCGAAATCCTCGACATCCGCCCGAAAAAATTTTCGTATTCAGAAGACTCCAGAAACTTCCTGATCGTATTCGTAAAGCTGACAAAGTTCCCGTTGAAATAGTCTAAACTGTTGGTATCAACCAACACAAACGAATTAGAAAAAAGAGACAGGACACCTCTGCCGGCAGGGATAAAAACTCTTTGCAAATTCCGCAAATTTTCAGCATCACCAGAACTTTCCGATAAAAACTCGCGGGCAAATATCTCTAAAAGGTCATCTATCGGATATTTCTTTTGACTACGAAGTTCTGTCAGAGAAGTCGAATTTTCAATTCTCTGATCCACTTTCAATAGTTCGTTTTCGAATCCACTACTTACTAAAATATCATCCGACAATTTTTCACTGTACGATACAACATCGAAAGTAATTTGATAATCTTTCGAATAGGTATATTTAACCTTCCCGGTTCTGTAGGTAGGAAAAATATCGCTAAATAGTTTCCTGATGTCTCTTTTCCAATTTTCTAAGTAGCTAATTTCCGCTTGATGCGTTTTAAGAGCTTTGTTTAGGACTAGAGTCGAGAGAATTTCTTGATTAAACTTATCCTCGACCTTCCAAAAAAAGTAAATCAATTTCGCAAGCGTGCTTTTACCAGAAGCCTGAGGGCCAATAAAAACCATGTAATCCTTGATTTCAAGGTTCACGTTCCTCAATGGCCCAAAATTTTCGACTTCAATGCGTTGCATTTTTTTGAAATTACTAATTTGAAATCAACGTTCCCACTTTGCCACCCATAACCAGATCATACAAATTACCTTCTTTATTCATGTCAAAAACAATGATCGGCACGTTGTTTTCTTTACATAGGGTAAAAGCCGTCAAATCCATGATCTTAAGATTTCTGGACAATGCTTCGTCAAACGTAAGCTGTGAATATTTTGTCGCCGTTGGGTCCTTCTCGGGATCGGCAGTATAGACGCCGTCCACACGTGTTCCTTTCAATACCACTTCCGATTCCGACTCAATTGCACGCAATCCGGCCGTTGTATCGGTTGTAAAATAAGGGTTTCCGGTTCCTGCTCCAAAAATTACGATTCGACCTTTTTCAAGGTGACGAACTGCCCTGCGACGAATAAGTGGCTCGCAAACCTGTTCCATTTTGATCGCCGACATCAGCCGGGTTCTCATTCCGTGTTTTTCCAGTGAGCTCTGAATTGCCATCCCGTTGATAACGGTTGCGAGCATACCCATGTGATCACCCTGTACACGATCTATTCCTGATTTTTCCACTGACGCGCCACGGAAAATGTTACCTCCGCCAATTACAATGGCGATCTGAACACCCGCGTCCGCAATTTTTCTTATTTCTTTTGAATAACTATCCAGAATGTTGAAGTCGATTACCTGGGCCTTATCTCCTCCGTTGAGTGCTTCTCCGCTGAGTTTGAGAAGCACACGTTTGTATTTTGGTTCAGACATGATTGTAATGTAGGTGATATTGATCTGTAAAAATAAGGGTAGGAGATTCAGATTACCAAGTTATTTATTGAAACTCTAACAATACCTGGTTCTTTTCCACAATTTGGCCCGCTGCTATTTTCAGCGATTTCACAATCCCGCTACCAGCGGCTTTGATTACATTTTCCATTTTCATCGCCACCAGTACCAGCAAAGTGTCACCTTTATTTACCTCATCACCTTCCTGCACACTGACCGACTGTATCAGTCCTGGCATTGGTGCCTTCACAAAATTGAGTTTCTGAGCTGTTTTATTCGTCATCCCCATCCCTTCCAGCAAGAGATCAAACTCATCCTTGCCCGATGCCGCTAACTCTTGTCCATTGATCAGGAACCGAAAGGATTTTTCCGCAGCGTTGGCTTCAATCACTTCAATCGAAAACGATCTGTTTTTCCAGATCAGGTGGTATTTATTTTCACCTAATTCAACCAGATCACCGTCGAAGAGCGTATCTCCAATGTACCACTGATCTTTCTGCTGATGGATTTCGAGGGCGCTTTGGGTATGTAAACCACTGTCCACGGTTACTTTCAGCATACTACTTCACTGTAATCGTAAATGATCTCAGTCAGTATTCCCTCCAGTTCTTCAAATGACATGCCTTCAACCAGACGCATACGATATGGTTTAAAATGTTCCAGTCCCTTAAAATAATTGGTGTAGTGGCGACGCATTTCAAATATACCAGCCACCGGCCCTTTCCAGCGAATCGAGAATTCCAGATGCCTTCTGCATACGGCAACACGCTCGGCAATTGTTGGTGGTGGCAGATATTGCCCCGTTTTTACAAAATGTTTGATTTCATTGAATATCCAGGGATTCCCGATACTTGCACGGCCGATCATCACACCGTCCACGCCATACCGGTTTTTGTATTCCAATGCCTTTTCAGGAGAATCAATATCACCGTTGCCAAAAATTGGAATGTGAATGCGCGGATTGTCCTTCACTTTTGCAATGAGTGTCCAGTCGGCATCACCTTTGTACATCTGGACACGTGTACGGCCATGAATACTCAACGCCTGAATTCCAATATCCTGCAGACGCTCCGCAACTTCCTGTATGTTTTTTGTGCTTTCGTCCCAGCCAAGCCGGGTTTTTACGGTAACCGGCAAATGCGTGGATTTGATAACGGATTGGGTCATCTGAACCATTTTGGGAACATCCTGAAGCAAGGCCGCACCGGCTCCCCGGCAGGCAACATTTTTAACAGGACAACCATAATTGATATCAATCAGGTCGGGATTTACTTTGGATGCAATTTCGGCGCACGAGCCCATTGTTTCCACGTCGCTGCCAAAAAGCTGAATACCCACTGGCCTCTCATACTCAAAAATGTCCAGTTTCTGAACACTTTTCGCAGCATCACGTATCAAGCCTTCCGACGAAATGAATTCGGTGTACATCAGATCCGCACCATTTTCCTTGCACACCGCACGAAAAGGAGGATCGCTTACATCTTCCATCGGAGCCAGAAGCAACGGAAATTCCCCAAGTTCTATATTTCCTATCTTTACCATTTTTGAATTCTTATGTCTTAAACCTCTGGTTTTAAGTATGAAGTAAAAAGGTAATCTGCGAATACTTTTTTACTTTTCTAAGTAATTGGCCTATAAATCAGACCAAATTTGAATGACAGCCTAATCTACTGATTAGTAACCTTTTCCTTAAATAAAGAACAACAATTAAGAAATAACGGCTACTTCGCCGTAAATTTACAACAATTATGCAAAAGAGTGACTCAAATGTATTGCAAACCAGGGTTCCCGGAACCTGGGGAGGCCTGTTGGTTTTGGTTGGATTTGTGCTGATCGGGATGGTTATTGGTAATGTCCTGGCAATTTTCATTGTAGCCTTGTTTACCCATACCGATGCCGGCGGTGCTACTACCATGCTGAATCAACTCCTTAACGCGCCGGAACAGGTCCCAAACGGCTGGAATGCGATGATGCTACTGCAAGGTACCGTACATTTTTTTTCGTATCTACTACCCTGCCTTTTGTTTTGGTTTCTAATGGAACACAGAACACTGTCGGACTTTGCGCCGCAAACACCTGAGGCAAATATCTGGTTTCTGATATTTGTTCTGGTAATTGCATTTATTCCGCTCAACAGCCAGTTTATTGAATGGAATTCCCGCATGGCATTTCCCGAATCACTCTCCTGGCTGGAAAAATGGATGCGGGCAAAGGAGGATCAGTTAGCAGTTCTGACCGGTTTCCTTACCAAATACAACAGATTCAGCCAGCTTCTGATTGCCTTGATCGTTGTGGTACTGCTTCCTGCACTGGGTGAAGAAATGTTGTTCCGAGGGATTTTGCAACGCAAATTTGCCAAAGAGTGGCGTAATCCACACCTGGCGATCTGGGTCTCAGCGGGTATTTTCAGTGCGATCCATTTTCAGTTCTACGGATTTATTCCCAGGATGTTGCTTGGAGCTTTATTCGGATATCTTTATTATTGGACCGGAAGTTTGTGGGCTGCGGTTTTTGCGCATTTTATCAACAACGGATTTGTACTGGTGATGATGTACCTGTATAACATTAAATTATTGAAAATCAACCTGGAAGAAACCAAAGTCATGCCGATCACGGTCGTCCTGAGCTCAATTGTACTCACTTTCTCAATTTTGTTCCTGATCAGAAAGACATCGTTGAGAGGTCGGCTTGCGTAAAATATTTTGCATAACTATTCGCGCTGCGGGCGCATTTTTTAAACGTTACTATGGACGAAAATTGGATAAAAGTGTTTGAGAGCAAGGAATTGATCCGGGCGGAAATTACGAGGGAAACTTTGGAGCAGAACGGCATTGCGGCGGTAATTGTAAATAAAAAAGACAGCCTGTACCCCGTTTTCGGAGTGTGTGAAGTGCACGTACCCGCCAAAGATCTGATCACTGCGCAAAATATACTCTCCGATGAAGGAACGCTTACAGAGCCTAAGTAATTTACAGCAACGAACCATTACCGGCCTGGCCGGCTTCATTGTCATTCTGGGCTGTATCCTTTACAGTGACTGGACTTTTTTACTTCTTTTTTGTGCAATCAGTTCACTTACGCAGCTTGAATTTTACAAGCTTCTCGGCCTTGATGGAAATCAGCCGCTGACATATTATGGTACCTTCTGTGGCACAGTTATGATGTTGCTTGCGTACCTGATAGAACAGGACCTCGTGCCGTTCGAAAACTACTTTATAATCAGCCCGTTGTTATCGATGATATTTTTCATCAAGCTATACAAAAAAAAGGATCTGAAACCTTTTACCAATATAGGTTTTACATTTCTGGGTATTATTTATGTGGCGATGCCTTTTTCGTTAATGGTTGTAACGGCGATGCGTGGCGGGAAATACAATTATGAAATCGTACTCGGAAGCCTTTTATTACTTTGGGCATCAGATATTGGGGGTTATTTTGCGGGTACAAAATTCGGGCGAAGGAAATTATTTGAAAGGATTTCCCCAAAAAAGAGCTGGGAAGGCGCGATGGGTAGTGCAGTGTTTGCGGCAGTTGTAGCGTTTGCGCTGGGACATTTTTTCCGTACCTTCGAACCTTGGAAATGGTATTGCATTGGCGCAATTATTGTGGTAGTTGGCACTTATGGTGATCTGGTAGAATCGTTGTTTAAACGCAGTATTGCCATCAAGGATTCAGGAAGCAGTATTCCCGGGCATGGTGGTTTTCTCGACAGGTTTGATGGACTGCTTCTTTCTGCCCCTTTTATTGTAACGTTTCTAAAGCTCTTTTCCTGAACCAGGTAACTTACGGGAGAAGGCAATTGAAAGCCAAGCAGAGCGTTCTCAATATGTTGTCAAGAACGTCATTTAAGCTGTTTTAAGGTTTTTTAACAATTGAGTGACAAGCAATTTTTTAAGTTATTGAAATAAATAAATACTTTACCAGCCCGGCGAAAAAATGGTATCCGGAAGTTGATAACGATCCAAAAGAATGAAAAGAATAATCTTGATATGTGTTTTAGTTTTTGCGGGTGTTATCTGTAACAGGGATTTATTTGCTCAGGGTGAACAAAAAGCAATTATTTTCACCGGTATTGTAGTAGGGGGAAAATCGACAGAAACTTTGGCAGGCGCCTATGTTTTCATCCCAAAAGCTGGCAGAGGTCGTTTGGCAGATCAGTTTGGAAAATTTTCAATTCCGGTTTTCCCGGGTGACAGTATCGTTTACAGCTACATTGGTTATAAAACTCAGTACCAGATCATTCCGAGAAATTATAATTCTGAGGTTTATTCCGCCATTATTTCTTTAAAGCAGGAGGCCAAAATGCTTGCGGAGGTGGTTATTTACCCCTATTCTACCGAAGAAGAATTCAAAAAAGCATTCCTTGCGCTACAACTGCCCGATCAGGCAGATCGCGACGCTTTGGCGAGAAGTACCAATATGGAATACCTTACCAGAATGGCTGCTCAGGTGCCAAACAACGGTCAGACCAACTATCGGTACACCATGGATCAGCAGTTATTTGGGCGTGAATCTGCCGCAGGAAAGGGTTTTGCTACTACTTTTCCATTCCTGAACCCGTTTGCCTGGGCCAATTTCATCAAGTCGGTCAAGAAGGGCGATCTGAAACAAAAAGACTGGCGCAAAGACCTGAATGCGACACCACGTGACAA
This sequence comes from Dyadobacter sp., assembly GCA_965279265.1. Lineage (GTDB taxonomy): Bacteria > Bacteroidota > Bacteroidia > Cytophagales > Spirosomataceae > Dyadobacter. The sequence continues at coordinate 1,547,286 of OZ257152.1, forward strand.
CATTAACAAACAGGAATTTATTCAAAAAAATGAAGGAATTGAGGAGCCTGTAAAAAAAGTCGGGAACTGATTTATTAAGATCCTAACCTGAACTCCTTTAATTTCATACTGCTGCCGTCAAACTCAGCATATGTCTGCTGCGTAACCCATTCACCAAGATTGATATAACGGCTCGTTGGACTTACCGGCAAATCCAAAGGTAAGTGGCGATGACCGAATACATAGAAATCGTGATGGCTCTTTCGTTCTATTTCCTTGCAGTAAATAAGCAGCCACTCGTTTTCTTCGCCCATAAACCGTTCTTCTCCTTTTTTGATGTTTGCCGCCCGGCTCCGTTTGGACCAGGTATTTGCAATCCACATCCCCACATCCGGATGAACGACGCGGAACAGCATTTGAAAAAACGAATTGGCGAAAATCTTCTTCAAAACTTTGTATACTTTGTCGCCGGGGCCGAGACCGTCGCCGTGTCCAACCAGAATTGAACTCGCAGCGCCAGTCGAATCAGTCACCGCAAAATGAACCGGTTGACGGTAAATGGTGGCACCTAATTCCGTCGTCAAATAGCCAAACATCCACATATCGTGGTTTCCGGTAAAAACAATGAGTTCAATTCCTTCATCCGAAAGTTCGGCCAGCTTACCCAAAATCCTGACAAAACCTTTTGGAACAACCTGTCCGTATTCGAACCAAAAATCGAAGATATCGCCAACCAGAAAAATAACCTGTGCATCCTGCCGAATCGTTTCCAACCATTGGATAATCAGCCTTTCACGTTCACGACTCTTCTCCCCGTTTGGGACTCCAAGATGATAATCAGAGGAAAAATAGACCTTACGGCCTTGCTGCAATAAAATTGTTCTTTTTTGGAAATCCTGATTCATGCCTTTTTGCAATTGCTCCGCAAGTTACGACTTCACCACGAAATTGACTGAAAATTTTGATTTCGGAAAGCACGAGGCACTTTTCAGTCTCAGCCTGAATTCCGGTTTACCGCTTAATAAATGTATCTGGCCGAAAGCACACATTTTTCGTATGTTTATTTTTTTCAAGGCTAAATAAAAAAACACAATGGGAGCGAAATTTTCAAAAATCAGCTGGTCCTTTTTCCTGGTTATGGTTTTCTGCGTGCAGGTAAAAGCGCAGGTGCGAATCAACGATCCGGGGCGTGTTGTGGAACGCCAGGCAGAAAACCGGGCAAACCGAAAAATTGATCAGGCGGTAGACAAAGGCTTCGATGCTGTGGAAACAGGTATCGGTAATATGTTCAGAAAAAAAGAGAAGGAAACAAAAGCAAAGGAAAATAACACAAAAGAAAGCGCGGCTTCAGATAACTCTGAGGCGGCCGCAAACAAAACCAATGCAGCAGAAGCACCGGCCGAAGCTGTAAAAACGGCAAAGCCGACTTTGAAGTCGTACAGCAAATTCGATTTTATCCCGGGAGCAAAAATCATAGCAGTTGAAGATTTCGCTCAGGACGCTGTCGGCGACTTTCCTGCGAAATGGAATACCAACTCTTCCGGCGAGATAGTCACCATAGAAGGAACTGAAAATAAATGGTTGATGCTGGGTCCGGAAGGTGTTTTTTACCCCGAATTCATGAATAACCTTCCTGAAAACTTCACGCTCGAATTCAACCTTGCTTCCACCTCCGAATTCAGCTTTTATTCAGGTTATTTGAGATTGATACTGGCGGAAGTTGCAAATCCCGTCAAAGATTTTACACATTGGCAATGGTACGACGGCAATAAATCCAAAGGGATAGAGATTGGCCTGCATCCCAAAGGCGCAGATGGTTCGCAAGGAATCTCGTTTTTTAATGTGTTTACCGAAAACCCGGCAGAATCGCTGATGAAAAACGAGAAGTCTTTTCCAGCCTTTCAGGCACCTGACCATAATGTGGTAAAAGTTTCCGTATGGAGGCAAAAAAACCGACTCCGTTTATATGTGGACGACTACAAAGTCTGGGACCTGCCAAGAGCATTCAATGCTGCAACAAATTACAACCTGCTCGCTTTCTCAAATCACGGCTACCATGACCCTGAAAACAAATATTTTGTCGGAAACCTTCGCCTGGCAGTCGGTGCGCCGGACACGCGCAGCAAATTGATTACCGAAGGAAAATTCTCGACAACCGGAATTATGTTCGACGTCAATTCTGCTACAATAAAACCTGAATCATACGGAGTTTTGAAAGACATTGCCAATGTGCTCACCGAAAACACTACCGTAAAAGTCAAAATAATCGGGCATACCGATTCCGACGGCGATGACGCGGGCAACCTGGCTTTGTCAAAAAAACGGTCTGAATCTGTAAAAAACACACTTTCACAAGATTTTGGTATTGACAAAACAAGACTGGAAAGTGATGGAAAAGGAGAAGCTGAGCCCGCGTCTCCAAACACGACGCCGGAAGGAAAAGCAAATAACAGACGTGTGGAATTCATTAAATTATAGCACTACTCTCAAGAGCGTACTGCTTACCTTTGTGATTATTGCGGAACCGGTTTCTAACAATATAGAAACGGAGTAAAACTATAATTGCATCATGCTAAAACACATTTCATCAGGCCTTATTCTGACAATTTTCCTGACGGCAGGTCAGCTTTCTTTCGGTCAGGCAGCAAAAAAACTTCCGGTTGACTCCAAAAGAAGCGCAAACTGGAAACCTGAAAAAGGACAATATTATTTCAGTCACGCACTGACTTTTGAATATCAAAACAAGGAAGAAAAGACAAAAGGAGAAATTGTTGTCTATCTCGACCCGGTTTCGGGAGCGATGTGTTTTCGTAAAGAAACGAGCTTTGGAAACAGCGGAAAGTCGTATGATTTCATCATTGGCATGCCGGACGGAAAGTACATTTATTGCGGCATTGACAAGACAGGAAAAAAGATCCGCTCTACCGAAATCATTGAAGAGGTAAAACCCGACGCGGAAGAAAAAGCACAGCAAAAGGAAGATTTCGATACTTACTGCATCCCAACAGCGAACAAACGGGTTGATTTTGGATGGGAAAGCCAGGAATATGACCTGAATTATGCCACTTCGGAAACAAAGGATAAAATCTGGCTAACGAGAGTACCCTTCAATACATATCCGCTTTATGCGTTTGAATTAATTGAGGCTACGGCAAGCCTGCCTGTTTCATTTGACTTCACGCATTTGTTTGATCCAACGCAATTGCTAACAGAAATGAATTCGGAAGAAGCGTTTATCAAACTGAAATCTGTCGAACCAAATCCATTTCTGGCAAATATCAACGTTTATGAGGCAATTAAAACCGAGTAACGGTTTATTTTAGTAAATGAAAAACGGTAAGCCACGCATGTGACTTACCGTTTTTATATTTGACCAATTCGGATATTATGCGTTTTCTGTGGCTGCCCGCTCCGCCATGACTTCTGTCAACGGACGCATATTTGCCGGAATTTCTACCTCTTCCTCTTCCGCTGTGTAGGGGAATACATCTAGAATTGGCGTAAGATTGATATCCGTTGTTTCGTAAGGAATCAACATCGTTCTCAAACTTTCCGTAATACGCGCCAACGCCTGATCAATTCCGTCGGCATTTACCAGCATGTAATTTACGACCTTCTTTTCTTTTCCGCTTTTATCATCCACTGAAAAATAGATAACCTTTGCCTTGAACCATTTTTCTCCGTCTTCGTATGCAAAAAGATCTGCAAGGCGCATTTTGCTGATACTGCTGACACTGAAATCGCTGGCACCAGTCACGATCTGCTTGTATAACCGTGCTTCTGATTCAGTATATGATATCGCATCAACAAGATAAACTTCATTTATTGTTTTAAGACTCCCCGCTTCGTCCTCTTTTTGGTAACGTATTTTGCCTAAATACCAGCTTGCCATGATTCTTTGATTTGAATAGATGTGGAAATAAATGGCTGCAAAGGTATGTGCTGGGTATTCGTCATGCAAATGAATTTCCTGTGGGAACACATCGTTTCAGTTCAGAAAATACCCGGCGCGGCGGCTTGAAAAAACTTACTCGTGACCATTTTTCTTGATTTTCTTACCTCTTTTTTCACCCCAGTCCGTAGCCCGTTTCGATGCAATTGCCAACGCTCTGCCCTCGTCACTACCCTGATATACCAGCGCATTGGCAATCTCTATGGCTTTATTCCGTACAGGCGCCATGAAGTTTTTAAGTGACGGCGGGTATTCTTTTTTCGTCCAAGGCATAAAATTGAGCGTTTAAGTTTCAATTAGTGATTTAAAATCATGCCTGAACAAAAAGAATACGCTGAGAATAATGAACGATTATTATGCGCGTTCTGATACCGGTTGTTTAACTTGCGGACTGATTAAAGTTCTGATTCCAGAACTTGGGAGTTTATCCGGGTTACGAATCTGAAACGTATCAGACGGTCATCAATATTATTTAAAAATCAATTTACCACAAATGAAAAAACAGATTTGGATTGTTGCCCTTTTTGGCATCTTTGGCATACTATCAAGCTGCGGCGTAGGGCGGCAGGTTTCGGAAGCGAAGACATTCGGTGAGTGCAAATACGACCTCGCTTCGGTAGATAGCGTTTACCTTTCCGGCATAGATGTCAGAGAATTTAAAAATATCAAGAGCTTTCAGGATTTTGACCTTGCCAAGTATCCCCGGGTTGCACTGGCGCTATTGAGGAAAGACGTGCCGCTTGACTTGCGTGTTAATCTGGACATTACAAATCCAACGAGAAACCGTGCTGCAATCAATCAGCTGGAATACAAAGTATTGTTATCAAACAATGAAATTTTCAGCGGATTTTTGAGCCAATTGATAGAAGTAATGCCGGGAACGGGGAAAACGCGCGTACCGATCAAACTGAGCGCAAATGTGTACCAATTGCTGAATAACGACCAAACCAGAGACGAATTTGTGAATCTGGTGACCTCGCTTACCGGCAAGTCAAACACAAAACCAACCAAGTTGACGATCAAAATCAAGCCGACACTGGATCTTGGCGGCAAACAGATTAACTATCCTGGATACATCAGTTTCGACAAAGAAATAACCAGTGATATGATTCTGGGAATCAAGTAGTTTTTAATTTCCTGATAAATGCTTGCCGGTCTTCAAAGAGAGATTGGCAAGCATTTCAATCGTTATGTCGGACTTCAATCTTAAATCAGCTTGGGAATAAACGTACTTTCTGATCCATATTTATTTGAATATTACAGCCTGGTACTACTCGTGACCATGCTTTTTGCAATCAGTTTTTTTGCAAAGATTTTAGAGCCTGCGCAGCGCTTTTTCGGCATTTTGCTTCTCGTTATTCCTGTCGTTTATTTTTATTTCATTATCGGTGAACACATCCTGAATGTTCCTTATATTGATGATTACGACTTGCTTCAAAGTATCTTTCAACTGACCAGTGATGTCACTTTACTGGAAAAAATAAAAGTTCTTTTTTCTCAAATCAATCAGCATCGTTTTGGTTACGAGCGCATTGTGATGTGGCTCATTTTGGTGGTAACGGGGTCAGAAAACATCAAAATCCAGATTATCATCGGTAACGCATTTTTACTGGGCATACTTTATCTGTTTTTTAAAATATTCCAAAAGGAAAAAATTTCCTGGTATTTCCTGATTCCTGTCAATTTCATCCTTTTTAATCTCGTTTATTACGAAAATGCAAACTGGGGCATTGCGGCAATTCAGAATACGTCACTCATCTTTTTCGCATTTTTATCAGCATATTCGCTCGGATCCGGCAGGAAAAATGCCTGGTACTGGGCAATTCTGGCGGCAATTCTGGCAACATTTACCAGTGGGAGCGGATTACTTACCTGGATTATCGGGCTGGTGATTCTGATGATTCAAAAAAAATACCAGCGCCTGGTTGTCTGGCTGGGTACTGCTTGCGCTGTGATCCTCTTTTATTTTCTTTTCGATTATCAGTTTGTCGGTTCGTCAGGTCAGAGTCCGTTAACCCATCCGATTTACAATCTCTCGTTTCTGCTCGCGTTCTGGGGAAACGCGCTCTATCTCGACAAACCGCATCCAAATGTTTCGGGAAATTACTACGATATCGCTGCCTGTATCGCACTGGGAATTTTTATCGGTTTTATATTTTGTGGCTGGCTGTTGCGACTTTTCTCAATTAACAAACTCAGAAAAACGGAGTATTTTCTGCTCGGCGTTTTCTTGTTCGCCATGGGGACCGGTGCTATGCTTGTCATGAGCCGTCCGATTGATTTTTACATTACGGTGGGCGGGGAACTACTTTCCAGGCGATACATGATCTTTGGCGTCCTGCTGGTTATTGCAGCTTATAGTTGTGTCGTCATTTTTGTAAAAGACCTTGAAAAGCCAAAAGTATTCATTGGTATCATGGCCATGATCTTTGCTATTGCGCTCAATTTTACGAGCTATTTCATGTCTGTGTCTCAGCTCAGGAAACAGCATGAGCAGCTTGCTTTGGACAGTTTCTATTGGAAAAATCACAAAATGCTGCTTTCATTTGGTGATCATTATGGCGACAAACTTTTCTGGAATCATCCGACGCTGATGAAAAAAATGATGATTGATCTGCAATCCAGCGGCATTTATCGGTATCCTGCCACAAATTATCCGGAAACCACCACCGACACTTTACCTGGTATCAGTGGAAAATTCGAAAAGCAATCAGAAATCAAAACCGGCTGGGGCGGCGTTCGTTCGCCGTACATTGGGCTAAAATATTCTTCTTTGGAACCCCATTTTAAGGCTGCTTATTTCCAGCTGAAATCAGAGAAAAATACGTTCCTTTTTCCCGCAGTTCCTGTTGCCCGCGATTTTGGTGCATTTTTAAAAAACCGTGATTACTACGGACCATCATATGAATATTCGTTTTTTGCCAGTAAAATTTTACCAGGGAATTACAATGTTCAGATCGTTGGATTTGATCCGCAAAAACCGGAAAACGGCTGGAAATCAACATCAACAGGCAAACAGATTTCGCTCTAAATTTAAACCATCCCCTAGTATATGGAAATCCTGACCTACAATCTGAATGGCATTCGCGCAGCCCTCAGAAACGGTTTGATCGAATGGCTGAGCGACAAGTCGTTTGATATTCTCTGCTTTCAGGAAGTAAAAGCCACACCAGACGTTGTAGACCTGAGTGGTTTTGAAGCGCTTGGATACGAACTCATTGGCTGGCACGCTGCTGAAAAAAAAGGATATAGCGGTGTGGCGATCTTTTCGAAGATCAAACCGGACCTGGTTTCTATTGGTGCCAATTTGCCTGTTTATGATATTGAGGGGCGGATTCTCCGTGCCGATTTTGGCGATATCACGTTACTAAACTGCTATTTCCCTTCGGGCACGAGCGGTGAAATAAGGCAAGGAGTCAAAATGAGTTTTCTTGACGACTTCTATAACTGGGCGGATGCCTTACGAAAGGAACGCCCGAATCTGATCATTTGCGGAGATTACAATATTGCCCACACAGCGAACGACATTCACGATCCGGTACGAAACAAAACTTCATCCGGATTTCTGCCCGAAGAACGGGCCTGGATGACAAAATGGTTTGGCAATGGTTATACCGATGCTTTCCGTTTCAAAAATCCGGAGCTTAAAGAATATTCCTGGTGGACCTATCGCTCAGGTGCACGCGCCAATAACAAAGGCTGGCGAATTGACTACATTTCAGTTGCCGATTCCCTGAAAGACCGCATTGTGAACAGCCGGCAGTTTAACGATGCAGTCCATTCCGACCACTGTCCAGTCTGGCTCGAAATTGATGGATAGGTACAATTTTTGTATTTTTGGTTACCATCAATGTAAATACCGGTCAAATGATAAATACGCCAATTACTTTCAAAGCAGAGGGAATCATGACGGATCAGGAATTTTTTCGGTTCTGCCAGATGAATGACAGCATGCAATTTGAAAGAGACGCACAACAAAACATCATTTTAATATCTCCGACAGGGTCTTTTACAGGTAATTTCAATTCGAAGATATCCGGCCATCTTTTCATCTGGAACGAAAAGAACGAACTGGGCGAAATATTTGATTCTTCCGCCGGATTCATGTTACCCAACGGGGCGGTACGTTCGCCGGCTGTCTCCTGGATAAAAAACGAGCGCTGGAATTTACTTACCCAGGAGCAAAAGGAGCAGTTTGCTCCGATTTGTCCTGATTTCGTCATTGAAATCCGTTCAAAATCTGACGGGCTTACATATCTTCAGGATAAGATGAAAGAGTTTATTGAAAACGGTGTGCAGCTTGGCTGGCTGATAGACAGATTTGAATACAACGTGTACATATATCGGGAAGATAAAACTATTGAGATTATTGAAACGCTGGAAACTACTCTTTCAGGAGAGGATGTACTACCCGGATTTGTCCTGAACTTGGCAACTATTATTTCATAGCCCTTTTTTCACTTTGTTTAAATTACCTAATTCCCTGTGTTTCGTTACTTCCTGATTTATAAGCCATTCGGTATGCTTTCGCAGTTTACCCGCGAAGGTGATCATCAGACCCTGGCAGATCTTGAACTTCCATAATTGCCACTCACGTGCAATTTTAGTATTTTTGGTTACCATCATTGTAAATCCCGGTCAAATGATAAATATGCCCATTACTTTCAAATCAGAAGGGGTCATGACAGATCAGGAATTTTTTCGGTTCTGCCAGATGAACGACACCATGGAGTTTGAAAGAGATGCGCAACATAACATCATCTTAATGTCTCCGACAGGGTCTTTTACGGGTGGATTTAATTCCAAAATTTTGATTGAGCTGGGAATCTGGAACAAGGTTGCGGTTACCGGCGAAATATTTGACTCCTCCACCGGATTCATGTTACCCAACGGGGCGGTACGTTCGCCGGATGTCTCCTGGATAAAAAACGAGCGCTGGAATTTACTTACCCAAGACCAAAAGGAGCAGTTTGCTCCAATTTGTCCTGATTTCGTCATTGAAATCCGTTCAAAATCTGACGGGCTTACATATCTTCAGGATAAGATGAAAGAGTTTATTGAAAACGGTGTGCAGCTTGGCTGGCTGATAGACAGATTTGAAAACAACGTGTACATATACCGGGAAGATAAAACTATTGAGATTATTGAAACGCTGGAAACTACTCTTTCAGGAGAGGATGTACTCCCCGGATTTGTCCTGAATTTGGCAACTATTATTTCATAGCCCTTTTTCCACTTTGTTTAAATTACCCATTCCCTGTGTTTCGTTACTTCCTGATTTATAAGCCGTTCGGCATGCTTTCGCAGTTTACCCGCGAAGGTGATCATCAGACCCTGGCAGATCTTAATTTTGTATTTCCCAAAGACGTGTATCCGGTAGGAAGGCTTGATGCCGATAGCGAAGGTTTGCTGCTTTTAACGAATGATAATTTTTTAAAAACAAAACTTCTTGAACCCAAAAACCGCCATAGCCGTACCTATTTTGTACAGGTTGAAGGTGAAATAAATGCAGATGCCTGTGCTCAGCTGTCTCGGGGAGTCAAAATTACGATCAACGGAAAAGCGTATCAAACGTTACGGTCGGAGGCTGTTCTCATTGCCGAACCAAATTTACCTGAGCGAAATCCACCGGTACGTTTCCGCAAAAGCATTCCTACTTCCTGGCTGTCGGTATCGCTGCATGAGGGCAAAAATCGCCAGGTCAGGAAAATGACGGCAGCCGTTGGTTTCCCTACATTGAGACTTGTTCGTTGGGCGATCGGAAAAGTTAATTTGTTCTCGGAATCGGAATCCGGAGCTAAACCGGGGGACGTATGGGAAGTTACGAAAAATGACGTCCAAAGCTTTTACGCCTGACCTGAGCGCTTGCCTGATAAAACCGCATCGTGTTCTTGCCAAACCGGATAGAAGGGTTAATTTTGTGTTAATCCGATTCTCAAAATAGATCATTCTTGGCAAAGGCGATAAAAGAAACTCCGCTCAACAAACAATACAACCAGATAAAGGCCAAATATCCCGGAGCACTGCTTCTTTTCCGGGTTGGCGATTTTTATGAAACTTTTGGAGAAGACGCTATCCGTGCGTCGAAAATCCTTGGGATCGTACTGACACGACGGAATAACGGTGGATCACATGAGGAGCTCGCTGGTTTTCCGCACCATTCATTGGATAATTACCTTCCAAAACTGGTCAGAGCCGGAGAACGTGTTGCCATTTGCGATCAATTGGAAGACCCGGCAACCGCCAAGGGAATAGTAAAACGGGGTGTAACAGAGCTGGTGACGCCGGGAGTATCCCTGAACGACAACGTTCTGGATGTCCGCCGAAACAATTACCTTGCAGCAGTACACGTTGGATCCGACGATCTTTACGGCATAGCCTTTCTTGATATTTCCACCGGGGAATTTATGACGTCGCAGGGAAACGCAGCCTACGTTGATAAAATGCTCCAGGGGTTTACACCTTCCGAAGTGCTCTTTTGCAAAAAACACAAACAGGAATTTAATCAACTTTTTGGCGGCAAGCACCATACTTTTCAGTTAGAGGACTGGTGCTTCGGGTATGACTATGGTTATGAACAACTTACCACCCATTTCAGCACGACAACCCTCAAAGGTTTCGGTATTGAAAACCTGCCGATGGGGATTATTTCAGCTGGTGTCATATTACATTATTTAAAAGAAACAGAACATCGGGAAGTAAGCCACATCAGCAAAATAACAAGACTTGAAGAAGAGAAATATGTATGGCTTGATCGTTTTACGGTAAGAAACCTTGAACTTATTTCTGCCCAACAGGAAGGTGGAGTTCCATTAATTCAAATTCTGGACCAGACCGTCACACCTATGGGAGCGCGGTTGCTGCGCAGATGGGTGGTACTTCCCCTCAAAGAGAAATTACCGATTGAAGAACGGCTCAATACAGTAGAGCATTTTCTGAAAAACGACGATCTTCACGAACCAATAACCCAATATTTAAAACACATCGGTGATCTGGAACGGCTGATCTCCAAAGTAGCGGTGCGCCGGATCAGTCCGCGTGAACTGGTACAGCTCAAAAAGTCGCTGAAACAGATTGGCCCGATAAAGGAGCTCCTTTCCAAAAAAGCGGAGTCAAAAACATCAGCAAATGGCAAGGAAAAAGGCAATTCGGCTCAATCTGTTTTAAATAAATATGCAGATCAGCTCAATCCCTGTACTTTCCTGATCGATAAACTCGAAGCAGAACTACGGGAAGATGCGCCAGTGTTGTCGAACCAGGGGCGAATGATCAAGAGCGGAATAAATCCTGAATTGGATGAACTGCACGCAATTTCCTATGAAGGAAAAGATTATCTGATCAAACTTCAGAACCGGGAAATTGAACGAACGGGGATCGGGTCGTTGAAAATAGCTTACAATAAAGTTTTCGGATATTATCTGGAAGTTACGCATGCACATCAAAACAAAGTCCCGGCCGACTGGATCAGGAAACAGACTTTGGTAAATGCGGAACGGTACATCACACCGGAATTGAAAGAATATGAGGAGAAAATCCTGAATGCTGAAGATAAAATTTCCAGCATCGAATTCCGGATTTTCAACGAACTTGTTCTCACTGCGGCAGAATATGTGGGAACTATTCAGCAAAATGCAGTGGTCGTTTCAACGCTCGATGCTTTGGGATCATTCGCGACAATTGCCCGGAAAAACAATTACACCAAACCCGTTATCAGTGAAGGTAAGGAACTGGATATCAAAGACGGCCGCCATGCTGTCATTGAGCAGCAGCTTCCTCTGGGTGAAAGTTACGTCCCCAACGACTTGTATCTGGACGACCAGACCCAGCAGATTATCATCATAACAGGGCCCAATATGGCGGGTAAATCGGCGCTGTTGCGCCAAACTGCGTTGATTGTGCTTATGGCGCAAATGGGAAGTTATGTGCCGGCGAAGGCTGCTACGATCGGGCTTGTGGACAAAATATTTACACGTGTTGGAGCCAGCGATAACCTTAGCAGAGGAGAAAGTACGTTCATGGTTGAAATGACTGAAACTGCCAGTATCCTGAACAATCTAAGCGACAGAAGCCTGGTATTGATGGACGAAATCGGGCGTGGAACCAGCACATACGACGGTGTTTCCATTGCCTGGGCTATTACGGAATATCTGCACAACCAGCCCAGTTATAAACCCAAGACACTTTTTGCCACGCATTATCACGAATTGAATCAGTTGGCGGAAGATTTCCCAAGGATTAAAAACTTCAATGTGGCTGTAAAGGAAGTCGACAACAAGGTGATCTTTCTGAGGAAATTAAAGCCGGGCGGCAGTGCTCATAGTTTTGGTATTCATGTCGCCCAAATTGCAGGTATGCCACAGCCTATTGTTTTGCGTGCGAGTGAAATTATGCAGCATCTTGAAAAAGACCATGTTGCCGAGAAACACAATAAAAAGATCAAGGAAATGCCGAAAAATAATTATCAACTCAGCATTTTTGAACCTGCCGATCCACGCCTGGAAGAATTAAAAGAAAAGCTTTCGCTTATTGATGTCAATACGCTTTCACCAATCGAAGCGCTCCTCAAACTGAACGAGTTTCAGAAATTGGTTCGTAAATAACGTATTGTTAGTAACAACTATTCCAATGATAACCCAATACCTTAAAAAATGAAAAACACCACACGTTTCCAGTTGATGGCTATGATGTTCCTCCTTTATTTTATTTGGGGATCGTGGTACGGCCAGATGAGCAAATACATGTTTACAGAGCTTGGAGCTACCGGTGTACAGGTTGGAAGTGCCTACGCAGCATTTTCCATCGCTATGATCATCGCTCCTTTTTTCGTGGGTATGATCGCTGACAGGTATTTTGCGGCTCAAAAAGTACTTGGCGTGCTAAGTCTGGCGGGAGCCGTTGTACTCTATTTTCTTACGCAGATCAAGGATGCGGATACCTTCTTCTGGGTGATTCTGGTTTATTGCGTCACTTTTGCTCCAACCATGGCACTTACCACCTCAATAGCCATGCAGCAGGTCGAAAATTCTGAAAAGGATTTTCCCTCGATCCGCGTGATGGGCACAATTGGCTGGATCGCCGTGTCCAACATCATTGGGTCCTATGGTTTTGGCGACTCTGTGATGATATTCAAAATTTCCATGGTAACCGCGGCAGTTCTGGGCATTTTTTCTTTTTTCCTACCCAATACGCCTCCAAAACCAAGCCAAAGCACGTCTTTTACAGACATATTGGGCTTGGATGCGTTTAAGCTTTTTAAAGATCGTTCGTTTGCTATTTTCTTCATTTCTTCTTTGCTGATCTGTATCCCACTTTCATTTTATTACGCAATGGCAAACCCTTCCTTAACAGATTCCGGGATGACCAATGTGGAAAACAAAATGTCACTAGGTCAGGTTTCCGAGGTGTTTTTTATGTTAATGATTCCGTTCGCTTTCCGTAGACTCGGTGTAAAATGGATGCTGATTGTTGGCCTGATTGCCTGGATCGTCCGTTTTGCAGGTTTTGGTTATGGAAGTGCATCAAGCGAATGGCTTCTTTATCTGGCCATCGTACTCCATGGTGTATGTTATGATTTTTTCTTTGTAACCGGACAAATTTATACCGACAGCAAAGCGGGCGAAAAGTACAGGTCATCAGCGCAGGGCCTCATTACAATCGCCACTTACGGCATCGGTATGGGAATCGGATCCTGGATCGCCGGCATTGTCGCTGACATGTACACCGTTGACGGTATTAAAAACTGGACAAGTATCTGGATGGTTCCGGCTGGCATCGCGGCTGTTGTACTTGTTCTTTTTGTACTTTTCTTTACAGATAACAAAGTCAAAGCAGAAGCATGAAATCCTTCCTGACAATTGGAATGCTGATCTTGTCTAATGCCTTCATGACATTGGCCTGGTACGGGCACTTAAAGTTCAAAGAAATGGCCTGGTTCAGTAAATTAGGTTTGTTTTCGATTATCCTGATCAGCTGGGGAATAGCGCTTTTCGAATATTGCTTTCAGGTTCCGGCCAACCGGATCGGGTTCAGGGAGAATGGCGGGCCATTTTCGCTCGTGGAACTGAAAGTGATTCAGGAAGTAATTACGTTGGTTATTTTTACGGTTTTCACCTTGTTATTTTTCAAAACAGAAACGTTCCGCTGGAATCATGCAATCGGTTTCCTGTTTCTTGTTCTGGCGGTTTATTTCATTTTTAAAAAGTAAAATTCCAGTATATTTTGCGCATAAAAAAAACCTGGTAACTAGCCAGGTTTTTTTATGCGCAAAATAAAATATACTTACCAGTCATCCTGATCGCGGAAATCTCCCCCGCCTCGTCTTGATGAACCGCCTCCTTTTTTGAAATCACCGCCACGGCCACCTTTGTCATAATCCGATTTAGATTTGCCGTAACCGCCACGATCGCCTCCACCACTATATCCACCGCCGCCCGATCCGCTACCGCCGCTGTAACCACCACCACCTCCGCTATAACCACTACCGCCTCCGCTATAACCACCGCCACCTGCTGGTTTGTTTCTGGTAAATCCTTGTCCGCCACCCGAACTGCTTCTTGGTGCGTCGCTCCTGCCTGTTGATTCCTTTTTCTGTGATTCATTCACCACCAACGGCCTTCCGTACATTTCAACTCCGTTCAATTCACTGATTGCCAACTTGGCCTGCTCTTCGTCAGGCATTTCTACGAAACCAAATCCCTTACTTTGACGTGTAATTTTGTCAATAATAATTTTCGCGGAGGCTACTTCCCCGAATTTTTCAAATGCCTCCCGCAATTCGCTTTCCTTTAACTTAAAAGAAAGACTCCCAACAAAAATGTCCATAGAAATGCCTGTTTTTGGAATAGTTTAAAGTTCAATAAATATATTCATTTTAGCTGATAAGCCACAACACTATTTTTCATAAAAGTTGGTACATACACAATCTTCTTGGCTGCGTCATAACCAATATCCGCTGAGTTTATTTTATCTGCGCTGGTGTTCAATAATTCTTCCTTGCTACCGTCCGCTTTGACATAATAGATTACACCGTTCCAGCATGAAACGAGATATTCGCCTGGTTTTACCTGTTCAATACCATCAGTACTTTTGTCCATACCCTCGGCAATGGTTGTCACTTTTCCATCGCTGGCAACTTTCAAAAGTGTTCCGCTGTCGGCAATCAATAGATCTGAGCCAATCGCCAGCACGCCGTTTGGCCGGGTAAGGTTTTCATAATAAGTCGAAATTTTTCCGTCTTTAATCAAATGTACTTTTTTGGTCTCAGAATCGGAAACGTAAATATTCCCTTTTGGATCTATCGAAAGATCATTCAGAAATTTGGCTCCTTCAACTTCATGTTTTTTTATGATTTTGCCAGCCTTTACATCAATTTCCACCACTTCGGTAACATCTGCCACATACAATTTAGACCCGATTCTGCCCATTCCTTTTGGCGCATTAAGTCCGGTGATCCAGTCCGATTTGATGATTTTGCCGTCAAAACCGACCTTTGCTACCCCACCCTTTCCATCTTTCTCACCCGATTTACCATCGATCAGCGCCACATAGAGCAACTTATCCTGATTGCTGAAAAGAACGGATTCCGGGATGGGCAACGAAGCTTCAGTTTCCCATAAGCGAACCAATGAGTGCTGCGCCTGTGCGTACAATCCAGAACCGAAAGTGATCAATCCTGTCAAAATTATGTATTTGGTTTTCATAAAAATAGCTTGTTTTCTGGTTTGGTAATCAAAGACGTAAGTATGAGAGTGAAAGAAATCTACTTTCATTTCCTGTTAAAAAAACAAGAATTTACAATCTGCTAACATTCTTTCACCACTTTCGGATAGTAAAGACAATCCAACGGGGAGAGAAAAAAGTGGGAAAGATCGTGTCAGAAAAGGACAACAAAGCATGTGGATGCGACAGAAAGGTGACAGAAACCTATTTTTCGTAGCCAGAACTGTCCAGAATCAGCTTCGCTGGCATCACATTTTTCAAATTGACGCCAATTTTCTTACCGTCACTTTCATATGCCGTTTCGAGCAGCAAATAGTCCATAGGCAGCGCGGCTGAGAAATTGTATTTCAACCTTGCCCCGCCCTGGCGTTGGTTAAAATAATACACCGGCAACATGTAGAAATTCATTTTGACTATATAATCGTCAGAAAATGCGCCAGGCGTATCAAATGTCGTTCTGTAACATTCTCCCTCGATAATGGGCCATTTCATATTATTCTTACCAAAGATCCGCTTTTGCCCTGTTGGCTTACTCATTCGTTGAAAATCCGCATCATAATATTGTTTCCCGGCAATCATCGTCGGAATCTCCGTCAGCGTGTCGGTTTTAATGGTTTTCCGGCCGTTAGCATCTGTATACCCGCTCATGTAAATGCCGTCCTGAAATGCCAGTATAAATTCCGCATCATCACTCATCCCGTATGCTTCGTTATCGAACAGAAACGTTCCGGAAAGCGTGTCAACGTAAACCTTTATTTCGCCTTTACTGTCAGCAAACTCGTCATAATATGCCCATATGAAAGCCTGGGAAAAATAATATTTTCCTTCCTCCGGTTTCCAATTCTTTGCCCGTTCATTTGCCTTTTGCCCAAACACGCAAGAAAAAAAAACTGGCAGCATCAATACAATGCAAAGTGTTTTTACATCAAAAACAGACTTTTTACTTCCTGACATGAATTAGAAGTTAAGGTGCTGGGAAATTGATACAGACCATTTTCCGGTTATCCTGAAAGTTATTTTTTACCTGATCAATCAACAAGAAATTTTGCACATTTTTATTAAGCGGACGCGAAATGCAAACAACATTAATTTTCTGTCAACGAGCGTGTAAAAAAAAGAATTTATAGTTACACTACTTTTAAAGCACTTGTCATTTCCCTGAAAAACAAAAAGCCCGGGCTGGTTTGCCCGGGCTTTTAAAATGCTGCGATCCAAGTATTATTTTTTCTTCTTCGATTTCTTTTTGCCGTCAGCAACCGGTGTAACCGCCACTTTCGTCAAATCCAGCAAACGCATGTTGCGGAATTTGAGCGGAGCACCGTGTCCAAGAAATCCAAGATGGCCGGTAGTCCTTGCCAGTCCGGGATGTTCGCGGTGATCCAGCGTTCCGTTTTTACTTGCTTCTGCCAAATCACCGTCAAGGATAACAGTACCGTTTAGCGTCACCTTAATTTTGGAACCTTTCAGATACACTTCTTCTGTGTTCCATTCGCCGAGCGGTTTGAGGAAACCACGTTTTGCCGGGATAATTCCGTAGGCGGAACCATGGTACTGATATTCTTTCAAATCCTTATAAATGTCGGCATCATTGTCCAGAATCTGAATTTCCGTTCCAACGTAAGCAGCATCTCCTTCAAGCGGAGCACGAATACCAAGTCCGTTGTTAGCTCCCGGAGTAAGCTGGAAATCAAACCGGAAAACAAAGTCGCTGAATTCATCCTTTGAGTACAAATTACCTTTGCCGCCACGTTTCGGATCCATGATCATTTCACCGTTCTCGATGTAATAATCTGTTCTGTTGCCAATCCATTCATGCATATTGGTTCCGTCAAACATGATCTTGTAACCTTCTTTGGATTCGTCAGCAGTTAAAGCGTACGGTTCAGGACGCGGTATCTCACGCACATAAACATCGCGGTAGTTGATCAGATTTCCGTGTGCCTGCAATTCAAGCTGTTCTTTTGCAAAAATCGGCAGATTACGATCCCAGTAATTTTCAAGAATCACATTGTGCACCACGTTTTCACCATTCAGGTCCACCGAAACACGGTCACCGATCATGGTAATGTGGAATGTGTTCCAATCGCCAATCGCGTTGTCCGCCAGTTTGGTTGGTTTACTTGGATTTTTCTGGTTGTTGTACAATCCACCCGAACCAACCTGGGCGCCCACGTCCACACGGGAAGTGTCCCAGATCTGTACTTGCGGCGTTCCTCTCAGATAAATTCCCGCATCGCCGTGTTTCTGAATTTTCCAATCCACATACATTTCAAAATCGCCGTATTGTTTTACCGTACAAAGGTTGTCGCCATGACCTGAGAATACAAGTTCGCCATCCTTCGCATACCATCCTTTGTTGGCGATCTCGTCCGCCTTCTTTTGTTTGGCCGCAAGCGTATCGGCACTCATTTTGCTGCGTTTGATCGGATTTTCAACTAGTCCTTTCCAGCCGGTCAGATCTTTGCCATTAAACAAAGACACAAAACCCTCACCAGCAGGCATTTCTGCCAGGTGTTTACGAATTGATTCTTTCTGATATTCGCTATCCTGCCCTTTCAAAACACTCGCTGTTTTGGTAAGCAAATCCCGAATTTCAGCACTGTAAAACTCTTTGTTTGCCAGAGCAATACTCATTACAGCCTGCGCCGCCGCCTGCTGCGTAGCAACGTTGTCCAGATACTTCCCGGCAAAAAGGAGCGCATTAAACGTTTTATATCTTGGAAGTTCCTTCAAAACTGCTTCTTTCTGCGCATCTGTTTTCGCAAGTGCCATTGCTTCGCGCAGCATGATTACCTTGATCGCAGGTGTTTTTGGCGATTTAACAGCAGCGCTCACATACCCTGTCAGCGCAGCGTTCAACTCGTCAGGATCTGACGTTTTTTTTGCAATTGCATAAAGTGCGTTGGCGGCACTTGCATCTGACCAGTTTGACAACGCACTGATCGCTGCTTTTTTAGTGGCTGCGTCGCCGTTGTTAAAAGATGATTCTACGGAAGCAAGTGCTTTTTTACCGCCAATTTCAGCAAGTACCGCCAGGTAATTGGATTGTTTATCCGCCGGCGATGCAGCAGATTGTTTCAGTATCAAATCACTTTGCGCGTTCACATCGCCGGATTGTTTCACGGCAACACCAATTGCTTTTTGCACAGGAACAATTTCTTCCTGAGCAGTAGATATATTCAGCAATGTATAAAGCTGAGGCAGGTCATTCGGTGTAGCAAGTGATTTGAGTGCTGCAAAAGCAGATTTTTTAACTTCCGGGTTGCTACTTTTCAACAAAGCAGAAACCACGGCAAGTTTTGAACTTGCTGCACGGGAAGCAAGCACATCAATCACGGCAGACTGCGATGTCGCAGGAAGTGAAGGAAGTGCTGCCGCAATTTGATCCACAACGCCATTTCCCGGAATCGTCAGCAATGTGCTTTTCACGGCCAGTACTTCCTCCGCACTACCCGATTTCAACACAGGGATCAGGCTTGCGACACTACTTTCCTGCCCGATTTTTCCGGCAGCCCAGATTGCCGCTTTTTTCACCCTTGTGTCTTTCGATGTCAGGGATTTCAGCACAGCAGGCAAAGCGTCTTTTGCGCCTGCCCTTCCGAGCATCGTAATTATTTCAGCCTGAACTTCCGGTTTCGCTTTTTTCAAAGCAGCCAGCCAGGAGGCAGTACCATTGGCCATTGTATATTTCTGACCAAGTTTCAATGCGGATGCACGGTATGCTGCATCGTCACTTGCCAAGGCACTCACCAGCACCGGTACGCTTTCACGTTTTTTACTATCAGCATAAACTTTCAGAGCAGATGATCTGGTCGCACCTTGTTTTGCATCTGGTGTTGCTTTGATCAAAGCCAGCGCAGCTTTTTCCGCTATTGCTCCTGAGCCGTTTTGTGACAAACGGGCCAGATATTTAAGATACACCGCAGTTGCATCTGCCTCGTCATAACCATAAGCAACTTTCTGCGCAGCAGCCGCCAGTATGGATTCAGAAGATGGTACGCCTATTTCAGACAAGGCGAACAAACTTACCTTACGTAAATTCAGGTCTGTGCTCACAGCAGTCTTTTCGATTGCCGTTGCCGCTTCTTTATATTTTGATTCTCCCAGTGCCTCCGTGATAGAAATTTGCTGCGAACCTTTTGCCGCGCTTAAAGCTTGGAGCAAAGCAGCTCCGGAAGCAGGTGATGCAATGCGTGCCAATGCTCTGGAAGCAGGTCCTGCCAATTTTTCATCACCCAGATATGACCTCAAAACGTCCACAGATTCGTCTTTCCCAACGGTCTGTAATTGGTAAATCAGAAACACTTTGTTATCCGGATCAGTAACTTTCGACAAAGCTTCTCCGTACGCTTCGGCAGCCATTTTACGCCACGCTTCTTTTCCTGCTGCCGAAGAAGCATAAGTAAATCCGCCAAGCGCATATTGTATTTTAGAATTGTCGCCTTTTCCGGGAGGAGTCAGCATGGAAGCGATTTGCACCAGACCGGGTTTTCCCAGCTCGGCCAGTTCTGCCATATTTTTATCCAGTTTAGCTGCATTTTCAGCCGGCACCTGGGCCAGCAAGTCTGCAACACGCGTGTTGAGCGTTCTGTTTTTATCGGTTTGGGCTAATACCTGCGTTACAAGCAAACACAGCGCCAAAAGGGAATAAATGTTTTTTTTCATTTGAATAAAGCTTACGGAAATGAATCGTAAACGTTTAGCTTTTTTGAATTAAGATGAAATCAATTTCTGACAAACTTACTACGTCATTAAATAGTCCACGGGCCACGCATCGGCTGGTCTATCAGACGGTTCGCACCTTCATCGTCAATAAACTCCTGCTTGTCCGGATCGTATTTCAGCGAACGTCCCAGACGCAGCGCGGCCAGACCCATGTTCACGATCGTACATGAACGGTGTCCATTTTCTTCATTCAGCGCAAACTTTTTACGATTCTTAACTGCGTCCACAAAGTCGGTAACCTGAGGTTCCGGATCCGGAAAGGCTGCCAGTTTCTTTTCCATATCCTGAATATCGGATTTGAAGTTCGGGTAAAGTTTCCCTTTTGGCCCTTCTATGTATGCTACATTTTCATCTCTCCCTTCGCCATCAAGCACGATTTGGCAGCCATCTGCATACGTGTATGTAATACGTCTCCACGTACCAACTGCTTCTGTATGCTGCTGAGGTGCATCAATTTCTACGCTTACCGGACTTGTATCATCTTTCCCCAGGAAATACTGAACGGGATCAAGATAATGCTGGCCCATATCGCCAAGTCCGCCGCCATCATAATCCCAATAACCGCGGAATGTCTGGTGCACACGGTGTGCACTATATGGCTTGTAAGGCGCAGGCCCGAGCCACATTTCATAATCCAGCTCTGCCGGTACCTGCTCAGGCGCGTTGTTTGTTTTTCCTACCCAGTAGAATTTCCAGTCAAAACCAGTGTGTTTGCTTACTGTCACTTTTAAAGGCCATCCGAGCATGCCGCTTTGTACCAATTTTTTAATTGGTTTAACGGTTGTTTTCATTCCATAAAAGTTGTCTTCAAAACGGAACCAGGTGTTGAGACGGAAAATACGGCCGTGTTGCTGCACTGCTTCAATCAGCTTTTTCCCTTCGCCGATGGTACGCGTCATTGGTTTTTCACACCAAACGTCTTTTCCTGCACGGGCAGCGTCTGCTGCGATAATTCCATGCCAATGCGGTGGTGTTGCTACGTGTACAATATCAATTTCGGGAAGCTGGATCAGTTCACGGTAATCGGAAAAAGTTTTGACACCTTTGTCCACCATCCCAACTGCTTTTTCCAAATGTGTTTTATCTACATCACACAATGCTACAACTTTGGTTCCGGCGTAGGGAATGTGCCCGCGACCCATTGAACCTACACCAATAATTGCTTTCGTCAGTTGATCGCTTGGCGCAATGAAGCCTTTGCCAAGAACGTGCCGGGGAACAATCGAAAATGTAGCCAGCGTCGCCAGAGAACCTTTGATAAAGTTACGTCTGGACGCAGATGCGCTTTTCTTTTCTTTCATTAGTTAAGGGATTATTTAGGATAATAAAAATTATTAGAAAATGAGCTTGAAATTATGACAATATTTAGAATGTAACAATGAGAGAGGAGGTATTCGGGGAGAAAATTTTGATCTTCGGGCAATAGTCTAACATTTCCTTCCGACAGGCGTATTTTATCAGCTCGTTAAAATGGCGCTTTTCAAAAAAGTCTTCTCTGACAGCTATTGTTACTGACAGAGAAGACTTTCGGACTAAACAGTAAAGTATATCAGCACCGTTCTATTCCAAAGTTGGATTAAACGTTCCGCCCCAGTCAACGTTCTGCTCCAGGCTTTTATTTCTGTCGAGAATGTCGCGCTGAATCGGGAAGAAATAGTATTTATCCGGAAGCACATTCACTTTAACACCTGAGCGCGGCACTTGTAAAATGCTGTATTTAAAATTCGACTCCACGAGTTCATACTTATCGGCTTTTGTTCTTGCTTCACCAATTGGCATATCTTGTCCGTTCGACTGAATCGCAATTGCCTCTACTCCATGTTTGGTGGTACCGTCCAGGCGGTTAAGCATTCGCAACCTTCTAAGATCCCAGAAACGGTGCCCCTCAAACGCAAATTCAACGTTTCTTTCTGCCAGGATTGCTTCACGCATTTCAGCACGTGTTTTAGCGGTGATGCCGTAATTCCCATCCGTGCCCGGTTCAATTCCAGCGCGTTTTCTGATCTGTTTGAGCATATCCAACGCCTCGGCTGACTTACCCGTTTCGTTCGCAGTTTCAGCATAGTTCAGCATCACTTCTGCGAAGCGCATGAGAATATAATCAACGTCATATTGTTCCACTTCTGCCTGGGCAAGTTTGAGAAGACTGTTTTTTAACACAAAAAAACCTGTATATCGATCAAGATTGGTCGAATTGACGCCCGCTTTCGGATTTGTGCCAAAATCATCCAATTCGTGGGCAATTCCCAGTGCAGTGTACTGTCGTTTTCCCGATTTACCGGAAACTTCATAAACCTTCCCGTTCCAAACGATGGATTTGTTGAAACGGGGATCGCGGTCTTTCCAAAAATTCTGCAACAACGCATCGTCCGATTTGTAATAAGCACCAGATGGATCATTATACATTTTCCCATCCTTCATTGGATATTCTTTGATAAATTCCCAGGTTGGCACTGCGGACGCCGGACCACGGCTCTCAGAGCCCGGCCGAACTCCATTGTCCCACTGTGCAGTTTTATTAGGATATGAATTGATCACCGTAAAAATGGCCTCAGGACCTTTTTCGATCAACGCAATATCTTCATAATTGGCTGCCAGCGCGTATCCTTGCGATTTCAGATCGTCATAGGCCATTTTGTTGGCCAGATAAGCGTCCGCCCAATACTGATTGTCCCACGGTTTGGAAGGATTAAATTGCGGAGATGCTTTCAGCAACAAAACTTTGGCTTTAAAAGCCTTGGCAAAGTTCGCGTCGATGCGTCCGAAATCCTTGGAGGCTGGCAAAATATGTGCAGGCAGTTTGGCAATCGCCTCGTCCAGATCTTTTATAATCAGGTCAAAACATTCCTTGGTCGAATTCCTCGGAACGAAAAGATCGTCTGCATAACGATCCTGAGGAACAGTGAGATACGGAACGCCGCCATGGTAACGCACCATCTCAAAATAGGTATAGGCGCGCATGAACAGTGCCTGCGCAGTGATTCCTCCTTTTACGGCATCGGAAAGTTTTCCACCATTTACATCAACAATTGCCTGATTAATCAATCTGATACGGCTGTAATTCCAAAGCTTGAATTCGCCATTGGTGATCGTGATGCGATCAGAATAAAATGGAATGCCCGCCAGTTGCTGGCTGTATGTATCACTACCAGGCGACCAGTTTCCGAACATCGGATACAGATTTGCCATGTAAGCATTTGCAAGATTTTCGTCATTCCAGACCAGCTCAGGATTGTAATTGTTGATATCCTCAATATCCAGCACATCCTGGCAGGAGGATAAAAATCCCGTTAAACAAACAAGTAAAAATATTATCTTTTTCATATCGGTTTTTTCCTAAAATTTAAAGTCTAAACCCACTGTAAATGTTTTCATTACCGGGAACGAATCATAGTTCAGCTGCTCCGGATCGTGAAACTCCTTTACCTTGGAAATTGAGAACAAATTGGTTCCGTTTACGTAAATCTGGGCACTTGCCAGTTTCAGTTTTGATGCCCAGTCTTTCGGTATGTTGTAGGCGATATTGAGCGTTTTCAATCTCAGATAAGCGCCATTCCTGATCCAGAAAGATGTTGCTCCCGTACCGGATTCATACCAGTTCTGGCCAATGGGCCGTGGATATTTGGCGTTCGTGTTTTCCGGAGTCCAAACATCAGATGCCCAGATCGGATAATAGGGCCGTACCGTTCCGCCATGCTGACGCATCCCTTCCCCTTCCTGGTTGCTGATGATGCGGTCGTAAGCACCTACGCCCTGAAAATGAGAATTGATTGACAAACCTTTGTAGGAAACATTCAGACCAAAACCATAATTGATACGCGGCTTTGCATTGTTTGACAGAACCTGAATGTCATTTCCATCAATTTTCCCGTCCGGTCCTTCCGTGTATCCGTCACCTCTTACGTCCTCAAAATAAAGCCCCCCCAAATACGGTTTCCGACCATATTGTGTCAATCCGGATTCAAGCAACCCATCGAGCTGTTCCTGTGTCCGCACCATACCAAGCGTTTTCAAACCGATGATTCTGTTGGCCGGATGACCGATCTGACTTTGAAAAAAGCGATTCCCCCCCGGCTGATACGCTGCTCCCTGGTCGATAATATCCCAGCGATCAATGGCGTACCCGATGTTCCCCGATACTGAATAGTTGACTTTATTATCGATCGCTTTGTCGCGCCATTCAACGAAAAGCTCACCACCGCGCCAGGAGCGCGCAGCGTAGTTTTCAGGTGCAAGGCTTTGCCCGTAATTGTCAGGCAGCGTTACCAGTCTTGAACCCAGAATATTCTTCTCCTTTTTCAGGAACATATCAAGCGTTCCATAAAGGCGGTTTTTCAGGAAACCGAAATCCAGCCCGAGGTTGTAAGTTGTTGAAGTTGCCCAGGTGAGGTTGCGGTTTGGCGTAGCACCCGGCGCAATGCTTTGGTACAGTTTGTCACCAAACATGTAGCTTCCTGAATTCTGGTAAAGATAATTGTAAGAAAAGGCGGTGATTTTGTCATTATTTACATTCAGGTCGTTACCTGTTGTTCCGTAGGAAGCACGTAATTTCAAGTCATCCAGAAACGATGTTTTGTCTTTCAGAAATGACTCCTCCGAAATCCGCCACGCCGCGGAAACAGATGGGAAAAAGCCCCAGCGTTTTGTTTCCGGAAACAAAGTATTTCCATCGTAACGGAAAGAAAATTCGGCGATATACCGGCTGTCAAAATTGTAATTGAAACGACCTATCCAGGATTGACGCGCACCAAGTGACTGATAAATATTTCCGTTCCGTCTTTCAGTATCGTTTGAGTATACAAATGCCTGGTCATAAGATGTGATCGGATCTTCCAGCTTCGCAAAAGCGCCGTAACCTCCGTTTTGTGCCTGTTCAAACACGACCAGACCGTCAACAGAATGCTTGTTAAAAGTTCTGGCGTAAGATGCGAACCAGTCAAACTGATAGCTCCAGTCCGTAGAAATTTCCTGACTCAGGAAGGGCTGATTTTGACTGAATGTGAAAATATTGGTTTTATTTTCGTCCGGCGCTCCAGGAATAAACCGATTCCCATTTGCATCGGCCTGGTTGAAAACGTAGTTTTTCTGGAACGTAAGATATTTTTTCCGCATAAAGTCCGCCGCCAGATAGTTACCCATAATTTTGGTCGACAACCCCGGAATCAGCTTATCCAGTTTGATGTCCACTGAAAGAATTGAGTTCATATTCCTCCTGCGCGTTTTGATGTAGCGATCTCCAACTACCTGGTCGATTACACTCCACGCCTGCCAGCTCCCCATCGGCGTCTGTACAGGATAGGCCGTCATATGATTTGCGGGCGTACCGTCCTTTTCTGTATAAAATGGATACGTTTTGGGCCAGTTGAAAGTGACGCGGTACAAATCGGAAACATCAAAATCGTCCTCGGCAACGAAAGGCCAGTAAAAGCGATCATGACTTTGCTGCGTGGCGGATACGTTCAGATTGACTTTTATATCATCAGATATTTCAGCCGTGACGTTGGTCCGCATGTTGAACTTGTTGTGTTCAAGACTTTTATAGGAACCTTCCTCACCTCTGTAACTCAGGAGCGAATAATAAGTAAGTTTTTTATCTCCGCCGGTTACACTAAGCGAATGCCTGTGACTGTAAGGATTTTGCCAGATAAAGTCATTGACATTGTATCGTTTGTCTTTAAAATAGTCAAATTCCCGCTGACCATTTGGAATTGGCGTTCCATTAAATTGCGCGACCCGGTTCTGATAGATCAGCTCATCTTCGGCCGTGGTCAAATCCGACAAAAGCGTCTGTGTTGGCCTGCCTGTGGTATAATTAGACTGGATATTAAATACCGGTTTTTGCTGCTTCACGCCGGCTTTCGTAGTTACCATTACAACTCCGTTTCCTGCACGGGAGCCGTAAATGGAAGCCGTAGCAGCATCCTTCAAAAAACTCAGCTGATCCACCTCGGCAGCTTCCAGCATATCGAAAGCATCTTTGTCGCGCACAACGCCGTCGATCACATACAGCGGATCACCAAAACTTCCACGCATCCGGATCGAAGATGATGCACCTGCCAGACCCGAGGTATTGGTTACATTTACGCCCGGAGCACGTCCCGCCAGTGTATTGGAAAGATTTGAGGCAGACTGACTATTCAATTCCGTTGCATTAACCGCTGTGATTGCTCCCGTAAGGTTTACCTTTTTTTGCGTTCCGTAGCCGACCACGACAAGTTCTTCAAGCCCTTTGATATCCGGAGTAAGCGTAACATTGATTACTGATTTGCTTCCCACAGAAATTTCCTGGGAATTATAGCCAACAAAGCTAAAGACCAGCACCGCGGCAGCGTCTGGTACGGATAATTCCCATTTTCCATCAATATCGGTCAACGTTCCCTGACTGGCTCCTTTGATCAAAATACTGACACCCGGAAGGCCTTCATTTTTGTCATCAACAACCTTCCCGCCGATACGAAGCTCAGTCGAAACCACCTTGGGCGACACTGTGTTCTTCACCTCCATTGGTATTTTCCTGGTTGTGATTTCCTTTTTCCTGATCACAATCGTATTGTCCACGATTTTGTAGGTCAGCTGTAACCCCTCAAAGCACTCTTTTAACGTTTCTTCTACCGAGGCATTTTTCAGAGAAATACTGACATTAACCTTTTGAACATCGTTGCTGTCGTAGAAAAACACAAAACCAGTCTGACTTTCGATCTTCTGAAGTACTTTCTCAATCGGTGAATTCTTCTCGCTGATCGTAATTTTTTGACCAAAACCGGTCGCCTCTACACGGGCAAGCACAATGGTCAGGAAAAACGTGACAAGTTTCATTTGCATAATTAACCGTCTTTTTAGATCGGGTGAAAACCAGATCATTTCCCGGAAGCTGGCGAATGGCCATCCGGAAAACCGCTGCGCACCGGGCACAGCATTTCCATTAGTATGAAAAATCATTACTTTTACAGGGTTTGGGTGATACGATGATTGTGATTGCCTGATTACTTTCCCCGGATTCGGGAGCGTTAGCCCAGATGTTACCGTAGTTGTGCTTCCAACACTTCTGCGGTTTTTCTGTGTTAACCCGTTTGATTTTTAAGGACCTCGTAGTTTTCTTCTCATTTACAATGGTTTAAATATGAAACACAGTTAAAAAAATTCGTAAATTCAAGGAGTGACGACAATCCGGCCAGTCATTCCTTCTTTCTCACTTCCTTCAATTCTAAAATTAACGCCGGCAAATCGCAGGATTTCCAGAATCTGAGACGCGTTCGTATTTCTGTGGATTTTGCCTGAAAACGTCCTCGCTGGAATGTGCTGTTCATAAGCAACTTCCACATTATACCACCTCGCCACCTGGCGCATCACCATCTCCAGACTTGTTTTTTGAAATTGAAACAAACCGTTTTTCCACGCTACAACTTCCTGGGTATCCACGTTTTTCACTCTGAAACGACCATTGCCTGTCATTGCCGATTGTTCCCCCGGAGTCAGCGTAACACCATCGGATCGCCTTTCCGTGTTAGAAATATTTGCCTTTTGAACCCGTACACTGCCTTCCAGTAAAGTTGTTTTAATGTCTGCTTCGTCATGATAAGAATTGATATTAAAATGCGTCCCCATAACCACAATATCCTGCTTGTCGGCAACATTCACGACGAAAGGCCTGCTTTTGTCCTTTGCTACCTCAAAGTAGCACTCCCCGGTAATTTTAACTTTTCTCTCTTTACCGGTAAAGTTGGTCGGAAATTGTAGCGAAGATTCAGCATTCAACCAGACCTTGCTTCCGTCCGCCAAAACGATCCGGTATTGGCCACCTGCCGGTGTGGTGACGGTATTCAATTTTACAAGCTGCGAAACTTCATCTTTACCGGACATTCCATAGACCAGTTGTCCTTCCTCAGTTTTATTAATTTGCGCCATATCGCCATTCGCAATATTTCCCTTCAAGGTACTGTCCAGAACAATTGACGAACCATCTGATAGTGTAAGGATCGCTTTATCGCCGCCAGGTGTGAAATCTTTTGGCACCATTTTCGCTGCAACCTGCTGCCTGTTTTCTATTTTGAAATAATAACCCGCACCCAAGGCAAAAATCAGCAGAACGGAAGCCGCAGCTGCTCTGAACCACATTTTCCGCCAGATCGGAATAACATCGATGTCTTCTTCTACATGTGCCAGCAGGTAGGATTCCATTTCATCCTGCAATGCTTGCCGCTGATTTTCCGAATACTGATCCAGCACATCCCGTTTCTGTTCCAGGCTGTCATAATATGCTTCGACAAACTGCTTCTCTTCGGGCGTCGATTTTCCGTCCAGATATTTTTGAAGCATTTTTAAGAAATCCTGGCGAGGGTCAGATTTTTTCATTCAAGTGTAAAGTCTTGTCAATTTTTTTTGACAGGTTTTTGATGTGAGCCAATTCCGCCGCAAACGAGCATAAAAAATCGCCTCCTGATAACATGTACCGGATTACGAACAAACTCCCAAAGGGACAGAGAAAAAACTCAGATAATTTTTAAAAGCGCCAAATTAAATTG
The DNA here is from genome assembly GCA_965279265.1 of Dyadobacter sp. Classification (GTDB taxonomy): domain Bacteria; phylum Bacteroidota; class Bacteroidia; order Cytophagales; family Spirosomataceae; genus Dyadobacter. The sequence goes on from OZ257152.1 coordinate 1,576,182, forward strand.
GTACACGATCACTAATCGAAGAATATTGAAAAGGCGAGAAGATCGAAGAACAGAATTTTTTCTAAACGGGAACGGAGTGTTGAACTTGCCGTATTCAGCTGATTCTGTACGGTTTTTTGGGAAATTTCAAGGTGAAGTGCAATATCAGAAGTAGAGCGATCTTCGAAATAATGTAGTAAAAATATTTCCCGCCTTTTCTCGGGCAGAGCTGCGATCCAAAGTTTCAGCAAATCCAAAACTTCGTTTTCGATCAAAGCATCGTCTGTTTGTCCTGATGACATTAGCGTTGTTTCAAATGAATTCAGGAATCCGGAGTTTTGGGGCTGCCGCGTTGTTTGCTTGATCACCTGAAATCTAACGGCAGTATGCAGATAGGCAGGCAGGTTGTCGATCGCAGCCTCTCCCCTACGCTCCCAAAGATCTGTAAAAATATTCTGTACAATATCCTGTGACTGCTCAGTGTCCTGTAACCTTTTATACGCGCCATTGAACATGCTCTGCCAATGCCTGCGGTACAATTCGGTAAAGGCAGTTTCATCTCCTTCTTTAAGCAGATCAATCAACTCTTTATCACAAAAAGTTTTGTACAAATGCATATCCGGTTTAGAAAAAACGAATATACTTTAAAAACCCAAAAGGTTAAAGAAATGCCAGTGTGTACGATAACATTATAGCGAAATAGTCTAAAAAATACCCATTTCCGTTACAATGGAATATTCCCGTGTTTCTTTTTCGGAAGCGTATCTACCTTATTCTGAAGCATTTCAAAAGCGCGGATTAATTTCTCTCTGGTTTGTTCGGGATAAATGACTTCATCCACATAACCACGGTGCGCCGCCCGGTAAGGATTGGCAAACTTTGCGGTATATTCGTCGATCTTCTCCTGTAATTTCTGCGCAGGATCTTCGGCTTCTGCAATCTCTCTTTTGAATATAATTTCTGCGGCGCCACTTGCACCCATTACGGCAATTTCTGCAGACGGCCATGCGAAATTGAGGTCAGCTCCGATGTGTTTTGAATTCATCACATCATAGGCCCCACCATAGGCTTTGCGGGTAATCACCGTTACACGCGGAACAGTGGCTTCACAAAAGGCGTAAAGCAGTTTGGCTCCATTGGTGATAATTCCGTTCCATTCCTGATCAGTTCCCGGCAGAAATCCGGGTACGTCTTCAAGGACCAGTAACGGAATATTAAAACTGTCACAAAACCGCACAAAACGTGCCGCTTTCTGGCTTGAATTAATATCCAGCACCCCAGCCAGAACCGCCGGCTGATTCGCTACTATGCCAATACTCCTACCTGCGATTCGGGCAAAGCCGACCAGAATATTTTCTGCGAAATTTTTGTGAACTTCAAAAAAATGGTTGTCGTCTACCAATTCCTGAATCACCTCACGCATTTCATAAGGCTGATTGGGATGTTCCGGAATGATGGTATTCAATTGCGGTCGCGACTCATTTGAGGGTTGATACGCACGCCTTGGAACTTCGTCTTCGCAATTCTGAGGCACGAAACTCAACAATTCTTTGATGTACATCAGGCACTCCACCTCGTTTGCGGCAACAAAGTGTGTCACCCCGGATTTAGTCGCATGCGTCATGGCACCGCCCAATTCTTCAGAAGTAACTTCTTCGTGCGTAACCGTTTTCACCACGTTCGGACCGGTAACAAACATATAGCTTGTATTTTCCACCATCAGAATAAAATCCGTAATGGCTGGCGAGTATACTGCTCCACCGGCACATGGACCCATAACGGCAGAAATCTGCGGAATCACACCGGAAGCCCTTGTATTTTTGTAAAAGATATCGGCATAACCGGCGAGTGAAAGGACACCTTCCTGTATCCTGGCCCCTCCTGAATCGTTCAGCCCGATGACAGGCGCGCCGTTCTTCATCGCCAGATCCATTATTTTACATATTTTCTCTGCGTGTGTTTCTGATAGCGATCCGCCAAAAACGGTAAAATCCTGTGCAAAAATATAAACCAGGCGGCCATTCACTTTGCCGTAACCGGTAACCACACCGTCTCCCAGATAATGTTCTTTATCCAATCCAAAATCCTTGCTCCGGTGCATTACAAATTTGCCGATCTCCTCAAACGAATCCTCATCTACAAGCACCCGTATACGTTCACGGGCCGTCAGTTTCCCCTTGGCATGCTGCGCCTTAATCCGTTGTTCCCCGCCTCCGAGTTGCGCTTCGGCATTTTTTTTATCTAACAGATCTTTTTTTGTGGTCAGCACGCCTTTGGATTCCATGTAATACGGATGATATGGTTACATTTGTTCTTGAACAGATCATAAATATAAGTTCATTTTTAATGATTGGGACAATTTTTAAGACGGCATGAGGCAGATCGGCGGGAGTTTTAAGTTCTTAATTGTCTTACCATTTCTTTTTCAGACAGTTGCCACTGCGCAAACTACTGGCGGAAGAAGTAAACTTGATTTTTTACAGCTCCCCACACAAGCCAAAAGCAACGCCCTGGGAACCAATCATTTTACCAGCTCCGGACATGACCCTGCGTTATTCCTTCAAAGTCCTACCCAACTCGACACATCCAAAACAGAACGTGTATCAGCCAATCTGATGCCTTATCTGGCTGATACCAAATTTATCAATCTGGCTTACGCGCATCAATTAAAAAAAACCAAAGGCACTTTTGGAATCGGGTTGCAATATCTGAACTACGGCACCATGACGGAAACGGATGCCGCAGGTAATATCATCGGAGAATTCCGGGCTGCAGATTACGGCCTTTCAATTGGTTACGGGCAAACGATCGGTTCCTTCACTTTGGGTGGGACGGCTAAATTGGTCGGTGCGTCGGTTGAAAGTTATCAAACATACGGTCTGGCAATGGACGTCGGCGCCGTGTTCCGTCATCCGAAAGAAGATTTAACGATCGGTTTTGTTGTCAAAAATCTCGGTTTTCTGAAACAGAATTTTACCGGGGCACTCTCGCCGGTTCTGCCACTGGATATGCGACTGGGACTTACCCTAAAGCCCAAATATATGCCAATCAGGTTTTCCGCAACCGCACATCATCTCAACAGTTTCGACATGGTGTACAACGATCCGAACCTTTTCTATTTCTACGACAATAACGGCAACAAAAAACCGCGCAAAGTGGGCCTATCCGAAAAGCTGGCGAGGCATCTGGCAATTGGTGCCGAGGCGCTCATACATCCTGATTTCAGGATTCTACTCGGATACGATCATTTACGACGTCAGGAGTTACGACTCTCCAACGGCGGAGCGCTGGCGGGTTTCTCCTTCGGCGCGTGGCTTCGTATCAAAAAATTTGAAATCGGTTATGGACGGTCGCAATACACGCCTGGGTTTGGAACCAGTTCACTGTCGATTGTTCTTGATGTTGCCAAAAAGGTGTCTGATTAATCCATTGTTGTATCTGTGACAATTGCATCATTTGAGCGAAGTTACATAATGTAACTGCACCAGCCCTGATGGAAAGGACTTGGTGCTTATCAGCTCAAGATTTTCCTCAGAACGACCATTCCGGAAAAGTGCTATCCCACTTCCCAAAAAAATCGGAATGATTGAAATAATGAATTCGTCGAACAGCTTTTCCTTCATCAATAAATTGACGATTTCAGCGCCGCCGTCAACAAAAATATTCCCACCGGATTCCGCCTTTAATTTCAGTACCAATTCTTTTAAATCTCCGGTATAAAATCTGAGTTTGCCCTGGTCCGGCTTTTGCGTTCTCGTTATGACGTAACTTTGTTTATCTGCATGTGGAAATTGAAAACCCATTGACAACACTTTGTCATACGTCTTTCGCCCAAGAATGACCGTATCCACTGTTTTCATAAAATCCCCATATCCATAATCCTCACCTTCACGCTCCACTTTGGTGAGAAAGTCAAGATCATCATTTTCCCCAGCAATAAACCCGTCAAGGCTCATCGCGATGTACAACATTACTTTTCTATTCATGTTAAAAATAGTTTAATTCGGACAAAACAAGCGCTTCGCGACACAGAAAAATAGGATGAAATTAACCAGGCAATAAAATCGTATTTGGAAAGGAAGCGTGAACAAGGCCTTGTTTTGTGGCTTTTTTGTAAGCGCTCGGAGTAAGGCCGGAAAATTTGCGGAAAATTTGCGAGAAATGAGACTGGTCAAAAAATGAAGCCAGATGTTCATTCTGTACAAATGCATTTTTGTGAAGTGAATGCAACGCTCTGTTAAAATGAAACAGACGCTGATACTGGTGTGGCGTGCAACCGAGTACATCTCTGAATGTTTGGATCAGATGTTTGGAGCTAATCCCTGAACCAACGGCAGTATCAAACACCTTCCCTTTTCTAAGATGATCCGTTTGCAGAGAATCTAGAAAACGGAGCACGAAGACGGGCACATCGCGCCTGAATCTTTTCTGATGAAAATAATCTCCCGCGATGTGCAACTTCGCTTCCACAGTCTCCGCATTTCCGATCTGTTCATAAAGATTCAAGATATCCGGACCAATCATGTCAGCCAGATCAAACGCAGGGTAATTTTCGAGAAACACAGGATGACCAAATCTTTGAAAAAAGTATAATGGACCCAGCATCAGTCCCAATGCTTCATACTTACCTTCAATGTTGGTAAACACAGGATTTGCAGTAAGTCCGGAAACAAAGAGAACAGATTTAGAGGTATCGTGATTCACTGAAAACACATCCCCAAAGTTGAATATAATTTCATGCCTCAGATACGGAACGGTCACTGAACGCGCATCTTCGCTGGCGGACACAGCGTGCCAGATGAAGTCGTTTTTCCCGCTATACCCATCACCATCAAAATTACAGATCGTTGTTTTCAACAGATTTTTGTGATTGAATCGATTTCTCAGGCTTTATTTATCAATTTCAGAACGAATCCAATTTTCGGATCACGAATGTCCCAGTTATCCGTCTCCTGCCTGATCAATTCCGGAAATTTGCGACTGATATCCCGCAAAGCGTTCCCGACAGACTTCCGCAGATATTCACTTTCACTGAATTTGTGCTTGCTAATGAGTGAAATTGCGACGACTGGATTCTCCCTGAAATACGTACGACTGGTCCAGATACGCAGGCCTTCAATAACCGCTCGGTTCACGTTTGGGTGACTGTCGGCAAGCCAGCCTTCAATTTCTGGCAATGCTTTTTCGTATCCGGTTTTCCCGGCGAATTCATCGAATGCCTTGGCAAGCATTTCCTGCACGCGCCAGTTTTGATCTCCTGAAACTATTGTCCTTAATATTTCCAGAGCCTGTTCGTTTTCAACAGACAAAACGCCCAGCATAAACGTTCCCAACATGCGACCCTGGTAACTCGGGTCTTTTATCAATCCATTTGCAATAGCGAAATGATCCAGTGTCGTATCTTTCAAAAGCTTGTTGCCGGCCTTCTGAATGTGCTTGAAACCGTGCTCCGTTTTACAAAGTTCATCAATCAGCTCCTTCATTCTTTTAAAAGTTATGATCTGTAAACATACGCTCGCACCGATTTGAAATCGGTGCGTTATGGCTCGGCGTTTGTAACGCCCAACAGAAAACAAAATTTAACCGCAAACCACCACTCCCTTTTCCAGTTTCAGAAATTTCGTTACGCAATCCGGTATCTCATTGACATAATGAGAAACATAGATGAGAGTTCTTTCCGGCGTATCACAAACGGCGTCGACCACAGACTTGAAATATTCGATTGCATCGCTGTCTAACCCCTGGCAAGGTTCATCAAGAATCAGCAAAGGCGGATTTTTCACCAATGCCCGGGCCAGCAAGACCAGCCGTTGCCGCCCTTTCGACAGCTGAGAAAAGTCCTTTTCGATCAAACTATGAACATGAAGCAGATCGGCAACCTGATGTACTCGCAAAATCTGTTCATCTGATAATTTTTTAAAAAAGACGCCGGTTGCATCAAAAAATCCGGAAGCAATGGTTTTAAAAACAGTTGTATTTCTTGGGAAATAGAGATGTAATTCAGGAGACACGTGGCCAATTTTTTGTTTTATATCCCAAATTGAAGCACCGATTCCACCCCTCTTTTTATCGAAAAGATCATAGTCGTTGGCAAAACGCTGCGGATTATCTGCGGTGATAATGCTCAATAGGGTCGACTTCCCCGAACCATTTGCGCCGGACAAAGCCCATTTCTCGCCTTTTTTAATTTTCCAGTTAACACCCTTTAATATTTGCTCCCCCGAATAATTCACCCTGATATTTCTCAGGTCCATGGCATACGCAAAGGCAGTATGTAGGGGTTCACCGAAGTCAGCCAATTTGATTGCATCCGGTTTTTGAGCTATTAGCATCTTTTCTCCGGCGCTCCCAAAATCCGCAACCGACGATTGTTTTTTAATTCTCCCGTCAGCCATTTCCAACACGTTGGTAATGCAGGGTGGAATTTCCGAAGCGGTTGTAGCCATAACAATTGTTACGCCGGAGTGCGCCAAACGGCCCAGCGCATTACGAAGCACTTCCCGCGAAAACACGTCGAGGCCGCTGAACGCGTTGTCTAGCAAAAGCATTTTCGGATGTTTGAGCAGGGATTTTGCCAGCAACATGCGACGGGTTTCACCATTGGAAAGCGTTACAAAAGGGTGATCCAGCAAATGTGTTATGGATAACATTTCACATACCTGATTAAGATTCTGTTCGGTGACCAGAGAAGGCGCAAGTTTTACAGACTTTTCATCGACTGTTCCAACCGGCCTGAGCTGGTCGGTCAGGACGGCACGCATAGTCGGAGCACGCTCTGCTTCGTAGGCATGAAACCGTTGCTGATAATACTCCGCACCTGCGCTGACAATTCTGTTAAAAGAATAGTCATTCGATACCAGTTCAATCACTTCCCGAAGTGGCGCGTCCCAGATATATGCAATTTTCCCTTTCCATACCGGCCATTTTCCTGCCATCACATCCAGCAGAATTGTTTTGCCTGCACCGTTTGGCCCAACGATAGCCCAGTGCTGGCCGGATTCAATTTTCCAGTCAATTTCTGACAAAACAATATTGTTATATTTCCGTGCCGATACCTTGCTGAATGCTACTTCTGTCATGCGAATTCTAAAAAATGAGAATGCAAAGATTGGCAACTTTGGCCTGAACAAAAAACCAAAAAGGGCACAAAAAAGGAGCAGAACTTTCGCTCTGCTCCTTGTATCGCCTATTTCAAATTATGCCAGATATTTTTTGAGCGCATCCTCAATCATGGAATACGGCGCAATAAACGGTTTTTTGTGAATTGTAACTACGAAATTCTGATTTTCAACCGTATAAGATCCTTCTACATCACCGACTTTCGCCGGCACCAGGAATGTTCCGTTTTTGGTGTCTCCGCTAAATGTTCCCTCAGCTTTCTCAATTGCACTTTTTGCCTTACTAATCAATGAGTCCACCTCACCACCAAACGGTATTTCGAACGTATGCGCCATCTATTTAAATATTAAATTAAAAGTTATTTACTACTCATAAAATTCAAGGTGAAACTCCTTTACAAGTTGCCTTGTAAAAACCGGAAGATCGTCCGCATTCCTGCTGGTAATCAACCCATTATTCGTCACAACATCCCTGTCTAACCATATTGCGCCGGCATTTTCCAGATCCTGACGTATAGAAGCAACAGATGTCATCTTTCTCCCTATTACCACATCCGCATCAATCAATATCTGTGCTCCGTGACAAATAGCTGCTACCGGCTTCCCTGCACTAAAAAATCCGCGTACGAAGGCGAGCGCTTTTCGATCATTTCTCAGTGCATCGGCATTCATTACGCCGCCCGGCAAAACAAGCGCATCGTAATATTCGCTCCTTGCCATATCCAAAGGTACATCAACATTATAACTTTCGCCCCAATCAACCCGATTCCAACCTCTCACAGAATTTTTGTTCGGCGAGATTACATGGGTAATTGCTCCGGTTTCTGACAGTACCTTTCTCGGACAAGTCATTTCTACTTGTTCAAATCCATCAGTAACCAGGATTGCAACCTTGAATAAATTTGATGATTGTTCCATGGTCAGGTATGTTGAAAGTATTTGATTATACTATTTATGGAAATAATTATAAAAAAATTATGCCAGTTCCAATACGTTGACTTATGGTTACTTTCATACAAAAACCGATGCCTTAACGCCACAGTTGCGCGCGCAATTTGGCCTGCGAAACACACTTTCAAGCAAAGACAGGAACGAATTAAGTTCGCTCCTGTCCTTGACATTCAGATTTTATTTCCAACAAAAATTAGAGAAAATTCTACTTTTTCTCACCCCCACCAACCGAGGCCGGAGCGCCTGCGGCAGGAGCACTACCCTTGCTCTTTGAGAACTCACCCGCTTTTATAATACTGAATTTGGAATAATCAATGTGCTTTTGCATTGCCGCCTTTATCTTTTCAGGTGTTAGCGCAGCCACATTTTTTTCAAAATCTGCATCCCACTGCATCGTTCTATTGAGATACAAATTGTTTGTCAGCGAGTTGGCCAGCCCGGCATCCTGTGCACGAGAAACCTGCCTTGACTGTAAATATCCCGATTTCGCTGCTTTGATTTCATCAGCCGTAAATCCATCTTTCAGCGCCTTGTCGATTTCTTCTTTAAATGCAACTTCCAGTTTTTCAGCATTTTGTGGTGCATAAATTGCGTAAGACATGAAAGAGCCGGCCTTGTCGAGCGAGCTGGCTGAAAACTGTGAACCGACTCCATAGCTCAACCCTTCTTTCTGACGAATTCTGGTAGCCAGACGTGAATTGAGAAAACCTCCTCCCAGCATATAATTTGCCAGAACCAGCGCCGGATAATCCGGGTCTGTATCCTGCAACGGCATATTCATCCCTGCAATAAACATCGCATTCGCTTTGTCGGGTGTTTCGATGGATTTGTTTTCGGGTTTGATGCTGATGTATGGTGAAGCGATTCTCGTAAATGGCTTTGCACTCTTCCAGGCACCAAATTCATCCGCAATAATTTTCTGCACCTGAGGCTGGTCAAAATCTCCCACCACCGAAACCGAGGCATTGTTGGCTCCGTAAAAATCCTTATGAAACTGTTTCAGCTGATCCAGCGTCGTGCCTTTAATGTCTGCCACGGCTTCATCAAATGTGGAGATATATCGAACGTCGCTTTTCGGATACGGTGTAACGATCCTGCGATACTGATTAAATGCAATAGCCTGAGGTTCGCTCCGCTGCGACTCAATGCCGGCAAATTCCTCCTGTTTTAATTTTTCAAACTCACTTTCATCAAATGCGGGTGTTTTGAGAACTTCCGCTACCAATTTTAGTACAGCGGGCAAATTTTCACGCGTTGTTTCAATATTGGCTCCCGCTGTGTTCGCAGCGCCAAAGAAGCTCACCCGCGCTTTCAAGTTATCAAATTCATCCTTTAGTTGCTGCCGGTTTTTGGTCTTTGTACCTCTGTCAAGCATAGAGCCGGTAAGGTCAGAGATTGTGCCTTTGTTTGCCAGACTTTTTTCATCTCCGTAGCGCAGCGTTACCTTTGCTGCCACGATGTTACCACGTGTCTTCTTGGTCAAAAGGGCCGTTTCGATTGCATTCGGCTTTTCTGTTTTGACAGTACGCGCATCAATATTTGCAGGGGAAGGATCAAAAGCCTCGCCTTCCGCTACAACTGCCTCACCTTTGTAATTCTTCACGAGTTCTTCCACATTCGGTGCAGCAGGAATTTCTGCGCGAACCGGACTTGCTTCCGGGACAAACGTACCTAATGTCCGATTGGATGGCTTGAAATAAAGTTTTGCAACACGATAGACATCATCAACAGTCACTTTCCGCACATTGTCACGCAGCAGGAATGCAAGGCGCCAGTCGCCGGTTGCGATGGACTCACTAATGCTCAAACCTACTCTTTCTGAATTACGGAATTGCAGATCCCAGTTTTTCAAAATGGTCGTTTTAGCGCGTTCCACATCTTCTGCGCTCGGTTTTACAATGGCGGCAGAATCTAAAGTGGCAACAAATGCCTTTCGCGCCTCGTCCAATGATTTTTCCTTCAAGACTTCTGCTCCGAACAAAACCATACCCGGATCGAAAAGCTGAAAAGTTGCGCCAAATTCTGACGACGCTTTTTTGGTATTGACCAGATTTTTGTAAAGTTTACCATTCGGTTCCGTGCTCAGTAGTTCAGTCAAAACCTCCATCGCGGGATAATCCGCGTGTGAACCCGGCATGATGTGATATGCCGCCATAACCATCTGCACATCACCAGTCCTTTTTAGCTCCACAAAACGTTCTCCATCCTGCGTGGGCTCAACCGTGTACGAGCGTGGAATAGCACGGGTTGGCTTAGGGATTTTCCCAAAATATTCGTTGATCATTGCGAGCACTTTGGGCTCATCGATCTTCCCGGCTACGGTCAAAACCGCATTGTCGGGCTGATAGTATTTTTTGTAAAAAGCCTGGAGATTTTCTATCGGGACACGCTCAATGTCGGAACGGTTACCAATTGTAGATTTGCCATAATTGTGCCACAGAAACGAGCCATTTAACACGCGTTCCATCAATACACGAAAGGGGCTGTTCTCACCGGATTCAAATTCATTACGCACGACACTGAACTCACTATCCAGATCCTTTTTTGCGACAAAAGAATTGACCATCCTGTCCGATTCCAGATCCAGCGCCCATTTCAGGTTTTCGTCCGTGGCTGAAAATGTTTCGAAATAATTTGTCCGGTCATACCACGTTGTTCCGTTGGGTCTTGCGCCGTGCTCCGTGAGTTCCTGCGGAATATTCGGGTGCTTGGGTGTACCTTTGAAAACCATGTGTTCAAGCAGATGCGCCATACCCGTCTCTCCGTATCCTTCATGGCGCGAACCTACGAGATAGGTCATGTTCACGGTAATGGTCGGTTTTGACGGATCAGGAAACATCAGGACTTTAAGTCCGTTTTCAAGACTGTACTCGGTGATACCTTCAACGGATGTGTTTTTTTTGACTCCTTTCGGCAATTCCTGTGCAAAAATCGGGGCGCTTACCAGCCCGGATAATATCATACCGAACACTGCGGTCCGGCTGAGGGTATTTCCTTTTTTAGATTTGATGACCATCCAGCGTAAGATTAGTTTTGATATACAACCCATGAAAATAAAGTAGAAAGATGTTCCAAGCAATTACTTTGGGATAAACGGTGTCAAAAACCGAACTTAAATTCAAGGATCGCAGTAATTAACGACACATTTGCAACAACAAACGCATAAAAAGATGTATTGGCTAAAAGAATGAAACTCAGAGTTTCACATATTTTAAGTGATATTGGGAATTGACCGATAAGATTATCAGCTTTGTAAACATGTTTTTAAATTACCAAATGACCCCAAGTAAAACCATTATCCGGTCTGTATTATTCCTGTGTTTTGCCTGCCTCGCCTGCGGCATACCAATCACAACTTCTACAAAATATCCGATCGAAGTATTTTACGAAAATCAGACGCTAGACCGACCTTATTCTGAAATTGGCTGGGTGGAAATCAGCAGTGAAGATTCCCTGACGCCTGAGCAGACACAGGATAAAAGGATGATGCAGCGGGGAAATGATATGAAAACCAAAGAACTGCTCACAGCCCGTCTGGTGATCAAGGCGCAAAAAATCGGAGCCAATGCGATCATAAATGTTCAGTACAAATATTACACTTCTGTAAAGAGCGAAGGTTATATGCTGAAAGGACTGGCCGTGCGATTCCGGGGCGAGTAGTATTCTTTTTAACAACGACTGAAAAATCAATAGCTAACAAAACGCATGTTATTTACTGCCAACTTATCCGACATGCCTGTTGAGGCGGAATCCAGGGTCATCATCCGCTTTCAGGATTGCGATCCGCTGATGCATCTGAACAACTCCAAATACTTTGAGTATTTCTTCAATGCGCGGGAAGACCAGGTTTCCAAACTATATGGATTTAGTTATGAAGCGATGTTCCGGGAGTTAAAAACGAGCTGGGTCGTGTATCAGCATCAGATCGCATACGTTCGTCCGGCATTGATCAGCGAATGGGTCAGGATTACTTCGCGGGTTATTTATTACAATGAAGATACCATGGTTACGGAATATTTCATGACCAATGACGCCAGGACCCAACTCAAAACGATGCTCTGGACAACTTCAAAACACATCAGTATTGAAACGGGTAAAAGAATTCCGCATCCACAGGAAGTAATGGACTATCTGGCGGCAACCTGTGTTCCGAATCTGGATTTTGCCAATCTTGCTTTTAATGACCGAATTCACAGCATCAAACATGCGCTGTCAGAAGGTACTAACGCGTAGGCCCCTTCCGTGAAATCAGCTTGTTCGCACTGGAATCAATGCTCGATGAATCCCGGGGAATTACGTACGGAATTTTCAACGTCGGCTTTGGCATGACCGCAAAACGGTTGAAACTGTGCGTGAACTGAAAACTGAATCCGCCGGTAGTTGCCGTGTTATTCAAAATTAATGGATTCTGGATGTTTCTGTTGTAAGCCTTTGCACGCACTGATCCGTTTGCTGTAAGCCAGTATTCAAGTGTCCATTCTCCAAGCAAACTGGTTGCGTCATATTGGCTGGCGCCGGTTACCCCATTGCTGATCCGACCATCACGCGTCACTCTGAACCGATCATTCAAAAACCGGTAAGAAAAACGTAACTGCAAGTTGTTCAACGCATTCTGATCAAGAGAAAGCCCTGTAACCCCTACCTCCAGATTTTCATTCAGCTGAGAGGCCCATCTGCTGATTTGGTTCGAAACCAACTCGCTGATACTGTTTCCCAGAAAATTCTGATTTGCCGTTTGCCCGGTAAGACTCGACTCCGGCATCAGCTGATTCATCACCAGCAAACTACTTACCTGCAAACTCAGCTGCTGCTCATCCGATTTCAGCTTACTTTGAAATGCCTCAATTTGTCCACGATAACCACTTAACGAAGCATTATCCAAAATCTTGAGATCATAGCGTATTTGCGGCGCCATCAGCGCATCCGACAACCCGATCGTCACTTCCACCGGATATCTTCGGAGCAATGCTTCATTGCCGCCTGTACCAGTGCTCGACGAAGGTAAAACGCCGGCCAGAGAAACCATTTGCGTGTAGCCAGCCGTTACATTCAGCTGCGCAGCGTAAGGATCCCCGGACCAGGTAATTCTACTTCCCGGCTTAATGACAAACTTTTTATTAATAACGTTCTGCAGTGTAAAATTGTAATCTCCGCGATCGATCTCGTACGTTCCTGTCATGGTAAAGTCACCGCGCGTATCGATATTCATATTCAAACGCCCACGCCCGAATGCACGTATGATATCACCGGTTTGCCGGTCAAGAATGATTTCGCAAGAGGCATCCGGAGTAAGGTTAAAATTGAAGTCCATTTTTATCCCACCCGCAACGCGACGCTCCTGCTCGGAGGTTTCATTTTTCGACGTAGTATCCGGCGGCGGCAGCTGGCTTACAAACTGTATGTAATCCTGGGTTGCCACTTCGGTTGCGCCGTCCAGCGGAATGTACATTTTTGTCCCTTTGTTACTCGTGGCATTTGCCTCGATTTTCATGTTGTCGATCGGGCCGAAGATGCTGGCCTGTCCTGTTACAAAAGCAGTTCCATAAAAGGTGTCATTATCGCGGGCAGTGGTGTTTAGTATTTTAAAATTTCTCAGATCAGCATTGAAACCCAGCGTGAAATATTTGAAGCCATCGTGAAAAACACCACCACGCAACGTTGCCGTATTGCCCTCCGTATCCGTGAGAAGCATATTGTTCACCGAAATCTCGCTTTCACTAAAATTTATTTTGTCATTAAAAGTGAAAACAGATTGCAGGTAGTCAAATTTCATCCGGCCATTTTCCACTGCCAGCGTCCCTTCCAGCACGGGTGCATCAACCACACCTTTTATCAGAACAGTGCCTTGGGCAGTGCCATTGATGTCGGAAACGAGGCCTTCCGCAAAAGGTTCAAGTGCCTTAAAATCGGTTTGACTAAAAACTGCCCTCAAATTGAGCGTGTTGGCAGCAAGTTTTGGGCTGTATGAGCCATTAAGGCTGAAAACTTTGCGTGTATTTTTATTCAGGCTGGCATCAATAATGAGCTGACTTGCAAACTGATCCCATTCACCGGTTCCGGCCAGGTTTCCGAATTCGTATTTGGAATATCCCAAACCTTCCACATTGAAAGACGCATCCAGTACCACACTGTTGTAGGCATCACGAATCCTCGCCGATCCGTCCATAATTCCTGCGAGCTGGGTGTTGAAAACCGTGTTCAGGGTTCCAAGATTAAAATTTTTGATACTCGCCACAAGCGGACGGTCGGGATTGTCAGAAACTGCGCCGTTGACCGACAAAATCTGCCGCCCGTTTACAAGGCCCAGGTTGCGGAATGTCACCTCACTCCCGGCTACCTCGATCAGACTATTCGAAGGCATGGTCCATTCTTCATCAAGCAGATTCAGTTTTGAATTTTTGAAACCAATGTCCAGACCAGTAGGGATGAAGCGTATTTCACCTGTCAGGTTCGCTTTATTTGTACTGCTGACCTGCCTGATTCCGCCATTGAAGTCAATGTGATCAACGTCCCAGGCCCCTTCAACTTCCAGCTTTTCGGTAGGCACGAGGGCACTGATCTGCTGCTTTTCAGACGTCACCAGCGCCGACGCGAGCACTTCCGCGCTATTCACAAACTTTGAAGTTGTAACGTCAATCTGCGACTTCACGAATTCATTTTTGCCATATCTTGTCGTATCCGAAGTTGCATTTAAGGTGAGAAACGCCGTGTTGTCCATTTTGAAAATACCTTCCGCCTTTGCTCCGTGCGAGACGTAAATATCCGGGCTCACAAATGCCAGAAAACTGGACAAATTCTTGGTTTCAACCTGATAATCAATCTCGTATTGATGATTAATCAGCTGCTTGGCTTTATTGGCATAGTAACCATCACGATCGGCCTCATTCTCGAAAAAGTAAAGTTTATACTCTTCCAGCAATCGGCTCAAATCCTTAAAAGCTTCTGTTGGTAAGAAATCTCCCTCTGCTTTGGCCGTCAGGAATTCACTTTCGAGTTTCAAAGTCCGTTTATCTCCTTGTTGAGCAGAAGAGAGTAAAAGCGTATCAATCACCAGATTACGATCCAATCGGGACGTTCGTAAATAGGTGTTGAGCAACCGCGCGTCACCCATCAGTTCATCGATATTATTCCCCCAAACCCGCACATCCAGCTCGGTATGAAGTGTAACGGAATCTTTGACATAACCCAATGCACGCAAATTGGCACGTTCCACAACGCCTTTCAGATCGAAGGAATTTTTGGGTTTTGACAAATCAAATTCACCTTCCAGACTGACCACAAAATTAGAATCCCGCGCATTGACAACTCCATTAAAGTATTGATTCTGGAGATTGCCCTTGAGCCTGATGTTCCTGTAGTTATAATTTTTAAAACCGATGCGTGTCACAACGGCATCCATATTGGTGGAAGCATACTGAAGTTCCAGACCTTTTCCATGAATTTCGCCGGCAAAATCGAGGCGCTGCCAGGTTTCTGATTGATCTGTGAGCGTACCAATGTCAAAATCGGCAGTTTCCACTTTACCGGAATAAGTGGTTGATTTTGTGTCTGAAATATGAAAAATAAGGTCTCCTTCCACCTTCCCAAGATTGGAAGAAGCAGAGGCATTTACTGCAAAATCATCAATGGTCCCTTTAAATGTTCCGTCCAAAAGTGTCAGCCCGAACTTTTCTAGTGTCTCATGTATGTCCGACTCGGGATAATACTGAATGATGTCCGCAGGCTCTACTTTTGACAATGACAAATTAATATCCATCACAGATCCGTCAAATTCCGGCAAGCCCTTAAATCCTATTGAACCCAAAAGGCGGCTGCCTTTTCCGAAATGGATATCGGCATTGGACAACATAAAGTCATCCACTTTGCCATCAAAATCGCCGGACAGATGCCAGGTCTCATTGAGTTTGTCTACATACTCAGAGAAAAAACCGAGATCTCTGGAATGAATGTGACTATCCGTAAAATGGCCTTTCAGAAAAACTTTATGATTAAAATCTCCTAACTCCCCCGAGCGGTTATACAGAAAAGTTACGTTGTCACTGATGTAGGAATTACCGACATGCGCGCTCAAGTCCGCCAGTTCCATTTTTTTCTGGCAAAAAAGAAATCTCGTATCCAGATCCTTCATCGTGAGCCCCGTCTGCTTGTCGACCGTATGCAGGTTTTTCGCAACAAAAGAGATCGTATCTCCCTGCGCGAGAAAATTTTTCAGCTCGCCGCTTAGTTTATTCAGCTCAAAATGCTGATAATCAAAAACCCTGGCGCCTTTCCTTTTTGCATGTCTCGGGTCATCATATCGGAATGTTCCGTCGGTGACTCTGGATTTACCGATCGTAAATGGCGTATTATTTTCCGGGGCGTTGGCGGGCCTTGGAATCCCCGAAGAAGTGAGCTCCGAAATCCGTTCGATGAATCCATCAATATTCAGCGACCCTGACTTGGGAATAACGACGAGGTGGACGTTTGGCTGATACAGATTTACTTCATCCAGATGAATTTCTTTCGATGCATTTTCGATGATATCGCTCACGTTCAGATTGACGTCGATACGTCCCACATCAATCATATCCTTCCGGTTGATATCTTTTACTGACACGCCTTCAAGAGAAACTACGTCGAACCATTTTATATTAACACGGTTAACCGTAATGGGATAGTGCAGTTTTTCGGAGATCACACCAGTAACAGTCTGTACGGCGTATGTCTGCACAGAAGGCAACTGGAGTGCAATCGTGGCAATGCCCAACGCCAGTAGCGCAAAGATCATTAACACAACCAGACCGTTGATGAAAGCCTTCAGGAATTTTAACATATATAACAGCAGATACCTGGTATCCGGTGACTATTGTATTGCGGAATTGGTAAAATCAAATGTAACTAAAACGGCGCAAACCGAGGCATCAAACGGAACGCCTCCGGCATGTGTTATTTTAATTACTTATTTTTGTAAAATATAATTCAAAACGCATGAACATCCTCGCTATTGAATCGTCTTGTGATGAAACTTCGGCAGCTGTTATTTCTAACGGCAAAATCCAGTCTAATGTTGTTGCAACCCAGATTATCCATACTTTATATGGTGGCGTTGTCCCGGAACTTGCGTCCCGGGCCCATCAGCAACACATTCTTCCGGTAGTTGACAAGGCCCTGAACGATGCAAAAGTAACAAAAAAAGACCTGGATGCCATTGCTTTTACCAAAGGCCCGGGTTTATTGGGTGCATTGCTGGTTGGTACTTCCTTTGCAAAAGCGATGGCGCTTGGCCTTAACATTCCCCTCATTGATGTAAATCACATGCAAGCGCACGTTCTGGCACATTTTATTGACGAGCCGAAACCAGCGTTCCCGTTTCTTTGCTTAACTGTCAGCGGCGGGCATACACATATTGTGAAGGTCGACAGCCCTCTGGAAATGAAAATTATCGGGGAAACACGTGACGACGCAGTTGGTGAAGCATTTGACAAAACGGCCAAATTATTGGATCTGCCATATCCCGGCGGTCCGTTGATCGATAAAAATGCCGCACTGGGCGATCCGTTAAAATATCCTTTCCCTTTACCTGAAATGCCGGGACTTGATTTTTCTTTCAGCGGAATCAAAACTTCATTTATGTATTTTTTGCAAAAACAAACCAGGCAAAACCCTTCGTTTGTGACTGAAAATATGAATGATATTTGTGCCAGCATTCAATATACACTCGTAGATATTTTACTAAAAAAAATAAAAAAAGCCGCGAGAGAAACCGGCATAACTGAAATTGCAATTGCAGGAGGAGTTTCTGCAAATTCTGGTTTAAGGAAGTCGATCCTGGAACTTGGCGCAAAACTGAAATGGAACGTTTACATTCCCGATTTTGAATACTGTACGGATAATGCTGCAATGATTGCCATGGTAGCTCATTACAAATTCCTGAATCAGGATTTCTGCGATCAAACCGTCAGTCCGCTTGCCCGGATGGATTTTTAAATAACTTCGAAATATATTCCCGTCATTATTAGTTGATTGGCTCCGTTCACCCAAAAATTGGCCAAAAAATCACAGATTTGATATCGGGCTTTGCAGACAAGCTGTTATTTTTACTGACAGATCACAACTTCACTCCCAATGCTGCTTTCAGAAATCTGGATTTACCCGGTTAAGTCTCTTGGTGGAATCCGTATGGAAGTCTGTCAGGTTGAAGAAAGAGGCCTGCAATACGATCGCAGATGGATGATCGTAGATGAATCCGGCGTATTTTTGACACAACGTGCTCTCAGTAAAATGGCACTATTGGATGTTTCTTTACATCCTGACGGAATCATTATTTCAAATCGTCACGAATCCAAAATCCAGGTTTTTGTTCCCTATGTCCCGGTTTCGTCAAATCCGATGCGTGTGGTTGTATGGGACGATACGGTTGAAGCGCTTACGGTTACCGACGAAGCCGACGCCTGGCTTAGTGAACAACTGGACAAAAAAGTGCATCTTGTTGTCATGCCCGAAAGTACGCTGAGGAAAGCCGACCCGCGTTATGCGCTGCATAACGAATCAGTAAGTTTTGCAGATGGTTTTCCGTTCCTGCTGATTTCCGAAGGATCGCTGAATGATCTGAACAGCAGACTGGCTGACCCCGTTAGCATGAATAGATTTCGTCCAAATTTTGTTGTCAGCGGCACCAATGCTTTTGCTGAGGACGACTGGAAATCGATCAAAATTGGCGCGTTGTCGTTTGATGTTGTAAAGCCCTGTGCGCGTTGTATCCTGACAACAATTGACCCAAAAACAGCCCTCAAAGGCTCCGAACCGCTCAAAACACTGGCTACCTATCGAAAGTTAAATAATAAAATTCTTTTCGGACAAAATCTTGTTTCGCGCCAAAATGGAAGTGTACAGGAAGGAGACGAAATCATATTGTTGTAGCCAAGTCTCTATTGCCAAGTGAAAATTGATTTCGAAAAGCGGGCTTCTCCCAAGATTTATAAGTTTCAGCCTGGTCATTTTATGTGGTCAGGCATTCCCGTTGCAGCTGCTGCTGCTTTTACGTTCATTGCTGCTTCCCGTCTTCCCGATGCTAAAACGCAGGTAAATTACTTCGTAATGTCGATCCTGATATTACTCGTTTTTGCGGCTTACGGAACTGAATTTTTTCTAAATACGAATAACACCAGTCTGCCCGCGGATCGCGTAGCTTTCAGGCAAAAGCTGAGGCCGTATTATGTAAAAGCAATCCTTGCATCACTGCTGATTTCGGCGATACTCTCCTGGTTTATCCCGGCAGATCTGTGGAAATACGGCTTGGGGCTTTGCATTTGCACCGGAATATACTTGTGGGCAACTTCGAAAATTCCTCAGAAAAGCTTTCTGATGGGTGTCAGAGAGCCGATCACGGCAACGCTGTACACACTGGCGGTTTGGGGAAGCACCTTATTTTCACGGGAAATTATGGAGCGTGAAAACTGGATTTTGGGTGCTGTTTTCTGGCTGCTCATTTTCCAGGCACTTCTGCTGCAATCACATTTTAACGCGCTTGGGAAGTCTACGTTTCCGAGTCTCGCGCGTCAGTTGGGTAAAAAGAAAACCCGTTTTACAGTTTATATTGTTAGCGGACTAATCCTTCTTGTATGCGTCACAACGTGTTATTACGCAGGGTTCAGGTATGTGAGGCGTTTTACGTTAATTTTTGTGGTAATGACTTTGTGCCAGGCATTCCTTTTTCGCAGATCTGATCAAAATTACCAAAAATACCTTCGGACATTATCTGAACTTGTAAGCCTGCTCCCGGTTTTGTTGATTTGACAACAAAAAAAGGAACACGTCGCAGTGACATATTCCTTTCAATATTGTTCCAAATAAAGGTCTGCAAATTATTGTTGCGATTCAGGATCAACTGCCCCTGCTGTCTGGAATGGGCTTTTCATAATACCCCGCTCTGAATTACGGACAAAATTAACAACTTCGTCACGTTCGTCCGAAGGTGGTAATTCCAGCTCAATCTTTTGAAGCGCCTCGGCATTATTTAACCCCCGCATATAAATGTAGCGGTAGATATTCTGTATCTCGACAATTTTCTCATTACTGTAACCGCGGCGTCTCAGCCCCACTGAATTGATCCCTGCATAGGAAATTGGCTCACGTGCAGCTTTTGTAAACGGAGGAACGTCTTTCCGTACGAGCGAAGCGCCTGAAACGAAAGAGTGTGTACCTATTTTCACAAATTGATGCACGGCGCTCAATGCGCTCACAATCGCCCAGTCGTCCACATGTACGTGGCCGGCCATTTGCACATTGTTTCCAATGATACAGTTATTACCTACCCGGCAATCATGCGCTACGTGCGCGTAAGCCATGATGAGGCAGTCGGATCCGACAACTGTTTTCCAGTGTTCTTCGGTACCGCGACTGATTGTGGCATATTCCCGGATGGTCGTATTGTCGCCAATGACCGTCAGGGTATATTCATTGTTGTATTTCAGATCCTGTGGTGTTGCCGAAATTACGGCCCCCGGAAAAATCCGGCAGTTTTTACCGATCCGTGCACCCGAATTGATCACCGCGTGGGATCCAATCCAGGTTCCCTCTCCTATTTCCACATCTTTGTGAATCATAGCAAAAGGTTCAATTTCCACATTCCCGGCTATCTTGGCATCGGGATGTATATAAGCTAACGATTGTGTCATTTTTTCTTTACTAGGCTAGCGATCATATCGGCTTCACATACCAGCTGTCCGGATACATATCCCCGGCCACTCATTTTTACAATACCGCGTTTCATTGGTGATGTAAAAACACATTTAAATATTACCGTATCTCCCGGAAACACATTTCTCCGGAACCGGCAGGCATCAATTCCAATGAGGTATGGCCAGTAATTGTCAGGATCGGGCACGCTGCTCAGCACCAGAATTCCGCCGGTCTGTGCCATTGCTTCCAATTGAAGAACGCCCGGCATCACCGGATTTCCAGGAAAATGCCCTAAAAAATATTCTTCGTTAATGGTCACGTTCTTGACACCAACAACACTGTTTTCATCCAGCGCAATTATTTTATCGATCATCTGGAACGGATAACGATGCGCGAGTAATTCGCCGATCTGCTTGATATCCAGCACCGGTGCCTTATTCGGATCGTAAGTTGGAATATCACCCTTACCAGACTTGATCAGTTTTTTGATTTTCTTCGCCAACGCTACATTGGCAGCATGACCCGGACGTGCAGCAAGGATCTGTGCCTTAATGGGCCGGCCTATTAAGGCAAGGTCACCGATGAGGTCAAGCAGTTTGTGACGCGCCATTTCGTTGGGATAGTGTAATTCTACATTATTGAGAATCCCCTTCGACTCGTCGACACTTACTTTTGGCTTATTCAATAACTGTGAAAGATGGTCGAGTTCGCCTTCCTTCACTTCACGGTCCACGATCACAATTGCGTTGGTGAGGTCACCGCCTTTTATCAGGTTTTGCTTGTACAGCGCTTCCAGTTCGTGCAGAAACACAAACGTGCGGCATCTGGCAATATCTTCCTGAAACAGCGTAATGTCATTTAAAGATGCATGCTGACTGCTGATGACCGTCGAATTATAGTCAACCATTACTGTCAGGCGATAATCCGAAAGCGGCAGTGCTACCAACTCGGTATCTTTCTCTTTATTTTTATAATGAACGTATTCAGGAACTTCAAAGTAGTTCCGGTAAGCATTCTGTTCTTCGATTCCGGCATCAAGAAGCGCATCTACAAAGCGGATTGAGCTTCCATCCATAATCGGCGGCTCCGGACCGTCGAGCTGAATAAGCACATTGTCAATCTGGAGGCCCACCAGGGCGGCAAGCGTATGTTCCACTGTGTGTATCCGTGCGCCATTCTGTTCGATTGTAGTCCCTCTGGAAAGGTCTACAACGTTATCCACATCGGCGTCAACAATGGGTTGATCGGGTAAATCTACCCTTTGAAACTTATACCCGTGATTTGCAGGTGCTGGAACAAAAGTCATTGTTGCCACTACTCCTGTGTGTAATCCCACTCCCGTAACTGATACGGACTTTGAAATGGTCTGTTGTTTTTCGTTCATTATATTCTCCCTATCTTACTAAAAGGCTGCGGGGTTTTGCGTGCAAAATTGAGCATTTTGTTTGGCTCTATATCAATTTCTCCCAAATTATTCCTTAACATTCAGTTCAGGATTCATCCGGTTAAGTTCTAGTTCTTTCAGTCTTTTTTCCAGATCAGGCACGCGTCTTACCAAGGCCATAGCACGTAAATGTTCCGTAAGGTCCCTTGCCGGCGAACCGGAAAGTGACAACCCTTCCTTTTTTATGGATTTACCTAATCCGCTTTGGGCACCAATTTTGGTATAATTCGCAAGCGAAAGGTGACCCGAAATCCCGACCTGCCCGCCGATAATGCATTGCTCACCAATATGCGACGACCCAGAAATTCCCGATTGTGCTGCTATAACGGTGTTTTTGCCAACTTCTACATTGTGGGCAATCTGAACAAGATTGTCTATTTTGGCGCCGATGCGAATTATTGTCGACCCCATTGTCGCACAGTCAATTGTGGCGTTGGCGCCTATACTCACATTATCTTCTAACACCACATTACCAAGCTGCGGAATGGTCTTATAAGTTCCGTCGGCCTGTGGCGCGAAACCAAATCCGTCGCTGCCAATTACCGTATTTGCAAAAACGGTACAATTTTTACCAATCACTGTATTGTTATAAATCCGGACTCCCGGATGGATCACGCTGCCATCACCGATTTCAACGCCATCGCCAATATACACCTGCGGGTAAATTTTGACATTATTTCCAATCTGGCAATTCCTGCCAATGTAAGAAAATGCACCACGATATCCGTTGGTTCCGACTTTGCTGTTTTCTCCAATAAAACTAGGCTGTTCTACACCGCTCTTATCATTTGCCATCCGCTTCTGATATTCCTCCAAAAGCACAGTAAATGCAGTGTAGGCATTCTCCACGTAGATAAGTGTTGCACCAATCTCCTTTTTGGGGACAAAATCTTTGTTTACAATTACTGCGGAAGATTTTGTGGTATAGACATAAGGTTCATATTTACTGTTGGCCAAAAACGAGATACAGCCCGGCTCTCCTTCTTCAATTTTGGCCGCAGAATCTATAAAAATCTGATCATCGCCAACAGTAGTTCCATCAAG
Source organism: Dyadobacter sp. (assembly GCA_965279265.1). GTDB lineage: Bacteria > Bacteroidota > Bacteroidia > Cytophagales > Spirosomataceae > Dyadobacter. The sequence goes on from OZ257152.1 coordinate 1,599,378, forward strand.
CATTTGTGCAATCTCGCTGACAGTAAATTTCATATTTTTCGGCTAATTTCTGGTAACGTACTGGTACGTATTAAAAGCTTATTAAAAATAAGATCTCTTTTACTTGTTATAAGAATTGAGATCCTGATTATTGACGCAAAGATACATTTTTACCCCAACATACATAGTACTTGCGGACAATCTTAGTCAGTGCTTCTATCGTAGGGATATCGGATGCATCGGCAATATCCAGCAAGTCACCATTCTTCATTTTGACCCGAATCGGATCCTGTTCCTTCTCATAGGCATAATTGGTGGTTTCTCCGGTGATTAAGAAATATGAAAGCTGACTTTCAGCAAGCCTCGCCTTCAACAATTCATCGCGTAATGGCTGCAAAATTTCATCTCCCGGAGGAGCGTCAAAAAAAGCGATTTTGAACAGACGACGGTTCAAAAGCATAGAACATAGGGTCGACAAAACCAGATCAGGATGTTTTGTCCAGCCCTTTACAGCGGCCCAGACATCGTGATCGTCCAGTCCGTTGAAGGCATGGAGCAAATCGGGCTGGTCAGTAAAATCTTCGATCGTGTATTTGTTTTTAAGAAACCGGGAGAAATCGGGTGTTGAAAACAAGTCCTCTCCCAGAACCGACAATTCCCTTGCACGAAAAAGAATTTCTGTGAGCATTGCCTGCGCACTCAAAAGTGTTTTGTGCAAATATACCTGCCAGTACATCAACCTGCGTGCATGAAGAAAATTCTCAATGCTCAAAAGACCCTTTTCTTCCACCACCAGATGGTCCTGACTTACATCAAGCATTTTTATCAGACGGTCAGCACCAATAGAACCTTCGATCACTCCGGTGTAAAAACTATCACGTTTCAGGTAATCCATCCGGTCCATATCCAGCTGACTGGATATCATCTGGTGAAAAAATTTTCTGGGATAAGTTCCTTCAAACATTTGAATGGCTATATCAAGCCGACCGTGCATCTGACGGTTCAGATCCTTCATGAATGCGAGCGTGATCGATTCGTGCGATGTTCCCGGCATGAGCACGCTTTCCAAAACATGAGAAAAAGGTCCGTGTCCAAGATCATGAAGGAGGATGGCGGCCTGCGCCGCTTCCAGCTCAGGCTCCCAGATTAAATGTCCTTTTTCCTGTAAAACTTTCAGGGCCTGGCTCATCAAATGCATGGCGCCTAATGCATGGTGGAAACGCGTATGCAGGGCGCCCGGGTAAACTATATCAGCAAGCCCAAGTTGTTTTATTCTTCTTAAACGCTGAAAATAAGGATGTTCCACCAGATCAAACAGCAGATCGGAAGATATTGTGATAAACCCGTAAACCGGATCGTTGATGATTTTTCTTTTGTTCAAAACTTTTTTTGGCAAAAATAATAAACTTGGAACGCACAAAAGAACTTATTCTTATCAATATCACTTGCAGAATTAATCTCTTTCACTAATTTTGCACTCCAAACTCTGATTAGCTGTTAGCTGTTAGCTGTTAGCTGTTAGCTGTTAGCTGTTAGCTGTTAGCTGTTAGAAGTTTCGGGCCTATAGCTCATTCGGTTAGAGCAACTGACTCATAATCAGTAGGTGCCTGGTTCGATTCCAGGTGGGCCCACTTGAAAATCAAGCACTTAGCATTAATTAGCTAAGTGCTTTTTTCTTAGGTGCAGTACAAAGTGCAGTACATCATTAGCACGCAGGGTGCTACTGCCGCACGTCCGTTCTCTCCGAAACACGGTCTTACCCCAACTAATATCTAAAAAATTCAGGGAATTGCTAACTTCGTCAGCGCAACACCTAATTACATAAAACATCCTATTTGTCAATAGATCTCTCCATTCCAATGGAACAGGGGGACCAGAGCTGAATGAAACAGACGCTCAAGAGTATTATAAGCCGCAAATAAAAATGAACTTAGATAATAAAATAGATCAAACAGACATGACATTCTTCACCAATGAAGAAGGGCACAGTTTGTTAAGCAGATTCAAGTCAATATTAAAAGACACACAACTTTTTGATGTGCTGGTAGGCTACTTTAGGGCAAGTGGTTTCTATCAACTATACGATTCTTTGGAGCCAATAGAAAAAATAAGAATTCTAGTTGGGCTGAGTATTGACAGAGACTCCTACGATATGATCCAATACCATCATCACAATGGCATTGATTTTGACTCGCACCAACGAACCAAACGGAAATATCAGGAAAACTTGAAGGAAGAAATTGAAAACAGCGACGAAATTGACAACAGACTAGAAATAGGAATAAGCAAGTTCATTGAGTTTCTGAAAACTGACTGCCAGGACCCTGAAATGGATAAAGCCTACAGAGGTAATGGCAAAAAACTAGAACTTAGGGCATATCCATCCAAAAATATCCACGCCAAAGTTTACATTGGTAAGTTCAAACCAGAAGATCGTGACTACGGCTTTGTGGTTACAGGCTCCAGTAACTTTTCCGAGTCCGGTTTTGTGGCAAATCGCGAATTCAATGTTGAGTTGCGTAGCAAAAGAGATGTGCTTTTCGCGGAAAACCAATTCAACGCTCTCTGGAAAGAATCAGTTGATATTTCCGCCGACTTTGTCGACACCATTCAAAATAAAACTTGGTTGAATGATCGTATTCTGCCTTATGAGCTATACTTGAAATTGATTTACGAATATTTGGAGGAAGATATCAATCTAGTGGATGAATTTGAACCATACCTTCCGGACGGATTTATGAAGTTGAAATATCAAAATCAGGCAGCTATTCAGGCTAAAAAGATTTTGGATACCTACAATGGAGTGTTCTTGGCTGATGTAGTTGGTTTGGGAAAAACCTTTATAACAGCTCTATTGCTTCAACAACTCCGAGGTCGAACACTCGTCGTTTGCCCACCCGTATTAAAAGAATACTGGAGAAGTTCTCTTTTCGATTTTGGTATCAGAAGTTTTGAAGTAGAGTCTTTGGGTAAGCTTGACAATATCCTTAAAAAAGGCTTGGAACGATACGACCATATCGTGGTAGACGAAGCCCATCGGTTCAGAAACGAGAAAACCCAATCGTATGCCAACTTGTTGGATATATGCCGTGGCAAAAAAGTAATTTTGGTTACCGCTACGCCTCTGAATAATACGGTCGACGATATTTTTGCACAGTTAAAATTATTTCAAGCACCTAAGAATTCCACTATTCCGGGTATACCAAATCTTGAAAAGTATTTCGCCGGTTTCCGAACAAAACTATCCAAACTGGATAAAGCAGACCCTGAATACAAGAAACTTGTCAAAGAAGTCTCCGACGATATCCGGAACAGCATTTTACGTTATGTGATGGTTCGACGAACACGAACGGACGTAATGACCTATTTCAAGCAAGACATGCAAACGCAAGGATTAACTTTTCCTGGTTTGGATAATCCACACAAAATCGTGTATAAGTATGAAGGTGAGCTAGAAATCACCTTTAACAATACAATTAGAAAACTTCAGGAATTCACCTATGCACGGTATACGCCCTTGTTGTATTACATTGGTAATAAAGCATTGAGCGAGTTTGAAAGACAGCAGCAACGTAACGTGGGGGGGTTTATGAAGGGCATCTTGGTAAAACGCTTGGAAAGTAGTTTTGAGGCTTTCCGCCAAAGTATCAATCGTTTTATAATATCTTATGAAAAGTTCATTAAGATGTATCACAATGGAACGGTTTACATCAGCAAAAAAGTAGATGTATATGACCTGATAGAAGGCGACGAAATAGAACGCCTGGAAGAATTTGTTGAGGACGAAAAAGCACATAAATACGATTCGAAAGATTTTCGAAAAGAGTTTATTGAGAAACTTGAATTTGATTTGGAAGTTTTGCGTGGCGTTAAGAAACTTTGGTCAACAGTTGGTTCCGACCCGAAACTCGAACAATTTATTGACGACTTAAAATCAAAACCTGCTTTAAAGAATAACAAACTAGTCATATTCACCGAATCAAAAGAGACGGGCGACTACCTTTATGAAGCTTTACTGAACGAATTTCCTGATAAAGTGATGTTCTATTCAAGCACAGGCGGAAGACATACCGATAAAAAATTAAAGTCCAATCACATGGTTTCCCGTGATTTGATCACATCAAATTTTGACCCTAACAGAAAAGGAAATGACCAGACCGATAATCTAAAAATTTTGATTGCTACGGATGTATTGGCAGAAGGGATCAACTTGCATCGCTCCAACGTGCTGATTAACTACGATTTACCCTGGAACCCAACACGTGTATTGCAAAGAGCAGGCCGAGTGAACCGTTTGGGTAGTAAGTTTTCGAGAGTACATATTTTCAACTTCTTTCCAACTACTCAATCAGACGAACACCTAGGTCTCGAGGTTAACATCACCAACAAAATTCAAATGTTTCACGACATTTTAGGAGAAGATGCCAAATACCTGAGTGATGGAGAAGAGTTTGGAAGCCAAGAGTTATTTAACACCTTAAACAGCAAAACAGCATATACAGGAGAAGATGGAGAAGGCGATTCTGAATTGAAGTATCTTGAAATGATGCGAAAGATTAGAGATGAACAACCTGAATTGTTTGAGAATATCAAAAATCTGCCAAGGAAAGCTCGTTCAGGCTTTCAAAAAACAAGTATTGAAGGCGATCATTTGGTGACTTTCTTCCGGATTGGCAAACTCAAAAAATTCTACCTAAATGAAAGTGGCAAATCAGGTGAGATTACCTTCTTTGATGCGGTAAAAGAACTTGAATGTAAGCCCGACACCGAACGGGCCAAAATTCCGAACGATTACTACCATTTGCTACAAACAAATAAAACTCGATTTGAACTGGATACTACCGTAGGCGATGAGCCTACAACAGGGAGTGGTGGCCGTTCCAATGCCAAATACATTGAAACTCGATTAAAAGACAAGTCTTTCAAAAACTTCAAAGGTTTTACGGATTTTAATGATGAGTTTTTGAACGGAGTAAAAGATATGCTCGTCCAGGGAACGATCGCAAAAAAAACTTCCCAACTAATAAAAAACGAGTTGGAAAAAACTACCGACCCGCTTCAAATACTGCATATTCTTGAAAATCACATACGTTATGTAGCCATTGAAGGAGCACAAAATGCCAGGAAGTTTCAAAAACGAGAAGTCATCCTTTCAGGATATCTGATAAAATAAGCATGGAAAAAAAAATAGCTCAAAACCTCATTGAAAGCACCTTCAACGAGTCGTTCAACGAAGAAAGATTCATTCGCTTCTCACAAGAATTATTGAATGATATTGACTTTAGTCACGGCAGAAACTGGTCCACGTTAATTTATGAGGATTTTGCTGACAAGATTTCAAAATTCAAACGAGTAGGCCTTTACACTGATCCTGAGGGGAATGAACTTGAGGTACTAATTGTGGAGGTTAAAACCTTTCAAATGCTCGAAAGAGCCAGAACTTCATTAAGAAACTTTGTAATTAAGTGGTTGCAATCAGACAATAACAAGTCTAAATCAAGAGACTATGGCTTAGTTGCGTTTTACTCAAAAGAAGATGAGGGTATTGATTGGAGGTTCTCTTTCATAAAAGTTGAGCAAACATCTTTTATGGACGGAGAAAAGGGCAAGGTAAAGATCAAGAAGGAGTTTACCCCCGCCAAACGCTATTCGTTTTTGGTGGGGAAACACGAAAAAACGCATACTGCCAAAAATCAGTTAATGCCATTGTTACAAAACATTGCCAATAATCCTACTGTGCAGGAATTAGAGGGCGCATTTAGTATTGAGAAAGTTACTGACGAATTCTTCAACCAATATAAAGACCTATACATCAAGCTCTATGAACATTTTGAAAATGATGAAAAATTAATTGCAGAGCTGGAAAAATCTGGAATTGATAATAACCGCTTCACAAAGAAGTTATTGGGCCAAATCGTTTTCCTTTATTTTTTGCAAAAAAAGGGCTGGCTCGGTGTGGCACAAAATGAACGTTGGGGAACGGGCAAAAAACGCTTTGTACAGGAATTGAACGCACAGGCACAAATAGAAGGTGTGAACTTCTTTGGAGACAAACTACAATATCTTTTTTATGAAGCCCTTGCCAAAGAGCGAGATAATGTAAACTCGTATTACAAGCCATTCAGATGCCGTATTCCTTTCTTGAATGGTGGTTTGTTTGAACCCGATTATGATTGGCGAAATGCCAATATCTCCATCCCTGGAAGCCTTTTCCGCAATGAGGAGAAAAATAAATCGGGAGATGTTGGAACTGGTGTGTTGGACGTGTTTGACCGCTACAACTTCACCATTAAAGAAGACGAACCGTTGGATAAAGAAGTAGCGGTTGATCCGGAAATGTTGGGTAAGGTATTTGAAAACATGCTCGACATCACCGAGCGCAAAAGCAAAGGCGCCTTTTATACCCCAAGGGAAATTGTGCATTATATGTGCCAGGAAAGCCTGATTCATTATCTGGACAATGCCCTGAACACCGGTATAAGCAGTTATCAGGAATTGGGCTCCGACCAAACAAACCTCTTTGGCGGCAGTACCGACAAAAAGGGTAACCTAAAAATAGAGATGGACCACAATGACAACGCGCATGTTCCTAAAAAAGACATTGAAACCTTCATCCGGGAAGGGAATTTCGCATTGGAAAACGACCAGCGGGTGGCCAACAAGGGCGAGAGTAAAACCTACCAATATCAACTTCCCGAAAGCATACGCAGGAATGCAAGCCTGATAGACCAAAAACTCAGCGACATACGCATTTGCGATCCTGCTATTGGATCAGGGGCTTTTCCGGTAGGTTTGCTGCACGAACTGGTTACCGCGATGCTCGTGCTGAAACCACATCTGACTTACGACTATTTGACCAAAAAGCTCAAAGGATTTGGTTTTGAGCACCGGGAGAGCATCAACGACAGCCGGTACATTTACCGCCTGAAACGACACATTATACAAGAAAGCATTTATGGGGTGGATATCGACGCCAGTGCTATTGACATTGCGCGGCTGCGTTTATGGCTCTCTCTAGTAGTAGATGAAGATGACCTTGACCCAATTGAAACCCTGCCGAACCTAGATTATAAAATTGTGTGTGGCAACTCACTGATTGGTATGCCCGATGGTGCCTTGAAGAGTGATACAGTGGAGAAAGAACTAGAAGCACTGAAAGAAAAGTTTTACGACATCACAGAAGAAAAAGAAAAGAAATCCCTTCGTCAAAGAATTAACAGTAAGATACGAGAACTGTTAGATTCTGCGGAAGAATTTGCTGGGTACAAAATAGACTTCGATTTCCAACTCTTTTTCTCAGAAGTGTGGCGTGAAAAAGGGGGGTTTGATGTGGTCATTGGGAATCCGCCTTACGGAGTATCGATTAAAGGAGATTACAGAAAAATTGTCTTAAGGAAGTTCAGCAAAGTTCCTGATTTTGAAATTTACTATTATTTTATCGAATTATCTAAAAGACTTTTAAGAAGAAACGGGACTCTAACTTACATCATACCCAATACAATTTTATTCAATGTATACGCAAATAAATATCGAGAAGAATTACTTAGATATTGGGCTGTTCAAGAGATAATTGATTGCACAACTTTTAAATTATTCGAAAGTGCAGTCGTCCGGAATATAATCCTAGTGTTCACAAAAACACCTGGAAGTAGATATGTTGGATATAGAAATACCTCTGAGGCAAAGTCCTTTAATGAACTGTTAACCGTTTCAAAGGAATTTCTCAGTCTAGATGAAATTCAAGTATTTTCTCAGAATTGGGCCTTGGCTTTTAAACTTTCAAAATCGGTTGTAGATGTAATCAAAACTTTAAAGAAAGATAGGAAGCAACTAATAGAAATTAACCCAGAAATATCGCAAGGATTAATTGCTTACGATTCTTATCGTGGGCAGAGCAAAGAAACAATCGAAAGTAGAGCTTATCACCATACAGAATACAGAGAGGGTTTAAAAAAATGGATTTTAGGTGAGGATGTTACAAGATATAAGGTTGAATGGAATGGACGGCACTATATTGATTATTGTAATGGGATAGCTAATCCCCGAGACCCAAAATATTTTATTGGTAATCGTGTTTTAATTAGGGAGATAACTAATCCTCGAATCTATGCTGCTTATACGAGTGAAGAATTCTACAACGACCCATCTGTTCTAATTGTCAAGGAAAGTGTAGAGGGGCTCGACATTTATAGCCTAACAGCGATTTTAAACAGTGATATAATTACATTCCTCCATTTTAATAATTCACCCAAGGCTACAAAAGGTGATTTTCCTAAAATATTAATTACTGATTTAAAGGAATTGCCTATTCTCAAACCACCCATTCAGGACCGTGCAATAATAAAAACCTATATAATATATATTATTTTCTTATCTAGCGTATCAAAGAATGATACACTACAAACATTTTTTGACCAAGTTATTAACTCAATTATTTACGAACTCTACTTTCCAAATGAGATTAAATCGGCAGGTAAAGAAATTCTCAAACATTTGAAAGAGGCAAAGCCTATCAATGATGATATGAGCGAAGAAGAAAAGCTGGCCATCATCAAAAGTGAGTTTGACCGTTTATACGATTCCAGTCACCCCGTTCGCTTTGCCATGGAAACGTTGGATGCGGTGGAAGAGGTAAGGATCATTAAAGAGGCGTTGAAATGAAAATTCAGAGTGTCACAATAAACAAGTATAAAGCATTCACCAAGGAGGAGAAAATTCCAATTGATGGCTCCAATGTTTTTATTTATGGAGAAAACGGCAGTGGTAAAAGCTCATTTTACTATGCCTTGAAAGACTTTTTTCAATCTAGTGTCGAGAATGTCTCGATGTCTGCTTTGAGGAATTTTAATCTGACCGATGGGGGAACTGATTGTTCTGTTAAAGTAGAATTTGACGAGGCAGTTGTTAGAACACTTAATGAAACCGCGAAAGACACGAATACTATCGAGATCATCGACGCTAACAGGCTAAAGAGTTTTTTAACCTATAAACATCTTTTGGGTGTTCATAATGTAAAGGTGTCCGATAAGATAAACGTATTTGAATTGATTATCAACGGAGTTCTAAAACATTTCAAGTCGCAGGTGGCGACGGGTAACGTAGAATTGTCGAAGCTCTGGCATGATGTGGTTAGTGAGAATAAAAAAAACCACGGTAGAGGTCAGCCATTCCATTTTGTAAGAGATAAAAAAAAGTCAGTCGAGAGAATGGCGATTAAATTCAATAATGCGTTAGATGCCCTATTTCATGTCGCCGGAGCCGACTATCTGGCGCCTTTTGTAAATAGAGTTTTAAGTAAGTTATATCCGAATTTGCATGTAGAATTTACTCGTAGAAGCATAACCGTGAACGGTGTTGGAAGAATTGTTCAGGCCCCTGCTATCAACCTTCAGGTCTCTGACAACGGGAACTCCCTTGACGCTCATTTTCCACATTTTGCCTTAAACGAGGCTAAACTTTCAGCGATAGCAATCAGTATTTTTTTAGGCGCTATTGCCAAGCAAAGTCCGTTTTCACCTGAACTTAAGCCATTATTTCTAGATGATATATTGATTGGATTAGATAATGAGAATCGCCTAAATCTACTCAATATGTTGCAAGAAAAGGACGTTCCAGAAGACGACAAAGTTTTTAAGCATTTTCAGATTTTTTTAACAACGTATGACCGCCATTGGTATGAAGTCGCAAAATTAAATTTATCCGGTTGGAAGTTTATTGAATTCTATAAAAGTAACGACGGTCCGCAGATTATTCATAATGACAAAACTCCTCTTGAAAAAGCGATGGCTTACTTTGATGCTTTTGATTTCCCAGCTGCTAGCAATTACCTCAGGAAAGAATGTGAACGGCTTTTGAAGGATAAATTATTGCAAACTTACATTGTAGAGGACGGTATAAAAGGATTGGTGAAACCGCCAAAGTTAGAAACCCTCATTGAGCGTATTATAACGTATTACGAAGATCTTGGTGTTGAACCTCCGATTACATTAATCAACAGCTTGCAGAATTATAAAAGCATTCTGTTCAACCCGATGTCTCACAGTAGCTTGGATAGCCCCATATACAGATCGGATTTGGAGTTGGCTTTTCAAGCTATTCAAGAACTCACTGATTTAAAGTTCCCTCAGCGAACCACGGTGCTTGACAAAGGAACAGCATTAAGTTTGGTTTTACCTGCAATCAACTATACTGCTGAGGTGACTCTAGCAAAAAATATATATATGGTTGAGCACAATGGCTCCAAGACCGTTACTCCAATAGTCATTTACTTTCGGACATGGCAGCGAGAAGGAGTGGAATACGCAGTACCAAAAGGAGTTTTGCCACCAGCTGTGACCAACATGGAGCGGCTTGTGCAAATTAAGAGTAGTCCATTCTCTCTACAGAAGGCGGTTGAAGGCTTAAATGTAACCTATACCGACAGGGGGCAACCAGTAATAGTTGAACAAAATTTGTTGCAAAGTCTCTCGCTCTTAGGTGACACCTTACAAAATATCTTAGAAGTTTCAATACAGTGATTCAAGCTGTCAAAAGCTAAGAGACTGTAAACCGAAACTATGTTACTACTAACCTCAAGAAACGTCTTAGCAACCAAAATTGGCACTACGCTCCTACGATGTCAAAATAGTAAGCTGCTGTTTCTGGGAGATGCCCCGTTTTATGAGTAAATCGCAAACGACTCGCGTTCCTCCCACGCAGAATATTGCCAATATTCCAAAGCTTTTGTTCTAATATTCGTTTTTAACTTTCAGACATAAAGGGTTTTAATAGTTTAAAGTGGCAATTTATGGATATTTCCTCTTTGTAACCGGGAATATTTTTGATATCAAACTTATCAAAATAAATTTCCATTATATGGAAGGTGAATATTTCTTTCTATTGTAAACCCAAAAACTTAACTCAACTATGCCAGTCTCAGAAAACCTAATTCATGATGTAGCAGTATTCTGCAATGAAAAGGTAGCCTTGAACGTACCTATCCTTAGTACCAGTTATTACTATCAAAGTCTACCGATCTGTGTAGTCGACGCTGTGTTTTCGATTGGAGTAAGATATGCTGGTGTAATAAAGGTAGTTGAAAGGTTTTGCGGGCATGAGAACATCAGCACTTATCGTCTATACGACAGGAATATTCCAGAGCCAAAAGATCAATATCTCGTGAGTAATTTTAATAAAAACTTTGGCGAATTCCATCCTCAGGAACTTGCAGAAGGGATTTTTCAAAATATACAAAGAACCTCAACTAGACAAGGAATACTAAAGGCTGAGGCGGTACAACATTGGATGAAAATTCTGGAAAATCACAACATCGACTCTTTTCAGGACTTGGATAAAAAATTTCAACGGCTAGACGAAAACACAAATTGGATAGCCGATTTCGAGAAAGACATTAAAAAAATTAAAGGACAAAGTTCTGGAATTTCGCTCGACTACTTTTATATGCTCGCCGGTAAAGACAGCCTAGTGAAGCCAGACCGGTGGATTATGAGATTTTTATGGGAACGTTTTAACGATGATACTATCCCAGTCAGTGGGGCGATTGAAATAATCGAAAAATTAGTGATCGTCCTTCGTAACCGATTCAGCCATACCGCATTGACGGTTCGAGAATTGGACCATGCAATTTGGAAGTACCAGAGAGCTCAACCAACATCAAGTTACAAGCAAAATCAGACCAAGAATTAGATAACAGATACGTTGCCGTTCGTGACGAGCAACGGTCATTTTCACTAACCTTGGGGGCAAAATTTATAATGACACTAAGCTTTATGAACCTAAACGCCGGGGGAATTGACTCTCAATTTTGACACGATACGCGTTCATGGGTTGTGACGGTTGCCATTGAAACTAGTCTAAACTTTTGCCCCTTCCCCCGGCCAGCTCCTCGCTTGCTAGGATAGCATGGAGCTCATCAGATGACATTGATTTATAATCCAGACTTCTACCGTTATCAGGTATATTGAAGATCACAACAGGGTTATGATTATCTGGAAGGTCTGTTTCAACTTCGATGCTTTGCAATTTTGGCAGCGAGTAACTCAACAATTTTTCCAGAAAGCTAAGCCTGTCGCGAGGTTCGAGCTGGTCAATGTCTTTCTGAATTGTTGACCAATTTTCATCGATCAATCTGCTAATTTTCTCTCTTAATTCGGCTGTGTTCTTATTCGGAATACCCTTGGGCCTTCCATACGGATTGTTCGTTCTTCCCCTCATATCTCTTTGTATTTTTTTGATGTTTTCAAAATACGGCCCATTCTCGACGGCCAATCTTCACTGTATTTCTAGTAATCGGTAAATTCGCCGTTAGGACTAATTAAAATCATCAAATAAGCCTCCGCTCATTACGCTCAAAAAAGTAAGGATTATCAGCAACACAACGATCGTTATCTTTTTTAATCTGCTCCGGATCGAAGTGATAAACTGAAAAACACCTTTCTGAAAATGGCATCTAACTCATCCCAATAATTATTTTCAATAATGTGTCAACCTACTGACGACCGACTCGTATTTGGTCATTTCTTCGCCGTCATCTCGCACAAGTTCGGACACGAAATCATAAAATTTGGGTCCTTGCTGTTCTTGTGTCATTGTTGCAATTGTTTTTTAAGTTGTTGTAATTGATAAATAAATAAACTTCTACTCGCCTGGTCCTTGTGATTTGCAAATGCTCTTATATGGTTTAATCTTCCCGTTACAAACCAGTCTGCATTGCATACGGTCAAATCTGGACCTATCTGGATTTCTGGGAAAGGTGGGGGTACTGAATCAAACCATTTTCTGTATTCATCCGGATTGAATTTCTCAGGAGGTTGAGAGGCTTTTACCGCCGCTATCGATTCTTTAAAAAGCGAAACTTTTTCGTCCGAAAGCGGTACCAAGGTAGCCTTAGAGTGACTAAAAGATTTTTCGAGTTGGCGTGTGGGCTGTCGTTGTGAAGTTTCGATAAGCGGATCTTTGTAAACCAATATATCTCTTAAATCGAACTTCAATGCTTTGTAGTCATCGTAAGGAATTCCCTTTAATTTTGACAATTCCCTTGCGGCGGCAACGATAACATTACTGATCTGCACTTGTATCCCGGCTCTTTTTAGAACCTCGGCCTTTACCATCCATTCCTCGTGTGCATCAATGTCGGGCCATAAGGTTACCCTCCTGCCTTTTAGAATGTTGAATTGCTGGGGGCTGTCCCATCGGCACCCGTTTTTACCCCCGGTGGCAAGACAAATTACCTCCGGGAAAAATACGCTGGCATAAATTGCCGTTACCTCAGACTCAAAAAGGTAGACATCATTACTGTTACCAGCCAAAAGGTGCTCGCCAAAAAAACATGGTATGATATTCACATCAGTCATACCAGAGTTTTCTAAAAGCTTTTTTCCTATTTGGGCAATCTCAGGAAATGGCTCTTTTATCCGCCTTCCAGTGCGTTTGTTGTAACCCATCACCTTAATTTGCCGAACATTAAATCTAATGTCACAGTAGAGAAAAGCCACCCCTTTCCTATATACGTTACTGCCTCTAATCTCGTAACGCTTGACGACATCTGCAATCATTTCCGCTGAAAACGGAACCTCACCATGTTGCCTGCGTAGGGCACAAGAAAGCCACTCGATTAAATTAGCGTTTCTACAGTCGGTCAAGTTCGCTATTACTAGACCGTTTGAAATAACAGAAACGGGGTGTTTTGGCTTGTCTTCTATATTCCGAACCACAGGGTATCGGGTCATAGAGTCTCCTTCCTTCGGTGGGGGAAACGTTTTATCGCAGCTATGACAGTAGCCAAATGTATCGTACCCCACAAACGGAGTAAACTTCCCGTCTCGATTATCTTTATTGCAAGGGCAATGTTTTACCCTTCGACGGCCTGGGCTGTCGAGTTTAAGTTGATGCACAATCGATTTAATTTTTGTTGTCTACTAGTATGACTGGTATGAAACCCTATGCCATTTTTTGAATTGTACTGGTATAAAAACTTTATTTATACCGGTGTTAGTCCGCTATACCTCCAATTGTTATCATCTCCCTGAACAATCATATCATTCTCTTTCATTGTCTTAAAATAGCCCTTGGCGGTGGCGGTTTTCTTACCACTTTCCTTTTCAATATGCTGGATTGCCTCTTTGTAGCCGCAGGACACTTGACCGGAAAAAATACTTTTGCACAGACTTGAAACCATCTCAAATTTTATTGCCTCCTTCCTGTCCTCGGAATCTATCATCACACCGTTATCTATGTGATAACCTTTTTTTTGGCAGTACTTAAAGGATAGTTGCGGTATATTACCCTTACCCGCCATGCGTAAAAACTTTGGCTCAATAAATGAAATATCGCCCTCAAGTTTCACGGCAAGCACGCTTTCCGATTTACGTTGCAATTGGCTCCCCAAGTGTCCACGTTCTTTGTCTGAACCTGGATTTGTATGTACGATTACAATAATTGGAACCCGATATTTAATTGCAAGACCTTCAACAAATTTTATAATTGCATTGCTGTCTTCTCCATCATTTACGTCCTTAATGTAATCTGCCAAGCCGTCAATGACCGCAAGATGGATACCACCAAATTCACTATCCGCTGCGGCAAAAATGCCATCAGTAATAGGTCCATATTTATCCAGATCTAACTCCCGAATATTATACGACAGGTAATGGTCCGGGCACGTTCTCAGTTCCGCCCTCCGAATGATCGCACGAACGGTATTCTGTTGCCTGTGTTTAGCCTGCTCGGTGTCAATGTGAATTACAGCTTTGTTCGTTAAGTTCGGCTCCACATCCAATCCGTTTATTCCGTCCACTCTTCCAGGTTCACATATTGCACCTGCAATACATATCGCCGTTAACGCGCTCTTCCCCGCCTTACTTGCACCACTAAAAGTAGTGATGTTACCCTCAGTACTAATGATCTCACCTGCAATGGTGATGACGGGAATGGGCGGTTCTATCGGAGTTGTGTCTGTAATCCGGAAACGGTCATATGCATCGATCCCCAAAGAATGATCAAACTCTACTAAACTATGGGAGGTGATATCTAATTTATCAACTTCCAGTGAGCCTAGATCAACCAATTCGGCTAAACTTCTGAATGTTAACGCTTGATCATCACCTTGATTTTTTGTACCTTCATCATGTTTCGTGAGTAAAGGCGTAGTCTGGGTAGTGTCCATGTTGCGCCTTTATTTTTTTCCCGTGATGATAAATTCTTCTAATTCCGATTTCAGGAATACCAGTTTACCAAACCTTTTCCGGCGCGGCAATTTATTTCCCATCTGGTAAATAGTCTGCTCCGCAATCCCCAGGAATTTAGCGGCGGCCCTACGGTCTAGTATTTCTTCTGCTTGCGTAGTGGGTACAGTTCCCTCGATAAGTTTACGCAACTCTTGAACCTCGCAGGTCAGCGAATAGATCGCCTGAGGGAGTTGGTCGAATGTGATTGTTTTTTCTATCATTGCTATCTCTTTTGATTTCGATAGCAAACATATAGAGCCTCATACAGAACTCATAGCTATGGCGGACTATTAACCGGTTAGTAACCGGTTAATATTTTTAGAAGCTATTGTAATTGGGGTTATTTGCCTTGAAAAGCTCTAAATCCTTACTTGCTTTATCCGCTTCGTCTAGTTTTCCATGATTGGCAAGATACTGAATTACTTCTTTGAAATTGTTTGAAATGCTAGTGTAGCTTTTCCTGTTATTTACTTTGCCTACACGCTTGTTAATTTTTGTACAATCTCGAAGTTCATTTTCATATGCCTTTACAGAGCTATGCCCATAAGACTCCAGCATTTCATGTATTTCATCAAAGGAAAGGGATGAATTAAGGTAGAAATGTATGAGAGCTAGTTGTTTTATTGAAAGTGGGGGCTTTCGTTCTAACGGTTTAGGTTCGTCACCACTTTCTTCACCGTCATTGAGAGTTACTACTTGCTCTTCCGTTTGATCACGTGATCCATCGAGCTGAATCCTCAAGCTTGATACGATTAGCTTTATCGCCCCTTGCTTGTACATCATTGCATCATGCAGATCCCAGAAAAAATTATCCGTAGTGATCCCTTTATCAAAATTAGGATTCTCCATAATTCCCGCCCGGTTGGTGATTGGAATGTTGAAAAAATGAAAAAAATCCCACTGAAACTGTAATGAACTAAATTTCCCGTCGCTGAATAAACCCCAATGCTTGAAGTAAACCGTCCAAGCCCTATCGATGTGTTTGTCAAGTTGGTCTAGTCTTTTAACCACCCTTTCAACAACTTCTTTCGAAAGAACCGTTATTTCATTCAATGCATGTTGTGATATCCTATTTATAAAGTTATCATAATCTCCGCCTTCCGGACTCTCCTTGCTTGAGTAGATAGGAGCCCTAATTAAGGTCAGCGGCTTGATATCATCGGCATATTCAACTTCGCCCCAACGATCAAAATTGACATATTCTAGCGAAATACTAGTCACCTCTTTGGTGAGTTCTTCGAGATAGGAGCCTTTGTAATTCATTCGAAAATTTTTACTCAAGAAGCCAACTGGTTAAAGAAAGTCGGATTTTTCAGGCTCCAATGTTACAACAATTTTATTCAATGCATAAATTTGATGATTCCCAAACTAAATGGAATTGATGAGCGGCTACCTGATAATGAGTATGCTATATTTAAACTGATCTTTTGCTATGAATAAAACCCAAAGTACGCATTCAACTACTCACGCTATTTTCGTTTAGGCAAAAAGACAAACAAGTTTTTCCTGTATTTTATTAGTGCACTTGATCCAATCTATCAAGCTACGCCTCATTTTTAACATCAAATTATACAATAAAATGTCCCTAGAAACTGAAATAATCTCAATCACGCTGTCGGATAACACAACAATCAAAGCAGTAACAACTACCCTTGATACTCCCGGAAAACCGAAACTAGTTGCTAGCAACGACTCGAAATTTAATATCGCAAACATCTCAGAGACAATAACTACACTCGCCGAAGATCTTGGTGAGGTTTTCAAGAAGTCAAAAGCAACCAAAGCAAGTATCGAATTTGGTATTGTGATTGGAGTTGAAAGCGGAAATTTCACGGCATTGCTAGTTAAAGGTACTAGTACTGCAAATCTCAAAGTCTCCTTGGAATGGGAAATTGAAAAAAAACTGTAAAATGAAATTCCTGTTCAGGTTCCGTCTTCTTCGGTTATGCCTAGTAACCGAAAACATCTCGATCAACGACCCCATTTGTGAAAATTTGATTAGTTCGACAGTCCTTATAAAAGCCGGAGACAAAAGTGGTACAGGTTTCTTCATCACCCCGAAGTGTATTTTAACCTGCCGACATGTAATCGAAGACAGAAAAAGCAATCTCTTGGAACACACAGTGATCGCGATATTTCATAATGGTCAGGGGTTAACAATCGAAAAAATAATTGATAAAAAGAACCTTGAGAAAACATTGGTTCCTTATCCTGACTTTGCAATAATTGAAATAACAAAACCCTATTCCGACCATGTCGTATCTGCGGAAAACCATGAGATTGAGTTAGGCCAGAACGTCTTGACGTATGGGTACACCAGCGGCTACGGGTCCAACACAATTGTAGAGGTGGAGGGATTTCAGTCTGTAAGCTTTAGCAACAGTGAGAGAATTCTGAAATTGAAGAACGGGCAGGTTGAGCCAGGATTCAGCGGCTCCCCTATGCTCAACCTGAGAAATGGACAAGTTATAGGTTTTTTAAATGCTACCCGAGATACTGGGTCAAATCTCGGCGGGTTTGGGATACCGATAAACGTCGTCAAAAATTCAAAAGATGACGTAAGCAAAAAGAACGAAGATAAATGGAAGATCCTGTCAGAAAGATTTGGTACTCGAAAATCAAAAGTATTGAGTATTCTATCTTCAAAAAAAGGAAAAAAAAACCTCAATGAGTCTGATGCGCGAACCACAATAATAGCCGAACTAAACGAAGATTTTGACAAGTTCTCCCTGAACAAAGAGGAATTCATTAATAACATTGCCCGTTCACTGGAAATTCAAGAAAGTGACGTACAAATACATGACATTATCAAAGGTTCGGTAATAATTGAGTTCTCTATTCCGTCAAGTAAGGACAACCTATTTGTTGAGCTATTATTGCTAGGTTGTATCCCCAATCTGAAGATAAAAAAAATCTTCTCTACTCGTATCTCCAAACTGATTTTTTGTATCGCAGCGGCAATAATGTCGTTAATATTCGCTCTGATTTTCTGTTGTTTCTATAATGCATCACATCATCCTACTAATCAACCCACTCATCCACCTCATGAAGATGCCCCCCAAAAAAAACCAACAGACACGTCGACACTCCAAATTACACCACAAGCGCCTAATAATATTAATCCGTCAGCCACTACTACAAAGTTTAATCCAAAAAAAAATGGTGCGGGTCATCCTCAGCCTGTCGAAAAGGACACGAAGCCTGAAACAGCTACAACAGAGATAGAAACTCTTTGTCCCCATGATTTAATTCATTTAGGAGAGTCTTTGAGTTTACCCAAAATACTTTATTCAAAGATGTTAGTACTATACTTATCCCTGAGAGCCAATTCAAATTACACCTTTCCAATCTCAACCACACTGCATCTGACATGTGGCGACCAATCAACCATCTATTCAACAACTCTCTCACTCGGCTATAGTGCCGGTAGCTCTAGTGTTGATACAGTCACAACGGATAGCGTTATGAATACGACGTCCGGAAAGATGGACGTCGTAAGGACTGAAGAAAAGAATATCACCTTTTTCATACTTAACAATGAGAATCCTAATGAAATAGCAGACAGCATCCGTTTTAGGGCGCTAAAAAATACGGGGACGGAGGATTTTAGTATTTCTCTCACCTCAGCTCTTGACGATTATCACATTTTGCGTAATGAGCGTCCCGGAACTTCCAAGTACCGTATAACGGTCAATGTGAAAGACGAGATATCGAAAACTATATTTTTTTCAAAAACTAAAAAAATTCGTGTGAAAAAATTCAGGAAACTAGATCCATCAAATTATAAATTTAAATATCCTCCTAAATTAAAGCATCTAAGTACTTCTTGGTCTTTTCATCATCAAACGACCCCAAATAAGCCTGAGTAGTACTTATATTTTGGTGTCCCAACGATTGAGAAATAAATGCAATCGGGGCTTCACTTTGAAGAAGAATAGTAGCAAAAGAATGTCTTGCCGCATATGTACTCACATCCGTGTCAATATCTAGTTTTGTTGCTATCGCCCGCATGTGCTGATTAGTCATTTTGATAACTTGCGAAACGGTAATTTTCTTTTGTTGCTCCGTCATTCCGTGGTTGAGGAAGGGAAAAACAAAGGAATCGGGTTTGGTGTCCCCTGCATAGCGATTGATTACTTCCCAACTTTCCGGACGCAGGGTAACCCGTATACGGGTTTGGTTACCCTTTCTCGTACGAGCAGTTTTCTGCCTGACGAATGACAAGGTATTTTCTTTGCGATCAATGTCTTTCCATCTGAGATTGCAGATATCAGAAATGTTCATCCCATTACACAGATAAGAAAATACCCATAAATCCCTTCCCCGTTGTTGGAATGAATCAGGTTCACACTCAAAACCGATAATTTTCAAAACGTCTGCCTTTGACAATGCTTTTTTAAGGTTACTACCTGCTGGTATTGTATAACCATGCTTCCCGAACGGATAAGAATCTGCACTCACAATTTTTTCACTAATCGCGTCATTAAACACAGAGCGCAATTGACGGCAATAAATTCCAACCGTCGTAAGCGTGGCCGGGGTGGCTACTGCTGGAAGTTCTCCTTTTTTTAGGTTAGTCTTTTTGGGTGCGCGTCCAAATTGGAGCATCCATTGTTCGTAAACTTTCAAAAAGTGCGGCGTTACATGCTCAAACCTCAGGATCGCATCAATTTTAGTTTGATTCTTTTTTGTTGGTTTGGGGATATCCAAAAACTCCTTCCGTTCGTCATCGTTGAATGACCTGATAAAACGGGCCAAAGAAATTCCCGTGTCCTTGTAACTTGCAGCCGATCCCAGACGTTTATCGGCTTTCATTGCGTCCGCTTTCTCTTGTAGCTTTTTAATTACGTTGTTCGTATCCACCGGAACCGGAACAACTTCTTTCTTACCATATTTTTTAAAAGCCTCTAAAAATTGATCAAAATCAAAATCAGGCCCGAGGCGCTTCGCAATTTCTCTGGCAAAAAGCACATATCCTAGATTTTCATTCGGGCTGTACTTGTCCGGATCATTCCAAAGCGCCGTCCACAGCTTCAAAAAGTCTTCGTCTTTTATCTTTCCATCCGGTGCGGATTTGTCGGCATTCTTTTTCAACCTCTCCCAGGTTACCGCATCAATTTTATAACCGGTAGTGTAGTATCGCTGTACTCGTTTAAAGGTCACACAGAGTTTAACGGTGTTGTGCTCCCTCCTTGTGTCGAAAAATAAATTGACTGTTGCCTGTTCCATATCTGTACTGCACTTTGCGTTTTAGGTGCAGTACAAAGTGCAGTACAAATATAGTGATTCAACAATAAGCGAACAATAAATTAGAATAGAACCATTAAATAACTAACTGATTTACAATATATTTAAATGAAATTAGGTAGAGAGACAATAAACACAAATAGTATGCACTTTGTGACTCATAATCAGTAGGTGCCTGGTTCGATTCCAGGTGGGCCCACTTGAAAATCAAGGACTTAGCGAATTTCGCTAAGTCCTTTTTCATTTATGTGCAATACAATGTGCAATACAAATTTGTTTATTAGCATAGTAGCAATGTAGTTCAGTGCCGCACTTTCATTTCGCAAACCATTTTTAAAAGTTCATTGATAAACTTTACTTAGCAGATTGATAGGTAAATTTTTCGATGTAAGGTGTCGCTGATCCCACTCACGTTTCTTTAAAAATTTTGATGAGTCCTTACCTTAAGTTGGCACCTAATCTGCTTGGTTTTTAAATAATCTTTCAGTCAAATTTTCAATATTCATTTTGTTCGTTATTTCCGATTGTTCACTGAACACGAACAAGTAAATTAAATGAACAAATAATTCTTCCTGAATAAATTTGGCCGTCTCTACCGTTTGGTGGGCACTTGAAGGTAGTTAAGCAAGTTTTGATAAATGTCAATCTACACCCAAAACAGTCCTATGGGGCGTGCACCGATCACTTATGCAAATCAGAGGAGAATCCAGCTATACAGAATATATCGAAACAACGAATATTATTCAGGATAAAAGACTTCGCAGGTATTGCATTGGATGTGATTCCAACATTCATGTTATGTAAACACTTAATCCAATCACCCTACATAGCTAACATTAAAATTCGTCGTTTTTGATGCTAGCTATTTCCGCTCGCATTTCTTGGAGGTCAATATATGATGCTAACATTAAAATTCGATCTATTTAAGGTTAGCGCCAGTACTATAAGTTGAAGCCCTCTAATCAAACATTAAACCAGGCGATTGAATGTTTGATTAAATCGCCATTCTTAAACTCGTTGTTAAGACCTTAAATGTATTCAAGTGTTACTTTTATTTACTATTCCATCTCTCATAGATTAGCACCTTAACCATCTTATTAGAAAAAATTCCAATTTTAATTGGTGTTAATAGAAATTTTTCCCTGAAATCCCGATATTTGAAGTTATTAACTGAAAAAATTCCAATGATCAGGTTACAGGAAATATTATTCGGGTCTTCCGATAAGGCGGAGTCAGCCAAAATCGGTCTAATGGAAAGGAAAGGAATTATCCGTAAGATTGCTCCACGTATCTATACTTCAAATCTTGAGGAACCAGCAGAAGTAATTATTAAAAGAAACTGGTTCAGGATATTGTCTAATCAGTTCCCAGGTGCCATACTTAGCCACCGAAGCGCACTAGAATTTGTACCTGCGGAAGGCAGTCACGTCTTTGCCACTTACACGTATACCCGAAATAATCGCTTACCTGGCCTAACTATTCACTTTCTGGAAGGGCCTGCCCGTCAGGATAATGATAATGTCTTCTTCGAAAATTTGTGTGCTTCACAGGAAGCCCGGGCATTTCTGGAAAATATGCAGCCAAGCAGGGATCGTGGCGAACTATCCAAAACGCTTTCTATAACACAAATTGAGGAAAGACTTGATCTGATAATTAGAACAAGAGGTGAAGATGGTCTAAATGACCTCCGTGACAACGCACGCAGATTGGCTCCTGCATTGGCAATGGAAAAAGAATTCAATAAATTTAGCCAATTGGTTAGTACTTTGTTGACAACAGGAGACTCCAAAAATCTGCGGTCACCTGTTGCCATTGCCAGATCGCTTGGTGAACCATTTGACCCAGAGAGAATTAAGTTATTTGAGATCTTATATACTACATTGAGTAGTATGACTTTTCCGGCTTTTGAAGATAAAAATGTTGATCAAAAAGCATACAATAATTTCGCTTTTTTTGAAAGCTATTTCTCTAATTACATTGAAGGTACTGAGTTTGCCGTAAGCGAAGCCCAGCAGATAATTCAGACAGAAACGCCGTTGCCTGAAAGAGATGAAGATTCCCACGATATACTGGGAACTTATCAAATCGTTTCCAATCGTCAGCAAATGGCAATGACTCCCGGCTCACCAAATGAGCTTCTACAATTGCTTAGAAGCAGACATTCTACATTACTTAGAGCAAGGCTTTCGAAGAAACCAGGGCAGTTTAAAGATAAAAATAATCGTGCTGGCAATACAGAATTTGTCGACTGGCAGTTGGTAGCGGGCACTTTAAAAAAAGGATTCGACTGGTATACGCTTTTAAAGGACCCGTTTGCAAAGGCCGCCTACATGGTGTTTATGATAAGCGACGTCCATCCTTTCCTGGATGGAAATGGAAGAGTTGCCCGCGTAATGATGAATGCCGAACTTTCTTCAAAAGGGTTGTCTAAAATTATCATCCCAACAGTCTATAGAGAAGACTATATGGGTGCACTTCGGAAACTAACTAGACAACAGGATCCAAGTGCATACATCACGATGTTACTGAGAACATACGAATTCAGCTCCAATATCCATGATCAGGATAATCAGGCTATGGAAGATTATTTGATCCGATGCAACGCTTTTCAGGAACCAGAGTCTGCTAAACTTGTAATATATGCCAGATGACTAAATATCATAATAGAAAATATTCCAGGAAATATGTCAATTAAAGGAAATTTTTCGTCAGCGCTCTCTTAAATATGACTGTTAATCGCAAAAATTCCGGGCTGACGTTTTTTTCTTTTCAATTTAAGCATCGCATGGACTATTACCGTAAAACGCAACTTTATGTTATATAGTGGAGAATTCGTAGCCGTGGCTCCGAATTCTCCACCTACACACCGAGGGTTTCTCTGTGCAGATCCGGATCCTGGTTTTTATTAACTGTTTGTGTCATGATTTTCTCCCGGTGCATAACCCCCCATTTTTGGAGCTCAATCAATACGGGACCTAAGGTTGTGCTATATTCCGTCAGTACATATTCGGCGCTCTCAGGAAAGGCATGATGTACTTTCCTGATCAGGAAGCCGTTGATTTCAAGTTCTTTCAATTCATGGGAAAGAACCTTTGCAGAAATCTTGTCAACCGCCCTTCTGATCTCCCCGAAGCGCTTGTTGCCCTGTACCATTGAGATAATAATGGGAAGCTTCCATTTCCCATTAAGTACATATAACGCGTCACGTACCGGCTCTAGAGCCAATGTGCATGCGAGCGCGGTAACACCTGCCGATTCAAAATCTTCTGTTTTCATTTCACCCTTTTTACGGATCCGTTGAATAAGTTACAAAAAGGTAACCGGTTACCTTTCTGTAATCACTCACTTCTGGTAACCAAATGTAACTACTTTTGACCAGAAACTAAATTATCAAACATAGAAATTATGTCAAAAACAATAGCAATTATTGGTGCTGGCCCCGGTATAGGCCTGGCAATTGCGCAGCGTTTCGGCCGCGAGGGTTTTAATGTGGCCCTGCTGGGCCGTAATCAGGAGCGGCTTGACGGCCTGGTCGACAGTCTGA
This sequence comes from Dyadobacter sp., assembly GCA_965279265.1. Lineage (GTDB taxonomy): Bacteria > Bacteroidota > Bacteroidia > Cytophagales > Spirosomataceae > Dyadobacter. The sequence goes on from OZ257152.1 coordinate 1,623,372, forward strand.
AAAATGAGGGTGTTGTCGCTGCCTCTTTTATCGCCGACGTGATGGACCGCCCAGGGCTGGCATCCGCGTTACAGCAGGTAATTGACCATTATGGCAGTATTGATGTGCTCGAATATGGCCCGGCGCCGGCAATGGACAAGATGCGGTCGGTGCTGGATACCGAAGTCGAAGCGGCAAATTATCAGTTTGAATTTAATGTCCTTGGCGCGATCACTGCTGTTCAGGCTGTATTGCCGGGTATGCGGGCACGCCAGAGCGGGACGATTCTTTTCACCACCGCCGTTTCAGCGCAGCATCCGCTGAACATCACAGCAAGTTTCGGAATAGCGGCAGGAGCTCAGTTGAATTATGCAAGATTACTGCACAACAATCTTAAAGAAGAGAATATTTATGTCGGCAGTGTTTCCATTGCCGCCCTGGTCGCTGCCGACGAAGCGTCGGGTAAGATTTTGGCTGCTCATTTTCCACCGGGCCTTCCGATTATCAAACCTAAAGATGTCAGTGATGTGCATTGGGCTCTGTTTACGGGTCGCGGGAAGTGTGAAGCAATTGTCGGGGATTTTGAAGCGTTGCAGGCAACGCCCGGATTCCAGCGATAAACGCAAATTTCCGCGCCAGAGCGATATGGTGTCAATACATGCTGTGGCGCAGAATGGCTTATCCTTTCACGAATTTTAAAGCTATTTTTAGTGAGCTTGTAAATTGCCGGGCCAACTAAAAAAGCGACAGGCTATTGGCGGTTAAATTAAAAGATTGAACCAAAAGTACTGTGGGTTCAATTGATTATTTTTTCTTGTAAGCTGTGTGCTACATGTAGATCTCAGGATAATGTAGGCTAAACACCCAGCGCCTTGTTATACTACTATGGTAGGTTTTCATGTGCTCGCCTCCGAACCGTATGTGCAACTTCCAGCGCATACGGTTCTCTGGATCTTTGATTTTCCTATAATAGTAGCTATGTATTTTACTGGCCAACACACGGCAATTAGGGCAATAACTTGTTGGCTGAATGCTTTTCATTTTAATGCTAATTATGGAATCTCCTTTATCGAATGATACAATTTCAAATTGTTGAGACGTGGAAAAAAATAAGTTTTCGATGGTCATCAAAGGTTTCACGAACCAATAAAACCCTTAAACGAATTTACCACCAAAAGTGGGGATGAACCAATCCGCGACGGAAGCGGGTGGTCAGACTTTCCGAATTCTCCAACTACCAGATTACAGGCCAATCTGTTGTATAGTTTTGCTGGCCGTCCTGCTCTACCTTCTCAACCCGTGGAGTGTTGTGTTGGTATCTCAGGTAAAGCATCTCCTTGCAGGCCCTTCTGAACCAGTTGAGCTATAAAAGCCGTAAACGCTGTAATATCCTGATTAACACTTGCTTTTTCCAATGCCTGCATATAGTTTTTCCGTAGCCCGAGTGGCACAACTGTCCAGGGATAGCCGCCAGATGCAAGCATAGCGTTCATCAGAAATCTTCCGATTCTTCCGTTTCCATCCATGTAAGGATGGATGTAAACAAAGATGAAGTGCCCTAGCACAACTCTTACAGACGCTTCTTTCTCCTCCTTTAACAGATCAAAGAGTACAGGCATCGTATCACGTACAGCATCTCTGTTGAGTGGTACGTGCATGGAATTTCGTATGTAAACCTGTCCGCTACGATATCCGGCCAGATCACTGGCTTTCAATAGACCCACCGCCACGCTCGGCGCAAATAGCTCCCTGTACCAGATCCGGTGATCAGTATCTAAAACATCGCCGGAATTATTCCCTTGCAGAACCTGAGCTATACTATCCTTCACCGCCAAAAATGCCTGCCAGTAACCACGCGCGGCCAGCGCATTCTTCTGATCATTGTCTGCCTGATTATTTTCAGGGTTCCATTCTCCTCTACGAACCCGCTCGATCAGCTCCGGGGTAACACGGTATCCTTCGATAGAAAGAGAGTGGTAAGCATCCGTAACGAATACCTCATCCACAGTTTTCAGGTAGTCACCTGCATTTTCCGGAAGCCCGGGCGGCTCAGGAAAACCTGCAATAACAGTTTCCCGCATTTGGTGCCACATGAGCCTGATACGGTTAACATACGGCGAAATCTCACGAAATGAGAAAACCAATGGCAGTTTCTCCCCAAAGGGATCGTTTTCGCGAATCTCATAACCTGCCGCCTGCATGGTTGCGATAATTTCATTGGCCAGACGCTGATTCCCGATGTTCCGGAAAGCGCCCGCAAGCCTTCCAGCAACAACGCTGTGGCCGCCATCAAGCAGTATCCCCAGTAAATCAGACCCATCGCGGACCATGGATAAAGCAGTGCGTGCATCCATTGAATTGTTTGTAAAATAAGCTTGCGGCGTCGATACCAGCGCGGATTCCAAGGAGTAAATTCTTAGTCCATCCAATTCGGAAATTTGATTTTCAGCAGGTAACGTTAGCCGAAAATCAAAAATGGATGTGTCGTAAGGCAGGTTAAGCATATTATTATGTGCCTGAGGCGATCGAACCAGAAGCTGTCTGGGTACCATTCGGTTGGCTCCGTGAATGGACAACGACTGTTCGGGGGACAAGACCCAGTCCTGACCAAAACGGCTATTCAGGTACGCAGCGCAGAAGTGCCAGAATGAGGTATACCATCCGGTGGTATCCCCTTGCTTTTCATCAGGCCGGGAAGGCATGTACCACCCTTTAATTATTTCCTTTAAAAAGCCGCTTTTCAACAGACGTTCTTTATGAACCCGGCTAAGATCGCTGGTTTGTACAATTGTTTTGTGCTCCTGAATCCTGTGTAGTTCTTCCAACGAATCTGCCAATTTTTCCGATGGTGTCGCCATATCAAATTTCGTTTTTAATGTTGTATGAAATTTCGTTTTTATTGACGTAGTACAATTCGTTTATCTTGCTGTATCAAATTTCGTTTATTTTGCCGAATATTTAACAACCATCAATAAAACAGATTTAAAACCCTTGCACCGGGAAAGGTAAAAATTTCACCTACTTGAAAAACAGTGAAATTCAGGAGATGCCCGACATTAAGCGCCCCCTTATCTTTTGGATATTTATACGCCTGAAGGGATTTACCATCGCAACGGAGCCCAAACATACAGGAGGACTTTTAAAATCAAACCAACTGTTAAACACCCTGAATAACATCTGGTTCAAGCCTTCACTATTTTCTGACTTCGCGGGCCAACCAAATAAGAAGACACACTGGAAACACCTGCTTAATCACCGCAAATGAAGGTTCCTGTTCAGCTATGTCATTTCGGTCAGGCAGACCAACAGGCAATATAATCTTGTATCTGCAAACTTTCTTTTAATTTCCGCAAAGCGATGATTGTTAAAGTCAAATCCAAGATATCCTTTCATCAAAAATGAAACATCCCAACCAAAGATTGCTAGCGACCCTAAAGACACGCACGTGATGTAGGCACAATGCATTGGCGACTGAAAAAAGGAATCGGCAGTTAGACAAAAGCGAAAACCTACAGTTTAGGAGGTAAAAATATATCTTGACTATTTAACGCAATAAGTCAGACTATATATTTACTTTTATATCTATAAAGTCAAAGTATCTCTTTACAATGGGACATAAAAACTTACAAATCCAACAATTAAGCAGCAAGTTAGAGGTGTTTAGCAGTACAAGAAATGTCGCTACGCCTCCCACCGGATGGATCAAAGCAATCCGTACGGCACTCGGCATGTCTATGCAACAATTGGGTACTAAGCTTTCGATGACCAAGCAGAGTGTCCAGGATATTGAAAGACGGGAGCAAGAGGGTGCCATTACTTTAAAGTCCTTACGCGAAGCTGCCAGTGCGATGGATATGGATTTGGTCTACGGCCTGGTTCCCAGAGATGGATCTCTTGATCAGCTGATTGATAGAAAAGCTAGAGAACCGGCCACTAAAATTGTAATGCGAACCTCCAACACCATGAAACTGGAAGATCAGGAAAATTCAAAAACCCGTCTGAAGAATGCTGTCGAAGAGAGGGCTCTTTCGATTAAAAACGAAATGCCCAAAATACTATGGGATTAGACTTTGCATACATTCCAGGTCAGACGCCTTTGGATGAAGAGGAAAAGGAAGGACTTTTAATACCTACAATTGCTACAAGAGGAGAACTGGACGAATTTGAACAACAGAATATTGAAGATGCCATTCAATGGCTGCTATCCCGCAAACTCGGACCGGAAACAATTATGACTGAAAAGTTTGTGCTTAGCCTACACAAGAGGATGTATAAAAACGTCTGGGCATGGGCCGGCCGTATCCATAATATCAATAAAAATCTGGGTATAGACAAGTGGCAAATTCCCACTGCGCTACGAGTATTTAGAAACGATCACCGAAGCCCTACAAACCCTGATAGACGCTAAGACAGCACCAGAAGAAGAGTTGCCAGCCCATGTCTTTATAAATCCTAATAATTATTATTACTCACTAGCAAGAGAACCCGATTTCCAAGCTAAATGCATCCGCGCTGATCTGGTTTCAGCAGCACCCACAGGCGATAAGACTGGGGCTTTGGAATTTGATATTGATGATCTTATTGATTTTCAATTGATATGCCACACCTCTTTGCACATCAATCGCGAACGTGACTACTTTTGGGTCAATCATGAGCGCGGGATAGATGAGTTTGACAATGGCCCTTTTTGCAGTAAGTCAGGATTTACATTTTCCTCCTCCGTGAGTTGTTAAAATGCGTTTCCCCTTTCTGCGTTGAGGAATTCGTCATATTCTGTTTCCAGATCATCCTCTGATATCTGATACCGTTTGCAGCTTTTCCAGGATGATTTTTTCTATCAGTTCGCGTTTGGTGCTCAGTGTGGGATCGGAGGCAAACATGGTCAGTCAAAAGAGATACCGGTGAAATCAAGCCCGACGCGGTTTTGCTTTTGAAAGTTCAATGATTGTATGTCATAGCCGAAACAGGTATGCCAAATATTATAAAATTGTAAATAAAGAAAAGTAAATGGATTGTAATATGCCAGATTTGCCTTAATTCGAACTAAATCTCCTAAAATCTTTATACGAAACAAAGATGAAAAAATTATTCCTTTCGCTGCTACTCCATGGCATGGCAGTGGCGGCACTTGCCCAGGTGAAATCACAGAACGTGGTGGTGGTGACAATGGACGGTTTCAGGTGGCAGGAAATGTATGGAGGTGCGGATAGCCTGCTGAGCTTTGACGCTGGTGCAAAATACAATACCAAATATGTACAAGACCATTTTTGGGCTGGCTCCAAACAGGAAAGAAGAAAAAAATTGATGCCTTTTATTTGGGGCGAAGTTTCAAAAAAGGGTGTATTATTAGGCAACCGGGAACTGGGAAGTAACGTGAATACAGCCAACGTACACCGGTTTTCTTATCCGGGCTACAATGAGATCTTTACCGGGTTCCCTGACTCCACGGTCAATTCCAACGACAAAATTCCAAACAAAAATGAAAACGTTTTTGAATACCTGAACAAAATGCCGGAATTCAAGGGCAAGACTGCCAGCTTTGCTTCCTGGGATGTTTTTGCTTCTATATTTAACGAAAAACGCAGTGGATTCCTGGTGAATGACGGCTTCCGCGATGTGCCGGGCAAGCTTACAGAAAAACAAACCGAACTGAACCGTTGGCAACATGAATTACCCGATCTGTTTCATGGCGGCGAACGGCTTGACATAGCGACTTTTCACATGGGTTTGGAATATATGAAAGTCAACCAGCCCAGGTTAATGCATTTTGGTTTAGGTGACACAGACGAATTCGCTCATGCCGGGCAGTACGACCTTTATCTGGATGCCGCAAAAAAATCCGACGACTGGATCAGACAGCTTTGGGAATATATTCAGTCCAATCCATTTTATGCCAACAAAACGACGTTGATCATCACCACAGATCACGGACGGGGCCAGGCCAAAGACGGCGCCTGGAAGGACCACGGCAGTGAAATCGAGGGAGCGGATCAAATCTGGATTGCGGCGATCGCTCCGGCGATCGGGGCAGAAGGTGAGAGCTCACGCAAAGAGCAAATTTTTCAGGGGCAGATCGCTGCGAGCATTGCCAAACTGGTTGGAAAGGAATTTAAGACGAATCATCCCGTATTGCCGGTTTTGCCTATTGTAACCAAATAGCCGTATTTTGAAACCATGCCATTGTCCGCGCAAATACCGCCTTAGAAGCATACGTTATTTGCTCGACAATGGCATTGGTGCGGACCAAAAGCACGTCCAGACAATTCCCAAATCTTCCAAAGGCAGATCGTGCAATGATCGCCCGGCTTGCTGACATTGAAAAAATTAACTCGAAAAGGCCGGAAAAGAAGAAGAAAACGGAGACAGAGGAAGATGAAGAAAATGCAAAAGCAAGGATAATCGTTTCCCTCAATCCATATTCCGGACAGATTCTCGGCCCCTGGAACATGGAGAGCGATTTTCTGCATACGGTTGAAAAAATACATAAAACCTGGAATGAGGCACATATCAATTTTGCAAAAAACCAGAAAGATCCGATCAGAGTCAATCTGCGTTATCCTTACCAGATCGTTAGAAAACAGAATACTTTCGAATTTAACCAGTATTCGGGCAAATTATTAAAATCGGAATACTTTAAAGATTACAGCGCTGCGGATAAAGTCAAACACGCAAACCGGACGCTGCATACCGGCCAGGCATTTGGTTTGTTTGGTAAAATAATAATGTTTTTTGCCAGCCTTTTTTCTGCCACCCTCCCGGTTTCCGGTTTTCTGATCTGGTATCAGAAGAAAGGCAAAAAAAGCAACAAAAAGCAACCGATTCGAATTCCGGCAACTGAACCAATTGCAAAAACCAGTCAGAAGCGTAAACCAGTCATGCAGCCAAGAATTGCGCAACAGGTTTAGTATCAGACACCTGAACACCGGATTTCCAACAAGCCAATGGTTAAGTTTATTACTCACCCTCCCGGGCCAACATTAAAATAGCACCGAGGAAGCGCTTGACGGAATTTTTAAGCAATTGCAGAGACTGGATGTAATCCACTTATCCAGTCGTGCCACCTCAATGCGTCTCCACAATATCCCTGATCAGCTTTCTTATTTCAAGACTGGTCTGAGTACTTTTTCGGGGCGTGGTTTGGGTAAATATTATTCCCGCTATCTTATTTTTGGAATCCTGCCAGGGATGTGCTCCGAAAAGCCCAGGACTGCTGCTTTCCAATACGATTCCGCCAGCATCCACTACGTCCAGCCAATTACCTATGCCGTATCGTATGGTGTTGTCGGGATACGGCGAAAAGGGGTTGTTTGGATAAGGTGTACCTTTTATCACTGCGTTACGCGTCTGATCGGAAAGCATTACGAAAACCGCTTCTTCACTCAAAATGCGCTTTCCTCCTGAAAGGCCTTTGCTGACAATCACTTCCAGAAATTTCAGATAATCCGCCGCGGAAGTATTTGCTCCCCCGGCAATGATGGGATTGGATACAGAGCCGTAGCTGACAGTGATGTCACAGGGCCTTCCAATTTTCTCGTTGAACAAAACCTGCCACGATTTACCTGAAACCAGTTCGGCAATGCGTCCGGCAATGTGCATTCCCGAGCTTCCGTAGCTGAAAGCAGATCCTGGGGCGTAAACTAGCGGAACATATCGGGCAATAGAATCAACGGCCTCAGCCAAGGTGATATTCCTTTGATATTCAAAACCTTGCTGAGAATCTCCATCAAAACCGGCAGTGTGTGAAAATAGCTGACGAATGGTGATGCTGCCTTTCTGATTGGCGGTAAATATGGGCAGAAATTTACCAACCGTGTCGTCCAGGGAAATTTTCTTATCATCTACCAGGCTCATCACCACCGCCGCTGAAAGCCACTTCGAGGCAGAGGCTGTCGGCCTCGTGGTCGTGGTGTCGAGCCCTGCCGATTTGTGATAAATGAGCTTTCCGTTTTGCGAAACCAACACCACGACCTGGTTGTTGTATTTCGCCAGATTCTTGTCAATGAATTGGTCAACAATCGTAAAATCATATGGCAAATTCGTGTCATCCGGCGCTATTTTTTGTTTGCTGCACGCCAGCGAAAACCAGGCAGCAAGAAAGGAAACAAGTATTTTTGTCATTTTTACAGGTTTAAGTTTTTTTGATATTTTCAAAAGTGGAAAATGATTCCGCCCCGACTGCGCTTCACTCCGTGGATCTCGTATGGCTGGATTTAGTTTTTCTGAGGTTCGCCAGAATTTCGTCTACCCCTCCGCTCGTCCTTCATTTCCTGCTGTTGTTGCTGAAACTGTGCGAATTGCTCCTTCGTAAGTACGCTTTTCAGCTCTGCTTCCTTTTCGCTGCTGATCGACCGGAATGCCTTAAATCGGGACATTTTACTTCCTGTTCCCTGGATCACCGGATCCATTTTTTGCGCATATTTCAGGTTGATCCGGCTTACCTTTTCTTTTTGCACCGAATCCAGTTTCAGGGATGTATCCATGCGGAGCGTTAGTAATTCGGCCCGCTGTGCCGCTGGCATCTGCTTTATTTCGCTTTGTGCAAATGCGCTGGTTGCCGCCAGCATTAAACAAAAAATACCAGTAATTGTTGTCTTTGCTTTTTTCATGGTTGATAAACTCAATTGATTTTGAACTTGTTATCTGACGATCCAAAACAACAAACAAGCTCACCAGCCAAAAAACATTTTCTTCCGATCAACCGGTTTACCAAACGAATGCATTGTTTTTGCCGGTAAATGAATTTTGAAACTGCTCCAATCCGTCTGCCGGTAAAAGCAACGCTTTCATAGGAGTAAACCTGATGTTCGCAGGGAAACTTTCCGACTTTGGTAGTTTTCATTTACCATTGCAAAATAATCGCCCCGTGATGATCGATTTTTCAAAAATAAAACTGCAAGCGCTCAATCCTTATCTGCTTTGGATGGGCTACTGGATGTTGTGGCTCCTGATGTTATCCAGCTTCCAGCAATTCGACAAGGCTGTCTGGGGAGCAACCGTTAACGTGGGTATCCAATCGGCGGTCGCTTACACGAACATCCGTTTTCTGATCCCGGATTTTTTTGAAAAAAGGAAGTATACCGCATACGTAATCCTCGCCTTGCTGATACTCTTCGTTTTCACAAAGGCTCATCTTTCCCTGATAGAGCCATACCTTCAGACCAGCTCATGGGGACGAAAAATACGTTTTCCCCGGGCATTCCAGTTTGGCAGGATCTATCTCTTTTTGATCCTCGTCCTGATCGTCAGCGCAGCCTATAAGTTTGCCGTGGACCGCTTCCAGGCCCTGCAACGCCAGTCTGAACTGGCAAAAAAGCAGCTGGAAACCGAGCTGGAAACACTCCGGAACCAGATCAACCCGCATTTTTTATTCAATACCCTCAACAACATTTACACGCTGGCATATCTGAAAGAGGATAACGCGGCGCCCATGATCATGAAGCTGTCGGCGCTTTTGCGGTACATGTTACATGAATGTCAGAATGAAAAAGTGCCTTTGGAAAAAGAAGTGTCATTTTTGGAAAACATCATTGAAATGCAGAAATTAAAGTCGGATACTTTTGCAAAACGAATAAACCTTGAAACAGCCGGCATACGACCCGATCACCTGATCGCTCCGCTGCTGCTGCTTGGCTTTGTAGAAAACAGTTTTAAACATTCGGATCTGGATTTTAATGCTGAGGGTTTTATCGATATCAAACTTACTGTCGACAGCGCGGGAATTGTTCATTTTATTTGTACAAATACAAAAAAGAAAAGGGAGAAGGTTGTTCAGGAGCAGGGCGGAATCGGGCTTGCCAATACGCGAAAACGACTTCACCTGATTTATAGAAACCAGTTTGATCTGAAGATAACCGACACGCCTGATAACTACCAGATATCCCTAAACCTGCCTGTCCATGAAAATTAGCTGTCTGGTTGTCGATGATGAGCAGCTCGCAAGGCGGCTGCTTTGCGATTACATCGCCAAAATTCCGACATTGACTTTGGTTGGTTCCTGTGCAAATGCCCTGGAGGCACAGGTTGTTTTACAAAGCCAGCAGGTTGACCTGATGTTTCTGGACATACAAATGCCGGAACTGACCGGGATTGCTTTCCTACAGTCGCTTACACATAAGCCGGTCACCATTTTCACAACCGCCTACACCGAGTATGCCATCAAAGGCTTTGAGCTGGCTGTGCTGGATTATCTCGTAAAGCCCATTTCATTCGAAAGATTTTTTCAGGCGGCAAACCGCGCTATTGGGCACATCAGCAATTTCCAAGGCAGTCACAAAAACGATGGATTACCAGATCAGACGATTGCCGCAGGGCCAGCCGCTGCTGAGGACTTCATTTTTGTCAAGTCGGATTTCAGAATCCATAAGCTTCATTTCAGCGATATCGATTACATCGAAGCCTATGGCGAGTACATTTTAATTTTCGCAGGGAAAGATAAAATCATGACATTGGTACCCCTAGGCAAAATGGAAGCGCAGTTGCCGGCACGACTATTCATCCGCGTTCACCGCTCCTACATTGTCAATTTTTCAAAAATTGAGTCCATTCAGGGAAATACAATTTATCTTAAAGGAAAGGAAATACCTGTCAGCAAAAGTTACCGGGAAGTTTTCATGAACCTGGTGAACAGGAATCAGCTGTTTTGATGACGCCGGATTTGTTACTGAATGATGTGGAACTGTTCGAGGATCAAGGATTTTTATTACCGGTTGAATATTCCCTTTATCCTTGCCGGCGTCTCAAAATCCTCCTTCATCACTTTCGGAAGCATAAAAACATTTCCCTTTTTGTCGCAGAAATATAGTCTGGATTCCGATTTTTTCCTGCCATCTCCGTCTGCCCAGAAGGCAAAAAAATCATCGTGGACATGAACCGGTTTCCGGGCATAGGAATGATTGTAAATACTGTTAAAAGTCAGTTGTTTTGATTGCCAGGTTTCCCCCTCGTCTTTGCTTGTCAACAGAACCATTTCACCTCCCGTGTTATATTTCTGAGGTCCGGCCACAGTCGGGCCAACGATCCGCCACACTCCTTTTTTATCAATATCAAGCGAACCCATATCATAGTTATTGTCCGAGGTAGTAACGGGCTTAATCACCCACGCGTTTCCGTCATATCTGGCCGTAAGCCATTCCCGGGGCCCTTCCTCCGGGCCTGCCTGATATCCCTTGCTGGTAATAAAAAGTATTACCGGGCGACCGGCATTGTCATAGACCAGGTCATTGATATAAACATTTAGACCCTGTGACTGGTACTCCTGAACCAGTGATTTGTTGGTGATCCGATTCAGTGGTAATGTAATTGTATCACCACCCGCAGCCTGCCACGTTTTTCCGAAATCCCCTGTTTCAATGTAATACAAATTGGTACGGTAGTTCAGCCCGTTTTCTCCCTCTTTAATTGGGTGAAAATTAAATGCGCTGCCGATTTTTTTATCCTGATAACTGCCGCTGGTCTGATAGTGGCCTTCTTCAATGATCGCCAGATCCTGCCATTCTGAATACTGTACACCATTTTTACTCGTAAAAAAACTGATTGTTCTTCTCGGTTTCTTAGGCTGACCGGGGATCACATTACGGTCATAATGCGTAAACAAATTCAAAAAACCTTTTCCCGACTGGTACCAGCTTTGAAAATAGGAGAAATTATCCAGCGGTGCTGTTTTATCTCCTGTCTTTCGCGTTGCCATGATCTGTTCAAATGCGCTGATATCGTAAGGCTTCATACTTTTGTGAATGTAAGATGGCGTGTTGGTTCCGTGTGCAGTGGAAAAGATCCAGATATAACCTGCACTATCAATATTCATGACCGGATTATCGTGCGCGTTATCTGTTTTTTTATCCAGAACAATGGTCGGTCTCGGGACTTTTCCCGTTTTGTGATCAAAATAGGAAACCATGTGCAGCAGCGTTTTCCCGCCCTCGTCGGTGCCGCCGTAACAAAAAAAGGTTTTATTCACCTCCTTTGCATAAACAGAAAACGGGTAATGATTGGCTGGATAAGTTCCTAAACCTCCGCTGTATTTGTAAACATATTCATCATTTGAAGGCTGGTTGCTATACCAGATTCCCCGGTAGCCGTTATCAGCTTTATTCAGCGTGAGAGGTTGCTGGGCATGCACTGCGCTTGCTGTAAAAATCGATATTACAAAAATGCAAAGACGGATGTTTTTCATAAAAATCAGTAAAAATACCGGATCGTTGTCAGCGCTTCGCTATTCAACGATCCGGTAGGTTTTTTGTAATCAATGTTTGTTAAAAAATAAACAAACTCCTATTTGTAATTAATTATAACCCGGGTTTTGTACCATGATCGAAGGATTAATTTCAATCTGGCTGTCAGGGATTGGAAATAGTACATGATGCTCCTGCATACCCAGCGATGACAAAACAGTAACTGCTCTGCCGGTACGAACCAGGTCGAACCAACGATGTCCTTCGAATGCCAATTCTACCCGTCTTTCCTGTTCAACGGCAAGTCTGAATGCAGCCTGCGTTGGAACTGCCAGCAATGGGTTTGCATTATTACTAGTCTTGCTGGCCAGGCCTGCTCTGTTTCTTATCCTGTTCAGATAAGTAAACGCCGGCCCTTCCGCAACGAAACCGATTTCATTCAGCGCCTCGGCATACATCAGAAGCACATCGGCATATCTGAGAACGATCCAGTTGTTATCGCTATCCAGGTTGGCTGCGGGTGTACCCAGGTATTTGGCTACATAATTGTGAGAAACCGTGGTCCCGCTGAGTACATAACTCGTACGCATCGAAACATTTTTACGCACGTCCGCAGCCTCATAAGCCTTACTGATATCGTCTGTCGGGATATTTTGTCCCAGTGGATTGCCAATGCCTGACACCACCGTTCCCGATCCAATAGGCGCAAACTGGTTTGTATATGGACTACCTTCACCGGTGGAACCCTTTTTGAACTGTACTTCAAAAATAGACTCCGCGTTATTTTCATTGGCAATACCAAATACGCCCGCATAGGTAGGAAGCAACTGATATTCATTCATATCAATCAGTTCTTTTAACTTTGCCGATGCCGACTGCCAGTCTTTTTGCGTCAGATACACTTTTCCCAGCAGGGCCATTGCAGCTCCTTTGGTTGCTCTTCCGATATCGGTTCCTGTATATTTATTTGGTAAAGATTGTTCAGCATCTTTCAAATCCTGAATAATGTTTTGATATACCAGCTCAGAAGATTCCCTCTTGTAACTGTAACCTTCGGAAGGATTATTGATTATCTGTAAAACCAAAGGAACATCACCGAATATCCGTACCAGATTGAAGTACATCAACGCCCTCAGAAATTTAGCTTCTCCGGTATATCTCGCTTTCAGCGTTTCGTCCATGCTGACTGCACCGATCTTTTCGATGACAATGTTCGCAGACTGTATGCCCTGGTAATGCCCGCTCCACGTTGTGCTGCTGATCGTATTGAACGCATTGTTCTTAAACTCGTCTACCTCCTGCAAGTTTGCCCCGGCATTGGGATTAGGTATCCAGGTATCATCCGAGCGAAGGTCACCGATGATGTGCATGGAAGAATAGTATAAACCTCCATATTGCAATGCACCATAGGTAGCAGTGAGGGCATTTTTCATATCTTCCCCTGTTTGGTAAAAATTATTACCGTTCAATTGGGAAATAGGTGCCAATTCCAGAAAGCTCTGATCGCAACCTGTGAGGGAAGCCAGAAGTACGGCTCCGGAAATCCATATTTTTTTAAAACTATTCATGATTAATTTAATTAGAGGCCCAAGTTTAATCCCAGCATAAATGTGCGAGCAAGCGGATAACCTCCCGCGTCCACGCCCGGTACCAGCGTGCTGCCACCCTGTACGCTTACTTCCGGATTGTAGCCCTCGTATTTTGTGAAGGTAAATGCATTCTGCACGCTAAAACTGATCCGCGCGTTGGCTATTTTCGACTTCGTGATCCGCGCTACCGGAATATTATATCCCAATGTAATGTTGCGAACCCTCAGATATGATCCGTCTTCAATGAATACAGACGTTACATTGTTAACCAGATTGCTGCCCGGCAATGCTCCGAAATTCCGATCAACCTGTGGAGATTTGCCATTTCCAGGTTCCTGCGCTGAACGCCATCCCTGCGATGCACTTTTCAACACATTATACGAACCTGCATAGTTGCCATAATATCTTCTCGCCATGTTCAACACTTCAAATCCCTGAACACCTTGTAGTGAGAATGAAAAATCCAGACTTTTGTATGAAAACGTATTCGTCATTCCATAGGTAAAATCAGGAAAAGGGCTGCCCAGCTTCGTCCGGTCTGTACTGGTGATTTTCCCATCGCCGTCAATATCTGCAAATTTCAGGTGACCCGGTTTTGATTCTCCGGCAATGCTTGGCGTTGTTGCAACTTCATCAGCTTTCTGATATACACCTACAACCTGATATCCATAAAAACTTCCCGGTTCAGCACCCACTTCGGTAATGTGGGTCGGGGCATTGGCAGAAGTGGTCTGCCGTGAAATAATAGGCGACCCGTCTGGTCCCAATCTCAGAACCTGTACTTTGTTTGTAGAAATATTGAAATCCGTTGTCCATTTAAATGCGTTTACCAGATTCCGGCTTAATAAAGTAAATTCCAGACCCTTGTTACGAATTTTACCAATATTCTGAAGTGCTGTCGCATATCCCGTCAATGTTGGAACAGGCACGTTGAGCAACAAGTCTGAGGTATTTTTGATATAATAATCCAAAGACATGGAAATACGGTTTTTAAGCAAACCAATTTCCAGACCGACATCGAGCTGATTGTTCTTCTCCCAACCGAGCATACTGTTAGGAATGTTTGCCAACCTCGTGCCGTTGATGATCGAACCGCCACTGCCGCCAAAAATATAGTTCTCAATTCCCGTGAGTCCGATATGTCCGTAGTTGCTTATGAAATTATTTCCTGTGAGTCCATAACTGGTACGTAACCGCAGCTCACTCAGCCAACCGGCATTTTTAAGAAAGTTCTCTTCAGAAATTCTCCATCCCAGGGAAACCGAAGGAAAAAAGCCCCATTTATTGTCTGCTCCGAAACGTGATGATCCGTCTCTTCTGAACGTTGCAGTGAACAAATATTTGTCTGCATAACTATAATTCAATCTCGCCAGATAAGATATCAATGCCCATTCTTCCTGCGTCGTAACGGCGTTTGTGATGAGTCCGGCCGCATTCATCGTTTTGATCTGGTCATTAGCAAAATTCGTCCCGGCTGTACTGCTGTAATCGATATATTCCTTTTGCGCGGTATAACCTACCAAAGCATTTACAGCATGTTTCAGGAATTTTTTGTTATAACTAAGCGTATACTCTGCCAGCCAGTTTTTTGTCTCGGAGGTTACAGCGGATGCCGTCGGCACTTTTACCGCGTTAACACTATTTGGGTTAACAATGGAAGGGCTGAATATATTTTCCCGGAAGTTCCTGAAATCTGTTCCAACCAATGTTTTAAAAGTCAGACCGTCCAGAATATTGATTTCAGCAAAGGCTGTTCCCAGCAAACGCAACGTTCCCTGTTTATAATAAGATTCTCTTGCCAGTTTCACAGGATTATCCACTTCGCTGGTACCTATGCCCAATCCTGTTATTTTGGTATAATTTCCTTCGCTGTCATACGGAGTCAGGAATGGAGCGGCGGTCAGCGCGGATTGCACGATACCACCTGCCTGCCAGTTACCTTCTGCATTGACCAGATTATTAAAAGTATAAGATGGTGTAAGGTTTGCACCAACTTTCACTCTTTTGTGTACGTCCGATTCCACATTGATACGGAATGAATATCTTTTCAGATCAGAATTGATGATTACCCCTTCCTGTGACAAATAACCGCCTGAAATGAAATATTTTGTTTTGTCGTTACCACCCGAAAAATTGAGCTGATAGTTCCGCATCGATGCCGACCTGTAAATTTCCTTTTGCCAGTCGGTACCCTCACCCAGTGACGCCGGATCTTTGGTCATATCCGGTAACAGATACATCACATTATTTGTCCTTGCCGAATTAGGATCCGAGGCGCTCCTGCCCGGCCCGGAGTTAACCCAGGCATTGTTTCGGGATTCGTTGAGATAAGTTGCATATTCAGAGGCATTCAGCACGTCCAGGTATCTCTCAACTTTCTGAATTCCGGTGTTGACAGTCAGATCAATTCTGGAAGTTCCGCTTTTTCCGGATTTGGTGGTAATGATCACAACGCCGTTCGAACCTCTTGAACCATAAATAGCCGTGGCCGATGCGTCTTTTAAAACCTGAATATCCGCAATATCAGCCGGGTTGATGGTATTGAGCGGATTATTGGTTTGGTTAAAATCGTTGGTTACCGGAAACCCGTCAACCACGTACAACGGATCATTACCAGCACTCAGCGAACCCGCTCCACGGATCCGAACGGATGAACCTCCCCCTGGTGCGCCCGTCGACTGACTCACCTGGACACCGGCCATCTGACCCGCCATGGCATTATCGACCGTAAAAACCGCCTGATCCTTTATTTTTTCAGCAGTCATGGAACTGATAGCTCCCGTAACGTCTTTTCTTTCCTGCGTACCATAACCGATTACCACAACCGCATTCAGACTCTGACTATCCTCCACCATTATGATACGAAGTGGTGCACCGGATGAAACACGAATTTCCTGTGTTGCAAATCCTGTATAACTGATCATCAAAACGGCACCATCATTTAAATCGGTCAATGAAAACATTCCAGAGCCATCTGAGATGACTGCCTGATCAGAACCTTTCACCCGGATTGCTGCGCCGGGCAGCGGATTGCCATTCTGATCGACAACACTTCCGGTGGTTTCCTTCCGAACAGGTTTTGGTGCGGGTGCCTGCTGCATTTTATTGACAATGATGGTCTTATTATCTATCGTAAACCCGAACGGCTGACCACGAAAACTCTCTTTCAGGGCATCTTCCAGACTTACTTTTTTCAGATTCAAGGTAACTGGTCGCGCGTCCTTAATTTCATTGTATTTGTAAAAGAAAAAATGCCCGCTTTGTTTGCCGATCGAAATAAGCACTTTTTCAAGTGGCATATTTTCGGCTTTTAAGGTAATACTTTGAGAAAATCCTTTTGCACTCAGACTGAAGAAACAGGCCAGACAAAGGAGGAATGTCAACTTCGCAGCATAAAGCTGCCGCGGATATACTGCTCTATTTTTTTTGAGATTAGGGCGATAAATGTTTAGCCACATATTAAGAAAGAAATGGTTTAGGAATATTATTGTTGGAATTTCTAATTGGAAATAATAATTTTTCGTCCTTTGATCTGAACGTCGATGTTGCTTAACTGAAATATTCTCAGCACCTTGTTGACGTCCTCATCGCGTTTGATCTCTCCGGCAAATAAGTCCGTACTTAATTTCCCCCTGTATTCTGCTTCGACATCGTACCATCTGCATATCTGGCGCATGACGGTCTGGATATCAGCTTTGTCAAATTTAAAATAGCCGTTTTTCCAGGCCACCGATTGCTCGATATCAACAGTCTCTAAAATAATATCCGGACTATTTTTATCGACGGTTGCCTGTTGACCAGGTTTCATAATCCGGCTTCCGCGTAGGTTAGCCTGCCCGTTCGTCAGTTTCGAAATACTTACCTTTCCTTCGATCAACGTAGTTTTCGAGGATAATTCATCACGGTAGGTATTAACGTTAAACCTGGTACCAAGCACCTCAATCAACTGATTTTCAGACTTCACTTTAAAAGGTTTCAACGGATCAGAAGCAACTTCAAAGTAAACCTCCCCGGTAATCTCGACCAACCGTTCGGTTAATCCGAAAGCAGAAGGGAATTTGATAGATGAAGCCGCGTTGAGCCAAACTTTTGATCCGTCAGCCAGAATCAGCTGATACTGCCCCCCTTTCGGGGTACTTACCGTATTCAGAACAGGATTTTCTGTCAAAGTTTCTTTCATTTCATAGACCAGCTGCCCGTCTTTCAACTTACGAACTGATACACCCGACTGCTGGCTCACGACACCGTCTTTCTGATTATTAAGCACAATTACTTCACCGTTTTCCAGGGTGAGCAATGCCTGATTAGTACCCGGAACAATTTTCTGCTCCTTCTTTTGAACAAATTCCTGAGAATCAACGCTTTTATTGATGGAACGGTTGTAAAAAAAATACCCCAGTGAACTGACGGCGATCAACATCGCTGCCACGAGCCATCTCACATAAAAATTTACCGCATACCCTTTTGCTTCAATTGACTGGATATCATCAGATTGAAATATCCGTTTATCAATCTCTTCCTTAATGCTATTTTTCAAATTCTGTTTTGCATCGGCATCGAGCTTGTCCAGAACATTTTTTTCCAGATCAAAAAGCCTGTAGTATGCGAAAAGAAAACTTTCCTCCTCTGTCGTCGCTATTCCCTGGTTATATTTTTCCAGAATAATCAAAAAATCTTCTTTATTCATCAGTTATCGCACAAGGCGTTTTTTGTCTTATTTATGATAAGACCGGTAAAGACTAAAAAATCCCACGAGAACTTTTAAAAGTTACTTAGCAACACATACATAAATAACCCAAACGAATGCCTAAGCTGAGCGATGCTTCTATGAAGCTGATTCTGAACAGTTTTACGCGTTATATTCAGTTTTTCTGCAATTTCAAGTGTACAAAGATCCTCGTGATACCGCATCCTGAAAATCTCCTGCTGCGACGGCGTAAGCGTTCTGATCAAAGCTTCAAAACTGACCATAAATTCCTTTCGGAGCAGAAATGCATCTGTCTTCTCACTCGATGCGCTAAGCTGCTCGAGCAACGTGGTTACCGGCGTATATCTTTGCTGCTTTTCAAGATATTTAAATACATTATTTCTTACGGAAGTATACAAATAGGTCTGTAAATTATCAATCTGGAGATCCTCCCGCCGATGCCACAGCTGCAAAAATATGTCCTGAATAATGTCCTTCGCATAATCTTCATCGTTCAGTCTTTTGTAGGCAGCATTATAAAGTTTCTCCCAATATTTTTCATAAATGGCGTCAAAAGCAATGCTGCTACCATTCTTCATCTTTTGAAGAAGGAGATGGTCCTCAGCTTTTTGACTACCTTCCATACTGATCATTATTGGGCGATAAATCTTCTAACGGTACTGATTATACTATATAAAATTCTTTTTAGTTCTTTATTCTATTCTCATCCTAAGTTAAAGACCGCCAGGATGAAAAAAGTCCCATAAAAATCTGACTTTTTTTTGACGTTTTTCAAACATCCTGCATCAGGTAATTTTCAAACGAATGTTAACCATAAAATGCAAGGCCGTTGGTAGTTAGCAAAAATTGAGACTTAATGGAAATTAAAAATGTCGTTTTCCCGGCAAAACGCAGCGGAAAAACGACACGACGGATTTAATGGAAAGTTTCTGAAACAGCGATCAAAACACAGATGCGCTAGTTCCACTCTTCCGTATTAGTAATACCGAGTTCCTTCGCTTTAAATACCGGATTTTTACCCTGCTTTTTCTGATCACTGTAATCTTTCAGAGCGGTTAATGCGGGTTTTCTTAATAATAATATGGCAATGATATTCAGCCAGGCCATAATGCCAACGCCAATATCGCCGATCGTCCAGGCCAGTGCGGCCGTTTTGATAGACCCGTAAAATGTTGCAGCCATAATAAGCCCGCGTAGTCCCCATAAAAGCCATTTATTATCTCCTTTCTTTAAAAGATAACTCAGGTTTGTTTCGGCGATATAATAATAAGCCATGATGGTTGTAAATGCGAAAAACAGAAGGGCTATCGAAACAAATCCACTGCCCAGCGAAGGAAATTCTGTGTTGATAGCCGCCTGTGTGTAAGCCGATCCTATCGCCATGCCCTTCACATTTTCCACTAAAAATCCGCCTTCCGGATTTACAACATTATATTGTCCCGTGAAAAGAATCATCAGCGCAGTAGCCGTGCACACAAACAGCGTATCGACATACACCGAAAACGCCTGAACGAGCCCTTGTTTTACCGGGTGACTGGCCTCCGCCGCCGCCGCCGCATGTGGTGCCGTTCCCTGACCGGCTTCATTGGAATAAATACCTCTTTTCACTCCCCACGAAACTGCCATACCGAAAATCCCTGCAAACGCCGGTTCCATATCAAAAGCCGAGCGGAAGATCAGCCCGAATACATCGGGCACCTGGGTTATGTTGAAAGCGATCACAATTAATGCCATCAAAATATAGGCACCTGCCATGAAAGGCACCACAATCTCGGCAACCTTACCGATGCGTTTCACACCTCCAAAAATGATAAGACCCAGCAAAATAGTTACCGCTGCTCCGGTGATCTCTACCGGAATGTCAAACGCACTTTTTGCGCTGATCGCAATACTGTTACTTTGCACACCCGGTAAAAATAACGCAGTGCTCAATATAGTTGCGACGGCAAACAAACTCGCATACCACTGAATACCCAGGCCCTTTTCAATGTAAAAGGCAGGGCCACCCCGGTATTGGCCATCTTTCACGGTTTTGTATATCTGCCCAAGTGTGGCTTCAATAAAAGCAGAGGCCGCTCCTAGAAACGCGATGGCCCACATCCAGAACACCGCACCCGGCCCTCCCATCGCAATTGCTGTGGCAACACCAGCAATGTTTCCAGTCCCCACCCTTCCGGAAATGGCTATGGCAAAAGCCTGAAAAGAAGAAACCCCTTTTGCAGAAGACTCGCCGCCAAAAAGTAAACTGACCATATCCTTAATATAGCGAACCTGTAAAAACCGCGTTACAATCGAAAAATAAATGCCTGTTGCAAGACAGAGTACAATCAGCGCATTACTCCAGATAATGTCATTGACAAAATTTACAATTTGTTCCATAAACGGATGAAAGAGAGACAGGGATAGTTAGAAAAATTTTATTGAAAGGCATTAAAGTAAAGATAAATATGCCAAAAAGACACCTTTACATAATTTTATATATGTAAACCCGGATATAGTACTATTTCTAAATTGGCAAGATCTGATCAGGAAGTCTTCTGGTCGGTATTTAAAGAAGGCTCTTTTGCTCAAAAGACAACCAAACCACATCAGAAGAAAAATCAGCATGACTCACTCCGCAACAGGCTGCTGGCTTCAAAATAGCAGTAAAAACTTAATCCGCAGACCGGTAAGGCATCCTGACCCAAGGGCACACGTCATGTGAACTTTATCCGGCAATTATTCAACACTTCCAAATCAAATTCGTTTACGACATACACGCGTTTCCGGCCACACAAATCAC
Source organism: Dyadobacter sp. (assembly GCA_965279265.1). Taxonomy (GTDB): domain Bacteria; phylum Bacteroidota; class Bacteroidia; order Cytophagales; family Spirosomataceae; genus Dyadobacter. The sequence goes on from OZ257152.1 coordinate 1,644,600, forward strand.
TATCTTAATCCAAAAAAATTGCAACTTGTGTTTGATATCAACCGTAGGTCTTTTCTTATGTCGAAATTCTGTATATTTCTTTTATTTCTGATTTGTATTCCAGTTGCAGCATTTCCCCAAAATGACAAATCTGTCCATTTTCCCGACGGAACAATAATTCCGGACTGGTTTTCAGATACTTCTAAGGTCAAGTTGAAGGATTTGGGTAAGCAGTTTGTCATCACCAAATATGAAACTTCTACCGACAGCACAATTGTCCAAACCGCTGTTATTCAAAGGATAATTGATCTGGCACATCATCAGGGTGGCGGTGTCATCGTGATCCCGAGAGGTACCTTTCTTAGCGGCGCTCTGTTTTTTAAACCTAAAACCCACCTTTATCTTTCGGAAGGCGCAGTGCTAAAAGGCTCAGACAAGATTGCTGATTACCCGATTATGCCGTCTCGTATGGAGGGACAAACACTGGACTATTTTCCCGCATTGGTAAATGCGTACGGCGTAAATGGCTTTACGATTTCGGGTGCAGGTACTATTGACGGAAACGGGCTGAATTATTGGAAGGCTTTTTGGCAAAGAAGAAAAGAAAATCCCAATTGCACCAACCTGGAAGTTTCCCGGCCACGCCTGGTTTTTATATGGAAAAGTAATGATGTACAGGTGCAGGATGTCCGGCTGCAAAATTCCGGTTTTTGGACCAGTCATTATTACCAATGCAACAACATCAAGATTTTGAACGTGCGGATTACCGCTCCCCATGAACCGATAAAAGCGCCAAGTACCGACGCGATCGATCTGGATGTTTGCAGCAACGTGTTGATCAAAGGGTGCTACCTGGCCGTGAACGATGACGCCATTGCATTGAAAGGAGGCAAAGGACCATACGCTGACACTGAACCTGGCAATGGCGAGAACACGAATATCATTATCGAAGATTGCGATTTTGGCTTTTGCCACGCGGCGCTGACTTGCGGAAGTGAAGCAATACACAACAAAAATATCGTCATGCGTAATTGTCATATCACGAATGCAATGAGGGTTTTATGGCTGAAAATGAGACCCGACACTCCTCAAAAATACGAGTTTGTCAATGTAGAAAACATTGCGGGCTATGCTCATAGTTTGATATATGTGAAGCCCTGGAAACAGTTTTTTGACCTGAAAGGCAGAAAAGATGTGCCACTATCCTATTGTGAGAATATCAGCCTGAAAAATATCAAACTGAAATGTGAAGTGTTTTTTGACGTGAGCCCGGGTGAATATGACAAATTGTCGAAGTTCAACTTCGACAACCTGGATATTACGGCTAAAAATTCGGCTTATGACAAAAACGTAGTTGCGGATTTCAGGCTAACTAATGTGAAGGTGAACGGGAAGATGATTGATTAATTTCGCGTTGCAAACGCGAAACCATTGCCGCACCGATTACAAATCGGTGCGAGCACTCGCGCTCACTCCTCAAAAATACGAGTTTGTCAGTGTAGAAAACATTGCTGGCTATGCTCATAGTTTGATATATGTGAAGCCCTGGAAACAGTTTTTTGACCTGAAAGGCAGAAAAGATGTGCCACTATCCTATTGTGAGAATATCAGCCTGAAAAATATCAAACTTAAATGTGAAGTGTTTTTTGACGTGAGCCCGGGTGAATATGACAAATTGTCGAAGTTCAAATTCGACAACCTGGATATTACGGCTAAAAATTCGGCTTATGACAAAAACGTAGTTGCGGATTTCAGGCTAACTAATGTGAAGGTGAACGGGAAGATGATTGATTAATTTCGCGTTGCAAACGCGAAACCATTGCCGCACCGATTACAAATCGGTGCGAGCACTCGCGCTCAGCTTTTCAATTTCACGAATAAACGCGATTTTTTGAAGCAAGTCGTCAAATTCTGAATTCGTATTTCTCTTAAAATTAAGTCCGGTATCAAGTCCGTCTGCGAAGCGGTTTTGCTGGTCACCACGCAAATTTCAAAAGCCAATAATATTTTCTGAAATTTCACTCAAAAAATCCGAAATTGCTTTCTGTAATTTGCACCCGGGCGAACAAACTTGTTCAGGGTTTTAACACGAATCAGATGAAAATTGGATTAGCGGCCGATCACGGCGGATATGAACTTAAGGGGGTTATTCACGAATTCTTGCTGGCAAAAGGATACGAGGTTGAGGACTTTGGCGCATTTGGTTTGAACACGCAGGACGACTATCCCGATTTTGTAATTCCGCTGGCAAAAAGCCTGGCTGGCAAGGAACTAGACCGGGGCATTGCCATTTGCGGAAGTGGTGTGGGTGCATCCGTTGCAGCCAACAAGGTTTCAGGTGTGCGTGCTGCTTTGATCAATGATCATTTCTCAGCACATCAGGGTGTGGAAGATGACGACTTGAATATGCTTTGCCTGGGTGGCAGAGTGACAGGCGACGAGGCAGCAAAGGAACTGGTCACCGCCTTCCTCAATGCTGAATTTACAAAAGCAGAACGCCATCTGCGCCGTCTTGCCAAGGTACAGGCACTCGAAAATAATTGACACAAAATTTTTATTCCTGGCTATCCGACAAAATAGCCAGGAATACATTACTAATATTCCAATCGGACGCTGGCTTCCCCTTCAAACGAAGCCAAAGTGACTGTTTCCGTTTTCGCGTCATACACTCCCCCTGTTACCTTCACAGCAACTTTGTTTTCAGGATGCGGCACCCGGATCTGCACTTTCTCGGGTTTACGGTCACCACTGCATGCTACTGTCACCTCAATAACATCTTTGGCCGTGTGGGATGTGAGTTTTGCGGTGATCGGCCCAAAATAGCTTTGCACGTTTGTAAGTGCTATTTCTTTGCCATCTTCCGTCCATTTTCTTGGAATGGTGTTGAACAGCTTTAAAGTTGTTCCTTCTTCAAGATAAAGCATCCACCGCGTTTCCATCAGAAACCAGGCTTCTTCATGCGTTTTGTGCGGACTTACTTTGTACAAATGCTCCCAGAATGTATTAGTTTCCCGGTCGGCCAATGCTGCAAAAGTGTTGTAGTAAGTGCTTAAAAATGGTTTGGTCATACTGCGTTTTGCCTGCATCCAGTTATGGCGACTGTAATAGGGCTGACTGAATGCCGCATTATCCTGATAAAAAATCTCACTGTTGTAGTTAAGCAAAATCTTCGCCTCGGGTTCTTCGACGCCAAGTACTTCACAAAAGACCAGATACATAGGCCCGAGCATTGCATCCGAAACACCGAAAGTACCGTGCGACCAAAATGTTTCCTTTTTAAGATAAAGTGCACGAAGACCGACGGATTCTGTCCAAGGTGGCGCGGTCGGGCACCAGGTTCCGTCGCCCAGCGGCACAACCGGCGATAATGCCATAGAATTAAAAAACGACTCCCGAATATCCGCTTTCCAGGCCGCCGCCTCATTCCTGATCCTGTCCGCCTGCGCGGGATCCGTTTTGTCGAGGATTTCAGCCACCCGAATCAAACCAAGATACGCATAGCCGTTGAGCATAAACTGGTGAAAATGATCTTCCGGATCTGCTACCTTGCCATCGATCATTCCATATCCCTGACCTTTGAGCTCCGGCTTTTTATTTTTGTTACGCCAGCCGATCAGATAATCACACGATTTGAGCAGTTTAGATTGTACTCTTTTCGCCCAATCCAGATCTTTCGTGTATCTGAAATATTCACCCATCGTCCACAAAGCGGCTCCGGTTTCTACCATGTATCCGTTGAAATTTTGAATAAAACCGTCCTCATGCTGTTTATCCAGAAAAAAATCTAGCGAACGGCGCGCAATATCCTGCCAGCCCATTGAGGCATAAAATTGAATAATGGGCGCACTTTCTGTTCCAATCGGTGAATAAACGCCGATATTGGGAGCCAGCGTACTGTTTGGTTCGTTGCCAAAAGTGATCAGATCAAGATGTAGTAATCCGGCCTGGATCATTTCCTCGATACGCTTTTCCGGCAACCGGATTTGTGCTGCCCTTTCGAGCTTATTGAGCCAGAATTTTTTACTCGCAGCCAGTCGTTCTGAATATGCCACAGTTGCCAATTTCGCGGCACGTTCTCCGATGACAGGGCTATGCGGCAGGTAAAATTCAAATGTGGCAGTCTCATTCGGTTGAAGCAAAATGGCAGTTTCCTCGTTCGGTAACGGCTTACCATTCAGTTTCGAAATACAAAAGACACTGCCGTCCGGAAAACTGGAAAATCCAGTTTTTTCATTAAAAGTGTAGTCATATTTATGCCACCAACCAGTACCCGGACGCGGTGTTTTGATCCAGGCATAGCGTGGTACGGAGCCGTTATTTTTAATTTCTGACCGAAAAAAAAGCACCGTTTCTTCCGAAGTTTTCAATGCAGGCTCGGTCCTCTGTTTCAATAATTCCTCCTGCTCCTTCGTAAACATGTGCCCGCCGCTGAAACTGTCTGCGACGAGGAAGTCTGTTCCTTTTTGCGACTCGAACTCAGATTGTTCCAGCGAAACAAAGGTTGTCGAATGGTAGGAAATATCATCATCCTGCAAAGTCGAATGCAAGATCGGCAAAACACCCTGTTCCAGTCTCCGGTGAATGTTTTCACGAACGCCGATTCCACGACCCAGCGTATAGAGATAGTTAGCGGGTTCATTTTTCAATTGTGGCAGCCGAAGGGCTGATGAAGAACGTTTTGGGGCAATCATGTTTGCCTCTCCGTTTGCCGCGTCTGTGAGGCTTTCCGAAATCTGGAAAATCCGGAAATCACGGCTGGTTCCGAGCCATGTCGGCACCGTCATTTTTTTTACCTGATTTTCAACGGATGAAAAAGAGGTTTCCGGTTCGGTTTCGATCCGTTCTATTTTTGTTCTCAATTTTCGGGCAAGTATTGCTTTTTCGACATCGTCGTATCCCCGGGTATCCGTACCCTGAAGAACTGCAACGCCGTAATCAGGAATCAGAATTGGATATTCTTTGTTGACATCTCTTGCAAAAAACGAAAAAGGATGCATTGCTGTTTTGACAGAAATTACAGTTGCATAAGGTCCGACCTGAGTCTGCACGCTGTCAATTTCCAGAATGATTCTGCCTGGGCCCTGCGAAGAGATCGAGAACTGATTCCCCTTAACTTTTCCCTGACCTTTAACAATTTCGATTTTGAAAAGCCGGCCATTTGTAATCTGTATCGTACCGACGGGCTTAGCCGATTTCCACGCGACTATAAAACGAGCACGCTGAGCAAACAAAAAATTGCCACAAAAAAATAAAATGATGACAAAAGTGATTCTTATTCTGAGTGAATTTGCAGGCGAGTTGCGCATGAAAGTTGACCGTTTGTATACTTATCCTACTGTTTTTAGTACAATCGGACTAGTAACTATGGCGATTCTTTTACAAACAAAAACCACTCAATTTCAACTACGTCAGGAATTATTCAATTCACGGCTATTTTTGGATCATCACAGGCAGTGTTACATTGCTGCCGTGCTTCGCATCGTGATGTATACGAATGGTTTCTTTGCGGAAATCAGCTTCATCTGCCTCAAAAATATTCATAAACTTTTGAGGATTCCGGTCGACCAGCGGAAACCAGCTGCTTTGTACCTGGACCATTATGCGGTGACCCTTTTTGAACGTGTGCGCGACCTCATTCAGTTTGAAAGAAACCTTCTCCACTTTGTCCTTTACAAACGGTTCCGGATTTGAAAAACTGTTACGGAATTTGCCGCGGAAAACATCAGCGCGTACCATTTGCTGATACCCCGCCATCTGCCGCTGTCCGTCAGTGCCGGTGGTTCCGGCAGATGCGGGCCAGACATCAATTATTTTAACAACAAAATCTGCATCCGAACCCGTCATGGAAACAAAAAGATTTGCGCCGATTTCCCCGGTAAGCGTGAGGTCGTCAGCCAGTGAATCAGTTTGAAAAACGAGTACATCCGGTCTTCTGGAAGCAAATCGCTGATCTTCGGCCATGTATTCGTTGTTTCTTCCGCCACTGATCACATTGGTGTAAGGGACAGGTTTAGCCGGATCACTTTCATAGACACTCGCTGCTTTTGCGACTCCGGGCTGATTTTTAGAAAGCTTGCCATCGTTTTGAAAATAATAAGATACCGCCTGACTGTTTTTGGGCGGCCATACATCGTAATTTCTCCACTGATTGGATCCTGTTTCAAAAACTGTTACCTCGGGCTGATCAAATTTACCTTTGTCTTTTAAATAGAAGTTAAAGAATTTTGTCTCAATTTCATCCTGATAATATTGATTCAGGTCGGTTCCGAACTGGTAGGAGGAAAATGATTTCCAGGATGGAGAGGCCCAGCCGCCATGCGTCCATGGTCCCATCACAAGTCTGGAATTATTCCCTGGAGACTGCTTTTCAATAGCGGAATACGTTTTTAGCGCACCATACAAATCCTCCGCATCAAACCATCCGCCAACAACCAGAACTGCCGGCTTTACGTTTGTCAAATGCTTTTTAATATTTCTCGACTGCCAGAATTCGTCGTAAGTCGGGTGGCTGGTAACCTGCCGCCAGACACTTTTAGGATCGGAAAAATAGGGGCTGGCATTGGTTTTCTTCAACGGTCCTAAATCCAGAAAATACTGGTAGGCATCTGTAAAATCCGCCTTGAAAAATCGTTGATAACGCTCTCCGTCTGCGCTTTTAGGTCCGTCAAAACCGCTGTAAAAACCGAAATTATCAAGCAGAAAAAAAGCGCCGTTGTGATTACAGTCATCGCCAATAAATTCATCAGACATCGGAGCCTGAGGTGAAACTGCTTTGAGCGCGGGATGGGCATCGGGCAATGCTGCCGTGGAGTAGTATCCGGGAAAAGAGATTCCGTAAATTCCTACTTTCCCGTTGTTGTTTGTATTTTTCAGAAGCCACTCAATGGTGTCGAAAGTGTCGCTGGACTCATCCACGTCCTGCTTCGTTTTCTTGACAGGAATAGCTGGTGTCATTTCCCGAAAATCACCTTCACTTTTGTATCTTCCCCGTGCATCCTGATAAACGAAAATGTATTTTTCATTCATCAGGTTTGTATTGGGACCGAGCTTAGGGCGATAATTGTCCGGTCCGTACGGACGACACGAATAGGGCGTCCGCTGCATGAGTACCGGATAAACCTGGCTTGTATCCCGCGGAGCATAGATGGCTGTGTACAATTTGACACCATCCCGCATGACAATATAGGTCTCTATTTTTTTATAGATGCTTTTGACCGCATTCGCGTCATTGGCCGGCCCTGGCTGGGCGAATCCTAAAAATGGAAGCAGAAATAAAAAAACAGCCGCAAATCTCAATTTCATATTGTTTCAGGTTCTGAATGAAAAACTCAAAACAAGATAGCAAAGAAAACGCGATTGGCACTATTTACACAACCACATGCCCGACAAACTGAGCCGTATTATTGAGGATTTTGCCTCCCCGGCGAAAGCCCAGGGCGCATGGCTCCCCAGCATAAAAAACACCAGCCTGGTATGATTTGCCCTCGTTGTCGGTGGGAAACGTTACATATTCCTGATAAATTTTTCCCTGGTTTTCGTATTCTCCTTCCTCCGATTCAAGTACCTCACCACCCTTTTCAAGAATGGAAACATTGGCGCCTTCACGGCCAAACAGAACTTTGCTCACCGACTTTTTATGTGGCAGAACGTATCGTTCCGTTTGTAACAATAATGGATGATATGGATACAGATCCCACAATACTTTAAGAATGTATTTTGATTGAAAAAGCAATGTGTAGGCCGGATTCAAAATGACGGCCTTTCTATTTTTAACAATGTCTGTCAACAATTTTGCAAGTTCGGGTTCATCGTTGCCAATATGTTCCCAGGGAACCAGTTTGAACCAAAAATCAAAGCGGACAAAGTTTCCTGTTTCTGCTTCCTGTTTGAAAATACCCTCGCCATTGGAAAACTCAACATCTTCAATGTATGCGAAATCCACATCAAAACCTGCCTCTTTCGCAGCTTCCATCAGAACAGCCACATTGGAATCGTCCTCCGGATAACCCCGCATGGCAGTAAATAAGATTGATGCTGTGAGATCTTCGTTCTCATCGAGCAGATATCGGAACTGGCCTGTCAGTGTTTCGTAAAGTGTGTTAAACTGACTGGAATCATCCAATCCGTTCATCCGCAGATGCGCCCATTGTACGACGGCCGTTTCAGGAATACAGGTTGCTGTATCCGCATTAAATTCAATGAATTTGATCGGTTCGTCATCAACGCCACCGGCCAGATCAAAACGTCCGTAAAGATGAATATGCCGGTCGTCTTCCCATGACAATTTGATCAGCTCAACCAAATTTTCCGGAATGCCCATATCTTTGAAAAGCTGACGATCAATCGCGTATTGACCCGCTTCTACAAGCATATCATATAAAGTAGACGCGGCATCATAATATTTGTCGGCTTCTGTGTCTTGTACTTCAACAACGTCGTTGACCACGTAAGGCGCGGTATCTGTGCCCAACATCCAGTTCCAGCCAGCTTTTTGAAGTGCTTTTTCAGGATGTTCAGGCAGTGTCTTTAGCGTAATCATAGGAAAGAAATGTGCATTAAAAAAACTTTTGAACCGATTACTTAACCTCCGCTTCGGCCCGAAGACCTGCCAAAAAATCCACTTCTGCCACCGGATGGCCTCGTAGTCACTACACGTGTGGATCTGGAAGCATTGACATCCCGCACCGCACTCTGAGATTTGTTGTAAGCCGAAGGATTGTTGTAAAATGCTCCGCCGGAATTGTCTCTGCCGCGGTAATTGTTGATATAGCCGTTACCGGAATTTCTGCCTAAAAGATAGCCCATTCCGCCATAAAGCAACATACTGGACAAGCCACTGTGGTGGCCAACGTTCGACTGATTATTTCGTATCTCATTATCAATCAAAGCCTTGGATGCGGCTGTGCTCAATGAATCCGTGTGGCCGTCCAGGTAAGTGACAATTGCCACGGATTTACCAGCATCCACACTCTCCTCGTCTGTGATCTTAAATTCACCCGGCTTTACTTCCTTAATGTGTGACCGGATCCCTTTCGAATAGGTGGTTTCCTCATAACTGTATGCGGATTCGTCCTCTTCATTGGAAGAACAGCCCGGCAAAAAAACGCCTCCCGAAAAAAGAGCCATCGCCAGGGCACTACTCATGCTGATATCTCTGACCCTTTTTACAAAGGAACCTTTTCTGATCTGTGTCATTTTTGAAATGGGTTTAATCTAAAGAACGATCAAAAGTAATGTATAATTCAGTTCGATGAGATTACTTCCTGTCGAATGGCAAATTAGGAACATCATCCCAATTATTTTTCACATAAATGGCGAAAGTCGATTTAAACAAATTAGAAAACACAAAACCACAACCGGCACAAAATGAGCACAATTGTGGTTTTTTACTGACAAACAATATCGATCTCTTTTGTCAAAACAAATATTCTGCTGTTCCGAAAAAGTGATCAGGCCTTTTTGGCAATTTTTTCCAAAGCGCCAACAAACCTGTCAAGATCACTGATTTTTGTGTAAACATGCGGCGTAACCCGAACACAATTAATAGCCTCATACACAATGCCGACTGTATGAATTTTATGATCCGTGATCAGTTTACTGTCCAGCTCTCCCGGTTTCAGGCCATCAATACTTACACCGGCGATTGCGCACGAATACTCAGGTTTTAACGATGTATGAATCTTTACGCCAGGAATCTGAAGCGCTTTTTCTGCCCAGTATTTTTTCAAAAAATGGATACGATCCTGTTTACGTTTGGTACCAATTCCCTCATGAAAATTGATGGCTTCACCGATCCCCTGTTCGATACAAAAACTTCTGGTGCCGAGCGTTTCAAATTTGCGTATGTTGTCGCTTGTTGGTTCCGGGCTGCAGACAAGCGGCCAAATTTTGCCAATTTTATCTTTTTTGATCCACATCATCCCGCTACCAACCGGCGCACTTAAAAACTTGTGCAGACTGGTGCCAAAATAATCGCATTCCAGATCAGCTATTTTGAAGTCGAGCAACCCGAATGAATGCGCTCCGTCCACAATCACTTCAACTCCTTTTTTGTGCGCCATCTGGCAAATCTTTTTCACAGGCATTATCTGCCCGATCCAGTTGACAACATGTGTTACATGAATTATCTTGGTCTTAGGGGTAATTGCGTCCTCGTAAGCTTTTACAATCTGCGCATCATTTTCAATTGGAAAATCGAACGACAATTGTTTGTAAACAATGCCATCACGGAGCGCACGCTGGCGCCAGCCGCTCATCATGTTCGGATAATCATACTTCATTCCGATCACCTCATCCCCTTTTTGCAAAGGCAGGCCGAAAATGATCGTGTTCAGGGCTTCTGTCGCATTACGATTGATGGCAATTTCATCGGCATTGCAACCTCCCAGTGTGGCCAGGCGCTGTCGTAAAGGCTCACGGCCCTTGTCCATGATCCGCCACATGTAATAAGATGGTCCCTGTGAAGCCTGTTTATTATATTTATCAAGTGCATCCTGCACAACAATCGGCTGTGGCGAAACGCCGCCATTGTTCAGTATCAGAATTTCACTTTTGCTAGCCGAATATCCATCCTGAATCACCGACCAGTAATCCTCGTTGTTAGCGTCGTTTTCATTCCAAAGCTGTTCAGCTTCCTGAAATTCGGCTGCATGCAATTGATTAAAAAGGCTGTTGATACCAAATGCACCCAGCCCCATGGCGGCGCTGTTTCTCAAAAAGGACCTGCGATTTTTCATAGATTTAGAAGTATAGGGATAGTAATGGAGTAAATACTGTTAAAAATATCATACAGGCCGCTTATACTCACTCCTGGTTCATGATGCTGGATCGCAGCAACCATTCGTAGGTATCACCCGGCTCTGGCAAGGCCTCACTGTTCAGTTTCAGATACATCATGTGCAAATGTGTCGGAGAGCGCTTTTTGTATGCATTGAAACCCGACCGCCCCATTTCTGAGATCTTGTCTCCCGCGTTGACCCACTGCCCGGGCTGCACATTTACAATATTGTTGTGTGCATAATAGAACAATCCGTCGAGGCAAGGATCATAGATCCATATCCAGTTTCCTCCCCTCAGTTCGCTTCCTACCCGCCATCCTGTTTCCGTCGCGACAACAAGCCCTGACGTAAACGCCTGCACTTCTATTGGCCGCCAGGTACGGTCGTCAATCAGGTCCTGATTTTTATCGTGCACAAAAAGGTCGTGCGCTGGATGGCTCCCTTTGGCTTCCATATCAAACAGATCGAATCCTTCCGGATTGTAACCCATTCCTTTGCCGCCAATGGATTCTGCCGGGATGTAACACCGGATCGGATAAACAAAATAGGTTGTGTCAATAGGTTTGCAGGAATCTCCCTTGAAATTGGCTTTAAACTCCTTCATAACCGTTTTGAAAGCGATTCTGGCCGAATCAGGGGATATTACGCATTCTCGGATATCCAGCTGAATCTGACGAAAAGTAGCGCATAGTTCCAACAATCTGTCGTCGGGAAGCGATTTGTTTGTCCAGCCAGAAATTCCGATGATTAAAACGATTCCTACTAATCTCTTCACAGTCATCAACACTGATTCTTTGGTCATGAAAACTTATTCTTTCCGTTTTTGTACTGAATTTTCAGAAGTGATATCATCAACCATCCTAAAAATAATAAATTGCAGCAAATGTATTTCTATTACATTAAAAAGATGCTATAAAATCCTTTAAAGACGTAACAACTAAACGAAAACGAGATGCAATACCGTCGATTTGGACGTAGTGACTGGAAGATCAGTGACATAGGTTATGGCATGTGGGGACTTGCAGGCTGGACAGGATCAGACCGGAAAGAGACTGATGATTCATTGAATCTCGCAGTAGAATCCGGCGTCAATTTTTTTGACACTGCCTGGGGTTATGCGGAAGGCCTGAGTGAGCAAATTCTGGGTGACCTCATTCGCCGGTATCCGGACAGAAAACTTTATGCCGCAACGAAAATTCCGCCAAAAAACAGGCAATGGCCATCGAAACCGGAGTTCAGCTTAAAAGATGTTTTCCCTGCTGAGTACATTATTGAATACGCCGAAAAAAGCCTTTCGAACCTGGGATTAGAACAGATTGACCTGCTTCAATTCCACGTTTGGGAAGATCATTGGGGGCAGGAAGATGAGTGGAAGGAAGCCATTCAAAAACTGACAAAAGATGGAAAAGTAGAACGCTGGGGAATAAGCGTGAACCGCTGGGAACCGGATAATGTACTAAAAACACTTGAAACAGGCCTGATTGATGCCGTACAAGTGATTTACAACATTTTCGACCAGGCGCCGGAAGATCATCTTTTCCCACTCTGCCGTAAAATGGATATCGGAGTGATAGCCCGTGTACCTTTTGATGAAGGAACCCTGACAGGAACATTTACCAAGGAAACCACCTTCCCTGCCGATGACTGGCGTGCCACTTACTTTGTACCGGAAAATCTCAATTCAAGTGTAGATCATGCCGAAGCATTACGACAGGACATTCCCGAAGGAATGACTATGCCAGAGCTCGCGCTGCGTTTTATATTGGATAATCAGGATGTACACACCACCATCCCCGGAATGCGTAAACTGCCACATGTTAAAAGCAATGTAGCTGTGAGCGACAGCGAACCTTTGGATGCCGGCTTGGTTGCCAAATTAAAACACCATAGATGGGATCGTGAGCCTACTCAGTGGTCACAATAGACTTCTGGCAAAATAGTTCTAATGCAAAAATGACTTATGAAGCTCGCAATAGCGCGGTTCGTAAGTCATTTTTTTGTTCAAAATAATCTTTTGTCCAATGAAAACCTTCCCGGGCCGCTCAGCAGGATCGTCAGGTATGGAATGATGTAGAGCAGAGCATGTTCCTTCTTATCAAACGGATCATTGCTATGAACAATAAACAAAACCACCAACATTGTAAAAATCAAAGCCACCAAAGCCGGCCTGGTCAGAAACCCAAGGACTAAAAATATTGAGCAAAAAAACTCCGCGCCGATCGTCATAATCAAAGACAATTCTTCTCCCAAGCCGATAGGATCAGTAAAAGAATGATCTCCGTGCATAAATCCTAAAAGCTTGGAGTATCCGTGGTTCATCATCAACAGTGAGATACCAACTCTTAAAATTAAGATTCCCCAATCAACTGAAATGGGAAGTGACTGCGGCCTAAGAAAACTATTTTTCATTTTCGTTAAATGGTAAACAATGAGTGAAAATCAGGCCGCAAAAGTAAATAATAAAATTTCCCATCAAAATTTTCAGCGCAACATTGTTGCATATTTTTATTAATCAGATTTAATTTTTAGATTTGCCTAAATTAATATTAAGAGCAAAATAAATTATTATTTTTGACTATATATGAAATTACACATTCTACTCTTTTTCTGTTTGTTATCTATCAACTCCTTCGCACAGCACACGTTTTCCGGAGTCATAAATGTCGATAAACAAACAGAGCCGGCAATCGGCGCTACAGTCTACATCAGCGAATTGAAGACAGGCACAACAACCGACACTTCCGGAAGATTTATCTTAAAATCCATCCCAACCGGCACCTACACCATCCGGGTCAGCTACATTTCGGCGAATTCTGTTACGCAAAAGAATGTCAGAATAGACAGCGACATCACGAGAGATTTCAAACTGACACCTTCCGAAAATGCATTGGACGAAGTAGTAGTCACAGGGACGATGAAAGAAGTTTCGAAGCTCGACAGCCCCGTTCCGGTAGATATCATCACCGCCAAATTCATTTATAAAAATCCGGTCCCAAGTATTTTTGAAGGATTGAGTTATGTAAATGGTGTTCGGCCGCAGCTCAACTGCAACGTCTGCAGCACGGGTGACATTCACATCAACGGTCTGGAAGGACCATATACGATGGTACTTATAGACGGAATGCCCATGGTGAGCGGCTTGTCGACCGTCTATGGTTTGTCCGGAATACCGAATAGCCTTATCGATCGGGTGGAGATTGTAAAGGGGCCGGCATCTACACTTTACGGCTCCGAAGCGGTAGGCGGCCTCATCAACATCATCACCAAAAATCCGGTTAAAGCGCCAATTTTCGCAGCAGATGTATTCAGCACTGCCTGGCGTGACTACAATGTGGATCTCAGCGTAAAGCTATCAGCCGGCCCGAAAGTGAGTTCACTGATTGGTGTGAATTATTTCAATTACCAAAATCCGCTGGACAACAATAAAGACGGATTTACCGATCTGACGCTGCAAAACCGGATTTCCATTTTCAACAAATGGTCTTTTGCAAGAAAAAACAACAAACAGGCAACGGTTGCCGCGAGATACTACTACGAGGACCGTTGGGGAGGACAAATGAACTGGAACCGGTCGTTCCGAGGCGGGGACGAGGTATATGGCGAAAGCATTTATACCAAGAGATTTGAGGTACTGGGAACCTATGATCTGCCAGTAAAAGAAAAAGTGACCTTACAATATTCATTCAGCTCGCACCACCAGAATTCTGTTTACGGAAACGTACCTTTCCTGGCTGATCAGCGGATTGCATTTGCCCAGCTACTCTGGGACAAGCAGGCGGGCAATCATAATCTGTTGTTCGGTTCGCCTTTCCGGTTCACATTTTACAATGACAATACACCGGCAACGCGCCGTGAAAATGGCCTTGATCACGCGGATCAAACTTACCTTCCCGGCTTTTTCGTACAGGATGAAATTTCAATGGGAGCCCACAAATTGCTGCTTGGTGCCCGATATGATTACAACAGCCGTCATGGCAGCATTTTCACGCCAAGACTTGCATATAAAATTAAGTTGAACCAGACGGATGTCGTACGACTGAATATTGGGCGCGGCTTTCGGATTGTCAACCTCTTCACGGAAGATCATGCAGCGCTGACAGGATCTCGGAAGGTGATTGTGAAGGAGGCGCTGAAACCTGAACAAAGCTGGAACGCCAACCTGAATTTTGTAAAGAAAATCGTGACCGGAAACTCCTTTATCGGCTTCGACGCATCACTTTTCTATACTTATTTTTCAAACCGGATCATTCCGGATTATGATACAAATCCAAACGAAATTATTTACGACAACCTGAACGGTTATGCCGTCTCAAAGGGTGTAAGCCTGAACCTGGATTTCAATTTCCCGTTTCCGCTCAAAATAATTGCTGGCGGCACTTTCATGGACAATTTTCAGAATGAGAATGGCGTACGTTTCCGTCCTGTTCTGACAGAAAAATTTACCGGTGTATGGTCGTTCTCCTACGAGTTTCAAAAATCGGGTGTCAGTGTGGATTATACCGGAAACATTTACGGGCACATGCGCCTCCCGATTCTGAGCGAAGATGACCCGCGCGCTTCTGTTTCGCCGATCTGGTCGTTGCAAAATATTCAGATTACAAAGAAATTTAAGTCAGGCTTTGAGCTTTACGGAGGTGTTAAAAATCTGCTGAATTTTCTGCCACCTGCAAATTCCATTGCGCGTTCTAATGACCCTTTTGACAAGAATGTAAAGTTTGATCCGCAAGGCCAGGTCGTTGCCACAGCCGACAATCCTTATCGGCTAACCTTTGATCCTTCGTATGTTTTTGCACCCAATCAAGGCATACGTGGCTTTTTGGGTTTTAGATATATTTTGCGCTGAAATTCTGCTCAAAATTGCACTGAAAGCTATTTTTGATTTGTTTTTATGTAACTATTCAAAGACGAAAAAAAATTATTGACCTGATATTCATTGATTTGAATAATTATTGATTGTATCTTTGTTTCATCAATAAAAAAACACTACA
The DNA here is from genome assembly GCA_965279265.1 of Dyadobacter sp. GTDB lineage: Bacteria > Bacteroidota > Bacteroidia > Cytophagales > Spirosomataceae > Dyadobacter. Next base: position 1,660,345 of record OZ257152.1, read on the forward strand.
AATCATGGCATTAACGAAACAGTTTGTAAAAAGTAAATCCCTCTACAAAGTAACGTTCACAGTACCAGCTGAGGCAGCTGTTGAAACAAAAAAAGTTGCGCTTGTAGGAGAGTTCAATGACTGGAATCCTGAAGAAGCAGTTGCATTGAAAAAACAAAAAGACGGTTCGTTCAAAGCAAGCCTTGAACTGGCAGCGGGTGAATATCAATTCCGCTATATTTTGGACGATGCAAAATGGGAAAACGACTGGGAAGCTGATAAATATGTACCTGCGGGTGTAGATGCAGCTGAAAATTCAGTTGTAGTTCTTTAAGTAGCTTTTAGCTTTTAGCTTTTAGCTTTTAGCTTTTAGCTTTTAGCTTTTAGCTTTTAGCTTTTAGCTTTTAGCTTTTAGCTTTTAGCTTTTAGAAAAAACGACCAGATAGAGGTGAATCTACTGGTCGTTTTTTATTTAAGCACGCGGTTTTTTGAATTTGGTAGCTGTAAGCTAATAGCCAACAGCCAGTAGCTACCTAAATCGCAAAGTTGTCACTGTCAACATATGCTTTAATAAGGGCAGCTTCTCCATCTTTTCCTTGTTGGGAGTTGCCGTGCTCCATACCCATGATGAAGCTTTTACCTTCTTTTTTACTCCGATCGTAGATATATTTAAAAATATTTTTGTAGTTGATTTCACCGGTAGTCGGCTCTTTCCGACCAGGTTCGTCTCCGATCTGAAAATAATCAATTTCACTCCAGGTCATGTTTATGTTGTGCAATAATCTACCTTCGTTTTTCTGCATGTGGTAAATATCATACAGAATTTTGCAGGATTTGCTGTTAACTCCGCGGCATATTTCGTAGGTCTGATCAGACGTTCTTAGGAAAAGGTTTGGCGAGTCGCTCAACGGTTCCAGCACCATTACCAATCCATGCGGTTCCAGGATTTCTGCTCCACGACGCAGCGCATCAATTACATGGCCTGTTTGAACACCGATCGGCAAATTCCGCTCAAAATCTCCTGGAACGACCGTCATCCATTTTGCATTTACTCTTTTCGCTACTTCCACTGCCTTTTTACAGCCATTCAGGAAGATTTCGATGTTTTCCTTTTTTCCGGCAGCAAGTGTATTTGCTCCGTTCCCACCTTTATCCACCACGAACACCCCCATTTCCATGCCGAGACGGGACATTTCCTTCGCAATTGCTTCCTGCTTCTCAACCGGCCGCCCCATCATTCCATTGTCTTCCAGCGCCATAAAACCCTGATCGGCCATAAATTTCAACTGATCGATTTCGTCCTTGCCTGCGCTGTTGGTAAACATACCAAAGTGAGAAGCGTATTTTAGCTTGAATTTATTTTTAGCCAATGGAGCACCCGAAGCCGCAAAAGCCTCTCCCGCCGCCATTGCCGCGCCAGCTAATCCAAGTGTAGATTTTACAAAATTCCTGCGGAGCATAATTTCTTTGTTATAGTTTATTGAGTTAAAGAAAAGACGGGACGAAATATACCGCAAAAACGCCCGTGTGTTGATAACTTTATGAATCCCGTTTCTTTCTTCGTCTTTCCTTTTTCTTTGGCGCTTCGTCGGGTGTTTCTATTACTTCGACCACAGGTTTAGGAAAATACGGAGCCAGCTCTTTTTTGATCTCTTCTCTGAAAGCATTTTTCACTCCTTCCAGCGCAGCCAATTTTACGTCACCGTCAAGTCTGTTTCCATTCAGCAGTTTCACCACGGCTTCTTCCCCCGGCCAGCTAGCGCCCAGATACCTGGCTGCATTTTCACGAACCTCTTTCGAGGGATCGGACAATGCCGCGTTGCGCAAAATGTAAACTGATTCCGTACTACCGGCTGTTTTTATTGAAGCCAGCAAGGCTGATTTCTTGTCATTGCTGATGGAAGCAAGCTTTTCTTCAACATAACTTACTCCTGCCAATTCAAGAAGCAACGCGCCTGCATCTCTGCCTATTACCTGATCCGACTGGTCAATTGCCAATTTAAAAAGCCGGTCGGTTTCGGTAACAGGTTCGTATCGTTTTACCAATTCTACATAATCTCCCGTACCATAGGTTTCGTTAAGTAACTTATTGAGCGCACTAAGCCCCTGCTGCGAATTCGCTACGAAAGACCGGTCCAAATGAAGTAGCGCAAGTTTACTCACTTCCACCCTGTCCGATGAAGGAATGGTGGTAACGTGTAGCAACGCCTGTGATTTCTCGTATCCTGCATGGAAAAAATCGAAAGCACGGAAATAGCGTAACCTGCTTTTAAAACTTACAGTCGTATCTGCTGCCAATTTGGTAAGATAAGGAATGGCCTTCCGCGTACGGGCAAGCCAGACGATATCTTTCCCCGCATCTGTACTTTCGGGATTGGCTCCTGCTTTTTCCAGCCAGGCTGGAAAAATTCGCTCCCATTGCCCGATTGCTCCAACGCTCAGCGCCTCAACCGACCACTTGTCGTTCCCTTTATATTGCTGAGCCAGTTGCAGCCAAACATCTAATGCCTCATACGTATGGTTGTGGTTAATTGCCAGCGCGCATTCACGACGCACCTGCGGGTTTGGGTCGGCAGTTAAGCGTTTAATGTATTCGGTAGGGTCGTCGTTTCTTTGGCGTACCGCACGCAACGCCACAATTCTCAGATTCGGATTCAATTCCCGGAACGCAATATCCAGATTGCGATAGTTGAAACCTTCAATTTTATTGAGCACCCACAACGCCCTGGCACGCAGACGCGGATTGGCATTATATTGGCGAAACAATGCTTCCAGTTGCTCCTCCGCCTGCCAACCCAGCTTCACGCAAGCATTCCACGCCATGTAACGCATGGAAAGATTGGGACTTTGAAGCGCTTTGACAGCGTCTACCGGTGAGGTAAGATCGTAGACCGGGATTTTGTAACCGACGCCCGGAGGAGCCACACGGTATATTCTGCCGCGACTCTTATCCTGCATTTTGTTCGCTCCGATCACAGGATCGTACCAGTCGGAAATAATCAGCGAGCCGTCCGGCGCCACACACACATCTGTCGGTCGAAACCACTTGTCCTTGTTTCCTTCAATCAGAGGCAAAATACCTTGCGACTTATAGCCCGCGCCGTCGTTTTCAACAGGAAAACCCCGGACAGCATTTTGTCCCGCATCAGCCAGCAAAATCTGATCCCAATACCGCCTTGGCAGCAAATCGCCTTCATAAATGGTCATACCCATAGGAAAACCCGAACCGGTTTCGAGCAAATTGGGCACAACTCCGGGATCATTCTGGTGCCAGTGACGGCGCGGAATTTCATCTTCAAGATTCGTCCTGTTAACCCGCCAGCTGTTGCCGTTCATTTCGTCAACATAACCAAAATTCCCGCTTTCCATTACGTAGGAAACCCGGTCGCCTTCATTTCCCGGCTCTTCCTGGTCCGACTGCCACATGGTGCCGTAGCTATCTACCGCGACCTCGAATCCGTTGCGAAAATTCTCCGCCAGGATCTCAACTTTGGTAAAATCCTGATCACAGCGAAACACGACTCCCTGCCTGTATTGCTTGAAATTAATTGGTCTTTCATATTTGTCAAGCAATGGCCGGTCCTGTCCGTCAACCAATTGCCTCCCGGCGTTTCCATAATTGAAATAGAATTTTCCATCCGGTCCAAAAACAAATGCATGAATACCGGCATCATTTTGCACCCCGCCTATTCCTTTGAACAAAACCTCCTTTTTATCTGCAACGTCGTCACCATCTGTGTCGGTGAAGAGCCATACATAAGGACTCTGAGAAACAATTGCCTTATTGCCCATCACCCATATTCCCGAAGGCGCATTAAGCTCCTTTCCCTGGTAAAAAACCTTTGTAATGTCCGCCTTTCCGTCCCCGTTCTTATCTTCAAGTATAAGAATCCGGTCTCCGTAACCAAGCTCAGATTTACCATTTACAGCAGGACGATAATTATATGCTTCCAAAACCCAGACACGGCCGCGATGGTCCACGTCAATATTAATCGGATTGGTGAGATTTGGTTCTGAGGCAAAAAGAGTCGCTTCCAGTCCGTCAGCCACTTTCAACCCATCGAGCGCATGGATGGAAAATCTCCTTTCAGCCTCGGAAAGATGCGCGTAGGCCGTATCCGGATGGATTACCTCAGGAACCTCCAGTGAGTCCACGATCTGACAAAATCCCGAAAAATTGAATAAAAAAATGCTGGCAAGAGTAAAAAACGCAGATTTGCAGAAATGGAATGATTTCAAAACTAACTTGTATTGGTGGGAATTGTATTCAAAAAACAATCAAAATTACCTCATGTTTAGGGAATAACGAAATTGGCCGACTATGTGTTGGACTAGATAAGATTTAAAGTTAGTCTGATTTAGCAGGGCAAAAGGCTACTTCGGGTAATTTCCTGGACTCTGCCTGTTGTCAAAAATCGATAAAATAAAAATAGATGTAGGTTTAACAACAAAGAAAATTGACGTCTGGGGAGATGCCACGCACCGTCGTATTTCTTTTGTTTTCAAAAAAACAGGGAATTGCTCAGGAGTATTTTCAATACGGTTAAGTTGGGCATCAATATCAAGTAAAACGCTGAGTGCTAAGTTTTCACCCCAATGCTTGTATAGAAATTCAGCCAGATTCTCATAGTCATTCAACGCTCTTTCCGACCACTCCAATTGCTTATTTTCCATATTTGCTATGGAGCTCCGCTAACTTCCTGTTAATCCGCGTTTCAGCTTCCTCAGAGGTATATACTTTGCCCTCTTCCCAATTCAACAAACCTGCTTCGATACCTGAAATTGCATCAACAGGAAGCCCACTCCATTCGTCATTCTCCAGCCTAAAAGAATACCCAAGGTCAGTTAATACTTTGGTAAGTATCGGAAGGTCTTTTTCCTCGTCAATTTCAACTTTTAGTGTAGTCATATACTAAATATAACAATCTTATCGAATATAATTTTACAACAAGCTTTGATTTTTCAAATAAAATTAACAGAACCAGCCAGATTCTAGATCCGGCTGGCATTTTCTATCAACAATTACAAACATCTATTTTTTCTTAAGACTGGTCAAATACTCTATGAGATTCACCAGTTCGTCAGTAGTCATAGCATCCTGCAACCCCGCTGGCATCATCGAATCTTTCATTTGTTTCATCGATTTTACCTGCGACATTTTGTACTCCTGTGTTGATCCGCCTGGGAATTTCATCATCAAATCCGTTTCCGTTTTGCTTGAAACAATTCCCGCAACTGTCGAGCCATCCTTGAACGTCACTTCAAAACCTTCGTAACCAAATCCAATTCCCGCACTTGGCTCAAAAATAGCAGCATACTGCGCTTCCTTTGGTAGTTTATCCCCAATTTCCGAGAGCTTTGGACCAAAATCCATACCGGCTCCGTTTACCTGATGACAAACCGAGCAGTACATGGCAAAAACCTCTTTCCCTTTGCCCACATTTCCTTTCATGCCAATCAGTGTCTTTACTTCCGGATGCTTTTTCGCGCTCGTCCCACTCGTTTCCAGGTAACGTGCGGCTTCCGTTTTGACAGATTTTCGCCAGGCTCCGCTCAATCCCTGAACGGCGGCAGTTTTCAATTCTCCGGCAATTTTATTTTCTTTAAGCAAAACCAAAACCTGATCCTCTCCTTTCATTGTTCCGCCAAGAGAACGGACTGCTTCGGTCCGCAAAGCAATCGGTTGCTTGCTGTCCAGTGCAACTGTTTGCAAGATATCCAGCGACTCCTTACTACCAACTCCCTTTATTGAAGCAAGCATACCTTCCGCTTTTGCCGCATCTTTTCCTTTGATCGTTGTCCAAACCAACGCACTGCCGCCTTGTTTCAAAAGTTGCTGAGCGGCCGACCTTCCGATCGGCGCGGAAGATTTCGATAGTGCCAGTTCAAGCAATCTTTTATTTTCGCCCGCAAGCTCGTAACGCGTGACCATTTCAAGATAAACCGGCGTACCATAAGCGCTATCCAGCAATTTTTTCACTGCCGCCATCGCTTCCGGGCTCTGCTTCACAAAACCAGGATCAAGGTGCCGCAACGCAAGTTCATTTACCTCATTTTGATTCGCCGCCGATCCTTTCATGATTTTAAGCAATGCATTCGACTTCTCTTTCGCTCCCGGATTAAAGTCAAACGCTCTGAAATAGCGCAGGCGACTTTTAAGATCTGCATCAGAATTCCCGGCCAGTGAAGCAAGCAACGGAATTGATTCCTTTGTACGGGATCTCCAGACTATATCCTTGCCTGAGGCAGTTGCCGCGGGATCAGCACCAACTTTACCCAGCCATGTTTTGAAAAACGAATCCCATTGACCATCAGCGCCAATACCCAAAGCTTCCAGATACCAGCGGTCTTTTCCATCATATTGCTGCGCAAGTTTTGTCCACAATTCAGGAGCTTCCGGCGATTTATTTCCGTGCAGCATCAGGGCACACTCGCGTCGTACCTGCGCATCAGAATCGTTTACCAATATTTTGATATACTCGGTCACGTTCAGATTCTTCACCTCACTTACTGCACGTAGTGCTGCGATACGGAAATCAGGGTTTGGATCTTTTATCGCTTGATCCAAATACTTTTTATTGTCGGCTGATTTACTCAGAAACCACAAAGCCCGCGCACGCATACGGTCCCCCGCATTTTTGTCGTTCAGTAACTTTTCGAGCGGAGCAACAGCACTTGCGCCCATTTTCGATAAAGCGGTCCACGCCAGATAACGTACAGAAAGGTTTGGACTTTGCAATGCTGCAACAGCCCCATCAGCGTTGGAAAAATCTGATTTGGAAATGCGATATGGAGTATTTTCAGGAGCAACCCGGTAAAGTCTTCCGCGGTTTTGGTCACCTGCCTGGTGCCCGCCGACACCCGGATCATACCAGTCAGAGAAGATCAACGAACCATCGGGCGCCACACAAACATCAGACGGCCTGAACCATTTATCACGCTGACCATCAACAATATTTACAATTTTTGCCGTATAACCTGCGCCGGCCTTTTGAACCGGATAAGAACGAACAACATTATGTCCCGGCTCACAGTGGATCATTTGATTTTGAAAAGCCTTTGGAAGTAATTTACCTTCATAAACTACCATGCCCGTAGGTGATCCAGAGCCGGTTTGCAGCAAATTCGGAACAACGCCTGGATCATTCAAATGCCAGTGGCGAAACGGAATAGAATCCTCCATGTTGGTACGTCCTGCACGCCAGCCTGCGCCCGTCAATTCGTCGGTATAGCCATAATTTCCGTATTGCATCACGTAATTGATCCTGACACCCTTATTCCCGTCGTCATCATTGTCCGACTGCCACATGGTTCCGTAACTGTCCACCGCGACTTCATAATTATTCCTGAAATTGTTGCCCAGCACTTCAATATTTTTGAAATCAGGATCGCACCGAAAAACCATTCCTTGTTTCAGCTTTTTGAAATCGATGGGCTGACCATCCTTGCCAATCACAGGATTTCCTTTGCCGTCCAACAGGTGACCGCCTTCATTTCCAAAATTAAAATACAACTTCCCATCGGGACCGAATACGAATGCGTGCATTCCGTGGTCATGCTGTTCACCGCCTACTCCCTCAAAAATAACCTCCTTTTTATCCGCTTTTCCATCACCGTCGGTATCCGTAAATTTCCATACATACGGACTTTGTGATACGATCACATCATTGCCCATTACCCAGATTCCGAGCGGCGCGTTGAGTTCCTTTCCCTGGTAAAAGACGGTCGTCTTATCCGATTTTCCGTCACCATTTGTGTCTTCAAGAATTAAAATCCGATCGCCTTCACTGTGCGTCGGATTACCGTTAATTGCCGGGCGGTAATTGTATGCTTCACAAACCCAGACTCTTCCCAAATGATCTACATCAATGTTGGTCGGGTTGGTAATGGTCGGTTCTGAGGCAAAAAGTGTTGCTTCCAGCCCATCAGTTACCGTGAGTCCTGCAACAGCATATTTCGGCGAACGCTTCTGATCTTCTGTCAGATCCTTATACAGGCTATCCAGATTTGCCGCCGGAATTGTACTTGGATTTGATCTTTGAAAAGATGCGGCCAAAAGCCCCAGCATTAAACTACCGGCAAAAGATATGGATAGCGTTTTCCTGATGTTCATAGGTGATTTAATTTGAGCCGGGAACCGGTTTTCCGGTATGCGAACTGTTTTTTATTAATGTTCTGATAAAGATTACTAAATTTAGATTATAAGAGACAATCCACCTGTCATTTACTATCATGAACAAGACTTTTTTTACTATTGCAGCGCTCTGTTTTTCTTTTCACGCGTTTGCACAATCCGTAGTTCCTTCACCTGATCTACAGATTAAAACTGCAGTGCTTGCCGCTCCCACTGACAAAAGAGATGGCGCAATGGTATACGGTTACCTCGCTGACGGCACCTTTAAGATGCTTCGGGCCGGAAACAATGATTTTGTATGTATTGGTGATGATCCCAAAAAAGACGGAATCAGTGTTTCCTGTTACCACAAAGACCTTGAACCGTTTATGGAAAGAGGGCGACTGCTGACGAAAGAAGGGAAAAACCAGAAAGAGATATTTGATATCCGCGAGAAGGAAGTGAAAGGCGGACAACTATCAATGCCGAAACAGCCTGCGACATTGTATGCATTATCAGGAACAAAAGAAAATTTTGACGCCGCTACCGGTGCGCTCAAAGACGGATATTTAAGATACGTCGTATACATTCCTTTTGCGACATCTGAAAGTACCGGCCTACCCCTGAAACCGGATATGCCAGGTATGCCGTGGATTATGGACCCTGGTACACATCGTGCCCATATTATGATAAATCCTGCGAAACCCTGATTACACCTTTTTGACAGAAAAGGCCAGGGGTTTTGCGCTGAAAAGAATCTTCGTTTTTGACCATACAGAGATAAATAAATCGGAATTGCGATAGGCGTTCAGCGCTTCCTCCGATTCCCAGTGGCTGTGCGTGACAAATACATTGGCATCATGCAAATCCTGCCAGAGTTCCAGATGCAGGCATCCCGGCATGGCGAGAATATAACTTTTCGAATGATTGAATATTTCCTGAAACGTGTCAATTTTCTCAGGCGCAAAAGTCATTCTAACGATTCTGATTAACATATTAAACTCGCTAAAAATTTTGACAAAAAATATTGGATGCAAGATATATTTCCTGTTCATGCAATGACCATCGGAATTCCCGGCAATAAATCAGTGCGACAAATTTTGCGGGTATATCATTTGAACAGCCGTCTTTTTGATGAAAAGAAATCAATCAATGAAAAAAATATCAAAAATCCTTGTTGCGCTAAGCCTTTCGGCTTACTCATTTCAGTCCATGGCACAAACCGAAACATTGAATCTCTGGCCCGAAGGTAAAGTACCAAATTTCAAAACCAGCACAATTGAAGAAAAATCCGTGACCGACGCATCCGGCATTCTGCGGATCAGCGGTGTGACTATCCCTACAATTTCCGCCTACATTGTACCAAAAGAAAAAGCTACCGGAGCAGCTGTAATGATCTGTCCCGGTGGCGGCTATGGAATTCTTGCCGCTTCACATGAGGGCAGTGATTTTGCAAAATGGTTTAACGACAGAGGAATTTCGGCGTTTGTATTAAAATACCGCCTGCCGAACGACAAAGCAATGACGCACCAGCACCAGGTTCCGCTGATGGATGCCATGCAGGGAATGAAGTTGATCAGACAAAACGCTGTGAAATGGAATATTGATCTGAACAAAATTGGTATACTCGGATTTTCAGCGGGAGGGCACCTTGCTGCCACGCTTTCAACACATTACAATCTGGGACCAAATGCATCGGAAGACGCCAAGCCCAATTTTTCAATTCTGCTTTACCCGGTCATCTCGTTTCTGCCCAACATTTCACACGGCGGCTCACGCGACAATCTGCTTGGGCCTGAAAAGTCTGACGAGTTGATCAATTATTATTCTAATGAATTACAGGTTAGTGCCAAAACGCCACCGGCCTTCCTTGTTCATGCAATGGATGATTCGTCGGTTCCGGTTGAAAACAGCATTCAATACTATCTTGCTTTGAAGAAGAACAAGATTGCCGGTGAAATGCATTTGTACCCGATCGGCGGCCATGGCTTCGGTTTCCGCACGGAAGGAAAAGGATCCCTGGCAAACTACCCCGCCGCTATGGAAGGCTGGCTTAAATACATGGGTTATATGAAATAGAAAAAACCTGATATACAAAAAAAAATGGCAGACTTTGGGGCCTGCCATTTTTTTGTTGATTTTTAATTTTGAATCTGATCAGTTCATCGCAGCCAGGTTTCTTCCCTGCACCTCCATCACTTCATTGGTTTTGAGAAAGATGTCTTTGACAATCCGCTCATTTTCGTCGGAGATTTCAAGTGTGTAACGTCCGTCGGGTACTTCCGAGAAATTGAATTTACGTCCGAATTTGCGGATAGATTTGGACACATATTCTTCGTGAATTACTTTTCCTTTCCCGTCCATAAGGCGTAAAACAACACGCTGCCCTTTTTCTTTTTCCATCAAAAAATTCATTGTCAGTGTATTTTTGACGCGATACATACCCACCTGGAAATTTTCACAACGGTTATTCTTGCACTCTGCTTTTGGCACAGCCACAGCTGCGGAAACGGCACCGGTCACAACAACTAGAAAAGCAAACGGGAGAATGGATTTGATTAAGTTTTTCATGGCTTTTTGAAGGTTACTTTCGTAAGAAATGTTTAAAATTTCACGAAAGATGTAACCGATTCAGGCCATGTTGCACCGATTTTATGAGAGGTAAAAATCGGGGATAAGCGGCGTCAACCGCCAATTGCGATCATTGTCCGATTGAGACCGTAATCTACTTTTGCCTGTTTCTCGGTGAACTCAACGTGCCCGCCATGGGCGAAATGTTTCCTCTGAAAATGAGAGAGTATAAGCTGACGCACATCCTCGCCTCTTCTTAGCGGTGTAAGCAAGTCTATTTCCGAGGTATCAAAAAGACAATTTTTTAACTTGCCGTCCGCAGTAAGCCTGATACGGTTACAGCCTGAACAAAAAGGGTGCGTAACTGTTCCGATAATGCCGAATGTTCCTTTACCGCCCAAAACCTGGAAACTGTGCGCGGTATCCTGCAATTCACCGGGCAATTTTTCAAATACGAACTGCGTGCTGATATCTTTCAAAAGATCCGCGTAGGACACAATTTTTGACATATCCCACTGATTGCCGTTAAACGGCATAAATTCAATAAACCGAACATGCAGATTTGCATTTTCAAGGGTGAGGCGAACGAAATCATTCACCTCAGAATCGTTCACTCCGCGAAGTACGACGACATTTATCTTAACAACAAACCCCTCTGAAAGAAGCAGTTTTATATTTTCCAGAGTTTTGTTAAAATGATCACGTTTGGTAATCAATTTGAACTGATCTTCTTTCAGTGTATCCAGGCTGACATTCAGGGATTTCACTCCTGCATTTTTCAAATCCCCTATGAATTGATCGACCATAACGGCATTCGTTGTGAGCGTCAAAGCGGTTGGCAACTTCCCCAAAGCATTGATGATTGATCCTGCGTCCTTCCGTACCAGTGGCTCTCCTCCGGTAAGACGAATTTTGTCAACCCCCATTTCCACAAAAACTTTGGCAAGAAATTCAATTTCTTCGGCCTGCATCAGCCATTTGGATGGCATAAACTGCATGTCCTCCTGCGGCATACAATAAGTGCAACGAAGATTGCACTTATCCGTCAGCGAAATGCGCAGATAAGTGTGTCGTCTTCCGAATGTATCCGTAATTGCCAAAGACATTTGTTAATGTTTATTCCCTTCTAAAACACTGAAAACATGCAGCACATGCGGAAAAAGCGCGTCCATGTATTCATTTACGCCGCCTGTGCTCCCAGGCATGGTAATTACCAATGTGGACCCGACCAGTCCGCCAACGGATCTTGAAAGCATGGCTGTAGGTATCCGATCCTGGCCATATTGCCGCGCTGCTTCTGCAATCCCGGGAATTTCCCGGTCCAATAGTTCCGCGACCGCTTCCGGTGTAACATCTCGTTTCGACAAACCAGTTCCCCCCGTGATCAGAATCATATCAAAGGAAAGACTGCAAAGGCTGTTAATTTTCTCCTGAATAATCGTTTTGTCGTCCTGAACAATGCTGTAATCACTCACTTCCAAAAGCAACGTCTGAAGCTTTTCAATTATTTTTTTTCCCGATTTATCTTGCCCGATTCCATTCGAAATACTATCAGAACATACAATCACCGCAACTTTCAAATTCTCCGGAACTCCTTTACGATCGCTTTTTCCACCTCTTTTTTCTAACAATCTGATGTTTCGTATTTCAACTCCCTTGTCGATCGGTTTGAGCATATCGTACATCGTCAAAGCCACAACGGATGCGCCGTGCATTGCCTCAACTTCTACCCCGGTTTTGTAGATCGTCTTTACTGTCAGCTCCACAATTACGGTTAAATCTTCAATGCGGTAGTTGACAGCCGTAAATTCGATTGGGATCGGGTGGCAATCGGGAAGCAGATCAGGTGTTTTTTTTACGGCCAGGAAACCGGCAGCTTTGGCCATTTCAAAAACATCGCCCTTGGGTACGGTCCTGTTTTGAATCGCTGCAATGGTTTCAGCTTTGCTCACCTGCACAATGGCCTGCGCCGTTGCTATTCTCAGCGTATTCGTTTTGTGGGTTATATCAACCATAATATTGGCTTACCGGCAAGTAATTTTACTTTTAATGGTTTTCCTTCCAAACAAAATCCCCATCCGGCCCCAGAAGTTCCTTTCCGAAAATTGGAACCTTCGCTTTGATCTCCTCCACTACATACTCCGAAGCCTCAAAAGCAGCCCTGCGATGCGCGGAAGATACAAAAACAAACAGGCTGATTTCCCCAATCGGTACAAAACCCAGGCTGTGGTAAATATGCATGCAGGTAAGGTCAAATTTGCTGAAAGCAGCCTCCCGGATATCGTGAAATGCCTGCTCTGCCATTTCCTCATATGCCGTGTATTCGATGCCAGTCACGACGCCTTCCGTTTTTACATCTGCCCGTATCTGGCCCAAAAAAATGGCATGCGCGCCAATGGTAGTTTGCGACTGATGCTTTGCTATGGAATCTGCAACAAATTGAGGGCTTATCGCCCCGTCTCTGAATACTTTTTTTCTCTTGTGCGTCTTTTCCATTAAATCAATTAAAGATTTTTTGAGAGCTGATTTTTAGCCACCTGCGAATGGAGGGAGTAAAGCAATTTCCGAATCCGGCGTTACCTGCACAAAATCCTCTGCAATCTGAAGATTAACAGCTACTTTAAATTTTCGTATTCCGATCTCCGGGTATTTTTCATTCACTTTCTCCCGCAGCTCCTTTACTGTAAATTTCTCCGGTAACGTCCAGATTTCGGACGCTTGTCCTGCCATGTCGGCGAGTTGCCCAAAATACTGAATCCTGATTTCCATAAGCTGTTTCAGACATGAATAATTTGCGAAAAATTGACCTGCAAGGATTACATTCCTTTCAAAGGTAATAAATGTACCTCAACCAAATCGCCTTTACTGACCACTGGTTGGGTCACAGGCAGATAGATCAATGCATTCGCAATGGCAAACGAGCGGAGTGCAAACGATTCCTGCCCGTCAAGCGGCATCACTTCGTCGCCGGTCACAATTGCTTTGAGAAACTCGTCTCTTTCTCCATTAAACGAATACGCGTGCGTACTTGGTAATTTTAGTTTCCGAAGGAAGCAATCCGTACGACCCGACATTTTGCGCAACGCAGGCACAACGTACTCATAAAAACAAACCAAAGACGAAGCAGGATTTCCAGGTAACGCAAAAAAATGTTTGTCCACTTTTTTGGCAAACAACAAAGGTTTACCGGGTTTCTGTCTCACTTTATAAAAAATGGTTTCAGTACCAATTTGCTCCAATGCTTTTCCAACAAAATCATAATCCCCCACTGAAACGCCACCGCTTGCCAAAATCACATCATTATTTTCTGAAAGTTTATTCAATGCATCCACCGTCGAATCCAGATTATCCGATGCATAGTAAACCTGCACCTCGCTGATACCTTCTTCATATAAAGCAGCCACCAGCATAGCAGAATTTGACTCAAACACCTCGCCAAAACCAAGTTTAGAACCAGGTTTGATTAATTCGTCGCCGGTAACAAGTAGCCCAACCCGGGGCATTTTCACAACCTCAACCCGCTCGATATTCAGACCCAGCAAAAAACCGACGCTACCAGGGGTTAAACGCGTACCGGCAGAAAGAGCTACATCACCTTTTTTGATCTGTTGCCCGATCTGTCTTACATTTTTATTGATATCAACCGGATATTCGTCAATGATGATATTACCATGATCTTGTCTTGTATGTTCCTGCATAACAACCGCAGTTGCTCCGTCCGGAACAGGCGCACCGGTAAAAATCCTTGCAGCTGTTCCCGGGGACAAAACCTGCAATTCTTTTTGCCCGGCTTTTGATTCAGAAACCACAGGCAGAGAAACGCCTTTTGAAAGAATATCAAGATGATTTACCGCATAGCCATCCATTGATGATTGCCGGAAAGACGGCAGGGACAACGGAGAAAAAATATCATTCACCAGCGTGTAACCGACGGACTCCGTCACAGCTTTGTTTTCACTACCCAGAACCGTTGAATGAAATATCACCTTTTGCCTTGCCTCCTGTACCGAAATCATACGCGTCAATAAATGTTAACTGCAATATAACACCAGTCTGGCATGAAAAAGTACAAATGTCCAAAAAATCAAAAAACCTCTAAAATGGTCCGATTGGCATGATTTTGACCGAATAATACATAATAAAATTATATATTAACCATGTAACCACTTGATTATCAGACCTTAACAAATTGTATTAAATTTATTTTCACCGGAAAGTACTATATAATGCCAACCGTTGGATTTTGGATATTTGCACAATTCCCAATGATTATTCCCTTTAAGCTTTAAAAACAAAGCATTTTATAGGATTATTACAAAATTAACAAAATCAATCAATCTTGAATTAATACTATATACATATTGTAGAATTAGCTGTAAATCAATATTTTACGTGAATATGAAATATTATTTATTCAATTGCGTTATCTTTGCACTGTTGTAACGCCAAAATGTTCAACAATAAAACGATGTTTCACGAAAATACAAATGCATGATTCGACTAATCTTTATGGCCTTCTCAATTGCAATGCTGGGCAGTTTTTCCTGGCGCAACGTGGAGGTTGAAAAGAAGGAATTGAAAAAAGAGACACCAATTATTACAACAACATTCAATTCAGATCTTCTTGCTATTGACTTCTGTGGCGAAACTGTACCATTAGCAGAGCTTCGCATTGCCAAGCGATATCAAACCATGATCAGAAATTACGATAATTCCAATTTTCGTAAGCTGATGACCAAAACTGAAAAAAGGATGCGGATTATAGAGCCGATCCTTAAAAAGTACGGAGTACCAGCCGATTTCAAATACATCCCCATTATAGAGAGTGCCATGAGTGACGAAGTAACTTCGCACAAAGGAGCAGGGGGCTACTGGCAATTCATGCCAATGACAGCAAAATCTCTTGGCCTGGTAGTAAATGACACCATTGACGACCGCAAACATCTGGTTAAATCAACGCACGCCGCAGCCAAATATCTTCGCAGTTTGCACCGTCAGTTAGGATCCTGGACACTTGTTGCCGCCGCATATAATGCCGGCCCACAACACATCCAGAATCGGATGGATTCTCAAAACAAGGAAGATTATTTCAAACTCAAACTAAATTCCGAAACGACGAAATACATTTATAAGCTGCTTGCAGTGAAGGAATGGTTTTCGAATCCGGAACGCAGCAGAGAGTGGGGAAGCGGAGAAGTAGTTGAACGCCTGGCTCTTATCAAGGTAGAAAAACAAAAATCAGAAGTTAAAGAAGTGACTTCAAAGGAGCTTGTTAAGTTATACAGCGGCTCCTGATAAGCTTTATTTATTTAGTATTAACACAAAGAAAAGGATAGTTTATCCTTTTCTTTGTGTTATAAAGGTATCCATATCACAAATGTGGAATAATTTACAAAAATCTATTTACCCAAATACTTTCTAATTGACATGACAAAAGCGGAAATGATCACGGATAAAGGGACTATGCTCATCGAATTTTACGATGCAGATGCTCCTATCGCTGTGAAAAACTTTGTTGACCTTTCTAAAAAAGGATTTTATGATGGATTGATTTTTCATCGCGTTATTCCTGACTTTATGGTACAAGGCGGGGATCCTACGGGAACCGGCCGTGGGGGTCCTGGTTATAAGATCAAATGTGAACTGAGTGGCGGAAATCAGTATCATGATCGTGGCGTGCTTTCAATGGCGCATGCAGGACGTGATACCGGCGGCTCTCAGTTTTTCATTTGCCACAGCCGCAATAACACTGCGCACCTTGACGGAAACCATACTTGTTTTGGTAAAGTTGTAGAAGGTGTCGATACAGTTGATTTGCTTCGCCAGGGCGATAAAATTCAAAAGATCACAATTATCGAAGAAGAGGTAGCGTAATCTGCCGTATTCATCTGGAAGTAAAAAGGTTCGGAACGCAATGTTCCGAACCTTTTTTTATAAAGCATCTGATAGTCTTACCAGAAAGTATAATACAAAATTGTGATCAGCGCGATGACAAGGGCAGCACCGATGATGAAACCACGGTGAGGAACGAACATAGACGAATCGATGACAAGACCTTTCTTTTCGTCAGGCATAACCAAACCTAACACTACCATTACAGCAACGCAAATCAGGAATACAAGACCCATACGATCCAGGAAAGGTACCTGCGTCCAGTCTGCAAACGGGAAATAGTTGTTGTGCATCGCAAGGGCGATCAAAAAGCCGCCGACAATGGCAAAAAGCGCGCCGGCTGAATTGGTTCTTTTCCAGAAAAAGCCCATGATAAATGCGGCAAAGATTCCCGGAGATAGTAAACCGGTCATTTGTTGCACAAACTGAAAACCTCCTGCCTTGTCTATACCCATGTAAGGTGACACGAGAATGGCCAGAATCATGGAGATCACAATTACGATTCTTCCCGTAAGTACCAGTTCCTTTTCTGTTTTGTTTTTTCCAATGTAATTTTTGAAAACATCCAGGGTGAAAATGGTCGAAATACTATTTGCTTTACCCGCCAGGGAAGCTACGATTGCAGCCGTTAAGGCAGCGAATGAAAGTCCTTTCAAACCGACTGGCAGCAAATTGAGCAGAACCGGATACGCCTTGTCCGCTACAAGTTTTCCGTTAACACTCATTTCCTCGTGGTACAATCCTTTACTGTAAAGGGCATAAGCTGCGATACCCGGAAGTACTACAATGATCGGCATGAGCAGTTTCAAAAAGGCCGCAAACAACAACCCGTTTCTTGCAGTTTTCAAATCGGCGCCCAACGCACGTTGCGTTATATATTGATTACAACCCCAATAATTCAGGTTCACAATCCACATCCCACCGATCAGCACCGCCAGCCCGGGCAACTCCATATAAGCATCTTTTAATTGACCTTCTCCGTCCGGATAAACCATTTGGCCCCGGTCCAGAATCATGTGAAAATGATCATCGTGATTTGAAAGCATTGCTTTAAATCCGTTTACCACACCTTCCATTCCGAATTGATCAGAAACCAGATTTATAGCAAGATAAGTCGTTGCAAGACCTCCGATGATCAGGAAAAACACTTGAATAACGTCGGTAAACCCAATTACCTTCATCCCACCAATTGTAATGATGATGGCAAAAATTGCCAGCCCCCACATACAAGCGATAAAAGGCAGTCCCGAAATACCGGAAACGGCCAACGCGCCTAAGTAAAGGATTGATGTAAGGTTCACCAGAATATAAAGCCCCAACCAGAAAATGGCCATAATGAGACTAACAGTAGGATTATAGCGCTGACTCAAAAACTGGGGCATGGTGAAAATCCGGTTTTTGAGATAAATCGGCATAAAAAAAACAGCAACGACGATCAGCGTAGCTGCGGCCATCCATTCATAGGTAGAAATGGCTAAACCCATTGAAAACCCATTTCCCGACATACCGATAAACTGCTCAGCGGAAATATTTGAGGCGATTAGTGAGGCTCCGATTGCCCACCAGGTCAGTGAGCCTTCCGCTAGAAAGAAGTCCTTTGTAGAGGCAACATTCGACTTTTTTCGTTGATAGATCCAGTAACCGTAACCAGAAACCAGAATGAAGTAAAAGAAGAAAACAATATAATCCAGAGTCTGTAATTGTTGCATTTCAAATAGTCAGAATTAAATGAATGGATAGGCTATTTTGGTTCGAACCGAAAGGTACACTATTTTCGGAAAATAGTACAAAAGTTTAGATGTTGTTCCCAAATTTAAGCGTTTTCGTGAAATTCAGGTTTCTAAATCGCAACAATCTGGTTGAGTTCTCATCTGGTTTACCTTTTTCCTGTGTCCGGATTGATTAGCCGTAATGGGTTCCGGGGAAGTTTTACGGCACTCTTGTTGTGATTCTTCATCCCGGCAAGCATGTACCCTTTTTCAAAAGAGTAACCGGATTTTTCAAGTTTTAAAAACTCCTGAAAACCTTGGCCGTCCATCGCCGCCAACCAATAGGCCACCTCCATTCCCGACGTCATGTAAGCAAGCATGGTTTCTCTCTGAGAACCGGCAAAAAAACCTTTAAGCGATTCGATTTCATCCAATTCTCTGATAAACTGTCCACCGCCTGTGTAGTAGAGCCACTCATCCATATAATCCAGGTAACGCAGACTTGGGTCTGTATTGCCTACAAACCGCCGATCCAGCATAAGTGCCAGTCCTTCATTGAACCATTGAGGAACTTCGCGGGTCGTTTTGTACCAGCCAAGCCTTTTACTCAATTCAATATGACTCATTTCGTGACTGATCACGTCCACATCCAAGCCCTCCGGACTGATCACAATAAACGACTCACCCCAGGGCGTAGCGAGGCTGCATCCCGCTCCCTCTGAACTTTTACAGTATTTTGAATACTGATCAGTATTGGAAGTAATAATCAAAACTGGCCTGGCATGCCGACCGTTGTAAAATGAGTCCACGCGCATTTCAGCCCTGTTTACAAGCCTTATAATTGCCCGAAACCGATCGCTTCCAATTTCGGGACTGACGAAAATCCTATCTTTAATTTTCAGGAAATCGGAACGGGAAATAACCTGACAATAGAATAATTGGGGGAAAAGAAAAAAATAACTGAATCCGGCTGCCAGAAATACTGTTAGTGAGAATTTCACAGTTTTTATTATTCTGTTTGGCAAGGACCGGTTCTTTTCCAAATGCAGTTAATACGAGGGTAAAAATAACAGCGTCACGAAGTATCGCTCTACGTGACGCTGTAAAATAGTTGCCCGCCAAAATAGATTTCAGCAGGCGAAGATGTCAATTAATGTTTGAAATGACGCACACCTGTGGTCACCATTGCAACGCCATTGGCATTACAATATTCAACCGAATCCTTATCGCGGATTGAGCCACCAGGTTGTACAACCGCAGTGATACCAGCGTCGTGTGCAATTTCAACACAATCTGCAAAGGGGAAAAAGGCATCCGAAGCCATCACTGCTCCGTTCAGATCAAAACCAAAAGCTTTGGCTTTATCTATCGCCTGGCGCAATGCGTCTACACGGGAAGTCTGGCCGGTTCCGCTTGCGAGTAATTGATTTTCCTTCGCCAGCACAATCGTATTCGACTTGGTGTGTTTACAGACTTTCAGGGCAAATTCAAGCGCAGTGAGTTCGTTTTCCGTCGGTGCTTTCTCAGTAACGGTCGTAAACTGTGAGGCAATTTCCGTTGAAAGATCCTTATCCTGAATTAAAACTCCGTTCAGAATAGTTTTGAACATAACGTTGGGAAGATCAACTGCATTGCGTTTCAATAAAATCCTGTTTTTCTTGGATTTGAGTAATGTCAAAGCATCTTCATCATATTCCGGCGCGATCAGGATTTCCATGAAAAGTTTATTCAGTTCCTCAGCTGTCGCCAAATCTACTTTTGTATTGGTGATTACAACACCGCCGAACGCCGAGACAGGATCACAGGCCAATGCATTGTCGTATGCTTCTTTCGAAGTTGACGCTGTTGCAATTCCGCAGGCATTTGTATGTTTTATAATGGCAAAAGTGGGTGCTGAACCGATAAATTCGTCAATCAGATTCACGCAGGCATCAACATCAACCAGGTTATTGTAAGACAATTCCTTACCATGAAGCTTTTCGAAAATACCTTCCAGATCACCGTGGTATGTGGCGCTTTGGTGTGGGTTTTCGCCATAACGTAAAGTTTGACCTGGCAGCGCAGTAAAATCATAAAGTGCTGCATTCTCATTTACGGTTTTACCAAGGAAGTAATCGTTTATTGCTCCGTCATAGTGAGAAGAAACGCCAAAAGCTTTTCCTGCGTAAGCACGACGATCCTCAATATCCGTGGTACCTCCTTTTGAAGAAAGCAATTCAACGACGTCCGCATACTGGCTACGTGAAGAAACGATCAACGTATCTTTGAAATTTTTCGCCGTCGCCCGGATTAAGGAAATACCGCCAATGTCAATTTTTTCAATAATGTCCTCTTCTCCTGCTCCGGAAGCAACTGTTTCCTCAAAAGGATACAAATCCACAACAACCAGGTCGATTGCCGGAATATTGTATTGCTTTGCCTGAGCCACATCGCCCTCATCATCCCGACGGTACAATATACCTCCCATAATAGCAGGATGTAAAGTTTTAACACGGCCACCGAAAATAGATGGATAACCGGTGAGTTCTTCGGCTGCGGTTACAGGAATGCTCAGATTTTCTATGAAAGTTTGCGTTCCTCCGGTAGAATAAAGTTTTACGCCGTTTTCATGTAAAAGACGAACCAAGGGTTCAAGTCCATCCTTATAGTAGACAGATATAAGTGCGGATTGGATTTTTTTTGACATTGTTCAATATTAGACGCGAAAAATAAACCGCAAAGATAGAAGAAAAAAGTGCGAAGTTTGGAAGTGAGGAGGCGGAAGTTTAAAGTAAAATGGCCATCGAAGTGCACTATTCCACCACAGGAACGAAATTTGTTAATATTGATCAAAATATAACTTTGAATCAAAACGTATATGAATCTTAATCTCTCAGGCAAAACTGCGCTCGTTTGCGGAAGTACACAAGGAATTGGCAGGGCTTCCGCCATAGAATTGGCTTTACTCGGGGCAAATGTTACACTCGTTGCCAGAAACGAAGAAAAACTGCGGGAAACAGTCGAAATTCTGGACAATTCTCAGGGTCAGCTACATCGGTACATTGTTGCTGATTTTTCCGATCATGAACAAGTGAAGGCAGCGATTGAAAATTATCTCCGGCTTTGCCCTGATGTGCATATTCTCGTCAACAACACAGGCGGGCCATCCGGCGGGCCAATCATTGAAGCTGAGACGGGCCAATTTTTACAAACATTTCAGATGCATTTGATCAATTACCAGTTTCTGGCGCAGGCTGTGGCTCCATCCATGAAAAAGGAAGGTTTTGGTAGAATTGTAAATATTATCAGCACGTCCGTAAAGCAACCGATCGTGGGTTTAGGCGTTTCGAATACGATTCGTGCGGCTGTGGCGGCGTGGTCAAAAACGCTCTCGCTTGAACTCGGACAATTTGGTATCACGGCCAACAACGTACTTCCGGGTTATACCCGCACGGCCAGGCTTGATGCTGTGCTTTCAATGAGAAGTCAGTCACAACATAAGTCAGAAGCCGATATTGCAAAAGACCTCGAAGCCACGATCCCAATCAGAAGATTCAGCGAGCCGGAAGAAGTTGCAGCAGCTGTTGCATTTCTCTGCAGCCCGGCGGCCGGTAGTATTAATGGCATCAATCTGCCCGTTGATGGCGGGAAGACGGAGAGTCTGTGAAAATTAATACTGTAAAAAATCATTAAAAATATAAACAATTCAAATATTAAGTAATATTTGGTTACATAATAGATTTATAGCAATTTGCATGTAAATCCCTTACATCGGTTACATGCTCACCCTAACAACCCGCCTCGCCATCGTATTAATATTTACGATCGTCTTTTCCTGTAATACAAAAGACCATGAAATTCAGGTAGTCAATTGCCTGTACAAGGGAAAGAACTCCCTTATGGTGCAAAAATATTATGGCTCAATAACCAAAGAGACGGTCAACGAAGACTTTGTTTACAACGAACAGGGAATGCCACTAAAATTCATATCAAAACGAGACAATTCTCATATTGATACGGTTTCAAATGTGGTGTTTTCTCTCTCTTCTGACGAACAACAATTCGATTTCCAATACGATGCCAAAGGCTTTCTGATAAAAATTGTCCGTTCTCAAGCAAAGAATGATGAAGGCAACTTTATTTACCAATCGCATGGACCGTTTAAAAAAGGACAAACTGTAACAAAACAGGAAATTGATTATTCCTACGCCTCGGACCTTTTGAAAACAACAGTCAGTACAACAACTGAAACGTTTAAGGCAGGTAGTTTTGGTCCTCTGGTAACAACCATCTCAGTAAAAAAAGATTATAAATACGAATTTGATGAAAAGGGAAAAACCAGTAAGATGACCTGCATTAACGACGATGGATCCAAGTCAGTTATATTATACGTCAACGGGATAAAATCCTCCCAAACTTATCTGGACAAGGACGGCAACGTTGGGTCAACAATTATCTTTAATGATAAAGGAAGACCGGTTTCGAATAATAGCTCAAATTCCAAAACACTTTATCAATTTGACGAGAGGGGAAATCTGATGTTGCTGGAAAACTATTACATGGCCAAACCTGCGATAAAATATGAGATGAGATACGATGATCATCCACATTTCGAGACGGCAATCCCAGCCTCTTTCGAGGGAATAAAGGAAAATGGACTTCTTGGTATATCGATATTTGGTGCGGGCATAAATAATGTCCTCTATTCCAAAACCACCAACTTTCAAGCCACACCCAACCTTATTTATGAGGAAAATGCCAGCTATACTTATAACGGGAAAGGTTTCCCGGCAACTTCCACGTTAAAATCCAATAGCAACGCCATCAGTGTCCTCGCAACAACTTACAAATATGAGAGCTGCCAATAATGGCTCCTGACTTATCCTCTTCCGTTTCTGGCCGTAGCAAAAATCAGTTGTTACGAACAAACAATAAATCCTATCTGCGATAAATTTACGTTATGCTCAAAATTCTACCCACCATCTTTTCAACAGTAATTTACCTTTCCGCACTCGCTCAAAACGATACACTTTTCGTTAAAACGCAATCCAATCCGATCATAGGAAACGTTGATATTGATTACAAAAAACACACCGTAAAAGTGAAGACTGCTGAAAAGAAACCGGCCAGCTTCCAATTCGGTGAAGTGCTGTCGATTCGTTCTGATTTGGGAAAATACAGTGTTTCACGAATCGTGGGCGATCAGCCGGACTTGCTTGTGTTGATGGTTCAGGGCAAATACAGTTTACTTTATCAGGAGAAGAAAAAGATTTTCTATATAGAGAAAAATGATTCCCTTAAAATAATTTCCCGGAAACATATCAATCAGGCACTTCCGCTCATTTTTGACGCAGGAATGCTGGACACTTTTCATCGAAAAATGAATTTGCACCCCGACTACTCTTTCAAATATCTGCGGAAACTTACAGTTTATGCGAATGAGTCTGCCGGTGGTGAGGCAGTGGTGAATGAGCAGAATTTTAAAAATTTCAAAGTTATCGTGGAAGTCGGCCCTTACGTTGGCATTGAAAGCAATACAACGAATTTTGTCGACGTCGCTCAAAATCAAAAGACATTCGAATATTTCAAGACTGGCAAATACAACGCCCGAAACGTTTCTCTGGGTGCAAGGTTTAGCATTGCTGTTTCTCCGAAGATCAGTTTTGCAGTAAACACCTATTTCAAATCAACTTCCTTCACGAATTTAAGCAATGACGACAAAGGTCTGGCTCAACTGCTGATGGTCAGTTTTTTTAGTATACCCAGGCAATATGGGAAAAATCTGAAATTGGAAAGCTTTACTTATCAATCAGTCAACATTGATGGCTCATTTGATTATTCGCCAATAAAACGGACGGGAGCGAAAATCAGGCCCTATGTTTCACTGGGTCCCAGCCTGGTCATTATGGTGGATGAAAAGATGGTGCTTGGTTCGAGGTTAAATAACCAGGATCAGATTGACAGGCTGTTTACATATCACTGGAATGCTTCAAAACGGAAAAATATGATGGTTGGGTACAATTGTGGGCTAGGCGCAAACATTCAACTACAGAAACAGCTGACATTAAATTTCTTCGGCAAATTCCAGCAAGGCCGTTTTCCACGAATTATTCATCGCCCGAAGGAACATGCTGTAGAAAACCCAAGTGACATGATCCCCAGTGAAAATCGCTTCGAATACAGCTATGACCAATATTCAAAAACGCTGATGTTTGGAGCCGCAATAATGTACAGACTGTAACTCAGGTCGGCTATCCCGGCAAGTCAGCGTGTCTCGAATTACGAAGGACATAGCTCCGGGCTTTACCACTAAGCGTCACACCGGAAATTAATTGTACAATACCACGCTTATTTTGTTTTATTTAACTTAAATTTAAAAAACAGGATGTGGGATTGGTCAGTTGATTTCTATGCATAAATTTTACCTTGCTTTACTGCTTAGTTTTTGTGCGCTGTCGTCGTCCGGGCAGACGGCCGGAAGCTACGTAAACTATGAAAAGGCAGGTAACAGTCTGACCATCCGAGGTACGTTGGGCGCCTTAAAAATCCAGGTTTATTCTCCCGAAATTTTTAAGATTCAGGTGCTCGAATCAGCTTCGGCCGCTTCGTTTGACAGTTCCTATACGGTCAGTTTAGTTCCACCACCCGTTACATTGACCGTTGTGGAAAATAGCAGTTCTTTGCGTTTGGTGTATGAAAAGTGCACCTTGGAAATCTCCAAATTTCCAATGCGTGTAGCTTTACAATCTGACAACGCGGTCAAAATCCGGGAGGCCGGGGGCATAAACCAGACCAGGGATTCAGTTCATTTTTCGTTTGATATCAATCCGGCCGATGTTTTCCACGGCGGTGGAGGCAGACCTTTCAATCTTGATCTGAATAAAAAAGCCTTTGATTTCTACAATACGCAGCGATATGCATATTACGATCAGGCAACGGGATTAGCACAGAATTTCAATGTGCCTTTCATCATTTCATCTCACAAATACGGCATTCTGTTTGATAGTGATAAACCCGGTATCATGCGCATGCTGCTGGGAGCATACGATTCTACAAAATTCAATGTCGACGCTTTGAGTTCCGGGCGCTGGGCCTACTACCTGATCAACGGTAATTCAAACGATGAAATTCTTGAAAACTACACTTTGCTTACCGGCCGGCAGCCACTTCCGCCGCGTTGGGCATTTGGCTATATTCAGTCGAAATTTGGCTATAAAACACAGGCAGAAGCAACCAATGCTGCAAACCTGATCAGAAGCAATGGCTTTCCGCTTGACGCGCTCGTTATGGATCTATACTGGTACGGTGATGAAACCAAAATGGGCAATTTCAACTGGGATGCTGCGACCTGGCCGAATCCGGGACAAATGATGAAGGACTTTTCTTCAAAAGGTGTCAAAACGATTCTGATTACAGATCCATACATCACCACAAAATCCAGCAATTTCCGCCTGGCAGATTCATTGTCGCTATTCGCCAAACGTGCCAACACCAACCTGACTTATTCCTTTGATGCCTGGAACGGAACGGTTGGTTTACTTGATATTTTCAAGCCAGCAACGGGAAGCTGGTTAAGGGACAACTACAAAAAATTGAATTTGCAGGGCGTGACGGGTTGGTGGGTCGACAAAAATGAACCTGAAACACACCCGGCAGGTGCCAGCCATGTAAACGGAAACGCAGTGCAGATACATAATTTGTATGCACTTGCCTGGTCGAAAAATCTCTATAATAACTTCCGTGCTGATTTTCCGGAAAAGCGTTTATTTAACCTCACACGTTCCGGCTGGGCGGGTTCACAGCGCTACGGCGCACTTCCCTGGAGTGGCGATGTTGCCAGATACTGGGCAGGTTTAAAACTACAAATACCGATCATGCTGCAATCCGGTATGTCAGGACTGGCTTATATGCATGCGGATGTGGGTGGTTTTGCAACGATGTCGGACAAAACAGAAAAGGATGAAGAACTTGACCTGCGCTGGTTTCAATTTGCCACATTTACGCCCATCGTTCGCGCGCATGGCCAGCGGTCAAATGTAGAACCATATCATCTGAACGAACCGTTTTACAGCATTGTCAAGAAGTATCTGAATATCCGGTATCAGCTCCTGCCCTACCTGTATACACTGGCCTGGAAAAACACAACTACCGGCAGACCGATCTGCCTGCCGATGGATTATTTTGAATTCAAAAAATCGGGTGAGCCCGATGATCAATATTATTTTGGCGAAAACCTGCTTGTAGCACCGGTGCTCCTGCACGGCATGCTTTCGCGGAAAGTCGCTCTCCCGGCCGGAAAATGGTTTGATTTCTGGACCTCGGAAATATACAGCGGAAACGCATCTATTTTTCCAAAATTGACAGTTGACCACATTCCTGTTTATGCGAAAGCAGGCAGTTTTATCCCAATGTCATCGAAAACATCAATTCGTTCAACCGAGGAATACACATCGGACAGCCTGACCGTGAAGTTTTTTCAGGACATATCTGTCCCGCAATCTTCATTCACGCTTTTTCATGACGACGGTACTGATGCCAATTCTCTTGCAAACGGAAAATTTGAGCTAATTGATTTTTCGGGAAAAGTATGGAACGATAGTGTGCGCATTGTAACTGAACGGACAAAAAATTTCGACAAATCACTCATTTCCAGAGTCATGCAATATGAAATAAAGAACTTTAATTCTCAACTTAAAAGTGTGCGGCTGAACGGCAAGTCGTTATTGGTCGTGTATCGGGAGGAGGATTTCAAGGGTGAATCTGCTTACTACGATCTTTCGACCAAACAGCTTAAGATTCGGTATCAATGGGAATGCGCCTTGAAATCCACACTCGTTATAGAGCGGGACGGATTATCCGTGATCACCGCGGTTGAAGAAATTCCCGAAAACGAATTGCTGAATGTTTATCCCAATCCCGGGCGCCCGGATCAGCCAATACAGGTCACGGCCAAAATTCCCGAAACGGGAAATTTTGAACTCGAAATCATTGATCAAAAAGGGATAACAGTTTACAGTAAGTCTTTGGGCAAGCTCAAAAAAGGCACTTTAATTGATTCCCAAATTGACGTAAAAAACCTGAGGGGAATTTATATCGTAAGGTTAAAAAGTCCTTCCGGGAAGACAAGAGCCAAAACAATTCTGATTGAATAAATCCGAAAAAAATGGGTGTTAACAGTAAAAGAATCTCAATTTTTATCTCGTTGCTCACCGGCTTCATCAGCTGCGTGGAGCCATTTTCCGTCAAATTCGGCACTTCAAAGTCATACCTTGTTGTCGACGGTGTTTTGACCGATCTTGAAGGTCCGCAATTTATTACGCTTGCCAGAACAAACCCGGATGTGAAAAATGAAAGTTCCGAATTTACACAAACGATCTGGACAAAAGGAACCTCTACGCTTCCTTTAACAAAAGCGATTGTAAAGGTGATCGTTAACGGCTCTCAAACTTACAATCTGACCGAAACTGAGCCTGGGATTTACCGTATGCCGTTATCGTTCAGGGGAAAAGTAGGTGATGAATATGCACTGAACTTCGTCACAGAACAAGGGATAACTTATGAATCTGCTGCTGAAAAAATGCTGCCGGTGCCGCCGGTGAAAAAGGGATATGATGTTTTTAATCCGAAAGGCATACAGCAGCAATCACCATTTTACGGAGATAACATTCCCAGCAACGATGTGTTCATAGATTTTGATGATCCGGCGGGAGAGAAAAATTTCTACCGCTGGCAGTGGACCTTGTGGGAAATCCAGAAAATGTGCGCAACCTGCAACCAGGGGAAATATTATCTTTTTGAGGACGAAACGGGAATTAACGGCGACTGTTACAAAGACCTTACACTCCCGTACAACAACATTTACGACTACGTTTGTGAAGACCTATGCTGGGGCATTTTTTACAGTTCCGATATCAATATTTTTGCAGACACGTATACAAACGGGCAGGGACAAAAAGACAAGCTGGTCGCTCAGATTCCATTGCTGCAGTCAAACCCATGCCTGGTGAGCATCCAACAAAACTCGCTTACGCCAGGTGCATACCGGTTTTTGAAACTCATTCAGGATCAGGCAGTAAATTCAGGCACCCTCGCTGACACCCCGCCAGCACCGATCCAGGGAAATGTGCTGAACAAAAACGATAAAAACGAGTTGGTCATCGGCTTTTTCACTGCGTCGTCCGTGGCGGAATACAGGACCATGCTATGGAGAAAAAATATAAAAAACGCAGCGGTCCTGAACCAGCTCTTCAAAACAATACACAATCGCGACCCGATTTTAGAAGAAAACTCAGGCGAAAGGCCCTACATTCCGCTGGCTATTTGCAAAAGCAGCAGCGCCAGAACGCCTTTTCTGCCAAAGGATTGGAAATGGATACAGTAGCAATAAAATGGATACGGATGAAACACTTTTACATCGTTGCTTTTCTGTTTCTAATAAGTTTTTGCGCGCTTAGCCAGGGCGTTATCATCACCGGTACGGTAAAAGACTCCACCACACAAAAACCACTGGAAGGGGCCTCTGTCATCATCGATTACCGAAAAAACCTGTCAGCAACCAGGACAGACGAAAAAGGCAATTTTTCAATTTCGATGTCTTCGGAAGATCACGTGGTCATGGTCAGGCATGTGGGTTATGAATCATTCAAGGCGTACATTAAAGCTGGCACTGAAAAAATACATTTCGATATCCTGCTACCCACAACATCCAGCCAGCTTGAAGAGGTGATCATTACCAGCAAGGGTTTTGATCAGACTGTCAGAGCACCCATTTTAGGTGCTTTGCAAATCAATATCCGAACATTGGAAAAACTGCCATCGGCATTCGGAGAACTTGATATTTTGAGAAGTATCCAGATGTTACCTGGCGTTTCAAGCGTTGGAGAGGCATCGAATGGAGTTAACATCCGCGGCGGAACAACCGACCAGACATTGATTTTGCTGGACGACACGCCCATTTTTAACCCGACGCACATGTTCGGATTATTTTCAGTTATTCCGCCCAATGCGGTGAACAATCTGGAAATGTACAAAGGAAATGTGCCGGCGCGCTTCGGCGGACGGGCTGCTTCTGTCCTGGATATCTCGATGAAAAACCCGAATCTGGAACGATTGAAGTTATCCGGCGGGATTAGTCTTATCTCAAATCGTTTGCTGATTGATGCGCCGGTGATAAAAGGAAAGCTTGGAATTTACGTGGCTGGCAGAGGTGCTTTTAATGATTACATTTTACCCAAACTGGACAAAAAACTGAGTGACATCCGGGCCAAGTTCGGAGAATTGTCGACCAAAATATTCTGGAAAATCAATGAGAAAAATACCTTCACAGCCATGGGGTATTACAGTAATGATTATTTCAAAACCAATCTGCTGACCAGCCTACCTAACGTAGTGGGCACGACAACATTCTATAAACATGTCACCATGAACGCCATGGCGCGTTGGCTGCACGTCATTTCCCCGAGACTGAACCTGCAGACTACCGCAGTTTACGCAAATTACGCTCCCACCATCGGTACCACGGAAAAGCAATCGGGGATTGTGGTGGAATTGCCTTCCTCCGTTTCTCAGAAACAGATTAAGTCCAATCTCAACTATCAGCTCACAAAACACAAAATTGAAACAGGCCTTATCGGAACCCGATACGAAATTAAGCCAGGAACGCTTCAACCCAACGGAAGCGAAAGTGTTAATTACATTGCCACGCCCACCGAACATGCGAATGAAATTGCCTGGTACGTAGACGACGAAATCAATTTTTCCCAAAAACTTGCCTTCTCATTAGGAATGCGATATTCCTATTTTATGTCCCTGGGATCGGCAAATGTCAGAACCTATCTTCCTGGCCAGCCAAGAGACGATTTCTCGGTGGTAGATTCCGTCCGGTATGGAAAGGGGCAGATAATTAAAGGGTACGGCGGCTTTGAACCGAGGCTTGGTATACGGTACGCTTTGAGAGAAGGCATGTCCATCAAATTCGGGTACAACCTGATGCGGCAATACATTCAGGTGATTTCAAACACTGCAACGCCCATCCCGACTTCCCGCTGGAAAACAAGTGACACCCATATCAAACCGCAAATCAGTAATCTTTACACGGCAGGATATTTTCAAAGTTTTAAGGATAACATCTTCGAAATTTCTTTTGAAGCTTATTACCGGCTCACCAAAAACATCATTGACTACAAACCCGGCGCCGACTTCCTGCTTCAAAAATATCCTGAGACGCAGCTTGTTCAGGGAAACAACAGATCCTACGGTCTGGAATTCATGCTCACTAAAAAGAAAGGGAACTTGAAAGGCTGGGCTAATTACACCTATTCGAGATCATTGAACCGGGTGCAAAAAGATGCTGCGCTGATTGAGCTCGTCAACCATGGAGACTGGTACCCAGCAAATTATGATAAACCGCACAGTTTCAATGCTTCGTTGGATATTACCGTCGACAGTCACAATTCGTTTGGATTCACATTTGTATACAGCACCGGCAGACCATTCACCGAGCCTCTTGGTTTTATCAATTATCAAAACAATTCCTACCCCTTCTATGACCAGAGAAATAACAAAAGAATCCCCGATTACCACCGGCTGGACTTCGCTTGGAACATCTACAACCCGAGTATGAAAGACCGGCGCTGGCAGGGACACTGGACATTTTCTGTTTACAATCTATACGGCAGGAAAAATGCATACTCAGTTTTCTTTAAAACGGAAAACAAGGTCACAAAGAGTTACCAGTTAAACATATTTGCCGCCCCGATACCCACGATTTCTTACAATTTCGTCTTTTAACGATTTTGCTTAATGACCACCAGCTTATCATCATTCCTCGCCGCGACGATTGCCGTACCGCTTTTCAGTTTAATATTTCTCAGCTTTCGAACCTGCCCTTTCACCTGGAGTCCGCTCATTGATTTTGGTTCAAAATTACAATTCCCCTTGTTGATCAGAACTGTCCCAAAATCTGCATCATAACGGCCCATTTGAATATTGCAGTTATAAAAATTACCCATGACGAGCACATCCGGCAGTTTATCGCCATTGGCATCAATAATCTGCGCGTCATAATACGGCGACCATTGCGCCTTGTAATTCAATGGTTTCAGCTCAAAATTCCCTTTACCGTCATTTACCAGAATCGCGTTTTCAAAATAATCAGCTTCCAGTACCTGCGCGGATTCGAGTTTATCCTTTCCGACCAGATCGGCCAAAGCGGCTTTTGCAAACTCAGTCGCATAAATGTATTTTTTCCGGATAAAAGGCATTTGCTTTTCCATTTCACCCTTTGTTGGAAACAACACCTCAGCACCATTCAGATAGTAGGTCAGCAATGGTTCCTTTCTGCCATTTCCGTCATAATCATTGATATACATTTTCACCGGCTGCTCTTTACTCGCATGTAAGCGGCTGTTCAGACCCAGGTTTCCTGCCAGAATATCAAGGTCTCCGTCACCATCAAAATCGTAAGGCATTGCAAAATTCCACCAGCCACGTTTTTCGGTCAGCATGTGTTTGGTAAATTTCCCACCATCGTTACGCATCAAACAAATGCCATCCCATTCCAAAGCCAGAAGCAGATCCTGATCTCCGTCTTTGTCAAGGTCAACCAATCGCGCATTTTTTACATAACCAATCGTAGCCAGTTCTTTAGAATACTTTCCGGTCACATCTATGAATCGCCCGGTTCCGTCATTTCGCAAAAGATACGATTTTGGAATTTCACCGTAGTTCAGCGGCACGGCTCGTCCGCCGATGAAAAGATCCATATTGCCATCCTTGTCAATATCCATTGGAACCACACTTGATGCGGTTGCGTAAATGTTGGAAAAAGCATCTGTTTTAACCGTCAAATTTCCTTTTCCATCATTAAGATAAACCCTGGGCATCTGGTAAACCGAATGGTTTGAAAATTCATTGCCGCCCGTGGCTACAACCAGGTCAACGTGCCCGTCTTTATTCAGATCAACCCATTGTGCATCAATTTCTTCAAATACGCTGTCGGCCTGTAAAGCAGGCTGAAAAGATTCCCTGAAAGTCTCGCCAGCAGACTGAATAAACAAGTGGCTTTGCATCATTTTGGACGAACCCACGTACAAATCTTCCAACCCATCATGATTGATGTCAGCAACAGCCAACGCCGGACCATCCGCAGTCACCTCAAACGGAATCAGTGAATTGCGGTCAAATTCTATGAAATTATTCTCTTCATGACGAACGTCAATACCCAGTTTGGCAGCTATATCAGCATAGGTGTACGATTTTTCTCTGCGGTCATCCAGTAATTTTTTGTAGTTAAAAAGAGGTAAATCTTCTTTGTAAACCAAAGAAATAGAATCTTTCAGTTCTTCCTGTTTTATCTTTTGAAAACGTCCCTGCGGCCAGATAATCAGCACGGAATCTACATCGGCTTTTTTGCCAAAACCAATATTCACAGGCACTTCCATGCTCGACTGAAATCCTCTCACAGGAAATTTCTCGTAAGTCAGCACTTTATCTTTTTTAAAGACCAGACATTTCGCACCTATGGCGTTCAGATTTCCTTTGCTGCCTTTGAGGTAAATCCTGGCAAAATCACTTTTATCCGCTTTTTCATCGGCCAGGTTTTCATACACAAAAACCTTTTCGTTGATGTTATTGGTAATGATGTCCAGGTCACCGTCGTTATCCAG
Source organism: Dyadobacter sp. (assembly GCA_965279265.1). Taxonomy (GTDB): domain Bacteria; phylum Bacteroidota; class Bacteroidia; order Cytophagales; family Spirosomataceae; genus Dyadobacter. Next base: position 1,693,254 of record OZ257152.1, read on the forward strand.
ATCGGCGTAAACAGAACCATTGGAATAAGAAATTTTGTCGTTCCGAACCAGACCGTCCAGGTCTTTAAAGGCAAGATTACCCTGGTTGGCAAAGAACTTATTGGGAAACTTAATCTCAGGCAATTTATCAGCCAGCCCCGGATCGTTCTCGTCGAAGTTTTTGTTTCGGATTTTTTCCTGAACCACGTCATCCGATACAAATTTGATGTAGTCGGTGTCGTTCATGCGTTTTGGAATACCGTTTGAAATAAACAGATCCTTTAATCCATCGTTATTAAAATCCGTAAAAAGAGGTGCCCAAGACCAGTCCGTCGCATGAACCCCCGCGTACATACCAATCTCGCTGAAAGTGCCGTTGCCATTATTAAATTGCAGATTGTTCCGGGCGAACTGGTAGTTATATCCCTGCCTGATTTTATACCTGAAAATGCTGTACGAATCTTCACCCTCGGATTTTTTCAAAACCTCATAATTGGAGGGAAGCATGTCAAGCGAAACAATTTCCGGAAAAATGTCATTGTTGAGATCGCCCACATCAACACCCATCGAAAACTGACTTGTATGCATCAGTGATGAGTCTGTTTCATCCCGAAAAGTGCCGTTTTTCTGATTAATGTACAGATAATCATCTTCATGAAAGTCGTTTCCGATGTACATATCCGGGTAGCCGTCCAAGTTGATGTCGCCCACACCAAGCCCCAGGCCGTAACCAATTGCCGAACTGTGAATACCGGCTGTACGGGTAACTTCAATATACTTCCCTCCATCATTTCTAAAAAGCTTATCGCCTGCCAGCGGATGAAATGTGTTGTCGAATAATGCCCGTTTACCGAAAGTACCGTTTTGATGCACGGAATGGTTGAGTTGGAACATATCCAGGTCTCCATCCAGATCGTAGTCAAAGAACATCGCCTGTGTACCAAAAACGACAAGATCCAGGCCGTATTCTTTTGACTTTTCTTCATAAACAGGAATCCCGTCCGGGCCGATCTCCTTGCAAACATACAACAGATTGTGCCCTTTCATGGATTCAAAACTACCCACCTGGCTAATGTAAATATCCAGCATACCATCCTGATTGATGTCCACCACGGACACCCCATTGGACCATCCCTTCTCTCCTTTAAAATTGGCTTTTTCCGTAATGTCTTCAAACTTCATTCCGCCCCGGTTCAGGTAAATCCGGTTTGGTTCCTGGTTAGCTGTAAAGCAGAGGTCCACAAGACCGTCGTTGTTAAAATCTCCCGCACCAACGCCGCCGCCGTTATAGAAGTACATATAGTAAAATATGTTGAAATCTTTGGTGGATTTAAGCGTATTGGAAAATTCGATCCCTGTTTTTTCAGAGGTAAGTAAATCAAACTGGTAGTTTTTATCGTCCTTTTTTCCAGAGCACGATACCATCGCACAGAGGAGCATTGACGCAAAAAGACTATAAAAAGAACTGTATAATTTCATTTGTAAATTCTTGAAAAGCCAAACCGGCTATAAAGCTTTCGGCTGATTCATTTTAAATAAAACAGGTGCTGCATTGTTCACAAGGTTGATCATATATGGAGCACCCTGAATCGTAATCGGACTGATTTGTTTCAATTCTCCATCCACCGCATAACCACTTTGATTATGCGTAAGCACGTCAAACTGAAAATTCCCCTTGTTGATCAGTACATTTCCACGACAGGCGTCCAGGCTTCCGAGTTGTGGAATAAAGTGGGTAAAGTTCCCGCCCACGATCAGATCCTGTTTGCCATCCTGATTAAAATCTGTTGTTTCAATTGCGTTCAGACAGGAAATTTGAACCATATAGGGCATGTCAACTATTTCAAAATGACCTTTCCCGTCATTTACAGCAAAAACTGATTTCATGTAGCCAACAGATTTCTTTCTGGCATCTTTCAGCAAATCTTCCGGAAAAAGATCCTGCACTGATTTTGTCGCATATTCCGAATGTTTGATGCTTTTCTTTTTCAAAAACGGGAACTGTGTTGTCAGTTCACGTTTTAAAAGAATTGGCATATCCTTGCCGTCGGTCGTTTCAGTTATCACTTTTTCAACCGTTCCGTTTTTATTAAAATCGTTAATCCATAATCTCAGCGGCGCCGTTTCAGACGCTTTGAGTGAGAAGTTTTCTCCGATATTCCCGAAAGCAATATCAAGATCGCCATCATTGTCAAAGTCGGCAACTTTAAGACACCCCCAAAAACCTGCGTATTTGGCGAGCCCTGCGTCCGTCTCGACAAATTTCCCGCTTTTATATTCAAGGATCACGGGAGCCATCCAGTCACCGACAATAATCAACTCGCTTTTTTTATCGCCGTTTATATCCGCCCAGGCAGCATCGCGGACCATTCCCAGCTTGCCAAGTTGTGGCGCAATGATCTTCCCAACTTCTTTAAAAACCCCTTTTCCATCATTCTGGTAAATGTAGCTTTTCGGACTGGAACCATATTCCTTTGGCACGTTTCTGCTGCCAACGAAAATATCCAGATCGCCGTCTCCGTCGTAATCGTAAGGCGCTATAACAGACGTGTTCATCGCGTTTGGAGGAAGTGCCCGCGTATTAATCGCAAAATTTCCTTTTCCGTCATTCAGGTAAAGACGCGTGGGCAATTCCGCCGTATTTGCCGCAGTCTCGTTTCCTCCGCTTCCAACGATCAGATCCAGATCACCATCGCCATCACAATCGAAAAACCGGGCTGCAGTATCTTCAAAAGAGGAAAGGTCTGTAAAAATTTTCTGCACTGATTTCACAAAAGTGTTACCCTTCTGCAAATACAGTTGCCCTCCCTGTCCTTTTCCGCCACAAAAGTAAATATCTTCTTTTCCATCACCATTCACATCTCCGATCGCTGCTTTTGGCCCCTCCTGAGACAATAGCATGGGAATATTTCGTTCGTAGTAATAATCTTCATATTTATCTTCACGATGCGCCTCAAAAACTGACGCTACCGGACTCAAATATTTTACAGCGGACTTTTCAGCTACAGATACTATCTTTTTCGAGTCGGCTATGGAAAATACCAGAGTTGTATCTTGCTTCGGATTAACAAGTACTGAGCGGCGCTTATCTGGCCAAAAAATACGAACAGAGTCAATTTTCGCGATTTTCCCGAGCCCGATTGTCATCGGATATTCCGTACTGGATTGAAAGCCTCTTGCCGGATTAAGTTGTTTGGTAAAAATCTGTTTGCCCGCAAAAACTTCCACTTTCGAACCAATTGCAAAAGTATTTGTCCCTTCGCCTTTTAGCCTGATCTTCACAAAATGGTTACGATCTGTTTGCTGCGCGGACTTATTTTTATAGACAAAACAGGGTTGATTTACGTTGTTGACAACCAGATCAAGATCGCCATCGTTATCAAGATCTGCGTATGCCGCACCGTTTGAAAAGGATTTTGTGCCGAACCCAAATTCCTCGCCGCGCTCTTTAAATCCGAGCGATCCTTCATTGTGAAAAAAGTTATTGGCGATCGGATTGGAAGGCATTTTGTCAATGATGCCCTGCACATTCTCCTTTTCACCCGACATGACCATTTTTTGTGTCACTTCATTTGCAAAAAAATCGATAAAATCCTGGTCCAGAATGTCGTGGTAAATACCGTTAGATACGTAAATATCCGTTTTTGAGTCATTGTCAGCGTCAAACATCAATGCGCCCCAACTCCAGTCACTCGCAGCCACACCGGCATAATTGGCAATTTCACTGTAAGTGCCATCCTGATTGTTTAGTTGCAAGCTATTTTGCATGTATTGATTGTAAAAACCTTTCTCTTTTTTCAAATTGAAAAGATAATGGTTTTCAAAAGAGGTGGTCGTTTTGAATCTGTATGGGTCGCGGGGGCGCATATCCGTTACGAAAATTTCGGGATAACCATCATTGTTGATATCCGCCATGTCGGCTCCCATCGACGAAAGACTCGTGTGCTTTACTCTCTTTTCAAGTTCCTCGGAAAACGTTCCGTCCTGATTGTTGATGTAAAAATAATCCTTCTCGTAAAAGTCGTTCGAAATGTATATGTCCGGATATTGATCACCATTGACATCACCGACTGTAACCCCTAAACCGAAACCGATCAGACTGCCATAAATGCCGGCCTGCTCACTCACATCAGTGAATTTGCCGTTATCATTTCTAAGCAATTTGTCTCCACCACCTTTCAGAAAATCTTTAACCGGCCAATCTTTTGCTCTCAAATTGCGGTCATTCGAATAGTTAAGCGTATTAACCGGAATAAAACTGTTGTTGAGAATGTAGGCATCCAGGTCTCCGTCCAGATCGTAGTCAAAAAAAGCAGCGTGGGTTGTATAGCCGTTTTCATTGAGACCGTATTTTGCAGCGGACTCGGTAAAGGTCAGATTCCCATTATTGATGTACAGGGCATTGTCCTGCCCTACGCCCTTTTGATAACCTGCATTGCAAACGTAAATGTCCAGTAGATTGTCGTTGTTGATATCCACCATCACAACGCCCGTGCTCCATTTCATTGATTCAGCAACGCCTGCTTTGTTGGTAATATCTTCAAACTGAAAATTGCCCTTGTTCAGGTACAATTTGTTATCTCCCATGTTGGCGGTAAAATAAATATCCGGCAAGCCATCATTATTGATATCGCCGATTGCCACTCCTCCCCCGTTATAAAAGTTACGGTATTTGAAAATGTTGAAATCTTCCCGGTTAACAACCTTGTTCTCAAAATCGATACCGGTTTCTTTTGCCGCCATTTCTTCAAACAGACCGTCTTTCTTTTTGTTTTCCGTGCAAGAGAACAGCGTAAAGAAGGTGAAGACGAGAGTCAATGAAAAAGCCGGCGAACTCACACTGTATAATCTCCTACTTAACTTTTTCATTTTTAATGATTTCAGCCTCGGTAATATTCTCAAAATGCATATCGGGTTTTTTATAAACAATCCATCCTTCGACGGGGTAAAGTTTGTCAGGTTGTTGAAAATCGCTGTATTTTCCAACGTTGCCTTTTATGGAAAAAACTAATTTTTCATTTGTGAGTTCCCGGAGAGTCAGGGTACCATCGACGAGCATGTATCCCTCTCCGATCATTTTTATACGATCTTTCATTTTACCAATCTTAACGCTCGCAACTTCACTTTTGCCGGTTTTGAATTCCCTCACAACAGGAAACGTTTTAAACCAGTTTTCCCCACCAAGATCAATCATCAAACGGGACTCATTGGTGTCGATTAACATCAGGCTTACAAGTTGGTCTGTAATTTTCACCTGGCCTTTGAATATACTTCCCGTCGGATAGAATTCCTCCCCATTGATCATCATGGAGATGCCGGCTTCCTTATCTTTCAGTTTTTTAAAAATTTGCTCCGCTGCATCTGACTCTGTTTTGTGGTTGCATGAAGTGAAACAACAGAGCAACAACACAAAACCTAAAATATACTTCATTGAAAATTAACGATTTAACGAACGAATTAAAAACAAAAATGCCCGATCAGATCGAGCATTTTTGAATGAAATTACTATAAATATCAATATCCTGGATTTTGAACAAGATTCGCATTTGACACTATCGCAGCAGAAGGGATCGGGTAAAGCACAGTGTAGTCGTCTTTTTTCGAAGTACCTTCTCCTGTTGTGAATTTACCAAAACGAATTTCAACGGTTCTTTTTCCACCTTCCCAGTACAGCTCACGTCCGATTTCCTGGAACAAGGTATCGTCTGTTAATGCAGCAAGTGCAGTTGCGCCGCGGCTTTTTCTCAAAGCGTTGATCAAAGTAAGTGCACCCGCAGTGTCACCAGATCTCTGCAAAGCTTCCGCCTTCATCAGATAAGCTTCGGAGTAACGCATCAAGATATATTTACCAGCATTTGCAGGGTGATATTTGATAACACGAATACCTTTTTCAGTAGCAGCACCAGCCAAAGGTACATCCCTTGAAAATACCAGAGGTTTCTGGCTACGGGTATCAACCATCGCTTTTCCTTTGTCGTCAAACTGCTGCCCGATCAGGAAGCCCAAACCGATACCGGAATATGTAGTTCCGTCCTTTTTGGCAGGAGAACCGATACGTGTATCCGTTTTTTCAAATGTGTCGTAAAAGCTGGCCAGTGTAGTAAATCCATTCCATCCGGATGGATTCTGGTCGTAGTGAAGCGTCATCATCCAGCGGTTTTGCGGAGATCCCTCAGTACTTACGAAAATAACCTCCGTAGTAGCATCGGCCGAAAAGTTATTAAAATAGTTCTTTTCAAAAGAATATCCCGAAGCGGTGATCGCATCCACATACGTTGCGACTTTTGTCATATCTGCCTTATCGAATGTGTAAGGTCCCGATGGCGTGGTAGATTTGTATACCGCTTTATTAAGATGGAGCTTAGCAAGAAGAAAATTTGCAGACGCTTTCGATGCACCACCATTCGAAATAGATGGCTTCAGGTCCGGCAGATTTGGCAACGCGTCTGTAAGATCCTTTACAATGTAATCAAACGCTTCCGAGCGAGTCAATACTTTCGGAAGATCGTCAACACCCTGAGTTACTTCACGCACAGGAACCACACCCCAGTAGTCCATTACGCTGTACATGTTAAATGCACGTAAGAACTGCGCCTCCGCTTTTTGAACAGCAGATGGGTTAGAAGCGATAATTTCCGTTGCCCTGTATGCCCGCTGATTCAGTGCATTCCAGGCACTCAGAATGTATGAGTGAGACGCATCCCAGGTGTGCGCATCAAGTGTACGCCAAACACCATTGTCACCCCAGTCAACACCACGCGTTGGTGGAATCATTTCTGCGGTTACGTGCTCACCAAGAGCATAAATACCAGCCTGGTCCGTATAAGTAGAAAGGTCCTTGTAAGCGGAAGCAAGGGCTTCCGTTGGGTTCACCTTAACAAAACCCTCCTCAGAAATCTGGCTTACAACCGAATCCTTTTCAACTGTCACCAGATCTGTGCAGGCAGAAAGTGTAGCCATGCTGACGCTCACTACCAATGTTTTATAAATTATATTTCTTTTCATTGCTGTACAAATTAGAATTAAAATGAAACACTGGCACCAATTGTCCAGGTTCTTGCCCGTGGATAAGCCGTGTAATCAATTCCGAAAGATGGAATGTCATTCAGCGACTTGTTAGTACTAACCTCAGGATCTTGTCCGCTGTACTTTGTGATCGTCAGCAAGTTTTGTCCCGAAACATAAATTCTCGCGTTTGACAATACTTTGCTCGATTTCAAAGGAATTCGATACCCAAGTGACAAATTCTGGAAACGGATGAAATTACCTTTTTCCAGGAATCGTGTAGACACATCCGGAGCATTCAATGCACCCTCTCCGTTACCAACCACATCCTTGGTAACATTACGACCATTTGCAAAAGATCCTTGTGTAAAGAAAGCATTTGCTGTGTTGGAATACAAGTAGTTACCAAAAACTCCGTTGAAGAAAATTCCAAGATCAAAGTTACCGTATTTGAAGTTGTTTGTCAAACCGGCGTTAACTTTTGGAAGCGGACTTTTTCCGCCAAGGAATTGCTGGAAGTCACCGTTCGGGTAAATTGAGTTTCCATTTTCATCAAATCCGCCAAACTCACGCAAGAAATAAGCAAACAAAGGTTGTCCTTCGGCCAGGCGCTGCGCGAATGCACCCGAAAGTCCTTGTCCGTTGATTTCACCCGTATCGTAAGTACCGGATAGATTTTTAACAAGGTTTTTGTTGTAAGATGCATTAACCAATACCTCCCACGAAAATTTCTTGTCATCAATAACGGCAGCGGTCAGAGAAAGTTCTATACCCCTGTTCTGGATATCTGTGTCAAGATTTTTGTAAACAAACGGGTTCGGAGCAGGTTGTGCAGCAACTACTTTGAACAAAAGATCTTTTGTGCTTTTGCTGTATGCATCAATGCTACCGGAAACTCTTCCCTTCAAAATAGCGAAATCCAGACCAAGGTTAAACGCGGCGGTAGATTCCCATTTCAGGTTAGGGTTGTTGAATGCAACCGCGCTCAATCCGCCACCTGTGATCTGGTCACCTCCCTGATTGATCACGTATTGATCATAACGGTCACGACGGTCGTACACGTTGTGAGGTATGTTCTGATTACCTGTTACGCCGTAACCCACACGCAGTGCTAGGTCAGAAAAAACAGTTTTAGGAATAAAGTTTTCCTCAACCAGTTTCCATTTAAAGGCTCCGGAAGGGAAGTATCCATACTTGTTATTACCACCAAATTTAGACGATCCATCTACACGCAACGTACCTGTGAAAAGGTATTTGCCTCCAAAACCAAGATTCACCCGTCCGAAATAGGATTGCAGCTCATCTTTTGTATAGGATGAATTCTGAACAACAGATCCTACACTTTTCAGGTTTGTTGCATCTTTAATGACAGTTGTTCCTGCAACAGCCAGGTTATTGATCATCAGATCGAGATCGCTCGTGCGGAAGTTGGCCGCTGCAACGTTTTTGCTGCCGTTTTCAAAACTTTGGTAAGAATAACCAAGCAAACCGTTGAAAGAAACTTTACCAAACTCCTTGTCATAAGTAAAGTAGTTTTCCCACAGCTGGTTGTCCGTTTCCACGTCACGGATATAAACCCGGCCAATATCTCTGATACCTGAAACGAAAAGATCTTTTGAATAAGCCTGTTTCCTGGATGACATCGATTTATCAAAACCTAAAACCGTTTTGAACTTCAGGCCAGAGATGATTTCGTATTCCGCATTGATGTTACCCAAAGCCCTCAGCGTATTGTTTTTGTCTTTCGAAAGATTAACGAATGCCAATGGATTCGGCTCTGTTGTACCAGGTTGGTCATAGGTTCCGTCTGCTGCGTAAACCGGACGAGTTGGATTTGATTTGAGAATACTTCCCATCAAATCTCCCTCAAAACCAATGTTTTCAGAAATCGGAACACCAGTGTCCTGCGTATTTGCAAAGTTCAAATTGCTTCCCATGGTCAGTTTGTTGTTAATAAATTTCTTAACACCACTGAAACCAACACTGTATCTTTTTACATTTGAAGTTTGCACGATACCATCCTGGCTCATGTAACCCAACGAAAAACGATAGCTTCCCGAAGCATCACCACCACCGTAAGCGAGATTGTGCTGCTGCGTTTTTGCAGTACGGAAAAGCAGATCCTGCCAGTCTGTACTTGATCCTTTATTCTGGCCACCTGCCGCAACATATTCCTGCGCACTTAGCAAATCATACTTTTTAGTGATGTTGCTGATACCCATTGAATAGCCGTAATCAAGCGTTCCTTTTCCTTTACCGCGTTTTGTAGTGATCAAAACAACCCCATTCGCTCCGCGTGATCCGTAAATCGCTGTCGCAGAAGCATCTTTCAGAATGTCGATACTTGCAATGTCGTCCGGATTCATGAAGTTCAACGGGTTTTTCGCAGGCTGACGACCCACGCCCTGATTGTCTCCACCGCTTGACGTGTTGTCGCCACTCAAAGGCACACCGTCAATAACGAACAAAGGATTGTTTCCTCCGAGAACTGAAGATGTACCTCTGATACGTACATTAATACCGCCGCCAGGCTCACCGCTTGACTGCGTTATTTGCACCCCCGCTACACGACCCTGCATCAATTGCTCAGGCGACGTAACGATACCTTTCTGGAAATCTTTTGAACCCAGTGCCGAAACAGCGCCGGTCGCATCTTTCTTCTTTACGGTACCATAGCCCACTACCACAACCTCTTCAAGCGATTTGACGTCATCAGAAAGAACCACATCAAGTACAGATTTGTTGCCAACCGGAACGTCCTTTGTCTCATACCCAATTGAGCTGAAAGACAATACCGTGTTTCCCGGAACCATAATCTGGTATTTTCCGTCTACATCCGTATTCGTTCCTTTTGTACTTCCTTTTACCGTCACGGTGACGCCCGGAATTCCTCCGGTTTTTGCATCGCTTACTCTACCGGATACCGTAATATCCTGGGCACAAACACTGCCTGTAAATGTCAGCAGCGCAAAAAGCATCATCCAAAGTTTTGATCGGTGGCGACTCAGAGACTGCTCTGATCTGCCCTTTGCATTCAATTCATCACGTTGATGAAACACTTGAAAGGATAAATTCATCATAGGTTAGTTAGTTAATTTTCATTTTTCCCTGCCGTCCTTATATCATTTTAACATTTTCATTGTTTTTGTTCAAAAACTGCCTTTTCGTATACTTAGAGGAGGTTTTTACTGAATTAATCGACGAAAAAATTGAAATTTAATACAAACGGTTTGTCAAAATAATATAAATAGTTCGGATAATACAAATATATAAACGGTAAATAAAAGAGACTTATTATGGTTTTAGTGTGATGGCATTCTAATGTACAAATTGTGCCTGAGAGAAATACAATTAATCGGCGGATTGCATTGATTTTAGGCAATTTTTAATTGCATATTTCTTAATTAGAAATGTTCTAAAAATTTAGACTTCCATTCATCCGGCTTAGTGCGTAACTTTGGGAGTTATTTTTCGAATATTTACTGTTTATGACGCCGCAGTCCTCCATTACCGATTCCGATTTACACTTACTTGCCAGTCAGCTTCAGGGTGATTTTTACTACGATAATACTATGCGCACGCTCTATGCAACCGACGCATCTGCCTATCGTGAAATGCCATTGGCGGTTGCCATTCCAAAAACACATGATGACATAAAACGGCTGATCCGCTTCGCAAAAGAAAATCGGATTTCCCTGATTCCAAGAACAGCCGGTACGTCCCTTGCAGGACAGGTAGTGGGTAGTGGAATTGTTGTAGATACGTCGAAAAATTTCACGAAAATCATTGAAATAAATGAAAAAGAAAGATGGGTGCGCGTTGAGCCAGGAGTTATAAGAGACGAGCTCAATATGGCTCTGAGACCTTACAACCTATATTTTGGCCCCGAAACGTCGACTGCAAACCGGGCAATGATTGGCGGTATGGTTGGTAACAATTCATGCGGATCCAATTCTGTGGTGTATGGAAGCACGCGTGAACATTTGCTGGAAGTGAAGACGATACTTTCGGATGGAAGTGAGGCTACTTTTGGCACAGAAAAAACGACTCGTTTCTCAAATTTAAAAGATACCCTCGAAGATAAAATTTACGAAAAAACATTTCAGATTCTGTCTGATCCGGAGAACCAGGCCGAGATCAGAAAAGAATTCCCGAAGCGGTCCGTTGAAAGAAGAAATACGGGCTACGCGCTGGATATGTTGCTGGAAAGCAGCCCGTTTACTGCCAAAACAGAAGAAGGACTGGATACGGAAGCGTTCAACATGTGTAAACTGATTGCCGGCTCAGAAGGAACACTTTGTTTTTTGACAGAGATCAAACTGAACATCATTCCGCTTCCGCCGAAAACGCAAGGCCTTTTATGCGCTCATTTCACTTCGGTGGACCAGGCGCTCCGTGCAACGCTGCTGGCACTAAAGTACAAACCGAAGGCCGTAGAACTCATTGATTCGTACGTACTCGAATGTGCAGCTGCCAATAAGGAACAGAGTGCGAATGCTTTTTTTGTAAAAAATACAGATGCAGGTGAATATCCGGCAATTCTCGTAGTAGATTTATCTCAGGAAACAAAAGAACAGGTTGATGCGCAGGCAGCGGCCCTTGAAGCAGATTTCCTGAATGCAGGAATGGGGTATCACTTCCCGGTTTTATTTGGAGATGACACAAAAAAAGTATGGACTTTACGAAAAGCAGGCCTGGGTTTGCTGAGCAATCTTCCTGGTGACGAAAAAGCTGTTGCCGTTATTGAGGATACGGCGGTTGACGTTGATGACCAGCCTGAATACATCCGTGAATTCAACGAAATTCTTGTCAAGCACAGCATGTCGGCCGTGCATTACGCCCATGCAGGATCGGGGGAACTACACCTGCGCCCGATAATCAATTTAAAGACAAAAGAAGGTCATGCGCAGTTTCGTACCATCGCGGAAGAAATTGCAACGCTTGTTAAAAAGTATCGCGGATCGCTTTCAGGTGAACATGGCGACGGACGCCTTCGCGGTGAATTCATACCGCAAATGGTTGGCCGGCACAACTACGAATTATTTAAGGAAATCAAACGTACCTGGGATCCATACAACATTCTGAATCCGGGAAAAATCGTGGATACGCCTCCGATGGATACGTTTTTACGTTACGAGGCAGACCAGCAAACGCCGGAAATCAAAACTTATTTCCGCTTTCCGGAGCAGACAATATTACAGCACGCGGAACAGTGCAACGGTTCTGGCGACTGCCGGAAAACGGAAATGAGTGGCGGGACAATGTGCCCGAGTTTCATGGCCACCCGTAATGAAAAAGATACCACCCGCGCCAGAGCAAACATACTCAGGGAAATGCTCACACATTCGCCCAAAGAAAACCGTTTTGATAACAAAGAGATTAAGGAAGTGTATGATCTTTGTCTGGCCTGCAAAGGTTGTAAGGGAGAATGTCCGTCGAATGTAGATGTTGCCAAATTAAAAATGGAGTTTTTACAACATTATCACGACGAACACGGTGTTCCGCTTCGGTCTTGGCTGATCGGAAATTTTTCGAAATTAAATGCAGTTGCCAGTTATGTGCCCTGGGCGTATAATCTGATATTTAAAAATGCGCCCTTGCGTAAAATTGCCAATCAGGCTGTGGGCTTTCACCCGGAACGCACAATGCCTTTACTGCATAGTACAACACTTAAAAGCTGGTTTAAATCAAAAAAAGCCGATAAAAACAAAAAACGGGTCTATCTTTTCTGCGACGAATTCACCAATTATAATGATGTTGAAATTGGCAAAAAGTCGATCACGGTTCTCGAAAAACTTGGTTACGAGGTGATCATTCCAAAGCACGGGCCATCGGGTCGTCCGCAGCTTTCAAAAGGCATGCTGAAAGACGCAAAGAAAATTGCAGAACAAAATGTGCGTTTACTGAAAGATGTGATCTCGTACGACACTCCCTTAGTGGGAATTGAACCATCCGCAATTTTGACATTCCGCGACGAATACCCGGATCTGGTAAGTGATGAGTTGATTGAAGATGCCAAAAAACTTGCACAAAACGCACTCCAGTTCGACGAATTTATTGCCCGGGAAATTGAACTGAAACGTATTTCGAAGGATTCTTTTACCAAAGAAAAACGTCTGATCAAATTACACGGCCATTGCCAGCAAAAGGCGATTTCCAGTATGGTGCCGACAAAAAAAATGCTGTCGCTTCCAGAGAATTACTCGGTTCAGCTAATCCCGTCAGGATGCTGCGGCATGGCCGGTTCGTTCGGTTATGAAAAAGAGCATTATGACATTTCCATGCAAATTGGTGAGCTCGTACTTTTCCCGACCGTTCGCAAGCAGGAAGCGGAAACCATCATAGCCGCTCCCGGAACCAGCTGCCGACACCAGATTCACGATGGAACAGGCAGGAGAGCATTCCATCCGGCAGAAATTTTGTGGGAAGCGCTCCTTTAACAGAAGCATTTTCCAACTGTTTTAGAATTCACTGACAAAACCAAAATTTCAAACTTCAACATAATCGAGCTCTTTGCCGTAGGTTTCCTCCATTTTCCATAGAGAAAGCACAGCGAGTAGAAAACAGAAAGCGGCAACGAGGGCTCCGGCTTGCAGTACTCCCATTTCCGGTTTTAACATCTGAAAAACAGGCAATGTAATCAATGTAGTTGCGCGCACATTATTGGCGACAGAAGTAGTCACGGTTGCGCGCAGATTGGTGCCAAATTGCTCCGCCGTTGTGGTGAGGAACATCGCGATGTATCCGATCGAAAACCCGAGCCAACCGTAGCAAATGTAAAGCGTACCGGCACTTTTGATCCCTCCCGACAAGAGCCAGATCACGCCTGCCATCGTCATCATAAGCATGATCAAAATCGCCATTTTCCTTGATTTCAGCCACTGACTTAATATCCCGCTGAAAAAATCGCCGGTAACAATACCAATATACGTATACAGCACACAATCCGCTGCCTTGACATCCGGTATGCCCAGTGCCTTGGCAAATTCGTTTCCGAAAGTTGAAAAAATCCCGATTATCAGATAGGTTGGCAAAGCAATTCCCATACAGCGCAAATACTTGATCAGCCGCGATCCGTTGGTGAAAATCGTCCACCATTGTACATTTTTTGCAGCTTTGTTCTCAATACTTTTATTGAACAGAAATGACTCTAAAACATTAACCCGCAACGCCAGCAGAATGAGCCCCATTCCTCCACCAATAAAATATGCCATTCGCCAGTCAGTCAACTTAACCGCGTAAAAGGCTGCTATCGCTCCGGCCAGGCCAACACTCGCAACGACAGCCGTTCCATAACCACGTTTTTCTTTTGGTAAAATTTCAGCAATTAACGTGATCCCCGCTCCTAATTCCCCCGCAAGACCAAGTCCTGCAATGAAACGAACGAAAGCATAAACTTCGACATTATGGGTAAACCCACAGACGACGTTGGCCAGCGAATACATGAGAATCGACCCAAAAAGTACTGACCGCCGGCCTAGCTTATCTCCCAGAATGCCCCATAAGAATCCTCCGATCAGCAAGCCTGCCTGCTGCCAGTTGTAAATACGCGCACCGATGCTGGAAATTTGCTCTTCCGTTAGGCCCAGGTCAATGAGGCTCGGGACGCGTACGATATTGAATAACAGCAGATCATAAACATCGACGAAGTAACCCAGCGATGCAACGATAACCGGTAAAGAAAGAACGGAATTGACGGCGGAAAGATCGGAAGTTTTTACGGCGGGCATTTTATTAAAAGTGATCGGGAGGTTGAAAAACGTTTTAGAATGGATTCGATGAATATTCAGTCATCTGTTATTTTTCTTCGGTTGGCTTTTACAGCCGATTTTCTTTGTTTTGTCTCCTGTCTTTCCTTTTTGGAGGCCAGAGTCGGACGAGTTGCGCGGCGCTTTTTCTGCTCTTCAAATGCCTTTCGTATCAGGGTATCAAATTTGGCAATTACTTTTTCCTTATTTGCAAACTGAGATCTTTCCGTTTGATGATATAAAATCAGTACGTTTTCAGTCGTCAGTTTCGAGGCTAACCTTTGATACAGTTTTTCCTTTTGAAGCTCAGTCAGAAGAGCCGAATTTGGTATATCGAAACGAAGCTCCACTTTGCTTTCCACTTTGTTCACATTTTGCCCACCGGCGCCTCCACTTCTGGCGGTCTGGAAAACGAGTTCCGTATGTAAATTTTCAGGATCAATCATGATACAATTTAGCAATAATGTTAACGTGTGTTAACATCGAACCCGCAAAATAGGGGTTTAGTGCATTCAAATTGTCTTAATGAGGAATAGTGATTAATTTAAATAACTGATTACAAAACACTTACATATCCCTTGCAACAGAACCAAACAGAACGCGTTTTAGAAGAAGTCAGCAAAACGAAATGAGGATGGAACGTGTCATTAAACCACAAAACAATTTTTCCGTCCAACAACCGATTTTATCAAACAGCAAACAATTAATCGACATAGCCATGAAAACCATGCGAAGCTTCCGTATCCTGGGCCTGCTCCTTTTACTGACTGCCGGTTTTACCAGTCAGCAAAACGTTCAGGCTCAGCCCGGAGTTAATATTTCATTTCAAACATTTTATAACGAACTGTCTCCTTACGGTCGCTGGACAACTTCACGTCAGTACGGCTCAGTCTGGACCCCTTACGTTAATCAGGATTTCCAGCCATATTCCACCAACGGATACTGGGAAGTAACCGAATTCGGCAATACCTGGGTATCCGATTACGACTGGGGATGGGCTCCTTTTCACTATGGCCGCTGGTCTTATGATGATTACAATGGCTGGTTCTGGATTCCCGGTTACGAATGGGGACCTGCCTGGGTAAACTGGCGTTCGGGTGGAGACTATTACGGATGGGCACCACTTGGTCCGGGAATGAACATCAATGTTTCGATCAATATTCCTTCATTCTGGTGGGTTTTTGTACCACAACGTTATATATCAGATCGTTACTGGCATAATTACTGCGCACCGCGGGCCCGTGTAACGCAGATTTACAACCGGACCACGATCATTAATAACTATTACAGCAACAACAATCGCAACTATGCGTACGGCCCGAGACGAGATGAAATTGAGCGCGTAACCCGTAGAAGTGTACCTGTACGCCAGATTGATGTAAGCCAGAGAGGCCGTGTAATAACAGACCGCTCCAATGGCAGATCAACCGGAACCTATTCACCCGACCGCCGCGACCCGGTTTACAACAGCGACCGCCAGTCGAACAGAGGTTCACAACCAAATGACCGTGGCAGGATTTACAACGAGGATCAGAACAATAACCGGTCCAACAATCGCGGATCTGTTGAACGAGGTACAGAAAATAGTCGGGTGACGCCAGCACCAGACAGAGGAGGTTCTGATTATCCGCAAAGCAACCGGAACCGCGAATATTCTCCGCAACCATCTCCGGGCGGTAACACACCCGACCGCAGAAGCAGCGGAAGTTATGAAAATGCGCGTCCTTCGGCTCCGGCAGCGGAACAGCGCAGCGAAAGAACTAATCCCGTTTCCAGTCCGGACCGGGGAAGCAGATCAAGCAGATCTGCGGATTATGGAAACCAGGGCGGAGGGCGACAATCCAGTGAAGCGCCGGCAGTTCGGCAAAGCGAATCGAGAGGTAGCGCGCCAAACCAGGAACGCTCCTCACAAGGCAATTCAGGCGGCGGTGCTCCTGCTTCCGGAAGAGGCAGCCGCGGTCCCAGATAAAAACTAATTGAATCAAATTTAAAGACGTCAACTTTTCAAAAGTTGGCGTCTTTTTTTGGCCAAACCAGCCATAAAAGTGTTATTTTTATCTTAGTAATAAACCAGTGCCGTTTGATGGAAATCCAGTTTGATATTGAGTTTAAGGAAAGTGCCCCCAAATACATGCAGATTATCAAATCGCTGCTGCTTGCGATAGGGAAAGGAAAACTAAAGCGGGGTGATAAGATCCCTTCGATCAATCAGTTAAGCGAAGAATATTTACTTTCGAGAGATACAGTTGAAAAGGCTTACAAACATCTGATCAAAGATGGTGTGCTTATTTCAGTGCGGGGAAAGGGATATTTTATCAACAGGGTGGATATTGAAACGACGGTCCGTATTTTACTTGTTTTCAACAAGATCAGCAATTATAAAAAACAGATCTACAACTCGTTTGTTGAAAATCTGGGACGGAATGTAAACGTCGATCTGCACATTCACCATTCCAATTCGAACATCTTCAAAAATCTGATCAAAAATAGCCTGGGCGAATATGATTATTACGTTATCATGCCTCATTTTTACGAGAAAGCGGAAGAGGCTCTTGAAGCCTTAAAATTGATTCCTGCAGAAAAGCTGATTTTGCTGGATAAGGACATTGATCTCAACACAAAAAAGCATTCTTCCGTTTTCCAGAATTTCGAAAAGGATATTGTGGCCGCACTGAATGAGGCGCTGGATCTTCTGAAAGTTTACAAAAAGTTAATTCTGATTTTCCCGACGATGATTCCTTACCCGAAAGAGATCATAAAGGGATTCCGGATATTTTGTATTCAACACCAGTTTGAACATGAAATTATTTATGATTTTCCGGAAGATGGCGCTGTAACCAAAAACGCGGCATACGTTGTTATCGAAGAGAACGACCTGGTAAACCTGATCAAAAAATGCAGGCAGGAAAAGCTTGAAATCGGGAAAGACATCGGGATTATCTCTTATAATGAAACGCCCCTGAAAGAGATACTTCTGGATGGAATTACGACCATTTCAACAGATCATGAACAAATGGGCAAAACCGCCGCGCAGCTGATCAATGAAAACCGCAGTGCCGTCATTAAAAATCCCTTTACACTGATCAAACGAAAATCGCTATAAAAGCAAAACCTCCACTTTGGGGTACCCAAAGTGGAGGTTTTTATATAAAAGTAGTAAAGAAAAATTTAGTTTAGACTAATTTTTCTTACAATCATTTATTGAACTAACTGCTAATGACTAACAGCTAATTAACTGTTATTACAAACCAGTTGCTACGGTAATTTTTCCACGTTCGTTCATCAGTTCCGATCTTACTTTGAGATTACGGAACAGCCCTATCGGGTCAAGTGAGCCTCCGCTCTGACGCATCGATTCACGTACCAACGGACGGACATCTGTTCTGAAAGCATTTTGTAACAACTGCTGCGCAAGCACAACGTCATTTTGCGATCTCGCAATTTCAAGTTTTTTACTATCCAAAATCAGAGCCTGAGCGTAAGAAAGCAATATCGCTTCTACTGATTGTAGCAAATCTTCCAATGGATCTTTCACATTGTGGCTTGCATCAATCATCCAGGCAAATCCATCGCTTCCCTTGCCCGCTCTTTTCATTCCTTCCACTAATTCCACAAAAATGAGGAACAACATGTAAGGGCGAATGCTGCCAACGGTGAGGTCATCATCACCATATTTCGAATCATTGAAATGAAATCCTGCCAAACGGCCTTCCATCATCAGCGTTGCTACGATTTGTTCAATATTTGCATTAGGCAAATGATGTCCTAAATCAACCAATACATCTGCTTTTGCGCCAAGTTTCTGGCAAAACAGCAATGAACTGCCCCAATCCTGAATCACCGTTGAATAAAAATTCGGCTCATAGGCTTTGTATTCAACAAACACCTTCCAGTCGTCGGGCAAAGCAGCGTAAATTTCCTGTAAGGATTCGAGCGTGTTCTGGAATGATTTCACAAAATTGGATTGGCCCGGAAAACAGGATCCATCTGAAAGCCAGATAGAAAGTGCTTTTGACCCAAGCTCTTTGCCATATTTAATTACTTCAATGTTGTGGTCAACAGCTTGCTTACGCACTTTTGGATCCACGTGCGACAATGAACCATATTTGTAAGACAGCTCCTGATCCTTCTGATCCTGAAAAGTATTGGAATTAACAGCGTCGAATTTCAGATCGTACGATGACGCAAGGCTGATAATATCACTTGCATTTGAAGGTATATCCCAGGGAATGTGCAGGGAAATTGATCCGCTTGACCGGTTCAGCGCATGAAGCAAACCGACATCTTCTATTTTTTCTTCCAAAGAACGAGGTTCGCCACCACCGGAGAATCTCCCGAAACGCGTGCCGCCTGTTCCGAGCGCCCAGCTTGGAATTGCAACCTGAAAAGCCTGTAAGGCATCCACAATTGCATTGGCGTCAATGCCCTGTTCTCCCAGTTGCTCCTTTAGAAAGATAAACTGATTGTTGTGTCTGGACAGCAAACTATCGTTATGCTGGTCAATTTTATATTGTTCAATTCTCATGTTCTTTAGCTTTTGGCTGTTAGCGATTGGCTGTTAGCTGCTTTTGCTGCTGCATTCTTGTGTGGAGGCGTTCCCCGCGGTCGTGTACCTCTGAGAACGCCTTTCCTAATACTATCTTACAAATGCCGCAGGAACGCCGCCGTCAACATTGATCACATTGCCGGTACTTTTGCTCAACAAACCTCCCACCAGAACAAAAACGCCATTCGCGATGTCCTCGGTATGGATTTCGGCACCCAGAACTGTACGTTTTGCATAATAAGCAGGTAATTCTTCAATCTTGATTCCATACGCCTTCGCCCGTCCTGCTGCCCAGCCGCTTTCCCAGATTTTACTTCCGGAAATTACTGCGTCGGGATTTACAACGTTGACACGGATTTTGTCCGGTCCGAGTTCTGCTGCCAGCAAGCGCGTCATGTGTTGCTGCGCTGCTTTTGCTGTTCCGTATGCTACATTGTTAGGGCCGGAAACCAGGCCATTTTTGCTCGCTATGTTGACAATATCACCACCCAGTCCCTGCTGGCGCATGATTGCCACCGCTTCCTGAGAAACTAAAAACTGACCTTTTACCAAAACGTCCTGCAAAATATCCCAATCTTTGATCGTCGTTTCCGCCAATGGTTTTGAGATGGAAAGACCAGCACAGTTTACGACGATGTCAATTCCACCAAATTTCAGTTTCGTGGCATCAAAAGCTGCCTTAATCTGATCTGCTTCCAGGACGTTAGCGACGGTTGTTGTCGAGAAATCCTTTCCGAATTTGGCATCAAACTCTGCCTTGGTTTCCCCAAGTGCTTTTTCGTCGATATCAGAGATCACTACGCAAGCGCCTTCTTCAAGGAATTTTTGAGCAATTGCCTTACCAATTCCACCAGAACCACCTGTTACGATTGCCACTTTACGTGAAAGTGCCTTTTCCTTTGGCATACGCTGCAATTTCGCCTCTTCCAGCAGCCAGTATTCAATATCGAAAGCCTCTTGTTCCGGCAGCGAAACGTATGAAGAAATTGCTTCCGCACCTTTCATTACGTTGATCGCATTGATGTAAAATTCTGATGCAACACGGGTAGTCTGCTTATCCTTCGCAAACGAGAACATACCTACACCAGGCAGCAATATTATAACCGGATTCGGGTCACGAACAGCAGGACTGTTGTCATGTTTGCAACGATCATAGTAAGCCTGATAGCCTTCCCGATAAGTTTCAAATTGCGGACGAATCTGATCCAGTATTTCCTTATCCGTACCATTCAGTTTTTCAAACGGGAATTCAAGTACCAATGGGCGGATTTTTGTACGCAAAAAGTGATCCGGGCAGCTTGTTCCTAATGGCGCCAGTTTATCAAGATCATGGCTTCCAATAAATTCAAGTACGCGTGCGTCGTCAGTGAAATGACCAATCATTGCCTGTTTTTCCGAAGCCAGCCCTCTCAAATAAGGTGCAAGTTTACCGGCAATCTCCAAACGTCGTTCAGGACTCTCACTTTCGGTACGCTGGCCACCGAATACGGGGCGGCTTTTTCCATAATTTGCTTCCAGATATTCGGACGCTTTTTCAATGGTATCAAGCGTGTTAATATATGACTCATAAGCTGTGTCGCCCCAGGTGAAGAGACCATGGCCACCAAGCACGATTCCGCGAATTCCAGGATTATCTGCCAGCGCCTTTTCCAGTTTCAATCCTAAATCAAAACCCGGACGCTGCCATGGAACCCACGCCAGCTCACCGTGAAATAATTCCTGCGTAATTGCCTCGCCTTCTTTCGATGCTGCAATAGCGATTAGCGCATCAGGATGCAGGTGATCTATGTGTTTAAACGGCAACAGACCATGCAGCGGAGTATCTATAGATGGGGCTTTTGATTTCAGATCATAAATACAATGGTTGAAAAGCTCCACCATTTCATCTTCAAATTCCAGCCCCCGGTATACATTTTTCAAATTATGAAGGCGATCCTGATACAATCCCGCCAGACCACTTCTGGTTAAAGTACCAATATCTCCGCCTGAACCTTTGATCCACATTACTTCAACAGGGTTACCTGTAAGCGGATCTTTTTCGATCGTTTTACAGCTGGTATTGCCACCGGCATAATTGGTCAGGCGAAGGTCGGCACCCAACAAATTGGAGCGATACAAAAGAAGCGCAACCTGGTCGTCTCCCAGAGAAGCTGCTTTTTCATCGTCCCAAAGGTAGCTCACGTATTTGTACTGATCTGTTTTTGAAATGCTCATATTTTATGGTTTTTTATATTCTTGTTTCGGTATAGTTAATATTACTCACAAAGGATTTTATGGGACAAATACTACTGTCTGTAAGCGGGTACAAGATTATTAAACTTAGGCATCGGTACCGTCCTGTGGTATCCTGCATGTAGAAATAATTTAAGAAATAATGGGAGTTAAAGAAGTGTTATCATAACTAAAAAGGCCGGACAATCGGTTTGTCCGGCCTTTATTCACGTAAATATTCAAACTAAGTCACCGATCTATTACAACTTTCCTCACTTCATTTCCAATAGTGATGAAATAGAATCCGTTTGAGAAGTTATTGAGCTCAACAGCCTGTTTCGGATATACCATTTGCGTCAGCAGTGTTTTCCCCTCCGCATTTCGAACAATAATTTGCGCCTCCTTTTCAAGATCTCTGACAAAAATCTGATCTCGGGCAGGATTGGGATAAATGCTAATTCCTGAAAAATTTCTTTTCACTGCTATAATCCTTGAATACTCAAACTGGCCATCGTAGTCGATTTGTTTAAGGCGATAATACGTCGTCGAAAATGGATTGCTGTCCGTAAAATTATAGTTTTTCACCACCTTTGAATCACCATTACCATCCACGAACCCAATCCTTTCAAAAGATTTCGCATCTGCACTTCTCTCGATTTCAAAACCGGAATTGTTTGTTTCTGAGGTTGTTTTCCAGGTGAGGTGATTTTCGTCCGCGTCATTTTTCCCGCTGAATGAAATCAGCGTAACCGGTAAAATTGTTACCGGATAATCCTCACTGACCAATGTGAGATCTGGCGCAAAGCTGTTAGTTACCTGTACCTGATAAGTCCCTAATCCGGTTGTATTAAACGAATTAACACCCACATTGGTTGCTACCAAATTGTTATCCTTAAACCACTTATAGGTATTATTTGAGATCGTTCCGCCGGCTTCCACATAAAGTGTCCCATCAACGCCCACGCTGGAACTCAGTGGAAACATTCCTTTCATTGGGATTTTGGCTTGTGGGCTGTAGTAATCGATAATATTTGTATACCCTTCTATCCCGTCGAAGGTGAAAGCGTTACCTGTGATTGATACTCCTCCCGAAACAG
Organism: Dyadobacter sp.; assembly: GCA_965279265.1. GTDB lineage: Bacteria > Bacteroidota > Bacteroidia > Cytophagales > Spirosomataceae > Dyadobacter. Next base: position 1,715,840 of record OZ257152.1, read on the forward strand.
GGATGTGATATGTCGCGCTTAAACCGCTATTCAGATTTTGATAAGACAAATCCAGAGATTTCAGTTTAGAAAGTTTACTAAACTCTGCTGGAATTGCGCCAGACAGCTCACCCCTTGGGCCTCGCACTTCCCAGGCAGCCGTCGGTGGAATATATGACAAATTCATATTGACAAGCTCCTCCATCTCACCGAAAGCAGCCGGAATAGTACCGGTAAATTTATTACCTGCTAACGCAAGGGTTTGCAGTTTTTTCAACTTGCCTAATTCCGGAGGAAGATTGCCATTGATTTCTTTAGATGTAAGGCTCAGATAGACCAGGTTTTCCAGATTGCCCAGTTCAGCAGGAATCGGGCCCACCAAACTCCCGAAAGCAGGCAAATTTGGCCATACAAATGCAGAACTTAGGTCCAAATATGTCAACTTGGTTAAGTTGCCAAGTGACGAAGGAATAGAACCCGATAATCCATTATTTCCATATAGATCCAAAATCTCAAGCTTCTGAAGATTCCCCAGAGAAGATGGGATCGGTCCGCCCAAACCTGAATAATACTCCCTTTCCGATCTGGTAAGCATGAGTATTTTCAATTCAGTTATCTTGCCAATTTCCGGGGAGATTGATCCAGTCAAATGATTATTTCTGAGATTCAAACTGGTAACACGCCCATTTTCACATCCTACACCTGACCATTCGCATGGATTATTGGATTCAAATATAGAATGTGGCCAACCATAACTATTGAACCAGCTACCTCCCCCGGCAGCATTATAAAATGCAATCAGAGCCGCCTTGTCATCTTCCAGGGTTTGTGCTAAACCCCCAAACGAGATAAGTAAAAACAGAACATGGAAAACTTGTTTCATAATTTGAAGATTAAAGAGTACAGAAATACTATTAGGGCAGTCAACTCAACAAGTTGAATTGGAAGTCAAATTATTATAACGTTGAATATCGCCTGGATTCAGACAAATCACAGAATCAAAAAAATGCATCTGTGGAAGAAAACATTGCAATGTGCAAATAACAAAAATAAAATCAAACACTTATATCGATAAATTAATATCGGTTACTACAAGTGTTTGATTTTTGAAATAATTAGCCGGATTTTACAGAAAAGCGCTATTTCCAGACCAGCCCCATATTCCGGAATAAAAAGGCATAAATATCGGCCTGGGTTTCCAGTGCTTTTTTTGTGTTACTCGCACCGTGGCCAGAATTGGTGTCGATACGAATCAGCAACGGATTTGTAGACGATGCGCCGGCTTTTGCCTGCAACTCTGCCGCATATTTGAACGAATGCGCAGGTACGACCCGATCGTCATGATCCGCTGTTGTAATCATCGTTGCAGGGTATTTTCCACCTTGTTTGATATTGTGCAAAGGCGAGTATCCGTAAAGCATTTTAAATTCCTCTTTATTATCGCTGCTGCCGTAATCGGCAATCCAGTTCCAGCCAATTGTAAACTTGTGAAAACGGAGCATATCCATTACACCTACGGCCGGAAAAGCGACTTTAAACAATTCAGGACGCTGATTCATAACGGCTCCCACCAACAAGCCACCGTTGGATCCCCCCTGAATTGCAAGCTTCTCAGAGGATGTATATCTTTCCTTGATCAGAAATTCCGCAGCAGCAATGAAGTCATCAAAAACATTTTGCTTTTTCAGTTTCATCCCTTGCTCGTGCCACTTTTCTCCATACTCGCTTCCTCCGCGCAGATTGGCCTGAACGTACACGCCGCCCTGATCCAGAAACGGAATACGTGTGGGACTAAACGCAGGTGTCAGACTGATATTAAATCCGCCGTAACCATACAGAATTGTCGAATTGGATCCATCCAATTTTAGTCCCTTTTTATAGGTGATAAACGCAGGTATTTTGGTACCATCTTTACTTGGGTAAAAGACCTGCTTTGTTTCGTAATCCTCAGGTTTAAAACTTACCTCAGGTTCCCGGAATACGCTGCTTTTCTGAGATTGGATGTCATATCTAAAAATCGTAGGCGGGTAATTGAAGGAAGTGTAGGTATAGAAAACAAAAGTATCTTCCTTTTCCCCACCAAATCCTGCTGCTGTTCCCAAACCAGGCAATTTGACTTCATTTTCAAGTTTCCCTTTCAGGTCATAAACATAAATCCGGGTCGTTACATCTTTCGAATATGAAGCAAATAATTGCCCCCCAGCCGAACCTACCCCCTGCAGGGGCTCCGGCTTTTCTGGTATAAAAGCATTCCATGTCTTCGCTTTTTCATTAAAGAACATTACTTTTCCATTCGGCGCATGCTCATTGGTTTCGATCAAGAATCCGCCTTTTACGTTTTCAATAACACCGTAACTGAAGTTAGTAATCTCCTCCTGAATCGGCGCAAACTTACTTTCTCCCTTTTTTAGTGCCCATAATCCGTTGCCATCCTTACCTTTCCCCCGGTCACTTACGCTCAGGTAAGCATACTGCTCGTCCTCCGAAGTGCCAACTGTATTGAACCGCTGCGGATTGGCTGCATCTTCAAAAATAAGCTTATCTGCATTTTGTGGCGTATTGATTTTATGGAAAAATACCTGATGATTTTCGTTTTTGGCTGCCAGTGCGCTGCCGTCCGGTTTTGGATAACGGCTGTAAAAAAAACCGTCACCTTGCCAGGCCGCTCCCGAAACTTTGACCCATTCCAGTAAATCAGGTAGCATTTTGAGCGTACTCATATCCATAATCTGATATTCCTGCCAGTCTGAGCCGCCTTTTGAAAAACCACAAACAGAATATTTCCCGTCTTTTGAAAGGCTGAAAACAGTCAAGCGCGTTGTGCCGTCTTTCGACAATTTGTTGGGATCCAGAATTTCTTCGGGCGAGCCATTAATCCCCTTTTGCCGAAACAAAACAGACTGATTCTGCAAACCGTCATTCTTATAAAAATAAAAATATTCTCCTTTTTTGGAGGGCGCTGAATATTTTGGATAGTTGTATGCCTTTTCCAGATCACTGAAAATTTTACCTCTGAAAGGTATCTGTTCCAAATAGGAAAAAGTCACGTCATTTTCAGATTTCACCCAGGCAGCTGTTTCTGCTGAACGGTCATCTTCCAGCCAACGATACGGATCATCAACCTTCACTCCGTGATACTCATCGGTATGTGTTATTTTAGTCGTGCTTGGATATACTACTTTCTGAGCAACACCGTCTTGGATCGCTAAACCGGAAGTCAATAAGGTCATTATCAATAAATTATTTGTCATCATTTTTCAATAAAACTGTCAAGGCTAATCTTTGCCAATTTCACAACGGGGAATTATTTTATAACATCAACTTCCAGTGAACTGGCTGCCCCTGACTGGTGGTAAATTGTCTGGGTTGCTTTTATGAAATCCGCCTCGTTTGCGTTGTAAATGTTTTCCACAAATTTCTGAGGATTTCGGTCAAACAAGGGGAACACGGTGCTTTGAACCTGTATCATGATCCGATGCCCTTTCTTGAATGTGTGCAAAACATCCTGCAAACGGAAGTCGATATCCGTCAATTTTCCCGCAACAAGCGGCTCAGGCTTTTCGAAACTATTCCGGAAACGTGCGCGCATAATTTCACTTCTGACCATCTGCTGATATCCTGCAAGTACAGTTTTCGGATCGGTCAAAAATTCGTGATTCTTTTCGTCGTCGGGATAAACATCAATCAGCTTCACGAAAAAGTCAGCATCGGTACCTGTCGTACTGATTTTCAGGTTAGCCATGATTTCACCACCCAAAGTAATATCCTCTGTCAGCACATCTGTTTTGAAAACAAGTACATCCGAACGCGTTGATGCAAAACGCTGGTCTTCCGACATGTACTCAAAGGGCGTAAATCCGGCCATTTGTTTGTAATTGACCGTATACGGTACCGGTTTTTCAGGGTCGCTAAGGTAACTAGTTACAGACTTCGCATCTTTGGGTTCAACAAAATCAAGTTTACCTCCCGCATGAAAATAAAGTTTTCGTTTTGAAACTTCGGCAACCGGCCACTTGTCGAAAGTTTTCCACTTCTTCGCTCCCGTATCAAACAAATAAGCCTCGGGAAGACCTGTTTTACCATCTCCGGCACCTTTCAGAAAATGCTTAAAAAATGTAGCCTCAATATTGTTCTGATAAAACGTGGCGATGCTGTCTCCAAAATAAATGTCATTGTGAAGCGTGTGACCCGTTTCCCTACTCCACCGCCCATGACCAAAAGGCCCTACGACCAGCGTATTGTAAATGCCGGTGTTATTTTTTTCAATTGTTTTGTAAGTGTTCAAAGGGCCATAAAGATCTTCTGCGTCAAACCAGCCACCCACAGTCATAAAGGCATGTTTCAAACCCTTCAAATGTGGCAATATGTCGCGTTTCTGCCAGAAAGCGTCTTTATTCGGATGCATGACCGTTTCCTGCCAGAAAAAGTTTTTTGAATAATACTGATCAAAATTTTTGAGCGGCCCAATATTCATGTTAAACGTATACCCATCAGGTTTGGGTTGAATCATGTCGCCAGTAAACCAGGAAGCGGTAGTAGGGTTTGGTGGTTTGATACCAAAGACCGGAAAGGTGACATAATATCCCTGCGTAAATGCGCCGTTGTGATGGAAATCATCAAAAAAGAAATCTGCGATCGGCGCTTGCGGAGACGACGCTTTCAAAGCCGGATGGCCGCTTAAAGCACTTGCAGTAGTATAAAACCCCGGATAAGAAATCCCCCACTGACCGACACGACCATTATTATGCGCAACATTTTTCAGCAACCATTCGATTGTATCGTACATATCTGATGCTTCATCGACCTCATTTTTCGCCTTCTTATTTTCGATATGCGGTGTCATATTGGTCCATTCACCTTCACTCATGTATCTTCCGCGAACATCCTGATAAACAAAAATGAATTTGTTCCGCATCAACTCGGGACTTGGCCCAAGCCTCGGCGGGAAGTTATCTGCTCCATACGGAGCAACACTGTAGCAAGTGCGCTGCATCAAAAAAGGATATTTCTTTTCAGTCGAAGCGTCTTTCGGGCTGTATACTATGGTATGTAATTTGACACCGTCCCGCACGGGAATGTCAAATTCCGCTTTGGAATAATTTTGTTTAATATAAACTTCATCGGAAACGGATTGTGCAAAAAGCCCACTCGAAACCAATAGGCAGAAGACTAAATTTTTAAACATAAGTTGATTATTTCTTTTTATAATAATTCAGCGAAACGCCCACAGAGCTACCTTTTTCACTTAAAGTGTAAAATCCTTTTGCTTCGCGATCGAAACAGATTCCTTCCCCCTGGGGTTCGGCGGCAACGGTCAATTGTTTGGTTGGTTTTTGACTCAAAGTCTGGCCAATCGTCTCGCCTGATTTGCGCTGCCAATAATACACCGCAAAATAATTACGAACTAAAATTTCGCTTCCGTCTGCTGAAATTTCACCGGCCGTCGCAATCGTTACCGAAGGAACAGTCCCGATTTTTTCTGCAACCATTGTTTCGGTGACCGATTGAGGAGCAGCGAGGCGGTAAAGATTTGCCTTATCAAGCTCTTTGGAAATTATAAAAATATCCTTTGTGACCGGATCTAACAGAATACTCTCCGCGTCACGGGGACCGTCGGGATAACTGAAAGTTATTTTGGCAAGGCTGCTTTCACTAAATGAGCCATTGACGTCTTTTAGCTCCGGTACACGGTAAATGATGTTTTTATCGGTCATTGGCAGATTATTATTACCAATATCAGCCAGATAAATATAATTTATACCATTTTCAGGGCCAACACCAACGGCGATATCTTCCCAGTCTCGATTCTGGCTTCCCGGAACCCTATACTCTTTGACTGTTTTGCCATCCTGGCTCACCAAATAAACCGAGTTTGGCTGTCCTGAATCCTGCTGCGTCCAGAGATTCCCCGGCAGATTTATACTTGGGGCAATTCCGGATGCTTCGTCTATAACGCCCGGAGTAATGCTCTGTGCGAGCGGGATCGTCTCAAAATCCGCCGAATTGTTTTTATCGGGCGTTGGTGTGGGCTCACAGCTTATCAGCCCAAAGCAAAGTAAAAAAATTATATGCCTGTTAAGCCTGATTCCCTCTTTATTTAAATTCATAAAAAACACTATATGTTAGATTTAGTAAAAATACGTACTTTTGCGGCATTTTATTATCAGAGCCTTTTTTTATATCAGTATTAAAATAATTATATGTTACGTACACATACCTGCGGGGAGTTAACCTTAGAACATGTAAATCAAGATGTCGTTTTGTGCGGATGGGTCCAGAGAATCCGTGACAAAGGTGGAATGGTGTGGCTTGATCTGCGTGACCGTTACGGTTTGACTCAACTTCTTTTCGAGGAGGGTAAAACGCCCGCGGATGTGCTTGAAACAGCACGCTCTCTTGGACGCGAATTTGTGATTTCAACCAAAGGTGAGGTTATTGAGCGTCTCTCAAAAAACGACAAGATTGCTACCGGTTCGATTGAAATCCGCGTGTCGGAACTTACAATATTAAACCCGGCGAAATTGCCTCCGTTTTTGATTGAAGATGAAACCGATGGCGGTGACGATATTCGGATGAAATACAGATATCTTGATCTGAGAAGAAATGCGGTACGTAAAAATCTTCAGCTGCGCCATCAGGTTGCCCGCCATACGCGTGCTTATCTGGACGAACTGAATTTTATTGAAGTAGAAACGCCTGTACTTATCAAATCGACGCCGGAAGGTGCCCGCGATTTCGTCGTACCAAGCCGTATGAATCCAGGCGAATTTTATGCGCTCCCTCAATCTCCGCAAACCTTCAAGCAATTGCTGATGGTAGCGGGTTTTGATCGTTATTATCAGATCGTGAAGTGTTTCAGAGACGAGGATCTTCGCGCAGATCGCCAGCCTGAATTTACACAGATTGACTGCGAAATGTCTTTTGTGACGCAGGAGGATATTCTGAACACTTTCGAAGGGCTGATCCGGAATCTTTTCAGCAAAGTGAAGGGAATTGATCTGCCGGAAGTGCCGCGAATGACTTATGCCGAAGCGATGCGCCTCTATGGTTCCGACAAGCCGGATATCCGTTTCGATATGCAGTTCAAAGAATTAAAGGGTGAGGACCTGGATCTTACGACAGGCAAAAATTTTGGGGTGTTTGATGATGCTGAACTTGTTGTCGGTGTTTGTGCTCCTGGTTGTGCCGTTTATACCCGCAAACAAATGGACGAGCTGACAGACTGGGTAAAACGCCCTCAGATTGGAGCCAAGGGACTGATTTATGTTCGTTATAATGAAGACGGAACTGTAAAATCTTCCGTCGATAAATTTTATACCGAAGAAGATCTGAGGAAATGGGTTGCAGTTTTTGATGCAAAACCGGGAGATCTGATACTTATTGTTTCCGGACAGGCCGACAAAGCCAGAAAACAATTGAATGAGGTACGCCTGGAAATGGGTTCACGCCTTGGATTCCGTAATCCTGACAACTACCGCGTGCTCTGGGTGCTTGACTTCCCGCTACTTGAATACGGAGAGGCTGAAAACCGCTGGTTTGCCATGCACCATCCATTCACAAGCCCAAAACCCGAAGATATTGCTTTGCTTGGTTCTGACCTTGGAAAAGTTCGGGCAAACGCTTATGACATGGTTATAAACGGCGTGGAAGTAGGTGGAGGTTCAGTGCGAATTTTCGAACGTGAACTTCAACAGAAAATGTTTGGGATTTTAGGATTTTCGCCGGAAGAAGCTCAGGAGCAGTTCGGCTTCCTGATGAATGCCTTTGAATTCGGTGCGCCGCCGCATGCGGGCATTGCTTTCGGATTTGACCGCCTTTGCTCGCTTTTCGGGGGTGTTGACTCCATCCGGGACTTCATTGCGTTCCCAAAAAACAATTCCGGACGTGACGTAATGATCGACTCTCCGTCTCATATCTCCGACGCCCAATTGACCGAACTTGCCATTGAGGTTAAATTGAAACCATAATCGCCGTTACATTAAGATATTTCGGGCATCGGGTTCAATTGTAATAAGTTTTTGTATTTTTGTTTTGGCGGAACCTTATCGAAATAAGGTTCCGCTACAATACCTTTCGACGTTATAATTTATCTTTAAGTTGTAATTATATATACACTACATGCATTATTTATCCGTTTCGCAACATTTCGTTAAGAGTACCCTTTTAATTTTTGCTTTACTGACAAGCCTGACAATTTCTGCTCAAAATACAGTCCCAAAAACGACTCCGAATCTCCCTACCGAAAAAGTTGATCCTGCCACAATCTCTAATCAACAAGCGATAGACTTTTACAATCAGGCCAAATCTGCAGGCATGACCGATATGGATATTGAAAGGGCTGCCATGCAAAAGGGATATACCCTGGACGATATTTCGGCCATGCGGAAACGGGTGGAGCAGGGGGCGAAACCAACCAGTCAGGACAATGCAAACCGTGACAAGCTGGATGAATCGAGAACTCAGCCTGATAAAGAAATAAATGAAACAGACGCCAAAGAGGATTTGGGACAAACCGCCAGCGGATCCGACAGAACTTTCGGATCGTCTTTTTTCAGGCAAAAATCAACAACTTTCGAACCCAATTTAAGGCTTGCTACCCCTAAAAATTATATTCTCGGTCCGGAAGACGAACTTATCGTTGACATTTATGGAAATTCCGTTGATAATTTCCGATTGAAGATTAGCCCTGAGGGAACAGTAAAAATGCTTAACCTCGCTCCCGTTTATGTGAACGGACTAACTGTGGAACAAGCCAAGGATCGGATTGTAACGCGACTGAGGCAAGCGTATTCCAATCTGGACCGACCAGGATCCGGCACATACGCTACAATTACACTTGGTGGAATCCGCAGCATTCATGTGATGATTACCGGAGAAGTTGTGAGGCCGGGAACATACACAGTACCTTCTTTGGCAACGGCTTTCAATGCAATTTATCAGTCTGGCGGGCCAAGCAGCAATGGTTCCTACAGGAATATTGAGATCATTCGAAATAACAATGTAATTCGCAAGATTGACCTCTACCGTTTTCTGGTCAATGCGGACCTGAAAGACAATATCGCCTTACAAGATCAGGATATCATACTGATCCGTCCGTATGAAAAACGGATTGAAATGAACGGACAATTTAAGAAAACCGGCATTTTTGAAGCGAAGGGAACTGAAACTTTAAAGGAATTAATCAATTATGCCGGAGGATACCTTCCTGATGCCTACAATTCAATTATTAATTACCAGCGTAATACGGGGTCCAATTATGTGATCGGAAGTATTGATAGTACTTCAATCGCCTCATTTATTCCCCAAAACGGAGATATTTTCAGGGTTGACAAAATACTTGATGTGGTCGCCAATCAGGTGCAGGTTACCGGCGCAGTAGCACGTCCGGGCATCTATGCGATTGAAGACCGTTGCAATACCCTTTTGGAGTTAATTTCTCTTGCACAGGGACTAAGTCAGAGAGCGTTCCTAAACCGAGCTACAATTGAAAGAAGCGGCGGATCAATGCAATCCGTATTTATCGCGATTGATCTCCAAAAGCTGATCAACAAGCAAATTGACGATGTTCCATTGATGCCGGGTGATATTGTGACTATAAAATCGGTCGACGATTTGAAAGAAAGCCCATACATTACCATATCTGGTTCTGTTAACTACCCAAGCCAGCAGTATTATTACAAAGACATTACAATTGCCGATGCAATTTTTAAAGCAGGCGGATATAAGGAAGAAGGTATACCGTACCGTATTGAAGTATCCAGAAGAATCAAAAATGATACGACTGGCATTCCGGCAGATCAGAACGTTCAGATTTTCACTTTAAATGTTGAAGACAGTCTCAGACTGAATTCCAACGATCAAAAATTTCGGTTAAGCCCTTACGATATAGTTACCATTCGCAAATCACCCAGATACGAAACGCAGAAACTGGTGACGGTACTGGGAGAAGTGAATTACCCTGGCACCTATACGATTCTGACCAACTTTGAGAAAATCTCTGACTTGTTCCAGAAAACCGGGGGATTGAAAAACAGCGCCTATCTTGAAGGAGCAAGGTTCTACAGATCGGGAGAATTGGTTGCGGTAGATTTGAAAGCCATAAATGAAAAACCTTCAATGCCATCCAATCTTCTTCTGAGAAATAGAGACACGCTCTACGTGCCTGTAAGGCCACAAATAGTTAGGATTCAAGGAGGTGTTCAAAACCCCTCTCTCGTTAATTTTGACCCATCTTTCTCGTTCAAGGACTACATTTCGCAAGCTGGCGGTTATTCAGAAAATGCCTGGAAAAGCCGCATATATGTGTCGCACCTCAATGGGCGTACTTTCAGGACAAAAAAATTATTCTTCATTAGATCATATCCCAAGCTTGAGCCTGGTTCAGTGTTAACTATTCCCTTAAAAGAAAAGAAGGCCGACAGAGAAACGACACCCGGCGAGAGAATAGCACTCATCTCCCTGATGACTACGCTGTCGCTGGCTGTAATAAGCCTATTTAGAAATTGATTTTTCCGTGCTTCCAATAACAAGTTAAGTCCTGGAATAAAATAAAATTATGCAAGAACAAATTACAAGGCAGCCGGTCTCTGATGCAGATATACTGGAAAGAGCAGTTCTTTTTTTAGTAAATCTCGTATCAAAAAATTTCAAAAAGTTGCTGCTTGCGGGATTTATTGGTGGCGTTTTAGGAGCCGGCGTTAGTTTCTTTTATCCCAAACAATATAAGGCACAAGCGCAACTTTTACCAGAATTTAAGGAAAGTAGCTTTTCCAACTTTGGCTCATTGGCCAGTCTGGCAGGAATAGATCTGTCAAGTTCCAATGAAAGTGAAGCGCTACGACCAGATCTTTACCCAAACATTCTTCAAAGTACTCCTGCCATAATCTATCTATTAAAGCAACCGGTAAAAACGATTGAGAAAAAGCAATATTCGTCTTTATTATTATACTTGATTCGTGATAATAAAGATTCATTGAGCTTACAGGAAATTGTATCGGACCATAGCAAAGGCCAAATTCTACACTTTAACCTTGATGAGATCAGGATACTTAATGATGTCAAATCCAGAATCGAAACCAATTTCGATAAAAAGAGCGGCGTAATTTATTTAGGGGTAGAAATGGCTGACCCGGTTGTGTCTGCGACTGTTCTCTCCTATGCTATCAATTATCTGAATACCTTCGTGTCTGACTATCGCTTTCAGAAAAAACACAACCAGTCCGAATTCATCCGATCGAGAACACAAGAAGCTGAATCTCAGCTAAAAAAGGCGGAATATGCACTTCAAAGATATCGCGATAAGAACAGAAATGTTTTTATGAATGTTGCGAAAATAGAAGAACAGAAATTACAATCTGATTATCTACACGCTCAAACGTTAAGAAGTGATCTGTTGAACCAGCTGGAACAAGCAATTCTTGCAGAAAAAGAGCAGCAGCCTGTTATAGAAGTACTAGAACCTCCTGCGGTTCCGGCAAAGAAAAGTAGTCCGGTAAGAATAATCTATTCCATAATAGGATCAATCTTCACTATACTACTTGTTACCTTCACTCTTCTAATTAAAAAACGATAGGTCCATGAAGCTAAACAAATCCATGCTTAATTTTATGTGGCTGGTTGGTAGTTCCATTGCGATTAAAGGGGTTGGAGTCTTGCGAGAATCTGTTGTAGCGTATTCAGTTGGCAATACAATGGAATTTGCTACATTTAATATGTTAAGGTCGCTTGTCGATTTTTTTTTAGCATTTGTAATTGGAGTTCCTATTCTGGAAAGTATCTTGGTTCCTAAATATGCAAATCTATATCTGACGAACAATCGTTTAAGTTTTCAACCAGTTTGGAACCAAACGATCAAAGTGTCTAAGTATCTATTTGCCTGCTGCTTGATTGTCCTTGCCGGCATCTCATTTTTTAAAACAGGATTCATAGGTAAGGAGTCAATATATTGGATATTCTTATTTTCACTTTACTTATCATTGAGTTTATCAAATGGTATACTTTTCTCGATACTCAAGACTGTTGGTAATTTTCAAAAATACTCTACGCAGTCACTGTATAATGCACTTATTTTATTGGTACTAATCTTTGTACTTATTCCAATTATTGGATTAAAGGCCATACTAATCTCTTCAATCCTAACTATTGTGTTTTCGTCAACGCTGTTAAAAAATACTCTTCGACACAACTTCCGGTCATCCTCACACAACGAAGGAGTCATACAAATGTCTGATTTGAACTTTTACAAATTAATATCAGTCAACCATGCGATTTTTGTTGGCTTTACGGGCAGATTTCTTATAAGTTTTGAGAATGACTATCAAATTAACCTGTATCAATACTCATTTATCATTATTTCTTCGTTCATGATGATAGTCGTTTCTAACATATCTTCAATTATTCTTTACAGGTCCTCAACTACAAACAACGCAACTATTTGGAAGACCGTATCTGTAACACTTCTAATTACAATTATAATTAACTTAATCCTGTACTTTTTTGGTGATCAAATAATTTCTCTACTTTATCAACGAGGAAAGTTTACAAGTCAGGACACACAAGATACTTTTGAATTCCTCAAAATATTTTTGATTCCTTACTCTGTTTTTTCGCTAACTCAGGTTATGATACAACCATTTCTACACAGGAATTCGTTGCAGGAGCATTCGGAAGAAACTGTTCTTAAAAGAATTGGTCAGATTATCTTTATCTCGATTGCAATATCATTAATAATTGGTTTTACGATTACGTCGGTAAAAAATAGCGTCATAGTTTTTTTACATCTTTCTTCATTTAGTATTTTTATTTACTTAGGCGCTCGTTTTAAGGAGCTTTCCTATCGCAAAACATTTTGAAACTATGCTTAAAATACTGGCACGTACTATCGTATCCTTTGGGATTAACCCAATTCTATTTATTAACTCATTGCGTGGAATTCCATCTTTTATTCGAGATTATATCAAGCTAAGAAAGGTTCTACATCTGCATCCCGACTTTAACAAAATATCAATCTCACCATGTCTTGGAGACCGATATCAAGAAGGTGGTGACATGAATAGCGTGTATTTTCAACAGGATTTATACGTAGCACAACACGTTTTTCGCCAGAACCCGCTGAATCATCTGGATATCGGTTCACGCACAGACGGATTTATTGCTCACATTGCCACATTCAGGGATATAGATGTTGCTGATATCAGAGCTATCAGTAGCAGTGAACCTAACATCCACTTCCAACAAGCAGATATGATGGAAGCGGATGGTAAGTTGTATAACAAGTATGATTCAATTTCCTCGCTCCACGCTATTGAGCATTTTGGCCTCGGGAGATACGGAGACCCAATAGATCTTGACGGGCATATTAAAACAATTAATAACATCCATAACATGTTGCAAGATGGAGGACTATTTTATTTCTCTACTCCTATTGGACAGCAAAGAATTGAATTTAATGCTCACAGAGTCTTCAACGTGTCTTATCTTTTAAAGATATTTGATGGAAAATTTCTTTTGGAGTCCTTTTCATATATCGACGACGAAAAAAAATTACATCGGAACCAAACACTGGATCAGGACCAAGTATCCAATAATTACGGTTGTCATTATGGATGTGGAATTTTTATACTCAAAAAGATTAAATCTGTCGTTGTATCGTAAAAATTAAGCTCCCAATTTGATTCAAAAAATCTATGCAAATTTATTATGTAAATAAGCAACCAATTGCTGCTGGTCGATTTTTGTTTGCCCCCCAATGATGAAAAGTAAAATCGATTCATTAATCTGGTATATTCTTCTCCTGCTTATGATAGCAGTAACTTTTTCGCTTCAAGTAGCGGGAAAGCACGACTATCTACCTGTTGTTAATCACTATATCCCGGATTCTTATGCATACGAACTTCGAGTCCTCTATGACAGAACAATAGACCCGCTTTCCGACGGTTTCACTTATTTCAATAGAGCCCTTTATGCGTTTGGCTCGTTTAGCTTTTTGATTCTGAACACTTTAATGCTTCTTGCATCTGTATATTTATGTCAGATATTTAAATGCATTTCTTTAAATTCCGTGGCTCTTGCGCGATTCATTATTGTATTTAACCCATATCTTCTCATAGGAGCGATTGGTCCAAATAAGGAGACAGTGCTTGTAGTATTATCATTGCTAAGTTTTTACTTCTTCTTTCGTCAACTGACATACCTTAAATTAATTGGGATATCTGTTGCTATATTAGCCTTGTTTGTTAGACCTGTTTTTGGTCTCGTACTCGTAACTACACTTTTAATGGGTCCTTTTATTTCTTTTTTCAAGAATCCAGTATCTTTATTCCTTTTCATTCTCAGTTTCTACTTTATTATTAACTCTATCCCTGCTGTCAATTTTTTGCTTACAAGTGCCCACGGAGATGAACTTCAGTACTTTCAGGGCTCAAATCTATTGCAAATTGCTCTATTCTTGCAAGTAATGAGCCAGAATCCTGTTTTACAGCTCCCTGCTTTCGCTGTTAAGACAGGTTTGATTTTAATTACTCCAATATTCAGACCTAATCCATTTTTCTCTTTTCCGTTTCCTATCCTCGATGGCGGGTATACTTTTATGGCTTATTGTTTGTTTCCACTTAACCTAGCTCTTCTATCACTCTTTTTTAATAAAAGTAAGACTTCTACTGACCATATTAACAAAAAGGCTCAGATTTTGATCTTGTATTGTCTTATTGGAATACTAACGACCATAATTAACCCAAACATCACATTCAGATATATTTTCCCTTACTCTCCTATACTTGCTGCGCTTTTTTATTTACATACAATGAATTACCGTAACCGAATATTAGTATCATCTTGTGTGATAGTGTCGCTAACATTCTTTGGCACTTTAGTTTTCTTTAGAAAATCCTATGTGGAAGATTTATCCAATTCAATAGTTCCTCAATTTATGTCCTGGTTTTAATCGCTAAAATAATTAAACCTATTACCAGTTACAAAAAACTGTCTTGATTGTCAATACAGTCCGACAAGTTAGGTTCAAAAAAAGTTCGCTTAGAATTGCACCAAAAAACTAGTTATTGATTTATCAATGTCAAATGAATCGTCTCACATAGGCAATAAAACAATGATTACTTTGTTATATGTTCAACAGTATTACAACAAATGAACATGTATTCGAACGACTATTTTTTCCAAATCCGGCAAAGAATGTTCTCACAGGATTTTTTGATATGGTAATGAAAATAGCTATCAACAACGCTAGTATATTATTTTTGTTCCTTCTATTAGGATCATTGGCTTCTCATGGGCAAGTTAAGTCAAGATACCCGAGTACTAGACATAAAGAATCTGGCTCTTTGAAAAAGCCAGATATCATGATCAAAAATCAATTGGAAACATCAATGATTCTTGCTGGCCTTCCCCAAAAGATCTTGCCATATTTAACGATGAATGAGCTTAGAACAGGAAAAGCAGACACTGCTGGTGTTGTGTTTGTTATATCCGGGCTCAAATCAGGAATCTTCAAATATAACAAAGCCAATTCCACGTCACCGGATGACAGCAGTCTGGTTGTTTGTTATGGCAAACGGAGGTATGAGCGGGAATACAGTGACATGAAGCCTGAGTACTTTGGCGCCAATTCTAATGATACGCTTGACGACGGACCGGCAATTCAGAGAGCTCTGAACAGTGCTACGAAAAAAGGGCTTAGTGTCGTATTTTCTGCAGGTACTTACATTAGTTCTGTACCTTTGAAGCCAAAAGTTGTAGTTCCGGCTCCTGCGTTTGGATATAAACTTAAGCTCGAAGGTGCCGGGAGTGGGTTGACAATAATCAAGGCCGAACATAATCAGGAAATGGTCCAGATTGTTCAGGGCCAGAAATCTTTCATTGGGAGGGAAAGCGATTTGCTGATTAAAAATATTGCCTTTGATGGTAACGGCATAGCGCGGCACTGTATCAGAGCAAATTATATAGCGGGCCTGAAAATTTTAGATTGCCGCATGACCGGAGCAACTTGGTCAAATATAAAAATCGGTGATACTAATTCCGAAAACTACGGTATAGATATCATTCGGTGCTATAGCGGAGGTTTAACTGCCGGCGAAGCTCACAACGAGATCGGTATTGAGCTAATAAATTCAAGATATGTTTATATTGACCGGCTGACCACCGACGGTTCAAAGTATGGTATTTATTTGAAAGGATCTGACAAAAGTTTCGTTACCAATTGTCATCTGGAGGGTAATAAGGTGGCTTCTATTTATATCGAAGGAACGGGCGGAGGTGAACATAAAATTTCCAATAATATGTTTATGCCCTATGTCCAATATGAGGCCTCAGCTAAATTCGATGGTAAACTTGAAGGCGTTCATTTGGAGGGAAAGAGTGGCGGCGGAGCGGCAAACATCATATACGGAAATGTATTTATTGTTCCAAATCCGATGTACTTACCAGTTAAATCAATGGTTTCGAAGTCGAACAAATTATTGAAAGCTAACCCAATATTTGTTGTAAAAGGAACTGAAAGTAACGCAACCGGGAATCTGATTGGCTTTGATCAGTCGACGGGAAAGGCATTGATTCAAGTATTAACGGGCAATTTCAGGCAGGGAGAAATCATCAAACAGTCAGGCACCGGCGGCAGCGCCACGCTTGGAGAGATCATCAAACCGCTAAGCATTGCAGTTTCAACAAAGGGCGCGGCAAATAGTTGTATCCTGTCAAACAACCAGATTCGCCTGAATCCCTCAATTGGATTCATGATTGAATCCGAAAATAATATCGTTAGCAATAACCACATTGTGGCTCTGACTGGTATTTATAAAAATGCTGACAAAACAATATTGGTAGGAAATGTGTTTGACTCGCCACAGAATATCGCAATCAACAACATTCGAGGCGAATTAGAATATTCAACCAATAATTGTATTGGAAAGGTCCTGGGACCTTCTTCTGGTTCAGCTTTAAGTCGCCTTGGACAGCCGACGGTTGAAAGCGGAAATAATTTGACCAGTACCGATGGAGATTATACCCATATTCTTTCACGGTCAGGAAAGGGAATTTTCGAACTCAGCAATAATGGAGCTGATAATGTGCATCTGGTGGGCCTTGGAGGTGCCACGCTTTGGTTAGGTAATGACGGTTCCAGCAGAACGGCGGCAAACATCGGAATAAATAGTAACGGGCAGATTATAGTTCCAAATCTGCCGAAATCAAGTAAAGGTTTACCGTCGGGCGCCTTGTGGCTTGACGAAGCACATGACAATGTCGTAAAATGCATACCCTAACTGAGAAAATTTATAATTTAAGTTTCAGATCAAATGATCTTTGCCTGGAATCAAAACTATACCACAAATGAATTCTAAAAAGTTACTTGTAGTTGAGCAATATGTTTCCTGGCCAGGCCATTATCGGAAATACTTTTGTAATTTAATTTCTGAAAAATATCATTACTTATATTCTGCTGAGGACAAACTTAGTATTCCTAATTCAACCTTTCTGCAGGCAAAATATGCAACAACACAAAATCACAGTTTTATCAATTTTATCAAAGGAAGGTTTTTTGATTCAAAAAATGCGTATTCCGAAATGCTTGAAAAACATGCGGATGTCATTCATCTAGTCGAGTTCGAACCGCTGTCGTTCTTCTTTCTGTTACTATTCAAATCGAAAAATCTCCCAAAACTAATCATTACAGTCCACTCAATCGAACGGCTGCAATATGCATCTGCTATAAAAAATGGCATTTCTGCATTGCAAAGAATACTGTATCGTTACACGCTGCGAAAGTGCGCACGACTTGGTGCCACCTTCGTAAACCATTACCAACATCACAAGAATCAATTGACTGAGGTTCTGGGCGATAATTATTCCGGCGACATACGCGTAATCAATTATCCATGTCCTAGAGCCAGAGCAAGGCCAGCCAAAATCAAAGATGTATCGGGCAAGTTATTAATTTACGGATCAATCAGAGATGATAAGGGAATTTATGAGTTTCTTTCTAGCCCAGGTGCCGAAAAGTTGAATATAACCATCGCCGGGACAATCTTTGATAAGCGTATACTGAGTCTCGTATATCCCAATCTTAAGATTTTGAATAAATATTTTAATGAAGAAGAACAAGAATTGAAAGATTTGATTTCCAGTCATGATTTTATGCTCCTGCCATATCTTAAAACCTACAGCGGAGGATCAGGAACTTTCAAAGATAGTATTTCATTCGGGCTTCCTATTATTGCCTCTGACATACCAACTTTCCGCGAAGTAATAAATGAAGGAGGGGTTGGATTTATTTATGAAAACATTGACGACATTCTTAATTACGCAACGAACACCACCGAAGCGAAGTATAGCTTATTGTGCTCAAACTGTTATAATTATGCCAGTAAATATAATTGGGACTACATGAAATCTGAATATTTCAAAATTTATGATCAATGTTTAGATCAAGTACTTTAGCTGTCATGTTCCATTAAAATGTAAGATTATAACTAAATACAATTATATTTAATGGAGTATAAGTTACAAATCTTGTGCTTCAGATATTAAAATCTATTCATTGTCTGATTGATTATAAAGCTGGTTTCTGCCAAATTAACGCATAAGTGATTGCTGCAAACTTATTTGATAATTATTCCTTATTTGTTATGACTGTCCCGTTGGTATCAATTATAATTCCCGTTTATAACTCAGCCCGATACCTGAATGACACATTGAATTCAGTTCTCAATCAGCAATTTAAGGACTGGGAGTTAATTATAGTGGATGATAGATCCACGGACAATTCAGTCGAGATCATGAAACGATTTTCGGAGCTGGATGACAGGATTTTTGTAATTGAGCACAAAAAAAACAGCGGCGTGTCCGAGGCTAGAAACTCAGGGATAAAAATATCCAAAGGAAAGTATATCACCTTTCTGGATAGCGACGATATCTGGGATGACGAGAAGCTAGCTGTTCAATTGATTTTTATGATCGAGCACAATTGTGTTTTAAGTCATACTGCTTACCGGAAAATCGACGAAGAGGGTAAAATTCTTAATCCTTCAATTCCGGTTTCAAAGTCTGTGAGTTATCGCGGTCTTCTTAAACATAACGAGATAGGCTTATCTACCTCCATGTACTATGCCGCAACGCTCGGAAAAAGGTATTTTGGCAATATTGGGAGGACCGATTTTATTTACTGGCTTAATATTCTCAAATCTCAACAGGTGAGCCTGGGAATTGACAAACCCCTGGTGTCATACCGGATTCATAAAAACTCGTTATCCTACAACAAGTTGAAATCTGCACTGAAAACGTGGCAGGTATACCGCAGTGCTGAAAAACTTCCGCTTTTGTCCAGTATTTATTACTTTGCGTGCTACGCTGTGAATGCAGGCCTAAAGTACCTGAAATAACGTCTCGTCCCGCACGGCTCACTGAGCTAATTAAGCCTAGAATATATATATATATATAAGTTGCCGAAGATTCTAAGAATTGTCATATTTCATGATCACAGAGATTTAACAATTGAAAGAATTCAAAAATGCTCAGAAAAAACGTAAATTGCATACTTATTACAAAACACAAGAATTACCCAATCAGTCAAATCACAAACTCTAGTACGGCACACAATAATATTCGAACACCACACACTCAAAAATTTGTTAAAAATAGATTATAAATGGAAACTCCCCTCGTTAGCGTAATTTATCCCGCCTTTAATGACTTTCCTGAGCATATTAAAGAAAGTATGGATAGTCTGATTAATCAAGATTACCCCAATTTGGAGATCATTGTCATTGATGACAGTACAAATCCAGCCAGCATTGCTGCGATTGATAGATACAAGGATCACCCAGGTGTGATTATTCTAAGAAGTCAGGAACGTATGGGGCTTCCCAAAGCATTAAACCGAGGTTTAAACATTGCAAAAGGGACTTATATAGCCAGGGCTGATGCAGATGATATTCAGTTTCCTGACCGTATCAGCACTCAGGTTGATTTTTTGGAAAAAAATGAGTCTATTGGAATTGTCGGCTCAAATGTTAATTATATAGCCTCAAACGGCGATTATATCAAAGAGCGGAAATACCCTGAAACCGACAAAAGCATACGAAGGTATTTACATCTCAGAAATCCGCTTTGCAACCCTGTAGTGACAATACGAAAGGAGGTTTTCGATCGGATCGGATTCTACGACACAGGATTTCTTAGGTCAGAAGACTATGAATTGTGGTTTAGAGCAAGTGCAAACGACGTACAGATATATAATATCCAAAAAGTATTATTGAACTATCGTGTGGCCAGTGCCATCAAAAGAGATAAGCTAAACTGGCACATGACTTTACAGTTGAAAAAAAAGTACTTCTCCAAAAACTATATCCTGGAGAGCTTGTTTGGCATCGTCTCGGTTTACATATATGGAATGGCACCTTTATCTATTCAGAATTTTGTTTACAAAAAGTTAGTTTAACAGACACGTAAAAGTCCGATATGCCAGTCGACATGGGCTATGACTGCGGAGTTCTTTAACCTAAAAATACTCTGAAATACGAACCGAGGGGCATTCTTGCGTCATATTTCAGAGTTTCTTTATAACTTCGTACATGAATAGCTTCAACCGGCAATTTATCTAACTATCAATTCATCACCGAGCCAATAACTTATGATCGCTGTCATCCTTGCCGGAGGAAAAGGCACAAGGCTGGGCCTGGAAGAGCTTCCTAAACCAATGGTATCAGTCGCAGGCATTCCGCTTCTGGAACATCAATTATTACTGCTAAAGAAATATAATATCACGGAAGTGATCATGTTGACCGGCTATCGGTCAGAAAAAATTGAGGAGTATTTTGGTGATGGAGATAATTGGGGTATTCGAATATCATACGTCCGGGAAACAGAACCTCTGGGGACATCCGGCGCTGTTTGTCAACTTAGCTCTGTAATCTCTGAAAGGTTCCTCGTACTTTATGGGGACGTTGTTATGGATTTTGACATCGAGCGTTTCAAAAAATTTGATCTTGAATTTCCGTCGCTTGGTTCGTTGATTGTACATCCGAACGATCACCCCTATGACAGCGATTTGGTAGAAGTAGATGGGAATACCATTACCAGATTTATTTCTAAGCCTCATCCCGAAAATCTACTTTACAGCAACCTTGTAAATGCGGCTGTATACATACTGAGTCCAGATATTTTCAATTTTATACCACATGGCGAATTTTCTGATTTTGGAAAAGATATTTTCCCCTTGGTGCTCAAAAAAGGCGGAACACTAAGGGCATATCACAGTCCGGAGTACATCAAAGATCTCGGAACTCCCGATCGCCTGAAAAAGGTTGAGTATGACGTTTCAAGCGGCAAGGTCAGCTCATGGAATCTTTCTAACTCTAGACCGGCTATTTTCATAGACCGAGACGGTGTAATTAACAAGGAAGTTGATAATCTCAGAAACATTGCCAGTTTTGAGATGCTTCCTGGTGTCGAAAATGCGATTAGAATGATAAATCATTCTGACTACCTTGCATTAATCATTACAAATCAGCCTGGTGTTGCGAAAGGTTTTCTTGACTTAGGTGAACTGAAGCGAATTCATCAGCTCCTCGAAACAAGACTGGGAAAGGAGAGATCTTTTGTCAATGGGATTTATTTATGTCCGCATCATCCTGAAAAAGGGTTTCCAGGAGAAGTTAAAGAGCTGAAAATTAAATGTGATTGCAGGAAACCTGCAATCGGAATGATCAGTCAGGCAACTGAAGATTTCAATATTGATCTGTCCAGGTCTTTCTTTATAGGGGATTCAACCACAGATATTCAGACTGCAATCAATGCAGGAGTTATTTCGGTCCTCGTACGTACGGGATATGGGGGTTCGGATGCTCGTTACGATGTTCGCCCTGATCATGTTGCGGAAAATATTGAAGAGGCTGTCAAATGGATTTTAAAAAAGAGTTAACAAATTCACACACATACTATGATCATTTCCAGAACACCGTTTAGAATCAGCTTCGCCGGCGGAGGCAGCGATTTAAAAGAATATTATAAACACCACGGCGGGGCGGTTCTGAGTGTTACTATTGATAAATACGTTTATCTCTCCATACACCCCCATTTCAACGGAGATCAAATTCTTTTAAAGTATTCAAGTAACGAACTAGTTGATAATGCAAAGGATATAAAGCACAGGATCATTCGCCAAGTATTCACTAATCTCAATATATCTGGCGTCGACTTTAATTCAAGTGCGGATATCCCTGCCGGAACGGGTCTTGGATCTTCATCAGCATTTGCATCTGGCTTGCTGAATCTTTCATACGCTCATCTCGGCAAATTCATCAGCCGTGAAGAAATAGCTAGACTTGCCTGCGATATTGAAATTGAACAACTGAAAGAACCAATAGGTAAACAGGATCAGTATGCGTGTGCCATCGGTGGCCTGAACTTTATTGAGTTCAAGGAAAATGAACAGGTCATAATAAACAAGTTTAGCATGGATGTTCCCAAGCAACGACTTTTAGAGGAATCCCTGATGATGTTTTATCTTGGTAATACCAGAAGCGCCAGTGACATACTTACGGAACAACGAAAAAATATTGCTTCTGATCAAAGTAAAAACAACAACCTTCATAAAATGGTAAAACTTGCCTACGATCTACGTGAAGAGCTACTTGCAAACCGCATTGATTCTTTTGGAGAGATACTTCATACAGGTTGGCTTTACAAAAGAGAAATGGCCAAGCAAATTTCAAATCAACAAATAGATTATTATTACGATCAAGCCCGGAAGGCTGGCGCAAAAGGCGGAAAACTTCTGGGAGCAGGTGGGGGCGGATTTTTATTATTTTATGCCGAACCAGAGAAGCAGCCACAGATAAGATTAGCCTTGAAGGATCTTCGCGAATTACCTTTTCGGTTTGACTTCAGTGGTAGCACAATCGTATTTGCAGATTAATATTAGAACAAAAAACATTAGACAATAAGAAATATGACAAATTTACAAGTAAACACTTATCTTGAAGACCTAAAAGAGACCATCGATGGCCTAAATAGAGATGAAATCTTAAACTTTGCGAACATTCTTGAATCTGCAAGGCAACGCGGTAGCAAGGTTTTTATATTTGGAAATGGAGGAAGCGGCTCGACTGCGACTCATTTTGCGTGTGACATTAACAAAGGCGCGTCCATGGGTAAGACAAAACGCCACAGAATTATAGCTTTGACGGATAATATTCCTACAATGCTGGCTTACGGGAATGATTTGTCTTTTGATGATATTTTTGTTGAGCAATTAAAAAACTTTATCGAACCAGGCGATGTGGTGGTAGGAATTTCTGGAAGTGGCAATTCCAAAAACATCCTAAAAGCGATAGAATTTGCCAATAACATGCAAAATACGACCATCGGCATTACGGGATACAACGGTGGCAAACTTAGAGAGGTCGCTACTTACTGCGTAAACGCCAACAAAAATGACATGCAAATATCCGAAGATATACATATGATACTGGTTCATGTTCTTCTAAAAGTTCTGACGCCTCTTGACTGACAAAAAGTTCCACCAAAGACCCAAATCTCGAATTTTCCGACTATTTTACCCCGATTTTGTGACTTGGGAGAATTTAATCCGTAAAATACTAAGATATGGTTTTTTTTAAACGATCTGGTATGACTCCAACTCATTGCTGTCAAGGCTAATTAGCCAAGGGGAAAATTGATTAAAAAACAGGCACATAATCGGCGGGTGGATCAATCCTGACACAAATCAAAGAATATCATGCGTTTCGATAATTTTATTAGCAATTATTTTGCAATTAGAGACAAATTCAAGGTATAGGCATCGTAATTTCCAACTTTACACGTCAATATTTCTTATTTACTGGTAAATTTTTTAAACTTGCACTAGCAACACACAACTACATACATATTTATGGGCAAGACGTATACTTCGACCCGCACCTTTGTACATACCTTAAATAGCAAAATTGCTATTACGGAGGAGGTGCTCATCATCACCAGCTACGATTACTTTTTACAAAAAAATGACTTACGTCTTCTACTAAAAAAGTACAGGAAGATTATTCTTGTACCATCTTCAGGAGACGATGAGTTTATTTTGAACCAGACGGTAAGCCCCCTACTTGACAAATTCGAAAAAATTCATCTAGTAACCAACCCGCAATTCGACAGCAGAAACCGTATTATTTATGAGCTGGTTGTTAGAAAAAACAAATCAATCAAGATAACTACAGTTTACGACTTTTGCGAGAAACACCTCTTCAAGGTATATATCCCTGATGACGTATCTGAGACCAACCCAACTCTTAAGTCTCTGATAACTTTTAAAAGGAGGGTGCGTTATCCAAAAAAGATAATAGATGTTTTTGCTTCGTCCGTCCTATTCATTTTAAGTTTCCCGCTTTGGGTTCTAAGTTATATTACGATCAAACTTCAATCTCCCGGGCCTGTCTTTTTTAGGCAGGAAAGAGTTGGGATGAATAACAAAAATTTCTACTGCGTCAAGTTTCGGTCGATGCGCCTGGATGCGGAAGCCAACGGTGCTGCATTCGCTACCAGGAAGGACTCAAGGGTCTTCTCGTACGGAGCGTTTATGCGCATGAGTAGAATTGACGAACTTCCTCAGGTGTATAATATCTTCAGAAGGGATCTTTCTTTGGTGGGTCCAAGGCCAGAACGTCCGGTTTTTACGGAAACTTTTGATGAAACAATTCCCTACTATAATATACGTCATCAAGTCAAGCCAGGAATTACCGGCTATGCACAAGTCATGTACCCGTATGGAAGCGGTGTGTTAGATGCAAGGCATAAGCTTATGTATGATTTGTATTATATCAAAAACTGGACGATTCAATTAGAATTACGGATTATTTTTCTCACTATACTCGTTATACTAGGAAGATCCGGACGTTAAAACTGATCACTTCCCCAAAGTCTTCAATGACTAAGCTATATAGGACCCGCCAACGGTCTCTAATAATTCAAATTGGTGACCTCCATTACTTTAACTATCTAATTTTAAAAATTATACAGAAAATATCAACCCCGAATTGGTCAAGAATTGACATTGTTGGAGGTTTAGTTTATCTTATGGTTATTATACTCAACATAAACAGCGTCGTCGCGGATGCAAAGCATTTTACCCAAGCAACCACGATTTAGCTCTTAGGCGGATACCGAGCACTAGATAACTGATCATCTATTTCATTTTTTTATTTACGGTGCTTAATTTATGAGCTTCTTAAACCTGTTTCCTCTCGGTATTTTATATTAAATTAGTTTTGCGAGATTTGTCTATTTTTATTGATTCTCCAACTGATTTTTTAATTACTTCGAAAAATAGGCAATTGATAGAATTTTTTCTAATATTCACCGTGGTATTACTTATTATATTGCAGCGAAATGTGTTTTCACATTAAAAAAGTTGTTTTTAAGTTCCGACTCTAAATTTATTTTACAACTATTTCGATATATGTTTTACATTCCGCCATTATAGAATGCATTTTTGTAACATCAGCAATACCGACTTTCAGATATTTAAAATACAGGGTCGACATTTTATTTAACTAAACAATTCCATTAATATTTTTCCCATGAAACTAGCTGCGCGTTCTATTGGTAATATAGCGAAACGACTGACTGACATCTACAACTATCGAGCTCTGTTCAATTTTTTCACTGTCCACACGGAACCAGTCAAAGCAATTGTAAGCGAATTTCTTGGTAAAGGCCCTTACCCTAAGAATGTCTTGGTTAATACTCCGACTGGAACTATAAAGTTGCACGCGCGCAGTGTAATTGACTTTTCAACACTTAATTCCATTTATTGCAGAAGAGATTATTACGTCCCTGCTCATTTTAAAACTGTTGTGGATATTGGATCCAATGTTGGTTTTTCATCTTCGTTTTGGCTATCGAGAAACAAGGAAGCATACGTATATGCTTTTGAACCAAATCCTTACATTCAAACTGCCCTTGGGAATAATCTTAGGCAGTTTGGAGATAGATATCAGATCAATGAGTACGCGGTTAGCTCGTTTTCCGGTGAGACATCCTTCTACGTCGAGAATACTGGTCTTTACTCTTCAATGGATGAGATTGGTGGAGAAAAGATCACTGTAAAGGTGGTGGACATCAATACAATTTTAGACAGCGTGATTAGTGAAAGAGGGAAAATTGATATACTTAAAATAGATTCCGAAGGACAGGAGGTGGCGACAATACAGGCAATTAATCCGAAATACTGGGAATATATTGAATGCATCAATATTGGTGATGCTCGAGGCATTGAAAAGTTTATTCCTTCGATCTATAAACACACCCCCGCTTCAGCTGCTGACCAGTTTGTTAAAATTTTAAAGTAGACCTGGAACAAGCTTAGGAAAAGCTCTGGAATTTGATGACAAATGGGCGGTAGCTGCGCGGGAAAGAAATATCCTCTGGCTGTTAAATCCTGGATGGATAATTCGGTGAATCTGTCCACCTTTTTCGAGTTTACTGATGAAATAATAAAGGCAATTTACACACACACGACATCGAAGGCATGCATCGTCAAGTAAGAAAAGTAACCAAAAAAGGAGTATTTACCTCCGATTATGTGTTGCTAAACTGCTTTATCTATTGGTAAAGAATCTCCAAAAAAGTGTAGAATGTCTATACATAGCTGGGGCTTGACGATGTCACAATTGAATATTAAATTAGGGGATCGATTACAGGCCGATTGAGAATTTTTCTTTGGCGACTGAATCTTCCAAGATCAAATCCTGACACAGTTCAGCGTACACTCCCTGAAAATAAAAAAGTTGGGTCCTGAAACTAAGAAGGCGTAATCAACACTATTAGCATACTATAAAACCAATTTGAGCCGGATGAATTACAAATTATTCTGTAGCAAAGGCCAAATTATCGGAAGCGGTCCGATTGAAGTGGCTCTCCAAACCTAATTCAGGCGCGAATGGAATGTAGCGGACAACGTAGGATTACCAAAGGTGCTCAGGCAACGCTCAACCTTAGGGTTGTAAAAGAAAGTAATCGTTGGAATTGTGTAACACAGCTACCAATGCCGGCAGCGAAAAATTGAAATGCACCCACAAAAAACTCATTACCAATTAACAACAACAGACACAAAGCTATCCCGTAATATTCACATTATAATTTCCCAAAAGCTTCAACTCTCCCCCACCTTCTACCTTAATATTTTTGGCGGTTATATTTTCTCCAACCTCAATGATATGACCTGCATTAATTTTTATCAACTCCTTCGATGTAGGAATCCGTCCATTTGACCAGACTGCCGGATTTGCCCAAGCACCTGAGGACAAACTTTGAACCGTATCTGAAAATAGCGACGTTGTTTTAAAATTCTTAAAAAGTAAGCTATCCGTTTTTGAAGGAACTGTGCCAAACCAATCATTCAGAATATCAGCATAAACCCGCCTGAAATCCACCTGCATTTTAATATCCTGATTACGATCCCATTCAGTGGGAACAGCCGGTATCAAACCGGCCCCGGTTAAATTAGGATTCACACCAATCAACTGTCTTTTAAGTCCTTTACCGAATACAAACATGGGCGCGGCAATTCCGTGATCAGTACCCATTGAAGCGTTTGAGGTTGCTCTTCTACCGAAATCGGAGAAAGTCATTCCCAACACCTTGTCTTCGGTACTTTGTAATTTAAGATCTTTCTGAAATGCAGAGATACCATCTGACAATTTTTTGAGCAGTTGAGCATGAGCGCCTAGCGTAGTGCTAGTTCCCACCTGCCCGGCGTGTGTATCAAAACCACCAAGTTCAACATAATATATCTTCGATTTAAGGCCGCCATGAATCAGTCTGGCGACAATTTTCAATTGCTCGGCCAAGTCGTTACCCTCCGACAAAGCAGGATAAGTGGCCAAATTCGTACCAGCGTCCGCAGCAGTTTTGATTTCACCTGCAAATCCTACTGCAAGAATTTGTTGCTGCCTTACATAAGCTATCAGGTCACCGGCATCACAACACGGCAAATTCTCTCCTGCTGAATAATTCTTTGTTCCTATTAATTGATAGAACGTCGCCGGATCCTTTATTGTAATTTGCATAGACTGTTGACCTAGCAATGTAGCTGTCCCCATGTAACCTATCTGCACAGCCAATGGATCCTCCATTTGAGGATTTGGATAATTACCAGGGTAACCAGGGTATCGGTCGCTCAGATAACGTCCTGCCCACCCGGAGGAAGAAAATTTATTGGCGTCAACTCCCGTCATCCATATGTCTGAGGACCGGTAATGCGATTGATTCGGATCTGGATACGACACTGCGTTGACTATTGCCAACTTCCCCTCATCATACATTTCCCGCATTCCTGTCATCACAGGATGAAACCCCGTGGCATTGTTACCTGCCAGATTAAGAATCTGATTTCTAGGTATTGCGATATTCTCTCTAAGTCCCAAATACTGATCGTAGTATTCGATGGGGATTACAGTGTTCAAACCGTCATTACCACCATTTAAATATATTATTACCAGAATTCGATCTTCGTTAACGGCGACAGTCTTCATCAGAGACTGTACTAACGCCGAATTCTGAGCAAATGATTTAACGCCAAAGCCATCTACCATTACCGGTAGCATCATTGACGAAGCTGCGGTCAAAAATTCTCTTCTTTTCATCAAAACAAAATTTAAAATACTTGATACTCAGCCATCTTCATCATATACTGCATCAAAGGCTGACATCTCCACAAAATGGGATTTTGTTTATTAACGTCGTCCGGAGATGCTCTAAAAGCATTCAATTCGAAAACCCAGGAGGTTCTTGGCACATCTCGCATCATAATTTTGTCAATCAAAAAATCCTTTTGTGCCTGCGACAATTCAATTGCGTAAAGGTTTTTGGAAAACTCTTCCACCACGGTGGCAGCAGAAATAGCAGTCGTGGCGGTATTCGAGAAATCGGGTTGAATAGCTTTTATCCATTTCAAGAAATCGATACCCATCATATAACCAGGCTTCAGTTCCAACCATGGGTATACCATATTATCCACAGTTTGGCCTCGCAACCCTAGTGTTGTACCATTAATCCAATTTTTCGAGTAGCCAGTCTGATAATACGGAATGGAACCAAATACTGTTGCCTGATTAAGTAGACTAAGTTGCATCAACGACATACGCCATTCCATAAATTCCATCATTTTACGAAAAGAAATATACTCCGTTCTAATATTAGGCACAGGCAGATTAAAAAACCGAACTGTGCCTATCGTATGCTCAGCAGGTGATTTTACAATAGCGCCAATATTGCGATTGTCGTAAAAAATATTGCATGATAGTAATTTTCTAATTAATGGTGTAATCGCATAGTTATTTTCTGAACTCGAGAAAAAATTTGCTAGCGGAATAATGACCTGATCCTCTATCTCTTGGGTCACATTAGGATTGACGTACCATCGGTATAGTTTGCGACAAATAAATTTGGGTGTTTCTTGGTGGCTCAGAAGCATGTTTGCAAGATCGGCCAATTCAGCATTACCTGCATCGATGCCACTTCGACCAACTATTGTGGTACCGCCATACTTCGCAGAAAATTGCTTATCATCTGTTTCGTGCCTAACAGGATCAAAAAAGGAACCTATGGAAGTAGATCCAGCCAAATAATAGTTTTTCGCACGCCATCCGGTAAGAACCTGTGCAACTGCTTTCACATCTTGCTCTGTATAATTGTCATTACCTGCAAAGTCCTTTTGACCAACTGTGAAGAGCTCTTGTAATTCCCTTCCATAATTTTCGTTAGGAAATTCCTTCTCGTTTTCATTTCCATTTTGAAATATTAACATTCCGGGATCCGTAGTAATTTCAATTACCAAAGTTCTGAAATTACCCAAAGCATTTGCCCTAAGAAGCCTTAAGTATCTATTCATGTAACGATAATCCAACGTCGTTGAATAAGATACAACAAAATGATTCTGCCAAAATGCAGCTAGTTTATCCAAAATTGATGGATGCCCATTCTGCTGAGTCATCAGCCCCAACCACCAGTATCTAACAAACAAAAAATAATCGAAATTTTTGTTGCCGTTGAAAGGTAGGTTCAAAAATTCCTGCCCGGTATCACTATCGTTCATTTCTACTGGCTCCGGAGGATTAGCCGTATATGAAGCATTACTAATAAGCAGGTCAACCGCCTGTGTTGCAGTCTTTCCGGTAAAATCAGTTATCTCCTGCTGAGTTGGCCCAAAGGTCGCTCTGCGAAGCAAATGTGCAGCAGTATTTGCAGTTAACGGAGTTGTATATGTATCTAAGTGTGCCATTGTGAAAACAGGATTTACCTGGTAATGATTATTTTATGTTTGCTTTGGGTACCGTTTTTAAATGCAAGCGAGACCAGGTAACCACCGGCCGGCAGATTCTTGACATCTACTCCAGAAGTGCTTACGGTGCTTGTAGTGTAAAGCTTTGCCCCGCCAGTCGTCCATATTGCCAATTGTTGAAGCTCTGCTAAATCCCCTCCATCTACAAATAATCTGTCAGACACCGGATTGGGATATAGGACCAACTTATGCGACGCATTAATCAAAACATTCGCGATACGGCTGAATGCGAACGTCTGATCCCTGTCAATCATTTTTAACCTGTAAAGATTTTGTCCTTGTAAAGTTATTTTGTCCTCAAACATATATGTGCTTAATGACTTGCTTTCTCCTTTTGCGCTGACAACGCCTCTTGTTTCCCAAATCTGTCCATCATTGCTATGTTGAATATCGAACTGAAAACTATTTAATTCAGAAGAAGTAGTCCATTTCAAAAACGCATTTTTGCTGTCACCCGCTACGGCCTCAAACGATACGAGTGTAACAGGGAGCGGCGCCGATGCTGTTACTGCCGCTAAGGTGTAGACCTGATAAGCCGTTGGAGTAATAGCTGATAATGTGGTAATTGATCCGGCACTTAGCGAACTGACAGAACCCAGAATCGAGGTTACATCTACTAACGACGCCACTTTCTCCCATCGCGAAGTCGATGTGTTCCAACCTGCAATCGTCAGATTTTTTAACGTATTATTGGTAAGATTTGCGACATCACTAACCGTACTCCAGGTAAAAGTAAGTTTTGTATCGATAGAACCATCCACATCCCAAAATTCGATAGCGCTGACCTTTGATAAAGTTGTTTCCTTTGCAGTACTAGAAAAAGGAGCTCCCGAAGGCATGCCTGCCGATCCCGGATTTTCCTGAAAATAGGCTCCCACAGTACCATCACCAGATGCCCCAAATGGCTTGTATTCACCATTGTCGCCTACTGGAAATACAAAAAAAGTGCCGCCATTTTTTTTGACATACCCATCGACATAGCTACCAGCAGCAAGACCCGTCGAAGAAGCAGATGTGGGAAAACTGATAATTCCTTTTGGTGAAGTTCTTTCTGTAGCAATGCCGGCAGTCTGGCCAAAGCAAAATGTCGAAAGGAACACTGAACAGCACAACAAGGCACCCCTGGAGCGCGCATAAAAATTTCTCATAATACCACTTTTCTATTCAGACATTTATGCTATCGAATCAAAAAGAGGAGGGTCGCAATACATATCAAATGTAAAACTATTTTGTCATAAATTTATTATTTATTCTACATTTTTAATATAGAATTAGTTTTATTATTGGTTACATAAAACATAACAAGCTGAATTTCTGCACGCTCAGAATGACCTAAGTACACCAAGTTTGTCTTTATAGGAAAATTTCAGTGATCGCAAAAATATTTTGACAAATAAAAAACACAATGACGGATCATTGATAGGCAGAGCTACCTCGAATATTTCACCCAGAATCTAATTAATAATAATGATCCAAAGCACTGATTATTTTCACAACAAATACAACCAGATAGATGGAAGATGTGCTGAGAAGAGAGAAATTATGTCAATTAAGGATGAAACAGAAGATTTTGTTTATATTTCGTCTTTCATTGATCCGGGCACCTATTTTGATAAATGCGAATACTAATTTTCCTGGCAGCTTTATTTTTAACAACTGTCGCTAGTGCCCAGGATTCCACACTTATTTATTCTGCGTCACTTTTCCTGGCTGGTGCATCTGGCCCAACACCCTACTGGCAGCATGTTAACCAGAATGGAGCTGTGCCGACTGATGGCGTGTTCGCGTCCGGGAGATGGTCAGCTTATAAAATTTACCACCCTAACGACCCGCGCATTTTACAATGGTCAGCAGGAGCGGAATTAATAACGAACTACGGTCAAAAAAACGCAGGTCAACTTTTTTTCTCTGATCTTTACACCAGCGTAAAGCTAGGACCTCTGGAATTGTTGGCTGGGCAGAAAAAAAACATCACTGGTATTGTCGATTCTACACTAACATCAGGTTCGCTCTCTGTTTCCGGCAATTCCAGGCCCTTTCCCAGATTACAGTTATCCATCCCGGACTTCTTACCATTGCCCTTTACAAACTACGTCGTCGCCGTCAAAGCATCTTACTCAGACGGCTTACTTGGCTCGACTAAAATTCTGTACGGCAGCACGAGTTACATACCGAACACTTACTTTCATCAAAAACAACTTTATTTTCGTTTTGGTGATATTTCGAGTCGAATCAAATTTTATGCAGGAATTAACCATCAGGCTATATGGGGCGGAGAAGACAAAATCTGGCCCATATATAAGTTAAAACCTTCAAAGGCATATTGGTATACTATTACTGGTAAAACGCTGGATTATAAAAAAATAGGAAATCATTTCGGCACTATTGATATTGCCGCCGACCTGAAAGGCAAAAAATGGAGCTACCTGATTTATCGTCAGAATATTTACGAAAACAGTTCCATTTTCAAAATTATAAATTTGACAGATGGATTAACTGGCATCAGATTGAAAAGAATCAGAGTTAAACCAAAAACCGGATCTTATTTTTCACTCGAATCGATTTTACTGGAAGGAATCAGTACCCAGGATCAGTCAAACTTATTTTCACATAGTAATCTGATCCTGTTTGAGAACGGCAATTACTTCAACCACTACATTTATGCGAGTGGATGGTCCTACAACGGAAGAACAATTGGCACCCCGCTTATCCCCGGAGCAAATATTACTCAGAATGATGGCGACAATTCGCCCAGTCAATACAGCAATAACAACCGGAGTTGGGTTATACACAGCGCAGCGACGCTAAACTGGTTAAACTGTTCAATTCTGGTCAAGGGAACGTACTCCCGAAATTTAGGTACATATCTACGCCCCTACGAATCGATCAAAAACCAGCTGTCTTTATTGCTCTCAATTGAAAGAAAAGTTCCGTTTTTGAAAAACAGCACATTTATTTCCAGTATAGCCTCAGATCTGGGAAAACTATATCCTAATTCGACAAGTGTGATGGTAGGCATCAGGAAGAGTGGCTACATGAATTAATTTTTTCCATCCCGAGTTCAAGATTAAAATTTAACCTTCAAATCTCCCGTCGGTGTTCTGTATATTGAACCGTTGGCGAGGCCAGCAGCTGTTGCTCCCGCGTTGTCATTGTAAACTGGCAATGAACCGGCAATTACTCTCCCATTAAACGACGAATTACCATTTACCTGCAGTCGTGCTCCGTTGTCAATGAATTTTCCACCATTTTGCAGAATCAAATTATTTTGCTGTGTAAGCTTCAAAACTTCACTATCCCCACTTGTTGCCTTGAGATACAGATCCGTAACATTGCTTATTTCACCGGTACTGGTATTCCCAAAAGCTACAACCGACCCCGCTGAACGCTTTATCGCATAACCGGCTGGTGAATATATGGTATTATTAATAATTTTAGAATCATTTTCTACCAACACACCGTTGGTACCTTCTATGAAGTTACCTTCAATAATGTTTCCAGGACTTTTTGTATAAATCGCTGTTGAGGCAGATCCTCGAATCTGATTACCGGAAATTATATTAAATCCAGCTGATCCTACCAGCTGTATACCATATGTTACGCCTGGAATCAGTGCAGCGACAACCGCTTTACCCTTTTTTGTATCCTGAATAATTGTTTCACCCTGACTAAACTCGCCTGAGATCATGGAAAAAACCATCCGTTTTTCGGTAGGATCATAACCATTCAGGGTGGCAGTTGCTCTGCTTTTTTGTCCTTTTACTATCCAGGTGCCGGGGAAGGACTAAAATCTCCTGTTACAGCGGTAGCGCTGATTACCTTGTCAGCAATGGCGGGCATAAATATCCAGTTGTTCGCGATTCTCATATATGTAATCAAATTGAGAAAAGCTAATCACAAGATCCGCTCTATGAACTTTAACGAAAGATCACTGTCAACCGTGTCTTACGCTGCAGCTTTCAATATGAATATATAATGCGCTGCTATCAACAATTAGACATTCGCAAAACTTTCGAATCCGGGACAATATTGCACAAGTCTCACATCTCGACGCTCCGCTGGAATATCATCAATGTATGCTTTCCAAAGCAAAATTAATTCTATACATGAAATGGCATTTATTTGACGCTGGTTTATTTCCATCTAAGCACAGTAATTTCAGGTTTTTAAGTGACGTATAAACTTCTTGTACCCGAGAGTGGATTAG
This sequence comes from Dyadobacter sp., assembly GCA_965279265.1. Classification (GTDB taxonomy): domain Bacteria; phylum Bacteroidota; class Bacteroidia; order Cytophagales; family Spirosomataceae; genus Dyadobacter. The sequence goes on from OZ257152.1 coordinate 1,750,366, forward strand.
CAAAAACTTCTTCCTACTTTTATATTTTTAAGAACACAAACTACACACCAGAAATATAAAGAATTAGAAATAACCCATGAATTTATTTCAATTAAAAACCATCTGCTTTTTTGCCTTCACAATTACGTTTAATAGTTATGCACAAGTAAGCAACGAAGATTCACACATTTTCAAAGACTCTACCAGCGCCTATCTTGAAATATCGGGAATGGGAAGTTCCAATCCTAAAACTCCCTTTTGGATTCAGGCAAATCAATTTGGGACAGTGTCTCGCACAGGTCCGGCAGGAACTGCCAGAGGCCAGTATGAAAATTTTTGGTCGTTGAGTCCTAACAAAACAAGCAATCCCTGGCGAGTTGGAGCAGGCGTAGAGGCTGTTGCAAATCTGACTTCTGACGAAACAAAATTGTTACTTCCCCAAGCGCATGCAACGCTGAGATTCAGAAACTGGGAGCTTTTTGTAGGAAGGAAAAAACAGTATGTTGGTTTGGCGGACTCCAGTTTGGGTACCGGGTCGTACGCATGGTCCAACAACGCGATGCCAATTCCGAAAATACAAATTGGCACCACAAAATTTGTTCCTGTACCCTTTACCAAAGGATGGATATCCTTTAACGGATTTTATTCCGAAGGAATGTTTGAAAATAGCCGCCCGGTTACCAAAGAACTGAGACTGCATCAAAAAATGCTTTACATCAGAATCGGTAAACCGGCATCCCGTCTCAAATTATATGGCGGATTCAATCACCAGGTGCAATGGGGTGGAAAAACGCCCTACGAGACTGTGAATGGAACAATGTCCAGGGGCTTTCATAACTACAAAAACCTTGTCCTTGGAAAATCCGGAGCGGACGGAGGAGACACTATTCCGTCTTATTTTGATAACAGTAACAGGGTTGGTAATCACCTCGGAACAATTGACCTGGCAATGGAAGTAGAAACCTTTGACTACTCATGGTTCATTTACAGGCAAAGTATTTACGAGGACGGAACTCTTTATTCGCTGGGAAACATTGTCGACGGTTTGAATGGAATCCGATTGAAACGAAAAAATTTATACGGCGCTGATTTTTCCGTTTCCGAAATTGTTGTAGAATTCTTGTATACCAAAAGCCAGGGAGGGCCTAAATTTGAGTATGGGAAAATTGGAGGAAAACGAGGATCACTGGGAAGGGATAATTATTTCAACAACACACAAGTTCGGGATGGCTGGTCTTATTATGACCGGACCATCGGGACACCCTTCATACCACCTACTTCGGACACAAAATGGAACTGGCCGAACTACGGAAATTTCTACACCAGTAACAACAGAGTTGCCGTTGCGCACATCGGGTTGAAAGGAACACTGCTACAAAAAATCGAATGGACCACTAAACTTTCATTTTCTAATAACATTGGCGCATACGACAACCCCTTTTCTCCGTCAGCAAACCAGTTTTCCGGGCTAATTACCATGCAGTCCAGAATTAATATTTTGGGAGGAAGTATAATCAAAGGCTCAGTCGCCGGGGATATCGGACAACTATATCAAAATTCATTCGGCTTTACGCTTGGCCTGAGAAAAGAATTTACCTTTTAAAATTGACCCATATTCCCCCGTATCCTCCCCGCCAGTTCAGCGAGTTCGTCGGGTGTGATCTTTATCTTCTTTTTGAAATCTGCATCAGCCATGCTGTTGAGTGGCAAGAGGTGCACATGCGCATGCGGAACTTCAAGCCCGATTACACTGATGCCCACACGCAGGCAGGTAACTGTTTTTTCCAGCGCCGGGACGATGCTTCGTGCAAATAAAAACAATCTCGCATAGGCGTCTTCGTCGAGATCGAAAATATAATCGACCTCACGCTTCGGAATCACCAGCGTATGACCGAGAGCGATGGGAAACACGTCCAAAAAAGCCAAAAACTCTTCATTTTCGGCGATTTTATGACATGGGATTTCTCCGTTTACAATCTTCGAGAAAATGGAAGCCATAGGTTTTTTCGTTTGATAAGTAGTTAGAATGGCAAAAGTACTTAATATTGTGATCGAAACTTTTAACGAACAGGAAATGAAGATTACAAAATGGCAGACATACGGTAAAGCAGCATTGATCGCTTTACTTTCTTTGTCTCTCGCCGGCAATGAAGCACAGGCGCAAAAAGGGAAATGGGTTTCTTTGTTTGATGGCAAAAGTTTGAAAGGCTGGCACAGCTGGCAAACTGATCAGGTTTTGCCACAATGGAAAATTGAGGACGGAGCTATCGTTTTGGCGGAAAAAGGCGGAAAAGATCTGGTCACGGACAAAGAATTCGGCGATTTCGAGCTGGAACTTGAATGGAAAATCAGTGAAGGTGGCAACAGTGGGATTATCTACCATGTAATTGAGGACAAAAAATATTGCTGCCCTTACTCTACCGGCCCTGAAATCCAGGTTCTTGATGATGTAAAACATGCGGATGCGAAGGCTGGAAAAGCAGGAAATCACAAAGCCGGTTCGCTTTATGATATGTTACCCCCAACTGATTTCACGGCAGTAAAACCTGCCGGCGAATGGAACAAGGCAAAGATTGTTATCAAAAACGGGCACGGAGAGAGCTGGCTTAATGGAAAAAAAGTAGTTGACTTTCCTACTGAAGGCGCTGAATGGAACAAATTGGTGGCTAACAGTAAATTCAAAACCTGGGAAGGATTTGGTGCATCTTCAAAAGGTAAAATCGCCTTACAAGATCACGGAAACAAAGTTTCATACCGCAACATCAAAATTAAGGAGCTTTAAAATCACCAGATTTGGCCCAATATTCGCGGCTATAAATCCGCTTAAAAGGCCAGTTTTTGAGCCTTAAAAGAAGGGGTAAATAAGCGTGAGGTTCTTTTGACGATTTACTTTGATGATACAAATCGTCATCCGTCAGCACCAATCCCTTGTATACCCCTTCTTCCTTTATTGTGATATCTCCAAAAGGAAGTTCTTTTACATAGCCGGGCGTTGTAGCGGCAAGCTTCTCTTTTAGCAACCAATCGCTCCGGTATGATTTGGTTTCAATCGGTTTTGGTTGAAAATTTCCTTCCGAAACATTCCAGGCATATTCCATGTAAGCCTTCAACAATTTAGGCCCTGCATTCGCGGTCTGATCTGTTTGCAACTGAGAGGGCAATAAGCTGGTAATAAAATAAATTTTTTCCCGGGCGCGCGTTATCGCCACATTGAGCCTATTTTCACCGCCCTGCATATTCAGGCTCCCAAACTGCATCGACAACCTGCCATTCTCGTCCTGCGCATAACCCACGGTAAAAATAATAATGTCCCTTTCGTCTCCCTGAACATTCTCAATATTCTTGATAAAAAGATCTTTTACAGTAATATTTTCACGCTCAACCGCTTCCTGAACAGCCTGCTGCTGATAGAAATTGAAAGTTACCACGCCTATTGTTTTTGCGGAGTAAGACAGGCTTTTTAACAGCTCAATTACTTTTTCAACTTCAATGGCGTTTCGGTTTTGCTCCCAGACACCTTCCACCTTTAAGTATTCAATGCCATTCTGCCGTTCATTGACCCGATTGAAATCAGGAAGCAAACGTAAGGAATTCTTATAAAAGTGCTGGTTTGAAAAATCGATAAGATCAAGGGAGAGGCTCCTGTAATGGCCCGACAACTGATATTCGTCCAGCGTTTGCGCAGCCAGGTCCAGCAATGACTCAATTTCGAGCGCAACCGGGATCTCATCATCTTCCGCTTTTTCTTCATAGCGCACTTTATAAAGATCACTCGGTGGCAGCTGCCGGCTATCTCCTGTAATAACAATTTGTTTTCCCCGAAACGCAGCCGGCAGGCCAAATTCGGCATAACATTGTGAAGCTTCATCAAAAATAACCAGATCAAAAAGCCCGGCTCCCATTGGAAAAATTGCCGAGACAGCTTCCGGCGACGCCATCCAGCAAGGGACCAGGGAAAATAGTTCCTGCTGATGAGCTTCAATCAGTTTTCTGATTGGCCATATCTTTCTCTTTTTAGTCACCTGATGATTTAACTCCCGGTAGGTTACCCGATTGCCCAGGCGGTTTTTCTCAACATCCTCGTACGTTTTTTCTCGTAAATTAATACTGACAATGTCACTGCTTAACTGTTGTTTGCTAGTGATACTATTTTGTAATTGCTCCTCCCACTGTTGCATTTTCAGCGACGTAACGGCTCGTAAATCCGGATATTTATCTTCAATGTGACTAATCCAGGCGAGACGCAGACTATTTTCAAAGACATCAATTACTTCCTTCGGTGTCACAATCGCCGATTTTTCACAGAACTTTGAGACCACTTGCGTCACTTCCCTTTCCGGCAATGTCATCTCCTCTTGAATTCTGTCCATATCGACTATAGAATCAAAGTCTTGACGCAATGCATCTAACAACAGTTGACTGTAACCTTCAGGCTCGTCAATGAGTTTATTTATCTGTTTTGGGAGTAAATAAGGTGCCATCGCCTTCTCAATGTTATCCCAGGATTTGAGCCAGTCTGTCAACCATGTGATATTAAACTGAAAAACATTCAGATCCCCCGAAGATAAGACCCAATGCGTCAAGATTTTATACCAGGGTTCCAGGGTAGCTCGTGAAGATGCGTCAGCCGCTTTTTCTGCCAACTGAAAATAGTCAAGATATTGTTGCTCAGCACCTGCCTTCTGATCTGGTAAATGGTTGCTGAAATCCAGCAATTCATTACGCATCCAACCTTCCAATTCGATCCGGTTGTTGACTTTTATTTCCAATAACAATAAATGTTCGTGCGAAGCTGTAAGTCCATTCCGCGAAGCTACCTGCACCACGACCTTTTTATCTCCCGAAAAAGCATCCCACCACAAACCTGAAACTGACGACTTTTTTGCTTCAACAGCTTTCCTTAACTGGCTTCTGAAATAAGGAAGTTCAGGAGCCGACAATGAAACCTCGATGCCATCCTCCGCCAAAAAACCTTCCAGGGCATCTGTTGCCTGACGAATAAAAGCCAGGCGTTCGTGGACATGCTCTTTTGAAATCAGATAACGCTTAAAAATTTCAAAAACAGATTTTTCTTGTAGCAACTCACCAATATTCTCCAAACGTTCAAGTATTTCCTTTCGGTTTGATATATAAATTTTGTCGAAAGGCTCATCCGTTATTTTCCCAAAACGCTTGTTTAACTGGCTGAATGCTTCCGGCCAATCAAGAAACATTTTTTCCATGCTCCGCAAATCTATCAGGCCAAACCCGGCAAAGCTTTTCCTGGTATTCCAGGGGTGTTCGTTGTTGAGAAGCGTAGCATATTGGGCAAATGTTTTAAGCCTCACTTTAAAATCTTCACAGTTTCCTGGTAAAAAATCACGGAAATGGTTGGCTAGATTAACGTTCGGAGCAGATTGGTCGCTCGTGAGATAAAGCTCCTTAACAGGTACTCCGCAGTCCTGGTCACCAAAGAGCGCGGTTCGAAAAGCCAGAAGAGAATCAACTGTTTTGTCAATTTTCCTGCTTTCCTGGGTGAATTGTCTTTCTAAAAAAACCGCATCCAAACTGTAATTCTGCTGCCGGTAAGCTTCAACCTCTTCTATCTGTGTCGCAAATTGGCGGTACAAATCAGCCCGATCATTCTTGAAATCGTGAATGAGCGCAACAAAAGGATCCATCCCGATTGTCTTTAACCGCTGATAAACGACATCCAAAGCAGCTCTTTTCTGACAAACAAGCAGGACCCGTTTGCCCCTTGCTGCGAAATCTGCTATAAGATTACATATCAATTGCGATTTTCCGCTCCCGGGTGGCCCTTGCACCACCACTGATTTCCCTGCCTTGACAGATCTTATAATTTCTTCCTGAGATTCATCAATAGCAAAAGGAGTTAAAATCTCTTCTTCCTTTATTGAAATTGAAACAGCCGACTCTTGCTCCAAGAATTCAGAATCTTTAAATTCATTTTCATCAGCACCTACAAGGAGCATTTGAAAAGGGCTTTCAGCGTATTGCTCCAGCAATCTGTTGTAGTCAGGAACGAGGTAAGATCCGGCCTGAGGAAAGATCCCGAGTACCGCCTCCGGATACAGCTTCAATTCACCGTTTTTCTCAGTTCGTGAAAGGTCTGAGCTTTTTTGGGCGTCAAAGGCAACAAGCTTATCCTCAAAAAGCTGTTGATTAAAATTGATTCGAAAAGGTGTTTCTTTCAGCCACTCGTAAAGGTGCGTTCTGAATTCAAGGAAATCCTTCGGAAAGTCTTCAAAGTTCTTCTCCAGAATATCATCCCCAATTTGCACTTCATTGAAGTGAGCGTAAGCAAGGGCAAAACTTCTGTTCAGTATGATACCCGCTTCGTCGCGCTCGGACAGGCACCATTGTTCCCGGTCCAAATTGAGCGTAACAGGAAAAAATAGCAGTGGTGCGTGAATTGGTGTGCCATCGGCCAACTTACCGCGTATAAACGGATAACCTACATAAAGGTCGCGTGAGCCACGCTCCTCCTCAATAAAATGTTCTGTTCGGGATATTTTCCGAAGACGCTTGCTTATCTCGTTGACACGTTCATACCGAGGGTCCTGGCTATCGCACAAGGCAATTCTCGATTTGTGCTGAACAAGCTGCGCAATTGTGTCAAAGGAGGATTTGCCAAGTAAAAAATCCAGATCATTGACGTCCAGAAACTGTTCTGTTGGTAAACGAGCAAGTAACAGGGACTTATTTCTGGTACTGAGATTGGTTAGTCGCTTTAAGTATGCCTTAAGAATTCGGTTCATAGTCAATTAAACGAAAGTGCCGCTCAACTATTGGGCAGCAGCTTTTCCTCTTCACCTTTCTTTTCGGGAAAAGCCAGCGAAGCCAATATACTTACCGCCAGAATCCCCAGGATCACATAAAGTGAATAGACCGTTTCAAAACCGATTGAAGTCAGGTATACATGCGCGAGCATCTTCCCGCCGATGAAAACCAACAAAATACCTAAACCATATTTTAGGAACCTGAAAAGTCCCATGATATTACTCAGGAAGAAGAACATGGACCGCAGGCCCATGATTGCGAAAATGTTCGAAAAGAAAACAACATAAGGATCCTTTGTCACTGAGAATACCGCTGGAACCGAATCCACAGCGAAAATAAGATCTGTAAACTCTATAATCAGAACAACTATGAAAAGTGGCGTGACAAGCCATTTCCCTTTTTTCAGCACGAAGAAATGTTCACGGACGTATCTGGGAAAAACAGGCAGATATTTCGATGCAAACCGAACCACCGGGTGTTTGGCAGGATCAATTTTCTCATCCTCCCCGCCTTCAAAAAATATCTTCCCCCCTTGATAAACGAGCAACGCTCCGAAGAAATAAATAATCCAGTCGAAACGCTGCATAAGTGCAGATCCGGCAAAAATAAATACGAAACGCATTAAAATTGCACCCAAAACACCCCAAAGAAGTACTTTTTTGAAGTATTTGGCTCTCACCCCAAAGGAAGAGAAGATTAGAATAATTACGAAAATATTGTCCACCGAAAGCGCATACTCCAGCAAATAACCGGTGATGAATTCCAAAGACATATTCTCCCTGTAAAGCATCAGATTCGCCTCATAATTGCCAGGCACCATTTTGAGTTGCGGGGCATATTTGTCCTTGATCACCATGAGTTCGGCATCATTATGGACGCCATGGATCAAATCTCCGTGGGTATTGATGATGACATAAAACACAAGTGCAAGCGCTATCCAGGCGACCGTCCAACCAGCTGCCTCACCGAACTTTACAATATGATCTTTTTTACTAAACAGGCCCAAATCGAGCAAAAGCATGGTGCCGATTACCAGCAGAAAGCCTCCAAAAAACAATACTTCGTTTGAAAACATGAAAAGTTTATATTTTAATTCTTAAAACCGATTGCCAGCCCCGCAGCAACAGTTTTTAGGTGAGTAGCCCATAAATATATTGCAATTTTAGCAACAGGACAAAGGTAATGAAAATTCGTGGCGGCAGAGAGAATTAGGACAGGCGGCAGAAAGTATAATTTCAACTTCTGATTTCGAAGGAGCGGTGGTTTTACAAGATATCAACGAAAATTGACGGCTGAGATATTTGCTATCAGAAAACATTGAAAATTTATTCACACGTAACCTCTTTGATTTACAATTTGTTAATAAAAACTTTAATTTTTTTTGCTAAATATTTAACCCAAATACTTGCGTCCAATGGTCAGGTTGCCTACATTTGCACCACCATAATTCAAAACGGTTATGCGAAAGTAGCTCAGCTGGTAGAGCGCGACCTTGCCAAGGTCGAGGTCGCGGGTTCGAACCCCGTCTTTCGCTCAGAGAAAAAAGCACCGGAAACGGTGCTTTTTTTCTCATTAGTGCCAAGAATCCTGCTAATGCCGGGGTGGTGGAACTGGTAGACACGCAGGACTTAAAATCCTGTGAGCCGAAACGCTCGTACGGGTTCGATTCCCGTCCCCGGTACTGATTATCAAGAGGTTACACAATCAAATGTGTAACCTCTTTTTCGTTGGTACAACAGTGGATCAAGTCGGATCAGGGAGGATAAAATCAAAAACTTGTGGAGGGATAGGATTTACCCAAGTTTGTATTATTAATTAAACCTGTTTGTTTTGGAGAGTTTCTTTCAAATCGAAACACTTAGATTTCGGATCAGCCCAGTGATCATATTCACAAGCTTTGTATTACTGTAATCAGCGGCACCTTCTTGCCTGAATACAATATCTCCGTTTTTGTCCAGGATTACCGTGGTTGGAATGGCGCCCTGCATAAGAGAAGGAGGTATCACGCTGACAGTACTCACAACATGCAAATTATATTGATGTTTCTTCATGAAGTTATCTGACTTTTCAAAATTACCGTCGACATCCACCATTAAAAAAACAATATTTTTGTTATCCCCAAACCGATCATGCAATGCACTAATTGAGGATCAGTCCGAAAAGTTGGGGGGAAGTTAAAAAATTAGTTTTTTTGCATTGAATCAATTGAGAATACATTGCAAGAGTCTTATCTAGCCCTAGTCCAGTTCCTATTGCCCGAGGGTATCCTCGAATATTTTGAGCTTTCCAGAATCGTCGAATCCATTCCTGGCCTACATATTTACCTGGAAGAAAAGAACCTACCTCCTTCTGAATACAAAGACCAAAAATTGGAATCAAAGGGCTTTTTACCTGAGATATACATTCAGGATTTCCCTATTCGTAATCAGCGAGTTACACTCTGCATCAAGCGTCGGCGCTGGGAAGTGAAGGACACCGGAGAGATAATCAGTCGGGATTGGAATGTAGTGCAACAGGGAACTCGGATGACCAAAGAGTTTGCTGATTTTTTAAAACCGGGCCGCCGGGCGGGATTGTATTGATAATAACCCTATAAGTTGCTCTCAATTAGGTAAATACTTCCACTTGGATGGTAAGCAACTGCAACAGCAGTACAAAGACCACATCAGCGATTACAGGGACTGGGTCCAGCGCGAGCATGCCTCCGAATGGCTTTTGTATCCAGAAAATACCGGCCCACATCTAAGTATTGATGAGACTTCACTTTCAAATGGTGAGCTTTATACCATCATCACGAATAAAGCAGCCAGAGGCCGAAAAGGCTCATTGGTAGCGATGGTGAAGGGCACACAAGCCGGATCTATCATCGAGATTTTGAGGAAAATTCCCAAACGAATCCGTAGTAAAGTGCGCGAAGTGACTTTGGATATGGCCGCAAGCATGGGCATGATAGTAAGTAGATGTTTTCCGAAAGCATCGAAAGTCATCGACCGCTTTCATGTTCAAAAACTAGTATACGATGCGGTTCAAGAAGTCAGGATCAAATACAGATGGGAGGCGCTCGATTATGAAAATCAGGCTATTGAGGTCGCAAAACGGGCCAATTTACCATATCAACCCGAAATTCTTGCTAATGGTGACACCCTTAAACAACTGCTGGCCAGGAGTCGCTATTTGTTATTCAAGCATCATGATAAGTGGACTGCTTCGCAAGTTCAGCGTTCTAGGTTGCTTTTTGATCGGTATCCGGTTATAGAACAGGCATACCGGTTAGCAACAGGATTAGGGACGATTTTTAGGAGTTGTAAATCCAAAGAACAAGCCTTTAAAAAGCTGGCACTTTGGTACAATGCAGTCGAAGATTGCGGCCTGGACTCTTTCAAAACCGTAGCTCGATCCATTCAGACCCATTATCTGGACATCCTAAACTTTTTCAACAACAGAAGTACAAATGCTTCGGCAGAGTCATTCAATGCCAAAATCAAGGCTTTTAGGTCCTCATCCAGAGGTGTTCGGGACATTCCATTCTTCTTGTTCAGACTTACAAAACTCTATGCTTAACTTTCCCCCAGATTTTCTGCTTGATCCCTAATTGACGGCATTTCGGCAATACATGGAGGGCACCAGGTGGCCCAAAAATTAATGAATACAACTTTTCCTTTTAACGACTGCAGACCATCTATTCCCCCCTCATTATTTTTAAAAAGGATGTTTGGCAAAGGCTCAGGCACCCTATCATCATTCCCAATTTTCCCGATCCTGGGCTGAAACAGGCCGATTTTCATCAAATTTTGAATTGTCCATCCCTTTACCTGAGGACTCATTACCATGGCGGCAGCAAATATTATCAGTACTGCCGAAAATATATTTGAGGTTGAAAACCATTCTTTTTTCATACTCATATTGGCCTGTCATTTTTCAGCTTTCCATCAATAACCTTCCTTTATATCCTGATCGTTCCTGGTCAGCCCTCCAAACATCCAACTGGAATTACTTTGTCGATTTGTTTGAATGAAATCCAAGAATCGAATACAGAGGACAAAAGCTAATGAAGCTGGTTAGCATAAAAACACCTGCAACTACAAGCAGCACGATCGCGACTGTACCTGAGATAATATTGGTATAATAAAGAATCACAATAGCAACGGCGATCAGCACGCGCAAGACCCGGTCGAGTATTCCCATGTTTGCTTTCATTGTTTCCAGATTAGTAAAAAAAACAAATCTAGCCCAAATTGATACCAGATACAGTGACTTATGTCACACAAAAAATACTATCTAGTCACAACAAAACGGTTAATTCGAAATGCTTTATTGCGACTTAATGAGGCAAATGCTCTCTGAACCTGCCATAGACCCAGGTTCCTGCTACCGCACTCATTAAAGTGACAACGATAACGGTAGCGCCCATTCCGATCTGTGCAAACAAAGGACCCGGACAAGCACCGGTAAGTCCCCAGCCCAGCCCGAAAAGTAGTCCACCGTAAATCTGTCCTTTGTTAAATTTCTTGTTTGTAAAAGTTACCTTTTCACCTGAAATGGTTTTGATATCGAACCGCTTGATTAGCCAGACTGAGATCATCCCAACCACCACTGCGCTGCCTATGATGCCATGCATGTGAAAAGATTGCAGCCGGAACATTTCCTGGATCCTGAACCAGCTGATCACTTCTGCTTTTACGAAGAGGATTCCAAAAAACAATCCGACCACAAGATATTTCAGATTATAGTACCACTTGTGCTGCTTCTGGCTTTCGTTGATACAAATTGAATCGGTTGCGCGAATATCGTGTTCGTTTGGTACAGTCTGGTCTGTTAATAAATTTGCCATATTTTTTTAATCGTCTGTTTTGATAAAATCAGCAAAAAGGAAATTTTGACTGGTTTGAAAAGGTGTTACATGGTCTGCATAAAAATGGCTTTTTACTTCAAACGAGCCTTTGAAGACTTCGGCCAGTACGGGCATATCGTATCGACAAACTGGCAATCCACTGCATTTCTCGGGACCGGACATTGAAAACGTTCCCAGAATCAGGTGGCCATTTGTTGCTACATTTTCAACAAGGCTTTTATATTTTTCTTTTTGCTCGGCTGTCGTTAAAAAATGAAAGGTGGCCCGATCGTGCCAGATTGTATAAAACTTTTCTGGTTTAAAATCCAAGATGTCACTAATTAGCCAGGTGACCATTTCCGCTTTTTCCCCTAACCTTATTTTAGCTCTTTGTACCGCCGCCGCCGAAATATCCAGAACGGTGATATCCGAATAACCTTCGTCCAACAGATTATCCACTAGCAAACTATCGCCTCCCCCAATGTCAATAACAGGGCAATTTTTGGGTGCCTGACTATTCCTTATCAGAGTGAGAGAATGCGCTGGTTTCAGTTCGGTCCAGCTTACCTGATCGGATGTTTTGCTATTATAAACATCTTCCCAATGCTTTTTTAATAGTGTTTCCATTTACTTAAAGCATTAAAATCAAAGGTAACATCCAGTTGGCCATCACAAATCCGCCGATCATAAAACAGATTGTTGCCACCAATGAAGGCCATTGCAGCGTTGAAAGCCCCATGATCGCATGTCCGCTTGTGCACCCGCCCGCATATCTTGCTCCAAATCCAACCAGAAAGCCCCCGCCAACCATCATGATAAATCCCGGAAGTGTGAGCAGTTTGTCCCAACTTACGAGATTAACTGGCACCAGCGACGAAAAATTCGTCACACCATATATGCTTAATTCTTCTACAAGCACAGGATTCAGCCGCATCGGTTCGGGGTTGGCCAGAAATGTCACTGCTAAAACACCTCCGAAAAAGATGCCCAATACAAAAAACATGTTCCAAAGCTCCTTTTTCCAGTCGTATTGAAAAAACGGAATTTTTCCCGGGATACACATGGCGCAAACATGGCGCAGCGATGATGAAATTCCAAAGGATTTATTGCCCAGTATCAACAGGGCAGGCACGGTAAGGCCGATCAGCGGCCCGGCCACATACCATGGCCAGGGCTGTCTTATTATTTCCAGCATAAATTAAAGTTGTTGTTATTGAATTCGTCTTCTGAGGTTATCCCACCCACCACCATTGTAGACCTCTACTTGTGCCTCTTTTAACACTTCTGCTGCCATCCCGCTGCGGGCACCGCTCCGGCAGCAGGTAATCACTGGTTTTCCGCCTTTTTTCAAAAACGAGGCTTTGGAGCCGATGGTATCAAGGGCATATTAACACTCCCATCAATGTGGCCGGATGCAAATTCCTGAGGGCTCCGCACGTCAACGATCAGTGCACCGTTGTCAACCAGACTTTTGAAATCTGTTTTGTTTTTTCCGAATAGTACCGATATAATTCCCATGCTCTTGTTCTATAAAAGTGTACTTGGACAAACGAAATTGCTTACTTCAAACTCACCTGACTCCTTGATTGCCTTAAACCCTCCTTTTACATCGATCAGGTTATCATAACCTCTTGCTTTCAAAATAGAATTAAAGATCATTGAACGGTACCCGCCCGCACAGTGTACTAAGTATGTTTTATTTTTATCGATCTGCGCCAGATGCTCATTAATGTAATCGAGCGGGACATTTTCGGCACCAATCACATGCTCTGAGTCAAATTCACTGGCTTTGCGCACATCCAGAACTATGAGAGAAGGATCATTTTTCAAACGCTCACGCAATTGATCAGGGTTCACCGATTCGATCCGATCCACTTCCTTACCAGCTGTTATCCAGTCATTTACTCCACCTTGTAAATACCCTACCGTGTGGTCATAACCAACGCGGGCCAGGCGTGTCACCACTTCTTCTTCCCGTCCCGGCTCTGTGATCAGCAATATTCTCTGTTTAATGTCCGGTATCAAAGTTCCTACCCACGGAGCAAAACTTCCATTGATCCCGATGTTAATGGAATTGGGAATAAATCCTTTTGCAAAGATCTCTGCATCCCTGGTATCGATCATCACCGCGTCCGTTTCATTGGCCGCCGCTTCAAAAGCAGCCGGATCCAGCGCATGACTTCCGCGTTCGAGTACCGTATCAATGCTTTCGTAACCCCTGATATTCATCATCACATTTTCGGGAAAATAGGCCGGGGGCGGCATCAGGCCATTCGTAACTTCTTCTACAAATTCCACTTTCGTCATATCGGCCCGCAGCGCATAGTTGAACATCTTCTGGTTACCCAGGGTGTCAGTGGTTTCCTTGCTCATGTTTTTTCCGCAGGCACTTCCTGCTCCGTGAGCCGGATACACGATAATGTCATTGGGCAAGGGCATAATTTTCTCTCGCAAGGAATCAAAAAGATGCTCAGCCAGTTTTTGCTGTGTCAATTCGGCGGATACTTTTTGCGCCAGGTCCGGGCGTCCCACATCACCAATAAAAAGTGTATCGCCGGTGAAGATTCCAACCTGTTTTCCCTGCTCATCTTTTAAAAGATAACAGGTGCTTTCCATGGTGTGCCCAGGGGTATGCAGAATGGTAAAAGTAACATCTCCCACTTTCAATACCTGACCGTCCTCCGCTACAAGTGCATCAAATCCTGGTTTGGCAGTTGGCCCGAATACGATTTGTGCGCCTGTTTTTTCAGCAAGGTCAACATGGCCTGACACAAAATCCGCATGAAAGTGCGTTTCGAGCACATACTTGATTTGGGCACCATCTTTTTCGGCCCGGTTGATATAAGGTTCTACTTCACGAAGCGGATCGATCACCACCGCTTCGCCATTGCTTTCGATATAATACGCGCCTTGTGCAAGGCAGCCTGTATAAATTTGTTCGATTTTCATATTCTGTAATATTGATGTTCTGTTTTCCTCTTTAAATTAATAATACAAAGTTCAGGATGTTCGGGCAGCTGGTCAGTGATATTTGTCACGCAGGAAAAAAACATCAATAATTTTTTTCCATTTAGGCAGAAACCTTCCGGTTAGCCGCCGGTACTGTCCATAATCCTCATAAGCAACAAGAAGCATCCGCTCTTCGTAGATGGATTTAAAATAGAAAAGCACGATAAGCATCGCCACAATAATTATTTTACCTGTATGTCCGTAGTACAATCCATAGCCAAACAGACCTGCGATGATACCTGTGTAAAGCGGATGGCGGATAAAGTGGTAGATGCCATTTGTTACCAGACGACCATCAGGCCGAACTGACGGGAACGGAGTCTGGCTCTTTCTGAGCTGATATAAACCGGCCAGAAAAATACCTGTACCAGTGATAAGCAAAGCAAGTCCGGCTATTTTGGTAATTTGATTTACTTTCATGGTCAATAAAGCCGGAACCAATACGTAACCTGTAAACAACAGTAGTTGAATACCCACAAACATCAGATCCTTCTTTTTTATCCCGGACATTACACAGTTATTTTTGCCTGAAGCATACAATTTATTTCAGGTGCAGCAGCTCGGTTGATATAATATAGACTCCCATCACCAGCACAAACCAGCCAAAGCCTTTTTTCAGATAAGCTGCATTTATCTTTTTGGCAACTGCACCTCCGATCAGAACCCCAGCCATAGAAATGGCTGTAATTTTTAGCAGAAATATCCAGTCAATCACAAAATGACCCATATCTCCGGCAAAACCGATCAGCGAATTCAGTGCGATAATCAGAAGCGAAGTACCTACTGCCTCTTTCATCGGCATTCCAAGGACCAGTACCAGGGTCGGTATCAAAAGAAATCCTCCGCCTGCTCCAAGGATCCCGGTCGTCAGGCCAATGCCGATACCGCTGAGTAACATCCTGATCATGTTTCCTTTCAAATCACATTCAAGGCATCCCGGTTTTCTTTCCTTACTTTTGATCATGCCAATGGATGCCGCTACCATTAACACCGCGAAAAGAATCATCGTCACTAGCGGTTCAGTAATCTGGAATCCTCCAATTTGAAAAAGATCTCCCGGGATCAATGGGATCAGAAATTTACGCGTTAAAAACACCGTCGTGATCGATGTACTGCCGAATAGTAGCGCAGTTTTAACCTTTACAGCACCTTTCCGATAATTGCTATAAGCTCCAACAAGACTGGTAGAACCAACAATAAAAAGAGAATAGGATGTCGAGACGAGCGGACTAATTCCAAACATGTATACCAGGACCGGCACGGTCAGTATGGACCCGCCGCCTCCGATCAAACCAAGCGAAATACCAATAAATACGGATGCTATATAAGCTGCAATTTCCATTTTGAATCAATTATGATACAAAATTCAGAAACGGCTCTTTCCTGGAAAGTGATAAAAGTCACACAGACCAAACATTATTATTTCGAATTTTACAAACCATGAAGTCTGGCCGGCCTTATGGATCCTTTGTTTAATTAAACAAGCGGAACCTTTTGGATCAGGTTTGATTTATGACACTACGCATCTGCTTATCATTTAGCTTATTATGACTGAAAGTATTTCATATTATCTTGAAACTGTTTTTCCTGATTTTGAGCCCGAACTGAAACAGCGGCTTGGGAAGGAAGGCATCCTGAAAAATATCCCGGCTGGAGAGGTGATCATGCGGACAGGACAATTCATAAAGCATACGTTGCTTATTGGTAGTGGCCGTGTGAAACTTTACCGGCAGGGCGATGATGGCGAAGAAGCTTTTATTTATGATCTCGAACCGGGAAATGCCTGCGCCTTGTCGATGATCTGCAATACCAAACAGGAAGCCAGCGAGATTATGGCCAAAACGGTGGAGGACACCGTTGCGATCATGGTCCCGATCCAGCTGATGGACGAGCTGATGCAGCAATACAAAACCTGGTATTATTTCGTGATTGCCAACTACAGGGCCCGCTTTGAAGAACTATTGGCCGTATTTGACAATGTCGTGTTCAAAGGGATGGACGAAAGGCTGGAGTTTTATCTAAAAAACCAGTTTGAAGGTAGTAAGACGAATATTTTGTCTATCACCCACCAGGAAATTGCCAATGACCTGAATACATCGCGGGAGGTGGTGTCAAGATTGTTAAAAAAAATGGAACAGGAAAAAAAGATCAGACTGCTCAGAAATAGTATTGAGTGGTTTTCGTAAATATCAGCAAACCTGAATAATCGTTAAGGAGTTTATACTTACAAAGTCTTATAGACCTGGCAAGTCTGTTGCAACTACACGCTCTGAATAAGATATACAATCAAAACCATACTGATCAGCAAAATTACGCCAGTCAAAACGCTGGTCAAAACAGTGGACGGCTGGTAAGTACCGCTTCTAAGTTGCTGATCCGTTTTTCGGTATTGCCAGAAAGAAAACAAAATGGCCAGAACACCCATTGCCACCAGCACAATCCCGATGATGGCAGAATACCTATGCGAAGGCGCATTTACTTTTGTGCCCAATACCAGACCGATCTGTTTTACAAACAAAGAAAATTTGACAACCACAAAGCCAAATGCCATAATTCCAATTCCCGTCCTTACCCATGCCAGGTAAGTCCTTTCGTTAGCCAGATGATCAGCCGGCTTAAAGGGGGAATTGTCGTTTTCATTTTTATCCATAAAACAAAGGTAGCTCGGATTAAACTCAAATTCAGGAAAGCGATAAAGTTGGTAAAAGGATACAAACTGTGGTACCCTGCCCAGCCTTTGAATTAACTGTAAGATGTCCCTGATGCATATCAATGATTTTTTTGGCAATGGTAAGCCCAAGTCCAAAGCCCGGAAGACTGCCCACATTTGCAGCCCGCATCATGGGTAGAAACACATCTTCGAGCTGGGCAGCGGGAATGCCTATCCCCCGGTCTATCACTTTCATCATCACCAGATTCATATCGAAATCTACGACGAGATCAATCGGTTCGTTCTGAGAATACTTGCTGGCGTTTTCCAGAATATTGTTAAGCACCGTACGGAGCAGGGTTGAATTTCCCAGTATCCGTATCGCCGAAGTATTTTCCGTAAAATTATCGGTCAGTTGGAGTTCAATATGCTGGCCGGGGTGCTTTTCACCAAAATAGGTGATCGTGTCCAGAATCGTATCGACGATATTGATGTCCTCTCTGAACTGCCCCGCCTGCAAACCTTCCACTTCTGCCAGATGCAAAAGCGAGTTTGCAAGACTAATTGCCCCTTCCAAACGTACAAGGGCCTTTCCCATGCTCTGCTTCGTATCTCCAAGGCTTTGATCATAAGCTAGCGAAGTTTCCAAAACACCTTTTACAACCGTCAGGGGTGTACGAATTTCGTGAGAAGCGTACGACACAAAATGCTCCTGGCTCATCGCCAAAGTTTGTAAACGAGCCAATAATTCGTTAAATGAACTTGCCAGATAAGCCGCTTCATCACCCTTGGACTCAGTGGAAAGACGAAATGAAAAATCGTTGACTGCTGCCGGGTTCATTTGCCCTATCAATCCATCAAATGGTCTCAAAGCCCTCTGGGCAAACCAGAATCCGGCAAAAGCTACTATAACCAGCAAAATCACGTTCCCGGAAATCAGGATAAAAAGCAGGCTTTCATTGGCTTGCCTGCCTGTCAGATCATAAGCGGTAACCACAGAAACATATTGAGATCCGTCAATGGTGAAGGACAGTGCAACACCTTCCTTTTGTGAACCCCAGGGTTTGGCTTTATACTGAAAAAAAACCTCTTTTTTTCGCGCTTCTGCAAGCAGATTTTTTGTTAACTCATAATCATTGGCACCAGAGGATTGGTAGACCAGCTTATTTTTTTCATCGACGATCCATTCATGCTGATCAGGAAGCGTCAGATAGCTTGAACGATGAAATTCCAGTCGGTTTTGAAAATAAAGCTGCCCGGCCAACGCCCTTCTTTGCAGCCGGTTTTTCATCAGCGACCTGCGGTATGACTCGTAATTCTGGTATATAAAAACAGAAAATAAAAGCAGCAAAGTAGCTACCAGAACACCGAATCCAATCGTGATCTTTCGCTTGATGCTCATGGTTCTGCCCCGATCATGTAACCAACACCAAAAACGGTATGAATAAGCCTGGGTTCTGAACTGTCGATTTTCCGTCGCAAGTAATTGACATAGACATCAACCACATTGGTATTGGTATTAAAGTGTACGTCCCATACATTTTCCAGTAGCTCTACCCTGTTCATTACCTTTCCCTGATTGAGCATCAGATATTCAAGCAGTGCATACTCACGGGCAGTCAGCTCAATACGTGCGCCGGCCCTCCATACCTTATGGGAGTCAGTCTCAATTTCCAGGTCCAGCAATTTCAGTCTTTTTGCCATTGGAGCCCTGGACGGATGTCTTCTTGCCAGCGCTTTCAGCCGGAACAACAGCTCTTTAAAAGCAAAAGGTTTTGATAAATAATCGTCTGCACCGGCTTCAAATCCCAGTACCTTATTATCCAGGCTACCCAGGGCGGTGAGCATGATGACAGGAATAGCGGGCCAGTTTTCCTTTATAAACCGGCAAAGGTCGAAACCATTCATGCCGGGAAGATTCACATCCAGGATGACGACATCAAAGCGGTGCTCATTGACCATGCTCCGCCCTATCACGCCGTCGAAGGCGACCGAAACCGCAACTCCCTCAGAAAGAAGTCCTTTTTGAATGAATTGAGTTAATTCAACATCATCTTCAACGACTAAAACATTCATAGCTTTTAACTGATCTCATACACTTCACAGGTCAAAATTAAGCAACCTCGCCCGAACACTCACTTAAAGCTGTCCTTCTAATCATATTTTAATAACACTCTAACTACCCTCTAACCGGATGCGTATTTACTTTGGACTTTGACGCCTACGCTTATGACACTAAATGCTGAATGGACTATTTATCTGGTAGATGACGACGATGATGATGTTCTCTTTTTTGAAATGGCAGTGAATCAAACCCATTCTGACTGCATTGTGAGCCGTTGTCTAAATGGTGAAGATTTCATTTCAGTGCTTGGCAAAACTCAAAAAATTGCAACCAGCCTGGTTTTTCTTGATCTAACGTTACCGTCTTTAAATGGTATTGAAATATTACGCCAGGTCCGCGCACTTGCATTTGCTTCGCATTTACCGGTTTTCATTTTGTCCGGCTCTCATTCTCCAAACGATATTGTTCAGGCTTACGAAGCCAGCGTTACAGGTTATTTAATAAAACCAGCATTTCAAGACCAATGGACATACATTCTAGACCGCGCTATTCATTTCGCTAAGAAACTATTAACCAAATCATGAGAAGAATATCACGCCGTTTGATCGGTGTTTTTATCGTTTTAATCTACCCTTATACGCTTTTTGCCCAGGTAATGGGGATAGAAGATGCAGTAAATGCGACCCTGTCGAATTATCCGTCCCTTTCAGCTGCCCAGTCGGCGCTCGAAGCGCTACGTGAGAATGCCCAACTCATCAAAGACAACCGGCTACCCAATGTTCGTCTGCACGATCAGATCAATGTTGGCACCGCCAACGGGCTTTCGGGATCCTATTTTTCTATGGGGCTCATTGTGCCAACTTCCGGAGGACGACGGCCGGAAAACAGTATGGATCTGGCGTCAGGCAATATTGCTTTGGCCACAGCCGACTGGGAAGTATTTAATTTCGGGCGATTTCAGGCAGAAGACCGGCTTGCCCGTGCAGATATTATTGTCGGTGAAGCGGCTGTTGAAAATGAAAAATTTGGTATTCGCCAAACCGTCATCAATACGTATCTGGACCTGCTCTGGCTCAGACAAACCCTTAAAATCGAAGAGCGCAACCTTGCTCGTGTCGACACGGCTCGCCGGATTATTAGTAATCTGGTCAATAACGGCATACGTCCTGGCCTGGATTCCTCACTGGCCTCGGTGGAGTTCTCGCGTGCCAAACTGAATTATTTCCAGATGCAAGAGGAGCTCCAGCGCGCATTTATTCAATTGGCCACACTGACGGGCAGGCCCGTGAGCGCGCTGGAAATCGATACCACGTTTCAGCAGCAGGCGCTTCTGATGCAGCCCTTTGAGATCAAACTCACAGCAGAACATCCGCTGCTCCGTTACCGTACGAACCTGGTAAACCGGCAAACTTCTGAAATTGAATTGATAAGAAAATCAGCATTACCAAGAGTGTCACTGCTTACATCAGCATGGGCCCGTGGGACGAGCTTGGATATAGACAATAATTTCGGTCCGCTTGGCTCAGGGTTTGGATACAGCAGGACGAATTTTTTGGTAGGTGTAGCCGCAACCGTAAACCTGACCGATTTTCACCGGATTAAAAACCGATCTCAATTGCAACAGTGGCGGGTAAAACAGGCCAGCAGTCAGTTAGAAACCCAGCAACTTCAATTGCAAAATATGCTTACCACCTCGGATTCGGTGATGGCAACAGTCAGGCTTGCATTACTGGAATTGCCCACTGCACTGAATTCGGCTGAACGGGCCTACCAGCAGCGGCTTTCGCTCTACAACAACGGACTTGAAAATATTTTGGGTCTGACCGATGCATTACAGCTGCTGACTACGGTCGAAAAGCAGGCAGTAAATATCCAGCGAAGAGCAGTCAACGTCCGCCTGCAAAGGGCGTATGCAACCAGCAATTTTGAAGACTTTTTCTCGCTTTTCCGGCGTCAGTAAGTTCCTATACAAACCAGATTTATGCTATCAACTTCATTAAAAAGACCGATTTCAATCATGGTACTCGTGGCCGGACTGATCGTTTTCTCGGTCATGTCGGCGACAAAGATACCTATCGACATTTTCCCACGCCTTAATTCACCGGTGATCTATGTCATCGAACCCTATGGTGGGATGTCACCAGCACAAATGGAAGGATTTTTTGCTACCCGTATGCAGGACCAGTTCCTGTACATTGGCGGGATAAAAGAGATTTCCAGCCGGAGCGTGCAAGGATTGACCGTTGTAAAACTGGCTTTTTACGAAGGTAGTGACATGGCACAGGCATCTGCCGAAGTGGCCATTCAGGTTAACAGGGCCATGAAATTCTTTCCCCCTGGCGCGTTGCCTCCGCAGGTGGTTCGGTATGATGCTTCGTCTGTACCCATTGGCGATCTGGTTTTCAGCAGTAAAACGCGCTCACTGAAAGAAATTCATGAGCTGGCAGTAACCCGGATCAGGCCTCTGTTTTCAACGGTGCCTGGCCTGACTGCACCGCCCCCGATAGGTACAAATTCCAGAACAGTGGTTATTAATCTGGACCCACAGAAAGCACGGAGTTTGAATATCTCCCCTGATCAGGTTGTTGAAGCCCTTGCGGCTAACAATGCCATGACGCCATCGGGAAATATACGCGTTGGCAACACCTCTTACATTACAACCCTTAATTCACTGGAAGAACAGGTCGCAGATTTTGGTCAGATACCCGTTACAACAGACGGTCACCGGACTGTTTTCTTAAAAGATCTGGCCAATATACAGGACGGATCAGATGTTACGGCTGGTTATGCGGTTGTCAACGGAAACCGGTCTTCCTATATCCCTGTTGTTAAAACGGCGGACGCTTCGACCTGGGATGTTGTCACTTCCTTAAAAGCAAAACTGCCTGAAATGCGCAGTTTGCTTCCTGATGATATTGAAGTGAATTACGAATTCGACCAATCTATATTTGTAATCAACGCTGTGAAAAGCTTGTTATTCGAAGGAGGCCTTGGCGCAATTTTAACAGGTTTAATGGTCCTGCTCTTTCTGGGTGATTGGCGCTCATCGGTCATTGTAATTGTGACTATTCCCATTTCGATCATTGCAGCAGTGCTTTTTTTGAGCCTTGCCGGACAGACCATCAACATCATGACCCTGTCAGGTTTGGCACTGGCCATTGGCGTACTCGTAGATCAGGCAACAGTTACCATTGAAAACATTCACCAGCACCTGGAAATGGGCAAGCTCAAAAAGCAGGCTATTTATGATGCCTGTCAGGAAGTTGCCCTGCCCCTCTTACTGATCCTGCTTTGTATCATAGCCGTATTTGCGCCTTCCTTTATTATGAGCGGCGTGCCCAGGGCTATGTTTCTGCCGCTTTCTTTATCGATCGGTTTTGCGATGACCGTATCTTATTTTCTTGCTCAAAGTCTGGTACCCATACTGGCCAACTGGATGTTAAAGGACCACCCGGAGATCTCTCATGGAGATAGTATCGATAAAAAACCTTCCTTTTTCGACCGCATCCGTGAAAGCTTCATGGGCCAGAACCGGAGATTACTGCGCAGCAACCGCCTGATTGTGGTGGTGTATCTGGTAGCAGTCTTCGCTCTCGCAGCTGCGGGTTTTCTTCTGATCGGGAAAGATATGCTTCCTCAACTGAACTCGGGCCAGATGGTAATCCGTTTGAAAACACCTGATGGAACCCGTTTGGAAAGAACGGAGGAAAAAGTAGGTGAATTGATCAGGCTGGTTGATGAGGCTGCTGATGGTCACCTGGCCATTTCCTCGGCTTATGTCGGCGTGGTCCCTACCAATTATGCAACAACCAATCTGTATGTGAGCACCAGTGGTCCTAACGATGCGGTCATTAAAGTGGGGCTTGACGGTGAGTACCATACCAATATGCAGGATTTGAAAGAAAGGATTCGCGATGCTGTTAAAGAGCAGATGCCTGATGCCACGTTGTCTTTTGAGCCAGCCGACCTGACAGAAAAACTAATGAGTGGTGGCGCTTTTACGCCCATCGAAGTGCAGGTGGCAGGAAGGGATATGAAGCAGATCGAAACATATGCCAATAAATTGGTACACGGTTTATCAGAGGTTGAAAATCTGCGGGACGTGCGTATCGTACAGCCTTTAAAATTTCCGGTTATCAATATTAAACTGGACCGGCAAAAACTGGCTGTGATGGGACTCAATTTACAGCAGACAGCGCGCTCGATCACAGCTTCAACATCGTCAAGCCGCTTTACCGAGAAAAACCAATGGCTTGACGCGAAGGCCGCTTATACTTACCAGGTACAGGTGCAGATTCCTGAGTTTGCCATGCGCAACCTTTCACAATTACAGGAAATCCCGCTCGTCGCCGGGCAGGTTCGTCCGGTGCTGGCCGATGTAGCAACCTTTTCAATTGATACACTCCCCGGCGAATATGCCCGCATTGGCCCAAGGCGTTTTGTTACTGTTTCTGCGAATCTTCACCATACTGATTTAGGGACAGCAACGAATGCAGTTGAAAAAGTAATTGCCGATTTGGGTGAGGCACCCAAAGGACTGGTAACGCAGGTAAAAGGAATGTCGTCTCTGCTGACAGATACACTCGATAGTTTACAGCTCGGGCTCGGCATCGCGATTGTAGTAATTTTCTTGCTGCTGGCAGCCAACTATCAATCGCTTAAATTATCACTGGTTATTCTCTCGACAGTTCCTGCAGTGATTGTGGGGTCCATTGCAATCCTTCTTTTAACAGGAAGCACACTGAACCTGCAATCATACATGGGTATTATCATGTCGACGGGCATCTCAGTTGCCAACGCAATACTGATCGTCACCAACGCCGAGCGCCTCCGCTGGGAGTACCGAGATGTACGCCGTGCCGCTTTGGACAGTGCCGGCCTTCGCCTTCGCCCAGTACTCATGACCAGTTTCGCCATGATTGCCGGGATGGTTCCGATGGCATTAGGAACCGGAGAAGCAGGCGAACAGGTGGCGCCACTCGGCCGTGCGGTTATAGGCGGATTGATCGCTTCAACGCTTGCCGCTCTTTACATCGTTCCGCAGGTTTATGTTTGGCTGCAGGGTAAAACCACTTTTGAAGATCCATCCCTTTTACCTGACGACGTTAATTCTTCCCAATTTATTGAACATTCCAATGGCAGTTCTCATCCCGATCAATCTTCAACTTATGAAAAACATACTATATAGCGGCTTGTCTTTGGCGCTAAGTTTAGCATTTTTAACCGCCTGCTCCTCGTCGGAATCGGCCGAAGCGACTTCAAAAAATAAGAAAAAGAAATATGCGCCAACCTATCAGTTTGGCACGGTTTCGAGCCAAAAAGTCGGACAGGAAATTCAGTTACCCGGAGAATTTTTACCTTTTCAGGAAGTCAGCATTTATCCAAAAGCAGATGGATTTGTTGAAAAGGTGCTGGTAGACAGAGGATCAAACGTGCATAAAGGGCAGGTGCTGATGGTACTCGAAGCTCCGGAAACCGAAGAGCAACTTGTTGCTGCTCGGTCCAACTACCTCAAAGCCCAGGCCATGCTGGTGGGCAGTAAAGAGCATTACAGAAGACTGGTTTCCGGAAGTAAAATCTCAGGTTCTGTTTCTGCGCTGGATCTGGAAAGTGCGAATGCAAAGATGATGGCCGATAGTGCAGCTGCTATGGGTGAACAGGCAAATTTCGGTGCATTGGCCAAGATCAAGTCTTATCTGGTGGTCCGTGCTCCTTTCGATGGCGTCATCACAGAACGAAATGTTCATCCTGGGGCGCTAGTGGGATCAGGTGTCCGATTAGCCGGTCCTATGCTGATGCTTCAACAACAAAACCACCTCAGGCTGGTCGTTGATATTCCGGAAACTTATAGTTTAGGTGTTAAAAACGGCAAGTCTGTCACGTTCGTAGTAAATGCGATGCCAGGCAAAGAATTTACTGGAAAAATCAGTCGTCGCTCTGGTAACATGAATGAAAAATTCCGCTCAGAAACGGTTGAAATTGATGTGAAAAATGATGATCGTTTATTGAAACCAGGTATGTTTGCCGAAATCAGCATGGCATCGGACGGTACCAGTGGTGCTTTGGCCGTTCCTAGTTCTGCGATTCTAACATCGACCGAAAGACAATACGTAGTGCGGGTACAAAATGGATTGACAGAATATGTTGAAATCAAACCCGGCCAACAGTCGGAAACAATGACAGAAGTTTTCGGAAATCTTCGTGTTGGTGATAAGATCGTTATTAACCCGCGGAATGATCTTAAAAACGGTACTAAAGTAGCGATAAATTAGAATACGGTGGACTATTGGCCCATATGTCAATTCCCATCAGAGATATTCAATTTTTTATTCGTCGTAAATTGCGGTTAGTTTACTTAAGCTATGAACTGGCAGGCATGGATTCCGTATGAGATGCATCTTTATTTAAAAATTTACGGCAATGTTTCGAATTAGCCTGATGATTTGAAACGGGCTTTGATTTTGCATTTCATCCTCCCATTAAGGTCAATACATGCGCTTGCCATTCACAAAAATTCAAATATCTAGTTTAAAATAAATCAAAAAAAAATCACTAAAAATCCCCGTTTTTTGAAGGGCAAAGTTGCTGAATGCGCCGGCCCCCCAGGGATCGCGGTGATCAACACTTCGCGATGCCTGTCATTTAATTATACAAGTTGTGTCTTGGAATGTCTGTAAATATACCCAAACAAGAAATATCAAAAGCAAAGTGATAGCCATGAAGATCAGGTTCAAATGATAATTAGTAAGCAAAAATCCACCACTCAAAGCGCCAAAGGCTGAACCTGCATCTCTGAACGTGGCATTATCAGACACTGCGTGCGTAACATCGGATTTCCCCGCGGATGCTACGCCTGCCGCCAGGGATGCATTGACGTTATAAAATGTAAATACCAGAATCAATCCACTCACTACCCAGCCGTTTGTTGCCAGCAGCAAGCCCAAGGAAATTAATAAAATAGAACCTGAATAAATATTGTGAAGTCCGTAACGATCTGCTGACCAACCGGCAAACGGCGAAATCAAAAGCGAGCAAACACGCCGGAAACTTAGAAAGCCGGCAGCTGCAGCCGTAATTTTAACCGCTGACCAATTGGGTTGGGCATCCATCAACAGGGGGCCGATCAAAACCACGAGCATACCTTCCACTGCAAAGGCTCCTAAAAATGCTAACCGGTTAAAAACCGAGGGGAAAGAAACTTTGAAACTGAATTGCCGGCCTGGTGCCCGACCCCGTTCCCTAAGTTTGAAGGCAAAGTATATTCCAGGCGTTGAAAGGAAAGCAATCACCAAAAAAATAGAGCTAGGACTGATTACTTCAAAAAGGAATGGGCCGATCAATAGCGCCAGCAGCGGCCCGGACTCGATAACACTTTGGCTGACTCCCAGTGCCAGGCCTTTTTTAGGATAATCCATCGCGTAAGTAATTGCTGCAACGCGAAGGACAGAATACGATATACCCCACAAGATCCTAAGCAGCAACAAAATGGCAATGCCCAAACCTGCACCGTAACCAGCTGTGGCAAACAAGGCGGTAGTTGCGGCAACGATCACTGGTAGACGAAAACCCAAACGACTGAAAATGAGCAGAATAAATGGATTAAGCAGAATCCGTGTAAAGCGGTTGATAGATAAAATGACACCTATCCAGATGATGGGAACATGGATACTCAGCGCATTTACCGGCAGAAAAGAATACAGGAACGCATCCCCCATCAGAGCAAAGCTCAAGCTGAAAGACGCAAACAAGGGCAGTTTCATTTCGCCAATACGCTTCATCCTTTCCTGATCAATTTTATTTAGTCCTGATAATCAAACCTTTCATTGTGGCAAAGTTTAAAATGCATTCCTTAGATTATCTGCAAACACGTCAGGAAGCGAGCTGAGCTCTACAGCCTGAGCTGATTGCGTCAGGCTTTTGTATTTCCATATCCGCTAGCTCTGCCTCGAAAGCGGGAAGGTTGGCATGGATGTCAGATAGTAGTGCTATTTTCATTTTGCCAAACGTAATGATTCCGCATATGCATCCGGCAGGATGCTGCGTTCTACAGCCTTGGCCGCTTTTTCAACATCATACGCAAAGCGTATAAACTCAACTGTAATACTTTCTTTGCCTGAAGTTGACGTATCGCAATTAATATGCAGGATGGCATGACAGCCTCTGGGGTCTCCGTCCTTCGGCTTACCTACTGATCCGATGTTGATCGCGTGGCGGAAATGATCTGTGCTGTCAGCCTGTACTGAGCTCAGTATCCTGTGATAAGGTTTGTGGGTATGTCCGAAAAGCATCACATCTGCACCGGCCTGTTCCATGATACGCAGCATGCTTTTTTCGTCGCGGTCTTCAAATAAGTATTCATTGATCCGACGCGGGCTGCCATGCACCAGAAGCACGGAAAGTGGCGCGCCATCCAGCTCAAAATCCAGACGGATGTGTGCAGGCAGCGTCCTTAGATACGCGCGCTGCTCGTTCCTTACGATTTCATTGGTAAAGGCAATCGAAACTTTGCCGTTTTCTTTTTCGTCATTTGTTTTGTAAGCACATCCGCAGTCGTCACTGCTTCTTCCAATGCCAAAATCGTAATTGCCTGCGATCGTCGGTATACCCCGTTTTCTTACTTCGTCTACGACCTCATTTGGCCAGATGTTGTAACCTACCAGATCGCCCAAGCAATAAATCGCGTCGGTATCCCGACTTTCGACATCTTTGAAAAACGCCTCCAAAGCAGGCAGATTGGCATGAATGTCTGAAAAGAAAGCAATTCTCATTGTTTCTGTATTTTTAAATATTCAATAATTTCATTGACCGTCTGCCGTGCGGAGCGGCCGACACCGATTAAAGTTGCCGAAGCAAATCCGGTAAAACTGCCATAACCCACGAGCCAGAGACCTTCCACATCTTTGGATTTCGTGCCTTCACAATCTGCTTTTCCTTTATCCTGTAAAATACCCAGACTTTTCAGATGGCCGGTAGCAAATCCGAAACCGGTACACCAGATGATCACATCAAAGGATTCACGGCTGCCATCAGGCCACACAACGCCGCCTTCGTAAATTGCCGTAAACGTTTCCCTGTTTTTGAGTACACCTCGCGAGCGCGCTTCTTTCACGGTCGGCACCATGACCACGTTACCGATATTGTATTGGGAAGGCACAAACTCCTTTCCTTCCTTCATCGCATGGTATCTGGCGGAGGCCACATCAAAAAGTACCCGGCCGTCCACATCATCAGGCAAATATTCTGGTGTATTTTGTGTCGCCCAGACCGTACTTGCTACCTTAGAAACTTCGGCCAATATCTGTGCCCCAGAGTTTCCTGCACCAACGATGAGTACATTTTTATTCTTAAAAGCCTCTGCATTTTTATACTGTGCGGAATGCAGCTGCTGCCCTTTGAAAAGATCCTTTCCGGGAACGGCAGGTATAAATGGATTCTGAAAAGTGCCGGTGGCCGAAATCACCACCCGGCTCTGGTATTCGCCCTGATCAAAAAATACTGCGAAAATATGCTCATTTTTTTGAACGTCTGTCACTTTTACACCATGTTCTATCCGAATCTGATAACGCTCCTGATAGGCACTTAAATAATCAAGAACTTCTTGTTTTGAAGGAAATTCATTTGCCGATTTGGGCATCATCCAGCCTGGAAGCGAACTGTATTCAGCGGGTGAAAACAAAGTCAGCGAATCCCAGCTATGCTGCCAAGCTCCCCCACCCTGTTGCTGGTCGTCCAGAATAATGTATTTCAAGCCAGCACGACGAAGAAAATAACCACAGGCCAGCGCACTCTGACCGCCTCCGATCACAATCAGATCATATATTTCCATGCAGTGCCTGGATATTTGCGGTTTTATAATACTTATCACGCAGCCAAAAAGCTACGTTAACGAGTGCAATCAAAGCAGGTACTTCCACCAGCGGCCCGATCACGCCCACAAAAGCCTGTCCGGAATTGATACCAAACACACCAATGGCCACCGCAATAGCCAACTCGAAATTATTACCGGAAGCCGTGAAGGCAATGGACGCATTCTGAGCATAATCTGCTCCCTGCGCTTTTGCCACAAAAAAGCTGACCAGAAACATGATCACAAAATATAGAACCAGCGGAATGGCGATCAGAAGCACATCGCCCGGCAACGCAACAATTAGCTCGCCTTTCAGTGAAAACATTAAAATTATTGTTGCCAACAATGCAACCAGCGTGATTGGTGAAATAAATGGGATAAATTTCTGCTCATACCACTGCTCTCCATTTAAGGCTGTCAGTCCGACACGGCTCAAAACACCCGCAGCAAACGGGATACCCAGGTAAATACCAACACTGACCGCAATTTCGGCAATGGTTATATTGACTGCCAAACCTTTTAAACCGACCAACGGAGGCAAAACGGTTATAAAAAAGTAAGCATAGAAACTGTAAAGCAATACCTGAAAAACACTGTTCAACGCCACCAGACCAGCTGCATATTCACGGCTTCCTTCCGCAAGTTCGTTCCAGACCAGCACCATGGCAATACAGCGGGCAAGGCCAATCAGGATTAACCCGACCATATACTCGGGGTGGTTCGGAAGAAAAATAATAGCAAGAATAAACATCAGCACCGGCCCGATGATCCAGTTCATTATCAGCGAAACAGTCATCACTTTGGTGTTTCTGAACACCTCGCCCATTTTGTTATATTTCACTTTGGCAAGTGGTGGATACATCATCAGGATCAGTCCAATAGCAAGAGGAACGTTCAGGGTCCGCCCCGCGGTTGTACCGCTGGAAAAAGTATTGATGTAAGCTGGAATCGATGGCACAAAATTGCCAAGCCCCACGCCAATAGCCATGCCGATAAAAATCCATAAAGTTAAATACCGGTCCAGAAAACTAAGTTTCTTTCGGTTGGCCGCAGGGGCGCCTGAACGCCGGACCGAATTATTTACAGACATATTTTATAAGTTTTCTTTCACAAAGTTTTCGCAGTAGTTTTTGATCATCTCACGAACTGCCCGAAACTCCGATTTCAATTCTTCGTCACTACCGGTGGCCTTGGCCGGATCCGGAAAGTTGTGATGAAATTTCTTTGCGTTCGTAGGGAAATACGGACACCGTTCTTTGGCATTGTCGCACACGGTGATCACAAAATCGAAGTCGATGTTTGTGTATTCATCTATATTGTTTGATGTATGGTCCGAGATGTCAATCCCGTCTTCGGCCATGATCGCAATCGCTTTCGGATTGACACCATGCGTTTCAACACCCGCACTATATACGACCGCCTCGTCTCCGGCAAAGTGCCTGATATATCCTTCGGCTATCTGGCTCCGACAACTGTTTCCAGTGCAGAGTACTAATATTTTTTTCATTTTGGTTGCTTCAGGCCGTCAGCTATCAGCAGTCGGCTTATGTAATGATAATGTAAGAATGATTTCTCTAAATGGTTGTTAAATCCGGTCCAATAGCTGATTGCCGGAATCCGATGATTCTTAGCAACATCCGCCGCCCGGCGTACAGCTTGCATTTTCAGCACCAATAGTCTCCATTATGAGTGCTTGCTTTACAGGAATAGTTGCATTTGAAGCTGGGGTACAGCATTTTTCTCCTGATGGCGACGTTCCGCAGCTTCCGCCTCTGGTGATGGCCTTGCATTGGGTGAAATCCGCAGCCAATTTCACAGTAAAGCTATCGCCCTCAGAAAGAAACTCAGAAGGGTACATCTGCCGCGTATCAAACTTCGAATTGCCAAATTCGATCTTAACCGTTGCATTCGGGTTTAGTGGCAGCGTCTTTTCCACCAGGTTGACAATTTTGAGTGCCTTACCAACTTTCATTGAGCGGTCTGCTTCTTTAACCGAAGGCTCCCAGATCTGCACAATCACTTCTGTCCAACTATTCATTTGTCCACCGCAATCCACAGATACAATCGGGGCCTGCTTGATCTCGGTAATGTGATAAGAGCTGTCTACAAACTTGCCTTCTTCATATTGGAACTGAAGGTATAAATCAGGGTTTTGTTCGAGCTGGCTTTTGAAATCACCCCAGGTCATTGGACCGCTGGTCACCGGACCGGCGGCCGGATTTAATTGGCTCATGTTTTCCATTGGTTAAATGTAATATTACGATTAATATTCTCAAAAAAAGGTTCTGCTTAGTTACAACAGGATCCGGTAAGGGCAAATGTGTCTAGCAACGAACCAAAAGTTTTCTGCGCTTCCTCCCACACGATCGGATTAATACAATAGCATACCCTTGGCGGATTAATTTCGCCATGGATGATCCCTATCCGTTTCAGCTCTTTCAAGTGTTGGGATACAGTTGCCTGAGCAAGTTCCAGTTCATCCACCAAATCACCACAAACACATGCTTTTCTGGAAATAAGCAATTGCAGAATCGCAACCCTGGCCGGGTGCGAGAATGCCTTCGCCAAATCCGCGATACGGTTTTGTTGATCTGTAAATATTTCGGTTTTTGTAACTCCCATGATGCAAATATAAAACATATTTTATTAATTGTAATATTACGATAGATTTTTTTACCTGATAAAATTTATCGCATCATTACGATTGATTCGAAATAATGATAGTTCCTTGAAGTCAATACCTGAGATCACTATCCTAGTGAGAAATACAGCTAACACAGAGATGTAAAAAAGCGATCGATTGCCATTTTTAGCAGGTTCAATGGAAGTATCGGAGGAATTAGAGCAACAATATGCAGCTATTCAACCAATTGATTTTCAATAATTTAAAGTATATCATATCAAAAAAACCAATCGCTGTTACCGGACCTAAAATCCTGTGGGCCCAAACGCTCGTACGGGTTCGGTTCCTCTCCCAGGTACACTTGAAAAGGACTTCCTCAGGGAAGTCTTTTTTTTTGCCCTCTTTTATTATAAATTTGATATTTTCCTAAACTCAGCGGGGTCATCTGTCTATTTTACAGCTGGCTTTAAACATCAATACTGCGTATTGACAATATCAACAAAATGAAAGTATCCCCTTCCGAGCCTTACAAGATTATTTACTCCATTCTGAGCCACGAATATCTGGGATATATCTTTGAATCTTTTGTAGTACAGCTCAACAATCAGGGAGATTTTTCTTTCCAGATACAGAACATTTCTTCTAAAAACATAAAAGAGTTTCAGGCAAATCTGGATACAGCAGACTTCGAACTGGTGGGCTTGATCGACGAAATTCAGCAGGACGTAATTCTAAAAAAATTCAACCCTAAAAAGCTTTCACCTGTCGATTTTTTTCTAAAAATATACGATACGCAAAAAGGGGACAAAACAGTTCAGGAGGCGATCGCCAATTACATAGAAACACATAAGGCGAAGATTCTTGACAAACTTTCGGGAAAAGATCTGTTCATCATGGGGAGCGATGGAAATCCACTTTGGAAACCAGTTGTCATTGAAGAGGAACTGGCCACGATACGATTTCATTTTGTACGCAATGAGGAAAACACACACTACTTCCCTACGATCCGATTTAAGTATCAGAAACTTGATTTTCAATATAAAAATGCAATCATAATATGTGAGGAACCAGCCTGGCTCATAGTCGACGGTCATTTATATCATTTTGAAGGAAACGTGGATGGCAAAAAAATCAAACCGTTTCTTGCCAAAAAGTTTATCGCCATTCCAAGTAAGGTAGAAGAGCAATACTACAAATTGTTCGTGACTCCCCTTATCTCTTCATACGATGTCGTCGCGAGGGGATTTGAGATACGTAATATCACCTCGTCGCCGAAGCCTGTTCTCACGATTACCGATGTAGGCGTTATCGACAAAAAAGCACCTGTTTTATCCTTTGCCAGCAGTGACGACACTCCTCCGGAAAATGACTCCAGCGAAATTACGTTCGATCTGTCCTACCAGTATGGTAATTTTTCGTTTCATTTCGACAGCTTTGCGAGTCCTTCCAGTGTTTTCATGGAAAAAAAAGGGAATGATTATGTTTTCAATAAAGTGAAACGTGACATTCCGATCGAGCGTCTGCATTTGAATCAATTAAAGCATCTTGACCTTCAGATCAGGAACGGGCGTGTATTAATGCCAAAATCGGAGGCATTCAGCTGGCTTCAAAATAATGCGACACAACTTGAAGAAAGCGGTATCTCGGTGCGGCAAAACTATGCGGACTCCAAACGCTACTTTTTAGGGTATTCTTCACTTGACATTTCCATTAAAGAAGGGCGCGACTGGTTTGATATCAACGCCAGAGTTCAGTTTGGAGAATTTGAAATTCCTTTTCTCCAGTTGAGAAACTATATTTTAAATCAAAAAAAAGAGTTTGTGCTGCCAAATGGCGAAATTGCTGTGATACCGGAATGGTGGTTTACTAAATATTCAGAGTTGTTTGCCTTCACTGAGCATGATTCCGACACGGACAATCTCCGTCTGCGTATGCACCATCTTGCGCTTGTTCAGGAACTCAAAGAGGACAATCTGGCTAGTGCAGTGATCAGTCGGAAACTCGAAAATTTACGCGATTTTGAACAGATTGAACCTTCTGCCCCGCCTCTAAATTTTCAGGGCGATTTGCGCCCATATCAAAAGTCAGGATATGACTGGCTCCGTTTTTTGAATCAATACCGGTTTGGAGGCTGCCTGGCCGACGACATGGGTTTGGGGAAAACGGTGCAGACACTCGCATTGCTACAATCAGAAAAAGAGCTCGCGCACAACATTCCATCGTTACTTATCATGCCTACGTCGCTGCTTTATAACTGGGCCTTGGAGGCAAAAAAGTTTACTCCCGATCTTAAGGTTTTACTTTACACCGGAACATACAGGGATAAAAACACCTCTCAATTTGACGAATATGACCTGATTCTAACGTCCTACGGAATTGTAAGGCTTGACATCGACAACCTAAAATCATATCGTTTCAACTATGTTATTCTGGATGAATCGCAAGCAATAAAAAATCCGGCTTCCATTATTACGAAGGCAGTCAAAAAGCTCAACGCATCATTCCGGCTTATCCTCACCGGAACACCGATAGAAAATGGCACGATGGATTTATGGTCACAGATATCCTTTGTCAATCCGGGTTTGCTCGGAAGCCAGTCTTTTTTCAGGGATGAATTTCAAATTCCTATTGAAAAGAAAAATGACACAGCAAAAATGAAAAAGCTTTACAATCTAATTAAGCCATTCATTTTAAGACGATTGAAATCCCAGGTTGCGACTGACTTACCTGAAAAAGTGGAAAGTATACAATACTGCGAAATGTCCGGGGAACAGGAAAAAGCGTACGAAGAGGCAAAAGCATATTACCGCAATACCATTCTTCAGACAATTGATACCGATGGAATTTCTAAATCGCAGCTAATTGTTTTGCAAGGATTGACCAAACTCCGTCAACTCGCCAATCATCCACGCATGGTTGACCCGCAGTACGAAAACGGTTCCGGCAAATTTGAGGATGTAATTCACAAGATCCAAACTGTTCTGAGTGAAAATCATAAAATACTGATATTCAGCCAATATATAAAACACCTTGATCTTTTTAGAGAGGAGTTGAATGCCCGGAAAATCGAGTATGCCTATCTGGATGGCGCTACAAAAGACCGTCAGGCGCAGGTAGAAACATTTCAGAATAATGAAGACATCAAGTTGTTTCTGATTTCACTTAAAGCAGGGGGATTGGGTTTGAATCTTACGGCAGCAGATTACGTATTTATCCTTGACCCATGGTGGAATCCTGCAATTGAGGCCCAGGCAGTGGACCGCGCGCATCGGATTGGCCAGGACAGAACAGTTTTCACCTACAAATTCATTACAAAAAATTCGGTTGAGGAGAAAATACTGGCTCTGCAGCGATCAAAAAAACAACTTGCCGACGATCTTATTTCCAGCGAGGACGGGTTTATCAAATCTCTTACGCGAGAAGATGTGCTGAGTTTGCTGTCTTAAAAAGATATCAGCCTGAACGAAGTGAGCGAACCTTTGCAGGCTGCCTTCGACTTCGATCAGGCTGACAAAAGACTTCACTCAGGCTGCCTTCGACTCCGCTCAGGCTGACAGGACTCCGCTCAGGCTGACATTTGCCTTGCTCGGAATGATGAAGCAATTACTTATTAAATGCTTACTTCAAATATCAAGCTCCTTCCAATGCCGGCGCCTCACGCGTGATCAAAGCCTCGCGATCCGGACCGGTTGAAATAAATGTGATAGGCAGATTCAATTCCTCTTCCAGAAACTTCACATATTCAAGCAATGCAGGGGGAATTTCTTCAAAGCCACGAATTCCATCCAACGACTGCTGCCATCCTGAAAAATCCTTATAAATTGGTTCAACAGTATCATCGCATAGATCGTACGGAAGCTGATCGGTGATTGTGCCGTCTTCAAGTTTGTAATGCGTACAAACTTTGATGTTGTCAAAAATCGTCAACACATCAACCTTCATCATAATCAGCTGTGTAACGCCGTTGATCATAATCGCATATTTCAATGCAGGCAGATCCAACCAACCACAGCGGCGTGGACGCCCGGTGGTTGCACCGAATTCACGGCCTTCCTGACGCATTTTTTCTCCTGTTTCTTCGAGCAGTTCAGTTGGGAACGGTCCGCTACCCACTCGTGTACAGTAAGCTTTAAAAATTCCAAAAACTTCTCCAACCTGACTTGGTGCAATACCCAATCCCGTGCATGCTCCCGCTGCCATGGTTGTTGAGCTCGTCACAAACGGATAAGAACCGAAATCGATATCCAAAAGTGAACCCTGAGCCCCCTCTGCCAGAACGGTTTTACCGGCAGTAAGTGCATCATTTACAACGTACTCACTATCAACCAGCGTAAATTGTTTCATGAAGTCGATCGCAGCAAAGAAATTTTCTTCTGATTGCGGCAGAACCGATGAATAATCAAAGGAATAAAAGTCAAGAATTACTTTGTGCGCATCAACCAGCTTATTATATTTTGCTTCGAAATTTGGCGACAAAACATCACCTACACGAAGCCCGAGTCTAGCAATTTTATCCTGATACGTCGGCCCGATTCCTCTTAAAGTAGAACCAATTTTTGAATCGCCTTTTGATTTCTCGTAAGCAGCATCCAGCAACGCATGCGTTGGCAGGATCAGCGATGCTTTCTTTGAAACGAACAAATTGCTTACCAGATCAAGGTTGTATTTGGCCAAATTTTCAATTTCTCTTTTGAAAACGATCGGATCCAGAACAACGCCATTACCAATGATATTTTGAATATCACTACGGAAAATACCGGAAGGAATTTGGTGCAAAACATGCTTAATCCCGTCAAATTCAAGTGTATGACCGGCATTGGGTCCCCCTTGAAAACGAGCAACTACCTGATACCGCGGAGCAAGAACGTCCACAATTTTTCCCTTTCCTTCATCTCCCCATTGGAGACCAAGCAGAACATCAACTTTCATTCAATATTTGATTACTAAAACGATTATTTGCGATAACAACATGGAAATGAACAGATTATATTAGTCTCTGTCTTCCTGTAAAACCGGTGTTTCCTGCGACGGAATTTCGTTGCGGTTCTGGCAATTCTCTTTCGTGCAGTTTCCGTAAAAAATAAGCGAGTGGTGCATTACGCTGAAATTCAGCATTTCTCCCACCATATTCTGGATCGACTGAATACGCGGATCGCAGAACTCCATTACCTTGTGGCAATCTGTACAAATCAAATGGTCATGTTGCTTGTTTCCGTATGATTTTTCAAATTGTGCAAGGTTCTTTCCAAACTGGTGTTTGGTAACCAGATCACAGTCAACCAAAACGTCCAGCGTGTTATAAACCGTTGCCCGGCTCACACGATAACGCTTGTTTTTCATGCTGATATAAAGTTCATCCACATCGAAATGATCTTCCCTGGTATAGATTTCTTCCAGTATCGCAAATCGTTCAGGTGTTTTGCGAAGTCCTTTATTTTCAAGGTAAGCCGTTAAGATTTTCTTGGCGGCTTCAAAATTTGGTTTGCTGGCTTGTGGCATATCTTTTGAAAATCTTGCGCAAAGAACGCGCTTTTTTTACATAAATCACAGTGGCTTGTCAATCCGTAGCGACCTGACGGCAACTATTTTAGGAATTACCAACTTGGATAACAAGCCTGACATATAATGGTTCCTTCGTCAGTTGTTACCAATCAAATTGGTATCGAACCGTTGTACTTTATAAACTCCTTCTACCTGTTCAAGCTTACTGATCAGGATATCCAAATGTTTTGTGTCCTGCACATACAGCTTGATATCACCGTTAAAAACGCCATCTTTTGTATCAATCGTGAGCCCACGCATATTGATGTGCAGCTCATTTGAAATTATTCTGGTCACATCATTGATCAGTCCTACCCGATCCGTACCGGAAATGTACAAACCGGCCAGAAAGGCTTCCTGTTTGCTCGATTCCCATTTGGCCTTGATAATTCTGTTGCCATGTTTTGACATCAGTTCAGCCGCATTCGGACAAGTCGTTCTGTGAATTTTGATTCCTTCGTTAATCGTTACAAAACCAAAAACGTCATCTCCTGCGATCGGATTGCAGCATTGCGCCAGTTTGTAGTCAATTTTATCCATGTCGTCGCCGATAAGCAACGTGTCATTATCAGCCCGGTCGCCATGGATATTCTTCAATAATTTGGTCAGAGACTTTCCATCGCTTCCTTCCGGAACTGCCGGCGTCGCCGTTCCAAGCCCAAGCGCCTTTCGTTCTTTTGCCTCCTTATCTTTTTTAAATCGCTTTAATTCATCCAGTTGTACATACCCTTTACCGATTTTGTAAAAGAAATTGGCAGCCGTTTTGGATTCAAAAAATGCACGCAACTGATTCGTCACTTCGGCATTCAGTTCAATACCAAGCACTTTCAGCTTTTTCTCAACCATCTGGCGGCCATCCGTTTCGTAGCGCTTGTTTTCCTCCTTTAAAAAATCTTTTATTCTCGCACGGGCTTTTGAAGTAACTACAATCCGGAGCCAGTCTTCATTGGGTTTTTGCTTGTTTGAGGTGATGATTTCAATCTGATCCCCATTATTCAACACATAGCTGATCGGTACCAGAATCCCACCGACTTTTGCCGCCATACAATGCGCGCCTACTTCCGAGTGAATATCGAATGCAAAATCCAGCGCTGTTGAGCCGCTCTGTAAAACTTTTAGTTCTCCTTTCGGTGTGAATACAAAAACCTCTTCATTAAAAAGATTGCTCCTGAATTCATCCAGAAACTCTATCGCAGCTGTTTTGTCGCCAAAACTGTTTTCTAGCGTCTCACGCACCTGGGTGATCCATTGTTCAATATTCCCGCGAACTTTTGTATCATTCCCCTTATATTTCCAGTGAGCCGCATAACCTTTCTCCGCAATCTCGTCCATACGGGAAGTACGTATCTGGACTTCTACCCACTGACCGCTTTTGCTCATTACCGTGGAGTGCAGCGATTGGTATCCGTTCGCACGTGGCGTGCTGAGAAAATCTTTCAGCCGGTCCGGGTTGGGTTTGTAGTGATCGGTTACAATGGAATATGCCTGCCAGCAGATCGCCTTTTCCCGGTCGCCCTCAACAGACGATTCCAGAACGATGCGGACGGCAAACAGGTCATAAATTTCCTCGAACGGTTTATTCTGCTTCCGCATTTTGTTCCAGATCGAATAAATCGATTTGGGGCGCCCTTTCAGGATAAAATTCAGCCCGGCAGCCTCCAGGTCCTGCGCAATCGGCTCCATGAATTTGGAAATGAAACGATCCCGGATGCCTTTGGTTTCCCTTAGTTTTCTGGCAATGGCGCGATACTCCTGCGGTTCGGTGTATTTCAGATACAATTCTTCCAACTCCGACTTGATGCTGTATAATCCAAGCCTGTGCGCCAGCGGCGCGTAGATAAAAATGGTCTCCGAGGCAATTTTGAGCTGCTTGTCACGCGGCATACTGTCCAGCGTCCGCATATTGTGCAGCCGGTCTGCCAGTTTTACCAGAATTACCCTAACGTCGTCAGAAAGCGTCAGCAGCATTTTCCGGAAATTTTCAGCCTGCTGAGAGGTCCCATATTCAAACCGACCTGAAATTTTTGTCAGCCCGTCGATGATCTTGGCCACCTTTTTTCCAAACATGCGTTCGATGTCCTCGATACGCATATCGGTATCTTCCACGACATCATGCAATAGTGCCGCCACAATGCCGGTCGTACCTAAACCAATCTCTTCAACAACAATTTGTGCTACTGCAAGCGGGTGGTAAATATACGGCTCTCCCGACCTCCGACGCATGTCTTTATGTGCGTCAACGGATGTATAAAAGGCCTTTTTGAT
Source organism: Dyadobacter sp. (assembly GCA_965279265.1). Taxonomy (GTDB): domain Bacteria; phylum Bacteroidota; class Bacteroidia; order Cytophagales; family Spirosomataceae; genus Dyadobacter. The sequence goes on from OZ257152.1 coordinate 1,789,956, forward strand.
TAATTTTGCATCATTATCCTTCAAAAAAGGCTTGGCTGTTCGTAATAGCCGGCGATATTTTTTGAGGATTTCCTTACGCTCCTGTTCCAGATCAATGGTGAGGGATTCAACGAGTTGCTCCACTGCTAAGTCTAATTGGTATGCTTCACCAAAATAACAAATTTTAGCGACATTATTCAATACTATTTTACCTAAACATAAAATTTTTAAAAAAATTTGGAAGTTTTAAAAAAATAAGAATACCTTTGCACTCCCAATTTAACAGTCGCAGTTAAATAAGTTGGTTTTTAATGATGAGCGGGCGTGGCGGAACTGGTAGACGTGCTAGACTTAGGATCTAGTGCCGCAAGGCGTGGGGGTTCGATTCCCTCCGCCCGTACGATTAACAAGGGAATGACGGGGCGTCAGGTTCCCATCTGATTTTAGAAGATGAACTGCTCCGATTTTAGCCCGTCAAATGCCCTCAGGACAATGTTTTGAGGGCATTTTTGTTTTTGATTTTATCTAAAAAGCATATTTATCAATACTATATAGGAAACGCATGGAAGTTTTGTTAGAGAAAAATTCGCCAACCTTAGCATCTCTTAAAGTTAAGCTAAGCAAAGAGGATTATCAGCCGAAAGTTGATAAGACCATTAAGGATTATTCCAAACGTGTGAATTTAAAAGGGTTCCGCCCGGGCAAAGTACCATCTCATGTGATCCAGCGCATGTATGGTAAAAGCATTCTTGTTGACGAGGTAAACAATCTTTTAAGCAACGCTGTTAGCAGCTACATACGTGAAAATAAATTGCAGGTTGTGGGAGATCCTGTGCCTGACCGTGAAAAAGCTGCCGCTGTAAACTGGGACAATGCAACAGATTTCGAATTTGTTTACGACCTGGGTGTTGCGAGCGATTTTGAAGTGAATCTTGCTGAACTTCCTGCTGTAAAGCGTTACACAATAAATGCTGACGAAGCTGAGCTGAACAAAACAATTGACAGCCTTCGTGAGCGTTTTCCTGACAGCACACATCCAGAAGTGAGTGAACTGGGAGATATGATCTTCGGTGAACTTAAACAGGAATCAACTGAATTTACAACCCGTACCGCAATTCCTACCAAGCAGGTTCTGGAAACTGAGGTTTCAAAATTCATCGGAGCGAAAAAGGACGATGTGATCACTTTTGACATTCAGAATACCTTCGCCGACGAAGCTGCGATCGCGCATGTTACAGGAAAGAAAAAAGAAGATGTAGCTTCGCTTGAAGGAGAATATACGTTAATCGTAGAAGACATCACGCGCTCGGCGCAGGGAACTTTGAATCAGGAATTTTTTGATAAAGTTTTAGGACCGGGACAAGTTGAAAACGAAGAGGATTTCAAAGAGAAAGTTTTGGAAGTGATCAAAGGAAACTACGAGCGCGAAACGGAAGCTTTATTACGCCGCGATATCGAAAATTCTTTGCTTGACAATATTGCGATTGAATTGCCAGGTGACTTTCTGAAAGATTGGTTGGAAAAAACCAACGAGGGAAAATTCACCCGTGAGCAGATTGAGGAACAATTCGGCGATTTCCAGAAATCACTGAAATTGAGCCTGATCAAGAACAAAATCGCTGATTCCGAAGGCGTTAAAGTTGAATATCCTGAAATCCTTGAATTTACCCGCAACATGGTAAAAGGGCAGTTCGGTATCTATGGCGACGACGACAATATGAAAGAAACGATTGATCGTGTAGCACAAGGATATCTGGCTGATAAGGAGCGTGATAATTACACCAGCATTTTCAATCAGGTTTTTGACAACAAAGTTCTGGATGCAATCCGCAACCAGGTACCAACCGACGAGCAAACCATTGAGGTAAGCGAATTCGAAACTTTGGCAAAAGGAGCAACTGAGACTCAGGAAGCATAAGCTTAAAAATTGATATTTAATGACAAACACCGCCTGATTCATATCGGGCGGTGTTTTTATTTTATCCATCAATAGCTAACCACCGACAGCTAATAGCCGAAGGCGGTTTTCAAAATCCAATCCTTTCCCGCTCCTGCCCGATCTTTCGTATTATCCCGTCGCCAAACCATTGCGCGAATTTCTTCTTCCATTGATCCAGTTCATGCTGCAAACGGCTGTTGACCGCCAGCAAACGGGTATTTTCCTGACGAAGCCATTCCGTTTCTGACATAGACACGGATTCAAAACCGAGTAATTCGGGCAACGGCATGTCCAGCAATTTTGCAATATTTTCAAGGCGAGAAAAGGATAATTCTGTCCGCCCGCGTTCCAGATCACCGTATGCCGTGGTTGACAGGCTCAGCATGTCCGCCATATTTTCCTGAGAAAGTCCTTTTTGTAATCTGAACTGACGAATTCTTTCTGATAATTGGGATGAAGCACTCATATCTTATGTAGTTCGGGTTAAAGATCAGTTTAAAATTGTCTGACTGGTCGTTGACTTTTATTTAAATGCAAGGTAATAAGCTCTCTAAAAGATGATTCTCGCATTTTTCGATAATTTATCGCACTAACAAACAAGGATTATTCAATGATTTATTCAAATTTGTAATCGGCTATGAATAATGACTCATTTTGTATTAGAAACTAAGACAGTGCGCTTTTTGTTCTACCAACCATGTACTCTTTACATTACATATCATTTTTAAATTAAAGTTTATTCATGAATCACGGAAATGAATTTAGAAAATATGCCGTTCACCATCTCGGAATGAACGGTCTTACTGTAGACGGCTACGTAAACCACACAATTGAAAATATGACCCGTTCGGTAATTGAAGAACGTCCGATGAACTTCCGGGAAGTTGACGTTTTTTCACGACTGATGGCAGATCGTATTATTTTTATGGGTACCGGAGTTGACGACAATATCGCAAATATCATCGTTGCCCAGCTTTTGTTCCTCGAATCAGCCGATGCAAAAAAAGATATTTTGATGTACATCAACAGCCCAGGCGGATCGGTTTACGCTGGTTTGGGAATCTATGACACCATGCAGTACGTACGTCCGGATGTGGCTACGGTTTGTACCAGCCTTGCTGCTTCTATGGGCGCAGTGCTTTTAGCAGGCGGCGCGGCAGGAAAACGTTCGGCGCTTCCACACGCCCGCGTAATGATTCACCAGCCATCGGGAGGAGCTCAGGGAACATCGGTTGATATCGAAATCACAACCCGCGAAATCGTTAAACTTCGCCATGAGCTGTACGAAATCCTTGCCAATCATACCGGCCAGACTGTTGAGCAAATTGCACTCGATTCTGATCGCGATAAATGGTTGCGTTCGGGAGAAGCCAAAGAATATGGTCTGATTGACGAAGTATTGACGAGAGATAAATAATATCTTTTGACGATTTGATATGAAGTTGCCGGGTTGGTTTTTCCAGTCCGGCACTTTTTATTATACGGGTCAGTTTCAATTTGGTAACACGCTCAAAATACCGGAACTTTGCAAAATAAGGATCAGTCAGTCGGCGCGATTGAAATTGTGTGAACAGCGGCGTTTCATGGTTAGGAATAAAAAATATCGTCTTCTTTATATTACTGGTTCAGTCAACCGGATAAGTTTCTGATCGGGATGAACATTCAGTAAAATCATTTTGTTAACCTAAACATGGCTTCGGATGATCAGGCCGATCCTTTCAGAAAAATACCATAACTGTATATATTGACCAAATGGCACAAGTAAGTTGTTCGTTCTGCGGACGCAAAAAAAATGAAGTGGATTTATTGCTTTCCGGAATTGACGCCCACATCTGCAACCATTGTATTGCGCAGGGATATCAGGTCATTTCGGAAGAGCTTGGTAATAAAGAAGATAAAAAGGAAAAGAAATCTAAATTACCGAAACTAAAATCCATTCCTCCAACTGAAATTAAACGTTTTCTTGAACAATATGTGATTGGCCAGGATGAGGCGAAACGTTCGCTAGCTGTTGCAGTTTACAATCATTACAAGAGACTGAACCAGACAACGACCGACGATGATGTGGTGATTGAAAAGTCGAACATCATCATGGTGGGTGAAACCGGAACCGGGAAAACATATCTTGCAAAATCCATTGCACGAATTTTGCAGGTTCCATTTTGTGTGGCTGATGCAACTGTGGTTACGGAAGCTGGTTATGTGGGAGAAGATGTTGAGACAATACTCACGCGGCTTTTGCAGGCCGCTGACTACAATGTAGAGGCAGCAGAACGCGGCATCGTTTACATTGATGAAATTGACAAAATTGCCCGTAAATCGGACAATCCTTCTATTACACGTGATGTAAGTGGAGAAGGTGTTCAGCAGGCGTTGCTTAAATTACTCGAAGGCTCGTCCGTGAATGTTCCACCGCAGGGAGGCCGTAAACATCCGGATCAGAAGATGATCACGCTGAATACGGAGAATATTCTTTTCATCTGCGGAGGCGCATTTGACGGAATTGAACGCCATATCGGAAAACGTATCAATACACGTCCGATAGGTTTTTCAGGTGACAATCGTATTATAGAAATTTTCGACAAAGGAAATCTTATGCGGTATGTTACGGCAATGGATCTTAAATCGTTCGGACTTATCCCTGAACTGATCGGTCGTCTGCCCGTGCTGACCCACCTGAATCCGCTTGATCGTGAAACATTACGTCGTATTCTGACCGAGCCAAAAAATGCTTTGGTAAAACAATACGCCAAGCTTTTCGCGATGGAAGGCATAACACTGCATTTTGAAGAAGCAGTGCTTGACTTCATCGTCGACCAGGCAATGCAGTATAAACTGGGTGCCCGTGGATTGCGCGCAATTTGCGAATCCATTATGACCGACGCGATGTTCGACCTTCCCTCTCAAAAGGAAGTGAAAGAATTTACACTTTCGCTGGATTATGCGCAGGAGAAATTTGAGAAATCCTCCATGTCTCAGCTGAGATCAGTGGCGTAAAGAAATATTTTTATTATTAAAAAAATGGCTTGTATCCCTTTGAGGAATACAAGCCATTTCCTTTTTTATACAAATATTGATACTTTGCAGAAAAGAATCAATATGGAAAACTGGCTTAGCGATAAATCACTCGTAATCATAGGAGGAACGACCGGACTGGGATTTTCCGCTGCAAAGGCTTTTGTAAAACAGGGAGCGAACGTTGTCGTTGTTGGAAGAAATCCGGAAAACTGTCTGGTTTCAGAGCTGCACCTGGGGAGCAACGCGCGTGCAAAACAAGGCGACGCGACGCACCCGCAAACCGCTTTGGACGCCATACAGCTTTGCATCAGAGAGTTTGGCAGCTTTGACGGCTTGTACCATGTAGCTGGCGGCAGTGGCAAAAAATATGGCGACGGACCCTTACATGAACTAAGTTTAAGCGGATGGAACAGTACATTGGATCTTAATCTTACTTCGATGATGCTATCCAATCAGGCAGCTGTGCGGGCTTTCATGGGGATGAACAAAGGCGGCACGATTCTCAACATGAGTTCTGTTCTGGGTTTTTCGCCCTCGTCGCGTCATTTTTCGAATCACGCTTATGCGACGGCGAAATCCGCAGTCATTGGTTTTTCAAAATCCATTGCAGCAACTTACGCACCTAAAAATATCCGTGTAAATGTGCTTGCTCCGGCAATGATAGATGGACTTGAAAATCAAACAGAACAATCAGAAAAATTTGTTCCGACAAAACAACCGCTGGATAGCGGCCGGTTCGGGTTGCCGTCAGACCTTGATGGTGCGGCGGTTTACTTCATGTCGGATTACTCCAAATTTGCGACCGGTCAGACATTGACAATCGACGGTGGCTGGGATATCACGGATGGTCAGTATTGAAATGCGAACCGGCCAAAAATTGAATTCGGACGTTTGAAAGCATTTTTTGATTTAATTCGCGTAATTTCGTGTAACCGCTTTTTTGAATATGCGGATTTTTAAATAATATCAATTTTATCATGGCAACCGGACCAATAGTTACACTCACCATTAATCCAGCTCTCGACAAAAGTGCCAATGTAGACAGGATCGTTCCCGATCATAAATTACGTTGCGACGCGCCGAATTTCGAAGCTGGCGGAGGTGGAATAAATGTTGCCAAAGCCATCCACAGACTCGGCGGAAACCCAACCGCAGTTTTTACAATCGGTGGCCCAACTGGTCAGCGACTGCACAAACTTGTTAAAAGTGAAGGCGTGGAGACGCTTGTTATCGAAACAAAACAGTGGACAAGGGAAAATTTTCATGTTCTTGAAACGAGCACAGGTTTTCAATATAGATTTGGGGTGCCCGGGATTGAAATGATGCCAACCGAGGTGAGAGCAGTCCTTGAAACTTTGGAGGAATTTGATCCAAAACCCTCGTATATTATTGCAAGCGGTAGCCTTCCGCCCGGCGTGCCCGAGGATTTTTACGGTCAGATTGCCAAAATTGCGCACAAGCAAGGAGCCAGATTCATAGCAGATACATCGGGTGAAGCCCTGAGACATGCCACCGAGGCGGGGGTTTATTTGTTAAAACCAAACATTACAGAACTGAGTGAGCTTGTTGGTGTGGACAAGCTAGAAATGGACGAGGTGGATGACGCTGCCAAAGCCCTCATCATTCGTGGCCAGTGCGAAGTTGTTGTGGTGTCAATGGGCGCTATGGGAGCAATGCTTGTTACGGAAGATCAGATCGAACATATTCCTGCACCGCCCGTTCAGAAAAAAAGTACAGTTGGTGCAGGCGACAGTATGGTTGCAGGAATCGTTTGGACGCTTTCACAGGGACGCTCGTTACGTGAGGCTGTTCGTATGGGTGTAGCCTGCGGATCAGCGGCTACCATGAATTCAGGAAGTGAACTATTCAAAACGCAGGACGTAAAACGACTGATGGACTGGCTGAATCGTTACGGAAAAAGGTATTCTGCAACGGTTTAAGTTTTACCTAAATTTAATGGCTGGGTTTCAAGTCTGTATGATTGATTTTTTGAAAGAATTTAAGAGCCCTGGACGGCTGGTTTCTCTTATGTTCTTACGGAATTTTTAAATTGACTTTCTTGAATTTCCTTCTACCGATATTACATCGCTACTATTAGGCTTTCGGCTCAACTCTAAAAATACGCCCTAACAGTTCCATAAGTTTGTTTATGTGTCTTATATCATAAAGCATTAAAATCTATAACCTCTATTTCGCCTCATTCAAATGCCACCAGGCAAGTCATATCGTTAGAACGTGGTTTTTGTATCTGAACTCCGGAAATGGAGTCAGGCAAGTGGTACACCATTGACATCGATGCTCCTTCTTTAATTTTTTCCATCTATGCTATTACAATAGTAAGAAATATCATTGATTGACTTTTCTACAAAAAGAACAATCATGTCTGAAAAACAAACCCGTCGCGACTTCGCAAAAATTACAGCTGTTGCCGCAGCTGCCATAACTTTCAAACCGTTCTACATTCTTCAGGCGAAACCAAAGCTGGATGGAGAAACGATAGGGCACGGCTCACACAAATACAAGGTCCACCAGGGATGGGGGAATCTGGACGCATCCAAATTCCCGATAAATAACTGCCATGAAATGGTACAGGATAGCAAAGGACGGCTTATTATGGTTGGCGATGAGGTTAAAAACAACATCCTCATTTATGATCGGTCAGGTAAACTCCTTGAATCCTGGGGACACGAATTTCCAGGCGGACATGGCCTGACTTTATGGAACGCCAATGGTGAGGAATTCCTTTTCATTTGTGATCCAAACCTTGGAAAAGTTTTCAAGACAGATTTAAAAGGTAAAATTCTATTGACAATTGAACATCCGTCAAAAGTTGGTGCTTATCAGGAAAAGGATGCATTCAAACCTACTGAATCGGCCATCGGACCAGATGGAACAATTTACGTTGCCGATGGTTACGGTTCACAATGGATTCTAAGATACACGCCAACCGGACAATTTATTGACAAATTTGGCGGACCAGGAGATGGTGATTCCCAATTTTCCACTGCACATGGTGTTCAGATCGATCACCGCGATAAGGCAAATCCTACCGTTGTGGTGACGTCAAGAGTTCATAATTCATTTAAGAGATTTTCATTGGATGGCAAATATCTGAGCACGATATTTCTCCCCGGCGCATTTGTTTGCCGCCCTGTTTTCGATGGCGATAATCTCTACGCCGGTGTATGTTGGTCTCGGTTAAAATATCTGAACCAGACGCCGAACTCTGGTTTTGTAACCATTCTTGACAAAAACAATAAAGTGATTTCTAATCCGGGCGGAACAAAGCCTGAATATAGAAACGGCGAACTACAATTGATGGTGCAGGATCAGCCTATCTTCAAGCATTGCCACGACGTATGTATTGATAACGACAAAAATATTTACGTATGTCAATGGAATGCAAGTAAAGTTTATCCAACCAAACTTGAAAGAATTTAAATATTTCCAGGCACGCTGAAAATAACTTTCAGCGTGCCAACTTTAATGCAAGCGCATTGACAGACATTGTCAGTATGCACAAACTACCATACGCCAGTCCCACCGACATTATCGGCACAAGCCAGTAAACGCCCAACAGAAAAGTCACAATTCCGTAGCCCGTCAACAACAATCCTTTCAATATCCTGGAAGTAGCTTCCGGCCCCTGCTGTGCATGCGTAAAAACAGCGAGCGTGGAGGTCATAATCGGAAATGGCGTCAGAATTCCACTCCACGTCGGCCCTAAACGCTCCGCAGCCTGTGTCACTAAAACTACAAAAACAGTCGCCACCAGCATGCGCAACGGGATGTCGTAAGATGGGTGTTTTTTAGCCTCCTGCCGTGACTTTGGCTTTGGAAAAACATACAGTACCCCGGTTAGTACAATGATATTGAGCGCAACGGCCCATACAAATGGCGGTGTTCGACCTAGAGAAAACAGCGCAACCGCAAAAAAAGCAAGGTAGCTGATGATGAGCGTCGGGAACCAGGACAGCCTGGAAGCAGTAATGGAATAAACCAGAGCAAAAAAAATTGTCCCTATTGATCCCATCAGTGCTGAGGGAATTGTAGTGGCGGCAAAAGCCGCCCCGTGCTCGTAGGCAATAAAAAAAGAAATCGGTCCTGCTACCCATGGAAATCCCCCGATCCATCCTCCAATTCCTTCACCCCATTTTCTTACACAAAGCGTCACTCCTGCGATAAGGGGCGGCATTAGTAATATTTTAAACAACAAAAGACCTGACACGTAACCTGACGGATTGATTTTCACTGCAAATTTATGAGTATCCTGCTCAGCGTCTGTTAAATTTTAAAATTGTTTGTCAAATAAGTTGCAACAGAGTTGCATAAAATATACTTTTGCAACGTTGTAGCACAAAGGACAACATCCTTTCCGCTAATCTGTGAAAGGAGGAATCTTGTATTGCAATGACCTTGTCTGCTCTGTGAGACTGATATTAATAATGAAAAGAATAATTCTGCTCCTGCTCGTTCTGATTGCTGCGCAACATAGCCAGGCACAAAATGCATGCAGCTGTTTTGTTAAAGGAACAGTGCGTGATCAGCATTCCAATCAGCCGATAGCGGGTGCAACTGTACTGTTGGTTGGCCAGAACAACGGGGTTTTCACCGACGAAAAAGGACAGTATCAAATCGGCAATCTTTGTCCCGGATCTTATGAGCTTGAATGCCGGATCGTTGGTTACGGCACTTTTCGTCAAAAGCTTGATCTCACGGCGGGTCACGAGGAAAACTTCAATTTGAAAGAAGAAGAGGTACATTTAAAAGATGTTGAGATCACAGCACATCGTACAGATGCCCCTGCATCTCAGCCTCTCGTGACTTTGAGTGGCAACGACCTGGAACAGACAAGAGGACAAAATCTTGGCGAAAGCCTGAAAGGAATCACAGGAATCACGTCCATGCAGACCGGCTCATCCATATCAAAACCGGTTATTCACGGCATGCACAGCAATCGTGTGCTGATTATGAACAATGGCGTTCGGCAGGAAGGACAGCAATGGGGCTCCGAACACGCGCCAGAAATAGACCCTTTTGTTGCAACGAGACTTTCTGTTGTGAAAGGGGCCGCCGGTGTAAGATATGGTTCTGATGCAATCGGCGGGGTTATTCTGGTTGAACCGCAGGAGTTGCCTTTCAACAAATCCATTAGCGGTGAACTCAATACGGTTGGGTTCAGCAACGGACGGCAAGGTGTTGCTTCCGGCACTTTGCAGGGAGGCATCAAAGGATTTTCCGGTTTCGGCTGGCGCGCGCAAGGAACGATCAAAAGAGGCGGAAATATCCAGACTCCAAACTATTTTCTGGATAACACAGGATTAAGTGAAAAAAACTTCTCCCTCTCGGCAGGTTACCGGAAAAAAGGTTTCGGTGTTGATCTTTTTTACAGCCGTTTCGATACGCAGATCGGAATCTTTTCCGGCTCGCATATTGGCAGTGTTACTGATTTACTCAACGTTATAAAAAATGGAGAACCTTTTGTGAAATCCGGGTTCAGTTATGCCATCAACCGACCGAATCAAAATGTAACCCACGACCTACTGAAAGCGGAAGTACACTACCATTTCAATGATGGCAACCGGATCCAGTGGACGATTGCTGAACAACTCAACAACCGGAATGAGTTCGATCTGCACAGGCCCAGAAACGATTCCATAGCGGCGCTCAATCATCCCGAGCTGACATTTAAGTTAAATACGCTTACCAATGATGTGGTCTGGGATCATAAACCTATTTCGGGAAAAATTACCGGCCAGGTTGGGGTGAGTACTTTATATCAGTACAATCTGATGAGCGGCCGACCGTTGATCCCTAACTTTAATCAGTTCAATATCGGTCTTTTCTGGATTGAACGGTATGCCAAAAACGGATGGGAACTGGAAGCTGGTGCCAGGTACGATTACCGCACGCTGGCTACACACAGGATCGTGAGCAGAAAACAGGTTTCAAATGATTTTTCTTTTGCAAACTTTTCAGGGACGCTTGGTGCCACAAAAAATTTATCTGATAAATTTTCCGCGCGGCTGAATTTCGGATCCGCCTGGCGTGCCCCCAATGTGAGTGAACTGTTTAGCGACGGCGTACACCACGGCGCAGCCGCTTATGAAAAAGGCGATTCAACATTAAGGCCGGAAAAAGCGCTCAATACCATTGGCAGTATTCGTTATGGTGGTAATAAACTAACGGTTGAATTGGGCGGCTACTTTAATTACATCGGTGATTACATTTACCTAAAACCGCAACCCGATCCGATTCTGACAATTCGAGGTGCTTTTCCATATTTCAAATACACACAAACAGACGCCGTTTTTGAAGGAATCGATCTTTCTGTTGGCTGGGAATTTGCCAAAAATCTGACATTAAACAGCAAACTAAGTTATCTGCGCGTTTATGACAAAAGAAACGATAACTACATTGTAATGATCCCGCCAAACCGGCTGGATAACGGAGTCAGATACCAGTTGCCGAAAATGGGAAGTTTCACTGAATCCTATTTTTCTATTGGGAACCTATTTGTGGCGCAGCAGAAACGCGTTCCGCCTGCAAGCGATTTTGCACCTCCGCCGTCAGCTTACAATTTATGGAATATCCAGGCCGGAACAAGTATTCATCTGACTGAAAAAAATACGCTTGAAATCGGCCTTTCGGTACAAAACCTTTTCAATACCGTTTATCGGGATTACATGAACCGGTTCAGATACTATTCCGACGACATGGGCCGCAATACCTCCATTCGCTTAAAATGGAAGTTTGGAGCATAAAAGAATTTAATTTTTACGCATATAAATCACAGTTTTTATGAAAAGCAACAAGAAATTGGTGTGGATGCTCATGCTTGGCGTATCCACCCTGTTTACACAATGCAAGGACTCCGGTAAAGAAGTTGAACCTGATGATGAAAACGAGCTTATTACTTCTGTAACTCTGAAATTCACCGAGGCAGGAACGAACGCTGTCAGCACTTTTTATTATAAAGATGCCGATGGGGACGGAGGAAATTTACCAACTAAATTTGATTCTGTGTCATTGAAAGCGAATACAACCTACACCCTGGCCATCGAGTTGCTTGACGAAAGTAAGACGCCAACAGACGACATTACCAAAGAAGTGAATGAGAAGGCAGACGAACATTTGTTCATTTACACGCCATCGCCAGCCGCCTTACTGACTTACACTTATGGAGATAAAGACAAAAACGGGATCAAAATTGGCCTCACCGGAACGGCACTAACAGGTGTGGCGGGAGTTGGAAAATTGAAAGTACAACTTCGTCACCAGCCTGGCGCGAAAGATGGCACCGCGACACCGGGTAGCGACGACGTCAATCTTGATTTCAATCTAAAGGTAAAATAGACCTTTATTGAGTATTGGCGGAAGTTCTGCCAATACTCAATAAACTAGCCGTTACACTGGGGGCATGTTCCCTGAATCAGTAGATTAAAAGCAGCTGGTTTATATCCCACAGGCAATTGTATAGCGGGAATATGAACACTTTCCAGACAATTCGTCTCCCCACATTGGCTGCACTTGAAATGGACGTGATCATGCTGGTGTTTATCATCTGAGCAGTGGTCGGAACACAATGCGTAACGCAGCCCCTCGTCATCCAGCACCTTGTGAATAATACCTTTTTCCAAAAACGTTTTTAATGTTCTGTATATCGTCACCCGATCATAGTTCTCGCCAAGCGTACTTTCAAGATCTCCGTGTGACAGCGCATTTTTCTTGGTTATAAAAGTGGAAAGCACATCCTCCCTGCACGTTGTTGTACGCAAGTTGTGGTCTTTCAAAGTATCTCTCAACTGTTCCATTTTTCTAACAAATTTATCTGGTCGTCGGTCTGTGTGAAGTAAAAACCCTTCCTGTCAAAGTTAAGTTCTTAGTTCGTTAAAATCCAGAACTGATTTGCCGTTTTATATTTTAACAACCAATAATGATAAAAAATAGTGCAACAGCGTTGCAATTGATTATCTATTTGGTTACTTTTGCAACCTTATTACATTTAGCATGAAGGCAACACATCAACACGGCAAAGCAGATTACATTGGAATAGCGGGCTCAATCCTCTGCATAATCCACTGCCTTCTCGTGCCTGCGTTGGCATTTGGCTCAACGATCGCCCATGATCATCATGCTGATACAGGCCTGATTTCTCTGGACTATTTTTTCATACTTGTCAATGGGATAGCGGTTTATTTTGCAACGCGTGATCACAAATCTCTTCCGCTTCGGATTTTACTTTGGGGTGCATTATCACTTTTCGCTGTCTCGTTGATTTTTGAAGGTCAAAATCAGGCTTTTTCATGGCTTGGCTATGCTGGCTCAGGACTGTTGATCGCGGGTCATATGATCAATATCTATTTGTGCCAGTTTGCCGGGCGACGTAATTATAAAATTTCCTGACAGGGCTCAATTATCATATTCCACTTCATAACGGCTCAAATCCGGACGTTCTCCACGTTTCCGATCCAGTTCGTATTCAAACACTGCTTTACCCAAATTCTCCATAAAAGGAAGCCCCACAGTCTCATAGTCGTACTTATCGTCATTCAGAATCCCATCAGCATTGCAATAAATTACAGCACTCAGCATAAATTCAATGCCCTTTTCAAAGTCGACGATGTAGGCGTTATCAAGTAAATAACCATAGGCATCCCCTGATTTATTGAACAGCCGGATGTGCCTGGGCAGCCTGCTTTTTTTACCTCCGAAAAGTAAAAATTTTACATAACCATCATAAAGATCATCCGTGTAGTTTTTCGGAAAACTCGTCTCTACGGGAAACTGGGACATGTATTGGTATAGAAAAATGTAGTCGTCCTTAGTCAGATTAAACCGTTGCCCGGCGGGTATCGATTCCGGAAAAAAAATAGCACGTAAAAGTTTATGTTGCTCTTCAAGCGCGAAAAAGTTCTTTTTAGAAAAATCCAATGGCTCATTCACCAGCGCGCCATTTTTGAAGTATCCATTTCCTCTTAGAATCGGTTCTGTCGGGAAATATGATTTTTCTGAATACTGTCCCGGTTGATTGAAAACAATTTTACCATCCTTCTCAAAACGAATGGGATTCGTATAGCGGTTGTCTTCAGGGTTTATTGCGGATTCAAGTCTGTGTGTAATCCGGACATTCTTGTAGCCTTTTTTCTGTAACGAATCATTAAATGCCTGCTGGCCAATGAACTCGTACAAACGATTGAAAGCATCATTATCGCTCGCCAGCAGAATTTTCTTGGCGTAATGTCCAATTGACGGCAATCCGTTTTCCGAAGTTGTATCCACTGTCACCGCGGTCTGTTCCCGCCTCTCGGCACCGGTCAACATGGGCGTATATTTATCTATTCCCAGTTTGTTTACTTTTTCAAGAGCGAGCACAACTGCCGCCAATTTTACCGTACTGGCCGGATAAAAATATCTGGAAGCGTTTACATGATAGCCATGTGTTGAGAAATGTGGTTCATTTTTCTTATTGCGGTCAATTTTTGTATAAAGAATCTGCACATCGTAGACGTCCGGTGATTTGAGAATTTCTGAAAAGCGGTCCGGATGTTTTTTCAGCAATTTTTCAATAAATGAATCAGCCTGAATCTGAGCGAAGGAGGGCATTGATGTTTTAGCAAGAACAGTAAAGAGCAGAAATAATTGGAAAATAGACCGCCTAAAACCTTTAATTGAAATCATGTGCAATCTGAACCTTGTGTTTAGCGAAGATACTCTAATTTTATTTTTAATGGATTAACGGAATTATATTTTAGTTGCATTTGACTTTACTTTATGAATATAAACGATGGCGAATAATGGAAGAAAATAAACTGCGCAGTCAGAACTGGTTTGGGAAGTCGGGTAAGGACGGTTTTATATACCGTGCCTGGATGAAAAACCAGGGCTATCCTGCTGATGAATTTGATGGGCGTCCCGTCATTGGTATCTGTAACACATTTTCAGAACTTACCCCTTGTAACGGTCACTTCCGGGAACTGGCGGAATCAGTAAAACGTGGCGTTTGGGAAGCAGGCGGTTTTCCAGTTGAATTTCCAGTGATGTCGTTGGGTGAAACCTTGATGAAACCAACCACGATGCTGTTCCGTAACCTGGCCAGTATGGATGTGGAAGAATCAATCCGTGGAAATCCGATCGACGGTGTGGTGCTGCTTTGCGGCTGCGACAAAACAACCCCGTCGCTGGTAATGGGTGCCGCCAGCGTAAACATTCCCACGATCGTAGTATCCGGCGGGCCCATGCTGACCGGGCGCTATCGCGGAAAAACGATCGGAACCAGTGATGTCTGGAGGTTTAGCGAGATGCACCGGCAAGGAGAGATTTCGCAGGAAGAGCTCACTAATGCAGAAGCCTGCATGTGCCGGAGCAATGGCCATTGCGCGGTAATGGGCACAGCGTCGACAATGGCCTGTATGGTGGAGTCTCTTGGGCTTACACTACCCGAAAATGCAGCAATTCCGGCAGCAGATTCGAGACGAAAAAGGATCGCGCACCTGTCAGGCCGCCGTATTGTGAAAATGGTTCATGAAGACCTGCGCCTTTCACAGATACTGACCAAGGAGGCTTTCGAAAATGCAATTGTACTAAATGCAGCCATCGGAGGATCAACCAACTTTGTCATTCACTTACTGGCTATTGCAGGCCGCATCGGGGTTGATCTTTCCCTGGATCATTTCAATGATCTTTGTGCCAAAGTTCCCTTGCTCCTGAATTTGCAGCCCTCCGGTGGTTATTTCATGGAAGATTTTTATTACGCCGGCGGACTCCCTGTCGTGATCAAAGAGATGCTTCCCCTGCTCCATCAGGATATCATCACCGCAAGTGGCAAAACCGTTAAGGAAAATTGCGAAACGGCTGAATGTTTTGATCCGGATGTGATTGGCACACTCGAAGAGCCCGTTAAAAATCTGACAGGCCTGGCCGTGGTTAGAGGCAATTTGTGTGAAAATGGCGCGGTCATAAAACCGTCTGCATCGCTGAAACCTGAATTGATGCAGCATCGTGGAAAAGCAGTCGTTTTTGAAGACATCGACGATTACAAAGCGCGTCTCGACAACCCCGATCTGGACGTGGACGAAAATAGCATTCTGGTTTTGAAGAATGTGGGACCAAAGGGTTATCCTGGTATGCCGGAGGTTGGTAATATGTCAATACCTAAAAAATTACTGGCAAAAGGTGTTGTTGACATGATCCGGATTTCGGACGGCAGGATGAGCGGAACCGGTTTTGGAACAGTTGTATTGCATGTGTCTCCCGAAGCTGCGGTTGGAGGAGTACTTGCTTTGGTTCGTGATGGCGACTATATTGAACTGGATGTGGAGAACAGAACATTGAATCTGGAAGTGAGCCCGGAAGAGCTGGAAATCCGGAGAAAGGAATGGAAACCGCTGGATATGGGTTATGACCGGGGATATGTCAGCATGCATATCAAGCACGTAATGCAGGCACACATGGGAGCCGACCTGGACTTTCTCAGAGGCGGATCAGGAGACAAAGTGGCTCGTGATTCTCATTAAAAACAAACACACTGGCGCTGATATAGAATTACCCAAGCGTAATTTTATGTCAGCCAACCACGTTGAATGATCAGAAGAGTTGGCGAAGGCCACTCTTTTTTTATTAAAACCCAAATTATGAATACCAAACTTTTTAACGGTCAGGTTGCTATTGTAACCGGCGCAGGACAAGGAATCGGTTTTGAAATCGCAAAACAACTGGCCAATCAGGGCGCAGAGATTATTCTCAACGATCTGGACAATAAGCTTGCGACCGAAGCGGCGGCGACAATTCGTGAAAACGGAGGCGATTGTATCGCGTTCGCGGGAGACTCGTCCGATCCGGAAATTATCAATGGCATGGTCGATGAGGCGGTGAAATGTTTTGGGAAGGTTTCAATTGTGGTAGCCAACGCGGGAATTACGCTCTTTGGAGACTTTTTTGAATATCCTGTCGAGAGCCTTCGTAAAGTCCTGGAAGTGAATCTAATGGGCTCATTTTTACTCACCCAGGCAGCTTCCCGACAAATGCGATTGCAAAAAACAGGAGGCAGAATATTATTAATGTCGTCAGTAGTTGGTCATCAGGCTCACCAGTTTCTTGGTGCATACGCGATGACGAAGGCGGGATTGGAAATGCTCGCAAAAAACCTGGTAATCGAACTTTCCCCGCACGGCATCACCATCAATACTGTGGCGCCGGGAGCTACGCTTACTGAACGCACACTGGCGGAAGATCCAACTTATCCGAAAACATGGTCCGCAATAACGCCGATGGGCCGGCCTGCAATTTGCGAAGATATAGCAAATGCCGCACTGTTTTTGCTCTCTCCAATGTCAGGACACATCACAGGACAAAGCCTTGTGGTCGACGGTGGATGGACTTCGGTTAGTCCCCTACCTGATTTGAGCCAGATGGAAATAAAAACGACTGAAAATTAATCTTCCAGATCCCTGGAGAAGAGTTGCGCTTCGAGATCATCCAGATTACCGTCCTTGGAAATAAAAAGCTCCCGCGGTTTTGAACTTGGTTTTACCGTCATAAAAGTACGGTATTGTTCATCGGTGATGATGCTGAGCTGCAACGCTCTCTTCAAGACAATGGGGAAAGGCACTTTGAAGAAATTGGAAATATCATTAGCCAGAAAACCTGGTATTTTGGAAATATCGTCACGAAAAAAACTTTCTACATCGTGAAACGGCATAAGCGCTTCAAAAATCAGCTGCTCTGCACGGTTGGCCAATGAAACTGGGTTGGGGTAAGACGAGCTAAGCCCAAGCGTGACAGTCAATAGGTGGATATGGTAATTGCGCTCATTAATCTCTGAAGCGGCATTGACAAACACCCAGCCCTTCTGACGGTAAATCGCAGAAAATCCTTTAAAAACCTGATCTACATTGTGCAACTGTGCAATCTTAATTCCTTCTGGATAAGGCAGTTTGTGGCCGATGTGATGCACAATATCCTGAGCATAAGAAATATCAGCAACCTCACCCGCCGGCTCGATCATCCACTCACCATTCACCAGCCCATCGAACAAATTGTCCGCCGCACGCTGACTTTCCACTTGTCCCAAATGAAGAATAATACGGTTACCGCGAACTGAAAAATCTAACGGAAGCTGATTTTTGGGTTGCTTTTTTGGCATTTTTTATGAAGATTTTGTGGTGTTTATTTCAAAGATACGTGCTTATCACCGGCACTCCAACTGTACCAGCTATTTTATCTTCCATTCCAGGGTATTCAAAAGTTGCATCATGTCCTTTTGAATAAAATCAATTACCGGGGCCAGCGAATCATTTTTTGTAGCTGTTGAAAGATATATTGCTCCTCTCAAAAAGTGGCTCGTACTGTCAGTTGTGTAAAACTGATAAGGACTTGGGACGTCACCCTCAAGCTTGAAAATCGTAACAGTTTTGCCGGATTTGGACATATAACGTTGCTCCTGAATCGACGACGCCCGGATCTGGTGCTTCCCCGAAAGCTTGTATGAATCATTGATGTATTCCTGCAACAGCTTCGTACTTCCGTTAAGCGGCTTGTAAGTCAGCTGAATGTTCGCTTTAAACTGCGGGTAACTGATAAACAACCAGTCCTTTCCGGCAGTTGCAAATGTATCCGCTAATACCCTGGCAGATTTCGAATATTCAAATCCGTATGGGTAACTTGCCGGCAATTTGTGGTAAAGGTGCTCTGGCAGTTCAATCCTGTTGAAACCTTTCGGCTTTGGGACGTAGCTTTGCTTGTCGTCCTTTCCACACGACATCAGCGCAAGAATGAGAAATAAAAAAAGACTAGATGTATATTTTGGCATCGAAAACCATTTCAAAGAATAATTTGAGGTGCAAAGTTAACGAAAACGAACTCAAATTATTGGCAGAGATCCATTCGTATAAAAACAAAGCAGCATCAAATCCTGATCAGAACTTGATGCTGCTTTATTGGTTGGCGGCTACCTAAATTTATTCAACAGTAACTGACTTGGCAAGGTTTCTGGGCTGATCCACGTTACGTCCGCGCATGACTGCGATGTAATACGAGAGCAGCTGCAATGGAATTACCGAAACGAGCGGCGTCAGGATTTCGTGCACCTTTGGTACTTCAATTACAAAATCCACCATTGACGGGATCAGGGAATCTCCTTCTGTTACAATCGCTATCACCCTACCCTTTCTTGCTTTTACTTCCTGAATATTGGATACGATTTTTTCGTAAGAACTGTCTTTGGTCGCCAGAAAAACCACCGGCATATCTTCATCTATCAGCGCAATCGGACCGTGTTTCATTTCGGCGGCAGGATATCCCTCGGCATGTATGTAGGAAATTTCCTTTAATTTAAGCGCTCCTTCAAGCGCAACAGGAAAATTCAATCCCCGACCGAGATAAATGAAATTCCTGGCATAGGTGAAAATGAACGCTATTTCTTTTATTTTGGCTGCATTCTCAAACATTTTCTCGACTTTGGAGGGAATCATTTCAAGCTCAACCAGCAACTGCCTGTATGTTTCTTCGGTGATCGTCCCTTTTCTTCTGGCTGTTGCAATGGCTATTAAAGTCAGTACGCTTACCTGGGCTGTAAAGGCCTTTGTGCTCGCGACCCCAATCTCCGGCCCCGCGTGTGTGTAAGCTCCGGCATGTGTTGCCCGGGCAATTGATGAACCGACCACATTACAAACACCGAAAATAATTGCTCCTTTTGATTTTGCCAATTCAATCGCGGCAAGCGTATCAGCCGTTTCGCCTGACTGCGAGATGGCTATAACAATATCACCTTCATTGATCACCGGATTCCGGTATCTGAATTCGGAGGCATACTCTACCTCCACATTTATTCTGGCAAGTTCCTCAAACAGATATTCGGCTACCAAGCCGGCATGCCAGGATGTGCCACAACCAACAATTACAATCCGACTGGACTGCGCCAGTTTATCCAGATAATCACCCAGTCCGCCGAGCGATAAATGTCCCTCGTCCGCGCGCAACCGGCCTCTCATACTGTCGGCAATTGAACGTGGCTGTTCAAAAATCTCCTTGATCATGAAATGATCGTAACCACCTTTTTCTATTGTTTCCAACTCCATTTCCAGTTTTTGGATGTAAGGAATTGTTTCCAGATTATCCAGATTCTGAATACTGAGCTTATTGTCCCGAACGACAGCAATCTGGAAATCGTCCAGATACACAACATCCTTCGTGTATTCAATGATCGGGGTGGCATCAGAAGCAAAGAAATACTCATTTTCACCAATCCCGATCACCAACGGACTTCCTTTCCGCGCAGCAATCAGTTGCTCCGGATGGTCAACCGACATAATTACAATGGCGTATGCCCCGACTACTTCTCTGAGCGCAAGCCTTACAGCTTCTTCGAGTGAGTGCCCGGTTTCCGACTGAATGTCTTCTATAAAGTGAACAAGCACTTCCGTATCTGTATCGCTCAAAAAAACATGACCTTTGTCAGATAGTTTTTTCTTGATCGCAGAATAGTTTTCAATGATCCCGTTATGAATAATCGCAAGTTTGCGGTTGTTGGAGTAATGCGGATGTGCGTTCCGGTCGTTGGGCTCTCCGTGTGTTGCCCAGCGCGTATGCCCAATTCCGGTTGTAGACTTTAATTCTTTACCGGAGAAAGCTGCCTCCAGATCGGACACCTTTCCTTTCTTCTTGTAAATATTCAATTCCCCGTTTTCCAGAAGTGCAACACCCGAGCTGTCATAACCCCGATACTCCAGACGTTTCAGCCCTTTCAAAATGAGCGGATAAGCCTCCCTGTTTCCTACATAAGCAACAATTCCACACATATCTTTCTGTATTAATGTTAGAGTGTATGTCCAATTTCAATACAAATAACATGGATTGAAATTTACCTTACAACACGCCGCCATAGAAATTGTCCAATTTCCGTTAAGTGCTCGAACACACGCAGTTATTAAAAAACATTAATATTTATCTGCATCTAAAAAAGGAAGTCTAATCCCAAATTCAGTGTGAATGCAGTCGCATGAAAACAGAAACGGCGGCCACCTAAGGTAGCCGCCGTTTCTCGATGAACTGGTTGTATACTAGCTCATCAAATCAGTATAAAGATTGAAATAAGATTCGGAGAATTTCTCATCCTCTTCATCAAGTTTAACACGCTTAGGCGCATCATTAAAAATCTGGTTCAGACTGTCGCTGCAATGCTCCTCTGCCTTAACAACGGCATCTGCATAAGCACATCCAATTTTAACAAAACCTTCAAAGTCAGCAGAATGAAGATGAGCCAATGCCTCATCACTCACATCCATCGCTTTCGCTTTGTTCATCAGATCATCATCAAATTTATAATCAAAGGCGTTGTTATGAACCGTAAACACACTTTTTGTATCCTTAAACATAGGATCATTCCGGTAAGTGGTTTTAAGATACAACGGGATCAGAGCAGTCATCCAGTCATTGCAGTGCACAACGTCTGGCGCCCAACCCAATTTTTTTACCGTTTCAAGAACACCTTTGCAAAAGAAAATTGCTCTCTCATCATTATCATCAAAGAAGTTGTTCTCCTTATCAAAGAAAACCGATTTGCGATGAAAATAATCGTCATTGTCAATAAAATAAACCTGCAACTTAGCATTAGGTATCGATGCCACTTTAATAATCAGCGGTTTTTCTTCATCACCTACCGTAATATTAATTCCCGAGAGACGAACTACTTCATGAAGCCGGTTTTTGCGTTCATTGATGAGACCAAAACGTGGTACTAAAATCCGAATCTCTGCGCCGCGTTCCTGCATTGCTTGTGGAAGTCTCCTCACGTAATCGGCAACATCGGTGGTCTGAAGGAAGGGATTTATTTCACTGGCTACATACAAAATTCGTAGTTTCTCCATATGACAATTAGCAGTTTGTGAAAAAAAGTTTTGCAAAATTATACAAAAAAAACCGCAATTTCAAAAGATATTCAAAACTAATTGTAATATTGCGCAGAGTTTGGGAATCTTATGCCTTATTCCTAAAAATTATCAACATCCGGTTTGCCTGTGCGTAATTATTTCTTCCACCCCGGACAATCAGCAATTCTGCTTCTTTTCACAAATACATTTTTTCATGGAAGTTTTTACCTCGGTCAGTGACCTGAAAAGTTACCTGCGGGATCAACGTGCCCAAAATAAAAGTATCGGTCTTGTCCCGACGATGGGCGCACTTCACAACGGACACATTTCGCTCATCAATTCGTCGACGAGTCAGAATGACATCACAGTTTGCAGCATTTTTGTAAATCCTGTACAGTTCAACAATCCGGAAGATCTGGCTAAGTATCCGAGGACGCTTGAAAATGATTGTGCAATGCTTGAAAACGCAGGATGTTCAGCAGTTTTTGCTCCGACAGTTGCAGAGATGTATCCTGAAAAACCTGTGATCACATTAAATTTCGGAGCTTTGGAAACTGTCATGGAAGGTGCCTCGCGGCCTGGACATTTCAATGGAGTTGGAATCGTCGTTGGCAGGCTTTTCAATCTTGTGCAGCCCGACAGGGCTTATTTTGGACAAAAAGATTTGCAGCAGGTAGCCGTAATCAAACGCTTGGTAAAAGATCTTGCCTATCCGCTGGAACTGGTTGTGGGAGCCACATTGCGCGAAACCGATGGATTGGCAATGTCATCACGCAACACCAGATTAAATAGCCAGGAAAGAACAATTGCGCCCTTTATTTTCGCAAGACTTTCCGAAGCGCATGATCGCCTTGTTTCAGGAGAAGCGATTAGAGAAGCACAGCGAGCTATTCAAGATCAGTTTAAGGCCAAGACGGCTTTTCAGCTCGACTACTTCGAAATTGTTGATGCTAATACGATGCAGCCGATAGATATTTTGGGAATAAAAGGAAACACAGCGCTTTGCATCGCTGCATTTCTTGGCCCGGTCCGGTTGATTGATAACATTGTATTCTAAAGACAGCCGAAACTAAAAAGGAGCGAACCGAAGTTTGCTCCTTTTTAATTATGTCAAAAAGCTATTAGCTCATCAATTTCCAGTCGCCGCGATATTTGCGTTTCACAAATTGGTTGGCTTCTTCAAAGTTGGTAATCTTCATATTGCTTCCGTCCCAAAGCAGTTTCTTCCGGCCAGGATAATCAAACCCTTTACCATCCGCTTTCTGCTGACGCAGGTTGTAGCTGCGGATACCCAGGTTACCCATGATAACAGTTTCAGTCAAAGGTCCTGAATAGTCGAACGAAGAAGTCAGCGCTTTGTGCTCTTTGCTGTTAAAGCCAGCCTTGCAAGCATCCGTCCATGCAACATGGTGCCCAAACTCCGGCATCGAAGTGTATTTATTGCCAAAATCTCCTTTTTTGTATTCAAGTTTGGTACCATCTTTCAGGTATACTTTTGGATCTATACCGTAAGTTCCGCAAGTCATCACCCCTTTTTCTCCGATCAATAACACACCATTGCTGCTATCCGGCTCGCCAAGCGGGTCGTTGGCAGGAATGAAGTCGGGATGGAATGGACGCAAACCGCCGTCATGCCAGGTCAGCGTCACTTCCGATTTGTTTACTTTGTTGGCAGGAAATTTCAACTGAACGCGTGACGACGGCGGGCAACCTTCCGGAATGTACTCTGGCGTCCAGTCTTTCATGAAAACGGATCCAGCGCTGCATTCAAGCTCGGTCGGGTAACCAAGTCCAAGTGTACGGAAAGCAGGGTCAATCAGGTGACAACCCATATCTCCAAGCGCCCCGGTGCCAAAATTCCACCAGCCGCGCCATTTAAACGGATGCCAGGCCGGATTGTAATCAACCCATTCCGCAGAACCTACCCAAAGTTCCCAGTCCAGATCAGCAGGCACATCAAACTTCCCGGTTGGCACAGGAATTCCCTGAGGCCATACGGGACGATTGGTCCATACATGGGCTTCATGTACGTTTCCAATCAAACCTTTATTAAACCATTCTTTCATCTGGGTTTGTGCAGGATTGGATGCTCCCTGATTTCCCATTTGCGTTACTACTTTGTATTTACGGGCGGCCTCAGTTAGCATACGAGCCTCATAAATATCATGTGTAAGCGGTTTTTGCACATATACGTGTTTCCCTCTCTGAATGGCCGCCATGGCAATAATCGCATGCATGTGATCGGGAGTTGAAATCGTAACTGCGTCAATGTCTTTTTCCATAGCATCGAACATCTTTCTGAAATCCTTGAATTTCTTAGCGTCCGGATGCAGATCAAAATTCTTCTTTCCCTGGTTCCAATCGACGTCGCAGAGCGCTACCAGATTTTCAGCACCCTTATTCCATGCATTATTTGTGTCCGAAAACCCCTTGCCTCCGATACCTACGCCGGCTATATTGATCTTGTCACTTGGTGCTATAAAACCTTTCCCCAGTACGTTGCGCGGAACGATAAAAAAGGATCCTACTGCCGCAGCTGTACTTTTTTGAAGAAAGTCACGCCTTGTGACATCCAATGGTTTTTTCTCAGTGCTCATCAGTTTATTTTTATTTAAAAAGGTTAAACGAAACGGATTAAAAGCCTTAAACGGCAATTCAGGGATTATAGCATTAATTTGCGCTTAAATATAATCATGGACGGTTTATGGATTGCAGATTCCGTAATATTTTAATTTCTTCATTTGGACATTATCCACTACAAACCGGCGACAAATGAATGATTGAAGGCCATTTCGAAACGAATAACCCACTCTTGTGAACCGGGGAACCCTTGTGAGCCCGGTAATGTTTTGAAGGCTGTATATAATTGCTGTAACTTTGCAGAAATTATGACATATTTAATTTTCACTCATTTCACTGAGTAATGCAAATAACATTAATGAAATCAAAGATTCACCGCGTAAAGGTGACTCAGGCGGAATTGAATTATGTAGGGAGTATCACAATTGACGAAGATTTGATGGATGCTGCCGGACTGATAGAAAATGAGCAGGTTCACATAGTTAATAACAACAACGGTGAGCGTTTTGTAACATATGTGATCAAAGGAGAACGAAAATCCGGAATGATCTGCCTCAATGGTGCCGCAGCCAGAAAGGTACAAATCGGCGATATCGTGATCATCATCGCATATGGCAGCATGTCTCAGGAAGAAGCAAAAGGTTTTAAACCAATGGTTGTCTTCCCCGACAGCGACAATAGAATCGTATAAAATTCCCGGCCGGAAGCACTGCTGCTTCCGGCTTTTATATTTTTAGTTACGCTATACTCCTACTTCAACTCAAAATTTAAATGAAGCAAGCTCTTCGTTACATCATATCCCTTGGTCTGGCCGGAGGATTAATCTGGTTTGTATTTAAGGATATCAATTTAAGTGAAATGCTGGACCGGTTTGCACGGTCTGACTGGCGGTGGATTGCCCTTTCCTGCTTTTTTCTGATACTTGCACACATAACAAGAGCCTGGCGATGGGGAATGCTTATGGAGCCATTGGGATACAAACCTCGGTTGCTCGACAGCACCGTTTCGGTACTCACCGGCTATTTTGCCAATTATATTGTCCCAAGAATGGGCGAAGTTACTCGTTGCGGCACGCTTTACCGTCTCGAAAAAATTCCGGTCAATCTCAGTTTCGGAACGGTGGTGGCTGAACGCATTTTTGATGTATTGATACTACTGGTACTAATCGGGTTAAATTTTATTCTGGAATTTGAGCGGTTAAGTACATTTTTCACTGACTTTTTTCAGAGCAAAATTGGCAAAAGTAATGGAGGGAGCCCATTGTTATGGATCGCTGTTGGTCTTATGGCAATCGCAATTGTGGCGGCTGTTTACATTATAAAAAATAAGGAATTACAAGCCAGACTGATGAACAATGCTTTGATCAATAAGATCGTGCAGTTTGCCAAAGGCATGCTGGAAGGATTGTTGAGCATCAGAAAACTACGCAGTCCTGGTTTGTTCATTGCAAGTACAATAATGATCTGGGTCTTGTATTACCTTGTTTCCTATGTGCTTTTCTTCTGCATCCCCGAGACGTCAGACCTTGGTCCCTTGGCCGGACTGACACTTCTGGTAGTCGGCGCTATCGGCATGACCGCTCCGACCCAGGGTGGAATCGGCGCCTATCACCTTTTGGTTGGGAATGTGATGATATTGTACGGATTGTCTAAAAATGATGGCATTACGCTTGCTACATTTATCCATGGAGCCCAGATGCTCTTCATGCTTGCAGTCGGTGCATTGGCGTTTTTATTTGTTTTGGTTCGAAAAAACAAAACTACAGGCGAACCAGCCGAAGTAGTGGTGGGGAATTAAAAATGGACAATATTGCCTTTCGCGTAGCCCACGAACTCCTGCCGGAAGTATATATTACCATATTTAATTTTAACAATCTTATTTCTTTTTTTGAGAATGAATCCAACAGAAAGTAAAATACTGCGATTGGAAGAAGCAGTTGAGACCGTGGCAGACTGGCAACGTGCAGGCCAGAAGGTCGTTTTCACAAACGGATGTTTTGATATCGTCCACCTTGGCCACATTGATTATCTGGAAAAAGCACGCGCACTCGGAGACCGCATGGTTCTCGGCCTCAATACGGACGCTTCCGTAAGCCGGCTTAAAGGACCGCTGCGTCCTGTCGTAAATGAGTACGCACGTGCACGGCTCATGGCAGCGCTTTCATTCATAGATGCTGTCATTTTGTTCGACGAACCTACGCCATCCGAGCTGATTGAGGCTGTAAAACCTGACATTTTGGTAAAAGGTGACGATTATACAGTCGAAAATATCGCTGGTGCGGAATTTGTTCTTGGTAGAGGAGGCGCGGTAAAAACAATAGCACTGGTTCAGGGTTATTCTACTTCCAAGCTCATTGAAAAGATAAAACAAGGTTACTGAGATATAACAGCATTGGTGAATATGTTCGTTATATTTCTGAATTGTTAAATTTCAAATTATCATAACAATCTAAAAAATAGAACATATGGCAGGTGCATATTTAATCGCCTTCATTGTAATGGGGCTTAGCTGGTACATACAATGGAGATTAAAAAGTAAGTTTGAAGAGTACTCCCAGGTTGGGCTGAGTAATGGAATGAGCGGGCAGGAAATTGCCGAAAAAATGCTTCGGGACAACAACATCTTTGACGTTCGTGTGGTATCAGTAGAAGGCAAACTGACTGACCACTACAATCCGCAGGATAAAACGGTGAATTTGAGTCCTGACGTGTTTTACGGAAGAAGCGTTGCCGCCGCAGCCGTTTCTTCTCACGAATGCGGACACGCTGTGCAACATGCCACCGCATACAAATGGCTGCAATTCCGTTCGCAGATGGTACCATTCTTGAGTATATCGTCGAGATATATGCAGTGGATCATCCTGGCAGGTGTTTTGCTGATCAATACAACAGCAATTCCTTTGACGATTGGTGTAGCTTTATTCGCGATAACGACCTTATTCAGTTTTGTTACGCTTCCAGTGGAATATGATGCGAGTCACCGCGCTCTGGCCTGGATTCAGACCAATAGAATCGTTACAGAACGCGAACACGGCATGGCAAAAGACGCCCTGACATGGGCTGCAAGGACGTATCTGGTAGCAGCAATCGGATCTCTTGCAACGCTTCTTTACTACGTAAGCTTATTGATGGGACGCAGAGACTAATTTTGATAAAAAACTTGAAAACCGGGGGTAC
Organism: Dyadobacter sp.; assembly: GCA_965279265.1. Classification (GTDB taxonomy): domain Bacteria; phylum Bacteroidota; class Bacteroidia; order Cytophagales; family Spirosomataceae; genus Dyadobacter. The sequence goes on from OZ257152.1 coordinate 1,817,516, forward strand.
ATCGTATCTCCGGTTTTTTCATATATTCGTCTATCAAATTCAATATCAACAGCGCACATTATGAACACCATCGAAGAAGCAAACCGTTACCTGGCCAATGCAAAGGAGATTTTACGGGAAAAAGCAAGAAAAGAAGACGGTTATTATCAGGATAAAAAGTACATCAAAATGGCAGGGCACACCGCTTATACCGGCGTGTTGGTGGCATTGGATGCGTTATTTGGAAACAAAAGTAAAAAGACCAGAAAAAGCGTTGAATGGTATCAGAAGGAGCTGTCAACTTTGGACAAAAAGATAACCGCATCATTTGCTGATGTGTATGAGATTGTCCACTTGTCAATGAGCTATGATGGGATTCAGAATGCCAAGGTCATCGCAATCGGTTTGCAGGAAGCGGAAAATATAATCAACTGGAGTAAACAACGATTGGATAAAGTGGCTTAACTGAGTTCCTTTTAATTTTTACGCTGATTCCAGTAAACCACAACATTGTGGGTAGCTCGTCCGGAGGCGATCACATCCAGGTCTCCATCGCCATCGAGGTCTGCGGAAGTTACATCTTCGCAGGCCATTTTTATTTTTTCGTCCAGCGTATATTCCTTCCATTGTTTGCCTTCCTTGTCCGAACCAACGAAGATCCGTACGCCGGTTTCGCCCGTAACGTTTGGGTTTCGCCAGCCCATTACGATCTGATCACGGCCCTGCCCAAAAAAATCGGCACACACCAGCGCATGCCCTTCTTTCATACGATCTGTCAAAACAGTACGTCCTTCTTTTGAATAGACCACCAGCGAAGTGCCGTGCATCGGCTCAATGGTCGCGGTAAAAAGCTGGTTACTTCCAAGCGAGCCCATACGAATTTCTCCAACACCCTTGTCTGCAACCATCCAGTTTCCCGAAGATGCCCAACCCGTGGCACCATTTAAAAAAACCTGAACACCTTCTTTACCAGCAACCGCCAAACCCAGGAAGCGCCCCGGAGTTTCCATCGGCTGTAAATTATGGGTCATGTGCATGCCGGTTTCCAGCAGTTCGTATCCCCATAAACCTTTCTTGTTTTCCGGCACATCGAAGGCGATCAATTTGACGCCGGCTCCTTCCCCACCCGTATTTCCTTCGCCATGAAGCGGAAGTACCAGGAGCTGAAAAGCACCGTCTGTCGTTTTCACCCACTGCATTCTGTGTATTGTCACTTCGTGATGCAACCTGACAGGCTCCCAGATCTGGGTCCTGTCATCCTGTGCGGCAAGGTAAAACACCGCTCCTGATTGCTTCGTATTTTTCGTTTCAGAAGGATTCCACTGTGCACCCACTGCCACCTCCACTTTTCCATCTCCGTCTATATCCCTGGCAGCAATACACACGTTATCTTGTTCTGTCAAATCCTTTGCGATCACATATCTGATCCAGGGCTGATCTTTAATACCCGGATTCTTATACCATACAATTTCCTTTTTATCTGCCAGTAAAATGTCCGGTTTACCATCGCCGTCTACATCACCTGTTGTAACCCCATAACCAATACTGATTTTGTCATCAATCACTTCTCCTTTAAAAGTCGCAGTCTGACTTTTCCCCTGCAAAACAAATCCTGACAAAAACAACAGACACAGTATACTTTTTCTCATATAATCATCCTCAGTTACAAGGTGATGGATAAATTTAAAACACTATTTTTCCACAATATACTTCAAAAAGCGGAGTGTACCGATTTCAAAACTCAGATTTTTATGTCCCTTTGATCTCTATTGCCTACTTTTGCAAACTAAACAGATCCAATTTACCATTCGATGAAAACCGTTCCCTTACACGAAGTCCATGTTCAATTAGGAGCCAAAATTGTTCCGTTTGCTGGTTTTGAAATGCCTGTCCGTTATTCCTCAGATATCCAGGAACATCATGCGGTCAGAAATCACGTAGGCGTTTTCGATGTTTCTCACATGGGTGAATTCAGTGTAAAAGGCCCAAAGGCACTTGATCTGATTCAAAAGGTTTCGGCCAATGATGCTTCTGTGCTTTATGACGGAAAAGTACAATACAGTTATCTGCCAAATACGGAGGGCGGTGTCGTCGATGACTTACTTGTTTACCGTTACAATCAGGACGAATATCTGTTGGTGGTAAACGCGTCAAACATAGAAAAAGACTGGAACTGGATACAGAGGTGGAATTCGGAAGGTGTTGAAATGACAAATCTGTCGGATGACCTCTGCCTGCTTGCTGTTCAGGGCCCGGATGCAACCGCTACTTTGCAGAAACTTACGGATGAAAATCTTGCAGCGATGGAATACTATACCTTCAAAGTGGGAACTATGGCCGGAATACAGGATGTCATCATTTCTGCAACGGGTTACACCGGAGCGGGTGGTTTTGAAATATATATTAAAAAAGAGGATGCACATAAAATGTGGGACGCCATTTTCGAGGCCGGAAAAGAATTTGATATTCAGCCGGTTGGCTTGGGCGCCCGTGACACTTTGCGATTGGAAAAAGGCTATTGCCTGTACGGTAATGATATTGATGACAAAACGTCACCGTTAGAAGCCGGCCTTGGTTGGGTGACAAAATTCACAAAGGATTTCACCAACTCGGAGAATCTAAAAATTGAAAAAGAGAACGGCGTAAAAAATAAGCTGGTGGGATTTGAAATGATTGACCGCGGAATTCCCCGGGGACACTATGAACTATGTGATGCGGACGGCAACAAACTCGGAGACGTAACTTCCGGTACCCAGTCTCCGACGCTTCAAAAAGGCATCGGACTGGGCTATGTACCTGCTTCGTACAGCAAACATGAAACTGAAATTTTTGTGAGAGTGCGTGAAAAACTTTTGAAAGCAAAAGTTGTGAAGCTCCCTTTCGTTAAAGCATAAACTCAGATCAGAAATTCTGTGCAGCACAAATTCATTTACTAGTCCTTATTTTTCAAATCCAAAATATTTAATCCTCAGATTCCTCAATGAAACAACTTGATGTTTGTTTGACCCCTGATTTACTTCATCTTCATAAACTTGACAATTCGATTGTAGTTGTAGCAGATATTTTCCGTGCAACTTCCTGCATGGTGACCGGACTGGCCTACGGCATAAAAAGTATTACACCTGTCGCTTCCATTGAGGAATGTAAGTTTTTGCAGGACAAAGGTTTCATAGCGGCCGCTGAAAGAGATGCCCACAAAGTCGAAGGTTTCGATCTGGACAATTCACCTTTCAGCTACATGAATGAGAGACTGATTGGCTCAGAGGTAGCCATGACCACAACCAACGGAACGCTTTCAATCAGCAAAGCCAAAGTCTCTGCAGTCAAGGTGATGGTAGGCGCATTTTTAAACCTGGGCGCTTTGGTAAACCACCTTCGTTCAGAGCCTTATGACGTGCTTGTGCTTTGTGCAGGCTGGAAAGGCCGCCCAAATCTGGAAGATACGTTGTTCGCAGGAGCGCTCGCAGAAGCGCTTAAAGATCAGTTTATGATACATGAAGATGGTACGCTGATGGCACAGAGATTATACAACCAGAGCCGGGGAAACCTGCTCGCCAGTGTTTCCAATTCGTCGCACGTTCGCCGCCTTCAGCGACTCGGTATTCAAAAAGATATTTCCTATTGCCTTCAAACCGACCTTTATGACATTGTTCCAATTTTAAGAGGAACTACACTGGTTGCCATGAATTAGTATTCATTACTCAAGATTACCACATGCACAAATTCATTATTGCTGTTGTTTTGGGACTTCTTTTGCACCTGATTCCTGCCGAAGCGCAAAAGAAATCAGCGCCTGCAAAAAAAGCGGTTACAGGAAAAAAGACTGTTGTAGCACCGCCTGTAAAAGCGTTAAAAATAAAAACCGATACCAAGTCTGATACAATACCAGCAGCAGCTTCGGAAGCGGCCGTTGATACCTTGCCTGTCACGCAGGGAGGAAGTCCGGCAGTTCCTTCAAAAATCAAGGGGAAAAATGCAAAACCTGCGGCTGCTGATACGACGATCATCACAGAACAACAGGCAGAGGACAATCTGGCGAAGGAGCCAAAAACTTTTGCGGACAGCGTGCATTCCTACCGCATCGTGGCTGAGGATATTTCGTGGATGTCCGTTTGTCCGGGTACTACGATCACCATCCCATTTACGGCAATCGGCCCGTTTGACCAAGACAATAATTACATTGTGCATCTGGTCGATCCGTCCGGAAAATCAGTCCCGATTTCTCTACCAGTCAAAAAAGGACCATTAAGGGCGGTTATTCCCTCCTATAAACCAGGCGGAGAAGTATATAAAATTCGCATAGAAAGCACTATTCCAATTGTCAAAAGCCAGGAAATCCCGATCCGGCTGCTGCAAACTGCCTCAGCACGGCTGGAAGTTATAGACGGCACGCAGGCTGTGCGGATCATGCCGGGCCAGGAAGCGCAACTAAGGGTAAATCTTCATGGAACCGGTCCTTGGTCATTTCGGCTCTCCGACAGTACCAACGTGCTACAGACACTTTCAAACCCGCATTTTTTGTCTGTTAAACCGGCTCATGTACGTGCTTACAAGCTCCTCGGCGTTGCAAATGCTTGCGGAAGTGGTACTACATCAGGAGAAGCGATCATCAATGTGGACGACAATCCGGAACCGAAACTTGAATTAAAGGAAGTAGATAAGATCACAAGGGTTTGTACGAATATTCCTTTTCAGGTTCCATTTTCCGCCACAGGAAAATTTAAAACAGGGAATCGTTTTGTGGTCCAGATCGCCGAGCGAACTGGTGCATTCAAAACCATTTCTACTCCGGATACCACCGGGAATCTGGTAACTCAGATTCCTTCAAGCTACAAACCGGGTGAATATAAGTTGCGGGTAATGTCCTCAGCTCCGTATCTGGTAAGTCAGCCTGCCAATGTTACGATTGTTTCTGCTACTGTGGCTACGCTGCAAAAGGATTCGCTCCACCTTGGAGAAAATGAAAGTGGTGCGCTTACAATAAAGTTTGACGGGGCGGGTCCCTGGTTCGTACTCCTCTCTGATGGAACCTATGAGAATAACATCATGGAATCGCCTTACAGAGTAAAGGTCAAACCATACAGCGACTTGACTTATCAAATCACATCCGCGGGTGGCTTGTGCGGCGTTGGTAAATTTTCAGGTAAAGCAAAAGTATCGGTGGAAACGCCACCCGTTGCTATAACGCTCGAAAAACTCCCTCAAAATATGGTCTGCTCGGGATCGACCATTGAAATACCCTACAAAATAGTAGGCAGATTCAACCCCGGAAACCGCTTCGTTGTGCAGATAACTGACAAATCCGGCAGATTTGTCGATCTTCCAACAACCGTAGGCGCTGCAACCATGAAAGTAAAGGTGGCTTCTGCTTCGCAGGGCGACACGATCCGTACGCAGCGCATCCGCATTTTGTCCTCTTCTCCCGCTGTTTCAAGCGCTATTGAAGAGATTGATGTTATTGCACCGGACAGAGCAGTTGGAGAAGTTTCAGGACGTGGTGCAATCACAGCAGGGCGTTCAACCAGAATTCAGTTGAAATTCAAAAATGGTCTGCCGCCCTGGTCATTTACACTTTCCGATGGAACTGCAATTACTGGTACATTTTTAAATCCGTATCTGATATCGGTGTCTCCTTCAGTGTCGACAACTTACACAATTAGTTCATTAAAGAGTGGCTGCGGAACCGGATCCGGGAAGGGGTCAGCGAGTGTTGTAGTGGATAATTAAGGCAACTTTTCACGTATTTTAAGCCCGGCGTACTGATTAAGAAATATGTGATCAATGAAAATATTACTGATATTACTTATCGGGGTGCTGGGGCTCGGAATTTGTAATGGGCAGAACGTGCCTTTGGGATCCTGGGAAACTCATTACAGTTATTCTTCGGCCAGGCAGGTACTTGACACAAAAACCCGTATTTTTTGTGCAACCTACAACGGTCTTTTCAGTATTGATCCGGTCGGCAAAAATTTTAGAATCTATTCAAAATCTGACGGCCTCAGTGATGTAGGTGTCAGCAGCATGGGTTACAATGCCGATGAAAAAATGATGTTACTCGCATACAGAAGCGGCAATATTGATTTTTTATATCTGGATGACGCTGCTGAGCCTGCCCAAATCGTTAAATTCTCCGCGCTACGGGACGCAGCAGAATTACCTCAAAATAAACAAATAAACAAGGTAGTTTTTCATGATAAGCTGGCATACCTCGGAACAGGTTTTGGGATTGTAGTATTGGATTCCAGAACCTCAGAAGTGGTGGAAGTTTATCGTTACATTGGCAACAACGGTACAGAAGTAGCCGTTAAAGATCTGACTTTCACCAAAGATTCTCTTTTCGCTGCAACCTCTCAGGGTTTGCTGGGAACTTCATTAAGCCCTACCGTCAACAGGCAATATTTTGCAAACTGGAAAACTGTTTTAGCACCTGCCACGCCACTTTCAGTAATCGCAAGAGATAATATCCTCTACGCAGGATTTTCAGGACAAGGCATTTTTCGTCGAAATACCCAATCCTGGACAAAAATTTATCCGTCAACTGCAAAGAATATTTCATTCTCACTCTCCGGCGATAAAATGGTGGCCAGCCTCACTTCTGAGGTTGTAGTGCTGGATCAAAATGACAAGATCACTGCTTACCAAAATCCATTATTTATTTCACTTGGCGGATCTGTGCACAGCAGCACGAATTTTCTTTGGGCGGCCGACAACAAAAACGGACTGATCAGCAATTCCGATGGCAGCTTTAAACAATACATTCCGGTAAAAGGCGACACAGCTATTGCTCCAAAACAGGATTCTACCCTTACGGATCTGAATGGCCTGGTCTGGACGCGACTCCCCGCATATTTCGGCGGTGGTATCTCGGTCACAAATCCCCGGAACGGACAGCAGAGAATTCTCTCAACAGCACCAGGAAATGGCGGTTTGCCCTCGTCCATGATTAACAGTCTGGTGCTTGATACGGACGGGTTAATTTGGTTTGCAAGTGAAAAAGGCGCAGGGTATTTTGTTTCGGACGACGTCCCTTCGGGTGCGAGGATAGATGCCGTTTTGCCTGTTTACGGTCAAAGAAAACTCTTCAGCAATGAAAACTGTACTGCATTGGCAGTTGAGTCCGGTAATCGTAAATGGATTGGTACGCGCACCGGACTTTACCTCTTTAGTGCTGATGGTTCTGAACTCATCACCCATTTCACGAACGCTAACTCACCCCTGCCAGTCAACGAAATCAAAACACTCCGCATTGACTACAAAACGGGACAGCTTTTTATTGACACGCCCGCAGGAATGGTTTCATATCAGAGCGATTCATCCACGCCGGCAGAAGATTTTCGTCAGGCACTCATATTTCCAAATCCCGTACGTCCCGACTTTTCGGGTGACCTTGGCATAAAAGGTCTTAGCAACAATTGCATTGTCAAGATCACCACACTATCCGGGAGGCTTGTTTACGAGACAAGATCCCAGGGGGGAACTGCCTCATGGAACCTGCGCGACTACAACGGCTGCAGGGCTGCCGGAGGAATTTATATGATCATGACGGTTTCGGAAGATAAAAGTGCGAAATTTGCAGGCAAATTTGTATTGATTGACTGAAATTCATTATTGACAAAAAAAAAAGAAACCAACTTCATATCAATTACATTTTCATCAAACAAAAAGCTTGTTAACCCTTTGAAAGCAGAAATGACAACACACGAAAAACCTCCATATATCATCGGAATTACAGGCGGGAGCGCGTCGGGAAAAACTTTTTTCATGAAAAGCCTGATGGATTCTTTCGATAAAGATGATGTGTGCAGAATTTCTCAGGATAATTACTACCGCCCCATCAATGAAATCCCAAGAGATGAAAATGGAGTCGAGAATTTTGATTTACCTGAAACCATCGACCATCATTTGTTTGCAGAACATATCGCCGTCCTCCGGGCGGGACGTGAAGTGCATCAAAAAGAATATACATTTAATAACCCGCTGATCAAACCAGAAATACTCGTATTTGAGCCACGTCCGATCATCATCGTGGAAGGCATCTTTGTATTCTATTTCCCGGATATCGCTCGTTTAATTGATTTGAAAATATTCGTGGACGCAAAGGAACATGTCAAAATAAAGAGAAGAATTATTCGCGACAACAATGAACGCGGATATGATCTGGATGACGTTCTATATCGGTGGGAACATCATGTTGCGCCGACTTACGACAAATTCATCCAACCCTTACGCTCGGAAGCAGATATAATTATCAACAACAACACCCGCTTCGAAACGGGCCTGGAGGTACTAACCGCCTTTTTAAGAAAAAAAATCGAAGAAAGACGGTGACGGCATAATATAATCCCGAGTCTGAATGTTTTATATCAATCAGTGCAACGAAGAAAATATCTACCACCTTTCCATTGTCAGTCTAAAAATCCTACTGTGAAAAAATATATACATCATTCTGGAATTAAAACTGTGCTGAGATTAGCATCAGCAATGCTGGCTTTTATCCTCATTCAGTCTTGTGACAAAACTGACACCACTCCGACTGATTTTAATGCTTATCTTCCCTTATCGCTGGGAAGTTTCAATGTTTACCAGGTGACTGAAAAAGTTTACACAGCCTCTCAAAAAGAACCCGCGACAACTACCTGGCAGGAAAAAGACGAAACAGATCGGATTCTTAGTCAGGATGCAAATTCAACCGTTTATGTTATAGCCAGATACAAACGCAACGTCGCCACAGACTACTGGCAAAAAACACAGGAATACATCGTAACCAAGTATCCTGACAAAGTCCTTACCGGCACAGACAATCAGACAATTTTCTCCCTTGTTTTACCGCCGGACTCCAAAATCAGGTGGAATGGCAACTTGTATAATAATAAAGATGCCCAGGAATTCCAGTATGAGGCCATAAACTTGCCGGATTCGGTAGGGAAGCTTACTTTTGACAAGACGTTAACAGTGGTTGAAAGACGCGATACATCTATTATCAACCGTTACATCGGAATAAAAAAGTATGCACTTGGAACAGGCCTGATTCAGGATGAGCAGACATCCTACGAATATTGCCAGGACGACAACTGTATCGGTTCCGGAAAAATCGAATCAGGCACTTACAAAATCAGGAAGCTTATCGAGTCCGGCTTGCTAAAATAACCTATTACAAATTGATTCGTATATACCCTTCAACTTTCTCATCTGATTGCGATTAATACCTGAAAGTTGCTTTTTTTTCCTGATGAAAATCTCTTAATTTGCATTTAATAAATATATCATTACCTTTACGATCGGATACTTGTAAAACCTATATAACTATTACAACATGAAAACAGTAACTATGCACTCTACACAGACAAAAAAGTCTTATCGCAAACCAGTTTTGAAGAAAATTGGTAGCGTTAAAAGCATTACTAGAGGTGGTTCAGGCGGATCTACGGATCTTTCTTTTAATCAAAAGCCTATTTAAAATACCTTTTTACTAATGGTAATTAAAGGTATTTGGGTTAATGAAAATTCCATCGCTGATGGAATTTTCATTAACGGAGAGTCCCAATCAACCTTAGTGTTAAAAAATACAAAGGTTTTTGTGGAATTCATTCCAAACGAGTTTGACAAACGAATTTGCTTCACAGTCAAATTTCAGGGACAGTTATTAAAGCTCGAAACAGACTCCGTCAACGGGAAGTTAGTTTCGAGCTTTAATAATATTCAAGGCGTAGTATCCTCTTCTACACATCTATCTATTTCACTTGACATTGATAATAACTATTTAGAAATAAATAGAAGTTTAGTGGGCACAATCCCACTCTACCATTTGCATGTTAAAGGTCATTTTGTTGCCTTTTCAACTCACATGGTTGGTTTGCTTGATATGGCCGAAGTGAAAAAGTATATTCAAGTAAATCCAGAATGGATCGCAACTTATCTTTCCCTAGATGCCACTCAACTAGGCTACACGGAACGTACCCCGTATCTCCATATAAAGCGATTATTGCCAGGATATTCTTTTTCGATACAGAATAATTTCTTCATTCCTCCACAGCTAAATTCCACCTTTTCGACCAATAAATGGGTGAGCCATCATTCGACTCAGGATTTTGGAAATGCTTTCAAGGAGCTGCTAAAAAAATCTGTTAAAGAAAGCATAGGTGCGGAAAGGATATTTGTGTCCCAGTTAAGCGGAGGGCTTGATTCTTCGTCTATTTCATCCATTGCACGCATTGTTGCTCCAGAGGCTGCATTGCATACCGTCTTCATAGACATACCTGTAATGAAGATCTCGGAACGAAAGTATGCCGAAGAACTGGCAAAGTCAATTCATTCTATTCATCATACAATAGAACCTTCATCCAACGACTTTGATATACTTAGGTTGCATACCGCACTGACCGGTCTCCCAGAAATAATGATATCAGGCCCTTCGGTTATGGCCGGTTTACTGGAAAAAGCGCGCGATACAGGAGCAACCATCATGCTTGGTGGCCATGATGGGGACAGTGTTGTTGGAATTGGGATTGAGTACCCCCAACTTCTATATAAAAACTACAAATGGCGTGAACTTCTCGAAACCCTGAAAATCGCTGCACATACATACCCTCATTTTCGTCTCAATAGTAACTGGAATAGTTTATCTTTTAAGGAAAAAGAGGACATTTTTATGACTGATTTTTTGTACAGTCGAATCAAAACAGACATTTCCACTATTCCCAAAGCCTCCCTTCCTGTTCACATCGGTAAACTCATTTCGTTTTTTGGCATTTACATCATGTCGGGTGTGTTTCGCCGCTTAGCCAATTCCGGGCTTGACAAACTCACTAAGCGATCATTCTTACCAAAAAATTTATTGAGCAATGATCTCGAGAGCTTTCTAAACCTCCCTTATTCTTTGGAAAGGCTTCCATTGATCATCTCGAAATCATTGGCAAATTTCGACATGATCTCAATAGAAGACGTTTATGGAGGAGAAACACTAAGCGTCTGTGAGCATCTGTATGCTCTTAAAAACCACTATCATATAATCGAAGAATTCCCCTTTTTTAATCAGGAATTGTTTGAGTTGGGCATGAGCGTTCCCTTATCCGTAAAATATGATAATGGAGCACTACGAGGGTACATGCGGGAAGGGCTAAGGGGGATACTGCCTGAATCGATTAGAACTCGTGGTGATAAAAGTCGGTTTGGACTTTATTCCAGAGATGTAGCCATCAGGCTTTACAATGATAGCCAGCATTTATTAAAAGCGGATCAGGAGATTTGGAATTACGTGGACTATACCAAGTTCCAAAGTGTAAGTAAAATTCTGCTGAATGTCAATTCCCTTAACAATTCAATTGCAATGGTTCTAAATACTATCTTTCTTGCTGTATGGCTAGACTGGTTTTCACATTTCAAAACCTCTAAATCTGCTGAATTGTTATCTAGCTAAAACAATTAATTTGCCCTGGTACTTCTGTATGCCCGCCTTCTGATTTATAACGACAGTGTATAAAAACACGCCAGTATCGGATACTTCAGGGTACCAATACCACAGCCCATTTGAGTCCGTGAGTAATTGTCTGTTAATTGCTTGCCCCTTCAAGTTGTAAATTACAGACTCAATAGAGACGATATCATGGCCCTTGTAACCGCTTAGATCAAATTTAACGTAGGAAGATGAGGGGTTGGGACTGACTGTTAAGCTAAGGTCCTGGTCTTTAATTTGGAACGCTATTCTGTATGGTTGAACAAGCTGATTATTACTGTTGTCACGAGCGTTCACCAATACTTCAAAAGCTCCGGCAGAAAGGACAGATGGACTAAAAGTGTAAACAACTGTATTATCATCCTTTCTTTCCAAATTAACGTCGTTGGCCCCCAAAGTCAACTTTGTAAAAGCACAACCATTATCGACACACGGTTTCAAAAATATATCCACGCCAGAAATATCTAAATCAAGAAAATTGTCATCATGCACTGCGATCTGAATTTTAGGATTGGCAGTGATAACTGAATTGTTCTTTAACGTCCGGTCGTTGAAGCTGACACTCACAATAGGTGGAATCAGATCCTGAATATTCTGTAATGGATAAAGATAACTATCTTTGGCTATCGACCAGTCTACCACAAGCTGTGACGTATTGTTAGAGTAATTACTTTCAACAAGCAATTTATCTGGATTTACATTTACCTCAATACGCTTCAAATTAATCTTTTTTACGATTCTAAGTGTTAAGGTGTCTTTGTAACTAACGACTGGATATGTTTTAGACATACTTTCAATTTTCCCGTCCGAGTAATGAAATGCATATTTCAGAACAATTTCTTTAGACTGTATGTTTTTGCCCAAATTGGAAACATCAACCTTTATCTGCAGAGAGTCTGTCTGCTCAATCGTTTTAATTCGTGAGCCGGAAAAAATACTAATTCCTTTCGCTGAGCTAACTGAAAAATCTGCTTGATCCTGCTTGATAAGGGTCATAGCTGGGTCTCCTTGTAATATTGCCTGGTGAGCATTGGCAACATCGTATTCATTGTACGATTCACTATAAATCTGTTTAGCAATATCCTGTTGAACCCCTCCAATAGTTCGCTTTGGTTGGTTCTCCCCAAAAATTCTATTATACAGTTCTTTGATGTACCGGGATGAAGGACTAGTGAAACTGTAGTATGAATTTGCAATAATTGCAATGGCTCCTTTGTCCTTGGCATACATCCAGTCAAAAGACAATGGCTCGCGATCATTTGAGGTCAAATCGTCATTCACATTTCCCCTAAATATGTTACCCACTCCACAGCCATTGAAATACATAAGTGGGTACTTGCCAATATTATTATAAAGCCGTTTGGGATCCGATATATATCCCATATCGTAATCAGTGACTATTGCCGAACCATGACCAAAATAGGAAATCATCCCAACACCATTATTTACCTCCTTAGTAATGTCAACCTCTTGAACTTCAATAATTTTGTCTTTCTGCCTTTTCGTTACATTTCCGCCAACATCCCCGTTCTTTACAATACCTGTCAAATTGGACAGTGCTTCACTCAAGGAAACAATTTCCGAAGCTGTCTTGCCACCACTGAGATGTAAAACTTCTTTTTTCCAGCCGCCATCAATGGCCTCGGCTTCATATGTTTTTACTTTTGCTAGGTAATTATCCACCTGTGAGGGTTTCAGAGCAGAAATACGTCCCACAGGGATGACTGGAACATCGAGCGCAGCCGAGCCTAATCCACTAACCAACAAAGCATCAGACCCAGGATACCCGACTGTGGGAACCATGCCCTTTAATTCTTTATGGCTATTAATTGAATCCCCATTGGCAACTGTGTAACCTACTAAAAGCAAATTATGCTGAGTGGTAACTCCTTTAGAAATCATAAAATCCACAAAATTTCGAATAGCCACGGGACTTGGCTCACCGTAATTGAACTGATTGTAAATATCTTTTATATCAATAACCAACGGCTTATACGCTCCCCCTTTTACAGAAGTCCGATAATCTGAATAGGCCTTAACCGACTGCAATAAATTGCCAGAAGTAATCATCAAATAATTAAAGGCGGACGGATCAACTGATGACATAGTAACTGGCTCCAATTGATCTTTGGAAACCTCCTGAACTTTTGATGACGCAATAAATTTGCTTATGCTACCTTTTATTCGAGTGGCCATACATTGGATCTCCGACCCAACGTTTACAGTCGTGAGTTTTTTAGGTTTCGACCAGTCAGTAACGTCAAAGAGTTCTACGTTCTTCGGCGCATTCTTAATTTTGACTTTCGACATCATACCGTTTGCTGCGGGAAGAGTAAAAACTTTGTTTTGAACCCCCAACATATTGAAGTCCTGAGGATATGAAACTTTCAGGTAGGTAACCGAGTACAAACCCGTCGTTGTGTAATTATCGGTTATATTTTTGGAGACTAACTTTACAAGATATTTTCCTCCTCCGCCAATATCAGACAATGTGGTGTCACTTTCGTATTTGAGAGAATAACTCTTTTTTGCAGCAGTAGTTCCTGACATGGTGAGATTACTTTGCATATCCCTCAAACTCGAGGCGCTCTTTCCAACCATTACAGAGACATTATTGGAAGATGTTGTTCGTCCATACAATAATATTTCCAGGGTTGGCTTAATAGCGCTATCAAAAACCCCATCCTTCAATGAGAACGAAAAAACAGGGTCGCCATTTAAATCTGAATTCGGCGCTACGGTAGAGTGCCTACCATATATCTTACTCGTCATTCCTTTCCCACTTTCAAAATAACTTTGAACAAGTACGGGAGTCACATAATTCATTGAAGCACTATGAGAATAATGCTCTGAGAAGGCCAGAACATCGGTTTGAATGTGTAACTTTTCGGCTAACAAAGATTCATCATTTGGAATCGCTACTTCCTGAACTCTGCTTCCTTTCACTGATGAAACTGTCAAAAAATATGAGCTTATATCCGAATATCGGTTACTGTACGGATTCGTTCTTGAATTGGGGTCCGATGCGAAAGCACCGGACCTGTATAGAACGTTTTCGGATTCACCATAATTTGGAACTGCATAAAATAGAATTCCATCCTTGGACGCTCTTATAATATCCACCTGCTTTCCGTTGTGCCAAAGTTCCAGCATCGAAAAATCCGCTGTCTTGAAGTCATCTGGCAAAATTGAGACCGGAACGTTATATACTCCCTCCGAATTGACATTTATCTTTAAAAACTTATTTCCGAACTTGGCTTTCAACCAATCGTTAGCATACACCTTTGGCGTTTGAGCATAACTCAAATTCGATATTTCGCAAAGCGCTATGAAAAGAATCAAACAATATTTACGCATAGATCATAGAATCCTATATTCTCTTAAAAGCTTTACTTCTTTACGATTTTTTTATTATACACGTCGCCATTTTGGCTGACAACTTTCAAGATGTAAATTCCCGAAGAGATTTTGTCCAGATTCGTCTCATTTCCTACCCCTCTTTTAACTATTTCACCTTTGAGATTTACTAATTCCCACGATTTCAAAGAGACAGGCACATTTAGTTCAATTTTTAACTTATTCTCTGTTGGATTCGGATAAACCGATACGCTATTTTCACCCGTTATACTAACTGACACAATTCGCGAATATGAAAACTTATCACTCTTCTTTTCACCAGGATAATCGTATTGCTTTAGTCTATAATAGTTAAGGCCCGCACTTGGATCGCTGTCCAGAAATCTATATTCACTTACAACACTTTTGTTCCCTCCTCCTTCGACTTGACCAATTTCAACAAAGTTTTTGCCATTATAGCTACGTTCGATGACAAAATGACTATTGTTAGTTTCGCTCGTTGTCTTCCATGTTAACATGACCTCATCTGCTCCCTGTGCCTTGGCTTGAAAATCATACCATTCAACGGGCAAAGGATTGGTAAGCCAAAGTATGCGCAGAGCAGGGTCTCCATTCAAAAGGGATTGATGCGTGTTCGCCAAAGAAAAATTATCAACCGCGGCCACTCTGCCGTTCGCATTACCTGTTACAATATAACGTGCTGTTGCTCTATGTATCTTACCTATTGTTGCCCTTTGTGCATCGGTCTTTTTGAAAATCTGATCATACAACGCGTATAAATAATCTCTAGACGATTCGACAAAGGCATAATAACTGTTTCCAATCAATGCCACTGCTCCTTTCTGGGGTGCTAGTAGCCAGTCACTTGATAACGGCTCAACCTCATCAGGTAAGGTTTTGTCGCTTCCTGAATACCCCGCAGGATAGTCTAAAGTACTACCTTTAAAAATATTGCCGACCCCGCAACCGTTAAAGTACATGACAGGGTATTTTCCCTCATTAGCATAACCCCTGCGATTATCGGACATAAAACCGATATTGTAATCCGTGTAGTGGGGATTTCCATGTCCAAAGTAAGACACGAAACCTACACCAGTGTTGATTTCACTCGAAATATTCAAATTAAACGGGTTCGTAAACTCGTTTACGGGTTTTTGCTTATTTATTACTGTTCCTGAGAAAGGAGAAGCTGCGACGATCGGATTCAAAGTACCCTTAAAATAAGTATCAGACCAAGTTTGACTTTCGCCACTGTACACACCACCGTTGATGTGCATCACTGTCTTTCTGTATCCCAAATTCGTAGTACTCTGTTCGTAAGATTTAACCTTTGCAAGGTAGTTTCTTACTTGAGTTACATTTATAGCATTGACCCTTCCAACAGGAATGGCCGGCACATCTTGTGGTGCCCCATTTAACCCCTCAACCAACAATACGTCGGATCCAGGATACCCAACAGTAGGTACTTGATTTGGAAGCTCCCTGTTTGTCATAAATTTGTCACCAATTGACACAGAGTGGCCAAGTAACAACAAATTATGATTTTCTCTTATCCCCTGAGAAGTCATGTAGTCAACAAACCTCCGAATCGCAACCGGACTTGGCTCCCCATAGTTAAATTGATCATATATCTGACGAATATCAACAACCAGTGGCCTAAGTCCGCCTCCGATTGAAGATTCACGATAGGCTTTGTACTCTAATGCAGCCGGTATAAGATCGCTGGTTGCAATTATTAAATAGTCATAAGAAGTTGGACCAAAATCCGCAAAAACCGGTGTAAAGAGTTGCGAACTTACGTCTATAGAAGCGTCACTGGAAATGAAAAGCACCAGCTCGGCATTACTCTGACGTTCAACCATAATTCCAAGATTTGCTCCTGTTGAAAATGGTGTAATCTTCTTTGGATTATTAGGATCGGTTATATCAAATATTTTGGCATTAGCCGGTGCGTTGGTAAACAATACTTTGCTTGCCGTGTTATCGGCAGTCGCTGGCAAAGTAAAAATTCCAGAAGTTATATCCTGCATATTAAAAGTCTGAGGATATTTTATCTTAAGATATGTTAACGAATAGATTCCCGTTGTACTAAAGTCTCCAGTAACCTTGTTACTCGTAAATTTGACGTTTAAATCCCCATTCAGCGGAAGATCGGAATTACCTACAGTATTAGAGAGGTTCAAATCATACGTTTTCTGAATACCAGTAAACCCTGAAAACGTAATACTTGTACCACTTACATCCCTGAGAGAACCAGCTGATTTACCCGCTGAGACAGATATATTATTACTGCTTGTGGTACGACCGTAAAGTAAGAATTCAAGTTTCGGCTTGATGTTCTCATCCACATACAAGTTTTTGATTGGCAATAAGATCGTTGGGTTTCCCAAAAGGTAATCACTACTTTGGGAGGAATTTATCCCATACATATCACTGGTCAATCCCTTTCCATTTTCAAAATAGCTCTGAATCAAAGACAAGGACACAAAATTGTAGTCAGAGCTATGAGAATAATAATTTGTATAAGCCTTAACCTCGGTCTTAAAGTGATAGTTTACCGGGCTGGCTCCACTTTCGGCAATATTTTGAGTCGGCAAAGTTATTTTTGGAGTTGCCGAGAAAGTCAAAAAATACGAACTTTGATCCGAAAACATACTGAAATACGTATTTTTTCTTTCGTTCACGTCAGGTGTCGTAATACTACTTCGATAGAACCATGCATCAGAGGCCCCGTCATTTGGCACTCCATAAAACTCAATTTCAGTGTTTGTTGCAGTAATAAGAGGAACTTCCACACCACGGTGGTACAAATGCAAAAAATTCATTTTATTCTGAAAACCGCCAGGCAACGTCACTTTCTGAATACCATTCTGCAAAACTCCAATCCGAAGCCAGGTTTGCCCATACTTCCCGGCCAACCAGCCGTTTCCATACGCGCCGCTCCATTGAGCAAGCGATTGCTTAGGGAGCAATATTGCACTGAGCGAGATAAGGCCGATCAGCAGCGCATAAATTTTCCGAAAATTTCTAGTAAAGTTTGTTTTCATAATTGATTATTGGATCTGTGTATATAATAGTCGGGTTGATTAAAGACGCATTGTGTTACAAAAGTAACTCTCCAACCTATGATTTAAATTAATACAACTTGGAGCTAGGCCCTAAGCACAACAAAATATAAAATTACAACAACTTACAGTGCCTGCCAAATATTTATCTGGTCGGTACAAACGGTATTCGTTGCCACCAATGGGTTGTACAATTAATACTTAACGAGATTTGCGTTGGCACACGTATATACGAGAATGTTAATTGTTTAGTTTTTCAGGATGACAACTATTCTTTGAGATTGAGCCACTTCGAGCTCAAAACAATATACTTCACAAATTGGAGAGGAATGTGAATCCACGGTGACATCCACTTTACCCCTTTACTGTTTAAGGCGGTCTGTCGCACCAAACCTGTTTTGTAGATTATTTTTGCTATGCCATAAAAACAAAACGTATACTACAAAAGGTTTTCTATTTTCATCTCGGTAAGTCTTTCGGTTTTAGTCCAACTACATTCAAATCACTTGGCTTTGTTAGAAATTAACAATTAATTTTATCTAAACACGAATTATTATAATAAATATTTTTACGTTTGCAACAGCTTAAATATAAATTATACTAGTTCACATACGTACTAATTTAGCGAATAAACATTTCGTAACGATGATGATCTGTCAAGTTTAGGCCAATAGTGTCAATACACCCCATTAAGGGGGTTTTGTAATTCTCAACGTAATTTTCCGAAAATCTTCAAGAGCGAGCGAAAGGGCGCTGTAAATTTCTATGCCTGCCAGTGTTTGCAGCATGAATGAGATTTGCAACTTGTCTTCCATTCAATTGAATAAAAGGCTTTGCGGCTAATTGTTTCTTTGTGCGCTGGAAATCGAGCACCAGTGAAAAACTGGTCCTTTTAAGTCGACAAGATTTCTCCCTATGATAAGAATATAACGTTCAAACGAGCGAAAACTTCTATTGTGGCCCCAATAACCGTCACATGCACAGATAATACAATACTGGTGTAACCCGAAAAACCATAAGAGAGTAGGGACGTAACATAAATTTTTATAACATGAAAACCATTTTTTTCCAAAAAAAGCAAAAGTTAGTAGCTACTTTTTTTATGTGCTTTGTATCAATTTTTGCGATTGCTCAGATCAAGAGTAATTCTGAACCATGGAAAATTTCTGACAAAGTGGACGACCTCCCTAGTAACGCCAGGATATCGGCAGGGCTCTCGTCAACTGGCTCAATTACTTATGATGGAACAGGAGTTGGAACGCTCGGTGATAGTAGTTCCTACTTTGGGTTCGAAGCAGGAAAGATTAGCACTGGCTCACGTAGCGTTTTCATCGGAAGCCGCAGCGGCTATTCCAATACAACTGGTAGATTTAACACTTTTGTCGGATCGAAAAGTGGCTTTTTGAATACAACCGGAGAACAAAATACCTACGTTGGATTTCAGTCAGGGAGAACTAACACTACCGGCTTGTTTAATGTTGGCTTAGGGTCGAATACCGGTTACTCAAATACTACAGGAAAGTACAATACGGCCATTGGAGCACAAGCTGGTGTATTAAACACCAGTGGAGAAAATAATACATTTCTGGGAAATGGAGCTGGCTATGCAAGCCAAACAGGATGGTACAACACTTTAATAGGGGAATCGTCCGGAACGAGCCTGACTTCGGGGCAATACAATACCTTCCTTGGGAGCAATTCTGGAAAATCTAACTTAACAGGCTCGAAGAATGTTTTTATCGGCTACAAAGCTGGTTACAATGAACTTGGCAGCAATAAGCTGTACATCGCTAATTCAGACACAATAAGCCCTTTGATAAAAGGTGATTTCTCCTCAAAACAACTTGTGTTTAACGGGAAAGTGGGGATCGCAACGACATCTTTTCCCTCTGCTGTTGGGGGTGCAAATGTGAGTAGCTATCAACTTTTTGTAAAGGGAGGCATTTTAAGTGAAGAAGTCCGTGTTCGGAATGGCTGGGCAGATTACGTTTTTCAAAAAGGATACAAACTAAATGCGTTGGAAGACGTCAAGATGTTTATCAAAACAAATGGTCACCTGCCCAATGTCCCGTCGGCGAAACAAGTTGAGGCAGATGGATTGAATTTGGGTGATATCTCTCGAATCCAGATGGAAAAAATTGAAGAGCTGACCTTATATCTAATTAAACAGGATGAGTTAATGAAGGCCCAACAAAAGCAGATTGACCAACTGAAAAATTTGATCGTTGAGATAGATAATAAAAAATAAGCTACGCTTTAACCCAAATTATTTTCTTATGAAATACATATTGTTGACAGCTCTTATCTTTTACTCAATGGTGATTACTGCACAAACTCCCAAAGAGATTGAGAAGATCAAAATGAGAACTAACGTCGAGTCGTTAGTGCAGCTAGCCTCTAAGTTTTCGGCAGAACGAATTGCCAATAAAAATAAAGCACTTAGACTAGCTGCTGAGCGGAATTGGCCAAAATCAATACCAATTGGCAATGGTGTCTATAAAGAGCTTGCGGGAGTAACAGATGACTTGCAACCAATTTATTTCCAGCCATTGGACCGTAACGCGGTTATAACCTCCCGATCGAATTATCTTCATAATGGAGGAGGTCTAGGCTTGAGCGTTCATGGTGAGAGTATGACAGCCGGTGTGTGGGACGCAGCTGGTACTCATACAAGTCATGAAACATTTGAAAACAGGGCAATCCAAATGGATTCAATGGCGATAATTGACTCTGGCCCCAACGCCTGGTTGTCAAATCACGCAACTGCGTCAGCAGGCATATTAATTGGTTCGAATAAGTTTGTCGCCGGCAAGGCGATGGGTGTGGCTTTCAAGGGTAACGTGAAAGCATATGGCAGTTGGAGCAACGATGTCGCACAAGTTTCCTCTGAGGTTAGTCAAGGGCTTCTATTGTCGAATCATTCATACACCGCAACTTCGTTATCAAGCTCGTACCAATCGCGAACCGCAAATTTTGACCAGATCATGTACAACGCTCCGTATTATTTATCTGTCTGGGCATGTGGGAACAGCGGTGGACCTAAAGATTTGCTAACTGGTGAAAGTGTGGTAAAGAATGGCATTGCCGTTGCAAATACTTATGCAGTACTGAATTACACCGGTCCATCGTCAGTATACATAGGAAACCAATACGGAGTTGGGCCTAGTAGAGGCCCTTCTGATGATGGAAGAGTTAAACCGGATATATCGGTGGCTGGGTCATCAATCTATCCGTATTTCTACAGTCCTGTTACCGGGACAAGCTATTACACGGACGGTTTTCCCGGAGACACCTCTGCGTCGACTACGTCGGCAGCAGCGCCTTTGGCAACCGGAACCCTAATGCTTCTTCAACAGCATTATAACAATGTCAATGGAGATTTTATGCGATCATCAACTTTGAGAGGACTGATTCTTCATACTGCCGATGAATGCGGACCATCTCCTGGCCCAGATATAACGTTTGGGTGGGGATTAATAAACGGCAAAAAGGCGGCAGAGGCAATTACAAATAACGGAGGAAGTTCATTTATCGTGGAAGATTCCCTGGCAAGCACTTGGTCATACACGAGAGAGGTAGTGGCCTCCGGCTCTGAGCCCCTTATAGCTACTGTCTGTTGGACAGACCCGGCAGGGACACCGGTTGGAGACAACAATTCGGTGCCTCAACTTGTAAATGACCTGGATTTAAGAATTGTATCTGGAGCTACTACATATTATCCTTGGAAACTAAATCTTTCAAATGTAACAGGCCCTGCTCTGAATAACGGAGACAATAATAGAGATAATGTGGAAAAAATCGAACTTTCAAATCCAATTGCCGGACAAGTGTACTCTCTAACAATTACCCATAAGGGGGCTTTGGCAAACAATGGTCAGAGATTCTCATTAATTGTTACTGGACTTGATGAATGTGTTTCTGAAAGAGAGATAGCTTCTCCTGTAAATACCTCATCCGTGGACCATCAGCAGGCGGATTCAACAATTAGAATATTTAATACCTTAAAATTCGATGCAGAGGGGGTTTATCACGCAGGAACAGAAATTGTGATGACAAATGGGTTCACAGCGTTGAGTGGTTCTAGATTTAGAGCATACATAGAAAGCTGTTCAACAGATTATTCTGCGCGCCTCGCACCTGTTGAAAGGCCCGTTGTAACTTATAAAGTTGCTCGCCAGGTTCAGGAAGCTATTTTAAAAGAAGGCTACATCTATCCTAATCCAGGAAATGGTCTTTTCAAGATAAAATTATCTGAATTATCCGAAGGTACTGTTGAAATAATAAACCAAAATGGCCGGAAGCTCCTCCTTAAGAAATTTAAAGACCTGGAGGAAATGGATATAAATATCAAATCCGAACTACCAGGTATATATTTTGTTAAAGTTACATCTGGCGACAAAGTCTTTAAAAAGAAAATTGTTAAAGAGTAAGGTAATCCGTTTAAACTGGTGATAATCATGAGAAAGCATAAAGAGTCCCACCGCTCCATTTTTTTCCCTGGCAGTTTAACGCCCTGAGAAAAATCTTGCATCTGGGATTTTACGTTAGAAATAAGTCAGTCCGACTTGCTAAGTTTGATCAAAAAAAGTGCCCCCTATTCCCACAGAAGGGGGGCGCTTTTCAGTTTGTGGCTTTATTGCCTATGCATCGACTTTCCATAAAAAATCCCAAACAAGCTCCGAAAGCTAATGATACAAAAACGACGAAAAGCTGTTCACGACAAAAAAAACGTATACTGAAAACCTATTTCGTAGAATAAATTTTAATTGTGATATTAAAAGAAAAACGTATACTATAAAACGTTTTCTATATAGTTGCACCTTCACAAAGTTCTTTCTATCCTGTATAAAAAAATGCCTTTTTATAGCAAAACCATAACAGCTCGCTGAGGTCGATACTGAATAAATTGATGACAAAAGTTACCAGGAATAATTACACAAAT
Organism: Dyadobacter sp.; assembly: GCA_965279265.1. GTDB lineage: Bacteria > Bacteroidota > Bacteroidia > Cytophagales > Spirosomataceae > Dyadobacter. The sequence continues at coordinate 1,840,311 of OZ257152.1, forward strand.
CCTTGACTTTAAGATATTTATTAGGAAAAGTTACCCAAACCGGAAAATAACTTTTCTGGATATTATGGTGACAAACTTGTGATTTAATGCTACTTTTACAAAAGATTCAATTGCAAATTCTGTGTCCCGATGTCCTAGCAGAAGTGCAGGTTATCATTTCCTTTTCAGAAAGGAAATAGAAACTGTCTTGCTAACTGGCCGCGATTTTTGCCTTTCATAAACCTCCCTTTATTCAAATTGCCATGAAAAAAGAAACTAGCTCAGGCTTGCTGGTCGTTACCTTATTACTGCTGTCTCACCTCATCTGCGCCCAAGTAACAATTACATTTCCCAATGACCGGGCGGTCTTCCAAAGAAATAATGATAACGAAGCCCTGGTATACGTCGGAGGTTATGTTACGGAAACATTCTCCAGTATTGAAGCCCGTTTCGTTCCACTGGTCTCCGGTGAAGGTGAACCGGCACCGTCGAACGGCCAATGGTCTGTAATCCAAAGCAGTCTGGCGGGGCCGAATTTCTACGGCTCCATGACGGTGAAAGGAGGATGGTATAAACTCGAAGTGCGCGGCGTAAAAGATGGGTCTACCCCGAAAGTAGCGACATTGGCGCATGTAGGTGTTGGGGAAGTGTTCGTGATCGCGGGCCAATCCAATGCCACCGGCGGTGATTCCAATCCCAACGGCCCTGGCGCAGCGCACGACCAGGTCAATAGTGTCAATTACCAGAATTACAACCCGGGTACAGGCGAAATTGCACCCTATTCCAACATAAAACTCCCATGCCCTGAGTTTGTTCATTTAGACGCCAGTGTAAAAACAGCGCCTTTCGGAAACTACGCCTGGTGCTGGGGATCGTTTGGCGACAAAATTTATGAGAAACTGAGAGTCCCTGTCATGATCTTCAATGCAGGCTGGTCCAGCTCTGACATAGATAACTGGAAATCGTCTATCAACCCGACCAAAACACCGCTGAGTGCTTTTGGATACCAGTTTCCCGCCGGCCTTCCGTTCGGTCATCTTCGCGTAGCATTAAACAATTATGCAGCACAACTCGGTGTTCGGGCCGTGCTGTGGCATCAGGGCGAAACTGACAATTACCTGGAAAAAGACGGCGATGAAACGGACAAAAACTATCTGGCCAGCATAACCAAAGTGATTGAAGCCACCCGAAACCAATCTGAAAAAAGTAATTTGGCCTGGGTTGTTGCCAGGGCGTCCCGCTTTACGGTAAACGGCGCTTCCCGGACTTCTGCTAAGGTTATCAAGGCACAGAATGATATCATTAACAACGACGCGCATGTTTTCCCGGGGCCCGAAACTGACCCCTATTACGACATAAATTACCGCGGCGACGAGGTTCATTTCAGAGGAGACGGCGTGACACCTTCTCCCGACGGACATGTGTATTCGGGATTGATTTATCTGGCAGGATTCTGGGCAGACAAGATCGACAATACTTTCCTTACTCAATCAGTTCCATATGCTGCAATCGCACCACCCAAAGTCACTTCGGAGATGCTGCCTACAAGTACAAATACCACACTAAACGGGCCAGCATCCGTGCCGAACGCTGAATACAACTGGCTGATCCCAAACGATTGTAATTCAGCGATTGCAACGACACAAAATTATTCCGTTGGCGTTGGCACCTATCAACTTAAAATTATCATGGGAAATGACAGTAATACTGTCCTGTCACCAAAGTTGTATGTATCAGGCATGACGACATTGCCCGTTACATGGAAATATGTTAATGCACAAACATCCGAATCCAACAGAGCCGTTGTTCTATGGGGCACAACTTCCGAGAAAAACGCATCTCATTTTGATGTAGAAAGAAGTACCGACGCAAGATCATTTTCCAGGGTGACGAGCATAAAAGCAGCAGCGAATTCTCAGGACATCCGGGAATATAGCTTCACTGACGAATTCCTGCCCGCAGGCGACTATTATTACAGACTGAAACAGGTTGACCTGGATGAAAAATCTGAATACAGCAGAATTCTACACGTCAGAATAGCCGGAAAAACTTTGGTCAGAATCTTCCCCAATCCTGTTTCTGAGAAACTTAACATAGAATCAGAAATAGCATTAAATCTTGTAGAGATTATAAGCATCAATGGCGTAAAGTTTCATTCAGGTATGTATCAGAGTAAAGCCGTACAGCTTGATGTTAAAAATTTACCGGCAGGTTTGTACACCGTTACAATCAATGGGGTAGCTTACAAAGTCATGAGGTGATAAAATAGCATCTTGAATAAAAATGCGACGAGACTGGCTTGTCACCTGATTTAATGCCCGAAAGGTGGCTGGACATTTTTTTCTCAGACCAAGACCTCCCTGAATTATCTTCCGATAAGAAACAAAAATTGAAACAAATAATGTTTTTATTGATATTAAAAAAGAACTTGTAACCTACTATAACTTTTATTTTTTTAAATCCAGAACTTTGGAAACAATTCTGCTACGGAATACTGTTTAATAAACGTAATTAGGATTTTTCCGTGTTGATGGCCAAATTAAGTTAATAGTTTTATGCTACGTTCAAAAAAATCTATAGATAAAGTTGCTCCGGATATCATTTTGATAGGGGCGGGAATCATGAGCGCAACTTTGGGTGTGCTGCTAAAAAAACTGAACCCTTCTTTCACAATCTCAATATTTGAGAGGCTTGACCGCGTTACCGCTGAAAGTTCAGATCCGTGGAATAATGCAGGAACGGGGCATTCCGCCTTCTGTGAATTGAACTACACACCACAAAATCCGGACGGTTCAGTAGAAATCTCAAAAGCTGTAAAAATTGCGGAGTCCTTCGAAGTTTCCAAAGAATTCTGGGCTTATCTGGTTGAAAACGAAATCATTGAAACGCCTGACAACTTTATCCACCACATTCCACACATGAGTTTTGTGTGGGGCAAAGAGAATGTGGATTACCTCCGAACAAGGTTTGAAACCTTGACAAGCCATCATCTGTTTGCAGGGATGAAATATTCCGAGGATAAAGCTGAAATTGAAAACTGGATTCCCTTGGTGATGGAAGGCCGTGATCCCGAAGAAGTCGTTGCAGCGACACGTATGGAACTCGGCACTGATGTGAATTTTGGTGCATTAACCAAATCCATGTTCAAATATCTGGAAGAACAGGACGGCGTAGAATTACACCTCAACCACGAAGTGGAAGATTTTAAACTTCAAAAAGACGGCTCATGGCTGATTGAAGTGAAAGATCGTGCGTCAAAAGTTACACGTCAGCTACGAACTAACTTTGTGTTTATCGGTGCAGGTGGTGGCTCGTTGCCACTTTTGGAAAAATCCGGAATCCCCGAAGGAAAAGGTTTCGGCGGCTTTCCTGTAAGTGGCCAGTGGCTAGTTTGCAATGACCCGGCAATCGTGGAAAGGCATCAGGCAAAGGTTTATGGAAAAGCAGCCGTTGGCTCTCCACCCATGTCTGTGCCACACCTTGATACGCGCGTGATTGATGGAAAAAAAGCGTTACTTTTTGGGCCATACGCCGGTTTTTCGACGAAATTTTTGAAAAATGGATCGTATATGGATCTGCCCTTATCCATAAAGCTGAACAACATTAAACCCATGCTGTCTGCTGGGATTCACAATATACCTTTGACGAAATATCTGATCGATCAGGTAAGACAGTCTCCTGAAGACCGCATTGAAGCACTCAGCGATTATATGCCACTCGCCAAAATGGGCGACTGGCGGCTCGAAACCGCCGGGCAGCGCGTTCAGGTGATTAAAAAAGACAAAAAGGAAGGTGGTGTCCTAGAATTTGGAACTGAAATGGTCACCTCTGCTGACGGCTCAATTGCAGCCCTGCTGGGCGCTTCTCCGGGAGCATCTACTTCGGTTTCCATTATGGTGGATCTAATTCACCGTTGTTTCAAAAAAGAATCGGAATCTCCGGCCTGGAAAGCGGAATTCAAAAAACTGATTCCCTCTTTCGGAAAATCCCTTGCAAAGGATGCCGAACTAGCTACTGAAACAAGAAACCGTACTTCGGCAGTGCTTCAGTTAAATCCTACCGCGTTGGAAGAAGAGATACCTGCGTAGTAAAACAAGTTTTGAATTGAGGTTTAGGTGGAAATCTAAACCTCTTTTTTGTACCCCCCGAGCCCAATTCACTGTATCGACGAGGATGCGATTAGCCAGCCCAAATTCATTTCAGACAAGATGTTCAATTATATACTAAACCGATAGAGTTTATATATTTAATAATTTTGTCTATATTTGTCGAATGAAATTAACGGTTTACTTATGCTTCCGGAATATCTGCTTTTAGATTATAAAAATGAAGAAACCGCCACTTCGGCGTACAGAGCTTTTCGCCTAAAAACAGGAATCATATGCAAAAAGTGTCGTTGTGAAAATCATTACTGGTTGTCATCAAAGGAGCAATTTCAATGCCGCAGATGCCGATTCAGGACCACGCTTCAAAGCGGTTCGGTGCTGGAAGGGAGCAGATTACCAATCTCTTACTTCTTCATCGCGGTTCATTTGCTTATAGAAAATGACTACAAATTGTCGGTAGACGAATTTCAAAAAGTTTCAGGGCACAAATATTATGACCCTTTATACGATTTTTTGAAGCGCGTAAGAGGATTTTTGAAAGAGGGAAATGCGCATCCGAATATTTTAATATTCAAAGAAGTTGTGCAGGAATATTTTGTGCAGGAAAAATGTGTTTCTTAATAAGGGGAACAAGCTATCTCCAGCAAAGCGACGTCGAAAATAACAAAAGGTATAATTGGTGACGAGGTTTTTTCTCCGGTATTAGCGTCCAATACCGGAGATTTTTATTTCTGCTTATTTTTTTACGTCCTTCACAGCACTAATCGGAAATTCACCGTCCTGTGTAACGACGGTCCCCGAAAGTTTTTCTCCGTCTTTCACCAAATTGATCGTAATAATGCCGCCATTCATATCGAGTTTGAACGTAATTTTTGTACCATCCACAACAAGGTCTTTCATTTCAGCTTTTTCAGTCTGGCCCAGATAGCCCACCGTTTTGCTTTCCTTCTCCTCAAATGTCATGAAACCGGACTCATATTCTGGTGGAACGTTGGAAACCGTATATTTCCAGGTACCCAACAATTCATTGGCAGCCAGGTATTTTGGCCCTGCCACAGAAACCATGCTCATTGCGAGCAGAAAAAACAATAGGTACTTCACTTTCATAGTTCTAAAAATCTTTAAATGGTTTTATTAAACATGATACCAAATCTGGTCCCGGAAAGACAGAACAAAAATCCAGAAACAAGATTTCTACAATATTATATTTTTAATCAGTAAAATGATATTTAAAGGACAAAGTTTGGTACAAGCGGACAAAATAAAAGAGGAACGGGATTGACTAAAATTCTAAATCCTCATTTCTGCATAAGTATTTCAAATTTAAGACCCTGACCGGTTCCATTGGTTTTTCAGAAATTTGAGTCCGTCCACGGCAATACTTTCCTTTGAAGGCTCAATCTGCCTCCATATAGATGCTGCCTTGGCAATGATTTTAACGTCCGGTGTGAAAGATTCAATCACTACATCTCCCTGATAATCAACCTGTCGCAAAGCGTCGAAGATTCTAACCCAGTTGATCTGATCACCTCCCGGCGTACCTCGATCACTACCAGATGCATGAAGCAGACCCAGTTTATCGCCTGTTTTCAGTATCGCCTTGGCCGGATCTTTTTCTTCCAGATTCATGTGAAAACTATCCAGATGCACCATTAACGCATCACTTTCCACATCCTTAATTAAAGCAAGCGCCTGTTCCGCCGTATTGATGAAATCTGTTTCGTATCTGTTCAGAGGCTCTATTGCCAATATCACATCTTTTTCTGAGGCATAAGCGCAAAGTTCTTTCAAGTGATTGACAACCAATTTCCATTGTTTTTTATAATCATCCGGCGAAGTCAGTTCTGCCCTGCCAACAGACGAATAGATCGGCCCAGCAACGAGCCTGGCACCAAGCACAGGCGCAATATCTATCAGCTTATGAATGTATTCAAAAGAGGAGACCTGCTCCTTCCGGTTACCTCGAAGATCACGACCAGGTCCGGTTGCGGCGCATACTGACCTGCATGCAAGACCCGCATTGTCCAAAGCACTGCGCACAAATTCCGGATCAATATTTGCAGGTTCTTCCACGGCAATTTCAACAAAATCGAATCCCCAACTTTTGAATTGCGGAAAGAAACTCACGCTTTCGTTGGTGAAAGGAGAAGAAAATAAATAGGTATTGATCCCAAATTTCATGACTGCATTTTGTTTGATTTCCCTCTAAAGAAGAAAAACGGAAGCAAATCTGCAATCCGTTTTTCTTCTTAAAATAAATTTCTTTTTACTTCCCTTTCTGCTGGGTAAATAAATGTACGCCTTTTTTGTTACCCGTTACGATGTCCGGCAGACCGTCTCCATTGATATCTTCAACTGTCACATGCAGACCTACGCCGGAATCGGTGTCAATATCATGCCGGATCCAGGTCGGTGTTTTCCCTGGTTTGTATTCGTACCAGACAATAACCGCTGGCTCGCGTTCGCCCGGGTCGTTCCCATTATGTGCCCAAAATCTTTTTCCTGTAATCAGATCAGGATTTCCGTCGCCGTTTACATCTTTTAGAGCCAGACCATGTGTTTGTGAAAATGACTTGTCAATTTCATGGTGTGCCCAGGTAGCTTTTCCGTCAGCATCCTTACCTTGTTCGTGCCACCAGATTCCATAATTGTGCGCAGACGCACTAATTACGTCATTCAGTCCATCACCATTCAAATCCATCACATACATTTGCGAACAATCCTGGCCGAGATCTGCGGGATGAAAAACCCAATTCGCGTCTTTCGCCTGCTTTGCCGGACCGCCCGCCGGGCCTTCCCACCAACCATCTTTTACCAAAACATCCTTCCTTCCGTCGCCATTTATATCGCCATAGCCAATTCCGTGTGTGTACATGTGCGTCGCAAGTTTATCATCATTGCTGATGGTATAGAGCACCCACTCCGTTTCACCCTTTTTTGAAGGACATTTCAGCCAGATTACTTTTTTGGCAGTCGGATCGTTGCATAACAAATCCAGCCGACCATCGCCATCAATATCAACCAATTGCGGCGACTCGTTCCCAACCGAGGAATGTATGATATGCTTTGGCCAGTAGCCCGCCTTATTTTTTGGATTCTCATGCCAGGCAGCAGCTTTACCCGGCCAGTCGATTCGGATGAGATCTATCCAGCCGTCCTGATTTACATCCATCGCAAAATCAAGAAATGAATCGCTGTAACTCCCGTTAACGATAAACGAATCAGGCTTTGCCAGTTCGTGTGCCTTCCAGGACGGAGCTTCGAACCAGTAAGCTCCGGAGAGCACATCTTTTTTCCCGTCCTTGTTCACATCGCCCATTGCGGCTCCTTCTGCGATGAAGCGATTTGTCAGATCTTCCTTTTTAAAGGAAACAACCCTGCCCGCTTTTTGTTTTGTTTGTGCTTCACTCTGAGCAGCTCCGATTAAAAACGCCACCAGAAGCGTAACTCCGCTCACATATTTTTTCATACTGTTCATACGCATAAGGCGTTTCCGATTTTGAATTGATGACTTTTATTTAACACTCAATAAATATTCCATTAATGCATAAAAATCCTTTTCCGGAATCACATTTCTAAACTGATCCGGCATCAGTGTGTATTTGGACGGACGATATTCTTTGATTTCATTTTTGGCTACCGAAAATTCCTGTCCTCCCAAATCGGCAAAAACCATCGTTTCTCCTTCTGTACGACGATACAAACCCGACAGAATTTTGTCATTTTTAAGTGTAATATTGTAATTCCTGAACGACTCTGAAATGTTCCGGTTCGGATCCAAAATCTTCTCAGTCAACGCTTTATTTCCCCAGTTTCCGATACCATCCAGTTGCGGACCGATCAATCCACCATTTCCGCTTACCTGATGGCAGGAGCTACAATTTTGCATAAAAATGGTTTTTCCGGTAACTGCCGAATTTTCCTTTTGCTTAAAACCTGCAATTCGGGCATCGATTATCTTTTGTCTTTCCTCCCGTTCGCTCGCGCCACCTGCTGTGAGTTCGTCCAGTTTCTTTTGCTGTGTGCTGCTGATGTTTGATGCGAGCCGCTCTTTTACCCTTACCTCCGAAAGCACATTTGCATTCAAATCATCGTCTTTCAGCGCACTTAGTAAATAATTGATGCCTTCTTCTGAATTGGCGAGTACCGAGGCAATAGCAGTCTGCACGCTCAAAATACTCCCGGCAAAACCTTTCTGAAGCATGGCAAAAACTTTGGAAGACGAAGCCTGACCAAGAATTATCGCCAGTTTTTCTTTCAGAATTGAGGGCTCATCGCGGTCGCTGAAAATGTCACCTATGAGTGAACTGTTTTTTTCGGGTTCAATATTGATCAGCGCATTGGACGCCGCCGTTCTGGTATTGTAATCCATCCATTTGGAAGAGGCCAGATTTTTAAGCGCCGGCGCAAGTGATGCATCCTTGTACTCTCCTGCTATCTGCGCAGCAAGTGTACGCACCTCGGCAAGGTCCGATGGACTTTTTGCAGGAATTTCAACAACAGCCGGTTCCAGTTTACCGATACCGATTGCCCCTGCCTGAGAACTATCAACCGCTTCAATATAGCCTGACTGGCCCTGAAACTTACTCAGATCAAGTGTGATATTCTGGATCAGGTCTTTATGCTGCGCTACCTGAATCTGATTCAGTCGACGTTCGGCAACAACTTGGTTATTACCTGCCAACCTCACACGAACTACATTTTTTGAGATTCCTTTTTTGGTTTCGCTATTGTCAATATCATTATCGAACACATTCATTTTGAGTTGCGGCGGCAATTTGAACGGGATGGAATAAAGTACTTCACGCGGCGGGTAACCTTTTCTTTCACTCAATATGATTCTGAATGCAGGCGTAATGTTGGTCAAAAAACCGTCCGACACAATCCATGGACTTACACTCTCACCAGTTTTCATCACCGGCCTGCTTTTCCAGATATCCGTTGTTTCAGAGATATTTTCAAGATAGTGATGCGCCAGACGCAAACCCCAATCCCTGATTTTCGGACTGACTGCTGCTCCGCTTTGTAAAATACCCTTTTTGAACGTGTTGTATAAAGACAGTTGCGTATCATAATCGCTCGCGAACTTTTTGTCCACAATTGCAACAACCTGGTCCATCTGATATGGCGACGCATAACGGCCGACGTATTCAAGGTAAGACAGGAATTTGGCCGTGGGTAAATCGTGCGTCAGAACATAATCGAGTACAAATGCGGCACCTGCGGTTGAAGGCACATCAACCATTGCCTTCGTAATGAGTTCAAGCTGAGAATCTGTCCATTTGATCCCCGGCACACGCCACATTACGCTGCTATTTTTCAGGTTTTCACGTAGTGCAAGCAAGGCCGTATATCTCAAATGTGTATCTTCCTTGGGCGCTGACTCGTACAAGGTCATCAACGGAAGTAAATTGGTACCTCGGGGATTTTTGTCCAGTACCTCCGCAGCCGTACGCTGAACAAACGGATCAGTCGATTTCAAGGCATCTAAAACAAGCCTGTACTGCTCCTCACTAACTTTATTTGTTTCTTTCAAAATCCTGAATGCATGCAGTTTGACCAGCGGATCAGCATTTGCCAAGGCCTTGTTTAGCGTATTTTCAGGCAACGCATTTAATCTGTTCAATATCCACAGGCCGTGAACGGAGGATGTCGGATCCGTCTGTGTGGAAGCCAGCAGATTTGTTACCGGCGCCACTGCTTTTTGCTGCCAGGTGTCCACGATCCGGTCTGCAACTTTTAGTCTGGTGTTCAGTTGCGGATGACGCAGACCTTCGATCAGCTGTTCCAATGTCGCTTTTGACCAATCCTTAACTTCCAGTGGTTTGGAACCCTGGTCACCTTTATAAGTTATTTTCCAGATACGTCCACTCACTTTGTCCCTGCCCGGGTGGTTCAGCGGCACCTCGTAGTGACCAATTATCCGGTTATAAAAATCTGCAATGTAAAGCGATCCGTCGGGCCCCAGTTTCACATCTACGGGCCTGAACCATGGGTCGTCACTTAAAAGAAAGGGTTCTTCCTTTTTAGAAACTGGAGAAGATCCGTTGTAGGAAATGCTGTTCCGGTCAATACGGCACGTTACCACATCGCCGGTAAAAAAGCTTTTCTGGTATTTTTCAGGAAATTGTTGTCCAGTGTAATATACCAATCCCGCCAGCGCCGTTGACCCAAGTTCATAGTGCATCATCTCAGGTGCAAAGCCTATTCCTTCGGGTGCTTTTTTTCCAAAATGAGGGTAATCACCGCCGGTGATCAGCTGCGTAATCGGCTTCGTATGGCAATCCACCGAGTACAAATAGCCTTTTTCATCATAGGCATATCCGAAAGGATTTACCCGGCCAAAAGTCGTTTGTTCCACATGACTTCCATCCATCTTCACACGGAAAGTATTTCCCGACACCATGGTAATCGAATCTCCATCAGTTCCCGCCACCGTTGACGTGTTCGAAAACCCGTGACAAACATGCAGCCATCCGTCGTAACCGCGCATGATGTTGTTCACCATGCCGTGTGTATCCTTGTAGCCAAATGCACCCAGCAATACTTTTTTGCTGTCCGCTTTGCCATCCTGATCAGCATCTTTGAAGTAATATAAATTCGGAATACTGTATGCAATTGCGCCATCAGCGACCGGCATGATCCCGATCGGAATGTTGAGATTATCGTCAAAATGGGTAAAGCTGTCGGCTTTTCCATCTCCGTTTTTATCTTCCAGAATCGTGATCCGGTCTTTTCCGTCGCTCTGCCCTGCCGCCATCGGGTACTCTCCCGACTGCGTAACCCAAAGCCTTCCGCGATCATCAAATTCCATGTTCATTGGTTTGATAATATCCGGCTCGGATGCAAAAAGAGTAATTTCGAATCCCGGCGGCAGATGGAAGCTCATCCGTTCCTCTTCCGGCGTCTGATACTTGCTTGTTCGGACATGCTCCGCGTATTTGTCCGAAGTTACCTGCGCCTGTTTCGGGGAGGAATTCTTTTTAGGAACATTGCAACCCTGTGCATACAAAAGCAGTGAGGCCGTACAAAGCGCAGCAACCTTTCCCTGGAATTTTAGTAATTTTTTCATTAACAGATAAGAGCAGCCCCATAACTTTCAGGACTATAACATTAAAAAAATGTATAATTAATAAACCCTGCAAACGGCCATTTCTACTATAAAACTTTGAAATACCGGTCTCAGACTATGTTACTAAGGGAATTTCGTGCCTGGGAAGCAATTTTATCTGGTCATGGCTCGGAATAACGAAAGTTAAATCTGCCTGCGGGTGCTACATCTCCATTGATCCAGAAATCCATTATATCTCCCTGCTGCTGCATATTGTCACTCCATTTGAATTCAAAATCGGACTTTCCGTAGATTTTAAGAAGTGCTTTGGGTATCCTGATTTCCATTTTATTACCTGCCACTGAATATTCCACATCACCCACTTTTTGCCAGTTCCAGGCACCGTCTGTCTTTTCCAGCGTCGCTTTCGCGCCCGGGCTGGTTCGGTTGACCACGAAATCGTATCCCTCCCAACCCGTATTTTTATCGCGGTCTATATTGATAAAAAGGCGCATCCACGCAGGGTCGGTTTTTGGTGTTAGCGGGGCGGCAGTTTCCACATAGAAATATAGAAAACTGTTGTCACGAGTTACTTTGGAAAGTACGATATCGTTCCTGCCGGTATTATTTGTATATGTCAGACTACCCCATCCAGGGCTGTTACGATGGACCGCACTGCCCTTGTATGCTGTAAACGAAGGACTTACTTTGCTCCATTCTGTAAATTTTCCATCGATGTTGACCGTTGCTGGCGTGGAATAGGATTCCGGTGCAGGCATTCCCTTAAACCGGCGAATATTCGAAACCATCTGATAATAGTAGTTGTCGCCGTGCCCTCCTTTCATGGGCTCTATATCCCGGCTGCCTTCCTGATTAAATTCATCGGGAAATGCATTTGTTTGTTGCTGCCAAACATCGTATCGCCCGGCAATCCATTCGTTCCAGCCAGTAATGAAGACAAAATCCGGATTGATTTCCAGCGCTTTATCCCATTGCTCCTGAAAATTATAGCCATAATTTACCGCTCCCGGCTCAGTAATTTGTCCTTTGGCGTGCGTATAACTTCTACCAAAAGCGCCAGGCGCGTTCATGGCAGTCAGCCCGCGTTCTTTACTCCAGTTTTGCGCCACACCTACTGTTGCCTGTTCAAAGCCGCCGCCGGGTTTTTTATAAAATCCATGCTGCGGAGTAATTTCAAGCCATCCCCAATGATCTGGTTTTTCCGGGCCTTTGTTGTAGACCGGCTGTCCCGTGCGGAAAGTGAAAAATTCCTGCATTTCTTTTTTCATCACAGGATCGTTCGTTTTACCCGGAATATCGTCCGCAAATTCCGGTGCACCCATAATGAACGGTTTTCCCTTCCAGATGAACCACAAATCCTGATATTTTCCCGGCTTGTAAAGGTCCGTATAAATTTCCCTGAGAATTTCCTTGCCGCCGTCTGCCACCCAAAACGGAAGCATAAAAGCGATCTGCGGTGTTTTTACGCCATCTTTTCTCGCTTTCGTGAAAACCTCGCACAATTTCATGTACGATTCCTTCCAGGTAATATTTCCATTTGTACAGTCAAAAACAATCACATCCACAGCTGCATCGGCGAGCATTTCGGCATGTTTGCGGAGTACCCATTCATCAGTATCGAGGTAATATCCAAAGAGCGGTTCAGCCCAAAACCAGGGACTGTTACCTTTCGGCCAGATCGGATTTTTGTAGTCTTCCTTTGCACTCGGATCGCGGGCCAGGTATTCCGTAACGTTGAACGGAGGACTTTTTACCCCCGGCTGGGTGTGCCAGGTCCAGTAAAACAGCCCGACAAATTTATCTTTTTTTACATTTCCCGTTTCCTGATGTTCAGGCAATTTTCTTCCCAATGCATCGGTTGCGGGCAAGCCATACCCAAAATTTTGAAGCGCCTGTTGTGCCAACAGAAATGGAGAGATTACAACAAAAAGGAAGGAAAAAATGATTTTCAGATTCATAGTTAAAGTGTTTAGGAATAGATTTTTCAGATAATTTCTTAACTTTTTACTTGCCGGCATTAAAAATATACCGGTATTTAAATCTTCCGTTTGGAGCAGTATCACCCTGATCGAGCCAGAACATCGCGTCTCCCGGAGGTACGTTATCCTGCCATTTGAAATCCAGAGAGAATGATTTTCCACTAATACCGAGCGCAGTTTTCGGAATTCTGATTTCCAGTTCGTTCCCGCTTGTTTTGTATCTGATACCCAGAGTTTTGTCCCACTGACCATTTTCACCGAATTTTTCAAGCGTTGTTTCAGATTCGGTTTTAGGATGGCCATTCACCAAATATTGAACTCCCTCCCATGCAGGCTTTGTGCTGTCACTGATACCGATGAGCAACTGCATCCAGTTCGCAGTCTTCCAATCCGTCATTGGTTTTGCAGTTTTGACATAAAAGAAGAGGTCATTTTTTCCATTGGCGATACGGGCCTCGACGATATCGTTTCTGCCGCTCGTGTTCACATATTCTTTGATCCTACCCCAGCCAGGATGTTTACGATGGAAAACATCTCCCTGATCATCGTTAAAAACGGATTGTACTTTCTGCCAGTCTGCAAAATTGCCGTCAATCTTGATTTCAGAAGTTTTACCGGCGACAGGAGTTTCGCGGGCGCCCTTGTAAGCCCGGATGTTGTTGACCAGCTGGTAGTAGTAATTGTCCTTGATCAGGCTATCTTTTGCCGGCTCCGCGTCACGACTGAATTCCGCGTTGTAACAATCGACAAAATATGTTTCTCCTTTATTGATCTTTTTTCCCAAAAAATATTTCGACGCGCCATCATCGAAACGCATGGCGACCCATTCATTCCAGCCTGTTACAAACACAAATTCCGGATCGACTTCAATCGCTCTTTTCCATTGCTCGTTGAAATACAACCCCTTTTCAGTTTGGGGCATTTTGGGTTCCTTTCCGTCATGAAAGCTCCTGCCGATATTCGACATGGGATGCTCGGCGATTGCGACACTGACCTGCTCGGCTTTGTCAGGAGCTTCATGCCAGCCGTAACTTTGCGGCGTATGGTCGAGCCAGGGCCATTTATCTTTACCGTCCTCAAACCATTTTTGCCCTTTGCTCCATGCCCATGATCTTCTGACGTTGAAAAACGCCCTCGTTTCTTCGGTCATTGCCTCCGGAGCGCAAAGTACAAGTGGCTTGCCTTTCCAATAAAACCAGAGATCCTGAAACAACCCTTTTTTATAAATACTATCATAAAGTCGTTGCACCGTTTGTTCAGGATTGGTGTTGACAATGAAGCTGATCAATGGCGTTGAACTGCCTTCCTTTCTCATTTTACGATAGACTTCGGCTATTTTGGTAATCTGCGGCATGTAAATGGAAGCATTGGTCACATCCATAATCAACACGTCAACACCCGCATCCGACAACATTTGAGCATGTTTCCTGATAATCCATTCGTCGTCGGGCAAATAATATCCAAAGTAAGGTTCGCCCCAATGGTGAAATGCATGGATCGGGCCATACTTGGGATTGATCGGATCTGCTTTCAAAATCTGCGTATTGTCGTATGGACTCAAAGTATCTGACGGCGCCTTTGGCATTACACCTTCGTCGGGCAGAGTAGCAGCCTGATGTCTGTCATACCCGTGAGCTCCGTGCCAAACAAAATAGAACATACCCACATATCTGTCTTTACGTATCTTTCCTTGATGACTTCCCAGGGGCAACTCGCGTCCCAAAGCATCCCGGGCAACCCAGGTATCTGCTTTTGAAGATGATATCAGTTGTTTTGCTTCTTGTGAAAAGGCGGTCCCAAACAATAGAACTAAGGGTAAAACCAGGTATTTTGTAATTACTTTCATTCAGTTTTTATTTAAAAATCAACGGATGCCAGGCCGTGTTCCACGACGCCCAGGTAGGTCCGTAAGCATAGGAAATGTATTGCTGCACGGCGGGATCAATGTGCCCGGATACGTCCCCGCTCCACCCGCAGTTGTGTAAAAATGGTTTCAGATTATCTCTTATTTCGGCAGCTTTTTGAAACTTAATGCCGTCGACAGATTCCCAGAGCACAATGTAGCTGTTGGCCGCAAGCCGGGAAGCGGTATGAATTGCCTGAAATTTTTTCAGGTCGTCTCTGTATTTTACATCACAATGGTCTGCACCTGCGATTGATGTTTTGTTGATGGCCTCTCCATGAAAGACGAGTTTTTCTGGCCAGTTAGCATCAGTCACGTCTGCCGTTGCAACCCGCGTCGTGCTAAGATCCCTGTCGTTCCAGGAATAGTAGAAGTAAATTTTATTGTTTAAAACCACCATGGAAGGCTCGCCTGCTCCCCAGGAATCTTTGTCCCCGTCAAAAGTTACAACTGGCTGTGGCGGCCCTCCCCAGCCATTGCCATTCCATTTTTCCCATGGCCCTGCCGGTGATTTTGACCTTCCCAGATAAACGTGGTTAAAAAGCCCCCGCTCATCTTCCGTGGACGTGTATCCGATATAATAATAATCGTTGAATTTGACCGTACCGGGATCGCAAACCGACAGCTGATCCCGTGATCCCTCGGTTGGTTTGAGCACCATTTCGTCCTTTGTCCAGGATTTCCCGCCGTCAGAAGATCTTCTGTACGCCGCCTGGTCCCAGTAAATCCCCTCAGATGTTTTTTCCAATACGCACCAGGCCTGATAGCTACCACCCACCAATTCCCCATTGAGATAATTCGTGACGCCTGAAACTGATTTGGCCCTTTTCCAAACGCCGGCAGTGCTTGTTGGTTCGCTCAAAACCCACAAATAATCGCCGGCAGGAATCATAGCTGCGTCTGAAATTTCCAGATTCTGGTTGTCTTTGAATGCCGAATACTTTTTAGATGCAAATGGTTTTGATGCAATCGTGCTGTTGTAATCGGTTGTCCATTTATACAAAGTCAGCGTCAGATTACTTGTAGTAGAACCCCAGTTCGGGCAGGAAACCCGCAGGGAATAAAATGGTTGCGTGATTGAAAAGTGTTGCGCAGCGGTATTTCCCGAAGTGATACTGATTGCAGTCTGCTTATCGTCCTTTTCGAAATTTTCGATTTTTTTGCCAAAACTATCGCCTTCTGCTGCAAACCAGGCATCAATAGTTCCGTTACTATTCAGGATAATCGACGGACCATAACGATAAACGCCGGCCAGATAAATGTCCCAGCCTGTTCCAACTTTTGGTACAGCAGAAAAGGTTGTCTTTTCTGCTTGAATTTTCTTAGTCTCCGGCTCTTTGTTTTTACAATTCAACATTAAAGCGAGGCAAAAAAGCAACGTCATGTTTTTCATATCAGGCCATTTTAAATTCACCTGCTCATTCTTATGAGCAGACGACCGTATTCGCCTGAGCGAATACGGTGAGCATTTTTCTCAACATCAATTTTTCAGGTCTAGGAATAGCCAGTAGCCTCATCAGCGTACTGTTATTTTATCGGCTTTTTATATTGTACCTCGCTCCAATCATTTATACCGATTATTTTCTTTGCGAATTCTGTCCCACTGTTCTCCGCAGGCGTTTCCAGATCACGATAAACATACCAGATTGGCTTTTTACCTCCCGGATCCTGCGCGTCATCCGGAAAACGGCGCAGACCGATCCGCAAGCCTCCTTCACCCCGATTATCCACCCAGTTGTGGAACTGATAGGCGTCAATTCCGTCCAGAACTTCCATTTTCTTCCACAGGTAAGCAATGCTGGCTGCCTGTTCTTTTAAATTTATTTCTGAGTAATCCTTCGAATTCGGCCCCTGCTCAGAAAGGAAAACGGTGCGCTTCGTCTTGCCCTTGAAAAGCACTTCCGGTCGTTTTACCCAGGCATTCAGCACTTCAATATTTTTGAAGGTGATCAGCGGCGTATCGAATGTAAAATCTGCCTTTTCGTCCAGCCAGCTTTTGGGCTCAAACAATGACTCGGGATAAGGGTGATGTGCAATGCCCCAGTCAAAATCGCCCTCCAGTGCAGAATATTTGAGCAGTATGTTCAGCAGATCACGGGAATGATAAAAATGCCGGTCCTCGGTCCAGTTCCAGAAGTGCGTTAATGTGATAAAGGTTTTCGCGTTCGGATTGTACGTTCGTGCGATGTTATGTACGAGCCGCATGGACTTATGGTAGGTATCCATAAATGTGAGCGAATCTTTTTCCCCCATATTGGTCCAAACCCAACCCGCATCCACTTCGTTGTGAATGATCCAGCTTTGTATCCTGCCGTATTTTTTGTCGGGCCGACTGTAACGTTTGGCAATGAAATCAATTGCCGCGGCATAGTATTCCACCCCTTCCGCAGAAGTCATATTGGCCATGCTGTAAATGCCGGACGGATCACAATCCGGGTGCTGAAAAATTCGTCCGATTTCCTTGTCAGGGCAATTTATTGCTTTATCAATCAAAATAATAGACGAGACGACAATGTTCCTTTTTGATGTTTCCAGCAGCGTTTTGTCCTGGTGATCAACCCACTTTTTATCAGCATAATACGTTTTTCCGCCATATTCAAAGGCAATATTCTGGTCGGATGGTTTGGAACGCATCATCTGGGTAATCCACATGTTGACTGTCACGCTGGTGATATTGAGTGAGTCCAGATCACTCATAAACTGATTTGCCGAGAAACCGCCCAAACCCTTTTTCCCGGTCGGTTTTTCCTCGGGCAAACTGTTGATTGACTTAATTTCGTCGGCATAACGGCCGGCAGATAGAAGAGTCTGTTTTGTTCCGTTTTTTTCTACTAAAACCCATTTGGACAGCAGACGATCAGATTGCCCTTTGACGTTTTTTGAATACCTCGGAATCTGAATTTCAAACGCAGTCTTACCAGCAGGAACCGGGAAAAGCTGTTCAAATGATTTGACTTCGGTCACATCCATATGTGCCGGCACTTCCGCTACAAACAGATTCGTTTTACGCACCGGAATTTTTCCTTTCAGCAGAATATTTTTATCCTCCACCGAAACGTGTGTGATTTCCGCATCGAATTTTTTATCCAGATAAGTGATCAGTTTCAGCTTAAACTCGCGCTCCGCCTTTTTCTTATTTTCAAGATTTGCGGCTTTGGCAATTTCATCTGCATTTGGTTTACGGAGGCGGATATTACGCATCTGAATCTGATAACGTGATGATGTACCAAAATCAAACCGAAGAAAGTCTCCCGACTTACCCCATTTTCCCATCACCTGTTTCAAATCAACGGCATAACCCGTCCAGCCTTCACGAACGCCAAGATCTGACTTAAAACTGTTTTGTTCGGAAATGGGCGGACCAAAGAATATCTGAAAGTTGTCCAGCGCTTTTGGAGAAAAATAGTCAAAGGCCAGAACGGTGTTACCGGCAGGTAATGCCTCCGCCAATGGTTGTGTAAATAAATACGGATCGCCACCCGTTGCAGAAACCTGGTACGTACCCGGCACTGTTTCAGTTATATTCAGGTCGTGTCCGTTTTCAGCTGCAATCTTCAGAGCCTGGTCCTGCGCATAGGCCGACGACACTGCAAAGAATAAAAAGATGGGCAAAAAAATATATTTCATGACTAACAGATGTATTTGATATTCAGCATTTTATTGCTAAAACCAGTATTATTGACTTACAATAAAATTAAAACGACCGCCAGGAGCAGTATCACCGTTGACGTACCAATCAAGCGGATTGGTATCACCCTGCATATTGTCCGACCATTTGAACTCTATATTAAGTGCTTTTGCTGAGCCCGGAATGAGCCTTTTTGCGATGGTAACCATCATTTCATTTCCTGCAACTTCGGACTTCACGCCCTGTGCATTTCTCCATGATCCCGCGGTAAATTTTTGCAGCATTTTTCCTTCCACAACCCGAAAATCGTATCCCTTCCAACCTGTTTTTGGATTGCGGTCCGCGTCAATAAATAGTGTCATCCAGTTTTTGCCGGAATTGGCGGTAATGTCGGCAGTGGTTTTGGCGTAGAAGTAGATATTGCTGCCGTCGCGGGCCACCTTCATCTCATCAAAATCGTTTCTGCCGGTATTATTTGTATAAACTGTTACGGGCTCAGTTTGCGCGCCGGGATGGTTGCGTGCCTGTGTGTCGCCGGTGTAATCTTTGTAAACAGGCTTTACGTCCGACCAGTCGGAAAATCCGGTGATTTTTTTATTTCCACTTAACCTGGGGTTTGTTTCAATTCCTTTGTACCTGCGAATGTTACTCACAAGCTGCATGTAGTAATGATCTTTCAAATTTGCTGTCAACGAAGGCTCAATGTCACGGCTGTATTCAGGGCTTGCCTGATCGCAAAACCAGGAATGTTCGGGATTGTTGTCATGGCTCGGAAATTTGCCTGCGATCCATTCATTCCAACCTGTAACGTAGATAAATGGCGTATTTTGTTTAATGGCAAAATCCCATTGTTCCTGCACATTGTAACCGTAAACAATGTCGGTCTCGGGATTTCCGCGGGACCCGTTCCGGTAACTACGGCCCCAGTTGTCCATATTTCCATAAAAAGCCGATCCACCCATACCCGCCGTCGGATTGGGATGCTGGGCAACGGACACATTGATGATCTCTTTTTCTCCCCGTGCATTGTAATAAACCTTTTGCGGGCGGGTAAATTCAATCCAGGGCCAGCTGTTCGTTTTCTGTTTTTCATTGGGCCATTGCGATTCCCGGTATGTAAAAAACGAGTCAAATTCTTTACCCTTTGCTTCCTTTGAGAATCCAAGGATTAGCGGTTTGCCATCCAGATAATACCAGCATTCAGGATGACGGTAAAGCGCGCCAGGTTTATAAAAATTATCATACGCTTCCTGCATGGTTTCGCCCGACAAAGTATTGGTATAAAACACAATTTTCGGTGGATTTTTCCCCTGCGCGCGAACGGCGTCCATGGCTTTCATCAGCACATCAGCTTGTTTGGGATAGGTCAGGCGATTGGTGGCGTCGATCACCAGCATGTCCACCCCAGCATCTGTCAGTAATTGAATACTTCTCAGATGCACCCAGTAATCGTCGGCCTTGTAATATCCATAAATAGGTTGCCCCCAGTAATACATGCCCACTCCGCCGGATTTGCCACCGCCCCAATACGGATTGTCAAAATCTTCAAGGACTTCGGGGTGTTTGGGGACAATTTCGTTGAGATCCCAATAGGTTGCCGGTGCAACGTCGTGCCACAAAAAGTAAAACATAGCAACCTGTTTGTCTGACTTTGGATTTCCCACCGCGTTGTTCTGAGGAATTGTTCTGCCCAGATCATCGGTTCCTGCCAGGGGCTGTCCGTAAGAAGCACCCGTTATAAACATACATCCCGCAAAAAATGCGATAAGTGGTTTAAGCTTGTTTATCATGTCAGAGTAAAAAATACGCACATGATTACCTTAACCGGATTTTCGTGATCCGGCATCTAACCCATGCGTTAATTCCTTAAAAATTAATTTACGCGTAGTCAAAGGATCCGTCCTATCCCTGGCGGAAGCACTCCGACTACGCCTGATTTGTAAGTAGGTGAGTAATAAAAAATGTATTGAGCTAATCGAGCCAGCCGGGATTCTGCCAGTTATTTCCGGAAAGTCCGATTACCTTGTTCACTTCCGCCTGATCGATCGGATACATCAGATATTTCCCCGACCATGCGTTGCGGTCTGCGAATTTGAATCGTTTGTAATTGAGCGTCGTACCGGTTTTAGTGATCCGCATTCCGGTAACAAATTTGTCGGTCTGGTCGAGTACTTTCCAACGGCGCACATCAAAAAAACGATGCTCTTCAAAGGCAAATTCGATGCGGCGCTCATTGCGGTATTTCTTTTCAAATGCATCTTTGGTCATCCCGGCAGGGAAAGCCGGCATGCCCGCTCTCGCTCTCACCGCATTAACTGCCTGCCGCGCCGACATCGGTGTGGCGCCTACTGGAACGGTTACGTCAGGTCCGGCAGACTGGTATGCGGATTCCGCAAAATTCATATACAGTTCAGCCAGGCGGAATAATCTGATGGCTCCGTCAGCATCATTGTTCTGCCCTGATTTGTAGTTATTAAATTTGCGCATATAATATCCTGTGCGGGTATTTTTCCGGTTGATATCCGAAATCTCTTCCGTTCCGCCTACAAAAGTTTCTACCTTTTTACCCGTTGGCTGATCCAGGTTACGAACAGAACCATTGTAATAAATTGACGCATAAAATCTTGGATCACGCCCTGTGTAAGGGTCGGATTCTTTGTAACCCGAGGCAGGATTCACGATCGGTGTCAAATGCGCCGCATCTGAGTAGCCGGTAACGGGTGCTTCTCCGTTTGCCATTTCATAGCTATCCACCAGTTCCTGCGTTGGGCAAGGGCCGGTACGTTCCATGCCGGGATTTGTCGGCATACCGGCAAATTTCCAAACCTGCATTTTGGTACCGGCATGGTAAATCGTTTCCTTATCAATGGCACGCTGATCGTTCGATCCTGTGAAAAAATACAACGCATAAGCGTTTTGAGCAATGTCAGCAGTTGGTTTTTCGTCAAACAATTTGTAACCGTTGGCAAGGCATTGAGAAAGTGCTTCCGCATTGATCGTTGTTGCATCGGCCCAGTTGAAAGTACCGTCGGACCAGAGCGGACTGGCAGCATAAGTAACAGCCTCAGACTTGATTGCATAAGCCACCGAACGGGTCATAATTCCATACTGATTGTCATAAATGTCCCAGGCAAGGCCATCGCGGGTAGCCGGATAAGACAGCGCTTTATCGCAATCGGCCAGGATGAATTTCACTACTTCACCAAAAGATGCGCGCTTATCCTGTGAAAAATCGTGTTTCAGATCCAGTGGTTTGTCAAAAATAGGAACACCGCCGTAGCGTTTGATCAACTGCAAATAGTAAAGCGCTCTGAGCACATAAGCCTGCGCAACCCACGAAGCCTTTTCCCCTTCCGGCGCATAAACCGTTGCGGTTTTCATGCTTTCGATAAAATTGTTACACTTGCCGATTCCTACATACAAGTTACCCCAGGGACTGTTGTCCACAGAATAAAGCGGATAGGTTACGGAAGTAATATTACCACCGTACCAGACGATGTATCTGGATCCCGGTGTGATGTCATCGGCATCCTGAGCCTCATCTGTGAACGAGGAACGGTCCATGTAAGGTGCAGGAACAAATCCGTAACATGAATTGAGATAACCACGCGTCCGATTGTAATCGCTGAACACCTGGTCCATGGTAATCCGGCCGTCCGTGGGCAGGTCCAGCTGGTTGTTACAGGAAAACAGAAGTCCTGAAACAGCCAAAAAAATGAGAACGATATTATATTTTGTCATACCAAATAAAATTTCAGATGAATAAGTCAGGGCCATTTTAGAATACCACATTGATACCAACATTCAGGACGCGGTACACAGGAAAAGATGCATAATTGCTTCCTTCAGGGCCGAAATCTTTTGATTTCATTTTGTCCCAGGTAATCAGGTTCTGTGCACTTACAAGCACTCTCAGCTTCTCAGCCGAAATCACTTTTGAAACGCCCAATGGAAGTGTGTAACCTATTTCCAGATTTTTCAGACGCAAATACGAGCGATCGTAGTTGTAGTAATCGTTGACTTCATGGTTGACCGTTTTAGCTAGTGAAAGTGCCGGAGATGTAATTTTCGCTCCGCTTTCGTAACGCTCTTTCGTCCAGGCCTGGCCATGAAGTGATCCGAAAACGCCGTCGTAAGGTGTTTCAAATACGCCCAGTCCCTGTATGACGGAAGCATATTTTGCTATACCCTGAAAAAGAATTGAAACATCGAAATTTTTGTATTTCAAACCGCCTGAAAAGGAATAATACGCCTTTGGCAGCGCGCCGTTTCCAATCGGCGCTTTATCTCGGTCATCGATTTTATTGTCTCCGTTCAGATCCCGGTATTTCAAATCGCCGAGGCGCGGTGTGCCAAAACCATATACAAGCTTGCTCTCATCAAGTTCGGTCTGGGTGTTGAAGAAACCGTTTCCATTGCTGTAGTCAACCAGATATCCGAAGACCTGGCCATAGGAATAGCCCTCCTCCCATTTGCGGTACGCATAATCCTCGGTTCTTTGCGCTTCGTTCCAGTTAACGATCTTATTTTTGGCATAAGCAATTGTACCGCCGGCAAAAACAGACAAATCTTTACTGATGTTTTTGTTGTAATTCAGCGCAATTTCAAGTCCTTTATTCTCAAAAGTTCCTGAATTGATGATCGGATAATTGTTCAGGGGAATTCCCTGATAAAGGGGAATCGTCGCCAGCGCGCTTACCACCATGTTATCCATCCGCTCTTTGAACACATCAACAGAAAGGTTGATCGCTTTGAAAAATCCGAGATCAATACCAAAATTCTGTTTGGTAGAAATTTCCGCCTGAATTTCAGGATTTCCACGTTGGTTTTCCCTTACCAGATATTGCAGATAAGCAATCGGTCCGCCCCGGTCTACTGTTACATTATCGAGATAAGCATAGCGCGTCAGACCGCTCATGTCATTTGCCGTTTTACCGTACGAAGCTCTCAATTTCAGGTAACTAACCACGTTCATATCACGCATAAAAGCTTCATTTGACACCACCCAGGCGGCTGCAATAGCAGGTGTTGCTACATATCTGTTTCCGCGGGCATATTGTTCCGAGCCCGAGTAACCCAGATCAAATTTCAGCAGATAACGGCTGTCATACCCGTAAGTGGCTTCAAAACCCGAACTGACACGGTTATAAGGAAGCAACCCAGGCGATGAATTATCCGCTTTGGTGAGGTTTTGATAGAACATGTAAGCCAATCCCGTCACACTGTGCTTCCCAAAATCGCGCTGATAGTTCATCGCTAGGTTGTAAGTCAAATGATAATAGTAGGAATGTCCTTTGCTGTAAGAGAGCGGCGTATCATTTTCTGCACCTTTTTTGGTGAATGCCAATGTAGTTGCGTCATTGGTACGCACCCAGCGTTCGAAGTTCTGAGTAGTTCCCAGACTTCCTACCGAGTTGGTCTGATAAGCCATTACACCCGTCATGTTCAATCCTTTGGTCAAAAATCCCATATCCAGATCCAGGCCAAATTGTGAAGTAATATTTGTTACCGTATGGCGATAATAACCACTGCGGTTCAGTGCGCCATAAGTTGGAAGCGCGACACGTTCAGTAGTAATCACCTTGCCGCCAGGATCCACAACCTCTCCGCCAGCACCGAGCACTTCCGGCGTAGTGGGGCCGTACATGGTTGGAGGGGTCTGGAACAAGCTTGCGTAAATGACGTCGTTGGAGTAACCAGGAGTCCGTTCACGTTTCACATTCCCGCTCAACCGGACAAAAGCTTTCAGGTACCTGTTGAGGTTCATGTCTACATTGGTGCGGTAATTGACCCAGATGTTGTTTGCATTCGGATCATATCTCGACTGGTCCGTTTTGAACTGACCGCCCTGATGCATGAAGTTGATGTTGGAGAAAAACTGCACTTTATCATTCCCGCCCGTTACGTTGACACCGGCTCTCTGCATCATCGCAAAATCCTTCATAAACTGATTGTACCAGTTGTTATCAGGGTAAAGTTGTTTATCCGTTCCTGCACGATACCCTTCAATCTGGGCGGGACTGAACAAATAATTCTGCCCAAGTCCGTCATTAAAAGCCGCCTGATTACGCATTTCAGCATAATCAGCCGAATTGTAAAAAGCAGGCTTGGTGGTCACCTGCTGGAACGACTGGTCGAAGCGCGTTTTGATCTGCAGACCACCTTTTATACCTCTTTTTGTTTTGACAACGATCAAACCATTCGCTCCCTGAATACCGTAAAGCGCCTGTGTTGATGCATCTTTGAGTATCGTGATTGACTCGATTTCATTTGGTGAAATGTAATCCAGCGTCTGGTTACTGTTGTAGGAATTGATAATTCCGTCGATCATGACCAAAGGGCCGTTACCCCTTGCAGCAGATAAGCCGCGAATGTAAGTATTGGTCTGAGCGCGTGACAGTTCCGAAGATGCTTCAAACGTGGTAAGGCCGTTCAGCCGTCCAGCCAGTGTTTGGGTCAAATTCGCTACCGGCGATTTTTCAAGTTCGGTTCCGGAAACAGTTGAAATTGCGCCGGTAAGGTTCCCGAGACGTTGCGCCGAATAACCCAGTTGAACCATATCGTCACGGTTATGTGCGTCAAAATTCAACTGCACATCAACTTGTTTTTCTTCCCCGATCGGCATTTTTTTGGAAGTATGCCCTGGGTACGAGAACAATAGCATCTGGCTGTTGTCGGCAACAATCAGCGTGTACTCTCCTTTAATATTGGTCGTTGTACCGTTCCTTCCATTTTCCGAATTAATCAGAACCCCCTGCAACGGTTTGCCGAATTCGTCAGTCACTTTTCCGTCTACGGCTATGGATATTTCCTGCGCTTTCAACGAGATTCCTGTCAAACCCAGGAATGCAAACGCAAGAAAAAGCGCCAGTTTGATTTTATATTTCTGTATCATATGATTTTCCTGATCAGCGAGTTGAACACTAAATGTTTTTACCATCCCTTATTTTGCCAGTCGGCGCCTGTGATTGCGCGCATACGGTTGGCTTCATTGAGTGGTATCGGAACCCAGAGGAATTTGTTGGTGAAATTTTTACGTTCCACATTGCGTACCAAACGGCGTCCATAAGTGAAGGTTCCATCTGCCTTGCGGGTTATTTCAGCAGCGGTAATCCAGCGATCGGTTTTCGACAAATCGGCGGTCGGACTTGACCAGCGGCGCAAGTCAAAATACCGGTTTTCTTCCATTGCCAGTTCTACACGCCTTTCGTTACGAATTCTTCTGATCAACTCGTCCTTAGCAAGACCTGCCGGAAGAATTGGCATTCCTGCGCGTGTTCTGATCTCATTCACCGCAGTAGCAGCTTCTACAAGCTGGCCTGCTTCGGCGGCTGCTTCTGCATAATTGAGAATAATTTCGCCCAATCTGAAAAGCTTCCAGTTAGCTCCGCCAATCGGATTGTCATTCCCAGAATTTGGATGCAGGAACTTGCGCTCGTAATAACCTGTGCGGGTGGCGCGCCTTGTTGTTGCATGAATACCCGTCTGCGGCTCGCCCACGTAAGTAGCGATAATGCGCGTGCGGTTCCCGATCGGTGCCGGGTAGTTTTCATAAGACTCCGGCGCTTCTGCGAAATTCCACATCGCTTTTCTTTTTGAACCATTGTAATAAATGGAAGCATAAAAACGCGGATCGCGGTTTGCATAAGGGTTATTGGGATCGAATGTTTTGTTTGCGGCGTTGTAATTTGGTTTAAGATGCTGCTCATCCAGATAAGGGGTTTCCAGGTTCAGCACCGGCAGCCCGTCTTTGGTTTCGTAAGCGTCCACAAGCTCCTGCGTAGGGCAAGTTCCTGATTTGTAACCATCCTGCGAACCAATACCATCGATATTCCAGATATTTCCTTGTCCTTCACGACTTTGGAATATCGTCTCGCGGTCAGCCGGGTTGGACGAATACGCCATTGTCTGCGTGAAGTACTCGTTATAAAGCGCCGTTTTCTCGTTTTTATCCGGGCCCAGATAAGCGGTTTCGGCCAGATAGGTTTGCGGCAGATTTACTTTATTGTACAGCGCATAACCATTGGCTTTCAGGTTTTCCAGCGATTTTTTATTGATCGTGTATGCTTCCTGCCAAAGATTCTGTCCTCCATTGTTTAACGGACTTGCAGCGAAAAGAATCATTTTGGATTTAATCGCTTCGGCAAGTGCTTTATTAACCCGTCCTGCTTCACCGTCTGTCGTTATCCGCCATGGCAATTCGCTGGTACCGAGTGCTACGTCACAATCTTCCATGATAAATTTCACCACATCATAATAACTGGCTTTTTCAACTTTGGCGAAATCGTCTGCGAAATTGAACGCTTCCCGCTCAATAGGCAGAACCGGGCCAAACCATTTGAGCAATTCGGAGTAATAGTACGCCCTAAGCAAATGTGCCTCAGCCTTCCAGCGGCTGCGGTCCGCAGGACTCCTTACAGTGGCTTTTTCAATGTTATTAATAAAAACAGTACAGTTTCGGATCGAGGTCCAGTATCTGGCCCAGTAGTTTCCATTTCCACCATCCTCGCTGATGTTTGTAATCGGGTGGCTACCCGCAGATGCATCCCCGTTGTACATCCGGCCTGACATAATCCAGGATTCTGCCTCCGCATCGGTGTCCCAGGATTCGTCACTCCAGTTTACCGGTCCTCTGCTCCAGAAAAAATATCTGGTTCCTTTTACCGGAATGTTACTGTAGCAGCTGTTCAGGAAAGCACCAACTTTGTCGTTGTCGGCAAACACATCTTCCAGACTCAGCTTTCCGTCCGGTGCCATATCCAGCGCATTTTTACACGAGCCGAGCGACAGCACAGTAATCAAAAACGTCAATATGATATATCTGATCTTCATAATAATTCAGTATTTAGAAAGTAATGTTGACGCCAAAATTTGCCATTTTGGTTACCGGGTAGCCTATTGAATCATCATTTTCAGGATCCAGATGGCCCATTTTCAACTTATCCCAGGTGAAGTAATTTTGCGCACTTATATAGATCCGCATTTTCTGCACACCAACTCTTTTGAGCGAGCCCGACGGAAGTGTGTAACCGAGCACGATGTTTTTCAGCCTGATAAATGAGCGGTTCATGATAAAAAAATCATTGGCCGTATGGTTTGTCGTGCTGTGCGTACTCAACGCGGGATAAGTTATTTTTTCATTGTTTGCGTAACGTTCCGGAGTCCAGGCAGTTTTGTGATAATCAAAATACGTTCCTCTGATGATGTACTCATAAACACCCTGTTGCGCGTAATTGCTTGAATATTTACCAATTCCCTGAAAGAATGTTGTAAAATCAAAAGCCTTGTAGTCAACGGATATGGAAAGACCATAGGTTATTCTTGGTATGTTGGAGTAGCCAATCGGTGCCTGATCCTTGTCATTAATCACACCGTCATTATTCAAATCGATGTATTTAAAATCTCCAACTCTCGGCTCACCAAACCCGTAAGTTGTTTTGGAAAGATATGTTTTCAATTCTTCCGCTGAATTGAAGTAACCGTTTCCGTTGCTGTAATCGATTTTATAACCCCACGACTGGTTCAGCGAAAATCCGGTGCTACGGTAACGGTATGCATAGGTTTCATCCCGAATAGGCTCATCAAGGAATTTGACCTTGTTCTGGTTATATCCGTAATTTCCGCGGATCATCAGGTTAAGGCCCTTTGCCAGTGCTTTGTTGTAAGTCAGTTCCAGTTCGTAACCTTTATTGTCGACCAATCCCATATTTACCCTCGGAATATTTCCTAACGGAACGCCCTGAAATTCAGGAACTGTACCGCGTGAGATGAGGATGTCGCTGCGGTGTTCTACAAAATAATCGGCAGACAAGCTCAGATCGTTGAACAACTGCAGATCAACACCGTAGTTTTGCTTCTTGGCAACTTCCCAGCCCAGGTCCGGATTACCCAAAAGACCCTGATTTACACCCTGTCCAAGACCAAGACTTCCCAGCGGACCGCCACCCATGGTGATATTACTTTGGTATAAAAACCGGGCATTACCCATTTTGTCATTACCTACTTTACCGTAAGAAGCTCTGAATTTCAGATTAGTAAGTATCCGGTTATTTTTAAGAAAATTTTCATTGCTGACAACCCATCCAACTGACGCAGCCGGGAAGAACCCATAACGTCTTGAAGGAGCAAACTGCTCGGAGCCATTGTAACCCAGGTTAATTTCTGCCAGATATCGGGAGTCGTATCCGTAAGTAACCCGGCCCGCGACGCCAAGCACGTTATATGGAATTTCGCCGGCAGGTGTTTCCCAGGTATCGCGCTGCGCAAGAACCATTCCGGTGACATCATGTTTGTCACCAAAAACTCTTGCATAGTTCAATGAACCCTGCATGTTAATGTTGTAACGGGAATCTGCGCCTTTTACCAGACTGAGTAAACTTTCGTCCGAACGCTTTACTGCGTAAGTCAATACATTGGTTGCGGGATTTACCTCCGCCAGATAAAGGCGTTCCGATTTGTTGCCTTGCATGGCGGTAGTCGATTTTGAATCATAAGAGATCATCCCTTTGATGCTCAACCCTTTTGCCAGTTTACTGAGATCTTGTTCAAGACCAAAGGATGCATTCAGATTGGAACGTACTTCGTTTCTATAACCAAACCGGTTCATGATTTCAAATGCGGAGCGATCCATATATCCCGGATCTACAATCTGACCTGGTTTTACGCCAAAACCGTCAATTGTTGTCGGCCCGGGAGTGATTGGCAAAATCGTTTGCGCCTGATAAAGCAGGTCACGCATCATCCAGTTGGTGTCATCGCCATAAAGCCAGGCGGCCGGCATATTGACACGTTCGATGTAGCTACCAATGTTCAAAAACGCTTTCAGATTCTTTGTAACCTTGTAATCCAGGTTTGCACGAAAATTGAAGCGGTCCATCTTTGCCGAGGGATCGTATCCAAGCACCGATTTCGGTTCAGTATTCAGGTTTCCTCCCTGATGCAAAAAGGCTCCGTTAACGAAATATGAAACTTTGTCCGTACCTCCCGTAACATTCATATTCACACGTGTTTGCGGCGCATATCGCGAGATGTATTCACGGTAGTAATCATGATCCGGGTACATGTATTTTCTAACCATCGCCTTTTGTGCATATTCCGGATCGTTCGGATCCAGGCCTGCAAGCGGATTGGCATATTTATCCATCGTTGCCTGATCGAATGGCAACGGAGTAATTCCGTCATTTTTAGACGCTTCGTTTCTAAGCGCCATATATTCAAGCGAATGCAGCCGTTCAGGCTCACGTGTAAACGACGAATAACTTTGTTCTGCATTCAGGCTCAATTCGGTCTTTCCTTCTGTTCCTCTTTTTGTTGTGATCAGAATGACACCATTGGCACCACGAACCCCGAATACGGCTGTTGCCGAGGCATCCTTTAAAATTGAAACAGAGGCTACCTCGTTTGCATCCAGCGTGCGGATGTTATCTCTCGGTACGCCATCGATCAAAATAAGCGGGCTTCTGCCGTTCGTAGTCGCTGCTCCGCGCAAATACATGGTTGCATCATCACGTCCCGGCTGTCCACCACCCGACTGGATCGAGGTCAAACCCGGTAAACGACCCGAAAGAGCGTTTGCCAAACTTGCAGACGAATTCTGGCGAAGGGCGTCGCTATTAATAGATGAAACTGCGCCTGTAACGGAGACCTTTTTCTGCTCTCCAAAACCAACTACGACAACTTCTTCCAGCGCTTTTTCATCCACTTTCAAAGTGACGTCCAGCATGGTGCGACTCCCAACTGCCACTTCCTGACTTATATATCCTACAAAACTAAAAATCAACACAGATGACTGGTCCGGTACCGGAACCTGATAGCTTCCGCTCATATCCGTGGAAGTACCCTGCGTTGTACCTTTTACAACCACGCTCACACCGGGAAGGGATTCTCCTTTTTCGTCAATTACCTTTCCTTTCACTTGAATATCCGTATTCAAAACCTGCTCTGGCGTTGTAACCGTTGCAGAAGCCTCAAACTTGAACGGCTCAGTTTCGGAGGTACTTTTTGTCTTTTTCAGAAGTACGCTGCGCTTTCCTGAAATTGAATAATCAATGCTCAGTGGTGCGAATAGTGCATCAAAAACCGTTGCCAGTTTTTCGTTCCTGAGATCAAGCGTCACTTTCCGGTCAGCATGAATTGCTTCAAAACTGTAAACGAATTTAACTTTACTTTGCTCTTCTATTTTTTCAAGAACCTTATCCATACCCATTTCAGAAACGGATATGCTTATACGTTGATTTAAAACTTCCTGAGCTCTCAGATCTCCTGCCGTGGAAACACCAATAAAGAGCATGGAAAGTATGACTTGCAGAATAGTGATCCTCATAAGTTTAAATAGAATCTCGTCTCGTTGTCGACGTTTTTTCATAATTTTGTTCAGGTTTAGGTGTAAATAGAAATCATTCCGAACCTCTCCCACGGGCTGTTTTTCAGCTCGCTCAGTTTACCAGACTGCAGCAGGAGATTTTTTTAAGATTGAGGTCGGTAATGTTACCAGCATTACCGGCTTTTTTTGAGAGTTAACTTTTAATCATAGGCTGTTTGTTCTGGGGTTATTTTGTTCAAATTCCAATTTCCTCTTTCTAGTCCTCGCATCCGGCGGAAACTACTTTAACAATGGCACCTTTTGCTTCAAATCTTGCATTCACGACTGCGCAAATCATTTCCAGTTTTTCATAAACCGGTTCATCCCCCAGTTGTGCCGTAATCGTACAGTTGGCCGTAGCCGCCTGATTATACTCAATGTGCAACCCGTATGTTTTTTCGAGCAGACTAAACACGTCTTTCAGCTTCGTACGTTTAAAAGAAAATCCCTGCGTTTCTGCTGCCAGATTCAGTAGCGCCGCGCTTTTTACATTTTTTGTTACAAGTTTTCTGCTGATCCGATGCAGCGTCACCATTTGGTTTGGATTCAGCAACTGCTTTCCTGCCAACACTTTAACGCCTGTTTTATCATGCCCGAAGGTTGAAACTTCGACAAGTCCTGATTTGACAACCAGATCTACCTTATCTGATGATTCATCAGCGTGAATACTGAAACTGGTTCCGGTTACTTTTGTCACCATTTCAGCGGCATATACATAAAATGGTTTCTTCGGATTCTTCCTGACTTCGAAAAACACCTCACCGATCATGTATACCTCCCGCTTGTCCGAATCAAATTCACGCGGATACGAGATCCTGGCATTTTTCTTCATAATTACCGAACTTCCGTCCGGCAGATTTACCATCTTTATCTGATCCGTTTTGTTGGTAATTTCCACCAGCTTTTCCCGGCCCAGATCTTCCGTTATTGCATAGTAAGGTTCAGGTTCGGTAAAAAGGCCGGCAACCTTCATGCTTCCTGCCGCCAGGCCAACTACGAAGATAACCGACGCGGCAAGCAGCCATTTACTTTTCCACCAGGGCGTTACATCATCATGCTCGTTGTCTGCTGAAACCTCATTTAGAATTTCTGCCACTCTCAGTTTTACCTCCTGTGCGGAAATGGCGTCGGACTCTCCGCGTACAGACAGCAAGATACTTCGTGCCTGCTCGACGTTCCCAGCCTGATGTGGTGTAGTTTCCAGGAAGTGCAGCCAAAAAGGGTTGGAATCGTTATTGTAGACCCAGTTTTGAAATCTGCGATCTTCTAGCCAGTCCTTCACCCCAAAGTCGTGATAATTATTCATGGAATTATTAAATTACTTCCTTCTGATACGATGAGTCGCCAGGAAATAAATAGTACCCATGGATATTGAAAATATTTGGTATATTTTCAATATTTTCTTTAACTAGATTATCAGGTCAATAAAAAGTGAAATAAGCACAGCGGAATGCTGCCAGTATTCGCGAAGTTTTTGGATACCATATTGGAGATAATTGGCAACCGCCTGCCGTTGTAAACCCATCACGTCAGCAATTTCCTCGTAAGAAAGGTTTTGGTAATATTTAAGATACAATGCTTCGCGCTGTCTTTTCGGAAGCAGTTCAATCGCATGTTTTAATTTTTCGGAAGTAAGCAGGTCGGTTTCATGCAGGATCCAATCCGACTCCGGCGACATATCGTCCAGTGGTTCAACTTCGTTTTTTGTGATATCAGAAAAAATGGCCTGCCTTTTTACGCGACGTACAAGATTATTTCTTACCGCCTGAAACAGATAAGGTTTGATATTCTCAACGCCCACCAACGATTCGCGTTTTTCCCACATGCGCAGAAAAAGATCCTGAAGACAGTCTTTTATCAGATCCTGATCACCCGTAAAACGTGTCCCGTAGTGGTACAATCCGGCATAATGATGCTCCGCAATCTCGCCGAACGCACTTTTGTCCCCGGCACAAAATTGCTGCCAACGTGCAGATAGGTAGGATTCCTGTAAGTATTCTGTTTGTTCCACGGGTTATTCAGGACAAAACTGCTGTGATAAAATATGCCTCTACTTCAATACATCCAATTATTTCTTACAATCAGTATGTAAATATCTGTGAACAATCAACATCAACTATCCTGCGCTATCATGCTTTTATTTAAAAACTTCTACAATTTGATCAATTTTTACACCCAAAACCTTTGTAGAAATCTCATTCAGTACTGCTTTTTCTCCTTCAAAATGATACGTGCGTTGGCGATGGGTTAGTGTCTCGCCTTCATTCAGCGCGCTTGTTGGCGAATTTGACTCTAGTTCATAAAATGGGCCCATTTGCGTTCCATCTTCCAATTTGCCGTCATTGTATGCGTTCAAGGCGTCGCCATCATACGGGTCTTTGTGAATTTCCCAGGTGGATTTCAAATAACGCTCTTCCGGTTTGAGGTCGAACTGGATAATTGTGAGGACGCCTTTTTCAGCGTCATAACTCCCTGCTACATTACTGGCCGACCGCGGAGCAATACCTATTTTACTGCGAGACTTTCCGTCTGCTTTCAGGAAAACCGTCTGTCCTTTTACCGTCAGTCGACCAGCGGGAATCTTCCCAAAATAATCGTCCGTAATAAGTAATTTATCAGACAGCTTGATGGAAAATGGTGCTACTATGACGGTTTTTTCCGAAGGTTTAAACATTCCTAACAGCCATATTCCAAGCGTACCGGTTTCAGCGTTCCATGCAGCATCCTCGTTCACAATCGTATTTTCTGATTCATAGGCTACTGCTTTGCAGTTTTCCAGAGAACCGATATCCAGACTTCCCGAAATTGAGGACCGGTCCAACATCGTTACCTTCCGTTTGATCCGGATAATAAATGTTGTTCCGGTGTAATTCTGCAACATTGCATTGGCTTCAAAACTCGCAGAGCTGGCATCTGACTTAGTCACTTTAAATGCCACTGTATCAATCAGTGGCGGCGTTTGCCAGTTTTTGAATTCAAAAGTTTTTCCTTTTTTGAAGTAAATCGAAAATTGGCCTCCTTCCGGCGACAGCCACAAGCGCTCTTCTCCACCGAAGGCGTTCATATGCGGCTGAAAAGTTCCGCTGCTTATCAGGTCATAGTTAATCCATCCATAACTGTTTCCCAGGGCTCCATCGACCGTACTTGTCATAACGCGGCCCTGGTAATCCGGGATCACGACAGCCATCGCTTCTTTGTTATCCGGTGCTGTCAACACCAGCAATTCCGTGTGTTTTTTCAAAAAGGCCAGATCATAGCCAAAAGAACCTTCCTTGTTTTGCTCCACTATTTTTTTATCGTTATCAGTCTTTTTCCCGCAGCCCGTTATAGCCAGCAGGATGAATAAAATATACAGTGCCGATATATTGTTTTCCGTGACCCGATCCATCCGTTACTCACGTAAATAATTTCCGTAACCCACAATCAGAACGGATAAAACGATGATCAGAATACCTGATATAATTGTAGTTAATGTCGCCCTACGTATCCCGGACCATTCTTTCAATATCAAACCCCAGCTGTTTGCAACCAAAATAATGAACGCCATGTGCAGTATCCAGGAACTTGGACCGTTGCCAAGTTTGCTTTCTCCCATTCCGTAAAAGAAAAACTGCAAAAACCATGTTGTTCCTGCTATGGCCGAAAATATGTAGTTTGACACCAGCGGCGTCGAAGAATCGGTGTAATTGCCAAAGGTTTTATTTCGCGCATTCAGGATCATGCACCAGATAAAATTGGTAGTCAGCCCGCCCAAAAGAATCACAACGTAGGTCACGTTATTCTGGAAAAGAAAATTCCCCTGATCCGGGTTGGCCGCTTTCCAGATTTCGTTCGCTTCGTCAGCCATTACTTTTCCGGCATCAATCCCGAAGGCGAAACAGGCACTTAATACCCCAGATATGATTGAAACTGTTAAACCCAATCCAATTTTAAATTCCGTTTTATCATCTTTAACCAAACCATTGCTTTTCAGATCCTGATCTTTCATAGCGCCCGCCTTGCCACAAACGATGATCCCGATCACACAAACCAGCAACCCGAGCAACACCACCTGCCCCCAGCTGTTATTGACGAGATCCGAAATGGAATCTTTGCCAGCCGCAGGATTGAACTGATAATAAACCGAAGGCACAAGCGCCCCAAAAACGGAACAAAGTCCAAGGATTATTGAGCTTCCAAGAGAAACACCCAGATAGCGAACACCCAACCCATAAGTTAGTCCGCCAATTCCCCAAAGTACTCCGAATATGTATGTTACGGCCAGTATGCCCCCGTTGGTATGCGCAATAATTTCGGTAAAACCAGGTATTGTTAAATATGCTGCCAAAGGCGGAACGATGAGCCAGGAGAAAATCCCGCCAACAATCCAGTAAGTCTCCCAGGCCCAGCCTTTAACTTTTTTGTATGGAATGTAAAAACTGCCGGAAGCAAAACCTCCGATAAAATGAAAAATTACACCTAACAGTGCTTGCATGAGGCTATGGAA
This sequence comes from Dyadobacter sp., assembly GCA_965279265.1. Taxonomy (GTDB): domain Bacteria; phylum Bacteroidota; class Bacteroidia; order Cytophagales; family Spirosomataceae; genus Dyadobacter. Next base: position 1,875,825 of record OZ257152.1, read on the forward strand.
TTAAATGTTTTAAGGGAGGAATGAATAAAAAAACTGAAACTTCATCCTTTTTTGATCCTGTAAATTGCTACCTCATTAAAAGCCCGGCATCCTGTACCATACTGCTTGTTTATACGGGAATATGGATCGGATGGGCCACAACAAGCCATCAAAAATTCATAAGATGCTGAATATCAGAACACAGCCAATCACTTCCGCAACTATGATTTTACAGGAATATTTTTGAATTATTTCAATTCAAATTACACAGAGCCGATTTTCCAAAGACAGAATAGCAGCTAAGTCCAGCTTTTACATCAGAAGTCACCGAACCACAATTTTTTTCACCTCACTCCTTCTACCATTTTTCAGTTCAAGAATGTAAAGGCCAGCCGACCAGTTTTTTGTAGAGATCTCCTTCTCAACTCCGGCTTTAACAGAAATGTTTTTTAGTACAGAAATGCCATTTACGGATAACACATGCAAATCTGCATTCTCGGACGATTGAATTTTAATGTAGTGATCCGCAGGGTTTGGATACACGTTGACCGAAAATGAAGCCGGAGGTTCGGTGCCGGTTATGGTGATGGGCAAAATATTATTCAAAAGGGTAACACCACCCAGATTACTGCCAATTGCAACATCCGGTTTGCCGTCGCCATTATAATCGCCAACGGCCGCAAATAGCGATTTCCCGAAAAGGCCGGCAGCGCCCTTGCCGTTCCGCTCTATCAAAAGACTCGCCCTTTCGGTCCATTTACCCCAGGCGGCAGAATGAAATATCCTCAGATTGCCGCTCTGGTCTGTTGTGAGTAAATCCGCTCTTCCGTCCAGATCTACATCAGCCACAGAAACCTGCACAGAGCGATTTTCGAAGTTCACGGTGATTCCTGCAAAAGTATCGGTTTCAAGCTTAAAGACGGGCTTGGCCGACGTGCCTGTATTGGAATAAAAACTTACATTTCCCTGCGCCTTACCAACGACAAGATCCAGGTCTCCGTCTTTATCCGCATCGTAAAAGAAAGGTGCATCGCTCGTCAAAACTTCTGACGGAAGTGCAATACTAACTGCATCCGACAAAGCAAGCTGAGCGGCCTGCCCCGATTTTGCTTTATTGGGAATGTACCTGTATTCCAAGCCCTTGAAAGATGTAGTCGAAAATCCCAAATCCAAAACACCATCCCCGTTAAAATCCGCCCATTGCGGTTTGATGTTGTAGGCATCATATACAGCAGGTAAATCCAGGAAGTTGTCGGAACTGACTTCAAATACCGGCGTATTTTTTGTGCCGGTATTTTTTAGCAACCAAAGCTTACCCCTGAATCCGTTCGCGCCAGGAACGCCGCCTGTACCCACAATCATATCCTGATCACCGTCTCCGTCGATATCGAAAAATGAGGGCGCTGCATTCTCTCCGACGTCCAGCATCTGATCCTGAAGAAAATTCTTTTGGACCAGGCTAAATTTGGGATTATCCGTCGTCCCGCTGTTGTGAAAATACCAGTTTGACGATCTGAAATCGCTCAGATTGTTATCATTCGATGCCACATTGGTCGCAGCCAGCAAATCTTTTACACCATCAAAATCCACATCTTCCATGTACGCAGCCGGAAAAACATGGAAAGAAATGGGGTCCGTTGCCGGATATGCGGCGGATGAACTGGTGAAATTCGCAATTATTCCGGCGGAAGAGTTTTTAAGAAATGAAATATTGTCGTTGCTCACGTGCCCAACCAGCAAATCCTTTTTCCCGTCCCCGTCCAGATCATTTAGTAAAATGGTGTTACCAGAGTGTAAAATACGGCCGCCCGAGAGATCCCTGACGCCGCAATTATCTCCGAAGACAAATCCCGTTTCAGAATCATTTTTATGGAAATTCCCCCAACAATCTCCATTTCTTTGAAAAATAGGGCTTTTTGTTGTTCCCAGGCTGTCCGGAACGCCGAAGCGCTCCATGCTCATATTCTGATGCAACTCAACAAAAGTCCCGGAGAAATCAAAGGTGATCAGATCCAGATCTCCGTCATTGTCTATATCCACGATCCCCGGCACATCTGTCCCTGAAACCTGCAAATTCACGATTGACGACAGACCCTGGGTGTACAACGCGTCCCGCTCTAGTTTCCAAGACCAGGAATTTCCACTTTTTACCTGCCTGTAAACTGTGATACCCAGAGCGGTGCTTGCGAAAAGATCCTTGTTGCCATCGTTGTTGTAATCTGCCAAAATCATCCAGTTGTCAACAGCCGGAAAAAATGCTTCGTAGTAAGGTGCATGCAAAAAGACCAATTTATCGTCTGGTCCCTCACCGCCAATGAAAGTTGTAAACTTGCTACTCGTACGATCGTAAACCACGAGATCCTCTATATTGTCATTGTTCAGGTGCATTTTGCCAAACTGCGAAGCGTTCAGCCCGCCCGCCCACGGATTCAGCAACGTTTTTCCACCAAGGGAAAGTGTTGTGATGGTGTCCGTCCTGAACCATGCTTGCTGTGCGTGGCTTTGAATAAAAATCAGAATAAAGAATAAGCTGAGGGTATATTTCGTGTACATCGTTGAATATTATTCCGTTAATTTTGTCTCCCGGCACGAGCTGCAAATCATCCTGTAAACCTAACGAAATTAGGTCCGGTTTGATTGAGCACAAGTACCAAAGTTTATACGACAAGATAAATCCAGTATCAATATTCTCATGTATACGACCACGGAACAACTCTACAAAATTTATAAAGAAGGCAATTCCATATCTACCGATACGCGAAAAATCACTCCCGGATGCCTGTTTTTTGCGCTGAAAGGAGACAATTTTGACGGCAATAAGTACGCATCGGAAGCGCTGAACAAAGGAGCTGCATACGTGGTGGTTGATGATGAAACTGTGGTGGCAGGAGCACGTTTTTTACTTGTTGAAGATGTGCTGGCGGCATTGCAGGACCTCGCCAGGCTACATCGGAAGACTTTCGAATTTCCGGTGATTGCACTTACTGGCTCCAACGGCAAAACCACCACAAAAGAGCTTATTTCGGCAGTGTTGTCAATGAAATTCCAGACATACGCGACCAAAGGAAATTTGAATAACCACATCGGCGTCCCGCTCACCTTGCTGGCGATCAATCCTGAGAAATATGAAATGGCGGTTGTGGAAATGGGCGCAAATCATCAGGAAGAAATTGCGCTGCTGTGCAGCATTGCCATGCCCACCCACGGTTTGATTACCAACATCGGCAAAGCGCATCTGGAAGGCTTCGGCGGATTAAAAGGAATCGTGAAGGGAAAAGGTGAGCTATTTGATTATTTATCCAAACGTAAGGGCACCGTGTTTGTAAATGTACAGAATGACAAAGTGATGGAAATGGTGAGTAAGCGGCGAGCATTTGGAGAAATCGTTTTTTACAATTCAGAAAACAACCCTGTCAATCCTGAACTGGTCAGCGAAAGTCCGGTTGTTATTTTCAAAGGCGCAAAAAATAAAACCGTTACGACCCATTTACCCGGGCAATATAATTTCGACAATATCTGCGCAGCACTGGCAGTTGCGAAATATTTTGAAGTTACTGACGAAGACGCTTATGAGGCAGTTGGGAATTACGAGCCCAACAACAACCGCTCTCAAATTGTAAGGAAAGGATCGAATACAATCATGATGGATGCCTACAATGCAAACCCGTCGTCCATGGCTGCTGCCATCGAGAATTTTGCACAACTGGATGCTGCGAAAAAAATCGTGATTCTGGGTGATATGTTCGAGCTTGGAGAGGCAGCCGCAGAAGAACATCTTGAACTTGGTAAAAGAATCGCCGCGCACCATTTCGATATCGTGATCTTATCCGGAAAACTGATGCAGCATGCATTGCCTGCACTTCCGAAAGCATATTACTTTCCAGACAAATTTTCGCTCCACAACTGGGTCATGGACAACCCGCAAAATAATACACACTTTCTGATAAAGGGATCGCGCGGGATGGCGTTGGAAAGTGTGCTGAGTGTAATGCCCGAGTAGAGTGTATAATTTAATTTATTACAAGTATAATTATATAGTACAAATTTATGTAATTATAGAATGTATCTATAACATTGTAATTTCCATAACAAAAAGTGATTTCATTTGATTAGAACAAGTCTTTCCTCCAATAGTGCCATGACGAAAATTGCCTTGAAGCGCTGATAGCAGTAAGTTTGTATCATAAAAAAAGTACAAAAATAAACTTACGAGCAATCATGGCAAATAGACTATTATCCGTGGGATCACAATTCCCTGAATTCAAAAAAACATCTGTAGTGTCTCTTGAAAAAGGAAATGAATTCTACGATATTACCTCAGAAGACCACAAAAATGCTGAGAAATGGATGGTAATGTTCTGGTGGCCAAAAGATTTCACATTTGTTTGCCCAACTGAAATTGCTGAATTCGGCAAACACGTTGACGATTTTTCGGACCGTGACACAATCCTGATCGGTGCTTCAACTGACAGCGAATTTGTTCACCTTGCATGGCGCAAAAACCACGATGATCTGCGTGATCTTCGTTTCCCGATGCTGGCTGATACTTCGAAATCTCTGGCTGAGGAACTTGGAATTCTTGAAGCCAATGAAAAAATTGCTTACCGGGTAACTTACATTGTAGATCCACAAGGTACAATTCGTTGGGTGAGCGTAAATGACCTTTCAGTAGGACGTAATGTTGACGAGGTAATTCGTGTGCTTGATGCTTTGCAAACAGACGAACTTTGCCCATGCAACTGGGTAAAAGGTGAAGCAACGCTTGCGTAATCGCCCTGTAATTAGTTTAGAGTTAGCAGTTTACAGTCTTTTGTACTACTAACTTTAAACTAAAAACTTTCACCTTCCATACGCATCAAGCCAGCCGGCAAGATGCTCAACTTTAAAAATACATGTATCCATTTGCAACAACCGGGAGCACCAAAGACGCTCTGTATAAAGAATTGAATCTGCCCGCTGAGTTTGAAAGCGTGTTGATCAACAAGCTGGCGGCACTAGACCACCGTTATCTGAAAGACCTGAAAATCAATCTCGGAAATGTTCTGAAATCGCAGAATCTGAACCGCAAGGAAGCGCTTTTGATCGCACTTTCTGTGGCGATCAATGAGAAAAATGCTGCCGTAATTTCTGCTATTGAAGAGCTTGTAGTAAACGAAGGTGCGGAGGAAAAAGAAATTGCAGAAGTAGCCGCCTGTGTGTCACTGATGAATGCAAACAATGTGTTCTACCGTTTCAGGCATTTTATGCACAAGGAATATTATGATAACGCGCCTGCGGGAATCAAAATGAGCATCATGGTAAACCCTGTACTTGGCAAAGAATTTTTCGAATTGCTAAGCCTTGTTGTTTCGGCGCTAAATGGTTGTGAAATGTGTGTCACATCTCATGAGCAATCCGTTTTGAATCACGGAGGAACACAGGCAAGAATTTTTGACGCTGTACGTATCGGCGCCATTTTCAAAAGCTTCACTGTTCTGGTTTAGCTGGAATTTGAATCCAAAGGAAAAATTCCCTTCCGTATAATTCAAACGGAAGGGAATTTTATTTTATTCCAGATAGCTGATCAGCGCAATATTTTTACCCCAGATCGTCGAGGGTTCAAAATTAATTACCAGCGAACTTACGTACTCATCCTCTGAAAAATGGTTTCTCAGTTTCAGCGGAAATTTTCCGGACTCGCCATTGTACATTGCGGACATCACGTATCTTCCAAGCGGAATGTCCACAATTCTGCTGTAATCCGTTGTATGAGGCGCTCCATGTTTTACTTTTAATATTTTACCTTTTGTCCCGTCGATCAGATTCCCTTCCGGTATCAAAGTAAATTCGATATTTTCTGAGTCATAAACCTGGCTTAAAACGGACTTATTTACCTCAATAGAAGCACCGTAATAACCTTCCAGATCGGTCGGCCTTTTTCCCGTCATTTTCCACTGAAAATTCCTGACTGCGCCGTCAATACTGAATTCCTCATAAACGTCCGGATCCAGGTCCATTTCGTATTGCTTGCCATTGTAGGTTTTGGTAATCCGAGCTGACGCCATGAAAGTGCCTACTTTGGGCAACTGAATGCTATAATTACCCTTTTCATCAGAGGTCCCCAGTGCGTTTGAGTTGTAAATCATCGTATTGTCAATCACCACACGAACGCCTTTCAAAGCGCTGCCATCTGCATTGGTAACCTTGCCGGTAGCGTATCCTTCTTTCGGGCCTATGCCTGTCGAAGCTTCTTTTGAACATGAAGCTGTTAAAAACAAGACAAAAAGGAAAGCCCCTAAATTCCACTTTTGTACACTTACTAACATTGATTTCATCGCTACTTTTCGATTTTCTGTAATTCAGTCGTCTCCACGCCACTCGCCGACGATTCCTGCGACTTGACGATTCCTATTCCTGGCGCTGTCCATACGGCTACATCGACCTTTTCTTTGGTCGTTTCTGCGGGTCTTCCGGCAGTGGAAACAGTACTTTCCATCTCGTAAGAATATTCCCACTTACTGCAATCGAACTTCCCTGCCGGCGTGGTGAGGTTCTCCTCTTTCACTACCTTGCCCGCTGCATACGTGACTTTTACCCGTATTTCTGCGTCAATCTGCTCTTCTCCGTCGCCAACTTTCAGTTTGAGATAAACCGTAATTGGCTTGCCTTCAAAAGTCATGCTGCTATTGACTGTTCCCTTGTTTTCCAGTTTTTGATAATGCGGAAAACCGGTAACCTCAAATTTGTCAATTTGAGCAACTGCACTGATCTGCGCTACAAAATCCGTCAGCAACGGCGGATACGACAATTCGTTTGTTGTAACACCGTTCTGGCTAAATGCTTTGGTCAGTATGGTTGCCTCGGCAGCATCGTTTTTGATCACATTTTCAATGTGAGATACCGCCAAACCTGCCGAATCTTTCACACTGGTTACCTTGGTAACAGCACTTGAAACTCCCCCATCCGCATCCGTAATTTTGTAAACATACTTTTGGTTTTTTGCGGGAATAATTGCGTTTTTCTCGGCAACAATTCCTGGCTCAACGGGCTTGTCACTGTTACAGGAAAATTGTGAAACAGCGGTAACGGCCGCAAAAAGATAAATTGACCCTTTGTAGAAAGGGAATAGGTAAGTTTTCATTTTATTAATCATGGTTTAAAAATTTTTCAATGGTGATTTAAACGCAGTGTTACCTGCAAAAGCAATAGCAGGAATCCGGATACGGAAATTCCGGCACGAATGAGTATGTATTTAAGCCATTCCTGTTGCAGAAAAACCGAACGCTTCACAGTAAACGTGTCAATGACGTTAATTTCCACATTAACAGGTTCGCTCACTTTCAGAATCAGGAAAATATCCGTCGTCAGTAAAAGAAATGATACGAGAATGAGGCCGTATGAAGCAAAGCCTCCGGATTTGTCGGTTAGTAAAAACCACACAAATGTCATAGCCAGCGTGGCTAAATACAGTGTTTTGAGCCTTCCCCGAATCACCGGATCAACCGCTTTGCGGAGCTCAATGAATGTGTCGGAAGAAATATTATACAGCGCCTTACCGAAGCCCAGCAGATAAAAAGCGCCCTGAGCGGCAATGAAGAAGTACAGAATCAGAGTGACTGATCTGATAATCCAGACGAGATTAATTGATTTCATAATTCCCCTCCCAATGGTTTACGGTTGAATCATTTTTCATGTGGGTTTCCAGAACATTGTTGAGGTATTTCCGAACTGAAAGTTTTGAAATATCCAGCACACGATCCTCTTTCGTTTCGTTGATCAGACTGATACTGTTCGCGTAATATTTCACAATTGTCGACTTGCTGCCAACAATATCTTCTGTAACCCAAAAACCCTTTTTGGCAAATGGCTGTTTTGCTGATTTTCTGATAAAATTATCATCACTCAAACTGAGCGCGATGATAGCAACGGTCATTAAATTGAAGTTTATTTTCATAGCTTGATTTTATTTTTTTCGCTAAATATTTCAAAAAATTCTAGCGCAGGTCAGGCCAGCCGATCTGACTTTTCCAATCAAATCCGCGGACTTTAATAAGTTTTCGAATTACGGCCAGATGTGAAATAAGAATAATGGGAATCATCATTGATGGCAGAAATACGAACGGAAAATAAGACACGGCACCAGCTGTCGGACCAGCACCGGGCTCGCCGAAAACGCATGGAGCAAAAAGCACCGATTTTACTCCCAGATTGACCAGCAGTCCCATCGAGAGTATATTCCAGCAGAATAATCCGAACCAATTTATCCAATGCTTTAGCATCCCGAAATAATACACAACCGGCGCCGAAAACCCCGCGAAAATATCCAGACTTCCGCCACCGCAGGTCGCCTCATAAGGAAGCATCCTTGCAATAAACAACCAGTAAATAACCAGATCGACCGGAATTCTTACGATATGAATAATGGAAAGCAAATGCACATCCAGCCGGTTCAGATAGGCTTTTCCTCTTTTTGTCAAAAAAAGGCCCGCTACAAGCGTGATAGGTGGCATAACAACGAGTAGCAATCGAAATTGCATCGCTGGCGCTTCCGCATAAAAGCCCGACAACGATATGCATGTCTGCAGGGAAATCCAGGCGGCCATTACATAGAGCGTTGCTTCTGAGCTTCCGGCGGCTTTGTAAAAAGTAAAAACAGTGAGAAGTGTGGTCAGCCCGAAAATCAGGCTGACCGAAACAGGTATTTCATTCATGGCAAGATTCACCTTTGCGACCGATTCTCGGGTCAATTATTCCTGCAACGTTTTCGCCTGTGCATTACCTGTAAAGGTGTTCGAAGTTTCTACATCGCCATTGATTTTTGCCTGATAATTGACATAAATCCCGTAACCGCCGCTGTTGTTGACCTGCGAATTCTTAATACTCAGATTCGCCTGACTGCCATAAACCGCAATGTTTGTCTTTTTACCGGACACGAGCGCAGAGCTCCCTCCGCCGGACACTTCCACGTATTCAAACTGGTTCATCTGACTTGTCGAAAAAATAATCAGCCCCCGCCAGAAAGCGGCAGTATTCTCCACACCTCTGATCACTATTTTGGAAGTAGCGGTTCCTTTGGCGTTCAGATAACCAGGGTCATCCACGTCAATCCGGCCTCCGCGGGAAATTTCCAGTACTACACCCGGCGACAATTTCCAAGATGCGGTGACGGACAAATCCCCCAATAGGCGATAAGGCGTTTTATCTTTAAATCCCTGCCACACGGTTTCGGAAGTAGCGCTTTCTGACAATTTCGTGGCCATTACTTCTACCACATTACGGCCATTTCCATTAGAAAAAGAACTGTTAAAATCCAGGTCCCTGACAATATCTGAATCAATCAGAATCCCGGCTTCGGCATTATCTTTGAAAGTGTTTTTTAAGAATCCTGCGAGAATCGCCCCGCTTTCTGCATAAAGTCCATATCCCTGATTTTTTTCGAAAAGGCTATTTTTAACTGCAATTTGCGCCTTGGATCCGCCCATCACCGACAGTGCTGCTTTACGTGCCGCTGTAACGGCTTTACTGCCTGTATGCAAAATTTCCGCATACTCAAACAGATTGGCGCTGCTGGCAGAACGCACGACCAGCCCCGTCCAGAATCCCGCCGTTTTCTCTAAGCCGATGAAGCGAACTTTATTTAAACTGTCGCCTTTCGCAATCAATACGCCGCCCTGGCTGCTAATTTCCATGCGTGTGTCTCTTGCAAAACCAATCACAACACCCGGTTTTAAAGTCAGTTCCGCGGAAACGTCCACATTGTTTTTGGCAATATAATCCGGTGCATCCGGGTCAGCGATACGATCTTCCAAGACTGTTTTAACGGTAATTTTACTATCCAGATCAATCGGTTCCAGCAATGCAGCCTTTATCACTACCTTGTCTTTACTTTCAAACTTACCGTTTTTAATGGTCAGTTCCAGCTCGTAGTCCCCAGCTTTATCAGGCACAAAGGACGCCTTGCCCGCGGTCGGAGTTTTTAGCACTGCGGCACTGGTTGCCGGCTTTGTGGTGATCGCCCAGGCGTAATCGAACGGTTTGGATTCACTGTCAACGGAAGCGCTTCCATCCAGATTTACAGTTTGTCCCACTTTTACATTCTGATCATCTCCTGCCTTTGCAGTGAGCGTATTTCCTGGTGTTACCTCGTCTTCCTTACAAGCTGTTACAAGCAAGGACGCTGCCAAAATGGCGAATGATACTTTTTTAAACATGGCTAATGATAATTGAAATGATAAAATTTAACCGGATTTCAGAATCCATCCCTGCAAGTAATAACCAGCAGAAGCTATTATGAAACTGTTTTATCTGAATTGAGTAAAATCCTATCTGAACAGACAGAAATTTCCGGAAAGTAAAAATCCGATGCAGTTTTTTTGAACATTTCCATAAGGCTTTGAGTAGTGTTTTCTGTTCTCCGATTCACTGTTTTTGTAAACAGCGGTGCAATTTTAGCAGAAAAAAAAGCCCCAGAAACACAGGAAACCGCCTTGAAGATGGAAGACGCGGTTTTGTCGACAAACGGCAAGGTTTATCACGGTTTCAGATCAGAATGTGAACTGGAAACGGCGCTGGCATTCCGCTTTGAAATTACGGCCAATAGGAATTTCACGCCCTGCAATTTCTACCTTGTGCGTGTGATAGCTTTGAATTTTGAGGGCAGAGACGATGAACGAGCGGTGAATACGCACAAACTCATCCTCTGGAAGAAGCTCCTCAAGCATACTGATCTTTTGTTTCGTGATCAGCACCTTGTCGGCCAACACTACTTTAATATAATCGCGAAGACTCTCAATCCAGAGGATATCTTTCACATTCACTTTGACCATTTTACGGTCGACTTTCAGATACAGAAAAACCTCCTTGCTACTGGCTGCGGGTGCTTCGGCAACAGGGAGATTTTCATTTTTTATTTGAAAACCTTCAAAAACCTTATCCATGGCTTTTAAAAACCGCTCGAAAGGAATCGGTTTCATCAGGTAATCGATCGCATTGAGGTCAAATCCTTCCACGGCATAATCCTGATACGCCGTTGTGAAAATTACCTTTGGTGGATTTTTGAGACTTCGGAGTAAATCCGTGCCCTTTAAACCTGGCATTTTCACATCCAGAAACATCAGGTCTATTTTGCTTTGCTGCAAAGTTTGAAAAGCATGTATCCCATCGTGACAACGGGCCACGATTTCAATCTCGCTGAAATTGCCCAGATAATTGTCCAGCACTTCAATAGCGTGCGGCTCGTCGTCCACTAAAATCGTCCTTAGTCTCATATTTTACACTTCAACCAGCTTGTCCAGTTCAATATCCAAAATAACAGCAAAAACATCTTCCTCTTCGAGCACGCGCAGCTGGTGGGCAGAAGGATAGAGTATTGCAAGCCTTTTTCTTACATTGTTCAGGCCGATCCTTTCATGATTCTGTTTGTCCCCATTGACTACGCCTTCCGGTTTGCTGTTGGATATCTTAAATTTAAGCGATTTATTCCTGATATGCAGATCCATATTGATCCACGCCTGCCCGACCTGTTCGCTTACGCCGTGTTTAAAAGCGTTTTCTACGAGTGGCAAGATCAGCAAGGGGGCGATCTGATAACCCGGCTGCAATCCATTGATACTAAACTGTATATCCAAACGGTCTTCATAGCGGATCTTTTCCAGACTGATGTAATTTTCAAGTATGCGTACATCCCGCTCCAGATCGACCAGGTCTACATTTGCCTCGTAAAGCATGTATCGCAATATCTCCGACAACCCAATCACCACCGACGATGAACGCGGTGACTGCGTGAGCGTCAAAGCATACAGATTGTTCAGCGTATTGAACAGAAAATGAGGATGCAGTTGCCCTTTCAGAAAATTCAATTCTGCTTCCAGAGCAGCCTGTCTTCTTTCGAACCACATTTTGAAGTATTTAATTGAAAGCGCTACCCAAACAAAAACATTGGTTTGTTCAAACGCCATAACCAGATAAATCGGCTTTTTAAACTGTTCCCAATAAGTTCCGTCCAACTTGTGCCACTTCATTTCAGGATCTTTTGATTTTAGTGCGCGGTAAAGCTGCGGATCCGCAATAAATATTTCTACAAGCCTGAAAATCAGAGTAAAACCGAATACACAGCAGATCATCAGGACGATAAATTGCACGAAGGTCTTTTTATAAAAAAATTTGGGGATAATCAGGTAGCCGACTGTATAAAAATACAATATATGGATGGGCATGAAAATACTGATTGTACCCAATGTCATCAGATAACCCGGCATGCCGGATCTGTACATGACTGTCAGCGCGAGCAGAACAATCACCCAAAAAGCAACATGCCGAATAACCCGCTTTTTCGCAAGTGCCTGTACAAACTCAACAATATCGTGCATGTACAAATATAATTAATTGAAAGTCAAATTGGTTTTTGTGAAACCTTTATAGACATACGCATCGTTTTTGTCGACAAAATACAGCAAGTTGATTGCAACCATAAAACGATAATCTTTGTCGGCTGCGAAGACATTGTTCACTCCACCCTGCCGCAACTGTTGACGGCCGAAAAAATTTTAAGATAAATTATCTACCAGAAACTACATTGACACGCACAGTCACCTTGAAAGCGGGTTCCTAACAAGTGATTAAGATAAAAAATCTAATTTTTAACAGCAAACCACAATTTGTATCTATTTTTCTTCCCGTCGCTGGTTTTTCTACTTAATTTTGTAGCCATAATCTTGAAATTTAACTAAAACTGTAAATAATGGCAACGTCAACAGAAACGTACACACCATACAAGGTAAAAGACATTTCGCTGGCCGAATGGGGTCGTAAAGAAATCACTTTGGCAGAAGCTGAAATGCCTGGTTTAATGGCTATTCGTGCAGAATACGGTCCATCACAGCCTCTTGCAGGCGCACGTGTTGCTGGCTGCCTTCACATGACAATCCAAACTGCGGTATTAATCGAAACGCTTACCGCGCTTGGAGCCGATGTAACATGGTCTTCATGTAACATTTTTTCAACGCAGGATCACGCTGCGGCGGCGATTGCAGCAGCGGGAATTCCGGTTTATGCCTGGAAAGGAATGAACGAAGAAGAATTCAACTGGTGTATTGAGCAAACACTTTTCTTCGGTGAAGATCGTAAGCCATTGAACATGATTCTTGACGATGGTGGCGACCTTACAAACATGGTATTTGACGATTTCCCTGAGCTGATCGAAGGCATCAAAGGACTATCTGAAGAAACTACAACAGGTGTACTTCGTCTTTATGACCGTCTTAAAAACGGAACGCTTCATTTGCCTGCAATCAATGTAAATGATTCTGTAACAAAATCGAAATTTGATAACAAATACGGTTGCCGCGAATCGCTTGTAGATTCGATCCGTCGTGCAACTGACTTGATGCTTGCCGGTAAAGTGGCCGTTGTAGCTGGTTACGGTGACGTTGGTAAAGGTTCTGCTGAATCGCTTCGCGGAGCTGGTTGCCGTGTTTTGGTAACTGAAATCGATCCAATCTGTGCGCTTCAGGCTGCTATGGACGGATTCGAAGTGGTAACTATGGACGATGCTGCTCCACGTGCCAATATATTTGTTACTGCTACCGGAAATTACAAGATCATCACAGATCGTCATTTCCTGGCAATGCGTGACAAAGCGGTTGTATGTAACATCGGTCACTTCGACAACGAAATCGATATGGCTTGGTTGAACGGAACCTATGGCGCATCTAAATCTCAGATCAAACCTCAGGTTGACATTTATTCTGTTGAAGGAAAAGATATTATCGTTCTTGCAGAAGGTCGTTTGGTTAACCTGGGTTGTGCAATGGGCCACCCATCTTTCGTTATGTCATGCTCGTTCTCGAACCAGACTTTGGCTCAGATCGAACTTTGGACAAACACAGCTGCTTACGAGAAAAAAGTTTACGTTCTACCAAAAGCTTTGGACGAAAAAGTAGCAGCTTTCCACCTTTCTCACGTTGGTGCGAAACTTGAAACACTTTCTGATGAGCAAGCTGCTTACATCGGTGTAACACCGGCAGGACCGTTCAAATCTGATACTTACAGATACTAAGGATTGGTATAATTAAGGTAAAAAAAATAGCCTGCGAAATTTTCGCCGGCTATTTTTTTACCTTAAAACGTATTTTCACTCAGGATGCGGCCGTTGGCGAATTGCCCGGGTTTTCCGGCTTCGGCACATATTCAAGTGTCCTGGTTGGAAAAGGAATGGAAATACCATTTGCATCAAATGCCTTTTTGATTGCTTTGATCACCTCATGTTTTGACTGTCCGGGACTGGTTTTGGATTGATCAATCCAGTACTGTATCTGAAAATCGATACTGTTGTCACCGAACTCCGTATAATTAAATTCTACGGGACGCGTCTTGCTCAAAAAGTCCATGGCCTTAACCGTATCAAGGCTAATCATTTCTGCACGATCGAGGTCATCGTGGTACGAGATTCCGCAATTTACCTGAACCCGTCTTTCTCCGGAATAAGTAAAATTCACAATCGGTTTCTGAAAAATGTCTTTACTGGGTAGTTCAACCTGCTGTCCGGCAAAATTGTCGAGTTTCACCGACCGCAACCCGATTGATTTCACCTTTCCGGTAAATCCATTGGTTTCAATCACATCTCCGACCTGAATGGGTCTTTGTATCACAATGAATGCACCGGAAATGAAGTTGGTCGTTAAATCCTGAAACGCAAAACCCACGGCCAGCGCCAGCACACCCGCACCAGCTACCAAAGACGTCACGGTCTTGTCAAGCCCTAAGATACCCAACGCAAAAAACACGCCGACCATTACGATAATAATCCGGGTTACAGCAGATACCAGACTAACAAGACCTACATTGTGAGATGCATGCCCCAAAACCCGCGACATAAACCGGCCGCCATAGGATGCCAGAAAGCGAAAAATTGCCAGTATCAATATCGCGACAATAAGATTGGGCACGATCTCCACGCCTTTATCGAACCACCGATCAAGCTGGATTGCGATGGGATCTACCATTTTTATGATCTGAACAAATATCATTTCCACTAATTACTATTTTTAAAAACTGACTATCATGGCTTTTATAAAACGCCAAAACCTCACATACACTTGCTGCAGATTTCCCCAACCTGCATTTGTCTTTGAAGCCACGAATTACACGAAAAAACATGAATTTGTGTTCAAAGACAACTCAAATTCAGATGATGGCAGGAAATTTCAGACCTTATAAATAAATTCCGGTAGCCAAAAAAAGAAAAAAAACGGGATGGAAAATCAGTTGATTTTCCATCCCGTTTTTTAATGAAACCAATGTCTGTCAGCGAAGATCCACTACTTCAACGCCGGGATATTGTTTGGCATTAAAGGTGAAAAAATTATCGGCAACAGCAATATCAGGCTGAAACTGATCCACTTTATAGGTTACTTTTTGTCCATTCTTCTGGAAAATTTTCCAGCTTCCGATTGACTTATCCTTTTTGTTCACTTGTATCTGAACCTTATCCACCTGGCCTCCTTTATTTGTTGAGGTCAATTCTACCACTTCAAACACTTCCGCACCCTCTTTCTTTTCCTGCAAGAAAGCATATTTGAAGCCTTTTTTATAAGCAGAATAAATTTTGGTAGGATCCAGATCTCCCGTTGCTGTCGGGTCAAAATCCTGCAAATTCACTTCGTTTGTCTCTTTAATGTAGGTTGCCATCAATTTACCATCGTTGTATATTTCCTGGCCAGCCATCTTCAATCTAAACTTGGTGCCTTTAACCGTCGCATCTCCTTTCAGTGATTTCCCCCCATCAGGTGTGTAGGTAAAAACCGCTTTAAACGATTTGATTTTCTGATATTTGGCACTCATTGCTTCCAGAATGGCTGATGATTTTTTGTCGCCCTGCGCATACACCGAACCTGAAAAGGAAATCAAAGACAGTAGCAACGCAATAATTTTAATTTTTCTCATACATATTCATTTTTATTCTTAGTGAGTTAAAAAAGCATGCCATTCGACACATGGACAACGAAAGTTAGACCGCCATCCGTGATGAAGGTTTAATGTTTAAAATGTAAACGATGATGATCAAAATGAAAGATTTAAGATCACTACAGGCCCATACTACGCAAATGTTCTTCCAGGCTGCCAAGATCATGGAACATCACATCACGCGCTTTGCTGCCTGTAAAAGGACCAACAATACCGATCATTTCCAATTGGTCCATGATACGCCCGGCGCGGTTGTATCCAAGCTTCATTTTGCGCTGAATGAGTGATGTGCTTCCCTGCTGATGCGTAACGATCAAACGGGCGGCATCAGGTAAAAGGCCGTCAAAATCTTCGGTATTTACTTCAGATTTTGAGTCTCCTCCGTCTTCACCTTCATATTCGGGAAGTGCATAAGCCTCGTCATAGCCCCGTTGCGATCCGATGTAGTCGCAAATGTCCTCAATTTCACGGGTATCGATAAACGGGCATTGCAGACGAATTACCTCGGAATTAATCGATAGCAGCATATCGCCCTGCCCTACCAGTTGTTCCGCGCCTCCTGAATCCAGAATCGTCCGGGAGTCAATACTCGACGTCACACGGAATGACAAACGTGCCGGGAAATTGGCTTTGATCAAACCGGTGATAACTTTCACGGAGGGACGCTGCGTAGCCACGACCAGGTGAATACCTACCGCTCTCGCCAGCTGTGCCAAACGCGCGATCGGGGTTTCCACCTCTTTTCCGGCCGTCATCATCAAATCGGCAAGCTCGTCAATGACCAGTACAATATATGGCAGGAACCGATGCCCTTTCTCAGGACTTAACCGGCGCTGCGCAAATTTGGCGTTGTATTCTTTTAAATTTCTTACAGCTGCTTCCTTCAAAAGATCGTAACGCGAATCCATTTCGATACACAGTGAATTCAAGGTAAAAATTACCTTTTTTGTGTCTGTAATAATGGCTTCGTCGGCATTAGGAAGCTTGGCAAGAAAATGCCGTTCCAGTTTATTGAAAAGGGTAAGTTCAACCTTTTTAGGATCTACCAGTACAAATTTCAGTTCGGCAGGATGCTTTTTGTAAATCAAAGATGCCAGGATAACATTCAGCCCGACAGACTTTCCCTGCCCGGTTGCTCCGGCCATCAGCAAGTGAGGCATTTTTGCAAGATCGGCGATGTGAATGTCGTTGGAAATCGTTTTGCCAAGAATAACCGGCAAGTCATAAGTCGATTTTTGAAAACGTTCATTGGAAAGTACCGATCGCATAAAAACTGTTTCCCGATTCTTGTTCGGAACTTCAATTCCGATCGTTCCCCTTCCCGGCATGGGCGCTATGATCCTGATTCCCAGTGCAGCCAAACTTAGCGCAATATCACCTTCCAGGTTTTTTATCTTCGAAATACGCACGCCCGCTTCCGGTATGATTTCATAAAGCGTAACCGTAGGACCAATGGTTGCCTTGATTTTTGAAATGTTGATACCATAACTACCAAGCGTATCGACAATCCTGATCTTATTGCTTTCCAGTTCTTCCTGGCTTACTTTTTCATGCTGATTTTCGATTACGTTATTCAGCAATCCCAGATTTGGAAATTGGTACGATGGCAGGTCGAGTGTATGGTCATACTGTCCAAACTCTCTTAAAATCGAAGCGTTGACGTCTTCATCTTCAGGCTCATCGTCCACCACTAACGGCGCAACATATTCCTCTACTTCCAGTTCAAGTTCGAGATCGACAGGCGCAGCCGGCGGAACAATTGACGGCGTAACCCGCAATACAGGGGACGGTTCAGGTACAACAACAGGTTTCTCTTCCTCCATTTGCAACAGAATCCCATCCTTTTCATCTTCGGTTGAATCTGTTTCTGCAATGTCATCGTCATACGTATCGTTAACTACTGACACATATTCACGTTCTTTCGCTTTCGGCTGAACTACGGCGACAGGCTCCTCAGCAATATTTTCGTCCGAAACGGCAGCATCTTCTTCGTCAGCAGCTTTACTTTGCCAGCTGTCAAAAACAGATTTAGCGTCGTAGAAATATACAGCAAATACAAAAAGCGCAAACAAGATCGGCAATATGCTTCCCCATTTTAACAGATCGAAAAGCCAAACATTGGTCATATAGCCAATACCGCCAGCGACGAAACTCAGACTGCTTTCTGTATTGCTCATCAAAATAACATAACCCATGAGCAGGCTCACCCAGAGGGTATAAAAAATCACCTCTTTGGTGGTTCGGTTCAATGGTAGTAATTCCCTCCCAAAGGCAATTTTCCAGCCACCGGCAAATGCCACAACCGGCAGCAGCAATGCACCCACGCCGAACCAGCGGTAAACGAAAACGTGAGATACGATCGCGCCCAAAAAACCCAGCAGATTATGCGTTTGTTTGCCCGCATCCCGGATTGATTGCTGGCCGAAACCATCGACGATACTCTGGTCGGTCAGGCCCGTGATCAGGTACGACAAAAATGAAACTTCAAGAATAATCCCCAGAATAATAAAAAAGATTCCCCAGGCCAGCGTGCTTCTGGGGCTGGAAAATATGCTTTCCCAGTCCAATGAAAGACGGAAGCGCTCTTTGGGTATCTCTTCTGGTTTTTGACGTTGTGCGTTCCCCCGGGGCCTGTTAACTGACATCTATTGCGGTGGTAATTGTTCAGGAAATGTGTGAAGCGTATTCTTTATAAACTTACTATGCTTTGACCATGGCTTTACAAATCCGGCTGGCCAGGCCGGGACCCTCATAAATAAATCCGGTATACAATTGCACCAAAGATGCGCCTGCGCTCCGTTTTTCCAATGCCTCTCTTGGTGATGCAATTCCACCAACGCCGATGACGGGAAAACTATGACCGGATTTTTCACAAAGGTAACGAATAACTTCGGTCGCACGGTGTGCCAAAGGCTCACCACTTAGGCCACCAGCTCCAATTTTTTCGATTTCTGATGCCGGTGTTTTTAAACGATCCCGATTGATTGTCGTATTGGTAGCGATAACTCCTGCGATGCGGGTTTGGTCGACAATATCGATGATGTCATCCAGTTGACTGGTAGTGAGATCCGGTGCTATTTTCAAAAATATTGGTTTCGGAGCCGGCCTTTCAAGATTTCTCTTTTGCAATTCCTGAAGTAACTCCGTCAAAGGGCCTTTTTCCTGCAAATCACGCAAGCCCGGCGTATTGGGTGAGCTTACATTGACCACAAAATAATCTACAACATCAAAAAGATCACGAAAACAAAGCAGGTAGTCATTCAGTGCTTCATGATTCGGCGTATCTTTATTTTTCCCTATATTTCCTCCTACTAAAATAGAAGATTTTCTATTACGCAACTTGGCTGCTGCCACCGCCGCACCTTTGTTATTGAAACCCATACGGTTGATAAGTGCTTTGTCGGCTTTTAACCTGAACAGGCGCGGCTTGTCATTCCCAGGCTGCGGGCGTGGAGTTACAGTACCAATTTCGATAAAACCAAAACCCAAAGCTTCGAGCTGATCCACCATTTCTGCATTTTTATCAAAACCAGCCGCCAGCCCAACCGGGTTACGAAAGCGCAAACCTGCTACTTCCTGAACGAGATCAGGATGTTCGAAAGTGTACATAGCACGAAGCAAAGACGGCATTCCGGGGATTTTGAAAGCGATATGTAATACTTCGCAAACGAAATAATGGATGCGCTCGGCATCAAACAGGAACAGAACAGGTGAGATCAGGATCTTATACATCCTGCAAAAATAGAATGTTTTAGAGGATGGGAAGGAAGGCGCTGAGTTTTTATTTTCCGATGTAGGAAGATTATAGGTTTCTAGCAACTCTCGTTGAGTGCCGTCCCAAATTTTGTTAAAGAATTAATTACTCCAAAAAATAACAAAAAAAGCATCCCAGAAGGGGATGCTTTTTTGAAAAATTTAAATACTTATCACTTTGTTCCAGGCCACACATATTCGAATTTGCCATTGATCGACGCTCCGAAGTAATTGACACCCAGAAAATCAAGTCGTTTTTTGTGCGCAGTCAAACGTCTTGTAAAATCCTCAAAATTCTTATTTTCCTTCGTTGTCCAGCCTACTTCTGCCACAGCAACCGCACGCGGAAAAAGCATGTATTCCACGTAAGCCGGCGTTTTCAGATATTCCGTCCAGATATTTCCCTGAACGCCCAGAATATGTTTCCCTTCCTCAGCTGTCAAAACTTCCGGAGTAGGCTCAAAAGAATAAGTTTTAGAAATTTCCAAATGTCCTCCGATTGCGACAGGCTGTTTAATTTTTGCGGTATCTGCCTGATAGTAATCAAAATAATTGTGTGTTGTCGGTGTCATGATGACGTCATGATTTTCTTTTGCAGCCGTGATTCCACCGTCAATTCCTCTCCAGCTCATCACGGTTGCATTCGGAGAAAGTCCACCTTCCAGAATTTCGTCCCAACCGATCATTCTCCGGCCTTTTGAAGTGATGAATTTATCAACCCGCTTTATCACATAACTCTGTAATCCATGCGCGTCTTTCAGGTTTTCCTTTTTGATCAGATCCTGAGCGAAACGACTTTCCTCCCATTGCGTTTTTGGGCATTCATCTCCACCGATGTGAATGTATTTGCTTGGAAAAAGATCAATCACTTCCGAAAGAACGTCTTCCAGAAATTTCAGCGTTTCTTCCCGAGGCATAAACACTTCATCGTAAACACCCCAGCGTGTTCCAACTTTGTAAATCCGGTCAGGGTTATTTCCCAACTGAGGATATGCTGCAAGGGCTGCCAGCGCGTGGCCAGGAAGTTCAATTTCAGGAATAACATTTACGAAGCGATCGTCAGCATATTTAAGCACCTCTTTAATCTGTTCCTGGGTGTAAAAACCTCCGTAAGGCGTTCCATCAAATTTATTGGCCGTATAATGGCCCTTCATTGTTTCATGGCGTTTTGACCCAATTTCGGTCAGCAACGGATATTTTTTTATCTCAATGCGCCATCCCTGATCATCCGTCAAATGCCAGTGAAACTGGTTTTGTTTGTGCAAAGCCAACAAATCGATAAATTTCTTTACAAACTCGATCGGCATAAAATGACGACAAACATCAAGCATAAGTCCACGATAGCCATAGCGCGGCACATCTGTAATTGATACAACAGGTACGCTCCATTTCACGCCGCTTACAGTAGTCGGACTAAATGCTTCAGCCGGTAAAAGTTGCAGCAATGTTTGCATTCCATAAAACGCACCCTTTGCAGTTTTTGCCTGAATCGTTACACCTTTTGATGAGGAAATCAATTTATACCCTTCTTCACCCAAACTCGCATCGCCAGAGCTCACAAATGTAATTTCCCCTTTCCCTTTTACCTGCTTTATAGCATGACCGCTGGCCGCACTTAGCCGTGCAGCAAGCATGTCGGCAACGTGACTCCATTTGGCATCCGCCGGAGCCCCAACTGTGGTTTTACCGGTTAACGTCCACTCGCCTTTACCCAAAATCATCTTGGTTGGTTGGGGAATAATGTTTGGTTGGGCCACACAAAAGGTAACTCCAACCAGAAAAAGTACAGAAAAAAGAATGCCTTTCATCGGTTCAAGAAAAGTCAATTGAATTTATTAAAATTATTTAAAAACTATGCAAGTTAAGTTGATCGCAATTTAAAATACTATCAATCTTACTTTTTTTATAATTTTATGTAATGAAACGCGACAAACAGACGTTATCTCGGTTCATGGTATTTTGAAAAAAGCTGCGCCTTAAACAAAGAAGCAACTTCCCCTCTTATTTACAGTTTCATTTTGCCAATTTGTCCTAAACTCCTAACATCGAAAAAATCTAAAATCCTGTGACAAGAAAATCTGTACGCATCCCACTTTGCCTTCTATTCCTATGTTCCACTTACATTCCGATTTTGCTCGCCGCTCCGGCTGAGATAGATGGAGGTAAGCTGATTGGTAAAATTGTCGAAGCGCCTGCCAACGCACCCGTAAGTTTTGCAACAGTTGCCATCTTGCTGGCAAAAGATTCAACGGTAATTGACGGTGCAACTGCTGATGAAAACGGCGTCTTTTCACTGGTCAATGTAAAATCCGGCAAATATCTTCTGCGAATAACCAATATGGGATATGAAACCAAATTCGTATCCAACGTTCAAATCGCTCCTGAATCCAATCTGAAAGATCTCGGATTGATTGTGATGACCCCCGTTTCACAGAAACTAAATGAAGTTGTAATCAAAGGCGAGAAAAGTATGATCGTGGATGACATTGACAAAAAAATGATCACGATCGGTAAAGATTTGCTGGCCGCCAGCAACAATGTGAGTGATTTGCTTGAAAAATTACCTGCCGTTTCTCTCGATGAAAATGGAAATCCGCAGGTTCGTGGAAAGGGAAATGTGATTGTTCTGATTGACGGGAAACCTTCGAGCCTTTACGGGAATGACCTGCCAACAGTTTTGCAGTCCTTCCCGGCTGAGCTTATTGAACGCATTGATGTGATGACAACGCCCTCCGCAAAATATGAAGGCGAAGGAGCTTCCGGCGTGATCGACATTATTACGAAAAAGGTCAAAATTCGTGGCACAAACGGCGGTGGCCGTCTCAGTTATGGCAACCGGGGAAGTGCAAACGGCTCCGGCAACATCAACTACAAAAGCGGAAAACTTGGTCTTAACGCATCAGTCAGCGCTCAGAAAAGAAATACCTTTTGGAAACGAAGGCTGAATCGCGAAAATTTCGCTTCCGACGAATCTTCATTTTTAGATCAGGCAGGAAAAGGATACAACAAAAATAAAAACCTGTTTGGCCGGGTTGGTATGAATTATGACCTGAACGACAAAAATGCGATTGAAGTCGGCGTCAATTATTCATTGGATGGGAACAATAATCAAAGTGCCATTGCGAACCAAACGAGCCTTGCTACTGGGTTGATTACCGAACAATTTGACCGTTTCACCAACAGCAACGGAAATGGAAATAATGTGAGTATGAATTTTGACTACCGTAAAAAATTCAGAAAAAAGGATCACCTGCTTGTTTTTAGCGCCAATTATTCTGTGGGTGAGTCGGAAGGAAAATCTTTATACGACCAGGAAAGTGAAACGGAAACGTTGGAACGCCATCAGCAAAATCTGAGAAATAACACTAACAAATCCTTGTTTCTGAATTCCGACTATACCTGGCCGCTGGCAGAGAAATCGACGCTGGAAATGGGTGTCCGTACAAGAATCAATAAAAGCGAAAATACAAATGCGTTTTATAATCTGAACAGCGAAGACGGCTCCTATGCTTTCGATCCCAGCGTGAGTAATATTTTTGGATATCAGAATTCGATCTATACCGGATACATGACATTTTCTCAGAAAACAGATAAATGGGGCGTTCGCGCAGGTTTGCGTTTGACAGATTCTGACCAGTATATCAACCAGATCAGCAATAACCGGGATTTCTCGGTACACTTCCTGACACTCATTCCGTCTGTTGCCCTGACCCGGAAGCTGGATGAATCAAGCCAGGTAAAACTGAATTACAGCAGAAGGGTCCAACGCCCAGAGGCGAGCTGGCTCAATCCTTTCACCGACATTTCCGATCCGAGGAATATCCAGACAGGAAATCCGAATCTGCGTCCTGAATTTGTGCATAAAGCGGAAATGGGCTATTCCAATTATGAAGAATCGGGCGGCTGGGGACCGTCTCTGTTCATGGATTATTCCAACAACGCCATCACCAGATTACGGACCGTGGACGCAGAAGGTATTTCATTGACCCAGTATGACAACGTTGGCCGCGAAATGTCTTACGGCGTTGAAACAGATTTTTCGCAAAAGATCGGTGATGTTGTAAAAATAAATGCAAGCGGAAGAATTTTCAGAAGTGAAGTGGTATCCGAAGCTGCTCAGATAGACAACCGCACATGGAGCTATTCCGGTAATTTGAATGCATTTTTTACGCTCCCAATGGATTTCAAAGCATCAGCTTATGTTAATTATGAGGGTCCAAGAGCAATCGCGCAGGGCAACCGGGAGGGAGTATTTGTCGCCAATATGGGAATTCGGAAAGACCTGTTGGAAAAAAAAGCAACACTTTCGTTTAATGTACATGACATTTTCCTTTCAAGAGCATACAAAAGCCATTTAAGTACTTCAACTTATTCACAAAATTCACTTTGGCAACAAACCAACAGGCTCATTAACCTCACTTTTCAATACAGATTTGGCAAAATCTCCGGCGGTGGTGACGATGCTTGAAAAATAAATTACATAAGATCAACTTATAATTTTATTCGGAGGAATGTGGCCTGGCTACATTCCTTTTTTTTATGACGCTCTTCAAAAGCTCTTTTCCCAGCCAGACACATCTTTTCTTGCAACGTAATAATACTTTTTAAGGTATCGACAGGAAAGTGGAATGATTTTTTCCGCTACAACTATTGGCAATAATTGTGTCCGTTCTGACGCAGCATTAAACCCGGAAGCGTTGGGACAGTCAAAATGTTTGAAGAATGCGTAACTTATCGGCCTGTTCTTCGTAACATTTTATCAATACACATATTAACCATCATTCAAATGAAAAAATATCTTAGAATTTCTCTGGCGTTGCTTTTTGTCTCGACCAGCTCTTTCGCCCAAAAAATTCCGGCGGACTCTATCTTCGCGAAGTACTATCAGGCAACGGGAGGAAAAACACTTTGGGACGGAATAAAAACATACACGATGAAACGCAGCTATTCTGCTGCTTCTGCCACGCCGTACACGGCTGATGTATCGGTTTCCGTACCTGAACAGTCGATGTACAAATCCAAAACGATTATGAACAGGGCATTTGTTTATGGTGTAAAAAGCAACGAGGGCTGGATCAAAGTACCGCTTGGCAATAGAATGGATGTAAAGGATCTCAGCCAGGCAGAACAGACCAATATGCGGTTTGAGATTTACGAAAACCTTGCACCATTTATTGATTACCAGAAGCGCGGCTTTATCGCAACTACGGTTGGCACAGAGACATTGAATGGGGTTTCTGTAAATCAGGTGGAACTTCAGGGCAACGGTATCAAATATAATCTCTGGTTCGACGCCAAAAGTGGGCTTTTGGTACGTCAAAAAGATACACATGCAGGCGTAGAAACTACTACTGACCTGTCAAACTATACCAAATCAGCTTCAGGATTGACGTATCCCGCAAAATTGGTGGAGATCAATAGTGTAGACAAAAAACCGGTAACAATTACCTCAACAGTTACGGTGAACGGAGCCGTGAGCCCTGAATTATTCAAAAGATAATCAGTTGTTATTTAAAATAATCCCTGGATAGTCTGGTTTAAATCACTGCACTATCCAGGTTTTTTATAGGTTTTGCACCTGTCTTTTAACGAGTTGGCAGGCGATAAAAATGAGCGAATGAAGAAAATATTGAAGGTATTGGCAATTATAGTCCTGACAGTACTTATTCTGTTGGGCGTGTTGATCTGGGGTATTCAAACTCCCACCGGGCAGGCTTTTCTGACGGACCAGGTCAATTCTTACCTCAGAAAGAAGCTTAAGACCAAAGTCAATATTGAAAAGCTGCGCTTCGACGTGCCGGATTGGATCGTATTGGAAGGCGTATTTTTTGCGGACCAAAAAGGCGATACGCTTGTTTCTGCCAAACTGTTAAGGGTCGATCTCGATATGTATAACCTCATCAAAGGGAATGTTGGCATTAATAAAGTGGAGCTGGAAGGAGCCAATGCGAACATTTACAGAACATTACCGGATACAGTTTTCAACTTCCAGTATATTGTCGACGCGTTTGCAGGCCCGGCAGAGGTGCAGCCGGCAGATACAACTTCCAAGCCTATGGAAATGCGGCTGGACAAAATTCTGTTAAGAAAAGTAAGGGTCTCCTATCGGGATGCCGTAATTGGTACAGACGCCGAAGCGAGCATAGATTCCGCAGAAGTGTTGTTTGACAAATTCAATCCCACGCTTTCCCAATACCATCCTACAAAAGTTACGCTCGCTAATTCTGGCGCAAAATTGCGCATGTACACTGCGCTCAAAACGGACACGAACACAACAAAATCCGATCCGGCCGATTCGCTTGATCTTAAACTGGGTGATATTGACATACGTAAATTCAACTGGGTTTTTACAGATGAAACATCAGGGCTTAAAAATGGCGTAACACTCGGACAATTGAAAGGACATATCAACAAAATCTACATGGGCAGCCAGCAGGTGGATGTTGAGAATGTGCTGCTTGAGAACATGTCTGTTTACGCTGAATTTGCAAAAAAACAAAAGGCCAAAGCTGCGATTGATACGGTAGCAGAAACCGTAAAATCTCCGGGATGGAATGTGAAAGTGAACGAAATAAAACTAGTCAACAATGATCTCCGGTACGATGACTTCAATTCTCCTGCACAGCCCAAAGGCCTGGATTACGCTCACCTGGATGTTAAAGATCTGAATATAGATTTGCAGCAATTCCTGTTTTCAGATGACAATATTGCCGGCGCTTTAAAGTCAGGGTCCTTTAAAGAAAAAAGTGGGTTTGGTATTCAGCAGTTCCGCACCAATTTTGCATACGGATCTCAGCAGACTTATCTGAGAAATCTCTATTTAAAAACTTCCAATACTTTACTCAGAGATGAACTGGTTCTTAAATACAAAAATCTGGATCAGCTTAGCAAGGACATCGCTAACGTAAAAATCCGTTTGCGTTTAACCGACAGTCAGGTTGCTTTTTCTGACATATTGCTTTTAGTACCCGATCTGGCAAAAACCCCGCCATTTGATAAAGAACCAAACGGTATGCTGAAAGGCAGCGGGCTTGTTACAGGTTCGGTCAACGATATGCTCATTTCCAAAGCGAATTTTAAGACACTGGACGGAACTGTTCTGAGCCTGGATGGCAGAATCAAAGGTTTACCGGACGCGGATAAAATGACCGTGGATCTTACGATCAACGAGCTTTCGTCAACACAAAACGACCTGATGAAAGTTTTGCCTGACAGTGCCGTACCTGCCTCCATTCAATTGCCTGAAAATATAAAAATCACAGGAAAGATCAAAGGCGGCATGAATGATGTAACCATGACGACGACGATCAATACATCGTTTGGTACGGGTACATTCTCCGGAACTTTGAAAAACATTACCGACAGCATTCGTGCACAGTACAACGGAACGCTCGCTTTTCAGGAATTCGATTTGGGTAAATTGATGAAACAACCTCCCGAACAATTTGGAAAAATTACGCTCAGAACAGACGTGGACGGTGTTGGGTATGCTCCAAAAACGATGAAAGCTTCACTGGATGGAAATGTGGTGAGCGCGGATATCAAAGGATATGTGTACAATAATTTGCGACTTACCGGAGATGTGGACCACGGAATGGCAAACATTTCGGCCAAAATGGATGATGAAAATATCAGAGTCAATGTAGATGGCCAGGCGGATTTGTCAAAAGAATATCCTACGGTGAAGGGTGAAGTGAAAATTGACGAATTGAACTTAACAGCGCTCAATTTGTACTCCGATTCGTTGCGCATAAAAGGTGACATTAAAGTTGATATGCTATCGACCCGGCCCGACAATCCACTTGGAACTGTCAACATCACAGACCTTATTCTTACACATCATAAAAAACCAATATCGATTTCTGATATTTCAATGCAGCTCACGGATTCGAGCGGTGGAAAACAGGCAACTATTGAATCTCCCTTTTTGCGTGCCAAAATGGAGGGTAATTTTGTTTATACTGAACTGGCTGATGCGTTGTTCACGGAAATTGGAAAACATTTCAAGGCTCCGTCGCTGACATATCAGGAAGTGACCAAACCAGTCAATTTCACACTGGATGCGGTTGCGATCAATCATCCGGTTTTCAAAATATTCGCTCCCCGGCTTTTTGAAATGAAACCCGTGCGTTTGCACGCACAGCTCGACAACCAAAAAGACTCTTCGATCGTTGCGACGATTGTCATTCCGGTTGTAGATTATGATAGCATCAGAACTGAAAACGTGGCGGTGAATTTCTTCACTGTTCCTGAAAAAGCAGCATTCAACACTTCGCTCGGGTTACTGAATACAGGTGGTTTCCGGATTCAGAATGCCACGCTAAAAAGTGACATTATTGATAATGATATCAAGTTTGATTTTCTGGTAAAAGATTCTGTAAACGTGGATCGCCACAACCTCAAAGGAGATTTGGCTGTAAACGGCTCAAAATATCGGCTCAGCCTGCGCGAGGGACTTTTGCTGGATTATCGCGATTGGGAAACGGATACAACAGGGTTTGTAGAATATTCAACGGACAGCCTGTTGGTGAGGAATCTGGTGATCAAAAAGGAGGAGCAATCCCTGACAGTAAATTCAACGACCGACTCGCCGAACAGTCCGCTGGATATTAAAATGGATAAGATCGACATTGGCCAAATGATTGCGATTGCGACGAGGGATTCAACGCTGGCTTCCGGCAGGCTGGACGGAAAAATCCTCTTGGACAATTACATGGTTTCTCCTGTTTTTACGGGCGACATGAATATCAGCAATCTGGCCGTGACCAAAATACCGGTGGGCGATTTATCTGTAAAGGCAACCAACCAGACAGAAAACCTGATTAAAGTTGCAACCGCCTTAAAAAGTGCAGAAAACGATGTGGAAATCAACGGAAGCTACAATTCCAAGGATGCAGACAATGCTTTGAATTTCACAATGGATCTGAAAAAACTGAGTGCTTCAACAGTTGAAGCATTTAGCTTTGGGCAATTGAACAGAGCAACGGGTAATCTGACCGGAAAGACTACCATCACAGGTTCGACGACGAGCCCCAAATTAAATGGTGCCGTTAATTTCGATGATGTTGCTTTCAATGTCACGCAGCTCGGATCAAGATATTCTCTGGACAAACAAAAAATACAGTTCGACGGACAGAAGATCAATTTCAACAATTTCATCGTAGCGGATTCATTGAATCAGCAAATGAAAATTAACGGAAATGTAAACATTGCGACAATTCCGGATGTAGGTTATGACCTGACGATTGCTGCCAAAAACTTTACGGTACTTAACTCCACTCAGAAACAAAATGAATTGTTTTACGGGAAAGCAGCTATTGATGCCAATCTGACGGTTAAAGGCCAGGGAAGCAAATCTGTTGTGGACGGAAATGTGAAGATAGATCCGGGAAGTAACATCACCGTGGTTTTGCCAAACGAGGCCACCGAAGCAGGCGATGCAAGCAAGGGTGTGATCGAATTTGTGGACATGAGCGATTCGACGCAGATTGCGAAAGTTGATTCAATTGACGCAAAACAAATCGTGGTGGATTTTATTTCGCAGATATCGGTGGATCTTGAAGTGGATGATAAATCAGAGTTCAAAGTTGTAATTGACGAACTGAACGGCGACAACATCAAACTGAAAGGTAATGCGAAACTTAATACCGGCGTAGCACCCAATGGGCAGCTCTATCTGATCGGCGCTTATGACGTTACGGAAGGATCCTACGATTTGACACTTCAGATTCTGAAACGTCAGTTTGTGATCCAGAAAGGAAGCAGCCTTATCTGGACTGGCGACCCAATGAAGGCCGACCTGAACATCACAGCGGCTTACGAAGTAATGGTTGATCCGGGCTCAATTGACAACAATTACAAAGGTGACCGAAAGATTCCTATTGAAGTACAGATCATCATCACCGGCAACCTGGCCACACCAAATATTACTTTTAATGTGACCCCGGGAGCTGAAGTTGCGGAAAATGTTAAGCGAGATATAACCGATCAAACTTTTTGGGCTGACATGACGAACAACCCATCTGAAATGAATAAACAGGCATTTGCATTGCTGATTACAAATCGGTTCATCACTGATCAGACGTCGACGGGCTTTAACATCGGATCCAGTGCCGAAGCAATCGCACGCCAGAGTGTGAGCCAGTTATTAAGCGATCAATTGAACAACCTTGCGTCGGATCTTGTAAAAGGTGTCAATCTTGATCTGAATCTTAATTCGAGCACAGACCAGACCGCCGGGGCAAGAACTGATTTGAATGTGGGTCTAAGCAAGGCTTTTTTGGGAGACAGGCTTAAAATTTCAGTTGGTAAAAACTTTGAACTGGAAAGCAAAGGGCAGACTCCAAGTTCTACTCAGGTGTTTGACAATATTGCACTTGACTATTCACTAAGCAAAGATGGGCGCTATTTGTTCCGTGGGTATAGAAAAAATCAATACCAGTCCATTCTGGAAGGATTCATAATAGAAACCGGAGTCAGTTTTATTGTTACGGCAGATTATGACCTGTTCCGTGAAATTTTTCAAAAGCAAAAAAATGAGAATTAGTACGTTAGCCATATTTTTGATTTGCATTTTGTTGAGCAGCTGTTCGGTGAAAAAATACATCCCGGAAGGTCAGGGATTGTATGTGGGCAACTCAGTAAAAGCTAGACCGGACTCTATTTCCAAACCGAATATATCCGGCCTGGAAGAAAATCTGGAAGCGATCATCAAACCTGCACCAAACAAAACGATACTCGGTTTTCCCTGGAAAGTGTGGTTTTACTACTGGATTGGCCAACCCAAAGATGAAGGCGGCATTCGTAGCTGGTTCAGAAAAAAGCTTGGCGAGCCACCGATTATTGCTTCTCAACGCGTGGTAGATATCAATGCCAAAAATATGGTATCCTTCATGGATAACGAAGGTTACTATCGGTCCGCGGCGAAAGGAAAACTGATCGTCAACAAAAAAAGGACTGCTACCGCTGAATATGAGGCTTATGTCATGCCACGGTATTTTATCAACCAGGTGAATTATGTGGTACCGGACAGTTCGGATTTCAACAGAAACCTGGTACTGACAAAAAAGGACACTTATCTCAAAAAGGGAGATCCAATACGACTCGATGTTGTCACGGCTGAACGTGTTCGTATTGAACAGGAATTAAAGGGAAAAGGCTACTACTATTTCAACCCGGATTACCTGATTGTGCGGGTTGACTCTACTATCGGACGGCAGGACTCTACAGTTGCAACCAATCAACAGGTAAATCTCTACCTGGAAGTCAAAAAGGAAACTGCACAAACTGCGCTAAAACAGTATTACATCAACGGGATTTTTGTCAATACCGGGACCAACGAAGACAAAAGTGCCGATAGCGCGTCCAACAGAGGTCCGGCGCGGAGAGGAATTTCCATCAAAGATCCCGGCAAGTTGTACAAGCGCAGGATCTTCTACGACGCCGTAGGTTTTAGAAAAGGAAACCTGTATACAAATAAAACGCAGCAGGTCTCGGTTAACAGACTTGTAAATTTTCAGAATTTCAAATTTGTAAAAAACAATTTTGAACTAGTTCCCCGTTCAGATTCCGCCCTGCTCAATGTGTATTACGAATTGGCACCTCTTAAGAAGAAATCAATACAAACGGTCTTGAATGCAAGCACAAAATCCAACAACCTTGGGGGATCGGAGTTGACAGTGAACTGGAAGAATCGAAATTTCTTCCGCGGAGCAGAAATTCTCACACTGTCTGCCTATTATGGTTTTGACCTCCAACTTGGTGGTAACCGTATCGAGAATCCGAATAAAATTGGAAATGAATTTATTCGATACGGTGCACGTGCTGCACTTTCGTTCCCGAGATTTATAATCCCCTTCGCTAGAATAAGGCCTGAAAGAAGTCAGATTTTACCAAAGACCATTTTGTCGCTGAATTACGAGAACCGCATACAAAAAGGACTTTATACCCTGAGTTCGATTCGTGCAGATTACTCCTACGTTTGGAGCAAAAGTGCACAACTAGAACACACATTAACGCCAATTGCCATCAACTACATTTCCTCGGGTAATGTAAACACCGAGCTTCTTGTAAAAATTGCAGAAAATCCTAATTCAAACCCACTTGTTGTTGACCGGCTGATCAAATTGGTAGACCAGAGATATTTTATTCTTGGCTCCAATTACAACGTCTCTTACCGTCCTACTCCCAAGCCGTTTAGCAAAAATCAATTTATTCTGATCGGCGGAATTGATTACGGTGGTAACCTGCTTAGCCTTCTTTCGAAGAAAAATAGTGTCGATAGTTTACCAAAAAATTTCCTGGGCGTACCAATTCTTCAGTATGCCAAATTTGATGGCGACATCCGGTATTACCGGACCATCACTTCTAAAATAAAGTGGGCGAACAGAATCGTGGCTGGTGTTGGTATTCCTTTCGGGAATTCCAGAAAAATGCAGCTTCCTCAATTCAAACAGTATTTTGGAGGTGGTAGTACTGGTATTCGTGCTTTTAGGGCAAGAGCGCTTGGCCCTGGTGCCTACCACCCTGATTCGCTTGACGTTGCACAACTTGGCTATAACGCTTTTGGAGACATCCGTTTGGAATTTAATTCAGAAGTTCGCATCAAATTCACCAATGTAATTAACGGGGCGGTTTTTATGGATGCAGGAAATATCTGGTCGTACAGAGGGGACCAGTTCGAAGGTTATGGAGCTGAATCTGTATTCAAGAAGAACTTTTTAACACAGACAGCCGTCGGAGGTGGAATTGGCTTACGGCTAGACTTTTCATTCCTGATCTTCCGTCTTGACCTTGCCACGCCGTTCAGAAAACCATGGTATACAGTTACGCCGGTAGCAATTGACCCTAACGCTCCGCTCGACCCAAGCGCGCCGGTGAGATACAAAAATCCGTGGGTGTTTAATGAAATCAATTTTGGAAGCAGAACCTGGAGAAAGGAAAATCTGGTGCTGAATATTGCGGTGGGTTTGCCGTTCTGAAATCTAGTTCCGGCGTTCCTGACACAATTCTATCAGGACGCCGGTTGTGTTTTTTGGGTGTAGAAAGCAAACCAGTTTATTATCCGCGCCGGCCTTGGGTTGATCGTTCAGCAGGGTAAAACCTTCATCCTTCAATCTTTGCATTTCGGCCAGAATGTCGTTCACCTCGAAAGCGATGTGGTGTATTCCTTCTCCTTTTTTTTCGAGAAACCGGGCAATGGGGCTTTCGTTATTCGTGGCTTCCAGAAGTTCGATTTTGGTCTGATTTATTTTGAAAAATGCTGTCGATACAGACTCCGATGCTACAACTTCCCTCTTATATGGTGCTACGCCAAGCAATTTGGTATAAAGATTTTCTGCCTGCGCAAGATCTTTAACCGCAATCCCGATATGCTCCACGTTGACCATCATACTTTCCGCTCAGTTTAGAATTACTTAGGCTTTGAACCTTCCATAATCCTGTAAAAACTTTCTTCTCCAATTACTTTCTGTTATCTCCTCCGCCAACCATGCTCAGATAACTTTCATACCGGCTGAATGCTATTTCTCCATTTTCCACCGCATCTTTAATGGCGCAACCAGGTTCATTGATATGCTGGCAATTATTGAAACGGCATTCGTTCAATTTCCGTCTCATTTCGGGAAAATAGTGACTGATCTCTCCGGGCTTCATATCCGCCAATCCAAGCTCCTTGATTCCGGGAGAATCGATAATAAAGGTGCCGGGCACGAGTTCGAACATTTCCGCAAAAGTGGTAGTGTGCACACCTTTGTTGGCAAAAGTGGACACTTCCTGTGTTTTTATATCCAAATCCGGTGCAATTGCATTTACCAACGTAGATTTCCCCACACCGGAATGGCCGGAAAGAAGCGATACCTTTCCTTCCAGAAGTTTTTCAAAAGGTTCAAGGCCTTCTTTGGTAACCGCAGTGGTTGCCAGACATTTATATCCAAGCGATTCGTATAATTCCATCAGTTCGGATTGAAAATCTTTCATTTCATCATTGATCAGGTCCTGTTTGTTAAAAACGAGAATGCCCGGTATACGAAATGATTCGATGGCTACCAAAAACCTGTCCATAAAACCAAGCGATGTTCTTGGGAAAACTAGAGTTACAATCAGAATTGCCTGATCTACGTTGGCGGCAAGCAAATGCGCATGAGCAGTTTTGTGTACTGAGCTTCTGATTACGTAATTTTCTCTGGGTAGAATTTCATGAATTATGCCGAAATTCTGGTTGTCATCTTCTATTTCAAAACGTACGTTGTCTCCAACAGCCAGGGGATTTGTTACTTTCAGTCCCATCGTCTTGAATTTACCCTTTAATCTGCATTGCCACATATGGCCAGCGCTGTCCCGTACTTCGTACCAGGAACCGGTAGACCGCATTATTAATCCTTTCTCCAACACCATTTTTTAATCTTTGCCTTATAATACTAGACGGAACGAAGATAACAGAAGTTTTAAGGTGATTAACGATAATGCCAAATAATTCGGGCTAAAATCAAGTAGTTATCTCACAGTGCCTGCCTTTGGAGTTCAATTACGCGAAGATTCCTCAAAATTTTATAGTAATTTTTCTACCCTGCTCTCCTTTCAACATGCAGGATATTTTGTAACCGGTATTAACAAAATGTTATATAACTTGCAGCCGGTAACGTTATTATTTTTAATTTATTTTAAGAAATAGAGATAATTAGTCTTTTTTTTACATAAATTAGCAGTATATATGTCCGCAATTCTTTGAGAATTTAATAGCACATGATTGGGAATGATTTGAACTTCGTTACCGAGGAACCTGCCTCGGTCATTGACATACGCAAAAACCGGCTTAGAAGCAGCCTCTTGTTACATCTTTACCAAGCTGGTGATACGTCAATAAACAAGCTGGCGAGAATGTTTCATGCCAGCATTCCTTCTGCTACCAGTATCGTCAATGAATTGATGCGGGAAGGCTGGATCACAGAGACTGGGACCGGGCCCGCAAGAGCAGGACGCCCCCCGGTTTTGTACGGTTTGAATGCAAAGAAATATCTGACGCTGATCATGGACATTAACCGCCATGATACCCAACTGGTTATTTTTGATCTCAGTAATCAGCTGATCGTGAAACGGAAAGTTGACATCAAACTGGATGACTCCGCGGATTTCCTGCAGGAGCTTTTTATCGAGACGGACAAGTTTTTAAAATTTCACGATATCAATCCCGAAAAACTCTGGGGAATTGGCGTTTCCATGCCGGGCCTGATCAATTCTTCAAAAGGAATTAATCTTACTTATTTAAATCTGACGCCAGCCGGGGTTCCGTTGGTAAGTTATTTGAGTACACATTTCCAGCTACCTGTTTGCCTTTTTAACGATACCAAAGCTACCACGATCGGAGAACACCGGTTTGGTTATGCGGTGAACAAGTCTCAGGTACTGACGATCAACATCGACTGGGGCGTTGGGCTGGGTATTATTTTAAACGGAGAAGTTTTCAACGGTGCTTCTGGATTTGCCGGAGAGCTGGGCCACATTCAGGTAAAGCCGGATGGTTTGCTCTGTCATTGCGGAAAAATCGGGTGTCTTGACACCATCACGTCTGCATTGGCATTGATCAGAAGAGCGAAGGAAGGCATCATCAGCGGTCGTGCTACGATTCTTTCTCAGATCGTGAATAACAATCTTGAATTGCTTGATACGTCACACATCATCGAAGCAGTTCATGCCGGCGATGAATTTTCCATCGATCTACTGAGCACCGTCGGGACGGAACTTGGAAAAGGACTGGCAACGGCTGTGCATCTGTTCAATCCGGAAGTTATCATCGTAGGCGGCTTGCTTGCGGAAGCAGGGCCATTTATTTCCAACCCGATCGAACAGGCGATTAACAAATATTGCCTCTCTGACTTCAAAAATCAACTTTCCATTCATATCTCCAAGCTTGGGCCAAAGGCAAGATTACTTGGAACCCAGGCACATTTATTTGAAAACCTGATTGCCAAAGAATTTTAATACTTATACCAGAATATTTACCGGGTTACTGATTCACATTCCTTTGAGTCAGTAACTTTTTCGCTTCCGCCAGCACAAGGTCGGTTGCTCCCGTATGCAATGCCACATATTCAGTATTACTCCTGCCCGTTGCACGCCGAGATTCATTATTTTCTATAAATTGGCGTAAATGCGTTGCAAGGTCCTCAGTTCCGCTAACGGCCACTGCACCACCAAAAGCCAGCAGATCAGTCGCCTCCTGAAATTTTGAATAGCTTTTGTTTCCGAAAAGAACAGGAAGACCGAAAGTAGCAGCTTCCAGGATATTGTGTAATCCAGCCCCGAACGAACCGCCGATATACGAAAGATCGCCATACCGGTAAAGTGCTGAAAGCATGCCAACATTGTCGATGATCAGATAGTCAAAACTTCCGGTGCCTGCAATTTTCACATATTCTGAATAGAGGATTGACTGCCCTTTGAGTTGTTTGCGCCAGCTTTCCATCTGTTCCTTTTTGAGTTCATGCGGCGCAATAATGACTTTAAGCGGGTGCTTTAAACTGTTCAGGGCGGGAATCAGAACATCCATGTCGGCCTGCCAGACCGACCCCGCAACAAGGCACAACGTTTTTGCGGTGAAAGCAGCAATTTCAGGAAGATCTCTTGCCGAATCAACAATGGATTTCACGCGGTCGAAACGAGTATCACCTGCGACCGTAACCGAATCAATTCCAATGCTTTTCAGGAGCTCCAGTGACGATTGGTTCTGAACAAGAATATGGTCAAAATAAGTCAGCAGCTTTCGGTAAAATCCACCATAAAATTTAAAAAAAATTTGCTCTTTTCGGAAAATCGCGGAGAATGACAGAATCGCAATGTGCTGGCTGCGAAGCGCTTTGAGGTAATGATACCAAAACTCGTATTTGATAAAAAAGACAATTTGCGGCCGAACAGCATCAACAAACCTGCGCGCATTTTCCGAAGTATCCACAGGGAGATAACAGATATAGTCCGCGCCCGTGTAATTTTTACGAATCTCGTAACCCGAAGGAGAAAAAAACGTGAGCAGAATAAAGTAATTCGGATATTCTTTCCGGAAAGCCTCAATGACAGGCCTCCCCTGCTCAAATTCGCCCAAAGAGGCAGAATGAAACCATGCCACCGGGCGCCCTTCGGCGCGGCTGGCAAAATCTGATTCCAGTTTTCCCAAAAGCCCTTCTCTGCCATCGTAACCGAGCTTTAATTTGGGACTAAAATTTGCGCCAACCCGCATGGCCGCACCCATTACTTTTACACCGGCACCGTACAACAACTCCCCTAACATATAATGATAATCTACTGATCCGTTTAAGCGCAGGTATCTGTCATAACTGACCCTGAAACTGAGGTGATTCTAATTTAAGTCGTCCTATTTTCACATTAAAGACAATACGGGGCCACTACATCAAATAAAATGCCACAACGATAATCCATTTGTCATTCTTTTTTCGTTTATAGAACATAAATGTACAAAAAAGGGTTACAATGGAGTCGAGATGCGAATGTTAATACTAAATATTTGCTAA
This sequence comes from Dyadobacter sp., assembly GCA_965279265.1. Taxonomy (GTDB): domain Bacteria; phylum Bacteroidota; class Bacteroidia; order Cytophagales; family Spirosomataceae; genus Dyadobacter. Next base: position 1,913,021 of record OZ257152.1, read on the forward strand.
CTTCACTTCTTATTTCGCCCTGTTCATAATGTTCACCGAGAGATGTTTTGATTTATATGATTCGTGTAAAATATTTAATAGCGTTAGGTAGTCTGCTTGCCTTTTCGACAGATTTATTTGCGCAACGGCGTGCTAAGGCGGAGGATAGCGAGGAAAGCTACAAAACGTTTACTTCGATAGGAGTAACCACCAACACAAATTCCGGTATTCTCGGTGGAGCGGTGTTCAGGCAGTCATCTGCGCTTTCTTCTACCTTTATGGGTAAAAATCAATATCGCTACCTTGCTGTGGAGGTGGTGAACGTCAAACACCCGAAAGAACTTTCGACTCAGGATTTTGCAACAGGCGCCAGGCTTGTTTACGGGAAAGAGAATTACCTTTTTGTTGTCCGCCCGGAATACGGGCGCGAGATCACGCTTTTCAACCGCCACGAAGACGAAGGAATTTCAATCAGCGGAATCGTGGCAGCAGGTCCTTCGTTAGGTCTTGAAAAACCATATATGGTCCAGTATCAAAGCAGTGCAGGCCATATTGTAACAGAGCCATTTGACCCTGTTAAACATGCAAACTCCTCTTCGACAACCGGTATTGTCGGTGCGGGAGGTTTCTTCCAGGGATTTGGTCAGACCAAGATTGTTCCTGGTATCCACATTAAAACCGCGCTCAGTTTTGAACTGAGTGCTTTCCGGGAGAACGTGACTGGTATTGAAATAGGCTTTGTTGCAGAACAATATACGCGTAAGATTGACATTATGGCGTACGCAGATAATCGCAGTCTTTACACATCCGGATACATTACCTTATATTTTGGCAATAAAAAACGATAATTGCCTGCCATTAAAATCCGCGGCTGACTCAAAATTTCAGCCCCGGTGATTTAAGAATAATACTTTCGCATCATGATTGAATTACCAGTAATACCATCAGAACGCAGGAAAAAACCAGATTGGCTGCGGGTAAAATTGCCCGCCGGTCCGGAGTTCCGCAAGGTTCGCCAGTTGGTCGACAATTATAAACTGCATACCATTTGTGAAAGCGGTAGCTGCCCGAATATGGGTGAATGCTGGGGAGCAGGAACTGCTACTTTTATGATCCTCGGCAATGTATGCACACGTAGCTGCAGTTTTTGTGCAGTTGCCACAGGCCGGCCAAATGAATACGATACCGACGAACCCAGACGCGTAGCAGAAGCCATTAAACTGATGCAGGTGAAACACGCTGTGCTCACATCTGTAAACCGTGATGAGTTAAAAGATCGCGGTGCCGAAATCTGGTATCAGACCGTTCGTCAGGTGAAAGAAAATACCCCTGAAACCACCATTGAGACTTTGATTCCGGACGTAAAAAATAATTGGGATGCGTTGACCAGGATGATAGAGGGAGGCCAGGAAGTAGTGTCGCACAACATGGAAACCGTGGAAAGGCTTTATCGTGCAGTTCGCCCGCAGGCAAAATATGAGCGCAGTCTGGAACAGATCAAACGAACCAAAGAATTCGGCAAACGGACCAAATCCGGCATTATGCTGGGACTTGGAGAAACCACCGAAGAAGTGTTAAAAGCAATGGACGATCTTGTTGCGAACGGGCTGGATATTCTTACATTGGGTCAATATCTTCAGCCAACCAAAATGCACCATGAGGTGATCGAATGGATCACGCCGGAACGCTTTGACATGTACCGCGAAGAGGGCTTGAAAAGAGGATTGAAATATGTGGAATCGGGGCCTTTGGTACGATCCAGCTATCATGCGGAACGTCACGTAAACGTGCCAATTTAATACTTACGGTTTATTGAAAAGAGCTTGTCTATGCCTCATTCCGAAACGAAATGAGGCATTTTCGTATAATAAGCATGATAGTTACCTAATTCCCAAGTTTTTTACAACCGTAAAATTTGGTTAATGTATTAAAAAAGTTCAATTTTACGTGAAATTCAAAAACCTTCAAACTGAGAATTCACACAGTATCATATTTAAAATAATTCAGTTTTATGCCGTACTTATTCACCTCGGAGTCCGTATCTGAAGGACATCCAGATAAGGTAGCCGATCAAATATCAGATGCACTGATTGACAATTTTTTAGCCTGGGATACTTCCAGTAAAGTTGCTTGTGAAACATTGGTTACCACAGGACAGGTTGTGTTGGCGGGAGAAGTAAAGACAACTACTTATCTTGATGTACAAAAAATCACTCGCGAGGTAATCAGGAAAATTGGTTATACAAAAAGTGAATACATGTTTGAGGCAAACTCCTGCGGTATTCTGTCTGCAATTCACGACCAGAGTGCTGATATTAACCAAGGTGTTGACCGTGCCGTAGCAACGGAAAGCTTTGAAGAAAAGGCAAATGCACAGGGAGCAGGTGACCAGGGAATGATGTTTGGCTATGCCACACGCGAAACCGAAAATTACATGCCGCTTGCGCTCGACCTGGCACACAAGATTCTTCAGGAAATGTCGGCGATCAGGAATAATGAGTTAAGTCTTATCCCTTATCTACGTCCTGATGCAAAATCGCAGGTTACGATTGAATACAGCGATGAAAATGTGCCATTACGTATCGACACAATCGTTGTTTCTACACAACATGATGACTTCGATGCAGAAGCAACCATGCTGGCCAAAATTAAAGAAGATATTATCAATATCGTGATCCCGAGGGTAAAGGCTGCATTGACGCCCGAACTGCAGAAATTATTTACAGACGGCATTACTTACCACATCAATCCGACAGGAAAATTTGTAATCGGTGGACCTCACGGTGATACAGGCTTAACTGGCCGCAAGATCATTGTAGATACTTACGGTGGAAAAGGCGCTCATGGTGGTGGTGCGTTCTCAGGAAAAGATCCTTCCAAAGTGGACCGGTCGGCAGCCTATGCAACACGCCACATAGCTAAAAACATGGTGGCTTCCGGTCTTTGCGACGAAGTACTTGTACAGGTTTCTTATGCAATCGGTGTAGCTGAGCCATGCGGACTGTATATTAACACATACGGAACTTCCAAAGTAGCTGGCAACGATGGAGCAATTGCCTCCAAAATTTCAGAAATTTTTGACATGCGTCCGTACGCAATCGAACAACGCCTGAAACTGAGAAACCCGATTTATTCGGAGACAGCAGCTTATGGTCACATGGGCCGCAAGAATGAGATTGTGAAGAAATCTTTCAGAGGAGCCAACGGTGAAGAAAAAGAGGTAGAAGTAGAGCTTTTCACATGGGAGAAACTGGATTTTGTTGATAAAATAAAATCCGCATTTGCGATATAAATTAAATACCATTCAGAATGAAACGGGTCAGCATTATACGCAGACCCGTTTTTTTATTGTAAAAATCAAAATTAGTTCCAATTTCTGTGGCAAAAAGAGATTTTATTTACACATAATCCTGAAAAGAGTTAAATAAAATGTATTTTTGACCAATATTCTCAATCAAAGGGCGTTATTGAGCTGTGGATTGAAAGTGTCTTTCCCATCACATTGTGTTTTTATTTCCCTTATGCAGTACCCAAAAATCAAATTCACCAATCTGGAAAAATCAACATTTTTTCCTACACTGCGACAGAGGGTGGACTTCCATTTTTCTTCGAATAACCTTTCTAAAACAGGCGGTTCCGGTATCATATATAAGGCTGTTTTCATGTTAAGCCTGTATCTGATTCCCTATATTCTTATACTTAGCGGCCAGTTCCCTCCCATCGTTATGCTGGGATTATCAGTCGTTATGGGACTCGGAGTTGCTGGTGTGGGAATGTCCGTCATGCATGATGCAATACATGGCTCACTTGCAAACTCTAATTTTTTGAACAAACTTTTTGGCGCGTCAATCTATCTGCTCGGAGGAAACGCCTACAATTGGGAGGTCCAGCACAACAGACTTCATCATACCTACACGAACATCCATGAAGTGGACGAGGACATTACCGGGAAATTTTTACTTCGTTTGTCTTACCAGGAAAAGAAAAAATTCATACATCGTTTTCAGCATATTTACGCATTCTTTCTTTACAGCCTGATGACCATTTCGTTTCTCTGGAAAGACTTCAAAGAGATTTCGCTGTTCAACAAGATGTCAAAATCGGGGATGACGAAGCCATATCCGCGCAATGAGTTGATTAAACTGATTGCCACCAAGCTTGCTTACCTGGTTTTTATTTGTGCTATCCCATTGTATTTTACCTCGCTGACCTTTGGCCAATGGCTGATCGGATTTATGGCCATGCATTGTACTGCGGGTATGATTTTAAGCACCGTTTTTCAAATGGCGCACGTGGTGGAAGGAACCGACCAGCCAGAGCCGGATTGCACGGGATGTATCGAAAATGCCTGGGCTGTGCATCAATTGCAGACTACCTCTAATTTTGCAGGAAAAAACCGTTTTCTTTCCTGGTACATTGGTGGCCTTGATTATCAGATTGAGCACCATTTGTTCCCTTCGATTTCACACATTCATTACCACGCCCTTTCACCGATAGTTCGGGAAACGGCGTTGGAATTTGGGCTCGATTACAATGCTAAATCCGATTTTATCAACGCACTAGGATCTCATGTCAGAATGCTTAGAAACATGGGTACCCGGTCAAATATCACACGGATACAGGAGGCTGCTGTTGCCTGATTGATCTCATTAATCAGAAGGATATTCGGTCAAAATATAAAGCAGAAAGGGGTCAGATTAGATAGTCTGCCCCCTTTTTGTTCCATTATGTAAGTATCCTATGCAGGATGCTCCTCTTCGTACAGAGTTTCGCGCTCTATTTTCTCAATCATTTTCATTTGATCATAATTCTTTGGCCGGGACAAGAATGTGTACATCGCGGGAATAACATACAAAGTCAGCACCAGTGAGAAAAGTAAGCCACCCATAATCACAATACCCATCGACATACGGCTACGCCCGGCAGAGCCCAGCGCCATCGCGATTGGCAATGCACCAAGAATAGTCGCAAGACTGGTCATCAGAATCGGCCTGAATCTGAGCGTTGCCGCTTCGAGCACTGCCTCCCTGACACCTAGGCCCGTTTCTCTAAGCTGATTGGCAAACTCAACAATTAGAATTCCGTTCTTCGTCACCAGCCCGATCAGCATGATCATACCGATCTGACTGAAAATGTTTAATGTCTGATTGAAATACCAAAGCGAGAAAACAGCGCCACCGATGGCCAGTGGAACTGTGATCATAATGATAAACGGATCCACGAAGCTTTCAAACTGAGCGGCCAGAATGAAATAAATGAGTATCAGAGCAAGAAAAAACGAAAACATGGTATTGGAAGAGCTTTCGGCATAATCTCTGGACGACCCGCTGAGTGAAGTCTGAATGGATTCATCTTTCAGCTTGTCGCGAATCTTGTCCATTGCCGCAATCCCGTCCCCGATCGTCTTCCCTGGTGCCAGTGCCGCCTGTACCGTTGCACTCATGTACCGGTTGTAGTGAAACAGCTGCGGCGGACTGCTCTCTTCTTCTGCTTTCACAATATTATCCAGCTGCACGGAAGTTCCGCTTGCCGTGCGTACGAACATGGATTTCAGGTCCAGCGGTTCATCACGATTGACACGGTCATATTGGCCAATCACCTGATACTGACGGCCATTCATGGTAAAATAACCAAACCGCTGACCCGCAAATGCAAGCTGCATCGTTTGCGCAACATCCTGAACCGTAACGCCCAAAGACTTCGCCTTTTCCCGGTCGATGGAAATCTGCAACTCCGGTTTGCTGAATTTCAGGTTCACATCGTTGATCGCAAATGTTGGATCGTTGGAGACCTCTTCCATAAATTTGGGAAGATACTCCCGCAATTTTTCAAAATCCGGCGCCTGAATTACATATTGAATAGGCAGCCCGCCCCGTGAATCCACAGAAATGGTCTGCTGCTGAACAACAAATGACTTCGCGTCAGGCATCTGTTTCAGATTTTTGTTGATCTTATCTGCAATTTCCTGTTGCGTTTCCTTTCTTTCCGATTTGTCCACCAGCGCAATCCGCCCGCTACCGGTATTTGCAGCACCCAAACCCGAGTTTCCGGGTGAGGTGATCAGCATAAGGCCTTTTCTGCCCGGCATAGAATCCATGAGCATGTTGCCAACGCTTTGAACATAATTATCGGTAAATTCGAATGACGAGCCTTCCGGCGCGGTCATGGTGATCCTGAACCAGTTTCTGTCGTCAAGCGGCGCAAGTTCGGATTGAAGATCTTTCCCAAAAAACCAGATCATCCCCAATGTCATAGCGATCAACGGCAAAGCAACCCATCTTACGTTCAGAAATTTGGCCAGCGCATTCCCGTAGTTGCTCGTGAGCCGCTCGTAAAATGGCTCCGTTTTTTCATAAAACCAGCTTTTTTTGTGGGTTTTTCTTACCAGATACGCGTTTAGCATCGGGGTGAGTGTGAGCGAAACGAAAGCCGAAATCAATACCGCAGCAGAAATAACAATACCAAATTCCCTGAATAATTTCCCGACAAATCCCTGCATGAAAATTACCGGAAGGAACACGGACGCCAGCGTAATCGAAGTGGAAAGTACTGCAAAAATAATCTCGTTTGCTCCTTTGATCGCCGCCTCGACGGGTTTCATACCTTGCTCTATTTTCTTGAAAATATTCTCGGTGACGACAATACCGTCATCGACCACGAGCCCAGTTGCCAGAACGATCGCCAGCAAGGTGAGTACGTTGATGGAGAAACCCATGATGTACATCACAAAAAATGTCCCGATCAGCGAAACGGGAATGTCTATCAGCGGACGGAATGCAATGAGCCAGTCCCTGAAAAACAGATAAATGATGATTACCACCAAAACGATTGCAATCAGCAATGTTTCCCCAACTTCTTCAATCGATCGTTTTACGAAAATAGTATTGTCGATCAGCGTATCAAGCTGATAGTCTTTTGGCAGCTCTTTTTTGATCTCCGCCATTCGTTTATTGACCTCATCGGCAATGTTGATGTAATTCGCTCCCGGCATTGGAGAAATCGCCAGCCCAATCATCGGAACGTTATCCAGTCGAAGTATGGTTTCCTCATTTTCAGGCCCTAGCGTTGCGTACCCGATGTCTTTAAGGTGTATTGTCTGCGTAGTTGAGTTTTTTACGATCAAATCATTAAAATCCTCCTCTGTCCGGAAACGACCTATTGTCTTGACGGTCAGCTCGGTATTGTCACCGGCAAGTTTTCCACTCGGCAATTCCACATTTTCCTTATCCAATGCGGCTTTTACATCCTGTGTTGTGATGCCGAGGGAGGCCATCTTTACAGGATCCATCCAAATACGCATGGCATATTTTTTCTGACCGAAAATTCTGATTTCGCTCACACCTTCTATTGTCTGAAGACGCTGCGCAATCACATTTTCGGCATAATCGCTCACCTCCAGGTGAGACCGCGTATCACTTTTGAAAGTCAATACAATGATTGGTTCCGAATTGGCATCTGCCTTACTCACCACAGGTGGGCCGTCGATGTCAAGCGGGAGCGTTCGGGAAGCAGACCCCACTTTATCGCGGACATCATTTGCTGCACGCTCCATATCCACACCAATGTCAAATTCAACTGTGATCGAACTCGTCCCCTGGCTGCTGATGGAATTGATGGATTTAATGCCCTCAATACTATTGAGCTGTTTTTCAAGTGGCTCGGTTATCTGCGATTCGATCACGTCAGGATTGGCACCCGTATAACTGGTACGGATGGAAACAACGGGTGGGTCGATTGAGGGAAATTCCCGCATACCCAAAAATTTGTACCCAAGAAAGCCAAACAAAATGATGAGCAGGTTCATCACAATGGCCAGGACCGGGCGTTTGATTGATAGCGTTGAAATGCTCATGCAGATGAAATCAGTATATGAAAGATTTGTTGGAGTTGGTCATTGCAGTTAATTGACCCGAACTGCCGTATTGGATTTGAGCGCAATGATTCCCGAAGTGATCAGCGAATCGCCGGGCTGTAAACCATCTATGATCTGAATTTTTTTGTCGGTTCGCAAGCCCGTGACAACCATTGTCTCCTGGGCCTTTCCATTCTTAACTACAAACACTTTTTTCCCTTTCAAAACCGGCACGATGGCTTCCGTAGGAATCATGATTGCATTGTCGTTGGCCGACAAACTCACTTCAACTTTCACAAACATACCAGGAACGAACCTGCCACCCGGATTTGGAGCCACGGCACGTACTTTGAGTGTACGCAAAGCCTCATCCACTTTCGGATCCACTGCGATCACCTTCGCCCAGTAATCCTTTCCGTCACCATCTAAACCAAACCCTATGGAGGAACCCGGCCGGATATTTGGCGAATATTTCTCAGGAACGGTAAAATCGATTTTGACGGGATTACTCTGAACAATCGTTACAATCGAGGTACCCGGTACAACAAAAGCACCCTCGCTTATATTTTTCAGACCAATTTTTCCACTAAAAGGCGCCCTGATCTCAGTTCTGCTGAGCTGTGCTTCAAGGACTTCCTTTTCCGCATCAAGCACACGGATATTGTTGGAGGTAACATCATATTCTTCCAGGTTGATCGCCTCAACGTTAAGCAGTTTTTTCTGCCGCGCTTCCACCTTCCCCATCAGTTCCTGGTTATAGATCACCTTTTGTATCTGTGCCTTTAATTCCCGGTCATTCACTTTTCCGATAAGCTGCCCCTTAGTCACCATCGCACCTTCCTGGATATCCAGTTTGATAAGCCTGCCGGTAGCTTCTGATTTTAAATCAACTTCTTCGTTTGGAATGATTGTTCCTGACGCGAAAATCTGATTATTTACGCTTTCCTTTCCTACAATATAGACATTCACCGGAACGGCAGCACCGCCGGAGGCTTTGCCGGCGGTTTTATTCCCGCCGCCCCCCTCTTTGCCTGTATCAGGTTTAGAAAATACGAAAATCTTCCCCAGGGCCAGGACGATGATGATTCCGCCAATCAGCAATACTGTACGCATAAAAGCTAAAAATAAATTCTGTGCAAATGAAAAACGTATCGATTATATTTCTTTACGTTCATTATTTAAAGATACGATATGTTGTAGAAAGGGTCAAAAAGCAACGAATATACTATTTCGCGCTGTTAAATAATTATTAAAACCCGGAGCAATATTTCCCGCTTTTTGCTTTCAATTTATAAGACGCTAAATTGCCTGTCTTATATGTAATTATATACTTTTTGAAAGTCCTTTTTTAAAGAATAAATTAATTAAGGCAAAGGAAACCCGATAAATTTCGTTGATCTCTTTCACTAGCAGACGCTTTGTTTACACCAGCGATCATTTTCATCATTTCAAACATGGAACTCAAATTCTTCCCATTTCTATTTTCACCATCCCTCCTTGTCCTGTTTTTTGCAATGAGTGCGATGAGCCAGAGCGCCCCCAAAACCTACGACGCGCAATGGAAAATAGCCACGGATTTTATCAGTAAGGGACTTCCGGCCTCTGCGTTAAAACAAATAAAAGAGATTTACCAACTCGCAAAGAAAGAAAAACAGGAAGCACAGGTTATAAAAGCCATCACGTATATGGCGCAGGTACAGGAAGAAAATCAGGAAAATAATGACTTGCTTTCAATACAGGAAATTGAGAAGGAACTGATCACCAGCCAGGAGCCATCCCGGTCGATTCTCAACAGTCTTTTAGCTGGTCAGTATTGGTATTATTATCAAAATATACGATGGAAGCTTTATCAGAGAACCCCGACTGCCGATTTCCAACAAGAAGACTTAGCAACCTGGGGTACGGAGGATTTCCATAAGAAAATCAGTGCACTTTATTTACTGTCACTTAAAGAAGAAAAACTCTTAAAACAAAGCAAACCCGAGCAATTTGATGCCATTCTGACGAAAGGAAATACGCGAAAACTGCGTCCTACACTCTTTGACATACTGGCTTTCAAAGCACTTGAATATTTCTCATCCAACGAACGCGATATCAAAAAATCTGCGAAATCATTTGAATTAAACACCGCTTCCGCATTTGACCCGGCGGCCGACTTTATTCACCGTAAATTCCAAACACAGGATTCTACTTCACTGGAATACAAGGCTTTGCTCATCTATCAGAATCTAATTGCCTTTCATGCAAATGACAAACAGCATGATGCGCTGATTGATGCGGACATTCAGCGACTGCAATTTGTAAAAGAAAAATCCAGGCATCCCGACGCCGATCAGCTTTATTTCTACGCCATGAATCATCTTGCTGATCAATATGCAACAACGCCGGCCGCGGCTCAGGCCTGGTATCTGACAGCACTTTGGCATCAACAAAAAGGTGAAGGATTTGACGCCCGGAAAGACACTTCTGCGCGTTTTGAAAAAGTAAGAGCGTTGGAGATTTGCGAGAAAATCATCAAAGAAAATCCGGAGTCGGAAGGAGGCGTCAATGCATCCAATTTACGCAATGCGATCAGGCAAAAATCACTTTTGTTCACGCTCGAGACAGTAAATGTACCCGACCTTCCGTTCCGCACCCTGGTTGAATACAGCAATTTTTCCACTGTTTATCTCAAATTAATAAAAGCATCGGAAAGCTTGAAAAAAGAAGTGCAAACTGCCTATGGCGAAAAAATAAAAACCAGCTTGCTGGCCGCGCCGGCCCTGCGAACCTGGCAACAAAACCTCCCGGACACGAAAGACTTCCAGAAACATCAGGTTGAAATAAAAATTGATGCGTTGCCTATTGGCGAGTATTTTCTTGTGGCGTCCACAAATGAAGATTTCTCAGGCACCTCTGCTACCACCGGAGCAAGATTATTTACGGTATCCAATATCAGCTACGTAAATCAGAACGAGCACTTTTTTGTGGTTGACCGCACAACCGGCCAACCTTTACAGAAAGCAAGCGTTCAATTTTGGGATCAGACCTATGATTACAAGGAACATAAAAACATCCGAAAAAAGGGTGCCGCTTATTTGACGGACAAAAATGGTTATTTCAAAAGAGATACCACAAACAGTAAAAATCCAACTAGTTTCCAGCTGGAAATCAGTTATGAAAAGGACAAACTTTTTCCGGAGGACACACAATACCATACCTATTCGGGAAACGAAATGGAGGAGCCTGAGGACGTCAAATATTTCCTGTTCACTGACCGGAGTATCTACCGCCCGGGCCAGTCGGCTTTTTACAAGGCAATTGCGCTGAAAGGCAATCGCGTTCTTGAAGACAAAAAACAGAAAATTGAGGTTTTTTTAAATAACGCCAACGGTGAAATAATTGGCGAAGCCACTCATTTTGTGAACGATTACGGCACATTTTCGGGCGTATTTCAATTGCCTCAAAATACTTTAAACGGCACGTTCAACATCGATGTCGAATCTGAGGCAAACGTTGTTTTTAATGTTGAAGAATATAAACGACCGAAATTCGAGGTCACTTACGCGCCCGTTCAAAAGCCGTATCAGGTCAATGACAAAATTACCGTGGAGGGAATTGCCACAGCCTACGCCGGTAACTCAATTGACGGAGCGAACGTCAAATACCGTGTCGTTCGTATGGCAAGGTTTATTTATCCCTGGCTTTCCAAAGGCTGGTATCGCCCGAGTTCGGCTCCGATGGAAATTGCGCATGGCGAAACAACGACTGACAAAAATGGGAAATTTACTTTGGATTTTACCGCAATTCCGGACCTGACGATCAGCCGGAAAACTGAGCCTGTTTTTGACTACCTTGTTTACGCGGATGTAACGGATTCTAACGGAGAAACCCGAAGTGGGGAAAAATCAATTTCTGCCGGTTACAACGCTATTTTACTGAAATTGGATTTACCTGAAACGCTTTCAGCCGACAGCTTAAAAAACCTGTCTATCCGGACTGAGAACATCAATGGAACATTTGAGCCGAGCCATGTGCAGGTAAAAATCAGTAAACTGAAAGCGGAGCAGCGACTGATCCGGAACCGGCTTTGGGAACGTCCCGATCAGTTTGTGCTAAACAAACCGGAGTACGTCAGCCTTTTTCCGCACGATGAATATGACAACGAGACCGATCCCGAAACCTGGGAAACGGAAGCAATTGTTATTGAAACCGCTGATTCATTAAAGAAAGATAAGAAATTCTCACTGCCCGCAGAAAAACTTGTTCCGGGATATTACCATATTGAGATTACGACAAAAGATAAAAACGGGCAGGAAGTTAAGCTTGCAAAACACTTTGAAGTGACTGATCCTCGTTCGAAACAGCTGAATGTGACAAAATATTTGTGGAGCGAGGGAGGCAATGCAATAGAACCTGGCCAGAAAACCGAACTGAAACTTGGCACATCGGCAGCTAATTTGTTTGTGATCCAAAGTGTGCTGAAACAGCAAAAAACGCGGCAATCGGAGAACTTCTCATTTTTAAACCTGAACAAAGAAAAGTTAACATTCACCTTCAGTGCGACCGAATCAGATCGGGGTGGTTATCAGGTCAGTTATCTTTTCGTGAAAGATGGCCGTTTTTATCAATACAACGACATTATTCAGATTCCGTGGACGAACAAAGAGCTTAAAATAACCTACGCCACATTTCGTGACAAAACACTGCCCGGCAGCGAGGAAAAATGGACCGTAAAAATATCCGGATACAAACAGGATCAGGTGGCAGCAGAAATGCTTGCGAGCATGTACGATGCATCTCTGGATCAATTTTATCCACACGCCTGGACCAAACCGAACATCTGGTCAATATACAATCAATTGACAACTTGGAAAGGAACGGCGAGCTTTGGCTTTAAAAATTCAAATACGCTTTTCGCTCAGCAGTTTACTTACAGGTCTTTTGACAAACGTTATGATGCGCTTATTGAACCCCAAACTTCACGTATTCTGTTGAGAGGCGCCGCAGGTGGTGGCCGATCAATGCGAACGGCAAAAACAGGAGTTGTTCTTGAATCAGCAGCACCAATGATTGCACAAGATGCAACCGCGATGGCGGAAGTGGTTATGGTAGGCTATGGAAATGAGGTAAAAAAGGATCAGGATTTGCCAGAAGGCGTGGCAGGTAAAACAGTTTCACCGCCCCAAATAAGAACGAATTTTAACGAAACAGCTTTCTTTTTCCCTGATTTAAAAACGGATCAGGATGGTTCAATTACTTTTTCCTTCCGACTACCCGAAGCACTCACAAAATGGAAGTTTCAAGCGCTCGCCCACACAAAGGAACTGGCGATCGGATACAGCACTAAGGAAATTGTGACACAGAAAGACCTTATGGTCCAGCCCAATCCGCCCAGATTCCTGCGTGAAGGTGACAAATTTTCTTTCAGTTCGAAGATCGTGAACCTGACAGATAAGGCGCTGAATGGAACGGTAACGCTGCAACTTTTTGATACAGAAACAAACAAACCCGTAGATGCCCTTTTTAAAAATACAACCAAAAGCCTGGCATTTTCTGTTCTGGAAAATCAAAGTACGGCAGTTCAATTTCCAATCGAAATACCTGAAAACTTTTCGAAGACGCTGACCTGGCGGCTCGTTGCAACGGCTGGTTCGGTATCGGATGGGGAAGAAAACATTTTACCCATTTTACCAAACAGAATGCTGGTAACTGAAAGTATGCCGCTTAATATGAATGCGCCGGGCAGCAAAACGTTCAGATTCGAAAAGCTACTCAATTCTGCCAATTCTAAATCAATAAAAAACCAGGCGTTAACCGTAGAATATACATCCAATCCGGCCTGGTATGCTATTCAGTCACTGCCCTATCTGATGGAATATCCGCACGAATGCGCCGAGCAGACCTGGAACCGATATTATGCTAATGCACTCGCAGGCAGCATCGTGAACAGTTCGCCACGTATTGCGAAAGTATTTGAAAAATGGAAAACCGAAGACACGACGGCTTTGCTGAGTAACCTTCAAAAGAACGCCGAATTGAAATCCGTGCTGCTTGAAGAGACGCCCTGGGTTATTGCAGGTAAATCAGAAAGTGAGCAAAAACGGAATATCGGCCTGCTTTTTGACATGGTCAGAATGAGCCGGGAATCTGGCGTCAATCTTGGAAAACTCAAAGAAATGCAAAGCCCGAACGGTGGTTTTGTTTGGTTCAAGGGAGGGCCTGATGATCGGTACATGACCCAATACATTGTTTCCGGCATTGGTCATCTGAGAAAATTGAAGGCAGTTCAAAAAGAACAGGAAGCTTTGTTGAAAGCAATTCTGGATCAGGCAATTCCTTATCTGGATGCCCGACTGAAAACAGATTATGAACAGTTGGTAAAATCTAAAACCGATCTTAAAAACTACATCCCAGGTGCTCTGGAAATCCAGTATTTGTATGCGCGAAGTTTTTTCACTGGATACAAAATACCCGACGGCTCCCAACGTGCCTATTCGTTTTACAGTGACCGCGCAGCAAAGACCTGGGTTTCTCAGAATAAATACCTGCAGGGAATGATCGCTTTGGAAACATTCCGATCAAAAGATGTAAAAACTGCACAGGCTATTCTGAAATCGCTTCGAGAAACTGCAACCAAAAACGAAGAATTGGGAATGTCCTGGAAAACTGCACATAGCTGGTGGTGGCAGGAGAACGCAATCGAAAGGCAGGCTTTGCTCATTGAAGCGTTTCAGGAAGTGGGCAGTGACACGAAAACTGTGGATCAGCTACGAACCTGGCTCTTGAAAAACAAACAGACCAATCGCTGGGAAAGCACAAAGGCCACGGCCGAAGCCTGTTATGCGTTGTTGCTTCAGGGAACAGATTGGCTGACTTCAGAGCCAGCGGTAACAATTAAATTGGGAGACAAAACAATCCTGAGTACCGCCGATGATCAACAGGAAGCCGGAACGGGTTATTTTAAAAAATCCATTGATGCGCAAAATGTAAATGCTTCATCAGGCCTGATAAATGTGCATGTTGAAACAGCGGATAAAGGCAAAACTGCTACTACCTGGGGAGCTGTTTACTGGCAATATTTTGAGGATCTGGATAAAATCACTTTTGCCGAAACACCGCTAAAAATTGAGAAAAAGCTGTTTGTCGAAAAAAACACAGATAAAGGTCCGGTATTAACCGCTGTAACTGCCAACGCGACGCTGTCGGTCGGAGATAAAATTAAAGTGCGGATCGTGCTGCGGGTAGAGCGCGATATGGAATATGTGCATATGAAGGACATGCGCGCTTCCGCCCTGGAACCATCAAACGTAATCAGCAGCTACAAATGGCAGGGCGGCCTGGGATATTACGAAAGCACGAAGGACGCGAGTACTAATTTCTTTTTCAATTATCTGCGAAAAGGAACGTACGTATTTGAGTATCCGCTTTTTGTGACGCATTCCGGAAATTTTAGCAACGGAATTACCACGATACAGTCCATGTATGCACCCGAGTTTACGGCACACAGCGAAGGAGTTCGGATTAAGATCGAAAAGTAAGACCAGTAAGTTGTCGCAATGGCACCCCTGATTTGTCATTTTCGCCACCCTGAATTTTGGATTTATTCCTTCAAATTTGTAACTCAAACTTTAACCCTGACAACAATGCAGAAGATCACCCCATTTCTCTGGTTTGATAACAACGCGGAAGAAGCAATGAATTTTTATGCTTCCGTTTTTGAAAACGCGAAGGTACAAAGTGTGATGCGTGCCGGAGGCAGCAATGCGCCTGTAATGGGTGGAACTGTGCAGCTTGCGGGACAACTTTTCAATACACTAAATGGTGGGCCGATGTTCAAATTTACGCCGGCAGCTTCATTTTTCGTTCAGTGTGAAACCGAGGAAGAGATTGACGGTATGTGGGCAAAGTTCAGCGATGGGGGCATGGCGCTTATGGAACTCGCCAAATATCCGTTCAGCGACAAATTTGGCTGGGTTCAGGATAAATTCGGCCTTTCCTGGCAGTTAAGTCTTACTATTGGTTCAACTCCAACGCAAAAAATAACACCTTTTCTCATGTACGTGGGCGCACAACATGGAAAAGCAGAAGAAGCGATTAACTTTTACACCGCTCTTTTCCCCGATTCCGGAATCGGGCATATCGACAAATACGGAGCGGGTGAACATGCACCTGAAGGAACTGTAAAACATGCAGGCTTTTCACTGGCGGGTCAGCAATTTATGGCAATTGACGGCTATGGACCACATCAATTCACTTTCAACGAAGCTTTTTCTCTTTTTGTGAGCTGCGAAACACAGCCCGAAATTGACGCATTTTGGGAGAAACTTTCCGAAGGCGGAGAAAAATCAAGATGTGGCTGGTTGAAAGATAAGTATGGTGTTTCCTGGCAGATCGTGCCGCCGGTTTTAGCTGAGTTGCTGGGCGATAAAGATCCAAAAAAATCTCAAACCGTGATGCAGGCTATGTTGAAAATGGACAAGATTGATATCGCAGTTTTGAAAGACGCTTACAACCAGGCTTGATGCCGTTCGTTATCAAGCTTTTTACCAGATTAAATCCCACCATTAAATTCCCAGTTAATATGAGTGAAGACGTAACGCAGTATATTCAGAAACAGCAAACGTGGCAAATCGATGTTTGCGAAAAACTTCGTAACATGATTTTGGAAGCCATTCCCGGCGTGGAAGAACGTTTGCAATATGGCAAACCGCATTATTTAAAAAACGGACACTACGCTGCTGTGATTTATTCGTCAAAAGATAAAGTGACATTCATGATATTCAATGCGTTAGAACTGGAGGAAATCAAAGGTTTTTTCAAATCTACAACCAGTCCGGAACGAAAAAGCGCAGGTATCTTAGAAGGCCAGAACGTAGATTATGCGCAGCTCTCCGCTCTTTTGAAACAAGCCTCTGCATCACTGTAACATAAAAATGGAGACAGACCTCAGCGCAAAATGTTTTCTTGATAAACTCAGGACGCATCAAACCCCTGAGGATCTGAAAAAAATACAAGGCTATTTCAAATCCGGAGCGGGAGAGTATGGTGAAGGCGACACGTTTATGGGAGTCCGTATGGGAACCGTGTTTGAGATGGCAAAAGCGTTTATTGAAATGCCAACCGACCAAATTGAACTACTTCTCGAAAATCCCATACACGAAGCCCGAACCGGAGCCGTCAGTATCATGGATTTTGTAGCACGAAACAAAAAATCGTCTCCTGCCCGAAAAGAAACAATGTTTGCGCTCTACATCCGCCGCCATGACCGGATCAATAACTGGGATCTGGTCGACAGGGCAGCGCCACACGTTGTGGGCGGCTATCTGGCCGACAAACCCCGTGACTTGCTATACAGCCTTGCGAGGTCACAAAATATGTGGGAACGGAGAACAGCCATTGTCAGCACCTGGTATTTTATCCGGCAAAATGACGTCGCCGACACATTCAGAGTTGCAGAAATTCTGATGAACGACAGTGAGGATTTAATTCACAAGGCAACAGGCGGATGGCTTCGTGAAGCAGGCAAAAAAAATCCTGAAAAACTGATTGATTTTTTGGATATTCATGGTGCAGAAATGTCACGTACAACGCTACGATATGCAATTGAACATTTGGACGAAAAAACCCGTATGCATTACATGAGACTGAAAAAATCAGTACACTCAAATCAGCTGTAAAAAAATGGCGAAGAACAAAACCACTGAAACCGAGCTCAGCGTCACAGCGTTCATCAACTCAGTTACAGATGAAAAGAAAAGGGCGGACAGTTTTAAACTTGCTGAAATCATGGAAAAAACGACCGGCTTCGCCCCCAGAATGTGGGGGCCGGCGATCGTCGGATTTGGCACCTACCATTACAAATATGAGAGCGGCCACGACGGTAATGCGCCGTTGGCAGCATTTTCGCCAAGAAAAGATGCGATTTCATTGTATCTGGCAGCGGAGCCGGAACGAAGAGAGCAATTTTTGGCAGGTTTCGGAAAATATAAAACCGGCAAAAGTTGCATCTACATCAAAAAACTGGACGACATTGAAATAGAGGTATTGCAGAAAATGATATCTCATTCGGTGCAATGGCTGAAAGATCTCTATCCGAATTCCTGAAAAACCAGAACAAACTGAAATAAAAGCACTGTCCAATCCGTGGAATATCGATCGTCATAGGTTAAAAATGTAGTTAACCTCTTAAATTTTAGAAAAATGAAAGAATTTATGATGATTTTCAGAATGACGCCAAAGCCGGAAGTTACTCCCGAGCAGATCCAGGCAGGCATTAAACAATGGGAAGACTGGATAGGTGGAATCGCGGCCCAAGGAAAATTCGTGAGTACAAATCAGCTCGGATTTGAAGGAAAAACGCTTCATGCAGGCCAGGTGATAACCGACGGACCATATGCAGAAGTTAAAGAAATTGTAGGCGGATACGTCATTGTCAAAGCAGATTCACTCAGTGAGGGCCTTGAACTTGCAGAAGGCTGCCCGATATTGTATATGGGCGGGCACGTAGAAGTACGCGACATTATAAAATTAAACTAATCAGAAAATGGCTTTACCTAACATATTTACCAGAAACGTTTCAGACGATGTAATCAGGCGGATCAACATGCTTAGTCCGCAGACACAAGCGAATTGGGGAAAAATGACAGTGGATCAGATGCTGGCGCATGTCAATGTCAGCTACGAAATGGCTTTTGAAGACAAGCACCCGAAACCTAATTTTTTCATGAGGCTTATCCTCAAACTTTTTGTAAAAAAAACCGTTACCGGCGAAGCGCCCTACAAACGCAACTCTCAGACTGCCCCTGCTTTTCTGATCACAGATGAGCGAGATTTTGAGGTGGAAAAGAAAAGGCTGATTGGCTTCATTAACAAAACGCAGGAACTTGGCGAGGCACATTTTGACGGAAAAGAATCTTTATCGTTCGGTGCTTTGAATAAGACAGAATGGAACAATATGTTTTACAAGCACCTTGACCACCATCTGACACAGTTTGGTGTTTAGCAACAGCAATGCAGGAAAATGAGCTTATTCGCGAATTATTCAAAACAGAGTACAGAAAAATCATTTCTGTGCTCTGTAAATTATTCGGACTTGTACACATCGAAATAGCGGAAGATATCACCAACGACACATTTCTTTTGGCGACCGAAACCTGGAAAAACAAACGAATTCCGGAAAACCCTGCTGCCTGGCTCTACACCGTTGCAAAAAACAAGACAAAGGATTTTCTGAAAAGAGACAAAATTTTTGCGGATAAAATCTCGGTGGAAATCAAAAACACGCAGATGGGTGTTCAAGAGCCTGATCTTGACCTTTCCCAACAGAACATCAACGACAGCCAGCTGCAAATGATTTTCGCGGTTTGCAACCCCACAGTCCCTGCCGATGCCCAGATCGGGCTCGCTTTACGTATTCTTTGCGGATTCGGTATTGAAGAAATTGCCGAGGCCTTTCTGACCAATAAAGAAACAATTAACAAAAGACTTTTCAGGGCGAAGGAAAAGTTGCGCGCCGGAAATATCAACATCGGTATTCCGGAAGAAAAAGACATCGACAATCGGCTGGAAACCGTCCTTACGACCATTTATTTACTTTTCAACGAGGGCTACTATTCATCCACGCAAAGCAAAGTGCTACGTAAAGACCTCTGTATTGAAGCGATGCGACTCACCTATTTTTTGCTGGAAAACAAACAAACCAACAAGCCAAAAGTAAGCGCATTAATGTCTCTGATGTGTTTTCATGCATCCAGATTCGACGCACGTATCAACGAAGACGGCGAACATATCCTGTACGAAAAACAGAACCGCGATTTGTGGAACGAAGATCTGATTGCGAGAGGAAACTTCTATCTGATTGAAAGTACCAATGGTGATGAAATTTCAAAATATCATCTGGAAGCATCCATCGCATACTGGCATTGTACAAAACTGGAATCCGACAAAAAATGGCCCGGTATTCTGAGCCTTTATAACCGCCTCCTTCAGATCGAATATTCCCCCATCGCCGCATTGAACAGAACTTTTGCGCTTTCCAAAACCTATGGAAAAGAGGCCGCGATTCCGGAAGCGGAAAAATTACAGCTGACCTACAATCATTTGTACCAAACACTGCTTGGAAATTTGTATACCGGATTGGATAACGAAAAGGCCTTTCAGCATTATCAAAGGGCACATCAACTCGCTAAAACAGCTCAGGATAAAAACGTAATAGAAAACCACATGAAAAACCTGCTGCATGACAATCCTCAAATCTGATGGGCCTTGCTGATTTTGGCTATGGCAGCAGCAAATGCATCCATATCTGATTTTTCGCCCAGCATCGCGTGTTGCAGAATCCAAATTGCCTCATCGCTACATGCCCGTTCGGCAACTGGACAAAACACCTTGGTGTAATCCGCCGTTTCGGGAATGGCATAACACATGAAATTTTTGTTCTGAAAAAGTGGCTGCTTGTACAGTGGATGTGGATATCCCCTGAAACTGGGAACGCCTTCGGCAGCCAGCATTTCGGCAAATTTGTCTTTTGACAGCCCCCCGAATTTTAATCCATCGTATTTAAAAATAAAAATATGATAGCAGTGAAGCGTTTCACCATGCCCGCGGGTCAACGGTTCTATTCCGTCAATTTCTTTCAAAAGCGCAGCCAGATACCGGCCATTTTCGTCTCTTTTGATCGTCTGCTCTTCAAGTCTTTCCAATTGTTTGGAGAGCAAAACGGCCTGCATCTGGGTGATTCGATAATTGCAACCCGGGTTGTAATGGTCATACCATTGGCCGCCTTCAATCCGGCCGACGTTACGTAACGAATGCATCATCGCGTAGAGCGCATCGTCATCAGTAACCACGATTCCACCTTCGCCGGAAGTAAGGTTCTTTGAAGATTGAAAACTAAAACTCCCTACATCGCCGATAGAACCCAGCTTTTTGCCTTTGTATGCAGCTCCGTGCGCGTGCGCAGCATCTTCGATCACGCGTAAACTGTGGCGTTTCGCAATGTCCAGAATGGCGTCCATATCACAGGCCTGTCCGCCGAAATGAACCGGCACAATGACCTTTGTACGTGGCGTAATCGCGGCTTCAATTGCAGCAGGGTCCATATTGTAAGTTTCCGGATGAATATCTACAAATACCGGTACGCAGTTGCATTCAATAACAGACGAGGCTGTGGTGATAAAGGTATATGGTGGCACAATCACCTCGTCACCAGGTTTGACCCCGCAGGCAATCAGTGCGAGACGCAGAGAAACTGAGCCATTTACGCAGGTTATTGCATATTTACTCCCGCAATACGCGGCGAATTCTTTTTCAAATTTCTCAACCAGATCCCCGCAGTCGGGATTCCCCCACTTGCCACTGG
The DNA here is from genome assembly GCA_965279265.1 of Dyadobacter sp. GTDB lineage: Bacteria > Bacteroidota > Bacteroidia > Cytophagales > Spirosomataceae > Dyadobacter. The sequence continues at coordinate 1,934,194 of OZ257152.1, forward strand.
CGACTACATTTGCAACCGCGTCAACCTCACCATTATCAAAAACAGGCCAGGGAAAAGTTTTCTCTACGCTCTTTGAACCACCGTTAATTGCTAATTTCTCAACCATTTTTTATGAACAGGGATAATTCGTTTTCTTTGGTTACTGCCGGTAAGATAATAAAGACTACTCATTTCCGGCAATGAACCTATTATAGTCTGTTTTTGACAAGAAGCAGTATTACGGACAAAGCATTTCCACCTCTGATTTTGTCAATGAAAAATAAAGAATTTATTCTATCTCTTCTGGTTGCCGGAATGTCCTTGGCAACCGCCTGGGCAATACGCGGACAATTTGGACATGCCCAGGGTGCGGCCTGGGCCGGAGGTATCGGCGGATTGGGAATTGTGTTGGCTGCAAAACGGCCCGACTGGTATCAGAAAGCATTTCAACTGGCACTTGCTGCGGCCGCTGGCTGGGGAATAACCGGAATTATTAGCTACGGCTTGGTTGTTGGTTACGGAAGAGGAACGGATTTTGGGAATGTGTACTACGGATTGCTGATGCTGTTTGTGATCGGAAGCCTCTTTGGTCTAATCGGTGGCGGACTGTTTGGTTTAATGCTGGCCGACAGGCCGGAAAAACCGGTAAACTGGCCGAGGCTCATTACAGAAATGACCGCCGGAGCAATCATATTTTATGCACTGCTCGTTGGCGAGCTTGGCTGGCTCATGACCCCGCCGCGCTCGGAAGCATGGGCAGCCTGTGTTGGAATGGTGATCGCGATGTATTGGTATATGATTCGCGAAAAACAATTTGCGGCTTTGCGGGTTTCGGTTTTTGCCGCCCTGGGAGGAGGGTTTGGTTTTGCTTTCGGGAATTTTCTTCAGGTAATGGGTCATGTTTCAGAGATCAAATTTAACTTCTGGAACGTCATGGAATACTCCATTGGCTTTTTCGGGGGAGTGGGAATGGCATACGGAACCTTTACGTCGACCTGGGAACCAACGGGAGAGCGCATCAAAAAAAACAAACTGATTTCACCCATAATTGTTCTCTCACTGCTGCTGCCTTTCATTGTCTGGGATCAGTCTTTTGAAACCGAACGGCTGGTCAAAACAATTGAAGAGATCAGTCCGGCAAGTGATGCGCTGGCCGTAGCGCATAATGTGCAATGGGTGGCACTTATTCTTGCCGCTTTATTTTTCATTTTCAGCCTTTATCGGTTTTATATCAGGAACAAAACAGCCGAAACACAACTAACTTTCGACGATGTAAAATTGTTTTTTTTCGCAAACCTGGGATTATACACCGTCTATAGCCTGCTCATTACATGTGCTTTCATGAGCCTTTATCGTATTGAGCAATACCTCTATCTCCTGAACGGCATCGTGATTTTTCTGCTTATTGGAAAATGTAAGCCTGCATTCGCTAACCGCGGCCTGAATGTAAGCCGATGGGCAATCAACCTGCTCTTTTTGCTTGCAATCATCGCCTTATTGACAGCGGTTGCCGTCAGTTCACACGGCGAATTAAAGGGAGCGCACAGCAGATTCGAATAATGGGGCAAAATTACTGCCGTAGTTTTGAAGAATGATGTTTTATTGTAAATTGACTCCCTGTCCGTTCACGACAATTTATCGGTGCTATTTATTATAAAATCATGAGTCCTGTATTCGCCATTACTTACACAATCTGGCTCCTTTCAGAAATTATCCTGAATAGAACGCTCCGGTCAAAAAGCACGGATAAACAAAATGCGGACAAGAATTCGCTACGGATAATTTGGATCACAGTGCTGCTGTCCAACACGCTTGCGATGTTTATTTCCATGAATAGTCACCTGCCCATTTCTGTACATCCTGCAACTCCATACGTCGGGCTTGTAATCATTTTTTTTGGCATTTTGCTTCGGCTTGCGGCTGTTGTGTCACTCGGCCGTTTTTTTACAGTAGACGTTACAATCCGTGCCGATCACAAACTTAAAAAAGACGGGCTCTACAAAATCTTTCGGCATCCATCCTATTTCGCTTCTCTGCTTTCATTTATGGGATTTGGTATTTCAACCAACAATTGGCTAAGCCTGCTCATTATTCTGGTTGCCACAATTGCCGTATTTCGTTTACGCATACGCATTGAAGAGAAAACGCTGATTACCCAATTCGGACAGGAATACCTGGATTACAAAAAGAGCACCTGGGGCATGATTCCATTTTTAAGATAATATTATTGATGCAAACCCATTTCACGCAGGGTTTTAAGCATAATTTCCGGTTCATCTGTCTGAATAATATTAGCGCCATTTTTTGTCAATTCCGTCAGCGCCTGTTTTGCATTCCCTTTCCGAATCTCCCCATCCGGCCCTCCCAGCGCATTGATCCAAATTCTTGCACGCCCTTTTTTGATGAGCTTGCAAACTTCCTTCGTATAGAATTTCGAATCGATGTGAACAACTTCCGGTTCAAATTTTGTCAAGGCAGAATCCGCCATTGCAAATGAATATGCTCTAGGCATAAGCATGAATTTTTTGTCTGACTTATCCACCTGATCCAGAATGGCGTAGTCACTATCGAAAAAGAAAACGCTATTTTCAGAACCTGTTTTTTTGACAACCTCCATTACTTCGTCAATCCTGCTCGTTTTCAAATCGAGATCTACCAGAATTTTGCCTTTTGCCAACACGAGCGCTTCCGCCAGCGTAGGGATTTTTTCACTGGTCACACTGCCTTTAACCACCAGATTCAATTTTCGGAGTTCCTCAAAAGTCTGTTCTTCAAGATCACCCTTTCCATTTGTGGTCCGGTCAATTTTGCTATCATGCATCAGCATTGGTATGCCATCACTGCTAACCTTCACATCAATTTCTACAATGTCAATACCCAACCGGATCCCTTCCTGAATCGCGGCGAGAGAATTTTCAGGATGTTGATGATGAACAGCCCGATGAGCTGCGACGAGCACATTTTTTGAAGCAGAATTGGTAAACTCTTTTCTGATTTTGTCAGCCTGCTGGGCAAAACCACAAATTGAAACAACACACAGAAAGGATGCCGTAAATAACACTTTTAACATTTCAACTACTTTATTTCGTTTTCTGATCACTTCTCAATCACCAGTTCGTCTTTCACATTTCCTTCGGGATCGTAACATTTATAAAAAAGCTTGTTCCCTTTCATGGTAATATGCTGGTAAAGCGGGCCGTCCTGATACCGTTTTACCGCGTAATCCTCCGCAGGCCATTCCTCCTGTTTCCCGGGAATACTGATCGACATTGTATAAATGGTTCCTTTTGACGGGTCGGAAACAGGCTTATTGTTGAACATCGGTTTTGTACGCAAATAATAATGCATGTGCCCGTTCATGACCATATCCACATGATATTTATCAAACAGGCTGCACCAGGATTTCATAATGTCGTCGTATGGTTCAACAAAATTGTAAGGCGGGAAATGGAACATCACAAACTTCCATTTCGCCTTAGCATTTTTGAGTGTTTCGTCAATCCAGGCAGTTTGCGCATCAACAGGCAAAGTAGCATCGATCATAATGAAAAGTGCATCCTGATACCTAAATGAGTAAGTCATTTCCTTCGGCAAATTCTTCGGACCATTTTCCGGAAGACTGAACATTTCGGCGTACATCCATGCGCCCAGCCCATCCTGGCTATCATGATTTCCCGGCACCGGCATCAAAGGCTTGTTACTGAATACATTACCCGGATGATGCCAGAGTTCGTCCCATTCATTACGGTGTAAACCTGTGCTTACCAGATCACCTGCAATGTCGTAAAACGCCACCTCAGGATGCCGTTTAAAAGTTTTTTGAGCCATATCTCCCCATATCGGCGATTTATGCGTGTCGCCAAACCAGATAAAAGAAAAGCCTTCGTCCGTTGCCGGCTCCGTTTTGAAACTCGCTTCGGGAGACCATTTCCCACCGTCGCTCCCAACGCGATAATGGTAAACTGTCCCTGGATTCAATTTGCTGAGTTTCGCGGTAAAACGATTTACAAAACGATCATTTCGAAGCAAACGATCTTCCATTTTAAACACTGCTGCGCTGGCTGTCAATGTATCCCCGGTATTTTCCCGCCAGTATTTCACCAACCCGTCTTTCACCCCAGCACCCGCGCGCCACTGCACGTTCATTGTTGTTTTGGGATCTTCGCTAAATGTCAAAAGCACCTGATCCGGAATTTCACCCGAAGGCGTTTCCGTTTTACGGAATGCGCCGGTCAGGTGCGCTTCCCGCGCTCTTCCACGTACAGTTGTGAATAAAACCTGATTTTTCAGTTGATCAGGAACTTCTGTCAGGATCAGGCTATCCCAATCGTGGTACGTAAAAGCACCGACCTTCATTGTATCCAATTTGTACTCAGCAGGATATACGCCGGAAATCTCCAGCTTCTCTTTCGGATTTAAGGGTGCGACACTGATGAAATAAACCGGTCGATGCTTGTCAAATCCATTAATCCCCAACCCGATCTGACCTGCTTCAAACGTCTTTTGCCACACTTCATAATTGGAAACTTCGTTTCTGACCCACAAATTCGTCCTTTTGAATCCGCTTTTTTCAATCCAGAATGGCGTGGTTTTTTGCGCCGTGTCCCGCATCAGCGAAACCACTACGGGGACATTTGCCTTAAAAGTCCAGAATTTGGTAGAAAGTATTTGTTTGTCGTCTTCACTTAAAAACTTCAAAATGAACGGGTCAAAAATTGTATCCAGTTCCGTCGGTGTCAATTTCTCATACAATCTTGTCACAGCATCGTCAATCACGGATTTGACACTGGCCGAGGTTTGATCATCCTGATCTTTGCAGGAACTGATTCCAGCTAAAACTAAAATGGGGAGAATAGCGATTTTAAAAAATTTCATCGTTGAGTATTGAATGAAAATTGTGAGGGTTTGATGATATAAAACTTCATCGAAGCAAATACCGATAAAATGAAGGCCATAATCACCCAGTCAAAAGTGCTTTGTTTACGAATGATCCGGGATCAATTATAAACAAAGCACCATTATGGTCATATTTAACGAAAAACCTGACTTACTGCCGATATCGACAGAAATTCGTCAAAGAACCGCTTTATCATTGGTCAGGAAAACCCGCGTACTTTCTGTGTACGTATCGCCCTGAGAGGTTTTATATTTCAAATCGACATAGAAAGCCTTAAAACCGCTTGTAGGATAAGTCTCAGTCACTTTGATTTTTGACTTGTTTTTAATTCCAAGGCTTTTGCTTGTCCATTTATCGTCCCTTAAATCCTGGTCCTTCGAGTTGGCCGACCAGAGAATTACGTCAACGAGCGCATCCGACGATGCCTTGATATCCAGTTGAATGCCTTTTTTGTCGGACGATTGTTTCCAGTCACAAACCGTATACGGCGTGTTGGTAATTGTAGAACCAAAAAATGCACTCAGAGCCTCCATTGCTTGTTTTCCTCCGCCAAGATCGTGACCTGCGTTTGGAACGTAGTGCAGCATATTATTTCCGGGAATGTCTTTCAAATAATTTTTGATGTTGTCAACCACCCAATATTCGTCATTCGTCCCCATAAAAATCATTTTCGGCATCGTCAGTTTTGCACGGTACGAATAGGGATCAATCATGGTGGTGATTGCCGATCCATCTGGCGTTTTACTGTTTTGAGGGATTCCAAGTTTTACATAATCTTCAATCTGGATGCTGTAATCTCCCCAGGATTTAATCTGATAGTCAAGACTGACCGGCATGTTCAGTATATCAATCACCATCGGTGCGATCGCCTGCACCCGTTTGTCACTTGCGCCAGTGAGCCAGGTTGTCCAGCCGCGTTTTGAAGCCCCCGAAACTACAAATTTGTTTATGTCATGATTCAGTTTTTGCTTCGAGAATTCCTGCACGACGTCCATCGCCCTCACCGCGCTTTTGACCATCGGGAAAAGTAAAGGCCAGCTGTAATCTTTGTCCTTTTTGAAATTATGTAGCGTATAGGAAATCAATGCATCCTCGGTGAGGTCCCCGAAAAATGGCTGGTTGGGTGTTTGTTTCAAAAGCGCGACAATGGCGTGGTTGGTATTTGCAATCCCGCCCAGCGCGTCGTATAATTTGTCATCTTTTTTACTGTTCCAGTTTGGCAATTCATCTTTGTTGGATCCGCCGGTGATAAAAAGCAAAGCGTCGTCGTGCGTATTTTGTTTGGGAACCATTAATGTCAGCTGGTGGGTCCAGGTGAATTCCCGCCATTTCTGAGAGGTTACCAGAATATTATAAAACGTGAGATCGTCTTTGACGAATGTCTCCTTTAATTCCCATTTGAAAGATTTGTCGCCATTGTTCAGATAACTGTCCAAAGCCGTTTCAGGAGTAATATTTTTTTGTGCGTCAACATTTGAAATTAGCAGTGCCTGTGTGATGAACAGGCATGCTGCAACATTTAAAAATTTGCTAAACATGTGGTAAGGGTTTTTTGTTGAAAATCATTATTTCTGCATTTCCGGCTTCGGAGATTCTGCAACGAGTTTAAGTGCCTGATCAATATAAATTTCGCCAGTCATTTCGCCCAGACTTGTACGACTTACGTAATCGTAACGTTTGAAACTGTTGAAGTCGACTTTTGTGAGCATATAACCAAACGCGTCATTGGTGAGCCCGAAGAGAAATGGCTGTTTTGTATTCATTTTGCGCTTGACATAATAGCCAATATTGGGAAGTGCCTCACCGGGAACGGTCAGGATTTGCGCAGTGCCAATGTTCAGCAAATTGAGTTGCGCAGATACTCTGTTTTCTCCCGACATTTCATTTTTAATGGGCGATTTTTGCAGGATATAACGCATAATTTCCGAATCTACCGGAAATTCTATTTTGCGGGAAGTGCAGTACAATGCCGGATTCTGCTGCACCGGCGCATCATTCACAATACGCAGCGCTTCATCTGCCAGCAACTCGCCAATCCTTTTACACTCTGCATAATTGCTGGCTTCGCCTTTTACCTCGGTACGATTGTCCGCCGTTACCATCCCGCCTTGTGCACCGTTCATAAAAACGGCAATTCCGCCCGCTTTCGACTCAATCCGATCGTACAAAGGCCCGCAAAGATCCGGACTTAAAATACCTCGTCCTGAACCTATTACTTCCGGATGGATCGCATAATTCACAAGCGTCACGATCACTTTTCCAGTCTTCGCGGACGTTGCCTGAATGACGCCGCAGCGGGGATCATAGAGCTGATCTGCGTAATAATTGTAGGCTATTTTCCCTTTTGCTTCGCCCACTGCAATTTTGAGAGAAGCATCTTCAAGCTTCTGAGATGCCTCATTTACGGCATCTGCAATTTTTTTGATACAATCGTCCAGATATTTTAAGTCGGCAAAAGACTCGCCTTTTTCATTTGGAAATCCATAGGCATCGGGTCCGCTGTGTGTATGCGTGGCACCTATCAAAATGTTTTCCGGTGCAATTCCCTTGATCAACGCCCGGGATTTGTTTCCGAGCGCAGCCGGCCATCCCAGATTGTCAACATTCACAATTGCTACTTTTGTACCTGCTTTTTCAAAAACAATCGCGCGAACGGATAATTCACCGTTTTTTTCAGTTGCTTTTTTTGGTGTTCCAATTCCGCCGGAAACGGGTAAAAGCGGGTCAGGAGTAATGTTTCGGAATGCCGCGCCTGCTTTGAAGTGCTGGGCGTGACTCACCAGCGTAATATGGCAAATAAAATAAAGAAGGGTTATGAGTGTTTTCTTGTTCATTGGTGCAACTTATTATGTAAATGCGGGTGATTTTTCAATCACCCGCACCGCTATTTTATCCCAATATTATCCATTTATTAATACGGCTTTCCTGTTCCTTCCAACAACCATGTTTTTGACCATGCGCTGTTATTAGTAGGGTCGCTTGCGGCGTGTGACGTACGCACAAGGCCAGCTATGGCTGCCGTAGCGTTATCGGTGTTGGTGTTTAAATCATCATCAAGACTATAGTAAAAACGGAGTGGCAAAACTGACCTTGCCGCCGAAGGGCCTGCTTTCAATACGGGCAGGCCTGTCCTGCGCCAGTCGAACCAGGCCTCGGCAGCAGCGCTCCAACTGGCTATCCATTTTTGCTGCATGATGCTTTGAAGACCATTATAAGGCGCACCAGCAAGGTAATTGGTAAAACCCGCACCAACGCCCCATGCGTTAAACGATTCCTGAATTCCTTTTGCATAATACGTTTCTGCTCCCGTAATCCATGTGTAGGAGGCTGCTTCGGCCAAAATGAAATTTACTTCGGCCGCTGATATAAGTCGCATCTTCAGCAAATCGCCTGTAGCATTTTTGTACATGCTGTTTATCTGCGATATGTGCGCGTTGTAGCGGCCTTGCCCGCTTACTCCACCTTCCATTTGAAGATTGTAAAACATTGCCCCTCCAATTGCCGGTGGAATACCAATGTAATCGGTGCTGTAATTTAGGGGGGTGTTGTAGGTGGTTTCATAATTTTTAGCGACGTCAGCCGAAATCTCCCATGTTTTACCGTCGGCGCTGGCCCTGCTGACGTTTGTACCTGGCACAAGCACAAGCGGCTGCGGCACTTTATCGAACCAAACGGCAATGCGCGGGTCCTTTAAACTTTTAAGCGCCTCTACCAATGTGGAAGCTGGTTTTCTGCGCATATATTCGCCGTCGGGTGAATTACTAAACACCATGTTTGTAGGCCATGCCGCATTGGCTGTTCCCGGGTAACTGACATTGGCATCGTCTGCGGCTGAGGTAATCAACGGATATTTCGCCGGATCAGAAGCAATTTTAACAATACCTGCTTTGGCATAATCTTGTTCCTTGGCCTGCAAGCGCATATAATAACGAAGTGCCAGCGAATTGGCAAACTTTCTCCATTTGGCAACATTTCCTGCAAAAAGTACATCTTGAGTTGCGTTGATAGGCTGGCCACCTTCTTGCGCCAAAAGTGTGTTGGCAGTTTCAAGCTCGGCAAGAATACCGTGATAAATATCCCGCTGCTTATCAAAAACCGGTTTGAAATACTTTGAACCTTCTTCCGCACGCAACGCCTCCGTATAAGGAGCATCACCCCAAAGGTCGGCAATCATACCAAAGGTGTAAGCTTTCATAATCAGCGCTATGCCTTCATGGTACTTATATCCGTCTTTCACAGCTTTTTTGTGCAATTCATCGGCATTGCGCAAAATTCCATAATAGCCTGTCCAACTTTGGCCGGGCGAAGCCCAGTCGTAAGCATTGAAACCACCTTGCCAACCTGTTTTCTGCATATGCTGCATTACTCCGGAAAGGTCTCCAAAACCCAGATCAACTACCTGGCCACCTAACATTGTAATTACGGTTGGTAATAACAAGTTGAGGTCGGTTGTTTCGGGGGAGGGCGAATTGGGGTTAACGTTTAAATCGTCTAAGTCTTTACATGCACCAAGCATCAAAAGTAAACTCAGCGATAGGGTTATGACTTTATAACTAAACTTTTTCATACACTTCTCTCTTTATGATTAGAATGTAAAACCAACTTTGAAACCAACTGGAACAATCCACGGGCTAACGTTGTAGCGTTCAACACCTTGAAACATTCCGCTACCTGAAGGTTGAAAGGCACGTTCAGGGTCAACACCAAACCCGCTCTTTGTCCATAGCATAATGTTACGGCTGTAAATTGAAACGTAGGCATTGTCCAATTTCGCTTTCTTCACCCATGCTTTTGGGAGTTCATAACTCAACGAAATTTCCCGAAGTTTGAGGTAATCGGCATCAAACACCGCGTAAGAACCGACCGACCAAAGGTTGCTTGCACCCCACGGTTCGAATATTGTTCCGGGATTTCCAAGATTTTCCTGATAAAGGGTAAACTTTCCATCGCTGCCCATTTCACCAAATACACCAGGATAGAAAACGCCGTCCTTAGTGCCGGGAAAAGGCATATTTGAACTTTCCGGAAAGCCCCCTGTTTCGGGTGTAGGACCGCCGATCGGATAAACACGTTCGGGTGTAATCAACGTGCTGGCATTTTGAACTACCCAATTGCGAAGTTCATCGCTGGGGCCGCCTGCCACACCCGGAGTAACGGTTTTGTCTGCCCAGTATTGGGTAAGCTGATCATCGTTCATGTAGCGGAAAGTTTGCGATACAAACTGCCCGCCATGGCGCCAATCGAAGGTCATGCCAAGTGTAAAGCCTTTCCAGGTCAGCGAACTTTGCAAACCCATGATAAATTTAGGGTTGTAGTTCCCGGTTTTGGAATAAATGTTTGAGTTGGTCAACTCAGGGTCATCACTAAAATTTCCGGTCTTCGGATTTCCGGGAATAATCGGGTACCCATAGTAAGGCGATTCCTTATCAGTTACACGCAATGTTTTGCGTGTATATAAATTACCTAACAACCCATCGGCTTTAGAGCCATCAGGCAAGGTTGCTCCTTTTACATACCCTCTGTTCGAAACGCCGGCCTGATTCCACGGTTCAACATAGGGAATACCATCGGCAAGCTCCAATATCGTGGTTTGGTTTTTGGTAAAGTTCAGGTTCAAATCCCAATTCCAGTCGGCGGTCTTTACGGGTGTGCCACCAATCATAAGTTCAACCCCTTTGCTTTGCAGCAACCCCGCATTGATGTTAATGGTTGTGGCCCCCGTCGATGGCGCAAGCGGAACGGGGAAAATCTGCAGACGGTCGTTCATAATGTAATAGGTTCCATCAAAACGAACGCGGCCTCCAAACATCTTAGCTTCGACACCGTATTCCTGAGAAGTAATTTGTTCAGGTTTCAAATTAGGGTTAAGTAAGCCCGATTGTTTGTTCAACATAATTGCCTCGCCCCAATTGCCTCCGTTGGCATAAACCTGCAACAATCGGTAAGGGTCGGTATCGTACCCTGTACGTGCCACGCCTGCCCTTACTTTCAGCATGTCAACATGGTTCATCTGCACAAATTCATTAATCAACACACTTAGTGAAGCAGATGGATAGAAGAATGAGCGGTTGGCCGCAGGCAATGTACTGCTCCAGTCGTTACGGGCAGTTAAATCGAGGTAAATCGCATCTTTCCATGCTAAGTTTGCCATCCCGTAAACGCTGTTCACTTGTTTTTCATAGCGGCCCGAACTATAGTTCAAGGCAATGTTGGAAATGTTACTCAACGTGTATAGGTTGGGAATAATCAAACCTGCCCCTGTTTTTGACGAGTTACTGACGTTGGACGATTTGCTGTAACGCACATTGCCACCTGCAGAAATATTCACCGCGAAATCACCAAAGTTGTCTTTGTACGAAAGCAAGGCATCCGTGTTGCGTTCAAAATTATTGCTGTTGCTGATACCGTAAGCCCCGTTCTTCGCCTCTTGTGAATAGCCCTGCCCGATTTTTGATTCACGAACTTCGTCCAGCTTATCAATCGTCATCCGTGCCATAAGCGAAAGTTTCGAGCTAAAGTTGTACGTGGCCATTAAGTTTCCGAAAATCTGATTACGGTTAAAACTGTTGTTGACATCATTAGCCAACATCCACGGATTGTTGCTATCGCCCGGCAACAGATTTTTAATATTATTTCCCTGACCGATGTTGTAATCCTTTAAATCCATGATATTGACATAAGCGGGAGTGACGTAAGCCCATTGCAAGGGGTTTGTGCCGCGGTCGCCCGAAGCCCTGTTTTTAGCAAAGCTGTTTACATAGTTGATGTCGGTGCTAAGGGTAAGTTTATCGGTGAGCTTTGATGAAAGCGACAACGATAAATTATTCCGGTTAAGGTCGGTGTTCGGAATCAGCCCTTTGTTTTTCATGCTGGTTACACCTATGCGCGTATTCACCATCTTTCCACCGTTGGTTACCTGTACAGAGTTGGTAGTGGTGAATCCGTAATCCCTAAGGAAATTTTTTACATTGTTGGGATACGACTTCAATTCAATTGGAATTGGTTTTCCGTTAGCATCCAAAGGCGAGTTCCATTGCACCGCATAATAGCCTTTATCCAATTCAGCACCCAGGCCGATTGGTGATATCAATGGGGCCATTATCTGGCTGCCACCGTTTTGCTCAGGTGTGGTGACAATATAACCACCATATCGTTTTTGCACTCCTAAATAGCGTTGTGGTACATCGAAAGTATTATTGGTGGATACACTCACTTTCATTCCCTGGCCATCTTTTGCCTTTTTGGTGGTGATGAGCATAACGCCATTAGAGGCACGCGAACCATAAAGTGCCGTGGCACTTGCACCTTTCAACACCGATACGCTTTCAATACTTTCAGGGTCAATATCTGAAATGGCATTCCCATAATCCACTGTGCTGTTGCCGCTGCCAAAACCTCCTACGTTGTTAGCGCTGTTAAACATCGGCACGCCATCAACCACATACAACGGCTGGTTATCGTTGCTCAATGATTTTGCACCGCGGATAACCACATTAACGGTGGAGCCTGTACCACCGGTTTCGTTGATGGTTACACCGGCCACTTTACCTTGCATAGCAGTTAAAAAGTTTTCGCGTGCCACTTTTGTAAATTCAGGACCGGCCACTTTACCGATAGCGTAACCCAGCGATTTTTCTTCGCGCTGAATACCCAGGGCGGTTACCACTACTTCCCTTAATTCATTCACATCGGTCTCTAAACTTACATCAATGATGCTTCGTGTACCCACGGTTAATTGTTGTGTTTTATAACCAATGAATGAAAAGACAAGTACGTCGTTGGGACCAACGGAAAGTGTATATTTTCCATCAGCATCGGCGCTTGTTCCGGTGGTGGTTCCTTTTTTAAGGATGCTGGCACCAGGAATGGCCGCATTGTTGGCATCGGTTACTTTTCCTGATACGGTTCGTTGTTGCGCTTGCGCGTTCACGAACAACGTCAGGAAAAGAATAACCAAAACCGACTTCATCATGTTTTGACAGAATTGTTTCATAATAAAAATGTATAGGGTTGGTTATTCGGTTACAGCTTCAAAAGAAAGGATAAGTGCATGCGTATTCACACCCACGGCTTTATCGCTTGCAGCCATGAACATAATGAGTTGCATACGCGTGTTGGAAATAGACCTCATTACCACTTTACGTTGAAAATCGCGGAAACCGATAAACTCTGTTCCTGAAAAATCAAGTGTTTTAGTACCTTTAAACGTGAGACCGGCACTACTGTAAGCCGAAGTAACTTTGAAATCTTCGCTTTCCACAAAAGTAAATTTGGCATTTGCCTGGGGCGTATACTTAGCAATGCAAAGGCCATAGGCTGCATTACCAACTAAAACATTGGCAGGATATCCACCAGTGGCAATTTGATAAACAAGGCCACCAAATGCACCACCGTCGGCTTTCACATCATGCACATATTTACCGTCATAGAAAAAGGTATAAGTGTCATCATAAATAGCTCCCATATTAAATGTGCTCGAGGCAAAAATTCCGTCGGGAATAGGATTGTAAGGTGTAGCACTTGTGAAAGTGGCATCCGCGTTAGCGAGGTAGTCGCCTGCGGCAGTATGGGCTTTTGTCAATTTCCATTTTTTACCCGCATAACCAGCTGTGGTGTGGTCTCCGACAAGGTAATCATAAGGTCTTAAATCCACAGCAAGGTTGACACTTTTGGTAATGGCTTCTCCTTTACTGTCCTTAGCGGTGAGCTTGGCCACATAGTAACCCCCGGCTGAATATACGTGAACAGGATTTTGTTCGGTGCTGGTTTTGCCATCGCCAAAATCCCACGACCAACTTACAGCACTGTGGGTAAGTCCTTGAAAAGCCACCTGCCTTCCCTGAAGCGTGTTGTAAATCTCCGCATGGAACGGAAATACTGGACTATCATTATCATCATCGCACGATGACACCAAGGTGAACATCACTGCCATGAGAATGACCGACATTAATTTGGGCACAAGTTTTTGCATAGTATAGATAGATTGATTGGGATTATGTTACAGGTTTACAAAAAAGGGCAATGTTACGGCGCAAATTCATGGTTTCATATCAGACCATATTAAGATTCTGTTATGTATGCATACTATTTTTGAGGTTAATCTTAATCTTGACAGCGCTGGGAAACCGGCTGCCCACAATCTCTGTATTATACTTTTGATTGGGAAAAAAGTACTATTGGTTTTGAAAAAATAAAATTATCGTTGAGTAGTTGATTACTACCGGTTTACGTGAAGCCGCGTTATGACATTTAAAGCCTCCTTTGTAGTGAACCTCAAAGAACAGCAGGTGCACGGATTCGCTATGGTTGCTACCTGAAAGACGAGCGATCCGGATTTTTTAACTAAAATAAAAAAGGGAAAGAGTCACAAAACTTGCTTCTCCTTCCCTTTGTCGTTTTTATAACACCGAGTAAATTACACTATTGTAATAACCACATTTTTGAACCTTCCGCGTCGGTTTGTGGTGATAATCTGCACATTAAAATAATTAGTTTGAAATCCACATCTTAGCCGATGCAATATCTTTTCCTCCCAATGTAGCCACAGCGGCATCATAATTTGCCTTGTTGTTGCTTGCCTCATCCAAAGGGTAACGGTAACGTTGAGGATAATCGAACGCAGCGAATGAAATAGCTACTTTGCCGACGAAGGTAGGTTTCCCAGTTCTTCTGAAGTCCACATAAGCTTCCGTTTGATTAGTGACAAGCATCGATAACCATTTCTGCAGCGCAATCTTGTCAAGATCAGCTGAGGTTCCATCTAGGGCAACGCCAGGCTTTGCATAATATGCAGTGAAATTGTCTACAATTTTATCAGAACCAATGTATGTTGCAGGTTTTGTCCCATCTTCAATCTGCCATCTTAAAAACGACTGCTTGATACCATTTTCATAGTAACCCTTAACTGTACCTGCTGATATCAATCCTTTCTGACGAGCTTCTGCAAGCAGGAATGCCATTTCGTCGGCTTCCATCAAAACACCTTTAAGTCTTGCATCGCTGGTCTTTCTGATCAGATTTGAAAATCCGGTGATGCGGCGGTTGTCATAGAAACCGTTTCCGCCCGCTATACCCGTGCCTCCGTATAATGCATCCACATTCAATGGGTTAGGAGTGCCAAACCACATCGCGTCCATCGGATATGGAACTTGAATGGTTGCACCGTTTAGGTCCCTTCCAGCTGCTGTCAATTTAGGCTGCAAATCAGCTGTTACCGGATAAGTATCGATGCTGTAGGTAAACCCGTTGATCTTTACTGATGTCGTGGTTTTGGCAGTTACTTTTGTCGATACCGGAGAAAGGACAGGGGCGAAGATGACGTACATACGTGGATCGTCAAGGGCAACCATCTGATCGATCAGGTATTTCGTGGGTTTTTGCTCCGAAAACTCATTTCCAGTTCCGTAGGTGGTCTGCAGATACCATGCCTGAGCCTGTTCAGATCCGGAAAAAGTGAGACCCGCATTGTCAGCGACTTCCGAAATGTAGTTGTTGCCGCTCGCTATTGCCTGCATGTCGGCAGCAAGGTCTTTACCCGCTTTTTTAAATGCATCGTATGAGTGCATCATCAGACGGAATTTCAGAGAGTTTGCAAATTTGAGCCACTTGGTTTTGTCACCTTTAAAAAGTACATCGCTTTCGGCAGTTAGCCCTGTGCTGCTTGCGTCTGCAAAAACTGTTGCAGCCTTGGTCAGCATGGCAAACATACTTTCATAAACCTCCTTTTGCGTATCGAATTTTGGAAACAACTCGCCTGCTCTTCCCTGAACCGCTTCGCTGAATGGAATGTCTCCATATCTCTCGGTAAGATAGGCTCCGATCACACATTTCAGAACATCGGCGGCCGCCACATTTGCCATGTTGCCTTCGGTTGTCGCCAATTTGGTTACCGCCGCCAGACTTCTTAGCTCAGATATATAGGGATTGCTCTGATCCTGAATTGTCCAGTTTGCGTCCGTTTTGTTGTAAAAGGCGGTAATCTGGTCGCTGCTGTAGGTATCCATAAAGTACAGTGTAGCCTGTCCTTTAGGCGCATCCGTTACGGCTTTTCCGTAATTTTTGGCAACGTTTACAATTGAAGTCGTCAATTGATAACGGGAATAAGTGAAATAATCCTTATTGAAATTAGTTTCCCGTTCCTCTAGTCGCAGCTGGTCGGTACAGGATATACCAATTACCAGCGTAGAACATAACGCAACATATTTTATTAACTTGATCATGATCATATCTGTTTTAAAGTTCATTAAAAGCTTACGCCAAGCCTAACACCCATTGTACGTATAGGAGGCAAACCAAAATTCGCAACACCCATACCCCGCGCACCGTTGAAGAAGGCAGTCTCAGGATCCTCGTTCATCGTGTTTTTAGCCCAGAACATCACGTTCTTTGCGAACAGTGTGATGGATACATCCTGTAATTTCAGCTTTTGCGCAAGCGCTCTGTCAAACTGATACGTAAAGTTGATTTCCTTAATCTTAAAGGATGTTGCATCAAATGTCCTGAATTGCGTTCCTGCCCATAATTCATTGCCCTCCATAGCATACGGATTCAAATAGATCGTCTTAGTTGGATCGTCGCCATTTTTAATATACGCAGCATCCGGAAGATTTAGTTTTTCATCGCCCGTCAGGTTTGACATGTTGTAATTTGGATCAATGTATACGGCATTCCAGTATCCGAAGTATCTTGGATCACCATTATACATGGTCATGATATTTTGCATAGCCTCCCTGAAGTCACCGTAGCCACCTTCTGTGAACATGGCATTTGGGTTAGGCATACTCGGTAAACCACCCGCGAAACGACCGCCCGTAAAGTATTCATCATATTTGTCGGGGTAAAGCTTCTTGATGTCGGCCATACCATCATCGACCATGATTTTCTGCGTTTCTGAGATGAACACACCACCCACTCTAAGGCTTGTTACTACGTTAAGCTTGAAGTTCTTGTATTTAGCATCTGCATTGAAACCCATGATTGCTTTGGGGTTCATGTTACCCAAATACCCATATTTCCGGATATGTTCGGTCGTTGTAACAGAGCTTCCAATGATACCATCCATACCTGTAAGCATCATGCCCTTGTATTTTCCGGATTGGATGTAAGGAATTGGGTTTCGAGAATAGAGGTCTCCTACTCTGGATCCTTTAAACAGAGATAATCTGGAATTGCCGTCATAATCATAGAGTTTCTCAGCAAACCGGGAATCCAGTTCTTTGATTTTTGCATTGAAGGTCGAAAAGTTTCCTCCTACGCCTACTTCCCAGTCTTTGGTACGGATCGGTACAAATCGTAAAGAAAGTTCAACACCTTTGGATACCACCGATCCCATGTTGGTTAATACTGAATTGAAGCCTGATGAACCTACAACCGGAAGGTTCTGGATCTGATTTTTGTGATTTTTGGAATAAACAGTGAATTCACCAGTTACTCTGCTGTTCAGCGCTCTGAAATCAAGACCAAGTTCCTGAGTTTCGTTGAGCTCAGGTTTGATGTTTGAATCCACAAGATCCCCACTGATCGTTCCCTGTGGCGCCGTACCCCAGGACGCACCAATGGCATATTTGTCTAAATTAACCGGGTGTCCGATACCATATCCAGTCTGGGAATAACTTCCTCTTAGTTTCAACAGGTTGATGACAGGTCCAAATTTAAACGTCTCAGACGCAATCCAGCTTAAAGACGCGCCAGGATAGAAGTGGCTTGCTTTTTCGCTGTTCAGGATACCTACCCAGTCATTCCGTCCGGATAATTCAAGATAAACAGTACTCCTCCATCCAAGTGTGGCAGTAGCGTAAGCACCATAGCTTCTACCCGAATAACCCCTTTCAAAAACGGCGGCTTGTCTTATAGCAGCTGGCAGGGAACCGAAGGTAAATGAATTGGGCGTGGCTAACTCAGCTCCGCCGAAGGATGACTTATTTGCTTCAGTGAATTTGTATGAAAAACCTCCCAAGAGATCTACCGATAGCTCATCATTCAGAAACGTTTTATTAAACATCAACAACGCATCGGTGTTGACAGTAAGGCTATTGCTATTTGCCTGCTCATATCCGCCTTTTTCGGCTCTTTCAGAACCCCATGGTGTTTTCCGTTCGAAATTGAAAGTTTCACTGTTCATACCTGTACGCAATGTCATACGAAGTGCATCAAAAAACTTCCAATCCAGCTGGACTTTTCCAAAAATATTATCCTTCGCAAATGTTCTGATTACATTGTTGGCAGCAAAATAAGGGCCGTTTTTTCCAACAGCCTTGTCGAAACCGGCAGCATTTATTCTGTTAAGGCGAGGCTCACCCGGATTGGTCAGGTAAGGCGTGTTCTGATATGTACCAGTCCAGTCGGTTAGCCAGGGATTTGCACTTTCCCATTCCGACATTTTGGGCATGTTAATCGGCATCGACATCGCGTGGGCAAGTGGGTTATCTTCTCTCTTATCCTGAATATGTGATTGGTTTGGAGAAAATGTCCGGGAATAAGAAGCCTGTGATGTTACACTGATGTTTTTGTTAACCTTATATTGTCCATCAAATGACACAGTGGTACGGATCGTCTTGTTGCTTGGGATGACGCCTGTATAGTTCATGTTACCAACATTGAGACGGTAGTTTCCCTTATCGTAATTTCCGGTAACAGCTACGTTATTATCCAGCATGACACCAGTCTTAAGGAACGCAAGCAGGGGATTTTTATCTCCACGAGCTTCAAGGATATGCTTTTCCCACTTCTGATTCGCCAGATCCCATCTCCATACAGGATCAACATTGTTTTTGGTATCATTTACAGCCCAACCAAGACCTTTTTTGTCGTCGGTAATCGGTTCGCCTTCCTCTCCGCCCTGGAAAAATTGTCTCTGAACCGGAGGTGCGCTGTATGCCATATCAAAAGAGGTAGCACTGTTAATGGATACACCGAGGCCCCTTTTAGCACCCGCACCTGATTTTGTTGTGATCAGAATAACACCATTACCCGCGGAAGATCCGTAAAGTGCAGATGCACTGGCACCTTTCAGGATAGATACACTCTCGATATCACTTGGATTAATGGTATTCATGAAGTTACCCACATCGATACCGGAAGTTGTTCCAACGGTGTTTGCAGACAAAGGCACGCCATTTAAGACGATCAATGGCTGTGTTGCGTTGTTGATATTCGTGTTAGGATCTGTATTCCCTTTCATGATCCCTGCCAGAGAGGATGCTCCACGGATGTTAAACATCACCGATGAGGTAGGATTGGACGAAAGACTGTTGATCTGAACCCCTGTCGTTTTTCCGTCCAATGCTTTCAAAGCATTCCCCGTTCCAGCTACTTCGAGGTCTTTTGCGTTAAGGCTTGTGGTAGCGTAGCCAAGTGATCTTTTGTCCTTGGATATTCCTAGGGCAGTTACAACAACCTCATTCAAGGTTTCTGTACTTTCGGCCAAGCTTACATCTATTACAGAACTGTTACCGACGGGAAGTTCCTGCGAAATATATCCAATATACGAAACGATCAAAACCTGACCAGCCCCGTCGCCGACTGAAATGGAATAGTTGCCGCTTGCGTCTGTTGAGCTACCAATAGTAGTTCCCTTTAAAAGGATGTTCACACCTGGCAATCCGGAGCCGTCTTTTTCGGCAGTGACTTTCCCTTTGATGGTACGTTCAGCCCTGGCTTTTTTTCCATTCGGCTCCATACCTTTTCCAAATACAAGTGGGGCACCCGCACCTGCGCAGAGGAGCCATACACTGAAGAGGAAGCATATCTTCCTTCTATTGGTTGACGTAGAGTTTTTCATTTAGTTAATTTAAGTTAGTAAAAGAGGTCATAAATTTTTGAGGCTATCAGTGAGTATGTGACGTACTTGTGAGTCTGATTACTTTTTTTGCTGCTTGTTATACAAGTCCTTCTATTTTTTCCTGCTTACAACAGCCTGCCGGTTGCATAGCCGCCGAGGGCTTCTTGTCATTTTTCTTCTATCTTCACAATTACCAACCGGAATTTTTCATTCATCTTCAACTGTCCCGATTCATCAGTTTTTTTAAAATTCCACCGGAATTTTCGGAGACGGCCTCCACAACTTTATTATCATTTTGTCCTTCGTTTTCTTCAAGCAACCTTGCAAAGTAAATCTCAAGTGCATCTGAGTATTTCTGGCGCTCGCTTTCATCGTTCATTCCTTCAAAAATTTCAAGCAGTTCTTTCCCGGTGACTTTATTGCTGATCAATTTACTGATCAAAGTTTCGGCCCTGGAAAGTGACATATTGCGGCTAGGTTTATCTGTGTAGGATACTTAATGCCCCCAAGAAAAGACTATTTTTCAAAACGGTTTTTTTCAAAAGTAACAATACGTTCATTTTAGGCACAAAGAAAAGAAGCCCACTTTATTTGCGGAAGCTTCATATCCAAATCTATTTAACTGTATTTTTGGATAAAGTTTCACCAATACGAAGGAAAGCATCGGTTCTACATCGAAACCCGGCAGAGAAGAATGAGTCAAATACAGCGTTATACAAACACTTACTTTCTGCCCCTTTTTATTCTGATTGCATTTCAATCCTTTTCCCAGTCATTTATTACGAACAGGAACCAGCAGGTTTTGATCGGGGAAGTTTCCGTAGAAGGAAATAACCGCACGCGCCGGGGAATTATTCTCAGGGAAATGGCGATCAGATCCGGTGACACGCTACAAGCACGGGAGGTGGCTGAAAAGATTGAAATCGACCGGAGAAAAGTTGTAAACACGAATCTTTTCATAACCGTCGATTTACTTACCGCACCCAATCCCGACTCAGTGCGTACAGATATCCGGATTGTTGTTAAAGAACGCTGGTACCTGATCATCCTGCCTGAATTTGAACTGGCTGACCGAAATTTTAATGAGTGGTGGTACGACCGGAACCGCGATCTGCGGCGAACAACCTACGGCGTTTACATGAGTTACGGCAATGTGACCGGCCGGGCGGATAAGCTGCGTTTTCTGGCAGAGTTCGGATTTGTCCCAAAATTTGAAGTATCGTATTCGCTTCCTTACATCGACAAGGCACAGAAAACGGGGATTACAGTCGGCGCTTCCTATTCCATCAATAAGAGTATGGCGTTCCGTACCTGGCGCGACAAGCTCGATTTTCTGAGCAGTGAATCAGTAAACAAGGAGCGTTTTTTTACTTACATTAATATAACCCGGCGGAACAAGTATTACACATTCCATTCGCTTGACCTTCGTTGGAGCCATGCCGATATATCCGATACAATTGCGGTTTTAAATCCTAACTATCTTTTAAAAGGACGCACACTCCAGAATTATTTCCAGCTGACCTACACCTTCAGTTATGACCGGCGGGACCACGTGCAATATCCTTTGCGGGGACAAAGTGCCAGTATTCAGGTTTCCAAAATGGGCCTGCTTCCCTCCGACGCCATCAACCAACTTTACTTTTACGGTTCCTACCGGAAATACATTCCGATATCAAAAAGGTGGTACGCCAACACGGGTTTCCGTCTGCGTGCGTCCGCGCCTCACAGGCAACCTTACCTACAAACGGTTGGGCTTGGCTACCGAAATGATCTGGTGCGTGGCTACGAACTGTATGTAATCGACGGACAGGATTATGCGCTGATTAAAAATGAAATCAAGTACAGGCTTTTTTCCGTTCAGAAACATTTCAAATGGATTCCGGTGCGGCAGTTTAATACCATTCCTATTGCGGCATACCTCAACTCTTTTGCAGACGCGGGTTATGTGCAGAACAAATACCCGGAATTCAGCAATACCAGGCTGGGTAACAAACTTTTATACGGTGCCGGCGCAGGGCTCGATGTAGTGACTTTTTACAATATTGTAGCCCGTTTCAACCTGACGTTCAATGCCAGAGGTGAGCAGCGATTCTTTTTCAATATCCTGCGCGAATTCTGAACATAGCTTTCGAAACACGCCGATTATGGCTAAATTTGTGACAACTATTGCCAATGCAACAAGTTAAAGGCATAATTTTTTACACAACAAACGATGAATAATGAAAACAAACTTTACACACAAAAAGCCCTTTTCAGTATTGAATAAAATTCTTTTTACTTTCTGTTTACTCGCACTGTTAAACAGCTGCCAGACCAATACCAAAGAAGAAGTTGCAGAGGTGCCCGATTCGGTTGCTTTGACGACTCCCGCACCAGAACAACTGAACAGCGACCAGTCTGCACTTTTGAAAGATGCGCTCGGCAGCAGTAATGAGGGAGTAATACGAGGTGTTTCATTTGGTGATGCTGTCGCCAAAGTTAAAGCAACGGAAACTTTTGAAATGTTTGAAGAAACTGCTGATCATCTTGGATACACTTTTGAAACGGCGAAACTGGAGACAATTGACGTTCAATATTTCCTGACTCCTGAAAAGAAAGTGAACAAAATCCAGATTGATGTGTATCTGAACAGTGCGGATGCGACCAAACAGCTTTGGGAAGCAGGAAAAGCACATTTCACAGAAACATATAGTGCTCCGAAAGAAGAAAATAAAGAACTGGTCTGGAACAAAAATGCTGTAAAAGTCCAGATGCAGGATGTTACAAAAGGAAAAGATTTCGGGTTAAAATTTGAGTTTTATCCAACGAACAAAAATGCACTTGCAGTCAAATAATATATAATGAAAAAAAATCAATTCGCGCTGCTCGGACTGGCGTGCCTGCTGTCCGCCGGTTGTTTTGCACAAAAAAAATCAAAAAAAGACTATCTGATCACGATAGAAACGCCGCAGGGAACCATGCATGCGGTTTTGTTCGATGAAGCACCAAAACACAAGGCAAATTTTATAAAACTTTCGGAAGACAAATTTTACGACGGTTTGCTTTTCCATAGGGTCATCGAGAATTTTATGATTCAGGGCGGCGACCCCAACTCGAAGGATGCGAAACCGGACGTTGCGCTTGGAAACGGGAGCAATGGTTACAAAGTTCCTGCGGAATTCAGCCCAAAACTGTTTCATCAGAAAGGAGCACTGGCGGCCGCCAGGGATAACAACCCTGCAAAAGAATCGAGCGGGTGCCAGTTTTATATTGTTGAAGGACGTAAATGGAACAAAGCAGATCTTGACAAGCAGGTAGCCCGTGCAGCACGCAAGCCGACCGAAGAACAGCGCAAAGTGTATGAAACAATTGGCGGCACGCCACACCTGGATGGCGCATACACCGTTTTCGGCCAGGTCATTGACGGAATGGCCGTTATCGACAAAATCGGCATGGAGCCGAGAGATGAGAAGGATCGACCTGAAAAAAATATCTCCATGAAGATATCGGTCAAAAAAATGAAGAAGAAAAAAATAACAAGGAAATACGGCTATCAGTTTGAGGCCTGAAAGTTTTGACACAAATGCTTGATCTGGAATTAGGCATTGGTGTCAAATCACTTTGTTGATTTTATTCGTTACCTTAATTCTCAAACTTCTTTAACATGATTGATATCCATCCTCAGTTTCGTACCGACGAAAGCGGCAAGAAACTAGTTGTTCTGACAGAGCACGAATTCGAGTTTATCATGAGCCAACTGGAAGATCTGGAGGACATCCGGCTATTTGATGAAGCTAGTGGCGAAGATGATGGGACGCGCATCCTACTTTCTGATTATCTGGAAAAACGGAGGTCAGAGGATGCCTGAGTATGCGATCTTCTTATCTAAATCTGCCAGGAAACAGCTTGATAAGCTACCAACAGATGTTGTCGAAACAATTGTTATTTCAATTCAGGTGCTAACCTCGAATCCTTATCCGAAAGGATGCAAAAAACTAAAAGGGAATGGTTATCGAATTCGCTCAGGCAACTACCGCGTAATTTATGAAGTCATTGACGACAAACTTTTGATTGATGTAATCGCAATAGGTCATAGAAAAGATATTTATGAATAATCAACTTATTCAGTTCTAAAAACCGACGAATCTTCTCCTTATTTTGCCCAAACAAAAACACGCCTCAAAACGTATCCTCATTACAGGATCAAACGGCCTTCTAGGTCAAAAACTGGTAGAACTGCTTGTGCAAAAGCGGGACATAACAGTTATAGCAACCGCATCCGGCAAAAATCGTCTTCCTTTTACTAACGGATATTTGTATCAGGAAATGGATGTGACCAGCGTAGAAATGGTGGATGCAGTAATTGGGGAGGTGCGACCAGATATTATGATTCACACAGCTGCCATGACCAATGTGGATCAGTGTGAGATGGAAAAAGACGCTTGCTGGAAAGTCAACGTAACGGCTGTTGAAAATCTGGTTGAAGCTTGCAGGAAATATGATGTTTTTCTGGAACACGTGTCAACTGATTTTGTGTTTGACGGAACCAGTGGACCTTACAAAGAAGACGATCTGCCAAACCCTGTCAGTTTCTACGGATGGAGTAAATACGCTGCGGAAAAAGCTGTTGCGAACTCCGGTCTCCGGTGGGCTGTTGCCAGAACCGTCCTGGTTTATGGCATTGCACACGATATGAGCCGGAGTAATATCATTCTCTGGGTAAAAAAGTCCCTTGAAGAAGGTAAGCAGATCAAGGTTGTAACAGATCAGTTCCGTACACCAACGCTGGCGGAAGATCTTGCCATTGGCTGTTATCTCATCGCAGATCAGCAGGCAGAAGGGATTTTTAACATATCCGGAAAAGATTTTCTGACCCCTTTTGAAATGGCCGTTATGGCGGCAGATTATTTTGACCTCGACAAATCGCTGATCTCTCCAACTGATGCTTCGGCTTTTACCCAACCGGCACGCCGACCGCCCAGAACGGGTTTTGACTTAATAAAATCCCGGAACATACTTGGCTACGAGCCGCGTACATTCCGGGAGGGAATTGCCCTGCTTGCACAGCAAATATGACGATTTCTAACTAGTACAACTTTTCATAGTATTCTCTCGCCATGCGGTCCGAGTCAAAGAATTCGCTGACATCATTCATGCTGTTGAGCGTGATGTCCAGCCAGTCTTTTTGCTTTTCGTAGTAAGTAGGGAGAACCTTATTTTCAAGTACCTCAAATAACTGGTCACAGTCCTGCTTATTGATGTCATCTCCTTCCGCTACAGGTAGCAGAAAAGAGTTTTCACCATCTTTGGCAAATTCACAGATCCAGCCATCGTAAGTAGAAACATTGATTGACGCATTCATTGCAGCAGTCATTCCGCTTGTACCGGATGCCTCACGTGTTACCACAGGTGTGTTGAGCCAGACGTCTGAGCCGTCTTTCATCAACTTCGATAACGCAAGTTCGTAGCCGGTAAGCACCGCCATATTCGAATAATAATGGCTTAGATAAAAAAGGTGGTTGAAAGTATTTATAGCACCCTCATCTTTGGGATATGGCTTGCCCGCCCAGATGATCTGTACGGGATACTTCGGATTATTCAGCAGTTTTTTAAATCTTTCCACATCCCAGGCCAGCATATCCGGTCGTTTATAAGCTGCAAAACGCCTTGCCCAAACAAGGGTGATTACATTCGGGTCGAAAAGTTTACCGCATTGGTCCGCCACCGTTTTAAACAATTCAGTTTTCAGTTCTTTTTTCCTGACCGAAATGGCTTCCGTATCCCGCTTTATCCGTGCGTCTTCCAATTGCGTATCGACCCAGTAATGCTTATTCTGTGCATTGGTAATGTGCGTGATTTCACAAATTTTCGGGTAACTGCTCCACATGTGCCGGGAGACTTCTCCATGCAGCTTCGAAACACCATTCGCTTTTCTGCTTAAACGCAATGCTGCCAGCGAGTGATTAAACACATCGTCCTGAATACCTGTTATTTTGCGCACAGTTGCCAAGGGAACTCCTCCAAAAAAACCGAGGCTTTCCAAAAAATTAATGTTGTGTTTTTCGTTGCCTGCCTCTTCCGGCGTATGCGTTGTAAACACGACTCTCTTCCTTAATTCTGTAACCTTTTTGTATTTTTTGAACAATGGAAAAACAGCGGAAATGGCATGTGCCTCATTAAAATGGTATACCTGAGGCTCATATTTCAATTCATCCAGCAGACGCGCGCCGCCTAACCCCAGCACCATACATTGTGCCACCTTCATGGTGACATCCGCATCGTACAGGGAAAACGATATTGCCCTTGCCGATTCGTCATTTCCGTCGGTATCCGTTGTAAGGAAAAACATGGGTGCTGTATTGAACACTTCCGGAGCCAGATAATAAGCTGCGACCCAAACCTGTTTACCAAGAATGGGAATCTGATAACGAATGCCGGTATAGGTCAAAAAGTGGTATATTTTTTCGTGAAACTGCGGCTCCATACTGTTGTCGCGCTTACGTCCCTGGTCATAGTAACCATATTTCCAGAGCATCCCGATTCCGATCAGATTCTGTTTCAGAGCGTAAACACTTTTCATGTGCGAACCAGCCAAAAACCCCAACCCACCTGAGTAGGTTTTAAGCGATTGATCCAGTGCAAATTCCATTGAAAAATAGGCGACAGACTTTTTGTATTTGTTTTCCGTTGCGAACGGATGCGTGAATGGTAAGGTGAAGTTGTTCTGCGTCATGAATCAGAAACGATTTAAGTTCATAATTAAAACAGGAAATAAATTAAGATTACCGTGAAAGATAGGAATTTTCGGTATTCATTTCTGCTTTATAGATTTTAATCGTTGAGTCAATAAAATTATGCCATCGAACCGCAGATTTAAATCCAAATTCCAATACACGTCCAAAAGCACGTACACGGCCACAGGCATGTTTCCTGAAAAATTTCGACTAACCGAACACAGCAAAATCTTCGACCTGACGTTCAAACGCCCCCGAACGGTTGGTCATAGCCGAAAATACATATATGAAAAGGCGCCTGTCTGATCTGTGTCAGCAGGCGCCTTTTTCAAAAATCTGTCTTATTATTTTCCGAATAATCTTGCCCAGAATCCCTTGGCTTTCGTTTTCGTTTCTTCATACTGCTCACTCGCAGCTTCTTTAATGTCTTCGTATTGTTCGGCTGCTTTTGCTTTCAGTTCAGCCGCTTTTACCTGCGCTTCTGCTAGTTTCTCCGCCGCCAGTTCTTTTGCATCCTCATAAGCTTCCGCCGCATCCTCCCTCAGGTCAGCCAGTTTTTCAGTCGCATCGGCGGTTAGCTCCTGCGCTTTCTCTTTTGCGTGGCCCAGCTTTTCCACTGCTACTTCTTTCAGTTCCTCAGTTTTTTCAGAAAGATCCGCTGCAATTTCCTGCGCTTTTACTTTGCCCGCTGCAATATTCAGTTCGACTTCATTTTGAAGCTGTTCTGCCTTTGCCGAGAACCCGGATTTTAATTCTTCAAATTTATCTGTTGCTTCTGCTTTCAGGTCGGCGGCCTTTTCTTCCGCCTCCGCTTTTACCTCGGCAACTGTTTCCTTTGCCTCTTCCACTTTTTCAGCTGCGACCTCTTCTACTTCTTCGGCCTTGGCAACCGTTTCCGCTTTCACCTCGGCAGCTGTTTCCTTTGCCTCCTCCACTTTTTCAGCTGCGACCTCTTCTACTTCTTCGGCCTTGGCAACCGTTTCCGCTTTCACCTCGGCAGCTGTTTCCTTTGCCTCCTCCACTTTTTCAGCTGCGACCTCTTTTACGTCTTCGGCCCTGGCAACCGTTTCTGCTTTTACTTCGGCAAAAGTTTCTTTTGCAGCTTCCACCTTTTCTTCTGCTGCTTCTTTCAGATCTCCGGCCTTTTCTTCGGCATTTTCCGCCAATTCGCCTGCATCAGATTTTACTTCTTCTATTTTTTCCTCTGCTTTCACTTTCAAAGTTTCTGCTTCGGCAGCTGCTGTTATTTTAGCTTCCTCTTTTACATCCTCTGCCTTTTCCAAAACTTCCTCTTTTGCCTCAGAAGCGGTATCTTTCAGATCTTCCACTTTTTTACTCAGTGACTCTTCTGCATCATCTGGTACTGGTTTGTCATTTTCTGCCATTTCGGAATAATATTTAGGTTAAGATGGATTTATTAGAAGGAATTCGAAAGCTACAAAGGAGTTTGCAGGGTTGCAAACAATTGGCTGACCTTTTGTTTACGTTAACCTTCTAATCATCAAATTTTTAACCAGCTCGTAAAAAATCTCTGGCTGTAAAGTTCGCCAGTTATTCAAATGCAGCGTGCCGCCAAAATTGATGTAATAATCGAGGCGAAAACGTTTCCATTCCTGTTCTACATGTTCACGGAAATTGACAGCCGCAATCCAGCCATCTTCCACGTCGTCGAACCATTCTGCATAATAATCGTCTTCTGCGCCATGAAAGTCCAGAATATTTTCGCCCAATAGAATAAACTGGTTAATTCCTTCTTCCACCAGCGGATCTATCACCTGACGTTTGAAAAACATGATATCGTTGTGTAATGCGTCATTCCATTCTCCAAAAAGCTCGATGATACAAAACTTTTTATCGTAGTTTGCGTAGAGAATTTTTACATAAAGTGTCTCAGTACCAATCTCATCCCAGAGCGGATGTACATAATATCCGTAAATAGTATGCTCATAATAATCCAGGTTGTAAGTACGCCCGTAAAATGGTGATCTTTTATCACGGCTTGCAACATAATGCTTCTCCCAATTATAATAAGGCTCGATTTCCTGCATATCCTACGTCAAAATTGCTTTACTAATTTACTCATTCAACCAGATAAAACCAGTAATCAAAATTATTGTTCCTAAAAAATCAAAAGACCTGAACGGTAAGATACCATTCAGGTCTTTTGTAAAAGTGTTTCGATTATACGGGTAGTGTTGTAGTTTATAGTTTTAAGTCAGCAATTTCCAGTCAGCATCAACTGCCAACTCAAAACTGCTAACTGCTAACTGCTAACTGCTAACTGCTAACTGCTAACTGCTAACTATAAACTCCCTACTCCAACCTACAATTCCCTGATCCAGATATTTCTGAAACTTGTTGTATTGTTATGATCCTGCAATTTGATCGGTCCACGTCCGTGCGGAGTGATTGTTGGCTGACCAATATATGGAGTTGTACCCTGGATTGCAGTATGGTTTTGAACCAATACACCATTGTGGATCACAGTAATGTAAGGAGGAATCACCATCTGGCCATCTTTATTAAAATGAGGCGCAGTGTAAACCACATCGTAAGTCTGCCATTCGCCGGGACCCACCGCAGCATTTACCAACGGCATCGTTTGTTTGTAGATTGAACCCGCCTGGCCATTAGAATAAGTTCTGTTATTGTAACTATCCAAAACCTGCAGTTCATAGATTCCCTGCATGAAAATTCCACTGTTGCCACGTCCCTGGCTTGACCCTTCTACTTTCGCAGGTGTGCGCCATTCGATGTGAAGCTGGTAATCTCCAAAAGAATCTTTCGTCTGAATATCACCTGATTTTGGCGCAACAGTAATCGCTCCGTCGGCTACGTTCCATGGTGCAGCCGGATTACCGTCTTTTGCAGAAACCCATTTGTCAAGATTTTTTCCATCAAATAACACAATTGCATCAGAAGGAGCAGTAAAACCTGAAACCGCAGCTGAATTTTTGCCTGGCGTAACAATGCGTGGAATCGGATCCCACAATTCACTGGATTCAGGAGTTTGCTTTGCTGGCTGCAACTGGGCGTAAGATGCAAAAGTCGCCGCCAGACCAAAGGCGGTCATAAATATTTTTTTCATTTTGGCAAAAAACAGTTTTAGTGGAATGACTCATTGTATTGAAAACACAACATTAAGTAAAAAGGATTAAGTAACGTTATTCTAATCTAATTAAATGTAATTTTCCCGATTCTTATCCCGTAATTTGCACCCGCCTAGCCCGGCACTTAATTCTAAAACCTATAATAAGTCTCTTTTAAAGTATGTTTAAACTCAATCGTATTGTTTTACAGCTCATGGCATGTGCGGCATCGGTGCTTCTCACGCAATTTGCTCATGCACAGCAGGCCATCCCTCTGAACGACCTCAGTGCGTTTTCAAATAAACCAGAAAACTGGAAAATTGTGGGAGACGCGGCAGCAGATCTTTCCAAAGAAAATGTACTGACAACCACACCCGGAAAAGGTGTTTTGGCCAACATTCATGCCCACGGCACCTATGGCGCTCAGTACGAACTGATCACCAACCTGAAACACGGCGACCTGGACCTGGAACTCGATTTCATGCTTGCCAAAGGATCTAACTCAGGAATCTACCTTCAGGGAAATTATGAAGTTCAGCTTTTTGACAGCTGGGGTAAAAAAACTGCCAAATACAACGACTGTGGCGGTATTTACGAACGCTGGAACGATGCAAAGCCCGAGGGGGAAAAAGGCTATGAAGGATATGCGCCCCGCTACAATGTAGCCAAAGCACCCGGATTATGGCAACATCTTGAAATTTCGTATCAGGCTCCGAAGTTTGATGCAAATGGCAAAAAAATCGCCAACGCAGTTTTTCTTTATATCAGATTAAATGGCGTTACAATCCATGAAAATGTAGAACAAAGCGGACCGACCCGTGGATCGCTTACAGCCGAGGACGTGGCCATGGGCCCGTTGCGTTTTCAGGGAGACCATGGTTCACTGGCAATTAAAAACATTGTGATCAACAATTTTGATAAAAAACCTGGGACATTATCAGACCTGAATTACAAAACATACTACGGTGGTTTGCTTGAAACCGAAGACCTTTCGAAGCACAAACCAGCCGAAACAGGCAAGCAGGAAGGATTAACCTGGGAGATATTGAAAGAAAACAACAATTATTCTTTCGTATACAATGGTAAGTACAACGCCCCGACAGATGGAAATTATACGTTCAAATTGCAGGCAGCCGGAAATGCTTATCTGAGTATCGACGGCAAAAAGATCATCGGTCCGGAATGGAAAACAGGAAATGATTTCCGTACAGCGACTGTAAATCTGAAAGCGGGAGATCACGCATTTGAATTATTTTCGAATAAAAGAGATGGCTGGTTAAAACCTGCGCTGGGACTTTGGATCAGCGGACCTGGCTTCCGTGAAGTGGCTTTGCACACAAAAAGTTCTGCAATTGCAGGTAGCTCAAACGACCCCATTCTTGTAAACGCAGCTACCAACACAGTGATGCGTAGTTTCATGGATTTCAAGAAAGATGAGAAGGCAAAAAGGACGCGTGTAGTGCATGCCGTTTCGGTGGGAAGCCCATCCAATCTGCATTATACCTATGACCTGGACAAAGGTTCGGTTTTACAGGTTTGGCGTGGGGATTTCCTGGATGCAACGCCGATGTGGCACGATCGCGGAGATGGGTCATCCCGTCCGCGCGGAAGCGTAACCCTGCTTGGTGATGACATGCTGCTTGGTAAAGTAAACGGCGCATCGAAATGGGTTGCTGATACAACGGGCAGCGGTTACCGTCCAAAAGGATATATACTTGATGATTCGGATGTGCCGACCTTCCAGTATCAGGCTTTCGGTTCAGCGGTGACTGACTATATTTCTGTTGTGAACAACCAGTACTTTGAACGTATTGTAAAGGTTATGAATCCTGAAAAAGGACTTGTGGCGCGTGTCGCGGACGGAACTTCTATTGTGAAGGTTTCGGATGGACTGTATTCGGTGGATAATAAATCGTACTACATCCAGCTTTCAGATAAAAACGTAAAACCGGAGATCAGAGGAGCCAACGGCCAGCAGGAATTACTTATTCCCCTTCAAGGCGGTGAACTGAAATATGCTATCCTTTTCTGATCCATTTCCCTATCATTCTTTGACTCAAATGAAAAAAATTGCTCAAATAATATTGATTCTGCTGGCGACCCTGCCAATACTCAGGGCGCAGGAATCGCCGAAGGAAGAAGATTTTTATAAGATCATCACGCCACCGATTCCGGAAGGAATTATTTTAGAAGTTGGCGGACTTACCACTTTGCCAAACGGATCACTCGCCATCTCAACGCGCCGCGGGGAAGTCTGGATCGTCGACAATCCTACAAGTCGTACGCCTTATTTCAGAAAATTCGCATCCGGATTGCACGAAATCCTGGGGCTTGCTTACAAGGACGGTGCCCTTTACTGCGCGCAACGTGGAGAACTTACAAAACTTGTTGATAAAAACGGAGACGGCAAGGCTGAAATCTATGAAACAGTGTACGCGTGGCCATTGTCCGGGCATTACCATGAATATTCCTTCGGGCCCAAACTGGCACCGGACGGAAGCTTTTTTGTGAGCGGAAACGTGGCATTCGGTGATGAAGAATGGTGGAGAGGCGAAAGCCGGGTTCCAGGTCGCGGATGGATTTTCCACATTACCAACGACGGGAAATATGAGCCGTACGCAACAGGCGTTCGCTCTCCGGCGGGTATCAGCATGCTGGACGGAGAACTTTTCTATACCGACAACCAGGGCGACTGGATGGGAACGGGCGGAATTTTTCAGGTCAAAAAAGGAAGTTTCATGGGTCATCCGGCCGGTTTGAAATGGGCTGGCCTGCCAAACTCACCCGTTAAACTGACCGAAAAACAATTCTTTGCTGAACGTGACAACCGTCAGAAAAGAGATGCCAATGACCGCGCGATCAAGCCGGAAAACGTGACCAACGAAGCGCCTCAGTTTCTTTATGAGCTGAAACAAAAATATGACATGGTACAGTTGCCGGCGGTATGGTTGCCGTACGGCGTTCACGGAGTATCGACTTCGGAGCTGATCAAAGACAATACAAAAGGAGATTTTGGACCATTTACCGGCCAGGTTTTCGTTGGAGACCAGGGACAAAGTAACATCATGCGCGTTGTACTTGAAAAAGTAAAAGGCGAATATCAGGGCGCATCAATCGGATTCCGTAGTGGATTCCAGTCGGGTGTGCTTCGGATGGCGTTTGATAAAGACGGCTCCATGTTTGTAGGAGAGACCAACCGCGGCTGGGGATCTGCAGGCGATGCCAATCAGGGACTTCAACGGCTGGTTTGGAATGGCAAAATGCCATTTGAAATGTATACTGTAAAAGCGATGCCAGACGGTTTCGAAATCGAATTTACAATGCCTGTCAACCGCAAATCGGCTGAGGATCTGGATTCATACAAAGTAACAAGCTACCTCTACAAACACTTTCCGGTTTACGGAAGTCCGCAGGTTAATTTGCAGGATCTGACCGTAAAAGGAGTAAAAGTTTCGGAAGATGGCAAAAAGGTACGCGTTGTAGTCGATGGGATTCGCCAGTATTACGTACATAAAATTCAGCTGGATGGTGTTCGTGACGCAAATAATTCATGGTCACTCGTTCACCCGGATGCTTATTACACGCTTAACAACATTCCTGATGGTGAAAAACTGAAAGTTTCAGAACTGAAAACGACAAGATCCGGAACAGCAAAAGCCGCAACAGAAACGGAGCCCGCGAAAGAGCATGTTTCTCCTGACGGAAAAGGTAAAGCAGCAACCGCTGCAGTGGCTAAGGCGCCAACCTGGGAACAGATCAAACCGATTCTGGCAAAAAATACCTGCCTTGCTTGTCACGCAGCTGACAAAAAGGTGGTAGGGCCGTCCTATCTGGATGTTGCAAAACGCAAGTATTCCAATGAAAAAATCGTAGACCTGATCTACAATCCAAAACCGGAAAACTGGCCGGACTTTGCAACACCAATGGCACCAATGCCGCAGGTTACCAAATCTGATGCCGCAAAAATTGCCTCCTGGATTAATTCACTGGCGAAATAAAAGTCGGGAAAAATATTATGGAAATGCTGATTCGGTGAAACGGGTCAGCATTTTTTTTTAAAACAAATCCCGGAAACGGGCTAAGTAACGGTGGGCAGGAATGATCTTTGAAGTAGATAACCCAACAAATAAAACCTGGGAATTCATTTTTCAGTACCAAAATAAAAAGTTGAAATGGTATTACACCGATTTCAAACTCCATTGACAATTAGGCTGATTCTTGAAATAAACCATTTCCTGACTAAATTACGTTGTAAAAACACATCACTTTACTGCATCTATGTCATCTCTACGGGATCCGTCTTTTCTGAAATCTGTTAAAGGAAAGATCGTATTGGGTTTCCTGATCGCCTCGCTGGCACTCGCAGCTTCGTGGGTAATCAGTAAAATGGCGTTTGACGACATGCTCAGCAAACTGGAACAGCTTTCTACACCGAGTGACAAGCTGCGGCTCGTGAATAAAGTATTCAAAAATATTCTGGAACTCGATCAGCTGCAAAACGAAAGAAGTGTCAAGGGCGACACCGCTAAACAGCAACTCCTTGCTCAATCCGAGGTTCTGATCACCTACCTTGATTCACTCAGCTTGTTATGTATTGACAGCCCTCTGCAGATTATCCGGCTCGATTCCATGAAGCGAATTTTGCGTCAACGCGAAAACATTTTCGGAAATTATGTGAAAGTTCGCTCCAAACTGGTGAGTAATGAAGCACTCTCGGATGAGGTGAAGACAATCAGCAGCCTGATCACAAAAAAGAAAAAAAAGCCCGACAGCACTGTTGTCACGACCGAAAAAAGATATACGACAACAACGGTTTATACACAATCACCGGATTCCGGATCCAAGCCGGAAGAGGTAAAAAAAGGATTTCTGAACCGCGTCTTCGGATCTAAAAAATCCAAAGCGCCAGTGGTGGTTCAGGCACCGAAAATTATTCAGAAACAGGAGGTCAACGTTCAGGTAGATACGCTCAAAATCGCCGTAAAAGACAGCATGATCGACCAGGTCGGTGAGGCTGTACATGCAATCGAAAAATCTCAGAAACAACGCACAACCCGGTTTGTGGATCGTGAGCAGCAGTTGAATTCTGCGGGCAATTCGCTTATCAAACAGCTGTTGCGTGTAATGCAGGAAGTGGAAACGGATGTGGTAAAGCAGTCCAATGATGAAGGTTTTCAGGCCCAAAGTATGGTTACCGGAACCGTAAGCCAGCTGGAATATGTGATGATCGGCTTTTTTCTTTTGACCGCACTGCTGGCTTATCTGATTTTCGCGGATATTGGAAAAAGTAACAAATACAGAAGCCAGCTGGAAGAAGCCAAGGAGGAAGCAGAATACCACAGTATGGCAAAACAGCGGTTTTTGTCGAATATGAGCCATGAAATCCGAACGCCGCTCCAATCAATAATCGGGTATACGGAGGCTTTGAAAAAAAGTGAGACGCCGAAACAGCAGGATCTGGACACTTTACACGCCGCTTCCGAACACTTGCTCTATCTGGTTAACGACGTGCTTGATTACAGTCGGATCATGTCGGATCAGTTTAGTTTTGAAGAACGTGTTTTTGCCATTTCGCCTTTGTTGACCGAAGTTATTCAAATGCTGCGTCCTACATCGATAGCGAAGTCACTCGTTCTCTCGCTGGACAATTCCTTACCTGCTGACTTATATTTAAAAGGCGACCCTTTTAGGATTCGCCAGGTTCTATACAACCTTTTAACAAACGCCATCAAATTTACCGAGATCGGGGAGGTAAACCTGGCCGTAAGCGGGGACGATACCAAAAAAGGTTTTAAACTCGAATTTAAAGTCACTGATACCGGAATAGGCCTTTCGGAAGAACAACGTCTACGGGTTTTCAATCAATTTGAACAGGCAGATACCACCATTGCACGCCGGTATGGCGGCACAGGATTGGGGTTGAGCATTGTAAAAGCATTGGTAGAGGGCATGTCAGGCACAATTAAGGTTGCGAGTGTACAAGGAGAAGGGACTACGTTTACAGTTACTACGCTTTTAAACAAATCGGCAAAAACTGCACTGGAAGCGGAAAAAACCGGGGCAGAGGTCATTCAATTTGAAGGTAAGGTGTGGTTGGTGGACGATGATGCATTCATACTAAAATGGTGTTCATCTGTTCTCGATTCACAGGGAATCAGCCACGAAACGTTTTCATCAGCGGAAGAAGCGGTGAATCATACTTGGGATCAGGATGTAACCGTTGTACTGACGGATATGCGCATGCCGGGAATGAATGGAGCGGAGCTTTGTAAACGACTCAGAAAAGTGGCACCAGAAAATGTCCGATTTTATGTGCTAACGGCACAGGCTTTACCTGAAGAACGGGAAAGATTGATGAAACTTGGATTTGACGGTATTTTGATGAAACCTTTTCACTCTCACGAGCTATTGGATTTATTGCAGGAAAATTCGGCCATTCGCCCGGAATTGGCGGAAACTCAGTTTGATTTCACGGCCATCAGTGAAATGACTTTTGGAGATGAGGCGCTGATGCGTGAGATTCTGGAACAGTTCGTGAAAGACATGCGAAAAGACCTCAATGATCTGCAACCTTTTGTAGCTCAAAACGATAAAGACAACATTTCCGAGATTATGCACAAACTGGCAGGCAGAACAGGGCAGATGGGTCTCAAAGACCTCGCCGAGAAATTCAGGAAGTACGAAATATCATTCAGAAACAACGACCCGGGCGTGAACGTTTCTGAACTTCCGCAATTTGTATCGGAATCACTTGCAATAATTGATCAGGTAGAAGAAAAAGCCCTGACTTACTCGATCTGATACTTTTCGATCTTGTAATAAAGCGTTTTACGATCAATATTCAGCAGCTTGGCCGCTTTGCTTTTGTTGTAGCGAACCTCCTGCAAAACCCTTTCGATCATTTCCTTTTCGTGGGTTTCCTGTAAAGCTTTGAGGTCCGATCCATTTGATTTCGGCGTCTCAGTCATTTCTGAAATCATCTCCGCCGGAAGCGCCTCAATGTCAGCCACTTCTCCTTTGGTAAGCAGGATCAGCCTTTTTATCACGTTATTAAGTTCACGCAAATTCCCCGGCCAGTCGTATTTATGGAACACATCCATCACTTCCTTTGACAACTGCGTCACATTCCTGCCGATTTCCAGGTTTGCTCTGTCCACAAAATGCTGGATAAAAATATTGAGATCCTCTCCCCTTTTACGAAGAGCCGGCACCTCAATTTTGAACTCATTTAATCTGTGGTACAAATCGTCCCGAAAATCTCCGTTTGCGGCATTAACCATCAGATCTTCATTCGTCGCCGCAATGAGCCGCACGTCTACCCTGACCTGTTGCGTGCTACCGATTGGCACAATAATTCTTTCCTGCAGTGCCCGGAGTAGCTTAACCTGCACATCATAGCTCAAATTTCCAATTTCGTCCAGAAACACAGTGCCACCATGTGCCGCCTCAAACTGCCCAACCTTATCCTGCAATGCGCCTGTAAACGCACCTTTTTTATGACCAAAAAGTTCGCTTGCCGCCAAATCCTTTGAGAGTGAACCGCAATCGATCGCAACAAATGGACCGTCACTTCTTTTACTTAACCTGTGAATAGACTTGGCTACGTGTTCTTTTCCCGTGCCGCTTTCTCCCTGAATAATTACCGACATATCCGTCGGCGCCACAAGTCTGACGTATTCGTACAGCTGTTTGGAGATTTTGCTTCTTCCTTCAATAAATTCAGAGGAAGGATTTTCCGATTTCTTTACCGTTCTGACGGGTTCATCAGCTTTTCGGTTCAGCACTTCATTTAGGACCATCCGGAGTTCCTCGTGGTTTACCGGTTTGGTGATGTAATCGAAAGCACCGCTTTGCATCGCATTGACGGCTGTCCTGACGTCATGAAAACTCGTCATGATCAGAGCAGGTGTTCGAACACCTTTATTACGGATATCTTTTAGCAAGTCAACCGAGTTCCCATCAGGAAGCCGGTAATCAAGCATCAGGACTTCAAAATCATTGTTTTCGTCGAGAGCCGATTTTGCTTCCTGAATAGTTGAGCAAACTTTGACCTCATGTCCATGTTTACCCAAATAAATACTGAGTAATTTTGAAAATGTGGTATCGTCTTCAACAAGCAGCAATTGAGCCATGATCAGCAAAAAAAAGTTACAGGGTAAGGTACAAAATAAATTTAACGGAATTGCGAAAGATAAAATTATAAAAACAAAAGTCAAAAAGCCGGAGAAATCTCCGGCTTTTTGACTTAACACTATTCTAAATTTTACAAATCAACTGGCTGGCAACAAGTTATTACTCAACTTTTTTACCGTCTTTGTCAAGATTGACTGTCGCCGTCTCTTCACCTTTTTTAACGGCGATTTCGAAATATTGTGATTTATCTTCTTTTGTCACTAAAAAAGCGCCGCTAACTTCCCATCCTGTATATGCCTCACCGGACAGCGTGGTCTTTACAGCTTCCGGTAAGTCCTCAGGCTTCACCGCAACTTTCTCTTGTAGACTGATTACTACACTGTTAGGCTCGATAATGTTTCTGGCCTCAACCACTGAATACGAAATTAATGATAAGGCGAACGCTGAGATAATTAACTTTTTCATGATCGTATATTTTAAGTTAACGGATAAGTGAATGTGTGCAATTGCACTTGTACCACTTAATGCTCTAAAATGGTGCCAAACTTACGCAACCCCTACAAGTCACTAGAATTCAATTGATTGTGATTATATTAATAAAAATCATAAAATTTTCAAGCGCCTCACTAAGTAACAATATGGCGAATTTTGCGCCACAATCCTACTGCAACAAAGTTCACTAATTCGCAGCATCATTTAACAGACAGAAACCCTCAGGAGTTATCCAAAGGATTTAAGAAAGAAAATTTTGATTCAGATATCAAACTAAAACAAAATTATTAATATCTTTATTGTCGTAATTCGTCGGCAATAAATTGTAGAAGTAAGCCTACAAAAAAACGAGCTGCACGCTGCACATACTGATAAAATTTACATCATTTTACTCAACGTTAATTTTAAGTTTTTTGCTTCGTAAATAATCATTTCTTAGCCTGAAAGCATCATGAGCCTGTTATCAGGCTCTTTTTGTTTTTAGGTGTTTTTAAATACTGAAATTTTTGCGAATAGGATAATTCAAAGTCCGGCAAACCAAACTACTAAAAGGACTAAGCAATTTTAGGGGGGGGCTGACTTTAAAATAAAACTACTTAGCCAGGGCGGAACTGCCGGATAATGTATTTTTTTGAAAAAATTTTGATTCCCTCACACGGACACTATAATTACCTGACTATCAAACAGTTATATACTGCACTTTATTATGATTTTTTTAAACATTTCCCACCCAGATTGACAGTATTGTCGTCTATTTCACTTTTCGTTTGATCTAAAGCAATTTAAAGGGCGTAGGTTTTTCCAGATATCTTTCGACGGACGAAAGGAATTTGTAACCTTTTATTGCTATGAACAGAATAATGAAATCACAAAAAAATTCCGATAAAGAGGAAGGCAAAGTGACATCTGTTGTAAACAGACGCTTGTTTTTACGTTCGGCCGGTCTGGCTACGTCTATGGGTGCAATTGTATTGAACGCCTGTAAGTCTGACGATCCGGATCCGATGATTCCTGGTACAGGGGGCGGTGCAGTTGAACTTGGAACCGGCGATATCGGAGTGCTTAACTATGCATACGCGCTGGAACAACTTGAAGCTGCATTTTACACACAAGTAATCACCACACCATACTCTGGTATGACAGATGCTGAGAAGACGATCCTTACTGACATC
The DNA here is from genome assembly GCA_965279265.1 of Dyadobacter sp. Classification (GTDB taxonomy): domain Bacteria; phylum Bacteroidota; class Bacteroidia; order Cytophagales; family Spirosomataceae; genus Dyadobacter. The sequence goes on from OZ257152.1 coordinate 1,973,448, forward strand.
CGTGACCACGAAATTATCCACCGCGAATTTTTCAAAACAGCGCTTGGAGACAAAGCAATAAAAGGTTTAACTCCGGACTTCTCGACAATCGATTTTACCAAAAGGGATTCGGTTCTTGGCGCAGCCAAACTGTTTGAAGATACAGGAGTTGCCGCATACAACGGTGCGGGTAAACTGATCAAAAATGTTGACTATTTGTTGCTGGCTGGCAAAATCGTTTCAGTTGAGGCGCGCCATGCTGCTGTAATCCGTGATTTGCTGACACCTAAAACTGCATCTTTTGCAGGAGATGACATTGTTGACGCCAACGGTTTTGACAAAGCGACACCGCCTGCTGACATCCTTGCGGCTGTAAAAGGTTATGTAAAAGACACAATCACCGGCGCTAGTGTTGGTAAATAATTTTCAACTTTAATTCAATCAGAAATAATGGATATTTTCAAAATAATAGATGATTTTCAGAAAATCGATGGAGATGCAGCCGGTCGCCTGGAGTATGCAACACGCCGTCATTTTATGAACCGGATTGGAAGCAAACTGGCAACTGTAGCCGTTCCATCTGTATTCGCTACGATTGTTAACAAGGCTTACGGCCAGTCTGCTGCGGCAGTCGACGTATTGAACTTCGCTTTGACACTTGAATATCTGGAAGATGAATTTTACAAAGCTGGTAATGCCGCTGCAAATTTGATCCCAGCATCAGACAAGGCGATTTATGCGCAAATTGGTAAACACGAAAGTGCTCACGTTGCATTTTTAGTGAAAGCTTTGGGTGCTGCTGCCGTCAAAAAACCAACTTTTGACTTTACCTACGGTGGTCCTTTTGCTGATGTATTCACAAATTACAAAACTTTCGTTGCTGTATCTGCAGCATTGGAAGATACAGGGGTTCGTGCTTACAAGGGACAGGCTGGTACATTGATCGCCGATCCGCAAATTCTTGAATACGCATTGCAGGTTCACTCAGTAGAAGCACGCCACGCTGCGGTTGCCCGTAGAATGTTCGCTACTGTAAATAGCTCAGCTGCAACGAAAGGTTGGATCACCGGAAAAGAACCACTAATTGCAGCGGTTCAGCCGATCTATGATGGTGAGGACAATATGACACAGGGCGGAGTAAACCTGAAAGGGCTTATGTCCAAATCAGATGCGGCTGTTACAGAAGCATTTGACGAACCGCTTTCAAAAACAGCAGTTCTTGCAATTGCAGGGCCGTTCATAAAAGCATAATTTTATTCGTATCCGATGAAAATTTCGGGTTGAACATTTGAATACAATACAACACACTATTGAAAAGGTTATCCGCATCCCGGGTAACCTTTTTTAGTTGCTGAAAAATATCCGGTAAAAGAAAAATACGTAAGTTTGAAAGACGTATTATAGTTTGTCAAAATCGTAGACAGATTATTCCAACCACACAATCCTGACCCATTTCATGAATTCTTTATTCAACCGTCGCAATTTTATAAAAACCACGGGACTGACTGCCGTTGTTTTGTCTTTGAATCCCGGTAAAATTTTTGCATCAAGCCAAAAAACACCTTTTATTCCCGGAGAAAAGGATGCGTTGAAAGGAAAAAGCCTCGAAATGATCGTACAGGGCGATAAACCCTGGAACGTAGAAGCGCCGCTTCACTTGCTTGACGACAAAGTGACGCCGGTTGATAAGATGTTTATCCGCAACAATGGTCTCATACCTGAAAATATAGACGCAAAAAACTGGACCTTAACGATCGATGGAGAATCGGTAACGGCACCAAAAACTTACACACTGGAAGAACTCAAAAAGAAGTTTAAAACTTACACTTATCAGCTTGTGCTCGAATGCGGAGGAAACGGGCGCTCGGGATATTCACCTCCTACGTCCGGCAATCAATGGGGCCAGGGTGCAGTGCACTGTGCGCAATGGACGGGTGTGAGGCTTAAAGATATTTTAAAGGATGTGGGTGTAAAAAGTGACGCCGTATATATAGGTTACCATGGAAAAGATATTCACCTCAGCAGAGATCCAAAAAAGGAAGCGATATCGCGCGGTGTTCCGATTGCGAAAGCCATGGAAGACGAAACACTCATTGCATGGGCTCTGAACGGTAAGGATATTCCTGAGTTTCACGGATATCCATTGCGGCTTGTCATTGGTGGATGGCCGGCCTCGGTTTCCGGAAAATGGTTAAGCTCGATATCAGTACGGAATAAGGTTCATGACGGTGCAAAAATGGAGGGACACAGTTACAAAATGCCGAAAAATCCGGTAGCACCAGGACAAGATGTTCCGCAAACCGATCAGTATTTTAAGATCATCGAGTCAATGCCGGTCAAATCTGTGGTTACTTTTCCAAAATCCGGCGCCATGATTCCGTCAGGAACGGAACTTGCAATTCGGGGACACGCCTGGGCGGGAGATCGCTCTGTCAAAAAAATAGAAAGCTCGATTGACTTCGGAGCAACGTGGCAGTCCTGTGTGCTGGAAGCTCCGGTCAACCGGCTAGCGTGGCAGCATTGGAATACGAAAATAAAATTTCCTATCAATGGCTATTACGAAGTTTGGGTGAGAGCAACTGACGACAAAGGCACATCTCAACCTATGATTGCACCGGCATGGAATCCCGGTGGATATCTCAACAATGCGTGCGAACGGATTGCAGTAAAGGTTGGATAAAATCGGAGGAAAACGGAATCAGATCAGCAAGAAATACCAGGCTACAGCATGAAACTTTTATTTGCAGGAATATTAGGGGCAACCCTCTTTTTCAACATTTTTTACAAAAACCCGATCAGTAAACCATCGCTGAATAAAGCGGCTGTTTATGAAAAAGATACGCTCAAACGTGATCCGGAAAGCGGGCTTGTGGTTGATGAAAACCTGTATATGGTAAAAGCACAATGCACAAGCTGCCACTCTTCAAAACTGATTCTAGCCAATCATTTTACAAGGGATGGCTGGAAGCAAAAAATACGGTGGATGCAGGCGAATCACAATTTGTGGGAATTGGGAGAAACAGAGAAACAGGTGCTTGACTATCTTGAAAAATACCATGCACCTACACAAAGCATTGCCAGGAGAGCACCTTTGAAAGACATTAAATGGTATAAACTCGAACAAAAATAATTAATCCGCGAATATCTCGGCGGCTGGAATTGCAAAACCTGAGAGAACGCTTGATTTGAGTACCTGGTCTTCGGTCACGGGTTTTAATCCTACAAATTTGCATTCTTTGTTCAGCACAAAAATAAAAATGGCCTTTTCCGTTGGATCAACCAACCAGTACTCCTTCACGCCATTCTCCTCGTACACATCAAATTTGTCTTTGAGTTCCTTTGTCGAATTTCCGGGAGACAGGATTTCGACGATCAGATCAGGCGCTCCTATACAACCCCGCTCGTCGAGTTTTTCTGGATCACAAATGACACATATATCCGGTTGCACCACCGTAAGAACCTGACTGGCCATCGCCTTACGTTTTGACGGCGCCAAACGAACATCAAAGGGAGCAGCATATAATTTACAGGACGTATTCTTCAGATATTGGAAAAGGTTACCACTGATATTGGTGGATATACTCTGATGTCTCCTCGCGGGCGCCGGCGACATTTTAAAAACCTTCCCCCGGATCAATTCCAAACGCTCTTCAAAGGACCATTTCAGATAGTCCGCGTAGGTATAACTTCCATCAAGGTCAAGCTGATCAAGTGTCATTGGAAACGATCAAAGTTTAATTCAAATATAAAACAAATCGGGGAAAGTGCGGGGCCGGAAAGTATTCTGTATCTTTGAAACCTCAATATTACTTATCAATGCGCGTGCCATCTTTTTCTTTACAAGTGCCAAAAATCAGGATACAAAACCTGTTAATACTGTTTCTGCTCCCGTTATTATTTTCATTTCAGACAGATAAACAAGTAGAGATTGAAAGAACAGACCGGCTTTCCAATCCATTCAGAGCGGAAGTAATCGGGATTCAGGATGGCGATACGATTGAACTGAAATTGATTTTCACGGGAAGTAAAGCGGGGCACAGAACAGGAAAACCATTGCGAATAAGATTGTTACATGTCAACTGCCCTGAACGCGGCCAGCCCTTTTATAAGGTTGCAAAACAGTACACTTCTGATCGGTGTTTCCGCAAAATGGTGAGTATTAGACACGATGGAAAATTTGACAAATACGGACGCTTGCTCGGAGAAGTGATCCTGCGTGACGGCCACTTTTTGAATAAAGAACTGGTAACAAAAGGCCTGGCGGTACATTATAAAAAATACTCCACAGACGCTACATATGCGGCCCTGGAACTAACGGCAAAAAAGCAAAAACTTGGTGTTTGGAGTATCGATCCATTGCAATTTGGTAAACTTTAACAGAAAAATTTGAGCAAATGAGTTCTTCAGCGGCATTGTTTCAGATACTATACCAAAATGACGTACTGTTTCAGTTACACGAAATCGTGCATCAGCCAGAGGTTGTCACCAGGAAGGCTCCGGAGCCCGTGGCTGAGCCCGCCAACGTGGAACCGGTAAAAGTCGTGGAGATTAAACCTGAAATCATTCAGAGAGATCCTGAGCCGACTCCGGAAGCAAAATCAAGTTTCCCCGCACTGAATCACAAAGTCCTTATTTTGACCAATGACCCGGTCAACGAAAACCTACCCGCAGCGGAAGCGCTTCTGCTTGATAACATTCTAAAAGCCGTAGGCAATTCCTCCGCTAATTCCGACATTCTGAATCTCAGTTTTATTCATGGCGCGGACGCTTCAAAAGTGCTCTCTGAAAAACGCACCAATTACTTCATTACTTTCGGAGTACCTTTAATCAAGCTCAATTTGGACCTGCTCCTTGTGCCTTATGCGCCAAAACTTGTGGAAGGAATTTGGTTCCTGCTCGCTGACCCGTTGGCGATAATCGATGCCGACAAGGTTTTGAAAAAGAAGTTATGGCTGGCGTTACAAAAAATATTTGAAAAGCCCTAATTCTGAGCACATTAGCGCATTTAATAACCGATCATCACAATATTCTGGTTATTTTCTCTGTTTTGATGGATAATCGCAGGCTAATCCATGAAAACTATGGCCACATTCAGAGAAAAACTTTCAAACTGGTTCAAATCCTCACAGTCCGACGAACAAGATTATTACGACGATGAACCGCAAATTGCGGTTGAAACCGCTACCTACACGCCCACTACACAGGAAAATAACAGGATCCTGCCCCAGGCAGATAATTTAAATTTTACTCAGGCAGTTGGTCAACCTGCTGACGCCCGTGAATCTATTATAGAATCTGAGGTCACGATTCCGTACTGGCTGGAAGACGAAGATACCTTGCGCGATGAAGGTGTTTTGTTCGGACTTTCCGAATCGGATCCGACTGAAAAAACTGATATCATTCATAAATATTTCTCCCATCTCACAGCAGGTCACCAGGGAAATATTGAACAACAAAACGAGCGGATTCAGGAAATGAATCTTTTCATCGGTCAGAAAACCGAACGGATGGAATTCCTGAATGAAAAACTCCATAAGAACAATCCCGAAAATTCGGCTAGTGATGGTGATCATCAGTTACCCAGAACGCTGATCGGACTGGCTTTGTCAATCGCTATGTGCGTTGGCAATTTTTATCTGATCCGTGAGTCGCTCAAACCCGCATTTACAGAGGCGTCCTGGATTGCGCTGGGCGTTTTTCTGGCCGGAATGTTCAGCCTTTTCGGCCGTATTTCGTTATTTCATGATACTGAATCAAAAATTTCCTGGCGTTCTCTTTTGGAAGAAATCGGAATGCCGTTCGCTTCTGCACTCTTTGTTTTTGCAAACTCTTTACCGTATCAGACCTGGTGGCAGGCTTTTGCACTCTTCATTTTTGTTTTCTTTTTGTTCCTTTTCGCAGGCAAACTTTTTCTCAGCAACACGACTGTCCTGCGAAATGACCTGAAAATATGGACTGGCTTTAATAAAAATCGCCAACATATTTTGGAAAATACGGAAAACTGCGAATCGGAACTCTTGGGATTGCAGCAACAGATTGATGAATTAAGAATCAAAAAGTGGCAGCTTCTGAGGGAACAGAGTAATTCTGAAACAGAGCGCGACCGCCTCTTTGCAAGAAGAGATATGCTTATCAAACTCTTTGAAAGCGAGTTCTTTCTGGCTCGCCGTATGAAAAACCAGCTGACAAACAAGCAGTTGAATTACATTCAGGGAAACAAATAACCACGAATGCCCTCAATTCGGGCATAATATTTTTTCGACTTCAATATCACCCATTGAAACTATAAAATCATGGACGAGCAAAATTCAAATCAAAACGATTACCAGCACGGCTACGAAAGCGGAATAGAAGGGCTGGATCGGCAATCGTACGAGTCGTATTTGAACAGCAATGTACAGCACGACTGGATTCTGGACCGCCTGACTCAAAAGAAAGAAGAGCTTTCGGCCGTTCGTGGCAAACACCAGGAAACCATTCAAAGACATAAAATTTCCTTTGACAAACTTCAGGACCAGTCCATGAGTTTGAACAGCAATGTAAAAAGGATCGGGGAACTTGAAGATTCAGTAAAAAAAATTGATGCGCAGTCAGAACAGCTTCGGGAAAAAAGAACATTGAAAGCGCCTGATTACTCGCTCATCGCAGGCCTTATTTTCCTGGCTGCCGGTATTTCCTTTATTGCGGGTGACCTGATCATTTCGCATGAAATCGTTGCATACGCACTAAACATTCGTAATTCCAATGAAGCCTGGGCATTTGCAATTGGTCTGGCGATGCTTTCTGTTTTGCTAAAACCTGCATATGACCGATTAGTAGAAGAGCCATATCACGATGAGTCGTCGCCGAAAGGCAAGTCTCGTTATGCTAAATTCAAGTTGGTGCTCAGTCTTTTTGCCATCGCCACGCTAATCGTGCTTGGCTGGTTTCGTTATGAAGCTTACCGCACGGATAAATTGAAAGAAGCGATCAATAAATCTGTGAAAGGGTTGCAGCTGAATGCCGTGGATCCGTTAACAGGTGCACCAATCAACAGCCCGGAACTTACCAACAAAATTGAAGCTGCGCTGCGAAACTCAGATCAGCTTAATCTGGATTTGGTGAACAGTCCGTGGGCATTGCTGTCATTTGTTTTAAGTGGCGTGTTGTTTGCAATTGCCGGTGCCGTATCATTGGGGATGGCTTTGCCCGTTTTGCAGGGATTCTGGTACAGATGGCTCCAGATAGATCCGAAATTATGGCAGCTCCGCAGACGCAGGAAAAAAATCAACAAACAGCTGGAAGCGATGCATGATGCTTTGACCAGACAGCTGACTGAAAAAAACATTCTGGAAAACGACATTTCGACTCTTCCTGCCTTCGCTGAGTTAAAACAGGAGGAAGCAGAAATCAGACAAGAAATAGCCGGATTGGAACAGGAACGGAGACAGGCACTCACGGATACCCGGGTGCATTCTTTCGGTGATGGCTACGGCCGTGGACAGGTGAGCCGTGAAGTGATGAATGAGGAAGAATACGACCAGTGGAGAAACAGACACCTTACGGTTTCGAATCTGGCACTGCGGGCAAAGTCAAATGCAAACACGGACCGCGCTGTACAACGTACGCGCAGCACGGGGATGCGGCCCCACCAGGCCATACGCAAAGCTATCACCGATCGCTTTGACGAAAACAATTCCTGAGTGAAAATTCGTAAATTGGGAGTTTGATTCAATAAAAAGTCACCATGATTCAGACTCCCAATTTAAAGATAGTTCCTTGCGACGACACTCTTTTCGATGCTATCCGTATGGGCAACAACGTTTTGGGCCGAGTTCTGGGTGTCAATGTACCCAGAAAGTGGACTGAATTCAGGGATACTTTCACACCATCATACCACAGATGGAAGGCGCATCCTCCACTGCGCGATTGGTGGGTTTATCTTATTATTCATACAGGTGACAATCTTTTAATTGGTTCGTGTGGATACAAAGGTGAGCCCGATTCAATAGGGCAAGTGGAAATTGGTTACGAGATCATGCCATCTCACCGACAAAAGGGACTCGGGACGGAAACTGCCCGGGCGCTCGTAGACCATGCCTTTACCTATCGTGGCGTCCACAAGGTTATTGCTCATACACTTGCTGAGGAAAATGCATCCTGCCGGATTCTACAGAAAATTGGTTTCAAACAAACTGAGGACGTTTCCGATCCTGATGAGGGCGCGCTATGGAGGTGGGAAGTCGCCAGAAAATAAATTATTGACAATTCGTTTCAAATACCAGGCGGAGGATAATTTTCGTTGTTAGCAATAGTACTGATTTGATAAAATTTTGGGTTATTTGAGTTAAATCATTACCTTAATTCCCAGTCGGCATTACCCTTCATATATTGCTTATAACTATGATTTCCATTTCAAAAGATACCTATCCCTGGCTGAAATATTACGCTGATGGTGTTCCATACGAGATAAATCCCGATGCATACACTTCTCTGATCGATCTGATTGAGGCCGGTTTCACTACTTTTTCAGACAATCCTGCTTATGCAAGTATGGGCAAGACGATCAGTTTTGGAAAATTGGATGAACTGTCGCGGAATTTCGCGGCCTATCTGCAAAGCCTCGGGCTCAAAAAGGGAGACAGAATTGCCATTCAGATGCCAAATATCCTGCAATATCCAATTGCTATGTTTGGTGCCCTAAGAGCAGGAATGGTTGTGGTGAATACCAACCCGTTGTACACGTCCCGCGAGATGATGCACCAGTTTAAGGATTCCGGGGCAAAAGCAATCGTCATCCTCTCCAATTTCGCAGTAAACCTCGAAAAAATTGTTGCTCTAACAGATATTGAGCACATTATCGTTACTTCGATCGGAGACATGCTGGGTTTCCCGAAAAAGCTCTTAGTAAATGCGGTGGTAAAATACATTAAAAAAATGGTCCCGCCCTTTAGTCTGCCATCCGCTGTATCATTCAGTTTCGCGCTGGATTCGGGTTCAGAGCTTACTTATAACAGACCGTTAGTTTCCAATATCGACATCGCATTCATACAATATACCGGCGGCACGACTGGCGTTTCAAAGGGTGCAATGCTCACGCATAGAAACCTGATCGCAAATGTGGAGATGAATGCAGCGTGGCTTTCTCCCATGCTTGCTGAAAATGAACACCCGATTTTCATTGCCTGCCTACCACTTTATCACGTGTATGCATTGACTGTTAACGCATTGGCAGCCATAAAGTCCGGCGGCATGAACGTGCTGATAGCGAATCCGCGTGATATGAACGCTTTTATCAACGATCTGAAAAAGTACCGGTTCAATATTTTTCCGGGTCTCAACACACTTTTCAATGGTCTGTTGAATCATCCGAGGGTAGGTGAAATTGATTTCAGCAGTTTAAAAGTAACGTCCGCCGGTGGAATGGCGTTGCAAAAAGTAGTTACAGAACGATGGCTTCAGGTGACCGGCTGCGTGGCGACGGAGGGATACGGACTTTCAGAAACATCACCTGTACTTTCATCAAACGTCCTGAACGGGGAAAACCGGGTAGGAACAATTGGCATTCCATGGCCGAGCACAGCGATGCGCATTTTAAAAGATGACGGAACTTGGGCGCAACCTGGCGAAACAGGTGAAATATGCGCATCCGGGCCGCAGGTAATGCTTGGCTATTATAATAGACCAGACGAAACAGCGAAGTCTATCTTCGAGGATGAGGGCGGACGATGGTTTAAAACCGGCGACATTGGTATTGAAAGTGCAGATGGTTTTTTCAAAATCGTTGACCGTAAAAAGGACATGATTCTGGTTTCGGGCTTCAATGTTTACCCCAATGAGATCGAGGAAGTAGTAGCGCAATGTCCCGGCGTGCTGGAAGTAGCCTGCGTTGGGATTCCCGACGAGAAAACGGGCGAACTTGTCAAGGTATATATTGTAAAGAAAGATCCAGGACTTACAGAGGAGGAAGTCAAGGCGTTTTGCAAGCTAAACCTGACCGCTTATAAATGTCCAAAACGAATTGAATTCCGCACGGAATTGCCTAAAACCAACGTTGGAAAAATATTAAGAAAAGCCCTCCGCGAGGAAGAAATCGCAAAGGCAAAAAAATGAAATCAAGTACTGCAATTTTAATCGTGCCAGGCCTTTCAAGGCTTGGCATTTTTTTGTAAAATCTGCCAAATTGATTCAAAAAACGCCTCATTTCAGCCAAAATAATCCGCAATGGTATGCCTTTTGTACCCTTTTCATCATCACCAACGAAGAAGGACATGAGTAAAACCATTATTGTATCCAACAGACTACCGGTAAAAATTTCGGAACATAAAAATAAGTTGAAAGTAAGCCCGAGCGAAGGCGGACTTGCAACTGGCATGGGTTCAATTTATCGGGAGGGAGACAATATTTGGATTGGATGGCCCGGAATCGAAATACGTGACAACGAAAAACAGGAAGATGTGACCGAGGCGCTGAAATCCCTGAACCTGGTACCGGTTTTTTTAAATGAAGAGCAGATCACGCGCTACTACGAGGGTTTTTCAAATGAGGTGTTATGGCCGGTATTTCACTATTTATCTACCTATGCAGTTTATGATTACAAAAACTGGAGGATGTACCAGCAGGTAAATGAGAAATTCCGTGACATCATTTTGCAGCATCTGGAACCTGGTGACATTCTGTGGATTCACGATTACCAGCTTTTACTTGTTGCCAATATGGTACGGCAATCCCAGCCCGACATTTCTATCGCTTTTTTCCAGCATATTCCTTTTCCCTCAAAGGAATTGTTCCGGCTTATCCCATGGCGCGAAGAGATATTGAAAGGCATGCTGGGAGCGGATTTAATCGGCTTTCATACTTTCGATGATTCCCGCCATTTTCTCAGCTCAGCTACCCATCTCTTACCCATACATGGCAAAGCAAATATGCTGCTCATTGGCGACAGGCCCGTTATCGTTGAACCTTTTCCAATGGGTATTGACAGTGAAAAATTCTCGAAACTATCCAATAGTGCAAAGGTCAGGAAGCAAATAAAAGAACTGCGGGAAAATTTTAAAGAACAGAAGCTGATTCTTTCCATTGACCGTCTAGATTACAGTAAAGGCATTATTCAACGACTCGAAGCTTTCGAATTCTTTTTAGAGAGGCAACCGGAATACGTTGGTAAAATCACTTTTTACATGATCGTGGTTCCATCGCGGGACAATGTTGCTCAATATAAGGAATTGAAAAATGAAATAGACAGGCTCGTAGGAAATATCAATGCCAAGTACCGCACTTTCGACTGGCACCCAATCGCTTATTTCTATCATGGATATCCGTTGGAAATTATTTCCGCACTGTACAATATTGCCGACGTTTGCCTGGTTACGCCCATGCGGGACGGGATGAATCTGGTGAGTAAAGAATATGTAGCGAGTCGAAATGACAACACCGGAATACTCATTTTAAGCGAAATGGCAGGCGCTTCGAAGGAGCTGATCGACGCAATACTAGTCAATCCCAACAACCAGGACAGCATCCGACAGGCACTTTTGGAGGCTTTTACAATGTCGCGTGAGGAAGAGGAAATGCGAATGAAGGCCATGCGGCAGGTAGTTTTCAAATTCAATATCCATCATTGGGTTAAATTGTTCATGAAACGATTGGAAGAAGTGAAGCAACTTCAGCAATCCATGAAGGCCAAACTGGTACAAAACAAGATCAGGTCTCAGATCATTAAAGAATATGTCAATGCAAAAAAGCGCCTGATTCTGCTGGATTATGACGGAACGCTGGTTGGATTTCAAAAGCAGATTGACAAAGCATCTCCTGACGAAAAATTGTATAATCTTCTTGACCGATTAAGCGCAGATGAACACAATCAGCTGGTCATTGTCAGCGGTAGAAAATATCAGACACTTGAAACCTGGTTTGGGAACAGAAATTATCAACTCGTTGCGGAACATGGGGCATGGAGAAAACTATTGCACGATCAGTGGATTCAGCGCCCCGGTTTGTCGAACAGGTGGAAAGAGGAAGTTTACCAGATCATGGAAGCCTTTGCTGACCGTACCCCTGGTGCATTTATAGAAGAAAAAAGTTACTCTCTCGTTTGGCATTACAGGAAAGTACAGGAAGGACTTGGAGCGATGCGGGCAAATGAGCTGATGGATAACCTGCGTTATTACCTGACAGCTCACGGACTTCAGCTACTTGACGGAGACAAAGTAATCGAAGTGAAAAACTCGGAAGTAAACAAAGGCCGGGCAACCACGGAAATAATGCACGGAAACGAGTACGACTATATCCTGGCAATTGGTGATGACCACACCGATGAAGATATTTTCAAGGCCGTTCCGGAGACGGCAATAAGCATAAAAGTGGGCAGCAATGTGTCCGCTGCCCGTTTTTATGTCAATAATTTTCATGAAGTGAGAACCCTCCTGGAATCACTCGCCGAGTTGTCTATTCCCGTTTAAATTCAGGCAAAAACGTCGGGCGATCAAGTTTCATGGAGATTCTGTACGCAGCATTCATGAGCCCTACGTGGCTGTATGCCTGCGGGAAATTTCCCCATTGATCGCCCGTACGTTCATCAACATCTTCGCTGAATAGCATCAGATGATTAGCGTAAGGTAATATCTGATCGAAGGTTTTAACGGCATCATCGACCCTCCCAACGCAGGCAAGTGCTTCGATATACCAGAATGCACAAATCAAAAATGTGGTTTTAGGCTTACCAAAATCGTCCGCGTGAATATAACGGTAAAATAATCCCTGAGGCGTTTTAAGCTCATTTTCAAGTGCAGCAAGGTGATCCTTTGCCCTTTGTGACTCCGGATCCAGGTAATTCATCATGATGAGTTGCAATGTGCTCGCATCCAGATTCGGATTACCGACCGCCGTCGTATAAACTTTCCGCTCGGGATCATAACAATTTTCGATATGAACCGCAGCCCGCTTCATGAGTCTCTCAGCGCGGTCGCCCAGATCATTGTCACCGATTGTCTGCGCGATTTTCAGCGCAGCAGCGCTTCCCGCCCATTGAAACAGATTTGTATAACAATGATAATTGGCAAAATTCCGGAATTCCCAGATTCCCGCATCTTTTTCATCAATTGAATTTTCAATTTTTTCCAACAAAAAAGAAACCCATTTACTGGAATCCGAACGTTCCTTAAAAACAAACCGGTGATCGGTGTAAAGAGGCAGCAAAGAAATAAGTGCCTGGCCGTAAACGTCATTCTGGATATGCTCAAAAGCCTGATTTCCAATCCTTACCGGCTGATTTCCAAGATAGCCGGTCAGGTGATCCAGCGTCGATTCTGTCAGTTCCTTTTTCCCTGAGATGCCATAAAGTGGCTGAAAACGGCCGCGTTCTTCATAAGAGATGTTTGCGATGTAACCAGAGTAATGCTCCATCTCCTCAAACTGCCCAATGTGATTTAGCGCAGTAAGAACATAGTAACTGTCTCGTATCCAACAATATCTGTAATCCCAGTTACGGCCACTTCCAGGCGATTCGGGAAGGCTTGTCGTACTTCCTGCAATGATCGCACCTGTGTCCTCGTATTGATGTATTTTAAGCGCCAAAGCGGACCTGATAACCTGCTGTTGAAAGAACGGCGCAATTGTAGCATGTTTGATCCACGTCCGCCAGTACCCAACCGTTTCCCGCAAAAAATGTTCAACTGTACTTTGAAGCGGCGCTTCCAATGCACTCGCGTAAGTCATCACAACGTATTTTGTTTCCGTCAGAACCAGATGGGAATCTTCAAAAAAATGACTGAGCGGAATGTTTGATGTCAAACGGATTCGTTCATCACCACCTGAATAGTCAATGTGATTACTACCGCGTGACGCTGAATATTTACTTTTCCCGTAGTCATAAACCGGTTCACATTTTACCTTGATCCTGGGATACTCCGTCAGTGGTTCAATCTTCCTGATCAGCATCAATGGCTTATAATAGCGATCGTACTGCCTGAATCTTGGCGCAAAATCTGTGATTCGATAGGAGCCGGAGTCGCATGTTATCTCAGTTCTGAGTACGTTGGTGTTCTCAATATAGTATTGTTTTGATGTATATTCTCCCTGGGGTAAAATGGAGAATGTCCCTCCTTTTTCCTCATCCAGTATGCTTCCAAAAACGAAAGGACTGTCGAACGCAGGCCAGCAAAGCCAGGAAATGTTTGTATCCGTACGAACATGCGCTATAAAAGCACAGTTCCCAATAATCCCGCTCTGATAGGTATGTCTGCTCATAGTAAATCTGTTTTCTTAATTTTATATCAATAAGAACAGTTTCAACAGGCAATTTTTATACCAAAAAATGAATAAACGGCACATGGCTGCTTTAACTTCCCCAAGTCTTTCAGCCCTAAACGCAATTAGAGTGAAAGTAATTATCGGTTTTTCCCGGTGCGGGTGTAGGCGTTTCGGGAACCGGACAATTCGTCTGAATGCCCGATTATGTTTGTTTACGAACCAGCAACCTGTGACTACACAAAGACGTGATTACTTGCTCAAAATTTGCTGTATTTATCGAAAGCTCCCCAATCAATTTGTCCGAAAGGGACCAAGTGGAACGAGGTTTATGTATATTTATCAAATCTAGTATTAAACCTTTGACAGTAAATTACTATGAATCTACACCGTAAAACTTTGGTATTGCTGCACGGACACGGAATGGATGATACGATCTGGGATCATGTGGATGCCTCGCTCAACGAGTATTTTACCATTGTAAGGCCCAACATTTCCCTCTTCACGTTTTGCCAGTCGGTAGAGGATTATGCAGACGAATTACACCGTTTTCTAACCAACGCCACAATCAACAAATGCACGCTGATCGGACATTCAATGGGTGGATACATCGCCCTGGCGTTTGCAGAGAAATATCCCGAAATGTTGGAAGGCTTTGGACTGTTTCATTCAACGGCATACGCCGACGACGAAACAAAAAAACATCAACGCAGCCAGACAGTCGATCTGTTGCGGCAATATGGTACGGAAATGTTCCTGAAAAATACGGCTGCCAATCTGTTTGGCGAACGTTCTAAAGAGCTTTATCCCGGTCAGGTAAAAGCCCATATTGAGCATTACAAAAAAATCCCGGCCGAAGCACTGATTGCCGGAATGAATGCTATGAAAAACCGCCCTGACCGCACGGCAGTTCTGACGACGATGCAATATCCGGTTTTAATGATAATCGGCATGCAGGATAAACTGATTCCTTTTGAAAGCTGTATCGAAATATCGGGCTATCCAAAGCAAAGTTATCCTTTCATTCTGGCCGAAGCGGGGCACATGGGCATGGTGGAACGACCCGACGCTGCATCCAGAATGATAAACTGGTATATGGGAAAAATATAAATCTCAGAAAATGAGGTTATATTTAACAGAAAATAAATCGGCGTTCGTTGTAACTAACTGAACGCCGATTCAATGAAAAACGCTATGCAAAACAAAACCTTTACCTCTCCGATTCGCAATGTCTGGTTTTTACTGATATTGTCCCTGATTTTTCTGGCTGGTTGCGACAAAGAAAAAACGCCGGTAGAGCCGACAGTCGAGAACAAGTATCTGAAAGACACCACGTTCATTAAAAATATTTCCAAAGAAGAGATCGTGAAAATGAATCCGTTGTTTTCCGCTTACGCGAAATACGGCGTCAAGGTTTATAAAGTTACCTACAACACCACC
Source organism: Dyadobacter sp. (assembly GCA_965279265.1). Classification (GTDB taxonomy): domain Bacteria; phylum Bacteroidota; class Bacteroidia; order Cytophagales; family Spirosomataceae; genus Dyadobacter. The sequence continues at coordinate 1,989,093 of OZ257152.1, forward strand.
AATACCGATGGAACGCCCATAACAGCTTCCGGAGCAGTAATTATTCCTTCCACAAATCTGGATGCTTCGATGATCAGTGTGCAGCATGGTACCATCACCACGGACGAAGAAGCTCCGTCCAATTTCGCGTCCGATTCGGAAGCCGCGTCATTCGGTACTATTTTCGGAGCCATGGGCTACATTATCGTATATCCCGATTACATTGGTTACGGCGCGTCGAAAGATGTTCCTCACCCATATGAACACAGAGCGAGTCTGTCATCAGCCTGCCTGGATTTGCTTCGTGCGACTAAAGAGATGCTTAAATCCAAACCATCTGTGAAGTGGGATCAGAAATTATATCTTGCAGGATATTCAGAGGGTGGCTATGCAACGATGTCGTTGCAAAAAAGAATCGAAGAAGAAGCAGCTTCCGAGTTCAATCTGAAAGCATCGAGTTGCGGAGCCGGAGCATATGACAAAACGGCTTTCATGAAATTCATCATCAACAGTCCCACATTGGGCGTTGCGTCTTACAATTCCCTGTATTTGTGGGTACTGCTTACTTATGACCGCATTTATAAGCTCAACAAACCAGCCACATACTATTTCAAAGATCCTTACGCGGCTCAAATTGCGCAGTTGGGAATCAAGAATCCGATCAATGTCAGTTTCAATCTCATCCTGAATGATTCTTTCAAAACGGCGCTGAATAGTGGTGCAGATACGGGTTTCATCAATGCGATCGGTGACAATGACGTTTACAACTGGAAACCGAAAACACCAACCAGGTTATTTCATGGTGACGCCGATCCGCTGGTCTTTTACTTCAACTCGGTGAATGCGGCGACAGCAATGAAAAAACTCGGTGCGGCGGATGTGGAACTGATCACGGTTCAAGGCGGCACACATTCCACTTCTATCACCACATTTCTTTTGGGAACTTTGGGCTTCTTTCAGGATGCTAAATATCGCTGATGCGTTATATTTGCGGACAATTTAGTCTATAAGCTCAATATGGTTGTTCGGAAATGCTTGTCAGAGGCAAGTCACGACATGTGGTTTACAGTGAACCGGATGGGTGCGATCCGATGTTGTTCTTTGACTGAATGACATTTATCGTATCGCATCAAATTTTATTTCCGCTCATGCCGTCACTTCTTGAATTAGTGGGTAATACCCCACTGGTTGAACTCAATAAGATCAATCCCAATCCAAACGTAAAAATTTACGGTAAACTCGAAGGGAATAATCCCGGTGGAAGCGTAAAAGACCGTGCTGCGTACAGCATGGTAAAAGGGGCCCTCGACCGTGGCGAAATCAAAGCAGGTACAAAACTGATTGAAGCCACAAGCGGCAATACGGGAATAGCACTGGCAATGATCGCACGGTTATTCGACCTGGAAATAGAGCTGATTATGCCTCAGAATTCTACCCGGGAACGCGTGCTGACCATGGAAGCCTTTGGAGCCAAAGTTGTGCTGACCGAGACAATGGAAAGTGCAAGAGATCTTGCAGAAGAAAAAGCAGAAGCAGGCCAGTACTTTATGTTAAACCAGTTTGCCAATGCCGACAACTGGAAAGCGCACTACAATACCACAGGTCCTGAAATACTGAGAGATACCAATCAGCAAATCACACATTTTGTTTCTTCCATGGGTACAACAGGTACGATCATGGGTGTATCTAAATTCTTAAAGGAACACAATCAGGACATTCAGATTGTCGGCTGCCAGCCCACCGACGGATCAAGTATTCCGGGGATCAGGAAATGGCCGGAAGAGTACCTACCAAAAATATTTGACCGATCAAGAGTGGATCGGTTGATTGAAGTAACGCAGGAAAACGCAGTGCTTACCACACGGCGACTTGCAGCGGAAGAGGCTATTTTTGCAGGAATGAGCAGTGGCGGAGCTGGCTGGGCTGCGGTGGAACTGGCTAGAGAGATCAGTTCAGGTGTAATCGTTTTTATAGTCTGCGATCGTGGAGACCGTTATTTATCTAGCGACTTGTTCGGTTAAATTCAATCAGTAGGTGTTAGCCACGACGCTAACACCTAATAGCCAAATGCTAACAGCTAATCAAAACCAGCCTGAACCGAGATTTCTAAACGGCCATGGAATAGCTGCCAGGATAATTATCAAGGCCATTGTATAGAAATACAAAACAGTTCTGTGCTTATCAGCCCCAGCCAGTTTTTTGGAACGAATTCGTCCTACAGTGATCAGAACAATGGCGATAAGCATCATAAACACGTGCTCTATTGAATAGAAACGAAATACTTTTTCGCTGATCAGGCTAAAATTAACCTTCGGGCTCATTGCATACAATATCAGCCCGATCAGCAATTGCGTATGCGTAGCGATCAGCGCAAATAAATATATCTTACTATCGCCTGGCTCCCCTTTCTGCCATTTGGTATAAGCTGTGAAAATAGCGGCAAGCAAAAGTGCAAGCACTACATAGCGCAATCCGGAATGGGCGTGCTGAAGAATGTTCATATAAATAATTGCAGGTTATGGTGAATACGTGTTGGTGCGCAAAGGTAAGTCGCAATCCAGCATCTCCCAAATATTGTGTAGCCTTAGCCCACATTAAGTGGCGTAAAAAACACACATTGGTTACACCTGGAAAAACGCAAAGCATATTTTAAATGTTTTCATAACCGGAGGACTGCATCTATGTTCAACAGGAATCATGATATTTGTGCCAGATTCAGAAATTTAACATACAATTATGGTCATATTTAACATTACAGTCAACATCAGCCACGCGGCCGAAAAGGACTGGCTAAGGTGGATGAAAACCGAACACATACCCGAAATTATGGCCAGCGGCTTGCCGGTAGAAAGTAAGCTTTTGCGCCTGCTGACAGAAATTGAGAACGAAGGCTCAACCTACACTTCCCAGCTCACATTCCGTACTATGGAGGATTTTCTGGCCTATCAAACCAATCATCAATACGAATTGCAGGAAAAACACCATGACAAATTTAACGGTCAGTATGTTTCCTTCAGAACACTTTTGGAAGAAGCCTGATGCCCGATTTTGTGACGCACCGCTGGTAAAATAATTAAATAAAACCCTGCGGAACGCTTGACTTTATGGTAAAGATTTTATTCATTTAGTATACCGTTCGTCTTACCACTGATGTGCAAGACGATTAGCGGTTCGGATTTTACGAGCCGTAAAAACCGAACCGCTATTTTGTCCTGAGGCATAAATGTTTAGAGACGATGGTTAGAAATAAAATGTTTTACCCTAAAATGCTAAGTGCTTATGAGACTGCAGATGCAAGCAATTCACTTCGATGCTGATCCTAAATTGTTGTCATTTATTCAACAGAAACTGGATAAACTGGATACGTTTTATGATCGGATCACGAGTGGGGAGGTATTTTTAAGATTAGATAAAAGCGACAACGCCAAATTACATACAAAACTTTTAGAAGTTAAACTTTATGTGCCCGGTGGGACGATGTTTGTGAGTGAAAAAGGGACAACCTTTGAGGAGGCGACTGATTTAGCAGTAGACACCTTAAAAATGCAGGTTAAAAAATTCAAAGACAAGCGGACCAACGCCAAAGCGCCCAGAACAGAGGAGATCGTCGAAGCTGATGCGGTCGCGGTTGTAACGGAGGAAATAGAAGAATAAGAAACCATATATTTTGCAAAAACAAGGAGGTTGTCGTTATGGCAGCCTCCTTTTTGTTTACACAGCAATGGATAAGTAATTTGTATGAATGACTGAATTAAACGATTTTTGAAGAAATTATCCTTATACAATCATGATTAACATTGAACCCGCCATAGATGCGTCTTTTGAATATCCTTTTCGTTTTACTCAGGATGAGGTGATCCGGTTTGCGGCGCTGACCGGCGACAATAATCCTTTGCATCTGGACGCCGAATATGCTGCAACGACCAGTTTCAAGCGACCAATCATACATGGTATGCTCGGCGCAACTGTTTTTACAAAAGTGTTAGGAACTCAATTTCCGGGTTTTGGATCAATTTACCTCAAACAAACACTCGAATTCCTACGCCCCATGTTTGTAGAAACTGAATACAAGGCCGTGTTTACGATTAAATCCATCCAGCCGGAAAAGCATATCGCCGAAATTTCTACGGAAATCGTTGACGTAGCAACCAAAAAAGTTGTGACCAGAGGCGTTGCAACGATGATCAATCAAGAAAAGTTCTAAAGCTAAAAAGCCCGGATGATGCCGGGCTTTACAATATTTACGTGTGCAGCTAAAAACTATTCAGCGTTCTTTTTATTCTGTACCTCCGAGCGGATGTCCTGAGCCAAAGTTTTAAGATCCTGCATACCTTTACGTACACGCGTTCCAGCAGCCTGATTGGCTTTGTTGTAGAACTTATCGAAATCTCCTTCAAGAGAAAGAATCAAATCTTTTACTTCATCAAATCTTGCCATGTCTTTATTTGTTTTTTTAGTTTAAAAATGCCTCTAACGCGCCAAAAACGCATGTTTAGACCGAAATTTAGTAATTAAAAGCATTAACGCAACCGAAAAAACAAAAAAAAACAATCTTATAGTACAATTTAATTACTGACAATAGCACAACTAACTATCAATCAGTATTTTAACCAAAATAAATATTTTTTAAAAACAGAATAAAAAAAGAGGACATTTTCCCAAAAATGCCCTCTCTACGCAACAAACGGACTTTCGCCCCTTATACGACTTCCTTAACTTCGTCTATTTGATAAACGCGATCCTTTAATTTATCTGCCAAAACAGTGAAAGCATTCAGCGTATATTCCACATCTTCGAGCGTGTGTGAGGCTGTCGGAATCAGGCGCAACATGATTTGCCCTTTCGGTACAACAGGATACACCACGATTGAACAGAACACACCCATATTTTCACGCAGGTCACGGATCATTCTGGTAACTTCAGGAATTCCTCCTTCGCTGTGCAAATAAACTGGTGTCACCGGAGATTCCGTTTCGCCGATATTAAAGCCGCGTCCACGTAACCCGTTTTGCAAAGCATGCACATTCTCCCAAAGTTTCGTCCGAAGTTCCGGCATTTGCTTAATGAGTTCAAGACGTCTGCGGCAGCCTTCCACGTATGGCATTGGCAATGCTTTCGCATAGGTCTGCGAACGCATGTTATATTTCAGATACATGATAATCTGCGGATCGTCCGAAGCGATAAATGCGCCAATAGCGGCCATAGACTTAGCAAATGTTGAAAAGTACAGATCGATATCTTTTTGTACTCCGCACATTTCACCGACACCAGCACCTGTTTCACCCATTGTTCCAAACCCGTGCGCGTCATCTACCAGCAAACGGAATTCGTATTTTTTCTTTAATTCGACAATGGCCTTCAGATTACCAACCTTACCGGACATTCCGAAAACACCTTCGGTAATCACAAGTACGCCGCCGCCTTTCTCATTAGCTAGTTTTGTAGCACGAACCAGATTTTTCTCGAGGCTCGGCATGTCATTGTGATTGAACTTATAATAAGATCCAAGCTTCGCTTTATGAAGCCGAATACCATCGATCAGACAGGCATGTGATTCAGCATCGTACACGATCACATCCCGGTGATCACAGATACACTCAATCGCCGACATGACACCCTGATACCCGTAATTGAGCAGAAAAGCATCTTTTTTGCCCACAAATTCTGCCAGTTCCTTCTCTAACGCCTCATGATGTACGGAATTCCCCGACATCATCCGGGCTCCCATCGGATAAGCGAGTCCCCACTTAGCCGCAGCCTCGGCATCCACTTTTCTCACTTCGGGATGGTTTGCCAAACCCAGGTAGTTATTAAGACTCCAGTTCAATACTTCACGACCCATGAAACGCATGCGCGGCCCAAGGTCACCTTCCAGCATAGGAAAAGAAAAGTAATGATGACTATTTAATTCTTTCCCCGGATTTCCGATCGGACCTAAGTTGTTATTCAGTTTCTCAAAAATATCCACGCGCTCCTGTTTTTATGTGGGTTACCAGTGATGATAATGTTAAATAAATGCAAAACTAAAAAAAATAACCTTACATTAATACAAACCTTAGATTCGTATAGTTGTAAGTTAGTAATATAATAAAAATACTACTTTTACAAAACCACTTAATTTTTAAGTTTACCACCAGTTTTCAGTGATATTTATGGCCCAAATAAAAAAAATCCTGGTTGCCAACCGCGGTGAAATTGCTTTAAGAATTTTACGCACGGCCAGGGAAATGGGTATTGCCACAGTTGCGGTTTTCAGCGAAGCCGACAGGAAGTCGCCGCATGTCAGGTTTGCAGATGAAGCAATTTGTATTGGCCCCGCGCCTTCTTCGGAATCATATCTGAAAATGGATAAGATTATTTCGGTCGCACTGGATCTGAATGTGGACGCCATTCATCCGGGATATGGTTTTCTTTCTGAAAATGCCGTTTTTGCTCAAAAGGTGGCTGATGCAGGACTTATTTTCATCGGTCCATCTGCACGCTCCATTGAAGTTATGGGAAGCAAGCTTGCCGCGAAACAAGCGGCGGGCACATACAATATCCCAATGGTTCCCGGTACATCTACCGCCATCACAGACCGGACCGAAGCAAAGCAGATTGCGGGCGTTATCGGTTATCCTATTTTGATCAAAGCAAGCGCTGGTGGCGGGGGAAAAGGAATGCGTGTGGTTGAAAACGAGAATGAATTTGATGAGCAAATGGACCGCGCAGTCAGTGAAGCAATTTCCTCTTTCGGAGACGGTTCCGTTTTTATAGAAAAATACATTACTTCCCCAAAACACATTGAAATACAAATCCTCGGCGACCAGCACGGAAATATCTTGTACCTTTTTGAACGGGAATGTTCAATACAGAGAAGGCATCAGAAGGTGATTGAAGAGGCTCCATCCATTTCGGTGAGCGCGGAAATTCGTGAAGCGATGGGTAAAAGTGCTGTGGATGTGGCTCGTTCCTGTAATTATTACGGAGCCGGCACGGTAGAATTTATCATGGATGAAAACCGGAACTTTTATTTTCTCGAAATGAATACACGGCTTCAGGTGGAGCATCCGGTTACAGAACAGATTACCGGAATCGATCTGGTCCGCCAGATGATCCTGATTGCGGAAGGAAAGACACTTGAATTGAAACAGAGCGACTTACAAATAAGAGGTCACGCTATAGAAGTGCGGGTTTACGCAGAAGACCCTGCCAACCAGTTCCTTCCCGACGTAGGTACACTCACTACCTACATCCGGCCACAAGGCAATGGCGTCAGGGTAGATGATGGCTTTGAAGAGGGCATGGAAATTCCCATTCACTATGATCCGATGATCGGTAAACTGATCACATTTGGCTATGACCGTGACGAAGCGATAAGAAAAATGATACGAGCCATCGACGAATTTACGATTACAGGAGTACAGACCACATTATCATTTTGCAGGTTTGTTATGGAGCATGAAGCATTTGTGTCCGGTGGTTTCGATACAAATTTCGTTACCAATCATTTTTTACCGGAATTACTGAAAAACAACTCAGGTATCGAAGATGAAATCAGCGTTGCGGCGTTCCTGACCGGTTATTTGACAAAAGAAAAAAAATCCAAAGTGGCCGGTTCCACAGAAATAATTGTAAACAATGTATCGTCCTGGTCTAAAAGAAAGACAGTTAGGTAGAAAAAAGCAGACAACTATTGCCTTTGGCCTGAAAATTCACTACTTTTGCGGTCTTAATTTTTTGCAAATTCGACAAATTATGAGTTTTTGTGAAGAATGACTGGTAAACCAAGTATTCGTAAGGATATTTTTCCTTTACTAATCAGGTGCTTCTAAGCGTATTTAACTTATCAGGATCTTAAAATATTGTCATTTTTTGACCACACTTTGTCTCACGACTATCGACTTTCACTGAATATCCAGCTATGAAGCTATCCGAATTTAAGTTTGATCTCCCTCAAAGCCTGATTGCATTACATCCTTCTGACCGCGGCGACTCACGTCTAATGGTCGTTCATCGCAAAACAGGAGAAATTGAACATAAAACATTCGCTGACCTGATCAATTATTTTGATGATGGCGACGTAATGGCAATTAATGACACAAAAGTTTTTCCGGCAAGGCTTTACGGCCAAAAGGAAAAAACCGGTGCAAAAATCGAAGTTTTTCTGCTTCGCGAACTGAACCGCGAAATGCGTTTATGGGACGTTTTGGTGGATCCTGCACGTAAAATCCGCGTAGGGAATAAATTATATTTTGGCGATAGTGACCTTGTTGCTGAAGTCATTGACAATACCACTTCCCGTGGAAGAACAATCCGCTTTTTGTATGACGGCGATAATGACGCGTTCATGAAGCTGGTTGATGAGCTGGGTGAGACCCCGCTTCCTCCCGAAATCATTTCACGCCGTAAGGTAGAAACCGCTGACCGTGAGCGTTTCCAGACTATTTTTGCTGAACACGTTGGCGCTGTCGCAGCCCCTACTGCTGGTTTGCACTTTACAAAGGCAATCATGAAACGTCTGGAAATCAAAGGGGTAAATTTCGCACCGGTGACTTTGCACGTCGGCCTCGGCACTTTCAGGACCGTCGACGTAGAAGATTTGACCAAACATAAAACGGATTCAGAAAATTACCGCATTACACAAGCGAGTGCCGATATTGTCAACGCATCAATTGACTCGAAAAAACGGGTTTGTGCCGTTGGAACAACTTCGCTAAAAGCAATCGAATCTTCGGTGTCAGCCAGCGGTCACCTGAAAGCAATTGAAGGATGGACAGACAAATTTGTGTTTCCGCCCTATGAGTTCAAAATTGCCAACGCTATGCTGTCCAACTTTCAGCTTCCGGAATCAATCCTTTTGATGTCCGCCTGCGCATTTGGTGGTTTCGAATTGGTGATGAAAGCTTACGAACTTGCAATTAAAGAAAAATATAAGTTCTTCACTTACGGAGACGCCATGTTGATTATCTGATAATCAACAGGAATCATATACTTTTGTCACTTGTCATAAAGGATTATTTCCCGAACGGCAAGTGACATTTCTTTAGTATTTTATCTTTATATGGAGGAATTCGCCATCATTGTAGCGGGAGGAACGGGCAGTCGCATGAAAAGCGATATCCCAAAGCAGTTTATCGCAGTAAATGGGTACCCCGTGCTGATGCATACGATCAACGCATTCAGGCGATACAGCACAAAAATATCCATCATACTTGTGTTGCCCAAAGAGCAGGTTCTCTTTTGGAATGATCTCTGTCAAAAACATGGCTTTGCTGAAAAACACGACATCATTTTGGGCGGAACGACACGTTTTGATTCCGTAAAAAATGGTTTGGATTCGATCAAATTACCGGAAGCGCTCATAGCAGTGCACGATGGTGTAAGACCTGTTATAGATCCGGCTATTATTGCTGCCAGTTTTAAGACCGCTGCTGAATATGGAACTGCGGTAACCAGTGTCCCGCTGAAAGATTCCATAAGAACCATTGACAAAAATGGCAAAACCGAAGCGCAGGATCGAAACCATTTCCGGCTGATCCAGACGCCGCAGACTTTCCGGCTGGAATGGATGCGCAATGCTTTCGCACATCCGTACCAGCCTGGTTTTACAGACTGCGCCAGTGTGCTGGACGCTGCCGGCTACCCGATCACATTAATCGAGGGAGCTTATGAAAATATCAAAATTACGACTCCCGAAGATCTCAAATGGGCTGAGATCTATTTACCAACATAAATTCTGGTGTATATCTCTTAGCATTTCGCAATCTGAATTGATATGAAATTCCAGGATATTCTCAAATTAAGGCTTTACAACCAACACATTTCCCACCAGGGTTTCAAAAACCCGGCAGAAATTGTGCAATGGCTGGGCGCACTGCAGGCTCAGGATTACGCCGGAGCCAAGTGGTCTGTCGGACTGCGGTTAGCTGGCTCAAAAGAGACCGATGTGGAACATGCGATTGCCGACCGTTCCATTATCCGTACATGGCCAATGCGTGGAACGCTCCATTTTGTTGCTGCAGAAGATGTAGTTTGGATGCTCAAATTATTGACGCCCCGTATCATTGCAAAGATGGCGGGACGTAACCGGCAGTTGGAATTAGATTCGTCGACTTTCAACAAAAGCCACGATCTTTTGTTGAAAGAAATGGAAGGTGGCAGACAACTCATGAGAAATGAAGTGTATGAAATTTTTGAAAGAAACGGCATTTTCACTTCCGGACAGCGGGGAATTCACATCATCAACTATCTCGCGCAGAAGCAATTAATTTGTCATGGTTTTCACAATGACAAACAGCCAACCTATGTACTTTTGGATGAATGGGTGACAAAATCAAAGGAATTGGAAGGAGACGAAGCGCTTGCCGAGATTGCGTACAGATATTTTGCCAGCCATGGGCCGGCGACAATTCAAGACTTCGCCTGGTGGACAGAATTGAAACTTTCTGATGCGAGAAAAGGCCTGGAAGCAATTTCCCACAAATTGCTGTCTACCGAGGTCGATAGTATAAAGTTTTGGTGCACGCCGGAATTACCTGATAAATTGCCTGCTAAAAAAGTGCATTTACTCCCCGGCTTTGACGAATACATGCTTGGCTATACCAACAGATCGCTGATGGTAGATCTCGAACACATGCCAAAAATTGTCCCGGGGAACAATGGCATGTTTATGCCCACCATCGTAGTAAACGGCAAGGTTGAAGGCCTTTGGAAACGCACTTTAAAAAAGGACAAAGTAATAATAGATGTAATCCCGTTTGATAATTTTGGTACAAAAACCATGGAACAAATTGAAACCGCTGTGTTGAAATATGGAAAATATATCGGCAGGGAAACACATTTTTCCAGCTAACTGCGGTTATTTCAAACTTGTTTCGATTTCGGCTGCCGTAACTTGCCGAGGATAGTTAACATACAACTGGTGCGGCTCATTCATGCGGTATCCTTCACGCATTGATTCTCTGGCCTTATCGAAGTATATTTTTGCGTCGGCATTGCCGGTAACTTTCAGCACCATCCCCAGATAATAATTAGCCTCCGGAAACTGCCCATACAATTGCAGACATGCTTTGAAATATTTTTCAGCGTAGTCGAACGCGTGCATCTGGTAGTATACCATCCCCAGATAAAAAACGGAATTAAAGTGCGTGTCGTTGGTCCCGTCTCCTTTCTTTTGCGATTCAATATCTTTTAAAAATGCCTGCTCCGCTTCTTCCAACCGCCCCGTTTCAAGATAACATAACCCAAAATAAAAGAAATAAGTATGGTCCATCTCATGGGCGCCCGGCCTGAGTTTTTGAGCCACCGAAAAATCCGCAAGTGCCTTTTTGTAGTTTTTAGTAAAAATACAATGCAGATATCCCCGGTAGGCAATCCAGCTGACGCTATCGAGCTCAACAGCTTTATCTATCAGCGCAAAGGCTTTGGCATAGTCAGCACCGAAAAGATATGGAAATGCTTTTTCCTGATACGCTTCTGAAATGTTTGGACAAATGGCAATGAGACTATCCAGCGTTTGCTCCCAATGCGGATGATTGTAACCGTATTTTTGTGCTCTTTTAGCATACGCTTCCATCAGACTATCCTTTACTGTTCGGGAACTACAATCCACAACTGGTTGCCCGCTTGCAGAATTCCAAAGAAAAGTAAGGTTAAGGAATAACATTAACAATCTGACCATCTTCGATTTTGAATGTGATGAAAGCGATATAATTGACATGCTTAATATCTTCGATCTCTTGATTTACGGGCCATTTATTCAATGTCTTCACAAATTCGTACAGGTCATTGACGTAGTTTTTGGCAAAACGAATTACATTATAATTTTCATCGGTCTGCATCACACGCACACGACTCATTGTCCCTTTACAATCAATGAAAAACTTGAAAGTGATGTAACCCGAAAGTTTTGTTGAAGTGCTTTTCGTTGTCATATAATAGACCACATCATTGCGCAGTGTCTCCGATCCGACCGGATACTTGGCCTTCACTTCGAAATAATAAATCCCATAAGGAGGGCTGCAGTCAGAGTGAATAACTCTGGTGGAATCCATGTATTCACCTTGCGGCAATGTGAAATTTTGAGCCGAAGAAATAAAGGGAATCAGCATAAAAACAAACATAAAATAAAATGAAGGACGCTTGTAGCTGCCAATTTCACCGCAGTGGTGGTTATACCTTCTCATGGAACATTTCAATTTTGGCCATGCTTTCAAAGCCATTTGTCGAACCAGGCGAAGGCGTCTTTCTGCATCTCTACATCAAATTTGTGTTCCCCGTCATAAAATTTCCCCGCGTATTTGTCGGCAGCCTTGGCCTTCTTAAATACCTTGGTCAAAATGGCGTCCGCTTTTTTCATTTCGGTCAGTGTATAGAGTTCATCCTGATTATTACTTTGAACCATCGTAGGTAATGGAACACGCAAACCCAGTATTTCAGGAAAATCCATGTATTTTGGGAGCAAAGGCGTGTACGTCATCCAGGTATGGGTAAATGATCTGTTCAATACAAAATCTGCCCAGGTAGACATAAATCCCACGCAAACTGCACACTTGATCCGCTCATCAACACCCGCCAGATAGACTGTTCGAAGCCCGCCCCCCGACAAACCGCCACATCCTATACGTTCCGGATCAACATCTTTTCGTGCGGCCAGAATGGACAGTGCCATTTGATCCTCTGCTAAAAAAACACCTGGCCAGGTCGTACCTGCGCAAAATAGAGATTTTGACATAACATGCTCATGTTCCGACGACCATCGGTTATAAGCTTCAATATTTTCTTTTAATTCGGGATTAGCGTCTGTTTTATTTGCGGTATTCAGTTCTCCGTATGTAAGCTGATTTACATCTTCATACATCACCCTTCGACTACCAAAAGCAAAGGTATCATGTACCAATACCACATATCCCCGTTTTGCAACCTCATTTGCCCAGGCTTTTTCTCCGTAATCTGTTGATTGGTGTTCAGCAAGCAATGGATGCTGATCATCCGATGTCTTGACGATTTTACGATAACCAAAATACTTTTTCCCCGCATGGTCGTGTAAAGCCAAAATTGCAGGTAACGGCTTGCTTACCCCTTTTGGCTTTAACAATACCGCTTTTGTAGGTCGTCCATAAGGTAATTGCCATGAAAGCTCTTCAATTTCCAAGCCATCATATTCATATTTCTTTTCAACCCTGACCTGAGGGGTTGCTCCCTGATCAGGACTTGCCAGTAATTGCGTCACTTTCAACAAAGCCTCTTTCCGCCATTGAGACGGAGTAGTCCATTTTTCGTGAAGGAATGATAATGGCCGTGGCTCTTTCACAAGTGATGCCGCCCATGCACCGTAACCTCCAATGATACTTTTATTATTCTCCATTTGTTCAACACTATTTTCCGACAAGCAAGTCTCATTTGAAGACCGATAAAACATTTCTGAGTCTGGTAAAAAAGGCAATGCCGCAGCTAATGTAGCGGATTTGACAAAAACCCTTCTCGATTCCTTTTTCCCATTATCTATCATGCTATAACTTTTTAAACTTTAACAAAAATCTTTTTTCGATACAGGAAATATAGAAATAACCAAACCACGATCAATGCACCCAAAGCGTTGAAAACATCCATCCATTTTTCGCCGGCGTGTTTGTAAAATCCCTCAAAGAGCAGGCGAGACGAAGCATTAAGGTCTACGAAGCGCATTACAAGATAAATTACCAAGGAATTCATTCCGATTACCCGAAAGAAAAACGACCATTTTACAAAACCAAGCACATCAATGATCCAATAGAAAAGTGCGACAAACAAGCAGGAAAGGCCGGAAGTCAGACAGATGAAAGAGCTTGACCAAAGATGTTTATTAATTGGAAAAACCAGGTCCCAGACCATCCCCAGCAATACACCTGTCGCGCCGGCGACAGCGAACCATTTTAATTTTGCACCCGAAGGAATTTCCTGTCTCAATAAGTCGCCGGCTATCGAACCAAATAGCGTAAGACAGAGTGCGGGAAACTGTGTTAAAATCGCTAGCTCATCATAAGTCTTTTGTCTCAGCCTCCCAGGCATAAAAGTTCTATCGAACCAACCCACCAGATTCCCTTCGAAAGATAGGTCTCCTGCCCCGAATCCAGGAACCGGGATGAGTATTAAGGCCATAAAATAAACGATCAGGACTGATATGCCAATAAGTAATCTTTGTTTCCAGGAGAACTGAAGAAATAAAACGGCTACTATAAACGTCGCCAGGCCGATTCTACCTAATACACTGCCGTAGCGAATTTGAGACGGATCAAATATATCAATCGGAGCATTTTTATCAAGAATTCCCAATATAATTAAGACCAGCATTCTGCTGAAAACTTTTCGGATCAGTTCTCCTTTGGGCAATCCTTTCGCAATGCCACCCGTCAGGCTAAATGAAAGAGAAACTCCGGCAAGAAAAAGAAACAAAGGAAAAATGAAATCATAAAAAGTAAAGCCATTCCATTCCGGATGTTCCAGCTGCGCAGAAAGTGCGTTTATAAATCCGATGTCAGTTTTGCCACCCAGCAAAAATATAAATGCTCCCCCACCAGATATCATCAGCATGTCAAAACCACGAAGTGCATCGATGGAAGCTAATCTTCCCGATGGCTGGTAAACTGTGTCTTTATTCATTTGGGAAATGGCCTTTCATTATGTTCCAGAAAACTTACCGTATAAGCATTTGACTCACACTTATTTACCCTTGCCGCAATGAAAAAGGCTATTTGCAGCGACAAGTTCTTGTTTAATTACCGGTTCTTGAGCATGATCACAGCATCTAATAACCGTTCCGGCTCATCTGTATAAAAGTATATTTCATTCACTTTTCTTCTGACGCCATAAAAAAGAATGGCAGTTATTTCCTGCCCGAGCAGTATTCTCATATTATGAGGTTCTACTTTTTTCAACAGGGCCATTTTTAATACCTTGGCATTCCCGGAGCCGATCGGTTTTCTGAAAATGTCAATGCCTTCTATCTTGTTGACCGGCAGCGTAATATTTGCGGACAGACCATATTTCAAATACAAAACCCCGTCAAGCAAAAGGACAGGCCGTCTCGTCATGGCTTTCAGATGTGCAATAAAAGCAAGAGCAGCATAAATATTTGCCAGGAGCAAAACGATAGCGGTATACAGGAATTCGTAATGTAGAAGTATCAAATGCATGCAAAACGTCTCGATAACTGCTACGGTAAACAGGGCAAAGTAAATAACAGACAAACCATTTCTATCCGAATACGAGAATGAGTCCGGATGCTTTTCTTGCTTCTTCCATAAAAACAACGCGTACAACGGCACGGAAAGCTCTTGGGAAAGTAGGTCTGCAAAAGTTGGGTTATCAGAAAAAATACTTCGGAAGGCTCTCTGCAAAATAATATAGTGATCTTGCTGTTCTGAAAACAAATTCATTTCCTGATGTAAAGCAGCCCTGAATCTGAGTACCAGCTTGCCTGCTTTCCACCTCGATAATAGCACTAAAAAGCCATTGATATACAGATTAGAAAACAAAAATTTGAAGGGAGGTTCGTTCATTGGTAAAAGCCACGATCATATTTTCAGTATAAATGTTGCAACGATCAACGTAAACCACCCTCTCCTAAATAACAAATAACCAAGCGCCGGAAAAAGCAAAAGAGCTACCAAAATGACATGCGTTTCAAATCCTGAATAGTATCTTGCAACGGACAACGTCAGAAAGGCCAATACGAATAGAAGCGTAACCTTTAAGAGTGCTGAGAATCGAGGTTGCAAAATTGAGTTGTTGTCAGGTAAATGCCGTACAGGAATAGTACGTTATTATGCGCAATTTGTCACGCGGGAGCAGTAACAAAAAAAGGACCATCCTTTTGAGATGGTCTTCATGTAATGGTATTGTGGCGGCTAGACTAGGCATCCCCCCTACTTTACCAGGTCAGACCGCGTAGGTCGGACCGCGTAGGTTTGACCGGGACGAGCAGACCCAATAGAGCGTCTCCCGGCCTGCGCGACCCGGTATCATCGGCTGTTTTGGCCGGGCCACGCTGGCCGGGGTCATGCTGGGCTGGCCCCCCCGGCTTAGCCAGCCGCGCTTAACTTCTCTGTTCGGAACAGGAATAGGTATTGGTAAACAAAAAAAAGACCATCCTTTTGAGATGGTCTTCATGTCATGGTATTGTGGCGGCTACCTACTTTACCAGGTTTGACCCAAGTATCATCGGCGGTTCCGGGCTTAACTTCTCTGTTCGGGATGGGAAGAGGTGAACACCGGGCCAATAGCCACCAACAAGCTCTTTGAGTTATCAATTTTGAATGAGTGCGTGATGGAATGAGTGCATATTCTCTCATTCAAAATTCTATCATTCATTCATTGAATTTCATGTCATATTGGAAGTAGAAGAGAATAAGAGTGAGATATACTATTTAGTTAAAAATAATGTGCAAGCTGTTGGGTAATTAGTACTGCTCGGCTGAATGTATTTCTACACATACACCTGCAGCCTATCAACGTCGTAGTCTACAACGACCCTTATGTGGAAGATTCATCTTCGGGCTAGTTTCGCACTTAGATGCTTTCAGCGCTTATCTATTCCCCACATAGCTACCCGGCCATGCTACTGGCGTAACAACCGGTTCACCAGCGGTAGGTCCACCTCGGTCCTCTCGTACTAAAGGCAGCCCCCGTCAATCTTCCTACGCCCACCACAGATAGGGACCGAACTGTCTCACGACGTTCTGAACCCAGCTCGCGTGCCACTTTAATCGGCGAACAGCCGAACCCTTGGGACCTTCTCCAGCCCCAGGATGTGACGAGCCGACATCGAGGTGCCAAACCTCCCCGTCGATGTGAGCTCTTGGGGGAGATCAGCCTGTTATCCCCGGCGTACCTTTTATCCTTTGAGCGATGGCCCTTCCATACAGAACCACCGGATCACTATACCCTGGTTTCCCACCTGCTCGACCCGTCGGTCTCGCAGTCAAGCCTGCTTGTACTATTGCACTCCACACACGGTTACCAAGCGTGTTGAGCAGACCTTTGGAAGCCTCCGTTACACTTTTGGAGGCGACCACCCCAGTCAAACTACCCACCATGCACGGTCTCCGACTTTGTCGGATTAGATCCCAGGCCAGCGAAGGGTGGTATTTCAACGTTGGCTCCCCGATGCCTGGCGACACCGGCTCACAGCCTCCCACCTATCCTACACATCCCTGACCCGAAAACAATGCAAAGCTATAGTAAAGGTGCACGGGGTCTTTCCGTCCCGTGGCGGGTAAGCGGCATCTTCACCGCTACTACAATTTCACCGAGCTCACGGCCGAGACAGTGCCCAGATCGTTACACCATTCGTGCAGGTCGGAACTTACCCGACAAGGAATTTCGCTACCTTAGGACCGTTATAGTTACGGCCGCCGTTTACTGGGGCTTCGATTCAATGCTTCTCTTGCGATGACATCCCCTCTTAACCTTCCAGCACCGGGCAGGTGTCAGGCCCTATACGTCAACTTTCGTTTTGGCAGAGCCCTGTGTTTTTGCTAAACAGTCGCCTGGGCCATTTCTCTGCGGCCTCTCTTGCGAGGAGGCTCCCCTTCTCCCGAAGTTACAGGGTTAATTTGCCGAGTTCCTTAGCCGTGATTCACTCGAGCACCTTAGAATATTCTTCTCGACTACCTGTGTCGGTTTACGGTACGAGTTGCAATAAGCTGATGTTTCAGAAACTTTTCTTGGAAGCATTTTCGTCTATTCGCTTCGCCCGTAGGCTCTGCTCAACGCACTATTCCGTCAGTACGTACAAACCACAACACTCCGTCATTTCGTCACACTCATTGCAAGGGCAGGAATATTAACCTGCTGTCCATCGGTAATCGCCTGTCGGCTATACCTTAGGCCCCGCCTAACCCTCCGTTGATTAGCATAGCGGAGGAATCCTTAGTCTTTCGGTGTGCGGATTTCTCATCCGCATTATCGTTACTTATGCCTACATTTGCTTTTCTCACCAGTCCAGCCCAGCTTACGCCAAACCTTCACCCCTGTGAGAATGCTCCCCTACCGATCGTAATAAATTACTATCGCATAGCTTCGGTAATATGCTTGATGCCCGTTTATTATCGATGCCCGCCCCGCTCGACCAGTGAGCTGTTACGCACTCTTTAAATGTATAGCTGCTTCCAAGCTAACATCCTGGCTGTCTCTGCAGTCGGACCCCCTTAGTTCAACTTAGCATATATTTTGGGACCTTAGCTGATGCTCTGGGTTGTTCCCCTCTCGGACTGGGACCTTAGCACCCCAGCCCTCACTGCCGTGTATATCATAGCCCATTCGGAGTTTGTCAGAGTTTGGTAGGATTTGACTCCCCCTAGCCCTATCAGTAGCTCTACCTGACCATGACTCAACCACGACGCTGTTCCTAAAAACATTTCGGGGAGTACGAGCTATTTCTCAGTTTGATTGGCCTTTCACCCCTAC
>OZ257152.1:2010000-2780000 GCA_965279265.1 Dyadobacter sp.
ATCTTTTTGCTCTCTTCATCATGTCAAAGAACTGTGCTCTGATTCTTCTCAGAACTAGTGGTCTCGATCGTTTTCGCTACCGTTGTTCCCGATTGGGAGTGCAAAAGTGCGAGCTTTATTTTTAACATGCAAGTCCCACACACAAATATTTTTGAACTTTCTTCCCAAAAACACGTAACTCCCTGAAAACTAAATTTAAACAACTGAAACTTTTTTTGAAATTTTTTAAAATCAATACCGTACAGCAATATCTTCTGACAAACATTACTGGAAACAGTGTTTAAATGTGCCACAGAATCCCATTGTTAAAGCATCTCTGTTTCTAATCCCGGCTCAATGCGCTACATCAGACTGAAAAGATGCCAGGAAGCAAAAATGAAATTCGTTACCGAGAGAACCTTCGCCGCAATTCGGGCAGCCCCGGTAGTTTCATTGAAGATTTTAACAAAACATGAGCCTGCAATTACACTAACGATAATAGAAGCGATTGTGAGTATTGTGGGATTTCGCCAACTTGAAGGATAGTGATGGAGATATTGTTGTAACGTTTCATTGAATATTCCGGAAGAAGTGGTACAAACCGTCCACCACAGTACAACGTCATATATAACAACGAACGTCAAAAGAACACTGATCACAAACAAAATGCTTACTGATCGCTGATTCATTGTAACGATGGTTCTAACATATCTGACAAAATGTTTCATTACATATCGATTAATCCGATTTCAGTCACCTCCCTGATCAACCTACAATTCGATGCGACGGTACTTTCCTGTCCGTTCCGGCAGCATTCCGCGAATATCTGCTTCTCGTTTCTTCCTCTAATATATAAGGTGTGCATATAAATCGCTTTTTTTACGTAGGACTGCCAGCCTCCCCAGTTCAGTATAGTCAGACAAATCAATATTCATCATCAACATAAAAATATGAAACCTACAGAAACAGTAATTCAACACGCACGGCGCTTTTACACTAAAAATACTTTTACAACGTATCAATTAGCACATCCCGATTTTTAATTTTTCAAAATGGCTTATCTCAACACAGATTCAATCAAGGCACGTACTTTCGACGCAATTGTTGTCGGCACGGGAATCAGCGGGGGCTGGGCCGCCAAGGAGCTAACTGAAAAAGGTTTGCGGACCCTGGTTTTGGACCGGGGGCCGGATGTAAAACACATTGTAGATTACCCAACTGCAAACATGCAACCCTGGGAGTTTTCACATTTGGGCCAACCTTCCCTCGCCATCCGGGAGCAGAACCCGATTGCGAGCAAGCATTATATCTTTAAGGAAGACGCCATGCACTTTGTGGTTAAAGATGCGGAACACCCCTACGTTCAGGAAAAACCTTTTACCTGGATGCGGGGATACCAGGTTGGTGGCCGTTCATTATTATGGGCACGCCAAACCCAACGTTGGTCAGATTACGATTTCGAAGGCCCGGCACGAGACGGTTTTGCTGTCGACTGGCCAATCCGTTATGCGGACATTGCTCCATGGTATAGCTACGTAGAAAAATTTGCCGGAATTTCAGGGAACAAAGATGGATTGGCGCACTTACCTGATGGCGAGTTTTTGCCTCCACACGAGTTGACCTGTGTGGAAAAACATTTTAGCGAACAGACTGCCAAAAATTACAAAAATAACCGGCACATCATTATAGGAAGGGCTGCGCACATCACCGACCCGCAACCGATTCATACGCAACAGGGCCGGGCAAGATGCCAGCACCGCACAATGTGCCAGCGTGGCTGTCCTTTTGGCGGCTATTTCAGTAGCAACGCATCGACGATTCCATGGGCGGAAAAAACGGGAAAGATGACATTACAACCAAATTCCGTTGTACACTCAATCATTTATGATGAGAAAAAAAAGCGTGCAACCGGGGTCCGTGTTGTGGATGCCTCCACAAAGGAAATGACTGAATATTATGCCAAAATCATCTTTGTCAATGCCTCTGCGATCAACTCCAACCTCATTTTGATGAATTCGAAATCAAACCGATTTCCGAATGGCTTTGGAAATGACAGTGGTGTTCTTGGCAAATTCATTGGTTTTCACAATTACAGAGGACGTATCAGCGCAGATTTTGACGGTTTTCATGATTCTACAACTGATGGCCGGCGACCAAATGGGGCTTACATTCCGCGTTTCAGAAATGTTGCCAAGCAGGAGACTGGGTTTCTTCGCGGGTATGCTGCTTCAATGGGTTCTTCAAAAATCGGCAATCCGGCTGATGGAATAGGTGAGTCGTTAAAAGAGAATCTTTTCAAAGCAGAGACGGGCGGCTGGAGTGTTAGCGCGCAAATGATGGGTGAAACGCTAACCAAAGAAAGCAACATGATCAGCCTCGATCCCGTCCTGAAGGATAAATGGGGAATTCCGTTGCTGCGTATGTCTGTCGATTTTGATGACAACGATATGAAAATGGTACAGGATTTTTACACTGAAATGTCGGAAATGCTGGACAAGGCCGGATTCAAAAACATTAAAACAGGTGATACCCAACGCCATCCCGGAAGCGAGAATCATGAAATGGGGGGCGTAAGGATGGGAAAAGATCCAAAAACATCACTGCTTAACAAATGGAACCAGTTGCATGCATGCCCGAACGTGATTGTAACAGATGGCGCCTGCATGACGTCCACCGCAACCCAAAACCCTTCGCTGACCTACATGGCGCTTACTGCCAGAGCGGTAGACCATGCCGTTTCAGAAATGCGGAAGGGGAATTTGTAAATAAAATAAAACAATGACAAAATCTCACACCCTTCATGTTAAATACGAAGCGTGACGATTGTCGCATTTTATTTACCTTTGGTCTTTTGATATTCTAAAATACCCAACAAATGCCCGTACAAAAATTCAATGACCGCGTGAAAGTAAAGGTCAAAAACGATCCGGATATCTGGATGATACTGGAACACGAAACAATCAAAAAAGGAGCAACCACGAAGATTACGGGCAAGGTGAAATGCAGAAATACGGTGACGAACCAAATCAAGTTTTTCAGCGAAAACAGTTGCGAATTGGCCTAGTTGAATTTTGCGAAACGCGGAGCCCGCTGTGTTGACGCAAAGTTCGCTGAGTTTTTTTTCACTGCGTACTCCGCGCAAACTCCCTTAACGCTTCGTTTAACATCATCAATCTGAAACAACAAACTGATATTTTCCAGAGCCCACTTTTACCATCTTAAATCCATCTTCCCCTGCAATTTGTTCCACGCCTGTAAGTGAATTACCGCTCTCGGTTATTTTTTGTTGCGAATTTTTGACTGGTACATAAATGGACGCGCTGGTGTTCACCGGGATTTCCACACTCAGATTGAATTTGTTCCCATCCATTTTCCAGTCCGAGCTCACTTTTCCATAATATGTTTCAATACTTCCCGATGCAAAAGTAAGTCCGCCACCCGGAATTGGTTTAATGATAATATCCTTATAACCCGCTCCTTCCTCCTTAGTATCAATCCCCGCGATGGACCGGTACATCCAGTCGCCAACTGCACCATAGGCATAATGGTTGAATGAAGTCATGCCCGGATCCTGGAAAGTACTATCAGGCTTTTGAGAATCCCAACGCTCCCAAATTGTAGTTGCACCCATTTTTACCGGATACAGCCAGGAAGGGTAGGTGTCCTGCAGCAATAATTTATATGCAGTTTCCGCCTGACCAAACCGTGTCAGTGAACTGGTCAGAAATGGTGTTCCCAGGAAACCAGTGGTAAGATGATAGTTATAGCTTTTGATATTATCCACCAAACGTTTCACAGCATTGGGACGAAGGTTTTCCGGCAACATGTCAAACTGCAGCGCAAGGACATAAGCCGTCTGGGTTTCGGAAATCAATCTGCCACCTGGCGTGACATACTCTTGTTGATAGGCTTTTTTCACTTTTAGAAGTAAAGCTTCATAATCCTGTACTTCATCTGTTTTGCCCAAAAGTCTCGCGGCTTTTATCATCAGTTCCACTGTGTACGCATAAAAGCACTGTGCGACCATGTAATTATCTGTAACAGCAGATTTCTGACCAATCATTCCTTTTGAATCATCGACCCTGAACGAAAGCCAGTCGCCAAATTGAAAACCCATATTCCAGAGATCATTTTTTGCCGCTTTCCGAACATATTCCAGATACGCTTTCATACTCGGATACTGTTCTTCAACAATTCGCCTATCTCCGTAAGCAACATACATATTCCAGGGAATGATCACTCCGGCATCGGACCAACCCGCTGCACTTTCAGGCCTGCCGAAAAATGAGCCTTTCAATATATCCGGAATCACGAAAGGTATTGCGCCATTCGGATATTGTTCAGCGGCAACGTCTTTCAACCATTTGGCGAAGAAATTATTGACGTTAAAATTGTAGGCGGCCGTTCTGGAAAATACCTCGGCGTCGCCGGTCCAGCCTAAGCGCTCGTCGCGTTGCGGGCAATCCGTTGGCACATCAACAAAATTTCCCTTTTGTCCCCACTGAATATTTTTTTGCAGCTGATTCACCAATGCGTTGGAACATTCAAATTTGCCGGTGGGCGCCATATCGGAATAAAGGGCAATTGCCATAAAATTGTCAGGGTTTATTGCCCCGGAAAGTCCTTCGACGCGGATATACCGAAATCCATGAAATGTGAAATGTGGCTCAAATGCCTCTATTCCAGCACCTTTTAAAATGTAAGTATCCTGTGCTTTCGCGTTACGTAGGTTGTCGAAATACAGATTTCCCTTTTTGTCAAGTATTTCCGCATGGGATAAGACGATTTTACTCCCGGCCGCACCTGAAACTTTCATCCGCACCCATCCAACCAGATTCTGGCCAAAATCGAGCACTGTCTCTCCCTTCGGCGTAGTCAAAACTTTAACTGGCTTGAAAGTCTCATGTTTGCGAATCAATTCATGATTGCTGGCAAACAGAATATTTTTTGAAAAGTTGGCGGTAATTACTTTTGACCAGGAATTGTCATCGAAGGCAGTTGTTGACCATCCTTTTTGTTCCAATCCGGCGTCATAAACCTCCCCATCATAAATTTCAGAACTCACCATCGGACTTGGTGCCACTTTCCAGCTTTCATCGGAGACAATAGTTTCCTTACTTCCATCTGCGTAGTTTATCTGCAACTGGAACAAAAGTGCTGTCTGATTACCATAGGTTTTGGTTTTTTTCTCCCATCCCAGTTCACCACGGTACCAGCCATTAGCAAGCCTTACTCCTACCGCATTTTTCCCGGCAATCAACAGATTCGTAACATCGTAGGTCTGATACAACAAGCGCTTATTGTAACTCGTCCAACCCGGCGTGAGAAATGCGTCTCCAACTCTTTTACCATTGATTTCTGCTTCATAAATACCTTTTGCAGTAATGTATGCAGTTGCCGACCTCACTTTCTTGCCAGAGGAGAATGCCTTTCTGAACTGAGGAACAATGCCGTACGCCGAGTCTCCGGCCAGTCCTGAGGAAATCCATTTGGCAGTAAATTCCTTGTCCGGATTAAAGAGTGCCGTTTGAAAAAAGGCGGGCGACGAAGCAGCAACTTTGCTTCCAACATTATCCCAAACCTTCACCGTCCAGTTGTAACGTTGCCCTGACTCCAGAGCCGGGCCTGCGTAAGGAACGTGTATCGAAACATCGGAGGTCTGCTTGCCCGATGACCATACAATTTGTCTATCGGCGCTGACAGTGACTTCATATGCCGTTTGCTTCACATTTCTTTTGACCGATTCCAGTACCCAGCTAAAACGCGGGACTTTAACATCCAGTCCTACCGGGTTTGTTTGCCCCTCCGTTTTTAGCTCTAAAACGCTTAATTGCGCAAAGGAATCGTTGATCCAGAAAACGATGAATAGGATAAAATATAATTTTTTCACAGGATGATTCAGTTTCTTTTAGAAACTGGGTGTTGACGCAAATCTACTGATGAAAAAAGTCTGATATTATCAAAGTCTGGCGGGACAATTTCCTGCGAAATCCTGCTTCGATTGTTCTCCTAAACAGCATATCCACTTTACCGTATAAACCATGAAACTCCAACCCGTATTTTAATTTTACTATTCGCGTCATCGAATTCTGACCGGGAAAAGAAACGATGGTTGTATTGCAGTTCCATTGCGATTTTTTTATTCAAAAGAACACTGGCTCCTACTGCGCCTGCTCCTACATAGTTCCCTGATTGCCGGGCTAACATCTCACCCGATACACTTTCCTTGCTTTGTCTCTGGAAATTATAACCGGTTGAAACCTGTAAATATGGCTTCACCCGGTAAGGGGTAATGTAATATCTGACAAACAGTTCCGGTGCCAGTGATCGGGCTGTTTGATCGGGAATAACATTTAAAGAGCTCGTTACTTTTTCCTTCCACTTATCCTGTCCGTACGACAACCGTATCCCCATAGCCATTCGCTTGGCCACCATGTAACCTACCATGGGAGAAACTGACCAGAAGTTCGCCTTTCTGTAAGCACTATTACTTCCTCCACCCAACCCGTCCAGCGAGATCATTCTGTTTCCCTTCATTAAATCATCGCGAACAGGAACTGTGGAATATGGGCCTGAGAATCCCAGCAATTGCGGATCCTGAGCAAATAACTGGCTTGAAAAAACGAAAATTAAAAGGACAGACAGACATAAGCAGTTTGATCGGTTCATGATTTATATTTTAGACAAACTAGAATTTGATAACATAATTGATGTACGGCAGAACCGGAAACATCGAATATTGTTTTACCTGAATAGATTCTGGCGCATTGGTGATCGCATTCCTTTGGGTTTTAAAATCCAGGTACAACGGGTTGTTCCGATTGTAAGCGTTGTACAATCCAAAACTCAGCTCAGCTTTACGCCCGTGTCGGGTAGTCAGGAACCGGGTAGCACCCATGTCCATGCGGTGGTATGCAGGCATCCGGCCGTTGTTTCGATCGGAGTAGATAAATCCCGGATCTCCCACACCATCTGGCAAAATAGCAGCATCCGGAAGCGTTACAGCATGACCGGTCTGATAAACGAAGGTTGAATTGAGCCGCCACTTTTGTTTGAATTGGTAACCCGCCGTCACCGACAGGTTGTGACGGCGGTCATATTTAATAGGATACCAGGCTCCGTTATTGATTGATTCGAACTGCCGCTCACTTTTGGAAAGCGTGTATGCAACCCATCCAGTGAGATGCCTGGTTCTTTTGCTTAACATGACTTCAAGTCCTTTTGCCCGGCCCCTTCCCCCAGTCGTTACGATTTCATCCCAGGGTTTTGCCAATGCGCCAGTAAAATTCGCTCCGTCCGGGTAGTCAATCAGCCGATTCATTGTTTTGGTATACATCTCCACGGAAATATCTATCCCAGAATTCCGGAACGACCTGTACATTCCCGCCGACCACTGCAGTGCGTGAGATGGGGGTACAGTGACTGTAGCAGGCAGCCAGGCATCGTATCCAAAAGCATAACCATTGCTGGTAAGCAAATGAATATACTGGTTCATCACCGAAAATCCGCCCTTCAAGACCCAGTTTTGTCCCAACGCCCAGTTTGCCCCGATACGCGGCTCCACATTGGTAAAATTACGGTCTTCTACTTTATACAAATTGCCCCGGATACCTATATTTACCTTTAGCTGTTTCGTTACAGAAAAATCGCTGTCGATAAATAAACTGTTTTGCAAGGCTTTGACATGAGTACCGGTGACACTATTATCTGCCTGGGGATAGTTTGTGGAAACGGAAAAAGGAGTAAAATTATGACGCTTCGTATCCAGCCCTACCCTAATGGTTAAACGTGACGACTGAAAGTAATCAACCTGTAATTTGACACCAAAATCTTGCACTCCTGCTTCAATTTTTCGATACAAACGGCTTTCAGTTGTATCTGACGGCGTCATCCGCCCAAGTTCATTGATGTACTCACTCGTGTAATGCGAATAGATCAGGGCGGCACGGGCGAAAAGCTTTGGCGATAGCGCCTTACTGTAACGTATCGTTCCGGTATTGTTTCCCCAGTTATTCCCCATAGATGTTTCAGACCCGCCGGCGCTGTTCTTCACCCAATCATTGTAGGTGAAACGGTCGAAGCCATTATAAAAACTGATGTAAAGCTGGTCCGTCTTGTTAAGCTGATAATTCAGTTTAACATTCAGGTCATGAAACCGGTACAGATAATCCGACCCATAGCTATTCCGCTTTCGGCTGGTTTTTAAAAAATTAGTAAGACCCAGAGTAGAAACTCTGCCCGATATGATAAAGGAAGCCTTGTTTTTGATGACAGGACCTTCAAGTGTAAGATTTTGATTAAGTAGCCCCAAGCCAACCTCTCCTCCAAACTTCCTGTTGTTCCCGTCTTTCATGGTCAGATCAATCACAGACGCCAAACGCCCACCGAACCGCGCTGGAAAGGCACCTTTATAAAGTTCCACCGATTTGAGTGAATTGGGATTAAAAACTGAAAAGAACCCTCCGAGATGATTTACGTTGTATACCGGCGCCTCATCGAGCAGTATCAGGTTCTGGTCTGGTGTACCGCCTCGCACGTATAATCCTGCACTGCCTTCGGTGCCCGTAGATACGCCTGGCGTGAAACTAAGCGCTTTCAGCACATCTGCCTCACCCAGCAAAGCAGGTAGTGCGCGTATCTGCTGCACAGACAGTGACAGATTTCCTGCGGGCCTGGACAGCAATCGACTTTCCGCAATAGTAATCTCTTTTAATGCAATAGCGGGTTCAAGACGAATGTCCATCGGCACCCCGGTTGCCGCTCCTATGACGATGTATCGGGACTGGTAGCCCACATAGCTGATTTTTACCTGAACAACATCCGTTTCAAGTCTCATACTGAAGAATCCATAGGCATTAGTCTGCACACCTGATCCCGATAAACTATCGCTAACCGTTGAACCAATAAGTAGCTCTCCCGTAACAATGTCCCGCACCGTACCGCTGATCACACGTTTCTGCCCAAAAAGTGGCAGATATGCCCATAAAAGAAGAAACAATATAGCACAACTACGCATCATTTGAGCTCTATGGTTTGTTCATTGGAAGTAAAGATGAGCCCGTAGCCATTTCTGATATTGGTCAAAACAGCCTGTGGAGGTAAAACGAGAAGATCAATACCTTCTGGCTGATTGTATTGCGCTTTGGCATATTCATAAAATGCTTTGTTTACGATGCCAATACGAGCTTCCATTCTTTGCGCGGGCCTGGTCACATAGGTGCCGTTACTGTCCACAAATGTGACCTCAGATGCAGTAAAGAACTTAAGCCTTCCGTCTGAGAGTGGAATACATTGGTCGGAAAACAAAAAAATAGCTTCACGGCGTCCTTTTTCATCATTCATCCAGGTAAAGCAATCCTTTTCTTTTGCGACTACGTTGTCCGTGGATGGCCAGTAAGAGATGTATTCATTACTTCCGAAGTGCGTGATAATGCTCAATAAATAGTAAGACTCCTTCTCCTGCTTTTCGAACGAAATTGCAACAAGATCTTGTGCAATTCCCACATTAATGGAGCCGGTAACACCCCTGTCCCGTTTGTAACTAAACTTTGTCAAGCTTTTCGATACAGCTACTGGTTCTGATTCAGCAGTCGTAAAACCCGTGTGGGATACCCTTATCTGGTATTCAGCACCCGGTTGAACCAAACTATCCGAAATGTAAATACCGTTCTCTCCGGATGATTCCAACGTAGTGTAATGTTTGCCGTTTTTTATAACCAGTACCTTTGCATCATCAATTGCAATGTCGGCAGGTAACGCTCCGACTGGATTAAAGGTTTTCGTGACCCGAATTCGAAAGGATTGATTTGCTTTTAAACTCCCCCATAAAACCAGCTTGTCGCCGGAGTAAGGAATGGCGATATGCACTTCCTTACCCCGACAACCGCTGAGAATGTATAAAAAACAGCCATAAAGGAACATCATTTTCATGATGCCGTTTCTGCTTCGTGCAAATATTTTAATGATTGAATCTGATGTAGGTTGGATTACGAGTAGCATAGTACCCGCTCGCGCCGTTACCAATTCAAAACAATGAAGTATCGGGAGTAACTCCGGTTCTGGTAACCGGGTTAGCTTCGAAAGGTCATGAAGTAAAAAGTGCATGAAATGTGTGAAATGAGCTGAATAATTCTATTCCATTCATTTTCCACAAGGTTGAGCAGCGAAGTATTTTTCTACAAGGTTAATAAATAAATTTCTAAAAAGACAAAATAGTTTAACAAGAACTTACTATTTGGTGGTCCCTAGCACAATCGGCTCAAAACAAAAAAAGCCCTCACTTTTCAGCAAGGGCCTCCATCAAAATTTTATACTTTTAACCTCACGATCCGCAAGCCTCGCAGCCTTCAGGATCATCGAGTGAGCACTGCATATCTGACAGATTATCACGCGGAGCAACCGGTTTCGTATGCTCTTCGGCATATTGGACATAGTTTAATTCTTTCTCTGCAATGACTGCTGTCGCGGGTTCAAGCTGCGGCTCTGCCTGTTTGCTAAGCGTGAATTGAACCGGATCAGAAGCAGCACGGGTACGCAGATAATACATTCCGGTTTTAAGTCCTTTTTTCCAAGCGTAGAAGTGCATCGAAGTAAGTTTACCAAAATTCGCTTCTTCCATGAAAATGTTCAACGACTGTGACTGGCAGATAAACGCACCACGGTCAGCAGACATATCCAGCAAACTACGCTGTTTTATTTCCCAAGCCGTTTTGTACAGGTTCTTGATGTTCTGCGGAATATTTGGAATTGGCTGAACCGATCCACTGGCACGAACCAGGTTATTTTTCATTTCCTCATTCCATAAACCCAGCTTCACAAGATCTTTCAGCAGATATTTATTCACAACCACAAACTCTCCTGAAAGAACACGTCTTACATAGATATTTGAAGTAAATGGCTCAAAACATTCGTTGTTTCCAAGGATCTGGCTGGTTGATGCCGTTGGCATCGGAGCCAGTAGCAGTGAGTTACGAACGCCATTCTGGATTACTTCTTTTCTTAGTTTTTCCCAATTCCAACGCTTGCTTTCCGGTGTTACATTCCACATATCAAACTGGAATATACCCTGCGAAATCGGGCTGCCTGCCCAGGTTTCGTATGCGCCGTCTTTTATTGCAAGTTCCATAGAAGATTCCATGGCACCGTAATAGATGGTTTCAAAAACATCTTTATTCAACTGACGCGCCTCATCAGAATCAAAAGGCATACGCAAAAGACAGAAAGCATCGGCCAGTCCCTGTACGCCAATACCGATCGGACGGTGACGTTTGTTGCTTCGTTCCGCTTCCGGGATCGGATAATAGTTCAGGTCAATGATCTTGTTCAGGTTGCGGGTGATCACTTTTGTGATCTCATACAGTTTCTGATGATCAAAACGGAAAATACCATCTGCACCCTGCTCCACAAATTTTGGCAACGCAATCGACGCCAGATTACACACTGCAACTTCATCAGGCGCCGTATATTCTATAATTTCTGTACACAAATTGGATGACTTGATCGTACCCAGGTTTTTCTGGTTAGACTTGCCATTCGCATGATCCTTGTACAACATATAAGGTGTACCCGTTTCAATTTGCGACTCCATCACCGCAAACCACAGATCCTGTGCCTTTATCGTTTTACGCGCTTTTCCTTCGAGTTCATATCTTTCATAAAGCTTCTCGAATTCTTCGCTGTGGGTATCCGACAAGCCTGGGCATTCATGCGGGTCAAAAAGCGACCAGGTGTCATTCGCCTCCACACGCTTCATGAACAAATCCGGAATCCAGAGTGCGTAGAAAAGGTCACGGGCGCGTTGTTCTTCTTTTCCATGATTCTTTTTCAGATCAAGAAAATCGAAAATGTCGGCGTGCCAGGGTTCCATATATATTGCAAACGAACCTTTACGTTTGCCACCGCCCTGATCCACATAACGCGCAGTATCATTAAACACGCGAAGCATCGGCACAATACCATTCGATTGCCCGTTCGTCCCTTTAATATATGAACCCGTTGCACGTACATCATGAATGCTCAGACCAATACCGCCGGCTGATTGAGAAATCAGCGCACAGTTTTTAAGTGTATCATAAATACCGCTGATACTGTCCTCCTTCATTGTCAAAAGGAAACAGGACGACATCTGCGGTTTTGGTGTTCCGGCGTTGAAAAGTGTCGGTGTAGCGTGGGTAAACCATTTTTCAGAAAGCAGATGGTACGTTTCAATCGCTGCATTGATATCTTCCTGATGGATACCGATCGCCACACGCATGAGCATGTGCTGCGGACGCTCAACAATTTTCCCCTCCACTTTAAGGAGATACGACTTTTCAAGTGTTTTATAACCAAAATAGTCGTAGCCGTAGTCGCGGTCGTAAATAATTGTCGAATCCAGCAGTGAGGCATTCTGACGAATGACTTCATATACATCTTTGGCGATCAATGAAGCATTTTCATCCGTTTTTGCATCTACATAAGTATAAAGACGTTTCATAGTCGCCGAGAACGACTTTAACGTATTTTTATGGAGATTTGAGATGGCAATTCTCGCCGCAAGGATAGCATAGTCCGGGTGTTTGGTGGTCATCGAAGCTGCTGTTTCAGCAGCGAGGTTGTCCAATTCGGCCGTGGTAACACCGTCGTAAATGCCGGAAACCACTTTTTTTGCTACTTCTATCGGCTGAATGTAATTTGTATCAAGACCATAGCTCAATTTCTCGATACGGGCAGTCACCTTATCGAATTTGACAGATTCGCGGCGGCCGTCACGCTTTATTACATACATAGACATAGTATTTTCGTTAAAAGGGAGATAGTGATGTTAATTAAAATATCGTGACTAAAAACCGAGGAACTTAACAGGAGATAACATTGAAAAATCTTTTGAAATAACATTAAAAAAATCAAAAATGCAACCGTGGATTTAACTCATTTTTTACGTTTATCCATGAAATGTGAGTTAACAAATCGTTAAAAATCTTATTACAAGCGATTTATGAAAACACTAACTTTCAAGATTTATCAGATAAATTTTTAATAAATTATTTTACGTTGCATAAAACAGGAAAATTTAAAAATTTGTAAACTTTTTTTGTTATCACTTTTCTCTCCGATCTGATTTACAGAGTTTTGAGTAAAAGAATTTGTTCACTTTTAAAAAAGACGGAGAATATCAAACTTTCACAAAATTATTTTTTTACAAATAGGTAGGTGAGACAAGTGTCCAACTTTCCCAGTCACATCCAAAGATTCACAGCCGCATAAACAACCATTATCATGATTTTGAACGAGAATTTTACGTCAAGAAGAACCTTCCTGAAATCAGCAGCTGGCACTGCCGCAGGAATGGCCGTCATACCATCCGTTATGGGAGCTGATTTCCTGATTAATGACAGCCTGAAACCATCCGCAATTTCGCTGGGCGTATTCGCCTCCTACGACCATGCTCAATACCTGCGCGAGCTGGGATGCACTTATATAGAGGAGTCGGTAGGCGGCTTTTTGATTCCAAAGGAGGGAGACTCAAAATTTGGTCAGAATCTGAATGAACTGCATAATCTAAAGTTCCCGATATGGTCCTATGTGATATTGCTGCCCGGCGACCTGAAAACTGTGGGACCGGATGCAAACCCTGAGGGCGTACTGAAACGAACCGAGCTTGCTTTGAAGCGGGCAAAAGAATGCGGATCCCAGTATATTGTGTTCGGTAGTGGCGGCGCCCGCAATATTCCCGACGGTTTTGACCGCGCACTGGCGAAACAACAACACATTGACGTAACCCGTAAAATGGCTCCTCTAGCAGAGAAATACGGAATCACAATCGCCGTTGAACCACTTAACCGCGGAGAAACCAACTTTATCAACAGCCTGGCCGAAGGTGTGGAGATTATTGAAGCAGTTAAAAGTCCGAAGGTTCGGTTGCTTTGCGATATATACCATATGTTAAAGGAAGACGAATCGCCGAATGAGATTCTCAAGTATGGCAAATACATTGCACACTGCCACATTGCAGAAAAGGAAAGCCGGACACCTCCAGGAGTTAAAGGCGACGATTTCAGAGCGTATCTGGGCGCCCTGAAAAAAATCGGCTACAAAGGCGGGCTATCGATTGAATGCTTCAAGTACACGGATTTTGATAAAGAGATCAAAACCGGTATTGAAGTGCTAAAAAAACAGCTAAGTGAGGTTTAGGAAAGTAAAAGTTTCACGCAAAGGCGCGAAGATTTTCGCAAAGAGCGCAAAGTAACTTATACCCTTTGCGTGAAAAACCTTAACTGCTTTGCGTGAAATAATCTTTTTGGCGCTGATTAAAAAAATATAACTCCTTCATACTTGCGCTGATAAATTAAATTTATTACTTTTGCAATCCTTTTTGAAAGTTGTATCGAACACATAATACCATATACCAATGAGAAAAGATATTCATCCCAACTATAGAGACGTTGTTTTCTGGGATTTATCAAGCGATTTTAAATTCATTACCCGCTCGACGATCGAAACCAGCGAAAATATTACATGGGAAGATGGCAAATCTTATCCGGTGTACAAAGTCGAAGTTTCATCGAAATCACACCCATTTTACACAGGTAAAAATGTACTTGTGGATACTGCAGGTCGTGTGGATAAATTCAGAAAACGTTACGGTTCAAAAGAAGCGTAGTCTTTTCCTGATCAAAGAATTGGAAGCAGTCTCTGAGCGAAAGCTTAAAAGAGACTGCTTCTTTTTTTGCCCTGGTTGAAAAAATGCCCGACCTTTGGACTTACATACTCTTACATTGAATATGCCCAATATCATCCTGTTCGACGATCCGCTGTTTCGCCGGCAACTTTTACCTTTTACTTACACACGCCCGGTGGCGGCCATCCGTTGCGGAATTCATACAATTACTGAAAAATGGGAAAAATGGTTGAAGACTGGTGTTTCCCATCAAACTGAACCTTCACTTAGTGCCAGGTTTCCGCTGATGACAACCAGCGACAACCTGTTCATCAACGGATCACTGTGCCCGGATGCTCAACTCGTAAAAGTTTTATCGGAATTACCTACGGAGACAGTTCTATACAATACTGATGATGAAATACTTGCTGTCAGAACTTCGTCAATAAACTGGACGCCGGAGACTGCTCCCTCAATGCAAAAGAGAGTCTTTTCAGGAGAAAATGTTCTGATACGTCAGATTTGGGATATTTTCGTCAACAACGGCAACCAGATTGTCTCAGATTTTGAACAAATTGTTTTGTCGGGACAATCGGAACCAATCACAGACCCATATACACGTTGTTATCGACCGGATCGCATTTTTATCGAACCAGGAGTCGATATCAAAGCAGCAATTCTGAATGCAGAAAATGGCCCTATTTATATCGGTAAAAATGCCGTGATACAGGAAGGTGCTTCCATTCAGGGACCGTTTGCAATGGGTGAAGGATCCGTGGTGGCCCAAAATGCAAAGATCAGGATCAACACCAGCATCGGTCCATTCTGCAAAATAGGTGGTGAGGTGAGTGGCTCGGTTATTTTTGGTTACAGCAACAAGGGCCATGATGGTTATCTGGGCAATTCTGTCCTGGGAGAATGGTGTAATCTGGGCGCAAACACGAACAATTCCAACCTTAAAAATGATCATACGCAGGTGAAGCTCCATAATTATGCAACCAACGATCTCGAAAATACCGGACTGACCAACTGTGGATTGTTTATGGGAGACTATTCCAAGGCAGGAATTTCTACCATGTTTAACACCGGAACGGTTGTCGGGGTCAGCGTCAATGTGTTTGGTGCCGGTTTTCAACCAAAACATATCCCTTCATTTTCATGGGGTGGAAACGCAGAGGGATTCAGTGAATACAGACTTGAAAAGGCACTTGCCGTAGCTGCGGATACGGTTGGCCGCCGCCAGATCGCATTCACTGAAAATCATAAAAATGTGATGACGCACGTATTTGATCAAACCAAACCCCAACGACTCTCCTGACATAAACTCTTGCACATTTTATCATGTTGTTAAAGTTCACTCTTTTGACATTTATCGAGTCTTTCATCGTTACTTTTGTTACCAGTGATTCGCAGGGTTCAAACTTATAGCCGGTATCACATTCCGACAAATTATTAACCCGCTTTTAAAGTGCTTTTTAAAGACATCCCGGGACTTGAAAATATAAAAACAACGCTGAGGCGCTCTGTACAAAACAGCCACCTGGCGCATGCGCAGCTATTTGATTCTCCTCCTGGTGGCGGAGGTCTGGCGCTCGCGCTTGCTTTCTCAACTTACATCAATTGCGAAAACCGGAACGAGGAAGATGCCTGCGGCGTTTGCGCTTCCTGCGCAAAAATGAACAAGTTGATCCATCCGGATTTTCACTTCATTTTCCCCATTGCGGCTTCAAAAAAAATTGACGGCAAAACCAGTGAAGCTTTCCTGAGTTACTGGCGATCGTTTATTCTCGAAAATCCATATCGGCTGCTTCCTGAATGGCTCGATTTTATCAATGCAGAAAACAAACAGGGTAACATTTCGGTGGAAGAAGCGCGTGGAATTCTCCGCAAACTTTCAACAAAGGCTTATGAAGGAGAGTATAAAATTCTGCTGATCTGGAAGCCGGATATCATGAACGCCGCCTCATCTAACGCGCTTTTGAAAATCCTGGAAGAACCACCGTACAAAACACTTTTTTTGCTGGTCAGTGACCAGTCCGACAAGTTGCTGACCACGATTATCTCGCGTACGCAACGGATTACAGTTCCCGCATTTGCAGATGCTGAGGTGCGCCATTTTTTAAAAAAACACACCGAAAGTGATTCGCTTGCGAACCAGGCAACTTTTCTTAGTGACGGTAATTTGTCCGAAGCGCTGCAACTGATCAGGGAAAATGCCGACGACCGGTCAGCCTGGTTTGCCGACTGGATGCGCTCCTGTTACAGATACGACGTGTCGCATCTGGTGAAGCTTTCGGAGACTTTTGACACCATGAATAAAGAAAAGCAAAAAGGTCTGCTTGAATATTCGCTGCGGCTTTTTCGTGATATGCTGGTATGGAGCCAGGGAGCAGGTGAACTGCTGCGTGTGCCTGAGGAGGAACTGACTTTCGTACAGAATTTCTCGAAGGCAGTTAATTTTGCCGCTCTTGAAAAAATGGTGGAAGAAGTAAATACCGCGTACTATCACATTGAGCGAAATGTTCGCGCTAAAATGGTGTTTTTGGATCTTTCGCTCACTGTCGCTCCGTTTTTCCAGAGAAGATGAAAAAAGAAATCACAACGATTGGCGCAACAGACATCGCCGACCTGCCCGACCTGGAATGGTACAAGGTACCGGTTCGTGTGGATTCAGGCGCAACAACCTCATCGATACATTGTTCACGGGTGAAATTGAGTACCGAAGGAGCTGTTCCGGTACTTACATTTTATCTTGATACCAAACGAGGAGCACCGCAACAGTCTTTCGACGTGACTGATTTTAAAGAAACAATCGTCCGGAATTCATCCGGGAAAGAAGAAAAGCGGTATGTCATCAAAACACGCATCACACTTTTTGGCAGAAAAATCAGGACCGAGTTTTCTTTGGCAAATCGCCGCAAAATGAGATATCCGATACTGCTGGGCCGAAAATTATTGAAAGGAAGGTTTCTGATCGACGTCTCGCAAAAAGATCTTTCGGTCAGTTGGAAAGTTCAAAAAAGAAATGCAGCTAAAAAACCTGCATCGGGATCAAAACCGCTTTCCTACCCATGAGCAGGTTGGTCAGGATCGCAATTTAACTTACAGTTTAATTATTAGTTATGAAAATCGCCGTATTATCCACCAATCCTGACCTTTACTCAACAAGGCGGCTGGTGGAGGCAATTAAGAGCCGGGGACATAAAGCTGTGGTTATCGATCATGTAAAATGTTTCGTAATGATTGAAGGAGGTAAGCCCGCTGTGATATACAAAGGCAAACCGCTCAAAGGAATCGATGCGGTCATCCCAAGAATCGGGACTTCCGTAACTGCCTTTGGTTGCGCGGTAGTCCGCCAGCTTGAATTAATGAAGGTTTACACGCCCATAAAATCGCAGGCTATTCTGCGTTCCCGCGATAAACTTCGCAGTATGCAGGTTTTGGCAAAATCAGGAATCGGCATTCCTAAAACAGTTTTCGCTAAAAATCCCGCGCAGGTTACAGAGCTTATACACATGGTTGGCGGCCCGCCTGTAGTTATCAAATTACTCGAAGGAACGCAGGGCGTGGGCGTTGTATTGGCAGAAACGATCAAAGCCGCAAAGTCAACGATTGAAGCATTTTACGGCCTGAAAGCCAATTTTCTCATTCAGGAATTTATCGCGGAATCGAAAGGCGCAGACATACGGGCGTTTGTGATCGGTAATAAAGTAGTTGCCGCAATGAAACGTCAGGGAATTGAAGGCGACTTCAGGTCAAATCTGCATCGAGGCGGCTCGGGTTATGTGATTGAACTTACACCAGAAGAAGAGCATACGGCCATTGCCGCAGCAAAAGCACTCGGCGTGAAAATAGCTGGCGTAGACATGTTGCAGTCGGAACGTGGCCCGCTCGTCATGGAAGTAAATAGTTCTCCCGGGCTGAAAGGCATTGAGTTGGTAAGCGGTATTGATGTAGCATCGGAGATTATCGCCTACATCGAGGACAAAATCGTTACCGACGAAGGAGACACGGTTGGCGTTTAAGTCAAAGCTGAATGATCTAATTGGTAGCGAAAAATTAGTTTATTTTACTGATTTCTATAATGGTCTGCTAATCAATCATTTATTGAACTAATCGCTAACTACTAATTACCAACAGCTACTTATATTTGTAAATTGAAGAGTTTTTGAGCTCACAGCGAAATGCTGATAGCCCGTAAGGTATAAAAATATGCATATAAAAATAGGAACACGCGGCAGCAAACTTGCTCTTTGGCAGGCTTACTACGTCCAGGATCTGTTGGCAAAAGGCGGCATTGAAACAGAAATTGTCGTTATAGAGACAAAAGGCGACAAAATACTTGACCGCTCATTATCCAAGATCGGCAGTAAAGGTGTATTTACACAGGAACTCGAAGATCAGTTGAAATCCGGAAGCATTGACATTGCGGTGCACAGTGCAAAAGATCTGCAATCACAGCTCGACGATGAATTTGAACTGGTTGCATTCACAGAACGGGAACATGCGAATGACGTACTTGTGAGCCACAGGACGCATTTGTCACTAAAAAGCGGAGAAGTTTTTGTTGTAGGAACGTCGTCGACCCGGCGGATTGCAATGCTGAAACACTTCTACCCGCATATCAAAACCGTAGACATGCGCGGTAATCTGCAGACAAGATTACGAAAGTTGGAGGAAGGGCAGTGCGATGCGCTCTTGCTGGCTTATGCCGGCGTGCACCGCATGGAATATGACGACAAAATTGCAGAACATCTGTTGCTAGACGAATTTACACCGGCAGTCGGACAGGGAAGTGTAGCCATTGAATGCGCGGTTTCACTATCCGAAGAAAAGAAAGAGATACTTAAACGACTTCTGAATCACGAGTCAACTTCGATATGCCTGCGTACTGAACGGGCTTTTCTGAAAAGATTACAAGGCGGATGCAGTATCCCGGTTTTTGGACTGGCCACTTTACGGGAAGATCAAATCAGTATTTCCGGTGGAATTATCAGCCTTGACGGACACGAAATGATCAGCAGGTTTGCAGACGGAGCTGCCGCTTTCCCTGAGGAGCTTGGAACTGCACTGGCAGACGAATTACTGAATGCTGGCGCACAACGTATTCTGGATGATATTCGTCAGAATCAGATATAGCAAATTACAATAAAAAAGCGGGTCAGTTTTATGAGAAACCGACCCGCTTTTTATTATATCAAACTAAAAAAACGCTTTTCAGATTATTCTTTTCTTGTTGAATCCGGCACCACTGGTTTTACCGGAATTGCAGTTGAATCCGTTTTAACAGGGATTGCAGTAGAATCTGGCAATACAGCCGGAACCACAGGTTTCATAGTTGAATCCGGAAGTGCAGGTTTTGCGGTAGAATCGGGCTTAACTGTTGAATCTGGTTGCATTGAACCTGGCATTGCAGGTCTTCCGTTTGGATTCATTCTCATCGTCGAATCAGATCTCATCGGCATGCTTTGTCTCGCCGGGCGCGCTGTGCTATCAGCAGAAGCAGGTCTCATTCCTGCGCCAGCTGGCCTGCCGGCTCCTGCACCAGCTCCCGCACGAGGAGTAATGGCCGGAGTTACCGCCGGAGCTGCGGTTTGTGTTGCTCCACCGCCACCCATCTCGTTTCCGCCACCGTCACTTTTCTGGTCATCGTTATTAATTGATTTTTTCTTCCGGGTTTTTTGCTCAACAAAAGTCATTTTACCCAAACGATACGAGAAGTTAACTCTAAAACCTCTGTTGTACAGATAGTTGGTATTGTTTTGCGTAAATGTGTTGGCGTCAAGTTTCGTTTCCTGCTTGAATCTAGGTGCCAGGAAGTTCTCCATACCAAAACCAATACTTCCCCTTTTGTTCTTGAAGTCTTTTTTCACTCCCAAATCATACATACGAAAACCAGCCTGTGTTCCCTGAAGCTGCACATCGCGGCCTCTCAAAAATCCCCCTGCCTGTAATCCCCAACCGTTCTTGATGGTAAGGCCCGTTCTGACACGACCACTTACAACGATTCCGTTGTTTTTGGCGGCCAGTAACGGATCAGGATTATTGTTGCTCAAATTCACATAATACGCGTCAACTCCACCACCCAGCTGCCATCTTTTGAATAAGGTAATGTTACCAAAAACATTGGCCCCGTAGTTTTGTTTTTTACCGATGTTACCGTATGTAGTTGTAATTACACCCTGATCGCTGGTTGTACGGATACTTTCAATTGAATTGTTAGTAAACCGCATAAATGTCGATACGTTCACATAAAGCGTGTTTTTAAAGAAACTTGTTCCCAACTCCACCTGATCTGTTAATTCCGGTTTCAGGTTCGGATTTCCAACAGAAATACTCTGTGGATTAGAAGAGTTCACGTTTGGATTCAAAAACTGAATTCCGGGACGTTGCAAACGACGGTTATAGCCCAGTTTCACTGTCTGACCTTTACCAAAAGTTTGAGAAAGGTTAAGGCTTGGAACCAGGTTACTGTATGAAGGAATAGCAAGTTTACCCGTTTCACCCTGCGTTGCGTCGATACTTGTGTACTCATAACGCGAACCGGCTTTGATGGTAAATCTGCTTTTCGTCGTGTAGGTGTAGGAGAAATATCCTGCTCCCACATTCTGATCGTAATTCAGGCTGCTGGCAGGTTTTGGCGTAGTGATCGTACTTTGGTATGTGAAATTACTCACCACCTGACGAAAGATTCCTTTACCTCCAACTTCAATCATCTGATTATCCTTAATCGGTGTCTGGTAATCCAGCTGCACCGTACTTTCCTGGTTGTGACTCGGATTTCGGTTCCCATCCATTCCCAGATACTCCCTCAATTGTGTGTTATTCAACGAATAAACATCGGAAGTGTAGTCGTTTGTCCGGTTGTTGCGGCTATATTGTGTAGAGATTGTCAGTTCCTGCTGCGGTTTGGCCAATGTTTTTACGTAATCAAAATTGACATCCCAAGTTCCCGACAAATCTTTAACATTCACATCACGGAAAGAACTTCTCGTTACACCTGCGATGGTATTGAACGTACTCAGTTCCTGCATATTTTTCATGTTACGCATACCGTAACGCACACCGGCGGAGAGCGAAGTTTTCGAGTCAATCTCGTAATCCCACCCGAAGTTATAAGAACCGAAAGCCATTTTGTTCTGCGAATCGCTTGTCTGCCGTACAGAGAAATCACTGGTTTTGCCAACCTGTAAATTTTCAGATTTGCCTGGCATGTTGTAGTTAAAACGTCCAAAGCCACCCAGGCTGAAACCCATTTTACCTTGTCTGTAATTTCCTCTTAACCCAAGATTTGAACCCCTGTTGCCAATTCCGGTATCAAAATTGAGCGTTCCGCCCTGGATTGTACTCTTTTTTGTGATGATGTTGATAATCCCGGCCGAGCCTTCTGCATCATATTTTGCTGATGGTGAAGTAATTACCTCCACAGATTTGATCATATCCGCAGGAATCTGTTTCAATGCGTCTGCAACACTTGTTGCGATAATAGTGGATGGTTTGTTGTTGATCAAAACCCGTACGTTGGAACTACCTCTCAGCGAAACGTTTCCGTCCAGATCGACAGTCAGCATCGGCACTTTTTTCATGACATCAGATGCGTCACCACCTTTACTTGTTATATCTTTTTCAGCATTGTAAACCAAACGATCCACTTTTTCTTCGATCATCTGCGCCATGCCAACCACCTCAACTTCATTCAGCTGAACAACATCCGGAGAAAAAATGACAGAACCCAAATCAAGTTCTGTTTTCTTGTCAATTTTGATATCCTTGATCGTCTTGGTTTTATAACCTATGAAAGAGATCATAATTTTAAAACTACCGGATGCTACTTTCGTGAGGGTGAAAACCCCTTTTTCGTCCGTTGTTGTTCCGTCGATCGGATTATTCGTTTTTATATCTACCAACGCCAGTGATGCGAATTCAACCGGCTTTTTAGAAAGTGAATCCAACAGAATACCTTTAATCTTCCCACTTCCTTTTGGTGCGTCTTCCGTTGTTCCGGGGATCACCGCCTTACGTTCTCTCGGGCTGTCACCGAAACCGCCACCGCCACCCGGTCGTCCACCGCCTCCGCCACCACCACCGCCAAACTGCGCGTTAGCCGATGAATAAAGCAGGGTCAATAATAATAAAGTAGTAATTTTTTTAATCATGTTCATGGTTCGAGGCAATAAATAGGTACAATACAAGTTCGAAATAACTATCAATTCTACACTAATAAAATTCAAATAGACGGATTGGTAGGATGTACCGATCAAAACGTGGTTTCATACGATGAATGGAAACACAAAATGTGGGATCTGGCTGATAATTTGGCAGTTAATATGAGGACTACAATTTCTATGCCCCTCTATTTCGATCTCGTTTAAACTCTTGCCGGGTCATAGATTTTCAGTGGCAGTCAGTCGATTTTCTCCCCGCTTTGATCGAATCTGCTAGGCTGTTTGAATTTTAACATGTACAATTGTACCTCCATAATAGGCTTTACTCATTTCTGAAATAATATAAATACATGCATACGCCCACTGTAAGAAAATATCCGCCACTGCTGCTTCACCTGCTGGGATGGAGTTTTTTAGCGTTATTTTTAATGTGGCAGCCGCTCAGCTGGCAAATTCAACTGCCTACTTCTTTCTGGATAAAACAAGCCG
This sequence comes from Dyadobacter sp., assembly GCA_965279265.1. Taxonomy (GTDB): domain Bacteria; phylum Bacteroidota; class Bacteroidia; order Cytophagales; family Spirosomataceae; genus Dyadobacter. The sequence goes on from OZ257152.1 coordinate 2,033,272, forward strand.
TTCTGTTTACATTGCTGGTAACTATCTTTTATCTCAATGTGTATGTATGGTTTCCAAGATTTCTTTCCCGTAATCGTTACATGCCGTTTATTCTGCTCAATGTGATATCGATCATTTTGCTCGCCGTAACCATGGAACGCGTGCAGATTGCACTGAAACACCGGGAATATATGGACCATGCCTTTCAGGTAGCAAGAGAAACAAATGGCCCCAAACGCAAAAATGATAAACTGGATTACTGGTCGCTGATGACCGCATTGATGATTATCGGTGTAAGTACCAGCGTAGCAGCGGTACAGAATGCGCAGCGTGACAAGCAGACAAGACAAAATCTGGAACAGGAAAAAATCAATTCGGAACTTTCGTTTTTGAAAGCGCAGATCAATCCGCATTTCTTTTTTAATACGCTCAATAACATTTACGCATTAACGGTCATTGACGTAGAAGCTGCCCAACAGGCTTTGCACAAACTATCCAGACTGATGCGCTACGTACTATACGAAACCCAGCACGGAACCGTTTTGCTGAGCCAGGAAATTGCTTTTGCACGAGATTACATTGAACTGATGCAACTCAGGCTGACCGACAAGGTGAAGGTACATCTGGAGCCTCCCGTGCCTTTACATGACGTTTCCATCGCGCCAATGCTCTTTTTGCCGTTTATTGAAAATGCTTTTAAGCACGGTGTTAGTGCGGTTCAGCCAAGTCATATCGAGATCAAGATCTGGCAGGAAAACAATAAGGTTTTTGTCGATGTAAGAAACACACTATTTACCGAGAAAAGGACCGTACTCGACGAAAGCAACGGCATTGGCCTGAGCAATACACAACGCAGGCTGGATCTGCTTTATCCTGGAAAATATCAACTGGATGTGGGTGAAAATCAACTGGAAAAAGAATTTGAAGTGCGACTTGAACTTGAGACGGCATGAAATTAATTAATTGTATTGCCGTTGACGATGAGCCTCTGGCGTTGGGACTGGTTTGTGCTTTTATTGAAAAAACGCCATTTCTGCATCTTGTAGGGAGATATTCAAGTGCTGTGGAGGCGTTGCAGGGTATTCATCAACTGGATATTGATCTGATTTTCCTTGACATCCAGATGCCCGACCTGACCGGTATTGAGCTCGCACGTGTAATCGAATCGTCGGGAACGGCAGGTCCCAGAATTATTTTCACAACCGCATTTAATCAGTTTGCGCTGGATGGTTTCCGGGTAGATGCGCTGGATTATCTGTTGAAACCCTTCAACTATGAAGAGTTTCTAAGAGCGGCCTCAAAGGGAAAAGCATATGTGGAACTACTCCAAAAGGCGTCGGCACCTCCTGCGCCGGAAGCGAAAGAAGAATATCTGTTCCTGAAAGTCGAATATCAAATGGTCAGGATTGCCTATGACGATATTTTGTACGTAGAAGGGTTGAAAGATTACGTGAAGGTGATTCTGAAATCCGATACGAAGCCGACACTTTCGCTGACGAGCCTGAAAGCGCTTGAAGAGAAATTGCCGTCAACCAAATTCATGCGGGTTCATCGTTCCTTTATCGTAAACCTGGACAAAATCGGTGCGGTAACGCGTAATTCCATCCAAATTGGCAACACGACAATCCCCGTCAGCGACCAGTACAAAGAGAATTTCAACCAGTTTCTGAGCAAATGGATGTAAAAAAAAGTGTTCGATTTCCGAAAGCCGGAAACTGAACACTCTTAACTATCTATTGTCGCAGGAATTATTTTAATTCATCTTTCAGGAAAAATCCGGTGTGACTTCCTTTCACTTTTGACACTTTTTCAGGTGTCCCTTCGGCAATAATCTTGCCGCCCAATGCTCCTCCCTCCGGTCCTACATCAATTACATGATCTGCAACTTTGATCACATCCAGATTGTGCTCGATAATCAGTACCGTGTTTCCCTTCTCAACCAATTTATTTAAAACGTTCAGCAGATGGCGGATATCCTGAAAATGAAGCCCGGTAGTGGGTTCATCCAGAATGTAAAGCGTTTTGCCCGTATCCCTTTTGGACAGTTCTTCCGAAAGTTTAACACGCTGTGCCTCTCCCCCGGAAAGTGTTGTAGCATGCTGGCCAAGGGTAATGTAACCCAATCCGACGTCGTTCAATGTCTGCACTTTACGTAATAATCTTGGAAGATTTTCAAAAAAGTCCAGTGCAGTTTCAACTGTCATGTCCAGAATATCAGCGACTGACTTCCCTTTAAAACGTACTTCAAGTGTTTCCCGGTTAAATCGCTTGCCCTTACATGTTTCGCAATTGACGTGCACATCTGGCAGAAAATCCATCTCGATTTTTTTCATTCCTGCACCCTCGCAATCCTCACATCTGCCTCCTTTTACATTAAATGAAAAACGTCCGGGTTTGTACCCACGAATTTTTGATTCAGGTAACTCGGCAAAAAGTGCACGGATATCGGTGAAAAGATTGGTATAAGTGGCAGGATTGGAACGTGGTGTGCGTCCGATCGGTGACTGGTCCACCTCAATAACCTTATCAATATGTTCCAATCCTTCAATGGATTTGTATGGAAGCGGTTCTCTTCTGGATTTATAAAAGTGGTGATTTAAAAGCGGGAACAAGGTTTCGTGGATCAGCGAAGACTTTCCGCTCCCGCTCACACCCGTCACACAAACCATCGTCCCGAGCGGAAAACTCATATTCACATTTTTCAGATTGTGCCCGGTGCAGCCTTTCAGCGTAATTTCTGTCCCATTTCCTTTCCGGCGCTTTTTAGGCACAGCAATACTTTCCCGGCCGCTGAGATATTCAGCGGTAAGGGAGCCATTTTTCAAAAATTCTTCCGGCGTACCCGCGCCCACAACGTTTCCGCCATGACGTCCGGCACCTGGTCCGATGTCCAGAATGTAATCCGAAGCCAGCATCATATCCTTGTCATGTTCCACGACCAACACCGTATTTCCCAAATCCCGCAGGCTCCGTAACGAATTGATCAGCCGTACGTTATCGCGTTGGTGCAACCCTATACTTGGCTCATCCATAATATAGAGCACACCCGTAAGCTGCGTTCCGATCTGCGTTGCCAGCCTGATCCGCTGCGCTTCTCCACCTGACAGTGTACGTAAAGCGCGGTTTAAAGTGAGGTAATCCAGCCCGACATCCAGCAAAAAACCGACACGTTTTCTGATCTCTTTCAATACCTCATGTCCGATGACCTTTTGGCGCTCCTCGAGCCGGTCTTCCAGATTAACAAGCCAGTCGGATAAATCACGGATGTCCCGGTTTGACAAATCTGAAATATCTTTTCCATCCACTTTAAAATGGAGCGATTCTCTACGTAAGCGCTTTCCCTGGCATTCCGGACAGGTTTGGATGGTCATAAAATCTTTTAGCCAATCCTGTATTTTATCGTTTCCTGTTTCCTGCTGACGTTTCAGAAAATTAATAATTCCGTCAAATTTAGTCTCCCACTCCGTTCCGGGATATTTTTTGGATGGGACAGGCACTGCGTCTTCGCTTCCATAAAGCACCACCTTGATCGCTTCTTCCGGAAACTTTTGCAAAGGCGTTGTTAAATTGACTTTATATTGTTTGAGAATAACTTCCAGCTGTTTAAAAATCCAGGCTTCCCTGTACTCTCCCATCGGTGCAATTCCGCCTTTACTGATGCTCAGCGATTTGTCAGGAATAACCGATTCTTCTGTAATTTCTTCCACAACACCCAGACCCTGGCATGTCGGACACCAACCGTATGGCGAATTAAACGAAAATGCATTTGGCGCAGGATCGTCGTAACTGATTCCGGATTCCGGATCCATCAGGTTTTGCGAGAAATAATAGGTCTGCCCTTTTTGATCCAGTACCATCAGCGCCCCTTTTCCCTGCTTGATCGCAGTGGCAACCGACTGGCTCAGCCTGTATCGCGACTGCGGATCTTCTGATTCTTTTTTGGGAACAACCCGATCAATGACAATTTCTATATCATGGACTTTGTAACGGTCGAGCTGCATTTTGGGCGTGATGTCCGTCACTTCGCCATCGATTCTCACTTTGGTATAACCAAGCCTGGCAATCTGTACAAAAAGCTCACGGTAATGCCCTTTCCGCCCTTTGACTGCCGGTGCCAGTAAAACAGTTTTTTGTCCCAGGAATTGCGTCATAATTTGGTTGACGATCTGGTCCTGAGACTGTTTCACCATCTTCCGCCCCGTTACATAAGAGTATGCCTCCCCTGCCCGCGCGTAAAGCAATCTCAGAAAATCGTAGATTTCTGTCACCGTCCCCACCGTTGAACGGGGATTCCGGGAAGTCGTTTTTTGTTCTATGCTGATCACCGGCGACAAACCACTGATCTTGTCTACGTCGGGCCGTTCCATCTCTCCGATAAATCCCCTTGCGTAGGCGGAAAAGCTCTCCATATAACGACGCTGCCCTTCTGCATAGATGGTGTCAAATGCAAGAGATGACTTTCCGCTGCCGCTGATACCTGTCACCACCACAAGTTTATTTCGCGGGATGGCGACATCAATATTCTTCAAATTATGTTCACGTGCTCCCTGAACTTCTATCAGATCCTGCTCCGCGACTTCCATGCCATTTAATTCCAAAGTGATCCTTTTTTAATTATCAGCCTAATTGCGTGACGGCCTTTAGTAGATAACCCCAAAAATAAGCGTTGAGTTGCAAAAATTTTAGTCAATGATTTCTTCTAAAAGCCCAAAGTCCTCTTTGTGTTAAAACAAGATTATCCCCGCCTTGCAAACGTTTGCGTAGTGGGACATTATTGCGAAACACCATTTTGTAACCATTGATATATTAATATTTTTTCTTTATAAAGCAATAAATATTTGAGCTAAATCTCTCCTAATGTTTAATTTTGTGATTAAATTGACATTAAATTATCTTTTCTCACTTTTTAACAACCGTTTCTATGAGGCAAAATTTACGATTCGTAATGTTTGCTGCTGCCCTTTTGCTTATGGCAATGTTGAGTAGTACAGCTTACGCACAAGACAAAACAATCACAGGAAGTGTAACTTCTTCCGCTGATGGCAATGCTATTCCGGGCGTCAGTGTGACCTTAAAAGGCAGTACAACCGGAACCGTAACCGATACGGATGGAAAGTACTCAATTACCGTGAAGCCCGAAAATGTAACGCTTGTATTTTCTTCAATTGGCTTTATCAAACAGGAAATAGTTGTTCCCAGCGCACAATCAGTACTTAACCTCGTTCTTGTGGACGACATCAAAGCGCTCAGCGAAGTGGTCGTGACTGGTTATGCATCTCAGCGTAAACAGGATATCACCGGTGCGGTAACGGTTATCAGCCCCAAGGAACTTACAGCAGTGCCAGCAGCAAGTGTGACACAAATGCTCCAGGGGCGTGCTGCCGGTGTTACCGTCGGAAACGATAACTCTCCGGGTGGTGGTACCATGGTACGTATAAGGGGCTTCGGTTCCATCAACAACAACAGTCCCTTGTATGTTATTGATGGAGTTCCTACGCAGGGAACACTCAACCAGCTAAATCCGAATGACATTGAATCCATGCAGGTGCTTAAAGATGCATCGGCAGCCTCGATTTATGGTGCCCGCGCTGCGAATGGTGTCGTGATCATTACTACGAAGAAAGGCAAACCGGGAGCGCCGAGCATTACGTTTGACTTTTATACGGGAACGCAACGCCCTGGCAAAATGCTTGATCTATTGAATACCAAAGAGTTGGGAGAATATCTATACCAATCAGATCTGGGTGCCGGGAAAAACCCTTCCGCTACCTCACCTTCTGTACAGTATAAATTTGATGAAAATGGCAACCAGACCATTGCCGACTACATCTACCCTAATGTGTTTGGAGCGCTTCCGGCCAATTACACCTACACCAACGACATCGCGGATCCGAACCTTGGAAAAACGGCTTTCAACATTACGAAAGCCAATAAAGAAGGAACTGACTGGCAGGACGCAATATTTGATCCCGCACCGATCTCGAATTATCAGATTGGCGCCAGCGGTGGTTCGAATACTGCTAAATACGCAATCTCTGCCAATTATTTCAAGCAGGACGGGATTCTGAAATATACCAACTACAAAAGGTATTCTATCCGCGCAAACACTGAATTCAAAAAGGGGAAAGTGACTGTTGGGGAAAACCTTACCTTTTCCTACGACGAACGGCAGGGAATTACGAATAATGATGAAAGTAATCCGATCATGTTTGCCATTCGTGTGCACCCGATTATCCCCGTTTTTGACATTACCGGCGGTCCGGCAGCATTGGGAGGAACCAACACGTCTGCATACAACGGTTTTGCAGGAAGCCGCGGAAGTAACCTTGGAAATGCACCCAACCCTTTAGCGCGTTTGTATCGTGAAAAAGACAACATTACAAAAGGAACCCACGTATTCGGAAATGCTTATGCGCAAGTCGACATATTACCCGGACTAACAGGTCGCAGCAGTTTTGGTTTGGAATACAATCAGTCGAACCGATCTGAATATTTCCACAGAGATATTGAGGCGGCAGAAGCCAGAAATGCAAACAGCATGAACGTGATCAACAACCTTGACCGTTCTTTCACCTGGTTCAACACATTGAATTATTCCAAAATATTTGGTGGATCTCACAATGTGAATATCCTGGTGGGAACAGAGGCTGTCAAAACGTACGCAGCAGGTTTTCAGGCGAGTAGAAGCGGTTTTGCATTTGACGATCTTGACTACCGTTATCTGGATGCTGGTTCAGCAGCAGGATTAGCGAACGCTGGTGCTGGAGCAACAAGGAGTGCGCTCTTCTCTCAGTTTGGTAAAATTAACTATGGCTTCAAAGATCTCCTCCTGGCCGACTTCACATTGCGTCGTGATGGATCTTCACGTTTCTCAGAGGCAAACCGTTACGGTATTTTCCCCGCGTTCTCAGTCGGTTTGCGTATGACGGAACTGGAGTTCATGAAACCAACACGTAAAGTACTGGACGATTTGAAACTACGTTTTGGATGGGGTAAAACAGGTAACCAGCTTATACCGAACGTTTACAATGCGTATACACTTTACGCAGCCGACCCGCAAAACAACGGCTATGACATCAGCGGTTCGGGCTCGTCCATTGTCGGAGGTTTTGATCTAGTTCAGTTTGGTAACTCCAATGGTAAATGGGAAACAAATACTTCTACAAATATTGGTCTTGACGCTGTTTTGCTAAAAAGCAAGCTTGAAGTGGTACTTGATGTGTACAGCCGCAAAACAACGGATATGCTTACACAGATCGCTATTCCCCGTACTGCTGGTACAGGAACAATTCCTTACACAAATATTGGAGAAGTTACGAACAAGGGCTTTGATATTGGTCTTAATTTCCGGGATAGGAGAGATGACTTTTACTATGCAGTAGGCGTTAATTTCGGACACTACAAAAACAATGTCGTAAAACTCAATAACGATCCCAACTCCACCATTTTTGGATTTGCGACACGCCTGCCGGCTATGTCAGCTACAAAGGCAGGTTATCCTATCGCCAGTTATTATGGCTATTTTGTTGACGGCGTGATCAAAGATCAGGCGGAAGCGGATGCAGCACCTAAATTTGGTTCATACACACGTGAAGGCGTATTCAAATTCCGTGATGTAAACGGTGACGGAATCATTACCGCCGCTGACAGGACAATCATCGGAAACCCTCACCCGGATTTCAACTATGGCGCAAACCTCAATATTGGGTATAAAGCGTTTGACCTGACTGTATTCGGACAAGGTGTATATGGAAATGAGATTTTCAATTACACGAGATACTGGACAGATTTCAACGTATTCCAGGGTAACAGATCTAAGGACATGCTGTACAATTCCTGGAAGAAACCTGGTGACGATGCTAAACTGCCAAGGCTGAATTCCGGTGATGCGACAAGCCAGCAAGTTTCGTCCTATTTTCTTGAAGACGGTTCTTATTTCCGGATTAAAAATATTCAGTTAACCTATACCCTTCCATCTGCATTGCTGAAAAGGGTGAAAATTGCTTCGGCTCAGATTTATGTGCAAGGACAGAACTTAGTGACGCTGACCAAATACACGGGACTGGATCCTGACATTAACTTGAGAAGATCGGGTAACGACAATGAAGACAAGCACCTGGGTGTAGATGAAGGTGCCTATCCGGTATCCAAATCATATCTTGTTGGTCTGCGTTTCGGATTCTAATATTTTGACACTCACAAAATTTCATATAACAAAATGAGAAAAATAGCATTAATAATTTTTCTGACCGGGATAAGCTTCGCCTGCTCAGACAGCTTTTTTGACCTAAAACCACAAGGACGCGCTTCGGTCGAACAATTGAGTAACAAAAACGGCGTCAATGCATTATTGATTGGAGCTTATTCGCTGGTGGATGGAGTTGGATCAGGGAATACGGGCCGCCAGTCAACAGTTTCGAACTACGTTTTTGGCGGAATCGCAAGTGATGACGCGGTAAAGGGTACCGATGCGGGTGACCAGCCTGAACAGTCGTTTATCGAACAATACAACTGGCTCTCTGACAACACCTATTTCCTGGGAAAATGGTGGCATCAATATGACGGCGTTGCGCGCTGCAATGAGGTAATCCAAATTGTAGGCGGAGAATTGGTGAAGGACATGACCGACGCTGAAAAAACGCAGGTAATTGCCGAGGCTCGTTTTCTAAGAGGATTCTACCATTTTGAAGCAAAGAAAATGTGGAACAAAGTTCCTTACATTGACGACAAGGTGTACGTATCCTCTGATCCAAATTCAACCAAAGTGCCCAATACGGAAGATATCTGGCCCAAAATTGAAGCGGATTTTGACTTTGCAGCTAAAAATTTACCTTCTATACAGTCGCAAAAGGGAAGAGCCACACAATGGGCGGCGAAATCTTTCCTTGCAAAAACGTATTTGTTTCAGAAAAAATGGGCTCCGGCAAAAACTTTGCTTGTTGATGTCCTGACAAATTCGGGCAAAAAACTGGTTGCCAACTATCATGACAACTACCGGACCACCGGGAACAACAACAGCGAATCTATTTTTGAAGTACAGTTTTCCGTTAATGATGGAACAAACGGTAACAACGGTAACGCGGGTGATAACCTTAACTGGCCATATTCAGCGGGTGCGCCGGGACGTGGATGCTGTGGATTTTACCAGGCATCACACAACCTTGTGAACGCATTTAAAACTGAGAATGGTTTACCATTAATTGGTACTGCTGCTGACGGGACATTGGATACTTACAACAGTGTGGATCTTCCGAACGATCAGGGTATAGCAGCATCTGCAGCATTTACACTTGACAAAACTGTTCCCGTTGATCCACGTCTGGACTGGACGGTCGGTCGCCGTGGTGTGAACTTCCTGGATTGGGGCCCAATGCCAGGCTCTTCCTGGATTCGTGATCAAACTTACGCCGGACCATTTACAGGCAAAAAATGGATGTATTACCTGGGCGAAGAAAACAGTACGACGCATTCAACCAGCAGACGAAATGTCAATAACAATTTCAGGATGATCAAACTTTCTCACGTATTGCTTTGGTTAGCAGAATGTGAAATCGAACTTGGAAATCTGGCTGCTGCCGAAGGTTATGTAAACCAGATCCGTGTTCGGGCGAAGACCGGATCCGTACAGGATGCATCTGTTACCTACAAGGTAGAACCATATCCGGTGGGAACTTTCGCAACCAAGGGTGCTGACTTTGCCCGCAATGCAACACGCATGGAACAACGCCTTGAGTTCGCAATGGAAGGTCACCGTTTCTTTGACCTTGTGCGCTGGGGTATCGCAACAAAAGTTCTGAACAAATACGCCGCGGAAGAAGCGGCACCTGGTAAAGAGCCATCCGGACGAACATTCAGCAAAAGAGGATACATGTCTGGAAAGACTTTCACTGACAAAAATCTTTACTATCCGCTTCCTCAGGACGAGATCCTGAACAGCCAGTTGGATGGGAAACCAACGCTGACTCAGAATCCCGGTTATTAATTGATACCTAAAATTTTACATTGACCTAACTAAATCCAAGAGCCGGCCTTCGGGCCGGTTTTTGCGTTTATTGGCCAATAAAAATATATTTGCAAAAAGATATCAGCTAATTTGATCAGACATGGAAATTAAAAACGAAACCGAATACGAGAAAGCTTCGGAACGGGCCGATGAGATTTTCGGTGCAAAAAAGGGAAGTCCGGAAGAAAAAGAATTACAGGAACTCCTCAAAGCGCTGAAAACTTATGAAGATAATTTTGTAAAGATGCTGAAAGACAATGAGTAAAATCAAGATCTGAGCGTCAGGGACAACCCTTCGATTTTCTCACAACGCGTAATAAAGCGCTCAGTCAGGGATGTCCGCACCTCAACAAGCATGGTGCACTCAAGTTCAAAATTTTGTTCCCTGATGGGCAACTCCATTTCTTTTACAATCCGCATCACATCGTTCATCTGTATGTATGGAAATTTCAGTTCGTACAAGTGCACCAGATGCTTCGTAATCACAGATGATTCTTCCAAAGCACTTTCCGTTGCCACTTTGTATGCATTGATTAACCCGGGAACGCCCAGTAAAGTCCCCCCAAAATAACGCACCACGACGACCAGAATATTGGTTATGTTTCTTGAATAAAGCGTGTTAAGTATAGGCCGGCCTGCTGTACCCGACGGCTCTCCGTCATCGCTCAATTTAAAGTTCATCCGATCAAGGCCAAACCGGTATGCATAACAATGATGTCCGGCTTTTGGATGTAATTCCCTGATTCCATTGAGAAGCATTTTGACTTCATTTTCCGAGATAACAGGAAATGAATACGAGATAAATTTACTTCCCCGGTCTTTGAAGAGGCCTTCGGAGCGCTCCGAAATGGTTTGATAGGTATCGTCAAATAACACTGGATGAACGTTTTTTATATTGGTATAACCAAATGGAATAAATCAGTGCGGCGAGCGCAAAACCAGCCATACATAAAAATACAACCGAAAGATTTTCCCGTTTGTTGGCAAAAACAGCAGCGGAAAGAAACGCACCTAATCCGATTCCTGCTTCAAGTGTAATGTACATGGTGGCAATGGCTCTGCCCCGGTTGTCGTCCCGGCTAAGGTCGACCGTCCACGCGGAAAGCACCGGTGAAAGTATTCCCATCGCTACGCCAAAAAACGCCGCTCCGGAAAGAAACATGGTCACAGACTCCGCATAACCTGTTACCAGCATTGAAACAATCAGCACCGCACAGCCTGCAATCGTAATTGGAATACGCCCCTGTCTGTCAGAAACACGGCCGGCAACGAAACGTACGAGAATGGAAAAAATCGTAAAAACCATGAAGTAAATACCTTTATTCGCAAGTCCCAGATAATTGCTAAAATCAGGTGTGACAGTCGCAACGGCACCAAATCCAAAATAAATAAGGAAAGTGATCAGTGCCGGATTGAACACATCAGGTTCAAAAATGTCCCGCCAGGTAAGCTTAAATGATTTGATAGAAAATGGCTCTTTAACCTGCAAAGTTTCTTTCATGTTGATCAGGATCAAAATCGAAAGTAAAGCGAAAGCAGATGAGGTGTAGAAGAGCACATTCATAGAAAACGACTGGCTGATGAAACTCCCGACTGCCGGCCCGAATGCCGATCCGACACCCATACACATGCCATGTATTCCCATCGCCTCTCCTCGTCGGTCCGCCGGAATGATGTCCGCAATGTAAGCAGAAGTACCAGTTGGCTTGAAACCGGTTGAAAAACCATGCACAAGACGAAGCAGTAAAAATGGCATGACCGTTATGAAAATCGGATATAAAAATCCGCAAAGAAAACAGACAAGAGACCCGAATGCCATCACTGGCACACGCCCGATTCTGTCCGTAAGACGGCCACTGAAAGGTCTTGATAATCCGGCAGTTAACGTGAACAATCCGATGATAAAACCTTTATATTCTCCTCCTCCCATCGCGGACAGATAGCTCGGAAGCTCAGGAATGAGCATATTGAAACTCGAAGAAAATAAGAAGGAACTCAGACCCAGCAACCAGAACTGAGTAGTAAATATTCCTTTGGAAGAACTGTCTTGCATCACGCAAAACTACAATATACTTCCCAGAAAGGGTTACAAAGAAAAGGCAAAAAAAAGTTGCCTGTATTTCGTCAGGGAAATACAGGCGACCATACTCAATTCAAAACTAGACTTTTAAAGTCCAGCCAAATATATCTTCGGTTTTACCCGTGCGCAGATCAGTCAGGTAGTTTTTGACTTTGGTTACGAAAGAATCTTCCTTGATCTCAGGCAGCGCGTAATCCACTCCTTCAAAAGCGATGGTAGCAAATGGTGAAATGACAACAGCAGTACCTGCGCCAAACGCTGCTTCCAGACTTCCGTCTTTCAATGCATCCACAATTTCTTTAACGCTGATACGGCGCTCTTCAACTGGAATTCCCCAATGCTGGGCGATGGCTACGATACTTTTCCGTGTAATACCGTCCAGGGTCGTTTCGGACACATAAGGCGTTACAAGCTTGCCATCAAGAATGAACATAATATTCATCGTTCCTGACTCTTCAATATATGCGTGCTCCCTCGCATCAGTCCAGATCAACTGATCGTATCCTTCCTGTTGCGCAAGTTTTGCAGGGTAAAGCGAGCCACCATAGTTTCCGGCACACTTTGTACCACCGACACCGCCTTCCGCAGCACGAATAAAATGCGTTTCAACTTTAACGCGGGGTGGTTTGGCGTAATACGTCCCAACCGGGCTCGTGAATATGATAAAGTAATAACTGTCAGACGGTTTTACGCCGATATAAGGATCCGTTGCGAACATATACGGCCTGATGTACAAAGAGCATCCTGGCTGAGATGGAACCCAATTTGAATCCAGGCGAAGCAATTCAGTAAGCCCGCCCATGAAAATTTCCTCAGGAATTGTCGGCATACACAAACGTTCCGCAGATTTGTTGAGACGCGCCCAGTTATCTATCGCACGGAAAAGCAGCACTTCACCTTCTTCGTTTTTATATGCTTTCATCCCTTCAAAAATAGCCTGCCCGTAGTGCAGGGCTGCTGTTGCAGGGCTGAGCGAAAGATCTCCGTAAGGGACGATACGTGAATCCTGCCATTGGCCATCACGATATTCAGCAATAAACATGTGGTCGGATATATTCCGGCCAAAAACGAGGTTATTAAAATCAACCTCCTGCAAACGTGACTTACTCGTTTGCTGAATCTCTATTTGCAATGTATCGGCTGTCATGGTGCCTGAATTTTATGCTTTAAATAACTGATAATTGGATATTATTATAGTCAGGCAATTTAAAGAATTATATTTATAAAAAACAGATATTTAGTATAACAATTATTTTTTGGAAACCATCCTCGGTTTCCACGTAACTTCCTCAATTCCCAACTCATACGTCATAGCGCGGCTCAGCATAAAAAGATAATCCGAAAGCCTGTTCAGGTAACGCACCACGATATCCTCTACCTCTTCCTGTTGCATTAAGTGAATGACTGCCCGCTCTGCACGGCGACAAACAGTACGGGCAACATGAGCGAACGATACCGACTGATGTCCTCCTGGCAGCACAAAAGCACGTAACGGAGGCACCGCAGCGTCTATGGTATCCATTTCGGTTTCCAGCAAAATAATGTCGTTCTCAAGTAAATCCGGCAGAATTCGCTTTTTTTGCTCCGCTTCGGAAGCCAGATGCGACCCGACTGTAAATAATCTGTCCTGAATTTCTTTCAGCAGATCACGCCGCTGTTGATTGACAGGCTGATCACGCAGCAATCCGATGTAACTGTTAAGCTCGTCCACGGTACCATATGCTTCGATTCGCACGTGAGCCTTGCTTAACCGCGTACCACCAATGAGCGACGTCATGCCTTTGTCTCCGGTTTTGGTATATATTTTCATAAATTATGTGCTTTTTTTGCTGTCACGAATAACGGGAATTATAATAGATATATGAAAAAGGAAAATGGTTTGTCCACGAATTCAGTTGCCAAACCGACCCGTTACGAACGAAAATCAAATTCCCCGCAAACCCAATGCAGTTATTATCCGCAATCATTTTCCTGCCAATTAGGTTTTGGAATCTCTCCGAACTAATTTTGCGCCCAAATTACTATGGCGAAAAAAGAAACCCGTTCAGGGTATTTATAAATGAAAATTGGAACATTTGTTATTAAAATCTGGCGCTGGATGTCCATTGCGCTTGTCGTTGGCGCATTAGTCTGGACTTATTCTCTATTTCCCGACATGGTGGCCGTAGATTTTTCGGAATCCGGCCTGGCCGAAAAATACATTGGAAAGGATCAGATTTTCTACATCATGATGGCGCTTTTCCTTGTCAACAATGTACTAATCTCAGGACTGGTTCGGCACGTACCAAAAATGCACGTGGATCATTTACCCATTTTGAAAAAAGAAATCTGGGCAAATCATCGTGAAGCGCTCAACGAACAGCTGGTCAACTGGATATACTGCGTAATTGCCTCTATTAATTCGGTAATGGCTTTCAGCCTTTTTGCTTTGGCTACGATCAACAGCAGTCAGTACAAACTGGACGTGTTCGATTTTGCCTGGGTATTTTACCTCGGACTAGCCTTGATGATCATTGTTTTTTTACTGCCACTTCGTTTGCTCTGGACACCTGATCCGGAAGAAGAATTGTAAAAACATTCACGACAAACCAAAATCAAAAGCTGCCTGCCAAACTGAGCAGCTACATGGATCAATATGAAAAGCGGCTGGCTGGAAAAAGCGGAAACGATTCGTCTGGAAGAATTTGACTACAAATTACCAGATGAGAAGATCGCGCGATATCCTGTTTCTCCACGTGACCAATCCCGGCTTCTTGTATATAAAAACGGTGGTATTGCGCATGAGGTTTTTTCGGATCTGAAAACCCATTTACCGGAGCGCTCCCTTTTGATATTTAATGATACAAAGGTGATTCCCGCCCGCGCCTGGTTTCAAAAGGAAACCGGCGCAACAATAGAAATCCTGCTACTTCATCCGGAACTGCCAACCCGGATCATCAACGACGCCATGCTGGTAGCATGCTCCTGTGTGTGGGAATGTATGATCGGGAATAAAAAACGCTGGAAGCAAGGCGACATTTTAAAAACAACGATACATATAAAAGATCAACCCGTGTTGTTGCAGGTGGAATACGCTGATTATGAGAAGAATCACGTCAGATTATCCTGGGACTCAGCGCATATTTTCCTGGATGTTGTGCAGGCGCTTGGGGAAATCCCTTTACCTCCTTACCTGAACAGGGATACGGAAGAAATTGACAAGGAGACATACCAGACTGTCTACGCATCGCACAATGGCGCCGTTGCCGCCCCGACTGCCGGCCTGCATTTTACTGAAAAAGTCTTTTCAGATTTAAAAGAGAAAAATATTGATACGGCGTTTCTCACGCTTCATGTAGGTGCCGGAACTTTTCAACCCATCAAAGCCAGTTCCGTTACCGAGCACAAAATGCACGCGGAGCAGGTGGTTTTCACACGGGAGCTCATTGACCGGCTGATCAGCAATATCCATCATATCATTCCGGTAGGCACCACTTCGCTCCGGTCACTGGAAAGTCTTTACTGGTTTGGCGTCAAATTGTTCCGATCAGAAACAACAGATTTTTTTATTGAAAAGCTATACCCGTATCCATTTGAGGAAAATGAACTTCCATCTGCCACGGAGTCGCTGACGGCCATTGCTCAATTTATGGATCAGCAAAAACTGGATCATATCGTTGGAGAGACTGAAATATTTATCTTCCCCGGTTACAAATTTCGCCTTTGTAAAGCAATCATCACCAATTTTCACCAGCCAGGTTCTACACTCATTTTGCTTATTGCCGCATTTGTTGGAGAAAACTGGAAGCGCATTTACGCCGAAGCATTGGAAAAAAATTACCGTTTTCTGAGCTATGGTGACAGCTCATTGCTTTGGGAAAATGATTAAGATTTAGTTCTTCACCAACATAGTTCTCTCACTTCCCGGCGATCACTTCGCTTATTTTCGAAACTCCGTTTTCATTAAAAGCTTCAATCGCAAAATAATAAGGCACGCCAACATTCAAAGCGCGCAGTTCGAAATGGTCCGGATCGTCATTCCAGAACTGGTAAGTTTGGTATAACTTATCCGGTGCGATTCCCCACAACACATTGTAGCCGGTTGCGCTTTCGACTTTCTCCCATTTCAGATCAACATTCCGTGCATCTTTCTGACGAACTGCTGCGAATTGCTTTGGGGTTTCAGGTAATTTCCCAAATCCGTTGCCGAAAACCCTGAACTCACTGATCGCCAGTTTCGGGGATGCAACATACCCGTGTTCATAACGAATGTAGCGGGCCCTCACTGGCTTTTCAAGTTCAATGTATGCGCAGGGACGATCCCGTTTGGGCTCCTTTGACAAATCACGCACAACATCCCATTTCTTACCATCGCGGGACACCAGTATCCTAAACTGTGTGTAAACTCTTGCCGGATCGTTGTCAAAAATGTCTGTTTTGTAATCAGTATAATTGACCTGAACCGCTCGTATTTCCTGTTCCTTTTCAAGGTCTATCGTCAGTGTCTCGCCGGGTTTATTTTGCCTGGCTGCCCAAAAAGTACGCGGGTTTTCATCTGTAATTTTGGAAGCGCTCATGGTGTCGAGAACGGAAGAAGCGGTTACCGGTTTTTTGTACGACAAAAGCATCCAGCCGGTAAAAAGATCATCGCCTTTTCCTTCCCATTTTGTTGTCGTCATTTTATGCGGAAAATCACCGAATCTGGTGTTGGCAAACATCTGGCCGTCCCGATCAAAACCAGCCGGATGCATTACAATTCTCCGCTCCATCGCCCAGTTCAGCCCGATCCAGGAAGTGCCGGTATTCCAGAAATTTCCATGATTATCCTGAAAAGTATTGCCATGGCCTGCACCCGTCGCGAAACCGCCGGGCTTGTAAGAAACCGGATTGTACGGCGCATAGGTGAATGGCCCGAGCGGGTCATCGGCAACATAAGTTCCGTTGGCGTAGACGTTATATTCCGTTCCTGGTGCTCCGTATTGCAGGTAGTATTTGCCCTTATTTTTCGTCATCCAGGCACCTTCTGTAAACGGTTTGAACGGGTCCGAATGATTCGGACCAAAACGTTCCCAGCCATGTTCATACTGATTCAGCCAGAACATGGCCTTATACTGATCCTTGAAAGCCAGTTTTTTTGAATGATCCAGCTCGGCTCCAAAAATCGGATAAACATTTGACGAGCCCCAGTACATAAACCAGCGATCGGTGTCGGGATCATAAAAAAGCGCAGGATCCCAGGGACCGATGTCTTTTGGCAGTCGCGGAGTCCAGCGATTGTAAAACTCCCAGATACCTTTCTCGGGCGCAACGGAATAAAGAATCGGACGCTGCTCAAATGTGGATTGAAATAAAAACAAAGTGTCATGGACGGACACGGCCGCTGGCGCGCACATGTCTTCAAAAGGCCAGCGATTCGCAGTGAGATATTTCCAATTGATCATATCTTTTGAGTGCCAGTAACCGCCGGATATGGTTACAAACAAAAAATATTCTCCTTTGTGGTTGATAATCACCGGATCGGCGCCACTGCGGTAAGATATTTTTTCATTCAGTTGCTCAAAATTATATTTATAATCAATGTCCATCGGATTGCAGTACGTACTCTGCGACCGTGCCGGAAACCATGCAGAAAGCGTATAGAAAAAAAGTGACAGAATAAAGAGATGGCGGCTGGTTTGCATTTTTGATGATGATTTAATCCGATCTTTTCTTTTTAACGTTCTAAAATACATGATTCCATTTCATAAACCAACGTTGATGTAAATCCATTGTATAGGCCACACAACGTTTAAGGATATTCAGCGCGGTTTTAAAATTGATAAAGTTTACCTTTGCGGTTCGATTTCAAAAAACAGTAATAGTTATCAGGATGAAGACCGATTTTATAGAAGAATTGCGGTGGCGCGGCATGTTACACGACATGATGCCCGGGACGGATGAGCAACTTAAGAAAGAAATGACCTCAGGTTATATTGGATTTGACCCGACTGCTTCTTCTTTGCACATTGGCAATTTGGCTACGATCATGCTGCTGGTTCATTTTCAAAAGGCCGGCCACAAACCTTACGCGCTCATAGGCGGAGCGACGGGAATGATCGGCGACCCTTCTTTCAAAGCTGCTGAGCGTTCTTTTCTGGATGAAGATACTTTGCGGATCAATCAGGAAGGAATCAGAAAACAACTCGAACAATTCCTGGATTTTGACTGTGGTGAAAATTCCGCCGAAATGGTCAACAATTATGACTGGTTCAAAAACATCGGCTTTCTTCAATTTTTAAGAGAAGCCGGCAAGTTTCTGAGCGTCAATTACATGATGTCAAAAGACTCTGTAAAAAAGAGATTGGAAACCGGAATTTCGTTCACCGAATTCTCCTACCAGCTTTTGCAGGGCTACGACTTTTATCATTTATATAAAAACAAAAATGTACGCCTCCAGATGGGCGGCTCGGATCAGTGGGGAAATATCACTACCGGTACTGAAATTATACGTCGCAAAGAGGGCGATGAAGAAGGTTATTTCAAAGCCTACGCGCTAACCACGCCGCTGCTGACAAAAGCGGACGGTTCCAAATTCGGGAAAAGTGAGGGCGGAAATATCTGGCTGGATGCGGAACGCACTTCTCCATTTGAATTTTATCAGTTCTGGCTCAACCAAAGCGACGAGGATTCTCCGCGTTTTTTAAGGGTTTTTTCTTTCAAAAATCAAGAAGAAATTATTGCATTGGAGCAAAGCCATGCCGAGGCTCCTCACCTGCGCATTATGCAAAAAGCGCTTGCCGAAGAACTTACTGCCCGCATACATTCTGAAAAAGCACTTCAAACTGTTTTGAAAGCATCGGAAGTATTGTTTGGCAAAGCCACGCTCGAAACTTTACAGAGCATTGCACTGGATGAATTTGATTCAATTTTTGCTGGTGTACCTCAAACGGAGATCTCAAAAGAAGATTGGAACGCCTGCCAAAACATAACGGACCTAATTTCAACTGTAACTAATTCGGAAGTTTATGCTTCCAAAGGCGAAGCGCGCAGGGCAATTCAGCAAAATGCCGTAAGTGTCAATAAAACGAAGGTGAAGTCGGCAGAACAGGCTCTGACAGATTTCGGGTTGTTACAGGAACGCTTCCTGGTGGTTTCGAAGGGAAAGAAAAATCACTTGATCAAAGTTATCTGAAAATTTACCTTGCGTAAATACATTTTGTTTTTCAAACGCTCAGAGCCGGATTGCACTCCGTTTTTGAGCTTTTGTTGTTGGTTACCAACGATAAGTTAACACTAATTTGGCAAGCCTAAATTTTATAACAAATTGAAAACCAATTAAAAAGCGCTATTTACTATAAACCGCACCGGCGGCCCGGTTTTCTCTCTTAACTAAACTTAATATCGCAGACACTTTCTTGACCTTCTGTCTTTATTTCCTTTTCCTGTAAAGCTGAAAAGCGCATCTAATCCGTACCAGATCGAAATTTCAAAAGCCCCGGTATCGAGTCCCAACGAAGAAACTGGCAGATCATAACTGGCCTGAAAAAGCATATTGCCATAAGCCCACCCCGCGGTCCCGATCACCGCGTCACGACGGGATTCTCCCCAGATCATTCCCCTGTACCAAACACCAAGAATAAGTGGCGAAACAATGACATTAAAACCAGCATCCAATTGTCGGTTTACGCCCTGTTTTCTTACCTGAACACCCAAATTCAGCGCGCTTTCCCTGTCAAGATCGCTGCCCAGATGATTCCCGAAAAACGAAGGAATGCTGATCGGAATTTTGGTCCCCAACTGAAAATTCAGGCGCTGATGCTCAATGCTGATGTCATCATTTACCCCGATATTGTGCCATGCGCCGCTTAACCAGTACGAAGCATAATCGTCATTTCGGGGTACATATTCCAAAACAGCACCTCCCGAAACCGTAACCCTGTTCGAAGACAAACGCATGCCGGCAAGCGGATCCTGAGACCCCAGAAATTGTGATACATACGTAAGATCGTCTCCGTTCCAGCGATTGGACGTCCACCCGGCCTGAAACCCGCCGATTAATCTCACTTCCTTTTGGCCGTCCAGAAAAACCATTTTCGATATTTGAGCTGAAAGTTGGTCACTTTTTAACGCTGGCCCACGCTGATCGTGAAGCGCCTGAATGCCCAGCCCTATGTCTGCGTCTTCGGCGTAAGTGTCAAATGAAAAAGCAGCCGTTTGAAACGGAATGCCTATTGAAGCCCATTGATTCCGGTAGTTTGCGATAAAGCGTGGCGAACCGGCGTCACCGGCAAAAGCGGGATTACTATAAACCGGATTGGCATAAAACTGTGAAAACTGGGGAGACTGTGCAGCCGATTTCCCCACACAGAAAACAGCTGCAAAAAACAAGAGTATAAGTTTTTTCATTAGTTATCTGGTCAGGTAAATATTGCCTCTCAATTTTTCAGATATGCGTTTGTCGATGTACAGGACCGTTGCCTCGTAAACATACATGTCGGACGGTACTGGTTTTCCGTTGAATCTGCCATCCCAGGATTCTGACGGGTGCTGGCTACCCGCAGGAACATTTTTCATTTCGAACACCACTTCTCCCCACCGGTTTCTGATCAGCAGATGATCTATTTTTAAAATTCCATTTCCAAAAAATGTATAATGATCTCCAATCCCGTCTCCGTTTGGCGTAAAGGCTTCGGGAATGTCCACCTGGCAATGATTCACCATAATGGCGCCCTGCCGTTCAATTGAATCTTTGCAAACACCTGCCTTTGCTGCAACGAGCTTGATAGAATAGGTACCCGGTTCAAATGGCAGACTCGGACTTTTCACATCGGCAACTCTGCCATCACTGAAATACCAGGTAAACGTGTCCGCGTTTTTGGAAAGGTTCACCAGATTAATTGGTCCTGGGGCACAGTAAACCGAATCCCCGCTAAAACCGAAATCAGCGATTACAGGCGCCAGCACAGAAACCGGTTTTTTGTGCGCAAGCACCTTGCAGGCCTGAGTTCCCCGATATACCGACAACGTTGTCACATAATTCCCTGCCTTTTCGTACGTGTGGACCGGAGAATAATTGACAGAGTCGAGCGGCGAGCCATCTCCAAAATCCCATACAAAACCCAATTGCATATCCGAACGATTTTCAAAACGAACCTGAGAGCCTTCGCAAGCAAGCGGGAGCGTATCGAAAGTACCCGAAACGGGTTCCGTTGTACGTACAGTAAGTTGTGTTGAATCGTAGCCACAGGCTGTAAAAGCAATTAAGGTGACCTTATAACTTCGTTGCGGATTGGCGAAAATGTGTGTCGGATTTGCCAGCGTCGAAGTGGTTCCATCATCAAATTTCCAAATCCACCGATTTGGTTTGGGTACAGTAGCGTCCGTAAAACGCACCACCTCACCCGGGCATACCACCGATTTTGATATTGTATAAAGTGCCTTGACCGTAGTCGGATAAACTTTGATTTCCACCTGCGCGGCATCGTTACCGCAGGCGCTTGTCACTTCCAGCCGCACTTGGAAAGTACGTGCGCTGTCGCGCGCGGCGTAGGTATGATAAACTGTATCACTGGAAGTTTGTCTCGTGGTTCCGTCTCCAAAAATCCAGCGCGACTGTTCTTTATCATGCCCCGCAGAACGGTTTGAAAACAAAAGACTGGCAGGCGTACATCTCAGGGTCGTAGAATCAACTCCGATCTCTGCCCGCGCTTTTGGCCTCACAGTAACTTCTTTACTCTCGGTTTGCTGGCCGCATGCGTTTTTGGCATTTAATGTCAGCCTATAAAGTTTGTTTTCTTTCCCGATATTTTCTAAAACCTGCACCGGCGGTTGAAATCCGGTGTAAGTATTTTCATTTCCAAAGTTCCAGGTATATTCGACGCCTGCGGAAGCCGCTCCGTTCATCTGGATTTTCACATTTAAAGGTGAGCAGCCAATGGTTTCGCTGGGTGTGAAACTCACCGGAACCGGCGGTGCTACGATCGTAATCTCTTTACGCAAGGTATCTGAACAATCGCCTGCCGAAGCTATTAATACAATTTTCTGCAAACCAGGCGCCAGTGTAAGTTTAGGGCTTGCCTCGGATGACACAAGGCTTCCATTGATGATCCAGGAGTAAGTTCCAGCGCCGGAAGAGGTGTTTTTAGGCTCAAAAGTGCCGCCTGCGCAACCTCCGTCAATTGCAAACGCAGCTTTGGGGCGTCCAAACAAAACTTTGGCGGTTGCAGTCGCTTTACAGCCCGTGGCGTTTGATACCGAATAAACCAGGTCAATTTGATTCGTCACAATACCTCCAGTCAGCAAGGTGTCTCCTTTGATACAGTTCAGGCAGGAGGAAGTAGACCAGGTTCCTCCGGCGGGGCTCGCTTTCAGCCGGATCAGTGGCGTACCGGCACAGATCGTCTGATCGGTTGCAGTGGCCTGTACGCCGTCCACTTTAATCTTAACCGAATGGGTGGAAAAACATTTGCCTACACCTTTTGAATAAGTAATATTAAATTCACCCGCAGTTTTGGGGACAAAAACTTTCTGTCCGTTCTGTGTTTCAACACCGGTACCACTCCAATCCCCGCCGTCGAAATTTGCTTTCAAAATGGTCGCATTCGAGCTTACACAGAGGACTGTGTCTTTTGGAAACGAAAGAATTTTCACCGCCTGCGCAGCGCCAACCGTGAACGTGTCGCTCACCATTTGTGTACCGCAGCCGTTTGTCAGCTTGGCAGAAACGACATAAGGTGTTGCCGAAAAAACAAGAGGAATCGTTTGAGCAGGGTCAATTGCCTTGCCATTCAGGGTATATAGAGCGTCCGCAACGGGGCCGTCTATTTTATAACTTGTCTCCTCACAAATATCGGGTTGCGGGGTTAGTTTCAAAGTTGGCAAATCAACTACCCGGATCTTCCTGATGATTCGTTTTAAACCGCAATCGTTTCGAGCAGTTAAAGTAACGGTATATTCTTTTACTTCGTCCAGCTTGATTTTCACCACCGGAGAATCGCTATTGGTTTTGTCCAGATAAGTGAATCTACCTCCTGAAATCTGCCAGTCGTACCATATTGCATCTACCGACACAGTTCCGTCGAGACTGACCGCTCCGCCTCCCGAGAGGCAGACAACCGTATCTTTGTTAACTACCGTAGTTCCCGTTGTTTTAAAATCAGGCACAGGCAGCGTTTTCATTTTGAACTCCATTTCCTTCGAATCCACACCACAATTCTGCGATGTTGCCGTCAGCTTCACCCTGTACGTTTTGGAAGGGTCTAATGCTGAAAAAGATGGATTTATTGAAGTACTGGTTTGTCCGTCGCTGAATTCCCAGAGAAATTTAACGTCCGAAGAAGTAGGACAACTGATGTTTTGGATTGAAAAAGAAGAACCTTCGCACGCAGCATCAATCCGGATAAGCGCCTGAGGTTTTTTATTAAAAGTTACCCTGAAACCTTTATTGTCATTGGGACAGGTGGCGTTTTCGACAAAAATGCTCACTTTGAACTCTCCGGACGAGCAATTGTACTTCACGAAATTACGCAGGTCGTAACTATGGCTTAACGTCAGTGCCGCATTGAGAACAATCTTGTCCGTTTTTCCATCACCCCAATCGATGGTGTAATTTTTATCTGTACAAGGCCCCGGCATGACTTTAACACAAAGCTCATACAAGGAATCGCTGGATGCGACGCATACAATGCCTGTGCCGGTACCATCGCAGGTTGTGATATCCACGCGCTCCTGAGCCCAGGCAATAGCGGTCGCGAATACCAAAAATAAGGTAACTGTGAAGTATTTCAAACGTAGTTATTCCCCGAAGGACTGATTTATGGAGGTATTTTTTGCCATAAATATAACCGTTTTATGTAAATAAGTTACCTATAATTTACATAATGAAATAAACAAAACAAAAATTGATCATGAAATAGTTAAAACACAGCACTTAGTGTGCTATTACGACCAGGGGCTTCCAGGGAAGCTACATTTTCCCATTAAAACTATTCAAAACAGGAGCCGCGGTTGGATTGTATTGGTAGGTCTGCCAGGTATCGTCTGCGTTGATCTCAATTACCCGGTAACCCTTGTAAGTCGTCCCCCAGTTTCCCCCGAAATGGCCATCGAAAAAATACGGCTTTTTACCTTTCACTTTTTGGCCATCCTGGTCGTGGTCGTGCCCGTGAAAAATCGCCTTAACATTTGGCGTTCTCTCAAACAGATCGGTCACCTCTTTGCAGTCGATACCATTTGAAGTCCATTTTTCGGGCGTGATGTGAAGAAAAATAAAAATGCCCTTTTTGTCCGCGTATTTGGCTAGTTCTCCTTTCAAAAAATCAATATCCGGACAAACATATTCTCCCTTTTCGTTAGAAGTGTCGCCCAGAATAAATGCATATTCTTTATTTACAAAACTATGATTGGTTGGGTAACCCCAGGTACTTTGCCACACATCCAGCCCCACTTTGTCGTGATTACCGCGCGTTACGTAATAGGGCATGCGCAAATTGCTCACAGTCGTTTTGAAATCGTATAGCAACGTGGGATCGTCATGAATAAGGTCTCCGTTGAAAATCACAAAATCGACACCTTTTTGTACCTTCTCCTGGTTCATCCAGCCGGTAAGGTCGGAGTGAAATGTTTTAAAATCCGTGTTGGGTTGCCCATAATGGCCGTCAGAAGCGACAATTACACGAAGCGCAATTTTCGGTAGAGGTGTTTTTTCAGTAAACTTTATAAAAGGAACGCCTGACAAAACAGGCAAAGATTTCAAAAAGGAACGTCGTTCTATAGACATGGTTTCAGGCAAATATTATGGGTACGCGCTTCTCAGGGCAAATTGCGCGACAAGTTAATTTAATATCATAAAACCAATTACCTCTTCTTGCAATTTATTTTTAATCTTGCACTTTCATCTGCAAACACAAAACCATGGATCGTCTTATTCTCCAGAAAGCTGCCTCGTATTGTTCTTATCAGGAAAGAACGCAGGACGAGGTTAAAAAGCGACTCCAAAAATGGGATGTGTGGGGAGAAGAAGCGGATGAAATCATCGCTGAACTGATCACGATGAACTATCTCAGCGAAGAACGTTTTGCTAAAACTTTTGCAGGAGGAAAATTTCGCATCAAAAACTGGGGCAAATTAAAAATCAAACAGGAACTGAACAGGCGCGGACTGAGCGATTACAGCATCAGGGAAGGCATGAGCGAAATCAAAGATGAAAATTACGCTGCATCACTCCGGCAAGTGATTGTTAAGAAAAAAGCCTTGCTCGACGGAAAGGAGCCTGATGCATTTAAACTGAAACAAAAACTCGCAAAGTTTGCCCTCGGAAAAGGCTACGAAAGCGAATTGGTTTGGAAAACTGTAGAAGAAATCCTGTCTGCTGCGAAGTCGTAAATACATTCACTAATGACTTCGCGGCAAACCGGAGTTATATTAAAAATCAGAATCAAAAGATATTTTGTGCCCTGAATCTTTGTCTTTCACGCCACTCATGACACCTGCTTTCTGGTATTCGCCAACGCGTTTCTCGAAGAAATTCGTCTTCCCCGGTAAAGAAATAAGCTCCATAAAATCGAATGGATTGGCAGACCCAAATTGTTTCGGACATCCGAGTCTTTCCAGCCAGAAATCCGCAATGTATTCAATGTACTGGTTCATCAGGTCAGAGTTCATGCCGATCAGTGAAACAGGCAAAGCCTCACTTACAAATTCCTGCTCAATTTTCACCGCGTCCATCATGATTTCAATCACGCGTTCCTGTGGAAGCTGATTTACGATGTGCCGTGTATAAAGCAAACATGCGAATTCACAGTGCAGACCTTCGTCACGTGAAATCAACTCGTTTGAGAACGAAAGCCCAGGCATCAAACCACGTTTTTTCAACCAGAAAATAGAGCAGAAAGAACCTGAAAAGAAGATTCCTTCAACAGCAGCGAAAGCGATAATCCGTTCAGCGAAGATAGGACTGTTGATCCATTTCAAAGCCCATTCCGCTTTTTTCTGAACACATGGGATCGTATCAATGGCACGGAGAAGATGATCCTTTTCAGCCGGGTCTTTGATGTATGTATCGATCAGCAACGAGTAAGTTTCGGAATGTATATTTTCCATGGCGATTTGAAAACCATAGAAACATTTCGCTTCCGCATATTGTACTTCGCTCAGAAAATTAACTGCAAGGTTCTCATTTACAATACCATCCGAAGCGGCAAAGAAAGCCAGAACGTGAGATATGAAATGGCGCTCGCCGTCGTTCAGATTCTCCCAGTCTTTTTGGTCCTGAGACAAATCAATCTCCTCTGCTGTCCAGAATGACGCCTCGTGCCGTTTGTACATTTCCCATATATCAGAATGTTTGATCGGGAATAATACAAAACGCAAAGGATCTTCTACCAGCAGGGGCTCGTGGGCCGGGCTCCCTGGCTTTATAACTTCTTGTGACATAGTTGAGTTAAATTATTGCGTGCGATCTGATTTAATGATCCGCCATCCTACTTCAGGCAGGATGCGGTTCGAAGGAAAACAAAACTACACGCTTTGGACCGGATTTTCAAGGAGAAATGAATCAAAATGATAATCTTATTTAGAAATATTCTTTAAAATATTGCCTTAACTTTGTTAGGTCCTATTCTCTAAAAGCAGACCAATTCGTGTTGTATTGGAATGTTAAAATTTCTTAAAATCAAGAAAATACGACACACAAACATGCCGGAATCACGTATAAATTTAAGCAGGCATTTGATGCAGTAAGGAAGTTTAGTTCGCGGCCACACAATTTTTTAAATCAATATACAGAATCAATGACATCCTTCGCGACGCAAAACTCATTTCCGTTGGTTTCTGTGGTCGTTGCCACTTACAACGGTGCGAGGTTTATTGGCGAACAGATGGAAAGTATTGTTTCTCAAACTTATCCGAATCTGGAAATCATCGTAGTAGATGACGCCTCAACGGATGAAACAGTGAAGATCGTTACGTCTTTTTTGGAAAAATATGAAAACGTAACGCTTTTCAGCTCGGAGGAAAATCTCGGTTTTTTAAAAAATTTCGAGCGGGGAGTTTTGCTTGCAAAAGGCGAGTTTATAGCACTCAGCGACCAGGATGATATCTGGATTGAGGACAAAATAGAAATACTGATGCGGGAACGCGAAGGCGCCGCACTGGTATATTGCAATTCAGAACTGATTGACAGACAAGGAAAAAGCGTGGGCATTAAACTGACAGACCTCAAAAACCTGTTGAATTTTGACAGTCCGCTCAATTACGTTGTGGGTGGCACTGCGTCAGGACATGCGATGATGGTGCAGCGGGACGTAATGCTGCAAAGTTTACCATGGCCAAAAATGGTGACACATGATTTCTGGATTGGTTTTGTGGCAACCTTTACCAGCCCGCTTAAATTTGTGGACAAAGTGCTTGTGTTATATCGCCAACACGATGCAAATGTGGTGGGAATCACCGCAGGAAGTGCAAAAGCTACCCCAAAAAAGAAGCAGACAAAAGAACAACGCAACGAAATTGTCCGTGAAAGAATGCGGCTCATGTATGAAAAATGCCCTGCTTCGCTGACCGAAGCAAAACAGGTTTTTTTCACGTTAGATAAAAGTTACGCCCGTTTTTCCCTTGAAACTAATTTCACAAGGATGATTACATTTTTGAAATACAGACAAAAAATTACCGCTTACAAGAAACGGAACGAACTGCGTAGAATACTTTTTTGTTTGAAAATGTTTGTAAAAATTGAATAATAGTGCTTGTTTAACAAACAAAAGGAAGATGCAGCAATGCACCTGACAATATCCATTACTCATGACTGAAGAGAAGATCACAATAGTAAAGCGACCGGAAAGCAGCCAAAACAGGTTCTCTATCTTAATTCCTTCCTGGAACAATCTCGCCTATCTTCAGTTGTGTGTAAGAAGCATCAGGGAAAACTCCGTTTTTAAGCACCAGATCATTGTTCACGTCAACGAAGGCAAAGACGGAACGCTCGAATGGATCCGCGATCAGGAAGACATCGACTATTCAGTAAGCGAAAAAAATATTGGTGTTTGCTACGCGCTCAACACCTCCGCTTCATTATCCACCACAGATTATATTCTCTACATCAACGACGACATGTACGTATGCCCCGGCTGGGACAAGGCGTTATATGATGAAATTGCGCGCGTAGGCCATAAATATTTCTTCATCTCCGGAACAGCGATCGAAGCTCAGGCTCAAAGTAAATGTTCGATTGAAAAAAATTACGGTCAGGATATTGCCTCGTTCAAGGAGGCTGAACTTTTGAAGGAATTCGACAAATTACCCATTCACGACTGGCAGGGAGCAACCTGGCCGCCCAACATTGTTCACAAGGAAATATGGGATCTCGTTGGCGGCTACAGCATCGAATTTTCTCCGGGCATGTATTCCGACCCTGACTTTTCAATGAAATTGTGGAAAATTGGCGTCCGCCATTTCCAGGGAGTCAGTGGCAGCCGGGTTTACCATTTCGGTTCATTATCGGTAAAACGGGTGAAGAAAAACAACGGCTATTACATGTTTATCAACAAATGGCGCACAACCTGCGGAACCATGGGCCGCTACTACTTACGCCGTGGTGAGTTGTTCGACGGCCCGCTGAAAGAACCGGTTATTCCGCGCTGGGTTTTGGTTAAAAACTTCTTCAAGAGATTGAAAGGCGCGATGTACCTGAGTCACCCGGTTTAAAACTCCCAAACAACAACATTCCATTCGTCCACGTGGTCAACGTGTGTATGAATTGTTTCGAAACCCACCCGCTCGTGCGCGCGCTGAGAGCGCATATTTGCTGTGGAAATTTCTGTTACGCAAAGCGCATAATTGTTCTTATAAACTTCTTTGTGTTTTTGATAAAGCCCATCAAAAACACCCCTTCCGCGAAATCCTTCACCAACGCAAATCTGTCCCATTACATAGTAGCGGTAATCAGGAAGCGGTTTTTCATTCCATACCAATGTGTTCAGTATATCGAACATAGGCTGTAAATCGGCGATCAGTTTACCAAGATCCGGCAACATGGCGAGCGCAAACGCTACAACTCTGCCATTGGATTTCGCGATAATCTGCGGAGTGGCACTTTTCATGCGCTGCAACTCTTCAATTGAATGATTCACGGTCAGAAAACCCTGATCTTTTTTTGTCTGATCCGAAATCGCCGTTTTCAAATTCAACTTCTGTAACGCCAGAATCTCCCGGAGATCTTCCTCCGTTTCCGCAACGTCAAATTGAATATCAGTCAACTCCATTTATCAAAATCTTGTTACAAAAAAACTCCGCGAAACGCCGCGTTAAACTCCCCCAACTTCGCGTTTAAAGCCTCAAATCCACTTTTTCCGTCTAAAAAACCAAAGCACAATCAACGAAGAAAATACCATTAAAAACAAAGAAACCCAAAAACCCCAGGGTTCTGCTGTGGTGGGAATGTGATCGTAGTTCATGCCAAAAATCCCTGCAATCAGCGTGGGAGGCATGAAAATGATCGTTACCACTGTAAATATCTTGATCACCTGACTTTGTTCCAGGTTGATAAGACCCATGAAGGTATTCTGGAGATATTCGAGCCGTTCGAAATTGAAAGTGGTGTATTCCAAAAGCGAACTGATGTCTTTCAGGATAATCCGCAAATGCTCCTTTCTGTCTTCCGGGTAATACTGGCTACGCAAAATACCAGAAAGTACACGCTGCTTGTCAATACTCGTTTCTCTGAGCATCATCGTAATTTCCTGCAATCCACTGATCCGGATCAGCACCTCTTGTCTGGCTTTTTGTTCATGCGTGAGATCCTTACTGATCGCTGAAATATCGCGTGAAATTCCTTCCAGCGAATCTGCATCGGCTTCAATACGCGTTTCGAGCAGCATCAGCATAAAGTCAACCCCGTTCTGAAAAGTATCAGGACTAACCTTCATTTTCTTTACTGTATCGGCAAATGTTTTCGAGTCACCCCGGCGATAAGTGAAGAGTATATTTTCATGCAAAATAAATGAAACGGGATAAGTTTCGTAACCGTCCCGATCAATTTTAAGAAAGTTGGAGTTCGCGTTGATCGTACCGTTTTGTTCAAAAAACCGGGAACTGCTTTCAATTTCAACAATTTCCTGAGGCGTCTGAAAACTGATGTCGCACTTATTTTCCACCCATTCTTCCTCCTCCGGACTTGGCGACTGCAAATCTACCCAGACCAGGTTTTTCACCTTGCCCAGTTCACGGATATCATTTTCCCGCTTGATCAACCGCCCTTCTTTATAGAATATTCTAACCATGCACTAAATAAAGGCAAAAACGAGCAAGTAGAAAAGTATGAGATCATTTTTTGTACAATTCCTACGATTTAGGAAGCGCCTGAAAATGGCAGCTCAGTGCTCAAATAAATGTTCTCGTTCCAGCATAATTATCCCTGAATTCCTTGGGCGTACAACCGTTTTTGTTCTTAAAAATCCGGTTGAAATATGACAGATTATTAAAACCGCATTTGTATGCAATTTCCGATATGGTCTGCGTCGTATCGATCAGCATTCTGGATGCGTTTCCGAGCCTGATCTCATTGAGGCTTTCGACGAAAGTTTTCCCCGTACGCTTCTTGATAAATCGGCTGAAAGACACTTCGGTCATACCGGCCATTTTGGAAACTTCTTCCAACGTAATATTCTGATGGTAGAACTCCTTAAAATACGAAAAAACCTTTTCGATCCGCCGGCTGTTGTAGTTGACATTTTCATCAGAAAAAGTGCTGTTGGAAATGGTGCGCATACTTTTCGAGATCGACAATTCGTGCAGTATCGACATCAGTTCCAGCACAGACCCAAAGCCGCTTTTGTTAGGAAGGTCCAGCAGACGCGGCAGCAAGCGACTGATCGTATCGGCCGAAAACACCACACCACGTGATGCGTTTTCCATCATTGATTTGATGAAATAGAGCTGGTTTCTTTTTAGAAATTTTTCGTCAAACAGATCATGGTGAAACTGTATCGTAATCTCCCTGATCTCCGGCATTCCCTCCTGCCATTCGTACTGGTTTGTAAACCAGCCATGCGGTATATTATTGCCAACCAGTACCAATTCCAGGTCGTCGATTACCTCGGTATGATCGCCTACAATTCGTTTAACACCTTTCCCTCCCTGGATCAGATTAAGCTCAAACTCCTCGTGGTGGTGCAGGGGAAAATCAAAAAATGTTTTGCTGCGGGAAAATATGGTGAAACAATCATATTGCGTCAACGGTGTAATTTCCCGATAAATTTCGCTCATTCCGGCTTGAAAGCTAGTTCTGTATTTTATTAAAGTGCAAAGATAGTGTTAATCGAACTACTATAATTCATGGCGACCTGACCGCTTAGTCAATATATAATCATTACAAAATGTTGCCCTGAACCGGGAAAATGACCGCCATTTCTGGCATTTTTTTGTTCATCAGTTCCCCCACGCTAAATTGTCTGACCAAATCAAGGTATGAAATGACGGAATTGTATTATACATCACAGATGAAAATCCGGGAATTTTGCAACATCTCAGAATTGGTGTCAATTTCATCCGGTTTTCCGATCTCCGCGCATGACGGCTTTTTTACTTCAAAGAGATGAAATCAATTCGGGTGTGTTAAATCCTTCCGGGGAAATGATATATTCGGGCATCAGAAATTGTAACCCCCAATCAATGCGGATACATCTCCCGGACATCATTGTGATCCTGCTTTACCTGACCGGCATTTCTTCCATCGGCATCATCCTTCGAAAACGTGCTCAAAAAAGTAAAAGAGATTATCTTCTGGGTGGCAATAATCTCCCCTGGTGGATGCTGGGCATTTCCAATGCATCGGGCATGTTTGACATTTCCGGCACAATCTGGATGGTTTCGATCATGTTTGTTTACGGCGTCAAAAGTATCTGGCTGCCTTGGCTGTGGCCCGTTTTCAATCAGGTTTTCGCTTTTGCTTATCTGGGCATCTGGCTACGCCGATCCAACGCCGCTACCGGTGCTGAGTGGATGCTTACCCGCTTTGGAACAGGACGTTACGCACAGCGTTCGCATAAAATTGTAATCGCTTTTGCACTGCTGAGTTGTCTCGGTTTTATGGCCTATGGTTTCATTGGATTGGGGAAATTCATTGAAATATTTATACCGTTTTCCTCGGTTCGCACATATCTGCCCTTTGGCGTCGCCCCCGAATTTGTACCGCATTTTTACGGCATCATATTTACGCTGATCGCCGTATTTTACACGATTGTTGGCGGCATGTCCAGTATCGTCTGGGCCGATGTAATGCAATACGGTTTAATGACAATCGGTTCTTTTTGCATCGCCTGGGTCGCAATGAACGAACTTGCCGGTCATACGCTTCCGGTCCCTGCCGATTGGTACAGTTTATTTTTCCAATGGCGCTTAAATCTCGACTGGGGCAACCTGATTCCTGAGGTTAATAACAAAATCCGGTCCGACAACTTCGATCCCTTTGGAATGTTCTTTTCACTGATGGCTGCAAAAGGAATTCTGGCCAGCCTCGCAGGTCCGTCGCCAAGTTATGACATGCAAAAAACGCTTTCCACAAGGTCGCCAAGGGAGGCAGCACTGATGAGCATGTTTGTAAATGTGGTGCTGCTTCCCGTCCGGTATCTGATGATCATCGGATTTACCGTTCTTGCATTGCTCTATTACCACGAACTTGATCTTAAAACGGCGACCGGCGCCATTGATTTTGAAAGGATTCTCCCTGAAACAATTTTGCGGTTCGCGCCGGAAGGTCTTCTGGGACTTTTCCTGGTCGAGCTAATGGCAGCCTTCATGGGATCGTTTGCTGGAACGCTCAATGCCGCCCAGGCTTATCTTGTCAACGACATTTATCTTAAATCGGTGAAACCGGCGGCTTCAAATAAGGAGATCACGAGGATGAATTATTTCTCCGGCCTGCTGGTGGTCGCGGTCAGTATTGTTCTCGGTATTTTTGCCAAAGATGTAAACAGCATTTTGCAGTGGATCGTGGGCGCGCTGTTTGGCGGATACATCGCCGCAAATGTACTTAAATGGTACTGGTGGCGATTCAACGGAAACGGCTTTTTTTATGGAATGCTCGCAGGTATTTTATCCGCCATGACACTTCCGTATGTCTTCCCAAACACTGTTCCGCTTTATTATTTTCCGCTGATACTCGCGCTTTCCTTCGCAGGGGCAATTGCCGGCTCAATGACGAGTCCTCCAACAAATATGGAAGTGCTCATGAAATTTTATTCAACCGTGAAACCATGGGGATTCTGGAAACCGGTAGAAAAACTGGTGATGGAGCATGACCCCAATTTCGAACCGAATCCCGATTTCCGTAAAGACATGTTTAATGTGGCAATCGGAACCACCGCCCAGACAGCTATTACCGCACTCCCGGTTTTTGTTGTTTTACTGATGCCATTTCAATCGGCAGTAACCGCCTTTGTATTGGCAATCTGCATCGTCATTCTCTGGAAAAACTGGTACAAAAAACTACCGAACAACTAGTGTTTATTTAAGTATAAAAGTTCCAAGTAAATAGACCACTTAATCTGACTACTAATTACTTATGACACGCCAATTACCATATTAGAATTAACTCACCACCAGCATACCCCGACAAATGAACACTTTCGAGAGACGGTTTAAACAAATAAAATCAGATCAGGACAAATTAATTTCACGATCCAATAGTATCGTGGAGCAGGGAAACGGATTGTACGAACGTTACGCCTACCCAGTACTCACTGCCGGCCATGTGCCCCTCTTCTGGGAATATGACCTGAACCCGAAAACCAATCCTTTTTTCATGAAACGGTTCGGGATCAATGCAACATTTAATCCTGGTGCCATCAAGTTTGGTGGTAAGTATGTGCTTGTTGCGCGGGTGGAAGGGTATGACCGAAAATCGTTTTTTGCAGTTGCCGAAAGTGAGAACGGGGTCGATCAGTTTGCGTTTTGGGACTATCCTCTGGACATGCCGCCAGCAGCTTCTCCGGACGTGAACGTTTACGATATGCGCCTGACAGAACATGCCGACGGCTGGATTTACGGCCTGTTTTGTACCGAAAGAAAAAATCCCCATGCATTAAAAGGAGACGAATCAACGGCCATTGCACAATGCGGTATTGCCCGGACGAAAGATTTGAAAAACTGGGTACGCCTCGCCGATCTCAAAACACCTTCAGCACAGCAACGCAACGTTGTGCTGCACCCGGAGTTTGTGAACGGTAAATATGCTTTTTATACGCGTCCGCAGGATGGTTTTATCGAGGCCGGCTCAGGTGGCGGAATCGGTTTCGGACTGAGCGATTCAATCGAAAACGCGGTAATAGTTCATGAAAAAGTACTCGATCAAAAGCATTATCATACAATTTACGAAACAAAAAATGGCCAGGGTCCCGCACCGATTAAAACCGAAAAAGGATGGCTCCACCTGGCACATGGTGTGCGGCACACGGCAGCCGGCTTACGATATGTCCTGTATCTGTTCATGACATCGCTCGATGATCTGACCAAAATCATTTACAAACCCGCCGGGTATTTTATGGTTCCGGAAGGAGACGAACGAATTGGTGACGTTTCAAATGTGGTATTTTCAAATGGCTGGATCGCCGATCCGGACGGAACGGTATTTATTTATTACGCTTCCTCCGACACACGCATACATGTCGCCACCTCCACTTTGGAACGTTTGCTCGACTATGTGGTAAACACGCCCGCCGATGGCCTGCACACAGCCGCATCTGTCCGAAATCTCAATCAGCTTATCGACAAAAATCTGTCCAAAAAAATTGACCAAGCAACGTCTGAAATCATTTCCAATTCGTTACTATAGCATTGCCCGATTCTCACTTTTCGCTTTTCTTTAATTCTTGCCTGAAGTACGTATAATGCAAAATGCGATTCTCTGAATACCTGAGCAGTACAGTGCAGGATTGTATTACACGATTTTGATCAGTAAGTCCAGGCGCCGTTGCTCATTCTCCCTCTGAAATCTCGCCAGTACCACACAATTATGACCTCTCCGGCCCGCATTGGTAGGAAATGTGTTATTTAAAGATAAAAAATGATTATAATAATCTCCTCCCGCGGATAGTATATTTGACCTAAATTTTGGCACTATATCTATTCAAAAAACGCCCGATTATTGAAGTTTAACTAACCTATGTTGTAAAAAGAAAAAGTATGAAAAAAAATGTACTGATTATCGTATTGGTACTGCTTTCTATGTTCACAGCGCAAAGCTATGCCCAGGAAATGACAGTAACGGGAAAAGTGACCGATGAGGCCGGGGGCGAAATTGCCGGGGCGAATGTTGTAGTGAAGGGGACCAACCGGGGTACTACAACAAATGACAAGGGTGATTTCAATATTGCCGTAGAAAAAGGAAAGACGCTTACGATTAGTTTCATTGGGTTCAATTCACAGGATATTGTTGTCAATGCGTCCGAGGTAAATGTATCGCTTACCTCCGAAGCTACTGCGCTGAATGAGGTGGTTGTGACTGCTTTGGGTATTAAAAAGGAGAAAAAAGCCCTGGGTTATTCCGTATCGGAAATCAAGGGAGATGAACTTACGCAGGCACGTACGCCCAACATGGCCAACTCATTGGTTGGAAAAGTGGCGGGTCTGAATGTGACCGGAACTGCAACCGGCCCGGGTGGATCAACACGTATTACACTTCGGGGAAATGGATCCATTGATGGCAATAATCAGCCATTGATCATCGTGGATGGTATTCCGATTAACAATGACAACCTTGGTGCCGCAGGAATGTGGGGCGGCGGCGACAGAGGCGATGGTTTATCAAGTTTAAACCCGTCAGAAATTGAAAATATCAGCGTACTGAAAGGTGCAACTGCCGCAGCGCTTTATGGTTCCCGTGCGTCAAACGGTGCAATTCTCGTCACTACAAAAGGCGGGAAACTGGGCAAAGGTCTTGGTATTGAAATCAATTCCAACTACACGGCGGACAACCTGCTCATTACCAAATTCAAAGATTTTCAATATGAATATGGACTGGGCGTGAACGGCGTCAAACCTACTACACAAACCGAAGCCATGAATTCTTTCAGCTTTGGTGGCAAACTGGACGGTTCCAGTGTGATCCAGTATGACGGCGTTTCGAGACCTTACTCCGCCGTGAAGGACAATCTTACCAAATTTTATCAGACAGGAAGCACCTGGAACAACTCGGTGGCGTTAACCGGCGCGACAGAAAAAGTAACCTACCGCCTTTCGCTGGCCAATATGGACAACAAAGGATTGGTACCTGACAATACGTTGAAAAGACAGAACTACGCTTTGAACGTCAACGCCAATCTGAGCAAAAACTTCACGATTCTTGCCAACGTGAAATACACCAAGGAGAAAAATCACAACCGGCCCAAAGTTTCGGATTCACCGGGAAATGCAAACTATACGCTGATCAACATGCCAACGTCGCTTAGCGTTGAAACGATGAAAAACAGCATGCTTGACAGCAAAGGATACGAGCAGATCTGGAGTGATAACATTTACGTTGACAATGCATACTTTGCAGCCACGCAGTTCAAGCAGGACGACAATAAAGACCGGTTCATTGCTTCTTTTGAACCGAAATACAATTTCACAGACTGGCTTTATGTTAAGGCGCGCGTTGGTTTCGACAAATTCTTTTACAATTACACGGCCATCACCCCGACCGGCGTGCCGTATCAGCCGTTGGGTGGATATGACAAAAATATCCAGAATTTCTCAGAAGTCAATTCCGAACTTCTGTTTGGGTTAAACCGAAAACTTGCGAAGGATCTGAATCTGAATATGCTGGTTGCTGGAAACCTGATGAAGCAAATTCGCAGACAGGATTACATCAGCGGGAACAGTTTCAACATTCCGTTCTTTTACGATATAACGAACATAAACCCTGCTTCACGGAACGCATCTTACAATTATATTGAGAAGCGGATCAACTCTGTATACGGATCGGCTGAATTTTCTTACAAAAACTTTTTATACATCACGGCAACTGGCCGGAATGACTGGTTTTCCACGCTCGCACCGAAAAACAACAGTCTATTTTACCCTTCCGTTGCTGGTAGTTTTGTGTTGTCGGAAGCTGTTAAACTGCCCTCAATCTTCAACTATGCCAAGCTGAGAGGTTCATGGGCAAAAGCTGGGGGAGATACGGACCCATACCGTTTGTCGCTGTATTATTCACTCTCCGGCGCGCACACAGGGTTCCCAGGTGCGGCTTCTTCGCCGTTGGCGCAGATCAACGGAAGTACGGTTCCAAATTCAAACCTGCAACCGCTTACAACAAAGACTTACGAGTTTGGTTTTGAGACGCGTTTATTCAATAATAAATTCGGGATTGATTTTACTGCCTACAACCGTCACACCTACAATGACATTGTTGCTGCATCCATTTCAGGAACATCCGGTTTCACAAGCGCATTGCTGAACCTTGGTGAAATCTCGAACAAGGGTATTGAATTAATGTTGAATTACGATCTGGTTAAAACCAACAATTTCAGTTGGGAAACTTCCTTCAACATGGGTTACAACAAAAGCGAGGTCGTTTATCTTTCCGACGGACTTCCAAACATCCAGGTAGACAATCCTCGTTCACAAACTGCGTATGTATTCCAGGAAGTTGGAAAACCTTTCAGTTTGCTGAAAGCAACTTCATTTGTTAGGGATGACAAGGGAAATGTGGTTTTCAACGATCAGGGGTACCCTGAAACAGGCGTGCTGAAATCTTATGGAACAGGGATTTCTCCGTACACAATGGGTTTCACCAACTCGTTCAGATACAAAGGAATCGGACTTTCCATATTGGTTGACGGCAGATTCGGCGGACATATCTATTCAGGTACAAATGCACTTGCCACACGTTACGGTCTTTCCAAAGAATCGCTTGTGGGCCGTGAAGGCGGCGTAGTTGGTGTAGGTGTGAACAGCAAAGGTGAAGTCAACAAAGTGTCCGTTCCGGCAACAGATTACTACAAAAACCTGTACAATTTCGGTGAACCATGGGTTTACAGTTCCGACTTCATCAAGCTGCGTCAGATCATTCTGGACTACTCAATACCTGCCAGATATTTCGGCAAATCTCCATTCAAAGGCATCTCTGTTTCACTCGTTGGCAGAAACCTTGCGATCCTGATGAAGAAAACACCGAACATTGATCCGGAGTCTACTTATGGTGCAGGTAACGCGCAAGGCTATGAATTCGCAGGCGTTCCTACGACCCGCAGCATTGGTGTGAACCTGAACCTGAAATTCTAATTTATCCGATCCGAGTGGTCATAGATTATCTGGAAATTTAAAAAAGAAACTCATTATGATACGTAAAATAGCAGTCGTACTGGCCCTTACTTTTACCGCGGGAGCCTGTACAAAAGATTTCGAAAAAATAAATGTAAATCCGACATCGCCTTCATCTGTTCCGCTGGATTACCTGTTAGGACAGGCACAATTGCAGATCTCAGGTTCTGCCGGCGATCCGGGATACAAAGTTTGGCGGGCCAATTTCATCTATTCAGCCTGCATCGTTCAGCAGATGGCGTCGGTAGATGATTATTACGCAGGCGACAAGTATACCTACAACGCAGACAACAGCGGCGCATATTTTGCTGACTCCTACGTGAATTCCGTGAAAAGTCTGGCTGATATCATTTCTCAGGCTGGCAAGGATCCTGTGAATGTCAACATCCTGTCAATGACACGGATCCTGAAAGTTTTGCAGATGTCGATCATAACGGATTTGTACGGAGATATTCCTTATTCGGAAGCTGGCCAGGCCTTTATCAGCCAGATTTACAAACCAAAATACGATCCGCAGCAAGCCATTTATGCCGATATGCTCAAAGAGCTTTCGGAAGCGGGAGCGGCACTGAGTGCATCAGCCTACATTCCCAAAGATGCGGATTTTGTGTACAACGGCGACATATCCAAATGGAAGAAATTTGCTAATTCTCTGATGCTTCGTCTGGCGATGCGTACGCAAAAATCGGATGCAGCGGGAGCGCAATCGTGGGCAAAAAAAGCATTTGACGGTGGTCTGATGGCTTCAAACGATGATACTTTCATGTTCCATCATTCCGCAGGAGCAACGGCAAGCCGCAACGGAAATTCATACAACCTTGGCCTGGGCCGCGGTTTGGTGAAAGGCGACAATATTCAGTGGTCAAAAACGCTGATCGATATGATGAAGGCGAGAAAAGATCCGCGGATCAGCATTATCGCGCAGCTTGCTAATGGCGACAGAACGGTGGCGAAACAGAAAGGACTTCCGAACGGACTGGATAAAAGTGCTGGTGCTAACGGACTGGTTACTGTAACCGGCGATGGCGATGTGAAAAATTACTCGCGCCCAACCGACCTGATGTACGATGACGCTGATCCAAATGTATTGCTCACATTTGCTGAATCTAAATTCCTCACGGCCGAAGCTATCGAAAGAGGCTGGATAACCGGCGTTGCCAAAGATGCTTTTGAGGCCGGACAAAAAGCGGCAGTGACACAGCTGGTAGTTTTTGATCCATCCGCAACAGTTGCTGACCCTGCGGCTTACGTTACCGCCAACCCTTACCCGGCGGCCGGCTCGCTGGCCGATAAATTGACGCAGATCCATTCCGAAATGTTTATCCTGACAGCCTCTACCTTCAATCATTATGAAGGCTGGGCAAATTTCAGAAGAACCGGATTACCCGCGCTCAAACCCATCAACTATCCCGGAAACCAGACTGGCGGACTCATTCCCCGCAGGCTGATCTTCCCTGTAAGCGAAAAAGCAGTGAACGCCGAAAGTTATGCAGCAGGTGTTACCAGAATGGGCAAGGATGATTTTTTATCCCGCATGTGGTGGGACAAACAGTAATTTAGTAGATATGCATCAAAAGATACCCCGAATATTTTGGGGTATCTTTTTGTTTTTTATCCTAAATTTGAAACTGAACATGATCTTAACCAATAATTTCTGATATATGTCATTAACATTTCCGTCTGGCACAGATAAAACTGTTGTATTTGAAAAAGTACAACAATTTATTGATGAGCAGGGATTTACAGTTGTAAGTAACGACCATTCCCGCCCCTGGGGTGGATTTTTTGTTTTGGAAGAAAGCCAGGCTCCCAAGTTTATTTCCACATTCTTTCCGCATTTATCTTTGGAAGATTTCTCAGGATATGAAAAACTGAGTCCAAAAATTTTGGTTGTGGCACCACTGAAAAGACTTTCATGGCAGTACCATCACCGTCGTGCGGAGATATGGAAGGTGATTGGAGGAAATGCCGGAATAGTCATTAGTGACACGGATGAAGAAACTGAAATGCGTCAGCTGCCTATTGGCACAGTGATCGATTTGAAAAAAGGAGAACGTCATCGCCTGGTTGGCGTAGACGAATGGGGCATCGTTGCAGAAATCTGGCAACATACCGATCCATTAAATCCTTCTGACGAAGATGACATCGTTCGCGTTCAAGACGACTTTGGCCGCTA
This sequence comes from Dyadobacter sp., assembly GCA_965279265.1. GTDB lineage: Bacteria > Bacteroidota > Bacteroidia > Cytophagales > Spirosomataceae > Dyadobacter. The sequence goes on from OZ257152.1 coordinate 2,073,766, forward strand.
AGCTACGAAAATTGAGAAAAAAAATACGCTGGTACAATTGTTATTGGGAATAGTGAAACGTTAAATAAAAAATTCTGCTTTAAACCACCTGGCCATGAAATTCGGAAAAGTTGATGATCCTGGTAACGTTGATTTTACATTACCAAAAGACAATCCTGACACCGCAAAGGTTTTGGGTAAAACAGGCAAACCGAACATTTACGTTGGCTGTGCAAAATGGAACAAAGCTGATTTAAAAAGCTTTTACCCAAAAGGCACCAAGGATGAGTTGGCATATTATGCGACCCAGTTCAACAGCATTGAATTAAACGCGACATTTTACAATAATTTTCCCGTCGACACCATCGAGGGCTGGTACAACAAAACACCCGAAGGATTCCGCTTTTTCCCAAAACTACATCAGGGAATCAGTCACTGGAAGAGATTGAAGGATGCAAAAGAGCCTACAGACGTGTATCTGGATGGCATAGCTCATTTACAGGAAAAGTTGGGTATGCTGTTTTTACAAATGCCTGACAATTTTGGCCCAAAAAACTGGGATGCACTTAAAAATTACCTGGAGGAATGGCCTTCCGGTTTTCCGCTCGCACTTGAATTGCGGCATACGGGCTGGTACGATGGAACCTGGAACAGCGAGGAGTTGTACGAAGTTCTGGAAAAGAAAAACATAGCACATATTATTACGGATTCTGCGGGACGCCGGGATTTACTCCATATGCGGCTTACTACGCCGACGGCCTTCGTAAGGTATAATGGCGCAAATGTGGATTCGGATTATACCAGACTTGACGACTGGTTTGAGAGACTGAAGAGTTGGATAGATTCGGGGATTGAGAACATTTACTTTTTTGTCCACCAGAACCACGAAGAAGCTTCTCCACTTTTGTCTGCCTATCTTATTCAAAAGCTCAATGAAGAATTGGGAACCGAGCTTAAAGTTCCGGTGAATCCGGTTGCAAAAACGCAGGGGGATCTGTTTGGGAAATAAAATAAAACGGGTGCGAAAATTGATTTCGCACCCGTTTTATTTTAAGATAGATTTCATTAATTTTAATTCAACAGCGCCAAATTACTTCCCAATTACCCGCTCCGTTCCCAACAGTCCATGGTAACTTGCCATATAATAAGGCAGCAGAAAGAAAGTCCCCTCATGCTCATCATTGCCATCGCCTTCAGAAGCAAGCAGCGCAAACCCGTCGCGATCCTGGCGAACATGACCCCGTTCATCAACCGGCAATGCAAATCCATCTGCTTTCCAGCCCATACCCGGATTTTGTAAAGGCGACAAATCAAAAACTACATCAAGCCGGTGCGTGTTATCCATGGTGTAACCAATCAGGTCGAGTGGAATCTTCTGTAAATTTTCCAGAATAAAGGCCGGATTGTTATTTCCGAGATAGTAATTCTTCACAACATTCGGCGTGTAAAGCCGGTTTTCAGGAAAAAGACCTTTACTTTCAAAAGTTTTCTTGTCCACAAGCGTCTTGAAATGATTGGAAAGTGAAGCATAAATTGCATCCCAGAAAGCATTTTTTTGTTTGCTGATATGTTGCCAGGCCATTTCCAGAGATTGCCTGTACATCAGCAACAGCGCTGGATCTGTCTCGTATTTGATCAACCCGTACATGCTCATCAGGCACAGATTATTGTCCCAGGGAACGACGTTTTCAGGCGGGAAAAACTCCTTGGGGTGCATTGCGTAAATATGATAATTGTACTTATCACGCAGAATTTTCGCTTCTTTTTCATATTTCTCATTCCCGGTAACATGGCGTGCTACGTTGAGAAAGGAAAGCATCATCATGGAATTGATTCCGCGCTGGTCGTAGCCGTAAACAGAATTAAAATATTCCGGAGAATAGTCGCCCCAACGCGTTACTTTCCCGTCGTGATCTACCAGCTTATAACCATGTCGGATCAGGTGATCCATCATGTCACCAACCACCTGACGCACCGCCTGTTTTTCCTCTTCGGTTTTAGCTACAAGGTCATAATAAACACCATAAAAAAAGAAATGGCCGGCCAGCTCATCGGAACTCGTATCACATTTCCAGAGGTATTTACCGTCCTTGCTTTTCGGAAAACGGGGATAAATATCTTTCCACATCGGATCCCGCTGCTGATGCCTGAGATTGGCTTCGCGGCTGTAAATTTCATTCACCGGTTCATGCCAGTCAACCGGAATGATAACCCGCGCCGGGAAACCTTTTTCGTGCGAAATATCCGATAACCATTTGCAGGATTTGAAACTCCGGTCGGCCAGCACTTTTGCTTCCTGATCCCCTGTTGCGCCATAACGGAACGCATTCGCCGCGCCATACATCGCGGTGTACATGCCGTCGTTATCAGAAATTGCGTGTTCCGAAGACGCGACATTGAATCTCTCTTTGAGGTGGCTTTGTGCAATAAAACCCATGCGGTTGTGACGCTCCTCAACCTGTTTGGTGAAAATCTCCGCCTTTTTGTTTAAGGACATGGAGACCGGACTGATCTCACCGATTCCGTTGTTTGTTGCTATCCAGGCAGTACCGTCCTTGCCCACCGCAATATGATTCACATGATCATCCGGTAACCAACGCCTGCTGAATCTGTATTTGAATTGATCCTTGTCTATCTCAATTGCTCCCTTCTCTGTTCCAAACCAGACGATGCCGTTGGTTCCTGCGGCAGCGGCCGTAAATTTATTATACGGCAGTCCCTCTTTTCCTGTGAACAATTTCCACGATTTCCCATCCAGATATCCGACACCTTCTTCCGCTCCGAACCACAATCTCCCTTTCGAATCTACCGTAAGCGCAGCAACGTTCCGAAGCGTCCAGCTATACCGTGCATCAGCAGGGAATATTCGCCTGGATTTCTTCGTGCCGACTGAGTAAATGTACAAGCCCTGATCACAACCAACCGCGTAACCATCCGCGAAAGGAACATACGATAAAACCTTCGAGCCCGGAATCACGGGTAGTTTGCCGCTCGGGTTTACACCAGCGGATAACGTTTGGCGAACTTGCCATTTCCCTTTGTTTAGTTGAAAATATTTGTCCCCCGCCCTGGCGACAGGTTCTGCTTTCTCAAATGAAATGGCATCTATTTTCCCTGCCGGCAAACCATTCCCGGAAGCATGAACCGTGGCAACTTCCTGTATGAATTCCTGATTACCAACACTCTGTGCCAAAGTAAAAATTGGCAGCAAAAATAACACTAGAAACAAACTCCGCATGCGATATGACTTTAAGGTTACCGGAGCAACTTGCCACGGTCCCCGGTATTACTTGTCATACGAATGAAGAGGCTATGGAAATCAAAATTTTCGATTATAAATCAAATGCTTTACCCTGCTCCGGAAATATCAGATCAAGTTTTAAGTCATTTGCCTCTGCCAATTCAGCTTTTATTTTCTGCTCATTATTGCCGGCAGGTTTTATATGCGTCACTACGACTTTTAGTCCCTTCACATATTCATTACCCGTCATTTTTGCCAGTTCCTGAAATGTTTTCATGAACCAATTTGGCGTCAAATGACCAAATAATTTGCCATCAGCCTGAGCGTTTGGGTAGGATACTTCCAGAAAAACCCCCTTTAACTTTCCAGATTTAACCAGAGGTGTAACCTCTTTCCAGATTTGCCGGATTCGGTCCGTCTTTTCAACTTCATCAGGACCCGAATCGCCAAAGTACAGTGCGTAATTTCCATTATTGCCGACGAGGAATCCTGCACTTTCATAGGGATTTGAATGGCTCAACGGAAACGTTTTTACAGTCATCGATGTATTTTCAAGCGGAATTGCGGTCCCGGTTGTTAAAGCCTGGTATCGGTATTTTTTCAATACAGGAGCATTTCCCGCATCTCCGAAATTAGGCCAGCTTTCCCAATTGAAATAGTTGTTTCTTAAAATCTCAATACACTTTGGCAGACCATAAATTACCTTATTTGTATCCTCTATTGAGTTGATAATCAAGCCCGATACATGATCAAGATGCGCGTGGGAAATCAGGTATCCTTTAATATTTTGCCTCAAAACTGCTTCGGGTGACTTTTGGAATACCTTGCCGGAAACCGACTTTTCAATTCCGTTCAGCAGTGTTCCCGCATCCAGACAAACGTAGTTTTCGGAGGCTGTCGCAGCAATCATGTACGCGGATAAATTGCTCCCGTCGCCTCCGCCTTTCACACCTAACGGAACCACTTTAAAAGCGGGCTGCGCCATCGACAGAAAAGACATGAATTGAAGGAAAAAGAGAAAAGGAATGATTTGCCTCATATTGAAAAGTTGTAAGGATAGTAGATGCAATATTCGGCATTTATTATTTACAGCGTACCGGACTCTGCATTTTGAAGGTATAATTTCTATATTACATCTCTTTTTAAAACTATCAAATTATCAAAATCATGACCAGAATTTTAGGCCTTCGTACGACTATTTACCGCGTCTCCGAGCTCGAAAAAGCGACAGCCTGGTATGAACAAGCCTTTGAAACCAGCCCTTATTTCAAAGAACCATTCTACGTTGGTTTCAATATTGCGGGTTACGAACTCGGCTTGCAACCGGAAGAAGGCGAATCAACCAAAGCGAAAGCCGAAAACGTGGTCACCTACTGGGGCGTTGAAGATATTGAGACAGAATTCAACAGATTTTTGAGCCTGGGCGCTACCACGCTGGGTGCTCCTGTTAATGTTGGCGGAGATATTATCACGGCTGAATTAAAAGATCCCTGGGCAAACGTGATCGGATTGATTTATAATCCTGAATTTAAATTATAAGCGCTCAATCTTCACGCAACCAATGGACTCACTCGGGGAACGCCCCTTTTATCACCAGCTTGCACTGTCGCTTTTGGCGATAGCAATTCTAACACTCGGCATTTATTTTGGACAGGATATTATTGTCCCGCTTGCGATGGCAGTATTGCTGGCTGTTTTGCTCAGACCCATTGAAGCCTGGATGACAAGACACGGAGTTCCAAAAGTGATCTCAATCAGTTTGGCAGTTACACTGGCAATGCTGATCCTCGCAGGTATCACCGTGTTACTTTCCATCCAGATTTCCGACTTTTCCGATGAGTTACCAAAACTGAAAAGGAATATCAATGATTCATACCGCGAAATACGCCGCTGGATCAGGCGGGAATATAGCGTAAGTTATCGCCAGCAAGACCAGTATATCAAAAAAGCGCAAACCCAGACGCTGGAAAATTTTCAAAGCGCGGAAACGCTGGGCGTGGTGACCGGTCCGCTTGGCACATTGATTCTGATTCCGATTTATGCTTTTTTATTGTTGTATTACCGGGCTATGCTGCTTCATTTTTTGGTTGTGCTTTTTGCCGAAAAGCATAAGCCAAGGGTATTGGAAATACTGGGGGAAATGAAGGCGATCATTCAGAGTTACATGGTCGGGCTATTATTGGAAACCGGCGTTGTGGCTACTCTCAATTCGGTTGGATTGTTGCTGTTGAACGTGCAATACGCAATTTTGTTGGGAATTATGGCCGCCATTCTGAACCTTGTGCCTTATATTGGCGGGCTTGTTGCCACACTGCTTGCGGTAATGGTAACCTTTATCAATCATCCGGATGGTTACACAATCGCCGGCGTTGTAGGCGTGTTCCTTGCTGTACAATTCGTCGACAATAACCTGCTGGTACCGATGGTGATTGGCTCAAAAGTGAAAATCAACGCGCTGGTATCGATTGTAGGTGTGCTGGTTGGCGGCGCACTGGCAGGTATTTCTGGTATGTTCCTTTCTATACCCGCCATCGCGATGATGAAAGTTGTTTTTGATCGCGTGGATGGCATGGAGCCCTGGGGAATTTTACTGGGTGATCAAACGCCTGAGGAAGCAGATAATAAACTTTTCAGACTTGTCAGAAAAAAGGACGCTAAAAATAGCGATCAGTAATAGCAAAAATGACGACGCCCGCTGGAAATTCAGCAGGCGTCGTCATTTTAAAGCATTTCACCGTTATGCCATTACCGGGCCGGTTGTGACCGTTGCTTTAAGATCATGAAGCAAGCTGAACAGACCAAAAAATGTTCGGTTTATATAGATAAAATGTTTTGAACCGCGGTTGACATTCATCTTTTTCAATTCTTTGTCGTTCGCGTATTTTTCACCCAACGCCGCCAGTCTTCCGAAGAAAGTTTCATCAGAAAAATCAAAAGTCTCTGACTGGAAAGGTTGCGTTAATAATGACAAGATTTCATAGAACAGTGTTGAAAAATACGCGGTTTCTTCGGCTGTATCCTTATCCATCAGAATTTCAAGCTCAAACAATTTGGCTTTGTAAATCGCCGGATCGTTCAGATTCTCCTTTTCAGCAAGCTCAAAATATGGCTTGTAGAAATTGTCCGGAATTTCTTTCATACAGCCAAAATCGATCGCGATCAGATTAGCCTGATCGTCCACGAGAAAATTCCCAGGATGGGGGTCTGCGTGCACCTTTTTCAGCAGGTGGACCTGAAACATGTAAAAATCCCAAAGCGCTTGGGCAACTTTGTTGGCAGCCTCCGGAGAAGGATTTGTTTTCACCCATTCCGACAAATGTTTTCCCGTCATCCAGTCCATCGTGATCACTCTTTCACAGGAATATTCCGGATAATATTTGGGAAATCTCAAATTGGGAATATGCGCACAAGCCTTTGCAACCTCATTGCTTTGTTTTATTTCAAGGTTGTAATTTGTTTCCTCAAAGAGCTTCGTCTCCACCTCATTGAAGTACTTGTCCGAATCTTTTGCCTGAATGTTGAACATTCTCATCGCAATCGGTTTCACAAGTGCAAGGTCAGATGAAATACTCTCGGCAACGCCAGGATATTGTATCTTCACTGCCAGCTGTTTACCATCCACGGATGCTTTGTGAACCTGTCCGATACTTGCCGCGTTGACGGCATTTGCATCGAAAGAGTCGAACAAATCGAGCGGGGATTTACCAAAATATTTCCTGAAAGTTTTCAACACCAAAGGTGCTGACAAGGGTGGTACAGAAAACTGGGACAACGAGAATTTCTCCACATAAGCCTGTGGCAGAAAATTCTTCTCCATACTCAGCATTTGCGCGAACTTGAGTGCGCTTCCTTTCAGATTTTTCAGTCCGTCGTAAATGTCTTCGGCGTTATTCGTATTCAGATTATCCCGTGCCGATTCAGGATTGGTGATTTTCTCACCGTAATATTTGAGATAATTCCCTCCGATTTTGACACCGGTTGTAATCAGTTTACTGGCACGCTGAATTTTGGAAGTGGGTATTCTGTCAATTGTTTCCATTCCTATTTCAGTCTTTCTTTGATTAAAAATTTACCAAAATCGAGTACACTTTCCAGCGGAGTTGTGTCGATCAGATCAAATGTCGCCCGGATTGATTTTTCTATAAAAAGATCCGTTTTTTCAAATCCCATTGATTCGTCGTCCAGCCAGAATTTGAGTGTAACCAAAAACTGGATCCAGCCACCTTCTTCAAGTGCATCCTGCTGGGTTTTCCTGATTCGTTCGCTTTTGACTTTCAAATAACCAGCACTGGCTTCTTTGACAAATTCTTTGAAATGCGAGCGAAAAGCTTTCAGTTTGAGCAGGCCATTGAGTCTGCTCTTGTCCTCTTTCAAGGCAAAAACAACATAACTCCGGTTGGCGGTAAGAATCTCGAAATAAGTGTAATAGTAAGTTAACAGCTTATCCCTAAAACCTGCAACTGACATTTCTTCACTCTGGCCTATCAGGCGAACTGTCAATTGATGAAAGCTTACAAAAACACTTTTTTCGAGTGCTTCGATGGATGCAAAAAAATTGTAGAACTCTTTTTCTGAAATACCAATATGCTTAGAAAAAAGGTATACAGATTCCGGCTTCTTGTTATTTTCCAAACAGAAATGCATGTAGATTTCTGTAATCTTGTCTGCCGTTATTTCAACGGGCCCTGTGGTTACTGCTTTCATTTTTGTTGCCATCATTGCGTAAATTAAATGATCTGGCCGTTAGCTATCAGCTTGGAGCGTTTAGCTTTCTTAGCCGAAATTTGTATTAAACTTTTAACAAAATCTTTACCAGTCCGGTACCAAGGTTCTATCAGAGTGATGCTCAGGCCTCCCTAAGCTAACGTGTCCGGTCAAACTAAATTGAAAGAAATTTGACCTTATTCACATATTCCGGTCAATTTTCCGTCATCAGGTTAAGAAAAAGTCATTTCCATGATTTCCTGAACCAGAGTTTGTTAATCGCCTATTATGCAACAAAAATTATGACGGGAATTATCCATTTTGCGACATTTATTTTGGCAGCTTTGCTTTTGAACTTTCCTCCTGGCCATGATACCTTGATCAGTAGTAAATGATATTGGTTAAGTTTGCATTTTATACACGGAATTAGCAACCTCATCGATGCTTGAAATAGTAAGAACAAATAGCGACAATCCCGATTTTCATCAGTTGACCAAAGAACTGGACGTAACACTCTGTGATCTTTACGCAACAAAACAGGAAGATTTCGAGGAATATAACCGGATCGTGGATCTCGAAACTGTTGTGTTGGCTTACGTTGATAAAAAACCTGTCGGCTGCGGCTGTTTTAAAAAATTCAACACCGACTCAATTGAGATCAAACGCATGTTCGTACAACCGGAACAGCGCGGAAAAGGTGTGGCCTCCAGAATATTATACGAACTGGAATCATGGGCATTTGAACTCAAATATTCTTATGCGGCTCTGGAAACTGGCAATAAACAGGAAGCGGCTATCAGCCTGTATCAGAATTTGGGCTATACAATTACAAATAAGTACGGTCAATATGCCGACAATGACATAAGTGTTTGCATGCTGAAAAGTCTGTGGCCGGATACTTGATGGGTAGTTTCTTCATATCTCCAAACCCATCGCCGGGTCACTTACGCTGTCTTTACCAGTTTCCACGCGACCCGCAAAACGGCGTTCATAATGCGTATTACCCTCCATTTTTATTGTAAAATCGTACCAGTTTCCACTTTTGCCCAACATCCACGTTTTATCCATTTTTGAACCAGGAGCAATTTTCAACTTCGCTGATTTGTAGCCAACGTACGCATTAGGATTCACTTGTATTGAAATATGTTCCTTCGCGTCATTTTGCACTATGAGCGTAACGCCGCCTTTTTTATGATCGTATCCAACTAAAATTTCGGGTTCAGAAGTATTTACATTCCCTGAAAAACTGCAAAAATATCCATTAGGACCAAAAATCTCCAATCGATACACGCCATTATCCTTTGACAAATCCCACTCATCCAGGAGCGACTTGCCCGCTTCCACGGTGTAGCGACGCGGAATCCGGTCTAAATGTTGAAGGTCATAAACATGAAAAACAGCACCCGCAGCACCTTTGTTGTCAAACGTGAGTTGCAGCTTTTTTTGATCGGAAAAGCCTTTAGCATTTGTGTTAAGCCTGTATGGCAAAGCCCGTGAAAAGCGTGTTCCTTTTTCCTGAAACAATTTTGATGAAATATCTGGCGCCGCAGCACTAGGCAATAATTTGGAGGTTTGCTCTACTTGTTCAAAATTCGCAGTCTCCGGCAACCTCGGAAATTCCGGATCATTGGGATTAACAAAGTCAAAAGCCGACGTCAGATCGCCACTGACAGCGCGGTGCCACGGACTGATCGCAGGGATATTTACGGCGAAACGTTTTTCAATAAATTGACCCACAGATGTATGATCTGTCACCTGAGAATCTACCCAGCCGCCCTTACTCCAGGGCGAGATGATATACATGGGAACTCTGGGGCCTAATCCCCAGGGCCGGACGTTACCGGTAATTGTATCTCTTTTATCCTGATATGTTCGTGTACGCGTGTTTTGTTTTCCGGAACCGCCGCTTCCTGCATGAAAAGGATCAGGAAATTTGTCGGTCCCCTTATCATTATGAAAATACATTCCTTCAATATTCACTGTTGACTTACCTGCCACCGTTCCGTCCAGATTGATCGAGGGAATCGCCGGAGCGGGTAAATGATCAAATAACCCATCATTTTCATCGAATGTCAGAAAGAAGACAGTTTTACTCCACACATCCGGATTGGATGTAATGGCAGTCAGAACCTGATGCGTAAAATCTCCTCCGCGCAAAGGACTCGATGGCCCGCTGGGATGCTCAGAAGCACTTTGTGACGGCAAAATCCAGCTTACCTGTGGCAGTTTGTTTTCCTTCACATCCTTCGTCAAATCTTCCAGCGACCAATGACGCATGCCATTTTCATAGATCGGTGAGCCTGGTTTGGCCGTGCGGAAACTCTCGAAAGCCAGGCAGCCGTGCATGGCACCCTGCCAGTTGTCGTTAGGATCCTGGTAAATCCGCCAGCTGACCCCGGCCTTTTGCAGTACGTCAGGAATTGTGTCCCATTTCAGCGACGAACCGCGATAGGTGTAGCCGGGCTCCGGCATGTGTCCCGGTTTATTTGTCCCCTCAACAATTTCCGGCCAGCAACGCAGATTACACGGCTCCGAGTCTGCATCTGTACAATTTACTCCGGCCGCTCGTTTTTCCGGATCAAAGTTAGATCCTGACCAGAACATAATTCTGTTTGGATCCGTACCCGTTGCAACAGAACAGTGATATGCATCTGAAATGGTAAAAGACTCTGCGAGCGCGTACTGAAACGGAATTTCTTCACGCGTATAGTAAGCCATTGAAAACGGCGTTTTGAATTTTGGCCAAAAACCATATTTACCCTGATTCCATGCAGCTTGAGTGTCGGGAAAATCGTGCGGTGTGCCATGAATCAACGCGGCATTTACGGTCTTTTTGTCAGCACGATAGGGAGTAATTTCTCTGGTGCCATCGGACTGGGAGAAAGCACGCTTTCCGCTCTCCAGGGGGATCGGGAATCTGTCACCAAAGCCGCGAACACCTTTCATCGTTCCAAAATAGTGGTCGAATGAGCGATTTTCCTGCATCAGAATGACAATATGCTCCACATCCCGGATTGATTTGGTGCGATTATTGGCATTCACCGCCAAAGCTTTGCTGATCAGCGGAGGGAGCATATTCAGTGCTCCAGCTGCACCTGCTGACACTCGGAGAAACTTACGTCGATTCATTTCAGTCTTGTTCTTCTTGAATTTATATACCAAAAAAGTTGAGCTGGGGCTCATTATACTTGGTGGTTACTTTATGAAATCATGAAGTCTAAGATAGAAACGAGGAGTTTGAACATCATCATAGCAAAACCCAAAATACTCCCTGATCTATGCTCACGAGACGTCATTTAGAAAACCTTGAATATCAAATTACCGGTGCCTGTATCGAAGTACACAAACATTTGGGTCCGGGCCTTTTGGAAAGTGTCTATCACCAATGCCTGACTCGCGAGCTGCAAATGAGAAATATTGAATTCTCATCAGGGCATATTGTCAATGTAATCTATAAAGACATTCAACTGGACACGCTGTTGAGGGCAGATTTTTTGATCGAAAACTCACTTATTATTGAAATAAAGGCCGTTGAGCAAATTTTACCAATTCACAAAGCGCAGCTACTGACTTATATGAAGCTACTTAAAACGCCAAAAGGTTTACTGATCAATTTCAATTGTGCCAATATCATTCATGAAGGCAAAATTTCTTTCGTCAATGAATTTTATAGAGAGCTCTTCTAATTAAACCACGCCAGGCGTTGCCACCTAATCTACTTACGCATTGCTAACCACCTAAGTGACCTAAGAACACCTAAGTTATTGCAAAATATTCGTTCCGTCCAATCTTAAATGTCCTCAGGTGTCTTAGGTAGTTAGTAAAATATTTTGTCCCCCCTAATCTTAAATGTCCTCAGGTTTCTTATGGTGGTTAGCAAAATATTTGTCCCAATCTTAAATGTCCTCAGGTTTCTTAGGTGGTTAGCAAAAAATGGACAACACACGGGGTGGTGAAAATCATGACACAGATGCTTTTAAGATCTCCATCGAACGCATCATTTCTTCCCGATTCATGTTACCAAAACCTAGCCGCACCGCACTTTGCTTGCCTGTTTGAAAAAGTAAAGTCTGAGGCAGATGAAGGTCCCTTTTCAAACATTCTCTACTGACTTTCATCAGATTGATATCCTTTCTCCATTCCGTCCAGACAGCCAGTCCGCCGGGTGGCAACGTATGGTCCACATAATCACCGAACTCGTTCGTCAATATTTCACACAAGAGGTCCCTGCGTTCGTGATATACTTTTTGTGCCTTTTTCAAATGCCTTTGAATTTCTCCTTCATTGAGCATTTCTCCCAGCGTCTGTTCCATCATCAGATCTCCCTGCCGGTCTATTATCCGACGGAGTTTCGCCAGTTCCGTGATCAGATTTTGGGGAGCAATCAAATATCCGGCTCTTAAACCAGGAGCCAGCGCCTTGCAAAATGAGCCCACATAAACGACCATCCCGGCGCTGTCAGCACTTGCAAGCGGCAAAACCGGACTACTATTGTAGTGAAAATCATAGTCATGGTCGTCTTCCAGAATGATAAATCCATATTTGACTGAAAGATTCAGCAACTCCATCCTACGCTCAGCAGACAGCGTAACGGTTGTGGGGTAATGATGATGCGGCGTAATGTAAAGCATTCTGATTCTTGCAGCCAAGCATAATTTCCGGATCGCCTCTACTGAAATTCCATGCCCGTCGACGGGTACAGAAACAATTTTTGCACCTGCCTGCTGAAAAATCATGTTTGCCACATAATAACTGGGCTTGCCAACAACTACAACATCGCCCGGCTCAATCAGTAACATCGAAGCCAGGTAGAGTCCCATTTGAATCCCTCTGGTAGAAATAGTGTTTTCTTTCGTGACGTGAAGCCCTCGCGTGTTGTTCAAAAAAATCGCAAGCTTATCCCTGAAATATTCATTCCCTTCCACATGCGAATAGCCCAGATAGCGCCCGTTAATACCTCTTTTGAGAACCCCGGAATAAGATTTCGCCAGCTTGTCGAGTGGAGCCAGACGAACATCCGGTAGGCCATCCGTGAATTCCAGCGCTGTTTTTAAAACAGAAACCGGCCGGTCAAGCAACATACTTTCACGGAATACAAAACCGGTATTTTCAGGATAGTGGGCCAGATCTTTCGTATTGAATTTCAGAGGATCCGCAGTCATTTCAGCAGGTTTTCTGGAAACAAATGCACCCTTGTTAGGAAGCGTTTCGATCCAACCCTGCGCATCCAGCTCATTGTATGCTGCTACGATCGTTTTACGATGCACGCCCAGCATTTCTGAAAGGCTGCGTGTACCAGGAAGTTTTACACCAGAATTCAGCACCCCGCGCTGGATTGCATTGATCACCTGACGGGCAATTTGCAGGTAAACAGGGGTACCCGATCCGCGATCAATCAGGACCACATTTTTGAAAGGAATTTCAACCGGACTACTCATTGTTTCAAAACCGGATTACTTCAACGGACCGGCAAGATATTAGTTTTGCAGCAATAACTAGCTATTAGAAATTAGCTGTTAGCTTTTAAAAAAAATAATTTATTCAGATTTTCATGAAAAGTATTTTACGGATATTTCCATTCAACTTTTTACTCTTTCTCATCGGAACTGCCTCCGCTCAGGAAATTTCGCTGGATCCGGTTACGATCACTTCTTCACTCATCGAGAAACGTGCTTCTGAAACGGGAAGAAATATTGCGGTAATCAAGGGAGATTATTTTCAGAATCTTCCGGTTCACAGCATCGATGATCTGCTTCGGTATGTGCCCGGCCTTGAGATTCAGGCTCGCGGACCTCAGGGATCACAAAGCGATATCGTTCTTCGTGGGGGAACGTATCAGCAAGTTCTGGTGGTACTGGATGGCCTCCGGATCAACGATCCCAATACGGGTCATTTTAGCAGTTACATTCCTATCGCACCTTCCGAAATTGACCGGATTGAAGTTTTAAAAGGCGCATCTTCGGCAATTTATGGCTCCGAAGCGGTGGGTGGCGTGATCCACGTAATTTCAAAAACTTTCGCAGCAAAACTGGCAGGAACCAGTGTTGAAGAATCTGTTTCAAAAACTGCCGTAAACGCGTCGGTTACCGGAGGGGATTATGGCTTGCTGAATATCAATGCCGGCGGTTTTATACAGCGAAACAAACTTGCTGTTTCTGCCGGAGTGCTATCAAATAATGCGGACGGCATACAACAGCGGGGGATCACAGGTTATTTTCACAACAACACAGTCTCGGCTTCTGCACAGTACGCAATTTCCCCCGAATGGAATATCGGTCTGCGATCCAGCTACGATCACCGGGATTTTGCGGCCCAGAATTTTTATACAACATTCGCATCAGACACGGCCAGCGAGCAGGTGAAAACCTTATGGAATCAGGTCAAAGTTGGTTATAAAAAAGGCAGATCAGCGTTTTCTCTGGATGGCGGTTACAAATATGTTCAGGATCAATACTTATACAATTCTCTCTCAATAAAAAACGACAGCAAATCACAGCTATGGCAGGGCCTGCTGACCTGGCAACTGGCCCTGTCAGAGAAAACAAATCTCGTAACCGGGCTCAATTATCAGCGAAAAAATATCACTTCAAATGACCGGGGAAATCACACAATTAACCAGCTGGCGCCATTTGTATCACTATCACAACATGTGGGCGAATATCTGACCGTGACGCCTTCGCTCCGCTTTGACTGGCGGGAGCGAATCGGTACTGAGGCAGTGCCGCAGGTAAACATTTCTTTCAAAAAAGACAACTGGCAGTTGCGCGGAAGCGCAGGCAAAACGATTCGGGATGCGGATTTCACCGAACGTTACAACAATTACGGCAAGGCGCTGGTCACTGGCGGAAGTGTGGGCAATCCTGATTTAAAAGCAGAAAGATCTTTCAGTTATGAAGCAGGTGCCGATTGGTTTCTAAATTCAATCCTAAAACTTTCAGCTACGTTTTTCCAAAGACGCCAGCGCGACCTGATCGATTTCACGACAACACCTTACGATAAAATGCCCCGGAAAGAAAACCTTTCTCCAAAAGGAACATTTGCATTGGCCGAAAACATAGCCACAGTAAACACAACAGGTTTTGAGGTTGATCTGCAATTCTCCAAAGCAATTGCGGAAAAACAAAACCTATATTTCAACGCCGGCATAACGAGGCTTAACAGCGAAAGCAGCAACCTCACACCGTCATTTTACGTTTCATCGCATGCCCGTTTTATGGGAAATTTTTCAGCCATTTACCAACTGCACGGATTCTCCATCAGTTTAAACGGTTTGTATAAAACAAGGACAAAACGGGAGGCAACTGCAATCGAGGCTTCCGTTTCGAAGGAATATTTTGTCATGAATACAAAATTAGAATATGCATTTTTGCAACGTAGATTAGCCGCTTTCGTACAGGCAGATAATATTTTCAACACGAAATACAGCGATTTACTAGGCGCTCAAATGCCAGGCTCATGGGTAATGGGCGGATTACGTTTTCAGTGGAAAAAGTAATTCCACTTGAAGTTTAGTCTTAATTTGAAATTGGCTTTTTAGTTTAGAAGGCGGTCCGGTCTCATTTCGAAACTGCACCGCCTTCGAATTTTAATGAAATATTTTAAACCTTTTGTGTTTAGATTATGTGTAATAAAAAGAGGTAAATTAGCCATACAAGCCAACAAAATTTCTTTACGCCTAATCCTGAATCAGATCCATGCAACAAACTATTTTTATTACAGGCGCTTCATCAGGCCTGGGAAAAGCAACGGCGAAATTGTTCGCTGCAAAAGGCTGGAACGTGATCGCAACGATGCGGAATCCCGGCTCAGAAACTGAATTGACCAAGCTTGAAAATATCACATTACTCGCTTTGGATGTCAGCGATGCGGCACAAATTGAAGAAACAGCACAAAAAGTACTGGGTTCCGGCAATGTGGATGTTGTATTCAACAACGCAGGATATGGCTTAACGGGTCCGTTGGAAGGTACCAGCGACGAGCAGATTGTTCATCAGATCGACACAAATCTGCTGGGAGTCATTCGGGTGACGAAGGCTTTTATTCCACATTTTCGGGAAAGAAAAAGTGGTTTGTTTATTACCACAACCTCCATCGGTGGCTTGGCTGCATTCCCGTTCAATTCTGTATATCACGCTACAAAATGGGCTCTGGAAGGTTGGAGTGAAAGCATGCATTTTGAACTATCGAAATTTGGAATCGGTATCAAAACAGTTTCTCCGGGCGGCATTACCACTGACTTCGCCGGTCGCTCGCTGGTCGTTGCCAGCCACGATGCATACGACGCTTCTTTCGCCAAAGTGGCAGCTACATTCAGCAATCCTGAACGCAGAGCAAATCATTCCACGGCCGAACAAATTGCGGAGGTAGTTTATGAAGCTGCGACCGATGGCAAAACACAGCTCCGTTACGTAGCGGGCAAAGACGCAAAAGCGGCATACGCCCGTCGGCTGGACGTTGGTACCGAAGAATTTATGAAAGGGATTGACAAGACATTTTTTGGCTGATCGTTCAGGCCTTTGCCCACGTACATTTCTGAGTAGTATTCGCATTTTACTAAATCAGAGAACATGAAGTATCGGATCTTTTCCATTATTTGCATCATCGCATTGGCTGCATCGGCGACATTTGCCAATGAAAAAGTAAAGTCAGCAGTAATACGTCAATATTTTAACGATCAATCTGTGCCGGAAAAGATGAATGTTTACTTTCTGAGCGGATTGGGTGCCGACGAGCGTGTGTTCAGTAAATTGAAACTGGATACTGTAAAGTTCAACATCGTCAACATCAAATGGATCAAGCCGGAACGGAAGGAAACGCTCGAAAGTTACGCGCGAAGACTGACCGCGCAAATGGACACCACCCGCCCCTGTCAGCTTGTTGGTCTGTCGTTCGGAGGCATGCTGGCTTCGGTACTTTCGGAAATTGTGCATCCCAAACAAATCATCATTATTTCAAGCACGTCCACTGCAATTCCTGTTTCCGGATTCAATCGTGGTTTAATCAAATTCCTGTTAATGAGCCCGTTCGCCGGGCCGGTATTAAAATCCGCAAATTCGTTTACCTATAAATATTTTGGTGCCGACACACAGGAGTTAAAAGATCTTTTGAAACAAATTCTGAAAGACACCGATACGCGGTTTTTAAAATGGGCACTCACGAGAATCAGTTCCTGGAACCATCCGGAAAAAGTGCAGAACCTCTATCATATTCATGGAACGGCGGATAAACTGATTCCGATCAAACTTGTGAAACCGGATGTAGAGGTACCCGGCGGAGGGCATCTGATGATTTACAAGGAGCACGAAGTCATTTCCGAATTACTCAACAAACGGTTATCTCTGGCACTTTAAAAAAACAGCAATCCATTGTATCCCTACGAGGTTGTTTCTCAGTGATTGTCTTCCTTTATTTGTTTCGCGTCCGATAATAGCGCAAAAATCAACCGTAATTTAAGTCAGAATCAAAAATGAGGTTAAAAGATTTGCTTCGGATTCTGTTGATTTTCAGTCTCTTCACCAATGCAATAAATTTAGTTTCTTATTATCTGTGGGATTACAGCCTCTCTCAGAACCGGTTGGAGATCATTTTATATGGGATCGGCGTCTTCTCTCTTCAATCCGTATTGATAATAAAATTGATAAAACCTTATCGTGCACAGGCACCCTCAGGGAGGATTTTCAGCTTCGGGATTTTCATGAAAGGGTTTTCAATGGCACTCATTACCTGGATTCTGACACAAGTATGGACCATGTATACAACCCAGGCGCAATTGATCCTGCCGGATCAGACTAAAGTGTTGCTCTATCTGTTTACGTTCATATTAAATACCATCCCGGCTGCACTGCTTGAAGAATTTACTTTCAGGCATTTGCCAATCAAATACAGCTTACACAAAGGTTTTTCTTCACAACAGCTTGTGATACTTGCGCTTGGTATTGCTTTGATTTTCAGCATATCGCACGTTTCGGCCTATATGATGCGTGACCACATTGCCTTTTCAGATCTGACCTCCCCGCTTGTGGGAGCCTTTTTTTATGGACTGGCCTATTTTTTGGTTTATGCCGTCACGAGGAACATTGTTTTTGTCACGCTCATCCATGCTTTCAGCAATGACCCGCTTTATGTGGTAGACTCGCCGTTTCGGGAAACATTTTACTTTTACACCTATATTTTTGTGACGATTCTGTGGCTTATTGCGAAAGAAATTGAAAAGAGGATTATCTGGGAGAGAAAAAATAAGGCGTAGATTTTAATCTACTACCAGCATTATTTTACCGATGTGTTCACTGCTTTCCATCAATTCGTGTGCAGCGGAAGCATCTTTCAGCGCAAATTCTTTAAAAATAACAGGCCTGAATTCCCCTGAATTCATAATCGGCCAAACATTTTGAAGGATTTCTGCCGTAAGCTCCGCTTTAAAATCCGCGTCTCTGTTGCGCAGCGTACTCCCGGTTATCGTCAGCCGTTTCCGCATGATCAGTGAAAAATCGACATCATCCGCCTTATTTCCGTTCATGGTATTGATAAAAACCAGCCTGCCATCCGTTTTCAACAATCTAAGGTTTTTGGCAATGTAATCTCCGCCAATCATATCCAGAATAACGTCAGTGCCAAATTCTTTTAGTACAGACTCAAAATCCTGTTCTTTATAATCTACGCAAATAGCCGCTCCGAAAGATTGGCACGCTTCACACTTTTCAGCCGACCCGGCAGTTGCAAAAACTTTGGCTCCGAATGATTTTGCAATCTGAATGGCTGTAATTCCAATCCCGCTTGAACCTCCATGAACGAGAAAACTTTCTCCGCTTTTCAGGCCACCCTTCTGAAACACATTGTGCCAGACTGTGAAAACGGTTTCAGGCAATGAAGCGGCCTGGACAAAATCCATCCTGGCCGGAACGGGCAAACAATGCCGGGCATCCACAACAGCATACTGTGCATAGCCACCACCTGCAAGCAATGCACAAACTTTATCTCCGATCTTCACAGATTCAACAGCCGAACCGCAGTGCTCAACAACGCCCGCAACTTCGAGCCCGGGAATGTCCTGAGGAGCGCCTGGCGGCGGCGGGTAATTTCCCTTCCGCTGAAAAACGTCGGGCCGGTTCACTCCGGCAGCGTGAATTCTGATTAAAACCTCATTGTCATTTGGAACGGGAATCGGCCGGTCGGTAATTTCCAAAACTTCCGGACCTCCCGGTTTCGTGATCACAATGGCCTTCATCGAATTCGGAAGCATATTCTTGTTGTTTAAATCAATAAATTTCTTTCCCGAATGGCGTAAATGAGAGACTCATGAGCTTGAAATGCTGGCGCGCAAACGGGAGCCCAATTATGGTAATAGCAAGAATTATACCAAAAACCAGGTGCGTGAGTGCAATCCAGATTCCGCCGATGACGATCCAGATGATATTGAAAATGGTCGACAAGCAACCCGTATTTCCCGGCACTTCACGAACTTGTTGTCCAAATGGAAACAAAGTCAAAAACCCGATTTTAAAACACTGAATGCCAAAAGGAATACCAATGATTGTCAGGCAAAGTACAAATCCGGAAATCATGTATTGAAGAAAAACGAGGAAGCCGCCAAAAACGAGCCAGATAATATTGCCAAGTAAGTTCATAACCATTTTGATTTTATGGACATCCGGGCCTTCGGATGCGCTGGTATGCTAAAAGTACCTGCTTCTTCTTGCACACATTCAGGTATTTGATAAGCGGCACAAAACACATTCTTACTGGCCAAAATGGCCTATTCCCAATTTTCAATTCGAAGTTTTTCGAAAAAATCTTTTTCTTCAATTTCCCGGACCTCTCCTGGTTTCAAATCATTCAGTTCCAGATTTTCTATACTTACCCTGATCAAACGTTTACACCGATGCCCGGCGGTACGAACCATTTTACGTACCTGATGGTATTTGCCCTCGGTCAGCGAAATGCGAAGCCAGGTGTGCGGGACCTCCCATTCTTTTTCATAGCGAGGACTCAACCACGCGGGTTTAGCTATAATCTCAACTTCGCAAGGGGTCGTTTTATAGGGAATATTTCCTTTGATAATTATTGAAATACCAGTCCGCAAAAGCTCCAGTGTTTCATCGCTTACCACATGAGCAACATGCACCACATACACTCTTTTGTGCGGAATCTCCCCTTGGAAGAGCAGTCTCGTTACTTTTTTATTGGTAGTCAAAATCAGCAGCCCTTCGGAGTCACTGTCCAGACGGCCAATCGCATGCGTTCCTTCGGGAAAGTTAAAATTCAAATCACCAAGTAGTCCCACATCGTCGGAACTGACGAATTGCGACACCATGTTGGCAGGTTTGTGGATAACAAAATAGCGATTCCCGGATTCCGGCATGAGTACAATTTACGAACATACGAAGTACGAGGGATTAACCGATTGATGCAAATGTTTAGCCATAAAACAGTGAAGTGCACACCAGGCCCAATCTCAGACAGAATTAAAATCTGATTGAATATTTTCTACATTTTAACGACAAAGTCCAACCATTCCTAGATCAAACGGCTCTTTCCTAAAACCTGCTAATTTTCTATCCCAACCTGTTCAACTAATGAAAAATTTATGCATTCTGATTTTCCTGTTCGCGACAACTATTGATGTGAATGCACAGTTGCAAAAACAAATTGGCATCAACCTCCTCCCTCTGTCAGTAAAATCCTTCGAAATCACGTCGGAATTCAGCAAAAACCCGACTTTTTCTCTTACAATGGCAGCAGGATACGTGCACAAAACAGGGTACGAGGGAATTTCGGGCAGCAAGGTTTATGATGGAATTTCGGGGCGGCAGACCTCAGGTGCGTTCTGCAAAATTGGCGGCAGAGTTTATCTTTTGAGCCTGAAAGGACAGCGACCGAAGTTCAACATATTTTTAGGCGCCCAATTAATTGGTGCGTCTTATTCCAAAACAGGGAGAATTATAAACTTTACATCTTCGGCATACCCATATCCTGAAACTTTTACCTCAAAAAAAGGGATTTCCCTGGGGCCGGCATTAACTTCCGGAATTACGTTCCGGCTTTCCGGCAGACTCGATCTCGATGCGGGAATACAATATGGCTTTATGGTTACGAAACACAATGATCTTGGCAGCGACTCATTCAATTACGATCCGGGATTCGGTTCCAGCCGGTCGGTTGTATTGATACCCATTTTACCGCCATTTGCAGCTTTTGCCACAAATGCGCTAGGTATTTTAAACTTGAAATACCGCCTTTAAGGAGTCGTTACAGAAATCATTTCCCCTTATGTGCCTTTTCATAATGGGCTTTCAGCATATCTTCACCAAAATCATTTGACAGGTCCCTTACCACGGAATGAATATGATTTCCACCATTCTGCGTGTTGTCAAATTCGATCAAAAATGCCGGGCCGTGTATCCGGTAATAATGCCCGTGGCCAGTTCCTATTTGGGGAGTTTGGTCACCCATCCAGGCAAAACTAATTTTTTCTATTCCCGCTTTTTCCAGTTTATTCCATTGTTGATTTTTTAAAGTTATGTGGTACCGTTCCAGGTACACCATAATCAGTTTTTTAAATAAGGCCTTTTGGGTAGCATTCATATCCTGCATGAGCAGGCCCTCATTTTTCTCAAGATTTGCCTTACGGGTATTGGAAGTGAAGATTTCATTTGGTGCTTTGGCTCCCAACATGGCCTTGTCAAGCTGCATTTTGTCCAGTGCCCGCAGCAACTCGAAAGCGAAATCCTGTTCATCTTTTAAGATCCTGCGACCTTTCTGAGGGCCATCGATCAGAACCGTTCCCGGATTACTCCCCATAAATCCGGGCGTATAGGTCATTTCACCATTCACAACTGAAAAATGCAGCGACAAATGATGCCCTTCCATACGCCAGCCCCAGGGATCATTTCCCGGTTCGCCGTAAAATAAAAAGGCGTAATTCTCAGGATCCCGGTAGGTGTCATTCGCCGGGCGATTTTCTATAACTCTTAATACGTATTCCAGGTCAATAATCTGCTCTGCTTTGTGATAACCGTCTGCACTGAGAACGAGCTGTAGCAAAGCCATGGCAGCTTTCCGTTGCGCCTGATCCATTTCCTTAAAAGTCAGTCCTTTTCTTGCCCTTGGCGTAAAATTCCAGTCAAAACGAACTTCATCTGTAAAAGGCACCATCGCCGTTTTCCTGTGTTCAGCAGAAAGCGTTTTGAGAAAGGACCCAATTGCAACGGTCATTCTTTTCGTCAGCGGTTCTTCTTTTCCCGGCAGTTCCTCTGCCCGCGCACAAAAGGCGGATACGCAAAAGGCAAATAGAACCAGAATAAATGTTTGTCGTTTTATAGCATTCATGTTAAATTAATTGCGCTTTTATGAATTACGAATTGAAAAACAAATCGAATATTTACTAAAAATGAGATTGTTAGCTTCTTCTTTTTTAAAGCAAGAGATCGTTGGAAACTACCATAACCGATTCTGCGCCATTGCCATCCAATTCATTTTTTTCAAACAAATTACCCGTTATTTTTTCCGGCAACTCGGGCATAAAATCCGATAATCAGTAAAAGCGATTAGTTTTGCGGCATAAACGGGAGAACGAATGAAATGGGAAAAATTACTTTCGGCCAAGCGCTGGGGAAGTGAAAACAAGTATATAGAAGATCAGGCAGAGGCGCGTTCAGAGTTTCAGCGGGATTATGATCGCCTGATATTTTCTTCTCCGTTTCGGAGACTTCAGAATAAAACCCAGGTTTTCCCGCTTCCTGGAAGCGTTTTTGTTCACAACAGACTGACGCACAGCCTGGAAGTAGCCAGCGTCGGCCGATCTCTCGGGAGGATTTTTTACAACAAGATAAAAAAAGACGAACCGGAAATTGATGAACGTCTTCCGTTGATCAGTGAAATCGGTAACATTGTTGCCGCTGCCTGCCTCGCCCACGATTTGGGCAACCCCGCTTTTGGTCATTCCGGAGAAGCGGCTATTTCACATTATTTCACGGATGACAAGGGGCTCGATTTTAAGGACAAAGTAACAGAAGCACAATGGTCCGACCTCATTAATTTCGAAGGTAATGCGAACGCTTTCAGGATTTTGACACACCCTTACGCCGGGAAAGGTTACGGCAGTTTTGCGCTCACTTATTCCACGCTTGCCTCTATTGCCAAATATCCCTGCGAGTCGCTGGCAGGTCACAACAAAGCAAATATCTATACGAAAAAATATGGCTTTTTTCAATCGGAGCAAATTGGCTTCCAACGGATTGCGGAAGATTTGCAACTGGCCAAAGTCCAGGATGATCCGCTGGTTTATAAGCGACACCCCATCGTATACCTGGTAGAGGCGGCCGATGATATCTGCTATAACATCATCGACCTGGAAGACGCCCACCGTTTGAAAATCCTCTCTTATCAGGACGTAGAAACATTACTTTTAAAACTTTGTAATGACCCAAACCTTCCCGCCCGACTCAACGAAATTGAGGATGATGACGCCAAAATTAGTTTGCTGCGTGCAAAGGGAATCAATGTACTGATTACGCAATGTTCGGATTTGTTTCACAGGGAACAGGAAGCCATATTGCGAGGAGATTTCAATTACAGCCTCATCGACAGAATTGATGAACCATACCGCACTGTCATGAAGGAAATTGCCGCCATTTCAGTAAAAAAAATATACAACTACGCTTCGGTCGTTCAGATTGAAGTTGCCGGCTACAAGGTCATGGGAGGCCTTTTGGAAGAATTTATTCCGGCCTATCTCAACAATAATTCTCATTATTCAAGAAAACTGGTAGACCTGATCCCCAAACAATTTATCACCAGACAGACCGACGAATATTCGAAAATACAAACCGTGCTCGATTTTGTGTCAGGCATGACGGACCTTTACGCAGTGGAGCTTTTCAGAAAAATAAAAGGGATATCGTTCCCCTCCATCAGCTGACGCCAAGACAACTTGTCGCATTAGTTAATCTTACGATAAAGAAACTTTTCGACTTATTAATATAGTATTTTTTAGGGATAAAACTTTTTGTAACTTGTTCAGCCAATTGAACGATCTTACCTCTTTCCCTTAAATGATTACTCAACAACTTGTTTACGCAGGTGAAACCTCAGTCAAGCCTTTTTCATTTTCCCCTGACCTCATCTTCATTTTTGGAAGCAGGGAGCTACTCGAGAACAGCACCATTCCGGCAACTTTGAGCGAACAGTACCCTGAGGCAATTTTTTCAGGCTGCTCCACGGCCGGAGAAATTGCAGGAGAATCCGTTCACGATAATTCCATTGTTGCAACCGCTATAAAATTCGAAAGTACGCCGCTGGAATCTACCAAGGTTGTGTTGGCTGAAATCAACTATAATAGTTTCGACGCAGGCAAATTGCTGGTCTCCCAGTTACCCTCGCAAGGCCTGAAACATGTATTTGTCGTTTCCGACGGGCTAAAAGTAAATGGCACTGACCTCGTAAATGGCATGCGGGCCGGCTTGGCACCGCAGGTAACACTTACTGGCGGACTCGCCGGCGACGGGGCAAAATTCTCAAAAACAGTCATTATTGAACCCGATGGCAAAGTAGCAAATGAAAGCGTTGCTGCCATCGGATTTTATGGTGACTCCATATCAGTAGGTTTCGGCTCACGCGGTGGATGGGACAGTTTTGGCCTTGACCGCCTGGTGACCAGATCACACGAAAATATCCTTTTTGAAATAGATGACCAGCCAGCGCTGGATTTATATAAGTCATTTCTGGGAGACAAAGCCAAAGATTTGCCGGGGTCAGGTTTGCTATTTCCGCTGAGCATGAGAGACAGCGAGGATCGGGTACCCGTTGTGCGGACAATTCTGGGGATTAATGAAGAAGACAAAAGTCTCACTTTCGCGGGTGACATTCCGCAGGGATCTTTTGTAAGACTGATGAAGGCCAACAACGACCGCCTCATTACGGGAGCAGAGGAAGCAGCTATCGCCTCCTCGGAAGGCTTTGACGGAGCGACGGAATTTGCGCTTCTGGTCAGTTGTGTTGGACGCAAACTGGTACTAAAACAAATGGTGGAAGAGGAAGTTGAAAGCGTTTCCGATGTATTGGGTAAACCTGCTATTGCGGGTTTTTACTCTTACGGAGAACTGGCGCCATTTAATAAGAACGCTTCCTGTGAGCTACACAATCAAACCATGACCATCACCACTTTCAGGGAAGACTAGTATGCTGAGTTTAGAACAAACAGAGGTCACCTATCACCGACTTTTAAAACGCCAGATCCGTAAATCATTGCCTCCCGAACTTGCAGACGACCCGCGGATACAGGAATTTCTGGTGTCTGTTAATCAGGCCTACGTTGAGTTTCAGGAAGACCTTGGCCGTGTGGAACACATTCTGGAACAGAGCTCAAATGAGCTTTTTAAAACGAACCGTGAATTGAGCCGGATTGCGGAAGAAAAGACCGAAGAAGCGGCATCGACCTCCAAGCGCCTGGAAGAAGTAGTAGGAAGTATTTCAGAAGTGCTGGTCCAGTTTGACAGAGAAGGCAATATTATTTATTTAAATAAAGCTTGGGAAACTGTAACGGGGTACCCGGTTGCTGACAGCCTGAATAAGAACTGGATCAGCTTTCCGATCCCATTGGCTTCTACACAGAAAATGATTCAGCTATTCAGCTCCGGTTCCCAATCTGTGGAAGATACGGTGAAGATATTTACCGCAGATAAAACAGAAAAATGGCTCGGAATATCGCTGAGGCATCACATATCCCCTGATCATCAACATGTTGGATATATTGGGACACTGGTGGATATAACGGCCAGAAAGGAGCAGGAAGAACAAATCAACCGCCTGGTCGAATGGTTCAACGAGTCGAGCGAGGCCGTTCAGGTTTCGGACGAATCCGGTAAGCTTGTTTTTGTAAATTACGAAGCTGCAAGAAGATTGGGAAAAACGCCCGACGAAATTACGGGTAGTAATATTGCAACAATTGAAAAAATATTCGAAAATCCCCAAAATTGGCTCGATCACGTTGAAGCACTCAAGAACACCTCAAAAATGATCACCAATGGGGTACACAAGCGCGAAGATGGCTCCACGTATCCCGTAGAGGCGAGTGTGAAATATTATGCTTCAAACGGCGAAGGTTATGTGCTCGCATTCATCCGCGATATTTCAGAGCGGGTTGAAGCGGAGAAAAAACTGAAATCCTACATGCGCGATCTGGAAAAGATCAATGCTGAACTCGACCAGTTTGCCTATGTGGTAAGTCATGACCTGAAAGCCCCTTTGCGGGCAATCAACAATTTATCCGAATGGATTGAGGAAGACATCAGCGATTTGCTGGAGGGGGATACCAAAGACCAGTTCAGGCTGTTACGTGGCCGTGTGCACCGGATGGAAAGTCTCATCAACGGGATTTTGTCGTATTCAAGAGCAGGCAGGATAAAAACAGCGAAAGAAAAATTTTTTGTAAAACCTGTTGTTGATGACCTGTGTGAAACATTTAGCATCAACAAACCAACACGATTCCTGATAGAAGGTGATCCTCAACTTGAATTGGTTTCCGAAAAAATTACATTGGGCCAGATTTTGCAAAACCTGATTTCCAACGGAATCAAGTACAACGATAAACCTGATATTGAGATCACAATCGGTTGGAAAGAAATGGGTACCAACGTCGAATTTTTTGTAAAAGACAACGGCCCAGGAATTAGTCCGGAATTTCACGAGAAAATCTTTGTCATCTTCCAAACCCTGCAATCGCGTGACGAAATTGAAAGCACTGGTGTCGGCCTCGCAATAGTGAAAAAAATAATTGACGAAAAAGGCGGGACGATCAGAATTGAGTCAACAATGAAAGAGGGAACAACTTTCTTCTTTACATGGCCAAAAAACGAGGCGAATGGGCAGGAAATCCAGCTATAATGTTATTAAACTTATTTAGTAAGATCAGTATAATCCATTAAAATATAATTTATAACGGTAATAAAAATGTCCATTTCAAACGTAGTTCCTATGACAATCTTATTGGTAGAAGACGATGAGGTAGATATCATGAATGTGAAGCGTGCATTCAAGAAAAATAATATCTCCAACCCGCTCATCGTGGCTCACAATGGAATTGAAGCGCTGGAAATTTTACGATCAACAGAACCAAATGCACCAAAACCCAAAATAATTCTATTAGATCTCAACATGCCCAGAATGGGCGGAATCGAATTTCTCAAAGAAATGCGACAGGATCAGGATCTGAATGCGCTCTCTGTTTTTGTGATGACTACTTCAAATGAAGACGGAGATAAAATCGACGCGTTCAACCTCAATGTGGCAGGGTATATCCTAAAACCATTGTCCATGGACCGCTTCATCGCAGCTGTTTCAACGCTCAACAGCTATTGGGCCCTTTGCGAATATCCTCAGTAAAAGTTGCGCCATTCTCCTCTGAACCCAATTTATGACTCCACTTTCCATTCTGCTTGTTGAAGACGACACTTTCGACGCCATCGAATTCAGGCGTGCTGTCAGCAGAAGTCAGGTTAATATTGCGGAAATACGGATTTGTAAATATGCAGAGGAGGCTTTGGAAACACTTGAATCCTGGCTACCAGACTGCATTTTTGTCGATTATCAGTTACCGAAAACCAATGGACTTGAACTCCTGAAAAGGATCAAAACATTGGTCCCCCAGTTGCCGGTTATCGTGCTTACGTCTCAGGGTGACGAACGAATTGCAGTGGAAATGATGAAAGCAGGAGCTATGGATTATTTCCCAAAATCGGAGATTAATCCTGAGAAATTCACCAAAACTTTTCACACAATGAGCCAGATGCTCGAAGTGGAAAGAAAACGTGAAGAAACCCAAAGAGAACTGATTGAAAAAGAAGAGTTTATTGACAAAATTGCGCTCCTTTCTCCCAATATCATTTATGTCATTGACATTGAAAAATGGGCTAACGTATTCCATAACAATCAGATATGGAATATTTTGGGCTATACCGAGGAAGATCTTGTCCCAAGAACCGGTGGTGCGTTTCTGAACGTAATCAATGAGCAGGACAAATTCAATTTCCGTCACCATTACTATCATATCCGCAACCATGTACAGGACGGTGAAGTTGTTGAAAAAGAATTCCGGCTAAAACACAAGAACGGTTCGGAAGTTTGGATCATCACCAGAGAAGTACCTTTCAAGAGAAATGGAAAAGGAAAAGTGCAGGAAGTACTCGGAACGGCAATTGACATCACGCGCAGGAAATTTGTTGAGACTGAATTGATCAAAGCCAAAAAAGATGCAGAAGAAGCATCCAGGATCAAGTCGGACTTTTTGTCTACGATGAGCCACGAGATCAGGACGCCGATGAACGCAATTATTGGTTTTACAGATTTGCTTTTGAAAAGTAATCTTTCGGGTCAGGAACAGGAACATCTCAATACGATCAAGTATTCGGCAGACAATCTGATGGTGATCCTCAATGACATTCTCGACTTCTCGAAAATTGAAGCTGGCAAGCTTCATCTTGAAAGTTTTGAGTTTGACATCAGGGAGAAACTGGGATATCTCCAGAAAACTTTTGCAGTCATTGCCCAGAAAAAGAATATCGCGCTTACCTTTCAGATTGACGAAAATGTACCGTCTTTTTTAATCGGCGATCCTTACCGGCTGAATCAGATTTTGGTCAATTTGCTGGGGAATTCTGTGAAATTTACCGTCGAAGGTTACGTGAGCTTGTCTGTACAGCTTGTAAAAGACCATGATGACGGCGTCGACCTAAAACTGGAAGTTGCAGATTCGGGAATCGGGATTTCGACGGACAAACTGGGCGTTATTTTCGACAGTTTTTCGCAGGCGCATCAAAACGACGCAACCCAGCATTTTGGAGGCACCGGCCTTGGACTGAGTATCTCCAGAAAAATCGCAGATCTCATGAATGGATCTATCTCGGCCCAGAGCGAACTGGGAAGAGGGTCCAGATTTAGTGTTTATCTGAATTTTAGAAAAGGGAAAAATCCAATTGAAAAACCTCAAATCGACCCTCATGCCGAAATCTCGCTAAAAGGGTATCGTATTCTGGTAGCGGAAGATATCCTGGCAAATCAGATTCTGCTGAAATACATCCTGCAACGGTGGAAAGCCGAATTTGTGATCTGTAGCAATGGGCAGGAAGCACTCGCAGCGCTTCAAAAACAGACATTCGATATCATCTTAATGGATTTACAAATGCCCGTTATGGATGGAATTACCGCGATGAGAACGCTGAGAAGATCGATGCCCCAATTTAACCATGTTCCCGTAATCGCGTTCACAGCCGACACTTTTGCCGAAGGCGAAGCTGAAATTGCAGGCTGCCAGTTCAACGACTTTGTAACTAAACCATTTAAGTCTGAGGAACTCATCAGAAAAATTCTAAACCATCTTCCAGTCAACTAATCCTCATTTGTAATCATCCTAAACTGGTGTTTCCGCAACGCGCTTTGATGCCTGG
Source organism: Dyadobacter sp. (assembly GCA_965279265.1). GTDB lineage: Bacteria > Bacteroidota > Bacteroidia > Cytophagales > Spirosomataceae > Dyadobacter. Next base: position 2,103,127 of record OZ257152.1, read on the forward strand.
TTTTTACCTTTGCGTAAAAATTCACCATGACGATGACAAAACTTACTATTAACAACAACGGTTCAGTAAAGATTGACGGCGATTTCGAGATTGTCGACGCGCAGGGAAATGTATACGGTCTGCAGGGCAGAACTGTGGTTTCAATATGCCGCTGTGGCATGTCGGCCAACAAGCCATTCTGCGATGGATCGCACAAAGGACATTTTGAGCATAATGCGGTGGCATTTGATCTCCCTCCAAAAAAAGCATAACAAACCCTGTTCGCCGTTTTGCTCGAACGGCGAGCAGGATTTCCCACTGTTTCCCCAACAAGCTACTGAATTAAATTCCTATCCTCTCCAATCCATAAGCACCTGATTACCGTAGATTTGAATACAATTTTTCATTCTACATATCTCTATTTTGAAATCAGAAATCAGGGTTACGCTTATTATAGTCACAATTATTGCAGCATCATTTTTACTGACACTTTCAGGTTGCTCTTTCAAAAGAATAACACGGAGCAAGGATATTGTCTATTTAAAGCCGGATAACAATGCCGGTAAAATGGAACAAAAGCTAAATATTTTCGCTCCAAAAAAACATACGCAGCTCAAAAACGTCATCATTTTTATTCATGGAGGCAACTGGAATTCAGGAAGAAAAGGACAGTACAATATTATGGGCAGCCATTGGGCAAAAAACGATGTTGTTTATGTGATCATCGATTACCCGCTGACTCCGGATGCAACGTACCGGGAAATGGCGTTTGCTTCGGCAAAATCTATTAAATGGGTAAAGGAGAATATCACACAATATGGCGGAGATCCGGAACGCTTATTCATTTCGGGCCACTCTGCCGGTGGCCATCTGGCTGCGCTGATAGCCATTGACAACAAATATTTTGAAGATCTGGGCATTAAAAATCCGATCAAAGGGATCATTTTGATCGACGCTGCGGGACTGGATATGTACGGCTATCTGCAGGAAGAAAAATTCCCCAAGGAAAATACTTACATCAAAACTTTCACAAACGACCCGAAGGTATGGAAGGAAGCGACACCGCTTTATCATCTTCACAGGAATATGCCGCCAATGATTATTTTCCGTGGTGGAAAATCGTATCCTTCTATTATTTCCAGCAATGAAAAATTTGTAAAAACCCTGCCTGACTTTGTTTCCGGAACGCCTTATCACATTCAGAAAAATAAGAAACACGTTCCGATGATCACCCAATTTTTCTTGCCGTGGAACAAGCGCTACGGACAGATTAAGCAGTTTATGACTAATGTAAAATAGAAATCGCGGTGCATTAACGTATAATGGCAGGTATTTTTTGTAAATAAATAGTTTATTTTTTGCTCGCCTAAGTATCAAACATTACGTACATTTATGATACTTAAAGTATCAATCATCAACGTTAAAAATCACGGGCATGTCGGAAAGGCTTCATGAAAAACTTCAGATACTGGCGGACGCAGCGAAGTATGATGTGTCCTGTTCTTCCAGTGGAAGCACCAGAAAAAATCACAATAAAGGTTTGGGAGAGGCGTCCGGAAGCGGAATTTGCCACACTTACACGGAAGATGGACGTTGCGTTTCACTTTTAAAGATCCTGCTGACTAACCATTGTATTTTCGACTGTGCGTATTGCGTGACGCGTAAAAGTAATGACATCAAAAGAGCCGCCTTTACCGTACAGGAAGTAGTGGATCTGACGATGAATTTTTACCGCCGGAATTACATAGAAGGTCTTTTCCTGAGCTCCGGCATTTTCAAAAACGCAGATTATACAATGGAACGACTCGTTTCTGTGGCAAAAAAATTGCGCACTGAAAATAAATTCAACGGCTATATTCATTTAAAATCCATTCCCGGAGCAAGCGATGAGCTGATGCACGAAGCGGGTTTGTATGCGGATCGTTTGAGTGTAAACATAGAAATCCCAACAGAAAGCGGGTTAAAATTGCTGGCACCTGATAAGAATATCAAGGATATGATACAGCCGATGACTTATCTGAAAAATGAGATCATCAAAACAACCGAAGAAAAGGCGCTATTCAAAAATGCGCCGTTATTCGCTCCTGCCGGTCAAAGCACGCAAATGATCATCGGTGCAAGCGGAGAGTCTGATAAAGACATTATGCACACGGCCCACAAATTTTACACGGGCTTTAAATTAAAACGGGTTTATTATTCAGGATATGTGCCGATCAGTAACGACAACCGATTGCCTCTTTTGGGAACAGATGTTCCTGTTTTGCGGGAAAACCGGTTGTACCAAACCGACTGGCTGATGCGGTTTTATGGTTTTCATGTAAAGGAATTATTGAATGAGCAACATCCAAATCTTGATCCTGAAATTGACCCGAAACTGAGCTGGGCATTGCGTAATATGCACCATTTTCCAGTCGATATCAATACAGCAGATTTACAACTCATTTTACGCGTACCGGGAATCGGGGTTCAATCTGCCAATAAAATCGTGGGTGCCCGACGGTTTAACAGGCTTGGCTGGGACCATCTTCGAAAAATCGGGATTGCGGTAAACCGGGCAAAATATTTTATCGAGTGCAGCAGTCCTAATCCGGATCGGAAGGATTATACCGAAACAAAAATCCGACAGTTCATACTCAACGAATCAAAAAGTAAATTCCGTTCCAATGCCGGACAGCAATATAATCTTTTCGGATAACCCCGTTATCGTTTCCTATGATGGCTCCTGGCTCGGTTTGCTGACTTCTGTTTTTGACGCATTTGACAAAAAGTGGCAGGTTTCAGGTTTTGTAACGATCGGAAAACCCGGGCAATCCGATGTGTTTGCAAAAAAGGAATTGGTGTTTACGGACGAAATAAAAGCGGAACGTGTCTGGAAAGGTTTGAAGAAGAAAATTCCTGCTGAAAATTGTATTCAGCTTTATCGCTGTTATCTATCCGAGCTTGCCAATATCGAATTGACTATTTTGTCCTGCATTCGTTTTTACTTTTCGGGAGCTGATTCACCGCATCTCGCCTACGGGAATTTTGACGTTTTGAAAATTAATCAGACTTCAAAAATGGTTTATCGCGAAAAGCACAGAATGGAAGCTTTTGTGCGATTCCAGAGAACTGGTGACGATTTGTATTATGCCGGAATTGAGCCTGATTTCAATGTAATTCCGTTGCTTGCCGACCATTTTGAAGAACGTTACGCCGACCAGAACTGGATGATCTACGACCTGAAACGCAAATATGGGATTTACTACGATCAGGAAAAGGTTGAAGAAATTACGCTTAATTTTTCCAATGAAGTAAGCAGCGCTTCTGCGATCAAAGAAGTTTTCCACGATTCTGAAACACTGTATCAGGAGCTTTGGCAAAACTATTTCCAGAACGTTAATATTCCCTCCCGGCGAAACATCAAGTTACACGTGCAGCATGTTCCAAAACGTTACTGGAAGCATTTGACGGAGAAAAAGTAGCTGTAAACTTGAACAATAAATTGTCTTTTCCTTTCTTTTACTTTTTTGTTCGCTTCCAGGTATCTACTTTACAGGATCACAGCCGGACCGCCCGTGCGAGGGAAAAATTAATTCCGTGGTAAAAAAGGAAGGTGCGCATTAACAATTAACCAAGGTACAGCATATGGAAGGAAATATTAATGGAATATTGGAATCGGCACTATACTTCCCGGATCTGAACACTGCCAGTGCGTTCTACAAGGATTTGTTTGGATTTGAAGTTTTACTCAGTTCCGAGCGGCTTGTGGCATTAAGTGTGGCAGGGAAACAAGTGTTGCTACTGTTTCAAGAGGAAGGTTCTTTTAAAGAGGTTGAGCTCCCGACAGGGGGCATTATACCTCCACACGATGGAAAAGGACCAGTTCACATAGCATTTTCAATCGATAGAGGTTCGATTGATTACTGGAAAGAGCGTTTGACTAGCCGCAACATCAATATTGAAAGTGAAATTTCCTTCAATCAGGGATATAGTCTGTATTTCCGCGATACCAATAAACATTTGATTGAACTTGCGACGCCAGGAATTTGGAAGGGATTGGGAATCTAGCTGGAGACTCATACGTTTTGAAAAATATCTAAAGTAAATTGGACTATCTCAGATAAGATTTCAATCGGAATCACAGCAACTACCAACACTTTTCAAACAGATTGTCGAAAGGAGATGCCGCCAAAGTTATCAAAACTTATACCAGGTCAAGACTGACAAAAAAATCATAGAGAACCACAGCAAAAAATGTTGTTGAAATACACCAAAAGTCGGAAAAATATGGAATCTGATTCCACATTTTTCCGACTTTAATTTTTTAACGCTCAGCAATCGCAAAAATCCTGCTTTCCGTTGTCAGATATATTTTCCTGTTTTCAATCAAATGCATATTGAATCCGCCGGTAAAAACACCGAAACTGGGGAGAATGGCTTGATTGAGATCCACCACAAAACAAGGCAACCTGAACCGTTGACGCCCCTTGCCATATGAAGTAAAAACCGGGTGAATGTGCCCGGCAAAAACGAATTTATCAGGATCCGGTTCAACTTTGGGGTGGTGCGTAAAAATAAAATCATCTTCCTCAAAATCATTGACAAAAACCTGCAGATCCGCTTCAAGAAACATACTGACAGGCAAAATATCGTGATTCCCAATCACAATGATCATGTCAATATAATGATGTTTTTGGCGCCATATCCTAAACGTTTCCCATTCAGAATTGTACTGGCTATGAAAAAGATCCCCAAGGAAGATGATCCGTTCTGCTCCGGTATTTTGCACCAATTCGTTCAGTCGTTCAAAGTTGTTATCAGCAGCGTTATTCGGTACAGCAATTCCTTCTTTTCTGAAATGTGTAATTTTCCCGAGATGCAGGTCTCCGATTAATAGTGTCTGTGTTTCCTGCCAAAAAATTGCCCGTTGTGTAAGTAGTAAAAAATGGTGTCCTCTGATTTCAATCTGCATCACTATACTGTTTGAGCATTTTCTGGATCCGGTCTTCTAATTTCTCCGAAGTAAGCTGTTCCCTAAGACGATCCACCATAATAGGGAACGATAGCGGAGTCGGTTTTTTGGTTTTTTTGATAATTATCTTTTGCGTAGCAATCCTGTCGAGCGCCATTCTCATACGAACTTCTTCCAATTGATAAGTCAGCACTTCCTGGTATGCCTGTTTGATCAGCAAATTATTGTCTTCATACTTACTCATCACCGTAAACAACAGCGAACTGGACGACTGAAGTTGCTTTGTTTTCATATATTTCCCCGGATACCCCTGAAACATCAGCCCCGCAATGGCAGCAATTTCGCGAAATTTTCGTTTTGCCATTTCGGTTGCATTCACACTTTGGTAAATGTCATCCACCAAATTTTTGATCGAAAACAAGTCAACCTGCTTCAAAACAGCTTCAATATCAACATATTGATCACTTAATAATTCGAAACCATAATCGTTCATCGCGACCGAAAATGTGATTGGCGTCAGTTTGCTGATCCGGTAAGCGAGGATTATTGACATGCCTTCGTGTACCAAACGTCCTTCGAATGGAAAGATGAAAATGTGGTGACCTTCGCGTGTTTCACATTGTTCAATGAGAAGTTGCGCCTGGTTCGGAATCATCGAACGCTCCTGTTGTAGCAATAACAACGGCTGCAATTTGGCCAATTCTTTTTCTTTAAAAGGATTTTCAATTGCATCGGAAAGACGCTCGCGGATAAATGCTGACAGCTGTGACGAAAGTGGCATACGTCCACCAGCCCATCTAACCAAAAATCCTCGTTTTCCTTCGGCTTTTTTAACTATAACAGTCATTTCATGAATACGCACGAATTCGACAGTCATTCCGGCAAATACAAAAACATCGCCTGCTTTCATTCTTGTTACAAAAGATTCCTCCACTGAACCCAGATATCTCCCGTGCTGGAATTTGACCTTCAATGACGTTTCAGAAACGATCGTGCCCATACTCAGCATGTGCCGGTGTGCAATCCGCCTGCTTTTTACCACATAACGTCCATTAACGCGCTCTACTTTTTTGTATTCATCATAGACGATGAGTGACGAACTGCCGGTTGTAATGTAGCCCAGCAGCCATTCCCATTCCTGACGGTTAATGAACTGATAACCATATGCGTCACGCACTTCTTCGAATAACTCAGCCTCTTCAAATCCCTCACCGACAGCCAGCGTAATCATCCACTGCGCCAAAACATCAAAAGCCTGAATGACGGGTGGACGATCTTCCAGAATATTTTTTTCGACTCCTTCACGAAGCGAAACCGCTTCAATCAATTCAAGCGCGTTTGTCGGACAGAAATAAATTTTGCTCTCAGCTCCGGGCTGGTGACCGCTCCGTCCGGCACGTTGTATAAAACGAGATATACTTTTGGGACTTCCCACCTGAATAACCGTTTCAACCGGCCGGAAATCGACTCCCAGGTCCAGACTGGCAGTACAAATAACGAGTTTCAATTTCTCGTTATGCAATGCTTCCTCCACCCAGTCACGTATTTCCCGGTCGAGCGACGCGTGATGCAGCGCCATGATGCCCGCAAATTCAGGATATTTGTCAATAATCGTTCGATACCAGATTTCAGTTTGAGAGCGTGTGTTGGTAAAAAGAAGGGTTGTTTTCCCCTTTCTGACCACATCCACGACGTAATCCACCAGCCTCGTCCCCATATATCCCGACCAGGGAAGTGATTCCACTTTTTCAGGAATAATGCTTTCAACGACAATTTTCTTTTTTGTTCCAGCCTTGATCGTAACTGCATTTTCATCGTTATAACTCATTCCGAGCAGCACTTTTCGGGCTTCGTCGAGGTTACCAATGGTTGCCGAAATTCCCCAGGTTTGCAATTCCGGATTAATTTTTCGTAGCCTCGCAAGCGCGAGTTCGGTTTGCGTGCCGCGTTTGCTGCCCATCAATTCGTGCCACTCATCAATGACAACCGTATGCAGGTTTTTAAAAACTTCGGAACTGTTTTTCTGGGCAAATAAAATATGAAGACTTTCGGGCGTGATCAACAATGCCTCGGGCATTTGTTTCTTCTGCGCAGTCCGCTCTTTCGTGCTCGTGTCACCGGAGCGAACGCCGACATGCAGGTTCAGGTTCATTTCCAAAGCCGCCGTTTCCATATTACGGAACAGATCTTTTGAAAGTGCACGTAACGGAGTGATCCAAAGAATTTGCAGTCCTTTTGATCGTTTTGCAGGTTTTTTGGGCAACGAGTTAATATAACGAATCAGAATCGGAATCCAGAGCGAATAGGTTTTTCCACTTCCCGTAGGTGCATTCACCAGGCCACTTTTACCTGACAGATAAGCAACAGCAGCCTCCTTTTGAAAAGTAGCCCATTTCCAGTTTTTGGATTTGAACCACTGTTCAACGATGATATGTCCTCGGGATTTAGTCAATTGAGATTGGAATAAATTGTATTTGTTTTATTTAAAATCGCATACCAACTTAGTCGTTTTTGAGAGGAAGTCAGCAATTTTAACACGAAATATTAAAATTGCAGATCTGCGCCAATGTTGTGCCACAGGCGCATCCGTTGTGCAACACGAAATGCACTAAAATTACTTATCTTTGGTACAAGTCAAACGCCAGACTCATGTTAAAAACAATTGAAGGAATTTACGAAAATGGTCGCATAATCTTCACTGAGACACCTCCCTTGAAAAAGAAAACAAAGGTGTTGGTGACGTTTATGGAAGAGAATGAATCCCCCGCCTCAAAATCCCGACCATTGGGTACTATGAAAGGCTCAATAAAAATGTCTGAGGATTTTAATGATCCTTTGGATGATTTAAAGGATTACATGTAATGGGTTATCTTCTTGACACGCACACCATTCTTTGGACATTAGATAAAAGCGAAAATTTATCAGTTTCCGCAGAAAACATCATTTCAAACTCAGACACTTTTTGTTGTGTGAGTATAATCTCTTTCTTTGAAATGGCTATAAAACAGAAAATTGGTAAACTTCAACTCACAAAATCAATATCTGAATATATAAATGAAGTAAAAAGAATAGGTATCTCAGTATTACCCATTAAATACGAACATTTGGACCATTATGAACAACTCCCGCTCATAAAAGATCATCGGGATCCGTTTGACAGGATCATTTTAGCAACCGCGATGTTTGAAAAATTTACTATCATCTCAGAGGACCGAAAATTTGAGGACTATAATCATTTGGTTGCAACTATCTGGTAGCCAACATTCACTTTTAAACCTCCAAAATCCCCTTCAAACTTTCCAATGTATCCGCTTCGGCTGCTTTTTTATCCTTTCGCCATCGTAATATTCTTGGGAAACGCACGGCTATTCCCGATTTGTGCCTTGACGATTCATTGATTCCTTCAAATCCAATTTCGAAAACCAATTCAGGTTTTACCGTACGCACAGGCCCAAATTTTTCGAGTATATTCCTCTTGATAAAATAATCAACCTGCCCGATTTCCGCATCCGTTAATCCCGAATATGCTTTTGCGAACGGCACGAGTTTGCCGTCTTCACCCCAGACTGCAAATGTGTAATCGGTAAAAAGCTCTGCTCTCCTTCCGGAACCTTTTTGAGCATAAATGAGTACTGCATCAATACTCAGTGGATCAATTTTCCATTTCCACCAATCCCCTTTTTTACGACCAACCTGATATGTGCCAGTTTTCCTCTTGATCATAAAACCTTCCGCAATATTTTCGCGCGAAGCGGGATGCAGATCATGCAGTTCGCTCCATTCCTTAAAGTCCACAAGCGGAGAAAGGTTGAATACTTTTTGAGCGGGAATATTGGCATGAATCAATTCAAGTTGCGCCCTACGTTCAGCTTGGCTGAGATTGCGGATATCAACGCCATTTGCTTCCAGAATATCATAAGCAATGAGTGCAACAGGCGCTTCTTCCAGTACTTTTTTCGACAAATTTTTCCGCCCAATCCGCGTTTGCAGCACATTGAACGGCATTGGTTTATCCTCAAAATAACTCACAATTTCCCCGTCGATGACTGTGCCATTTGGCAAAACTTCGCTCAGGAAATGCAGTTCCGGAAATTTATCCGTCGACAATTCCTCCCCTCTTGTCCAGATAAAAAGCTCATTATTCCTGTATATGATCTGTGACCGGATTCCATCCCATTTCCATTCTACAAACCAATCCTCAGGATTGCCTAAAGCTGAAACATCACCTTCAATCGGATAAGCCAGAAAAAACGGGTAGGGACGGGAAGCGTTATCATTTTCCCCTTCATCCAGAATTAACTTTTCAAAAGTAGTTTCCAGCGGATGCCATTGCCCCATAACCCGATGCGCAATTACATTGGCCTCGGTGGAAGTCGCTTCTGCGAGCGCGCGCACCACCAGCGTTTGCGATACTCCGATCCGGAAACTACCCATGAGTAATTTGTTAAAAACAAAGGTTTCGTGCTGCGAGAGCTGCATCCAGGCCTGCAAAATATGATCATGCTTTTCCTCGTCTGTCATCCCCGGCAATAGACCCAGATAATAGAACCAATCGGAAAGCGTTTTGTCCGAATCTACCGTGACCGTCCTTGGAAGAACCAACGAAATCGTTTCTCCCAGATCGCCAACGCTCTGATAACTTTCCTGAAAAAGCCACATCGGGATATTTGCTTCCGCAGCAGCCCATTCCTTCACCTGTGTCCGGTTAATCTTGAACGATGGCCGACGGCCGGTAAACAGAGTCAGCGCCCACAATTTGTCATCATCGGGTGCTGTCAAAAAATAATTGCGCATTAACTCCACCTTCGCATTGGTTTTGTTAGTGCGATCCAGATTCATGAAAAGCTCGGCAAATTGTTTCATTTTTAGCGATTGGCTTTTAGCGGTTAGCGGTTAGTTTCAGATCAGGATCGTCCGGAATTGGTGATAAATCTTTGTTATTCTCAATTCCTTCTGCTTCCGGTCCATCAACCTTTGCCCTATCCTCCGTTTCCTCTTCATTTCCGTACATCGTAGTCACCTCACCCGCTTCAATTCCGTTCTCATTCAGCCAACGCGAAAAAATACTGGTATAGCCGTGCGTAACATAGACCTTTTCTGCTTCGGATTCTTTCACGGCTCTGTTCAGATCAGGCCAATCCACGTGGTCACTTAGTATAAATCCCTGATCCACAGCCCGCCGGTTTTTAGCCCCCCGCAAGGCCATCCAGCCGGAACAATAACCCAGGGAAAATGGATTGAATTTCCGTATCCATGTACTGCTGTCAACCGATGGCGGCGCAAGCACCAGCGCGCCGCGGAAAAGTTTCTTATCCGTTTCTTTCGTGACCAACGTCAATTCAGGTAAATCAAAACCAGCTTCACGCAGTCTTTCGTTTAATATATATATAGCGCCATGTGCGTAAATGACTTTGTCTTTTAATTCAATCCCCTTCAAAATGCGCTGCATCTTCCCCAATGAATACCCCATCAGAATGCTGGCTTTGTCTTCGGCTCTGTTTTGCGTCCACCAGTTATTAATTTCGGAAAAAATTTCCTGCTGAGGCTGCCATTTGTAAATCGGTAAGCCGAACGTGGATTCGGTGATAAAGACATTGCATTTGACCGGTTCGAAAGGAACGGAAAACTTGTCGTCTTCCAGCTTATAGTCTCCGCTCGCTACCCAAACTTCGCCTTTGTATTCCACACGGATCTGCGCCGAACCGATGATATGCCCGGCAGGATGCAGTGAAAAAGTAACCCCATTGATGACAAATTTTTCACCATACTCGACAGTCTGCAATGAAATATCTGGTCCCAACCGCAGTCGCAAAATGGGCGCACTGTCCTTGTGTGCCAGATAATGTTTGCTACCCCAACGTGCGTGATCACTGTGTGCGTGCGTAATGATTGCACGATCCACAGGAATCCATGGGTCAATATGGGCGTCGGCCTGGGCGCAGTAAATGCTCTTTCCGGTAAATTGCAAAAGGGATTGTGCTGACATAAAACCTGGGTTAATAAAAGTGTGCCAAATCTCAATTTATGAAAGTAAACTTAATGAATTGAGCCATTCAAAAATTTGTTACCTTTCAGAGCTAAATACGTCATCATCAGACTAAAAAAGCAAACTTTGACAAAAATGAAAAAGCCGGTTTTAAAAAGTAGCGGAGAAACCTTAACGCCTGTCGAAGAAGCGCAGCGATACCTGGACAATGCCCGGGAAATCCTGACGAACAAAGCCGGAAAGGAAGACGGCTTATATTCTGATGTAAAATATGTAAAAATGGCTGCCGGAACTGCCTATGCCGGCGCGTTACTAATCCTTGATGAATTCCTGAAACAAAAAGAAGGAACCAAATTCAGTAAGCCCAAGAGTATTGAAGATTATACAAACAGGGTTCGAAAATATGACAAAAAGCTATTACGACTGCTTGTAAATGTGTACGATGAGCTTCATCTGGCAGGTTATTACCATGGAACAAAATCTGTGGATACAATTCAAACTGGCCTCAATAATGTGACTCAAATGCTTGGCTACATCTGATAAAGCCTGATGGATGCATTGACTATGCGTCAAAGTCCTTACGTCAAATCCTTTTAATCACTTATCCGTACCAGGCTTTTTTAACATTTCCTTTTCATGCAACGCAGTTAAGATTTACGCAAGGCCAAAAAGTCTCTTTGCGCTCTTTGCGTAAATCTTCGCGTGTTTGCGTAAAACCCCTTTTTATAACCCATCAAGCCAAACTTATTGTCTCAATTTCAGGAAATTACACTGAAACCAGCGAAGATAAACCATGACCCGGGCAGGTTACAACTCATTTCTTGTTACTTTTGCCCATATCAAGGCTGCAAATGTTTAAATCTATTCGTTTGCATAAAGGGAATCCGGCGCAAATCCGGAACAGTAATCGCTGCTGTAAGTTCATAAAAAAAACGTTTGACATTTTGCAACAGGGAAAGCATTGTTGGATGGTACAACGCGTGAAGGATGGAATGCAAGCTGGGAATTCTATCGAATGGTTCGCCAATTTCAACATGGAAAGTTATCATCTCCTTTAATGCTGTCAAACTGAACGAGTCAGAAACCTGCCTTAACTCAACGTTAAAATAAGCTTTCCTGGTAAAAGCGGGCCGTTTCACATGATCAAAACAAAAACCACCCACAATCACACGTTTCAAAAAAAACAAATCTTTGCCGTTTTTTCGAAACATTCATTATTCGCAATTTTCGTGTTCACACTTTGTCTGGGAGCTTGCAGACAAAAAAAGTACGAAGCTCACGGGACCGTTAAATCTGCTGAAAAAGTAAATTCGGGTTTTGTAAAAACAGAGATTAAACATGCAAAAGGTTTCAGTATCGAATATTTTGAGCATCATAAAGTGGTCAGCATTATCAGTCCTTTTGAGAACGCTGCCGATACGACCAGATACATACTCGTTCAGCGCGGTCATGCTTCCCCTGAAATTCTTGGCAAAAGTGTAGTCATAGAAATACCGTTGCGGAGCCTGGCCACCACATCCTCCATGCATGTTGGTTTGCTGACATTTTTAAACGCAGAACACATCCTGACGGGCCTGAGCAGTCTGCAATACGTCTATTCCCCGGAAGTCGTTAAAATGATCGCAGCCGGTAAAGTGGCAGAAATAGGGAAGGATCAGGGAATAAATGAAGAAAAATTGGTGAACATCCGTCCGGACCTGATTATGACAACGGGGAGCCCGGCTTCTAAAATGGAGCATTACCGAACACTTTCCGACGCTGGAATTCCTGTCATAAGCAATTCCGAGTGGATTGAAAGTACGCCGTTGGGACGCGCAGAATGGGTTAAAATTATGGCGGCGCTTTTGAACAAAGAAGAATTGGCAAATGAAAAATTCGCGAAAATTGAAACGGAATATCAAATGCTGACGGACCTGGCAGCAAAAGCAGGTACAAAACCGCTTATTCTTTCTGGTTTGAATACAAAAGATGTTTGGTTTATGCCAAATGGGAACAGCTACATGGCCCGTTTTTTCAAAGATGCCGGTGGAAATTTCCCCTGGCCTGCAAGTGAGAAAACAGGCAGTCTTCCGCTGAGTTTTGAATCGGTTTACTCCACAGCATTAAAGGCCGACTACTGGCTCAATGTTGGTTTTAATCCAAAAGATACACGCAAATCCATTCGTGCTCAGGATTCGCGGTATAAGGATTTCAATGCCTATAAAAGCGGAAAATTGTTCAGTTACAACAAACGGGTGAATGAGCGAGGTTCAAACGATTTTTTTGAGTCCGGCAACGTGAATCCGCAAATTGTGCTATCCGACCTGATTAAAATCCTGCATCCTGAATTACTTCCCGATCATCAGTTGGTTTACTACAAACAACTGGAATAATATGCACTTAACTCTACTCCAAAAGCTGGTATTAATCGGATTGTCGTTTTTAACAGTGTTTTTTTTCGGACTTGACATTATGCTGGGTTCTGTTAAAATTCCTTTTGACCAGATTTTGAACATCATCATTGGCAAAGGAACGGATAACGTAGCCTGGCAATTTATCATCGAAAAAATTAGGCTACCCAAAGCCATTACAGCAATCCTGGTCGGCTGCGGACTGTCTGTCAGCGGGTTACAAATGCAAACTTTATTCCGGAATCCACTTGCCGGACCATCCGAACTCGGCATTACCGCAGGGGCGGGCCTGGGTGTGGCCGCAGTAATGCTTGCAGGAGGAAGTAGTGCGAGTATTTATGCCATCCGGCAGCTCGGCGTTTCTGGCAGTTGGCTCATCATCGCAATGGCCTCGCTGGGTTCAGGTTTGGTTCTTGCCTGTATTTTGTTGATTGCCGGCAGAATCAGGGATCACGTAATTCTGTTAATTGTGGGCGTAATGATCGGAACAATCACCCTTTCGATCGTGAGTATCTGGCAGTATTTCAGCCAGCCAGAGCAACTTCAGGAATACATTATGTGGACTTTCGGTTCATTGGGCGGCGTGACGGAATACCATCTTTATGTGCTTTCAGCTGTCGTCAGTGTTGGGCTGTTGATGGCATTTGTATCGTCAAAATCATTAAACGGGATGCTTTTGGGTGAAAATTATGCCAGAAGCATGGGGCTTACCGTGGGTCGTACGAGACTGATCATATTCGCCAGTACAAGTTTATTGACGGGAAGCATCACCGCATTCTGTGGTCCGATCGGTTTTATAGGTATTGCCATCCCGCACATTACGAGGTCACTGCTGGCAACTTCGGATCACCGGATATTGATTCCCGGCGCCTGCCTTACAGGTACTGTTTTGATGCTGTTATGTGACATTCTTGCCCAGCTACCCGGAACGCAGACAGTTTTACCGATTAACGTAGTGACATCGCTTTTGGGCGCCCCGGTTGTGATCTGGGTCATTGTCAGCCGCAATAATCTGCGATCTTCATTCTCATGAAAAAGCCTGCATTAAATACAAAAGATCTTACGGTTGGATACAAAATACGGGGCGCGGAAAAGGTGGTTTCGGAAGATTTGAATCTCAATTTATTTGCCGGAGAACTCGTTTGCCTGCTGGGACCAAATGGTGCCGGCAAATCGACTTTAATGCGAACACTGGCCGGATTACAGCCTGAATTGGCCGGCAATATTATTATTAAAGATCTGAATCTGAAACAGCTCGATCCGGCTGACCTGGCAAAAAAATTGAGTCTGGTGCTGACCGAACGTGTGGAAGCGGGTAACCTGACGGTCAGAGAAGTGGTGACGTTGGGCAGGATACCATACACCGGCTGGCTGGGATCGCTGACCGATTTCGACCGTAAAAAGGTGCTTTGGGCAATGGAAGCGACAGACACTAAAATCTATCAGGATCATAAGATTCAAAGGCTTAGCGATGGAGAACGGCAAAAAGTAATGTTGGCGAGGGCGTTGGCACAGGACACCGATATCATTTTACTTGATGAACCTACCGCGCATCTGGACCTGCCAAGCCGTGTAGAAATGATGCGGCTTCTGCACCAGCTGGCCCGGAAAATGAACAAGGCAATCCTGCTTTCCACACACGAACTGGACCTTGCTTTACAGGCTGCGGATAAATTATGGCTCATGCCGCAAATCGGTGAACTGACTACTGGCACACCGGAAGACCTCGTTTTGAACGGTGGATTTGCATCTGCATTCGCAAAACCAGGTTTTCATTTTGATACCAGTTCAGGAACGTTTACAATTCATGAAGAACCCATTTTATTTCGAGTACACATATCAGGAAATCCACAAATGGTTTTCTGGACCAAACGTGCATTGAGGCGGGAAGGAATCGGCATTCATGACCAGGGAAATGCGATTTATAAGATTGATGTAACTGAGGAAGGCAAATGGAGTCTGAATTTGAATGGCGTTCTTTCTGAGCATTTTGTACTTGAAAATCTAATTGAAGCGCTCAGGTCTTTAATTGCCGAATAAAGATTTCACGCAAAGCAGGGAAGCTTACCGCCAAGCACGCAAAATATTCTTTGTTTCTTTGCGAGTCCTTCAACGCTTTGCGTGGAAACTTTTGAACCAAATATTCGCACGCTAAGCAGAGAAGATTACCACAAAGCACGCAAAATGTTCTTTGTTTCTTTGCAAGTTCTTAAATGCTCCGCGTGGAAACTTTTGAACCAAATATTCGCACGCTAAGCAGGGAAGGTTAGCGTTTAAAGAAAAAGCTGCGCGAACTCAGCGTTTAAACTCACTTTACTCTGCGTTAACCCGATTTTAACAAAACACTTATGAGCAACAAAAGAATCAAAAACTACATTTTCATTGCCTTTGGAATTTTCATCGTCTACATCCTTTATGATTCATTTTCTCAGCCCAGCGCTGGCGATCTGAGCGGTAATTTTAAAGAAACAGCGCTGTACAGAAATCCCAATAATACGGGTCCCATTATCAGGATTTACAGCGTGACAGCACAGGGAACTCCCTGGACAGAGATGCAGCAATACGGCGAGCTGATGCCTTATACAAAATATGGAACAACGACTGTTTATTTCTTTTCACAGGACCGGCCGGCCCCCAAAACTTTACAGCCCGGTGAGCAAAATTTTGGTCCCGAGTTTCAGGATAACTGTCTGGCCAAATATGTGAAGGATGCCAACGGGCAGGTTTCTTTTACAAAAAAACCGTTCAACTAAACTTTGAAATCTTATTTTTGCCGTTTAATGACACCCAAATTTCACTCAAAATGACAGCATTAGAAACCGTTCAGCAATATTATAGTAGTTTCAATCAGAAAGATTGGAACGGCATGCTCGCATTGGTGCATCCGGAAGTGAGGCACCAGCCAAACCAGGGAGATCAGCGTTTAGGCATTGAAAAGTTTACCGAGTTTCTGGGCATGATGGACGAATCATACGAAGAAACGCTCACAGAAATGGTATTTTTCACCGAGCCGGAAAATAACCGCGTTGCTGTTGAATTTGTTGTAAACGGCATTTATAAAAAGGGCGAAGAAGGATTTCCGGAAGCACACGGTCAAACCTATGTTTTACCGGCAGCGGCCTTTCTGGAAGTCAGAAACGGTAAGATCAGCCGTGTGACAACCTACTACAACTTACCACTGTGGATCAGTTTGGTTTCGTAATTTTAAACCAAACTCAAGTATGGACAAAAATCCTCTGACATACGTTTTCAGAAAAGGACGCGAAATCGAATCCGTTTTCGATGATCTGGCTGCGCTGCGAATCGCAGTTTTTCGCGATTATCCGTATCTCTACGAAGGAACAGTGGACTACGAAAAACAGTACCTGACCACCTATGCGGCATCTGAACGTGCTTTTCTATTCGCAGTATATGACGGTGCGAAAATGGTCGGCGCAACCACATGCATTCCTCTGGCTGATGAAACAACAGAAGTACGCAAACCCTTTGAAAATTCGGAGTTTAGCGTTGGCGAAGTTTTTTATTTTGGTGAAAGCATTCTACTTTCTCAATACCGTGGAATGGGTTTAGGTCATCGTTTTTTTGATGAGCGAGAGGCACACGCGAGGAGTTTTGGCACATTTAAGTTCACCTGCTTCTGTTCTGTTGACCGTGGTGAAAATCATATCGCAAAACCTAAAAATTACAGACCAAATGATATCTTTTGGCTAAAACGTGGCTACGCAAAAGATACTTCTCTCCAAAGCCAGATGGAATGGCCTGACATTGGAGAGTCGGAATCTTCTTCCAAAACGATGACATTCTGGATCAGGCGCCTGGTCTAGAAAAATAAAACAACCTGATTTACAGGAACATAACAATCATGAATACAGTTATTTCATCTGCCCAATATCCGATTACGGAGCATAAAACTTTTTTGGACTGGCAAAAACATGTAGAATCATGGGTGGCGAAGGCCGCCCGGGATCGTGCAGAACTGGCGCTTTTCCCTGAGTACGGGGCGATGGAGCTGGTGAGTATTTTCCCGCAGGAAATACGTGAAGACATCCGGCAGCAGGTTATTGAACTCAATTTATTGAGGGACGATTTTTGCGCGGTTTTTTCCGGCCTTTCAAAAAAATACAATATTATAATTGTGGCTCCCAGCATTCCGGTTATAGACGCAGATAAAAACGTCAATCGTGTGTTTGTCTTTTCCCCAAAAGGTTCGATGGGCTACCAGGATAAGCTTTTTATGACCCGTTTTGAAAACGAAGATTGGGGCATCAGAAGCGGAGAAAAAACGCTGACGCTATTTGAAGCTTCCTGGGGAAACTTCGGAATCCAGATCTGTTACGATGTCGAATTTTCACTAGGTTCCCAACTACTCAGCTCCGCCGGTGCTACACTCATTCTGGCGCCCAGCTGCACCGAAACCATTCGTGGCGCTACACGTGTACATATTGGCGCCAGAGCGCGTGCACTTGAAAACCAGGCATATACTGTTGTTTCGCAGACGATCGGTGAGGCGCCGTGGTCACCGGCGGTGGATATCAATTACGGGTTCGCCGCAATTTATTCCACACCGGATTTGAATTTACCGGAGGAAGGAATTATCGCAGCTATGACGCCCCAGAAACCTGGCTGGCTGGTAGAGAAACTCGATTTTTCAAAAATTGATGCTGTTAGAACCAGCGGCCAGGTTTTTAATTTTAAAGATCATCAGGGAATCAGGACCGGTTTTACTGAGGAAGCAGTGTCAATAAAGCGCGTTCTCCTGTAATCAATCATTTACGTTGCATCACAAGTTGCTGGTTACTTGCATTTCCCGATTCAACATCAATAAAAAGCATGTCCGCCTCCAGGTTATTCTGTTTCAGCACCGCCTGAATCCTGATGTGTGTTTTGGCAGTCTTCTTGCCATACAGCACGTCTTTCACCTGATCAATTACAATTTTTTCTGCTGTGGTAACCTTGATACTGTCTAATAGCACCTCAATCGGTGCATCCAGTGTGTAAGTTCCCGGTTTGGTACCTGTGTAAGCAGATTCAATTTTATAGACAAGCTGAACCGTATTGGCAGCCGTTTTGGTGATCACCCAGCTCGTTTCCTCCTGAATGTCATGAAATTCGTATTTGAAAATATGCGAATAATTCCCCACCAGCTTTGCCGTCAGATCCGGTTCCACTTCCTTTTTATCACAGGAGAATAACACGAAGGCGATGAAAAGCGGGTATAATAATCTCTTCATCGTGTGTCGTTTTGAGTAATTCGTTTTTTATAAGTAAAGCAATTTACAATATAAAATACTCTGATTGAAAAGATTACCAATAAATTTCACCCGGGTTTTTTCGCATTTAAAAAGGAGAAAAACACGGTCGCTAAACCTTATAAAACAGGTGGTTGATTGGATAATTAAAAATGAACTTTGAATTCACAAGCGCAGCTCCTGCACGATAAACATTCAGTCATTTTTTCACATTCAAACAATTTCGTTATGAAGAATTATTTTCCTCTATTACATGTGCGGATAAACAAATCCGGTTTGACGACCATTGCCCGTATCCTGCTTTTCACGGTTTTCATCGCCATGTTTAATTGCCAGAAACCAAAGGACGTTGACCCGGCTGAAAATCTGATCAGTCCCACCGATGCCAAAAAAGTGGGAGAAGCGCTGATTATGCCATCCGGAACAGAAACGAAAACGGGCACACCTCCATCTCCAAGTACAAGTGCTCAGGCCCCGAAAGTCAGCTCAACCACAACGGAAGTGCCTACGGCAAACGGGGCCACAGAAACTACAAAAGTAAACTACTCAAACCTGAACGGGGGCATTGGTGGTGCTTACGCCAAGGTTGAAAATTCTCCGACCTATTACGACATCCCGCTTCGTGGAAATGCCCCAAGTTCCGGAAGTATTTCCATACCTATCGGCATTCCTGACAATATCGACAGCGGCAGTTTTACACTGATTATCAGCATCTATGATGCCAACGGCCGGGTAAGCAATGTGATCCGTATCCGATATACAATTACCCGCTTTACGCAACCTGCAGCAGGTAAAGGAAGCGTCAATATAGGCGGTAAAACTTATACGGCAACGGCAGTTTGCGATATTAATTTCGGAGGTTATGGCAATGCATATGGGATTCTTGTCAATGAAACGCAGCTTGTGATGCTGTACAATTTGAGACAAGGAAGCAATCAGATTTATGATGCGATAGATGACGACAATTTTGACATTGAAAGGAATTCCTGGGCGGCTTATTTTGACGGTACAGAATTCTTTTTCTCAAAATCCGGAAGTGCCACATACAACGGGAAGGTCGTGTCTACGACGGCGCAGTTCGACAACTTCGACGGGAAACGGGTATCGATCTCTGCATCCGGAAACTGTCAATAAACTTTCAAAATCGCACCTCCGATGAAATCAATCAAATTTATAATTGTATTGACAATGTCACTTTTCGCGCATTTCGTTTCTGCCCAAGATGTCATCATCAAAAATAACAAGTCGGAATTGTCGGTCAAGGTTGAAGAAATAACAGACAAAACCGTCAGGTTCAGATATTTTACAAGGCAAGATGGCCCAGTCTATAATCTCGAAAAATCCGAAATATTCATGATTATTTACCGCGATGGAACGCGGGAGTCATTTTCGGGCAAAACAGATGAACAGACTGTTAACTCGAAGCCAACGGAACCGGCTGTCACAGAACAGGTTGCAACGTTATCTACCCAATCAACCAAACCGAGTGCACCCGTTGACCCGAAAATCACCACTTCTCGCCGCAGCCACGGATGGGCATTTGGTGTTGGATACATGACGCCTACCCTGGCATTTGCAAAAATACATGGCTACTCGCTCAGCACGGGATATTACAAACTGCTCGGGAAAAGCCGGATTACGGGTTTGATGATTGATCTGGTGGGGATGGACTATTTCGGCAAAAACAAACCCTCGTTTTACGCGCTGACCGGTAATGCCTTGCTCAGGTTCGGGAAGAATTCGCCCGCATATGCAGGAGGAGGTGCTGGCTATGGAATCACTTTTGTACCGGTTCCGAAACTCGACCGCACTGGTGCTGTATCCTCGTATACAACCACATCAGCCAGTGAAGCGTGTGGTTCTGTTTTCATGGGGATTGGGGTGTTCCGGGCCACTGTCACCTTCCCGTCACTGATAACTCAGGGAGGATATTTTACTGTCGGGTTGTATACAAATCCATTTAAATGAGAAGTCTGTTGGAATACCGGCCGGCACAATACCGAAGTTGCCGGCCGGTATTTAACTGGGAAATTTTCAGTCACAAAAACATTCACAAATCTTATCTGCGCCGCCCTGGCTGAATGTAAATTCCTGGCTGTGTGCCAATTCGGTAGTGAATCCAAGCTTCAGTATTTTGCCGTCAGCGGACAAGCTCCCCGACACTTTTACAGGCCTTTGATAATAACCAGCACCGGTAAAAGTATTGTAGATACCATTCGTTGCGAACTTGCCGTTTTTACTTAATTTCAGTTTTGGTATCACAAGATCTTCGCAACACAAACCGTCTATCCTGTACCCATCTTTGTCTGCAGACAGCTGTCTGCAACCCTCAGACCACACTTCAACGGGAAGCATTTTGTCATCAGACTTGCAGCCGGAAACCAAAATAATAAAAAGGGCAAAAATTGAAAGTGAGATTTTCAACCTGGAAATCATTGGCAAATCTGTTTTAAAAAATTCTGTAAAAAACACCAAGACGAAGATGCCGGGAGTAAACCTCCGGATTGCCGCCATCTACCATTCGCCGGTAATTTACCAATCCGTAAAAGTAAGCTACATTGATCCCCACTTTCTTATAGGAAGCAGAAATACCTGCCGTGGGTCCGAAATCGATTTTTGTGTTGATCTGATTGTTCTTCTCAAATTTGTTTTCCGCAAGGTTTGGATCCACAGTTACCCGATAATTGCTGCTTAAAATATATCCCAGACTGAGACCGCCTGTGAAATCAACTTCTACTTTTTTGAACGTAGCACGATGACCCAAATAGGGATTAAACTGTACGATATTATTGTGAAGCACGACTTTCCCCCGCGTAATTCCGCGACTCATGTTCGAGCCCCAGGCCCGGATATCCGACCGGGCCGACAGCCTATCAAAACCGAGCCTTGCACCCATGATAAAACGCATGCTTGTAACGCGCTGATATTGAAAAGAAACACCATAAGAGAAGGCACTCTTTTTCCCGAACATGCCATTTACTTCGTAACCAGGCCCGGCGTCGTTGATAGAAACATAAGAATTGGAAACCGCAGATTTGCCCCCATAAGAAAAGAAACCGGATGAAGCCTGAACGGAAAGTTCAGTGCTCTGCCCATAAGATATTGCAATGCATGAAAGAAGAAGCAGAAGTGTACAAATGTATTTCATTTTTAAGCGTTTAGAACGAAAATTCGCGGACAGTTATCTACATCAACAGACACAGGTTTACAGGAATTAGTTGTAATAATCACCGGTAAAGCTCAATTTAATTTCCAGTAAAAACTCCGTTTCACAAGAAATCATGGAAGCTGCTTACAACCATTTTGTAACCGATTCACTCCTCAAATAAAAAGATGTATTTTATGAAAAGGATCACTTTACTTTCTCTTCTTGCTTTTACATTGCTAATCGGCTGCAAATCAGACGACAAGGTTTCACCGGAAACAAAATGGTCCGCCGCCTGCTCATCTTTTTTTAAAGACGGCGATAATTACATTTATGGAACCTGTTGCTATCGCATCGTAATGCCAGGAATTTCGCTTAAAAAAAATCAGAATTTTTCTACAACAGGAGTAATGTACCGGGGAGATGGTTTAGGCAATTATGCTCAGTCGCCGATTGATGTGAACGGTAATTTATCTCGGGACGGACAAATTTTAACGCTGAACTATGTCTATAATTCCAAATCATTTTCAGAAAAGCTTTCGACGAAAGAATCTAGCTTGGTTTGTGACTGCGCTTGTTTCTAATGCGCTTTTGGTCTAAACCGACGTCAGATATGCATTTTGAAGACTTCCCCGTATCCGACTTTTATTTCAAATAATCGCTCCGGCGGAATACCTGTTTCCTCTGCGCGCAACAGACGAATTACACCGCCATGGGTTACGATCAAAACACTTTTGTAAGACAGCTCTTTCAGCTCTTCACGGAATTCTGTAACCCGTTGCTGCATGTCCAACATGCTCTCTCCGCCAGGAACCCGAACGTTGACAAAATCATCCATCCAAAACTGCAAATCCTGCTGATCGACGGTGTCCCAGGTTTTCCCCTCCCAATCACCAAAGTTCAGCTCCGTCAACCTTTCGTCAGTTACAAAACGGGCTGTAATTTCCATGGCCAATTGGGTGCAGCGCGAAGAAGGACTAGAAAAAACACGATCAAAATGGGCGGGAAGTTTTGCCAAAACGCTGTCAATTTCCTTTTGAAAATCGTCGGCGAGTTCTACATCGAGATGACCGTAGATAAGCCCTGCGGTCAATTTTGGTGTCGTATGCCGGACTACATAAACTTCCATACGATGGCAAAGAAAAAGTAAATGCCAATTTCACATACCTGTTGTACCGCACCAAGGCAGTCGCCGGTGTAACCGCCAATCCATTTCACAAAATATCGTGTCATCGTAATTTTGATCAGATACATCGGTAGCGGAAGAAAGATGAGAAGTGGTTTCTGAGTAAAAAAAACCAGCAACAGCAATGGAATCAGGGTGAGCAAAGCTGCCGTCCAAATTGTTTCTCCTCCCGTTTTCTGAGCCACCGGTTTTACTTTGCTATCGTCCGTATCTCTGGCATAAGGGGTTGTAAAAATAACAGTTGCCGCCATAAAACGGCTCAGGGTGTGCGCGTTGATCAGAACAAGAGAAAGAATAACAATTTGATTCGGAAAGAAATGGATCAAATCAAAAATCAAGCTGAATTTGAGACTTAGAATCAATATCAGTCCAACAGAGCCATAGGTTCCGATGCGGCTGTCTTTCATGATGAGCAAAATCTTTTCCCGCGTCCATCCCCCTCCGAAACCATCGCATGCATCTGCAAAACCATCTTCATGAAAAGCGCCTGTGAGCAAGATTGTGGAGATCATCGACAAAATAATTCCTGTGGGAACACTGGCCAGAAAGGATCCTGCCCAAAATATTACTGAGGCTATGAGCCCGGCCAGCCAACCTATCAATGGTAAATACCTTGTTGCAGGGCTCAAATTTCCAGGGCTGTATTCAACCCAACCCGGAATGGGAATGCGGGTATAAAACTGAACCGCCGTAAAAAAAAGCCTGATTTGTTGCTTCATTACGCCGTTTTGTTGCTTACGCCTGCACTTTCAAAACTGGCCATTTCGTTGAAAAAAGCGACCGCACTTTGTAACAGCGGATAGGCAATTGCACAACCCGTACCTTCTCCGAGGCGCATATCCAGTGAAAGCAACGGCTCGGCATTTAATTCGGACAATAATTTCTGGTGCCCTTTTTCTTCCGATTGATGGCAAAAAACGCCAAACTCCCGCACGAAAGGCTCCATTTTAACTGCACACAAGAAGGCCGTGGATGATATGAAACCATCTACCAGAATCAGCATTTTCTCTTTTGCAGCCTGCAACATCGCACCACACATCATTGCAATTTCGAAACCCCCAAATTGCCGGAGCACATCAAAGGGCGCGGAGTCAACCGGATGATTTGCAATGGCCTGCCTCAATATTGTTACCTTATGATTGTATTGCTCGTGATCAATTCCGGTTCCTTTTCCGACACAATCCGCAAGCTCAATATCCAGCAATATGCTCATAATGACTGCCGCACTCGACGTATTCCCAATTCCCATTTCACCAAAGCCGACTACATTGCAAGCTGTTTCAGCAATATTTTTGACGATATCAGCGCCATTTTTCAAGCAGGCCTCGAGCTGCGCTTCTGTCATTGCTGCTTCATGCAGAAAATTTCCCGTTCCTGCTCCGATTTTGGCATTGATCAAATTGTCGTTTTGTTCAAAGTCGTAATCTACCCCCGCGTCGACGAGCATCAATCTGATTCCGTGCTGACGCGTAAAAACGTTGATTGCAGCTCCGCCTGCCAGAAAATTGAGCACCATTTGATGTGTCACTGCCGACGGATAGGCGCTTACACCTTCGTCGGCAATTCCATGGCTTGCAGCGAAAACGACCAGATGCGGATTTGTCAATGCTGGTGTGAGCGACTGTTGCACGCGGGCAATCTGAAATGCAAGTTTTTCCAGCTTTCCCAGTGCGCCGAGTGGTTTCGTTTTGTTGTTGATTTTATCAAGAATTTCCTGATCCTGCAACTGACTCATTTCTAATCGTTAATTTGAAAATTTATGTTTCAGGACAAGCGGAAGGCCCGAGACCATAAAAATTGCTTCCTCTGCTTTTGCCGCCACGTACTGATTTGCCCAGCCCTGAAGATCCGTGAATTTTCTCCCGATGTCGTTCTCCGCGTGTACACCCATTCCAATTTCATTTGAAATGATAATGAACGTTCCCGCTTTTTCAGCAAGTCCATCCAGCTCTGCCTTGAAGGCCTTCAATGCTGAGTCAATATTGTTTGTGTAGGACATAAAAAGATTGGTCAGCCAAAGTGTCACACAATCAATTACCACCACCCGATTTTCCAGAGGAAGCAGGTGAATTTGCTGCTGAGATTCTATCAACGTCCATTCCGGTCCGCGCTCTGCCTGGTGAATCGCAACCCTTTTCCTCAAATCTTCGTCCCAGATTTTTGCTGTTGCCACGTAGACCGGGTTTACACTCAATTTCAACGCCATCTGCTGCGCATACCTGCTTTTACCGCTTCTTACTCCTCCTGAGATGTAAATGATCATTCT
The DNA here is from genome assembly GCA_965279265.1 of Dyadobacter sp. Taxonomy (GTDB): domain Bacteria; phylum Bacteroidota; class Bacteroidia; order Cytophagales; family Spirosomataceae; genus Dyadobacter. The sequence goes on from OZ257152.1 coordinate 2,128,279, forward strand.
GTTTTTTCTTTAAATCGTTTGTATAAAAATAACTGCCATTTCTCTTCCGCCACACCCGCTTTATCCATTTCAGCTCTTGCCAAAGTAAAAAACAGATCCGACAACCTGTTAATATACGCCGGAATTGCTTCGTTTACTTCATCTGTTTTGATCAGCGACACCAATCTTCTTTCGCCCCGGCGCATCTGAGTGCGTACCAGGTGGCAGAGCGCAGATATTTCGTTTCCGCCGGGAAGCAGAAAGTAGTCCGAAGGCGATGACATTTCCGATTCAAGTGTGTCAATCCATTCCTCGCAAAACACAGAGCCATCAACAGGCATCGGGTTTTTATTCTCTTTTTTGGCATCGGAAGGCCGTGCCAGGTGCGACATCATATCCATCAGATCCTTCTGAATTTTGTGTAGATTTGGTTGCCAGGCATGCTCATTACCAAGCTTCACCCGCAACAATCCAAGCGTAGAATTTGCCTCGTCCAGCGTTCCGATGCACTCAACCCGCACATCATCTTTATCGACCCGGCTTCCGCCAAAAAGTCCCGTTGTTCCTTTGTCTCCCTTTTTTGTGTAAATTTTCATTTTTAAAGCTTTTGGCTTTTGGCTAATAGCTATTAGCCAAAAGCACTGATAACGTATGTCTTTTACTGTGATAATTACTGACCTCCTAATTCGGCACGACAAAGAATTTCCTACCTAAAGGCTAAAAGCTATTAGCTTTTAGCCAATCGCTATTCCACCTTTCTGTAATAAACCAATTCATGCTCCGGAAGTAATTCCGGGTGAAGAATCTTAATCAGATCGGCCAGCACCTGCTGCGGATTCACTGCTCCTGATTCCCAATAATCGTTTGCTCCCGACGCGTTCATCCTTTTGTTATAATTGTAAATATTCCCTGATTTGAAGGATTTGAAATCAGCATAACGCTTGTCTCTGGCCAGCATATCCTTCTTCGTGCGGAGATCCGTAATACTTATATTAAGCCAGTAATCAGCGTTTAAGGCAACCGGGTACACTGCCTCAAAATCCAGTGGCAAACTTCCTGTTGATTTTGTATTCGACCAATGAAAAGTACCGCCCGCATCATGCAGAAATCCAGCCATATAACTATTACCATTCGGTATAAACCACGCACTTTTGGAATTCATCCCTGTCAGAATACTTGGTTTGTTTTTAATCTTTTTTGCCAGTTGTGAAAGCCTTTTATACTCCTTTTCCACACGGGCAAATTTTTCATTTACCAAAGTTTCCTGATTCAGTAGCGCCGCCAAAAGTTTCACCCATTCTGCCCTGCCCAGCGGTGTCGTTTCAATCCATTCCGAATTAATCAAAACAGGAACACCTGCATCATTCAGCGATTGGAAACGGTTCATTTTTGCAACCGGACTACCCGTGGCCATCACCAGATCCGGATGTTTGATGATCAGTTTTTCCTCGTCAAGCGTCTGATCTTTTCCGGCTTCGAAAATTTCTCCGCGTTTGATTTTCTCAATGACTTTTGGAGAAGATACGTATTTAATATTCCCCAACCCGGTTAAAACATTTTCAGCATCCAAAAAACCAACCAGGCCAATGTGCAAAGAAGACATCGCAACCAGGCTTCGGATCGGAATTTCAATCACCCGGCTTCCCGGATATCCCTTCGGTTTTGGCATTCCGCGCTGCAATAAAATGTAGCTGGCGGTATCCGTCGATTTTTCAAACGGGCTCAGAATTCTGACGATTTTGTAGTGATTGAAGTAACTGATGCTGAATCCTTTGGCGTGACGTATTTCGGACTTTTCCGGAAACAAATCCTGAGGAGAAAAAGGTTGTTCACGCCCCTCACTGACCGAGGATGAAGTGGTGCAACCTATACCAAAAATGCACCCTAACAGCGTGAAAGTTATTATTTGCAGACGAAACAGAAACCGGAATGAACAGAACAAAAAGCGCCGTTCACCCCACAAAGAGATGTTATTTTTCAAATTCATTTTTAACTGACTTTTCTTCCGAAAGCCCTGATTAAAGATTTTTCAGGCAGGTCTTCTGACTTGTTCCGTTTCTGGCGCCTTCCCGGAGTTGATTTTGAATGCTTAAATGAAAGAATGATCGAATTGCCGTTTGAGCTTGCATTCTATCATTCACGCATTGTATCATTCAACATCGCTCCCCAGTGGCTAATTGCCAAAAACTTATTCTGAACTTACAGCAGCGGAGACTGTTCCGGATTTGAACCGGATTCCCTTTTAGAGCATTCCACCGAAAAGTGGTCTGCTACCTGATGGTGTAAAAGTACTAAGTTCGCCGGGTTGTTTTTTATCAAAAATTATTTTGTCCGGCATATTTTCTAATCCTTATGCCAAAATGTAGACAATCACGATCAGAACAACCATTAGAAAACACACGCGGTGATTTACGGAAACGGCTGTTTCAATTTCTTTTGGCAAAATAACCCGGTCATTTTGACCTATAAACGGTTTGTCCACCAACACTCCTTTGTACAGATTCGGGCCACCAAAACGGCAATTCATAATCCCCGCCAGCGCCGCTTCCGGATAACCCGAGTTTGGGCTTTTGTGTTTGTTCCCATATTTTAAAACAAAATCTCCGGCAAGCCTGCTCCGCGTGATCAGCACCATTAACAAAGCCGTAAGGCGTGCCGGAATGTAATTCGCAACGTCGTCGAGCCTTGCTGCAAATTTCCCAAATTGTTCATATCGGTCATTTCGGTAGCCGATCATGGAATCCAGCGTATTGATCATTTTATAGACCATCATACCGGGTACACCCCCAAGTGCATAGAAAAAAAGTGGTGCAATGACGCCATCGCTCAGGTTTTCCGACATCGTTTCAAGTACTGCAATCCTGATATGCTGCGCACTCAACTGAGACGTATCCCGCCCCACGATCCGGGATAGTCGTAATCGACCCGCTTCCAGTCCCTGAGTTTCCAGAACCTTAAACACGTTCAAGCCTTCGATGATCAGACTTCTGTTCGCAAGCCCATACCAGACCCAGATGGAATTTACGAGAACTACCAGCCATACGTTAATTCTTAGAAGCACATTTTGCAACCCTGAAAAAAACGCGTAGGTAAACAGGCAAAGCGCAACGGACATCAGCGCACCTTTTAGAAATCGCCACTTTCCTTGGTTCAATTTTCGTTCTGCCCTGTAAATTGCAGTACCAAAAACGCGAACGGGATGCGGCTGATCATCAGGATCTCCAACGAAATAATCAATCGCATAACCCGCCAGCAAAGGCAGGATCATCAGCAATTTTTCCATGCTTCCAATGCGTTAATGATCAATTTGTTTTTATCCGGACTCAGCGTAGCAAGGCGAAAATGCTGCGTTGTCAGACCACGAAAATTGCTTGCGTCACGAATCAGAATAGCGTGCTTTTCAATTAAAAATGCTTTGAGTTCTGCTGCATTGCCCACCAGCGTTTCTGCCAGAAAAAAGTGCGTGTGACTGGGGTGAATTCTCAGAGCTTGATTTTTGGAGAGCATTTCCACAAATTCATTTTTGTCGGATAACAGCTTTTTTACTGGCAGCTGAACTTCGTTAAAATGATTGAAAATAAATTCCCCCGCCGCGAGCGCCATGGAATTCACGGTCCAGGGCTGTTTTACTTTCAGAAGTTTGTCAATCCATTTTAAATCCGCTGCAATGTATCCCAGACGTAACCCGGGAATTGCATAGGTTTTGGTCAGAGAACGCATGACGATCAGGTTTGGAAGTTTTGCAACCAGACCAACCAGAGAAGAAACATCAGTCGTAAAATCAATAAAAGCTTCATCAACAACGAATGTGCAAAGCGGATTCTCCTCAATCCAAGTCGCAAGCTGATGGAACGTCTCACCGCTGGGATTGTTGGGATTGCAAATAAAAACCAGATCCGAATCCATTCCGGGCAGGTTGCTGATGCCTTCCCATGGCAAAAAACCAAGTTGGTGGCCGTGCATTTTACTGGCATCTTCATATTCAGAAAATGCAGGAACGACGATTGTTGTTTTCCGGCCAGTAAACAATTGGGCAATGAGATAAATGCTTTCCGTAGTACCACTGCCGACCAGAATCTGATCGCCAGCCAGCCCATGATGTGCCGCTATCAGTGCGCTCAAACTTTCCCCGATTACTTCCGGATACTGGTTAACTTTTTGCCAATTTTCAAAAAAATATTCTTTTAATCCGTCCGGTTCACCGCCATACCACACGTTGGTGCTAAAATCTGCGCTAATTTGCTTCCCAAATTTGTACGAATCATCGCCATGTCCGTTCAGCATGACTCCTGGATTTTTAGCGTTTCATAAATTTTGTCCATGTCCACATGTGCCCGTACCAGATCGGCAAGTTTGTCGTATTCCTGCTCTTTGAATTGCTGAAAATTGACAGGCTCAGGGTTGTCTTTCAAATCGAATTTTTTCAATAAATTATCAATTACCACCTGATTGTCCAAAATTCCATGCAGGTAAGTTCCCCAGCATTCCAGGCTCAAAAAATACCCGTCCTGCTTTCCGTCTGACAAGACAGCAACAGGATTTGGTGTACCGAAAACCTCCGTTTCTCCCATGTGAATTTCATAACCGTTGCAAATTGCATCAAAATCCCGGAATGTAAATTCCTGTTGCAAAGTTGTTTTTGAAGGTTTCAAGACTGTTTTAACAGGTAATAGTCCCAGTCCGGGAATTGACTCCAAAGTTCCTTCCACGTGTTCAGGATCAGAAATGGACTCGCCCATCATTTGATAACCACCGCAAATACCAATCACCGTTTTCCCTGATTTAGATGCTTCAATAATCATTTTTCCAACACCATTATTTTTCAGCGCAAGCATATCTTCAATCGTATTTTTACTACCTGGAATAATGATGATATCGGCCTTCGCCAGCTCATCAGGATTATTGGTATAAAATAAATTGACCCTTTCATCCCTGTCCAGACGGTCAAAATCCGTAAAATTGGAAAGTCTTCTGAGCAGCACCACTGCTACATTCACCTTCCCTTCCAATGCATTCGGCTTGCGGGATTCAAGCGCTACGGAATCTTCATCTTCAATATAAATGTCTCTGAAATAGGGCAAAACGGCCACAACGGGAATGCCCGTCAGTTCTTCGAGCAACAATTTACCATCTTCAAACAAGCGGCTGTCACCACGAAACTTATTGACAATAATGCCTTTGATCATTTTTTTCTCTTCCGGTGTCAGTAGCGCAATGGTACCAAAAACACTGCCAAAAATTCCGCCCCGGTCAATGTCGCCGATCAGGTAGGTAGCAGCGCCTGCGTGAAGGGCCATGCGAAGATTTGTGATATCTCTTTTCTTTAGGTTCAGTTCCGAAATACTGCCGGCCCCTTCCATCACAATTGGAGAATATTGCGCAGCCAAACGATCAAATGCACTCCTGACCGTGTCAAATAATTCCTGACGATCGGTGGTTTTGAAATATGCATATGCAGACTGACTGCCCACCGGTTTCCCGTTCACGATCACCTGCGACGCCTGGTCGCTGGTCGGTTTCAGCAGGACAGGATTCATGTCCGAAGTGCAGGCAATACCAGCTGCTTCGGCTTGCATCGCCTGCGCCCTTCCAATTTCCAGGCCCTCTGAGGTCACGTAGCTGTTCAGGGACATATTTTGTGCCTTGAACGGTGCTGGGTTATAACCATCCTGCCTAAAAATCCTGCAAAATGCCGCCGTGATCACACTTTTCCCCACATCTGAAGCCGTTCCGACAAACATAACGGGCTTCAATTTTCTTTTAATTTCTGACATATTTTGCTTGATTACGGTGCGCAGAAATCGTAGTGGTAATGGTTTCGGAGGAAAGATCATTCAATGAAAGGTATTCCGCTCCAATTGCCTCCGCCATTTCTCTGGCTTTCCCAAACCTGATGTATTGATTTTCCGTGTCCAGCACAAGTGCGGCCACATTTTCATCTTTTAATTGCCCGCACAATTCGAGCGTTTGCTGCCAGGCGTCTCCCCCACCAGGCAGTGGCACATTTGCCTTTCCATCGCTGAGTATGATCAACAGGGGTTGCGGGTCGGTGATTGGATCAAGCTTTTCTGTGATTTGTAGCGCCATCGCGAGTGCATGCGGCAAGGGTGTCCTCCCGCCAGTTGGCAGATTTTGCATGGCGACTTCAGCCTGGTCTATACTTTTCGTTGGTTTCAGAAGGAGCTGAGCTTCCACGCCACGGAAAGAAATCACACCAACCATATCCCGCTTTTGATAAGCATCTGCCAATAAATCGAGCACGCTCCCTTTTACCGCTTCCATCCGTTTACCAGCTGCCATCGAACCCGATGCATCCACCACAAAAAGTATTAAAGTGCCGGTCTTACCGCTGTAGATTTTCTGGTGCAAATCTTCCCGTTTCACTTGAAAATTCTCCGGATCACGTAAAACGGCCTGTTGTATGGTTGGTAAAATGGAAACATTTGAAACATTGCTTGTTCTTATTGAATCCACATGCCGGCCTCTCGGTGCGTTTACTGCGTTATTTCTCCAACCGGCAAGTTCCTGTTTTGCAGGAATCCTTTCTTCAATTTTCAAAGATGGTTTTTCGGCAGGAGCTACCGGAGCGAAGATTTGCTCCTGATTCCCATCCTTATTCAATTCGCCATTTCCGGCATCGGGCTGACTATTTTCAGATTGGTTTTCATCCTCCATCCCGCTCTTATTTTGATCACTTTTAGGCGGTTTAGTGTCATTTTCATGCATCACATTATCCAGTATATTGTCCGGAGCAGGATTCCTCGCAGGATTTTTTTTCTGTTTCCGATGTGGTAAAACGAGATCTGCCGCGGCGCGTATATCGTGTGCTGAAACAACAGCCCTTTTGTCAAGAGCGGCTATCGTCACCGCAGTTTTGTACATCACAATATCAGCACGCAAGCTGGTTACATTCAATTCCATACAAAGCTGACTGATCAATGTCAGCAGCCCGTCCGGCATGGTTACTTTTGGTAAAAGCTGTTGCGCCTCCCGAATTTTTTCCTGTAAAACCTTTTGCGCTGATGCCCATCTGTTCAAAAAAATCTCCTTGTCTTGCTCAAAAGTAATTCGCCTCCGCACCACCTCGGTCCTTTCCGTCACGTCTTTCGGTGCTTCCACATCCACCATTAGTCCAAACCGGTCCAGAAATTGCGGACGCAGGTTCCCTTCTTCGGGATTCATCGTACCGATCAATGTAAACCGGGCAGGGTGACTTTCCGAAAGTCCTTCCCTCTGAACCGTATTTACCCCCATTGCTGCAACGTCCAAAAGAACATCTACCAGGTGATCAGGCAGTAAATTTACTTCGTCGATATATAGTATTCCGAGGTGCGCCATTGCCAGAAGGCCGGGTTGCAACCGTTTCTTTTTCTCGTTTAAAATCCCTTCCAGATCAATGCTTCCCAAGACCCTGTCCTCTGTGGCCCCAAGAGGCAGATTCACAAATGGAACCGGGATCTCTTTAAAATCCACTAGGCATTCTCCGCAGATCTCTACGGTTTCCGAGGAGCTTAAAAATTGACTTTCATTAACCTCTATGGATATTGGCGGCATAATTTCGGCTAAACCACGGGCGGCAGTACTTTTTGCTGTACCTTTTTCTCCACGTATCAGCACACCTCCGATCGCCGGATTTACGGCACATAACATGAGTGCCTGGGTTAGTTTATGTTGTCCGACGATTGCCGCAAATGGATAATTCATTTTGTTTATTTTTTAATTTGGTCTTCCCCATGGGTAGCGCCCACGGTCAGCAAGATTTAACCCTTTCAGGTTTGTTGTTATTCGGTTCTTATTTCCATTAATCCCTCTGTTTGCAGATAGAGCGCTTGCAGGGATTGTAAAATTTCAGGCGAGGGTGTTTCCCACAGGCCACGCTGTATTGCTTCCAGTAATCTTTCAGCGATTGCATTTAATGCCCAGGGATTATTTTCTTCAAAAAATGCCTGCATGTTTTTATCCAGCGCATAGGTTTCTGCGACTTTTTCATACATCCAGTCATCCACAATCCCGGCGGTAGCATCGTAGCCATATAGATAGTCGACCGTTGCCGTCAGTTCCAGGCCTCCTTTGTAACCATGTTTTTTGATGCTGTCCAACCATTTTGGATTGACCACCCTCGACCGGAAAACCCGCAGCGTTTCTTCTTTCAGATCACGCACGACAGGCATCGCCGGATTCTGCGAATCTCCAAAATAATGCTTTGGCTGCTGGCCGGTCAGGCTTCGTATCGTAGCGATCATCCCGCCGTGAAATTGCAGGTAATCGTCACTGTCGAAGATATCATGTTCACGGTTATCCTGGTTATGCAATGCCACTTCAACACCCGACAAACATTGCGTAAATTCCTTTCTTGCATCCACACCCTGAACATTTCTCCCGTAAGCGAAACCGCCCCAGTTCACATAAGTTTGCGCAAAATCAGCGTCCGTATGCCAGTTTTTTTCATTGATCAACGGCAAAATACCCGCTCCGTAACTTCCCGGAGCAGCTCCGAAAATCCGGTAAGCCGCCCGTTCCTCGGCCTCGTCAAGGGATAAATCATCATCTTTTTGTAGTTCAGCAAGATCTTTCAAATAATGTTTTCTGACAAAATTCTGATCAAGTGGCTCATCCAGCGCGATTACCAGTTGCACGGCCTCATCCAGTAATTCAATTAAATGCGGAAATGCATCACGAAAAAAACCGCTGATCCGTGTGGTGACGTCAATTCTGGGACGACCCAATTCTTCCGGTTGAATCAGTTCAATGCCGACTACACGGCGGCTCTCCAACTGCCAAACTGGTTTTACACCAAGCAACGCAAGCACTTCTGCGGCATCGTCTCCATGCGTTCGCATTGCACTGGTTCCCCAAATACTAATTCCGACGCTTTCGGGATAACGACCTGTCTCTTTTAAATGCCTTTCCAAAACTTCCCGCGCCAATTGCTGTCCCACTTCCCAAGCCGCTTTTGATGGCAAAACCCGTGGATCAACTGCATAAAAATTACGGCCCGTTGGCAGAATATGTGCCATTCCGCGCGTCGGGGCTCCACTCGGACCGGCAGGAATATAACCTCCCGACAATCCATGCAAAAGGTTTGTAATTTCCTCGTCGGTTCTGCTCAGATTCGGAACCAGTTGGGTACAGACAAAATTCAATACGTTTCGTATGGGTTCAAACTGATCGGTTGAAGGGTTACTTTCAAACGCTTCATAAATAACCTGATCAATACTGGCCGGATTAAAATAAGACCGCTGCAAAAGCTGAAAAAGGTGTTTGGACAATTCGTCTAAAACTTCCATGGCATCTGCGCAGGTCACCAGCGGCCGGTCGGCCAGCAAAATCAGATCGTCAGGAATTTTCGTTAGTTTTTGTCCTTTTCCAGAAATGAGTTCTTCTATTTTCAAACCAAAATATGCCGCCATTTCCGATTGTAAACCCGGAACATTTGCATTTGGCAAACGCGTCAAGGATTGCAGCATATCGTTAAGCGCTTCATCTGCGGGCATTTCTCCCAACGTATGTAAGCCATTTCTGATCTGGGCCGCACCAAGTTCGCAGAGATAACCGTCGATGTCCTCAATCAAATGGGCAATATCTTTTCCGTCCATTTCAGTCAGGCTTACAGGCACACCTTCCGGCGTCATGTCATCGTCCCAGTCGTGCTTGTGGTCGCCATGATCCCGGCTCAGCATCGCCGCCAGATCCGTGTTCAGATTAGTCTGTTTGATCAGCTCCCAGATCTGTCGCTGCAAGAGTGGCAATTTGGCCGGGTCGAGCATTTCTACCTGATAATATTCATCAACAAGTTGGGTAAGCTGCGCAAGCTCTCCGTAACTGTCGGCGGACGTCATCGGTGGCGTGAGGTGATCCACAACTACGGCATGCGCACGTCGTTTGGCCTGCGAACCTTCACCCGGATCATTGATAATGAACGGGTAAAATAAGGGCATATCACCCAAAATCGCATCCGGGAAACAATTTTCCGACAATCCGGCTCCTTTTCCGGGAAGCCACTCCAGTGTCCCATGCTTGCCAACATGCACAATTGCATCGGCTTTCCAATCGTCCCGCAACCAGCGATAAAGTGCGTAATAATGATGTGTCGGCGGCAAATCCGGTTGATGATAAATGGCATCCGGATCCATTCCATAACCCCGTGGCGGCTGCAAGGCTACAAAAGCATTTCCCAGATCAAGCCCGGCAAGCGCAATTTGTCCGTCATGAACATAGGTTTCTCCTGGTGGCAAACCCCACTGTTTGGTCATTTTATTTTTGAGCGCTTCCGGCAATTCTTCAAACCATTTGACATACAATCCGAACGGAACATGCCCCGCTGCATTTGTAAGTTGCTCGGGTGTAAGCTGATCCATATCATAAGAGCATTTGTCTATAAGCTTATGAATCAGCTCGTTTCCGTTTGCCGGCAGGTTTTTAATCTGATAGTCCTCAGCCTGCATGGCGTGGAGAATATTCATCAGTGAAGCAGGCGCATCCAGCCCTACCGCATTTCCTATCTGCGACGCTTTTGTGTTGGAATTAGTGAATATGAATGCAATTTTTTTATCCGCATTCTTCAAATGGCGCAGGCGCGCAAAACGAGTAGCCAAACCGGTTACGCGTGCGATCCGGTTGTCGAGGGGCATATATCCTTTGGTTTCCTTTCCCTTCTCTTTGAAAGAAATTGGCACTGTAATAATCCGCCCGTCAAATTCCGGAATGGCTATATTCATGGCCGTATCCAACGGATTCAATCCTCTGGCCGACGACTCCCACGGGCCAAGGCTCATTCCACTCGTGATTGCCTGAAGTATGGGAACATCCAGTCGCGTCAAAGCATCGGCAGAACGGGTTTCGACACCAGCAGGCTTGATATCAGTCAGCGCGAATGATATTGTATTGATCAAAACATCTATTGGGGCACCCGAATTTCTGCTAAAAAATGCAAAGGCAAACGGATCTCCTGTTTCCGGATCGACGGACTTTAGTGATGACGTAAAAACCGGTAGCACATTTACATTTTGTTCTTCGAGTGACGAAATCAATGCGTCGACAAATCCGGTATTTCCGCTAATCCAGTGCGCCCGGTAAAAGGTAATTCCAATTGTCGGACAATTTGGATTTCGATATTTGATCCAGTCAGCAATATCAGGATTTTCGGGCAGGTCGGGATGATAAATACCGTGTTCCGGAAGCGCAACCGGCGCTTCGGCACCAAAGCCGGTCATCAGAAAATGGTCAGCAAGAAAATTCAGAAGTGAGCGGAAATTGGTATAACCCCCTTCCTGCAAATAGGACATCGTTTCCTGCAAAACAGCCGGAGTAACGGTAGAGGCAGCCGCAAATTCCGGATTTAAGTCCCCGGTTCCACTGACTACAATCAAATGCTGCTCACGCTTTTTGGCCGTCTTAACCAACTCTCCAAAACCCGGAATACTTCCCGGACGCCCATGGATACGAACAACGATTATTTTGGCCTCTGCAATTTCGCGTTCAAGTAATTGAGCCATTTGCGCTTCGCTTTTTATGGCGAGCAAACTGATCCCCAATGTCTTAGGAAACTCTTCCGGCAGCGTTTGCATAGCACTGTTCAAGGTGAGCAAATCCGTGTCCGCATGGGTCATGAAGACAATCCCTTCTGTTGGAATTGCGGTTTGTCCTAGAACGGTGGAATTCTCCGAGCCTTTCCAGGTGTAAAACTGAAATACATATTCTGCGAGATCGGAAGGCGGTACCAAAAACCGGTCCGCCTTGACCATGCTTTCTATGTAATCAAAAATGGCGAGAATCTGCCAGTCGTTGTTGATCGAATGAAACCATACCGAATTTCCGTCGAACAATAGTGTCACCACATTTGCTAATGTACATGGCCCGAGACAACCGCCTTTCGTCATGTGCACCACATTCCGAAGTTTGCGTTTCATCCATTCACTTTTATAGAGTTCAACGGGTATAGGCGCGTAGCCACGATCCACCCGGCCACAGCAGCATGCGTTGTAGCAATACGACAAATGGCCCCGCCGTTGCACCAAATTAATGGATTTCCCGTCTCCCCGAGTGATACGCTGTCTCTTTATTTCTGCCATAATTCTTATCGTCTGTTAAATCCTGTTATCAAATAACCACGAAATAAATTCAGGTTTATCGCCCCAATACAAATGCACGTAGGAGGCAAAAGTATTTTTTGACCGAAAAATCTGCGTTTCAACTTCAATTCCTTTCGCATTTTTCACAATTGCGTCAAACACCGGCACTGCTGTTTCTGCGAGTTTGGAATAATGAAATTCGTGCCCTTTCATATATAAATTATCCCACTGAACAGCCCGGTAGCCCAATGTCAGTTTCGTGTTTTCCAGGGTGGTGCTGCAGTTCAAAACATCAGTCATTTCCCATTTCCTGCCCGTGTTGTCGGTAATAAGGGAACCGAGATACATCATCCCGCCACATTCAGCGTAGGTTAATCCGCCCCGCTCACAATACTGTCTGATCTGTTCCACCATTGGTTTGTTACTGCTCAGTTGACTGCAAAATAATTCCGGATAACCGCCCGGCAGATACAGCAAATCAGCTTCGGGAAGTTTTTGATCCCCAATCGGACTGAAATAAGTAATCTCTCCAAATCCCTTCAAAACTTCCAGATTCTGATGGTAAACGAACGAAAAGGCATCGTCACGGGCTACGGCTATTTTATAATTTGATCGCGATTCTAATTCGTCAAAATCAGGAATAGCTGGCTTGGAAGTCTGTTCTGTAATTGCCAGCAGGCGATCCAGATCAATCGTTTTCGGAATCTCGGCCGCCAGTGTTTCAATGATATTTTCGTAATCTGTTTCTGATGAGATGTGTAAACCCAGATGCCGCGAAGGGATTGTGACTGATTTATTTTCAGGCAAATAGCCAAGTGCTTCCACACCTGCATCTGCACAGGCATCTTTCAAAAAACTATAATGAGACGCAGTGTTTACGAAATTAAAAATGACACCAACAACCCGGATTTCCTTTTTAAAATTTTTGAATCCGTAAATCAACGGAGCTGCGGAATAAGCCATTGATCGGGCATTAATTACAAGAATGACGGGAATATCAAGAAGTTCTGCAATGGCGGCACTGCTCCCCCGCATTTTTTCAGCGCCGTCGAACAAGCCCATTACACCTTCGGTCACGGAGACGTCCGTATTGCACGAATATCTGCTGTAAATATCCTTTACATGTTCGTCAGAAGCCATGAAAGTATCCAGATTGACACTCTGTTTCCCGGCAGCTTTCGTGTGATGAATTGTGTCAATGTAATCTGGTCCGCACTTAAATGGCTGGACGCGCATTCCCTTGTTTTTCAGAGCACGTAACAGCCCCAGAGTAAGAGTTGTCTTACCGGAATTACTTGACGGCGCAGAAATGAGGAAGTGGGAACTCATAAGTGATTAAATTATTTATCTATAAATTTCACGCAAAGATTTTAAGACGCTACTTTGGCAACTACGCAAAGAGCGCAAAAATCTCTACCTGGATTATACTATTACTGTTTTAAGTCATCGGGAGACACGGATTTCAAATTCTTCGTTTAGCCACGGATACACGAATGAAAAAACAACAGATTCGTGGTAATTCGTGTATCCGTGGCATTTCATTTCTGCATCCTTGGCAAAACATTATGCTATAAACTATACTTCAAACTCAGCAGAAAATTCCTGGTTGTGCCTGGTGAAAACTGATTGGCATAGATTGCATTCGCGTAATATTTTTCGTTCAGAATATTATTGATATTCAACCGCAAACTTACCCGGCCGACGCGGTAACCAATTGCGGCATCAACCAGCGTATAGGCCGGCATCACGTAGGAATTGGCGCTGTTTGTGAAAGTTTTGTCCATATAATTACCTCCCGCTCCGATGCTCAGGCCTTTGAAAACGCTCGCTTGCAGCTCGTAGTTTAACCAGACATTCACCATATTTTTTGGTGCAAAAGACACTTGTTTTCCAGCAACTGCATTCACTTCCGAGCTGGCATGCGGCAAGTATTCAGCATTTGAAAACGTGTACCCTGCGGTCAGATCCAGCCCTGCTGACAACGAGCCGCTGATTTCCGCTTCAAAACCTTTTGATTCTGCTGACCCGATACGTTTGTAAATACCACCCGGCAATGCTTCAAGCTGGTTATTCTTCCGCATGTAATAAAATGAAAGATTTGCCGTCCATCGGGATGACATTTCCAGCCGGCTTCCCACTTCACCCTGGTACCCCGTTTCGGGATCAAAAGTTTCTCCGTTTGGTGCAACACGGCGTGACGGTTTGAAATAAGTGGAATACGAACCATAAACTGATAGCATGTCAATAGGCTGATAAACCAGCCCTGCACGGTATGTGAGTGCAGATTTTGATATTTTAGACTCAGGCCCCTCACTGGTAACATCCCGGTTTGGATTAACAAGATCGGTGTAATAGGTCCCTCTGAAAATATCATAACGTAACCCAACCAGCGCTTTCAGGTTTTCAGTGATTTTAATCCAATCCTGCAAATAAATCCCGTGTACATGCTCCATAGTCGCTCTGTAATTACGGTCGATAAAATCGATATTCCCCTGATTGACAATCGGATTTTTGACAGCAACCGTAGCGTTTTTTCCCGGTCCGTATACGTCACCGTTGTACGTTTTCCGATCCAGCAGACTCAGCGAATAACCTGCAAGTAATTTGTGTTCAATGCGGCCAGTATTGAATTCGTACGTGAGCTCCAGCTGGTTTTGAACAGGCCTGGTCAGGTGATTAAAATAAAATGGAAAGGAACGATTGATTGAATCCAGCGTCGCATTGAAGCTAAGTTCTTCTGTTGAAAAATAGTTGATATTGTCGTCGTAATAAGATAATTGGTTCGACAGCCGCAGTTTACTATTAAACTGGTGAACGTATTTAAGCTGAAAATCATAACGTGTATGTTTCAGAAAATCGGATGGGTCGTTGTAGCGTGTTTTGACGTTTAATCCGGGCGCAAGTTTGCTGCCTTCCAGCATTGGAATTCCCGTATCCGTATCATAAACATCCTTATTTGCTCCGATTGTCAGATAAAACAAATCTTTTTCGGTCGGCGTGTATTCCAGAGCGAAATAAGCGTTGTTGGTATTAGAACCTGAATGGCGATAGCCCTCCGTATCGGACATGCCGAAATCAACCCTGTAGCGCAGTTTGTCACTGATGGATCCACCCACGCCGGCACGAATCCGGCGCGTATTGAAGCTTCCGTATGCCGCCGAAAAATCCGCCTTAAAATTGGCAGTCGGACGTTTGCGGGCGATGTTGATAATGCCACCCAAAGCCGAATGCCCGAAGAGCACGGATGCCGGTCCTTTCAATACCTCAATGCTTTCGACATTGGCAAGATTGGTATTCGGAGCGCTTGTGGAAATATTATGGCGCTCATCACGTACGCCATCTACCAATAAAACAAAATTGGAAAACCCGCGAATTGTAAAATGCTGAAAACCGCCGTATGTATTATTTGCTCGCACACCGGTGGTGTTTTTCATGGCTTCCTGTAAATCATCGATTCCGCGTTGCTCAATGATTTTTACAGACACCGCCGAAGTCGTGATTGGCATTTCGCGGAGTGGGACGTCGATTTTATTGATAGAAGCAAATGAAGTCCGCCTGGCGGTTGCAACTGTAATCTCCGACAACTCATTTGTCTGAATATTGAGCTGATATTCAAGATCGGTGACCTCACCGGCTATGACGTTCACGTTTTCCCTTTTACTTTCCCGGCCAACGCTGCTAACCAGCAATGTGTAGCTTCCGGCAGGAATTTTTCGTAGTTCAAAACGGCCGTCGTCCTTTGAAAGTGTCCCGAATGTGGTTCCTTCCAACTGAATGCTGATACCGCGTAGTGGCTCACCTTTTTCCGACTGAATAACACCCCGTATTACTCCGTGAACCGCCTGTGCATCAATTTGCAGATCAGAAAAAACGAAAAGCGAGAGCGTCAAAAAAAATTTCAGAACGTAAAGTTTTGCCTCATTTGTATTGATTTTTTGACTGGTTTTTCCGTTGCTATCAGTTCGCGGATAGCCGGATTTGAATTTGAACATACTTTTAACTGAATGGTGAGAATAAGTTAAAAGTCCTCCAATGCTTTTACGGAGCGAACGGAAAATGAGCAGAAAAGAGAAGATGAGGAATATGTGCAAGAGACACAACATACCCCGGGATAAAAAATATCCCTGAAAAACATCCAGATCAGACCGAGCTTCATTTCGCGAAAGCTTTGTCAACACGGAAAAGGCAGGTATCCTGACTTGTAACATTTATACCGCCCTTCCCAAGGTAATTTCGAGTGAATGAATGTTAGCGTGATTAAATAGCTGTTTGGGCCATATTCTATCGTTCACTCATTCAACATTGTTCCCCAGTGGACATCTTTTGGTATAAACTTTTGGTGTTACTTACAGTTGCGCGACAGTTCGTGATTTTCACACGATTCCCTATTAATTCACTGATTGTAAAACCCTTTCCTGTTGGAAAAATATATTAAAGAACTCAATGAGCTGCAAAGGTAGCTTTTTTGAATTGTAATTATTCCGATAGTGAAAAGTTGATTGTTTTATTTGGCGAGTTGCCCACACCTAAATTGTCCAATTTTGTTGACTTCACAACGAGAGTGCTTTGTGCAAGCTGATCATTTGGAGGCGCCAGTAACGCAAATAATCCCAGACGACAACAAACTCAACCAAATCGCCTACAATTTCCTTCAATACCAGATTTAGCCGGATATAACCAGCGAATAGTTAATGTTATCAAAAAACTACCTTTCCCTGACCACTCCAATCTTCATTTCGGCAGCTTCCGATTTTATCGAAGAAATCAGATTCTTTGCATCGAAACCAAAACGTTGTAATACAGTTGCTTCCTGATAATCCATCAGGTAGAGAAATGAAGATTGGTTTTGTTCCAGTAACGTTGCAGACAACAATTCGCCCAGTTTTTCAAGTTCCGGCTGCATGTCTTTTTGCGCCGGACCAATCATTTTCCAGAATTCCGGATCAAAAAGAGCTTCACGTAAAGAACCTTTCCTGGCATCTGTAACTACCTCTTTGACAATTCTGGTGACCTGAGGTTTGTCGGCAGGAAAAGGCTCGTAACCCTCCCACAAATACCGTTTCATATCAGGATTCAGTGAGACAGCGGGTTGTGAGCGCTGCTTTTCAACCAATGGAATGTCGTAATAATGCGGTCCCTTTTTAAACTCAGATTTTAAGTCCAGGCTCACGTTGCCATTTTTTAAATCAAACGCGTTGTTTCCACCCAAATCATCAGGAAACGCCAAAAAGATTTTTCCCGTCACAAGGTCGTAGACGGTCGTGTATTTTGTCGCATACATCCCATCCTGACGACATGCCTGCAAAATAGGAAGGCCATTTTCCATTGAAGGACCGAGCGCCGGACTCAGCATTTTCTTCAGCGAATCTGCTCCAAAACCGAAGCCACGTGATTGTTTTGAGAGGTCAAAAGATAAACTCCCGTTCTTTGAACCAATAATTACCGAGGCGCCCGTTTTATCCGCTACCAGCATACGACCTGCGCCAAAGCCCGGCTCAAGAAATTGGTTGTAAAAAGCAATGGCTTCTTTAACCGTTTTGCAGGATTCCAGCATACGTTCAGCAGGATTGCCCTGAAGCGTTTTCAAGGCCGGTGCTGGTTTGTAATCCCCATCACCTCCTGCAACCCAGTCAAACGCCAGACCCTGATCGTTCACACCACCCTGCGCCCAGCCATCGTTGAAGCCCACGTACGCTGTCCCATAACACTTTTTCGTGGCAGGCAAAAACCATATTCTGGTAACTGGATTAGAATAATCTTCATTGTTAAAAAACATCGTCCGTTTACCGTCCGTCAGTACGAAAATGGTGCATCCTACTGCTGGCGCAAACGGATAGAGTGGTAACAAACACAAAAGACCAAATCTGAAAATGCGGAGCATATGAGTTAAAATAACAGGCTTATTCATGGTTTGAAACAGATCATGTAGCAAATATTGAGAAGTTAACGAACCCAGCGTTATACACTGGTTTATAATATGTTGCAATATATGATTTTGACGTTTGTCCTGGCGATTTTCAAAGACTTTTGCAGCACAACGATCTCACGAAAGAAAAAAAGTCTAGTTTTGCATCCGTTACTTGGTTCACGTCTCTTGGCGTGATTAAAAGGGAATCCGGTGAAAATCCGGAACAGTTCCCGCTGCTGTAAGTTCATTTTACAAAACGTTTGACATTTTTGCCACTGGGGAACAATGTTGAGTGATACAATGAGTGAATGATAGAATACATGCCTAAACGGCAATGCGATCATTCTTTCATTCACTAATTCACTCATTCAAAATTATCTCCGGGAAGGCGTCAAACGGAACGAGTCAGAAGACCTGCCAATTAGCATCATCCGGTTTGCTTTCGGGAAGAAAAGCACGAGGTAATTGGCAGAGCCTGACGGCTTCTGTCTTCTCCTGTATTCCATAAGTTGCCGGATATCATCCGTTTTCTCAACTTATGAAATGATTAATTACCTGCTTTTCGACTCCCTACTTCTTGGCGTACAGCATTCCTTTGAACCCGATCACATGGCGGCAGTTTCTGTCCTGGCCAGTGAGCACAAAGATTCCCGAAATCGTTGGAAAATGGTCTGGCGTTCATCACACTGGGCACTGGGCCACTCGCTCACCCTGATACTTTTTGCCACGCTCGTATTGATCCTGAAGTCAACTTTTTCGTTACAAATTTCTGAAACCGTTGAATGGTTCATTGGTCCGCTGATGATCTGGCTGGGCCTCATGGCTATACGCCGTAATTTCAAAAAGCAGGTTCACGAAAACATCAAAACAACTTCCGGAAAAATTAGTAAGTCGTTCTGGGTGGGGATGATTCATGGCCTTGCAGGAACAGGCACAGCCTGCGCTGTGGCACTGACGCTGGCTGCAAAAGACTCATTTACAGCAGTTTGTATAATTATTCTACAAAGTGCGGGGATCATTATTTCAATGTCGGCATACGGTTATCTGTTCGCTTTTTCGTTCAGCAGATTCGCCGCAAAAAAGCAGATTGTGCTCAAAATTGTAAACTATACTATTGGCGCTTTCTCCATTCTGATTGGCGCCATGACACTTCACGAAGCTTTTGCAGGCTAATACGGCCGCCAAAAATCCCCATTGCTGTCCAATTAATTTCATTTCTTCAATACCAATGCATTTAAAATTTACCAAAGTTAGTCAGGTCCGATTTGCGCGCGCCTTTGCAGGAGTGCTGCTTTCCATGTCTTTTGCACAGGCTCAACAGATCGTTTCAGCCGATTCTGTGAGTTCGAACATGCTCGATCCCGTTGTCGTTACAGCGACGCGAAACGAAATCAAAAAAGAAAAGATACCGCAGAAAATTGATCTGATCACGAAACAGGACATTGAGATGACACCATCCAATGACCTGACTGATATTGTCAGAAAAACCGCAGCTGTTGATGTGATCCAATACCCCAATCTTTCATCCGGGATCGGGATACGCGGTTTCCGTCCTCAGTTTTCAGGACTGAACCAGCGCACTTTACTTTTGATCGACGGCCGTGCGGCAGGGGCAACGAATCTGTCGCAGATTAATATGAACGGCGTTGAACGCATTGAAGTGCTGAAAGGACCCGCCTCTTCACTTTACGGCTCCCAGGCTATGGGTGGCGTAATCAACGTTATAACAAAACGCTCAAAAGGAGACACAAAAGGGAACGGATTTCTCGAATATGGTAGCTTTCAAACTATACAGGCTGGATTGAACACGGGTGGGAATCTAACCAAAAAACTAGATTATGACCTTTCGTTCGCCTATTTCGAAAGAGATCAAGATTATAAAATTGGCAGGAATAACCTGCTACGAAACGCTTTTGGCTACACTACAGCTCAAAAAAACTACACGAATCAACCATTCGAAACAGTCGACGAACGTAAAGGTGACGGGCTCAGACGACCATTTACCAAACTGCATTACTACTCCGCAGCCCTCAGACTTGGCTATCAGCTGAACGACAAATGGCGTGTGGATGTACGTGGCGAAAACTTCCAGGCGAAAGATGTAGAATCTCCCGGGGAGATTTCATCCGGCAGTACCGAAGCCAGCAAAAAAAATATTGACCGCGCTGCCCTCGATCTTTCCCTGACAGGCTCTATCGGCAATCATGCACCGTCGGTCAAAGTCTTTACCTCGGAAGAAAACACCCGAAATTATACACTCAATGCCTCCGGAAAACCTGTCATCCCGTTCCGTTCCGCAGAACTACATAACACTTGGAAAGGACTTCAGGTAAAAGACGTGTGGACGATCGGGCAGCATTCGCTGGTTGTCGGCTACGATTATCTGAACGCTTCAACCAACAGCCGGCGGTGGACAAACGACACCACCGAGCGCGGTCCAACTCAGCCAGCTTATTCCATCATTTCGTCTGCATTTTTTGCACAAATGTTGCTCAATTTCAACCGTTTGACCTTCCAGCCTGGTATTCGGTATGACAACATTACATTTGACGTAAAAGAAACTGCCCTGCTTCCAACCTATAAAGCTGGTAAAAAAACCAGTCCTTTCACCAGTCCCAGCCTTGGCCTTAATTATTTATTGGCAAATAATTTGCGGGTAAAGTCAAACATCGGACGCGCCTTTGTTACTACGGACGCTTACAACGTTGCCGGTTACAACGAAATACGAAGCTCAACGGGGAAAATTGCCGTCACAGCCGGAAATCCGGACCTGAAAAATGAAAGTAGCATAAGTTGGGATTTAGGACTTGATTTCAACAAACCTAAATCGGGAATCTTCGCTTCTGTCACATACTTCTCAACCAAGGTCGACAACCGTATTGCAAAAATCATCACGACCGTTAACGAGCCGCTTGCCAATAAAGATGTTATTGTTTCCAGGGCGACTTTTGTAAATGCTGCCGACGCAGAAATCAGCGGATTGGAAACGGAATTCTCCTACGATTTTGGCGCGATACAGCGGTACAAATTCTCATTAAAGGCGTTTGTCAACGGCACGTCCATACTGAAAGCCAAAGAAGTGATCGTGAATACAGACGCTTCCAGCACTGAACGTAATATTAGCAATGTAGCAAAAAACACCTTCAATTACGGACTCGAATACGACGATATGAAACATCTGCGACTTCGTCTTTCAGGCCGTTCAATCGGAATGCGTAAAGACATTGATTACACCGACCCGATCAACCCGGAAATTGAATATCCCAACTACATGGTTTTTGACTTTACGGCGATTTACAGCTTTGCCCAAAAGCACGCTATCGCCTTAAAAGTGAGTAATCTTACAGACGAAAATTACTACGAAAAACGCGGCTATAATTTGGCCGGCCGAGGGGTTTCAGTTCGGTATACTGTTTCCTTTTAAAACAATACAAGCCGCCCGCCCTGATTTGCAATCGGGGCGCTTCCGGCACGCTCGCACTGGTTTGTAGTTAGTGCCATTCTGGATTTGCGTTTAGCACGCTCGCACCGATTTGTAATCGGTGCGGTTCTGGCATCGCGTTTATAACGCGCAGACTGATTACACGCGTTACAAACGCGAAGCCAGAAAACACCGATTGCAAATCGGTGTTAGTGCGTCCGATTGCAAATCGGTGTTAGCGTACAAAATTAGATTAATCCAGAAATATCCTCAGCAAGCACAATCCTCTATATCTATACAAAAAAAACCAAAAAATATTGGACCTAACTGCTTGATTAAGGCAACGATAGATCGTAGTTTAACCGTAAGTAATTCTTTAAACCTGTCAGATTCAAAAATACCGATAACACTTGTCTTGCCTACGCTTCTGTCGTTAGGACTATTGCATGAGTTATTGTCATTTTAGGTCGTTTGGGGTAAAAATTACAATTAAACTCGCCCTCCTATTTATGATAAATCTAAAACTTTTTCGACTGCCTCTTCACGCTGCATTTATAACACTTACGTACACAATCATCATTTCCCTGGCCTGGTTGAACATGAAAAGAAGCAAGCTTCTTAATACGCAATCAAAGGAAATCGACGAGCGGGACTTCCGTTGGCTGAAAACCAGAAATTTGAAAGACATTATATCCGGAAAACGTTAGAAGAAGTTGTATAATAGGCTCGCACTGATTTGCAATCAGTGCGGTTATGGTTTAACGTTTGTAACGCGTTGAACGGCTTTGGTTTCGCGCTTGTAACGTACTGCAAAAACACTTGTGGTTCAACGTAATTTAGCCATACAAATATGTGCGCAGCAACACCAACCAAGATTTAAGGCAATATGAATCCCCAGGCGCCGTACGAGCGCATGAGCATGTAACTGCTCCGGGCAATTTGCAGTGGTCTCACTCCTCAGTCATCCTCTCAACTACAACCAGAATTTACTGCGCACCACCTGGTACTGTTTTTGTAGCAGAATCTGAAAAACATCTGGTAGGTAAATTTCACATCACAAAAATATATTGATTATGAAAAAGCTAATTGGAATAGGAGTAGTAACAGGCGTAGTGTTATATGTATATCTCCGATCGTTGAGTGCAAAACTAAACCGAAGCCTTCCGGAGGGTGGAGTAGAAGCTCCTCAGCTGGCTTAGAAGTTCCGGGAACTGATCGTTTTCATCCTCCAAGCAGACATTGCGCCAAGCACAGTCCAGACCAATATTATAAATCTCACTGCTAATACCTTACTGAGTTATAGTGGATTTTCTCACAGTGAGGTATTAGCGCGGTGCAGGCTGACTAATTACCCCATCAGTTCAGCGTACACTCCCATAGACAGACATAGCCCACATTAATTAAATGTTCTCTAAACAAAAAAAGCACCTAACAATTTCTCGTTAAGCGCTTCAATTTATATCTTCACTTTACGGTTGATCAACTGTAAAAGCCTCCGTGAAGTTGGCAAAAGCATATCTGGTAATTTTATATACTGGGTGTTCAGCAGCCAATTCAACAGGTACGTTATTCACAATCAAATCCTGTGGTTTGAACTTGATGTTAAAAAGGTTTAATCCGGTATACTGCGAAAAACCTTCTTTATTTGCTCCGGATGCAGTTATTTGCTTCTCCATTTCTTTAAGCCATCCCAGTTCCTGATACTTTTGCTTTGCAAAAGCAGCCTCTGCTTCATCAATTACTATCGTATTTTTTATTTCCCCAATCCAATACCGCTTTTTCGTTGAACCATTAATAGCATACAGCCAGATAGGATAAGATTTATTGGCGTGACCAGCTTGTCCTGCACGAATCGGTTCAAGAAATGCATAGTGATAACCATCTATAACCTTGGTTATATCAAATAACCACTCTTCATGTCCGTATCCAAATTGTCCTTCATATGTTTCTTTCAGGGTACTTTTCCCTTTAACACCTGAAGGCCTTTCCCATCCCAGCTCATTCCAGGTCAGACGGGCAACTTTTTTATTAATGATAGACTCAGGAAATATCTGGACTATGTTTTCTGTGGTCGTCACTTTAAAAAGCGCCTGGTACCAATTTTCATTCTTTGTTCCGAGCGGTATCAAGCCGGAATACAAATCCTGATCTTTATCCCACGTAATTTCCAGTTTACCATTCTCTGCGGCATCAATATTTGTCACAGTACCGATTACCTTGACATCTACATTCTGGTATCTATTACGCAAGCTGCTCACGGAAAAACGATCATTCACTTTAATTGCTTTCAGCAAAAGTAAAATATGTTTATTGTCCCGATTTTTCAGATTCAAATCAGTAGCCCAATAGCTTTTTTGAATAAAATCGTTCAACATGTTTTGAGGATTACCCACGTGACCGTGATTGGAAGTTCCTACCCAGTATGCAATTGCCATAATTTTTATCAGTTAGAAAACGTATTACTTTGAAATGTTAAGGCCAAAGGGCCGGTGTACTCTCTCCGATAATCGAAACCCCAATTTAAAGTCCGAGCACTTCGCGGGGATTAAATTTTTATTTGACGAGGTTTGTCACAAAGGTCCCGGAAAACCAACTTATGACTGCAACTAATCCGGAATTCGTGCAGAAAAACAAGATTTACCTTACAAACGAAAAAAGCACTTAGCAGACAAATGCTAAGTGCTTCACTTTGGGCTCCCGAAGTTGGGCTCGAACCAACGACCCTCTGATTAACAGTCAGATGCTCTAACCGGCTGAGCTATTCAGGAGTGTAATCCGGTTGTTATTCCTAATTATGGTGCAAATGTAAGGCTTAGGAATATATCGCGCAAGTATAAATCCAAAAAAAATCTCAACTCTGCACCTGCTGAAGTATTAACTCCTTGACTTTCTTAGCATCACCCTTCGTAAAATTATTGATAATAATTTCTGGTCGCATCCTTGGAATCACCCGGATGGTGGAAAAAAATACGCCGCTTTCGATTTCTACTCCCGAAATGTCGGTGTAAAAAACAAAATTATCCGTGCTTTTGAACAGTTTACGCACTTTAAAGGTAACGCCTTTTTCCCCAAATGTTACTTCATCTGGAAACATCGGATTCATGAGCCCGCTGGCTGTGTATTTTTCGTTCATTACTATTAGGGTTAATATTACTGGTTACTACAATTACAAAGGTACGTGTACAACCTTCTTGGTTTCAAAAAATTCTTCTTCAAAATATGAGGAAAGCTCAAAAGTCCGGGTCTTCATTTTAAGTTCCGCAAGTTCTTCTGTCAGATCTCCGCCTTTGAGATATAAAATACCGTTCCTGAGCGCGTGGAATGAGTTGCGTGAGATGTTGTTTCTCACCCACCCCACAAATGGCGTAATGCGCGTCACAGCCCTGCTTACAACAAATTCATAAGTTTCATCCAACCGCTCTGCCCTCACCTGTTCCGCTTTTGCATTCTGCAGTTCCAGAGATTTAACAATTTCCTGAACAACGCGGATCTTTTTACCGATGCTGTCGACCAGATGAAAGTTGGAATCGGGGAACATAATGGCAAGAGGAACTCCGGGAAACCCGCCCCCCGTCCCCACGTCAAGCACCGCTGTTCCGGATTTAAATTCAAGAACCTTCGCAATTCCAAGTGAATGCAGCACATGCCTTTCATATAACGTGTCAATATCCTGACGTGAGATTACATTTACTTTCGCATTCCAGAATTGATACAATTCTGAGAGTTGCCCAAACTGATCGCGCTGTTTTTCAGTCAGATCGGGAAAATATTTGAGTATTAATTCCATGACATTCTCGGCTTTCTCCTGGTCATCACAAAAATCCCAAAGAACAGATAATAGATGAAAAGGGCAAAATCCATTAATAAAAAACTAAACCACTCGACAGTTTTATCGAGTTTGATATTGATGACGATCAGCAGAAACCATTGAACCACCCATCTTACTCCTGCTACAACGCCAAGTTGTTGCAAAAGGAAAATGTCATTTCTCCACAAACCGAGGCCAAGTAAGGTCAAACCCAGCAGCCAGATGGCCATGTGCGCACCCGACAGCATACCAAGTAACACTTTGTTTCGTCCCCGGTAATATTTGCTCACCGAAAGATGCCGTTGTTTCTGCCTGAACCATGCCGACCACGTGGTTTTCGGTTTAGAATAAACGAACGATTCCGGCTCGATACAGATATTGGTATTTCGGCTTGTTGAAACTTCATTGAGAAAAATATCGTCATCGCCGCCAGTCACTTTCCGGTGCGTGTAAAATCCTTTGTTCTGAAAGAATACACTTCTTTTGTATAGTATATTGCGGCCAACGCCCATGTAAGTCCAGCCGGCAAGCGCAAATGACAGGTATTGGACGGCTGTGTAAAAAGTCTCGCAACGGATAAACCAGTTCAACAGACCTGATGCTTTTTCATAAGGTGAAAATCCAAGAACAATATCTTTTTCATCGCTCACTCTGGAAACCATGGCCGTAATCCAATGCAATGACGACGGTCTGCAATCCGCGTCAGTCATCAGCGCAATAGGGTTTCTGGCCTGTTTCATTCCCACTGTAAGCGCATATTTTTTTGGAGTCACATGATCAAACTGATCATTGATTCTGATGTACCTGATATTTTTCCACTGTTGAATATTCTCCCGAATAAACTCTTCACTACCGTCGTCCGATCGGTCGTCCAGCAGAATTACCTCAAAATCCGGATATTCCTGTGCATCGAGCAGCGGCAATAACTCCGTCAAATTCTCCTTCTCGTTCCATGCGCATACCAAAATCGTAACTCCCGGCACCTGAGTAGCGTAATTCCTTGTTCTTCCGTAAAACGCAAGCCGGGTAAAAATGAAGAGGTAATAACACAACTGTATCAGCACAAATGCCACAAGCACATAGAGTAAGTATTCCGCCACAATCAGAGAAGGTTGTAATTTTTTTCCATATTTCGCTACAAATATACGGTCATTGTCAGGAATGTTAGAGGGCTTCGTTCTATTTTTGCGCTTTCAAAATTCCATATCTATTAATGAAGTTCACCTTAGAAGCGTCGGATACAGAATCAAAAGCAAGGGTTGGGAGTATAGAAACTGACCATGGGACGATCCGGACGCCGATTTTCATGCCGGTCGGGACAGCGGGAACCGTAAAAGCTGTGCACCAGCGTGAACTAAAAGAAGATATTAAGGCGCAGATCATTCTGGGCAATACATACCACCTTTATCTTCGCCCGGGTCTTGATATTTTACAAAAAGCTGGCGGACTGCATGGTTTTAACGGCTGGGACGGACCCATACTTACTGACAGTGGCGGATATCAGGTTTATTCCCTTGCGGGCACAGGCAGAAAGATAAATGAGCAAGGTGTGGCATTTAAGTCACACATTGACGGTGGAGTACACACTTTTACTCCCGAAGGTGTGATGGATATTCAGCGCACCATCGGCGCGGATATTATTATGGCTTTTGATGAATGTACGCCCTACCCCTGCGATTTTGGCTATGCCCGGCAATCCATGGAAATGACACACCGCTGGCTTGACCGCTGCTGCAACCGCTTCGACAGCACTACGCCATTGTATGGATATAACCAAACGTTGTTCCCGATTGTGCAAGGGAGTGTTTATAAAGACCTTAGAAAACAATCTGCCGAATTCATCGCATCCCGTGAACGGGAAGGTAACGCCATCGGGGGCCTTTCCGTAGGCGAGCCGGCCGAGATAATGTATGAACTTACAGAGGTTGTCTGCGACATCCTGCCGAAGGATAAACCGCGTTATCTGATGGGTGTTGGCACTCCGGCGAACATTCTCGAGTGCATCGCGTTGGGGGTCGACATGTTCGACTGTGTGATGCCCACGAGAAACGCCCGCAATGGCATGATTTTTACCACTGAGGGTATAATCAATATCCGCAACGAAAAGTGGAAGGATGATTTGTCGCCTATAGATCCGAATCTGGGAGGTTATGTGAGCAGTTTCTACACAAAATCCTATCTCCGGCATCTGATCAAATCCAGCGAAATGTTGGGCGCACAAATTGCAAGTATCCAGAATTTAACATTGTATCTCTGGCTTGTAAACACGGCACGGGAACAGATATTGAGCGGAAATTTCCTTCCATGGAAAAAAGAAGTGGAAAAAAAATTAATGCAACGGCTTTGAAAGTTAAAAAAACCGCATTTCTTTCGGGAAGTTTTTAGTTAAAACAGGAAAATTCACCAATTATCGCAATCAAGGTTGATAAAATGATATTGTTAACCTAATTTTGTGCCCACTAGGGATTTGGTTGACCGACACCTGGCCATGAAAATAATTATAGTTTTCTCTTAGTTCAGAGATCAATCCTAGTTAATCTTAATAACGCTAACTTGAATAGTATGAAAAAAGTATCCCAGTTGATTTGTTCGCTTGCCCTGGGGGCGCTGATGGGTCTGCCATCATTCGCACAACCATTAGAGCAGCCGAATTCTCCGGATTACAATCCAAAAGCTACTTACGACGGTCCTTACAAAATGAACACGTGGTCTATTTCAGCCCATATCGGACCATCCATGTTTTTCGGAGATTTAAGGGAATATGATTTCTGGCCGGTAACAAAAACCACTCTTGACAGTCACAAGGAATCAGGAACTTTTCAGGGAGGTTTGACTATTAACAAGCAGCTGTCCTATCTTTTCGGCGCGCGTTTGGACGGATCTATCGGAAAGCTTCGCGGTATGAAACGCCGTCAGTACAACCGTTATTTTGAAGGAGGCTACGGAGACGTATCGCTTTCAGGAACAGTTAATCTGAAAGGTCTGTTAATGGGACCAAACAAAATGAAGCGTTGGAAAATTGATGCATATGCAGGTGTTGGTCAGATATTTTATGATGCAACTGCTTACGATCTTACTGGTGGCGTTAAATTGCGTGAAACCGGTAAGAAAAATGACTGGATCATCCCAACCGGTTTGACAGTGAATTACGAAGTAACCAAAAGAATTGATATCGGTCTTGACTTCCGTTTGAACCACACAAATTCAGATTATCTGGATGCAACTTATGGTGGTGATTACGATCGTACTGCACTTGCTGATCCAAGTTCTTTCAAAATAAAAGACCAAAAAACTTCACGCAAAGGAAACTCAGAACTGGATAGCTACGGATATGGATCAGTGATGGTTACTTACAAATTGGGTAAGAAAGCATTGAAAGTTCAGAAAGTGGACGGCAAATGGGATTACAAGCCGGAAGAAGGTTATTACCACCTGCGTTACACAGATCCAAGAGTGTTAGTAAAACCACCAAAAATTCTTACGCTTGAAGAAATGGATTCGGTTGCTAAGGCTAACCGTCCTAAGGATATCGATCCACGTTTGCTACTTGATACAGATGGTGACGGTGTTTCTGACTTCTTCGATAAAGAGCCTAATTCGCCAGCAGGAAGCGTAGTTGATGGTAGCGGTCGTGTTCTTGACTTTGATTCTTACGTGAAAAATGCTTTGGCAACGGGTGCAGCTTGCAGCGAAATCTTTGCAAACGTTCAGTTTGAAACGGACAAAAATACGCTTAGCGCTGAATCTCAGGAAATGTTGAAAAATGTAGCCTTGATGATGAACAAAAACGGATGCCGTCTGCAATTGGCCGGACATGCTGACCGTCGTGCTACGGATCGTTACAATATGGCTCTGTCACGCCGCCGTGTGGATGCTGTGAAAAACTATCTGGTTAACGAAGCGGGCCTGAAAGATCCTAGCAAAGTGATCATCGATTACTTCGGTTCATTCAAACCAATCGCAGAAAGCTCAACACGTACAGGTCTTCAGAAAAACCGTCGTGTAGAATTGAAACTTCTTCCTTAATTCTTAGGAATGATTATAAAACAAGAAAGGCTCCTAATGAGGGGCCTTTCTTGTTTCACATCAGTACTTCATTAAATTTCCTTAAACTAAAATTCCTGACGTTACCTAATGAAACAATACGATTATCTGATAGTTGGAGCCGGGCTTTGGGGCTCTGTTTTTGCTCATGAGGCCAAAAAAAGAGGTAAAAAGTGTTTAGTGATAGATCGTCGGGAACATACCGGTGGTAATACTTACTGTGAAAATGTTGAAGGAATCAACGTTCACAAGTATGGTGCGCACATTTTCCATACCAACGACAGAGATATCTGGGATTATGTAAATTCCTTCGTAGAATTTAACAGATATACCAACTCCCCCGTGGCAAACTACAATGGAGAGTTGTACAACCTTCCATTCAACATGAATACTTTCTACCAGTTATGGAAAGTGAAAACACCCGAAGAAGCGAAAGCAAAAATAGATGATCAGGTAAAGGCGGCTGGCATTACAAATCCGCAGAATCTTGAAGAGCAGGCTATTTCATTGGTTGGTGTTGATATTTACGAGAAATTAATAAAAGGCTACACGGAAAAACAATGGGGCCGTAAGGCAACCGAGCTTCCTGACTTTATCATCAAGCGTCTGCCTGTTCGTTTCACTTACGACAATAATTATTTCAACGACAAATACCAGGGTATTCCTATAGGCGGTTATAATAAACTAACCGAGGGCTTACTTGCCGGCGTTGAAGTAAGGTTGGGCGTAGACTTTTTCAAAGATCGTGAAGAACACACAGAACTTGCAGAAACCGTTGTATATACCGGGCAAATCGACGAGTACTTTGAATTCAAATACGGTCAGCTTGAATACCGTAGCCTAAAGTTTGACAATCAGTTGCTGGATCAGGAAAACTACCAGGGCAACGCTGTAATAAATTACACAGACGCAGAAACGCCTTTTACCCGTATCATTGAGCACAAGCATTTCGAATTTGGGACACAGCCTAAAACAGTCATTACGCACGAGTATCCACAAGAATGGAGCAAAGGTGCGGAGCCGTACTATCCGGTGAATGATGATAAAAATACAGCGGTTTTCAGTGAATATAAAGCACTTGCGACGCAAGAGACAAATGTCATATTTGGTGGAAGGCTTGCTGAGTACCGCTACTACGATATGCACCAGGTAATTGGTTCCGCTTTGAAAAAAGTAAAAGTCCACTTCGGCGAATAAGTTATCAATTACTGTTCATTTTAAGGTCATCCCGATTCGGTCGGGGTGACCTTTTACGTTTTTAGCAGTATATGAATTTAGTTGCAGCTGCGACCACACACACTAGCCTGCGTTCCCTTGACAACCATCGAATTTGCATCAACAAAAAGATTGCAAAAAAATGACGTAAAGAGGGTATGGCGTAAAAAAAACCCACTCATCCGATGCACGATAACACGGTCGGCATAACCAGCCACTCAGGAGCTTTTCTCAGCGCCCAATCAGGTATCAGTAGACTGTTACAATTCGTCGGTTGAATATGAAAACCGGGACATTGAATCAACTAATTGGTCAGGATGGAGAAGGTTTTTTCTCCCGAAAAATTTTAATACAGTACTGGCAAAATTGGTACTGGTTTATATTATCAATATTGCTGTGCCTGGTTTCAGCCTTCATTTTTTTACGGTATAAAACACCGGAATATAAAATCAGCGCCTCACTATTGGTTAAGGACGATACCAAGGGTAGCGATTTCGGAGATGCCATAGCGCTGGAAAGTCTGGGCCTGCCTATTGGTAAAAGCAACGTAGACAACGAGGTGGAAATTTTGAAAAGCAGATCGCTTATTGAAAGTGTGATCCGCGATCTGCAAATCTATACACAATACTTTGCGAAGGGAGATGTAAAAACGACTGAGCTATACGAAACCTCCCCAATCAGGCTTCGATTCATAACTACCAATCACCAAAACCAACATTTCCAGGAATATATTCTGACGTCTTTTACCAGTAAAAAATTTGCAATTACAGATTTGAAAAACTCCTGGGATGGAAAATTCGGCGACACCCTGCGCTTACCCGCAGGTCTCGTAATCATAGAAAAAACTGGACATCCGTTGGTTTCCCACAATACATATTCGATCCGAATTAATACCCTGGAGGAGAGCGTAAAGAGATACAGCAATGCGCTTCGCATCTTTCCTGCAAACAAAATGGTCAGTATGATCAATCTTGCCTTCACAGATATACTGCCGGAAAAAGGAGAGCGGATATTGATGAAGCATATCGATAATTATCTGGCAGGAAGCATCGCAGACAAGAACAGAATTGCAGACAGTACGATCGCATTTATTGATCAGAATCTACAACTCGTTTCGATGCAATTAAAGGCGATCGAGACAGAAATTGAAGTGTTCAGAAAATCCAATCACATCGCAGATATGAGTGTTTTTTCAAGAACGCTTGTTGAAAACTCCGTTCAGAACAGGGCGGATCAGTCAGCGATTAAAACACAATTAAAACTAATAGAATCATTGGAGAAATTTTTCCAAAATAATCCTGAACAGCGCGTTCCGGCTTCATTGATTCTCCAGGAACCCAATTTTATTCAACTCTTAAATAAATATAACGAGCTCCAGATTGCCCGGAGCAACCTGTTGCTCAGCCAGACTAACGCACATCCCACTGTTAAAAATCTCGATCATCAGATAAACCTGCTTCTTGAAAATATTGAGATGGGTATAGAGGC
This sequence comes from Dyadobacter sp., assembly GCA_965279265.1. Classification (GTDB taxonomy): domain Bacteria; phylum Bacteroidota; class Bacteroidia; order Cytophagales; family Spirosomataceae; genus Dyadobacter. The sequence goes on from OZ257152.1 coordinate 2,160,213, forward strand.
AAAAAAACTATCCCTTCGGATAAATGCCTCTCAACTAGATACATACCAAAGAGATTACAACGCACAGATTGATAAGATTCCGGGAAAGGAACGGGTTTCTCTCGACTTTGCCAGAGAGCAACAGATCAAACAGGAATTATACATTTTTCTGTTAAAAAAACGTATTGAAACGTCTCTTTCCAAATCTTCTACACTGGCAAACGGGCGAATTATAGACCTGCCAAAAGCGGACATGCTGCCAGTGAGCCCGAACCGGCAGCTGGTTCTGCTTATTTCTCTTTTAGTAGGTTTCGGAATACCAATTGCCTTGATCAATTTTCGGAATATACTCAACACAAAAATAACCGGGAAAGCAGAAATACAGGCAAATACAGATATACCGGTTGTATGCGAAATAGGTCACAAAACCGGATTTGAAACCAATATTTTTAGTAGCAAAAACAAGCCTGTTTCCGAGCAATTCAGAGTTCTGAGATCAAACCTGCTGTTTCTGACAGGCATGGAAAAAAGAAGTGTTTTGCTAACTTCCAGTATGGCCGGAGAAGGCAAATCATTTGTTGCCCTCAATCTGGCAATGTCACTGGCATTGACAGGAAAGCGGGTTGTATTGTTGGAATTTGATTTTCGCAAGCCGAGGTTCGCAGTAAATTTAGGATTGAAAAAACCGGGAATCACCGATTATCTGATCTCGAAAACGGGCCTGGACGATTTTATTCAGCCTTCGCTTTTATCGAACAACTTCGATATCATGACTTGCGGAATGATCCCCCCGAATCCGGCTGAATTAATTCTTTTGCCAAAAACGGCAGAGCTAATATCCTTATTGAAAGAGCGGTATGACTATCTGCTGATGGATAGTGCGCCGGTTGGTATTGTGACCGATGCGCGAATTCTCAGTCCTTATGCAGACATTACCCTTTACATTATCAGGCAGCAATATACATTCAGGCAGCAGCTTAGCAACGTGCAGGAATTAAGTTCAAATGGGCAATTCCCAAAATTAAGTATTGTCCTCAACGACGTGAAAAACACTCCAGAATATGGTTATGATTACCGCTACGATCAGGAAAAGACAACGCGTTCTTTTTTCGGCTTTTTAAAAACCGTGTTCTCCTGATCGGAACCGGTTTATCAATACGGCCTCGGCCAGTAAATTATTAGTCCAGCTCAGCGATGAAAACTGCCCCGAACGCATGTTTGGTGCCCGCAAAATCTACTTCGAATTAGAACGCAGTTTATCATTTACGATGCAAAAAATTTACACAATCGCAGAAATTGGCCAGGCCCACGACGGGAGCCTGGGAATTGCGCATTCTTTTATCGACGCACTAGCCCCTACCGGCGTATGTGCCGTCAAATTCCAGATCCACATTGCCGAAGCAGAAAGCAGCCTATACGAACCTTTCCGAATAAATTTTTCCTATCAGGACGAAACCCGAATGGATTATTGGAAAAGAACATCCTTTGATCCCGCGCAATGGCTCGAATTGAAAAAGCACTGCGAAGTAAAAAATATGGATTTTATCGCGTCTCCCTGCTCAAATAAAGCTGTCGATTTACTAGAATCAATTGGTGTCAATAGAATAAAAATCGGGTCAGGTGAGGTAAGCAATTTTTTGATGTTGGAAAGAGTTGCGGGCACTGACAGCGATATTATCCTCTCATCCGGAATGAGTTCAATATCCGAACTGGACCGGGCGGTCGAATTTCTGAAAGCACGAAATTGTAAATTGTCCATCGTTCAATGCACGAGCGCATACCCATCCGCACCTGAACAATGGGGCCTGAATGTAATTTCAACATTGCGGGCGAGGTATCAGGTTCCCACCGGCTTCTCGGATCATTCAGGAGACATTTTTGCAAGCCTGGCTGCTGCAACGCTGGGAGCAGAAATTTTGGAATTTCACGTTGCTTTCGACAAGCGCATGTTCGGTCCGGATTCAACCTCATCTCTTACAATTGACCAGGTAAAGACCGTCGTTAGTGGCAGTTCGGCGATAACCCGGTCACTCCAAAATCCCGTAAACAAAGAACTGGATTCAGAATTCAGTTTGCTGAAATCCATTTTCGGGAAGTCGCTCTCTGTAAACAAAAACCTGAACAAGGGTGAGACATTGACTTTTAAAGATCTGGAAGGAAAGAAGCCCGCGGGAAAAGGAATACCCACCAAAGATTTCCGGGAAATCATCGGCAAAAAGTTGAAAAGAGATTTGAAAGAATGGGATTTTTTGAACGAAAGTGATCTGTTATGAGACGTAAAATTTGTGTCGTGATCACAGCAAGGCCGAGTTACAGCCGAATCAGAACAGCGCTCACAGCAATATCGGAACACCCTGCGCTTGAATTACAAATGGTAGTAGCCGCCAGCGCCCTGCTTAAAAAATTTGGCAGTACAATAGACTACATTCAGCAAGACGGATTTAAAATTGACGCAGAGGTGCAAAGCGTTGTTGACGGTGAAAATCTCCTTGCCTCAGCTAAAACTGTTGGTTTAGGAACTTTGGAGCTGTCATCAGTTTTTGAAAGGTTAAAACCAGATGTGGTCGTTACTATTGCCGATCGGTTCGAGACAATTTCTACCGCGATTTGCGCTGCACTGATGAACATCCCACTCGCACACATTCAGGGAGGAGAGATTTCCGGGAATATTGATGACAAAATAAGACATGCGATTACCAAACTCGCGGACATACATCTGGTGTCCAATGATGAAGCGCGGCAACGGGTAATTCAGCTTGGCGAATGCTCTGAAAAAGTTTACAACACCGGATGCCCCTCCATTGATATAGCTGCTTCGATTTGCGATGAATCACTCCTCGGTTTTGAACCAGCCAGTATTTATGCCGGCGTCGGGAGAAAACTAAAACCGGATGGGGAATATCTGGTGGTATTACAGCATCCAGTGACCACGGAATATCCCGAATCTCAACAGCAAATTGAGGTTACCCTGAATGTTGTCAAACGGCTGGGAATTCCCGCATTCTGGTTTTGGCCCAACGCAGACGCCGGAAGCGATGGAGCAGCAAAGGCTATCCGAAGTTTCAGGGAAACAAATGACAAACTGCCCACTCACTTTCTTAGAAATCTTGAAGGAGCGGACTTCCTCAAGCTACTCAGGAAATCGGCTTGTCTTATCGGAAATTCGAGTGCAGGAATCCGCGAATGTGCCTATCTGGGTGTACCTGCTGTCAATATTGGCAGCCGTCAGAACGGGCGGAAAAGAGCGGACAATGTGATCGATGTCGGCTATAAGGCTGATGCGATTTTTGAAGCAGTAAAAACTCAGCTAAAACATGGCCATTACGTCAGCTCAGATATTTATGGAACCGGAAATTCAGGTAAGAAAGTAGCTGAAATACTGGCCCATGCAGATTTGAAGTACACCAAACGACTAACATTTTGAGGACAAATAACCCGAAAATCCTAGGACTTATTCCCGCCAGAGCTGGTTCCCGCGGCGTACCGGGCAAACATATGAAGTTGCTGGGAAATAAGCCGCTGATCGAATACACATTTCGCTCTGCATTACAAGCCAGATTGTTGTCAAAAGTCATACTATCAACGGATTCAGATGAAATTATAAACTATGCAAAAAATATTTCCGGGATCGAGATTCCGTTTAAAAGGCCGGCAAATTTCGCAATGGACAACACACCCACCATTTCCGTAGTCAATCATGCTTTACAGCATTACCGATCAGCAGGGCAGCTTTTTGATTTTGTTTGCCTGCTCCAACCTACCACCCCCTTCCGCGGTGAAGATCTGATAGATCGCGTAATCAACTACCTCATGGAATCAGGAGCTGAAAGTGTTGTGACCGTACGCAAAGTACCTGATAACTATCATCCAAACTGGTTGTTTTCTATGGATAGCAATGGGAAACTAAAGAATGCCCGGTCTGACGAAAAGATCATTCCCCGTCGTCAGGATTTGCCGGCGGCATATCACAGGGACGGGCAAGTCTATATCGCTGCTACTGAACTGATTGAAAGAGGTTTTTTAATGGAAAACAATACGCATGGTTTCATAAACGAGGATGGTCCTGGAGTGAATATCGACACCCCGGCCGATTGGGAAATGGCAGAGAACTGGCTGACCAATGGAAAATAGAGAACGCAAGCGAATACTGCTGCTTGTCACCAACGGATTCGCGGCGACCAACGTCATTCACAGCGGATTGATAAAGCAATTGGCCAATGAGTGGGAAATTTTCATTCTCTCGGATATAATCGGTGAACGGGAACTGACAGAAATCAACACTTACTTTGACATCATTCTAAAAAAAATTGATTTAAACATCCCACAAGAGCGCCCACTACTCAGGATCATCCGAAAAATACAGAAGGCATTATTTTTCAGACATTTCCGGATCGAAACACAAAAAATAAAAGAACAGAGTCAGAAAAACAGCATTGGATATTTGATACGATTAATTTCCGGAATTCTTTATTTTCTTGGTCTCAATAAACCGGCACTGGTTTCTCTAAGAAAAATACTGATAAAACTTTCAACAAACGCTAAACTTTACTCGCAACTGAATTCCTACAATTTCCAGGGAATCATTTCCTCATCTCCTCTGGATATGCGGGAAAACACGATTGTGAATAGCCTGAAAGAACGAGTCAAGTCTATTGCGATGGTTATCAGCTGGGATAATCTGACTTCAAAAGGAGTGATCAATGCCGACCACGATTGTGTGCTCGTTTGGAACAAATTCATGAAAACAGAGTATGAATTGTTTTACAGTCCATACAAAATTACTCAGCAAAAAATTGCGATCACCGGCATACCCCGCTTCGATGGATATTTCGAGTCCAAAATGGATGAGCCCGGATTTCACGGGGACGGAAAACAAATCCGACAACCTGAAAAGATCATTCTCTTTACAACTTCGGCAGCCACTCATTTTCCTACACAAGCAGAAATTGTGCTTCACCTGGCGGAGTATGCAAAAATGCATCAAAACTGTTCAATCCTGGTCCGTTGCCACCCGGGCGATGATTTTTCAAAATATGCTTTGTTCAAGAATCATAAATATGTGAATGTTTGGTTTCCATTTGGCCCGACAACAACCAAGATGCGTTCAGGAAATTTTCCTCAACTGGATGTGCTGACTACTTTGAAACACATGCTGCTGCATTGCGATGTTTGTATAAATGTCGCATCTACAATCCGGCTTGATGCCGCCGCCTGTAACAAACCCCTGATTAGCATTGCATACGATGGAGAAAATGACAAGCCGTATCATCAATCCGTTAGGCGATTTTATGATTATTCACATCAGATTCCTTTCAATCTACTGGCTGTTGACAAAATGGTTTACAGCAAAAAAGAGCTCTTTCTGGCACTAAACAATATACTTTTTGAAACGCGCTCCACTGCTCAGTCGAATCGGGAAAAAATTAAGGATTTTACCCATTTCACAACGGCGTCAGCTATTCCAACAATTGTAAATTTTATAGACGAATGGCTCAGTTGATACGGGAAATGCTTGTAAAATTTCTTACGGCCTTCCTGATTGTATCATTTTTCGCATACTTCCTACCCGATTTGTTAAGTTTCGGAGAGGGCGCATTCCAAAGCAGAATTGTATTCTCCTTTTTTGTTTACTGTGCTCTGATTCTTTTTGGGCAATCTGAATTCAGATTATTTCACGTGATTTCCATTCCGGTTTTCACTCAATTTCTTCATATTTTTCAAAAATTCTCTTTCGAAACAGGGGCAAATTCGATCTGGCGAATAGCTCCTTTCTTGATTCTTGATTTATATTTTATACAATTCTTCTTTCAAAATCTGCCGGCGGTCAGTAAAACGAACCGATTTTTCATTCTCTCCTGGATCCTAATACACACTTTTTTGCTGCTGATCTCACCAAATTTGTCTGCTATTTTTATAGGCGGATTGATGCTTTATCTTTTCACACTTCCGGGCTACTTTTTGTACCTGAATTTTGCACGCCAGGCAATCGATTTCAGGCAGGAATTGGAAAAGTACTTGTGCCTGTTATTTTTAATCCTTGCTTTTGGCACTTTCGGACTTGTTTATTTTGCTGCTGATTATAAAGGAAGTGATAACCTCCTGGCGACGCGGAACATCGCGGATATGAATGTGACCATGGCTTATTTCATTTTGCTCTGGCCATTCGCGATCCTGTTTGCCAACCGTCAGCCCATGCCGCGACTTTCAAGTTTTGTTCTCACTGCTGTCATTGTTTCACTGGTTGTGCTGTCGTTTTCCCGAGGCGCTATTTTGATAGTTTTGCCATACGTGCTCGCTTCGGTAGTTATCATGAAGCAATTTTCGAAATGGCTTCTTGTGCTCATTGTCGTAATTTATTTTAATAGCACTGTAATTGCAGCGTTTCTCCAATATCAGGACCTCGCCTACTTCTGGTCGCTTCGTTTTGCTGACGTTCTCGACTCAGATTCATTTTGGGATAAACTTCAGGCGTCCAGTGGCAGGTGGGAAATCCAAAATATTGCCTACGACTTATTTGTTCAAAAACCTGTTACAGGGCATGGAATCGGCAGTTTCGAGCTCCTCGGCCCAGGATTCAGGGAAGCGCACTCTATTTGGTATACGCTGCTGGCAGAGGAAGGAATTGTTGGAATCATTTATTTCTATCTCCTCTTTTTCCTGCTGGCTTCTCTATTGGTAAAGAACGCAATGCAGGCCACAGGAATTTCCTCACTCCTTGCAATGTCATTTTTAACTTACCTCGTTTTCAACCATACAGTCGGGAGTGTATTCGTGATCATTCCAGGCAAAAGCATTTCCGTAAACTGCATGGCGCCTGTGCTGTTGCTTTGCCTTTATTTTTATGTCCAGAGTGCTCACGAAAGTTTAAAATCTAATTGAATCAATTTAACAAAATACTCATTGCCGGCAAATTGCCGCTGCCGATCGGGGGCGTCAGAATTCATGTTGAGCGACTCGTCCAACAACTTCCTGACCATGGATTTACCAACTACGATTTTTTCAATTTTGAACAAAAACCGATATTGTACTTTTTCCTTGAAATTCTAAAATATCGGGCCGTTCATCTCCATACGTCGAATACCTGGCTCCAACTCCTGATTTCCACCTATTGTTTCATATTGCGCAAAGTTTTGGTCATAACCTACCACGGAAATTGGGGCCGGTTCAGCAGTTTCAGAAATTTGTCTGCGAGAATTTCGGCGAAGCTTGCATCAGTTCCAATCTTACAAAATGAAGAAAGTTTGGCAACAGTAAAAAAAATCAATAAAAATGCCATCCTGATATCAAGCTTCATACCGCCTGTCGAAGTAAAACCGCTCACTGATGCCCAATTCGCAGAAATCCATTCCCTCAAAAAGCGTTTCAGAAATATATTTTGTACAAATGCATGGGACGTCACCTTCGACAGTCAAGGCAGGGAAATTTACGGCATTTTCGAATTGATAAAACAAATGCAAACATTCAAAAACGCAGCGCTTATCATTTCAGACCCATCCGGAAATTACCAGGCTTATGCAAGAAAATCAGAACATATCTCTGCTGAAAATGTATTGTGGTTATCAGAACCGCACGATTTCGTCAGTGTTCTAAATTATGCCGACGCCTTCATTCGAAACACGACAACGGATGGAATGTCCATATCTATTCAGGAAGCGCTATGGCGCCAAATTCCGGTCTTCGCATCGGACGTCGTATCGAGGGCTCCAGGCTGTCATTTGTATCGTAGTGTCACGGAAGTGAATATCGAAAAGGAACTAGAAAAAATTCAGGACAATCCAGTGGCGTTTAACAATTCGCCTGATACTGCCTGTGTCGTGGAGGAACTGATTCAAATCTATGGCAGATACCTTTGTTAAAGGAATTCTCCGGCGGAAATCCAAGTGGATCAAGTGTTTGCGAAAACTGTTTAAAAAACAAAGGCATGGAAAATTTCCATGCCCTGTTTCACACTATACACACACTATATTTTAAATATCTTATATCAAAGTCGAATTTTCGCCTAATTTTTATTAGAACACAAAATAACGCATTAATGTTTTGAGAAAAAAACTTTCGATTGTCATTTTATCAATTCTTTTCTTTAATAACGCATATTTGCTCCAATCATGACAAAAGCCACAGGTTAGGGAAATTTACTTTAAGACGAAAAAAATCACTAAACTCATTCCATCTGCTTATTTTCGCGTAAATATCACCTGCCAATTCACGCTTTATGCAAACGCTTTTTACTACCGATGCCTTAATCAGTATGGTGACTCTGACGCTCCTGGAGGTGGTGCTAGGCATCGACAATATCATTTTCATAACCATTGTGGCTGGAAAACTCCCCGTTGACCAGAGGAAAAGAGCTCAAAATTATGGTTTGCTCATAGCGCTTGTGTTAAGAATTGCTTTACTTTTTGCAATTTCCTGGGTTATTGGTCTTAAACACGATTTGCTTACACTATTTGGCCATGGTTTCAGCGGACGCGATCTGATACTTCTTGGAGGAGGGCTGTTCCTTTTGTACAGTACTACCAAAGAAATCCATCACAAATTGGAAGGTGAGACCGAGCACATCCCATCTTCCGACAAACCTGCTGCAAAAGCCGGGCTCACATTCGGAAGTGCTCTGATACAAATTGCTCTTTTAAACATCATTTTCTCTTTTGACTCTGTGCTTACCGCGGTTGGCCTGGTAAAAGAGGTTTCCATTATGATCATTGCCGTTGTAGCCTCAACCTTCATTATGATCGCGTTTGCGGCAAAAATCGGCGATTTTGTAAATAATCACCCCTCTATTAAGATTCTTGCGCTGTCTTTTTTGTTGATGATTGGCACGTTGCTGGTCGCAGAAGCGTTTCACTATGAAATACCAAAAGGATATGCGTATTTCGCTATGGCTTTTTCTTTCATTGTTGAGTTGCTGAATATGCGCCTGGACAAAAATGACAAAGAGCCGGTGAAGCTGCATGATCGGGTTGATTAACAATTTTCATCCCTGATTAACAGCGAATAGATTAAATATTATCTTCAACAAATAACGAGTCACCAACTCATAACAGTTTAATGCGAATTAATCCGGAGACTATTGACAGAATCAAACAAACCGCCGACATTGTCGAAGTGGTTGGGGATTTTGTGTCTCTGAAAAAGAAGGGTGCCAATTATTCGGCCTGCTGTCCTTTCCATAATGAAAAAACCCCGTCATTCAATGTTAATCCTGTCAGGCAGATTTATAAATGTTTCGGTTGCGGAGCAGCGGGAGATTCCATCAAGTTCGTCATGGATGTCGATGGCATCGGATATGGCGAGGCGTTGCGCTATCTGGCCAATAAATACAACATAGAAATACAGGAAGAGCAGGTAACGGACGAAGAAGCACTACGGCAAAATGCACGTGAAAGTCTTTACATCGTTCTGAACTTTGCCAAAAACTTTTACCAGAACCAACTACTGGAAACTGATGAAGGACAGGCTGTTGGATTAAGTTATTTTAAGGAAAGGGGTTTCAGCGGGGAAACACGGAAAAAATTTGAGCTGGGATACAGTCCCGAAGCCTGGGATGCTTTTACGAAAGAAGCGCTTGAAAAAGGTTACACGGCGGAAATCCTTGAAAAAGCAGGACTTCTGATTCATAAAGAGGGCAGCCAGACCGCCGGCTACGACCGTTTCAGAGGACGCGTTATTTTCCCGATTCATAATGTAGCGGGAAAAGTGATCGCTTTTGGCGCACGAATTCTCAAATCGGATAAAGCAGGAAAGGCCAACCAGCCGAAATACCTCAATTCTCCCGAAACCGAAGTTTACCATAAAAGTGACGTCCTGTATGGTATTTTCCAAGCGAAAAATGCCATCCGTCAGCAGGAATCGTGTTATCTGGTTGAAGGATATACCGATGTAATTTCATTGCATCAGGCCGGAATTGAAAACGTAGTAGCCTCATCCGGCACTTCGCTGACCGTGGAGCAGATTCGTCTGATCGGACGGTTCACTCCAAACGTCACCATTCTTTACGATGGCGATATGGCCGGGATCAAGGCAGCCCTTCGCGGGTTGGACCTGGTTTTGGAAGAAGGTCTCAATGTAAATATTGTCCTTTTCCCGGATGGAGAGGATCCCGACAGCTATGTACGCCGTGTTGGCGCGCAGGCTTTTAAGGATTATTTGCGTACTGCTGCAAAGGATTTTATCACTTTCAAAACCGAAACGTTGCTTCAGGACGCGGGAAATGATCCATTCCGGCTGGCAGCAGTGATTGGCGATGTTGTGAACAGCATCATTAAGATTCCCGACGCAATCAAACGGCAGGTATTTTTCCACCGCACGTCAGAAATGATGAAAGTGGATGAGCAAATGCTGATCAGTGAAGGGAACAAATTGCTCAGGAAAGCACAAACAGCAAAACCGCCTGAACGGAGTGGCCGCTCCGCGCAGATTCCAAACGGGCCGGACGAGATCAGCAGTTCACCATTTCCGGATGGGCCGCCTGTTGACCTGTTTTCACCGGACGGGGCTCAGGAAACTGACTCACAACAGACACACAGATCAAAATTATATTATCAGGAAGAGGCTTTTGTAAGGCTTTTGGTGCTTTTCGGTGCCAAAGAACTTGAACCGACTATCAGCGTTTGCCAGTACGTACTTGGAGAGATCAAGGATATTAACTTTTCTGATCCCGTTTTTAATCACCTTCTGACATTGTTCCGCGAAAATTTCACCCGGAATAACGTGCTTTCGACCGAGTATTTTTTACAGCATCATGAGTCTGAGATACGCGATCTGACAATCAGCTGGCTTACCAGCAGGTATGAGCTGAGCGAATTATGGGGGGAGAAATTTGAAATCTATGTTCCTTTTGAAGTAGATGTATTGGATAAAACAGCTTTCATCAACATACTGAGGCTTAAAAAAGCTTTTATTGAGGAAAAAATGAAAGTATGTCAGCAGGATCTGATGAAAGCCAAGTCTGAAGAAGAGGAACTGACGATCATGAAGGAATTCATGTTTTATAAAAGCGTGAGTATGGCGGCCGCCAAAGAACTTGGCAGTGTAATCGGATAATTCAAAATTCCAATATCCGGCGGTTTTTAAATTCCTACTTTCATTAAATCAAAATGCTTGATTTCAGGCTTAAAGTGTTTTACACGGTTGCAAAAACGCTTCACTTTAATCGTGCTGCTGAACAGCTCAACATCAGCCAACCTGCTGTGACAAGGCATATCAAAGAGCTGGAAGAACTATATAAGGTAAGTTTTTTTGACCGGACAAGCAGAAAAATCAAACTGACAACGGCCGGAGATGTGCTGCTCCAACATGCACATCTTATTTTTGAGCAATATCAGAAACTTGACTTTGATTTAAATCTGCTTCAAAATAAGACGGACGGTATACTGCATATCGGCGCCAGCACTACGATCGCCCAATACGTAATTCCGGCTTATCTTGCTCGGTTTCATCAACGGTTTCCTGATATCCGGATTGAGCTCACAAATGCCAATTCCCTAGAAATAGAACAGTTGCTAGCGGACAAAAAAATAGATTTAGGCCTTGTTGAAGGCTCCGTTCATCATTCAGATCTGAAATACATTCCCTTCCTGAAAGATGAGATCGTGTTGGTAACGCGAGTCAAAAATGTACTTTTTCAAAAAAGAAAACTGTCGTTAAAAGAGTTGATGACTTTACCATTAATCACACGGGAAATCGGCTCGGGAACATCCGAAATTATTGAAGAACATCTCGAAAAAATTGGGATACTGATGAAAGAGCTTTCGATCCAAATGCAACTTGGAAGTACGGAAAGCATTAAAAATTACCTCTTTAATTCTGACACTTTTGCATTTTTGTCCGTTTTCAGTGTACAACAGGAATTGGCAGACGACCGGCTGGTGGTCATTGACATTGACGGCTTGGAAATGAACAGAATGTTTTCTTTCGTACACCGGCATGGACAGCCTTCGCCCCTCGCCAAATTATTTATGCGCTTTACTTCTCTCAAATGAACGCTAAAATTATCAACGTAATATAAACATGAAAAACCTGCTGTTAATAATTGCAACGACTTGTTTACTGGCTTCCTGCAGCCCATCGTACAAAATTCTCAAAAGTGATAAAGAGTCAGGTTTCAGACTAATTGACTATCCTACTTTTGGTTTTTACAATATTGAAGCAAAAGGCGATACCGTTGCAAACACGTTTGAGGCAAATCTGGACGTCATTAGGGCATCTATAAAGCGCAGTCTTGAGCTAAAAGGGCTGACCGAAGCGCAGGAGCCGGCTTTGAAAGTGAACATTGGCATTACGGTAAAAGAACAGGTGCAGACCCGGCAGACAAATTTCCAAAACGACGGTCGCCCGCTCTACATGGGCCAGCGGCGCTATTCCTGGAAAAGCAAGGAGGTTGAAGTGGGGAGATATAAAGACGGAACTTTATTGATCGATCTTGTCGACACTGCCAATAATAAAATGGTTTGGTCTGGTGGAGGAGAGGGTATTATTCCTACAAAAAAGGAACAATTTGAGCAGCAGATTAACGAATTAACTGATAAAATTTTCAAACCGCTGTAACATTGGGCACAAAAAAACCGGTTCAATAATTTGAACCGGCTTCATTACACTTAGGTAAATCAAGCATTGTTATTTACCACACTGCGCACTTTTTCATTTACGTTATCGGCAACAACTCCTGCCTTATCTTTAACCGTATTTACATTTTTCAAAAAACCATCTTTCAGTTTGTCAGCCAAAACGGACAATTCTTCAAGGCTTTTTTCATACGTATCTTTTGCCGATCCACTCAGGTCCGTCGCTTTATTTTTAATAAGCTTGCGTGTATCTTTTCCGTTTTTTGGTGCCACCAGCAATCCGATTGCTATCCCGGTCAACAATGCACCTACTGACCCAATCAGAAATTTTTGATTCTTGTTCATACGAATTTTCTTATTTTGTGTGATGATAGAATAAAGTTATACGCAATAAACAAAAATACCGTGCCAATTCCATTCAGAAAGACCATTTTACGCCACAAAAACTTAGCTATTTTTATTCTATGGTCAGTACTGGTTATTGCTCCCATGCAGACACGGGCACAATGGCGGATTTTCCAGGCAAATAAATCAGTAAACATGCGCGCTGTCCATACCATAACACCTACTATATGCTGGATTGGCGGGTCTGGAGGCTCTGTTTTCAGAACAATAAACGGTGGCACAAAATGGTCTTATTTCAAAGTTCCGCAGGCCGACTCCCTCGATTTTCGTGATATTCATGCATTTAGTAAGAACGTGGCGCTAGTCATGAGTGCCGGTGAAGCGCAGAAGGGCAAAGCCCGCATTTACAGAACCGAAGATGGTGGCGAAACCTGGAATCTTGTGTACCAAACTTCCCAGAATGGGGTGTTTCTGGATGGTTTTGACTTCTGGGACAAAAATAAGGGAATATGCCTTGGCGACCCCGTTGACGGCAAATTATTCATTCTCACCACAGAGGACGGCGGTAAAAACTGGCAGGAACTTCCTCTGGCAAACCGGCCTGTTGCGGAGGCGGGAGAAGCATCCTATGCAGCCAGCGGAACGTCTATTATTACTGTTGGGAAAAGCGACGTGTTCATCGGAACCGGCGGGGCGAAACTGGCCCGGGTTTTCAGATCTGTCGATTTCGGCAAATCCTGGAACGTTTCTACCACTCCCCTCACTGCCGGACCAACCAGCGGTATTTTCGGCTTGTATTTCTGGTCAAAGAAAAATGGAATCGCAGTAGGCGGCAATCATAAAAACACGACCGATTCATCACAAAATGTTTTGCTGACCAACGACGCCGGCATAACCTGGGAACTGAGCGAAATGACAAAACCTGTCGGACTGAAAGAATCTGTGGCACTTTACAGTAAACGGTATTCTTCATGGAACGGCGATACGCCCATCAGATCCGAGGATGAGGCTTTGGTGGCAGTTGGCCCAAATGGCAACAGCAGTTCTTCTGACGGAGGGAAAACCTGGCATTCACTGGGAAAAGAGCCTTTTCATGCAATCAGTTTCGCCGGAAACGTCGGATATGCAGTAGGTGCAAAAGGCCTGATCGGGAAAATAGAGAAGGTTTCGAATAAGGGTAAAAAGAAGCGTTTGGGATTTATTGGTAATTGAGGGCCGGACCGGTAAATGTAGGCTCCTTATTTTGCTGTTGAGCCCGTTCTAATATTCCAACATTTTATGCAGATACATCCTGAGGACGTCTTAATGGGAGACAAATCCATTTAATATCGCCTCACAATTATCCTTTCAAATATTTCGAATCTACACAAGTCAATCAGCCAGCCATAAGATCTTCTATTGAAGAGGACTTATGGCTGGCGAATTTAACAAAGCTCCGGAACCTACTCGGCAGACGAGTTATTAGAATTTCTTTTTGATTTCACCAAAAAGTAGTCACCAACAACGCCTACAAATATTGAGAATAAAATTGAACCCCAAAAGCCTGGATTACGAGGATCATAACTGCCCCAACTCATTATGCCCATAAAAACGAAAGGCATAAATAAATGCGCAATTATTGATCTTCTTTTATGTTTTTCATTGACATATAATTTCATGATATAAACCTTGGATTAATCTGTAAGTTCAATTTTTATCTCACCTAAACAGTTGCTAGGAATATCTTGAATTGATATTGTGTTATTTCTAGCTCTATCAAAATAATATTGACACCCTGCATCAACTGCAGTGGTACTTAAAACACAATTCCATATTGCCTGTTTTGCAAGAGAACCACCTACGCCTCCAACAAAACCAACAGCACCCATTGCCACAGCTCCGCTTACAGCTCCCGTCACCGTCCCAATTCCAGGGACAGCAACAGTTCCAGTTGTAGCACCAACCCACGCACCCCGAAGAGCGCCTCCTAAAAATCCCTCAACACCGTTCCTAAAAGCATCTCTCCAATTAACCTTGCATGTGCCTGAGATTCTCCCATTACTTGCATTTTCAGGTGAAGAGTCTTGGCCGGTTTCTAGTATTATAGAACTCCGAACCTCATCAAGACCACCCTCTTTAACAAAGGTAGAAAAAGAACTTGTTAAAGCAGAAAATGCAACCAATTGTATTTTTTCGTCGTCGGTAAGGCTTTCTGAGGCGTATATTCGATTGTTAAAATCAGATATAATTTTCGGCAAATCTTCTATTTCAACATTTTCTACATTGCTAGTAAAATATCTTATTTCATTCCGATATTCTTCGCTTAATTGATTCATATCATTAAGATATGAATCCAGATCATTTCCATTTATGCGATGCAAAGAATTATCATTTTCAAAAATTCCCGTAAAATATATATCTTTTTGAACATAATTCAAATTTGTAAAATACTTGTTTATTAGAATATGCCTTGTTTGCTCTGAATTT
Organism: Dyadobacter sp.; assembly: GCA_965279265.1. GTDB lineage: Bacteria > Bacteroidota > Bacteroidia > Cytophagales > Spirosomataceae > Dyadobacter. Next base: position 2,175,566 of record OZ257152.1, read on the forward strand.
TTATTGAGATTGATTTTTACTGTCGAATAATCTTCATTCTTATCTACTAGCGTCACAAAATTAAAATTTTCGCTCGAATTAAAGAGTGTGGAGAAACTAGCCGTCAAATTCTTATTCAGATTACTGTACTGCTTGTCATTTTCCATAGGATGTGCGCTAGGAAAGTCCGTAGACTTATTGCATGCTACTACTGAAATAAACACACAAATAAAAAATAGATTCTTTTTCATTTCTATTAGTTTTAGTTAATTGATAATTATATTAAGAAAGTGTAATTTTTTAGCAAATTGAATGTCCCTTCGAAATAGTTTACAGAACTTTAAGAATTGTTTTTTCGAGAGTTATTGGAATATTGTGTATGTCTTGGCCCGCAAAAATTGTACATTCTCTCTATGAATACCACTGTGGGCTTTATCTGATCGACAATGTCAGACAGTTCCTTTTGCCGATAATGATATAGCTCATTATTCCAAACGCTCTTCAGCATTTGCCACTTACTGACTTTGCCTTTCCGCGTAAATAGAAATTCTGCTTCCATCCCCAATGCTACCCGGAAAGTTCCGGTACGAACCGCATGGTAGCCCTGTTTCAGCACAATCTCCTCCAATATTTCATTTGTAACTGCAAAATAAATGTCATATTCTTTCGCCAAAAGATCCGCCAGATACAGTGCAGGCATCACATGGCTCCGTATAGATGCCGGTAAGAACAGAACACTTTTTTTATATATCTAAAATGAACTCCACAAATGTATATTTAATCATATTTTAATACCATTCGGAAAACCGATCAATTTGAACCGGAAAACCGATCAATTTTCGATGGCCACCCACTAAATAAAAATTAATCGCAAAATTTGCTTATCTAAACGTATAGTAGTATCCTTACGTCAATTATACACTTCATTCTACACACTTACCATGGAAATCGGAACACTTTTGCGAAAGCTTAGGGATAAGCGGGGACTTACCACAAGAAATGTGGCAGAGCAAGCCGGGGTTTCGCTCAGTAGCTACATCGATTGGGAACACGGCAAATCCATCCCATCGTTAAAATCCTTCATAAAATTATCGGAGGCCTTCGAGGTAAGCCCGGTGGACATGATGGCTTACTTCACGAGTCAGCCTGAGAATCCGGCATTATCAGAAGACAAAAAAAGAATTACCGATTTAACGGAAATGCTTGCAGATTACAAGAATTATGTCAGCTTGCTCCAGGAAGACAAAAACAAGATGAAAGAGGAACTGGAAAAGGTGAACAAATTGCTGGAAATGATGCAATCAACATCGATGCCTTAGTTCCAGAAAACCTTTTCCGGCTCACCAGATTGTTAAACTTCAAATCCTGTCAATCAACTCCTTAACGATCCGCACTTCCCGGCCGGTTAAGTGATCGGCGATTGCGGCTGCGTGATCTCTGCCGTTTTCAATAAAAACTTTTTCTGTGAACACGCCGGCGAGTACGGTTCCACATAAGTATAGTCCTGACACGTTCGTTTCAAAAGTCTCCGGATCGTAGGTAGGCACTTTCGTCTTTGGATCAAGCACAATGCCGCAACGGAAAAGCAGATGTTCGTCGGGCAGATAACCTACCAGCAAAAACACGAAATCAGCAGGAAGCCATTCCAGTTCTCCTGTTTCAAGATTCTCAATTTGTAATCTTCCCGGTTCAATCGCCTTCGTAATACTGTTAAAACGCGTGTGGATTTTGCCTTCTTTGACACGATTTTTAATATCCGGGACAAGCCAGTATTTTACTTTGGTTCTGAAATCTGCTTCCTTATGCACAATGGTTACGTGCGCATCGTGCCGGTACAGTTCAAGCGCAGCTTCCACAGACGAATTTGATCCACCTACCAGCACGACATTTGTGAAAGAATATTTAAACGGCTCGTCATAATAATGAGACACATTCGGCAAGTCTTCGCCCGGCACATTCAGCTTACGGGGAACGTCAAAATAACCGGTTGCCAGAACTACCTTTTTTGAATGAAAAATCTGACCGTCATTGGAATAAACAAGGAATGTATCATCCGGTTGTTTTTCGGCGCGGTCAACATCTATGAAGAGTTTGAAATTCAACTTGTAGTAACCCGCAACTTTTCTGTAATACTGCAGGGCCTCATTTCGGTTCGCCTTTACTTCGGAAATCGCAAATGGGATGCCGCCAATTTCAATATTTTCCGCTGTCGAGAAAAAACGCATGCGTCTTGGATAATTCCGGATAGATTCCGTAAGGTTACCCTTTTCCAGGATCAGATAATCCAGACCACTTTTCGCGAGTTCAATACCCATTGCCAGCCCACAAGGGCCGCCACCGATTACAATTACGTCGTAGAGATGCATGTTTTCAAGTTGTGCTTTTAAGAAAATATTTTGTTTGGTTGGAAGATTGTTTTTTGACAATTGACCAATTAAAACTCCTTCCCGAACTTTGCGCAGAAGGAATCTGTAACGCTTTCCTGCTTTGCGTGAAACCCTTCTTTTCTTTTCACGCAAAGGTTTTAAGCTGAAAAACGCAAAGAAAAAACCGCTCAAACTCCTTCCCGAACTTTGCGCAGAAAGAATCTGTAACGCTTTTCCTGCTTTGCGTGAAACCCTTGTTTTTTTCACGCAAAGATTTTAAGTTAAAAAAAATGCAAAGAAAATCCGCTCAAACTCCTTTGCGAACTTTGCGGGAAAGAATCTGCTTCGCTTTCCTGCTTTGCGTGAAACCCTTCTTTTCTTTTCACGCAAAGGTTTCAAGTTTAAAAAACGCAAAGACAAATCCGCTCAAACTCCTTCGCGAACTTTGCGGGAAAGAATCTGCTTCGCTTTCCTGCTTTGCGTGAAACCCTTCTTTTCTTTTCACGCAAAGTTTTTAAGTTAAAAAAACGCAAAGACAAATCCGCTCAAACTCCTTCGCGAACTTTGCGGGAAAGAATCTGCTTCGCTTCCCTGCTTTGCGTGAAACCCTTCTTTTTTTCACGCAAAGATTTTAAGTTAAAAAAAATGCAAAGAAAATCCGCTCAAACTCCTTTGCGAACTTTGCGGGAAAGAATCTGCTTCGCTTTCCTGCTTTGCGTGAAACCCTTCTTTTCTTTTCACGCAAAGGTTTTAAGTTTAAAAACGCAAAGAAAAATCCACATTCAGCCATCGTCCCCTATCAACTAAACTCCTTATTTAACCTATTGGTTTCTGAACTTTGTAAATTGCGCTTCTGTTGCATTTGTTTGTTGCATCTGTTACGTTTTCCAATTTGACCGATCCGATCCAAAGCTTTATCAAACAGCTCAATGAATGGGGAAAAAGTAAAACACCATTCGTTTTTTTGGTAGACTACGCCGCCGAGAAACCACTTGCCTGGAAACTGGAAGACGTGGAGCCGGAGTTGATTCTTTTTGATTTTAATGGTGTTACCAATGTTCCCAAACAAACTGATCCTGAAATAACTCATGATTTCCGTTTTACCAGGAACCCGATCTCATTTGAAGCGTACCTCGAGAAATTCGATTTTGTAGTCAAAAACCTGAAAGCTGGCAATTCCTTTCTTGCCAATCTTTCCGTGGAAACGCCAATAGAAACAAATTTAAGTCTTTCGGAGATTTTTTTAAAAAGCAAGGCGACTTTCCGTGTCTGGCTTAAAGACCAGTTCGTCTGCTTTTCTCCCGAAATTTTTGTGCGGATAAGCGGCAACAGAATTTCTTCTTTTCCTATGAAAGGGACGATTGACGCCTCATATCCGAACGCACGGCAGGTTATTCTGGCAGACCACAAAGAATCGGCTGAACATGCTACGATAGTGGACCTGATTCGCAACGACATAAGTATGGTTTCCCAAAAAGTATGGGTTGAACGTTACCGGTTTATTGATGAAATCAGAACAAGTGAGAAAACGTTATTGCAGGTTAGCTCTGAAATTGGAGGCGTGTTGTCCGGTGAATTTGATGGACAATTTGGCGACATTCTGATGAAGCTTCTACCGGCAGGATCCATTACAGGAGCACCGAAACCGAGTACCCTGAAAATCATCAAAGAAGCCGAAGGCTACGAAAGAGGATACTATACAGGTGTAATGGGATATTTTGATGGAGAAAATTTCGAAAGCGCCGTAATGATCCGTTTTATAGAAAATCAGGAAGGAAAACTGGTATTTAAGAGTGGCGGCGGAATTACCGCGCTCAGCGATGCCCGTAAAGAATATCAGGAATTAATTGATAAAGTTTATCTGCCGATCAGCCATGACGAATAATCTTTGTATTGAAACAATTTGTGTTGAAAACCGCCAGCTTGTCCGGCCGGAATATCATAACGCAAGGTTAAATAAAACCAGAATGGACCTCTGGGCATTCCGTGACCTCTGGAAGCTGGAAGATCTGCTGCCGGTCCCTGATTTTGTTACAAACGAGCGACACAAATTGCGTATTACGTATGACAAACAGATTCAGGATGTCAGATGGGAAAAGCATGTGCCGCGCCAGATCCGGAAAATTAAAATGGTGTACGACGAATCCGTAGATTACAGTTATAAGTATGACAACCGGACTGCGCTGAACGATCTGTATGAACGACGTGTAGATGCAGATGAAATTCTGATCATCAAAAATGGAATGGTCTCGGATACATTCTATTGCAACGTTGCGTTTTTCAATGGGCAGGATTGGTTTACGCCAACCACCAATCTGCTTCCCGGCACTCAGCGGAGCTTTTTACTTGATACTGGCATTGTTAAGGAAACCGAGATTTCGGAAAAAGACATCATGAAATATACACACATCAGGCTTTTTAATGCCCTTACCGATTGGGATAACGCCCCGGAACTGGAAATTGGAATGATAGTGTGAAAATGTTAACTTTGATTGTAAAGAGATTTCAGGATGGCTATATATGCTGACTTGTTGCTGATTTTTAAACTCTAAATTTGATGTCATGGATATCCAAACGGAAAAAATTGAGTTAGCCAAAAGGTTATTGGATACGGAAGATCAGCGTTTAATTGAAGCGGTAAAATCATTGTTTCATCGTTTCGATTCTGACGAAAATTGGGGTGATTTATCAGATACTGTTATTTCGGACGCCAGGGAATCCATCAGACAGATTGAGTCAGGCGCAGGAATACCGCATAATCTTGCAAGAGAGACCTATAAAAAATGGCTTTGAACATCCTTTGGTCACCACGTGCACTTGAAAATTTTCATAGTGTAATTAAGCATTAATTACCAAACATAACTTATTGTTGTACCGAATTCAAAAAAACGCGGTTACATTACTCGCTGTTTTCGACACACGTCAACATCCCAGAAAAAAGAAAATCACATAGCCTGCATTCTTAGTATTGGTTGCGCGCATTAATAAATAATCCTTCTTACCATCAATGACCTCCCTTTTTGAGGAAGAAATAACATACTTCGCAGATCTCATCCTGCCGGTTCCGATTCCATCTTTGTTTACCTACCGGGTACCGCGAGAGATCAGCGATACGATCAAAGTGGGTGCGAGAGTGATCGTGCAGTTTGGCTCTAAAAGAGTCATTACTGCGATTGTGGCAAATATACACACGAGTCCCCCAGTCAAATATCAGGCGAAATACATCCTTGAACTCCTGGACGATCAGCCAATTGTAACCGCCAAACAACTTGAACTTTTTAACTGGGTTGCCGAATACTATCTCTGCAATATCGGAGAGGTGATGAATGTGGCATTACCGTCCGGGCTGAAAATTACCAGTCAGTCGAGGATACAGATTAACCCAGAATTTGAGTACGAAGATCTGCTTACGGATCAGGAACGAATTATTGTCGACGAAATCAGGAAGCAGCAGACACTTTCTTATGAGGAAGTTGAACGCCTGCTGGGACGATCCAATATTACTGCGTTAATTAAATCACTCGTAGGAAAACGGGCCGTGATTCTATTCGAAGAAGTAAAGGAGAAATACAAACCAAAAGTGCTGAAAAAAGTGCGGTTGACCGCCTCGTTTCTTACCAACGACTCGCTTGTTCAGCTTACCTCGTCGCTCGAAAAACAGCCCCGACAGCAGGAAATCATCCTGAGATACCTCAGTCACATTCCGGTTTACAATAATCCGGAGCTGAATCACAAAGGTCTCGACAAATCCATTTTCACACAGGATGACGGAATCTCAGATTCTGCAATGCAGACCCTGATCCGAAAGGGCGTTTTTGAACAATTTGAGATTTTTGTATCCAGGTTCGACGATATCCCATCAGGGCCCATGGGCGAAATCACGCTGACAGAGTCACAAACAGAAGCTTCAAGACAGATTTATGACCTTTTTGCCGAAAAAGAAGTGGTGTTGCTACATGGCATTACCGGCAGCGGGAAAACAGAAGTATATATTGAACTGATCAAAAAGGTACTGGAAAACGGTTCCCAGGTTTTGTTCCTGTTACCCGAGATTGCACTCACGACGCAAATTGTAGTCAGGCTAAGGAAAGTTTTTGGCGATGTCATGGGGATTTATCATTCCAAATTTTCCGACAATGAACGTGTAGAAGTCTGGAAGGGCATTCTGGATGGAAAATTCCAGTTTATCGTTGGTGTCCGTTCTGCTATTTTCCTTCCATTCGACAATCTCGGGCTGATCATTGTTGATGAAGAACATGAAACCTCCTACAAGCAACATGATCCCGCACCACGGTACCACGCACGCGATGTAGCCGTGATTATGTCCTACATGCATAAAGGAAAAACGCTGCTCGGTTCCGCTACACCTTCACTGGAAAGTTACTACCATGCTCAGAATGGCCGGTATGGTCTGGTGGAAATGAAACAGCGTTTCGGGAATGCGGCTCTTCCTACTTTTGAACTGATTGACACAAAAAAGGAAAAGAAACAGAAAAAGATGAAAAATGAGTTTTCATCTGTATTGATCGAACATCTTGAAGCAGGCCTGAAAAATAAAGAACAAACCATTCTGTTTCAAAACCGCCGGGGATATTCTCCGTATTTGCAATGTGAAGAATGCAACTGGATTTCGGAATGCGCAAATTGTGATGTAAGCCTGACTTTTCACCTGAAAGTCGGCGAGCTTCGCTGCCACTATTGTGGTCATAAGGAAGAAGTGCCCAGAACCTGCCCGAACTGCGGCTCGCCAAAAGTAAAAACAATGGGTTTTGGAACGGAGAAAATTGAGGAAGAACTGAACCTGATGTTCCCGACCGCCCGTGTTCAGCGGATGGATCTGGACACCACCCGCGCCAAAAATGCCTATCAGCAAATAATTCAGGAATTCGAAGAAGGGGGCACTGACATTTTGGTCGGAACACAAATGGTGAGCAAAGGACTGGATTTCGATAATGTAAGCATGGTGGGCATCTTCGATGCAGACAGAATGATTCATTTTCCCGAATTTAGAGCGTCGGAACGTGCCTTTCAAATGCTTACGCAAGTGAGCGGACGAGCAGGCCGGCGCGCCGGAAGACCTGGTAAGGTCCTGATACAGACCGCGAATACATCTCAAAAATTATTGGAACGTATTATCCTCAATGATTACATTGGCATGTACGAGTCCGAAATAACGGAGCGGGAAAAATTTCATTATCCACCATTCACCCGACTTATTAAACTGACTGTCAAACACATTGACGAAGCGACATCCAGGCGGGCAGCGGGTATTTTAGGTGAGAAATTGACTGCTCATTTAGGCCAAAGCCGGGTACTTGGCCCGCAGCCGCCACTCGTGGAAAGAGTGCGAAATCAGTTTTTGTTCGACATTCTCATTAAACTTGAACGAGAAAAGATTAATTTTAAGGCGGCAAAGTCATTTATACAGGAAAAAGTGATCGACGTACTGACCGACAAAACGCTCAAAAGCATTCAGATTGTCATTGATGTAGACTGTGTTTAATGGCTTTTCTGCTTGAAAATGGCAGAATTCAACTGCATCTGTTTTGAATATGTTTATGCGAAAATGGCCTGAAAACCAAATTTGAATCTAGAATCCGGGCAAAAGCCTGCCATGGATTTACCCGAATATTAATTTATAATACTGCACATTAATTAACCTTATGTCTTCCAAGAAAACCAAAATCGTTGCTACCGTTGGCCCCACATCTGAAACCAAGGAAATGCTTCACGCATTGGCAAAAGCAGGAGTAAACGTATTTCGTCTGAATTTCTCTCACGGTACCCACGCAGACCACCTTGCGAGATTAACCACGATCCGCGAAATCAATGAAGAGTTCGGACTGAACCTGGCAATTTTACAGGATTTACAAGGTCCGAAGATCCGTATCGGGTTGGTTGCAGAGAAAGATGGCGTTTTAATTGAAGCAGGCAAAAAACTGATATTATCAAATACCGAAGTATTGGGAACTGCCGAAAAAGTAAGCACGCCTTACGATGGTATGTACAACGACGTCAAAATCGGTGATAGAATACTGATGGATGACGGAAAACTTGAAGTTCTTGTAACCGGAATGGACGGTACTGATGTAATTACAGAGGTGATTTACGGAGGTTATCTGAAATCCAAAAAGGGCGTAAACCTTCCGAATACGCGTGTATCAATGCCTTCGGTTACTTCCAAAGACTACGAAGATCTTGATTTTGGACTTGAAAACAATGTCGAGTGGGTCGCTCTTTCATTTGTTCGTACAGCCTCAGAAGTAATAAAAGTAAAGGAATATATAGCCAATAAAGGAAAGTCGGCACGGCTTATCGCCAAAATTGAGAAGCCGGAAGCGATCCTGAATATTGACGAGATCATTGAAGCGTCCGATGCCATCATGGTTGCCCGCGGCGACCTCGGCGTTGAGTTACCAGCTGAGGAGGTTCCGATGATCCAGAAAATGATCGTTGACAAATGTAATAAAGCTGGCAAGCCGGTAATTGTGGCAACACAGATGCTGGAAAGTATGATTGAAAGCCCACGAGCCACGCGCGCAGAATTAAACGACGTCGCTAATTCTGTGCTTGACGGTGCCGATGCAGTGATGTTGAGCGCTGAAACTGCTTCCGGTAAATATCCAATTCTGGCAGTAGAAAGTATGTCGCGTACGATCGAGAAAGTGGAAGCAGAAAGTAAAACGATGTATTTCAAACACACGGCATTTGTAAATCAGGGCGTCGTTGCTGATCAGATAAATGATGACGTGGTGATGAGCGCGTGCCGACTTGCCCGTGATACCAACGCAGCTGCGATCATTGGAATTACCCGTTCCGGATATACATCTTTCCGCCTTTCACATCACCGCCCAAAAGCGAAGGTATTGATCTTCACTTCCAACCGTATGCTGATGAACCAGCTTGCACTCTACTGGGGAACAAAAGTATTCTATTACGATAAAGATCAGGGTGTATCAACTGACGACCTGATTGAAGACATCAAGCAATTTCTGGTGGAGAAAGGCGAACTGCAAAAAGGCGACGTATTTATTAACACACTTAGCATTCCGGTTTCAAAACAACGTAAAACCAATACTGTTACACTTAGTATAGTGGAATAGATTGATAGTTTATAGGAGTTTGAGGGCAAGAGCATTAATTTGCTTTTGCCCTTTTTATTTTTGAGTACGTTTTAGCGGCGCAGAATCAGACAGAGCAGATTATCCCCGTTTTTTTTTATATTTGAGTTATATCAAAAACTTTTGCCATGATCGCTTCTGCCAATCCCCGCAAGGTTTTACCGAAAATCCCTGCAAAGAATATACCCAACGTTTTGATTCACGAAATAATTGACGGCAAACCTTTATATCGTAAAGGTTACCGTGATGTACTCGCCAAAACCAAAACGATTGAGGATATTATGGGTTCAAGCTGGTTGCAATTCTTTATAGTGGATTATATTCTGGGACTAATCTACTCGCAAATTAACCGATCAAAATACCTTGTAGCCACCAACGAAGCCGGTCTACATCTTGACAAACGAAATAACCTGGCAGGAGATATTTTATTATTTGATCGGGAAATTCTCACAATTGATAAGATAGACAAGCATTATTCCAATGTTCCTCCCAAGATTTCGATAGAGATAGATCTTGACATAGAACTTGAAGATCTTACGGAAAATGCTTACATGACCTTAAAAACACGCAAGCTTCTGGATTTCGGTGCTGAAAAAGTAATCTGGTTTCTGACGGAACCGAAAAAGGTGATAATTGCTACGAAAGATGCGGACTGGCAAATGCGCGACTGGGACAAAGATGTTGAAATCATGGACGATATTGTGTGCAATGTTGGAAAATACCTAAAAGAAAAAGGATCAGAATTTGCCTGATGAAACCTCAAAATCGTGCCGGAGAGCGATGGATTTTTCTATCGCTTTTTATTTTTTATTATTAACTAATAAAATAGTTTTGAAACTAACTAAATAGTATTAACTTTGAATATACTGATTAAAACTTCTATAAATGCAAGAATTTGGAATACTGGAAACCTGCATTGGATTTAACATCGACACCAAAAATCAGTACGACGCCATGACATGCGTCCGCAAGATATAGTAACGAACGATAATTTACCGTTAGCCATGGAAATGCTCATCTATTTCGCCAAAGTTGGATTGTACTGGGTGCTGTTTTACCTGTGTTACAAGCTTCTGCTCAAACAACATACGTTTTTCAGGTGGACCAGATTCTATCTCATTTTTGCGCTTATTGTGTCCACAATCCTTCCATTTATCACCTACCCCGACGCAGCACCGCAGGTTCCTGTAATTTACGAGGCTACTGCACAGGTAACCACCATACAATATTATCCTCAGCCTGTTACAGCCGGCTTCACCTGGCGTGAGCTGTTGCAGATCATATATTTTGTCGGCGTGACTATCGCAGCAATGCTGTTTCTTTCGAAACTGAAAGCAGTGCTGCATTTTATCAGGAATAGCGAAATAATTAAACTTGAAAATTACACGATTGTCCTGATCGGGGACAACACGTCCGGCTCCTTTTCTTTTTTAAAATGGATGGTTATCAACAAATCAGATTACGAGGAAAATCTGGAAGAAATACTCCGTCACGAAATGGTTCACATCCGGCAACGGCATACATTGGATATACTTGTGGTGGAAGTTTTAAAAATTGTGTTCTGGTTCAATCCGATACTTGCATTATATAAGCGGGCCATTCAGGAAGTTCACGAATTTCTGGCGGATGAGGATGCGCCAAACCGGGAAAGATATGCCTATTTTCTACTCAATTACGCGCGCCAGACGACGCCTGTCACTCTGACCAACCATTTTTTCAAATCGTCGCAAATTAAAAACCGTATTCGAATGATTTACAAGAGCAGATCTGCTACCTGGTTAAAGGCCTCGTATGCGGCAGCTTTGCTTCTCATCACCGCTGTTGCCTTGTCGGTTGCAAGTTGTGAAAAAGCGAAGCAGGGCAATGTCACGGGCTCGGGAGAAAATGCGCGGATGACAGCAGCCAGGGAAATTACAGTCCGAGGCAAGGTCACCGACACGGATCAGCGCCCGCTTCCTGGTGCAAACATCGTAATTTCCGGTGTACAAAGAGGGACAACAACGAACAGTGATGGAAATTACGAAATCCTGGCACCGTCGGATTCTAAGCTGGAGTTCAGTTTTGAGGGTCATCAAACTTTTGTTACTACGGTCAATAACAGAACCCGCATTGATGTATCGTTGGCGAGAGCCGATAACAGTCTTTTAAAATCCTACGTCCATCCGGAGGACCAAACAAGTGATGCCCGAGCCACACGAGACAATATGCCAAACTTGCTCGCGCCGCAAACTGATGAAAACGAGGTCCGGCAAAAAAGTTTTTCTGAGCCCGTTTTTATGGCCGTTGATGAATTGCCGGCATTTCCGGGCGGCTACCGAAACATGAGCCGATTTTTGGCCCGGAATTTAGTTTACCCTATCGCTGCGACAAACGCCAGCGTAAGCGGCAACGTTTTTCTGAGCTTCATTGTCGGTAAAGATGGAACGATTCATAACATTGAGGTTTTAAAAGGCATTGGATTTGGCTGCGATGAGGAAGCTGTGCGCGTTGTATCATCCTTTCCAAAATGGAAGGCAGGGAAACAAAACGGAGTTGCTGTGAATGTCAAGTACAATCTGCCCATTCACTTCAGGATTGATGCCGATAAACCGCACAAAGATGCATCATCACTTTCTCGTGACCTGTCGTCAGCACCTGACCATAATTTTACACAAACTTTCGCAAAAGTAAATACGCTAAAAAACGACATTTTAAACCAGTCCACAAATACCGAAACGGTTTATCATCAGTCGTCGCCGGCCATTCAAATTAAGACAAATGGCCTTGGACAAGACTACGATCCCGCCAAAGTCTCCGTGATCGTTGACGGGATAATCAATCAAAATCCCAACTATTTCAAAACCTTAAAACCTGAATCGATTGCCAGGATATCTGTGCTGAAAGGCGACGAGGCATACGAAAAATTCGGGTACAAAAACAGGGAAGCAGTAATTCTCATTGAAACCAAAAACCCTTGACCAAATACTATGGAAGCGCTACTCTATCTCGGGAAGGTCAATTTATTCTGGGTCATTTTTTATCTGTGTTATTTGCTTTTAAGAAAGCACACGTTTTTTAAATGGAACCGGGCGTATCTGATCTTTACATTAGTTGCCGCTCCCATTTTACCGTCGATCCGGCTACCTCAGCAGGCTGCTGACATTCCGGTCGCCCGATTGTCAGATGAAATTTATGTGACAATGCCAATACCGGGAATCGGAACGGCGACAACTATCTCTGCTACCCTACCACAAAATGAGCCGGTATCCTATATTTCAATCGTTTGGAGTGTGCTGGTTTGTGGTTCACTTTTTATGCTAATGAGATTTTTTGCTCAGCTCAAAAAGTTGCGCTCAGTAATACGAAACAAAGAAACGATTGATTGCGGCGATTACATTTTAGTGCTGCTACCACACAGCCAGGTTGGATCCTTTTCTTTTTTTAAATGGATTATTCTAAACCGAAATGATTATGAACACAACCTGGATCTGATATTGCGGCACGAAGCTGTTCACATACGACAAATGCACAGCCTGGATATCCTCCTGGTTGAATTGCTAAAAATGGCTTGCTGGTTTAATCCTGCATTGTGGTTTTACAAAAAATCATTACTTGAAGTACATGAATTTCTCGCAGATGAGCACGCTGGAAATAAGGAAAGGTATGCAAGGTTCCTGGTGTCTTATGCGCTCAATGTACCTGATCAGGCAATTGGCAATCATTTTTTCAATTCGTCGCTTATTAAAAACAGAATTTCCATGATCTACAAAAACAGAACATCGCGCTGGTTGCTTGGGAAATACTTTGTGTTGATTCCGGTTGCTACAATTGCCGTGCTTCTCACCGCTGCAAGGAAACATGTGGACGAAAAGGCGTCTCCTGATCAAAATAACGTTCCCCGCAAAGAGGCAGTACAAGCTCGTCAAAACACTACTGCAAGTGTTTCGGTAACCAAAACTGCGCACACTGTGGAGTTCATGGATATAAAAGGAAGTGTAAAAGACGAGAACGGAAATTTAATTCCAAACGTTACACTTGTCGAAAAAGGGGAACCACGCGGCGTGAACACAGATTTGAATGGTGAATTTGAGTTCAAAGGTGTTCGGGTGAATGGCACTATTGCCGTTAGCCATGTCAGTTTTACGCCTTACGAATTCGTCGTTCAGAAAACAAAAACAGCTTATCAAATCCAACTTAAAAAAGCACAGAATCTATTGACAAGTGCAGTTGTCGTCGCTTTCGTAAAAAAGGATAATGCAGATCCAAAGGAATTGAACAACGAAAAAACAAAAGATGGATTTTTTGTGGTTGAGCAGCAACCCGAATTCCCGGGAGGAACTTCTGAAATGTGGAAATTTATAGGCCGCAATACAAGATATCCTACTGAGGCTTCCAAAGCCGGAGTGCAGGGAAAGGCATTGATTTCCTTCACGGTTAATGAAAATGGGAGCATCAGAAACCCAAGAGTAATTAAAGGCCTGGGATCAGGCATTGATGAGGAAGCAATCAGAATGGTGTTGAGCATGCCGAGATGGACTCCCGCTAAACAAAACGGCCAGGCCGTGGCAGTTGAATACACCTTACCTATTGAATTCAAATTAGAATACGAAAACAAAGAGAAACAACAGGGGTTTTTACCAGCAACTCAAATACCATTCTACCAGACACTCGCTAAAAATCACGATGAATTTAAATCAAGGCAAAACCCTGCTATCGTCATAGTAAATGGCAGGAAACAGGAATTGCGTGGGCTTGCTGCCATGGAAAATCTAAAACTAATCCCAGCAGAAATTGAGACGATCAATGTCTTGAAAAATGGGGTAGCTTTGGTCAAATATGGTGCAGATGGCTCAAACGGCGCGATTGAAATTACAACAAGAAAGCATTAGACACAATGAGCCGAAATGGGAAATATAATCTTCAAAATTAACTAATAAAATAGTTTTGAAACTAAATAAATAGTGTTAACTTTAAGTATCAGCTCAGGCTGAGAAACTTCAAAAAAAGAAACAATGGAAATTCGCACATTAACAAGAGCTGAGGAAGAGATTATGCGCATCCTCTGGCAGATGAAAAAGGGATTTGTCAAAGACATTCTCGCTGAAATGCCTGAGCCGAAACCTGCCTACAATACGGTTTCAACCATCATACGTATTCTGGAAAAAAAAGAGGTAGTTGGTTACACGGCTTATGGAAAAACTCACGAATACTTTCCGCTCATTACCGAAGAGGAATACAAGCGTTTTGAAATGAAAAACCTGATGGTCAATTACTTTGACAACTCACTTCCGAATCTGGTTTCGTTTTTTGTAAAAGACAACGATATGAAATCGAAAGACCTGGATGAAATCATGAAGCTGATCAACGAACATAAGAACGAACACTAAACCTTATAGTCATGGAACTTTTGATTTATGTAGGAAAAGTCAGCCTGTACTGGACGCTTTTCTTTATTTGTTACCGGTTGCTGCTCCGACGCCATACGTTTTTTGTATGGAACCGGCTTTATTTGATTGGTTCCCTTGTACTTTCGTTTGCGCTTCCATTTATCATCTATCCTCCGTCGGCTCCCGCCATCCCGGTTTTCTACGAAGTTTCGGCAAGCACATTTACAGTTGCTGCGGAAAGTGACGCATATTCCGTTTTTAATCTGACCAATTTCCTCTGGTTGGTGTATGCAGCGGGAACCTCGTATGCAGCGTACAAATTACTGAACCATTTTCGGCAGCTGCGCGGCTTTCTGAAAGATGGCGAACAAATTGACCTGGACGATTGCACGGTGATCCTGATCGACTCAAATCAAATCGGATCCTTTTCCTTTCTGAAATGGATCGTAGTAAACCGCAACGATTATGAGCATCATTTTGACGCAATCCTGCGGCATGAGATGGTACACACAAAACAATGGCACAGCGCCGACATCTTACTACTCGAAATTCTCAAAGTAGCATTCTGGTTCAATCCCGTTCTCCTGCTTTACAAGCAATCCATTCAGGAAGTACATGAATTTCTTGCAGATTCGGAAGCTCCAAATCGCGAAAACTATGCGCATTTTTTGGTGGCATACGCTTTAAATGCGCCGGTGGCATCGCTTACAAATCACTTTTTCAAACCATCACAGATTAAAACGCGAATTCAGATGATCTATAAAAACCGTACTTCGAAATGGATGCTCGGCAACTACATGATCGCGCTGATGGCGATTGGTATAACCGCCCTCGTCGTGGCAGGATGCGAGCAAAATGAGCAATCAGATCTTCTGGCGTTGAAAGATAAAAGCAGTGAAATGAAAAAAAGCGTTGCCGATTTGCCTACGCCTGGAAAAATATTCAGCGTTGTTGAGGAACAGCCAGAATTTCCGGGAGGAACCTCAGCGATGTACAAATTTTTGGGTCAAAATATCAAATATCCCGAAGCTGCCTCCAGAGCAAATGTAAGCGGGCGGGTATTCCTCTCGTTTGTGGTAACGCAAACAGGTGACATTCAGGACATTATGGTTTTAAAAGGAATTGGTTTCGGTTGCGACGCTGAGGCAATAAGGGTGCTCAAGTCATTCCCAAAATGGGAACCGGGAAAACAAGACGGTGTACCTGTTAATGTAAGGTACAACCTGCCCATTAATTTCCAGCTGGAAGATGACAGCCCCGTAAAATCACCGGCAGAAACGTCGGTAAATCTTCGTACTGGCGACAAAAAACCACTCATTATCATAGACGGCGAAATCATGCCGGAACAGGATTTGTCAAAAATACCTGTAACGAAAGAAATTGAATCTGTGAACGTGATTAAAGATAAAACAGCCGTTGAAAAATATGGAGAGAGGGCAAAAGACGGCGTAGTAGTGGTCACGACGCAACGCAAATAACTATTGATAAAACGTGACCAAAAGAGCGTCTTTTCTGAGGAAAGGCGCTCTTTTCTCGTTTGAGAGTATTTGTTTTATACATTTGTAAAAAGCACTTACCCCGACATAATTCATGAGCAGACTTAAAGCAGCAATCATAGGCGGAGGGCACATAGCAGATCAAAATCATATTCCCGCTTTGAAAAAACTGTCGGACCGGGTAGAAATCACTGCCATTTGCAGCCGCGATTTGACGAAGGCAAGGGCATTGGCCGACAAACACGACATTCCGTTTGCTTTTGACAACACCTCTGCGCTTTATGCAATTGATAATAAACCCGATATTATCATCAATTGTACCGCCAACTATCTTCATCATCCATTCACGATTGAAGCGCTGGAAAATAACTGTCACGTTTTTTGTGAAAAACCACCTGCCATGAATGGAGCACAAGCCAGAGAAATGGCGGAACGGGCTGCCGCGAAAGGTAAAATACTTGCTTACAATTTTCAACGTCGTCACACGCCGGAGTATTCATTTTTGCAAAAAGCACTTTTGGATGGCCAATTTGGCGAGATCTATCACATAAAAGCCACTTACCTGCGCCGCAGGGGAATTCCGGGATGGGGAAATTTTACCAACAAAACGATACAGGGAGGTGGCGCGCTTATAGACTTAGGCGTACACATTCTGGACCTAGCGCTGGGTTTACTGAATTATCAATCACCAGCCAAAATCGTTGGTAATACGTATGATTTTATAGGAAAAACTGGTGGTAAAGGTTTGAAAGGGAATTGGGATCCGGCAAAATTTGAGGTAGAAGATGCTTGTTTCGCTTATCTTTCTTTTGGCGACAACACCAGTATTTCGCTATCAAGTTCGTTCGCGCTTAACCGGCAAAAGGACGAAACGATTAATCTGGAAATTTTTGGCACCAAAGCAGGAGCAAGCCTGAATCCATTGGAAATGTTTACCGAAATAGGCGGCGAACTGGCCAATATTCAGTTTCCTCACCTGACCGACACGGATCCGCAACTCCTCAATACAACCGCGTTTTTAGATGCGTGTGACGGCAAATCCTCCAATATATGCACAGCGGAAGAAGGCGCTGTTTTACAGCAAATTGTGGAGGACATATATCATAGCGCTTCGAATTAGATCAGATAAAAAGTCAAACGCGCTGAACCTGTAAATCCAGATTCAGCGCGTTTAGCGTTTTGGAGTGTGTTGGACCAAATGATTATTTTGCAGTAGCCATAACCATTTTGATATCCTGTTTTGCTCCAAGTTCAAGGACATCTACAAGGTCCTGAACGGCCAGATTTTTATCTACCCGCAAAACAATTGTACGCTCTTCAACTCCTGTAAAAATCGTTTTTAATTCATTTTCCAATTGTTCAAACTGGAAAGGTGTTTTGTCAATATAATAGACTTTTTTGTCATCAATCGACAAAGTGATCTGCTTCTTGTACATCTGCTGCGTTGCCGAAGCTTTTGGCAACAAAAGTTTGATAACATTCGGATTTGACATTGTAGAAATGATCAAAAAGAACAGCATCAGGAAAAACATAATGTCGCTGAGTGAGCTTGTAAATACCTCAGGGGCAAACCGGCTCTTTCGACGTATCTTCATATAACAATTTTCAATGAGTGAATGATAGAATGGGCGATTGATCCAGCAATTTGATTATAGCTGCAAACACCCATTCCTGATACCTTATTTAGAAGAAACCGGCTTTTGAAGTACGTCAAGAAAATCCGATGCAGCCATCTGTATTCTCAGGGCAAACCGGTCGATTTTCATGTTCAGCAAGTGATACCCTGCATATGCCAGCAAACCAATAATCAAACCCGAACCTGAGGTGATCATTTTTTCATACATACCGCTAGCGATTGTACTGATATTGAAATCGTTACTAACAGAAATATCATAGAAAATACGGATAATCCCCGAAATCGTTCCGACGAAACCAAGCATCGGAGCAATACCTGCGATAACCCCAAGATAACCCAGATTGCCTTCCATACGCTGAATTTCAATCTGGCTGGCCGTTTCAATAGATGTTTCAATGTCTTTAATCGGATAACCAATACGGCCGATCGCACGCTCAAAAATCCGGCCGGCAGCGTTACGCTGGTTCCTGCACGAAGATTCAGCAGATTTTAAATTCCCCTGCTGAATGAAATCTTTTACGTTATCTACAAATTGAGAATCGATACTTCCGTTGGAGCCAATTCCCATATAACGTTCAATAATAATGAACAAGGTTGCCACAAAAAGAAGTCCAAGAGGAATCATTACCACCCCTCCTTTTCCGAGCAGATCGATAACAGAAAGTCCCTGAGCAGCAACAGGCGCTGCCATAGTAGAGTCAGTAAGTGCTTGTAGAAGCATCATATCAAAATAAAAAGTGAATGGTTAAGCTAATAAAAAAGAGGCCAATCCGGTTTAAAAATAACTTTGATCTTAAACGGAGTAAATATCCGCTTATTGTTTAAAGAGCAAATATAGGGAAATTACTCTTTACCGGCCCTTCCAACCTTCGGTAACGTTCTCAGTTCCGTCATAAATATCGGATAAGGGTATGCCGGCTTGCGCCATATTACGCTCTTCAGGCAAGATGGTTAAAAAAATCTACCCTTGTATCAATTCGGTTTATACCTTTGCGATCAAATACGCTAACTGCTCAAAATTCGTTAAGCTATTGTGAAAAGTGCCAGAAAACAATGGATTTCGCTCAGTTTACTGAGTCTCATGCTGATAAAAGTGTGGGTAATCCCGTTGTTGTATCTGGATTTTGAAATTCGCAGAGATTACATTGTTGCCAATTTATGCGAAAATCGCAACCGTCCACAAATCCACTGCGACGGGAAATGTTTTCTGGCAAAAAGACTTGCCGCCCTTAACGAACATGAAAAACGCCGGGCAGAAAGAAACTACATGGCGCAACTGCTTGATCATGTGATGGATACTCGTAAAACTATCTACGCACTTCCGGCATTCATTTCGTTTGAGGAACATCCGGTTGTATTCTTCAAATACGTAACTCCTTTTGCCGCGCAAATAGCGCCGGCAGGCATTTTCCATCCGCCGCTCGCATAACAATTTAAGTATCAATTTATTGATTTGTCCTCTGATACCTGATTCCGGGTATTAAACGTTTATATTTTATTCCGTTTTAGAATTACAAGCGCGGTCTCCCGTGCAACCATTACTTTATTTTATCATTCCAATGAAACAATCATTTTCATCCATATACCTGTATCTGTCATTTTTCGCCATTTCCTTCATTTTCACGTCGTGCAGCAGCTCCGATCCTGTCGTAGATCCGACGACCAAAGGGACGATCAACATTGAATTTGACAATGTTGTAGGCGATCGTCAACTGAAACTAAACACAGATACTTATCAAAACGCGGCAGGGGAAAACTTCACCGTTTCCATTCTGAACTATTACATTTCAAATATTAAGCTGTTGAAAGCGGATGGGTCGAGCTATGTGGTACCTCAGGATTCCAGTTATTTTCTGATTCGTGAATCCAATGTGGCCTCGCAAAAGGTGACGTTGAACAATGTTCCTGCCGCGGAATATACGGGCGTACAGTTTATAGTTGGCGTAGACAGCACAAAAAGTGTAGCCGACGCTTCGCTTAGAAAAGGGATTCTGGATCCATTGTCGGGCCCAACCAATGAAGAAGCGATGTATTGGGACTGGAATCCCGGTTACATTTTTCTTAAAATGGAAGGTACTTCTCCGGTTGTAACATCAGCAAACTCCAAATTCTATTATCACATCGGCGGTTTCGGCGGACGCACCTCGAAAACGCTGAACAACATTCGCACTGTAAAGGTTGATTTCGCCGGGAAAAAAGCGATTGTTACAGCCGCCTTAAGCCCGGAGGTACATTTATTGGCCGACGTCCAAAAGGTGTTTAACGGTTCCACGAAAGTGAGTATATTGGAACATCCCGCGGTTATGTTTGTCGATTACTCAAAAAATATTGCCGACAATTACATCAACATGTTTACCCTTGATCACATTCATGCCGACTGAGGTCTTACGAAATTTGTTACAAATGATGAAACGTAGTCGGTTTACCGGTTTTTGCCTGTTCGCCCTGATATGGGTGGCTATGGCTTGCGGCAAGGATACCGAAAAGCCGATCCCTGAACCGGAAGTGACGACACCAACACCGATTACGTGGAAAAAACCGGCAAATTTCCCTGACCCGGTTTATGATTTGTCTAAAAACCCGCTTACCGCAGAAGGTGTTGAGCTCGGACGTTTCTTGTTCTATGATGGAATTTTATCCCGTACCGACAAAATAGGTTGCGGGACCTGTCATCAGCAAGTAGCCGCATTTACCCATCATGGACACGATCTAAGCCACGGCGTCGATGATCTCCTGGGAATCAGAAACTCGCCCGCGATTCAGAACTTGGCCTGGAATACTTCATTCTTTTGGGATGGGGGTGTTCACGATATGGACATGGTGCCCGCTGTTCCGATCCAGAATAAAGTTGAGATGGATGAGCGTGTTGCGAATGTGGTTGAAAAGCTAAAAAAAACGCCCGTCGCCGGCGCCGCCAAACAGGTCAATTATCCTAAAATGTTCAAAGCGGCATTCGGAACAGACGAGATAACCAGTGAAAGGATGGTAAAAGCGATTTCGCAATTCATGATGACGCTGGTTTCGGCTACTTCCCGATACGATTATTATACACTGGGCGACCAAAGTGCGTTGACGGCTCAGGAAAAGGAAGGGCTGAGTCTCTTCAAAAAAAACTGTTCAACCTGTCACAGCGGAGCGCTTTTTACGGATAACAATTTCCGAAACAATGGGCTGATTCCTAACAAAATCAACGATCAGGGCAGATATGCGATTACGCTTGATGATGCCGACCGTTTGAAATTCAAAGTACCCAGCTTACGCAACGTTGGTCTGACAGCACCTTACATGCATGATGGAAGATTCTATTCCCTGCAGGAAGTTCTGGATCACTACTCGAACGATCAGAGCAGCAGCGGGGATAGCATTTATTCTTCGCCAAGCCTGGATCCGTTGCTGAAAACAGGAAAAAGAGCAGGAATAAGCTTATCTGCGACAGAAAAACAATCCATAATTGCCTTTCTGAGAACGTTAAATGATGACCAGTTTATAAAGGATACCCGTTTCTCCGATCCAGGAGTCGGGACGTCTTTTTAGCAAATAATTTCAAACACTTTATCTGCCATTCGGAATGTCAAATCTCTGAATGGCAGGTAAACAGAAAAATTGAGAGATATGAAAATTAAATATCTGCTTCTTTATGCCCTTCTGACATTGTCCCCTGCAACTTTCGCCTGCGACGCTTGCGGATGTTCCAACAGCGGTTCATATTTCGGGCTTATGCCGCAGTCCAACAAGTCTTTAATTGGCGTTCGCTATCAGCGTTTGAACTTTGTGACCCATCCCGACAGCCATGTGCTCAGAACTGAGGAAACATTCAATGTAACGGAAATTTATGGCCGGTTCTTTCCTGTGAAACGTGTACAGGTAATGGCGTTTGTTCCATACAGGTTTGCGCAACAAGTGACTACCTCGGAAACAAAAAAGCAAAACGGCGTTGGAGATGCAACAGTTTTAGTCAATTACAATTTGCTTAACACACTGATGGACAAAGAGTCGGCGTCAGACTTTAACCATACGCTGATGTTAGGCGGTGGAGTAAAAGTACCCACGGGGCGTTTTAAGTATGATGAAAATAACCTCGCCGAAGTCGCGAATGCCAATTTCCAGTCAGGGTCAGGAACAACGGATTTTATTTTGAATGCTTTCTATACCGTGAATAAGGGACAGTGGGGACTAGCAATGAACGTTTCCCGAAAATTTAATACAACCAATCAGCAGCATTATCGTTTCGGCAACCAGTTGTACGGGACCGTGGACTTGTATCGTTCCTTCAAAATCGGGAATTTTAGTCTGACGCCTAATCTTGGCGTGTATGGGGAAAAGTCTGAGTTAGGGACCAAAGAAGGCAAAAAGGTATTGGAAACCGGCGGTACACTTTTGAGCGGAACTGCCGGAATGACGCTTTTCGCTGACCGCTGGACATTAGGAATAAGCGCACAAAAACCATTGGCCCAAAATCTTTCAACCGGTTTCGTTCAGGCCAGGTCGCGTGGTATGATTCAGATCGGCTGGCTTTTTTAAACAAAAAATGACACAGATGATGCAAAAATATTTTTTAGCTGCATGCGCGGCCATGTTAATATTAAGTTGTTCAGGTAACAAGGAAGACCAAAAAACGGAGGAACATGCCCATCACGGGCACGAAGAGGCAACTCCGGGAAACGAGCAAACCAGGGCAATGATGGCTATTCATGACAGCATCATGCCGGCGATGGAAACTGTGATGAATCTCAAAAGCAGACTTACAGCTGAATTGAAAAGTGCTGACAGTTTGCTCGCAATAAAAGCAACCGAGGCTGTAAAAAAACGAAAAGCAGAAGCGCTGGAATTACATGAGGAACTGGAAATGGCAGACAAAGACATGATGGATTGGATGCACAATTACCGTGCAGATTCACTGGCACAAATGGACGAAAAAAGTGCATCTGCCTACATCTCCGAACAAAAGACAAAAATAGAAATTGTTCGAGACAAGATGAAAAAGAGCATTGCAGATGCAAAGCAGTTCTTTGAGAAAAAATAACAGGGTAAGCTAGCAAAACGCCTTGAGCGCAGTTTGGACCAATGGGTAGAAACTTGTTGTTGAAGTCCTTTTTACAGCGATAAAGATTTTGTTTTGTACTGATAAATATCACATTAAACATTTATTAAAATCAAGGATAATTGCCGGTTGGGTTGTTTCTTTGTGAAAAAATTGAATTTATGCAGCAACAGGAAAAGAATGCACAGCCCTGGTTGGGAAAAATGCAGGAGAAATGGGGATTGGAAACAACCAGACAGGTTCTTTTGGTTTTAGCAGTTTTTAGTTTAGCCGGCTCCTCGGTCGTATGGCTGAGAAAGGGATTATTCTACCTTTTGGGTTACGATGATGCTACGCCGATGTGGCTTAAAACCATCACTTACATCCTGTTTATTTTTCCTACTTATCAGAGTCTTTTGCTGTTGTATGGCTTTTTATTAGGGCAATTTTCTTTTTTCTGGGAAAAAGAGAAGAAGATGTTCCGTTGGATTGCAGCGAAATTTTCGAAATAAAACCGATCAAATTAGAATATCAAATCCCGGTACGAGCCAAGGCTTTTACCGGGATTTCCTTTTACCGGGATATAGAACTCATTTTGGCCTGCAACAATAGTTCAATTAAACATTCCCCACCCCATACGCTGATCCACGAACATTAGGACTTTCACAGGAAGGGGTTCCAGCCAAAGTATTTTGTTGTATCCCATGTAGTATATCTGTGGATGGCTGACGCAAATTATGGCCGAAAAGAAAAGAATCAGCCGAATTGACGACAAGGAAGCGGTTTTGAACAACACAAAAATAGCGATCAGGATGAAGGGAAAACCGTAGGATATTGCGCGATCAATATCATGGACGAAAATTCCGCTGGCTACCAGAATGACAAACCCAATTGCCAGCGCCAGAATTACCCAGTAACGCCGTGTCAGTATCAAAGCCAGAAGACCGGCTCCCAAAACGAGCCATACTCCTTCGAAAACTGCCCACATGCTGCTTCCAAGTCCATTCCGGTGCGCATCGGCAAACAGCACAGGCGTACCCAGCGTGGTGTAGTGGTGATTTGGAAAATAAGTAATTCCAACATAAAAACGTATGCTAAAATAAATCACCCAGGAAACCAACACCGTAGTACTTTTTCCGGCGAATGCGCTATTTAATAAACTTCGAAAACTAAAATTATTCTGTGCGTAAGCGTTAGTCACCATCCACCACAGGATCACATAACCTGCCGCGACAACGGCCCGCTCATCGGTAAAAAACGCTGCCTGTAATAAAACAAATACGATAAATGGATTGGGCACAAACAGAGCCAGCAACAAAAACAGATAGGCAAAACCGTCGCCGTAACCATGAATATCGGCAAAAATCCATACTACCAGGAAAATGTTTGCGATGGAAATGACGAACAAGGCAGTAGTAATTTTGTCCTTTGATAATTCGTAAACAAACCTGCCGGCCCTATGCACGAACAAAATCCCGCACAAAGCCTGTAAGGCCAGGATCAGGATCAGATTATGGTTGGTCAGAAAGGATAGCCCCGGCAAAAACCAACGATAGATCATATTCTCCCGCCGGATGTCCAGATCCATTTCTTTTGGGTGAAAAAGATCCTGCGCCTGCTTTTCGACGAAAAGCCAGGCGTCCAGCTTTGTACCGCCGGCACTCAAATGATCAATAATTAGGGTGTAAGGCGGAAAAGCCAAAAAGAGGGCAGTTGCAACTGAAAAAAAAGTGAGTT
Organism: Dyadobacter sp.; assembly: GCA_965279265.1. Taxonomy (GTDB): domain Bacteria; phylum Bacteroidota; class Bacteroidia; order Cytophagales; family Spirosomataceae; genus Dyadobacter. The sequence continues at coordinate 2,200,287 of OZ257152.1, forward strand.
TCCAAAGCCAGCTTTTCCCTGCTAACGCGGATTCAATGGATACTAAAAAACGTTGATAAAAACTTTCCAATAACATATAACTGTGTGATCACCGAGGCATTGAGCGCTTAAAGATAAGAATTGAGCGCATTAATATTTGGTTCGGGAAACGAAGGCAGAAATTTTCTCTTCCAGTTCTGAACGACTGCTCAGCTTTCAGCCACCCCAGCTGGTTATGATCCGGCTTCCATCTTCGCTGTCTTCTATCGTCAGATAAGTCTGTATTTCCTGCTGTAAATCTTCTACATGACTGATTATACCAACGATCCTGTTTTCCTTGCGAAGCGATTTAAGCGTTTCAAAAACCGTCTGAAGGGCATTTTTATCCAGTGATCCAAACCCTTCATCCAGGAAGAAAAAGTTGTGAACGGATTGGTTCCGAACGTGAATGTGATCAGCCAGGGCAAGTGCCAATGATAGTGCGGCCTGAAATTTCTGCCCGCCTGACAGTGTTTTCAGCAATCGCAGATGTCCTCCGTTCAGCAAGTCGCGTACCCAAAAACTGTTGCCTTCGCCCAATTCCAGATGCAGCCTCTGGTGCGTCATTTGATGAAAGCGATGATTGGCGGCCTGAATGAGGTTTTGCAAATAAATACTGGAAGCATAATCGACAAACCCGCTGGAACGGAAAAGCCGGGCAAGATCATCCAAATGTTCCTTTCTGAGTAATAAACGCGCCTTTTCTTTTAACAGGAAAACTTGTCGCGCCAAATCTTCTACCATTTTTTTGAGCAACCCATCCAATCTCCCCTCTTCCTTTCGTTGTGCATTCAGGTTGGCGGTCAGGGAATTTTTGATGTTAATTGCGAGCTCGTGTTTTGCAGCATCATACACCTGCCCTGCATTTTCCGCTGTCAGACTTTCCAGATCACGCCTGGTATTGCCGAGTGATGCTCTGAATTCGTCCAGAATCTTCTTTTCACCTGCAGTGGAAATTGGATTTGCCAGAATCTCAACGACAAAAGTTTCCGATCCAAAACCGTGGTCCGTCAACTGAGAATCAATCAGCAACTGAACCGACTCAAGTTCTTTCGTCGCTGTTTCCAATGCGGAAGACAATGTAGCCTGGCTTCCGGAGAGTATATCTTTTTCCTTTTCCAGTGTATCGATCTCTGCATCCGTTTTTTCATACTGCGTCGTAATTTTTTCGTAACTGATTTTCTTTTCAGCAATCATTTCCGACAACGCAGCATTTTCCCGATATTTAAAATCTTCAAAATCTACTTTTTTCAATTGACCTGACAAGGTAGCTACCGTGTTTTCTATTTTGAGGATTTCATCCCGAAGTGTTTGTAAAGGTTTTTCTATTTTCTCCGTTTTCTCCAGATTCAGCAGCTCCGTCTTTTCACCAAGATTTTTAATCTGAATTTCGTTCTCCCGAATTTCCTTCTGATTCTGATTCACCTGAGAGAAATACAGGTCAAATTCTTCTCTTTTATCCTTGTCAAATTTCATCCAGACGAAGTCCTGAATATGACCCTTTTCCCTCTCCTGGACGTCCCTATACCTGGTTTTGATCGAAATTTTTTGTTTTTCCAAAGTGGCAATTTGCCCAAAATCGATTTCGGTTGCGGAGGCAAACTGACGGATTAACTGATCTTGCTTTTGAAGATGTAGCCGCTGTCTTTCTTTATCGATGATTTCTTCTCCCAAATCTGAATCCAGATGCAAAACCGCAGGATGATGTGCCGAACCGCAAAGCGGGCAGGGTTCGCCGTCGGTCAGGTTACTGGCATATTGCTGCAAAGCCAGTCGTGTATTGATTTGTAAAACTTGTTTTTCAATTTCCTCTTTCCGCCCTTCATTTGCTGCAAGAAGTTGCTGAACAGCATTTTGAATCAAATCCTGACTCGCTTCGACTGGAATCGTTAAGCCGAAAAGCGTGTTCGCATGTTTTGTTTTTTCTGCCAAAGCGCCAAGCCTGTTGGCAATCTCCGCCTGCAAATCTTCTGCCTCCTTTTTTATCGATTTCCTGTTACTCTGAATTTCGTCCAAAGTAGCAAACCAGGTTTTCACCAAACTGAGCTCCGAGATATCAGTCAGGAGTTGCTTTTTAGTTTCGTTATCGTTTTCCTTCTCTTTTTTCTCTTGTTTGACAGCATCAATTTCCAACTCTTTTTCCCGAAGTAATTTTTCACCAAGAATCTGATTGGCTGTTTTTTTCTCCTGGAGTAAAATATTGTCCTTTATCCGGATTACCGTTCCTAGCTCCTCAGCTACATCAAGCAATTCTTCCCGCTTTTCATACTGCGGTTTAATCTCTGCCAGCAGCTGTCTTTGTCCGGCAACAAGAATCTCAAGTTGCGCTGCTCGCAATTCATTTTTTGTAAACGCCCTCCGATCTCGTTCCAGGGAATTGAGCAAAGATTTTTTCTGATCCAGTAATGTTTTAAAATGAATGGAGCAAATTTCGAACACCCGAAGGGTTTCTTCCCTGAGGTTCATCTCACCAAGCCTGGCTTCGAGTGATGTCAATTGATTTTGAAGTAATTGAACCTTTTCGAATGCGAGTTTTAATTTTTGGAATTCGTTTTCCTGCTCTGTCTGAACGTTCAGCTCATTCTGAGTCAACACAATTTGCTGCCCGAGCAATCGCCGTTTCTCTTCCTCCTCAGTGATCATTTCCGGCGTAACAGTTCCAAGCCCAAGTAACTGCCCTTCTACACCAGAAATTTCCAGGTCATTTTTTTTACTGAGAATGCCGACATTCCGGCTCAAATCATACTTTTCCAATTGGAAAAGTTCCTTCATCATCCGCGTCCTTTCCGCATCTTTGAGCTCAATAAATTCCTGAAAACGTCCCTGCGGAATGATGATCGTACGCCGGAAATTATCGTAGCTGAGCCCGATGATATCCTCTGTCGTTTCATTTTCTGAAAGTGGCACCCAGGTTTCATCCAGCCAGATGTAAGCCCTCCTTTCAAAAGTTTTGACCTCCTTGAAATTCTTACTATTCCGTTTACCTCTGACTGTGAATCTGTACTTCTCACCATTTTTACCCGCAATACACTCAAAATCAATCAGTAGTTCGTCAGACCTCAGATTCATCATGTTGTAGGTCCGATCGTCTCCTGAACGGTTCAACCGCTCGGTGTCACCATAAAGTGCAAATGTAATTGCTTCCAGAATGGAAGATTTTCCACTTCCTACGGCACCAAAAATCCCGAAAAGAGAGGCGTCTGTAAGCGGTTCAAAATTGATCTCCTGCTCCTTTTGGTAAGAGTAAAGGCCTTTTATTTTGAGGTATCTGGGAATCATTTTGAATAGGCTGACGGCTCTGACTTATCGCAGGCTTTGCAGAAAAGTTTGGTTGACTTTGTATAAAGTTGATCGCTTATTTCACTTCAAGAATTTCAAGCAGGTCGTCCAGATAAACCCGGTCATTACTCAGTCTCGGTACTTTATTTTGCCCGCCCAGTTTCTGCCTTTTACCCATCCACGCATAAAAAGTACCCGCCGGCACAAAATGGATTAGCGGGGCCATCAAAGCCATATCTTTGTAACGCTTGGCGTCATAATCCGAATTGACTTCACGTAAAGTCTCGTCCAGGTATTTTGAGAAAAGTTCGGTATCATCCGGTTCCTGAGTAAATTCAATTACCCATTCGTGTCGTCCTCTTGTACCGTCGCCCATATACACAGGCCCGGCGGTGTAGTTTGCTACCAGTGCGCCTGTTTTCTGCGCAGCAATTTTGATCGCGTAGTCCGCATTTTCAACAATTAACTCTTCTCCAAAAGCATTGATAAAATGTTTCGTCCGGCCGCTTACTTTTATTCTGAATGGATATAACGACGTAAATTTAACCGTATCTCCGATCAGATAACGCCATAATCCGGCATTGGTAGAAATAACCATCGCATAATTCTGTCCCAGCTCTACTTCGTCCAGTAACAATGCTTTTGGGTGAAGTTTGCCGACCTCTTCCATGGGTAAAAATTCGTAAAAAATCCCATAATCCAGCATGAGGAGCATTTCTCCAACGCGGCTCAGGTCATCCTGGATGGCAAAAAAGCCTTCTGACGCGCTGTATGTTTCAAGATAAGTAACCTGGTCGGAAGGGAAATATTTTTGGGTAAATAAATCACGGTAAGGTTCGAAAGAGACGGCTCCGTGTACAAAAACCTCAAAATCCGGCCATACTTCAAGCATGTTCTTTTTTTGAGTCATTTCCAGTATCTGGTCCAGCAAAACGATTGTCCAGGTAGGCACGCCCAAAATACTGGTTACGTTTTCCTGTGAACAGATTTTTGCCATCTTGTCAAGCTTACTTTCCCAGTGATCCATAAGTGCGACCTCCAATGGTGGCGTGCGCATGATTTCTCCCCAGGCTGGCAAATTCTGCATGATAACGGCAGATACATCACCAACCTGCGTATAATCATCAAAAGGATTTGCATGTAAAGTACCCCCTATTGACAAACCTTTTCCATCAAAAACCCGCGTTTCCGGCCGATTTTGAATCAAAAGCGTCATCATATCTTTTCCTCCTTCATAATGGCATTCTTCAAGTGCCTCCGGAGAAACCGGCAAATATTTGCTTCGTGCATTTGTCGTCCCCGACGATTTTGAAAACCATTCTATTGGTGACGGCCACAAAACATTGGGTTCTCCTCTCAGAACCCGCTCAATGGAAGGATACAATTCTTCATAAGATGAAACCGGAACCTGTTTCTGAAAATCAGCAACGGTTTTAATCTGGCCGTAGTTGTGCCGTGTTCCCCATTCCGTGTACCGAGCCGTCTCAATAAGCTCAGAAAACATACGTTGCTGGGTCTCAATGGGGTATTTCATAAACTGTTCAATCCTCTCGTAGCGCCGTTTCAAAAACCAGACGGTCATATCGTTCACCAGCTTCATGCTATATCAATTGGTTGATCGTTTGCAAACTTGAATTCTGTAAAAATAGCAAATAAAAATGGTGAGAGAACAGTTTTCACCGTTTCACCCACCATCTGTTTCTAAAAGCTATATTATGACTTGGTCGCTACTTTTCTGTAAATAAAAAGAAGCAGTACAGCACCGACAATCGCAATAAAAAGACTTCCGATATCGAACCCGTCAACTTTTCCGTATCCCAGTAACGAGAACACCCAGCCACCGACAACCGCTCCGGCAATACCGATCAATATCGTTACAATGAAGCCGCCCGGATCTTTTCCGGGATGAATGGCTTTGGCAATGGCACCTGCGATCAGGCCAACGAGGATCCAAGAAATAATTCCCATTTTGAGTTTTTTTAGATTGTGAATGATAACTATACGTAAATTATAAAAACTGTGCCATTTTAAACAATTCACCGATCATTCCACAACCTCAAAGCCTCTCTTTTCTATTTATCAAAAAACATATTTCCTCCCCCGGCCTTTTTATCTATTGTCGACTGAATTTCGACCACATTATTTGCGGTTCTTTTTTGGGATAAATCAGCGGTACGCACAACAGGCGAACCTACGATCCGAAGCAAAGCCTCACCAAGCAAAGGGTCATGCGGATCTCCGTACTGATAAATTTTCACGCCCTCCGTAGCAGGAAAATCCGGAGTAAAACCAACTGAATAATCAGATTGACGTAGGCCATTGAATGACTTTGTAACGATTGGTTGTATTCCCCATTTTACTTTCTTGCTGTCGTCGCTGATCGTAATGGAACCGACATTTTTTCCGACGGTTTTTCCACCGACCAGCGTAACGTTCATAAATGGTTTCAGGCCATTGATCAGCAACTCACTGGCAGACGCCGATTTTGAGGAAGTAAGTACGACGAGATTACTCAGCCCAGAACCTACATTTTGTGTTTTGGTAGCGAATTTTTCAAGAAAATAATCCTTGCCATATTTTTTTTCAAGGTCAGCGGTTACGCCACTGTTGTATTCCTTGTAGTAAAAAATATCGTTGGCGGTTACTTTGCCGATCAGACTGGCCAGATTGGTTGCCGAGCTTACATAACCGCCCGGATTATAGCGCAAATCAAGAATCAGGGAGTTGATCTGACTGTTTTTCAACTTCGAAAATATTCCGTCCAGCTTTTCGTCATATGCTTTTTCATTGCCACTATTTGGTCCCGGAATAAACTGATGGTAAACAACATAACCTACTTTATTGCTCCCATAAGTATAAAGCGTATCGAAAAAAACCGGGTCTTCCTGAAAGGTGACCGGCGTGATTTCTTTTTTTACTGTGCTTTCCGTTATCACACCATCTGCATTCAGGGAAGCCATCGTGTAGGTGAGTGCACCGCTGGCATTCAGCAACTGGCCGTAATTGTTACCATTAAGCTTTGTGTTATTTACGCTCGTGAAAATATCACCCCGTTTCACACCTGCAATCGCGGCGGGCGATCCGGGAAGTGTGTACAGGACAACGCCAATCACGTCGTTGGTGCCTGTCGGGTAATAATTCAGTTTGTAGTGCATTCCCGATGTCTTAGATTCTCCGCTCAAAGATGCTTTCAGTTCGTCAGCACTTTCCTGAATCCACGAAAAACGATCTCCATCGGGGCGTGCTGTTGCATCATATTTATAAAGCAGCGAATTAAAAAATTCGTCAGGTGTTTTGGTCAGATCCGGTGACGCAGGAATTTTATCATTCCAGTAATACCAATATTTCATCTGCGCCAGAATCCAGTTGTTCGTTTCTGTTTCTGTTGCCGGCACCACGACCTTTTCTTTACATGAGGCCAGGAAACCTCCCAGAATCAGCACGAAACCCATCATTCTCAACCTCATGTGCGCTAAATTTTAAAATTCATAAATACTTCTTCAATGATATCACATGCACGATGCATCTGGTTTTCATCAATTATCAAAGGCGGCGCAAAGCGAATTTTGTTCCCGTGGGTTGGTTTGCAGAGCAGTCCTTTTTCCATCATTTTGTAACAAAGATTCATTGCCGTAGCGCTCTCTTCGGTATCATTGATCACGATGGCATTAAGTAAACCTTTTCCCCTTACCAGCTCAATCAGTGAGCATTTCTCTCGCAAAGCGTTCATTCTCAAACGAAAAAGATGACCCATTATTTCCGCATTTCCCGATAGATTTTCATCCTCAACCACTTTCAGAGCAGCCATGGTAACAGCGCAGGCCAGAGGATTCCCGCCATAAGTCGATCCATGTTCGCCGGGCAGGATTGTCAGCATGATCTCATCATTCGCCAATGCTGCCGAAACCGGAATCGTACCGCCGGATAATGCTTTTCCCAATACCAGAATGTCCGGTTTGACGCCTTCCCAGTCACAGGCGAGCCGCTTGCCCGTACGACCTATCCCAGTCTGAACCTCGTCTGCAATAAACAGTACATTATATTTGGTACATAAATTGCGTACACCCTTCAAATAACCTTCTTTTGGAACCACCACACCGGCTTCTCCCTGTATTGGCTCCACCATAAATCCTGCAATATTCGGATCCTTTTTAAAAGCATTTTCCAGGGCTTCAAGATCGTCGTAAGGAACAATTTCAACACCCGGAAGAAAAGGTCCGTAGTCATCTGTACTTGAAGGATCAGTGGAAGACGAAATGGCTGCCAGCGTTCTGCCCCAGAAATTACCGGAGGCGTAAACCGTCCTGGCCTTATTGGGCGCAATACCTTTCACCTTATATGCCCACTTTCTGGTGAGTTTCAACGCAGTTTCTCCGCCTTCCACACCAGAATTCATCATCAAGACCTTGTCATAACCAAAGTACTCACAAAGGTATTTTTCACATTCTCCAAGTCTGTCGTTGTAAAAAGCCCGGGAGGTCAAGGTCAGTTTTTGCGCCTGTTCGATCATCGCCGCAACAATTGCAGGGTGGCAATGTCCCTGGCTTACAGCGCTGTAAGCGGACAAAAAATCAAAATACTGCCTTCCCTCCACATCCCAGACATACACGCCGGATCCTTTCGACAGGACGACGGGCATCGGTTTGTAATTATGCGCTCCATATCTGTATTCCAGCTCGATTGCATGTTGTGCTTCGTCCAGAATTTCCGTCCCCGAATTCAATGTGCCTGTATAGTTTGCCATGTATCTACGTCTTTATGAATGCATTCGATTTCATTTTATGTAAAAATACGTAAATGGTTAACAATACGATAGGTTTGTTCATCTGCTTTATCAAACTTATAAATTCATTATATTTGTAGAGAAACGAGGATTTTAGCCAACCTTTCTCTGATACGGCCGAAACCCATTGTTTGGCTTTAACCTTAACAATACCTTCAAATGAAATTGCAGTACATTTCCGACAGCGATGGTATTACTACCGGGGTTTTTATTCCAATATCTGAATGGAATGAAATGAAGGCTAAATACTTAGGGATTGAAGAAGATGATGACACTATTCCGGGATGGCATCGGAAAATGGTTTTGAGTAGATTGGATGATTACCAACAAGGCCTGACTAATACTCAGGATTTTGATTCAGTTTTGGATAAAATTGAGCAGCAATCTTGATTTACAAAGCCACAATCCTCTCCCTTGCCAGGCAGGATATTGCGGATGCTGTTGCATAATATTAAACAGCATGGTTTGGGAAAACGCTTTCTTCGATGTCTTAGACAAAAAGTGACTAAAATCACGTCAAATCCGCACATTTATCTCGTCCGATATTCCGTTGTCCGAACTGCACTAACCGACATTTTCCCATTTTTGATTCATTTTGTGAATGATGAGGAGCAAAAATCCGTTGTGATCCTTGCAGTACTACACACAAGTCAGTCTCCGGTTCTATGGGCCCAAAGAAACAATGAAGACATTTAATTGCATCCTGCGCTTTAAGCGCTAACTTTGCAGCGTTAATCTCAAAGGGGTGCCCCACCAAACGGGCTGAGATCATACCCATATTACCTGATCCGGATAATGCCGGCGTAGGGAGAGAAGTCAATCCTGTGTTAATGATGCGGCTGTTCTGTATCCAAAAATTGCAAGTGATGACTATTTCAATTTTTTTAATGTAAATCAATGGATAGGTGGCCCCTTGCCTGTTTGTAACCAATAATTTATCGCAATGCGAAAAGTTACAACCTATCTGCTCGTACTGGCTTTCAGTGCATTTTTTTCTTTTTCAGTTTTTGCTCAAAATAATTTCTCAGGTAAAGTGTCCGACAAGGAAGACGGCAAACCGCTGCCTGGTGCTTCCGTCAGAGCAGGAGAAATCCGCGGAACGAATACGGATTTGAACGGATCGTTTTCCCTTCGCAACATTTCCCCGAATATCACTTCTCTTGAAATTTCCTATGTAGGTTATGAAACGATCAAATTAAACGTTGCCAGTTCAAGTGACGCGCTTGATATCAAATTAAAGAAAAACACTTACCAGGCCGATGAAGTAATCATCAGCGCAACACGGATCAACAACAAAACCGGGATGGCTTACACCAATGTAAGCGCAGACGCCATCAGCAAGCAAAATCTCGGACAGGATCTGCCGGTACTCCTCAATTTCACGCCATCATTGGTCAGTACCAGTGACGCTGGCGGCGGAGTGGGCTACACTGGCATTCGCATCAGAGGATCAGATGCTACGCGGATCAACGTCACCGTCAACGGAATACCTTATAATGACGCAGAAAGTCAAGGTGTTTTTTGGGTAAATATGCCCGATTTCGCCTCGTCTGTGAGCAGCATCCAGGTACAGCGTGGCGTAGGAACGTCAACCAACGGGGCTGGCGCATTTGGCGCAACCGTTAATATAAACACCAATGCTTTTAGAAAAGAAGCTTACGCTGAGCTGAATAATTCTTTCGGTTCGTTCAATACGTTCAAAAATACGCTCAAAGTCGGAACAGGGCTCCTGAAAGACAAATTCACTTTTGACGCTCGTTTATCCAGGGTTTCTTCTGATGGTTATGTCGACAGGGCAAGCTCGGAACTTCATTCTTATTATTTGTCCGGCGCGTATTTTGGTAAAAAAAGTTTTGTCAGATTCAACGTTTTTTCCGGCAAAGAACGCACATATCAGTCGTGGAATGGTGTACCGGAGGCCAAATTGAGGGGGGATAAACTGGGAATTGAAGACTACATCGGAAGAAATAGCCTCGACGAGAAAGATGCGGATAATTTGCGGAATTCAAATGACAGGACTTACAACAGCTACACTTATAAAAACGAAGTCGACAATTACCGGCAGGATCATTATCAGATCGTTTCTTCTCATAATCTGAGCGACAAATGGACTTTTAATCTAAACGCCTTTCTGGTAAGAGGACTTGGTTATTATGAACAATTCCGGAAACAGGACAGTTACGGCAACTACAATCTTCCGAACGTAGTAATCGGTTCGGATACTTTGAAAAGAACCGACCTGATCCGTCGTCGCTGGCTGGACAATTATTTTTACGGAAGCACTTTCTCGCTCGATTTCAACAGTTTTAAGAAATTGACGGCAAGCATCGGTGGCGGCTGGAACAAATATGACGGTGACCATTACGGACAAATTATCTGGGCGCGAAATGCAGGAAATATTGAAAACGAGCACCGATATTATTACAACACCGGCAAAAAAACGGATTTCAATTTGTATGGCAAACTGTACTATCAATTTACGGCAAAACTTAACGGATTCGCAGACCTCCAGATTCGAAAAGTAAGTCATACAATTAACGGGCCTGATAATGATCTTGTGAATCTCGCGTTTGATCAATCCTATACTTTTTTCAACCCAAAGGGAGGAATAACTTATCAGATCGCGGACCAGAGCAATCTTTACGCTTCTTACAGCATCGGTAACCGTGAGCCGAACCGCGATGATTTCACATCGTCGTCAGCCAACCTTTTTCCTAAAAGCGAAATGCTTCAAAATGTGGAAGCCGGTTTCAAAACCCAGCATGGAAAGTGGGCATTTTCAGCGAATTATTATCTGATGCATTACAAAAATCAGCTTGTGCTTACTGGTCAGCTCAATGACGTGGGAAATGCGGTACGGGTGAATGTCCCCAAAAGCTACCGGACTGGAATTGAACTGGAAGGAGCTGTGGCTTTCAACAACAAGTTGAAATGGAATGCCAACGCTACATTTAGCCAGAATAAAATCAAAAACTTCACTGAATATGTGGTCAATTACGATACTGGCGACTACAACGTGATCAACCACGGAAAATCCGACATTTCGTTTTCACCGAATGTGATCGTCGGCAGTCAGTTTACGTACAGCCCGCAAAAAAACCTTGAAGTGGCGCTGTTGACAAAATATGTTGGAAAACAATACCTGGACAATACATCCACAGAAACCAGAAAACTGGACGCGTACTTCACAAACGATGTCCGGATCACCTGGACGATAAAACCGTCATGGACAAAGGAAATTTCCTTCAATTTACTGTTCAACAATGTGCTGAATGAGCGCTACGAGTCGAATGGTTATACTTACGGCTACTTCGCCGGTGGCGCTTTGACTCAGGAAAATTTCTATTTTCCGCAGGCGGGAAGAAACTTTCTGACGGGAGTAAATTTTAAGTTCTGAGTTTTTTAAACGCGGAGTTAGGGAGTTCAACGCGGAGTTTCGCAGCTTTGAATTAATTACAGCGGCACGCTGCGTTTTTAACTCCCATTACTCAGCGTTTAAAAGCTAAACGAGCGATTTGTATTCAACAAAAAGAGTTCTATTAGTATTCAGATATTCCATTAAGACGTACCATTTGAAAGCTTTGACTCAGGAAAATTTCTATTTTCCACAGGCGGGAAGAAACTTTCTGGCAGGAGTGAATTTTAAGTTTTGAGTTTTTTAAACGCGGAGTTAGGGAGTTCAACGCGGAGTTTCGCGGCTTTGAATTAATTACAGCGGCACGCTGCGTTTTTAACTCCCATTACGCTGCGTTTAAAAGCTAAACGAGCGATTTGTATTTCAACAAAACAAAAAGAGTTATATTAGTATTCAGATATTCCATTGACAGTTGAAAATACGAACGGATATGCACACTACGTACCATTTGAAGGCAAGAGATATCGATAATAATCTTTTAGATGCGATCCGGACATTGTTTGAGGAAGATGATTATTTGACAATCACCATTGAGTCTGAAATTGTTGACAACCCAGTTGGGGAAGCTGATTTATTTAGATTCCTGGAGATTGAAAAAAAATTCCCTCCTACACGTGTGTCGTCCGCCCTGGATTTCAATCGCCTGGTTGATGAGATAAATCTTTAAGTACTTTGGAATATTTCGATTCAGACGTAATTTTTAATTTCCTGGTGCTGCAAGATGATCAAAAACATCAGGATGCACGTAGACTGGTTTTTGAATCTCTAAAAAATGCCACCTTTAAAATATCAACCCTGGTGGTGCAGGAAGTGGGTTACGGCCTTTCCCGGTTCGGAATTTCTGATACCGAAATATTGACTAAGCTTACATATCTGACTTCAAGAGAAGTTATTGAAATCAAAAATTCACACATTATAAGAGCGTTGCAGCTTGCAAGAGAAATTGGATCTAAACATATAAATGATTGTATCCATACTGCCATCGCAGAAAGCATTAACCCGGATAAATTTTACACATACAACAAAGCCGATTTCAAAAGGATACAGCTTCATACCACATTGGAGATTACTATTTTGTAATTTAATTTGATCCTGAATACCACTTAATCTAAATCTTCGGCGTCGCACAGCGTAAAACTCCCGCCAACTCTGCGTTGTTTTACTTCGTTTAAAAACAAATTTCGCCCTACCTTTGCGGCATGAAATTGAAAAACGATCTTTTGCTCAGGGCAGCGCGTGGTGAAAAAGTAGAGCGTACGCCTGTATGGATGATGCGTCAGGCAGGGCGGATTTTACCCGAATACCGTGCTGTACGCGAGCAGGCCGGGAGTTTTATTGCATTGGCAACAACACCCGAACTGGCATCCGAAGTAACCGTACAGCCCGTTGATATCCTTGATGTAGACGCGGCGATTATCTTCTCCGACATTCTTGTGATTCCGGAAGGCATGGGTTTGCCCTATGAAATGGCCGAACTCCGGGGACCCGTTTTCCCACGAACCGTTAATACAATTGAAGATCTTTCCACGCTTCATGTGACTCAACCGGAAACCGACCTTAGTTATGTACTGGACGCGATCAAGCTGACTAAAACCGCACTGGCAGACCGTGTCCCGCTAATCGGATTTGCGGGTGCACCTTTTACTATTTTCTGTTACATGACAGAAGGCAAAGGTTCCAAAACTTTTTCAGTTGCAAAAAAACACCTTTACGCGGATCCTGAATTTTCACATCTTTTGCTACAAAAAATTACAGACAGCACCATTGCCTATCTGAAAGCACAGGCCGTGGCAGGTGCAGACTTACTCCAGATTTTCGATTCCTGGGCCGGCATACTATCACCTGAACAATACCGCATTTTTTCCCTGCCCTATATCAAACAGATCTGCGATGCCATTACGGAAGTACCCGTGACGGTGTTTGCAAAAGGCGCATTTTTTGCCCGAAAAGAGATCGGAGAATTGAACTGCTCCGTGGTAGGACTTGACTGGAATATGGACATCAGGGAATCGAGAGAATTGATCCCAAACAAAACGCTACAGGGAAATCTTGACCCTTGCGTGCTCTATTCTTCTTTTGATCAGATTCGTAAAGAAGTGAAAAATATGGTAAATCAGTTTGGAACGCAGCGTTACATTGCCAATCTGGGTCATGGTGTTTACCCGGATATGAAACCGGATAAGGTGCGGTGTTTCATTGAATCTGTTAAGGAATATTCCGCTTGATTATAGCGACAATGAGAACCACCTCTTCCATGCTACCAAAAACCAAATGTGTTTTTCTTGATCGCGACGGCGTTTTAAACGAAGATCTGAACGACTATTTGTTTAGGTTGGAAGATCTCGTTATTCCCGAAGGCGTTGCCGAAGCGCTCCGGCAATTAAAACAGGCGGGCTTCCTGCTGATCGTGATTACCAATCAGGCAGGGATCGCAAAGGGTCTTTACCAGGCCGATGCAGTGTATGCCATTCATGACAAAATACAGGAAGTGTCAGGGGTTGTGCTGGATGATATTTATTTTTCACCACATCATGAAAAATATTCAGGCAGGTCACTTTCCCGAAAACCGGATTCCCTGTTGCTGGAAAAGGCAATTGCCAAATACAATATTGATTACCAACAGTCATGGATGGTTGGTGACAGGGATCGGGATATGCAAGCCGGAAAAAAAGTTGGCCTCAAAACCATTCAGGTTATCCCGGAAAATGAAACTTCGACAGGCGATTATGCCGCCATCAGTTTATTTGAAGCTGCAAAAATTATACTAAAAAATACTGATTAAACGCGTTCAGCAGGTGCAGGTTGCGACGTTTTTTGTGCCGATCCATAAGCAGGGCAAGCATGTTTTGTGCAAGATGATACAGCGAATGTTCCAAGAATTGCCAGCAGAAAGAATATCTTTTTCATTGAGTTTGTGAATAGTTTTTACAAAGAAAGACAAAAATTGTAAGTTATTCGAATGAGTCCGTAACTTTTATTAAGTAACGAACTCATTCAAAGAACGTTATATACCAGGTCAGATTTTTGTTTCTGCAAGCTCTTCAACCGCTTCCTCCGACGTTCCTTCCAGCATTATGTTCGGATCCGGCGACACATAAGACTCGTCTTTAAAACCGAGAATTTTCAACATTGAATCACTGTTTTGTTCCGGTGCAAAAACCTTGGTTGTAATTTTCCCTTCTTCATCTCTGTCGACAAGCACGTGCTTTGGCGCAGGAATCAGACAATGCTGAATGCCACCATAACCGCCCAGCGATTCCTGGTAAGCGCCGGTATGGAAAAATCCGATGTACTGTTTTTCGGTTTCTTCTTCAAAAATCGGCATATACAAATCTGCACTGTGCATTTCACTGTTGTAGAAATCCTGTGAATCACAAGTCAGTCCACCCAGGTTTACTTTCTGATACGGACTGTCCCAGTTATTGATCGGCAACATGATGTATTTCTGATTCATTCCCCACGAATCCGGCAACTGTGTAATGAACGAGCCGTCGATCATATACCAGAGCTCTTTGTCATTCTGCAGTTTTTTGTCAATAATCTCATAGATCACCGCGCCGCTTTCTCCAACTGTATAACTGCCAAATTCTGTGAAAATATGCGGAACAGGAACGTTGTTCTTGTTACAGATCCATTGAATATTCTCAATGATTTCGTCAATCATCTGCTGATAATCGTAATTGGATTGCAGGGAAGTCTGTATCGGAAGCCCGCCACCAATATCGATACTGTCCAGCTCAGGACAAAGTTTCTGCATTTCGCAATATTTGAACATAAACCGCGTCAGCTCACTCCAGTAATAGGCACTGTCTTTGATACCTGTATTGATAAAGAAGTGGAGCATTTTGAGCTTAAAACGTGGATTCGGCTCAATTTTCTCCTTATATAATGTTTGTACATCGTTGTAACGAATTCCGAGACGCGATGTATAAAAGGCAAAATTCGGTTCTTCATCCGTGGCAATACGCATTGCGAAATTTACAGTATCCGCAGTAACCTGCTGCTCATAAGACTCAATTTCTTTCAGATTATCCAGAATCGGAATGACATTGAACCCTTCGTTGATCAATTCGCTCAGATACTGCGTATAACGCGGACGCTTGTAACCGTTCGCCAGAATGTATGTCGATTTGGTCACTTTCCCGCGGCGGTACAGCTCCCTGATAATGGGAATATCAAACGACGATGAAGTTTCCAGATGAATGTGGTGTTTCAAAGCCTCTTCCAGAACAAAACTGAAATGAGAAGACTTGGTACAATAACAGTAGGTGTAACTCCCCTTGTAATTATGTCGCTTAAATGCATTCTTGAAAAACATATTTGCATTCGCAATATGCTCCCCGATTTTTGGCAGATAATTCAGTTTTAAAGGCGTACCATGCTCCTTGATGATGTCCATCAGTGGTACATTGTTGAACAGCAATTCATTATTATCAACGTTAAACTCCATCGTGGGGAACTCGAACGTTTGCTGAATCAGGTCAATGTAGCTTTTCATTTATTTGTTTGTCGCGGATTGCTTTAGATATTGTGAGTAAAAATTTAGTTTCAACGGTTCATCTGGTTTCGAATCCCATGTTGGCAGTCAGACTCAAAAGCCGGTTTTTCAATCAAAAGGACTCGAAAATTGGGTAGAAAATGTGTCTTTTCCAAACACCATTCATTTATAAATCATTCCCTCCTTTAACGACTTTATCTTAGGATTCATTGGGTTCATCCGGCAAATCTTTCCTTTAATACCTTTTTGGTTGTCCGGAAGGCGGTTTCCTCATTACTTTTAATTCGTAAAAACGTTAATATGGCCTCCGGCAAACAGCTTGGATGCCAGCCGGACTCACGGGAAATTACAATTTCAGAATTTGGCGCTTTTTTACCTGTAATTCAGAAACGGATAAAAGAAATAACGTAATCCAAATATTGAATTACTTCATTGTTTTTAAATTACTCAAATTCAATATATTATGAAATTATTACCATTTCAAAATTAAGCTTAGAATAAAGCAAAACGTATAGTTTTGAAAACTTTGAACATTTTAAAAGTTTTCTTAGTTTTTCTCATTGGAATAGTTAAAATTTGCCCCGTGAAAGAACGAATTATACAATCGGCTTTAAGTCTGTTTTGGCGCTACGGTATCAAGAGCGTCACGATGGATGATATCGCAAAGGATCTTGGCATTTCCAAAAGAACCATTTACCAGCATTACTCCGACAAAGAGGCTATCCTGGAAATGGTGATCAGAGAAGAGCTGACCAATCAGAAATGCGAAATGGACAAACTGGATGAACACGCCAACAGTCCTATTGAACAGATGATTGAGGCATCGAACCAGATGCGGTCCTCCATGGCAAATATGAATCCGGCATTGCTTTACGATCTTAAAAAGTATTATCCGGAAGCATGGAAGCTGTTTATGACCTATAAAAATGAGGTAATTATCGTCAGTATCCGTGAAAATCTGGCTGCCGGAATTGCGCAGGGTCTTTACCGGGAGGACATCAACATTGAAATCCTCTCCTTATTAAGAATAGAACAGGTCGTGCTAGCCTTCGATCCGACTATCTATCCTCCGGGAAAGTTCACGATGATGGATGTACAACAGCAATTTATCCATCACTTTCTGAGAGGGGTTTTAACCCAAAAAGGCTTTGACATTTACAACACCATAAAAGATAAATCAGCAATCGAATTCAAACACCCATGAAAAATGACAAATTAATTCGCAGCGGATTATTTATGCTCGCGATATTGTTCAGCACACTTCCGCTGCGAGCGCAGGAAGGAAGTTACACACTGCAACAGGCAGTGGATTACGCGATTAAAACCAACATCAATGTAAAAAATTCACAGCTTGACGCGGTTTCCGCAGAAGCCAGAATCGGCGAAATTCGTGCTGCAGGTTTGCCTCAGGTTGCGGCCAATGTAAGCCTTACGGACAACCTGATCATCCAGCGGTTTTTCCTTCCGGCAGGCGGATTTGGAGATCCGACTGTTCCTGCAGACGGACCACCCATTGCCGTTGAATTCGGTGTGAAGAAGCAAGGGGCAGCGTCAGCAACATTAAACCAGCTAATTTTCAACGGATCGTATTTTATTGGCCTGAAAGCAGCGGCAACTTATCGCGAGCTTTCTCAAAAAAATACCGTTCAATCGAAAGTTAACGTGGCCGAAGCTGTAACAAAAGCCTATTATTCTGCGCAGGTTGCCGAAGAAAAAGCAAAGGTTTTGGACTACAACATCAGCCGGATCGATACGCTTATGCGTGAGACGGTCGAAATGAACAAAAGCGGCTTCGTAGAACTGCTGGATGTGAACAGACTGGAAGTGCAGCGCAATAACCTGCTTACGGAACGTCAGAAAGTACAGAATCTGATTGAACTGAGCTACACACTTTTGAAATACCAGATGGGTATGCCGCTTACCGAGCCGGTAAAACTGACCGATACGATTACCGATCTGGATCTGGAGAAACTTAAACTGGAAATCATTCCTGCCAATGTGAATTATGAAAACCGTATTGAGTATTCACTTTTGAACACGCAGGAAAAACTGGCTGGCCTGGATATCCGGAATGTACGTGCGGGCTATTTACCGAGCCTTTCGGCCTCAGTGGGGTATGGTCACAACAACGGGGCCAATACTTACGGAGACCTGTTCTCCACCAAATGGTTCAATAATTCTGTGGCAAGCCTAAACCTGAACATCCCGATTTTTGACGGTTTCTCCAAACGTTATCAGGTTGAACAAAAGAAAATTGCGCTTGACAAGGTGAAAAACAATCAGACCTTGCTTAAACAATCCATCGATCTGGAGTCAAGTCAGGCGAATATCAATATCAAAAATGCCTTTGCAACTCTGGAAACACAAAAAAGAAATCTTGATCTGTCGCAGGAGATTGTCCGCGTTTCAAAAATAAAGTACAAAGAAGGCGTTGGTTCAAACATTGAGGTAATCAATGCAGAATCGTCCTTCAAGGAAGCGCAGACCAATTATTTTGCAGCGTTGTATGACCTGATGATCGCAAAAGTAGATCTAAGCAAAGCGAAGGGAGAACTTTATGTCGAGAAATAAATCAATAGCCACTACTGTTTAAAGTGCGCTATTGACCAATATCAATTAACACCAAAATTCAAAAAATTTAACACTGCTACTTATCCAAATCATGAAAAAGCATATTTTAATATTAATGGCTGTTGCTACTTTTCTTGCTGCCTGCTCAGGTGAGAAAAAAGATGGTGTAGCTGGCAAAAAAGAAGAACTGGCCAAACTGAAAACCGAACAGGGCGAGAACGAGAAAAAAATTAAAGCACTTGAAATAGAAATTGCCAAACTTGATCCCAAAAAAGCAGGAGAAGCAAAAGTGAAAGCCGTATCGGTAATGCCGCTAAATGCCGAGACTTTCAAGCACTATGTAGAACTTCAGGGATCTGTCGACGCCAAAAACAGCGCTCTGATCACGCCAAAAACAGGCGGCGCAATTACCGCCATGTATGTAAAACTGGGTGATTATGTGAAGGCCGGAGGTGTGATCGGAAAAATTGACAACAGTATTCTTGCTGAATCGCTCGAAGAACTGAAAACGCAGCAAACCTTGGTAAACACACTTTACGAAAAACAAAAAAATCTTTGGGACCAGAAAATCGGTACAGAGATCCAATACATTCAGGCGAAGAACAATAAGGAATCTTTGGAAAGAAAACTGGCGACGTTGAAGACACAACTGGCGCAGTCGAACATTACATCGCCCATGTCAGGTGTTGTGGATCAGGTGAATGTGAAAGTAGGCGAAATGGCTTCACCGGGTGTGGGCGTAGTGCGTGTTGTAAATTTGAGTGATCTGAAAGTAATGGCCAAAGTCTCGGACACTTACGCGGCAAGCGTAAAAAAAGGAGATGAAGTGATTATCAAGTTTCCTGATCTGAAAAAAGAGTACAAGGCGCGCATTTCTTTTGTGAGCACTACCGTAGATCCTTTGTCACGTACATTCACCATTGAAGCCAATTTGCCGTCGTCAAAGGATATCAAACCTAACATGATGGCGCAGGTGCAGATTAATGATGCAACCAGCAAATCTGCGCTTGCAATTGATCAAAACTTTGTTCAAAGTACCGAAAAAGGCAACGTTGTTTATGTCGCAGTTACAGAAGGCAACAAAAAAATAGCCAAAGCGAAAGAAGTAAAAACCGGATTGAGTTACAACGGAAAAGTTGAAATTCTGGAAGGATTGACTGCCGGTGATCAATTGATTACACTAGGTTACCAGGAAGTGTCCGACGGACAACCGATTTCTTTTTGAGCGTGGGAATCAGGGCATGAAATCCGGAGCGTGGGAGTCAGCGTTTTTAACTCTTCCCCTTTCCTATCCGCGCCCGGCTACCTACACATTCACATCATTAAACTTTCAGGAAACTCATGAAATTTGAAGAATATAAAACCCTAAGCTTTACCAACTGGTGCGTAGAGAACCGTACAACGGTTTATATCTTTACGTTCATCATTACGCTGGCTGGGTTTCTTGTATATACCAATCTGCCCAAGGAGCAGTTCCCGGATATCAAAATCCCACAGATCTACATCAATACCATTTACTTTGGTACAGCTCCGGCTGACATCGAAAATACCATTAACAAGCCGATTGAAAAACAGTTGAAATCGCTTAGTGGTGTAAAGAAAATTAAATCCAATGCATTGCAGGACGTGTCGGTAATTCTGGTGGAATTTACGCCGGATGTGGCTGTGGAAGTCGCACTCCAGAGAGTACGAGACGCCGTGGATAAGGCAAAAACAGATTTACCTAAAAACCTGGATTCCGGACCTACTGCACAGGACGTTAACTTTTCGGAGTTTCCGATCATGAACGTGAATATTGCGGGAAATTATTCTCTTAAACAATTAAAGGAATATGCGGAAGATTTACAGGACGGAATTGAAGCGCTGCCTGAAATAACGCGTGTGGATATTCTGGGTGCACTGAACAGAGAAATTCAGATCAACGTGGATCTTCCGCGTATGCAGGCAACCGGCCTTACTTTTTATGACATTCAAACTGCCGTTCAGGGAGAAAACATCAACGTTTCAGGTGGCGAATTGAATGTAGAAGGCGTTCGCCGTACGCTGCGTGTGAAAGGCGAATACACCAACGTGGCGGGTATGGCCGACATACGCATCCGGACAGGAACCGGCGCCACCGTTCGCCTGGGCGATGTGGCAGAAGTATCTGATAATTTTGAAGAACAACAGGATTTTGCGCGTTTGGCGAGCAAGCCGGTTATTACGCTTAACGTAATCAAACGTTCCGGCGAAAACCTTGTAGATGCGTCCGACAAAATTGAAAATTTGATCGCCGATTATAAAACAAACCGTTTTCCTGCCGGCCTTGATATTAAAATTACGGCTGATCAATCCATTCAGACGCGCGCCGACCTGCACGATCTGATCAACACCGTTGTGCTTGGTTTTATCTTTGTGGTAATGGTTCTGATGTTCTTTATGGGCGTGCGTGATGCCATTTTTGTAGGACTTTCCGTACCATTATCCGCTCTTGTTGCTTTTGTGATGATGCCCATTATCGGGCCAATGATTGGAACCGAATTTACGCTGAATACAATCGTTCTGTTTGCCTTTTTGCTGGGAATCGGGCTCGTTGTGGATGACGCCATCGTGGTAATTGAAAATACACACAGGCTTTTCAACATGCATAAGGACTGGACCATTCAGCAAGCCGTAAAAGCGGCTGCCGGTGAAGTTTTCATTCCGGTACTGTCGGGAACGCTGACTACCATTGCGCCTTTCTTCCCATTGCTGTTCTGGACGGGTATTGTCGGGGAATTTATGAAGTTTATGCCGCTAACCCTCATTCTGACCCTGGGAGCGTCGCTTTTTGTGGCCTATGTAATGAACCCGGTATTTGCTGTGTCCTTCATGGGCCGTCATGAGGATGAAAAAGAGGCGCATGATACAAGTTTCAAAGCCATTCGCAGACCTGTGATTATTCTGGCAGTGGCTGCCGCAATCGGGTACATTATTGATCGTGGTGTTGGAAACTTCTTCGTCTTCTTCATCTTTCTCTACATATTCAACCACTATATACTTACGCCGCGGATACTTGTTCCGTTTCAGGATAAATTATTACCGGGGCTGAAAAACAATTACCGCAAGCTTATCAACTGGCTGCTGGTTGGCTGGAGACCTGTTTTTGCGGTGTTGTCGATGGTGGTATTGTTCATTTTCGCCATTGTGCTTACAGGGATTGTGCAGCCAAAAGTTCTTTTCTTCCCGAGTGGCGAGCCGGATTATGTATATGTATATACCAAAATGCCAATCGGGACGGATGCCGTTGTGACGGATTCGGTAACCAAGATTATTGAAAAGAGGGTTATCGATGTTCTGGAAAAAGAAAAAGCCATGGACATGGTCAATTCAGTTATTGCGAATGTTGGTAAAAATGCCGGTGATCCATTCAATCCCGACCGCGCTGCTACACCTCATAAATCAAAAGTTACCGTTGCATTTGTATACGGAACAGAAAGAGGAGGCCGCTCATCCCAGGCTATTCTGGCCAAAATAAGGACGGCCGTATCGGGAATTCCAGGCGCAGAAATTTCCGTTGAACGTGAAGCCGTGGGACCTCCCACCGGTAAACCGATTTCAATTGAAATATCAGGTGATGATTTTACCGAGCTTCAAAAACTGGAAAAAACAGTACTTAAAAAAGTTCAGGATTCAGGAATTGAAGGTATCGATCAGCTCCGCTCTGATTTGGTAACCAACAAACCGGAAATTGTCATTGACATTGACCGCGAAAAAGCGCAACGCGAAGGCATCAGCTCCAGCCAGATTGCCATGGCAGTGAGAACTTCACTTTTTGGATTGGAAGTATCCAAATTCCGTGATGATAAAGACGAGTATCCGATTATGGTCCGCCTGAAAAAAGATGACCGCGAGCAAATTGAAAAACTTTTGAGCGTGAATATCGTCTACCGTGATATGAACATGGGCGGTGCATTGCGCCAGGTACCAATCACGTCGGTTGCGAATATTCATTATTCCACTACTTTCAGCCAGATCAACCGTCAGGATCAGCGCCGGATTGTTACACTAGGTTCGGACGTATTGCCGGGCGCGAATGCCAACGAAATTGTTGGACAAATACAGACGCTGATTGAAGACATGGACGTACCGAATGGCTACACCATTAAAATGGGCGGAGAACAGGAAGAACAGCAGTCATCCATGATGTTTTTGGTAGGTGCCCTGGGCGCGGCCGTCCTGATGATTTATCTGATCCTGGCAACCCAGTTCAACTCTGTTGTGAAACCGATGATCATCTTTTTCACGATTCTGCTATCGATTATCGGCGTATTGCTGGGTTTCATTATTTTCAAAAGAGATTTCTCGGTCATCATGTCCGGTGTTGGTATCATTGCCCTCGCAGGTATTGTTGTTAAAAACGGGATTTTGCTTATCGAATTTATCGAAGAATTACGCGGTCGCGGTTATCCGATGCGGGAAGCAATTATTGAAGGAGGTACCATTCGCCTTACGCCGGTGTTACTGACAGCCTCTGCCGCCATCCTGGGCCTTGTTCCGCTTGCTTTGGGGATCACGGTCGATTTTGTCGGACTGTTCCAGGACCTTTCGCCGCACCTGATTATAGGCGGGCCAAGCGCAGTTTTCTGGAATATCCTCGCCTGGACAATCATTTACGGACTTAGCTTCTCGACCATACTTACACTGGTGATCGTTCCATGTTTGTACTACATCAATGAACGGGTTCGTGATAAATGGTTCAGAAAAGAAAAAGAAGTGGTAAATCCAAACTGGAAGGAAGAGTCGATTTAGAGTTTAAACGCGGGTTTACCGAAGTTTGGCGCAGCGTTACACGGAGTTTTTAGTTTACAAGTCTGAAAACCTCTGCGTAACGCTGCGTTAACCCAAGCGACGGCCGCTCCCCCAACTCCGCGTTGAACCAAGTCGGGTCTTTGAACGGAGCGTGAAGGAAGTAAACTACCTTGAGTTTTTAGTTAGCAATCCCTGAAACCTCAGCGAAACTCAGCGTTAAACCGGGCGACGGCCGCTCCCCCAACTCCGCGTTGAACCAAGTAGGATCTTTGAACGTATCGTGAAGGAAGTAAACTACGCTGAGTTTTTAGTTAGCAATCCCTAACCTCTGCGAAACTCAGCGTTTAACTCCCCAAACTCCGCGTTTTTTCAAATCGGAAATAGCATTTTTAAAAAAGATCATTAGATTTGCAACCCGAAAGGAATACGGGATGTAGCGCAGCTCGGTAGCGTACTTGCATGGGGTGCAAGAGGTCGCAGGTTCAAATCCTGTCATCCCGACATTGATTATTAGGCACTTATGACGAAAGTTATAAGTGCCTTTTTTGTTTAGTCGAACATTTTTATCGGGATTGTTTTATTTTGATAGGGATTTTCATGCAGTTTTTGCAAGCCTAGATCCGCCTGCACCCATCCTCTTGCATATTTATTGTTGAAACATAATGGTTTCGCAGATTCAAGTTTCATGACCCTTTGCTTTTCTCACTTACTTTTTACAAAGTACATATGGTTGAACATTATAGTCCCTGCAAGAGCTGATAAATGTGTTTATTAGCCAAATCACCTGAGTATATGCTGCGTCACTTTTCTCTCCTCTTGCAAGTGCCTCCATTTTAGATTTCAAAATAGCCTTGCTGAAAAATGGTGTGGCAAGAACTGATTTGCGAATCGAATTTGGGTTTCCGATAATTGTGGTTAGAGCAGTTTCAATTTGTATCCAGTTATTTTCAGTTCTAACTTTCGAGATATTCGTGTTTTCGTAATTCCCATGCCACTCGTTTTCATACTTAACCTTATATTCACTTACATCTGCATTTGCACGACCCAAATTTTTTAAGGCCTGAGACACAACCTCGTGAAGCTTACTTGCTCCATAACTATCTTTCTTCACAAATTTAGAATGTACAAAAGATATAACAGGTGGGTTAGATTCTGCTTCCAGAATGATGTGATCTGCCCATTCATCATCCATATCGTCACATATGATAATCTTACCTTGACCACCAAGATTCTTTTCCACTGCATAAAATAAAGAGTTGATTGGAAAGTCAGTAGCAGTGGCTAAATGGGGTTTTTCTTTTTCAGATTCTACGCTTGAAAAATCATAGTCATCTATAAAAATCGACATCATTCCCTCAATATTATTGAGCAATTTTTTATCTTCAAAGGCATATCGAGAAAAGTACATGTAACTTGGATTATCGAAGACCACGGAAAATGGCTTAATGGCATTGACATATTTAACAAATGAACCTTCGCCACCTAATTCATTCTGTATTAATATGTTATCTCCAAATTCCGATCTAAAAGTCATTGAGTTCTTTCCTAATCTAAGATCGCCCAGGCTTGTGATCCCTTTTATATTCAAATGAAATGAATCTTCCTTTTTTTCATTTTTTATGAGGAGGATTGGCGATTTGAATATTCTCATAAATTTATCTACATCTATCTTATCCAAAGCGACAGATTCGTCATTGGTTTTGAGCATTAGCTTCCAATCGCCATTTCCCTCTCTTAATCTAGCGTCAAGTTCTTCCAAATCCACAAAAAGGGCAGTTGGATGGCTAACGGCTTTTATTTGTTCCAGATTAATTGGAGAGGCAAAATTATTGATAAATGAGTTGTTTGATACATTATTCATAAGATCATGTGCTGCACCTTTACACCATTTAACCAGATCATTAATACCAAGTTTTGGAGACCTAAACGTAAGTCTTGAAGTATTAGGTACCACTGAATATATTTCTCCAGCCGCATTAAGTCTAAAATTGCTCGCAATAGAACGACTTGCAGAATTAGAGGTTCTCGTTACAACAGTGCGAAAATTTACGGTTTTTAACTAATGTATTAGTTTTGTTGGGAGTTTTTTGGCTTTCTTAAAGCTCTGAGACCATTGCCTTCCAATTGAATTTGGTCTTTAAAATTGTATTTACCCAACCGGTTGATGTGTTCAAAAGGCGCTGGGGAAATCCGTTCAAAATCCTGCTCATTGACTACATGACCTTCATTTTGAAGTTCCTTTATGATTTGCTGGATGTAAACTGTATTCCAGACCATAACGATATTGGAAAGTAAATTTAGGCTTCGTGCTGAAACTTGCTGTTCAGTCTCCTGCTGTTTGCGCACAAAACCATCGCCACCGAACCGCAGGTATATTCTTAGATTATGGAGCTGCTCACCTTTATTTAGCTGCTTGTTCACTTTCTTTCTCAATCGTGGTTTGAGCAAGTAATTGCATATGAATACTGTTTTTTCAAGTTGGCCATAGGCCTGAAGGACGTACATCAGATTGTTTTGTCGTGGGTATGCTTGCAGCTTGCTCATTAATAATGAAGCAGTTACTGTTCCGGTCTGCAAGGAAGCGGCCACCCTTCGAAGTTCTTCTGCATTCTTTTTCAGATAATCAATATTGACTGTCCCTGTAAATTTGAGTGATGGATAATCCAAGTCATTGTATTCTAGCTGCAAACTTGATTTAATCTTGCATAACCTTTGGTTTTTCAGGTCCCTGAGCCTGGAAATGAGCCGTTTATTTACCAGGTTGAAAAGCGCAAAAAGCAAATCTGTATACCCATGCGTATCCGTAGTATGTTCCAAAATTTCCAGATCGGTTTCGTTGGCCAGTATCTCATCAAGAACGTATGTAGAATCCCGTTCGGTAGAAGCTATGACTTTGATTCCATATTGCGAATATTGATCTGAGGTATGGGTATAAAAGGTAATGCCCTTTCCATAGCCAAAGTATTTCGGTAGTGCCTTTGCGTTTCGGACCTTGCCACTGGTAGGAAAGCGCTGCCCGTCCGAAGATGAAAGTGTGCCGTCACCCCAATAAGCTGATATCCATTGTCCGTGATGAAAATTGACAGCTCTATCATTGGCTCTTTTGAGGTTATCATCACTGAAATAATTGTTTACTATCCACCACAGCGATTGATAATCCAGGTCCGATGACCGCGCCAGATCTGCCAAAGAAATATTACAGGCATCTCCCATCAGGGCTGCATAGCGTAATGAGTCATTTTCGGGATTACGGCCGGAGCCGTCATCAAATTCGGAAGAATAATTAATCCAGGAGTCAACTTCGCGGATTATTTCTACCAATCCAACCTTGGGAAGCCTTTGGTTAATCTGTTCCTTTAAAAACTGGGCAGAAGCGCTGAGTTCATCTGCGGTTATGGGTGGTACTATCAACTCACCATTTTCTATCCGGATGTCTGTTACGTCGCGGCCTGGGCCTTTTGACAAAAGTTCGGACAATGATTTGAGTAAAGAAGCAAGTTCAAGCGCCATTTCATCAATTTTGCTGATGATATCGATACCGCCCAATGCCTTGCAAATCGTTTCGTTCTCTTGTGCCCATCGGGCTTGGGGAATAAGAAAGCTATTAAAGTCGGCAAACTTGCGGGAAAAATTCACAAACACATCTCCGGATAATAACCTGTCGCGCAGCACTGATAGTACGCAAAGCTCATATGCTTGTGGGCTTTCGTCTGTTTTGATAAGCTTGTCCCAGGATTGGGTAATAAAGTTGGTGGCTGCATCCTTGGGCAGTTTTCGTTTACCTGTTGTTTGTAAATCTGTAACTGTTTTCAGTCCATTACTAAAATTATCCTTCGAAAAAGCCACATTGAAGTCTAATATTTTTAAAAACCCGGGAGTAAATTGCTTGAATCGGCCGTAAACCTTCAGTAAAAAGAATAGCGGGGTCTGGTGAGCCGGTTTTGTCATTTTTAAGATAATATTTAAAGCTTGTTGTATCTGTTCTTTTGACTGGCTTTCAAATATTCTATCTCTTAGGGATTGATTTTCAATAGAGTCATCAACCACCATCTCAACAGTTTTTGTAAGTGTTTTTACAGCCTGGTTTTGTGTTTTGATAAGGCCAAGCTGAAAGGCCTCCAAGGATTTTTTTGCATCACTGAGTGCTTGCGTCCAAAAATCATTGTACATCACCAGGATACTGTCTGTTGTATCCAAAAGGGTTTCCCATAAGAAACAGACCAGCAGCGGGTACCGCTTGACAGGGTTCAAACGCTGTAAATAGGAGTTGGAATTATTACGAACGATATTAGCTAAACGTTTTTTCCGGTTGGCTGGAATGACCGATAAATCCCATGAGTCCACTTTCAACACCTGCAAAAATGTTACTTTTTCGAGTGTTTGATTGATTACACGGGCCGTATTGGAAGTCGGGGCAGTGCATAGCCAGCGGTGAAGCGTTTGTTTGCGGACAGGATCAAAGTCAAGGACTTTATCCAGCTCTTTCAATAAATCATCTGTCCATAAAAATATCAAACGTCTGTATGTCTCTTCATGCAAACGTTCGCCAATACTGGCCACCATTCTTTCCAACGAACTGATAGCCGGACGCAAAATTTTATCATAATGCAGTTTTTGACATAGTTTCTCCAAAAGGAACCGTTCATTATCATGTTCCATCCCTCGGTCAATCAACCATTTTTCCATTACTGGCTCATCGATAATGGGTTGCCATCTCCGGTAATTCAAATGTTTGAGTATCTGTTGCAGATGCTGTGTTTTTGTTGCGGGGCGACTGCCATATTCCGTTAAGTCAAATGAGGGCTGTCCGATCTTCAATTGTTCCAGGACAAAAATGATGCAGTCATTATTTATCTGTGAATTCCAGTTGTCAGGGAGATACCCTAAAAACCGGATTATCCCTAATTGCAGGGCAATGGCTATTTTGGTTTGGTTACCATGAAAAAAATGGATGAAGGTTTTATCTTCTCTGTTTAGAAGAAAAAATTTCATCAGGGTGTCTTCTTCAATATCGGCAGGAAGAACCTGATAGTACTCCCGTTCCTTGATCGTTAAAAATGAAAAAGCCATATCAATTTGAATTTTGGAGTTATTACTAAGTCATGGAAACCGTTACAAAAAAATGAGGGGTTTTATAAAATCTTAAGTGTTGCTTCAAACGTGCCAATTTCTCAATCATATCAGATGTTAAATATTTCATATTACCGTTTGCGAAATCTAATTTTATTTAACGTAATTCGTGTCAAGTTTTATGAAATTAAAAACATTTTATGAGAATCGGATATGTCAGGGTTTCCAAGGAGGAGCAGAATGAAGAATTACAATTAGATGCGCTTAATAAATACGGTTGTGATAAGATTTACCTGGAGAAGGTATCAGGGGCCTCAAAACACCGTCCCGAATTTGAACGGGTAAAGGAAATGCTTAGGAAAGGGGATGAATTGGTCGTTTGGGATATTGACAGGCTAGGCAGAACAACCCTGGAGTTGATCATCTTTGTTGATGAATTAAACCACAAAGGAATTTTGTTCAAAAGCCTTTCCCAATCACTGATTGATACCACTACTGAAACTGGCGAATTTGTTTTCAAGCTGTTTGCCCTTTTGGCCGAACATGAAAGAAAAAGATTGATTCGTAGAACACGGGCGGGACAGCAGGCAGCCCGGGCAAGGGGCCGAAATGGAGGCCGGCCCAAAGGGCTGTCTCCGCACTACAAAGAAATTGCTCCCATGGTCATTGCGGCTTACAAGCAAGAACGTAGTATCCGGGACATCATGAAAGCGTTCAAAATTCCTTCCACCGCTACGGTCTATAAAATTCTATCTGAAAACGATATCCAGTTCCAGGATTACAAAAAAACTAAAAACAACCCGATTTGAACTTGGTAATTAGCGGCCGACTGCGGTTAGAAAACGTAAATTTTCGCACGGTTGTAACGAGAAACTCAACAACATCACCGAGATTATGCACGAAGTTTGAGAACGTTTTGCAGATATGCACGGCCTAAGACTTGAACCCGCTCCGGCCAAAGACTATGAGTGCCTTTACCAGCTTAAAATTCATTTACTTGATATCCACCCGCGAGTGTATCGCCGGTTTGATATGTTTTTGTCCGATAAACTGCATATTTTAAAGTAGAGCAAGGGTTTATTATCTTGTGTCATAAAAAATGAGACAAATAAAATCCATCCACCTCACTTCTAAAACCGGACACAATTGTTCGGTTTCGAACAAAAATCTAGAGAAAATTACCTTCACTGAGGCGTAATCCGATATTTAGGAAAAGGTATGATAATTGTGATGGACTAGCAGAAGGCTTAGGACTTCTTTGAAACATATCTACTGATTCCAATAAAGTGTAACAAAATTGAATATTAACGTTATTTGCTACAAAATCTATTTATGAAAAGTCTATTGTTAATATTTGCCTCCTGTATCTGTTTTGTTAAGGTAACTAATGCCCAGAATATAGACTCGATTGTAATCCATACCGCAGAACTTGGTATGATCCGCGGACCAAGAATTGGGCTTTCCATAGGAGTCATTACACATGACCATAGTTATCAATACAATTTTGGCAGTACCGAAAAAGATAAAAATAGTACTCCAACTAACAACACCATTTATGAAATAGGATCAATTACTAAGACTTTTACCAGCATGTTACTTGCTCAGGCTGTAAGCGATAAGAAGGTCGGCTTAGGCGATGACATCAGGAAATATCTTAAAGGCGAATATCCAAATTTAGAATTTAACGGCAACCCTATCCAAATACTTCACCTGGCCAACCTTACATCCGGTCTGCCGGATAATCTTCCAGAAAAAATTCCCGCATTTAAATCTACGGATCAGGCTTCCCAACTTTTTGAATTACGGATGATTCATGACAGCTATACCCGATCTCAGTTTTTGACTGATCTTCATCACGTAAAACTAACGGTCGAACCAGGGCAAAATCCTTCCCATTCTAACACGGCTGCGCAACTGCTTGGTTTTTTACTGGAAAACGTTTACGGTGCGACTTACAACGATCTGCTAAAAAAATACATCGTCGAACCATTCGGAATGAAAAGTACTTTCGTGACAGTTCCTGCCTCCCTGAAAGGCCTCTATGCAAGGGGTTATAACGAAAACGGCATACTTATGCCCGAAATTCCAAAAGATGCGGGAAGTGCCGGTGCACTTAAGTCCAGCTTGGCTGATATGCTTAAATATACAGGTCAGCAGCTCCGGGAAAAGGATAAACGCGTAGCGTTGTGCCATGATCTGACATGGGGAAATTTTGAAGATTCCGGCATCGGATTAAACTGGTCCTTGAAGACAAATTTTGACGGTAAAAGGAAATTGTGGGCATCAGGAGGGACTTTTGGTTTTGCCTCGTACAGTGTGCTATATCCTGAAAGGGAATTTGCCATTGTCCTGCTTGCTAACGAAAACTACGGAGGCGCCGAAGATGCTCTGTCCGGAATAGCAGATGCAATTTATAACGAATTTTATTTTTCAGCACAGCAGCGTGCATCGGAAGGTTTTGGGTTTTCACGATCCATCAATATCCTCCTTGAAGCTTTAAATAAAAACGGATTTAAAAATGCGGATTCGATCGTCAAGGATTTAAAGAAGAAAGACAGCTCGTTTAAATTGTCAGAGGGTGAGACGAATAACTTCGGTTACTATCTGCTGAACAGGGCAAGTAAAGAGAAGGCTCTCGAAATATTCAAAATGAATGTCAATTTATACCCTGAAAGCTCTAATACTTATGACAGCTTGGCTGAAATCTACGAGAGTCTGGGCGACAAAACTTTGGCCATCAAGAATTACAAGAGAGCTATTGAGCTTAATCCTTCAAACAGCAACTCAGCTGAGCATTTAAAGAAATTAGAAGATATAAAATAATAGAGTGGAATATGCACTGTATGGGCATACGCCCGCCGAAAATCCGTTGGTGCACTTAATATAAACCGGTTAGGGAAATACAATTTTAAAGACGAAATTCAACTGGAAGGCAATGGGCTGAGAGCTTTAGGAAAGCCGAACACGAAACAAAACTAATTACTTAGTTAGAAACCGTAAATTTTCGCACAGTTGTAACGAGAACCTCAATTAGAAGGCAAAAGCCCTCTCAGATTTTTTGCTTCGTATGCTCTGTTTTTGATTACTGCATTTGATATCGACATGTTATTCATTACGACCTTTTCATACTCCGTACCATCATTCGCTTTGAAAGCAGAGAAGGTAGAATATTCAAACGGTGTTATAAATGGCAATAACTTGTTATCTGGATTGTCGACATACTTTTTAAAAATGAAAAGGAAGTTTTCAAATTCAATAAGAAGTAGGTATGCATATTTGGTTTCTACTAATTGTGTTTCCTTTAAAAAAGTGGGCTCATTCTCAATTTTGAAAATGACGATTGAGTATAGCATCTTACCTTCTGCGATAGGCACCTTGAGCTCTTCCAGAAAATACCTTCCTATTCGCTTTTCCGAACATTCAGAAAAAAGATCCTTTATCTTTTTTTTTGAGAGCCGTTTTAGAATCTTAAAAACCTGCGCGCTTGGCGGAATTTCAAAGTTATGAATTGTCATATTGAATTAATTGGAGAGTATTTTGAAATATACTAATTATCTCCACTAATCCATCAATAAATAAGTTTAATTCAACCACTTGTATTGTCGGCAAATGATTGAATTAAATGATTACTTTCCCAAGTTAATCGACAACATAATTTCCCTAAAACTTTCAATCCCAGATTCAAGATTCTCAATAATGTCATTCGCAAGCACATCCGGATCAGGCAAATTATCCAGATCTGTAAGACTCTTGTCTTTTAGCCAGGTAATATCCAGACTTGTTTTATCCCTTGCGATAATATCGTCGTAGGTAAATTTCCGCCAGCGTCCTTCCGGATTGGTATCCGCGTGGTAAGTTTCTTTACGTTTATGGATATTGTTCGCATTGTAACAAGTAATGAACTCACTAAGGTCTTCCAGCTTCAGGGGATTCTTTTTAAGGGTGAAGTGAATGTTGGTCCTGAAATCAAAAAACCAGATGTCTTTCGTCCACGGATCCTTTGATGCTGGTTTGTTATCGAAAAACAGCACGTTCGCTTTGACACCCTGCTTGTAAAATATTCCCGTCGGCAGACGAAGAATTGTATGCAGATTAGTGGTTTCCAGTATTTTCTTGCGGATGGTTTCTCCTGCACCTCCTTCGAACAAAACGTTATCAGGTAATACCACCGCTGCTTTTCCGTCGGATTTGAGCATTGTCCTGATGTGCTGTACAAAATTCAGCTGCTTGTTGCTCGTCGTTACCCAGAAATCCTGGCGGTTGTAAGTCAGGTCTTCTGTATCCTGCTCGCCATCATCGTTGGTAAAAGTCATACTGCTCTTCTTGCCAAATGGTGGATTGGCCAGTATGTAATCCACTCTCAGTCCGGAATCAGAAATCAAAGCATCGGCAGGAGAAATAAAATTGTCACTTTCAAAATCACCTATATTATGCAAAAACAAGTTCATCAATGCCATTCTTCTGGTACTCGCGACGATTTCGTTTCCGTAAAATGTCTGGTGTTTCAGAAATTCTTTCTGCTCACGATCCAGAGAATAATTTTTTGGATTCGCTATGAAATCGTAGGCAGCCAGGAAGAATCCACCCGTTCCACAAGCCGGATCCGCAATCATCTTCATTGGTTCCGGCCGCATACATTCCACCATCGCACGAATCAGCGCTCTTGGTGTAAAGTACTGACCTGCACCACTTTTGGTATCTTCGGCATTTTTTTCTAAAAGTCCTTCATAAATTTTGCCTTTCACATCGGCTCCCATCATGCTCCATTGCTCTTTGTCGATCATGTCGATCAGCTTGTAGAGCTTGGCCGGATCTTGTATCTTGTTCTGGCTTTTAGTAAAGATCTGCCCCATAATTCCTTTCTCGGAGGACAGACTTCTAAGCAAGGCCGTATAAAAACTTTCGAGTTCTGCACCTCGCTTGTCTTTTAAGTTTTCCCAGGAGCAGGCTTCTGAATCTTCTATCTCCTCGTTTTTTTCATTTTTTAGTTTGGGGAAATTATACTTACGGTTGTAAGGTGGCTTACTAAACTCGTCCGCCATCTTTAGGAACAACAGATAGGTGAGCTGTTCCAGGTAATCTCCATATCCTACGCCGTCATCTTTAAGAATGGTACAAAAACTCCATACCTTACTGATTATGCTTGATGTATTGTTTGCTTCGTTACTCACGTTTGTTTTTTAATCTTTGCTTGTTAATTTTTTCTTTAAAGAATCTGTGATATAGTAACCACCTGTTTTCGGTGCTCCCTTGAACTCCAATAGCTTAATTGCTCTTGCTATGTTCAAATAGCGTTCTATTGTTGGCTTTGACTTATCACTTCTTTCAACAATCTCGTTCACGCGGATTCCTTCTTGGTCTTGAATGATCTTCGTTAATTGTATTATCCCTATTCTTACACCCTCACTTACTCCCTCAATTACTCCATCATTTACACCATCACTTAGTCTAGTACTTATTGCCATAGCTAGTGTACTACCATCATTAACACCATCATCAACACCATCACTTACACCATCATCTTCTAGTTTACTCTTCTTTGGTAACGCTCTTGGTCCGTTGAAAGTAAGTGTTACACCGTCCTTTGTCTCCTTCCATACTGGATCTTTTAGCCCTGCTTCTCTGCATTCCTCAACAACCTTAATTGTTCCTCTTCCTAGTTTGTCTATGAGTCCTCTGAGAAATACCACGTGCGCAATGTCGGGATTAACCGGGTGTGATCGATGACTTTTCTTTAGTTCGCTTACTTTTAATCCATCTGGTAAATGCCCACTGTTTGAGACTACAAAACGGTCTGGGTAAATGCTGATCGATACACTGCTAGAAGGGCTTGTGTAATCTCTATGCATCAATGCATTAATCACACCTTCTTGTAACGCTTTAGGTGGGAACTTAAAATCCGCCCTCTTCCATTGATTACTCTCGAAGACGCTACGAATGCCTAGATTGTTGATGTAGCGTTCAAGTCGATCTTGAATAAGAAACAGGTTATCTTCTAACAATTCATCCCGAAGTAGTACCTGATCTGTTTTGCTCTCCTGATATTCAGTAAGCCTAACTCGAACCTGAGGAAGAAATCTAGCGGGATTTCGAGCGAACAAGACCACACATGCATTAGTAAAAGACCCATTTTGAAATAAACCGTAATGAGATAGGAAGTCCAGAGCATCATTACCTTCAAAATTAGTACGGTAATTTTTTTGTGCCTCATTTATTACAGATTGAATAAGTCGTTCATCCAGATCTTCTAAGTCCAGACCCATTGCAGTTTTCCTTTCCCAATGCTGATCTGATTTCTGCCGTTCGTGAATCAATTCAGATAATTGCTGAGAAGTGGCTTTAACGGTAGAAGCCCCCTTTCTGAAGTAGACACTTCCATCAA
Organism: Dyadobacter sp.; assembly: GCA_965279265.1. GTDB lineage: Bacteria > Bacteroidota > Bacteroidia > Cytophagales > Spirosomataceae > Dyadobacter. The sequence goes on from OZ257152.1 coordinate 2,235,073, forward strand.
ATAAATATGGTTGACTAGCTCCACCGTAGACTTTGAGAATCAGAAAATCTTTTTCTCCCAGCGACTCGATCACTAAATTTACCGGTGCTTCGGGTACAATGGCTTCCAAAAGGTACTTAGATAACTTTTGTGCTTGGCTTTTAGCATCTGGGATCCCTACAAGTTCTCCCTCATTAGTCAACCCTACAATAATTCTACCGCCATCACCATTTAGAAAGCTACACAGGACCTTCGCAATACTTTCTTTATTAACGATCGCCTTAAATTCTAGGCTTTCACTCTCTCCCTCTGACACGAGGTCTCTTATAAATCGTTTGTCTTCCATCATAATTAGGGATTCCTTTGTGACACAATTTTTCGAACCCTGGATTCATCACCTAATTGGGTCTCTAAACACTTCAATATATCTCCCAAACGAGTGTATTCATCCACCCAATGCCCAATTCTATCAGCGGGTGGCAGCGCTTGTAAAATGGTCTCGTCGTAAAGCTCAATTACTTTGACACTATCTAAAACAGCTGTTTTTCTATAGCTAAAGATTGGATTTGGGACACCGTTAGCATCATACATATATTGCTTCAAAAGTTGTCTTGCTACCATGATATCACGATGCGCGACAAACCAACGTGGTTTTCTAAGTTCCAACGCCTTTCTCATCTCATGATGTGTAATCGATATACCCCCATCAATTATGGCACCATATTGAGGTCTGATAATACCAAAGAAAATGTCACACGCTTTCACTGCCTCTATGCAATTTTCCTGATTGGAAAGACCCGGGTTAACGGGGATTGTCTTGAAATGAGAATTCCATACTTCGTAGCCAAACGTCTGAAGTACCGAGCAAATTTGTTATAATTGATCTTCAAAACCATAGATTGTCGACGCAACCATGATCTTCAGCTTTGGCACGACTGCTAACTTAGGCATCTTGTTTCACCATTTTCATCCTTACTTTAATACTTTTCTTTGATAGGGGGACTCGCAGCCGCTCCTCCCTTATCCTTGCCAGCAGCACACTCGCCGGTTCATCAGCAGGATCCTGCGGCACCAATTTCCCTTCAAATGCTTTTTTAAGAATACTCTGCCGTAACGCCTCCGCTTGCAGCAGACTTTTGGTAATGCTTTCTTCTATTTTATCACAAACAGAAAGACGACTTTCGATTTCGGAAACGATGGCTTGTTGTTCGGTAGGTGGAGCCATTGGAACGGGGAAATTTTTTAGATCGTCCAAATTTAAGCCGGCCTTCACAGCTCCCTTTTGATTTTTATTCAAATAATGATGTCCCCCAGATTTAGAGATAACCCAATATCCCACGTATTTTTTATCAAATCCATCCTTTGGTCGGCATAAACAAACATGTTGGTTGACAAAGGCATTATTAAGCTTTGGTGCAATTGCAAACATTCCAAGGTAACCTGTTATAGAAAACAGAAAGTCCCCTTCCTCTACCTTCGTTCTAATACCTTCCGAATTTTGCGGTGGCTCAACATATTGAATTTTTTCTTCCCTCAAATCAAGATTTAATGTATCGAAATTTAGATTTGTAATTCTTATAAAAATAGAGCCGGAATCAGAGTAGTACTTGGCCCAACCTCTTGAACCACTAGTTACAAAAGAGAATAGATTTCCACTCGTATCCCATTTCCAGCCCTCCGGCAACTCCCCATCAACCACATTCTTATTTGTCAATCTTCCCTCAAAAGCCCATTTCAACACAGCCTGGCGATAGACTTTAAGTTGCTGCCGTGCGGTTTTGAGGCTTTCAACACCTTTGTCTAAGCTGCTGAATAGTTCTTCTATTTTGGATACGATGCGGTGTTGTTCGGGGAGAGATACAACTGGTATTGGAGTTAATCGAATATCTTCAAGGTGGAAATTTTTAAGTAAACCTCCTTTTATATCTTGTTCAATGCTGATACTGTTAAAGAAATTTTCGAAACAGTATTTGAGAAATTTAGTTGTAATAAAATGCTTCTTATTTTTAACCAAAGCAACACTGACGAAAAGGCTAAACGCAGGAGATTGAGGGACTATTGCCATTCTACCAATCGTCCCGCTCTTGGTAATCAGTAAGTCATCCTCTTCCGGGTGGCACCTTTTTATTAGATCTTCATGTTGTTCTTCTGAGATATACTTGCATTTTAAAAAACTAACACTCTGGTTATTAATATCTTTTACAGAAATGAATGCAACTCCGTTTTGTACATAAGTAGGAGTATGATGCGTTCCATCAGTTATTTTATTAGAGATTTCTTCAAGATTAACCGTTTCCCAATATTCCGCATATTTCACTTTTCCTGTTTGAATTCCCATCTTTCCTTAATTCCTAGTTAATTTGTCAACAATCTTTTCACTTTAACTTCCTCAGGCTGTGTTGCAGAATTAAGTTGCAGTGCCTTCACCACTTCATTCGCCGTCTTTAACTCGTTTGTAAGCTGCTCTCTTTCAAGAGCTAACTTTTTATTTAAATAGTTGTGTTTGATTTCAAAGTCGGTGAATACCTCACTCCATTTTTTCGCATACACCTTAATACGTCCGTCATCTTTGGACAGGATCAAAGACGGGACATTGTGATTCTTGTTAGTGCTTATCAAATCCTCAATATAGCGTGACGTATCGAATTTTCTCCCGATAAGATAAAACTCCCAATACATATTGCTCGCATTAAATTCCGGCTGAGAAGTGATTACCTGAAGATATTTATGTATTTGAGAATATTGCTCTTCACCCAATGAAATTAGGGGGTGTTTAAGCTCAACAACAATATTTTCAATCCTGTCAGACAAGACATTTTGCCTGCAAGCGAAAATATCCATCTCTTTTAGCCTGTGAGGATGATCTATCTCCGGCGAGGTATCCTTTTCAGTCAAAAGGTAGATATATCTGCGTAAAGCTTCTTCAAACTTAGGTTCAGCAGCAGTTACTAAATGGTATTGTTCCCCAAACAGCCAGTAATGACTTTCAATCGCTTTTTGAAGGTGATTAACTTCGTTGGCTTTCAAATCAGGATTGATAACCAAATCCTTTAACTGATAATATGTCTTGTAACGGTCTTCTATGAGCTTTACACATTCAGTTATTCTGTTTAACCTTGTAGTTTTGAAAAGGTTGGCTAAGTCTTCCCGCTCCTCCGTATCAAGATCAACAACCTCGTCAATGATTCTGAATAGGTTATCCCGCTCACTCGAATCAAGTAAAAGGTCGAGAAGCCGCACAAATGTCTTTTTCTGATCAATATTTAAACTTACAAAGAGCTTAGGTTGAACCTCGTAAAGGCCAATGATCGTTTCTTCGAGTTCAGCTTTGCGATATACTCTTTCCCAATCATTTTTATAGGTGGGTAAAATTCCGTCCTGTTCGTACTGCTCAACCAGTCTCGACCCGTACTCTCTTAAAAATGGCTTCCTTTTCTCTCTTAAATATTTATTGATTTCAGCAATAACGAACTTGTACTCAGAAGAAGATTTAGCTTTACTAAATGCATTGAGTTGCGTATTAACTTCGGAACTGTTAAAATCGAAATTGTTGAAAAGACTACTTTTAATGTAGACGCTATGATAAAACTCATCCCCCTTTTTATTTAAAGTAGTGAAGTCTTTATAAGCTTCTTCATTGTTGCCTTTAATAAAATAGTACTTAGATAGTTCCTTGTGCAAAGACTGCTTCCATTGAATGTATTTGAAAGTAAAAACTGTATTACTAGGTTGATAAACCAACGATTGCTCTTCTTCGTAATCAACAATATTCTCTGTGTAGTCCATTGCTACACCATTAATCATAATTTTATAATTTTTGTCTTTATTAAGCTCCAAAAACCAGCAAAACTCACAAATCAAAAAAGGAATTATGACCGATTCCATTTCGTGCTTTGCAATCCTTACGTTGTAGAAAAGGACTTCCGTACCAGCAGTGTCGCTACTTGGCACTTCAAATTTGTCAGATTGATATGTATGAAGGCCGTCGACACCAATTTTTATAGAACCGCTTGATAGCTTACCTTTTTTCTCAAATGTTGTAGTCCATTTTGCATTGTGAGCGAAAGTAAAAAAGCTTAATCGCCCCACACCGTTTTTGCCGTGCATAACGGAGTGATGTTTTGGCGAGGAAATTTCAACCGCTTTTTCAGAATCATAAAACGGTATAAACTTTTCCGGAAGTTTGTCAAAATCAATTCCGTAGCCGTTATCTGTGACTTTAATTTCCTCAATAGTTCCAAGTGCATTACAGCTATAGTCCAAAGAGATAGTATCAGCCTTGGCATCAAATCCATTCCAGATATATTCTGCCATGGAAAGGCCAGAATTATAATTTTTCAGTATTTTTTGAATTCCTTTCGAGGTTATCTCTAATCTATTCTTCATGACTACGCCGCTAATTCTTCATTCAATTCATCAATAATACTTCCCATTTCATTCCCAAAGATCTGCCACATTTTACCTCTGCCACCTTCTGCATCGAAGGGCGTGTAATCGATATCGTCCTGCTCAATATGGACAGAAGTGGCGATGTGATCCTTGATCATGCGTAGCCAGGACATTTGTTCTTCGGTAAATCGGTTATGTTGTCCGGCATTCTTCTTCAATATCCATTGCTGAAAGTTCCGGTCAACTGTTTTGTCGAAAGAAGTAAGACTGGTGTCAATACCCACTACCCTGCGGATGAGCGAGATCAAGGCGATCATCTCCGTTTTGGGCTGTCCGCTTACGGTTTCGAGCTGTTCGTAAGCCCGCCAAACGTTTGTAGGAGCCAGGGCAGGCTTGTCCAAAATGATCTTGTCCACAAGATCTTTCATCATTTTGTAGGTGATTTCCCTGCGACGGTAAGGCTCGTTGTAGAATATTTGCAAGGCTGTAATTTCGTCCTTATGCGTATCCAGCCATTCCTTAAAATCGGCTACTGCCTTGATATTCTTTTGCTGATTGCTTTTATCCCAACCGGCAAACAGCAATTCATCCGGGTTGAGCATATCGATCTTTTGATCATGTGCCTTCCTGACGTTTTCAATGTACTCGTTCAAATCACCTGAAAAAACTTTGGCGGCATCTTTTCTAAGTTGCTCCAATTCCTGCTGAATCGCATTTTCGATCTCGGCAGGTGGATCGCCTAATCTTTCACTCTTGATACGATTTTCTATGTCGTCAATTGTATCCGGATTATAGGCATTCAACAGATCCTTCACCACATCGGTAACCGATTTGCCTCCTGATATCTCTTCAAAATGTCTCTTTTCTTTTTCAGAAATCTGTTTGTCCAAACGGGTCAGCCTGTTGGCGAGCGATGTAAACAATTCCTCGTCCTGAGCTCCCACGGTTACAGCACCCAATAAATCTTTCAAAGCCACACCCGGTTTTTTCTCCATCGGGCTGCTATCCGTTTTCAAGGTTCTGGTCACGCCAATGGCATCTACAATCACAAAATGGTCTTTGTTTTCAGTAGCCGACGGAGAGACCTTTTTCAGGTCATCGAAATTGATAACCCGCGTACCCCGCCCTTTCATCTGCTCAAAATAATTCCGGCTTTTTACATCACGCATAAAAAGCAAGCATTCAAGCGGTTTAATGTCCGTACCTGTGGCGATCATATCCACGGTAACCGCAATCCGCGGATAGTAATCGTTGCGAAACTGCGCCAATACGGCTTTGGGATCTTCGCTGGCTTTGTAGGTTACTTTTTTACAGAAACGATTTTCCTCATCAAATTCCCCTCGGACAATATTGATAATGTCATCGGCATGGCTATCCGTTTTGGCAAATATCAACGTTTTAGGCACCTCAAAATTACCGTCCTTATCGTATCGTTTTGGAAAAACAGACGGCAAGTGCTCTTTAAAAGTCCGGATCACCGTTCGGATTTGGTTTGGATTGACAATATCCCTATCCAGCTGCTGAGCAGAATATGCTTCATCTTCATCCTGCAATTCCAGTCGTTTCCTGCGGGAAAGCCGTTCCCGACGCTCTACATAATCTCCTTTCCATAGCGTAGCGCCTCGTTGTGTTACTTTGGTATCGATCAGAAATACATCATAGCCGACATTTACATTATCAGCCACAGCCATTTCATGAGAATATTCTGAAACAACGTTCTTCTGAAAATAGGCAATTGTTCTAGCATCAGGCGTTGCGGTTAAACCAACCTGAAATGCATCGAAGTAATCGAGCACCTGCATCCACAGATTATAGATGCTCCGATGGCATTCATCAATGATGATAAAATCAAAGTAATCAAGTGGTAGTTTTTCATTGTATTCAATCGGCGGAACTTGCCTCTGCTGCCAATTTCTTTCATTTGGGTTCTCTTCCTCAGCACTTTCTTCCAAATCCTGACCTTTCAGAACCGCATACAAGCGCTGAATCGTACTGATATATACCTGATTATCATCCGGAATCTGTTTCGATTTTAGGCGGTGGACTCCGTATAGCTCGGTAAATTTCCGATTGTCGTCATTGGGGAGAAAAGACATAAATTCCTGTTCAGCCTGCTCTCCCAGGTTTTTGGTATCGACCAGAAACAATATCTTTTTTGCCTGTGTGTATTTGAGAAGACGATAGATAAAGGTAATCGCCGTAAAAGTCTTGCCCGAACCCGTAGCCATTTGAATCAAAGCACGTGGCTTGTTCGACTTGAATGATTTCTCCAAATCGGTGATTGCACTGATTTGGCAATCTCGTAACCCGTCAATAGGCAATGTACTCAGATCAAGCAACGATGTCCGAAGAGATTTTGGCTTCTTCAACCATTCCTGAATTGTCTTCGGGCGATGAAACGAGAATACTACTCGTGCTCGGGGTTTTGGGTCGCGAAAATCTGTAAACTTTGTCGTTTCACCTGTGCTTACGTAAGCAAATGGCAATTTTTCATTATTGAGATATTTGAGCTGAGCTGATGCATAATTTTCAGCTTGATCCTCATGAATAGTAAGTTTATGACCTTCTTCTTCACGTTTGGCTTCAATGATTCCTACCGCCTTTCCGTCAACAAATAATACATAATCTGCCGGGCCTTCAATTGTTTGATATTCGCGAACGGCAACGCCTAAACCAGCACCTAAGTTGATTTTGGATTTACTCTGAACAATCCATCCACAAGCTTTGAGTTGCTGGTCGATATTGTCTCTGGCTATTTGTTCAGGATTTTTGTTCATTAAAACTGATTCTTATGAAAGGTTTATGGCAGTTGTAAAGTTATATCTATTTCATATTAAAATTACAAATGTTGCACATAGTAATAGAATCAAACTGCCCCGCATGAATTATTCCACATAACCTACATACTATTCGTTAGGAATAATCTATTCATCACAATCCGTTGTCAAAGCAAGATTAATACACAAATTTTTTAATAGACTAATGCGGCCAAAAGTTAGCTTTTCAAGACAAACAAAACCTTTCCACCCAAAATGCCCTAACTTTATTGTGCATTTTGCTTTACGCCAACACTGCCATTGAACCCCTCACCGCAACAGCAAAAACTCCCCCCGCACAACCGGAACGGCATCATCAAGCTTGATTTTGTAAACATACACACCTGGAGTTTGCCGGATGCCTTTCGCAGAGCCGTCGAATGGTGCAGCGTATCCTTTGGAATAGAATATGACTTCGCCCCAGCGGTTGTAGATGTGCACCTCAGCTTTGGGATATGCGTCAATTCCTTTCAATTCCCAGGTTTCATTTACACCGTCCGCATCCGGCGAAAACGCGTTCGGGATCCACACTTTATTCGTAATGCGCACGGTGACTTTTGCTGTTGATGTACACCCGAATTCGTCTGTAACCTGCAAAGTATAAACCGTTTCCTTAGCAGGAGTGACTTCTGGCTGTGACTTTAAGGGATCATCAAGTCCGTCAGGGGGCGACCATGCATACGTCAAATTCGCCAACGCCGTATTTCCTATCAATCCCTTTTCGCCTTCCTGCACGTAAATATCAGTGCCAGCGTCCGCAGTCGGTAATTCTCTGACGATAGCCAATTGTTTCGTTTCGGCCGCGCACCCGCCTGAACTATTTAGGCTATACGTAATCTCGTACTTCCCGACTCCGGCGATTTTGGGATCAAAATTATCTGCAGCAACTCCATGTCCGGAAAACTGTCCGCCAGCCGGCTTCGCATTGAGCAGCATTGCTTCATGTTCTTTCCCGCAAAACGGCGTGATGGAATCCATTATTGGTGCTTCCGATATCGAAACCGATGCGGTATCTGACTTAGAGGTACATCCATTGACCCGGTCCGTAATCACCGCCCAATAACGACCAGGACTTCCCGCCAAAATCGAATCCGAAGTTTCGGAAACGGCAATATCATCCTTAAACCATTTATAGGTGTAATTGCTATTCCTGATCGCGAACAGGCTGACACTTCCACCCGTCTCACAAATTTGCGCCGGTTTTTCGTACTTCAGTTTGAAACCCGATCTGGTGACTTCGACATTCACTTTCTCAGATCTTCCGCTTTTGGAACAGCTTCCTGCAAGAGAAGTTACCAGCTGATAATCTCCGCTTTCCGACACCGTAAGTGAGGCGCCGTTGGCTCCTTCAATATTTCGCCCGTCGCGCTTCCACTGGTAATTCCACTCCGGATTTTGCCCGGTTGTTAGCGTAACTGTTTGCCCTTCACAGACGGAAGCCGACGTCACCGGTCGATTGTCAACAAGAATGGTGGGGGTCGGGGGAGCCACAGGCGGGCAATCCACAACATAAAACTGGTAGTCGCGCTGTACAGAACCGATCAGTTCACCATTCCGAAACTCTTCCACCATGACGGAAAATACAAACAGACCGGTTTTGTCCGGCACCACGAAAAGCTCCCCTGTTTTCGCATCGACACGCAGGGCAGGATTTCCCGGAATGGCGTTGACGGCACTGTATCCCGCAGCCCATGGACTTGCTCCGAATCTGTTTCCATTGTAAAAAACCGGGTTTTCCATGCTGTACCGGAGCTCATCTCCGTCGGCATCCGCGGCATCGAAGGGGAAATAAAACGGTTCCCCGTTACAGATATACGCACCGTCCAGTTCGTTGAAAGCAGGAGAGGAATCCAAAAATGGCTTGCCGGATTTTATCAGCGGCGGGAAATCTGTTTTAAAAAATATCTCCGTGTTTTGAGGAGTTTGGATGTTGATAACACTACCATTCCGGCAGCAAGTTCTCCACATCAGATAATACCCATCAGGATCAGCATATGAGCCAGGATCGAGCGCAATATCCAACTCATAATAAGCAAATAGCGTCTTCAATCTTCTCGCCTCCGTGCAGGCTTCATTTTCGTAAGTAACCTTTTTTGTATAAATCAATGGGACGGCAAAAACCTTCATTTCTCCATTGCCGGCTTTTCTGTATATACCAACAGATTCCTCAGGCTCAGCAGTGCTTGCACCACTTTGATCCATGTAGATCTTCAAAACGATTTTATATTTACCAGGCACATTTCCAATTGCCTTCATTTCTACATTTCCTCCGACAATATGCGTAGCAAGGCAATGTTCAGAAACAAGTACAAAAATGAGAAGCCCAAGAATAATTTGTAACCGCTTTTTCATAATTGAAATATAACAAAAAAACGCAAATCTTCTTTTTTGAGTATGTTCATATCAAAAACCAACGAGAAATTTTTTTTGAGGCTGATCAAAAGAAAAAGTCGCCTGGATGCAACGCCGGCGACTTTTTCAAATTTCTGCTTTTCTGATCAAAAGAAGTCAGAGAAACTATGTTTTTCCTTTCCGACAATTCGGATTACCGGAAACCACTAAACTCCGTCAGAATTGATGTTACTCGATCCCTTCAATGGCTACCATTTCATTTGCATCTTCCTGATAATCCACACCGGAAAATCCGAAACCAAACAAATTCAAAAAGTCAGATTTGTAACCTTGCAAGTCGCCGATCCCGGGTAATGTTTCTGTCGTTGCAGCCGGCCACAATTTCGCCACTTCTTCCTGTACGTCCGCTCTCATTTCCAGGTCGTCAATACGTACCCGGCCGTTCTCATCTACCGGAATGTTTTGTTCCGTAAAGAGCCTTTCTTTGAATAAACGATAGATCTGTTCAATGCAACCTTCGTGTATCCCCTTCTCTTTCATTGTTTTATACAGCAACGATATGTACAAAGGGATAACCGGAATAGCTGAACTGGCCTGCGTGACAAGTGCTTTGTTAACCGAAACATACGCTTTTCCTCCCAGACTTTTCAATTTGTCGGTAATGACAAATGCCGTTGATTCCAGATCATCTTTTGCTTTACCAATTGTTCCTTTTCTGTAAACTGCTTCCGTCAGCGCGGGCCCGATGTAGGAATATGCAACAGTCATCACGTTGTCAGCCAAAACGTCGGCCTCGCTCAACGCATCTATCCACATTGCCCAATCCTCTCCGCCCATTACCGCCACCGTATTATCGATTTCCTCCTGGTTGCAAGGTTCGATGGTGATACCCGAAACCACGCCTGTATGAAAATCAACTGTTTTGCTGGTAAATGTATTTCCGATGGGTTTCAAAACCGAACGATGCGTGACGCCGGTAACCGGATGCTTGCGAACAGGTGAAGCCAGGCTGTAAATAATCAGGTCAATCTTACCAAGGTCCGCTTTAATAAGCTCGATCGTTTTGTCCTTTATTTCTGTTGAAAACGCGTCGCCATTGATACTTTTTGCATAAAGACCCGCTTCCTCTGCTTTTTTGTGAAAAGCTGCGCTGTTGTACCAGCCCGGAGATGCCGTTTTGCCTTCCTGAGGTGCTTTTTCAAAAAACACGCCAATGGTTGAAGCATCAGAACCGAATGCAGCTGTAATTCTTGAAGCAAGACCAAAACCGGTCGATGCGCCGATTACAAGTACATTTTTTGGCCCTTCAATTTTTCCATTGGCTCTGACAAAATCTATCTGATTTGATACATTTTTTTCACAACCAGCCGGATGTGACGTCAAACATATAAACCCTCTCATTCTTGGTTCTATGATCATACTCGCTGTAAAGTCTGTTACAAATTATTGTTGGACCTCAAATATACTGCTTTACCCGTGGGAATGCCTGAAATCATGGTCAAAAAAATCGTACATCTGGATAAAAGTGGCCTCAAAATGCCCATTTAACCTTTAAAGCAAATGATTTTTTCACCATGAAGTCTGCTACTTTTTTCACTTTCAAGCCCGCGGTTTTCACAATTATTTTAGCCAGGATATATAATCTAAAGCCCCAAATTGACGCTATTTGAGGCTTTTTTCCTTTAAATAAAATTCATTGGTTTTTTTAGAAATATTACGGTAATTTCAGGCAAACAACCCTGATAACTAGTAATTTATGAAAAAACTTCTTCTACTATCTCTATTTTTAACGCTATCTCAACTACCCTCTTTTGGGCAAAGCGTTGCCAAAGGCGAAATTGATGCTTTCGCCGCAAAGACCGGCGCCATTCCGACGATAGACAACGCAACTGCTTCGCTCAGCTTCTTGAAATTTCCGGCTGGACGGCCATTGCAAATCTCCGGGGGAACACCTCAGGAAAAGGCACTGAATTTTATCCAGCAAAACAAAGCCCTATTTGCCATGCAAAGCGGCAAGGACGACTATCTTGTGAAACAAAGCAAGAAGGATAATTTCGGACTTGAACATGTTGTTCTGCAACAATATGTAATGGGCGTGCCGGTTTTTGACGGCGTTCTAAAATTCCACTTTACCAAAACAGACGGCCTTTCCTCGATGAACGGCAATTTCATTAGTGTTGCCAAATTCAATCCCGTACCAGCCATTACCAAAGAAGTTGCCGCCGCACTGGCACTTAGAATTGTAGCGGGGCAACATACAAAAGACTTTAAGAGTGACTTGAAAGCCCCTTTGAAGGTGAATAAGAATACCTTGTATGTGTTCCAGAAAGGTTTGGCGCAGGGTTATAACGGTCAAAAACACCTTGTGTATGAAGTTGAGGTAAGAAATGACGCCGATGTACGTGAATTTTTGTACATCGATGCCCACACCCGCGAGCTCGTAGAACAATTTGCCGGTATGCATTCCATTGACAGGAAGCTTTACGAAACTTCGGTTGCGCCTGCAAATCTTAAATGGACAGAGGCAAACGGCATAGCAGGTCCAGAGTTTACTGCCCTGGACGTATGGCAGAAGTCCGAAGTAGAGTCTGCCGGTTTCATGTATAATCTGATGAAAAACGCTTTTGGGCATGTCTCTTATAATGGAGCAGACGCCACGATGGTCACCGTCAATAATGACCCTGGCATTAGCTGCCCGAATGCCAACTGGAATGGGGTTACTGCCAATTACTGTACAGGAGTTGCTACGGACGACGTGGTGGCTCATGAGTGGGGTCACGCGTATACAGAATATACCAGCGAGTTGATCTACGCCTGGCAGGCAGGAGCTATGAATGAAGCATATTCCGATATATGGGGAGAGACAGTTGACTTGCTTGACGGATATTTCGATGCAGACGAAGGAACTGCATTGCGAGCCACCAATGGTACGGATTGCCCCACTGTTGCTACGACGTCTAGATGGAAGTTGGGTGAGCAGTCAACTTCATTTTCGGGTGCGATCCGCGATATGTACAATCCAAACTGCTACAATGATCCGGGCCGGGTTTCTGACATCAAATATTATTGCGCAACGGGGCTTCCGACGGGCAACAACGATCAGGGTGGTGTACATATCAATTCCGGCGTTGTCAATCACGCCTATGCACTCCTGGTCGATGGTGGAACGTACAACGAACAAACAATTACCGGTATTGGCTTGACGAAAGCTGCACACATTTTTTGGTATGCACAAAGCGTTTATTTAAGTAAGACAAGCGATTTTGTCGCACTGGCAGATTTCCTGGAATCCTCAGCCATAGCTTTGACGGGAATTAATTTACCGACGCTATCAACCGGAGCTGCCGATCTTGGGCTATCCGGTCAAATTATCACTGCCGCTGACGTACTGGAATTGCAAAAGGTAATTGCAGCAGTGGAATTCAAAACAGAAAAAACCTGCGGCAATCCAATTTTGCTACAACCTGTAGCAGCCATCTGCGCTGGTGGAACGGCAGATAATGCATTATTTTTTGCCGATTTTGAAGCCGGTCTGGGCGACTGGACTGTTTCAAGCACAGCCGGTACCGGTAGCTGGGTACCGCGTAACTGGGTATTGAAGACAAATGCTCCCGGCAATCACCCGGGCAATGTTGTCTACGCTGAGAACTACACGGGTGGTGCATGTGCGACCGCCACTGGCCAGCAGGGGCTGATCAGTATCACGAGCCCTGTAATCTCCGTAGGTACGGAAATAACAGGTCCGTTCACGCTGGCATTCGACCATTATGTTTCCATTGAAGCCCGCTGGGATGGTGGTAATATTAAATACAAGATCGGAAATGGTGCGTGGATTTTGGTTCCACCTGCTGCATTTACTGACAATGCATACAATAGCACCGTTTACGGATCGACCAGCAATCCCTTAACAGGACAACGCGCTTTTACAGGCGCTGACGGAGGCAAGGTTACCGGCAGCTGGGGCCAGAGCAGAATTAATTTAACTACTCTTGGTTTTGATCCGGGCGAGAGTATTCAGTTTCGCTGGGATCTGGGGACCGACGAATGCGGTGGCTGGGATGGCTGGTACATTGATAATGTGCGTGTTTACAGCTGTGAACCGTCTGTGCCAAGTGTTCAATTCGTAACCGGTTCGACGATAGTTAATGAAGCTGAGGCGCTGACTGCAAACGACTGCTTGCCATATGTGGAGAAAATTGTTACAGTTAAAATTAATAAGGCGCCATCGGCACAGGTAACGGTGACGCTAAACCCGCCAACTGGAACTGCAACATTGGGAGCCACAGCGGATTACTCTTTCAGCCCGAATGCTGTGATTCTTAAATCCGGAGAATTGTCAAAGAATATCGTAGTCAGGATTTACAACGATGCATATGTTGAAGGACCTGAAACGGCAGTGCTCTCTTATACCATCTCGGGAGGGGACGGAATATTGTCTAGTGTGAATCAGACTCATACCATAACAATTAATGACAATGACTTCCTTCCCATTCCCGACCCGGTGGTGCTGCTGAACGCTGACTTTAACAACAAACAGAAGCCGGCAGGCTGGATTGGTGGCAATGCCTATCCCGATGACTGGGCCGTCGTATCTGACAGTGACCCTAATGTCATATATCTGGATCCAAACGTCGCAGGGCAACCATTCCTGATTGCTTACAGTGAATATTACGGATCATACTATGGAACGACCGCGCCACATGAATGGAGTATTGAAACTGCACCTTTCAGCACCGTCGGCATGAAGTCAATAAATCTTTCATTTCTGGAAGTATTTAAAACTTACACTGCGGCCGATGATGCTTTCGATGAGTTTGCCAGCATTGAAGCCTGGGATGGTACTACCTGGCAAACTATATTTACTGAAACCGAGGCGACCGGTACATCTGGTGTCTTTGGAGCATCTGTGACAAGGAATGTCACCATTCCGGATGGTTATGCCAATGCTGCAATGAAGCTTCGTTTTAAATACACGGCAGGTTGGGATGGATATTGGGCACTTGATAATGTAAAAGTTACCGGTGTACCTGTCGCTCAGATCCAGAGCGCAGTGAGTACTTCACCTGACAATCAATATCTCGGGCCAAATGCAACTGCATACTTCTACGATCCTGCAACCAAAAACCTGATTGCTAAAATTGCAAACCTAAGCAGTCACGACTACGGCTGCACGACTGTTGAAATTGATCGTGCCGGAGCAGATGAAACCGCGTGGGTAGGAACCTACCACATTACCAATAAAACATTCAAGGTAACTCCGACAATTAACAATCCGACAGGATCCTACGAGATCACGCTGTATTACAAGGCTTCGGAACTGCCCAATTTCAATGGTGCGGACATCAAGTCGATGGGCAAAAGTGCAGGGGCAATTGGCGTAGGAAATACCTTGGGAACTTCATACGCATCGGTTCAGGTACAGGATGCTTACAGCACCGACTACGCCTACACCGCCACCTTCAACTCTGGATTTTCAGGCTTCGGACTTTCGGATGCTAACCCCGCTGCGGGCGCACTGCCTGTGACACTGACTAAGTTTGAAGGCAAAAACACGCCGGAAGGAAATCGTCTGGACTGGACAACAACGGCAGAAACGAACAACGATTATTTTGAAGTACAGCATGCCAGAGACGGAAGAAATTTCCTTGAGCTTGGAAAGGTTTCCGGCGCGGGCAATTCTGCGGTAGTCAATAATTACAAGTTCCTGGACTCCGGCAATCCTAAGGGAATCAGCTATTACAGATTGAAACAGGTCGATAAAGACGGAAAATCAGCTTTCAGCAGAGTTGTTGCGATCGATGCCGCCAATGCCAGAGAACTGAAATTCTTCCCGAATCCGGTTCAATCATCGTTGACGCTGCAGTGGCCTGACGTTTCTCTGAAAACGATACATGTGAGGGTAATTAACTCTGCCGGCCGTGAGGTTCTTTCAAAAAAGGCAGTCAAACTCATCAATGGAGATTTAACGATTGACGTAAGCAAACTGACTATCGGTATTTATCAGGTCGTACTGAATGACGGTAAAACGTCCCGCACTGTGTCGATTTCCAAACAGTAAAGGAATAAATCAAAAAAGCAGAAAATGCCGCTTCAAACTTTGGGACGGCATTTTCTGCTTTTTTCAATGTACATCGATCCGGAAAATCTGACATAATCCGCGTTTGATACATCTAAGCAACGGTTTAGTGTCTCCTCGTTCCAGCATTATCCTTTTGTATTCAAATAAGCAGACAACGAAATGCGGTACATATTCTTAAATGGGTTTTCCTGAGAAACCGGAATAATGTATGCGAAGTCAACGTCCATGCTGTTAAGTAAGCGCAATCCTGCTCCTGCCGTAAAATATTTGCGAGCTCCCTTGTATTTGCTTTCCCCCAAAAATCCTCCACGAAGTGCCAAAAACTTTTTGTATTTGTATTCCGCACCACCCGACCAGGTTACCTCCTGCATCTCTTCTTTAAATCCGTCAGGAGCATCCGAAAACGATCCAAATATCCCGCTAAATAATGGTTTGGTGTTTACATTTCTTCCTGCTTGCGGAGTAGGCACCATTAATTTGCTGGCATCAAGTATAAAATTGAACTGGTGCTTATGATTTGGTGAGAAGGAAAACCCTCCCCCGACTTTCAATGTGGTTGGCAGGAAGGACGGTTCCTCAAAACCGCTGCGGATTTTCCCGCCAAAATTTGAAAGTACGGCACCCAGAGTCCAGTTTACATTCCGGCCGGTGCTTTCATCCACCAATTGTTTACGGTAATAAGCGGACAAGTCGCCGGCCAGTACGCGACCCGGCTTATAGGCCATACCATTTACGATTATATTACCGCTCAGGTTTGTAGAAATATACTTAACCGTCAGTCCAACAGAAAAATCTTTTCCAAACTGCCTGGCATAAGTTGCATTTAATGCTAAATCGTTTGATCGGTAATTCTGGAGACCACCCGGCACGTTTAGATATGCCTGTTTATTCGTAAGATAATTTGCGGAAAATGCAACTGCATGGTGCTTTCCAAGTTTCTTGTAGGCGCTGGCATAGCCAAGCCAAATGCCATCCGTTAAATTTCTAAGCCAGGGAGTATAATTCACACTAACGCCGAAATCTTTTTCTGCAAATGGAAGCTTGGAGGCATTCCAGTAAGCAGAATTTGCATCAGGACTAAGTGCTACCCCAGCTTCTCCCATACCAGCGCTTCGCGCATCCGGAGCGAATGTCAAAAAAGGAACTGCAGTGCCTGGAATTCTTAGAGAATCCATTACGATAATTTGTGCTGATGCAATCGGCATTGCAAAAAATGAGTAGCAAACTAAACAAGCGATTAACAGTCTGGACTTGCCAAAATGGAGGTCAGGATAGATTTGCATGTGATGGCTAATATAAAGAGAGATGAGTTACTAAACTCACAACGGCAGCCTCGGGAATCTTATTATACGTAGGGGTTTTCTGGCGGTAGAAAAGTTAAATACTAAATGTATTTGCTAACTCGTGATGGATTCTGTATTGAGGAATAGATTTGCTAATCGGGAAGTGTTTCAGAATTTGCCGACAAAAAAGCAATCAGACTGATCACTGGCAATTTGATTTTTCATCTGAGCAAACTAGCTGTCGGCATTGATCAGATTGCAAAGAGCGAAGGTAACCGTCGCGCACCATATTAATTCTCAATGAGATAGACGGTACTACCTTTTACAAATTTAGTTATTCAACAAATTAACCCCGTATAGAACTTTGGCCTCAATAGGCTTGTTTCTTTTCACGCTCTAAATCAAAAAGGATCGAATTAATATAGAGTCGAAAATATTAGAATCAGAAAAGCTTCGGACAAAAGAGATCCAATACTTTAAGTTTTCCCGGCATTAAAAAATTGCCGAAACTTTATATGGATCAAAACAATTATTCCCGAGGCTTAGACCATTTAATTCTCTCAATACAAAACCTCGTAATGTCTCGCCCTCGTACTACCTGCGATGAACTTGGTCACCCACGAAGACCTTAATGTATAGACGTAGGTAACGCTTCCAAGCTTCGGGTCATTCTTTGTCATGATCATTTTAATACGTTCTGGCGTTGTAGCAGCTTGCGCCTCTTCCTTGTTTTTAATGTTTGGTAAAGACGCGGTGTCAAGATAAGCCGTATCAGTCATTAAAACGGATTTAAGCCCCTTGACAACGATCGTTTTTTTCACTTCGTCCCATGCCCACATACCGTCAATGGCCAGATCAGAATACCAGAATATAAATCGTGCCTTGGTTGGGTATGACTTGATTCCGTAAATCCCAGATCCAAACTCTTCGTCGAGAATTCCCCCCGTTTTGAACTGGTAGTTTAGGTACGGACATGCATTTGGTAAGATAGTTGAAGAATCCATCATGACAGATGATACTTTATCTCCAACCTGCATGGTAATATCTTCAAACATCCAAAATCTCTCGGGTGCGGTTAATGCAGCCAATACTTTTTCTTTATCAACTTCCATTTCGGCCTGTGGAGCATCCTCTTTACAAGATGAAAGTACAGAAAGCAGCATTAAAAATGATAAAAAGAGTGTTCTGATATTCATGGCGGGCTTAATAAAGTTTTTGACGTGCGAAATTATTGAAAAATTGATAAAATTAATGGCAGATGTAACCGACTTTTAAATATTTATCATTTTGGGAAATCAATAATGTATACCTATAATGAAAGCAATTCTATACAATCTTATAGTAACGAGATACGCCGGATTCAATTCCACCACGATGCAATTATTGCGGTCTTGAGGATTTCATCGATTCTGAAAACATTCTACATAACCGAATACCCTCCAAATAATATCGCAAAATGGTGTGTTCTTCCAACGAATAGATAATTGAAACTATATTTTTAAAAAATTCATCGCTATAAGTCTTTTATCAAATCATGTCATTTCGCTATGACAATCGTTTTGGATAGGTCGCCTTGTCGGATAATGTAAGCGCCCGCTGGCCAGTTTGCTGTTGAAATTTTTTGGGAACTCAACGCGGGTTTTTCAAATAGCTTCGTTCCATTCAAATTATATATATCAATCGATTTAGCGCCTCCTTTACTCTCGATCGTGAAAATATCCTTTGCCGGGTTCGGATAAAGTTTCAATGCCTGCTCAGCTGAGTGTACTTGTACGATGCGGGAATAAGTGGATTTCCCGTCAACATCAATCTGCTTTAACCGATAGTAACTTACTGAATAAGGGTTTTCATCCACAAACTGATAGGTTTCAAGATTTTTCGACTCACCTTTACCATCCAAAAACCCGATCTTATCAAAATTTCTTGCATCAAAGCTACGCTCAATTTCAAACCCTGAATTGTTGACTTCCGAGGTAGTGGACCAACGTAACAAATTTGTTTTGCCGGATTTCTTTGCGGTGA
The DNA here is from genome assembly GCA_965279265.1 of Dyadobacter sp. Taxonomy (GTDB): domain Bacteria; phylum Bacteroidota; class Bacteroidia; order Cytophagales; family Spirosomataceae; genus Dyadobacter. The sequence continues at coordinate 2,253,993 of OZ257152.1, forward strand.
AGTTTATAAGTGTGACAGGAAGGGCACCACTGTAGACATGATTGCCGCTAACCAGGGTAAGTGAAGGAACCAGGTTGTTTGAGACTTGAACCATATATTCTCCGTACCCATTCATGGTGAAAGTATTTGTTCCAGAATTGGTAGCGACGAGAAGCTTGTTTTTATACCACCGGTACGTATTGTTAGCGATCGTCCCTCCTGCATTCACTGATAATATGGTGCCGTTTACGATTATCGGAATGCTAGCCTGATTCCAATAAACATCCAGTTTACCGACGTTTGCCTCAATTCCGTCAAATGTCAGATAATTATTATTTACAGCAATATAGGCCGAACCTGGCACGAGTGCTAAAGCTGGAATAGTCCCATTCAAACGATTGTGATTTACACTTAAATGTTTTAATTTACTCCAGTTTGCTATGCCTTCCGGCAGAGATCCGGTTAAATTGTTATATCCCAGCATAAGCTGTTCAATTCCAGTTAGATTTCCAATTTCAGAAGGAATTGCCCCGGTAAAATTGTTATGATCTAAATTAGCGGACTGTAATTTTGACAAACTTCCCATGGATGAGGGCAGACTTCCCGTCAGTTTATTCTCGGTCAGAGTCAAACCAGAGAGTTTGGTTAGATTGCCAAAATTTGAAGGGATGGATCCAGTTAAAGAATTATATGCCAAGCTAAGAGAACTTAGTTTACTTAGATTGATTAATGTAACAGGAATTGCCCCCGAAAGTTTATTTTCACTTAAGTTTAAAAGTTCCAGCTGACTTAGGTTCCCCAGTTCATCGGGTATGTGTCCCGTTAATTGGTTACTGGATAACACTAGCCACTGCAACCCGGTCATTGTACCAGTTTGAACCGGAATTGAGCCGGTGAGCAGGTTGTTACCCAAATCAATAATCTTTACATTGCTCAAACTACCAATCTGCGACGGAATACTGCCTGTCAGATTATTTGAAGCTAAACTAAGTGTTTCAAGTAAAGGTAGATTTCCGATGGTGGAGGGAATGGATCCTCCAATCTTGTTACCTGCCACGTATAGTGTTCGTAAGTTTGTAAGATTGCCCAGTGACGGCGGGAGAAAGCCCGATAATTGGTTGCTTATAAACTCAATTCTTTCCAGTTGACTAAGCTCTGCGATTGAAGGTGGTATTTCTCCCCACAAGGAACCGTTCGTGCTTAGCCCGAGAATCTTGAGTTTTTTGAGATTCTTAATATTAGGGGTTATTGTACCATTCAAATTGTTGGCACTCAAATTTAATGCTGTTACTCTGCCATCAGTACATGAAACGCCGTACCATCCGCAAGGAGAATCACCAACATTTCCAGGATAATTCCAACCAGACCGATTCTTCCACGAAACTCCGTTTGTTTCGATGAAGAAGGCCAATAGCTTGTCTGTCGCTTTCTAAATTATCGGTACCCACAATATAGTCTTCGCTTACCAAGGTTAGAGAAAATACTACACTATTAGAAACATGCACGCGGTATGTTCCATCACCCGTAGGGGTATATAGGTTTGTTATGTTATTTGTTGCGACGAGAATGCCATTTTTATACCACCGATAGGTATTATAAGCAGCGGTTCCTCCGACATTTGCTCTTAATACACCTCCTTCGTTAGTCAGTGAAAATGTTTTTTGCGGGCTGTAATAATCCAGTTTGGGGATATTAGCTTCTATTCCATCGAATGTGAATCGATTGAAAGTTATGTTTACAGAACATGCGCCTGGTATTCCGCTCAAGCCGGACAAAGCGCCCGAAAGGTTGTTAAATCCTAGCGAAAGGCTAGCTAAACTTGTTAGATTGCCGAAAGAAGATGGAATAGGGCCTGTAAGTTGATTATAAGCTAAATCTAAAGAAGTAAGCGAGGTTGCGTTTCCCAGTTCATTGGGGATATCGCCGGACAGTTGATTACGGCTAAGAAAAAGTGCGTTAAGTTGAGACAAGCTGCCCAGACTACCTGGAATCGGCCCAATCAGTTGATTTGAGCTTAATCCAATCGTTTTTAACTGAGTTAGTGTTCCCAACTCCACAGGAATATTTCCGCTAATTCTGGTGCTGTTGATGCTTAATAATTCCAAAAATTGAAGATTGCCAATGGATGCTGGAATCTCCCCTTTCAGATCACTGTTGTTACTCATTTCAAAATGCCTCAAATTTACCAGGTTACCAATGGAGGAAGGGATATAACCTGAAATGGAGTTACCTGCCAGATAAAAGTATTTTAGCGCATTCAGGGTCGTTATAGATTCAGGAATTGTCCCTACCAGGTTATTGCTTGACATGGCTATCATTGTTACTCTGCCAGCCTCACATGAGATACCAGACCATCCGCACGGATTGTCTCCGGGGTTACCGGGAACCGACCATCCAGATCGACTATTCCAAAAGTTTCCATTCGTAGCATTATACAAATCCACCAACGCGAGGCGGTCTGACTCTAGTGTTTGAGAAAAGGTTTTGAGGGAAATTAAAAGGAGAATACAAACAAAAATTGTTTTCATTGTTTAAGAGTTGGTCGTAGAGGGTATTTGGGACTTTATAAAATGAGGACGGTACCGTTTTTGCAATGACCGAAGCTCTTGAACTAATCTAATTAATCCGACTACCGGTGTGGAGCACCCCGATCCCCAAGGGCCGCGCAATATCGGTATTTTTATATGTAAAAAGAAAGAGAAAACTGGATTCAGAGGAGGCTAAACGCTATCAGCATCAATTCGACACCGCCAGAATTTGCAACGCCGATAGCCACCCTTATCGGCAATCGTTCGAAATTTTAAGTGGACTTGCTCCTGCTGGTATGGCTGTTACAGTATATGATACTGTTGACACATCAAACTCTAATTTTCAGAATGTGTCTTTGACGGATCAAAACAGACTTTTGCAAACGGGACAAATGTCGGGCTCCTTCATTCCGAACGAACGAACGAATACAACAACAGCAAGAAAATGTGAAATCATATTTGGACTATGAATGAGATGATGGACAATAAGAACCTACAAGAACAGGTGCTTCTATTTCTGAATGAGATTACAAGTATTGAAATAGATAGTCTTAGCATTAACAACAGCTTGGAAATAGATTTGGGTATCTCAGGGAATGATGCCAGCGATCTGATAGCTGCGTTTGCTGAAAGATTTAAAGTTCTCTTTTGCTTTCATCCTTTTTAGCTTTTGTGTAAAGCTATTTCAGGACAAGACAGTTGATAAATAGATTCTCTAATCAAGGGTTATGTCCAAATCAGAACTTACCGCCTGTTTCAAAATCACCTCCCGCAACCGCTCCTCGTGTTCATCGCTCCATTGCCCCAATGTAGCAATCACAGGGATTAACGTTTTTCCAAAATCAGTCAGGCTGTATTCTACTTTTGGCGGGACGACGGGATAAATTTTCCTTGTAACCAGTTCATGATCTTCCAATTCTTTTAGTTGAACATTCAAAACCCTGCGGGAAGCATCGGGAATTTTACGTTGCAGTTCGCTCGGGCGTTGATAACCCTGGTCAATAAACCAGAGTAAGCGGATTTTCCATTTGCCATAAAGCACTTCACCGATCAGGTCAAGTCCGCAATTCAGGTTTGGTGTTGTCTTTCTCTCATACATATTTCAAAATTAAGCGTATGTATCAGTTAGTGCAATAGGGGATTAATTTATCCCTATATGAATCGTAATTCCGTACTTGTGTAAATTTCGTTTACACTCCAATTTTGTCCTATCATTCATTTTTTAAGCAAAGGACAATACAATGGAACAGTTTAATTTCAATAATGAATTATCAGGTAAAATTGCCCTGGTAACTGGGGGTACCAAAGGAGCCGGAAGAGCAATTGCAGAAAGGCTTTTACAAGCTGGTGCAACGGTTATCATTACAGCAAGAAACGCACCGGAAGAGGAAAACGAGAGATTGCATTTCATTTCCGCTGATTTAAGTAAGGCAGAGGGATCAGAAAAGGTGGTAAGCGAGGTGCTATCAGCTTATGGAAGGCTGGATATTCTGGTAAACAATCTTGGATCGTCATCAACGCCCGCCGGTGGATTTGCTGTATTGAGTGATGAAGATTGGGAATCAACCCTGCAGGCCAATTTGCTTGCCCCCGTTCGGCTGGACAGAGGATTTTTACCACAAATGATTGATCAAAAGAGTGGGGTTATCATTCATATTGCTTCCATACAGGGCAAACTTCCTTTGTATGATTCAACTTTGCCTTACGCAGCTGCAAAAGCAGCACTGAGAAACTACAGTAAAAGCTTATCCAACGGGGTTGCCTCTTCGGGAGTTCGCGTGCTGACCGTTTCGCCAGGCTGGATTAATACCACAGCATCAGAAGCCTGGCTGGGCGAACTTGCAAGAAACGCGAACAGTACGGTGGAAGAAGCGCAACAAAGTGTAATGGATGCATTAGGTGGAATACCGTTCGGAAGACCTGCCCAACCAGAAGAAGTGGCTGAATTTGTCGGTTTTTTGGTTTCGCCAAGAGCAAGTTACCTCACAGGGACAGAATATGTCATTGACGGCGGAACTGTTCCCACTATTTAATCACCTCAAAAAAGACAAAAATGAACTTACCAAAAGTAGTAGCCGATTTAGTAGAAACGCAAAACAGCTTTAATAGCATCTCATACGCCAATTGTTTTTCTGAAACAGCCGTAGTGTTTGACGAAGGAAAAACACACAATGGAAGAAAAGAAATAGAACGTTGGATTGCCGATTCCAACGAGCGATACCAGGCTACCATAAAGCCTGTCGGCTTTGAAGAAAAAGAAAATGAAAGCCTCTTAAAAGCAGAAACTTCGGGAAATTTTGAAGGAAGCCCATTTACATTAACCTATCATTTAGTAATCATTGATGACTTAATACAGTCATTGAAATTTACAGGGTAAACAAGGAATGGCTAACATTAGCCATTCCAATTTCTATTACGGTCAACAAAGCGCTCCAAGCATTTCCACGGACTCCATAGCGGCATCAAGAACAAACAGCACAAATGTCCAGATTACACAACAAATCCTTTAGGTCAATCTTTCAGGCAGACTCGACAACCGTGAAATCGGGTAGCTTTCGGCGGAAATCAGCCAGTCGCGTCATCGTAAAACAGGCTATCACCGAAAAAAAAGGCATCATTCTCATTGTTGACATTAGCGGCTACACACATTTTGTAAAACAGGCTGATCATGCCGCGGGTGCTCAGGTAATATCCAGCCTGTTAAGTTCAATTATCAGGAATAACACACTGGGTTTTCACATTTCGGAAATAGAGGGTGATGCGATTTTGTTCTATAAATATGGGATAGCTCAACCGGTTGAGGCGATGCTCTTGCAGTTTGAGCAGATGCTGGCTGCGTTTAATGAGCAGATTGATCAATGGAAGCTTATTTGTCCTCACGTAGCGATGTTATCTAGAAAGATGGTTTCGCACTATGGGTCGATTGCTGAATTTAAGGTTGACAGGTTTCGGAAGATCTATGGAAAGGCGGTTGTCGAAGCACACCGCCTTGTAAAAAACCGTATCCACTCACATACATACGCGCTAGTCACTCACCAATACTTGCAGCAGGCTAATCACAGTAATATGGAACAATGGGAAGGCAAGAGCGAACTTTGTGAAGTTTATGATGTGGGAGAGCTTTGCTATACCTATTTTCCCTATGAAATGGCAGCAGCGAGTTGAGTCGTCTGAAACAATGGTTTGCCAAATGCGTATCATCATCAGTCAGATGTATCGCAAAAGGCCATGCTTTTCAGGCAAAGATCCTGCATTTGAAATTTGTCCAAGTAAATACGACCGTTTGCATGTGGACGCTTGAAGCCGACGAAAAGTACAGATTATGGTGTACCACTCTGCTTATAAGGAAACCTGGCATTCTTTCGAACGAAAGAATGCCAGGTTTCGGCAGGGCATGGTTACCCACATGTAAATCGGAAGCTGCCCACTCTTGTAGTTGCTCCGCTTTTTTATCTAAAAAGCTGCATGAAGCTGTTAGTTAACATAGCATTCTGTTTTTAGTGGATAAAACTAGAATTGCTGGATCGCAAAATCAAGATGATTAAGAGACTAACATACTGAATTACAGTTAATTAAACCGATTCTGGTGAGCACTTTTTTCATTCAATTTGCCTGCTCACCGAATCGCTCACCAGGAATATGCGAAAATTTGAATATTTTGGTAAGGCAGGAACAAGAAAAAAGCCTGAAAATCAATGATTTGCAGGCTTTTCTTGTGTTTTGAAACTGATTTCTGTGGACTTGTAGGGATTCGAACCCCAAACCTCCTCATCCGTAGTGAGGTGCTCTATCCAGTTGAGCTACAAATCCATTCCCTTAATTGGACTGCAAAGATAGGTATTGACTTTATTTTTTACAAATTGAAAATCAAAAATTTTGTAAAAAATTTCATTTACCCTGATATTCAGGCTTTTTCTTCTGTAAAAAAGAAATGATCCCTTCCTGCGCATCCTCACTTTTGCTTAATATTTCCTGATTCTCCGCTTCCAGTTCCAGCATTTCGGCAAGAGTAGACTGGTATGATTGATTCAATACGCGCTTCATAGCTCCGATTGCCCGGGTAGGCGCTTGTCTGTAACCGGCTACAAGTTCCTCCGTAACCTGATCTAGCTCCTTAGCAGGGACGACTTTGTTGATCAGCCCCAATTCCAATGCTTCTTTTGCATAAACACGCCTTCCTGTGCTGGCCAGCTCAAACGCCATGGCCATGCCGACAAGTCGCGGTAAAAAGAAAGTCGATCCCGCATCAGGCATCAGCCCGATCTGTACAAAAATCTGGGTTAGATATGCGTCTTCGGTTGCCACGATCACATCGCAGGCCAGAGCCAGTGATGCACCGGCGCCGGCAGCCAGGCCATTGAGCCTGCAAATAACGGGTTTGGGCAAATTCCGTAAACCCAGAATCATCGGGTTGTAAAATTCCCGAAGCAATTCGCCCGTTGGTTTACCCGAGGCCAATGCCGTTTTCAAATCGGCACCGGAACAAAACGCCTTCTCCCCTGAACCGGTGAGCACCACCACCCGCACGGTCTCATCCTCCTCAGCAATTTTAACAGCCCTGGTTATCTCAGTGATCAACTCCGGGCTGAGCGCATGATGAACCTGCGGGCGATTCAAAGTGATGCGCAAAACACCGTCGTCATTTGTGAAAATAATGTACTCAAACATAAAGTCGCTTCAATTTGCTGATGAGAAATCTATAAAAACAAAAATACGGTTAGTGAACCGGTCAAAATGCCACAAAACAATCCGGCTACTACCTGACCCGGCGTGTGTGCGTTGAGATACAGCCGTGCGCTGATTACCCAGCCTCCGACCAAAATTGCGGACACGACGGGTATGAAAAGCAATGCTTCGTCAAACCTGAGTAACAGACAGGTCAGAACGGCAATTGCGCCACCAATACCTGTGGCATGTGCACTGATTTTCCAAAATAGACTGATCACAAAAATCACGAGCAAAGATACTGTTACACTGGCCAGCAAAATAGAAATCTGAGGCGCCAGCTCACCAATTGGCTGCAATTTCCATCCAAACAAATAGACCGATAGCCCATAAAAAAAAGTACTCGCGAGGTACGGATATTTTCTTTCTTCCAGATTTTCCACCTGCAAAGTACTCGTTACCCCAAATCTGTACATGTAATAGACAACCACGCTAGGCGCCACAAAGGTGTTCAGAAAAAGCAATAGCAGCAGGCTCCCGATCGCCGGAAGTTCCAGTGCGCTCACTCCGGCAAGGTCGGGAGTGAGTAAAAATAAAATGGCAAAAAGATACGTCGTAATGATCAGAGGATGAAATATTACCGATAAGATCGTGGCGAAACGGGTATTCAAAATAAGCAAATTGTTTATAGTCGTTGTTGGAAGCAAAAATAACCTGAAAATCAATCTTTTCAATATCGTTAAATTAAGGAAAAGGAAGTTCAGATTTGAAATAGGTTTTCCTCATGTAATTTGTAATTTTGCGCGAAATTTAAGTTAAACGTTGTATAGTTAAGGTAGATCCGAAGCGAAATTACTGATCACTTACACGTAACCAATAACATGAATTAAAAAAATGGGACCGTTACAGATTAAACAATTACTACTGACTTCTCCGGAGGACCAAAACGTTACCCTTAAAGGCTGGGTAAGAACGAAACGTGAAAGTAAAAATGCGATTTTTATCGCGTTGAATGACGGTTCAACAATACATAATATTCAGGCCGTAGCCGAGCCCGGACAGTTTTCCGCTGAATTGCTCGCTTTGGTAACAACCGGATCCTGCCTTAAAATTACCGGAAAGCTGGTGAACTCTCAGGGATCTGGCCAGGCTGTCGAGGTAAAAATTGAGGACATTCACGTATACGGTACCGCCGATCCGGATGTTTATCCTTTACAGCCGAAGCGACATTCGCTGGAGTTCCTGCGTGAAATTGCGCATTTGCGGCCCCGTACCAATACTTTTGGTGCTATTCTGCGTATTCGGCATGCATTGGCTTTTGCAGTGCACCAGTATTTTAACGATAAAGGATTTTTCTATCTTCATACGCCCATCATTACTGCTTCTGATGCCGAAGGCGCAGGAGAAATGTTCCGGGTGACCACACTGGACCTGAAAAATCTGCCAAAAACAGAAGAAGGTAATATTGATTTTAAACAGGATTTCTTTGCCCGCGAGGCAAATCTGACCGTTTCAGGACAGCTTGAAGGTGAATTAGGTGCCATGGCGCTTTCAAAGATCTATACTTTCGGACCAACTTTCAGGGCGGAAAATTCCAACACGACGCGCCATTTGGCTGAGTTTTGGATGATTGAGCCGGAAATGGCATTTTTCGAGCTCGAAGACAATATGGATCTGGCCGAAGATTTTGTTAAAACCGTCATTGGCTATGCACTCGAACATTGCAAAGACGACCTGGATTTTCTTCAGAACCGCCTCGCAGAAGAAGAAAAAAGTAAGCCGCAAAACGAACGTTCTCTGCCATTACTCGAAAAATTGAGCTTCGTCGTAGACAATCCATTCGAGCGGCTTACATACACGGAAGCAATCGAAATTTTACTAAAATCGAAACCACATAAAGAAAAGAAATTCCAGTACCCCGTTGGTTGGGGAATTGATCTTTCCAGTGAGCACGAACGCTATCTGGTAGAAAAACATTTCAAAAAACCGGTGATCCTGACCAACTATCCGAGAGAGATCAAATCTTTCTATATGAAACTGGATGAGGATGGAAAAACGGTTCGCGCGATGGATGTTCTGTTCCCCGGAATCGGCGAGATCATCGGTGGAAGTCAGCGTGAGGATGATTACGACAAGCTGATGGAACGCGTCAAAGAAGTAGGCATTGATCCGGAAACAATCTGGTGGTACCTCGAAACACGTAAATTTGGCACGGCTCCACATTCTGGCTTCGGTCTTGGCTTTGAGCGTTTGGTTTTGTTCGTAACCGGAATGGGAAATATTCGTGATGTGATTCCTTTCCCGCGTTACCCAAGAAGTGCAGAGTTTTAAATCGAATTGATTCTATATTTAATCGTCCTGTGGCACATCGTCACAGGACGATTTTTGCATAAGGCCATCCCAATCCTGCCACATATTTAATTAAAAATGAAATAGTTAGCCCTATATTTTTATATTTGTATTGGTTTTTTAGAGGACGTTATGAACAAGTTATTCCTGTCACTGGGATGACGACCGGTATTCTGCTTCGGGAACATAACATCCAGCAAACAAACCAAAACATGAAGTACTGCGGTCCGGATTTTCTTTGTTCACTTCTATTCTTTTCTATTTTATCATTTATTTCTTCTTTGAACTCTGTTAAAGCAGCGACGCCTTTTCAGATCGTCTGGGGAATGAACAAAACGCTGAGCGGCGCATCATCCAGCACTAATTTCTCTCCCGGCAATGCGGCACTCACCGGCGCACATGCACACAGTTTACCAGCGGTTTTATGGTATACGATCAGCAGCTCAGACTTCGCTTACGGCACAACTTACTGGCAATCAGCACCACCAACTCAAAAATATCTTAGCTTTTCATATTCCGTAAGTACGTTTGAATACAATCTGACCTCCATTTCTTTTCGTGTACGTCGTTCCGGAGACGGGCCGGCCGACGTCTCTTTGAGAAGTTCACTGGATGGATTTGCCTCGAACTTGTCCACCTTTAATCTGTCTGCCGACGGTCAGTTCTATGATGTAACTGTGCCTTTAAACCTGGTAAACCTCTCAGCTGGCATTACGTTCCGGCTCTATGCGAGCAGCGCTTCCACTTATCTCGGCGTCCTGTATTTTGACCAGGTTGTGATCAACGGAACAGTCAACAGTATTTTACTTCCTGTGCAACTCACTTATTTTGAAGCAAAAGCGATTGAAACAACAGTACAAGTAAGTTGGGAAACTGCCGCAGAGAAAAACAGTAAAAATTTCGTCATAGAACGAAGTCAGGATTTCGACAGCTTTTCCCAGATCGGGAAACTGAATGCCTCGGGACAGTCTTTTGAAAGATTGCAATATGAATTTATTGACGAAACGCCACAAACCGGCATTAACTATTACCGGCTGAAAATGGTCGATGAAGACGGCAAATATGCCTATTCAAATATTCAGGATGTACTTTTCGGAGCTGGTCAGCTTGTCGTTGTAGTAGCACCCAATCCCGCTTCACCATCACAAATCAGGGTACTGGGAGAAAGGATTAATCCGGAAGGTTTGGCGCTGTACGATGTCTACGGCAGAAGGGTCATGGTTTACAGCGAGGCGACGGACGGATATTATCTGGATATATTTCCAAAACAAACTTTATCTTCCGGATTATATGTACTTTCTTTGAATTCCAATGGAATATGGCAGCGACTGAAAGTACTGATTCACTGACGATTTGAATCATATAAGCAAGCTGACTGTTACTGAATTGTGTTGTTGACCGGGAATTTCCGGTATGGAACGTATGAAAAATTAAATGGCGAAAAGCCTATGTTGAAGAAAGTGCAACCGAAAATGTGGTGGGCGGCATTAGCCGCAGTATTGATTTTGTTGATTTCCTGGGGGTTGGTTCGCAAGAATAAAGCAAATGATCCTGAGGAAATTAAAAGAATTGCGGCCTCGGCCGGGAAACTTGATCCGGTAGCGATCAAAGATCCGGACGCGGCAACAGCCAGGAAAATTACTGAAATTGAAGATATTTTTCGCCGTAAAAAAAACGCCGGTTTTAATGGCAATGTGCTTATTGTCCAGAAAGGACAGGTATTGTATCAGAATTCATTTGGCTTTGCCCACCTGAAAGAAAAGGATTCTCTCAACAGCCATTCCAGATTTCAGCTTGCATCGCTTTCCAAACCGTTCACCGCGGTTGCGATTCTCAAACTGGTACAGGAAGGACGCGTGAGCCTGGACGATTCTGTGCAGCGGTTTTTTCCTGATTTCCCGTATCACGGCGTAAAAGTGGATATGCTGCTGAGCCACAGAAGCGGACTGCCCAATTACATTTATTCTTTCCCGGACAGTGTTCGCCACGGAAAAAAATATCCGACCAATCTGACCATCATGGACTGGTATGCCCGCGTGATTCCCACACCGACGCCATATAACAGGCCGGGACGATCATTCAATTATTGTAATACCAATTTTTGTGTACTCGCCGCAATCGTTGAAAAAGTGACCGGAGCAAGTTTTGGCAATTATTTGCAGAACACGATTTTCCTTCCGCTGGGAATGACAAACACCTTTTTGGTCACAGATACCACCAGCGCAGCAACACAATTCAGGACAGTTGGGCATCAGTTCGGGCGCAGGCTTGAAAAAGATTATTACGACGACGTGGTCGGAGACAAGGGTTTGTACTCGACAACCGGCGACATTTATCGTTTTTACAATGGACTGACAAAAGGTTTGCTGCTCGACAAAAAACTGCTGGATGAGGCATTCAAACCAAGAAGTTTTGAGCGTGAAGGAATCAGAAATTACGGTTATGGGTTCAGGATGCACGTCAAACCGGATCATTCGACCCGCTTTCTCTATCATGGAGGTTGGTGGAAAGGTTACAACACAATGCTGTGGGTTTGTCCGGAGGATGAAGCCGTGATCATTGTGCTTGGTAATACTTACAACCGCTCGACTTACGATTTGAAAGAACTTCTTCAGGTGATCCATGGAGATGAAAAAATTGAGGATATTGAGAAAGATATTTAGTCCAGTTTGAATTCGGCGTCGAATTAGAGATATTTGCCAAACCAACCGAATACGCGCCAATTATGCCGGAATCCGCATACCTTTTACCTGTTTCTTTGCTGCTCGGCATGCCTTTTCTGGTTTTTCTGATCTTGTGGCTTGGAGGTAAGAGTTTAAATCCTGCGGCAGGGTGGGTTGGTGCCATAATCACTGCGGCAGGGTTTTACATCAGCATTTTTTATGCAGATACAGAGGTACTTCACACCCTACGTTTCACCTGGCTGACAATCGGCAGTTTCCCCATTGAGCTTTCTTTCAGATTCGACACCATCACCTGTATGATGCTGGTTGTGGTTCATTTTGTGGCACTTCTGGTTCAGATCTATTCAACATCCTATCTTTCCGGTGACGCCAGCCTGCACCGCTATTTTGCTTTCATTCAGCTCTTCCTGTTTTCTATGATCGGTATTGTCCTTTCCGGGAGTCTGCTGGTTATGTATATTTTCTGGGAGCTTGTCGGGTTGTCATCATATCTGCTGATCGGTTTCTGGTATTTTAAACCGCGGGCCGTATGGGCGGCCCAAAAGGCTTTTGTGCTCAATCGGATCGGAGATGCAGCCTTCCTGACGGGAATTTTGATGCTGTTTTACTATATTGGTTCTACCGACTTTGAGGTGCTTACGCTCAAAATCGGCTCCGTGGATCCGGGAATTCTCACTGCCATTGGGTTGTGTCTTTTTGGAGGTTGCATGGGTAAGTCTGCACAGTTTCCCCTATCAGGCTGGTTACCTGACGCGATGGAAGGCCCGACGCCGGTTTCAGCTCTGATTCACGCCGCAACAATGGTGGCAGCCGGTATATTTCTGTTAGCCCGTATCTCGTTCCTGCTCACTGTTGACGCAAGGCTGGTAGTTGCCATCATTGGTACAATAACAATGTTGATCGGTGCTTTCAAGGCAACACAGGTTTGGGATATTAAACGCGTGCTGGCCTACTCCACCATGTCGCAATTGGGGCTGATGGTGGTTGCAGTAGGATTTGGCAGCTGGCACACTGCACTTTTTCACCTCACCACGCATGCATTTTTCAAAGCTGGCCTTTTTCTTTCAGCAGGCTCTGTTATCCACGCAGTAACGCCGTCAGAAACCGAAACGAATTTTGACCCGCAGGATATGCGTACAATGGGCGGCCTGTCAAAATCATTACCGATCACTTTCATCTGTTTTATTTTGTGCGCTGCCGCGCTTGCCGGGTTGCCACTATTTTCGGGTTTTCTTTCGAAGGACGCAATCATTGCCGAAGGATTTGAGTGGGCTAAAGGCTATGGCAGCTTCGCATACATCTTTCCCTTAACCGTGCTTTTTTCAGCGGGATTGACCGCATATTACATGGTTCGCCAGGTTTGGCTTGTGTTTTTGGGAACGAAAAGATTCACTGCATTTGACTCGGTTCATCCGCATGAATCCCCCATACAAATGTGGGCGCCGATGATACTCCTTGCCGCGCTTTCTCTTTTTATCTGGTTTTCGTGGAATCCGTTTCATGCAGGAGAAAGCTGGTATCTGTTTTTATTGGGCAAAATGGAATCTGTCCACATCACCTGGCTTCCTTTTGTGGCAGGCGGCGTTTCCATTATCGCCATTTTATTTGCTTTGCGTCAGATCAAATCAGATAATCCATTCCTGCTACATAGTATCAACAACCCGAATTCCAGCCGGCCATTATTTTCCTGGACGAGTGACTACGCACACGACACGTTTTTCCTGAAACCGTTTGGTTTCATAGCGGCTGTGCTGAAAAGATTTGAATCCGGCGTTGTCGACGCTTTGGTAAATTTTGTTGCTAAGTCGTCGGTTGTTATGGCGCATCTGACAAGTTGGATCGACAAGTATATTGTTGATGGAGGCGTTCATCTGACCGTTTTTACAATACGTTTCTCAGGGCAGGCTGTAAGAAAAGCTCAGAATGGGAAAATTCAATCGTATTTTCTGGTCGCAGTCACGGGTGTTTTCCTGCTGATTGTCTGGCTTGTAATGATATAATTCCGGTCGGAACTGACATTCCCTCTGTTCGTGCTAAAAGCTGTTTTTGCAGCGTTCTCAAATATTAAAGATGATTGATCATATACTTACTTTACTCATTGCCATTCCCTTATTCGGGGCAGTAGCCATTTCATTCTGGCCGTCGGCCAGAAACCATGATTTCCGGCTCATTGCGCTGATTGCGCTAATACTGGAATCAATTACGGCGATGGCTCTGTACCTGCTCTTCGATAACCAAAACCCGGCCTTACAGCTCGGTGAAGTCTCCGATTGGATCACGCTACCCATCGGATCCCTGGGCGTGGTTTCTATCGATTATGCTCTGGCAGTCGATGGTATTAGTTTGCCGCTTGTTTTACTTGCCGTTTTGGTATTGCTCATTGGCGTGATCAGCTCCTGGAATATTTCGTCAAAGGCGAGAGCATATTTTGCATTGTATCTGGTGCTGAGCGGAAGTATTATCGGTTGTTTTCTGGCGCAGGATTTCTTCCTTTTTTACCTGTTTTTCGAATTCATGCTTTTGCCGATGTATTTTCTGATCGGACTTTGGGGTGGCCCAAGACGCGAATATGCGGCACTCAAGTTTTTTGTCTATACTTTTTTTGGATCACTTCTGATTCTGATCGTAATGATCGGATTGTACTTGTCGGTCATTGATCCTGTGGAGACTGCCCGTGTCGTGGGTATTCTGGGTGCGGAAGATCTGGCACATGCAGATCTCATTCTGCAAATCCAGCAATGGCTTATGGATGGCAAAATTGCCCCCGAACAAATCGTACATACCTTCCGTTTTGATTATTTATCCGATGCAAATAACTATGTGCCCGGGTCAATTCTGAGCCTGGCTTCCGAGTTTACAATTCTGGATATTCCTGTACGTATGTTGGCGTTCTGGTTTTTATTCATTGGTTTTGCCGTCAAATTACCGGTTGTCCCGGTACATACCTGGCTTCCTGATGCCCACGTAGAGGCTCCAACGCCGGTCTCTGTGGTGCTTGCAGGTATTTTGCTCAAAATCGGAGGGTATGGATTTATTAGGATCGTTGATGGTTTTTTCCCGGTAGAAGCGCAATACAGCATGGTGCCGCTGGGAGTTTTAGGAATGATCTCAATTGTTTATGGAGGATTTAATGCACTGGGCCAAAGCGATCTGAAAAAAATGATCGCTTATTCTTCTGTCTCGCACATGGGCTTTGTTTTGCTCGGCATTTCCGCTTTTACGGCGGAAGGGATCAATGGTGCCATTTACCAAATGGTGAGCCACGGCGTTTTATCAGCCATGTTGTTTTTGATCGCCGGCGTGGTTTACGACCGGACGCACGACCGTACAATTGAAAATTATCGCGGATTGATTACCACCATGCCCCGCTACACCGTACTGACGGGAATTGCATTTTTTGCATCACTAGGTCTGCCCGGATTTTCTGGCTTTGTCGGCGAGTTGTTCACGCTCATGGGCGCATTTCAGGCAGACAACATGCCGGTCTGGATTCCTGCATTGTCAACAATCGGTATCATACTTGCAGCGGCGTACTTGCTCTGGACTTATCAGCGGATGTTTTTTGGAGGATTTTGGTACAAAAATAATGACGCCCGGGAAAATGAGCTCATTCTTACGGACCTCACCAAACGGGAAACCGGTATGCTCGTTCCACTTGCCATGCTGAGCATCGCGCTTGGTATTTTACCGGGTATTTTGTTTGATATCACCGGCCCAACGGTACAAGCCTGGATTGAACGTTTGTTGTAAATTTCTGCTGAGCTTGGTGGAAATACCTATCTCGCCGCGCCTCCAATCTGGCTGACTTTGCCTTGGGGAGGAAAATGGCAATATTTATGATTTCTATTTCAAAAACAATTTATTACTACCGACACAAGATTTGCACACGAACCATATTTATACAGTCTGAGTAAGAAAAAGGAATAAGTTTTGTGGATATTGAGAGCATGATTTTGCAGCAAGATGTTCAAAAGAGCGCTTGAAAAGATTGACAGCATTATTATTATTACTTCAAAACTGCTCTAAAACTACCTCAGAAGAACCTGAGCGGGTATACCTAGTCTTTCATGAAAAATTCTGGCCAGTTTAAGTGTTAGTGGCTTTTTTCGGTTCAGTAAAGCGGAAACATAACTTTTACTTCCAATCCATTCCACAAGATCTTTACTTTTTAAGCCTTTTTCTTCCATTTTTAATTTGATCGCTTCAATAGGGTCAGGATCTCCGACGCTATGATGTACATCCTCATAGGCTTTAATAATTAATAAACCAACCTGCAACGCACCTCCTTCCCGACTGTCAGGATCTGGCATTAGATCGAATTGGGTATCAATCCAATCCAACATTTCTTCATACTCTTCTTCACTTTTTAAAGGCTTCAATTCCATAACTTGATGTATTTGGAGAATTAAATATTTGTTTAATTCCTGATTTCATTTATTTATACTTAACTGTCTTGACATCAATTTTGTCATATTCTGAGTGCGTGCCAAACCATTTGATCTGTATTGTTCTATACTCAAAGACGACCCGTACAACCAAGCGATAGTGATTACTCATGATATTAAAAACGACTCTATCATCGCCGACCAGACTGACACTTGGGTATGACCGTTTTAAATCCTGAAAATTACTGTACTCAGAATTGACCATTTCTGAATACCATTCTTTAAGTGCATTTGCCGCATTCGGATACAAAATGCAATATACCAGAAGTGTCTTGCGCGCGATTATATTAAACATATAAGTTTACTATTGGTGAACAAACTTAGCGAAAGGAAAGTTTATTCCAATACCTTTCCCAAAATTCACCCACAAAAACCAATCTGTTATGACCAAAAAATAGAAAACTGAATCTGTTATCTTCTTTTTAATTTTCTGAATTTTGTGATCAGTTAAAAGTTAAAAAGCAGCAAATCATGAAGATCACAAACAGTAATTTAGACGACATAGAAAAGATTTTTGAACTGTACGATGCAGGAACTGCATATCAGAAAGTTAATGCGCTCAGGCATTGGAAGGGCTTTGAAAAGAAGCTGATCGAAGCTGAAATTGCAGAAAAGCGACATTGGAAAATCCTTGAAAATGATGAAATAGCCTGCACTTTCGCAACTACTTTCAACGACGCCGTCATTTGGGGAGAGCGTGATCAAGAAGCCTCACTTTACATCCACAGAATTGCCACAAATCCGGATTTCCGTGGGCGTGCGTACGTGCATCACATTGTTCATTGGGCTAGAGAATACGCTGCAAATTCAGGCAGGCAATACATCAGGATGGATACGGGAAGTGGGAATCAGAAACTAAACGATTATTACACAAGCCAGGGATTTGAGTACAAGGGAATTACTTCACTTGGCGAAACGCCGGAGCTTCCTGGGCACTATCAGAACGCATCATTCAGCCTTTTTGAAATCGCATTGTAAAAGGATCGAGATAAACGAAAAGCCCGGAGTTTCGGCCGGACTTTTCGTTTCAAACATATTTAACACATTTCAGGCGTTTTCTAAAACACCCCTTCTTTCCATTATTTTCCGGTATGCGCCGTCCCATAACCTGATACGCATTTTCAGCGCGTCGATGGTCGCCGCGGTCGCTTGCTCCCATTTTTCAGGATTCTGGCCGCACAGATTTGATGTCATTTGTAATGCAAGCGAACTGTGGTGATCCCCATCCACTTCAATATGCCTTTCCAGATAATATTTAAAGATTGAAATTTCATCAGGACTCGTTCTGCTGATATCCTCAACGATGGCATAAAACATTTTAGGAATCAGATCTTCGCGCCCAAAAGTAAAAACCGCCGCCTGGGTTGCTGCCTGTTTTCCATCAATGATTTTAAACGTAAAATCGACAAACTCCCTTGCCTCCGCCGGTGTTCCGGCAGATTGGTAGGCACTCTCGAAATCGCCCGTTTTTTGAAGTTCAGAAACAAATTTTTCGATTGGTGCTACATCTGCTCCACTCTGACGCATCGCATCCAGATACAACTCAAAATGACTTTTGTTGATCCCGGAAGCATCTACATCGGACTCCTCACCCAACACAATTTCGTTGATCAGATGTCTCGTATCCGCGTCGCCGACCGGAAACCAGGGAACATTTACACAAGTCAGGTTTTGCTGTAATGCTTTCAGCAACGACATAAAATCCCACACGGCGTATATATGGAACTCCATAAAAGTCCGCAGGTCGCTGAGATCGTCTAAAACAGCATATACTTTATGATTGACAATCTCCGCTCGCAAAGCTTCAATTCTTTGATTCAGAACAGTAATTTCCCGGTTCATTTTTACAATTTGAAATAAAACACACTGCAAATGTACGTTCCAAAGGGTTAAGACAGATCTTTCAGGCAGTGTATAAAATGCATTGTTGTGGATTTTTTTAGCAAATGTAAACGCTGCCGGTTTCGCCAATCTGTTACAAAAGTCAAAATCGAATCATTGCTGCTTCCTGACCCTGCTGAGTGTTTCGCTGCGAATACCAGGGCAGAATGACAGGTAACCAATGTCAACACAATCTGAAAGATCAGATATCACATTGTTTCAATAGATAATTTTAATTACTACTAACTTTTTAGTTTGCAAACTAAAAAGTTAGTAGTATATTTGAATCAAACAAAAAAATAACAGTTAGTTGCCAAATGGAAATCCGAACGCTTACCTCTGCTGAAACTGAAATCATGAAGATCCTATGGAAGCTTGGGAAGGCGTTTGTCAGAGATATTCTTGATCAGATGCCCGAGCCAAAGCCAGCGTACACGACCGTATCCACTTTTATCAGAATACTTGAAAAGAAAAATGTGATCGGCCACAAAACATACGGGAATACCCATGAATATTTCCCCCTAGTTAGCGAGGAAGCATACAAACATTTTGAAATACAACAGTTGATGGTTAATTATTTTGACAATTCTGCGGCGAATCTGGTTTCATTTTTTGTAAATAATAAAAATTTGAAAGACAAAGAGTTAGATGAAATTTTGAAGTTTATACAAGAGAATAAAGAACAAAAATAAACAACTGATGCCATGGAAATTCTTAGCTTTTTTGCCCGGGTAAATTTTTATTGGATAGTGTTCTACCTCTGTTACTGGCTGCTGTTCCGAAATCATACATTCTTCCGTGCTAACCGAATTTATCTGATTGGCACTTTGCTGGTGGCTTTTATTCTGCCACTATTAAAACTCCCCGATCTGCCAAAAGAGTCGTTGCCAGCAACATTTTACAGCCTCTCGGAGCAGACAGACATCTTCGTTTCAGGCAAATCCGTTGATTCGACTACAAACATGTTGTTATTTTTCGGGGCTGTCTATATTACCGTCTCAGTGTTTATGCTGTTCAGACTGCTGGCTGGTATTCTAAATATCTTCTCGGTCATCAGACAGGGTGAATGCCATGAATTTAGCCACTTCAAGCTCATTCTCCTCCCTAAAAATCTATTATCAGGATCATTCTCATTCTTCAAACTTCTATTTGCCGACAACCGGGACTACCATTATAATTTCGATGCTATTTTACGTCATGAATTGGTTCACATCAGACAGTGGCACAGTATCGACATGCTGCTGATTGAAATCTTAAAAGTGGCATTTTGGTTTAATCCGTCGCTTTGGTTTTACAAATATGCAATCCAGCAAAACCACGAATTCCTGGCAGACGAAGAAGTGCAGGATAGGGAGATTTATGCAACATTCCTTGTTTCCTATGCACGTGACAGGCGTGCTGCTTTCCTCACAAATACTTTTTTCAATTCATCGATGCTCAAAACAAGGATTGCGATGATTTACCGGAATCGTTCATCAAAATGGCTTCTGGTAAAATACCTTGCGATTATGCCAATCACTTGCACTTTTCTCCTGATCACCTCAGCAAAAGCGCGCGTATCGGGCGTAGTTTCACAGTTCAGTGTGGCTTCTCGGGAAGTTTATGAGCATTTTTCAACAGCTGAAAAACAACTGGAAAAACCAGAACGAGCCGACGAATCGGGAGTAGTACAAAAACTTAATCTTGGCGAAACACAGATTGATACCATTCTGGTAATTCCGGAATTTGCAGGTGGAAAACAGGGACTCACAAATTATCTGGCCGAGAATTTACAATATCCTGATATCGCACGGCAGGTAAATGTCGAGGGAATTGTGCTCGTATCTTTCATTGTTGGAAAAGACGGTGTGCCCCATTCACCCTCAATAATCAAAGGCGTTGGGTTTGGACTGGATAAGGAAGCGCTAAGGATAATTGATGAAATGCCGGCATGGAAACCGGCAACAAAAAATGGAAAGATTATCGAGTTCAAATACAGTATGGAAATTCCATTTCTTCTAAAGAAAACAGCTATGGCAACTGAGAACAATCGGTATTATTCCAATTACATTCCTGTTCAATCCGTTCAATTATCTCCCCTCGACCTGCCTTTTCCAACCGTAAAAGAACTCGGTGTGTTTTTTAAGAAATCTTTCAGTCTGGAAGGCGGTCAAACGCCAAAAATTGAAAATAAAGAAGGGAAGTTTATTCCAAAACGGCAATAAAAATGACTTTTAAACAAAAAAATTACAGCGAAGCACGTAGTTTCAACCGGAAAGGATGCGCCGGCCGTTTGTCAATTCCGGTCAAAACAGTTGCCGCTGCGCACCTGCCTACGTCAGCAAAATCAATGGAAATTGTTGTCAATCCATTGAGAATAAATTGTTTAATTTCATCCTCCGCAAAAGATACAATACCAATATCTTTTCCGGGAACCAGGCCGGATGTGATCACTTTGTCGAGCAATAGAAACAATTGATCATCGGGAATAACCAAATAAGCCTCTCCTGCCTGAATTTTTTCGGAACGAACATCGAATTTGATTTTGTAAGCAAATTCAAATTTTTCACAAAACGCAGCAAACCGCGCAATAATTTTCCTTTGGGGAGAATCTCTTTTGGAGCAAATCAGCGTAACGGAATCATATTTTCGAAGCTTTTCAATGCACTGTGCCAGGACTTCGAACATGTTATCTATACAATTGGGATCTGCTCCGGTTTCCGAAAAAATATTGTTGTTCAGCAACACCACCTTTTGCTGAGGCAGACCTTCAATCAGCTTACAGGCAGCTTTTTTACCAGAGTTGACAAAACTCGGAACAATCGCATAATGGCTGAAATCACAGCCTTTACTTTGCAGTAAATTCTCAAAAATCGCCGCATCATTGTTGTACACACACAGTTCAACAGATGCATTTGAGCCGATCGCTTCTGTAAATGCATCAAAAACTGCCTTGTTGGCCGCACTCAGATCATTTAACAAAAAAAGAATCTTCAGCCGCGAGGTTTCCAGGTTGTTGCTTACAAAATAGCCTTTTCTTGGAAAAGAGCCAATAATGCCCATGTCTCTCAGATCGTTGTAACCCATTTCCAGTGTAGATTTGGACAGATTGTAATGCTCGCTTAATTCGCGGATGGACGGCATACTGTCGCCCCCTTTGAGCACATTTTGCTGGATCGCGAAGATTACGGCGCGTACCAGTTGCAGATACACGGGAGACGGCTGGTTTTTGTCCAGGATACAACGATCCAGGTACCAGGTATTTTTCATGAGTAGCCAGGTGAGTAAATCCGAATGCAAAAATTTAGTTAGGGGTTCCTCCGATTATCAAACGGAAGATCTGAGCGTCAAAAAAAACGGATTCTGTGTGCGTGCTGTCGATCGGTTCATGACCAATTGCGCGGCAGTCGATCCGATTGCCTTAAAATCGGTGGATATCGTCGTGAGACCATTCAGTATCATTTTTTTTGCCGGAGTTTCATTATAGGAAATGATGCCAATATCCTTTCCCGGAATCAGGTCAAGCGGGATCAGTTTTTCAAGCAAAATCGCCAGCTGCTCATCCAGAACTACGATGTATGCACTCCCTGAATTGACAGAAACGCCCCTCAAATCATTGACAATCTGATAATTAAATTGACATTTCGAACAAAAATCCATAAACCCGGTAACAATGCTGTTCGGTAAAATACCGGTATCAGGAGTAACCAAAACCAACGTTTGATATTTTTCCAGCTGTAATTTTAACTTGGTCAGCCCATTAAAAATATCCTTTTCATAATGCTCGTATACAGCACCATAGTCTCCCGAAATTTCATCAACAAGATTATCAAGGAGAATCAGTTTCTTTTTCGGAAGGTTTTCAATCATACGTTTTGCAATTGACGCCTTGCCAAGAAAATTGGCCGCAATTACATAATGCGAGTAATCTTCGTACTTTTTGTCTTCCAGGTATTTCGTGAATAACTCAGGATCACTGTTATAAATATAGAAATCCACGCAAGTATTTGTACCGAGGGTCCTTATAAATGAGTCGTAAATTATCCGCCTGTAACTACTCAGCCTGTCGAACAAAAGCAATATTTTGAGGTGATCGTTCTGTTTCTGAGTTACAAAAAAACCCTTGCCACGAACAGAGCCTAAAATTCCTTTGTCCTTCAAATCCCTGTATCCTTTCTCAATCGTTTCCCGCGAGACCTTGTAATGCGCGCTCAACTCGTTGATGGACGGCATGTCATCGCCATTTTTCAGCATATTTTCTCTTACAGCACTTTGCACCACCTGCACAAGCTGAAGATAACCCGGCACCGGCAAACCCTTGTCAATAAAATACTTATCCTGAAATCGCATAGAAATGCCTCGGCAAGAAATTGCAAACTTTTGGTTGAATTGAGTTGTGGCGTCTTACCAGAGAATTGAATAAAATATAGCAGGAAGTGTCTCCTGCTATATTCTGGCAAAATGTCATTTAAAATTCGGGGGTCAAAGCCGATTCAACAGCCGGTAATCCATAATAATCATCCAGCACGGTGAACGCATTGGCCGGAAGATTTGACAGCGGCGGCGAGAAATAATAGTCTGCCGGATTCGCTTTGATACGGGCACCGTATGCACCAATCAGCTCTTTAACCCGACCCGTTCTTACGATATCAAACCAGCGTTTGTTCTCAAATGCAAGTTCCACTCTCCTTTCTTTAAAGATTGCTTCGCGCATATCGGCCGTAGATGCCGCTTTCGAATCAGCCAGTCCGGCGCGCTTGCGAACCATATTCAGGTAAGTTGCAGCATCCGCCGTTTTGTTTTGTTCGTTCAATGCTTCCGCAAGAAACAACAACACCTCAGAATACCTGTAAACAGGCAGGTTATTACCCGTGTTGCCTTGCAATGCATGGGGTTTTGCAAATTTCTTGATGTACGGATATACTTTGCTGGCAGTTCTGTGACTCTGACTAAGTGTCACAAATCCGATCGAAACGTCTTTTCTCGCATCACCAGCTTCGTACGCAGCTATAATATCAGGCGTTGGAATATTGTTGTTTTCGCCGGAAATAGACTGCGGATTAGACGTTCCTGTAATCGGTGCCAGCTCCGCCGCAGTAATTGGCGCAGGAATCACCTGATAAATGAAACTGCCATTGTAACCAGCTGCACCTTCCATGTACTGAATCTCGAAAACCGATTCAGCGTTGTTTTTATTACTGGTGGAAGTTGAAAATGCCTGATCATATGTAGGCATTAGCGAGTAGCCTCCGTTGGTAACAACGTCTTTCGCGGCAGCTTCCGCCTGCGCCCATTTCTTTTGCACAAGGTACAGGTTGGCCAGCAAGGTTTTTGCCGTTCCTGACGTCACGCGCCCGGCTTCCTGTTTCGCTTTGCTGAGCAACAAGGTCGACGCCTCAGTTGCATCTTTTTCGATCTGCGCATAAATGACATCTGCGGTAGCAAGTTTCGACGCGGCTTCCTGGCGATTGGCTACGGGAGTTAAGTGCATAGGAACTTTTCCAAACAGGCGCACCAGGTCAAAATAAGCATTGGCCCGAAGATACAACGCCTGCCCTTTCAGGTTTTTCTTCACTTCTGCGTCAAATTCCACACCGTCGATCAATGCCAGAACCTGGTTTGCGCGGGCGATGATCAAAAATTCCTGACGATAAATTTGTAGTACGTTGTCGTTTGCCGTGATTCCATTTGCTGTCGGAACTGCGAAATCCGCTATGTTCTCAGTTGCATCGACGGCACCAAAAAGGATGTTCCGGGCATAGTATGCATTGTCCGAGTGCAGCTCCGTAACCCGCCATATGCGGTCGTTGAGAATCGTTCGCAGGGGAACGTACGCTGCATTGACAGCCTGTGAAAAGTCGGCCTGTGTTTTGAAAAAAGTCGCCGAACTTAACTGAGTTTCCGGCACAACTGTTAAAAATGAATCGCGGCATGCGTTGAGAGAAAAGCTCAACAAACATGCGAATATAATTTTCTTTTTCATTCTGTATATAATATTTTAATGAAAACAGGTCTCCTTAGAAATTGAGGTTAACGCCAAATGTCCAGGTACGTGGCACAGGATAGTTGGACAAATCCACACCCTGGCTCAGGTTACCACCATCTCCGTTACCATCGCCCTGTGCACTGGTTTCAGGATTTGGTCCACCCCAATATTTGGTAAATACATACAGCTGCTGAACCGAAGCATACAAACGGGCCGACTTGAAGAATTTGTTTTTAACACCAATGGTGTATCCCAAAGTCACGTTTTTGATCGTGAAGTACGAAGCATCAGCAACAAAACGGCTGTTCATCCAGTCTCTTTCCACACCGGTAAAGTTACCTCCCAATGCAGCGTTTGTGATTCCATAAAAGCCTTTTCCCGGATTTTCAGGTGTTCTGAAACGGTATTTCACCTCATCAACCATGTTGAACACACCGTCCAGATTGGCCGTACTGTACAAATGGCGGACGATCAGCTGGTTGCCATAAGATCCTGATCCTGTGATAGAAAGATCGAAATCTTTGTATTGAAATGTGTTGGTAAGACCGTATGTGAATTTAGGGAAAGGGTTTCCGATGATAGCCCTGTCATCTCTATCACCACCGTTTGTGATCACACCGTCACCGTTGACATCTTTCAGTTTGATGTTTCCAACCATCGAACGCCCCGGAATAATCGGAGAACTCGCAAGGTCCGCTGCATTCATGTAGTTACCCTGGGCAATCATTCCATAAAACTGACCAAATGGCTTGCCAACCTGCGTAATGTGGAAAGTTCCATAAACGCGGTCAATACCATCAGCCAGTGCAGCCACTTTGTTTCTGTTGAAAGAAATATTGGCATTCGTTGTCCATTTCAATCTTCCTGTCAGGTTTCTGGACGTAATTGAGAATTCGTGTCCGTGAAAGTCGATTTGACCGATGTTGTCGGTAAAATTGGTAAAACCGGATTCCTGCGGAATTTGAACGCTGTAAAGCAGGTTGGTTGTTTTCTTGGTATAGAAATCATATATGAACTGGATTCTGTCATTGAACAATCCAAGATCAAGTCCCATATCAAACTGCTTGGTCGTTTCCCATCCCAGGTTGTTGTTTGAAAGAGAAATTACGTTCGCTCCCGTTGCCACATTGGATCCAAAAACAGCGTTTGTCGTGTTGTTTACCAATGCATATTGCGTGTAGTTACCAATGTTATTGTTACCGATTACACCGTAACTCGCTCTCACTTTTGCAAATGAAACGTGACGCACGTCTTTCAGGAAGTCTTCATCCGACATTACCCAGCCCACAGATGCGGACGGAAATGTACCCCAGCGGTTGTTTGATCCGAACCGGGAGGACCCATCCGCACGGATGGACGCCGTAAAGAGGTATTTTCCTTTGAAATTGTAGGTTAACCTGGAAATGTAAGATGCCAGCGACCATTCATTGATCCCGTTGATCGTTCCGCCACGGTTCACATTGAGCGCTCCCTGAATTGTTGGAAGACGGTCATCTGCATAGGTATCCGCCTGGATACGGCTGAATTCCTGCCTGAAACGTTGCTGGGTAAAACCTGCAAGCAGTTCGAAATTATGGTTGCCTAAACTTTTGTTATACGTAGCATAGTTTTCGTTCAGCCACGAGAAATTCTGTGTAGCCTGTCTGATCGAAACCGCAGTAGTCGGGATCGGTACGTTGATCGCACTGGTTGCGGTTGACGGGTTGAAGAAGAAAAACTTCGTGCTTTCCATTTCGATGTTGATCGTCGATCGCAACGTCAGTCCTTTAAGCGGCTGATACTGAACATAAGCATTGCCGAGCAACTTCGTTGTCTTGGTTTCGTTGACCAGTTCCTCTGCCGCTCTTATCCAGTTCGGATAATTGAAAATATTACCTGTACTTCCCGGGAAGTTGTTGAATTTGGTCAGCTCTCCGTTCGCATCGCGGATCGGCATCACCGGCCAGGTGTGCAGGGCGTTAAAAAGAATACCCGTTCCACGATCTCCGTCGGTTCTCGGCGTGTTGTCAAAAACGTACTGAGGTGCAATATTAAATCCGATTTTCACCTTTTTAGATATGGCATAATCCGTGTTCATACGCAGCGAGTACCTTCTGTAAGTATTGTTCAACACCACACCATCCTGGCTAAACACGCCCGCCACCAGGGAAGTACTTACATTGTCTTTGTTGGAAGTAACAGTAAGGTTGTAGCTCTGCATAGGTGCGCGCCTGAGCAATGCCCCATACCAGTCGTTATTTTTACCCTCATATTGAGAAGGATTCTGAAATTCCACCGGAACGGCCTGTCCTGCATCCTGATAATACTCCTTCTTAAACTGAGCAAAATCGACGGCATTCATCATTTTGATCAAACCACGATCAGGTACTTTTTGCGTTCCGTAATAGGCGTTCAGACTCACATTGGTCTGTCCGTTTTTTGGCTTTTTAGTAGTGATCAAAACCACGCCATTCGCCGCCCTTGATCCGTAAAGTGAGGTCGAAGCTGCGTCTTTCAGGATCGAAATATCTTCAATTTCGTCCGGGTTCATTGCTCCGATATTACCTGTAATTGGAAAACCGTCAATTACGTACAGCGGATCACTACCCGCCGAAACCGAAACCTGCCCACGTATACGCACAGACATTCCCTGCCCAGGCTTACCGGTCGTCTGGTTGATCTGCACCCCAGCAAGCCTGCCCTGAAGTTTCTGAGTTACCTGTGAAACCGGAATGTCTTTCAATTCCTCTGCTTTCACCGTTTGTACCGAACCTGTAATTTCCTTCTTTAACTGACTACCATATCCTACCACAACCACTTCGGTCAATGCTTTGGAATCGGTTTCCATTTTGGCATCCAGGGTAGTTTTGTTTCCAATCACAATTTCCTGTGACAAATAACCTACCGATGAAAAAATCAGCGTGCCACCGTTGTCTCCGATATTTAGCGTGTAGGTTCCATCGGTTCCTGTTACAGTTCCGGTTGTGCTTCCTTTCAATACAATACTTACCCCAGGTAAAGCCTGCCCGGTTTCGTCCGTTACTTTTCCACGCAGTGTCTTATCCACCGGAGCAAAAATATTGACCCCTGCAGACATGGAAGCACGGGCGGCTGGTCCCGTTCCAAGCGCCATGCCAGCCATAAGGAGCGCCCAACACTTGATGATCGGTTTGCTCTTGCCGGAAAAAAATGATGATTGTCGAAATTGAATCATAATGTTTAATTATTGAGGTTAAAAAATCAGGTTAAACTGATGCTAAACTGTGGTTTGATTTCCGTGAATTGTTTGTTTTCGTTTTACATAAATTGAGAAAATAATGAATACATGATTTTATGGTTCAGGAATAGTCAGTTCGCAAAGCATGTAATTATTTATCTATAATTTTTATAGAAATAATTACATTTTATTTTTAATCTGTTGAAGTTGGTTTATCAGTTCCGCCCGGTCTTACTCTTTTTCATTAATCGGGACAAAAATGCATGTCGGGACAATTGACCACAGGGTAGGGCAATCCCTTAACAGATAAACAATCAGCCGGTTAACTTATAAGGCGATTTAACACACACCCGGAAAGGACAATTTTTAATTCTTATATTAATATTTTATGCAATACTAAATTGATTGAAAGGACTGACTGTCCTGCACTGTCTGCATTTTTAAATATTTATTTTTGGAGATTTACTTGAATCAAAATAATATTTTGGAGTGACAATACAATATTTGGCTTGAAGCGGCAAGACAACGTGTCAAATGGACGCATTGGGCCCAAATATTGACACGCCAGGTCAGTCCAACGATATTTTCTTTTTTTCGTTGAAAAATTACTATCCGGGGAAAAAAAAATATTTCTTTCTAAAAAAATATTAAACCTTTAATGTCACAAACGGTTACTTTTAAACGTCAACAGGAAACGTCCATCGAAACTGTGGCTAACGCTTGCGTAGAACATCCTTTCAAATGACTTTGTATTCTCTGAATTCATTTCAATAACTGTCCAAAACAGTCTTAAAAATTCTGAATGAAAAAGCACTTCGCAGTAAATCAGGCATTACTAATTCTTGCCGTTCTGACAGTTAATTTTGTCCAAGCACAGACAAAAATCAACGTCCTTAAAATCAACAGCGCGGAAGAATTACATGCATTTTTTCGGTTTACCGGCCAGGAAAATATACTCATCGCAGGCCACCGCGGCGGAATGGTGAAGGGGTTTCCGGAGAATTCCATCGCTACGTTTGAAAATACGCTGAGGTACACGCCGGCTTTTTTTGAGATTGATCCGAGGCTTACAAAAGATAGTGTAATGGTACTTATGCACGACGCCACGCTCGAAAGGACGACGACAGGAACTGGCAAAGTTTCGGATTACAGCTATGCTGAACTTAAAAAATTCCGGCTGAAAGATGCGGAAGGAAACGTGACAAAATTTGAAATCCCCACGCTTTCCGAAGTAATAGAATGGGCAAGGGGCAAAACGATTCTCAATTTAGATCACAAGGACGTTCCTTTGAAAATGACAGCGGAAATAATCCGGAAGCACAAGGCCAACGCCTATGTGATGCTCACCGTTCACAGCCCGTCGGAGGCTGTGTTTTATTTGCATGATAATAAAAAACGCATGTTTTCGGCTTTTGTCAAAAACAAAAAGGACTTTGAAGATTATGAAAAAGCAGGTGTTCCTTTCACTCAGATGATCGCTTACATCGGCCCCGCGGTGAAGCCGGAAAACCAGGAACTTTACCAACTGTTGAATAAAAAGGGAACCATGTGCATGATATCGGCCGCCTCATCGTACGACAAACTACAAACTGCTGCTGAACGAAAGGACGCATACATGGCGATAGCAAAGGATGGGGCCTCAATTCTCGAAACGGATTTCCCGATCGAGGCCGCGCAGGCAATTGAATCACTGCATAAAGATGCCAGCCCGAAAGATAAGTTTTTTGGAAAGAAATGAATCTGAATCAGTGAGCCAGCTACCTTTCCCGGCAATTCCGGTTGATGCCCTCCATTTCCTGTATTATTTTTTTAAGGTCCGATACCACCATTGCCAATTTTGAAGAAGCCTTCATTTTGAAATTTGGGCTATTGAGCTGTTCATCTGTTTCGTCCAATATTTCGATAACGCCTTTCCCTAGTTTTTCCAAACGCGCTGCCTCGGCAGGATATTGACCGACTTGTAATTTGTCAACCAAATTGTCATAAAACTCCTTTTTGTCTTCGGTATAAACCTGCTGCGTAAATGCCTCGCGGGCATCTTCCAGATCGGCCATGTCGATTCCCTTCCAATAAATTTCCACAAACCGCTGATAGCTGCGAATCGTTTCAAAAGCCGTATTGTTATAACAAGGCACCCCTTTCGATGCACTCCGGGAGGCTGGCGCAGCAGGCTCCGCTTTTGGCGCCGGCTTTGGCGATTCTGTTGCTACCGGGACAGTTTTTACCGGCTCTTTGGCTTTTGCTACTGGTTTGGCGGAAGTGAATGAATTTGGTTTCGCGGAACGCTGGGGAGCAAGGTCCGCCAGTTTCAGGCCCTGCGCATCTCCCGCTGACGGAAATATTTCATAGTAAGGATCCTGTTCGCCAGCTCCAAGACTACGACTGATGGCCCTGGTTTTGGTTCTCGTTTCGCTCATAAGTTTGTCCCACGTGGCCACATTCATCGATTTGCTGGAAGTATACTGCCCCAAAACATTGAAAAAAGCTTGTGAAAACCGGCCGCCTTCTTCACGATCTGAAACTGAAACCTGTTCTCTGCGACTGCTGCAGGCGAGGACGCCCAGCTGGCTTCTCCTGAAAAGCTCCCGGTATTGCTCGGGATTCACATCCACCGGCGGATGGGTGGCCGTCCTGGCAGGGCCTGCTTCCGGATTATCGGAACGCTGTGCGTTGCAAGCTTCCCCAAACACCAGCGTTAACCGTGCATTTTTGGCTCTCAAACGCTCATAAATCGTTGACAAATTGATTGAATTTCCGGCATTTCCGGAATTATTCGACTCCATCACGATCCTTGGATACTCGCTGGTGCCGTCGTTGTACCCGTGCGCACTGATGTAAAACAGGATGATATCCTGTGGCCCAACCTGCAATTTGGAAATTGATTGTTCCAGATTTTTGCTGTTAAAATCCTCGCCCGTGTAGCGTTGCTTCACCGGCGGATTGAGCTTGGCATATTTACTGGCGTCATCAACCAGAGTCTCATAATATGCATGCGCTACTTTGGTTGGATTGCCGATCCGCGGATCATTGGTGTCGCCAAAAAAAATGAAATGTAGCGTTTGCCCCCTTGAAGGGCCGGCCAGCAAAAATAAGCCGGCGCATAAAAGTGATAAAATTCTATTCATTAGTTGCCGGGATTATCTGTGTCACAACCTGTGGGAATTGTCCTGATGGTAGCCTGCGGTTTTTGTCCTTTAAATTTACTTTGGATTTCGGTTAGGGTCTGGTTCTGAATGCTTTCCCAGGATGCCGAGCGTGTATATGCATCGGTCATTTGCTCCAGAGATTTACACAACTCCATAAACCAGGCGGACCCCAGCGCCGTATTGCTTACGGAATTCTGTCCGACACTACAAGAGCTCAGTGTTACGATGCGAATGCCTTCATACTTTTTAAACAAACGCTCATAATTTTCTATCAGACTGAAATGCGGGATCTGCTTCATGGCAGGCACGTTTACCTTAGGCGCAATCGCCGCCCTTTTCAATCTGCTGAGTTTGGTATTTTCAGCTTCGGTTAATTCTTCCCCTGCCTGATTCGAAAACGTCTTCGGCTCGGCTCGTTTGTTCCCGGCTTCTATCGTGATCAGTAATAATTTGGGATGTTTCTGCTGCAATGCTGTGATAATTTCGGAAAGTTCCAGTTCGCCATCGGTTAGCTTCAATACCGGCAAGTTGCTCTGCCCATCATTCCGGCCATAACCTGAAAAGTGAAACCAGATCACATCCGAAGAACAGGACACTTTTTTAACACGCTGAAAAGTAGCTCTCACCGCACTTACAGAAAATGCGTTGTTAATACCAAAATCATAAGTGTACCGATCCAAACCAAGGTATTTTGCCACATTTTCAGATGTTTTATCCAAACGATCCGCATCAATGAGTCGGTCAGGCCGGGTGATATCCTCAGATTCTATCACGGAGAATACGTGCAAATTTTGTCCCAGAACAACTTGGCTGCTCAAAGTCATTGAAACACTGACAAACGAAAGTAGCATGACTGAAATCCGGTGCAT
Organism: Dyadobacter sp.; assembly: GCA_965279265.1. Lineage (GTDB taxonomy): Bacteria > Bacteroidota > Bacteroidia > Cytophagales > Spirosomataceae > Dyadobacter. The sequence continues at coordinate 2,285,700 of OZ257152.1, forward strand.
ATTAATTCAGTTTCTTTGGCAGCGCTGCCTTTTGATTTTTTTTCTGCGTTACCGCCTTTTTGACTTTTGACTTATTGCCCGCATCCGTTTTTGCTTCTGGTTTTATCCGGGGCTCAATGTCAGGCTCGAAGTACGGAGTTCCCTGCAACCATTTACGAAGTGCTTTCATTTTTGCACGGTATTCCGCCTTATTGACCGTCAAACTGCCCATGTCTTCGTTATGGTAATTGAGCGCGATCAACCGGTTTACATTTTTGTATCTTTTCAGCGCGTCCGGGTGTGATGCGTACATGGAATTTATTCCCTTTTCAGCCGCCCTCAGTAAATTGGAACCATAATGCCCGACTGTAACATCGGTCAGTTCATACATTCTTTTCCATACTTTGCCGGCCTCCCGCGGATCATATCCCGCCTGGAACATGTAATTGAGCCCGGCCCTGTCGGCCTGCTCTTCCAGCTTCCGACTGTACGCGCTGCTGAGCGCAGGCCCGCCGAGCCCCGCAGCGAGTATCACCACATCGGCGGGTAAAACACCCGCAACAACAGCAAACATGGCGAAGCTCGTGGCAGTATTAATATGTTGCTGATTCCTGACCTGCACCCGCGCATGTTCGTAGGTAACGTGGGAAACTTCGTGCCCGAGAATTGTTGCCAGCTGCGCCTCATTTTCAAGCTGCGCGAGGAGCGCAGTATGCACAAAAACGCTGCCATCCGGATAAGCACAGGCGTTGAAAGTGCTGTCTTCTACAACATAAAAGTTAAAATCAATTTTGACAGGATGTCCTTTTGGTAATTCCTTTTGATAATCAGGAATAACGGAGCGGCCAACCCTGGAAACGTAACTGGCAAGGTCATCATTTTTGAGCAACCTGAATTTCATTGATCCGAATGAAACCTCATTGCTCGTTAATTTCATCGTGGACCTCAACGCCAGTTTAAGTTTGATGTCGTCCGGGCTTTCCTTGTTTTCCCAGGCTTTCCCCTTTTCCACCAACAGGATACCGTTGGGCTGCCGTTTCCCATTTACAGAGACGAAAGACCCGATCATCATGTTTTGGAAAGACTGAAATTTCTGTCCTTTGAAACCCTCAACACCTTCAATTGCTGCGCCTGGCTTGAGTTCAACGCTTTTACCATCAATCACGGCCAAATTACCCGTAACACCTTCATAAACGCCTTCAAAAGAATCGTTTCCTTCCAGTTTGGTTTGGATTACGAGATATCTGAGCATGTTACGCTGACTGAGGCGGTATTCATCAAAATAAATATCAATTTCAAGTCCGGGCCGCAACAGCTCTCTGTTTTTAACCATGTACAACGATGCATCCGGCATAGAAACGTTTTTCTTCTTCGGATTGGCCTTGTCCTTCACGGCCTTGTCGTATTTGGATATGTAGGAATTGTATTCAGACGTGGTACGAAAAACCATTGTAGAGTCAAACACTTCCATTTTGGAAAAATAACCCTTAAAATCGTCCTCTATATCCACACGAATTTCCGTGAGCGGGGTGAAAAGCTGCGTAATAAAGGCTGGTTTTTTATTTAAAATAGGTACCTCTTTTTGAGCAAAACACGTCAGATTCAGAAGTAAAATAGTGCTGAGTAATAAAAGTTTTTTCATTAGTGAGTTATCATTGTGGGTTTACGGAGATGGCATTCGGGAGGTGCGCATCAGACATGGGCATGTTTTAAAACACCTTGCACATGCTCGAAAATTGTGTATCAATTTGCTTTGAAAACTAAAATAGTCAGCCGTGGAATTCTACGAAAAGTCGAAAATCTGGTGCGCTGAGGACACAAAATTGTCAGGCAAATCAACGAGCCCGGGAGATTCGATGCGAGCCGGCAAGGGAAAAAGGAGCTGCTTAAAACAGGAGGCGGTTTTTTCAAAAAATAGCATATCAATAATGAGAAGGATGTGTTTATACTGAAAGAGTTAACGAGGGTATTGCCTAGCTAATTTATGACTTTTTACAATACCGCCCGACGCGACCACCGATATATTTTTTATCAGATGTGCCTGGCTTTTTATTTAGGCAAACAAAATATGGCCATAATTCCTGCAAAAGCGATTATAGCGCAAATTCTATTTTTTAATTTTTAAAGATCTGTTTTCTACGCCCGTAATTTCACCGCGGTGTACATCATTTCGTTGCCGTAATCTTGCTAACTTACCCGCAGATTTGCTCGAAACCCATCCTCATTTTGTAAATATTGTATGAAATTTTCACGCCAACTCTGTTCTCTGATTTTATCGATCTTTGGAATTACTGCCCATGCCCAGCAAGTGCTTCCACATCTGTGCATTGAAACTGGTTTTCATGGTGCTTCGGTGTGGCGAATTGCTACCGATGCCAAAGGTGCCTATGTGGCGACTGGCTCTGAGGACAAAACGGTGAGAATCTGGAATGGGAAGTCAGGCGAATTGATAAAAACCATCAGACCATATCACGACAAAGGCAATCAGGGCAAGGTATTCGCCGTGGATATCAGTGCAGATGCAAAGCTGATTGTGGCCGCCGGGAAAATGAGCGCGGACGGCGATGCAACTGAGTGGATTTACCTTTTTGACAGGCAATCGGGAGAGGTGATCAGAAAAATCACTAACGTTCCCGCCCGGGTTTTTCACATTCGGTTTTCTCCTGACGGCAAAATGATCCTCGCAGCACTTGAACGGGGCAAAGGAATTGTGCTATATGAAACCGCAACAGGCAGGGAGCTTGGCCGCGATACCAAATATGAAAATGATATCTATGGGGCTGATTTTGATAAATCCGGGGCCAATCTTGCAACAGTCAGCCTGGATGGCAACCTTCGGATTTATTCGACCAGGTCAATTGCAAACGGACCAAATGTCAAGGAGCTCATTGGCGATGAGCCATATTCTGTTGCCTTTTCTCCTTCCGGGAATAAATTGGCAGTTGGTTGCCTTTCGAAACCGCGGGTGATGCTCTATCCTTTTTTGAATGGCAAAATCGGCACAGCATTGTCTTTAGACATGAAGCGTATCGGAACCGTAGCGGGAAATCATTTGGGAATGGTCTGTTTTACCAAAGACGGCCAATATGTTTTCGCAGCAGGAAATGCCAGAAGCCGCGATGATATGCAGACCATCCGGTCGTGGAAATCCCAGACGGGAGTTTTTGCTGCCGATATGTTGCTCAAAACCTCCACGACTGTTCTTCAGATTACGCCAACTATTGAGAACAAACTGCTTTTTGCCACCGCAGCACCGAACTGGGGAATCTTAAAAACGACCGGTGAAATAGCATTCCAGACGCCGGCAAATGTCAATAATTATTCCGGGCAGGCGAAAACCATTGGCATTTCCGTTAATGGTGAAAAGGTGAAACTACGGTTGAAAAATACAAGTTTTGAGGAAAGCATCTTTTCCCTGACCGATTTTTCCATTGTCAAACCGACAGCAAAAGATGCAGATTTTACGACGCCGAATCAGCCAAAAGCAATGGTCGATCAGTGGAACAACACCTCGGCACCGACCATAAGCGGCAAACCTGTGAAACTGGATGCCAATGAGATCGCTTATTCTGCTTCACTGACTCCCAATAACACCAGCGTAATACTGGGGAGCGATCGTTCCCTGCGTAGTTATGGACTGAACGGACAACAAAAATGGCAGATTCCAACGCCGGAAGCTACTTGGGCGGTCAACGTATCCGGAGACAACCGGACCGTTATCGCGGCTTTTGCGGATGGCACAATACGCTGGTTTCGCCTTGCTGACGGAGCTGAGCTTTTATCCGTTTTCATTCATCCCGATGGCAAACGATGGATCGCCTGGACCCCTGCTGGTTTTTATGCATGTGCGGTGGGGGCCGAAGATCTGATCGGCTGGCATGTGAACAAATCCCGAGAGCAGGCAGCTGATTTTTTCCCCGTCTCCCGATTCAGAAAAGACTATTACCGCCCTGATATTATCAGAAACGCGCTGACTGCGACCAGTACTCCACCAAAAACGGCGGATGAACTGGCAACAAAATTGCCTCCTGTCGTCACCATTATTTCTCCCGGAGAAGCTGCAACGATACCGTCGAACAAAGTGACGATCAGCTACAAAATCCGTTCTGATGAACCTGTAACGAATACCAAAATTTTGGTAAATGGAAGGCCGGTTGACGCGCAAAGAGGACCGCGGCTGGAAAACAATGCCCCCACGATGGACGTCCCCATTCCCGCCGGCGATGTGACGGTTTCGGTTATTGCGGAGAATAGATTTGGCGCGAGTGTAGAGGCTACCGTAAAAATAAAGGGGGCTGGTAACCAGGCGCCGGCAGCTTCGGGGGTTTTGAATATTCTTGCGGTTGGTGTCAGCGATTACAATCAGCCGGAACTCAAACTAAATTACGCGGCAAAAGATGCAATCGACTTTCAGGCATTGGCCATAAAGCAAAAACGAAGTTTATACACCAATGTTTCTTCAAAGCTTTTGAGAAATAAAGAGGCAACAAAAAGTAATATTCTGGAAGGACTAAAATGGCTGGCGGCAAATACGAAATCCCAGGATGTTGCGGTCTTTTTCCTGGCGGGTCACGGTTTCAACGATGAAAAAGAACAATTCTACTTCATGCCTGTGGAAGCTGAAAATGGAAAATTAGCACAAACGGCACTATATTTTGAAGACATCCGGCAACATCTTGCTGCCATTCCGGGAAAGGTCATTTTTTTTATTGACGCCTGTAATTCTGCCAATGTGATGGCCAAAGGACAACGGGAAGCCGACCTGATTCAGGTTGCAAATATTTCGGGCAGCGCTGAAAACGGGATCGTCTTTTATACGGCGGCCAAACGTACGCAGGCAGCTCGTGAAAAAGATGATCTCGAGAACGGTGTTTTCACCAAAGCAGTTTTGGAAGGCATTACCGGCAGTGCAGCCCGGCCTGAAACAGGCAATGTTCACGTTGTTGATTTATACAGCTGGATTTCCCGCCGTGTAGAAACGATCACAAACGGGATGCAGGAACCCATGTTTTTCAAACCAGCCAACATGCCTAATTTCCCGTTTGTACCTTCCGACAAAAAGTAAAATCGGGAAAGACAATTGGTTTTTGACCGAAACTATCTGACTATGTACGTGAACGTTTTCTTTTCGTCCTGATCGTCCGCATTCTTTTTGATCAATGTGGGCAAATTCTTTGCATTGTATTCAAACGAATAAGAATAGCTGACATTTGGTGTTGCGGAAGAAGTCCCTTGCACCACTCTGGAATAACCCGAAAGATTGGTCACGTTGCTGCTGCCACCAAACTGCGCATACGCAGGATGGCCCTTGAACTTGCTGTCCATGGCAGCCGGATTCACACGATTATCGTAGGAAAAATTTTCCGTAATTTTCTTATTACGTCCCGGGTCTGTAAATGTGTCAATTTGCTTTTGCCCATTTGAATCATAAATGATAGTCCGATATGAGCCGTCCGTGTATGCATAGCTCACAATTTTCCCGTCCCTGACAACCGGCCCGCCGGAATACCAGATGCCGTCGATGAATGTCCGGTTGGCTGTTCCGTTACCTATGAATGAAATCCCTGTCAGTATGCCTGTCGACGAGTAGGTATAGATGGTGCTGTCGGCGGTGATTTTGGAAATTATGTTGTTGGAACTGTATTCATAAGTGGTAGTTCCGCGGTCGCCTGTCTGGTATCCGTTGTTTGGACGCTTGTAATTTTTGACGGCTTTTTTCAGAAGTCCCTGTTCATTGTATTCAAAATCAATTGTGCCGTCCGTTACAGCACCCGATTTCAATGTGGATTTGTAAGTAAGTTTTGTGATTTTTTGTCCGTCAAACGTATTGGTTTGTGTGTTGACAAAATCATTGTTGCTTCCATCCGATCGGTAACTTACCAGATTGTCGGAACCATTGTAAACGGATTTGGTTACACTGGATGCAATTTTATTACCGTCATATTTTTCCACGACCCTTGCAGGAGCAAGCACCACTACTTCTCCGGAATACGAATGCGTTCCACCCGGACCGTTGGCTACCAGAATGATGTTGTAGACCCCCGGTGCAGAAAAATCGTGCGAGGGTGATTTTTCAGCCGAAGTTTTTCCATCGTCAAAATTCCACAAAAAAGTATCTGCATTTGACGACGTATTGTTGAACACTGCCGTCAGTTTGGCCACCGCTCCGCTTCCTGCCACCGTGAAACTGGCAACCGGTGCAGCGGCTGCTTTCGCTTTGATAACGATATCAACTTCCTTTGAATTACTTCCTCCAGGGCCAGTCAAACTCAGCGAAACTTTGTAGGTACCGGCAGTCTGAAAGGTGTACTCAACATCCTTTGATGTAGCAATGCTACTGTTATTGACTTTCCATTGATAACTGCTGATATTTCCGGTCGAACTATTTGTGAATTTAACTACGCTCGGAGCTTCAAAATTATTGGACGAAGTAAAATCAAAATTTGCAACCGGAGGCTGGGCAGCAGCGGCAATATTTACGGTAACCGTCTGCGTGGTTCCGGAACTTCCGGCATCACCTTTTGCGAGGAGTTTCACTGCATAATTACCCGATGCCTCGTATTTGTGCGAAGTAATATTGTCGGTGGTTGTTTCCGTTTTATTATCCCCGAAATCCCAGGAGAATGACGTCGCATTGTCGGATTTATTGGTGAACGTGACCAGCCCCGCTCCTTCCTGTTTTACCTCAAATCTGGCCTGCGGCGCAAGCGGCACTTCCATGTGACAAGCCACGGAAATAATGACCCAAAACAGGAAAAGGAGAAATTTTTTCATAAAAATATATTTTAAAAAAATGACCAACCGGATTTCTTCACCAGGTCAAAAATGGTTTTTAATCAGTTGTCTTTTATTTTTATCGCCCAACAATCGTAATCTCCTTTGAGATCCGAAGTCTTGTTACCCGAGACGGATGAATTGGATTCCCCTGCCAGGACGTAGCTTCCATCCAACAATTTGATCACACAGTTTATTTTGTCGGATCCGGAACCTCCAAAACCACCATCTTTGACGATCTTGCCACTTCCATCCACTTTGATCAGCCAGCCATCAATTCCGCCATAATTTTCCGCAGGTTTGTTGGCAGAGGTGCCGGAATTGGATTCTCCTGCAAGAAAGAGATTTCCATCGGAGGCCTGTGCAACGGAATTTAACCTTTCATCGCCGCTGCCACCATACGTTCTCTCCCACGCCTTGGCACCGGCATCATCGAATTTGTATGCATAGAAATCAATTCCACCAAGACGTGGTGCCAGTATCGGATCCTTGCCTCCGGATGATGCTTCCGATGATGACTCTCCACCGACCACATATCTGCCTCCATCGAAAATTGTAGAATATATCTGATCAGCGGCTGCTCCCCCAAAAGAGTAATCAGCGATTTTATCTCCGCCTTCGCTCACCTTCATGACCCAAAAGTCATAATTCCCATAATTGACAGCCGATTTGCTGTCTTCTTTCCCCGACCCAGAGTAACCTGCCAGCACCACCACCTTGGACGGAGTGATTGCCATGCTGTTGATTCGGTCATCACTTTTACCACCATAGGTTTTGTCCCACTGCTTGCTTCCATCGCTACCAACTTTCACAAGCCACATATCCGCATCGCCGATGTGAGCGCCCGTTTTGTTTCTGGATATATCAGATTTTGAAAAGCCTCCGAGCAAAGCACCACCATCAGAGGTCAGAACCATGCCATTCATCAAATCATCCTGTCCGCCACCGTAGCTTCTGTCCCAAAGTTTTCTGCCGTTCGCGTCGATTTTAATCAGCCAGAAATCATGATCACCCAAATTGTCCGATTCCTTCGTTCCTCCTTTGGCAGAATTACTGAAACCACCCACAAAATATCCACCACCGCCTGGCGCTTCAATCACGCAGGAAGCTCCGTCATTGCCGGCACCGCCGTAATTGAATTCCCACTGTTTGGCTCCATCGCTGTTTATCTTGATCACTTTCACGTCATTGCCGCCACTACCTCCTGATGCCGACATCCCAACCATTACCGCACCACCGTCGCCAGTTGCGATACCGGCCCGCAGCTGATCAAACGCGGATCCTCCGTAAGTGAATTCCCAAACTTTTTCAAAAGTTTTTACGGATGCGGTGTTGATGTTTACGGAGATGACTTTTGCCCGGCCCACACTTCCACCGTTACCCTTGGCAATGAGTTTGACGTTGTAATTATTTGTCGTATTGTATTTATGAACAGGTTCCCGCTCCGTGCTCAATGCACTTCCGTCGCCAAAATCCCAGGTGAAAGATTCTGCGCCCTGGGTATTGTTTTTAAATGTAACAGTTCCTTTGTCAGAATCTCCCGAAAAGTCCACGACAATTTCCGGCACCTCCATATGGCAGCCCACCGCTATAAACATCAGCAGAAGGCAATTGAAAATATGCTTCATAATAGATTGTTTACTCGTTTTTTGATTGATATGCTATGTCGAACAAGCCGGCATTGCAGTACCTATTTCTTTTTAATCTTTAAAGTATCTGTTTTGGTTTTGGTGGCGTCGCCTTTGCCGTACGCTTTCAGCTTCACTACATAAGAACTGTCCTTATTTGCATATTTGTGAATCGGATCCATAGCGTTCGAAACTTTGTTATCGCCGAACTCCCAGTCGTATTTTGTGGCCCCGGTTGACGTGTTTTTAAATGTCACCGCGATAGAATCAGGAGCCATCAGTGCCTGTGTGGAAGTGAAATCCGCATTCAGTACCGCAACTGCTTTGATCACAACCGGTTCAACTTTCGTGTGCGTTCCGCCGGCTCCCGTTACCGTCAATTTGACGTTGAATGTACCTTCCTTTTTAAAAGTATGCTTGGGACTCTGAACTGTTGAAACCGAATCGTCTGATTTATCTCCAAAACTCCAGGCATAAGAAACTGCCCTGAGTGATGTGTTGGTGAAAGTCACCTCACAAGGCACTTCGCAATTCCCTCCTGTTACTGTAAAATTGGCAACCGGCGCTTCTGCCACTGGTCCTTTGACACGAACCGTGTCTGTAGTAGTTGCCGTACCGTATTTACCAGTAAGCGTGAGGGTTACGGCAAATTTCCCACCGGCAGTGTAATTATGTGTAGGGTTGCGTTCCGCCGATGTAGCTCCGTCACCGAATTTCCAGGCGTAATTCCAGTCATATACACCGGCATCCGATTTGTCAGTAAATGTAACGTTGCACGGCGCGTTGCATTCTCCGCCGGTGTATGTGAATTTGGCGACTGGCACAGGGGCTTGTTCAAGCGTGCAGCCAACGAACCACACGCATGTTAATAAGCAGAGGTAAGATTTAGGTAACATCATTTCAGGCTAACTTTTTAATTAAAACTGATATCTTAAATAAATACCGGCATAGCGTTGTGATCCACTTATCTGAGGCGTAATGCTAAGCTGTTTACGCTTTTGCTCAATCTGATTTTTGAAGTCTTTCGCCTTCTTGTTACTACCGCTACCCATAAACCAAAGTACCCCGCCGGCAATAACTCCTGCCCCTACAAAGTAAATCCCCGGGCTCCCGAAGGCGATCAGACTCTTTGGTTTCGCTTTATAATTCTCTATGTCACCGAAATTATTCCCGTTGTTATCACTATTCCACCAGCTATCCAGTTCTGAATTGCTCTTTTCCAACTGGGATTTGTAGTCTCCGTACGCACCATTGACAATGACAAAAGTAGCTGCCGCGCCAACGATCGCCGCACCAGCTCCCACCCTGAAAAGCGTCGTTTGCTTTTTATATTTGGCTGCCTGCAATTCCAGATCCCTGATTGCGGGGCTGGTTTTCTGCGGCACTAACTCCGGTGATTTCTGAGCGGGCTTTACTACTTCCTCCTGTTTTGCTGCCACCGGCAAGCTTTCCTGTTTGGCCGGCGACGTTACAGGTGTTTCAGTTTTAGTCACCACAGGCTGGGTTTTAGCTTCTTTCGCTTCCTCTGTTTTCTTCACCTCCTTCGGTTTCTGCGCCACTTGTTCAGCTGGTTTCGTTGCCGGAGGCGTAGTGGGCTTTGTCTGTTTTGCAGGTACTTTTGCAGCCGTATTTTCAGCAATCGGTTCTTTATAATATCTGATTCCCGTGATCAGTACTTTCCATTGCTTGTCAACTTTTTCAGCTTTCAATTCGGCAGTACGCAGAATGGCGGCATATTTCAGTGTTGGTTTGTTACGATGCACATTCGTAAACTGGGACTTGTAATGCACCAGCAAGTATGGATATTCCGGCCCCTTTTTTACGTCTGTCACATTTACCTCCGTAATTTTGATGCTGTTCTCTCCACTTTTTGTATAAAAAAGATTCAGGTTTTCGAGATAACGCTGCACTTTCACATCTGAGTAGCCCTTCTTATTAATGGTAAATTCAGGGTTGACATCATCTTCGATAATGGAATTAATATCAAAAATCTGGTTTTCACTCGGGATGAAGCTATTGGCCATGATCAGTTTCCGTCCCTGTTCTCCCATGCCATCGGAAGCAATGGTATTTAACAGATCGCTCAGATGCGTTTCTATCACTTTTTTGGCTTCCGCCTTAATCTCCCTCTTGTCATCTTCGGTCAGGTCCGGCGAAGTTTGTGCGAAGGCTGGCAACAGGGCCATTCCCCAAAAAATGGTTAAATACAGGTAGCGCATCGGGTTAATATTTACGGTTAACAGTTTTCTATTTTTCGGGTATCAATGTAATCTCCACCCTACGGTTCTTCTTTTTATTCTCCTCTGAATCATTTTTTTCAACCGGACGTTTCGCTCCGATCCCCACCCAAAACATTTGCGCGGCGGAAATCCCGTGTTCCTGGAGATAGGCATAGGTTACCCTCGCCCTGTACTCCGAAAGCGTTTCATTGCGTTTGGCGTCACCCACATTGTCCGAGTGACCCGTAATCCTGATCTTCCTTTCCGGAACGCCATGCAGCCAAAGCACAAGTTGATCAAGCTGTTTTTTTGCTTCCGGAAGCAGCACATGCGTACTTTGCTCAAAATACAAAGTGATGTTTTTCACGGTGTCTGCCAACGGAACAACATCTGCCGGAACGACCGGCCTGGTAGCCGGTTTCACGGTCTGTACCTCTTTTGGCTTGTAAACCGGCGTTCTGTTCGTTACAGTCACAACCTGGTAATTCAGTCCTTTCTGAACCGAGATTTTTTCAGTATGCAACAGCCCCCCGCGCGTGTTGCTGACGTTGAGTGTATAGGATCCGGTTTTGCTGAATGCATCAAAAGATCCGTTTGTCTCTTTGGTCATCAAAATTATTTCCCCCGCAACTGTTGTAAGCGTGCAAACCAGGTCGGGATTTGTGTTTTTTATATTTAAGGAAAGAATGGTTACCTCCGGCGTCATTTTTACTTCGTAGACGCTGTTGCTGCCATCCATTTTTTCCAGAATCAGATTCCCCCGGTACGTCTGGTATCCGGCCGCTTCCACCACCATATTAATGATATCCGCTTCTTCAAAAACCATTGTCCGGGAGGTAGCCGACTGCGTAATATCGCGGCATTCCTTCTTTTCAACCTTTGTATATTCAAAACAAATTGAGGCCGTATGTATTGGCTGGCTGCTCAGCGCATCTTTGATTGTAAAAAGCCGTACTACTTTTTGCTTTCCGGCATCCTGTGTGTTCAGCGTAAAATCCTGCTGTTCACTTTGCATGTAAGGCCTGTCGCTTGCCTGCTGATCCAGTGCAATCAATGGCAGCTGAATATAAAACGGACCGTCTTCTTTTGCAGCAATCGTTTTCGGAGTGTTAACACTCAATGTTCGGTATCCCGTTTTTTCAATAATCAAAGCGGTTCCGGTCTGTGGATATTCAAATGAAAACCGGCCTTGGGCGTCACTGGACGCAATACGCTTCCGCTGGTTATCAACAAGCGCATAAATTGTCACACCCTCGATTGTCTTTTTCTGACCAATATCCATCACCATTCCGTTCAGGCGCAGATTTTGAGCAAGGCCGTTGTGAGTAAATATGTTTGTCAGATTAAACATAAAAAGCGTCGAAAATATGCAGAGCACCCTTTTCATTTCAGTTATTCGTTCTCAACAACACCGATGTTCCCAAGTAAAATGGACCAGTTTACCTGGCTTTGCCCTTCTATCTCTTTTTGATAGGACTGGAGTTTCACCCGCACGTCCTTCCTGGTAACATCGCCGTACCTGACCGTTTCTCCTTTTTCACTAAAACCTGTGAAGGTCTGGCTACCGATAATCCTGCCGTAATAATTCCCGTCTTCGGCCTGTTTCAGTTCGTCCACATATTCAATGTTACTCCACTTGATCTCCACCTGCCCGTACGGCAACATTTTGAGCTTTTTCAAATACGATTCTATACTTAGCTCGGTGATCCCTTTTCTGTTTTTTGAGGAAACCTTGATCTTCGAATCCGGCATAAAAAGTTTAAGCGCATTACGGATCGCCGCGTCTCTTTCGTTCATCGAGAAATTTTTGCTTGCGATCACCTGCAAATAATCTGCAAACTGCTCCACTTTTGTAAGCGCTTTCTGGCTGTATTCCTTATATTCCTTTTCATTTAAAACCGGTTTGTTCACCGCAATAGGCCGAGCGGGCTCAGTGGCTGGTTTGCCCTTTTCCTCCGCTTTCGGTTTTGGAGCTGGTTTTCCACCGTATTTACGAACCTGATCAAAAGCCGCCGCGAGAAAAGATTTTGCATCTTCAGGATCACGTAAGAGCACATGCCGGCCATCTTTGTAAATAATGGCAACCAGATCACTTTTCCGGATCGACGCCGGTTTGCCATGTTCTGTCAGATAATTGATCGCCTCATCTTCCACCCGGATCGTTGCCGGTATTACTTCTACCGGCGTGGATTTGATCAGCAGATCCGTAGCCGGACCGGGTGCATTGTAAAACTTTTTGAGCGACATTCGGGACGTTTCAGGATCTGTACTCAGCTGATCGATCAGCAAATACATGCCCTGGGCGTTGAAAGCGACAATGACATTTTCCCGGTCCACCGTTCTTTTGTGCGGGCTGTCCCCTTTCATTTCTTCGTATTTCAGTTCCTGCTCATTGGATTCCACAATTTTGTAAGGAAACGGACTGCCGTTGCTCCAGTAAAATTTCTCCTGCCCATACAATGGCAACCCTGCGGCGACCAGTACTGGAATCAGGTATGATTTTATATTTTTAAGAACGTCAAATCTCATTTTTGTCAGGTTTTGGAAATATTATGACGAAGGTTTTCCCTTCCACAGTTGTGTATCGAACATTTTTGGGTACTAAAAAACGCAGTTAAAAGCCTGCACGCTAATATCAATGCGCCATATTGAAAAGTACACCTGCTCCCAGTATTGCCGTATTCAGTTTTACTCCGCTTTCGGCGATTTTATACTCCGAATTATCAGCCAGACTATGATACCAGCGCGCGTCGACAAAAACTGAGTAACCAGGGCGCTCCAGAACGGTTGCAGTTATTCCGCCGACAACCCCGAAAGTTGCTTTGTCTGAACAGTCAGCACAGTTACTGAAGTTAGTCGCCTTATTTTCTGAATTGGTGACTCTGGTACTTCCGCTGCCTAATTGCATGCTGGCAAAACCGCCCAGGGTGAGTCCCACTTTGGTTTTGTTTAATCTGGTGTAAAATGCGGCTGTAAGCGGTAATACAAGATTTGCCTGCTGGCCATCAATTTTTTTGACATTCTGAAAACTGTCGGAAACATTCATCGTGTAAGACAGCACGGTGTACAATGCGTCGATCTGCACACTGAAAGATTTCATCCGGTATCCAAGCGTTCCTCCCGCATTAAAGGCCAGTTTTGACCCGGAGGCCAGTACGCTGGTATGAGGCGTTGTCACCATTCCCAACCCGGCGCCCGCTCTAAAACCTGCAAACAGACCAGCCTGATCCCAGAAAAGCATTTTTGAGTTTTCCGGTTTTACCAGCATCTCCGTTGGTTTCGTCGCAGATGGTGACCCCACAGGTACCAGCGTGATGTTTTCTACATCGCCGTTGTTCCAGATGATTTTGCTTACATCTTTTTTGGGCATTGCGTAAAGCGGCCCTTTGGGATCGTTGGCTTTACGATACAAAATATCCGTTTTATTAATTTCATCAATCACAACTTCCAGTGAAGTTTTGTCGATTTTCTGGATCACATCCGGCTTTTTGAGTGTCTGTGCTTCGGAAACGAAACAGGAGAACAGGATCAGAATGAGAACCAACTGGCGTTTAAGTAAAATTTGCATCGGATGTCACTGAATTAAATGAGTGCCGCAGTTACAATTACAACAGCCCAAAATTAGACGACCCCGAAATGCTAATCAATACGTCAATTGACGTATATTTTGCGGGTATCTCCCTATAACAAGTAACGTTTGCGCACGATTAATCCAATCAGCCCGTGCCAAGGATCGTTTGATACTCCGCACACACGGCTAATGGATTTTTTTAGCTTTTTATAAAGAAAAATCGCGGTACATGTTTCCTCCCACATATCTTTTTACGACTTACGTAAAACACCGGAGAGGCAAAACTACATGAGAGACTGAGAATGAATTATCGAATCTTTACCACTAAATAAGTTTAAATTATTTAATATGCCCATGCGGGAGAAAAGAGCTAATTTTCGTTATAAAAGCGGATACATGAAGTATAAATAGCTGTATATAAGTCTTTTTTAAAAAAATGAATATTTACAAAAATTACTATCAACGCGGTTATAAATCTTCTGCCCTCAGCACGGCATCATCAATTTTGTCTATATTTTTCTATTAGCTCGGTAGCTAGTTTTGAATGTTGAAAATAGGTAAAAACACGTGGTTACTTCCCGTGATTTTACGCTAAAAAAGCCCGGTTATTCAAGCAAGATTTGTAAATAATTTACATGTTATGTCTAACTATCAATTTACATACAACCAGGAAATCGGTCATCAGGGGCAAAGTCTGGTACCGCATTATCCGGGGGGCAGGTCCGGCGTCACGATAGGGCCCGGCTATGACATGGGACACAGAAGTCCTCAGGAAATTTACAACGATCTGACGAACGCAGGAATCGACCCTGAAACGGCGTACTCACTGATTGAGGCAGCAAACAAAACAGGGCCGGAAGCCGGAAACTGGATTGCACAGAAAGGCGGAATCATCATCACGGAAGATCAGCAACGCGCGTTGTTTGAAAATGTGCTGGTCCCTGAATACGAGGAGAGAACAAAAGCCCAACTCGCTGAATTTGTCAGAAATCATGAAGGATTTCCGGAAACGGACTGGGACCAATTATCTGATAAGCAAAAAAGCATACTGTTTGATTACGTGTACAATACGGGCAGTCTTTCCAGATTTCCGGAGTTGACGTCGGCGGTGCTGGAACAGGATTGGGAAGAAGCCTCACACCATTACGAACGCTTTTCGGATGACCAGCCTCTGGCATATCGGAACGAGATGTTTTACCGCGAATTCCTCGACCCGGATGCAATACAGCGCGAAGAAGAATGGCCTGAAAACATTGTAAAAGAGGCTGTTGGAGAAGAAATTCTGACGGATGATATCAATGAATTGTACTTTGATAATACCGATGAAGCAGGCGAGAAAGACGCTGACGATTGGTATGAAAACGCATAAAATCATTTCTTTAAACTCACACCCGACTATTTTTAACACTTTACACCATGTCATCTCAACCCGTTATCAAGAACTTTTCACATGCCGATATTTTCAGAATAGGACGTGGAAAAGCAGCAACGCACTTCAAAATTCATAGTCAGGAAAGTGCTTTGTACAACCATGACACAGAAGGGCAAAATATGCTCCACCAACTTCAAAATCAGCGCGAGCAAATTGCCAGAGATTTACACGACGGTATTGGTTCTCAGCTGACACACATCATTTCACGGCTGGACATTATGGCTTTCAGCAATAAAGGCATGGAAAACCAACTTGCCGCGTTACGCGACTTTACCAGTGAAACAGTGCAGCAACTACGTGAAACGATTTGGGTACTCAACCAGCCGGAGATTACGTTCGGGCAACTGACAGAAAGGATAAAAGGTTTGTTATCAAGAATTTCGGAAGACATGGAATGCCCTAAAATACAGGTGAATGCATGCGGCGGCAGAGCAATGTTGTTGCCGGCCCCACTTACGTCATCGATTTTCAGAGTGGTGCAGGAGGCAGTTAACAATGCCCTTAAATATGCCAGTGCAACAACCATTGATGTAAATATTACCGTCAATGAATATACGTTAACACTCCAGATTATTGACAATGGACAAGGGTTTTGTCTTGACGAGGTCAAAAGAGGTTATGGTTTGCAGAATATCCAGAACAGAACAGATGAACTTTCCGGCGTTCTTGATATGAGCTCCACTGCCGAAGGCACAAGTATCAAAGCAGAATTCCCATTTCTATGATCAAAAAATACGTCAAATGACGTATTTTTTGATCTTCCCCAGATTCGTTACTTTGTATAGAGGGTTATGGTGCAGAACACTGTAATCCAATTGCCCGCATCTGCTCAACTACATTTGTAACCCCTGTCATCATGTCCAGAATTACCGTCGGATTGGTCGAAGATAACCCTACTATTGCGGCCAGCATGTGGGAAAAACTTTCACTGAGTGAAGATATTGACCTCATGCTGCGGGCCATCAATGGCAAGGATCTCTTTAAACAGTTGCCAAAAACCGGCGTTCCGCAAGTTTTTCTGATGGATATTGAAATGGCCGAAATGGACGGAATTACCACCACAAGGTTATTGAAAGAGAAGTATCCGAATGTTAAGATACTTATCCTGACCATGTTTGATGACGACTCAAAGTTATTTGAAGCGATCAAAGCGGGTGCATCCGGGTATCTTTTAAAAGACGAAAAAGCACACAAAATTATTAATGCCATCACCGAAGTGCTGGATGGCGGCGCCCCCATGTCGCCGGTAATGGCCTCAAAAGCACTTGAATTGTTGCGCCAGGGCTCTAATGATCTGCAGATACAATCTGTTTCCAAATCCGCAGAGCTAACGCTACGCGAAAATGAAATACTGGAATGGCTGGTGCGTGGACTGAATGTACGTCAGATCAGCGAAAAGCTTTTCGTTTCCGACAAAACAATCCGAAAACACCTGGAACATATCTACCAGAAATTGCAGGTAAAAGGCAGTAGGGAAGCTGTGGCGAAAGTGATTGGAAGGGCAGGATAATTAGTATTTTTGCCTCGATTCATAGCGCTTTCGGAGCTATTCAAATGGAATTGCCAATGTATGTCTTACGCGGACACTTCTTCCGCCAGTCTGGCCGGGAATCCATTTCGGCATATTCTTCACAAGCCTGATGGCCTCATCATCACAGCCGTATCCAAGTCCGCGAACAACCTGAATATCCTGACGACTTCCGTCGACGTTAACAATAAAAGATAAACGAACAACGCCTGAAATAAACGACCTTTCGGCTGCTTCGGGTGTTTTCAAATTGCTGCTCAGCCAGCTGGCCATGGCACTTGGTCCTCCGGGAAATCTTGGACTTTCCTCCACCACGTGATAAACTGAACGCTCATCCGTTTCTTTCTTTTTTACAACCGGAGGCTCCTTTTTCACTTCGACTTTTTTCGTTTCCACCACAGCAATGGGTGCCGCAGCTTTCGGCGGAACTGCCAAGGTCGTATCTTTTAAAATTGTTTTAACGGAATCAGGTTTTACAACGGTGATTGCTTGCTTAGGCGTTTCCACCGGATGATAATTGTACCATCCAATACCGCCGAGGGATGCAACTGTTACAACGGACGCTGCAATCCAAAATGGTTTGTAAGATCTTGGCTTTACAACAACGGGAATCGGCGCTGCGGGTTCCTCCGCCTTTGGCTTGGCGATCACCGGTTCTGCTTTATCCTGCGGAAGGATTTCTGTTTTTTCATCGAGGACAGCCAACGGCACCCGCGCCGGTTTCGTCTTTGGAAGCACCATGGTCACTTCCTCAACCGCTTTCGTTTCCAATACATCAGCCTTGATTTTTGCATGAAGCTCGTCGACGCTCCTCACTCTTGCCTGCGGATTCACCACCAGACAGGCATCGATCATTCTCCGGTAGTTTTCCGGTAATTGTTTCAAATCCGGTATAAAATCCAGCGCGATTACCCGCTTCATGTATTCAATTCTTCCGGATTCCGTGGCAATACTGATATCATCCGAGCGGAATGGCAATCTTTTGCCATTGAACCAAACGTAAATGGCTATGATGGCGAAACTCCATAAATCTGCATTGGGCCGTAGCTCCTTCGCCTCCCATTGCTCCGGCGCTGCGTATGCGTAAGTGCCGGCTCCGACGGTATTCGTAACGTAAGATTTATCATCTACTTTTGCCTGCCTGCTGATCCCGAAATCGGTGATGAGCGGAATAAAAAATCCCCGTCGTTCAACGATCAGAATGTTCGAAGGTTTGAGATCACTGTGAATGATCAGCGGCCGTAGCTTATGCAGATAACCAATTCCTTCCAGCAGGCCGTCAATTATTTTCTGTTTTTGCGCCTGCGTTAAAGTGTGTTTACTGAGCAGCTGACTAAGATTTCCGTGCTCATAATGCTTCATCAGGGCAATGTCGTGCGTGCCGATACCGGGTAATTTGATACGCTGGCAATCCATATAGCGGGCAATATTGGGATGCTCCAGATGCCTGACACGCTCGTATTCACTCAGCAAACTGAATTCCTCCATAGCTGGCTGCACCTTGGACATTTTGAGAGCGATAAATTCGTTTCTCACGTTGTCCCAGGCTTTGAATATCTTCCCAAAACCACCTTCTCCCAACAAATCATTGTCGGGATCGTAGTCAAAGCGGTCGGCAAATTCGGCTGCGGTCATGGTTTCTTCGATTTGCTATTGAAAAAATTTATATCCACTAATTCCATCAATCAGGGTACTAATACGACCCTGAATCCCCGGTTATAGGTTCCCGCTCCATCTGAGGAGGACCGACGCGAAACCCTGTTATCAACGGCCGGGCTGGTCGTAGCTGCGCCTCTTACCACCCGCGATGTCCCTGATACCGGACCCGTAGGATTACTGACCGGAGAGGTGGCGTAATAATTACCTGAATAGAAATCCTGGCAAAACTCCATTACGTTTCCAGTCATATTATGCAGGCCCAACTCGTTTGCCTTTCGTTGTCCCAAAGTGGGAAAATTACCCTCCGACTTAACCTCATCTAAATTATTACTCCCCGGGTATATATACCCCTGACTTTTAGCACCTCCACGGGCCGCATATTCCCTTTCGGCTTCTGTGGGCAGCCGATAGGTCTTTCCTGTCTTTTTACTCAGCCATTCACAATAGTCTCTGGAATCTTGATAGGTTACCCATACCACCGCCTCATTTACACCAAAGTAACCGGTTAAATAACTGGGCACGAAATGGCTTGTTTCCTGACAAAAAACCCGGTACTCCTTCACAGTCACGGGATATTTCCCAATCGAAAAATCAGTCAACGTTACTTTGTGAACGGGTTTCTCATCAGCCGGACCATCATTACTTCCCATTTGAAATGATCCTCCTGCAACGAAAACCATGACGGGCTGATATGGCTCATAAACAGAAACTGTATTTGTTACCGAGTTGACACCATGCGGTCCCTTTACAGTGAGTGTTACATTGTAATTACCTGCTTTTTTATATTCGTACGAAGGATCCTTTTGTGTTGACTCACCTCCGTCATTAAATTCCCACTTGTACTCTGTTACCTGTGGTGCTGACCGGTTGGCGAAGGAAACCGTACAGGGTACCTTACAATCTTCTCCTGTAATGTCAAAAGCCGCAACCGTTGGTGTGGCGGAAATAATCATAATGGTCGTGCTTGTTGTATGCTGTCCTCCGTCCCCCGTGACTGTGAGTTTCACCAAATATTGCCCGGCCACGTAACTGTGCGTTGGCTTTTCTTCGGTGGACGTCGATCTATCACCAAAATCCCAAAAAAAGCTTTTCCCACCGGTCGACTTATTGGTAAAAACAACCACGCTTGGAATAACGCCTGCCTTTGATGGCTGCCAGTCAAAGGCTGCAACTGGCTTGTTGAGCACCTGAATAGTCACGGCCTTACTGACTCCATGACTTCCTCCATCTCCTTTTGCGACCAACTTTACGTTGTAATTTCCGCCAGAATCATATGTATGTTTTGGGCTCATTTCTGAGGAAACTGCCCCGTCTCCGAAATCCCATTTGAAAGAGGAAGCATTGGCCGAATTATTAGTAAATGTTACTTCCGTCGAGGCGCCCGTTGTTACCAATGAATGATTAAAATCTGCTTTCGGCGGAGCCGGCACTTCACTTGTGCATGAAAAAACCGAGGCTAGAATGGAGGCATATAACAGACTATGGTTTAAGTATCGGTAAAAATCTTTCATAACGTGAGTACTATTTTGAGAGGATTTAAGGGGTTATTCAACTTTGGGACTGGGCTGCACTTTTCGGGGAAGAACCGGAATTTCAGTTTTTACCACATTTGATTTAATGTCCGGGGAAATATCCGGTGTTTTCGGATCAGGCGAAACCGCCGGTCTGGGATCTGAGATAACCGTATCTTCTTTCGTTGTTACCTCATTTTCAAACCGTCTCGCTTTCGTTGAATCTTTGTGTTTTTTTGGTTCTTGGTTCTGTTCCTGTTTTTTCTCTGTTGAAACTGTTTTTTCCGGTTTCAACCCGGGCGTGTTTTTGGGCAATTCTTTTGCACTTTCTTCTAAGCCTTCCCGCCCTGTTTTTACATCGGAAACGATTTCTTCCCGTATGGGATCATCTGCTTTGGTTTCAGTGCCTGCATCGGTAGTTATACTGTCTGATACCACGACGGTATCTGGGTTTGAGAGAATCTGACTGCTTTTAAAATAAAAAGCCCCGCCGGCAAAAATGAACACGACGGCAAGCAACCCAATCGTGTAAATCATTCCTTTCGGCTTCTCATGCGTATGGTTTGTCACCTGGCGGGCAGGCGGAGCAATGTTTACTTTTATCGTTTTTTCAGGTACAATTGCGGCCAAAGTCTCGGATGAATCAATCCGGATGAGATACGCGGAAAAATTATCATTTGTTTTCCCCTCGCACTCTTCTTTGATCGCGTTGATAATTTCCGCTGGCGATGCCTGGTTGTCAGGATTATCGCGAAGATGGTATTCCAGCAGCTCATTGTAAAGCTGTTCCAGAACGCCGTCTGTACACATAAAAAAATAATCTCCGGCCTTTACATCCTGAATCAAACGAAAATCCGGCTGGTCATTCCGCGCCGCGCTGATCACTTTTGTAATTACATTTCTCTTCGGGTGCGACCGCGCCTGTTCTTCGGTTATCACCCCACTTTCGACCAGCTCATTGACCCACTTGTGATCTTTGGTCTGAAAAATAACCTTTCCATTTCTTACCTGATATATACGGCTGTCACCTAAATGAGCAACGGCAATTCCCGACTCACAAATTTGCAGCAACGTAAGCGTTGTAGCCATGCCATGTGTGTCAGAATCTTCTTTCTCAATATTTTCAAAGGTCTGACGCGTGTATTCAAGTGCCAGCTGAACATTTTCCAGGGTCAGATCCGGCGTTTTCAATTGATCAAGGTAATGGCTCAGGCACTGGCATGCCACTGAGCTTGCAATTTCGCCTTTGTGTTCTCCACCAACACCATCACAAACCAGAAACAGCGTATCCGATACGCCAGCCGTTCCCGGCATCGGAAAAATGCTGTCTTCATTGTTGGAACGGCCCCCCGCTTCGTTGAAACCTGCCGGCTGATGAATGGTTATTTTCATTCCTGGGTATGGGATTTACAGATTGGAGGCTGTTTATTTAATGATGACCGTTGGCGAATAGTCCGTATCCTGAACAATCCGGGAAGCATCCTGAGCGCTTGCGGCAGTGATCAGTGTCTTGATCACCACTTTGGTTTTACCCATCTGGATGGTGTCACCGTCTTTAAGATAAACCATGTCTTTGGGCCGGAGTGCAGCTGGCTGCGCATTCACGAATGTTCCGTTAGTACTCATTTGCTCGGGAGTGCCGTTTGTCATTTTCACATCGGAAAGGAAAAATTCATATCCTCCGCTACGGCTTGGCTTCACTTCCAGAATGCAATGATTACGCCCCATAAATGGATCTTCGGTATCAATCATAATATCGCATGGCCTGCTCACACTTTTCCGACCAATTACCTGACGTCCAATGCGTAACGGATGCGTCTGTTGTGCTGCATTTTCATCGTGCACAACCAGCCAGCCCAGGTCGGAGGGACCGGCTGCCTTGCCCATCGGCGGTTTTGGCGGCATTTGTGACGGAAGCGGTTGTGCGTGTGCAGCTACCGGCGGCGTTGCAATGGGAGCCGAAGGTTGTGCAGCTCTTGCGGGCTGCGCGCCACCGGGCTGCGCACCAGCCATTACCGGGTTGGGATAGCCGCAATTTGTACATTTCACAATCGGTGTAGCCGTGTTGGTAACAGTCAGCCGTGATCCGCATTTTCTACAAACAATTTCCATAATCTATTCTGATTCTTTCATTTTTGACCGCAATCGTGTATTAGGAAAGTACATCGTCATCCTGTGTTTCCGTTTCGGGGCTAAAATAATCGTCTGTTTCGTCGTCGTCAGAGCTTTCGTTATCGTCTGTGTCTTCAAATGCAAGTCCTTCTGCCTGATAGGCATTTTGTTGCTCATCTGCCATTGAAACCGCCGGACCTTCGGGAGGACCAAAACTCATTTCTTCCATCGGCTCCATTTCGAGGCTATTCACAGTCTGGCTGTCAGCATCATACACATAACCCATTTCAATCTGCCCGTCATTATCGTAGTCGAGCCCTACAACCGGGCCGCGGTCATCGGTGAGATACGTAATGGCGTCAATGGTATTATCCATATTGCTATCCAGGCTCACCACATACTGATTGTTTTCCTGATAGATAGAAACCGGCAGGGAACCCGAAGTCTGCTCGTTGCCAGAATGGTTGTAAAAGCCCATATCAGGTTCTACAGGAACGTACTCCAGATGTTCGATATCGGCGGTGCTCATCGAAAACGGCTCAATAACCGAGGCAAAAGTTTTGCCGCTTGCAGCTTCATAATCATAACGGGTGTCCAGTACGCCATCACCATCTGTATCCAGGAGCACCATTGGAGACTGCCCGTTGATTCTGGCCATCAGTATTTCTGCCTGACCGTCGCCGTTTTTGTCAATTCCTGTCCAGGTGATCGGACCTCTTTCAGCCACAACTACATGCTGCTGCTGTGCAACCGGTTCGGGTGTTACACCTTCCGACAGATTCTCATATCCGGGATCAATGATCGGCTCGGCCGCTTCCAGCCATTGCGCTTTTTTTTCTTCCGGCACCAGTTCCCACTCTTTGTCTGTAAAAGTGCTGTAATAAGTGTCGCGCCAGGCGAACAGACCGGCTGGGCCAACTTCACGGCGTGCCACATTAAAAGCTTCAATAAATGTCAGTTCGTCGCCAACGGTAGTTGCAACTTCCGGTGTTTCAGGAATTTCAAGTAGTGCGTGATGCTCCTCAACAGCTGACGCAGGAGGTGCCGGCGCCGGCGCTTCTCTTTTTGGAGCATGTTCGCGGGGAGCAGCGTGGTGTGGTTTCGGTGGTTCAGGTTCCTCCTGTTTTTCCACTGGCTGTGGAACGCCCAGGTCCAGCTTCGGGGCAGTAAGATCAGCCACCGGTGCAGGTGCAGACTTTTCTATAACGTCATCGTCGGAAAGACTGGTGATTACAATAGCGCCCAACCCGATAGCCAGAGCACCTCCGGTTGCCAGGATGATTTTCTCCTGCGCACTCAGTTTTTTCAGCACAGGTTTAGGCGCAAGCGAAGGCGGTTTGATAGCCGAGGCAGCAGCAGCGATGGGCGGCACTGTCGGCAGCGGCGCATTCATCAGATTTTTTGCCCATATCTGGGTTTTTTCAAAATCAAGATTGTTCATTTTTGCAATGGTAAAATGTGAATGTTCAATGCTGAGTTCCTGCACGCCAGCCCGGTTTTATGGTATCAATGCTTTTTTACAAGCTCGGCAATTCTTTGTTTTTTCCAATAGTTCAAATGGCTGCTGAATAAACGTGTGGCAATGCGGACATACGTAGTTGATTTTGAACCAATCGTCCAGACCAGCGAATTTTTTACGTTCCTTACTCAGTTTTTTTGAGCTTACGAGTGCGCTTACTGCGAATCCAAGCGAAATGACGCCACCAGCGTAGCCCAGAATTTTGAAGTCACCGGGAAGCGCCTGCGCCAGCGAACCGATTACCGCACCCATCGGGAAACCCAGTCCCTGAATACGCGAATTCACAGACTCCTGCGCCTGAATTTCCACCATTCGATTTTTTTTCTCCCGGTAATCGTCATTCACTTTTTTAAGGCTCCATGCAATCTCCCGCAAAGCCTCATCCTGTTCCGACGGTTCCTGAACCGCAGGTACAATTGGCTTACGCGTTATGACCGGTTCAGGAGCAGGGACGGAATTTCGGCTCAGAATAACGTCCCACGAAATGGCTGTCTGCCCCAGTTTAATCTGGTTGAGCTCCGTAATTTCTTTCCTGTATACTTTCAGTCCGTCAACGAAAGTACCGTTGGCCGACCCCATATCCTGTATTTCCCAAACCTTCGTAACCGGATTAATGAGGGTCAGTGATGCATGTGTACCACTCACGTCACTGCTGTTGAGGACGATCGTGTTTCCAGGTTTCCGGCCTATGGTGATTCTTTGCGCGGGCAAATTCATACAGCAGCTGACGTCATATTTTAGATTAAATGCCGGAGCAGCAGCCCGGCGATTATCAACTATGCAAGTAGCGAAAAGTAACAACGCGATGAAATACGTCAAATGACGTATTTCACTGATCCCGCCAACGCCGGGGCCGCCTTCTTTTTCCGTTTAGATTTTGCTTATAATACAGTAGTGTAGCCCAATACCGCGTATTTTTCGTTGTTATTGACCGTGAAGCTGATCAATGTATTTTCAAGCTGTTCTTCCGGCTCTCTGGTTATCTTCGGTATCAGTTCCAGATCCCAATCAGTTTCCGCGGGAATCAGTAACCCACATAAAAAATGGAGCAGTTTTTCACTCTTTTTTTCAGGAAAATAGTTGCGCATTTCTTCATAGTACAGCGGCCCAATGACGATTTTCAGCCGACGCCATTTTGAAAAAACAGAAGCTGCAAGAATTGAATCCATCCCCAGGACGATTTGCCCCAACGACTCGAATGCTTCCTCCACCGGCACTTGATACACCGTATCTTCATAAAACAAACGAATATCCTGTCCGAGCATTTGTGAAAAACAAGATTCCATCCATGTCAGATCACCGGCGACCTTATGCGCGATGATCGTCAGATGAAAAAGATTAAACTGCTGATTTTCTTCCAATTGCAGCTCACTCGATCCCGGCCAGAAAATTGACAGAAATTCCTTTATGAAATTTTTATCCCGCCCTTCCAGTGATTTTTTCTCAAATTGCTCAACCCGCACCCGCTGCTGATTCAACGCACTGTCGAATGGCAGGAAGAACAGGCGGGCATCTTCTTCCTGTTGTATTTCCTCCGAGCGGATCTCTTCCCAATCTTCACTGTTTTTTAAACGGGGTGTAGGCTTATGAAAAAGCCCTTCGGGCAGCGAGTCAAAAATTCCATCACGCGGCGTGCTAAGTTTGAACCAGGAACGTCCGTTTAAAGGATTGAATATTTCCTCAACTTCGCTGACATCCCTTTCGTAGAACAAGGATGAAGAGCTTTCAGGAGAAATGACAACGTCCCCCGGCCGGCAAAATCCATTCTCGAACAATTCGTCCAGAATTGCCTCCGCACGCAACCTCTTTACGGGAAGCTGCGCCAGAATCTCTTTGATATGTTCTGATGTTATATCCATTTAAGACAAAATCCCTTCCACAGTGACGTTGACAGGCAAAATACCTGATGATTGTGCTTCAAAAATGCGGCTCAGCTGCGTTTGATATTCCGACCATTTTTCCGGAGTTGTCAGCTTTTCCGGATTTGGCACCAACTGTACATCCAGGGTTTGCTGAAGGCCCTGATTTTCGGATGTTCCAATTGCAAATCCTTTCCGGATTTTAACGTTTTTCAGTCTGTCGCCTAATTCAGCGAAACAAGCGGCCTTGTAATCTTCAAAAGTCACCAGACGGCCTCTTGTAAGAATTGCTTTTTTGAAAACCGGCAAGTAATCGTCGCCCTGCAACGCCCGTGCACCTCCCGTTGTGGTGGTCAGTAAAGCGGTGGTGTCGTCAATAAAAGCGACATTACTGCGGTCCCGGTTTAGCTTCATTCCCAGCGCAATATTATTTGCTTCATCCGCTCTGGTTGTCCAGTATTTAAGCTGAATCCGTCCGCTTTTTTCGGCTGTTTTTACAGAAAGGAACCAGTTTGGGACGTTTTCTTTCCTGATCACGCTGTTGATTCTTTCGAGTCTTTTTCTAATTTCCTCCACATCTGAATCTATTTCGCTTTGACCGATGGACATGAAAACCGCACTCTCATCCCGCAAAAGTTCAACCAGATAGGTGAGTATTTCAGTTGCGTCACGGTCGTCAAACCGGGTTACGCCGCGTTGTCTCAACAAGTACTGATGGGCACCATCACGGCTAAACTGCTGCACATTCGCCAGTTTGGCGCCCGAAGGAGTTTCTACATCAATCATTCCCAGAAAGCTTTCGCCGTTTTCAACACGTACCGGGAATACATTAAACAACGGCCGCAAATCAAATGGCTGGCTCATGGCGCGTCGGTTCATCACAGGGAATGCGTTCAGCTCAATTACCATTCGCGATAAAACTTCTGGTGAGAGGCTGCCCGGAAATTTTAATTTGATCCAAAAAAGGTCCTGAACAAAGTACTTGATTAGTTCTTCCTGACTGAGCATGGAAACGATGGCCGACGGATATTTCTTTTTAGTCAGGGGAATTGCGGCTCCCGTTAGCCTGTTACGACTGCTTACGCTAAAAAAATTTGAGCTGTAATAACGCTGTACCATTGTTTCGGCCCGATCCACCGCATTCGAATCGTCGCTGGGAGAATATCCCCGGCTACTGCTAACCAGCCCTGTTGACAATTCCAACTCCGTATTTTCCGTAAATATCCGGATGTCCGCCAGTCGACTCAGATATGTTGCTCGCTGGGGATCGTTGCGCCAGTCAAAAAATATGGAAAGATTTTCGAAACTTTCAAGATCTTCATCCAGATTAAGCCCGATCCAAATTTCATTTGAAGCAATGGCTTCGTTCATGAAATATTCTTTGGGCGGGGTGCCCATTTCCTTGATCCGGCTCTGGATAATCATGGTGTTCAGTCGTGCCTTATACAATGTGTACTGGCCCGCAGACGAAAAGAAAACCTCTTTGCCTAAAGCGTTGCAACTGAAAGTATGTTGCGGCAAAACGTCATAACTTGGATCGAGAATACCGGTTTTCATCACGGCGTGCGCAGGTTGTGGGCCTGTGAGTACGTCGGGGGTGAGCAGGCTGGCGAGCCTGCTGACGACGCGGCTGCTCGAATTGTCAATCTCATGATAAATGCCTTCCAGTCCCGTCGCGAAAGCCCCAAGCAACATCGCCACCAGCGGGTCGAAGCTTTCCATCGCGAGATCGCTTTCATCATAATGCCATAAACGCGCAATTTCCCGGATCATTTCCGTCCGGATGTATTCACGGGTTTTGTATCGTTTGGGATCCATGCAGGTTGGGTTATATTTTTAAGCGCAAAATCTGCTAAGCATTTACTTCGTTTGTTTTTATCAGGCAGCACAACGATTAAGGCCGGAGAGAATCCAGGAGAAAATTGGGCCTTAACTCCCGATCAACGCTTGGTATCCATTTATAAGCCTTGATGGTTGTGAAAAGCTCTATGGCTGTCTGCCACGGTAGCGCATCATATTCTGAAAGATTCATACCGACGCCCATAATGTCAGAGGCACTCTCAAAAGTGCCCAGATAGCAAAGCGTATCACCATTCCCAAGCGCTCTACCCTGTTTTTCCACCACTTTCAAACATTTCGCCTCCTTTCTTGCAAGCGCCGAATGCTCCAGTCCCAAATTGTGCCCGATCTCATGAAGATGCGTTTTCTGGAAGATTACGCGACCGTCAAAGTCATGCTCCGAAGTTCCTAAGTCATCTTGTGTTAAATGTCCGCTATCTGATCGGAATGCTTTTGGATCTTTGATGTTATATACATCAATCGTCCTATGCGCATTGGCTTCGTCTGTCAATACCAAATTAAAACGGCAATTAATATTTCGCTTTCTGCGGACCCGGTAGTGATTGGGTTCTCCAACCCTGAAGGACGCATCCATAAAAATATGCGGAAAGCGCTCTGAGTTGAATGTTGTGTATTTATAGAGGGTTTTATGATACTCGTACGAAAAATGCGGTGCTTTAGCCAGGAACTCGCCCGGAGTAGCTAACCAAAATTTGTTATCCCAGAACTCCTGCCCGGAGGTTAAAAAACTGGTTTTAAAATTTACCCAATTTTCCGGTTTCCAGGGCTCTGTAACAAAATCCTTCTTACCCCAATCTTTCACTTTTATCCTTCCGTCATTCGGCTTCAAACAGATCTTCAAGGTAATAAGCAGCTCAAAATTGCCATTTGGAGCTGGCGCCCCATCATCCAGTTCTGCCTGAAAACGATTGGAATTCACATAAACATCCTGGGTAACTTTCATAATAATCTAAGTGCCGTTTGGAATCCAATCTTTTAAAAATCAACCTCTTTACGAATACCTCACCAACCTGAATTTCATCTCAGGGAGTTTTTCCTTGGTCTGCACCAGTGTGCAGGCAATGGTGATCTGTATGTAACGGCAGATCCGCGGATTGCCGCCATCTACCTTTTCTTCCACATCTGAAATATCTATTTCTACTTTATTGATGATCACCCGTTTTTCGAATTTTCGCAGGTACTCCTCCACTGATCTTTTAATCTGATCTTTACTGGGGGTATCACGAAGCTGCCGGAAATCGTAGCCATGAATGATGCATCCGTAACTGTGATCAAAAAAATACTCTCCGGAACGGGACGAGAGGTACAACGAAATATTCTGGTTTACAGATTGCTCAACCGATATTTTCGGAATCACATTTCCATTTACCAGAATTTCACTAAATTCTCTGTATGTCAGTTTTTTCATCAGATCTTTCAACGAGACTACCTGTTGTGTGCCCATCAGATCTTTTATCGCCTGCATTTGTTCAATCTGGTCAGCAGAAAACCGCCTCAGTAGTTCATCATAGGAATTGTACTGTTCCAGGTCATCAATCAGTCCGCTCTCTGCACTCCGCCGCTTCATCAACGCGCCAAATGACGGAGGAATTGGGTAAAAATCGTTGCTCATGGCCATGCATATTAATTGATCATAACCATACCGCCTTTCAGCTCTGCCATTCCGCTTCCTTCAAGCGATAGCTGAGCACCCGCCTTTATAGCGGCCGTGGTGTCGGCCGTCACTTCAATACTGACACATTCGACCTTGATTTCAGAATCCGCCACAATACCGACCCTCGACCCGTGAATCAGGCATTTATCATCAGAATGTAGATAAGTTATAGAAGTGCTCCGTATCTCAGTGTTGTCTTTTGATTTAACCAGAATCATCGAATCCGAATCAATACCAACCAGATTTTTGCCTTCCATTTTCAGCTCTTCTGAGGCTTTGATGTTGATATTGGTTGCACTCATATTAATGGTCCCGTCACTGTGGATATCCATGTGCGTCCCTCCATCCAGAGACAGTTCGATTTTGTTTTTATTTTCTTTGTTAAAAATGCTGATTTTTTCTTTTCCGTCTTCGTCATCAATGATGATGTGATTGCCGCCCCGGGTGATAATACCCTTGATGTGGTTGTCGGATCGGAAAAGCTCCTGACCCGGCTTGCGCGGACCGTCGTCTTTTGCATACAGACTGCCCGCCACATAAGGAAGATCCGGATTTCCGTACTCAAAATCCACCATGACCGTATCGTTAACCTCAGGAATAAAGTAACTTTTTGATGCGCCCGTCATTGCGCTCGACACCCTGATCCAGGGTGTTTTGCCCTCTTCCTCGGCGGCAGGACCCTGCCACCAGAACTGTACCCGTACCCGGCCAAGTTCCAGCGGATCAGCCGTATCCCGGACCACAGCAAGCTGTGGCTGCGCTTTGGGCGGTACGATGCGATAATCTGCCGGCGGATAAGTCACATCCTGCGGAATAGCCTCAAAAACAGCCTGATATACCCCGAGCGAATCAATTGTGTGGCTGAGGCGCGTTACCACAAAAGTACCGTAATCAATCTCATCGGGGGAAGGGTTACTAACGAGTTCCTTCACATGAATCAGATTTCCTATTTTCAATTCCATCTCGGGAGTCCGGCCGTTGAGAACAGCCAGTTTATTGGTCTGCTCACTTTTTTTGAGCTTCACCGATTTACCCAGCTCGGCTTCTGAGACAAAATCCTGAAATTCTACAGTATTTAAAGTTTCGTCGATAAATATATCGTTCGCATGCCCCATGGCCATTTGCGAAAAAGAATGCAATCCCGAAACTTGCTGGTCATTGGAATCCGCGCTAAAACGCTGAAATTCCTCATAATTGAAGTAAGACGTTTTGAACCGGAGCGGCACAACCCGCAGACCATATTCCATATCGAACAGATTGGAACCGTTGACCAACCTAATGGCAGGTTTGGCTGTACGGGCATTTTTTCCAAAAATAATGGTTTCGCCGTCGTAGTAAAACCATTCACCATAACGTTCGGCGAGGCGCTGGAGAAAGTGAAATTTGTCCTCCTCGTATTGGGTTACGTATGGAATGGGTGCTGTGTGTGCAGGTGATTTTGAAATGCCGCTGGTACCACAGCAGATTGTGACAATATCTGAAAGCGTTTTATTTTCAAAGGAGCATGTTTTTCGTCCTGCCGAGAGAAACATGGTTGGACTCAAACCTGAAATCAGGTAAGTGTCAGTTTGGCTTTGCCCCTTCAATAACTTTACCGAAGTGACGCCACCCATAAAAACCTGATTCTGAGCAGTTGCCCCCGCTCTTCCCTGGGTTAACCGGATGGTTGCCCGCTGGCCCACAAAAGTATCGGCGATGTTGAAGAGTTTGTTGGTC
The DNA here is from genome assembly GCA_965279265.1 of Dyadobacter sp. Lineage (GTDB taxonomy): Bacteria > Bacteroidota > Bacteroidia > Cytophagales > Spirosomataceae > Dyadobacter. Next base: position 2,316,721 of record OZ257152.1, read on the forward strand.
TGCCCGGCAAGCATTTCCGGCGACACACTGATCTCAAAATCGTGATGGCTCTCGAACCGCTGATTAATCCGCAAGTAATTAACCCGCCTGATTGTGACGCCGTTTATGGTGATTTCAATACCGGCAGTAAAGGTTGAAGTAGAGGCTGACATACTTATTGACTAGGTTGTAAAATTTGGTTTTAGTATGGCAATACTGTCTGATGTAAAGACTTGGCTTTTGAAAATGATTTAACAAGATAATATTCAAGTGAATAGCAAACTCATCACGGACAACTTGATTGAATCAAAAAACACTGTATTCGAAATTTTGCGAGCGCCCCCAAAGTCACCAAGTGTAATGCTTATTTTGTCGGCGCTTTCATGTTTCGAACTATTTTATCCCGTAACTCAGGATTTGCCAATATCAACAATCTCCCGTTTTCGGCCTCTATCTCTCTGATTCGAGCGCTGGCCACTTGAATATTACTCAAAGCAATATTTCTGGATTCTGGAAGATTTTCAAAATCCATCTCCTCCATCAAATCAATAACGCGTTTCAATGCGTCAATCCCATCGATTTGTCGATTTGCTAATTTTGATCTAATTCTAAGTAAGATTTTATAAGTCATCTCACGCTGACCAAGCTGATAGTCTTCGGCATTGTAGAATTGTTTTATCACATAATTCTGCTCATAGGGCATGAAACTTTCTATAACGATTTCAGAAATTTTAGCTGTAACAAGTTTCGAAGCCAAATATGCCTGCATTATTGTAGCACCAAAACTGGCCGATTTCGGAGAAAATTCTTTCTTAGGTATGCTAATTATTGTTGGTATAAGCCCTGGAGCTAAGATCATAACCATAGCAAGTCCTGCATCGTCATAACAGGTTGGATGACTATCGAAAGCCGCCTTTCTTAAACGAGATTCTGTCAAATTCCGTATAGAACCATTTTCAATACTTTCCACTAAATATTGGAGAATAGACTCTTGCAGTTTCACTGTCGTACTTCGCACCCATTTGGACGCACTTGGGTCTGCCTTTAGTTCTTCGTTTTCATTAAAAGCAATGCAATAAAACTTGCCGTATCCAAGCGGATAACCACTTACCCCCCATGGTCCCAACCAATTATCCACGATTTCATAAAATAGCCAAGGAACGGTTGCTAGCGCATGGTAGGCTATAAATTTACCCAACTCTTTTCTTATAACGGGCGCATCCGCCGGTAATAAATCAGCTTTGGGTTTTAGGAACGACAATCGAGAATAATCCATTCGAATAATTTATAACAGATTTTGAAAATACGGTAGCCTGACCGGGGTCAAACCACCGTATTCAATAATTTGTATCCTACTCCCTCTTCAGATTCAGAATCTGGCCCTGAATATCAAGTTCTTTTGAACAGATCGTGAAGCTCTGGTTACCTGAACCGGCGCCGGAAAGGCTGAAAGTTTCACTGAAGTTAACAATGGAAGAGTGCTTGAACTTGATTGTACGCAGTTCTTCGCCCTTTTGATTGTTAAACTTAATTTCTCCGCTGATATCGTCCTTGTGCGGCAATACCATCAGTTCAATGATTTTTGCATCTGCATTACGCGTCTCGATCGTAACGTCAATATTGCCACCAAATACTTCGGAAGTGGTCTCGTTGGTATGTGGATTTACGTGTTGGTGCAAGCTGTATGAGCAGTGTAATACCTCAAATTTCTTGCTGTCAATCGTGATCTCTGCCTTGTGTGCCATGATTTTGAAAAAATTAATTGGTTGAAATAAATGGTTTGAAATATAAAACGGTTACGGTTTAAGCTCTGAATCCCAGTCGCCTTTGGTACCTGTCATGTTGATGGCAAATACTTTGGCCGGAAAAAATGGTTTTAAATCCATATTCACAATGATGTGCGTAGGTTTGTCGGGGTGGCGTTTTACTTCCAGATTCCGGTAATCTTCGATGATTTTACCTGGCCCTCTGATCTCTGCCAGGAAGCGCGAAACCTGCTTTTTGATGTCTTCCAACATCTTGTTATCAATATTCTCGAACGTTCTGCGGTTCAGGAAATCCTGCATGATCTTACCCACCCAGTCGAACACACGAACAACACTATACGTTTGCAGCCCTACATTGTCGCCGTCGAACAAGGTCCTGGCCGACTGAGGGACCACGCGCCCCCACTCGTATATGAGCGGAATCAGTCCCCTGCTTTCCAGCTGGGCCACTTCATTCTTGCGCATGGAAAAACGCGTACCGCTTGCCATTTTCAGTTTTCCGTGGGCCAACCCAGCCGAAGGTTGGGCGATGTTTCCACCCCAGAGCAAACCAGCCAGCGCCATAGAAGGAGGTACAAACAAATGGTCGTCTTCGCCCACTTCCGTATTGGCTTCGCGCCCTACCACCCAGTTGCAGGGCATCATCACATGTGACTTGTAAGCATCGGAACCAGTCAGTTTGTCCCGGTCAAACATGGCTTCCACATCTTCTGCGCTGTCCAGGTGGCGATAATCGGTGATCATCATCACTTTGTTCTCATGCACGAGCTGCGCCCATTTATCAACAATGGTATTCTTTTTCAACCAGCCAGGCAGTACAACAAGTGAATAATTGTTGGTAAGATCGAACTTGTCGTAATTGTCGCGAAGTTCGCGGGCAAGCTGTTCAAAAATCCCGGTAGGATTGCTAAAACCGTCCACATCGGTGGTCATGTCATTTCCAGCATCAAACAGTCTCAGGTTTTTCACCTTTTCCTCCGCCGTGTTTTCGAAAAACAGCGCAAGTGACCGGTACGAGCGTTCAAGCTCTTCGGTTTCTTTCAGGCAGTTGCGCAGGTTCGCCTTCAATGTGTTACTTGCAGACGCAGCCTTTTGTTCCGCTTCTGCCACCATGTCCGCAACATTATCATGCGCTGTCAACAGATCCGCTACCGCCTGCAGACGACTTTTTAATTTCTTCCTGTCTGCTTTGTTATCATCTTCCTCCAAAAACATCGCTTTACGTGCTTTTTTGGTAGGATCCATATTGTCAGTTCCTTCGATGATGGTTTTGATGAATTCGAAACCACCATATTTTGTCAGATCCTGCACCGTTTGGGTAAGCGGCCGGGCGACAGTTTTTTCTTTGAGAAGTTCTTTGGTCTGAGGTATTTGTTCTTCTTGTGCCATGGAGCATTTCAGTTGCAAAAGTGAATCATATAATTGATCTGTAACCGTCCGTCACGGTGACGTGGATGTTTGTGTTATTCGCCATCTACATCGTCCAGCTCCTGGATCATCGCATTGAGGGCTTCAACAAATGCCGCCTTTCCCGCCGGATCCGCCAGCAGCTTTTGAAAAACCTTGTTGGTCATCAGCCTTTTGATCAGCGTTTGATAGTCGTCCTCTTTGCCTTTGAGTTCCTGCAAAAAGCCGCTCTGTTCGATCATTCCCTTTACAGAGAAAGCACTTACATTGGTAAAATGAAGGGTTTCGTTCACTTCCCCGCCGTCTTCGGTTGTGTGCGTCACATCTACCTGCGGCTGGAAATGATCAAAGGCGTCCTGAAGTTTCTGGATACCTTCAACAGGCGCCTGACTTATTGAATCAGCGGTAAACTTGTTGATGATCGCCGTTTTATTGTCGTGCAAAAGCTTGATCGCTTCGCTGGTGCCTTCGTCAATAACGACGCCACCAAGTTGGGGTTTTTCAATTGCCATGGGTATGGGTGATTTTGGTTTTATACTCTTGAAATGACCTGTAGATGCTAGTTGGTTGCGCGATAAAACCACCAATTAGTTTGAAATTGTCCGGATACTGTAATTTCTCCCCCGCTTTTGAAATATAGGACAGCAGTTTGAACAGCGCCGCCAGGCGGAACATTTTGTTCATACACTTCTACCGCATTGTTCGGCCCTCCAATGACTTCCTTCACAATGGCGGTGTGCCTAGGCTGTGAAGTGGAGCCTCTGTCCTGGTATTCTCGTTCATCCTTTGAACCAGCTCCGTGGTAATGGTATTTATTAAACTGAATAATATCGCCAGGTTTGAGTTGACCGAATGTTTTAATACTTTCGCCCCATTTGTAATTAGAATTACTTTTGAAATTCTTCCCCATAACCTCTTTCGAAGTTTTCGCTCCGGCGAATCGCAACGCTTCCTCCGCCAGATCCCAGCATTCGGCTGCGTTGCTGTCCCTGCCAATCACCCGCGTTCTCATCGCATTTTCCGCGAAATAAACTATTGAATCTTCAAATGCCATTTTGTAATTTGTTTTGGATGCATCTATTTATTTTCACTTCACCCACTCAAACTCTCCATCCTCACCCAATTTCAAAGTCACTTCCGAGCCTTTGCCAATTTCGCCGGATACCAGCATACGCGATAACGGACGGCGGATCCGGTTGCGAATTACACCTCTTATCGGGCGTGCTCCGTATTTTGGTGTGAAACCTTCCAGCGCCAGTGCTTTCCTGGCCTCGTCGTCGATGTGGAGTTTCACGCCTTGTTTTTCGAGCAAAACGAGCAACGGTTTCAGCTGAACATTAAAAATGTTAACAACAGCATTTTCTGTAATCGGGCTGAATGGAATGATCTCCGTCAAACGACCTAAAAACTCAGGACGGAAATGTTTGGTCATCAGATCCAGCACGTCGTTGGACGCCGGAATACGTCCCTTTCCAAATTCCTCGACGATCCAGTCAGCTCCGATATTGGAGGTAAAAAGGATGATCGCATTGGAAAAATCACCTTCGCGACCCAGCCGGTCATGCAGAGTACCTTCATCCAGAATCTGCAGAAACAAATCAAAAACAGAGGGGTGCGCCTTTTCAATTTCATCAAAAAGAACAATCGCAAAAGGTTGCTGTTTGATCCTTGTGACCAACAAACCACCTTCTTCGTAACCCACATATCCGGGAGGAGCGCCGTACAGAACTGCCGCAGAATGTTCCTCCTTGAATTCCGACATATCAAATCTGATCAGCGCTTTTTCGTCATTGAAGAGGAAATCGGCCATCGTTTTCGCAAGTTCCGTTTTACCCGTACCGGTTGGCCCGGAAAAGAAAAACGACCCGATCGGCTGCCCGGGACGGCTCAGTCCCGAACGGTTTTCCAGAATTGCATCGGCAATCACCTTGATGGCGTGGTCCTGGCCGATCACCCGTTTTTTGAGATGATCATCCAGTTGCAATAGTTTTTCACGTTCCTTCGATTGGATTTTACCCAATGGAATTCCCGTTTTATGCGCTACCACTGCCGCAACATCGTGTTTTTCAACTGCGCCTTTTTCTTTTCCGCCAAGTATTTCCAGCTTATCCAGTAAATCGGCCAGATAATCTGCTATTGCTTCCGGTAGATCCATCTGATCCAGAGCCGGCTGTTCGTCTAGCTGGCCCAATAATATCGGACTGAGCCTGTTCTGGAGCTGCCGGTCGAACCAACGCAATTCCTGCCCAAACAAAACCGGATCACCATCACCGTGCGAATCCCGCACACTTTGCAACTCGGCACGCAGGAAATCAATTTCCTGCTGAGTTGTTTCGCTCATCAGTTTCATTGCAGCCATCGTACGGTCGATCAGATCAATCGCCGCATCCGGCAGGCGCCTGTCTTTGATATACCGGCGTGCCAACCGAACTGTTTCTGCAACCGTACCATCAGCAACCTTGATCTGGTGATGGTCTTCAAAAAGTGAAACCACTTTCCCGATCATTCTGCTGGCCGTGATTTCGTCAGGTTCTTCAACCCGAACCAATTCAAACCTTCGGCTGAACGCCTCGTCCGGCTCCATAAACTTCCTGAATTCGTCGAGCGTTGTCGCACCGATTACTGTCAATTCGCCTCTTGCCAGTTCCGGTTTCAGCAAATTCACCAAACCCATCGCGCCACTTTGCGGATCCATCAACACGTGGATTTCGTCTATGAAAAGCAAAGCACGTTCGTATTGTTTTACTTCCGCAATTATATTTTTTAACCTGTCTTCAATTTCTCCTTTGTACGATGCACCGGCAATCAGCGCGCCCATATCAAGCTGAAACAAAGTGGCGTTCTGAAGATGGCCAGGCACCTGTCCTGCAACCATCAGCTGCGCCAGACCTTCAACGAGTGCTGTTTTCCCAACGCCCGGCTCTCCTACAATGATCACATTCGGCTTGGTTCGCCTCCCCAGAATTTCAACCACCATACGGGTTTCTTTATCCCTGCCTATGATGGGGTCCAATTTGCCGTCACGTGCAACGGCCGTTTTGTCAACACAATATTTCAGGAGAGCCTGAGCTGAGCCGCCTGCCGGTGAAGTCGCGGTCTTCGCGTGTCCATTCGCAGATGGATCTACTGGTTTTTCCACGCCCGCAGAACTCAGTGCTTTTTCAAGGATATCGCTTTCTGTCAGCGGAAATGATTTGAGCTGATCCTTTTGAAAACCTACACCCGGCCTGGCAATAGCTGCCAATGCTGCAAGCGGTGAAACTTCTTCTTCTCCAAATTTCATCCGCACCACATCCGACACCTCGTACACGGCCTGCACTTGAGCGTCACCTCTGGCGGCATCTGTGCCTCTTGCAGATTTCGGGCACTTTTCAATTCTGATATCCGCCCAATCCCGCAAATAATGCACATCTACACCCCAACCGGCCAGTACGCTCGACAGGCCAACATCATTATGCAGCAGACCTTTCAACAAATGCCCGGGCGAGAATGCTGCATTCTGATTCTCCTTTGCAATGGATTGTGCAATCTGGATGGCCCGTTTGAGATCGGCGTTAAATACAAGGCTAGCTAGCATACTGAGTGTTTCTTTAATCCTGTTTATAAATTGATTTTCGAAATAAGAAATCAATATCATTCATGTGTATATTCTTCAAATTCAGTGCATCAATGATATAATATTGGTATTAATCCACGTGATGTCCTTGCGAATTTGGCTGTTGCCATCAACAAACAAAGCATTTAAAGATCCACTGGCTGAACCCACATATTCCTGAGGCACAAAATTTACGCCCGTCTGACCACCAAGCTGTGCTATTTCCTTTATAGCATTGTTGAGTTGTCGGGCTTCTGCAACTGTAATAGCTATCTGCCTGGCGCGGATAGCAGAAACCATCCTTTCAGCACTGGCCACACTTAAAGAATCTCGTCCCAGGGAATTTGCGCCAATTCGGGCTTCTCTCATAAGCGCTGTTCTTTCCACCTCAGACATATCTTGCAAAACGGCTGTCACTGCCCTGGAGCGCTCAACCCTGTTTGCTGATTGTATTGTTGTTTCTAAGGCCGATGCCGCGTCACCTGCCAAAACTACCGTTGCTCTGCTACCCAATCGCCCATATACCCTTGTTGCGAAAGTTCTTAACGCGGGCCCCGCACTAACTACACCCGAAAAAACACCTAATATGTCAATTCCAAAAGTGACTCTCTGGTATGTTGGATCATTGTCCAGTTGATCATTCCGGTCAGGATTAAATACTTCATTGCCAAGTCGACCAAGCCCAATACCGCATTGTATGCTGCTCGTTACAAGTCCCGTCCAGGCCATTACAGAAAGAACTGTTGATGCTCCCCCCGTTACAGGTGCCGCAGCTGCACCTCCACCTACCGCGAACGCTGACAAAGCCATTCCAGCACAGCTGATTCCAGCTCCCGTCAATTCACGGCCCCATCGCGATTCCCGGGGTGTACTTCGTCCGGTTGTTTCGCCTGAGCCCAACATTAAATTCGCCAACTGAGCTAATCCCTCCTGGGTTATTGTAGCTTCTTCAAATACTACCCATAAATTACCAGAGTAAGGAATCGGGGCTTCGCTGAGTATCATTGATCGCCCACCGCCTTCATAGCCAATGCCGGCTCCCCGTAAGGACTCTATTCGCCTTACCGCCCGGACTAGTGCAACCTGCTGGTCAGAAAAAGCCATTGTTCATATGGATTAAAATATTAATCTCTCATTGATCCCCACGAACTTCGTCACTTCAAAGTCAAAAGGCCGTTTCAATTTCCATTGCGGAATTCCTTTTCCCGGTGGATACTGCACGTCATTGTCCATCGTGGTGTCGTGCCCTATCAGGGGAAACACTTTTACAATGTTGTGAAAACCTTCCTCCTGCCAGCTACCAAGCGCAATCTTCGTCAGTTGAACCAGATCATACTGCTTCACGATGCTTCCATACTGCGCTTCATAATGATGTTCCGCAACCTGAGAATAACCGAGTAGCTGAACATCGGCAGGCTGAACGGACTGACCTCCTTTAAACCGGGCAAAAAATACACCCTGCGCCAATCTCCCGGAATGATATCCGATCCGTTGCTCCAATTCCGACAGTGTGCTTCCTGCTAAAAATTTGAACAAGGTCACACAGCCAGCCCTTGAAATTGTATCGCCTATCTGCATCTTTTGTTTTGGTTTAAATCAAATTTCATCGAACGTCAACGAACTATCCTGCAATTTTAGCTCTTAAAAAAACCCAATAAAATACGCTAAATGACGTATTTTATCCGACGGTCCGGAATGGGGAAATGATTTACATCTTCCTGGATAACTGCGTTTAGAGATGGAAATCAGTTTGCAATTTTAGAGAGGAATTGAGTGCAATAAAATACGTCAAATGACGTATTTTATTGAAATGGCATACATGCAAATGTTTGCATCCTAAGTGATGATCCGGATTAAACTTTCCAATATCTTAATGAGAGTTTAACACCTACAGTCGGATAAAACATATTATAAAGTCAAAGGTTGACTAATGACTCAGAATAAGAATTGACGTTGAGGGAAGCGAATACTGCGGGATGTTATTAGGGCCTTTAAGATGTACATTCAAAATGAGCAGGCCCCATTAGCTGATAAATATCACTTGTTCTGGGGCGAGACCCAAGTCTTGCCATTCTATTGAATAACAATTCGGTGCGATTCAGCCTCATGGTTGCTAGCAAACGAGCATTTTCTTCCGATCTGGTTCCCGACCCAACCCCAATCTCCGCCAAAGCTCGTACAGTATTTTGAAAATACCGAGGCTCGTAGCGGCTTATGCCCCTGCCTGAAAACTCATCGCTATATAACCTCAACGACGTTTCCATCATAGTCGGAGCTTCTTCGTATGCAGATTGATATAATCCCTGTGCAATAGATTCCATGGTTTTAAGTGGATATTCTGCCCAGTATAAAGTACTCACGGAGGTAATCTTTCTAACCCAAACATCCCAAAGAAGGCTCAACGGGTGTACAATATAATTTGTGCCATTTTCCGGAGTACGCGGATAGACTGTAATGGAAGGATTTCTCGTTGCGTCCTCAGCCGTTGTATGTCCATAAAACTTTGCTCTGGTGAAATGCCTGGATAGGACCTCAGCCATCCCCCCAGGATGCCCAACGTTGCAGGCATAAAAAATAACTTTACAACCAGGATTTAGTTTGGAGCCAAATAGATTGATAAATTGTCTGGCACTCATGTCGCAAGAAATGAGCTTATTTTGCCCTCCGTGTCCAAAATAGGCAACAAGGTCATATCCATTTCCCAGCGCTGCACGATTACCTTGAACTGCATTTGATATAGTCATTACTTCGCTCCCGTTTGAAGTATCATCATCATCAAAGCTTATGAACTGTATTGTGTTAAAGCCATTGCGTCGTATATAATTCCGAAAGGCCCCTGCCGACCCCCTAAATCCTCCATGATTTTGATAAAATATCAAAGCATTCATTACGGCACTTACGAATAATGAAAAATTGGTATAATATGTTTAACATAACCTAGCCAGCGATCCTGTCAGCGGGCGTTAGATTATTTAAAGCAGGTTTAAATGATAATCAAAAATATTTTTGGCAATAGTTTTCAAAGTTGGGTAGTTCAAATACATAAGGTCATACATATATTGAATCGAGTTTATTTTTACCCGAAGGTTATCCCTTTCAGTTTTGGTTGAAGCAGCGTGAAGAGAAAACGAGTTTTGATTAGACTTTTCCGTTCCAGACAATTCACGGAATTCATTATTATTGAAATTCTGGCTAAAAAATCGATGTTCGGGCTTATGGATTAATATTGTAGGTACTAAACTCCATTTTTGATCTTCCAGACTACCAGTAAATAGAAATTGAGCAATGTGCTGGGTTTCGACCACATGATGCCAGTCATAGTTGCAAATGTCTGTCTTTTCTCCTGTGATAGCGTTAATTGATGTTACAATTTGTTGCTTGATACTGGAAAATGGCGTGTACTTAACATCACTATATTGCGCGGCATACCAAACGTCTCTACCCGCCTCCAGTATTTCCAGCTTGTTGTTGAAGCTACTACTCTGTCTTGAAACTCCATTTAAATAAGCGGCATGCATATAATAGTTGCTTTAAATATGATGGTGTACCGAATCCCTTCCGGGTAACCCAATACTTTGAGACAAAAGTCTCTCAGAATACATCGAAAAGGTATTGTTACAAGCCTTACTCAAAGCCTTCACGATCCAAGTCTATTCCATAACCTGAGAGTAACCAAAAAGCCGAATTTTAAAAGATTTAACTAACTGACTCGTTTTAATCAGTTTGCAATTTTAGAGAGGAATTGAGTGCGATAAAATACGTCAAATGACGTATTTTATACAGTTGGAATATATCTCAAATTTGCAATTCCCGATTAGCGCGCTGGAAAGCGCCAACGTGAGGTTAATTGAAAACGGCTAAAATCAATTACTGATTTTCCGGTCGAAACCCTAAGTATTTCTATCCGTAGCAAGATTACATTTTATGAATCTGACATTTGAAACGATACTGCCATTTTCCTGCTGCCTCTTGTTTGGAATCGCACTGATCGTTTACATTTACCGGCAAAAGGAACGACAGATTTCTGCCGTACGGGTGGGAATTTGGATACTCTGGATATCTGTTTTGTTCGGACTTTTGGGTTTAATCGCTTCAAAAATCGAGGTGCTTCCCTACGCATTTGCCACGGTGTCGGTTGGTTCGGCACTTGTGGGAATTTTATATCTTGTTTTGGCAAAAATCACGCTGGATTGGTGGAAGCGGTCGCGGGTTGAGGATGTTTTCTTATTCGGCCTTTGTCTGCTTTGTTTTGGGTCGGCAGGATTTTTGATTGTATATTCCCTACTGTCCGACTCGCCTCAATATGTGCTCTATTTTATGCCAGCACTACTAGGTTTTATAATCCCTCCGGTGCTCGCCAAGTCATTTGATTTTTACACGCAGATACCCAAATTGCGATACAAAACATGGTCGTATCCGATTTATTCCGAGGTTCCCAGATTACAACCTGTTGATCCCATTAAACTGATGATGAATTTCACACCGGTACCTTCGGAAAAAGAGGGTCCGTTTGAAAGTTACGAAGTCGAATTTCCGACTAATGAATCTCTTAGTGATCTCTTTCATTATTTCATTTCATTTCACAACAAACACAGGGAATATAAAAAGAAGCCGATTCAATATCTGAATGGCGAAATGCCGCTTCAATGGGTCCTTTACACCTATTCTCCTCAAAAAAAGAAACTTTATCTGGACATGGAAAAAACATTGATCGAAAACCAAATCGGCCCCAATGACCACATTTATGCTGCCAGTTCCGACGCAAGTTACTAGCCAACAATGATCATTAGACCGACTAAGCATTTCGGGCAAACAAAGCATTTGATTTAAGTATTTAATTAATAAAAGCATGGCGCTTCCAGTAGTAGAATACCAGTTTGTAAATTGGCGGGATGGCATGAAAATCACGCAAAAGCACCTCACGGCCCAGGATCAGGCCATACGGGATGCTATCCGTGATACGGCCGCCGTATACATGAATGGTCACAATTACGGATTGTTGCAAGGGGCAGACGGAGTTAGCACAGGTATGCAGATCAGCGTGATGGGAGATACGATAAGGCTGCTGTCCTGCCGGGCAATTATGCCCGGAGGAATCCGCGTTGAATGGGACTCCGGCAATGATCAGGACAGTGTAAGCCTTTCGCTTCTGGACTATAAAAGCAGGCTGGGCAACATCGGTATATTTTACGTGGTACTGAGGATCTCTCTGGCCAATCTGATCGAATATGGCGACTATGATCCCGAAGAAATGCCGCGTCGTAAACCGTTTAAGGTACTAAAACCGATGCTTGAGCTTTTATCTGCCCATGAAAAAATAGCCGATGATTACAGCATACCAATTTTCAGAGTTCGTTTCGAAGGGCAGTTGTTTTCTCCGGATTACGATTACATTCCGCCCACAGCCGGGGTTTACGGTGAAAACTTGTTATGGTATTACGAAACTTGTGGAAAACAAATCAACAGTATTCATCAGACTGCCGTTTTGACTATCCGCAAGATTAATGCGATGCAAAATATCTCCGTCGTAGCCAGGGATATCATGCAGATCATGGACAAACTTGTTATGACAGGACTGGAAGTTATTGACCGGTACAGGGTTATTTCCAAAGAGCAGCCACCGATTTATTTCATTGCCGACCTCATGAAATATGCCCGTACAATGCGTATTGCACTGGATTGCCTTTCCGAAAGCAGTGCCGGCAGACTTTATCAGTATATGCGAAATAATGTCGGCGGTTCTACGAAATTCAATATGCACGTGCCGGAAGTGAACAAATCACTGATGGATTCGATGATTGACACCGTGCTGATGAGCCAGTATAACCACAATGATTGTACAATGTTGCTTGATAGTGTCAAAAGCTATCTTGATTTTCTGGAATTTGTACTGCAAAGCCTTCTGGCATTACCCTATGTGGAGGCAACAGGCAGGTGGGACATTGCTTAAATATTATAATCAATAAAAGATGGGACAACCAGCAGCAAGAGTAGGCGATATGCACGTCTGCCCGATGATAACAGTACTAGTACCTCATGTGGGTGGTCCGATTCTACCTCCGGGAACTCCAAAAGTTCTCATTGGAGGAGCGCCCGCAGCGACTGCGAGCAATCTGTGTACCTGCACCGGACCTCCGGACATGATCGCAGCCGGCTCAGCAACTGTGATGATCGGCGGACTCCCGGCCGCCAGAATGGGGGATACCACTGCCCACGGCGGAACGATCGTCGTGGGTTTTCCGACAGTCCTGATCGGGTAGTTTTCCGTAGAATCAAATTTGTAGCAAAATTTATGAACAGATCACAATGGTTTATTGTCAGCAGTACGGCGTTTTTTGTAATTGGGGGAATATTGTTTTTCTTTCTTACAAAACCTTTTCGCAAGGACCAGACTGTAAAGGCTGTGAATACCGAGAAAGAAAGTGGTTTCCGGTCGGAAGTGGTCGTACTTGACAGCTTATACAAAAATTATGTTTCAGTGCTTGCTACCAATGACCAAAGCGCCATTGCCGGTGCGGACGCGCTTCTTAACAAGCAGTTTGGGGTCATCAAAAAGCAGTATGCGGGTAGTTCCCCTCCCGCCAAACTTGCCGCCAAGCTAATCCGCAACTACGAGGTGCGTTTACTATTAAACCAAAAAATGCTGGATCGCCGTAATCTTCAGGCGGAAGAAGTGAACCGGCTAAAAAAGATGATTGCCGCACTTGAAACAGCAAATCAGGATTTGAAAACACAGAATCAGATGGTACAACAGGCATTGTTGACGCTTCAGTAATAGCATCTGAAAAATAAAAATTGATGAAACTATGGCAGCTCTGAACCAGGAGGAAAGATCCCGCACAATCTCATACTTTATTACCACTTATCTGATCGCGGTATTGCTGGTCTGCATCCTACTCTATTTTCAGTTCGTCGCAACACCTCGCATTCACAACCGGGAAACTGCCCTGACCAACGACAAAATTGATGAGCTGGTCAGATATACCAATGATGCAGATTCGCTGGTGATCCAGATTCAGAAAGCACCTGTTGTTGAAGCCAAAGCGTTGGTACCGTTTTACAAATGGACCAATGACCTAAAAGCAGTATACAAACAGCCGTTTTACGAAGCCATTATTACAAGCTATTCGGATTTGGTAAATGAAATAGCTCATGCAAAAAGTAAAGACACAACTTTGTCATCATTAAAAAACAATGTCGTCACGATCCAGAAAGCCAACCTGATGCTAATGCAACAAAACCAGGAACTGAAAGAACAGCTTAAAGCCGGGAAAGAGAAAAAGTAGCTTTTGGCTTTTGGCTTTTGGCTTTTGGCTTTTGGCTTTTGGCTTTTGGCTTTTGGCTTTTGGCTTTTGGCTTTTGGCTTTTGGCTAAAATCGAAATACAACCCTTGCTGGTTCCATTTTCCTTACTATTTTTTTCAGCCGCATTTTCAACCGTCGGCCGATCAAAAAGTCAGATTTCGATTACCTTCCATTTGATTATCAGGCTTCTCCGGTGCCATTACCGCTCATTCTTCAACCGTCAATTTTTAGAGTGTCTGACATTCTCGTCTCTGCCAGGCGGGATTTTCCCCTCCGGCTGTCTTATTTCGGTATTTTTAGGAATGACCGAATCGTTTAGAGAATGGTCAGACTGTTTTTTTTGTGAAAAACGAAAAAAGGAGCGGGGCAAAGCAAATCAGATTATTTTCGCAAAAATATTACTGTTTCTCTCGGAGAGACTTACCGCGATTGCTTTTTTTAAGCTGCTTGAAGAAAATTTGCTGAACCGGAAATAAAGGTCAAACCTGGCAAGTCTTGAAGACTTACCAAGTTTTATCGTCAGTTAGACTTGGCAAGTCCTGGAGACTTACCAAGTCTGTCAATCATGAAATTCCTTTAAAAGCCTCTTCTTCCTTAAATGGTTGATTACGCAGGCGTTTTTTTGTGGCTTTGTAAAATGCGTTCGCCGCTGCTGCACCGGCTGGCGGTAATGCGGGTTCCCCTAAACCGGTAGGCGATATTCCATTATCCACAAAATGGACATCGACTTCCGGAATCTCATTCATCCGAATCATGTGAAAAGTATTGAAATTATTCTGATCCGGTGCACCATCCTTGAAAGTCAGATTGCCGTACATGGCGTGCCCTATTCCATCAACGACACCACCGCGTACCTGCTGTAATGAACCGCTTTTATTGATGACAATCCCGCAGTCAACCGCTACGACCATGTTTTTCAATACAGGTTTACCCTTTTCAATTGCTACCTCGCCCACTTGCGCCACATACGACCGGTGCGAAAAGTACACACTGAAACCCTGGGACACGCCCGTTTTTTTACCCCAATTGCTTTTTTCAGCAGCAAGCTTGATCACAGCGATCATCCGGTCGACGTCATACTTTACGGCTCCTGCGGGCGACTTTTTTGCCTTTTCGAGCAATTCAAGACGAAACTGAACAGGATCTTTTCCTGCCGCTTCCGCTACCTCATCAATAAACGACTGCTCTGCAAAAGCAAGAAAGTTGGTAATCGGTGCCCGCCACGGACCGGTTGTGATCGGCGATTTGTGCTCAACCGAATCGATAAGCAGGTTATCAACACATCCCGACGGAAAATTATCCTCCCGGGTCGGATTTCCTGCATTCATACCAACACCGCGTAATTTATAGCCTATCATCTGCCCGTTTTGATCCAAAGCAGCTTCAAAACGATATCGAACTGCCGGACGGTAAGTCCCACCGGTCATATCGTCTTCTCTTGTCCAGATAACTTTTACCGGCGCCTTCATGAGTTTGGAAACATGTGCTGCCTCGATCACATAGTCAGCGGCAAGCCTTCTGCCAAAACCACCCCCCTGACGAGTAATTTCTACCGTTACTTTCTCTGGTGGGAAACCCGTCAGTTTTGCGACTTCGCCCTTTGCCCGGTCCGGAGTTTGCGTAGGACCAACCAATTCTACACCATCCTCACGCACATGCGCAAAAAAGTTCATTGGTTCCATCGGGCTATGCGGTAAAAACGGACATTGATATTCCGATTTTACAACCTTCGCTGCATTTTTGAAGGCTGATTCCACATCACCCTCCTTACGCCTCACCGTTGCCTCACCGGAATCCAGCAAAGTTTTGAAGATTCGGTTATGGTCGGCTGTACTTTCCAGATCTGCCGCTTTTTCGTATTCAATTTTTAGCTTCTCCCGGGCTTTTTTCACCTGCCAGGTCGATTTACCCACGACCGCAACGCTGTTATCGAATGTAACAACATCCACAATTCCGGGCATTGCTTTGGCTTCGTCCGAATTCACTGATTTTAATTTTAAACCGAAAGCCTTTGGCCGCTGAATCAGCGCGATCAGCATACCTTCCCGATAAAAATCAATTCCGAACAAAGGCTTTCCCGTGAAAAGATCTTGATTGTCAACGTTCTTTACAGATGTTCCGATGAGCTTGAAATCTTTCTCGTTTTTAAGTTTTATTTCTGCCGGAAGCGCAATTTTCGATGCTTCTTCCGCCAGCTCTCCATAGGTAAGCGATTTACCGGAAGTCTTGTGAAATACCTTTCCATTCTCGGTGGAACACGTAACGGCCTCAACTTTCCACCGGTTTGCTGCTGCTCCGATTAGTAGATACCTGGCCGAGGCACCTGCTTTCCGAAGCCTTTCCCACGAATGCGGAACGGCACCGCTGCCGCCAGTGACCTGTCTTTCGTATTTACTGGGATCAAGGTGGCCCTGAACTGTTTTTACCTGCCTCCAATCGGCATCGAGCTCTTCGGCTACAACCATTGGAAACGCAGTTTTGATGCCCTGCCCAATTTCAGGATTAGGGGAAACGATTGTAATGATATTATCGGTGCCTATTGAAAGGTAACTATTGAAATTAATGGATCCTGCTGCGATCACTTTTGAATCTACCACGACCGGGGCGGCGGAAGAATTAAACCAGTTAAATCCCAAAAACAGTCCACCACCCGCCGAAGCAGCGATCTTAATAAAATCTCTTCTCGAAGTTTGTTCCGATGTCTGCATCATTATTTGGATTTAGAGGCTGCTGATTTCACTGCTTCATGTATGCGGTGATACGTTCCGCAACGGCATATATTACCACTCATTCTGGTTACGATCTCAGCGTCCGTTGGATTTGGCTTCTCCTTCAAAAATGCAGCAGCTGTCATAATCTGGCCCGCCTGGCAGTAACCACATTGAGCCACATCCACCTCATCCCACGCCTTTTGAACCGGATGATCGCCTTTTTCTGATAGCCCCTCGATGGTCGTAATCTTTGCTTTTCCAATTACCGAAACCGGTAAAACGCAGGATCGCAACGCCCGCCCATCCATGTGAACCGTGCATGCGCCGCATTGTGCAATACCGCAACCGTATTTCGTGCCCACAAGCCCTAAATGATCTCGAAGCACCCAGAGCAGCGGAGTATCTCCCTCCACATCAGCCTCGTAAGGGCGGTTATTGATAGTTAATTTGAATAACGCCATAGTGAAAAAGTGTTTTTTGAAGCGATTCAGGAAATAAGTAACGGCCTTTTAAATCCAGCCGGTTGCAATAAACCAAACGTTCGCAAAGAAACGATGATTTGATAGCACTAATTTAGAGAATTAGATCTGAGAAATCAATTCTCGGGCTGTGTCTGAGCCTATTAGTAAGGAGTTTAAATAAACCACGGATTTTACTTCTTCAATAACTCCCTCATATCTCTCGCCAATTGCTCAATGTCCAGTTGGAGCGTTCCATTGTAAATCCCGCGGATGCGTTTGCATTTATCAACCAGAATGATATGCTCGGTGTGAAGAAATTGGGTACTGTCTTTCGTAAAACCCAGATCTTCCTCGGCGAAGTAAGACTGGCGGGCCAGTCTGTAGATCTGCGTTTTGTTTCCTGTCAGGAAATGCCAGTTCGGCGCCGTGATGTCATTTTCCTGCGTGTAGGATTTCAATCTGCCTACGCTATCAATCCAGGGAGTGACACTGTATGAAAGCATGGCGACTTCCGGATTACCCCCAAATTCCTTTTGAAGCATCTTCATATGCTTCGTCATCACGGGGCATATACTTACGCAACTTGTAAAAATGAAATTAGCAACATGTACTTTGCCTTCAATACTTTTATCAGTGATTGGTTTCCCCGCCTGATTTTTGAAAGAAAAGGCGGAAATATGGTGTTTAACCTTACTTTCAGCTTCACGCTCATTTTTAAAAAAAAGCGGTGTAAAATCAGGAGTATTGTAATATGGCAATTGCCCCTCACCCGTTTTCTGCGAGCAGGAACAGATTAGCATGATGAAGAACAAAATATTAATTTTTAAAAACGCTGTCAGAGGCATTTACGCAGTTTTTTGTACCTAATAAGCCATATCTTCTACCATTCACAATTACATAGTTTGCACGTACTTTCCCATTGTCATAAAATGTTTTCTGAGCGCCATCTTCATGCCCCTTGGCATAATTCATTTCTCTGATCAATATGCCTTTTTCGTTCCACTCCCGGCAGATACCTTCGTATTCATCCTCATTGAAATGATATTTTAGTTTCAAGCCGCCATTTTCCCACCAGACTGCGTACATCCCCGTTTTTTTGCCATGATCAAATCGTCGTATTTCCTGAATTTTACCGCGACCAAAAAACTTTTTCCAAGTTCCGTGCTCTTTCCCGTTAAGATAATTCATGATCTGCACCGTATCGCCCGACCCGGGATTTAAGGCAAATATTTCGCCGGTAAAGGTTTTCGTATCTCTGTAAAGAATGCCTGCCCGGGATGTCAGCCGGTTATCTGAGGCATTCACAACTTCCGGACCACGGGATCCGCAGCTGAAAAACACTGGTGCCATCACCAAAAATTTACTGAGAAACCGTCCCAGCTGTACCATAAAAGCCGCTTCCATTGATGTAAGGATCTGTATCGGTAATGTGGTAATGGTAGATGCCGGATGGATAATCTGTGGTAGCGTGCGTATGGCCGTGATATGCGTCAAGAGACGAAGTCAGAACCGCTGCTCCGTTTTCCTGAGGCCCGTAAACGGGAAAACCGTCTAACAAAAATCCCAGCAGCGCCGATTTACTGGCTTTAACGGTTGTCAGATACAAAGGCTCAACGTGATAATGATATTGCCCGCTCTGCTGCGGATGGCCCCAGTACTGATCGAAACTCACTATTTCATTGGTAAGCGGCTGGCTCGGACCAGCATATTGATTAAAAAACGGGACACCGTTCAGTGAAACACCGATAGGACCGAGTGGTGTAGCGCTGTGCGAAGTAGCTACTTTGGGGTTCAGCGGAATCTTGAACGTGTACAATTGGGAAGAAATGGAATTCGGATTTTTACTGAACTTGTTTCCTGCAAATGTGGCTCCGGTAAAATTTTCGTACAGCGCATTGGTAGACGTGTAGTAAACACTCTTGTGATCGGGGAGGCCGGTTGTCTTAATTGTCAGATAAGTGCCGTCTGATGTAACGCTGCTGGCACCATAGATTTTGGCGTAGACCGCAGGAACATCGTTGCCTGCTGAGACAACCTCTGTTTCGTCGTTTTTACAGGAAGAAAAAACAATTCCAAGAAGCAGGGAAACAGATAATAGTGTGGTGGTTGATTTTGTCATGATTTCTGTTTATCCCTTATACGAGACGCCGGCATCAATCCTTCGCTGGCGGAGGCATTTTTTTTCCCATTTTGAAAAAATTTGCCAGTTCTTTCGTCAACGCTTCAAAATAGATGAGCTGAGCAGGCTTGCAAAGCTTTTTTATCGCCAAAAAGTGATCATAATGAACCGCTTCCATTTGCATCTGAAGATGTGCCAAACTATTTTCCAACCCATCCTTTTTTGATGGATCTTGTTCCAAAAGTGTTTGATATAAACTGGTTTTCGCATCCCGGATCTTACTTTCAATGACCCTCACTTCTGAGCGATGCTGATCTATCAGCTTCTCATATTGTCTGATCTGCGCCTCGTCAAAGTGAAGCTTTTCAATGATTATCATTTTGGGTTCATCACTGGCGCCGAATTTTCTGTTGGGATGTGGACCGCTCCTACTTACCAGCAGGAACAGCGCAACGAAGTTCGTTGCCAGCAGCAGCACAACGGCTGCACTCAAAAGCCTCACCTTACTCATCGTACAAGTCGTTTGAAATTGACAGGTGCAGAGCGGAAATTATGGGGGCCAGACTGTCTTCCCTTTTCATTTCTGACGATTTACTCAAAATACTGATATTCAAAATCAGTAAAACAACAGAAGCCGCAACAAAGGTCACCTTCCACTGAAACGGCGCATCATTGAGCGCTTCAATCCGTTTCTGAATCCGGGTAAACAGAAAGGGGGGTACTTCTACCTGCTTAATCTTTTTGAAATTCTCTAAGTCCTGATTCATTTCACAACGTTTTCGATTTATTATACGAGTAGGAGAAAAAAAACCTTCTCAGTCTTTCAATTTTTTTGATAGCGACAGTTTTGCACGCTGAAACAGCGATTCGACCGCTTTGACATTCAAATTCATAATCTCGGCAACTTCCTTCTGAGAACGATCTTCTATTTTCAACAGGATAATGACTGTCTTCTGATTGTCGGTTAGTGAATTGATCCGCCGGAAGAGAATTTCGAGTTCCTCTTTATCTTCCAGCGCAACGCCAGGGTGATCGTAGCTTTCTATCTCCCCAATCGGCTCAGTATGATCTGATTGAAAAAGGCTGGTCAGGAACCCGAAACGCCGCGCCGCCTTTTTAGATTTAAGTGCGTCCAGGCTCTGGTTGATGCTGATACGATAAATCCAGGTTTTCAGGGAAGCCAACTCGGGATTGTACCGATCCAAATTTTGATGCACTTTTACAAATACCTCCTGCGTAATATCCTCGGCATCGGCTTGATTTTGCGTATAATTCAACGCAAGATTGTAGACGAGATTTTTAAATTCGTCATAAACCGCTTTGAATTCAATTTGTTTGGACATGAGTTTCGGAGGGGCTACCCAATGGCATTCCAAAGCCATTCAATAGCAATACGCAAATGCGATCCGAAAAGTAACAAAATGTTCGGGGGAAATTACGAAGACAAGAAGCGGGTAATACGGGAATTAGACCAATAAAAGGAGAAGGTACGGACGCTAAATGATCAAAAACTCAATTTGCAGTTCAGCAATTTTCTATTTAGAAGACACGAGCTTATTATCCTTTTTAGTCTCGTTCAATTTTATCCTGAAAAGAGTTGGCCAGTTTTTCCCTGTAACATACAATGCATTATCAAAAGGTTGCCGCGCGATCCCATTCAATACATCTTTGGTTACATTCGTTTCTGCGGGCACAATGCCATCCATTTTCATATAACCAATCACTTTTCCAGTGGCCAGGTCAATTTTCACAATTTTTGTACTTTCAAAAATATTGGCAAACACTACGCCGTCCACATACTCTAATTCATTCAGCCGGTGAACCGGCCCGGTGTTATCATACACTTCAACTTCGCCTGTCTTTTCCATTTCTGTGTTGTAGAAATAGAGCTTATTGGACCCGTCGCTCATGATCAACGTATTTTCTTTGTGCGTCAGCCCCCAGCCTTGAGTGTAGTAGGTAAAAGTTTTGTCGAGTTTGAAATTCATGTCGTACCGAAAACAAACCCCCGACTGCCATGTAAGCTGATAAATTTTATCGTTTACAACCGTAATTCCTTCACCAAAATATTTAGGATCAAGAGAAACGGAATCAAGTGTGGCGCCGGTTTTCAGATCTAATTTCAGCAATTTCGACTGCCCGTTCTGGCCCGTACCTTCGTAAAGCTCGCCTTTATAGAATTCCAGGCCTTCTGTAAAGCTGCTTTTCTGGTGCGGATAACTGCCAAGCACGGTGTATTTGATCTCATTTGGAATCATGTCCGAAGTAAGTTCAACCCGTAATGTGTCGGCAAAATCTGTTTTGTCTTTCGCTTTGCCGGTTACAACAATTTGTTGCCAGCCTGTTTTGTTTTTCGACGTGCTGATTGACACCGTATCTGAGGTATTTTTCGAAGCAAAAACCGTCTCGCCATTCAGTTTAACCTCAAATTTATCCACCGCTTTCGTGAAGCCGACGTGAACTGAATCACCAAGGGAATACCTGGATTTAGCCAGCACTGCAACGGCTGTCTTTTCCGGTGCCTGAGCCACATTTTCACTTTTCTTTTCCTGCTTGCACCCGGTTAAAATCAACGCAAAAAGGACGAAAAGAAATATATTTTTTGATAACATGCACATGGTCAAAACATGATGGTCAATCCTCTTTGAAAAACATTCATCAAAACAGGCTGATATAGAAAATCCTACGGCAAGTGAACTTGATGCGGTAGGATCTTAAAATAAAGTAATACGCCGCTTGTTACGCCTCACCACCCGGACCGCCAAAGCTGATCGGAAAATTAAACGACGGTTCACTGTCCTGAGAACTTTGTATCGGCCCATACTGATCTTCATATTTATCAATATTATCCTTCAAAGCAGCGATCAGTCTCTTGGCATGCTCAGGGGTGACGATGATACGAGCCTTCACTTTTGCTCTGGGTACACCAGGCATCAAGCGTATGAAGTCCAGTATAAATTCGCTGTTCGAATGCGCGATCATGGCAAGGTTCGAGTATACACCTTCGGCCATTTCTTCCGAAAGTTCCACGTTAATCTGCTGTTCGTTTTCTTTACTATTGTCTTCCATTGGATTGGATTTCTGTTTCTTTTATTTGAATCGGGGGTAATCTGCCCGGACTGTTTTTATTCAGGCACGGAAAATTACATAAAATTATGTTGCATCCAAAAGTAAAGGGCCGGTTCTGCTCACGCAAAACCGGCCCTTTTATTTTAATCTAATCTCGCTTAAACCAATTCGCGTTTCTTGCGCGCTTGTTTTTCACGGGATTCGTTCAGTGCATCAAATTCCTCTTTCGAGCCGACAATGATACTTTCGTATTGACGCATACCTGTTCCGGCCGGGATCAAGTGACCAACGATCACGTTTTCTTTCAGACCTTTCAGTTCATCACGTTTTCCGCGAACCGCTGCTTCACTCAATACTTTGGTTGTTTCCTGGAACGAAGCCGCAGAAACAAAACTTTCAGTACCCAGAGAAGCTTGCGTGATACCCATCAAAGTAGGTTTCGCAACAGCAGCTTGTGCATCACGCGCAGTAACCAGTTTCAGGTCACGACGTTTCAAGCTTGAATTTTCATCACGCAGACGACGTACCGAGATAATCATACCTGGTTTCAGCGTTTCCGAGCTACCCGGATCCTCAACCACTTTCAGGTCAAGAATCTTATCGTTTTCTTCACGGAACACAACACGGTCAACCGGCTGCATTTCAAGGAAGTTGGTATCACCGGCATCAAGAATTTCCACTTTCTGCATCATCTGACGAACGATACATTCAATGTGTTTATCATTGATTTTCACACCTTGCAGACGGTATACCTCCTGAATTTCGTTCACAAGATATTCCTGAACCGCAGTTGGTCCTTTGATAGACAAGATATCCGCAGGCGTAATAGCACCATCGGACAATGGATCACCCGCTCTTACGAAGTCACCATCCTGAACCAGAATGTGTTTCGAAAGTGCCACCATGTAACGACGTTGTGTACCATCTCTTGATTCGATGTGAATCTCACGGTTACCACGTTTAACGCCACCGTAGGATACTACACCATCAATTTCAGTAACCGTTGCAGGGTTAGATGGGTTACGTGCTTCGAATAATTCCGTTACACGTGGCAGACCTCCCGTAATATCGCGGGTTTTACCAACCACACGAGGGATTTTTGCCAAAGGCTGACCAGCTTTAATCGCTATGCCATTCTTCACAACCAAACGCGCTCCAACAGGAAGGTTATAACCTTTTTCAGTCTGGTCTTTCAACAGCGTGCTTTTACCTTTCACCACCAATGCAGGGTTTTTGGTTTTATCACGTGTTTCAATGATCACTGATTCCTGGAAACCTGTTTGCTCATCAAATTCTTCACGGTAAGTAATACCTTCTTCAATGGCGTCGAAAGAAACGATACCAGTGAATTCCGAAAGGATTACTGCGTGATATGGATCCCATGTACAAAGCTCCTGTCCTTTAAGAACTTTGTCGCCTTCTTTCACCAAAAGGTGTGCACCATAAGGAACGTTGTTGGAGATCAACAGCTGACCCGTTTCAGGATTGGTGATTTTAACTTCACCTGAACGACCCATTACCACTGTAACCTCATCCCCCTCGGAATTTACAGACTGCACAAGACGAAGATCTTCAAAACCGATTACTCCGTCAAATTTCGCCTTGATGTTTGCCTCAACAGAAATGTTGGAAGCAGTACCACCGACGTGGAATGTCCGAAGTGTAAGCTGCGTACCAGGCTCACCAATTGACTGTGATGCAATTACACCAACAGCTTCACCAATGTTCACCATATAGGCCGAAGCAAGTGAACGTCCGTAGCATTTCGCACAAACACCATTACGTGTTTCGCAAGTCAATACCGAACGGATTTCAACTGTTTCGATGCTTGTTTCATCAATATAAGAAGCAATCTCTTCTGTAATTTCCTGTCCGGAAGTCAGGATGATTTCGCCCGATAAAGGATCGAATACATCATGCACACTCACACGACCCAAAATACGTTCTGACAATGGTTCAACGATATCCTCGTTGTCTTTCAATGCAGAGATTGCAATACCACGAAGTGATCCGCAGTCATTTTCAATTACAACAACATCCTGGGCAACATCATGCAGACGACGAGTCAGGTAACCAGCATCTGCCGTTTTCAAGGCAGTATCCGCAAGACCTTTACGTGCACCGTGGGTTGAGATAAAGTATTCAAGAACGTCAAGACCTTCTTTAAAGTTAGAAAGGATCGGGTTCTCAATAATTTCGCCTGCACCACCTGCTATGTTTTTCTGAGGTTTGGCCATAAGACCCCTCATTCCACCCAACTGACGAATCTGTTCACGGGATCCACGTGCACCTGAGTGCATCATCATGTAAATGGAGTTAAATCCACCCTGATCCGTTTCCAGTTGTTTCATCAACGTTTCTGTGATACGCGAGTTAACACGTGTCCAGATATCAATTACCTGATTGTAACGCTCGTTTTCAGTGATAAGACCCATCAGGTAATTACTCCAGACGTTCTCTACGTCCAGTTTCGCCTGCTCGATCAGTTTCACTTTTTCGTCCGGTACCATTACATCGTTCAATCCCATTGACAAACCACCTTTGAAGGCCATCTGGAAACCAAGTTCTTTGATTTCATCAAGGAATTGAGCAGTACGGGCAACACCCGCCATTTTAAATACAAGACCGATGATCTGCTGAAGTTTTTTCTTAGTCAGCAATTCATTGATATAACCTACTTCCGCAGGAACAGCCTGGTTGAACAGAATACGTCCTGCAACTGTGTCAACAAGTTTTATTTCAAATGTATCATCGTTGTTACGTACGCGCAGACGGCATTTGATATTCGCATGTTTCGAAAGTTTGCCTTCGTTGATCGCGATGATAACCTCATCAGGACCGTAGAAAATCATTCCTTCTCCGATGATCGGATATTCCGGCGTGCTTACGCGACCTTTTGTAACATAATACAGACCCAAAACCATGTCCTGAGATGGTACCGTAATCGGTGCACCATTCGCTGGGTTAAGGATGTTATGCGAAGAAAGCATCAACATAGAAGCTTCCAAAACGGCTTCCTGACCCAATGGCACGTGAACGGCCATCTGGTCACCGTCAAAGTCAGCGTTGAATGCAGTACACACCAATGGGTGCAACTGGATCGCTTTTCCTTCGATCAACTTAGGCTGGAAAGCCTGGATACCCAAACGGTGAAGCGTTGGAGCCCGGTTAAGCAGAACAGGATGTCCTTTCAACACGTTTTCCAAAATATCCCAGATCACAGGATCTTTACGATCAACAATTTTCTTCGCTGATTTTACAGTTTTAACGATTCCGCGTTCGATCAGCTTGCGAATGATAAACGGCTTGAATAATTCAGCAGCCATATCTTTCGGCAAACCACACTCATGCAGTTTCAATTCAGGTCCAACGACAATTACCGAACGACCTGAATAATCGACACGCTTACCAAGCAAGTTTTGACGGAAACGTCCTTGCTTACCTTTAAGCATATCAGAAAGCGATTTCAAAGCACGGTTTCCTTCTGAACGTACCGCGTTTACTTTACGGCTGTTATCAAAAAGCGAATCAACCGCTTCCTGCAACATACGTTTTTCGTTACGCAAGATTACCTCAGGCGCTTTGATCTCGATCAGACGTTTCAAACGGTTGTTCCGGATGATCACACGACGATAAAGATCATTCAAATCGGAAGTCGCAAAACGACCACCATCAAGAGGTACTAACGGACGAAGTTCCGGTGGAATTACAGGTACCATTTTGATCACCATCCATTCAGGACGGTTTTCGATACGCGTATTCGCATCACGGAAGGCTTCAACAACTTTCAGACGTTTCAAAGCCTCTGCTTTACGTTGCTGGGAAGTATCCGTTGCAGCCTGGTGGCGAAGTTCGTAAGAAAGCTCATCCAGTTTTATCCGGTTCAAAAGCATTTCAAGCGCGTCCGCTCCCATTTTCGCGATAAACTTGCTGGGATCAGTGTCCGGAAGCATTTGGTTTTCGCGTGGCAATTTGTCGATGATATCAAGATATTCGTCCTCAGTAAGGAAGTCCAGATAACCGACGCCGTCTTCTTCTTTAATACCAGCCTGAACTACTGCATATCGCTCGTAGTAAATGATCTGATCCAATTTTTTGGTAGAAAGTCCAAGCAGATAGCCGATTTTGTTCGGCAAACTGCGGAAATACCAGATATGTGCAACAGGAACCACCAGTTCAATATGGCCCATACGCTCACGGCGTACCTTTTTCTCAGTAACCTCCACACCGCAACGGTCGCAGATGATACCTTTATAACGGATACGTTTGTATTTTCCACAATGACATTCCCAGTCCTTCACAGGCCCGAAAATACGTTCGCAGAACAATCCACCCATTTCCGGTTTGTAGGTCCGGTAGTTGATGGTTTCAGGCTGGGTTACTTCACCGAAAGAGCTCTCAAGGATAGACTCAGGTGATGCCAGACTGATCGTCATTCTGGAAAAATCACTATTAAGTTTTTTGTTCTTTTTGAAAGACATAATTAAAAAGTCGTTTGTCTGTTAGTCGAAACTCAATTTTTATTGCATTTCTAAGTGGGGTCGCACGTTCATGCGACCCCGCTTACGACTATAAATTAGTCCAGCGTAATCTCCAATGCTAATCCACGAAGTTCGTGAACAAGTACGTTGAATGACTCCGGAATATTTGGTTTCGGAAGGTTTTCACCTTTCACGATTGCTTCGTATGCTTTGGCACGGCCAACAACGTCATCCGATTTAACGGTAAGAATTTCCTGAAGAATGTGCGATGCACCGAATGCTTCAAGCGCCCACACTTCCATTTCTCCAAAACGCTGACCACCGAACTGCGCTTTACCACCCAACGGCTGCTGGGTAATAAGTGAGTACGGTCCGATTGAACGGGCGTGCATTTTATCATCCACAAGGTGACCAAGCTTCATCATGTACATCAGACCAACTGTTACTGGCTGGTCAAATTTATCACCGCTCAATCCATTGTAAAGGTAAGTACGGCCCCAATCCGGCAATCCCGCTTCTTTCAATTCAGCTGCCACTTCGGCTTCGGTTGCACCATCGAAGATTGGTGTTGCGTACCGGCGTCCAAGTTTAAGACCAGCCCATGCGAGAATGGTTTCGTAGATCTGACCGATGTTCATACGTGAAGGTACCCCAAGTGGGTTCAATACGATATCAACCGGCGTTCCGTCTTCAAGGAATGGCATGTCTTCATCACGAACAATACGGGCAACAACCCCTTTGTTACCGTGACGACCCGCCATTTTATCCCCAACTTTCAACTTACGTTTTTTGGCAATATATACTTTCGCAAGCTTCACGATACCGGCAGGAAGTTCATCCCCAACTTCAAGCGCAAAACGATCGCGTTTGAAACGGCCCATCAGCTCACTACGAGAATTCAGGTAATTTTTAAGAACCAGAGAAACCTGACGGTTGGTTTCCGCATCTTCCGTCCAAGAGTCAGTCAACACGTCACCGATCAAATTCACCTCTTCAACAACGGCATACTGACTTTCGTCACGGTATGGGTTATTTGCAGGGAACAGGTTTTCAGAGATATTCCGCACATTGAATTTAACTCCTTTGGTCACCAGTTCGTCGCCAAATTTGTGCTTAACACCTTGTGAAGTTTTACCATCCACCAATGCAACAAGTTTCTCAATGATACGTCCGCGAAGCGCTGTCAGCTCACGGCTATATCTCTTCATAAGCAATTTCAGCTCATCCTTATGTTTTGCTCTCTCTTCTTTTGTCGGACGGGAGAAAAGTTTGGTATCAATAACTACACCTTTCATCGATGGCGGCGCTTTTTTGGAAGCATCCTTCACGTCACCCGCTTTGTCACCAAAGATTGCACGAAGCAGCTTTTCTTCCGGTGTCGGATCAGATTCTCCTTTTGGCGTAATTTTACCAATCAGAATATCTCCTTCTTTCACCTCAGTTCCTACCTGAACAATACCGTTTTCGTCAAGATTTTTGACAGTTTCCTCACTTACGTTTGGAATTTCAGCAGTAAGTTCTTCTTCTCCGCGTTTTGTATCACGCACTTCCAATTCAAATTCTTCAATGTGAATAGAAGTAAAGATATCTTCGCGAACCACTTTTTCCGAGATTACAATCGCATCCTCAAAGTTGTATCCCTGCCAAGGCATGAAGGCAACCAAAAGGTTACGTCCCAAAGCAAGTTCACCACCTTCTGTACCATATCCCTGACACAGCGCCTCTCCTTTTGAAACTTTCTGGCCTTTCAAAACCATTGGTTGCAGGTTCAGACAAGTATCCTGGTTGGTGCGACGGAATTTAACAAGATCGTAAGAAACGCTGTCCTCAATAAATGAAACCAGACGTTCGTCGTCAGTCCTGTAATATTTAACAACAATTTTAGTTGCGTCAACGAATTCAATTTCTCCGTCTCCTTCTGCTACAACCAAAGCGCGTGAATCCATCGCAACACGTTTTTCCAGACCTGTACCTACGATCGGAGCTTGTGGCCGCAAAAGAGGAACACCCTGGCGCTGCATGTTCGATCCCATCAGGGCACGGTTGGCATCATCATGTTCAAGGAAAGGAATCAGCGAAGCGGCAACAGAAACGATCTGGTTTGCCGCAACGTCCATGTAAGACGCCTGTGAAGGATCAACCATCGGGAAGTCACCCTCGAAACGCGTCTTGATCTTTTCTACCGTAAAGTTTCCGCTTGCATCGACCGAGGCGTTCGCCTGGGCAATGTATTTGGAATCTTCTTCTTCGGCAGTCATGTAAATGATATCATTCGTCAGCTTTCCACCGCCATCAATTACACGGTAAGGAGTTTCGATGAAACCCATTCCGTTTACCTTGGCAAACACGCAAAGAGAGGAAATCAATCCAATATTTGGTCCCTCAGGAGTTTCGATTGTACACAGACGACCGTAATGGGTGTAGTGAACGTCACGAACCTCAAAACCGGCTCTTTCACGGGAAAGACCACCAGGCCCAAGCGCAGACATACGTCTTTTGTGGGTAATCTCAGCCAATGGATTGGTTTGATCCATGAACTGCGACAGCTGGTTTGTACCGAAGAACGAATTAATTACAGAAGAAAGCGTACGTGCGTTGATCAGATCGACCGGTTTGAAATCTTCGTTATCACGAACATTCATACGTTCCTTGATCGTACGCGCCATACGTGCAAGACCAACTCCGAATTGTGCGTAAAGCTGCTCACCCACCGTGCGGACACGACGGTTTGACAAGTGATCGATATCATCGACAACTGCTTTTGCATTGATCAGACCGATCAGGTATTTCACGATCGAGACAATATCGCCGGTTGTTAGTACGCGCACATCAAGGCTGGTATCAGAACCAAGCTTTTTGTTGATACGGTAACGGCCTACATCACCAAGGTCATAACGTTTGTCACTGAAGAACAAGCTTTGAATTACATCACGTGCTGTTTGTTCATCAGGTGCTTCTGCATTACGAAGCTGACGGTAAATTTGCTCAACCGCTTCTTTATCAGAGTTTGAGCTATCTTTTTGAAGCGTATTATAAATGATATTATAATCCGCAACGTTCATGTCTTCTTTGTGAAGGATCACTGATTTCTGACCAGATTCTACAATCACCTCGATATCATCAGGCGAAATGGTTGAATCACGTTCAAGCAATACCTCGTTACGCTGGATCGAAACTACCTCTCCGGTATCTTCATCCACGAAATCCTCAGTCCAGGTGCGAAGAACCCTCGCAGCCAAACGGCGGCCTACTGCTTTTTTCAAGTTTGCAGGTGTCGCGCTCATTTCTTCGGAAAGTCCGAAAAGATCAAGAATATCCTTATCCGAACCAAAACCAATGGCTCTCAAAAGCGTCGTAACAGGGAATTTCTTTTTACGGTCAATGTACGCGTACATGACATTATTCACGTCGGTCGAGAATTCAATCCACGAACCTTTGAAAGGAATAATACGTGCAGAATACAATTTAGATCCGTTGGTGTGCTTGCTCATTGAGAAGAACACACCCGGCGAACGGTGCAACTGAGAAACAATTACGCGTTCTGCACCATTGATTACGAAAGAACCACGTTCAGTCATGTAAGGAATGTTTCCTAGGAAAACTTCCTGCTCAATAGTTTCAAATTCTTCATGATCGGCGTCGTTGCATATCAAACGCAACTTCGCTTTAAGTGGAACCGCGTAAGTCAGCCCACGATCAATGGATTCATCAACTGAATACTTCGGTGGTTCAAGCAGATAATCGATGAACTCAAGAACGAAATTGTCGCGTGAATCGGCAATTGGAAAATTCTCTGCGAATACTTTGTACAAACCTTCATCCGAGCGATCTTCCACCGAAGTGTCAAGACTGAAAAAGTCACGGAAAGATTGTACCTGAATTCCCAGCAAATCCGGATAATCAATGATTTGATTAATCCTCGAGAAATTAATTCTGGAAGTGTTTTTTGTAGCCAAGGCTATGTCTGATTTGGGTTAGTAGAACGAAGATGCTGCAACTCTTTACAACACGCTAACGCACCAATTAGTTTAAAACCTTAATCGTATGCCTCGTAGTTTAAAGACTGACGCCCCTTTGCTCCATTCCTACGAGTGAAGAAGTGTTTCAGGCAAGCCAATCAGGGGAAGAATTGATAAACCGCGATCAAAAAATAAATCCGGCCAATCTAATACCAAACGAAAAAAAAATCAATTTGTTTGGTTTATATACAAAATAGGAAAAGACCTGACGAATGTCAGGCCTGTTTCCCAATATTATAGGACTTTGTTGGAAAGCAATTACTTTACTTCAACTTCAGCACCAGCTTCTTCAAGTTGTTTTTTCAAAGCTTCTGCTTCGTCTTTTGCAACTCCTTCTTTAACTGGTTTCGGAGCACCGTCAACTAGTTCTTTTGCTTCTTTAAGTCCAAGACCTGTAAGGTCTTTAACCAATTTCACAACAGCCAGTTTACTTTGACCTGCTGCTTTCAAGATTACATCAAAAGACGTTTTTTCTTCAGCAACCGGAGCATCTGCACCAGCGCCACCAGCAGGACCTGCTACCATAACTGCACCAGCAGCTGCAGGCTCAATGCCGTATTCGTCCTTAAGAATTGTAGCCAATTCGTTAACTTCTTTAACCGTAAGGTTAACAAGTTGTTCCGCGAACGCTTTCAAATCTGCCATTTTTATTTTTGATTTTGTGATTATACAATAAGATGATTTTAAAAGCCCTATTTATCAACCCGGAGAGCTCAGCCTGGCCACTTATGTTAGTCTTCTTTTTCAGACAAAGTTTTAAGAATACCAGCCAGTTTGTTTCCACCGCTTTGAAGAGCGCCGATAACATTTTTGGCAGGTGACTGCAACAATCCGATGATCTCTCCAACCATTTCTTGTTTGGATTTAAGAGCAATCAGAACGTCAAGCTGGCTTTCGCCAACAAAAACAGATGTGTCAACAGAAGCTCCTTTGAATTTAAGCTTGTCAATACCAGTCTTCTTTTTGAATTCTTTGATCAATTGTGCAGGAACTTTACCTGACTCCGGGTGAAACATGATTCCGGAAAAACCTTTCAACACTTCGTCGAAAGATGAATAGTCCGTATCCTGTGCTTCTAGTGCTTTTCTGATCAGTGTATTTTTAACTACCCTGTATTCGATACCACGTTCGAAGCATAGGCCTCTCAGCGTATTAACTTCTCCAACAGACATACCGTTGGCATTGGTGATATAGAAATATGGAGTGCTAGAAAATTTCTGACTTAACTCGTCAATAATTACTGCTTTCTCTTCCCGTGTCATAATTATAATCCTGGAATCGTGTTTTTGTCAATTGAAACACCCGGGCTCATCGTACTAGACAAGTGAATGCTCTTTACGTAAGTACCTTTTGCCGATGATGGTTTAAGGCGAACCAAGGTATTTATAACCTCCTGTGCGTTCTGTGCAAGCTGCTCAGTTCCAAAAGAAACTTTACCTACGCTGGTGTGAATGATACCGGTTTTGTCAACCTTGAAATCGATCTTACCCGCTTTAACTTCTTTCACAGCCTTAGCAACATCTGGTGTTACTGTACCTGATTTAGGATTCGGCATCAGCCCGCGAGGACCCAATACTTTACCTAACTTACCCACTTTTGCCATAACACTAGGCATCGTGATGATTACGTCGATATCCGTCCAGCCTTGTTCTATCTTTGTGATAAATTCATCAAGACCAACGAAATCTGCTCCTGCTTCTTTCGCTTCTGCTTCCTTGTCAGGAGTACAAAGTACCAAGACGCGCACATCCTTTCCGGTTCCGTGTGGCAATGTTACCACGCCACGTACCATTTGATCTGCTTTACGTGGATCTACGCCCAAACGGACATCGATATCCACTGAAGAATCAAATTTGGTATAAGAAATCGTCTTGAGGACATCTGCCGCCTGTTCCAGTGAGTAAACCTGGTTAGCATCAAATTTCGAAAGAGCTTCTTTTTGCTTTTTGGTCAATTTTCCCATGTTCTTTGTTTCTTTGGCGTAATTAAACTACGCTTAGTTGTTTTCTTCCCACGGGGCTTTGCCAGCTACGGTAATTCCCATACTACGAGCCGTTCCCGCTATCATTTTCATAGCCGAATCAATTGTAAAGCAGTTAAGATCGGGCATTTTGGTTTCAGCGATCGTACGAACCTGATCCCATGTTACTGATCCTACTTTAAGACGGTTTGGCTGAGCCGAACCAACTTTTACCTTTGATGCTTCCAGAAGAAGATTCGCGGCCGGGGGGGTCTTAATGACGAAGTCAAAAGACTTATCCTTATAGTATGTAATAACTACCGGCAATACCACACCAGGTTTATCCTGAGTACGGCCATTGAATTGCTTACAAAACTCCATGATATTCAAACCCTTCGATCCTAATGCAGGACCAATCGGAGGTGAAGGATTGGCAGCGCCACCTTTTACCTGTAGTTTGACGTATCCACCTATTTCTTTTGCCATTGTTTTGGAATTTGTTCGGTTCACTGATTAATTAAACGGCTCACATGCAAGTGGAAGCTTACCCTGCCCGTTTTCTCCATCAATTATCCTTTTCTACTTGTGCGTAACTGAGTTCCACGGGTGTATTACGCCCGAATATTTTTACAACTACATTGAGTTTTTTCTTCTCGTCAAATACTTCTTCCACCAGACCGATGAATCCACTGAACGGACCATCTACAACTTTTACAGTTTCGCCTTTGATGAAAGACATGCTTGGTGCTTCTTCCTGGTGTTCCGCCTCGTCTACTCTGCCCAGAATCCGGTTAATTTCCGACTGGCGTAATGGAACCGGCACCTTCGAATTTCCCTGGGCGTTGCCCAAAAATCCAATTACTCCCGGAATACTCGTAATAATGTGTAACACTTCCCCTTTGGAGAGGTCGGCTGATATGATAATGTATCCTGGAAAAAAGTTTTTTTCCCTAACCCGCTTCTTTCCGTTACGCATTTCATATATCTTCTCAGAAGGAATAAGAATCTGCGGAACGAATTCTTCGAATTTCTGCCGTGCTATTTCATTTTCAATATAGGACTTGATTTTTTTCTCTTGTCCCGACACAGCTCTTAACACAAACCAATTTAGACTACTCATATCATTCAGGGATTACCACTTCAATTATGAAAGTCTTAGAAAGACTGATAAAACAGCTTGAGTGCATTTTCAAAAGCAAAATCCATTATACCCACCACAAAGGCGAAAATAAGAGATCCTACAAGCACCAGGGTCGTGTTAGCCTGAAGCTCCTTAAAAGGAGGCCATGTCACATGCTCGGTAATTTCTTCCCAAGACGCTTTCAGAAATGAAGTAAATTTGTCCATTTTATCTTTTTACTTATGCACGGGTGGAGAGATTCGAACTCCCATCAACGGTTTTGGAGACCGCTATTCTACCCTTGAACTACACCCGTATTTCCCGCAATCCATTCTTTCGGGCTGCAAAGATACAATTTATTTACAAAAAACAAGTGCATTCCAAAAGAAATGCACTTGTTTTAGTATTATTTACCTTGGATTAGTCAACAATTTCTGTAACCTGACCAGCACCTACGGTACGTCCACCTTCGCGAATCGCGAAACGAAGACCTTTTTCCATAGCAATCTTGTTGATCAATTTCACGTCAATCGTGATGTTATCACCTGGCATAACCATTTCAACACCCGCTGGCAAAGTAATTTCGCCAGTTACATCCGTGGTACGGAAGTAGAACTGTGGGCGGTATTTGTTGAAGAATGGAGTGTGACGTCCACCTTCTTCTTTTGACAATACATAAACCTCTCCTTTGAAAGATGCGTGAGGTTTTACTGAACCTGGCTTACAAATAACCATACCGCGACGGATATCTTCTTTGTTAATACCACGAAGCAATAGACCTACGTTATCACCAGCTTCTCCACGGTCAAGGATCTTACGGAACATCTCAACACCTGTAACAGTTGATTTAAGACCTTCTGCACCCATACCCAAGATATCAACAGGCTCTCCAGAGTTGATTACTCCACGTTCGATACGACCAGTTGCAACAGTACCACGACCAGTGATCGAGAATACGTCCTCAACAGGCATAAGGAAAGGAAGATCAGTCATACGTGGAGGAATTGGAATGTAGCTGTCAACAGCATCCATCAAATCCTCAATGGTTTTAACCCATTTGTCTTCTCCATTCAAACCACCCAAAGCAGAGCCTTGAATTACAGGAATGTTGTCTCCATCGTAATCGTAGAAGCTCAAAAGCTCACGAATTTCCATTTCAACAAGTTCAAGAAGCTCCGGATCATCAACCATATCCACTTTGTTCATGAAAACAACAAGCTGAGGAACACCAACCTGGCGTGCCAAAAGAATGTGCTCACGAGTTTGTGGCATTGGTCCATCAGTAGCAGCAACTACGATGATGGCGCCGTCCATCTGGGCAGCACCAGTTACCATGTTCTTTACATAATCCGCGTGACCTGGACAGTCAACGTGAGCATAGTGACGGTTTGCTGTCGAATACTCAACGTGGGATGTGTTAATTGTGATACCACGTTCTTTCTCTTCAGGTGCATTATCAATTGATGAGAAATCGCGAAGTACTGCTAAACCCTTTTTCGCCAACACGGTAGTGATAGCGGCAGTAAGGGTAGTTTTACCGTGGTCAACGTGCCCGATAGTACCAATATTTACGTGGGGTTTCGAGCGGTCAAACGTCTCTTTTGCCATGACTTAAGTACGCTTAAAATTAAAAGTTATTACGAATTTATTAAACACTAATGATTGATCCTGTTTAGCTTACACTTGCCAAGCACTTCAAAATCAACAAACTAAATACAAGAATCAAAATCTTTCTAAAATCAATGAGGCCTATCAAGGACAACACCTTTAAACTCAAAAAAGGTCAGAAATGCTTGTAAAACATTTCATCAAGCTATTGAGAGGACTTGAACCGCGCGGCGGACCGCGGTACCGGCCGCCCGGTCGCAACGGCAAACCGCCCTGACCTCTTCCTTACCAAGGAAGTCCTCTACTCAATATTTCAAATTTCCTGAGCTATTGAGGGGATTTGAACCCCTGACCTCTTCCTTACCAAGGAAGTGCTCTACCCCTGAGCTACAACAGCAAAATTTAAAACTTTCACAAATGCTTCGTTCAGCATTTGAAATCCGTTTTAAAAAACAGCCAAAAAGCGATCAGCGAAAAAGTATCAATATGAATGTTTTCGCTGATCGCTTACGGGTGTCTTAAAATTGAGCGGAAGACGAGGTTCGAACTCGCGACCTATAGCTTGGAAGGCTATCGCTCTACCAGCTGAGCTACTTCCGCATTGGTTCTGCCATTCTTTGACTGGTAAAAACAAAGAATAAAACCGGCATAAACTGTGGGGGCGGATGGATTCGAACCACCGTAGGCGTACACCAGCAGATTTACAGTCTGCCCCATTTGGCCACTCTGGTACACCCCCAATCAATATTTCAATACAACCGTGAAAACCGCTTGCTTCACTTTTGGAGCTGCAAAATTATAGCCTTTTTTGATAATCTCAAACATTTTTGAAAAAAAATAAAATAAAAATAGTGCCGGTCAGATGTAAATACATTCGGCCGACACTACTCCTCTGATTATCAGACTACAAACGAATACCGAAACTTAGCATTTTTATTTTTGGTCCACGTCCTTCTTCAAAGAGTGGGTTCATATCGTAATTCACGAACAGATCCACGAAGTTGCGGATGCCCAGTTCTGCAGCAAGGCCATATCTGAGATCAGTGATGTAAAAGTTGGTACGCACATGATCTTTGTCCTTGGAGCCTTCCCTGCGCGTCTTTGTGTAACTTCCAAGACGGTAACCTCCGTATACCCCAGCACTGATGTAAGAAATGAAGGACTTACGAAAACTTAGTGTAGGCATCAGAGATAAATTCACATTTGGTACGACCAGTTTACTTTTTTGAAGTGGTACCACTTTACCTTCCACTTCGATGGGATTGAAAGACACGCCGGTCGCATTCTTTTGGACAGTATTGTCTCCATCGAACATGAGGTTGTACCAGGAAAAATCGGCTCCAAAATCCAGGTGCAGTCCGGCATTTTTGCCACGGGCAATCCGGGTACTTGCTGTGTAGCCAAGGCTCACATAACGGGAACCGAATGGGCGCAAATCATAATCGTCCTTATTGTAACCTGCTGTTGTCTCATTGGTGCCAAAAGTATTTAATCCTATTGCGAAATTGAATCCTTTTCTCGGACTCGACCCCGGTGCTGATTTGTAGAACCGCTTCCCAACCCTTTTATAGTCGGAATCCGACGAGTCTTCATTGTCTTTTATCTCAACCCCACCTGCATCAATTTTCACTTCCGTTTCTCCGTCTTTCACATGAACGCCCCGCAATCCGATGCGGACATAATCTTTTTCATCAGATTTGTCTTTCAGATAATTACTTCCGTTTACCTCTTCACGTAGATAAGTCGTGTCAGCCTCGGTTGAATCCAACCGAACTTTCAGATCCTTCAGCAGCGCATTCAAATCGTACTTCATGATTTTGTCCAACTCCCTCCGATTCTCGCCGTAAATGATCAGCCTGGTTTTGGTGCCGAAAGTCACAATAATGGAATCCTTTTGTGCCTTACGCTCAGTATGCGAAGGTGATACTGCTGCGGCATCAATTTTTGTCAATGATAATGAAAGCATCAGCGCTAAATACAATTTTATTTTCATGGCTATATTTACAGTTTTGTTCTTTGTTTGATGTCCTGATATTTTTCTGATACTTTTTCTTCACCCATACGTAACCTGTTGTCCACACGCGCCACAACTGCCTTAGGATTAAAACCCACATCCGTCCAGTTTACAGATTCTCCCTCCTTCACATTTTTTAGCTGTCGAAATATTTTAGTAAAACGTGAAGCTTTGGGTTTATCAGGGCCCTCGTCATCAGGCACTTCCACCTTTACCAAAATCGTTCTGTCTTCCAGTTTTTCCGGTACACTTTCCTTTGGTTTTTCGTCTGCCGGTTGAATCTGCGCTGTTTGCGGAGTCATGATTTGTACCGGCACAATGTGTTCAGGTCTCGCCTCCTCTGATTTCTCGGCCCTTGCAACCTCCTCATCCGAATTCTCCTTCTTCAGGTCCACGGATTCCTTACGTTTCGCAACGCTTTTTGCCATTGTTATACCAATGTTCGCAGATTCCGGTGCCGATACCTCAGTGGCTTCTTTATCGGTTGAAGCGATCTGTTCTTCCGCACTCTTATTCTTAATGCTATCAAGATTCAACTGTGGTACCACAATTTTTTCAACTTTTTGAACTTGGGCTAAACCGGGCTCAAAATAGGTTGCCTGATTTACCCAGACGGCGTACCCTGTGAGCAACGCAAGCGCGACACCGGCTGCAACATACCAGACCCACACCAGCGTACGTCTGCTTTTCGTCTGCCCATCCTGAATACGCTGCCATGCAGCTGCGGACGGTTTCCTTTCCAGTGTTGAAAGTTTTCTTTTAAAAAGATCATCTACCGGATGCTTTTTCATTTTTTTTCATTTTTATTTTCAGTATTAAACCGTCCATGTCGTCGGTTGCTTTTCCCTTACAAAATCCGACTCATCAACTACTTTTTTTTTAAACTCATTTTCCCAATCGAAAACCATTTTCTGTAGAATGGCCCGTGCCCGGTGCAACTGTGATTTCGACGTACTTTCTGTTATGCCAAGCATCTCCGCAATTTCAATATGAGCATATCCCTCAATTGCATAAAGGTTAAAAACCGTGCGATAACCAGTAGGTAACTTTTCGATCAGGCTTAGTATTTCTTCTGTTTCAAGGTTTTGATCAGCCTGCTGATAATCAGGAATATTGGCCATCTCATCAGACATGCTTTCCTCCAAGACCTTCTTTTGCTTTCTGAGATACCCGAGCGCCTCATTTACCATAATTCTTCGAATCCATCCCTCAAAACTTCCATCACTGTTAAACTGGTCAATTTTACCAAACACCCGCATGAAACCCTCAATCATCACGTCTTCTGCAATCATTTCATCACCTACATAACGAAAACACAACCCCAGCATGCGGGTGCTGTATTTTTCGTACAAGCTTCGCTGCGCCTTGGGTTCTTCCCTTTTAAGCGCTTTGATGAGCTGTGACTCCTGATTAAACAATGATAAAATTCGACCCATTCTCAAATTGTGGTTTCAACAGCAAGATGCTGATTCTTGTCGTAGAGGTTGCATGGCGCAATCTTTTTTTTTACTCCCTCAATATATTACTATCCGCTAAAAACAATCATTTAACTATAAATCAGCCAGTTAAATAAATACGGATCTTTATTGTAGAAACATAAATTTCCACTTTGACACATTAAAAAATATTTAATTGCATTCCATCATTTAGCTTTGATAAAATTTCCCTTTCAGCATGTTTGATTCCTCAGCACCCATAGGCATTTTCGACAGCGGAATTGGCGGTATGACCGTCGCCAGCGCAGTTACGCGGTTGTTACCGCAGGAAAATACGATCTATTTTGGCGACACGGCCCATCTCCCTTATGGCGACAAATCCACCGCCGCAATCCAGGCGTATTCCATCAAAATCTGCAATATGTTGATCCAACAAAATTGTAAATTGATTCTCATTGCCTGTAACTCTGCCTCAGCGGCTGCATACGAACTCGTGAAGGAATATGTCGGCAGTAAGGCGCGCGTGCTGAATGTAATTGATCCTGTCGTAGATTATATCAAGGAACATTACGAAGGCAAAACGGTAGGGCTGATCGGGACCAAGCAAACCGTACTATCAAATGTTTACAAAAAGAAGGTAGATGCGCTGGATAAAAATATTAATCTGAAATCATTGGCAACACCATTATTGGCACCAATGATAGAAGAAGGATTTTTCGACAACAACATCAGCGAAAGCATTATTGCCAGTTACCTTTCTGACGCCTCGCTCCAGAATATAGAAGCACTGATATTAGGCTGTACCCACTACCCGCTTATCAAAAATCAAATTACAAAGTTCTATGGCGAAAAGGTAGAAATTCTCGATACCTCAGAAATCGTTGCGCATTCTCTGAGAGCGCTTCTTGAACAACATTATCTTGTCAATGAAAAAGGGGAAGGCAAACGCCAGTTTTACGTTTCCGATTATACACTGTCATTTGAACAATCGACAAATATCTTTTTTGGTCACCAGATTCAGCTGGAACACTACCCATTGTGGGAGTGACTACCGTGTTTATTCGACAATTGAACTTCAAGGTAACACAGAAAAAATTCGTGCTAATTCGTGCATTCGTGGCAAAAAGGAATAAACAACAATTCTAAAGCCTATAACTTGATAATTAAAGACCAATCTTCGAAACAGCAGATTTCGAATTCGCGAAAATGCGCGCCGGAAAACTTTTAGTAAGAAAATTTAACAGGCCCGAGCAAACCCGAAGGCATTGGTTGCCAATTTGAGGCGTTAAATTTTTTGTATGTAATATCCACAATATTGATATCATAAAACTTCTTCCAGTCCGGAGCCTGCGTATCTCTGAGACGCATGTAGTTTGCTGACAGATTCGTGACCTTAACTTCAAGAATATTATCTTTTGGTTTGAGAAAATCCTGTGGATTCATACCCAGCCGGAACGGTATGGACCAGGTCGTCCCAAGATCCTTACCATTAATTTTCACTTCCGCAACTTCTCTCACGTCACCTAAATCAAGCGCCACGTATTTTTTTGCTAATAATGCCTCAGGCACATCAAACCGTATCGTGTATGACGCCGTTCCTGAAAAGTACACAGCCGAATCCGGAAGTTCTGTCCAGGATTTAAGTTCTTTCAAATCAGCCGCGGGTGGTGATGAAGGCCGTCCATTTAAAAATTCTAGTTTCCAATGCCCATTCAATGCGTAGTCGTTTTTCCTTTCAACGGTCAAACTTGTCTTTTTCTTTCCGGACGACGCTCTTAAAAAACAAGATTCTCCGGGAGCTAAAGACAAAAATACCTGCCGCTCTTTATTGATTTGCCGTTCCTGAAGTTGCTCAATTTTACCAGTTAGCGGATCGTAGGACTCTACGGACATCTGAATTGCGCTCAGTGTTATCCAGTTACTGGTAAAAGTATTGCTGTTATTAGCAACAAAATAAACCGGTCCGCTGCTATCTTTTTTCCGGATGAAAGTAAGTCCCTGAGAAGCCCAAGATTCAGGTTTTACGCCCAATTCTACAAATGCTTTCTGCAAGTTATGTACGACTTTGACACCTGATGTTTTTCCAAGATTTGTGACGAGATCCAAAAATTTCTTTTGTTTTGAAGCATTTAATGCAAAACCCGTAGCCGCTTCCGGCAGATGATCTTCGAAAACAATTTTGGCGCCTTTTTTTGCCAAATGACTTAATTGGGAGAGTGTCTCAGTAGGCATATATTTGCTGACAGGCACAAGGATCGTTTTATATTTTGCATGCCCGCTGTTCAAGCTGCCGTCTTTGTCTACAACTAATCTTGCGAGCTGGCGGTCGGAAACGAAATCAAAGGTGTAGCCCCCCTGCCAAAGTTTTTGTGAAAGTTTACCAAACGGAAGATCAAGCAGCCAGCGGTCAACGTGATGAACTTCCAGCAAATGAACCCCGCCTGCAGATTTGGCAGGAATGGCCCACAAATCGTGAATCGGGAAGTAAACGAGAACGTCATTATCCGGCTTGGTATTCTGAAGCAGTGCCTGGCAACGTTCAACATACTGGTTTAAGAGTTGAAAATGTCCCGCAAAATGTGAAGTTGGTCCAAAATTTGTCGACGCATAAAAGAGCCATCCAGGGTATACCTCACTGATTGGAGAGTAAGTAGTGCCGTGATAAAAAATATGGTTGATTCCTGCGGTAAAAAGCTCATCGATCTGTGGTTTTACCTGAGAAAGAGAAACCTTAAAATGATTAGCCAGCCACGTTCCTGTTTCCGAGCTAACCAGTTTTTTCCCGGAAAAATGAGCTGCCGAGGAAGCAAACTTCATTGCCAAAGGATTCGGTGTTCCAAACTGGTCGATTGAATAGTCCGGGTCAATGCGTAACCCGGGAATAGGAAAACGACTTGTTCCAAAGGATTCTGTTTCCGGAATGTCCGCTTCGTCATACAAGTCCAGCAAATTCCCCGGTGAACCATGCGCCTGGTATCTCGTCAAAAAATGATTCTCTTTACTCCATTTTGTCCACTCATGCGCGTAACGTTCACGCAGGAGTTCAGCAAGGGTCTGATGGTAATCAATTTTGACAAGCCTGCCATTTTCGGAATCAGTAGTGTCTTTTAGTAAAGTAAGCTGATCATTCAGATCGTAACCGCGTCGCTCTTCAAATTCGATCAAAAAGTCATCTGTCCAGTTTGCACCATACGCCTCGTACGAATCCATATACATGGACCTGGGCCGCTCAGATATCCCGGCAAAGGCGGAATCGAAGCGTTCCAGATATCTTTTCATACCGTCTTTCTTAAATG
Organism: Dyadobacter sp.; assembly: GCA_965279265.1. Taxonomy (GTDB): domain Bacteria; phylum Bacteroidota; class Bacteroidia; order Cytophagales; family Spirosomataceae; genus Dyadobacter. Next base: position 2,359,066 of record OZ257152.1, read on the forward strand.
GGTCCAAAACGAGTCCTGCACCGCCTGGTGCCGGGCGTTTAACCATTTGCCGGGTCGGTTCAATTTGTATTTTACCATCCTTAACGGACATATTTCGAGCTCCCAGATCTGTCCCGATATTCGGCCCACCGAAAGGCCAACCCGTCCCGGTTGTCAGGTCAACGTCAAGTCCAACCTTTTTCCCCTCCTGCACCGTGTATTTCATCATCTCCAACCACTCGCTGGTCAGAAATGAAATGTTTTGATTCTCATAACCTTTGACACCATATATTGGAATAATATGAACGCCCCCAAGACCCGACTTTGAAAAATGATCCAGCTGTGCTTTAATGTCCTGCTTTGAAACTGCGCTGCCCATCCACCACCAATAGGTCCATGGTTTGGCTGTGGAAACATTCTGAGCGTTTCCGTTCAAATAACCTAATGTCAACAGGAGATAAAATAGCTTTCTCATAATAATCCGTTTTCAGGTAAAGGCGCCAGGTCTGATTTTACACTGTTGAATCCAGAATAATTTTGCGCAATCCTCCCAAAAAATCCATTACGATCAATTTCTAAAAAGCAAAAAAGCGAAACCGTTGCTGATTTCGCTTTACACTAACTCTTATAATGTATCATTCTGGTTTGAACGCCTGTTGCACACGGGAGACAATGAAATTACGCTCCTGCTGTACTTTCTTGCTGTTACGATACCACAAATACCCAATTACGCCGACCAAAAGATAAGGCATTACAAAAAGATACATAATACCCGTGTTTAAACCTACGCCGACATTATTTCTCCCGTTTCCCATAGAGCTTTCGACTGTTCCACGGCACATAGCACATTGTGCCCATGTGTCTGCACCTACCAAAAGCAACATCAATACCAAACCAAAAACAACCTGAAATTTTTTCATTGGTAATAAGGACTAATCATTAAATAAACGATAACGCCACTAATGCTCACATAAAGCCAGATCGGCAAAGCCCATTTTGTGGCCCTTCTATGTTCCACAAGCTGATTGGTATAACCAAAGTATACAGCGCGTAGTACGAACCAAACGACTACGATTGACAGCGTGATATGCGAAATCAGTAAAAAATAATACAAATAACGTATCGCGCCCAGCCCACCGTATGGTGTAGAATTATTGGAGATGTGATAAAGTATATAACAAACCAAAAAAACCGCTCCTAATAGAAAGGCGCCGGTCATGGTTTGCCTGTGTGCGGTCCTGTTGTTATTCCTGATAAAATAATATCCCAATAGGAGCAGAATCGCCGTTGCGCTATTAATTATTCCGATCACATGTGGCAATACTTTTGTCCACGCTCCCAATTCCACCTTCTGCCTGATTCCCAGAATCGCAGCGACAGCAATCGGAATAACCACCGCAAGGATGTTGATTACACGTGTATATTTGGATTTGTTTTCAAGCACAAGTGCCATAACTATTTCTTGTTATTTTTTTCGTAATCAAGGATCTTAATTTCCGCCATTAACCTGTCGATCTCTTCTGAGTCGGCGCCGATATAGTATCCTCTTATATAGCCGTTGTCATCTATCAATACTAACTTCAATTCCCTGGAATTGGTTTTCGCCTTCGGTACTTTAGTTTCAAACTGAAATCGATCAAAGAATTGAATCTCCTCTTCCCTGCTCGGAAGTAAATTTACCTGCCAGCCAGATTTGCCTATACCCCGGCAGAACTCCATACTGTCTTTTGGCCATTCCCGGGTAAAAGTTGCCAGATTCAGATATGGGATAGACTGCCTTAGCCCATAAATTCTGTCCAGTTGGATAAATTCTTCCTTGCAGCTGTCGCTACAAATCTGTGGCAGATAACTTAGCACAATCACTTTACCCTGAATCCCGCCCGGAGGTAGCAATTTTCTGCCAAGAGAATCCGCAACTTTGTAAAAAACCGTGTCACCATTGATCACCCGAACGTTACCTGCACTATCCTTTTCGGCATGATAATATGGCAGGTCGTAGTGGTTGGTGGCAAAAAACCTTAAAAAGGTAAAAATCAAAGCCGGAATTACTAATGTGACAATTAGTAACCCGGCTTTAAAAAATTTATTCATGGTGAATGATCAGCTGAAGATTGCCTCAAAGATCGCGTTTCCTTCAAGCATTAGCGCAAGAATTAACCAGGCTATAAATAAAATCGGAACCAGGATTGTCCAGATCAATGACTTTGTTTCGTGCTTTAAGTGCATAAATTCACCTACAATATAGAACGCCTTAACGATCGTAAGTATGATGAAGATGCTCACTTTCAGAGTTCCGTGCCCCATGGTAAAGGCGATAAGAAACTCCAATGCAGTTATTCCAAGCAATATCCAGAAAGTTTTCCAGATTAATTTGCGTTGCTCAGCACCAGCATTCGGATCCTGATTGTGAATATGATGTACTTCTGACATATGCTAGAATTTTAGAATTTAAGTCAAAGGGAAGATTAAACCAGATAAAAGAAAGTAAACACGAATACCCACACCAAATCTACAAAGTGCCAGTATAATCCTACTTTTTCAACCATTTCATAACTTCCTCTTTTATCGTAAAATCCGGTTGCAGAACGGAAGAATATCAAAATGTTCAATATCACGCCACTAAATACGTGCGTTCCGTGGAACCCTGTAATAAAGAAAAAGAAATCCGCAAATGCAGGAGGCCCGTATTGATTTTCCGTAAGATTAGCTCCAAAAACTGTTTTTTCCACCCAGACACCATTTTCAATAACTTTCATCAATGATCCTGATTCTGTGCCATGAATAAAGTGAGACCATTCCCAAGCCTGGCATCCAAGGAAGGTAAAACCGCCCAGAATTGTCCACAACATATATTTTTCGACATTGGCGCGGTCCATTCTATGACCTGCCTCAACCGCCAGTACCATTGTAACACTGCTTGCAATGAGGATAAACGTCATGATACCTACAAATACCAATGGCAATGAAATGCCATGCAGGAATGGAACTGATTCATAAACCCTTTCCGGAATAGGCCAGTACAGGTTTGAAAAAGTAAAATCAGCAGCTTCTCCTACAAAAGATGGAAAACTGAAGCGTGCGGTTCCATACGCCACCAGCAAAGCAGAAAAGGTAAAAGTATCTGAGATAAGGAAAAACCACATCATCAGTTTCCCGTAACTAGCTTTCATAGGCTCGATACCTCCCAACCACATTTTGGGTTCTACCGTGCCGGGTGTTGTTACATGTGCAGCCATTGGTTAATAATTATCAATTAAAAGTCAATAAAAAAACAAAAAGGTATAACCAGAGTAAATCGAGAAAATGCCAGTAGGTCGCGCAAATCTGGATCTGACGCAGACTTTTGGCATGAACTTTCATCTTAAAAACGGCTCTCAGTGCAAAAAGCAGAACAATAAGTCCGCTGATAATGTGAAATCCGTGTAAGCCTGTAAAAACATAAAAAAACGAGCCGGACGGATTACCTACGAAATAAACATTCATGGCTACCAAATTCTTCCAACCCTCAAACTGCATCCAAAGGAACGCGAGACCGAGTACAAATGTAATAGAAATTGCTATTCTCAATTGTTTGAACTGATCTTTTTTTGCCGCAAAATATGCCCACTGCATGGCAAGGCTGCTAATTAACAACACGCCAGTGCTATACCAGAAAATAACCGGCATCTCAAATTCCAACCAGTTTCCTTCTGCACGGCGAACAAGATATGCGCTTGTCTGCGAAGCAAAAAGCATGATGATGCTGACCAGGAACAACCAGAGAATGAACTTCATCGGGTCCATTGCCAGTGTTTGCTCCGGTTCTTTACTAACTTTTAACTGCTGAATATTTTCCATTTCTCCTTAAACTAATATCACAATTTATCCAACAAAAACGCAATCTGAACTATCGGTAAATAGATGAACGACCCAAACATCAACTGGCGCGCGGTTTTGTCCGTACATCTGCGCATCAGGTGAAAAGTCTGCGCCAGAAATAATACTCCGAATATCGTCGCAATGAATGCAGAATTAATTCCTGTCATGCCCAGTTTATATGGCAACCACCCGATTGGCAACAAAAACAAGGTGTAAATCATAATCTGCATCGTTGTATCAGCATCTTTCAGCCCGTTCGCCGGAAGTAGCTTAAATCCAGCCCTTTTGTAGTCATCGTCCAAAACCCAGGCGATTGCCCAAAAGTGGGGAAATTGCCAGAAAAACTGAATTGCGAACAATATTCCCGGCTCTAACCCAAAATGATTAGTGGCTGCTACCCAGCCAATCATTGGAGGAAAAGCTCCCGGGAACGCCCCAACAAACACTGCAATAGGGCCCACTCGTTTTAAGGGCGTATAAACAAATCCGTATAAAATCAGCGACAGCAATGATATCAAACCAGTACTCAGGTTGAAAACCGTTACAAAAATAAAAAGCGATCCTAATCCCAAAAACACGGCCCAAACTATCGCCTGATCAATTGTAATTCTCCCACTTGGAAGCGGTCTCATTCTCGTCCTCTTCATCATGCTATCCAGGTCCTTTTCAAGAATCTGGTTGATAATGTTAGCAGAACCCGTTATGCCAATCGATGCCAAAATAAACAGCCATAATTTTGACCATACCACTTCGTTTGCACCCAGACAATACCCCATCGCTCCTGAGAACGCAATCAGCGATGCCAGCCTGAATTTTAACAATTCAAACAACGCCTTTACTTTCTCCCCTATCTTGCCAGTCCCTATGCTATGTTCTGCTGATGTCATTATTAATTAAAACAAATTCAACTACACAAACTCCTTCATCAAACTTTCTCCCCTTGCACTTTTCAAATATGTGGAACCGTTAACCAGTAACCAGATCACAAATTGCAGCCCGATTAAAACGATTGCCAGTGTCAAATGCATTGGTTGTGCATACGCAGGCACACCAAAATATGCCATGATCACACCTGTCAGTATCTCTGCAATAATGACCAAAATACACCAAATTCCTATTTTCTCAATGGACGAACCGGCACCCTTATCAAGCCTGATCTTATACAACCAAAATACATTAACGGCAGCTATTATAATTGAAAATGAACGATGGATGTAAAATCTGGTTCCTAATGCATCAATCCATTCACCTCTGGCTTCATAACCCAATGCCCGGATCACCTCATCCATTGTCTCCCGCACCTGAGTTCCAAGCAAAATCTGGAATAAAGAAAAGAAGAGAACGATGATCCCAAGCGCTCCTACAACTTTACTTTTAATGGCCCCTCCGCCAACTTTACCGTCCGCCACAGCTGACCAGGTAAACAGGTATAGAAGAATGAACACAATCACGATGGCAAGCAACATGTGTAATGTTATTACCACCGGCATCAATTCAGTTGAAACAACTTTGGATCCCAGCCAGCCCTGAAAGCCAACCAAAATAAATGCCGCCAGACTGTAATAGAAAACCGTCCTGCGACCTGCTCTGAGATAAGGAATTGAAGCAAGCAATGTGAAAAAGATCATGATTCCTGTAAACGCACCAAGTAGTCTGTTTACATATTCAATCCACGTTTTAACCGGATTGAACTCAATTTCACCTTTCAGTTTTGCTCCATAGATCTCCTTATAATCTAATGGTAGCTGGGACACCTCAGTTGGAGGAATCCAGCTACCAAAACATTTTGGCCAATCGGGACATCCCATGCCTGCACCTGTACTTCTTACTACACCTCCTGCGATAATCAGCAAGTAAAGTGTAATAACTGTATTTAAAGTTAGTCGTCGAAAACGACGGCTAACTTTAAAATCAATGCGCGGTTTTAAACTGGTCATTAAAATTTTGTCCCTCAATTTCCTTTTCCATCGAAATCAACTCATTTTCATGTGGAAAATTCGATTCCGGAGTTTGAGAGTACGGTATGTTCTGTGGAATAAAATCTTCCTTGGCACCTGGTTTACTGTAGTCATAAGACCAACGATAAACTGCGGGTATTTCACCTTCCCAGTTACCATGACCGGGAATCCTTGGCGTAGTCCATTCAAGCGTATTTGAACGCCATGGATTCTGAGGAGCTTTTTTACCCTTAAAAATGCTGTAAAAGAAGTTCCAAAGGAAAATGAACTGAGCAATGAATGAGAATATCGCCGCCACTGATATGAACATGTTCATATCCATAAACTTATGCGTGAAGTCGTAACTTGTAAACTGATAATAACGACGCGGAAAACCTGCAATACCGACATAGTGCATTGGTATGAAAATCAGATAAATTCCGATGAAGGTTAACCAGAAGTGAATCTGCCCCAGTGTGTTGTTCATCATACGACCGAACATTTTTGGGAACCAATGGTAAACCCCTGCAAAAAGCCCGAAAGCGGATGCCGCACCCATTACAAGGTGAAAGTGAGCAACTACGAAATAAGTATCATGCAACTGAATATCCAGGGCGCTGTTTCCTAAAATGATACCTGTCAAACCTCCTGAAACGAAGAGCGAAACAAGACCGATCGAGAACAACATTCCCGGAGTAAATACGATGTTACCTTTCCAAAGCGTAGTAATATAGTTGAAGCCTTTTACGGCAGAAGGAACCGCAATAATCAACGTCAAGAACATAAATACAGACCCAAGGAACGGATTCATACCAGTCACGAACATATGGTGAGCCCAAACAATAAATGCTAAAAAGGCAATACCCAACATGGACGCAATCATCGCACGGTATCCAAAAATAGGCTTCCGTGAATTTGTAGCGATAACTTCTGAGGTAATCCCCAAACCTGGAAGAAGTACAATGTAAACCTCAGGGTGACCAAGGAACCAGAATAAATGCTGAAACAAGATTGGGCTACCTCCAACGTTTGGAAGTGCTTCACCATTGATGTATATGTCAGAAAGATAAAAACTCGTTCCGAAGTGACGGTCAAAAATCAGGAGCAATACTGATGAGAACAACACAGGGAAAGAGATCAAACCCAAAACCGCTGTTATCAAAAATGCCCAGATTGTGAGTGGAAGACGGTCAAACGTCATCCCTCTTGTGCGCAGGTTGATCACCGTCGTTATGTAGTTAATACCACCCAACAGCTGTGAGACAATGAATAATGCCATACTTACCAGCCAAAGCGTCATACCCATGCCTGAACCAGGATGTGCCTGTGGCAATGCACTAAGCGGCGGGTAAATTACCCATCCACCAGCTGCAGGTCCGTTTTGGAGAAACAAGGAAGCGAACATGATCAAACTAGCCAAAAAGAAGAACCAGTATGATAGCATATTCATAAACCCAGATGCCATATCCCTTGCACCAATCTGCAATGGAATAAGGAAATTACTAAAAGTACCGCTTAGCCCTGCCGTCAAAACAAAGAAAACCATTATTGTTCCATGCATGGTAACTAACGCCAGGTAAAAGCTTGTATCCAGTTTACCCGCATCGCTTATCCAGCTTCCAAGTACAGGCTTCAACCAGGAAAGATTAGAATCCGGGAAACCCAATTGAATACGGAATATTACCGACATGGAAATACCGATAACAGCCCACAAAATACCTGTAATAAGATATTGTTTTGCTATAACCTTATGATCTTCGGAAAAGATATACTTCTGCCAGAAGTTCTGTTCTTCGTGATGATGCTCATGTGCTTCAACGTGAGCTAACTCCATTCCTTCAATAGCTGACATATGCCTATTTTGTATATAAATTTATAAATTAGCGAAGTGCGCCGCTTGCTCCAACAGAGACTCCCGCGCTTGCCGTTTTTGAACTATCAGCCGGAGCCGTTGTCTCAGCAGGTAAACCCTTCATTGCTTTCGCTTTCAGGTTTTCCGGTACTTTCGCCAGATATTCCGGGTAGGTCTGCAAAAACGTAGTTTGCTCAGCACACCATTTTTTGTAAGATGCTTCGTCTTCTACAACCAACCGCATTTTCATGGAAAAGTGTCCCTGTCCACAAACCTCCGTACATGCAATTTCATAATCAAATTTAGGATTTCCGGTCTCCGCACGCATATCAGCTGTTGTCTTGTCCGGAACAAACCAGAATTTCGTCGGCATTCCCGGCACAGCATCCATTTTAACACGCATGTGCGGAATAAACACGCTGTGCAGCACATCACGCGCACGAATCTTCAGCAACACCGGACGATTCACCGGTATGTGCATTTCAGTTGGATTGGTAAAATCGTCAAACGAATTTTCATCTGATAAATCAATACCTACCTCATTTTGTGCATCAATCAGTTTGTAATTGTAGTTACCCAATTTATTGTCATTTACACCTGGGTACCTTACGATCCAGTTAAACTGTTTACCAGTAATTTCTATAACTTCTGCATCCCGGGGCGCTTCCGATGTAATATCTGACCATGCTTTCCAACCGGTGAATACCAGCAAAGCCATTACAATCGCTGGAACAATTGTCCAGATCAGTTCAAGCTTATGGTTATCAGGATAAAAAGATGCTTTGTTACCTTTCTTGTACTGATATTTCCATGCAAAAAAGAATATCAAAAAGTTAACGAAAACGAACGGGATCGTAAGGATTCCCATTGAAAACCAAAACAGGTCGTCCGTTCTTCTTCCATGAATTGACGAAGCCTCCGGCAGAAAGTATTCTCTGGCGTCTATGTATGACCAGGTAATCGCAATTGCTCCGAATACCAGGATTACCAAGAACATAATACCGTTGGCGCGATTGCCTGAAGGAACCGCGTCAGACGATTCCGGCTTATTGACACTTTTAAGTACATCCTGTAATTTGGTAACCACCACCACGGTGAGAACCACAAAAACTAATGCAACTAAGGCGATGATATAATACATAATAATATTAACTGGTTATTCGAATTAGGCGATATCGTGGTGCAAAGATTCTTCCAACATTGGATGGTGTCTTGGAATCAGGTTGGCCTTTTCCAACTGACTTGCAACCGACCATGTAAATGCGCAGAGGAATACCAAAAAGAATCCCCATTCCAAAGGTCCGAACCCTGCGGTACCTCCAACAGTTCCCGGCATAATGTTCGTATAAAAATCCATGTAATGTCCAATGATCACACTCCAGCAGGCTACCTTGAGAATCGAATGCGTAAACTTAGCATCACGCGTCATCAATACCAGGAATGGAAAAAAGAAGTTCAGGAACAATGTTATAAAAAACGGTGCCTTAAAAAATCCACCATGTCCTCTAAAACGCTCGATGAAATAAATCGTTTCCTCGGGCATGTTTGCGTAGTAGATCAACAAAAATTGTGCAAACCAAACATAGGTCCAGAAAATACTGAAAGCAAAAACAAATTTACCCAAATCACGAAGATGACTCGCGTTAACCGCTTTCAGATAACCTCTTTCTCTCAGCATTACCACTGTAAGCGTAATTACTGCTAGACCCGCTACATGCCAGCTTGCAAGCGTATACCAGCCAAACATGGTACTGAACCAGTGTGTGTCGATAGACATTACAAAATCCCAAGCCGATGTTGAAGAAGTAACACCAAAAACCACCAGAAACGCTGTTCCCAATCTTACGCATTTGTCGTAAAACTCAGTCCCGCCGATCTCGTCTTCCTGCAAAGAAAGATTGCGAATCACTCTCCACATACCATACCATACCGCAAAATAAAATACCAAACGAAACACAAAGAATGGCGTATTTAAAAACCCTTTTTTACCTGCAATAATCGGATCATATTCCGGCCCGCCTACTTCATAAAGTCCTTCGTGAGTCCAGTGAAAAAGATCATGCCCTCCAAGAAAAAAAGTAATCAACATAACAACTCCTGTAAAAGGAAGAAATGCCGGAAGCGCCTCAGGTATCCTTTTAAACACTGCTGACCAGCCGGCCTGAGCAAGATAGTTATACGAGATAAAAAACATACCTACCACAGATATCCCTGTAAAGTATACAGCGTTTACCCAAAGGTTGGCATAAAACCGTGTTTTCCAGGTGGCGGCATGATGCGTTGATGCCACAGCTTCATGTACTCTTGACGCGTTTTCTGGTGTAGGATGTCCAATTGCCGAAGCCGCATGTTCTGCGCCGTGGGCCGCTGCTTCATGTCCGCCTCCGCCGTTGGCTGCCAGATAAGTCCCTACTACTACCAGAGCCACGCCAATTGCCGCTCCGATCGCAAGGTTTCTTTTAGCCCCCGAGGTAAATTCAAACCGTTCTTCAATAGAAGGAATCGAATGTGCTGATGCCATTATTATATTAAATTACTCTGTTATCAAAAATCAATTAAGCTCCCTTCTGCAGTTTTTGTACATAGTGTACAATCTTCCAGCGCTCTTCGGGATTAACCTGCGAACCATGCGGCCACATACGCGCCTTACCGTAAGTAATCACATGAAAAATGTGCCCTTCGTTCATGGTTTTGTAAGCGTCACTCGAATAATTAGGAACACCCTTGTACATCGCGGCTACCTTACCGTCTCCGGCTCCGGTTGCACCATGGCAATGCTGGCAATATCTTTCGAACAAAACCTTTCCTTCTGCAAGCGTTTTCTCATTCAAAGGAACCGGGTTTTTCAAAACCTTTTCCGAAATGGAAATACTGTCAGCAGGAATATTATAAACCATCAGATCGACCTGAGCAGAATCTCCTTCACCAAATGAAGTTTTGTAGTTACGACGCGCAACTGTTCCTTCTACAGGAAGACGCATCGTAAGCCCCATTGGATTAACCGGATTCGGTTTTTCTTGTTTGTATGGTTCATATCCAACCGGCAGGTACATATTAGGAGCGTACTCCTTACCCGGATTGTTAGGATCCTTCTGACAACCGACAGCTATAAAAGAAAATATAGCCACCGCACCTGCGTACTTATATAAATTTTTCAATTTCATTTTCAAACAAATTAAAACTGCCTGATGTTTACTTCCTCTGCTCCGCTATCTCTGAGTGCTCTCGATATTTCTTCTTCGCTCATTGAATTCCTGCCCATATTGATCGCCATTACAAATTTGTTGTCCGTAGAGCGTGGGTCAAATCTCGGGTGGAAGTGCGTAGCAGGTCCTAAACCATTGGAAATAAAGAACGTGATAACCATTCCAAAGGCTGTGAACAATACAGTTAATTCAAAAGTGATCGGAATATAATTTGGGATTGAGATAGGATCTTTACCACCGACGATCATTGGCCAGTCAATACCCATTGTCCAGATCATCAACGTTAATGCTACGCAGCATCCAGTCACCCCGAACATGAAGGCAGCGATACCAATTCTCGTTCTTGGATGACCAAGCGCTTCATCAATGCCGTGTATCGGAAAAGGGGAATAAACTTCCTGAATCTTTACACCTGCTTTCCTCAATTTGGGAACTGCGTGGAGTACAGTATCGTCATCGTCATAGACGCCAACCAAATATTTCCCTGTTAATTCTGCCATACTTATTCTTATGTTAAAAGCACTCGCTGCTTAAAATCCTGATAAATAATTATTCGCTGTCTTTGTTATACACCGGAGCCTCCTGACGCACTTTCGCAACACCCGCAATTTTCTTAGGCAACTCAGCAGATGTAGACCGTATTACAGCCTTAACTTCTGCCATGTTGATTACAGGGAGATATTTCGAAAACAGCAGGAACAAAGTAAAGAACAATCCGAATGAGAATATGTAATCTCCAATATCGTACCTCGTTGGAGAGAACATCGCCCAGCTTGAAGGAACGTAATCACGGTGAAGTGAAGTAACAATGATTACGAAACGTTCAAACCACATCCCGATATTAACAATCACAGAAATAAAGAATGTGAAAGTAATGCTGCGACGTAACTTTCTTGACCAGAAAAGCTGTGGTGAAATCACGTTACAAGTCATCATCGCCCAATATGCCCACCAGTAAGGACCGGTCATACGGTTAAAGAAAGCGTAATATTCATATTCAACACCGGAATACCAGGCAATAAAGAACTCAGTAATATAGGCCACACCTACTACAGAACCTGTAAGTGTAATTACCTTGTTCATTGTCTCAATGTGTTCCAGGGTAATGTAGTCTTCAAGACGATACACCACGCGCGTAATCAGCATCAGGTTCTGCACCATCGCGAAACCGGAGAAAATCGCACCGGCCACGAAATATGGAGGGAAGATAGTTGTGTGCCATCCCGGTATTACCGAGGTAGCAAAGTCCATACTTACAATTGTGTGTACAGAAAGTACAAGGGGCGTCGACAAACCAGCCAGAATCAAACTGATGTACTCGTAACGTGACCAGGTTTTAGCCGAACCATCCCAGCCCATTGCAAATGTTCCATACATAAAACGAGAAACTTTACTCGTTGCACGGTCACGGATTGTAGCAAGGTCAGGAATAAGACCAATGTACCAGAATACAAGTGAGACCGAGAAATATGTACTGATCGCAAAAACGTCCCATACAAGCGGAGAGTTGAAGTTAACCCAAAGCGAACCAAATACGTTCGGTAATGGAAGCGCCCAATAAGCCATCCAGGGACGACCCATGTGCATCAAAATGAATGACGCGGCGCAAAGTACTGCGAAGATTGTCATGGCTTCCGCCGCACGGTTAATAGAGGTTCTCCATTTTTGACGGAACAGCAAAAGGATGGCGGAGATAAGTGTACCAGCGTGACCGATACCTACCCACCAAACGAAGTTGGTAATGTCCCATGCCCAACCTACTGTTTTATTGAGACCCCATACACCTAGACCTTCCCACCAGGTCCATGCGAGGCACACAGAACCATAAGCCAGCACGATCAGAGAAAGGCCAAAAGCGATTTTCCACTCTTTTGTCGGTTTCCCCTCTACCTGACGGCATATATCTTCCGTTACGTCTGCGTACGTTTTTCCACCTTGAATCAGGGGGTTTCTCACGGGTGAAGTAACATGCATACTACTTTAATTTATAATGATTTAATCTTCAAATAAATACAAAATTCAACCAGATCAGGCGTGTTCCTTTTCAGTCTTAGGTGTTTCAGACTTTGCAGCTGCCGCATCCTTATTTCTTACTTTTGTCAGGTAAGAAATTTGAGGGCGAACGTTGATCTCTTCAAGCATGTGGAACGCCCTTCCTTCTCTTTCCTCGCTCAAAAGAACTGAAATCTTGCTTTCTGGATCGTTCATGTCGCCAAAAGTAATCGCGTTGGTTGGGCACGAAGACGCACAGGCTACATTGATTTCACCATCAATGACACGTCTTCTTTCCTTCCTCGCATTCAGTTTTCCTTCCTGGATTCTGTGAACACACATCGAGCATTTCTCAATAACCCCGCGTGAACGTACTGTCACATCCGGGTTGATGACCATTTTACCCAGGTCATTATTGAAATTGTAGTCGAAATTATCGTTGTCAAAATATTTGAACCAGTTGAATCGGCGCACCTTGTAAGGGCAGTTATTTGCGCAATAGCGGGTTCCAACACAACGGTTGTAAGTCATTTGGTTCAGCCCCTCAGAACTGTGTGTGGTTGCGAGTACAGGGCAAACCGTTTCACACGGAGCGTTGTTACAATGCTGACATAACATTGGCTGGAAAGTAACTTCCGGATTTTCAGAAGCGATTTCCAATCCACGAAGATCTTCAACGTCCGCATCACTGCTGTAATAGCGGTCAATACGCAGCCAATGCATTTCGCGGCTGTTGATTACTTCCTGACGTCCAACAACGGGAATGTTATTTTCAGCCTGGCAACTCACTACGCATGATCCGCAACCAAAGCAGGTATTGAGGTCAATGACCATACCCCAAGAGTGGTTTTTGTAGTGGTGTCCGTTCCAAAGCGAAAGATCTGTTGCATCAACAGTCCCTTCAGATGTTGGTATTTTCGGAACAAAACGGCCAGCCATCGGATCTTTCTGGAAATGAGCCAAAACAGTATCCTGAAGAACTGACTTACGGTTCATCACCGTATTGTGTGTTTGCGTCTGAGCAATTTCTCTTGTCTCACCCGTTTTAGAAACACTTACTTCACCAGGAGCAAATGACAGATATCCCGCTGAGAAAGATGCAAGGGGGTAAACGTTCTTACCAACACCATCCGCTGATTTACCTGCCTTTTCACGGCCGAAACCGATAGCGATGGCGACAGTTCCATTGGCAAGGCCTGGCTGAATAATTACGGGCACATCAACCGACTTCCCTTTCAGATCAACTTTCACTACGTCACCCTGAATAACACCCAGATCTTTTGCTGTTTTAGCTGACAGACCTGCATGATTATCCCAGCACGCCTTAGTTACCGGTTCCGGGAATTCCTGCAGCCAAGGATTGTTTGCTGACGCTCCTGTTCCTAAACCGACATTTTCAAAAATGGCAAGTTCAAGGGCAGTTGATCCCGTTTTGTATTTTTTAGAAATTTCTGCTGCTGCTGCATCGACATTTCCTGTGAAGGCGTCAGCCGTTGCCGAAGCCGCACGGTTTGAAGCGAAAAAGCCGTCGTGAAGAGATTTTACCCAGAATTTTTCAAATTCTCCTGAGCCTCCCTGTGGGTAAACGTTTTTGCTCCAGTACGACTTCAGATAATTATGAAAATCGGATGGCTGACCCGCCCATTTCAATAGACTGCTCTGAGCCTGGCGTGTACTAAAAATCAAACCGATCGTTGGCTGTGTCAGGCTATAAAAACCAGCCTTTGGTTCTGCATCATTCCAGGACTCCAGGTAATGTGGTGCAGGACAAATATATTTTACGAGGGATGAGGTTTCATCTGCGCGGTCATTAAATGAAACGCTGAGAGATACCGTTGGCAAAGCTGTTTTTAATTCAGCACCTCTCGGATGATCATACACCGGATTTGCTCCATAAACAATAACAGCACTAACTTTCCCGCCTTTTACTTCGTCAACAAATTCATTCATTGCCACATCGTTTCCCTGACGGAAATTGACTGGCGTATTCAGATCGATTGTGGCTCCGTAGCTTCCAAGTAGACTGTTCAATGCGTTTACCACAACCTGTACTGATGGATCGTTAGCACCACAAACAACAAGCGCCTGTCCTTTCGCAGCAACAAGATCCGCAGCTGCTTTATCCAGATGTTCAGTTGTAATCGAACCGGCCGAAATCGCTTTTCCGCCCAATTTCGCTGCAACCTTATTATAAAGTGATGTTACAACAAGTCCGATCTGAGATGGTTTTACCGCATCACGATAGTCAGCGTTCGAACCCGTGAGAGAAAGAACCGACTCGAACTGATAGTGACGGGACATTTCCTTCTTACCTTCTTTTCCACTTCCAAGCCTGCGCGTTTCAGCAAACTGTGCAGAAAATCCGTCCGGAGAAATCCATGTACCAAGGAAATCCGCATCGATCGCAACGATAACTTTCGCCTTACTGAAATTATATGAAGGAATAACAGCTTTTCCGAAAGACAACTCATTCGCTTTTACAAGCGCCGAAGACGAATTTGCATCATACGTGATGTGCTTGGTTGTCGGATACTTTGTGGTGAAATCAGCAATAACTGATTTCGTAGAAGGACTTAAAATAGTGGATGACAAAATACGGATCGCACCGCCCTTTGCCGCAATCTGTGTCAACTGATCCGTTATTTCCTTATCAACAGCATCCCAGCTAACCTTTGTATCTTCTCCCTTTTTAGGGCCTCTTAATTTCTCGTTGTCATACAGTCCAAGCAGCGAAGCATGAACCCGGGCACTTACTCCCCCAGATATTTTTGCAAGTGTATTAGACTCAATTTTAACCGGTCTTCCTTCGCGCGTCTTCACCAGGATACTGGCGTAGTCACCACCCTCTGAATAAGTGGAAGCGTACCAGTTCGCTATTGTAGGAAACTCACCCTCAGGCTTATTTACGTAAGGAATTGCTTTTTTAACGGGTGTCTCACAAGCTGCCAAAGAAACAGCGGCCATTCCAAAACCCAGTACTTTCAAGAAATCACGGCGATGCGTTCCAGCACCGTCAACCAGACTTTCGTATTGTTCTTGTGAGGGCGCTGAATCAGCAAATTCTGTACTTGCGTCCTTTACAAATTTCGCGTCATTGCGTAATTCTTCAAGTCCCCGCCAGTATCTTTTATTGGTATTTTCCATAAAACTGTTCAATACAAATGAGTTGTATCCGTATTATATTATGACTGATTAATAATGGCATTTAGAACATTCCAAACCACCTATATCAGCAACTTTTAAAGCTTCTTTACTTTCTGAGCCATGCAGCTGAACCAGTTTGTCGTAGTACTGATTACCTTTTGTATTTACATCCGTTTTACGGTGACAATCAATACACCATCCCATCGTAAGCGACGAACGCTGCTGAATTACTTCCATTTTAGCAACATCACCATGGCAATTTTCACATTCCAGACCGCCCACGTTAACGTGCTGTGCGTGATTGAAATATGCGAGGTCAGGCAAGTTGTGAACACGGACCCATTCAATAGGCTGATTGTTCTCGATTGATGTATAGATCTTCTGGATTTCAGGAGATTCCTTTTTAATCACGCCATGGCAGTTCATACAGATATTGGCCGATGGAATGTGTGCAGATTTACCTCTGTTAACACCAGTATGGCAATAATTACAGTCAATTTTATATTCTCCTGCATGAAGTTTGTGGGAGAAAGTAATCGGCTGTTTCGGCGCATAACCCTGCTGAACACCTACACTATACGCTCCGTCAACAGTTGCTTTCAGAACCAGTAGAACGAACACCCACATAACCGCTGAACGGATAGCAGGATCACCGGCAATCCCTTTAAGGGAATTCCCGAACCTTGTCATAAAATCTCCACGACTCGCATCCTCTGTTTCACCGGCAACGGCTTTTGAGAGAAGTGACACAATTACAACAAGAACGCCGAGTACCAAAAGCATCACTACGACAAGCGCAACCAACACAATCATGAAAAGATCAGACGGCCCGCCGCCACCCTGTGCAGGTGCAGCCGCAGCACCACCCGCCGCCGCAGCCGGAGCCGCCACAGCAGTTGCAGCTTTGTCTACATAAGCGAAAATGCTTTTGATGTCATCTTCCGACAAGTTCGGGAAACTTGTCATCTGAGCCTTGTTAAACTTATTGTAGAGCGCTACACCATAAGCATCTCCGGAGGCAATAACCGCCTGAGAATTGTGTACCCACTTTGTTAACCAGGCAATATTATTTCTTGTTGTAGCTCCTTTCAGACCTGGTCCTACTACTACTTCGTCAGTGACAGCGTGGCATTGCGCACAACTACCCTTAAATATGGATTCTCCTTTTGCAACATCTCCCCCTCCGGCAGCAGCAGCCGGGGCTGCACCGGCAGCGGCAGTACTATCCTGAGCCAAAAGCATATTGGGCAAGCTTAGCAAAAGCGCTATGGCAACAGCGATAAATGTTTTAGATTGGGGAAAGAAGGAACAAAACCTAGAGTCTTCTCGGAATGGTATATTCATAATCAACTGTTCATTATTCTTCAACAGACAAAACTAGTTCACGATTTTTTATCCACAAAAGTATTTGGGGGTTATTTTAAACTGTAATCTTATTTATAATTCTTCTAAGTTACCGGGAGCGGATTTCATGCATTATAACCTCTTTACGCATTGTAATACAAGCTTTTAGCAAAAAAATACCATTTGAAAAAACCGTTGCCGAATCTCCCCAAATGGTATTTTTTTTTATAAATTCCATACAACTTCAACCCCTGTTGAAACACGTATGTCGGCGAGGTTCCGAGCGGATTCGAACCGCTGTACGAGGTTTTGCAGACCTCTGCCTAGCCGCTCGGCCACGGAACCAGATACCGGATTGGCGGTATTTCTTGCGTCATACCGCTAACCCGGTGCAAAAGTATTAATTTTTTATTCTACTCCTCAATCTTGCGCCTCTTTTTTAATTACTTTTTTTCTTTCTTTTCGTTTTCCTCAAATTGTTCTTTCAAAGCTGAAAGCACACTCAGGTCGCCGAAAGTAGATTTCTCCCCTTCTTTGGTAGCTGACTCGTTAGAAGAAGATGCCTTTGGAGCAGAAGGTGCTTTTGGTGCTTTTTCTTCTTTTTTCTCATCAGCAACAGGAGCTGCAGGTTTCACTTTGGAATGTGTAAGAACAATTTTCTTTTCATCCTTAAGGAATTCAAGAACAGTGAAGTCAAGACTTTCACCAACTTCTGCTATTGTTCCGTCTTCTTTCGTCAGATTTTTCACAGCAGCAATACCTTCGATACCGTAAGGCAATTCAAGTGTAGCAAATTTGTCACCTTTCGCTACGATGGTAGAGCGGTGTACAGATCCAACTGCGAAAATCGTTTCAAAAGTATCCCATGGATTTTCTTCAAGTTGTTTGTGACCCAAAGCAAGACGACGATTATCGGCATCAAGTTCAAGAACAACAACTTCAAGCTCGTCATTTACTTTAACGAAATCGGAAGGATGTTTGATTTTCTTGGTCCACGACAAGTCAGAAACGTGAACAAGTCCGTCGATACCTTCTTCAAGTTCAATAAATAAACCGAAGTTGGTCAGGTTACGAACCACACCTTTATGACGTGTACCAATTGCATACTTATCTTTCAATGAACCTTGTGTCCATGGATCTTCAGTAAGTTGTTTGATACCAAGAGACATTTTGCGTTCCTGACGATCCAATGTCAATACCACTGCACTGATCTCATCATTTACGTTCATGAATTCCTGAGGATTGCGCAGGTGCTGAGACCATGACATTTCAGAAACGTGGATCAAACCTTCCACACCTGGTTTGATTTCAAGGAATGCGCCGTAATCAGCAACATTAACAATACGTCCTGTAACTTTCGATCCAACCTGGATTTCTTCTGCAAGAGAATCCCATGGGTGAGACTGAAGTTGTTTCAAGCCAAGAGAAATACGTTTTTTCTCTTCGTCGAAATCAAGAACAACCACGTTCAGTTTCTGGTCAAGTGCCAAAAGATCCGATGGGTGGTTGATACGTCCCCAAGAAATATCTGTAATGTGCAACAAACCGTCAACACCACCAAGGTCGATGAACACACCGAAGTTGGTCATATTTTTGATCACACCTTCAAGAACCTGTCCTTTTTCGAGGTTGTTCAGAATTTGCTGACGTTGCGCTTCAAGATCTTTCTCGATCAGGATTTTATGAGAGACTACAACGTTGTCGTTTGCGTAGTTAATTTTAACAACTTTAACTTCCATACGCTTTCCAACAAAAATGTCGAAATCACGGATTGGTTTCACATCAATTTGTGAACCCGGCAAGAAAGCCTCGATACCAAATATATCAACGATAAGACCACCTTTCGTTCTTCTTTTCACGTTGGCGTCAATTACCACGTCTTCGTCAAACGATTTCTGGATGTTATCCCATGCAGTAATCACTTTCGCTTTTTTACGTGAAAGTACAAGCTGACCGTGTTGGTCCTCCTGGTTTTCTACGTACACTTCCACCTCGTCTCCGATCTTCAGACCTGGAAGATCACGGAATTCATTAGATGACACAATACCATCCGATTTGAATCCGATGTTAAGGATCACTTCACGGTCAGTTATACCAACAACTACTCCTTTTACTACTTCTTTTTCCTGAACAGGAGAAATGGTAGTATCATACATTTGTTCGAAACGGTCACGGTCAGCTGATGAATAGCCTGTACCAAAACCTTTGTCTGATGCTTTGTCCCAATCGAAATCAGGAAGTTCTTGAACTTGTTTTACCTTAGACATAAATGAGTAACGTCGCCCTGTTTGTTACATCAGCTGCCGGGCTAACCAGCTGAAAATTAGTGAAACAACTTATTTTGAAAAACAGAGCGCAAAGGTAGGTTTTTTCCAAATGAAAATCTAAATTTCATCAGGAAAAAGTAACGTCTTGAAAATGAATGGGAAAACGGATGCCCGAAGACGAGTCTGACACACGATTATGCGACGATTTGAGGCATCAAAAGACTGAACAGGTCAGCAAAATTTGTAGGGTAATACTAGTAACTCCGTTCTTTTGAGCCCAGATACGGAAGCCATTCTGCATCTGCCAGGCCCGAGAAATCTCTGATAAACATCAAAAACGATGGACGGAAGGGACGTTGTCTCAGTGGCATTCCAACCTCCTCGGGTGTGTGATCCCCTTTTCTTGAATTGCACCGCTTGCATGCCGTGGCCAGATTATCCCAAGTCGTTTTACCTCCCTTGGATTTGGGGATAACATGATCCAGCGTCAGGTGATCGTGCGTGCCGCAATACTGGCAGCGGTTTCCATCTCTTTTAAAGATATTGTGGCGGGTCATGACAACACCGCGGTAGGGAAGATGAATGTAGCGGTTCAGGCGGATCACAATGGGCATTGGAAATTGATCGCTTACCGTTCGGAGATAATGTTCCGGAGACTCCGCCAACATCTCTGCCTTATTCATGTAAACTAACAAAAATGCCTTTGGAACTGTGCAAACGCTTAATGCACTATAATCTTGATTCAGAACAAGTACTTTACCCATGAGCCTTAGAGGTATTAGTTCCGACAATATATGAAATTTACCTAAAAAAAGCCTCCTTCCAAATCAGAAAATAAGCAAAAATTAATTGAATCAAACTGCCTTATTTCACTTTTGATGAAAAATGGGACTTATCGCGCTAAATGACTCACAACCAAATTAATAATTCATCCGGTCCGTTTCCCGTTTAATATCCTTTTCTTTAATCGAATCCCGCTTATCGTATAGTTTTTTTCCCTTCGCAAGCGCAATATGCAATTTTGCAAAGCCTCGTTCGCTTGTGAACAGCCGAACAGGAATAATTGTGAGTCCCTGATCTTTCAGGTTCTCGGTCAGCTTTCTCATTTCCCGCTTTGTGAGCAACAGTTTTCTGTCACGCATAGGGTCGTGGTTATAATGCGTACCCTCAGTATAGGGGGATATGTGCAGGCTGCGAATGTATAATTCGCCATCCATGAAAAGGCAATATGCGTCCTGGAAATTCACTTTTCCCTGACGAATGGATTTTATTTCAGTCCCTGTTAAGGACAAACCCGCCGTAAATTCTTCAAGGAAGAAATATTCGAAGGATGCCCGCCTGTTTTTGATATCTACTTTTTTTACTAATTTTTCTGCCATTATCGAATCTTATACAAAAAGAGGTGTAAAATTATAGCTTTTAAAATAACAATACCAAACTATGAAAATCGGTACGGGATTTCGTTTTCTTATATGTTTACAACTGTTTCACCTTTGCCTGTTATTTGCAGATCATGCAGCTGCTCAAACCAGAGAAAGTGATATCCAGGATGTAGTAAACAGGCTTTTTGACGGAATGAGAGCAGGAGACTCAGCGATGGTGAGAAGCGCATTCCTCCCCGGTGCATTTATGGGATCTTTTTCAGTAAATTCCAGGGACTCGCTGAGCATCCATCATGAGGATTCAATAGATGGGTTCCTGAAAGCGGTTGGAACGCCACATCAGGAAAAGTGGAATGAGCGTGTTTACAACATAAAAATCTCAGTAGACGAACCCATGGCCGTTGTTTGGGCACCATATAAGTTTTACCGGGGAGACACATTTTCACACTGTGGCGTAAACGTATTCACGATGGTTAAAACTACATCCGGCTGGAAGATCAGAGAAGTTACAGATACCAGAAGAAAGCAGAATTGTCAATGATCGGGCCGGGAAACCAGCGAAGAAACTCCTGGCTTATGATCATTACAATTGTCTGATTTCGTCACCGTAACTGTTACACGACGGGCTACAATTTGAATGTCAGGATCGAGTTCAAAATCAGTTTATCTCACAAGCGTACTCACCTCAAAACAAATCGAACTTTCAGCTGGCGAAAATGACGGCCTGAAAGGATTTTATAGCCGACGGTCTTCAAAGGTTATCATGGAGAAACTTTAAAAATACACATAATCAGTTGACGTGCTTCATGATTACGTCACCTGATTATGATGCATATTGAGCCAATCTCAGCTAATCATAGCCAGCAGGCTTGTCAATTTGTCTTTCAAATCTTTTCTATCAACAATGAAATCAAGAAAGCCATGTTCTAGAACAAATTCTGCACTCTGAAAGCCTTTCGGAAGATCCTTACCTATGGTTTCACGAATAACACGCGGACCGGCAAAACCGATCAGTGCTTCCGGTTCAGAGATATTAAAATCACCAAGCATCGCATAAGAAGCTGTTACTCCACCCGTGGTCGGATCTGTAAGTAAGGAGATATATGGAATTTTGGCCTCAGACAACAACGCCAGTCTGGCAGAAGTTTTTGCCATTTGCATCAGTGAAAATCCGGCCTCCATCATCCTGGCTCCTCCTGATTTCGATATCATCAGAAACGGATATTTATGCTTGATGGAGTAATTTATTGCCCTGGCAATTTTTTCACCTACCACCGACCCCATGGACCCGCCGATAAAATTGAAATCCATACATGCAATTACCACGTTCAACTCATTCATTTTGCCATAACCGGTACGAACAGCATCTTTCAAGCCGGTTTTCTCCATTGTAGCTTTGATCCGGTCCGGGTAAGCTTTGGTGTCGACAAAATGCAAGGGATCCGCCGAAGTCAGATTCTCATCCAGCTCCGTGAATTTATTCATATCAAAAAGCAGCTCAAAATAAATGTCTGATCCTACTTTTTCATGATAATTGCAATGAGGGCAGGTATAAGCACTTTGTTTGTGCTCACGGGTAGGCGTAATTTTTTTACAATGGGGACACTGATACCACAACCCATCCGGGGCTTCACGTTTCATTTCGGTGGGTGTGTTGATACCTTTTTCTTTCCGAATAAACCAGGACATATTATTTAGTGGGTTAATGTCTTTGATAAAACCTTTATTTTTAGAATTTTATCTAATTTTCAAGATTAATATAGGGGCCAAATATACTAATAAATGTTTGGTATAGTTGAAGAGCGTATTAGTATTGCGTTTTTATTGCCATCTCATTTATCATGCAGCAAGCCCGCTTTCTGAACAAAACTGCGCAAAAATTGTTACCATTGAACGCAATATGTTAAAACTGAAAGAAATCCGGCACACTGTGCTACTGAAATAAATTATGAAATCGGATTCCCCCATTGTCATCATTGTTGGTACCAATCGCCCAAACTCTATGTCGGCTCAGATTGCCGAATACTATCGAAACCTGCTTACAACCATGCAGGCTCCGTGTGTGATTCTGGATCTGATCGCTTTACCGCACGATTTTACGGTTTCGGCTTTATACCACAATTCAGGTAAAAATGAGAATTTCAATGCCTTGAAAGCATTATTGGAAAATGCAGAGAAATTTGTATTTATCGTTCCCGAATACAATGGATCATATCCCGGTGTTCTTAAAGCTTTTATTGATGGCCTCCCTTATCCGAACAGCTTTGCAAATAAAAAAGCTGCCCTAGTAGGATTATCATCCAACATGCAGGGAGCTGCCCTGGCATTAAGTCACCTGAACGATGTATTCAGCTACCTTGGCATGAATACACTTGCGCTCCGGGTCAAACTGGCACAAATACGTTCGCATTTTAGCAATCAGGAGATTTCGAATGCATTGTACAAAGAACTGCTTGAAATGCAGGCCGAGCAGCTTATCCAATTCTAGTCATTACTGAACGAAAAAGGGAGCCGAAGCTCCCTTTTTTTTATTTCAACCAGTGCTGCTCCATTTCCACCGCCGGAATTGCCGGACGCTTGCTGAGCTCCAGGCCGCTTCGACGGAACGCAGGACCTTCAAGATCCGAATATTTTATCCGGCCATCACGGAAAGCCCTGATCATATCGCTGATCCTTCTGTTCTCTTCGTTATAAAAATCTTTATCGAGCTCTGTATCAATAATAGAAGTACCAAACGCTTCCACAATTGGTGCGAGTACCGGCACCTCCGATATAATAACCGTACTCGTGGCCGTACTGGCTTCCAATTCCTCGGTCAGAACAGTACCGGATTCCTCCTCCGAATCGAATTCACCTTTGACAGATTCATCCGTCAGGTCTTCAACTACCGGGTGCTTGTTTTTATCCTTCGAACTGCCAAGCTCAGTACCTGGCAACGGTGATTCCATACTATCAAAACCGGCTGCAACGATAGTGACCCTCAATTTTTCACCAAGAGAATCATCTGTAATCGTACCCAGTTTGAACATCCGGGCTTCGCCTCCAACCTGTGAGAGAACAAAACGCCATATTTCGCGTTGCTCCTTCATCGTTGCTTCGCTTCTCGTGCTGGTAGCCAGTGTAACCAGAATCCGTTTCGCACCCTTGATATCCCGATCGTTGAGTAAAGGAGAGTCAAGTGCTTCTTGAATTGCAATCTTCGCACGATCCGGACCCGTAGCCTCCGAAGTTCCCATCACTGACTGACCGGCTTCTTTCAACACCTTCTCAACATCCTTGAAATCGGTATTGATATTCCCGTTTGTCGTGATAATCTCGGAAATACTTTTTACCGCATTCAAAAGAATCCCATCAGCTTCGGCAAACGCCTGTGACATGGTCATGTCCTCGAACAACTCTTCAAGTTTATCGTTAAGCACCACCAACACCGTGTCGCTGTATTTTTTAAGCAGTTCAATGCCTTCCAGTGCCTGCTCTTTTTTGTCAAGACCCTCCCAGGTATAAGGTGCAGTTACGACGGAAACGGTAAGTTTACCCATTTCCTTTGCCAGCTGCGCAATAACCGGTGCAGCGCCAGTTCCCGTGCCACCGCCCATACCAGCTGTGATGAAAATCATCTGTGTAGCACCACCCAGCAGTGCTTTTATTTCTTCAAGATTTTCCAGTGCAGCCTCTTTCCCTTTCACTACGTCCATGCCGGCTCCCAAGCCCTGGCTCAACGTAGCGCCTAGCTGGATTTTCACCGGAACCGGACTTTTTGCAAGCGCCTGACGGTCAGTATTACAAACAGCAAATTCAACATCTTTGATTTTTTTCTCAAACATGTAATTTACGGCATTGCTTCCACCGCCACCTACTCCAATCACTTTGATGATCGCAGGTTCTCCTGAGTTTGCAGTTTGGCCTTTCACGATTTCGTTCACAATGTAGTCCTGGTCTAAAGAGTCAAACAAGTTAGTATTCATAATTCCGGGGTCGATATAAGTGCAATTTCATTGTTTTAATAGCCGCCGCCATCACCACTGTCATCCCTTTTGTTCAGGAAATCCCAGAAGCTGCTCGGTTTTTTTGGAGCATCCCGGTCTTTTGCCTTTGGCTCGTCATCGTAAGATCCAAAAGACGCCGCTGGACTATTGCTTCCATTGGTAGCAAGTACTCCGTTCGTGGTAATTAATCCTTTGGGTTTACAGACAGACTCTACTCTGGGATCAATCGACTTAATCCCCGCCCACGCCAACCCGATGGCCGTTGTAAACGACGTATTACTTACCGCGTCCGCTTTGGCATTGTGTGCAAGTCGATCTGGTAAACCTACCCGCACTGACATATCCGTAACTTTTTCAAATAGTGTTTCTATCTCGGGAATGTTGGAACTACCGCCGGTCAATACCAGTCCGCCCAAAAGTTTTTCCTCATAGCCCGACTCAATAATTTCGGCGTATACCATTGCAGCGATTTCTTTCAATCTCTCTTCAATAATGAGTGCAACGTTCTTTTTGAGCACCTTTTTTGGCGGCCTGCCGGCCAAAAAATTAACAAGAATTTCTATGTTAAGCGGAACATCAGCAGCAAGTGCAGATCCGAATTCCTTTTTCAGCAGGGCCGCATTTTCAACGAGAATGCTACATCCCACCGATAAATCATTGGTAATCTGTTTACCAGCAATCGGGAAGGAAACAATATGCCTGATAATTCCGTCTTTAAAAATGATCAGATCAGTAGTGTGATCGCCAATATCAATCATCGCGATTCCGGCTCTTTTCTCCGCATCGCTCAGCACTGCCAGGCTCGTGGCGAGCGGAGCGTAGATCATCTTATCAGGTTTCACCTTATGATCTGCTTCGTACAAACTTTTATTCGTACGCTGGATCGACTGATTATTCGCAGAAATTACAAGGAAATGCCCGCCCAACTTAATGCCGGTACGTCCCACCGGTTCACGAACACCCATTGAATTATCAACCACAAACTCCATAGGAAGTACATGCTGAACGTCATAATTAGGCTCAGTTTTAGCCCGATACATATCGTTCACCAATTGATCCACGTCAGTTTGTGTCACCTCGTCTCCGGTAGAAGCGGACGGCCTGATCACGCCATCCTTTTGTGCACTGATTTTTACGTGAGATCCGCTGAAAGCAATATTTACAACACGAATATCCAGGTCACTCATGACCGTCACTTCTGCAAGTGCCTCACGTAATGCCTTCCCGACCTGTTTTATATTTTCTACGGAGCCGTTTACAACTGCGCTTTCAGGCAGCGTTACTTCACTGAATCCGAGAATTTCAAGATTGTCAAAACGAGAGCTGTTTGCGTTACCCTGGGCCGCAACCACTGCTATTTTTGTACTACCGATATCTACTCCTACTACAATACTGTCGTGTGCCATACTTCTAGTGAATAATTATTCACAAACTATTTGATCCTGAAACTTTACACTTATTCTTGAATACCTACCCCAATCCTGGCTTAAAACCTTGTCATAAAACAATCTTAACTTTCGCAGTTTGCCCTCATATCCGTCTGCCGTTCCCAATTCTACAAGCTGGTCACCTAAAACTGTTTTAACATGCACTTCTCCATCCTTATCTGCATCAAGCCCGGCAATCTGTGCTTTCCAGAAAGGATCGGTATTCAGGAAGCGCATCAATTCCATAATCGCCTCCCCGTTTTTAGTCTTTAAATTTTTAGCTTTACTAAAAAAAGCACCGCTCACCAGAAGCGCTCGTGCTGAATAACTTTCTGATAATGGAAAAAAAACGCCCTCATCGCTGATATAGTATCCGTCGGCATTGCGCCATTCTCCATTTTGCGAAGAATTGATCCAACGTGCAAGCGGTTTTTCCTGTTCCACATCGACCACAATGTTGCCTTTCAGATCCCTAAAAACCTGACATTTTTTGATCAGCTTATTCCGTTTTACCCGGTTTTCGAGATCATTCAATCTTACCTCATCAAGCCTGCTTCCCATCAAAGGATCACTTCCATTTTCTGTCAGAAGCATCTGAATATCAGTTTCATTCAGAAACCTTGCGCCGGAATCCGCTTCGATGGTTACGACCAGATTTTTACACCGCTGATTACCCAAATGATTTTCCGCCATCCCTATTCCAAGAACAGGCAAAATCAGCCACAAGCTACGCTTAAATAAATGCCAAGAATAATCAAATTTACGTAACATCTTAGTAATATTAAAAATGGTTACACTAATTATTACTAAATGGGTTTAATATCTGGTTTTTTATCGGCAACACCAAAGTGTCTATATCTCCGGCTCCGATGGTCACAATAATGTCCGATTTGAGTCCTTTCAAGTGTGCCAAAATTTCATTTTTGGTAACCAGTTGCTTGTCTTCAATACTGACTTTTTCAAGGAGCATTTCCGAATTTACACCTTCAATAGGTAATTCTCTTGCGGGATAAATGTCCAGTAAAAGCAGCCGGTCGGCAAGTGACAGACTTTCAGCAAAACCGTCGGCAAAATCACGGGTTCTTGTAAAAAGATGTGGTTGAAATATCGCCGTAACGTGCCTGTCAGGATAGAGTGCCTTGACGGAAGACAAAAATGCAGCAATTTCAGCGGGGTGATGCGCATAATCATCTATATAAACGGCGTCCTGATTTTCAACCTGATACTCAAATCTGCGTTTCACTCCGCCGTAACTTTCAAGTGCCTCCTTAATTTTTTCAGAAGAAACACCCAAATATAACCCAACTGCTGCTGCGGCAACGGAATTCTCTATGTTGTGAAACCCCGGAATTTTCATCGCAATCTTTGGAATAACGCCGTTCGGAAAATTCAGGTCAAAGACAAATCTGGCATTTTCGATTTTGATATTTTCAGCATGATAGTCTCCGGTCTCCAATGCATAAGTAAAGACTTTTGCTTTCGTTGCATCGCCTATCGAAAGCCCGTCTCTCATAAACAAAGCACCATCCTCCTCAATCTGACTCACATATTCGCGGAATGAGTCCAAAACTGCCTCGTGTTTTCCATAAATATCCAAGTGGTCCGCATCAGTGGAAGTTACAATGGCAATTTCCGGAAAAAGTGTTAAAAATGAACGGTCAAATTCATCTGCTTCAACCACGCAAATTACCTCTTCCAGTTTTTCTGTCGGTTTATTTAACAAGAGATTGGTCCCGTAATTCTGGGTAATACCACCCAAAAATGCGGTACTATTCACGCCGGCATATTGCAGGATATGCGCAACCATAGATGAGGTAGTAGTTTTGCCGTGTGTACCTGCAACACCTACTGTTCTCATATCTTTCGTAAGTATTCCCAGAACCTGCGATCTTTTCAGGATCATCAAATTTTCCTGCTTGAAGTAGTTCATTTGTTTATGCTGAACCGGAACCGCAGGTGTATAAATAATTAATGTCTGATCCGGATCCTGAATAAATTCTGCCGGAATTGCGTCAACTTCATCTTCAAAATTAACAGGAATGCCTTCGCTGATCAGCGTTTGTACAAGCGTGGTTGATGTTTTGTCGTACCCGGCCACCACAAATCCGTTGGCTTTAAACCAACGAGCAAGCGCACTCATGCCGATTCCGCCAATTCCCACAAAATAAATGTACTTCCAATTCGTCACTGATAATGACATAATGCCTGATTCGTTTAATGTTTGCAGGTTTTACCCTGGAATTAATCTCAATACTTCCGCAGCGATGTCGTATGCTGCGGTAGGTTTAGCCAGTCTTGTAATATTCTGTTTCAGCTTTTCCTGCTGAGCAATATCAGCCATCAATTTCAAGGCTGCGTTCACCAGATCCTCACCAGCTCTTGAATCTCTGATCAATTCGGCGGCTCCCTGTTCAACCAGACTCAACGCATTCTTTGTCTGGTGATCTTCCGAAGCCGCGGGAAAAGGAACCAGAATCGCCGGTTTTGAAACCAGACAAAGCTCAGAAACTGATAGTGCGCCTGCTCTTGAAACAACAACATCTGCAACGGCATAGGCAAGGTCCATCTCGTAAATAAACTCCAAAGCCTTTATGTTCTTCGTATTCAAATTCGCAATAGTCTCCTGCGCTTTATCAATGAATCCTTTCCCTGTTTGCCAAAGAACCTGATAACCCGCGTCAATTATTTTACTCAATCCGGCATGAATGCTTTCGTTTATTGATCTGGCACCCAGACTTCCCCCCATCACAAAAAGCGTCTTCACACTGGCGTCAAATCCAAAATGTTTCAATGCCTCATTTCGTTTGTCCGACACATCAATAATGTCGCTCCGAACCGGATTACCAAGAATCTTGATTTTTTCACGAGGGAAAAACGCCTCCATTCCCGGATAAGCAACACAAATTCGTGCTGCCTTTTTCGAGAGTAATTTGTTTGTAATACCCGCGTAAGAATTCTGCTCCTGGATCAGCGTTGGAATTCCCGCAAGCGATGCCATCATCAACAGCGGACCACTTGCGAACCCGCCCACACCAACAGCTGCGTCCGGTTTAAAATCACGGATAATGTCTTTCGCCTTCAAAAGACTTTTTACCAATTTGACGGGAAATGAGAGATTGTCCAACGAAATCTCCCGTTTGATACCGACAACCGGTAATCCAATTATTTTATATCCCGCTCGCGGCACTTTTTCCATCTCCATTTTCCCGAGCGCACCTACAAATAGTATCTCGATGCCCGGATCTGTTTCCTGCAACGCGTTTGCTATTGCAATTGCAGGATATATGTGTCCTCCCGTTCCGCCTCCACTGATGATTACTCTTTTAGACATATTTCAAATTCGCTTTTCTTCTAGATTTTCACCCCTGCTCACGCTGAGAATCATACCCATGGCAATCCCTGTGAAGAGTAATGAGGTCCCTCCCTGACTGAAAAACGGTAAAGTTTGTCCCGTGACGGGCACCAGGCCGACGGTAACCGCCATGGCAGAAAATGCCTGACTGACAACAATAAATGTGAGCCCCGCCGACAATAAACCGCCGAACGGTCGCTTCGTGACTTCTATTGCTTTCAGCCCGCGATAGAGAATGATCAGATAAAAAACGATCAAAACGATGCCGCCTAATGTACCATATTCCTCCACGGCGATTGCAAAAATAAAGTCCTTCTGAGGCTCCGGTAAAAACCGTCTCTGCAAACTCTTGGCTACACCTTCACCATAAAACCCACCCCGTGCCATAGCCATGTAAGACTGCTGCGACTGATACACGACTTTATCTTTGTCAAAAAATGAAGTGATACGATTTTGCGCCGTTCCTGAACGTTGGGTAGAGTTAAGCAAAATGGCTAGTGTAGCGAAAAACACCAGGCCGAATGCTGTGAATACCAGATATTTTAAAGGTACTTTCCCCACATACATCAGCAAAAAGCAGATTCCTGCCAACATCACGGCAGTTGAAACGTTGCTGACAAATATCAGGCCGCATACAATTCCCACGAAGGCAAGTGGTTCCGTGAAAAGCTCACGCGGGTTCCAGCCACCTTTTATGTGCCTGGCAAGAATCAGCGACAAATGTGCCACCAACGCAACTTTTGCCCATTCCGAGGGCTGAAAACGCTGACCGATAATTGGTATCTGAATCCATCTGGCAGCATCGTTCACGGAAGTACCAAAAAACAGCGTGAAGCCCAGCAAGATGATTGAGCTGTAAACCGCCAGGCGTGTAACGTAAACAAATTTGATGTACGGAATCCGATGTACAAAAAACATGATCAGCAGTGACAGAAAACAAAGCGCCGCGTGCTTAATCAGAAAAGATTCTGTATCTCCCTGCTTCTGACTGTACGCATCTTTTACGCTCGCGCTGTACACGACGACGATGCTCCACAACAACATCAAAACACAAATCGTCCAGATCCACGGATCACCTTTCAGATTTCTGGAAAACCAGGCCTGGGTATCTTCCCGTAATTTTTGCAATAATTCCATCATGATTAAAAATCGGGGAGCATTTTGAAGTGAGTCCTGTTAAACGAATTGTATTTAAAGATCAAACGAAGATCAGCCAGCCAAATTTTTAACCGAAGCCTTGAACTTATCTCCACGGTCCTCATAATTTTTGAACAAATCAAAACTAGCGCATGCTGGTGACAGTAAAACTACGTCGCCCGGTTGTCCCCATTCCTGCGCTTTTCTCACAGCATCCTGCACATCTTCTGTGATATATATTTCCGGAACAATGTCTTTAAAATAATCACGAAGCTTCTCAAATTTCGGCGTAAGAATGATTAGTCCTTTCACTTTTTCTTTCACAAGTGCCTCGATCTGGCTGTAATCATTTCCCTTGTCAACACCTCCCGCAATCAGGATTACCGGTTTCGCAAAACTACCCAACGCGTAATAGACCGAATCGACGTTCGTGGCTTTGGAGTCGTTAACATAAGTGACGCCATCAAGCACTGCAACTTCTTCCAGGCGATGCGGTGCATTTGAAAAGGATAAAAGCGCTTTTCCAATAACTTCACTATCAATCCCGACAGCCTGTGCCGCCAATATGGCGGCGAGCGAATTTATTGCGTTATGCGGTCCTTTGATCGGAAGGGTCGAAAATTTCTTCTCAAAATGTCTCTGATGATAATTGCTGGTTAAAATGTCGTCCTTGAGCCAGGCACCTTCCTTCGCCTGATTCGTTAACGAAATCTCCCATGTTGCAGCTCGCAGCGACCGCTTCTTCAATTCTGAAACGATTACCTCGCTGTCTGAATAGTAAATAAAGTCATCATCGGCCGTTTGATTCCTGACAATATTGAATTTAGAATCTACGTAGTTCTCAAATTTGTAATCATAACGATCCAGATGATCGGGCGTTATATTAAGCAAAACCGCTACGTTGGGACGAAAGTGAATAATATTATCAAGCTGAAAACTACTTATTTCAAGAACGTAGTAGTCGAATTTTTTTTCGGCCACCTGCCAGGCAAAGCTTTCTCCAATGTTCCCCGCAAGGCCGACCAGGAGGCCGGCTTCTTTCAGAATATGGTAAGTAAGCAGTGTCGTTGTGGTTTTCCCATTACTCCCTGTGATCGCAATAATCTTAGCATCAGTATACCCCGAAGCGAATTCAATCTCTGAAATAACCTGCACCCCTTTCTCTCTCAACGCTACAATCAGCGGCACCTTATCCGGGATGCCCGGACTCTTCACAACCAATTCAGCGTCAAGAATTTTTGCTTCCGAATGTACCCCTTCTTCAAAATCAATGTTCCGTTCTGTCAGAATATTTTTGTACTTATCCAGCAACTGACTACGATCCGACAAGAACACTTCAAAACCCTTGGACTGCGCCAGAATAGCAGCACCAACACCGCTTTCTCCGCCCCCCAAAACAACAAGTTTTCCCACAATATTGATTTTAACAAATTAGAAAAAAGCAGTAGGCTACGAAGGTAAATCTTTTTCAATGGAACTTCCCCAGGGTTCCGCTTAAAAATTTTTTACACGAAAAAAGGCATGAAACCATGCCTTTTCAACCTTTTTAAATATATAATTCTTACTTTATTTTGGTGGTGTTTCAGTAAGTCTCAGCCTATTAGCCAATTTAACAACCAAAAATATTACCCATGCAATAATTACAAATTGTATCAGAACCTGAATAAAATTGCCATACTTAATTGCAACCTCCGGAGTCTCACCAACGGCTTCTTTCAGAACAACTTTTAGTTGCGTGAAGTCCACTCCGCCGATGATCAGCCCCAAAACCGGATTGATAATATCCTCGACGAGTGAGGTTGTGATTTTGCCAAATGCAGCGCCAATAACTACACCGACGGCCAGGTCAAGCACATTTCCCTTGGCAATGAAAGTTTTAAATTCCTGCAGCATAAAAGTTGAGTTAAAGTGTACGATGTGTATAAAAATCAGAAAGAATATAAAAAGCCAACGCTTAGTCCTTGTGCAAATTGAACGCGGCTCGCCTGGTCCTTGTCATAAATCACAATCGCACCTAAGTTTACATTGAAGTATTTTGCGATTTTCGCTGTGATCTGTGCATCAAGCCGGTGGTCAAAGTTAAATTGTGGGTCTTTATCTGGTGTTCTTGGATTATCGCTGCGGGATGTAAATAATAAATACCTGAATTTCAAATTAATATCCTTCGCGATATCCTTATCAAAATTGGCTACCAACTGAATAATACCGACTTCACTTCGCACCTTTTTATTCAATGCCACCCCGTAATTTGACGGTAGCGCAATCCGGATATTTTCATTTGTGACAAACGTCTGACGCAGGGCAGCTGGTGCCAGGTCAACAAAGAAATATGGAACCGGCTTATACTCAATCCCAATTGCTTCTGTCAGGTAGGCGGGGGCAAAAAAACCAGAGATTTTTTCTTTGAATCCGGCGGAATCAGGGTTTGTTGAATATCTGTATCCCGGAGCAAACTGTGAGAGGAAGTTTATGTTTCCGAACAAACTCCACTTCTCCGTCAATTCTCTATTATATTTAGAATCAAAAAAGATCCGGTCGACATTTTTACGGCTTTGCTGGCCTTTATTCCTCACAACGCCATATTGTGTCTGCAAATCGTTACGCCATGAATTCTTCCCTTTTTTCTTCTCTTTCAATGCATTGAAAAACAGACCCAATGCAACTGAATTAACACCACCGCCCGTCCAGTTCGAGCTGAAAGAACCTTGATTCAGGTTGGCGCCAAATTCCACCTTCCTAATCACTGTATCACCGGGAGTCTTCAATTTCCCTGCGTTGAGGGAATTGGTCAGATCTACTTTTTGAGAGAAACTTTTGTTACAAAAAAGTCCCAGAGCAACAACCGCAATCAGACAGATTCTGTTTTTCGAGTTCATGTAGTATGTGTTATGTTAATGGTAATTTTAGTTAAAAATCTCAACCTGCCGGGTCTGGAAAAGTTGCAGCGGTATAATTGTGGTTGCAGTATCATTCACAATCGTGACAGACGTGTTGTCAATTTTTGTGATCATTCCTTTTACGTCATCAATTTTAATAACTTGCCCTTCCCTGTAATTTTTGCGACTGTAAAAAGACGAAATTATATTGGCCAGAACATCTTTCGAAGCAATACCATATCCAAGTCCGAATGCAATTACAACTCCACCGATTATAAGCAAGAAACTCGATTCCAGCAGGGCTGTTTCGATACCGATTTGCCCTAATGCCGTAATGAGCGTGATAATTAGGAAAAAAATGAACGCAATATTGCCAATCAGTTTGGCAGAGGAAATGTTGAATGATTTGCAAAGCGCTATAATGGCCGTTTTTATCGCATCGGACAACATTACGCCAATCTGGAGCATGACTGCTCCGGCAATCAGTTTAGGGATAAACGTAACCAAAGACAAAACCATATTTGTAATGGTGTCCACCCCCAGAGTGTCTGCTGCGAAAGTCAAAAATATGAGCAGAATGTAATAGTACAAAATTTTAGCAACGATATCACTCAGCTTAATCTCGGTTTGCAATTGCTTAATAATTCCGATTTCGTTGAGCCTGTCTCCAATGCGATCAAAACCAACACGGGCCAATAGTTGACCGACCACCATTTTGACGCCCCTGGCAACAAGGTAACCTATTGCGAGAATAACAAGACAGCCGATCACGCGCGGAACAAAATCAACAAACTGGCTGATCAAGGTATTGAAGGTATTCCGAAGGATTTCAGAAATATTGGGAAGGTTGTTCATATCGTTTGTGAAGGTAAATGTCTAATTATAGGCTTCTTCGTTTTTGTCGTTGTCGAATGAGATACAAACGCTCAATGTTTTCAGCAAATACTCGGTAAAATGCGAAACTACCTGCATCGAATTGCGAATCGTATCAACCTCCGATACCAAAGCTGTTTTCAGATACTGCGGAACTTCAGCATCTGATTCCAGCTCTTTGAAAACTGTGTTTCCTGTTGACATATATTAAATTTTCAAATGAAGGTTCTTATCAACTCTATTAACTTCAGCGCAAACATTCCGAGGAAAATAATCGTTTCGAGATACTTTTTACGAAGTTTCTCTCTGGATCTCAAAAGCCTCATTTTAACCGCACTTTCGGTAACCTTGAATATTTCAGCGATGTCTCTGATGCTCAGATCATCCATATACTTCATGAATAAAATTCCCTTTTCGTCCACAGTCAAATGATCCAGGGCCGTTTTCAGGTTCTTTGCCTCCACATCATCCCCATCGAAAATAACGTTCAGATCTATGTCATCCGGGATTTCAAGCGGATCTTCCTGGTAAACTTCGTTCCGTTTTTTATTAGACCGCAGCTGATCCATGCAATGGTTGTACGTAATGGAATACAACCATGTGGAAAACTTTGCGTCTTCTTTAAAAGTACCCAGTTTGAATATCAATTTCAGGAAGATGTCGTGCGTCAGGTCCTCTGCCTTTGCACTGTCCTTTACGAAAGAAATGCATTTGTGATAAACCTTGTCGGCATATCGTTCATAAAGTTTTTCAAAAAATCGGTTCTGCTGAGTATCTACGAATAGCTTCACCAATTCTTCATCCGTGTAGTTATTTGAAGAATGGTTACTCGTTGATGTTCTGACAGTCATATGTGCAAAAAGTAACGGCGAGAGGGTAAAATAACCTTGAGAATTTTCATTTTTCTGTAAATATTAAAAAACAACGCTTGGTATACAAATAGATACCAAGCGTTGTTTACAATATTTTAACTGAAAAATATTTTTTAAGCTCCGATAGCAATACGATTGAAAGACTTAACAGTAAGCCCTTTTGCTGTTTTTTCGAGCAATTGACGTATAGTCAACGAAGAATCCTTCACAAATTCCTGATTCAGAAGTGTATTATCTTTGTAGAATTTCTGAAGTTTTCCCTGCGCAATTTTCTCAAGCATTGCTTCTGGCTTGCCTTCCGCTCTCGCCTGTTCCTTGCCTACTTCAATTTCACGCTCAACAGTTGCAGAATCAACACCATCCTTGTCTAGTGCTACTGGTTTCATTGCAGCGATCTGCATGGCTACGTCTTTACCAAGTTCAGTAACATCTGATCCGTTTACACCTTCAAATGCAACCAGTACACCTAATTTACCATTCGAGTGAATGTAGGGTACAACCTGATCAGCAGTAACATTTTCGTATGCAATAACTTCAAGTTTTTCACCTAATTTGCCTACAAGGTCAATGATGTTCTCAGATACCGGACGGCCATCAGCAAGTATAGCTGAAAGCAAACTTTCTTTATCAGAAATGTTGTCAGAAACTGCTTTATCAAGAATACTCTGAGCAAGATTTTTGAAATCTTCAACATTTGAAACCGGTTCGGTCTCACATGCCAGAGCAACAATCTTTCCGTTTGTTCCGTCCGCGCTGATGTGTACCAGTACAGTTCCTTCGGAAACAGCGTTGTCGGCACGTTTCGCAGCTACTTTCTGTCCTTGTTTACGTAGAATATCAACAGCTTGTTCGAAATCGCCATCAGCTTCCTGAAGTGCTTTCTTACAGTCCATCATCCCTGCGCCAGTCATCTGGCGAAGTTTATTTACATCTTGAGCGGTAATTGCCATGATTTGAATAAATATGATTTTGTTATTTTTTGAAGAAAAACCGTTAACAAATTATGATGAAATAATCATCAAACCGGTTTTCAAATTTAATTTTAAAAAACAGTAGCCCATAGCAAACTGGCTATGGGCTACTTTTATCTGTTCAGACAGGATAGAGCTGAATTAAACCTTATCCGTATCGCCCTTGATTATTCTTCGTCAGAATCAGTCGGAGTAGTCTCCTCAGCTACTGCCGCTACTGCAACAGGTGCTTCCTCGTTGCCTTTGTCAACCTGACGTTTGGCTTCTTCTTCCTCTACCAGACGCTGATCGTCTTTATCTTGTTTGCGTTCCATCAAACCTTCTTCAATTGCTTTTCCAATTGCCAGGGTAATCAATGAAATCGCTTTGTAAGCATCGTCATTGCTTGGAATAGGGAAATCAACCAGTTCAGGGTTTGAGTTTGTATCGCAGATCGCAAAAATTGGAATGTTCAATCTTTTTGCTTCTGCAACCGCAATGTGCTCGCGTTTTACATCAACGATGAAAAGGGCAGCAGGAAGGCGCGTCAGGTCAGCTACACCACCCAACACTCGTTCCAATTTATCCTTTTCACGTGTAAGCATCAGGCGTTCTCTCTTCGCGATATTGCTAACCGTGGTTTCGTCTTTTAGCATCTTCTCAAGAGTCTGCATTTTTTTCAAAGACTTGCGAATTGTGCCGAAGTTTGTAAGCATACCACCCAACCAACGATCAGTCACGTAAGGCATTTTAAGGCGCTTTGCCTCTTCCGTTACGATTTCCTGCGCCTGTTTTTTAGTAGCAACAAACATGATCTTACGTCCTGAACGAACGATTTGCTTTAAAGCTGCCTCAGCTGTTTCAACGCAGCTCAGTGTTTTGTTCAGGTCAATGATGTGGATCCCGTTCTTCTCCATGAAGATGTATGGAGCCATACGTGGATCCCACTTGCGGGTAAGGTGACCAAAATGAACACCTGCATCCAATAGTTCTTTATATTCTATTTGTGCCATTGCCAAATTTGATTTAAAATATTTTAGTAATTTTTGTTACGCAGCACAGCACATCGGGCACGATAAGTACTGTCTGGACTTTTTTTTGTCAAGGGTTGTCATTTGTTGACAGGTATTGTCATTTATTGTCATTTATTGTTTTGCTTCTAAGCCGAAACCACACCTGACTATTCCCTGACAATACTTGACTATTCCTGACAAAATAAATATTAACGTTTCGAGAACTGGAATCTTCTACGGGCCTTAGCACGTCCGTATTTCTTACGTTCAACCATACGAGGGTCACGAGTAAGGAATCCTTCTTTCTTCAACGCTCCACGGAATTCACCGTTATATTCAACCAAAGCACGTGCAACTGCCATACGGATTGCTTCCGCCTGACCTGTAACACCACCGCCTCTAACGTTAACTTTAACATCGTAACCGTTGCTACCGCTAATGGTAACAAATGGCATTTGTAAAACGATCTGGTGCACTTCAAAAGGAAAGTACTCCTTAAAATCACGGCCGTTTACTTTGATCTCTCCACTGCCTGGCGTCATATAAATACGAGCCACAGCTGTTTTTCTTCTACCTATTGTGTTGATAACTTCCATGAATTACAACTGGATTTCTTTTGGTTGCTGAGCACTGTGCGGATGTTCGGCAGCAGCGTAAACAAACAGATTTGTAAATAAACGACGTCCCAAACGATTTTTTGGAAGCATACCTCTTACGGCTTTCTCGATTACACGCTCTGGGTGTTTTTCGAGCAACTCACGGGGAGTTTGAAAACGTTGACCTCCCGGATATCCTGTATGACGAACATAAATTTTGTCGGTCATCTTCTTCCCTGTCAACTTAATTTTATCGGCGTTGATAATGATCACATTATCACCACAGTCCACATGAGGAGTGTAGCTTGTTTTGTGTTTGCCTCTGATCATTTTTGCAACTTCACTGGCCAAACGGCCCAAGATTGCATCTTTGGCATCCACAACAACCCACTCCTTGTTCACTGTGTTTTTGTTCGCCGAGATGGTTTTGTAGCTTAACGTATCCACGATTAACAAAAAATTTAATTGATTTTCAATAAATTACACTGTACAAGACAGTCCCATCGCAAAATGGGAGTGCAAATATAGAGTTTAACAAATTGAATTACAAGTATGTTTACGATTTTTCTGAGATGCATTCGTCGCAAATCATTAAAAATAGGGAAGTTAACTGCCATTGCAGCTTTATTTTGGGAAACGTGCACAGATTATTCGTCAATGTAAAACGACAAGCCAGCATAAGGAATCCCGTAATTTGCCGAAAATCGCCGGTGCCCATTGTCCAGTAAAACCCTGGTCCCGTCTATTTTTCCGGTAGAATAAGCAAGCTGACCATAAACATACGCCACCTTTAAACCAAGCCGCCGGCTCAGCCAAATTCTGGCATAGATTTCGGATTGACCACTATTATCCTTCACTACCAAAGGAAGCAAATTGAAAACATTTGGAGAAGCAGGCACCCATTTGTTGTAATGAGACTCTCCCTGGCCTGGTATGGACATTGCCGGTTTAGAATAAAAAGCCTGTCTTTCGGCGCCGAAAAGCAAACCGAACAAATCAGTATTTACGCCAAAATCAACTTTCC
Source organism: Dyadobacter sp. (assembly GCA_965279265.1). GTDB lineage: Bacteria > Bacteroidota > Bacteroidia > Cytophagales > Spirosomataceae > Dyadobacter. Next base: position 2,398,133 of record OZ257152.1, read on the forward strand.
AAAGAGAAAGACTCAAACCACCGATAACGCTCAAACCACTCTGCGACACATTCCTGAATTGCAACGTGTCCTTCGGCGCTTCGCTATCCTGCGAGAAAAGGTTCGTTTTGCCATCAAAATATCCCCAGCCTCTCAAACCTAACCCGAGTTTGAGAAATGGAAACTGACGAAATCTTAATTCCTGGTGATATTGCATAGAAGGAGACCATCCCGTACTTTTAAAAGCAGAACCAAGATCAATTCCTGCTGATACAGGGGATTTTCGTTGCGCTGTAAGTTTAGAAGTGACTGAAACAACAAGAATAAGTAGGAGATAAAGCGCTTTCATAGTGTGTTTTAATTAATGAAATTTGAAACCAATAACTACTTTACGCGGATCGCCCTGAAACGTAACGAAATCCACAAAAATGAATCGATTATTACCTGCCAAACCCTAAGCCTGTCAAAAAATTCTCATGAAACAACTACCAAGTTTCCAAGGACGCGTTGCGACTTTCGTCACAATTAATTTGATCTTCTTATCTGTGCTATGCCGGGCCCAGGAGTTTGATATGCTTGGATTTAAGCCCCTTTTCAATGGAAAAAATCTCAACGGCTGGGTGGATGTAAATACATCAAAAGAAACCTGGAAAATCAAAAACGGAACTCTCATTTGTTCCGGAAAGCCGATCGGAGTAATGCGCAGCGACAGGCAGTATGAAAACTTCATTCTGGAAATCGAGTGGAAACACATGGAAGCCGGAGGGAATTCGGGCGTTTTTATCTGGAGTGAGGGTACGCCCCAGGAAAACGATCCGCTCACCAAGGCCATTGAAGTACAAATGCTGGAACTGGATTGGGCCAGGCAACACAATGAAACTGATGCTTATGTGCACGGCGAATTGTTCCCGACTATGGGTATGAAAGCCATTCCCGACAATCCCCGTGGGCCGAGAAGCAAGTCCCTTGAAAAAAGGTGCAAGGGTAAAGGCGAATGGAACAAATATGTTGTAGTCTGTGTAGACGGAACGGTAAAATTATCCGTAAACGGCAAATTCGTGAACGGTCTCCGCGCATCCGAGCGAAAGAAGGGCTACATCTGCCTAGAAGCAGAAGGCGCCGAAATCCATTTCCGAAATATCAGAATTCTGGAACTGCCGTCAGGTGTAACTTCGGCCGAGCAAACCGCACCTTTGGTCAACTGATTTGGCTGGATTAGGATTGTATCATAACTTGATGGTTTCAATAATCGGAAATTCGTCAACTTTGAAAAAACAACTTTCCAACCGCTGACAGATTTACCATCCTTTATCTCTAAAAGTCATTTTTGTATGAAAATTTCGTTTGTCGGGGCTGGAAATGTGGCATGGCATCTTGCGCAGGCATTTGAGGAAGCGGGACACTGGATCTGCGAGGTTTACAGTCGCGACAGCCAAAAAGCAAGGCAACTGGCCTCGGAACTTTACGATTCCGAAATACAGCCTGATCTCAATTTTTCAGACAGCCAAGCTGACTTGATCGTAATTGCCGTGTCGGACGATGCGCTCGAATCCGTCATTCAGCGTATCGTTTTGCCTGAAAATGTGATCGTTGTACATACTTCCGGCACCCGCTCCCTGGCGGAGTTTCAAAATCTGATCGAAATTTACAGTGATGTATTTGTACACTGCGGAATATTTTATCCGTTGCAAACCTTTTCAAAGACGGTACCCATGGATTACCGGGAAATCCCGCTTTGCATTGAATCACGGCACGAACAAATTGAATCAAAACTGATTAAACTTGCGCAGAGTATCAGTGACAATGTACAGCGAATTGACTCCGACGAGCGGTTCATTTTACACGTAGCTGCGGTTTTTGCCAACAATTTTGTCAATCATCTTTTGAGCATTTCCCATGATCTGATCACCCGCGAACAGCTTAATTTCGACTTATTGAAACCGATTATTGCTACTACGGTTCAGAAAGCCCTGGATTCGAATGATCCGGCAGCAGGGCAAACCGGCCCGGCCCGGCGTGGCGATTGGGCTACAACGGCACGTCACCTGGAATATCTTCAGGAAGTCAATCCAGAATGGACAGACGTTTACAGGTTGCTGACCGAGCAGATCCGTCTGCGACATTTACCAAAATGAATTAAACGGACTTCGCTGTAAAAAAAGTTAGCGTATCTTTGCAGCGTTTAATTTAATAAAACACCTATGAGTTCTGCACTAAATGATCGGTTTCAGCGCATCACGACGTTTATTTTTGATATTGACGGCGTCATGACGGATGGAAGCGTCATTGCATTGGAAAGTGGCGAACAGCCTCGTATTTTCAATGTCAGAGATGGTTACGGAATCAACCGCGCTATCAAAATGGGATTTCGTGTAGCTATTTTATCTGCTCAAAACCAGATCGGGGTTCGCAAAAGACTCGAATATCTTGGTGTTCAGGACATTTTTATCGGTACATCTCCAGATGGAAAATTACCCATTTTCAAAAAGTATCTGGCAGAAAGAAATTTAACGGAGGACGAAATCGTATTCATGGGCGACGATCTGCCTGACTATGAGGTGATGCGCACCAAAGTGTTAGGGGCGTGCCCTGCTGATTCGGCCGAAGAAATTCTTGCCATTGCAGATTACATTTCGCCAAAAAACGGTGGCCGCGGCGCAGTTAGAGACCTGATCGAGCAAGTCATGAAAGCACAAGGTAAATGGATGGTATGGTTTGAAACACCTGCCGCCGATGCTCAATAATTAATCTTCCCAAAAAGCGCTTCGTCAGAAAATTTAAAACTCCTTGTCAAAAGATAAACGTTACTTTCCCAACCTGAACGGCATTCGCTGTATTGCAGCGCTTTTAGTGGTTTTTCATCATTTGGAACAGGCCAAACATGCATTCGGAATCACAAACTTTTATGAGTATCCGATTATCCAACATGCCGGACGCCTGGGTGTGGGATTGTTTTTTGTACTGAGTGGATTTCTGATTACCTATTTGCTGCTCGATGAGCGTGGCAGATTTGGAAATGTAGATGCAAAAAAATTCTATCTCCGTCGTGTGTTCCGTATCTGGCCCATCTATTTTTTGATTGTTGGCTTATCCTTCTTTGTTTTTCCACATCTGGATCTGATGTACTTTCCGGGAACCAGTGAAAAACTTCAGATCCACGTAACAGAGCGATTGGTTCTTCTCGCTTTGGTGCTCCCGAATTTCGCGTTCGTCCTTTACGATCTACCGTATTGGTGCGCCCAAACATGGTCTATTGGCGTGGAAGAGCAGTTTTATTACCTATGGCCGTGGCTGATCAAATATCCCAAAAGAAGAATCGCCACTATTTTGGTTTTCCTGGCCGCGACGGCTGGTTTGCTTTATGCAGGTTTATACTTTTTAAATCCAACCGAAGAAGCAAAAGAGGCGATCATTGGCACTTTTATTGGTCAGTTTCGTATCCAAACCATGGCTTTGGGCGGATTTTGTGCTTATTTGGTTTACCATGAAAAAACCCGGATACTGGATTTCCTGTTCCGAAAAGATGTGCAATACGTTGTTTATACATTGCTCGCAGCACTCTTCTTTTCCGGCATCCATTTCTTTGGTTTTTTGGAGTTGTACGCGATATTCTTCGGCTTTTTTGTTTTGAATGTGTCGTGCAACAAAAACTCACTGATCAGTCTCGAAAACCGCTTTATGAATCATTTGGGCAAAGTCTCGTACGGGCTTTACATCTACCACGTATTTGTAATTGTACTGCTGATCAATTCGTTACGAGTCTACTTTCCAGGATTGACTGGTAATAGTTATCATATTGTTTTGTACGTGCTCACATTCGCAGGGTCCGTTTTTGTAGCTTCTTTTTCCTATTCGTTTTTTGAAAAACCATTGCTGGCGTATAAGGACAAAAAATTCGGGAGGTAACATTCACAATTTGGGCAATTCGGACATAGTATAAAATTTTAACTTTTGCCCTTGCGCCTCTTTGAGGATTTTTTCCAAAAACGCAACATCAAAACCATATTCTCCATTTTTGGGAGCACCATAAAGTGGTTCATGACTGAAAAGCATCAAAGCCGTATCCGTTTCCTTGGCCTTTTTGATTGCATCAGCCATCTCATGGTCACTTACCTCGCAGTCCGAATCTATCAGTAGCGCGTCGACGTTGGTTTCTTTGTTGAATGAATAAAAAATTGCGTTCATCACTTTCGGAGCAAAAGAGTAAAGCGGAATGCCTCTAAATTTTCGGTTGGCAATCGCTACGTCACGCAGAATTACAAAACCGTTTGCATACAAAGCAGAGTCTACGCGCTCATTGTGGTTGCCGCCTGGATGGGCGTAAGATGTGGGATTGAATCCCGCGGCTCGCAGGTGCTGCAGACCAGGTGCCAGTTCTGTATCAACATAAATTTGTGGCCCCGATACTTTCATCATTTCCGTTGATCGGCCATGTACGGTTCCATGAAAACCAATTTCGTGCCCGTCCTGCCGCAGCCGGTTTAGCTTTTTGATTTCATCAAGCGTCAGACTATCTGGTGCGGTGACAAAAAAAGTAACTTTTGCTCCATATTTTTGAAACAATGGACGCAGATTATACCATTCATTGATAAAGTGGTCATCAAAGGAAATGGCTATTCCACCTTTTTCAGAGACCTTATTTTTTGTTTGACAGGCACTAATCAGTACCAATAAAAAAACGCATTGGTAAAATCGAAAACGACCCAATCTGTGTTCAATAAAAAACGGAATGAAATTCTTGTTGCTATCTCTCCTCATTTTCTTCTGTTTTACCGGCATGCATTGTAAGCGTACCATTCAGGATCAGTTTTCAGAATGGAATCTGAAAATTTTTGAACTGTTTATCTCCCCATTGACTCTTGCTTAGCTGCTTGCTTATAAATGCGCCGATGAGCCAGTAAAGTTTAATCAATTCAACATTTACAGACTTCAAAGCTTTATCAAGTGAACTCCTTATGGTTTCCAACAATATTGAAAAACCGATAAGTTCTACATTTTCATCAATTGTATCAGATCAAAAAAAATGTCCAGCTGCAATTAACATGTCAAACTCAGAAAACTGCCGCTGAAATATTACTTTCGCTAAATTAACACCTCATCATGAAAATCCTTCATACAGCAGACTGGCACATTGGTAAACGGCTGGATAATTTTTCCAGACTGGAAGAACAGCGGCAGGTTCTTGCAGAAATCTGTGAAATCGCTGAAATTGAAGCCGTAGACGCCGTGATCGTTGCCGGTGATTTGTTCGACAATTTCAATCCTTCCTCGGAGTCAACCGAATTGCTTTATTCCACGCTGCACCGGCTCTCGGCGAACGGTAGCAGAGCAGTCATAGCCATTGCGGGAAACCATGATTCACCGGAGCGAATTCAGGTTCCGGACGCGCTTGCGAGAGTTTGCGGGATCATTTTTGTGGGTTTTCCCAATACCGAAGTTCAAAAATTCTGCACGCAGGGAAGCATTGAAGTGTTACGTTCTGTCAAAGGATTCATCGAACTAAGCCTCCCGAAAGCAGATTTTCCTTTACGGATCATCCATACTCCTTATGCCAACGAACAACGGTTAAAAACTTTCCTCGGCGTTGAAGATTCAGAAGAAGCGCTGCGGGAACATCTTCAAAAACACTGGCAGGATCTGGCCGACGAATATTTGGACGACAACGGGTTCAATCTCCTGGTAACACACCTTTACGTGATGAAAAAAGGCGATCCTGCTCCCGAAGAAGAACCGGATGAAGAACGACCAATTTTACACATCGGCGGAGCGCAGGCCATCTATTCAGAAAACTTCCCGAAACAGGTTCATTATGTAGCATTGGGACATTTGCACCGCTATCACCGCGTTGATAAAAATCCGACAGTCATATATTCCAGCAGTCCGCTGGCTTACAGTTTCTCAGAAGCCAGCCAGAATAAGTATGTTGTTTTGATTGAGGCTGAGGCAGGAAAGCTGCTTCAATATAAGGCGATAGAACTGAAAAGGGGAAAGAAACTACGTCGCGGAAAGTTTGATTCGATCGACGAGGCGATCAACTGGCTCCACGAACACCCAAACGATCTGATCGAATTAACAATCGTTTCAGACAACTATCTGGAAGCAACTGACAAAAAACGCCTGACAGAAGCGCACCAGGGTTTGGTTCAAATTATTCCTCAGATTAAACGTGTAAACGAAGCTGAAAAAATTGCTGAAATAGATCTGACGCTGAGCGTTGAAAAATTATTTGGTGAATATTTCAAAAGCAAAAACAAAGGCCAGGAACCTTCTGATGGCTTGATGGAAGTTTTAAGAGAGGTTTTAGGGACGGAGGAAGAGTCTTGAATTTGCCTTAAAAGATTCTGTTACTTTGTAAAACTGCTTGATTTATTCTACCAAATATTTCTGGCAAAGAAAGTGCGGCGACCATCCTTGGCGGATCAGTTTCCAGGTCAATATCGTCAAAATAAGAAATTGATTTGAGAACGATTAGTGAATTCATGTGCGCATATTTCCGTTGAAAAAACGAAAGCATTTCATTTAAACTAAAATGTTCCAGAAGAAAATACACGTCGACAAAATCTTTCAATCGTTTACCGGAATTTACGATTGCGTTCAACTTCATTGCCGAAATATCCTCAGTTGATAAAAACGTAATACCATCCTCGTTTCGTGGCGATTTTATCAAATTATAGTTATGCCGGATAAAGTCGGTTTTAATGCCATTAACGAATGCCAGAAGCGTCCTTGAATCCCTTTTGAAAGAAACTTCCACTTCAAAATGGTTTTGTAAGACAGACACTATTTCCTCAGCCACAAATTCTTTCTGAGTAAAAAGATCTATATCAATTGAAGGTCCGATGTCCGTACTGTAAAGCAAGTGCAGTACCTTCTACAAGATAGAAGTCCGCCAATTCAGGCAGTGCCTGAATTTTCTGTATCAGGCTAAAAGTATTTGGATCGACAATGAATGGATCTTTATGTAACATTTACAAAGTCTGAATTAAGAAAAAGACGCGAAAACCGCTTGTCCCGCTCTTCCAATTGCGCGGACCAGTCGATTGTCTCTAGAATTTGTTCCTTAGAGTAATATCGAACGATTTCACGCCATTCCTTCATGTTGCCACGTTCCAGCACCCTTTCGATGACAATCTTGTATGACTTATCGAAATTGAAATTTTCGTAGTCAAATTCCCATAAAAGTTTAGCAGGGATATCAGGTTTAGCTTTCATTAATTCACTATTTGACTTTTGTAAATTTAATATAATCTGTAACAAACCCGAATCAGTATCAACGACCGGTATACTTAGCAGCCCATTAAATCAAAGAGGCAGGTATCCGAAAATGAATACCTGCCTCTTGTTAATCTCAAATAATTTCTATCAGCTCGCCCTTTTCAGCTTCGCTTCAATGGTTTGCTGTGTATGTGGTACAATGCGCAGACGCTCTTTTGGAATCAGTTTCCCGGAATCAATACAAACGCCGTAAGTTCCGTTTTTAATACGTACCAACGCGTTCTCAAGCTGAATCGAGTACTTCTGTAAACGGGCTGCCAACTGGCTCAGATTTTCACGTTCACTGGCATCTGCTCCATCTTCAATAGACTTTGCCGTACTGGCTGTATTATCCGTTCCGCTGTCGTTCTTTTTACTGAGTCCTCCTTTAATATAATTCAATTCGCTCATCGTCGCCTCCAACTTCCCACGAATCAATTCCTCAAACTCTTTTAATTCTTCCGACGAATACCTGGTTTTCTCTTCTTGCATAATCCCGATTGATTTGTAAATCTGTATTAAGGAGCGTTTTCAAAACACAAAAGTAGTATTAAATTTATTTAGGAACTATAAATTTGGCAAAGTGTAATTTATTTGATTGTTTAACTTACCTCCGTTCAGAAAAACCAAATAATATAAATGTTGCCATAAATGACAAAACCACAACCCGGAAGGAAATGGTTTTGTCATTTATTAACTGTATCTATTTATACATCACTAATTTAACAGCCTCTACCACACGTTTCACGCTCGGTAGAATTTCTTCGATCAGCGTTGGTGCATAAGGAAGCGGCACATCGCGGTTCGTGACCCGAATCACCGGCGCGTCCATATAATCAAATGCATGGCGCTGAATATGGTAAGTAATTTCTGTTGAGATGGATGCAAGCGGCCAGGCCTCTTCAACAACCACACAACGGTTTGTTTTCTTTACTGATTCAATCACGGCTGGATAATCAATTGGCCGAACTGTTCTCAAATCCACTACCTCAACATCAATTCCTTCTTTCTCCAATTGCAAGACTGCCGGCATAACAACCCGTGGGATCATTTTACCAAAAGAAACGATTGTCACATCCTTTCCCTGACGCTTTACGTCGGCTTTTCCAAGAGGGATCAGATACTCTTCTTCGGGCACCTGCATTTTGTCTCCGTACATCACTTCCGATTCCATGAAAATAACAGGGTTATTATCGCGGATAGACGATTTCAAAAGGCCTTTGGCATCGTATGGATTGGACGGAACGACCACCTTCAGACCAGGCGTGTTTGCAAACCAGTTTTCAAAATTCTGAGAGTGCTGTGCGCCCAGTTGTCCCGCGTTACCGGTAGGGCCGCGGAAAACGATCGGACAGCCGAACTGACCTGCTGACATGGACAATATTTTGGCAGCACTGTTAATGATCTGGTCAATCGCAACAAGTGAAAAGTTGAATGTCATGAATTCAACGATCGGGCGAAGGCCGTTTCCGGCTGCTCCTACTGCTATACCAGCAAAACCAAGTTCTGCGATTGGTGTATCAATAACCCGGTCAGGCCCGAACTCATCAAGCATTCCCTGACTTGCTTTGTAGGCTCCGTTGTATTCTGCAACTTCCTCGCCCATCAGGAAAATGTTCTTATCCAGGCGCATCTCTTCGGACATTGCGTCGCGAATGGCATCTCTAAATGCGATTTCTTTCATCCGTAATTGTATAAATTGTAATTTTCGGTGATCCCCTTTGGGATGAAATCTGTCAGTAACGACTTTTCTCAGGTCAAAACTAAACCCTGACAGACTGCATCATAACCAGGTTCAAAAAGTTGTTTTCAAAAACGATCTGGTAAAATTAGAGAAACAAGGTCAATTCTCAAATTCTTTACATAAAGCATTATATTAAATTAAAGGCATTGTCACCATAATGACGCTAATCAATGGGAATTACATCTACCTCAACCTTCAAAGTATGCTTTCCATAGCTAAAAATGATGCCTTTTAAAGGTGGCACGTCACTGTAATCGCGGCCCCAGGCCGTAGTGATATGCCGTTCACCAGGAACTACATTGTTGGTCGGATCGAAATCACACCAGCCGTAATCCGGTATAAAAACCGAGATCCAGGCATGTGAAGCATCTGAGCCCTGCAATTTTGTTTTTCCGGGCGGTGGTAATGTTTCCAGATACCCACTTACGTAACGCGCAGCAAAACCAAAGCTCCGGATGCAGGCAATGGCGAGATGGGAAAAATCCTGACAAACACCTTTTTTGGCAGAAAGTACTTCCCTTATAGGCGTATGGATTGTAGTGAAATCGGATACGAATTTGAACTCTCTGAAAATTTTGCTGCTCAAAGCCTGGACACATTCGTAGAGCGAACGATCTTCCTGAAAACAATCCGCAGCATAGTTTTTAATCACCTGGTCCCATTTTACCAATGGGCTCGGCAATGTGTATTCAAGCAATGAGATTTTAAGTGAACGATCTGTCAAAAAAGCTTCCCGCGCTTCGGCACACGTTACCTGAGAAAGCGTCACCGGCGAACCTGTTGTTTCAATCAGCCTCTCCACAATGCCCGATGTAAGCACAGTCAGTGTTTTGTGTGATGAATGAAGTGAAAAATAATGCGTGGTATTCCCGTAAAAATCCGTCCGCTCTACAATTTCAGAAGGTTCAGGCGTAACCTTTATCGAAAAATCCCGACATAGCTGCTGGGATAAAGTACGCGGAGTGAGGCACAACAGGCTGTGATAGTTGTTGACCGGTTCTTCGTATTTATATTCTGTTTTATGTATCAGCCTATATTTCATCTTGATCGGGCGTTTTAACCAGCGAATGCTGCATGATGGTATGACTGAAATACATATTTGTCATCGTCATTGAAACCGTAGAAATTAATCCCGACACTTTTCCTAAAAGTGTAAACAAATGCTCCCTGTCCCGTTCTTCGTTGCAGCTGCTTAGATCAGAAATATTCGCCAGTTTAATCAGCGTTGACGCCTCAAGAACTGCTTTTTGTGCATCATTAAGACGTTCACTCCGCGTTGCACCCGGTAATTCTGCCAGATTTTTTTTCAATTCATCCAGCATATAAACCATCGAAAACGGCAAAGTTTTTTCAAGTAAAACCATGTCAAGCATCGCTTCAACGCTCATCTGTGATTTATAAATCTGCCGGTAGTTGACGAGCAGATTATGGTTGATCAGTGTCGCCTCGATCAGTTCGTTTTCAACATTTTCCGCATTTTTAGTACCAAAATTGGATTGCAATACGCTTATTCTGGACAAAATACGTTCGATCAACTTGCCCGTTTCCAGCAATAAAAACCCGTTGTCACGCGGCATGCTTTCCAATATCACACCCAAAAAAGTGAACATATTGTGATACAAGCCTTCCAGTGTTTTCTGGATATTGTTGCTGTTCATCGACGACACATTCCTGATGTCGTTGTAGCCATTATCGATCAGGTCGACGATACGCCAGATTTCAAGATCCCATTGATTACGAACCGCCGAAACAGAATGAAGAAATGAGCCGATGGTGGAAGCGATGCTTCCAGGTCGTTTTGTGTTGGAAACCAGATCAATAATTTCAGGATAAGGATTTTTGACAAGGTCGTCTTCATCAATAAAACCCGGATAAGTTGATGTGAGGTGCGTCAGCGATTGAAGTAGATATTTGATGTGCTCCTGCTTAGCCGAACCGCCAAAATTTCTATCCAGATTAAGCACATTGATCGTGATATTCATAAACTTGATCGCCGACATTGTGCGCTCGCAATACCGACCAATCCAGAACAAATTCTCCGCACTACGGCTGGGCAGTGAAATGTGTTTGTTTACCGACGAAACGGTATGCAGCACGATTTTTTCCTGAACACTTTCCGTTTTATCCGACACAATCCAGGTGTCTTTTGAAAGGCCGCCATACTGGTTTGAAATCACAAAACGATCTTTCACAGGAGAACTCCGCGTCAGCCCACCCTGCATGACATGATATCCATTTTCGTCTGCCACCAAAAAAGCACGCAACGCAGCGTAACGCGGTTCTATATTGCCGTCGATGAGCGAAGGCGTTGTCGACAAACTCACTTCCTCCTGCGCAATGTATTCGTGTGGATGCTGTGAAATCCTTTTGATCAGATCCTGCTTATCCACATGCGTCAGCAATCTGCCATAAATTGAACGGAAATGGGATCTCCTGTTCGCTTTTTTTATGATCAGCTTGTCCATATTGGCAATCACATGGCTCAGTTCACGTGCATGGCCGCACCACCAGGTTGCAACAGAAGGCATGATCAGATCCTGACCCAGGAAATAGCGGGAAATATTATTCATAAATGCCAGAAACGCATGATTTTCCAGCACACTGCTCCCCGGCGGATTGAGCACCTGCACATTTCCCATCCTGATCGCCTGTAATAATCCCGGAACACCCAAACGTGAATCCTCACGAAGTTCCAGCGGATCAGACCAATCGTCATCGACGCGGCGAATAATCACGTCAACCTTTTGAAGGCCATCAATAGATTTCAGGTAAACGCAACCGTTTCGGACCATCAGGTCGTCGCCCTGCGCCAATGTGTAACCCAGATAAGAAGCCAGATAAGCGTGCTCGAAATAAGCTTCGTTACCTGGACCCGGTGTCAAATACACAATATTCGGCGCATCCTTACTGCGATCTGCCAATCGCAGAACGGTGTTTTGCAGGCTGTTGAAATACGGTGAAAGTTTGCTTACATACATGCCGTCTGCAAGTTCCGGAATGAGCTTACTCATCACGACTCTGTTTTCCAGCGTGTAACCAGACCCGGAAGGAGCCTGCGTTCTGTTATCCAGCACCCACATCTGGCCATCCGGACCGCGCGCCATGTCGGCCGCATAAAGCGCGAGCTGCCTCGCACCCGGTAATTTCACATCAATGGCAGATCTGAGAAATCCGGCATTGTCGAAAACCAGTTCCGCAGGAATAACTGCGTCCTTTACCAGATTTCGGGGCCCATAAATGTCTCTCAGAATGAGATCAAGCAATTGCGCTCTTTGCTGAAGACCTTTGGTAATTCCGTTCCATTCTTTCTGTTCGATCAAAAACGGAATTGGATCGAGCTGCCAGGGACGGTTCATCCCGTCCGGCCCGTCGTATACATTATAGGTAACCCCGTTTTCACGGAGTTTGCTGATAATTTCCAGATTCCGGTTTTTCAGCTCGTCGATCCCCAGTTTTTCCAGGGTATCGAAAAGCGCCTTCCAGTGAGGTTTTACCTTGCCGTCAACATCCAGAATTTCATCATAGGAATTAAGTCCGCTTTGGTAAGATTGTAATAGATTCACTGAGGCCTCGGTAAGCATAATTCAATTAAAATATTTCAGGGGTTTACAGCAACACTATTTTGAATGCCAGAATTTTCTCAAATCCAGCGTATTCGGGTATTCCGGATTGATCAGTTCTATTGGGGTATCCATTTTCATTTCCTTTTTTGTTTCGGCAATAAACCGGGAGACAGCACCGGTACTTTTTTCCAGAATAGGCACTTCCTGTTTTGCCGAAGGCGTATGACCAAATCCTTGAAATAAACTAATTTTGCGGGATTCTGCTTCAAAACTATTCACCGGATAAGTGTCAAAACTGCGACCTCCCGGATGTGAGACAAAATAGGTGCACCCGCCCAATATACGGTTATTCCAGGTATCGACAATATCAAAAACCAATGGTGCATCAGCCCCGATCGTCGGATGTAATGCAGACGGCGGATTCCATGCTTTGTAACGAATTCCGGCAACATATTCTGCTTTTATTCCCGAGCTTCGCAACGGTACACGACAGCCATTACATACCAGGATATGCCTTCCTTCCACAAAACCGCTGATTTTTACCTGCAATCTTTCCAAGGACGAATCAACAAAACGAGCCGTTCCGGAATTGGATAATTCCTCTCCCAAAACATGCCATGGTTCAATTCCAAGTCGCAAATCAAGTTGAATGTTATCGACCGTGATGCCACCATAATGCGGGAAACGGAATTCGAAGAATGGATCAAACCAGGAAATATCGAAGTTGTAGCCGGAATCTTTCAAGTCATTTACAACGTCGACCATATCCAGATAAGCAAAATGCGGCAACAGAAAACGGTCATGTAATTCCGTTCCCCAACGAATTAATTTATGCTTGTAAGGTTCTTTCCAGAATTTGGCAATTAATGCCCGCACCAACAGTGTCTGAACGAGGTTCATGTGTTTATGCGGCGGCATGTCAAACGCCCGGAATTCCAGAATACCCAACTGACCAGTCGCGGAATCCGGCGAATAAAGCTTGTCCATACAAAATTCGGAACGGTGCGTATTTCCGGTAATATCAACCAAAAGATTCCTGAAAATCCGGTCAACCATCCAGAAAGGCACTTCCTTGTCATCCGGAATTTGCTCAAATGCAAGCTCAACTTCGTACAATCTTTCGTCACGGCCCTCATCAATACGCGGTGCCTGACTTGTAGGGCCAATAAAAGGACCGGCAAATAAATAGCTCAGCGCCGGATGATGCTGCCAGTAAGTAAGCAAACTTCTCAGTAAATCCGGTCTGCGCAGAATCGGACTATCGGCAGGTTTTGCGCCACCGATTGTGACATGATTGCCGCCACCCGTTCCGGTATGACGTCCATCAACCATGAATTTATCCGTTCCCAAACGCGAGAAAAAAGCTTCTTCGTACAGCGCACTGATGTTATCCACCAATTCCTGCCAGTTTTTTGCAGGGTGAATATTGACCTCGATCACACCCGGATCGGGCGTAACGATTAATTTTTGAACACGACTGTCGGACGGCGCCGCGTAACCTTCAATGCGTACCGGCATCTGTAATTTTTCCGCCGTTGCTTCAATCGAAGCCATCAAGTCCAGATAATGTTCCAGATAATCCGTTGGCGGCAGATACACGTAAATGATACCGTCACGCTCTTCAACACACAATGCTGTTTTGATAATTGGTACATCAAAAAGCAATGCATCTTCCGGATCCTTTACCTTTTTCGGCTTGTCGTCACTCTCCTCTTCCTCAACCAAAATATTCAATGGTGCTTCATAAGCAGGGGCAACCGAGCCATAACGACTTTCAACCAACGGCTTATAATCGCCCAAAGCTGGTAAATCTTCGAATGGACTACGCTCTATCGGTTGTTCTCTTCTTTCTTTTGCAATTTCAGGAAGCGATTTCAGCGGCAAACGGAAACCGATCGCTGAATTTCCCGGAACAAGGAAACAGTTGTTACGCCTGAACTGCCATGCGCTGCTCGACCAGTGTTTTCCTTTCTCATTCCATTTAATTGGCAAAACAAAACCGGCAGGATTGTTCAAACCTTTTTCAAGTAGCTTCGCAAGCGTCCGCCGTTCAATAGAATCTTTAAGATTTACTTTTAATGGGTCAATATTAACCGGTAATTTTCCTTCCTCCATGGCCCAGTAAATCGGGTCCTCGTAAGCAGGAGTAATATTATTGGTGTCAATTCCAAGATATTTCGTCAGCTCGGTTGTGAAAAGCTCGGCATCCTGGAAAGTAAATTTTTTACCATCTTCTTTTGCTACCAGCGCATCATTCCGCCACATCGGAATGCCATCGTTTCTCCAGTAAAGCGCATATTGCCAACGGGGAAACGGTTCCCCTGGGTACCATTTTCCCTGACCAAAATGCAGCAATCCGCCATGGGCAAATCTGTTTTTAAGTCTCAAAGCCAGGTCGTAGGCAAGCTGTCTTTTCAAGGGTCCGTCCGCAGCGGTATTCCATTCCGGCGACTCGAAGTCGTCTATCGAAATAAAGGTAGGTTCCCCTCCCATTGTCAAACGCACATCGCCCTCCTGCAAATCTTTTTCTACTGCTTCACCCACCTGCATCACATTATTCCACTGCTCTTCGGTATATGGCTTGGTAACCCGCGGGTCTTCATGTATTCTGAAAACTTTATTGTCAAATTCAAAGGTCACCTCGCATACATCTGTTGCGCCGGAAACCGGTGCAGCACTCGCGTAATCGGGTGTACAGCAAAGCGGAATATGGCCTTCGCTTGCAAACAAACCAGACGTTGCATCCAGACCGATCCAACCCGCACCCGGTACGTAAGCCTCCGTCCAGGCGTGTAAATCTGTAAAATCCTCCTCCGGTCCAGACGGACCGTCCAGCGATTTTATATCAGAAGTAAGCTGTACCAGATAACCGGAAACAAAGCGTGCAGCGATACCTAAATGCCTTAAAACCTGCACAAACATCCAGGCCGAATCACGACACGAACCACTTTTAATTGACAGTGTATCTTCGCAGGTCTGCACACCCACTTCCATACGGATGTTGTAGTTGACCGAATTGAAAATGCGCTGGTTCAGATGCACCAGAAAATCAACGATTTTGATACCCGGACCAGGCTTATTTGCCTCAATCCATTCCATCAGTTTCGGACCGGACTCCCTTGGTTCGAGGTATGGTCCAAGCTCCTTTTTCAGTCCTGATTCGTAAGCAAAAGGAAATGTTTCCGCGTATTCTTCGACAAAAAAGTCAAATGGGTTGATCACCTGCATTTTGGCGATCACCTCCACTTCAATGCTCAGTTCAGTTGCTTTTTCCGGAAAAACAACCCTGGCCTGGTAGTTCCCGAACGGATCTTGCTGCCAGTTAATAAAATGGTTTTCCGGGGTAACTTTAAATGAATATCCTTCTATTGCCGTTCTGGAATGGGGCGCAGGACGAAGTCTGAAAATATGCGGTGAAAGTGAGACACTCCGATCAAATTTGTACTTTGTCTTGTGTGAAATAGCAACTTTTATAGCCATAATTGGAGTATATCAATAAAATAAGATAATTTGGCAATATGAAAAATACCAAAACCGAAAAAAATGTATAATAGTTATTTTTCAAAATATATCCTTACAATAATTACTTTTTGCAGAATAATATCCATAAAGATAACATACTATTCCGTGTCATAACAGGAACAGTAAAGCCTATCACGGAGAACGCCCAGGACGGACAATTCATTCCATAAGAAACAAAGCTATTCAGCCGAAACCAATTATAATCTGATTAAAAGTTGCTTACTTCGCTAAAAGCTTAATACTCAAAATATCCAACCCAAGATGAAAATTGCAATTATAGGCTGTGGAAACATGGGCATGGCCTTCGCCCGCGCATTCCTGAAATTCGATCTCGTTAAAAAAGAAGATTTCCTCCTTGTCGAAAAAAGCGACGACCGTACCGAAAAACTCAGCAGCTTTCAACCAGGCGTCATCACCGGCGTGATCGGACCACAAGTATCTGAATATGATTTAATTATACTTTCTGTAAAACCGCAGGATTTCATGTCTGTTTCGGCAGCTTTAAAGGAAGTGATTACGCCAAAACAAGTTGTGCTTTCCATCATGGCAGGTATTACTATCCAGATTATTCAAAATGCACTTGACCACAAAGCCGTGATTCGCGCCATGCCGAACACACCGGCCATGCTCGGCATGGGTATAACAGCCTATTCCGCTTCACCAGAAGTGGATATGACCCAATTGCGCAAAGTTGAAAACCTGATCAACGCCACAGGCCGTTCCGTGTTTTTGGAAGATGAAGAGCAACTGAACGCCGTAACAGCACTAAGCGGCAGCGGCCCTGCTTATTTTTTCTACGTTGTCAAAGCGATGATCGAAGCGGGCAAAAAAATGGGTTTTGAGGAATCCGTCGCCGCGCTGCTCGTCAAACAAACCATGCTGGGTTCTTTTCATTTGATTAATACGGCAGACAAATCTTTGGACGAGCTGATCAGAGCGGTCGCTTCCAAAGGCGGAACCACGGAGGCAGCGTTACGAACTTTTGAAGCTGGTGGATTGGATGAAACTTTGATTGACGGAATTATTGCGGCGCAGGTTCGGTCGTCGGAGCTGTCGAAGGGGTGAGTTACCCTGTAAAAATGTAGCGTTCCTCAGGCATATTGGCCTGAAGAACACTACATAAAGATGTTATAATTCCCGACATGTTGTTACCTTTCGAATTCCACTATATGTTCCGAAGCATACTCATCGTCGGATGGCTTCATTCGCTTCACGAAAAAACGCGCCCTTTTGCCTAATCTCACAGACGTGTATTTGTTTTTAATATCCTCTTCGCTGTTTAAGGGCTGTAGTGCAGGATACCATAATGTGTAACCTGGTTTTTCAAAAAACAACTGAGGCTTCGTCCACTCCTGACTGTTTAATGCCACAGCGAGGTCCTTATTTTTATTAAATGAAATAAACACCTGGCTTCCGATCCACGATTTACCCACTACTTTTCCCATCATCATCACCCAACATTCAAGATAAGTGTTCCAGCTTACCGAAGGCCCCCAGTGAAATCCCCCGGTAGGAGACGATGACGGCCCACCTCCTTCTTCAAGTGGTATTTGAAGGGAGTGGATGGGCTTTCCTATTCCGTTGTAAGCTGCATTAAATCCTTTTCCATCCCAGCGTCTTGCTTTACCCGCCGGGTTGTCAAGATCCTTAAGAGCGATGCGGGCAACACTGATGCACTGGCCGGACCATTCCTGCTTTGGATCAAAAGATTTTTCATTGTATACACCTGGATAGCCGTATTCCCCATAAAACAAATACAGATATTCGCCACTCGCTACGGCAGAAGGATCACCCACTCCACCTGCAAATGTGTTTGAAGTATTGAATGGTTTTAAAATCATACGGGCATTCAGATCTTCTATAAAAATTCCTTTGTTCTTCCAGCTTTTCCCTCCATCAGTTGATTTCATGATGCCTATCCTACACACAGCTGCGACACTTTTTGGGCCTCGTAGACCCTGAGGCCACTTATCGCTCTTCTTATACCCTTCACCGGTTTTCGTGTTGTGAGGGAGTGTTTCCGGATAGTTCTCGTTATGATAAATACCATACAACGTTTTTCCACTCTTATCTTTGGGCTCCTGATAAACGGTTTCAAACCAAACAGCACCATGGAGACCAGGCTTGCCTGGCAATGCATTCGGTGGCATTAACGGATCATGGAAATTCTCCGCCGGACTTTTAAAAACATCTTCCGAATTTTTTCCGTCAGCGTACTTCATGTCCACACCGATACCCCAAACAGGATCTTCTCCATACTTCCCGGGAAAAATCCGAAGCGTATCTCCTATCCAGGCTTCTGCCATATTGCAGTCTACAAATGAATTGAATTTAATCTTCTCGGCTGAAATCAGGTTGAATTTTGGTTTAAAGTTTTGGGCATGAGCAGCGACACTTAGCCCAAAGAATAGATAAAAAGAAGGAATAAGAACTCTCATACAACCGTAATTATAGATGATTAACCGTTAGATACGTGACATTACCGAGGAAAAAATTGCCAAAAATTCCTCACCAAATTTTCAAATTACCTATTAAATTCTTACCTGATTTATCGTATTTCTGCAACCCCTCTCAAAAAAAGGTTACAACGATACATAGCAATGCGATCGCTTTTAAATACCAGGGTTGCGGAAGTTCATATTGTTGAGTTCTGGCTCAAATGCCACAGATGCGGGACGTCAGTCACCATGATGGTAACATCCACATGTAGATAATGCTTGCAGTCAGCTTTAAATTTTCCATAAATTTATAGCATTATTTTCATTTTTCGAAAATAAATTTCATAAAAATAAGCAGGAGAAACTGCTTTTGTTCAGTTATCTGGCCAGTGCACGCCACGACTCAAGGGATAAAGCCTTTCGATACTTTCCGCGTGCCTGTTTGGTATTCGAAGGGGCACTTGGGGTCACTTTCGGCTACATTCTATTACCTACTACATGATTATCTGAAAAACTGCAACTTTTTAGTGTAAGGTGGGTGGTCTCATAAGGCATGAGAAGATGATTTAAGGACAAACACATTTTGCTCACCAGAACCGCGCCACGCCCAGACTTTTCATAAACAGCTGGCCCCTAACAACATAAAACATTATGATGTTCGTCATATTTCTATCATATCAAATTAAAAATTTCTGTAAACTTTTTTTCTAAAAATATATTTAATATTTTAATTATCAATCACTTAATCTATTTTTTTGTAAACTTTTATCAAATCCAACCATTTAGAGTTAATAAATTATTAATTTTACAGGCTACATATATAATAACATTTCTGCATCTACACATCCAAATGGAATTCATAAAATCATCACAAACAGAACAATCCTATACCAGTGATGAAGCATATCAGGCTTCTTTACAATACTTCAAAGGCGACGATCTCGCTGCCCGTGTCTGGGTGAACAAATACGCTTTGAAAGATTCCTACGGCGCTATTTACGAAGCGACCCCGCACGATATGCACCGCAGAATTGCAAGTGAAATTGCGCGTATCGAAGCAAAATATACGAACCCGATGAGCGAAGATGAAATTTTTGACCTTATCAAAGATTTCAAATACATCATTCCGCAGGGAAGCCCGATGACTGGCATCGGAAATCCTTTTCAGATTGCATCATTGTCGAACTGTTTTGTGATTGGAAATGGCGCTTCTTCCGATTCTTACGGAGGCATTATGAAAGTGGATCAGGAGCAGGTGCAGTTGATGAAACGCCGCGGCGGCGTGGGCCATGACCTTTCGCACATTCGTCCAAAAGGATCACCGGTAAAAAACTCCGCACTGACTTCGACCGGGATCGTTCCGTTTATGGAGCGTTATTCCAACTCCACACGCGAAGTAGCACAGGATGGTCGTCGTGGCGCATTGATGCTTTCGGTTGCCATCAAACACCCTGATTCTGAAAATTTCATCGACGCCAAAATGGAGTCAGGAAAAGTGACGGGAGCAAATGTTTCGGTACGTATTGATGATGAATTCATGCGTGCCGTTGAGTCCAGCAAACCGTATACACAGCAATATCCGATTCACAGCCTTACTCCTTCGCATCAAAAAGAGATTGATGCAAATGCACTTTGGAAAAAAATCGTGCACAACGCCTGGCGCTCTGCGGAACCGGGAATACTTTTCTGGGACACGATTATCCGCGAATCTGTTCCGGATTGTTATGCTGATTTGGGTTACGAAACCGTTTCCACCAATCCATGTGGTGAAATTCCCCTATGTCCATACGACTCCTGTCGTCTGCTGGCGATCAATTTGTTTTCGTACGTAGAAAACCCGTTTACGCCGAAAGCTGAATTCAACTGGACATTGTTCAAAAAGCACATTGCAGCAGCCCAGCGCATGATGGACGACATCATTGATCTTGAACTTGAAAAAATTGATGCGATTCTTCAAAAAATCGATGAAGATCCGGAAGACGAAGAGATCAAAAGAACTGAACGCAACCTTTGGCTCAATATTCAGACCAAAGCGCGTGAAGGCAGAAGAACCGGCATTGGCATTACTGCGGAAGGTGATATGCTTGCCGCGCTGAATTTACGCTACGGAAGTGACGAAGGCTCAGCATTTGCTGTGGAAATCCACAAAACTGTTGCGCTGGAAGCATATCGCGGCTCTGTGCATACGGCCAAAGAACGAGGTGCATTTACTATTTTCGATTCGGAAAGAGAAAAAAATAATCCATTTATACTCCGTTTGAAAGAAGCGGACGCGCAGCTTTATTATGAAATGCTGGAATACGGCAGAAGAAACATTGCCCTGCTTACGATCGCGCCGACTGGTACCACGAGCCTGATGTCACAAACCAGCTCGGGAATTGAGCCGGTTTTTATGCCTGTTTACAAAAGGAGAAGGAAAGTCAATCCGAATGACAAGGATGTGCGTGTAGATTTTGTGGATGAAGTGGGTGATTCCTGGGAAGAGTACGTGGTTTTCCACCACCGTTTCAAACAATGGATGGAAGTCAATGGATTTGACACAACCGTTAATTATTCCGAAAAAGAACTGGAAGAAATTGTTAAGAAGTCGCCGTATTACAAAGCGACCTCCAACGATGTCAACTATCTGAATAAAGTCAAAATGCAGGGAGCGATCCAGAAATGGGTGGATCACTCGATCAGCGTGACGATCAACATGCCGAATGATGTGACGGAAGAGCTCGTGGGCGAATGTTACATGGAGGCCTGGAAAGCGGGTTGCAAAGGTGTAACGGTATACCGCGACGGCTCACGGTCGGGTGTTTTGATTTCAAATTCTGAAAAGAAAGAAGAACCTGAAACCGCTGGTAATCTGCCATTTCCGACAACACGGCCGCAGACGCTGGATGCGGACGTGGTTCGTTTTCAAAATAAAAAAGACAAATGGATTGCTTTTATAGGTTTGATCGATGACCAGCCGTATGAAATTTTCACCGGTTTTGCCGACGATGAAGATGGTATCCTCATCCCGAGATGGGTAAACGAAGGATTGATCATCAAGAACCGTGAAGCCGACGGGAGTTCACGTTATGATTTTCAATACAAAAATGCAAGAGGCTACAAAACGACAATCGAAGGCCTTTCACACAAATTCAATCCTGAATACTGGAACTACGCAAAACTGATTTCCAGCACTTTGCGCCACGGCATGCCGATTGAGAAAGTAGTTGACCTGATCAGCAGTCTGCAACTGGATGAATCGATCAACACCTGGAAAAACGGTGTAGCGCGTGCTTTGAAACGTTACGTTCCCGATGGCACTGAAGCGAAGAAACAAAGTTGTCAGAACTGCAATTCTACCAATCTGATGTATCAGGAAGGATGTTTGACCTGCAAGGATTGTGGTTCTTCGAAGTGTGGATGAGGTTATGATCGAATTAGCGAAGTCAACTTTTGAAAAGTTGACTTCGCTAATGCTCATATCAGAATTCCATCTGTTCAAAGAATCTCAAAGTTTCAGAATCAATGAGTTGAAACGTTTACCTTGTTTCTTCCACCACCCCTAAAAAGTTGAAAGGCGTAATCTGACGCAGCTCCTCACGGATCGCTTCGGAAACATCAAGTGTTTCTATGAAACGTGAAATGGATTCGTGGGTGATTTTTTCGTTGGTCCGTGTCAGTTCCTTCAATGCTTCGTATGGCTTAGGATAACTTTCACGGCGCAGAATCGTCTGGATCGCTTCGGAAACAACGGCCCAGTTGTCTTCCAGTTCAGCCTTCAGGATATCGGAATTAAGTTCAAGCTTGCCAAGGCCTTTCAGCAATGAATTCAACGCGATTGACAAATGCGCCAGCGGAACGCCGATGTTACGAAGAACCGTAGAATCCGTAAGGTCGCGCTGCAAACGGGAAACAGGAAGTTTCAATGCAAAGTGTTCAAAAAGCGCAGATGCAAGGCCCAGATTTCCTTCGGAATTTTCAAAATCAATCGGATTAACCTTATGTGGCATTGCCGACGAACCCACTTCGCCCGCCTTGATTTTTTGTTTGAAATAACCCATCGATATGTACGTCCACATATCCCGGTTCAGGTCCGTAAGGATCGTATTCAATCTTTTCAGGCAGTCAAAAGTAGCGGCAAGATTGTCATAATGCTCAATCTGCGTCGTGTGGCGGCTCCTTTTCAAACCCAGACCTTCAACAAAATGATGCGCAAAAGCCATCCAGTCTTGTTTTGGGTAGGCGACATGATGCGCATTGAAATTGCCCGTTGCACCACCAAATTTGGCCGAATGCGGGATCTTTTCAAGCATTTCCAGCTGACGTTCAAGTCGTTCTACGAAAACCAGAAATTCTTTACCGACGCGTGTCGGTGAAGCCGGCTGGCCATGCGTAAAAGCAAGCATCGGAACATCTCTCCACTCGATTGACATCCGTTTCAGCACAAAAAGTACCTGGCGGAACAACGGTTTTACCTGTCGTTCGAGGGCGTCTTTTAGTGAAAGCGGAATTGCGGTGTTGTTAATATCCTGGGAAGTAAGACCAAAATGGATAAATTCCTGATACGACTCAATCCCCAGTTTCTCGAATTGTTCTTTGATAAAATATTCAACTGCCTTCACATCATGGTTCGTAACCTTCTCGATTTCTTTGATATGAAGTGCGTTTTCTTCATTAAAATCCTCGTATATGCTTCTTAGGCTGGAGTACAGCTTCTTATCAAATTCAGATAATTGCGGGAGAGGTATTTCGCAAAGCGCAATGAAATATTCAATTTCAATGTAGACTCTGTAATAAATGAGACCATATTCTGAGAAATAAGCGGACAGTTCTGATACCTGCTTATAGTAACGGCCATCGACCGGCGAAATAGCCGTAAGTTGATTTAAAGACATGATTTACAACACCAAATATTAATTAAAGGACAAAGTTAGTAGAATTAGCTTTCGAAAAATGGTAAATATGGCATGAAATATTCTTTTTGGTATTTGCGACAGATATTTTAAAACTATTCGCATATTCGTTTTCATAAACCTGTAAATCTTCACAAATCAAATGCAACCATCCCCATTCATCGGCGAGTTAGTCGGCACCATGGTACTCATTCTTTTAGGCAATGGTGTAGTTGCCAATGTTGTGTTAAAAAAGACCAAGGGAGAGAACGGTGGCTGGATCGTTATTACCGCCGGCTGGGGTTTTGCGGTAATGTTTGGTGTTTTTGTAGCCAATGCGTTTGGTAGTGCGGCAGCTCATTTAAACCCCGCAGTCACTGTTGGGTTCGCGGTTTTGCGCCAGGATTACAGCCTGTTGTCTACCTTCATTCCCGCCCAGTTGATAGGTGCATTTTTGGGGGCGGTTCTCGTTTGGCTCCAATATTTGCCGCATTGGAAAGCGACAGAAGACCCGGGAGCAAAATTGGCATGTTTTGCCACAGATCCCGCTATACGCTCAACAGCCGCCAATTTCATCAGCGAATTCCTGGCAACGCTAATTCTAATTGTTGGCATCGTCGCCATTGGATACGCAGGGACTTCGGATCCGGACAAAGGCGGAATTCCTTCGGGAATCGCACCATATCTTGTAGGTATGCTGGTGTGGAGTTTGGGCTTATCGCTGGGAGGAACAACCGGATACGCCATTAACCCTGTACGCGATCTTGGTCCTAGAATAGCCCATGCTATTTTACCAATCCACAAAAAAGGCAGCTCCAACTGGGGTTATGGCTGGATCCCGGTACTCGCCCCGATTTTGGGCGCTATCGTTGGCGGACTTGTTTTAAGGTTCTTTTATTTCTAGTTTTTACATTTAAAAAAATTTAGATCAGATACTTCCCACCATGATAAGAAAAATTATTACCGGATTGTTGGTCATTTTAATTGTTATTCAATTTATCAAACCAACAAAAAACATCGCTTCGGAAGTGTCTGCGAATGATATCGAAAAGCACTATGCTGTTCCAGAAAGTGTGAAAGGCATCTTGCAAAAAGCGTGTCGGGATTGCCATTCCAATAACACCCTGTATCCCTGGTACGCCAATATTCAACCCGTGGCCTGGTGGCTGGATGGTCACATTCAGGATGGAAAAAAACATTTCAACCTCTCAGAATTTGCAGCATATCCGCCAAAACGTGCGGAACATAAACTGGAGGAACTGGTGGAATCACAAACCGACCATTGGATGCCTTTGGCTTCGTACCAAAACATACACAAGGATGCCGTCCTGACGCAGGCTGAATCGCAGGAGGTAATTGACTGGGCAAACGGATTGCGTAAAGAAATTAAAGCCGCACATCCGGAAGCCTTTATGGGAGGAGAAAAAGACGAACATTAACAGTTCATCGTTTTCCTACTTTAGAAAGATTCCGTTGGAGTTACATTCCTACGGAATTCTTTTGCCCCTTACAATTTGTTTGCTACCGACGTTGCATCGCTACGCGATTGCTCTCAACACGGACAAATTTCTGTGCACGGATGTGGGGCGACATGATGTGAGCACTTCTAATTCACAAAAACCTCATCCACAAATACCCACGCTTTCTCACCCTTTCCAGGATGCCAGGCTGGTAATTTCGCCAATGGTTTTGCCACAATTTTAATACAACTCAATTCCATCGACTCAAATTCCGCGTCAAAAACCAGGTTTTCAGAGTTCGGTGTTTCTTTGACCGGCATCTGCGGACTAATCACTTTTAAAAGTCTAAGCGATTTCTCATTTGCTCCACCCCATACTTCAATGCGCGTAGGCGGAAAAATAAAACCTCCCACATTCCGCAACATACTCAACGTCACGCTGCTTGCCTTAACCGGCTTT
The DNA here is from genome assembly GCA_965279265.1 of Dyadobacter sp. Taxonomy (GTDB): domain Bacteria; phylum Bacteroidota; class Bacteroidia; order Cytophagales; family Spirosomataceae; genus Dyadobacter. The sequence goes on from OZ257152.1 coordinate 2,423,423, forward strand.
TTAAACAACAAATAACTCTGAAAATCAACATCCCGAAAACCAAGCCAATTCCCGCTTCCCTGCTCACGACCACTTTTAATCCCATCAGCAATCGTCTCGTCGCCTTTCGCCTTGTATTTCGGATCTGCAGGATGAACAAGCCTTACGCTATCGATGTGATAACCTGCCTTAAAAAAGAGTTTATCAACCTTTTTGCTGCCATACCATCCATTTTTAAATGCCCGGGCCTTTAAATCTGTATTTTTTGAAATCGTGATCGGTTTACTGTAAACTGGCGACATAGCACTATCGGGCTCAGTTCCGTCCAGTGTATAGCGTATCACAGTCCCCGGAATCTGATGCTTCATTTTGATAGTCGCATTGGCATCAATAATCTGATTTTCGTTTTCAATGATCGGCGGATTCAGAGCCAGAACCACCGTGTCACTTCTAAATCCCGTTTCAAAAGTAATTTTCTTTTCCTTCTTTAATGTTGCAAGTTCATCAGTCGACAGTCCGGTACTCCACACAAAAACCTTTTTAAGTGACGGAATACTTTCAAGCACTTTTAGCTGCGCAAGTTTGACCGTGGTGCCACTAAGTGACAGCTCACGCAGTTTTTTAAGTTTTTTCAATTCCGAAAGCGTAGCACCGGTGATATCAGTAAAGTTCAGGATTAGTTTTCGCAACTCAGGAAACTGCGCCAAAGTTTTAAGATCTTCATCTTTCACGGGCATTTTACTTAAATCCATCGCAACAATCTGCTCCTTTAATGGTTGCAAAGCAGCAATATCTTCACTTTTAAAATTGGCACGATTGTAGAAATTCACGAACAACGCCGGTGACTCAGCTGAAAGTGGCTTGATTAAGCGATACGTCGAATTGAGTTTTTTAACCTCGTCCGCATCCGCTGCGCTAAAATCGTACTGTTCTTCCACACGATCACCACCGAGGACATTTTGGGCATAGGCATAAATCGGGTTTTGTTGTGACAGCGATGAAACCATTTGATCAAACCTTGAACCGCCCTTTACCCAGGCGGCCAGCAAGACAATTTCTTCGTCTGTCAGTTGCACTTTCCCTCTTGGCGGCATGTGTTTTTTATCTTCCAAAGGCAAATGCACACGGTTTAATAACAGACCCAAATCTGCTTTGGTTGTATCCCATAAAATACCGTTTTTACCGCCTTTTGTAAGAAGGGCCTGTGTCTGTATCTGCAAACCGCCTTTTGCTTTTTCTTCATTATGACAGGAAAGACATTTTTGGTGCAAAACCGGCTGAACCAGGTCTTCGTACACTTTGGCCTCTTCAATCGAAACTTTTGGTGCATTTTCCGCCGAAGATCCCAATGGTGAAATCAGGAAATCTTCTCCATGCGTAATGTTTCCTCCGAGATGCCCGCCGATAAACAATAAAACCAAAAAAGCTCCTGCAAACAACTTCGAAGGTAATTTCCAAGGCGGCAAATATTTCTGAACACTGTACCAGATTATACTTGACAAAGAAATCGCGACCCCTAACCATTTATGCCAGAACAATGTATCCGTTTCATAGCCATCTTCTTTTGACAAAATAAAACCTGAAAATGCAGCAACTGCCGCGGTGAGTACGCCGATTAACAACAGCGTATCAGCAAGATCTGCATTCCATCTTGTAGAATCTGGCTTTTCAACGAGCAAGATCCAAAGCCCGTAAAGCATCAAAACTACCAGCGGAAAATGTAGCACAAGCGGGTGCATCCGTCCAACCGACTGCATCCAGAAAGGAACCGAAAAACGGTTTTCAAATAGCAACAGAAAAACGAGCAAACCATTCAAAAAAAAGGCCAGATTGTAAACGAGCCCTTTCCAGTCGGACAAATAACGACGCACTGTTTGTGAGGTTAGTATTAAGCAATAATTCCCTTTACCAATTTTCCGGCAACATCTGTTAACCTGTAACGGCGTCCCTGATGTTTGAAAACCAGTTTTTCATGGTCCAGGCCTAATTGGTTCAATATGGTAGCATGAAAGTCGTGGACATGCACCGGATCTTTTACAATGTTGTAGCCAAAATCATCCGTTTCGCCATAAACAGTTCCGGGCTTGATTCCTCCGCCCGCCATCCACACCGTAAAGGCACGTGGATGGTGATCCCGGCCGTAATTGTCTTTGGTTAATGTTCCCTGACAATAATTGGTGCGACCAAATTCGCCGCCCCAGATGACCAGTGTTTCATCAAGCAATCCGCGTTGTTTCAGATCAGTTACCAACGCCGCCGAAGACTGGTCTACATCCATACATTGTCCTTTGATTTCATTCGGCAGCCCGCCGTGACTGTCCCAACCCTGATGATAGAGCTGCACAAACCGAACGCCCTGCTCCGAAAGTTTTCTTGCCAAAAGACAATTTGCTGCATATGTTCCGGGTACCAGACATTCCGGGCCATACATTTTCACGATCGACTCCGGTTCCTTGCTCATATCCGTAATTTCCGGAACGGCCGTTTGCATGCGGAATGCCATTTCATATTGCTGCACTTTGGCAGTAATTTCGGGATCACCAAATTCAGAGTATGTTCCCTGATTCAGTTCTGCCAGATTATCCAGCATTTTACGTCTTTGCGTACGATCCATTCCTTCCGGATCATTGAGATACAAAACCGGATTTTCACCGCTGCTGAACTGGACGCCCTGGTGCACAGAGTCCAAAAAACCATTTGTCCAGAGTTTGGAATATACACCCTGCCCGTTTCCCTTTCCCCGCGACAGCAATACGCAAAATCCCGGCAAATTCTGATTTTCACTCCCGAGCCCGTAGCTCAGCCAAGAGCCAAAACTTGGCCTGTTCCCAACCTGTGCCCCGGTTTGAAAAAATGTAAGCGCAGGGTCGTGGTTGATCGCTTCGGTATTCAATGATTTTATGATGCATAAATCATCAGCAATGCTCGCCATATGCGGCAGCAATTCACTCATCCAGGCACCTGATTTTCCATGTTGTTTAAAATTGAAAACCGATCCGGCCAGGGGAAATTTCGCCTGATTTGCCGTCATGCCCGTCAAACGCTGACCACCACGAATAGATTCGGGAAGATCTTCGCCATGCATTTTATTGAGCATGGGTTTATAATCAAATAGATCCAGCTGGGAAGGCGCACCATTTTGAAACAGGTAAATTACCCGCTTCGCTTTTGGTGCAAAGTGCGGCAGTCCTGTCATAAAATCGTTCATATCGCTCTCGCTCGCCGCCCCACCTTTAAACAGGTCCGGAATCAAAAGCGAACCCAAAGCAGCACTTCCCACACCCAGGCTTAATTTCGACAAAAAATGTCTTCTGGTAGTGTTTATTCCAAAATCGAAAATCGGCTTTTCCATATTTAATTTGATTTAACCGCAATAGACCCAATGCGAATCGCAAGGGACGCAAGGACATTTTTTTGCGCCCCTTGCGTAATCCATTGCGTCTATTGCGGTTAGTCTTTTCAACTTTTCGTTATCGTCTCTTCCATGTTATAAAGCGTGTTGATTACCCGCATCAAAGCCGCTGCCTGGCTTTCGTTGACCTTTGCTTCGTGCGGATATTCGCCTACATTCAATACTTTAAACGCCTCTTTCCTATTTTTTAAAAACGAAGACGCCTCATTATTGTAATAATCCGTCAGCAATTTCATTTCCTTTTCCGTTGGTTTCCGGCAAACAATTCTTCGGAAAGACTCATTGATTTTATCGCTCGTATTGCCCGATTTTAATGAAATCCGTTCTGCCAAAACACGTGAGGCTTCAAGCACAGTGGGGTCATTCAGCATCACAAGCGCCTGTAACGGTGTATTGGTTTTGGAACGTTTGATCTCGCAGTGATCCCGGTTACTGGCATCAAAAATGATCATCGAAGGCGGCGGAACGGTCAGTTTGATAAAGGTGTACATACCTCTTCGGTAGAGCGAATTTCCCTTATCCTGGACGTATTTCGCCAATTGACCGCGACCAGACGTTGCTGCCTCCCAAAGTCCCTTTGGCTGATAGGGTTTTACACTTGGCCCGCCGATAGAATTGTTCAGTAATCCGCTGCTGGAAAGTACCATATCCCGGACAAACTCCGCTGGAAGGCGGTAACGTGGCCCCCGGGAAAGGTATATATTGTCAGGGTCCGCTTTCAGCTTATCTTCTGAAATTGCAGCGGATTGCTGATAGGTTGAAGAGGTTACGATTTGCTTTACGAGGCGTTTAATGTCCCAGCCGTGATTCATAAAATCAACAGCCAGCCAGTCCAGCAATGCCGGGTTTGTAGGCAGTTCACCCTGCATCCCAAAGTCGCCGGTACTTTTTACAATTCCCCGACCGAAAAATTCCTGCCAGACCTGGTTTACAAAAACCCTCGCTGTAAGCGGATTGCTTTTACTCGTCGTCCATTGAGCCAGACCCAATCTGTTTTGCGCGATTTTACTCGTATCAAATTTCATTACGGACGGAAGTCCGCGAGCACGAACAACCCGTCCGGGCGCGTCGTAAACACCTCTGTTGAGAATATGCGTATCTCTCAAAGTATCCCGGTCGCCCAGTACCGAAACCATCAAACTGCTTGTATCGGGCCTGTTGATGAATGACAACATATTTTTAGCTTCCTCATCAGAAATGCGCATGATCGGATTTTTGGCCGGTTTTGATTGCGAAACATCTCCCTCATAACCCACCTCTTTCGAATTATTAAAAAACGCAAAAAGCCGGTAATAATCTTCCTGAGAAATCGGGTCGTACTTATGGTCGTGACACTGGGCACATTCGACAGTCAGGCCTAAAACTCCGGTGCTGTATGTTTTGGTTTTATCAATATTGTATTCAATCCTATATTCCTCTGGAATCACGCCACCTTCTTCGGTGTATTTATGATTTCTAAAAAATGCAGTAGCCAGTATCTGTTCCTTGTTCGCGTTCGGAAGCATATCTCCGGCAATCTGCCAGGTAAGAAATTTATCATACGGCAGGTTCTTATTGAAAGCATTAATTACCCAATCGCGCCATGGCCACTGCGTTCTGATCTCATCATCCTGGTAACCATAGGAATCCGCATAACGGGCAACATCCAGCCAGTGCACAGCCATTTTTTCCCCGTATGTTTTCTGGGCCAGTAATTCGTCAACTACCTTTTCGTAAGCTTTGTCACTTTTATCCGCTTCAAATTTATTTTGCAGTTCCAAGGTTGGCGGCAAACCAGTCAGATCCAGTGCAATTCTTTTCAGCAGGTGGCTTTTGTCTGCCACATCATTCGGTGCCAGTCCCTGAGTTTCCATTTTCTCAAGCACAAAAAAATCAATTTCGTTTTTCGGCCAGTCTTTTTTATCAATTTCCGGAAGTTTTGGCAATGTGGGAGCTGTAAAAGCCCAGTGTTTTTCGTACCTGGCGCCCTGCTCAATCCAACGCCGAACCAGGGAAATTTCTGTTTCAGTCAACAGTCCAAGGTGTGATTCCGGAGTAGGCATCTGATACTGCGGGTCTATTGATGTGATCCGTTTGTAGAGTTCAGACTGCTCCGGTTTGCCAGGGAAAATGGCCACGCCTTTACCGTCTTTCAGTTTTGCATAGGCACTTTCTGCCATATCAAGCCTCAGTCCAGCCTCTCTTTTCTTCGCGTCCGGACCGTGGCAAGCGTAGCATTTATCAGACAGGATCGGCCGGATGCTAAAGTTGTAACTGACAAGTTCGTCTGAGGATTTATTCTTTAAAGTATTATTCTTCTGAAAACAAGAAACAACCAATAAGGCTACAATGCTCATTAGCATCGTCAGTAACAAAAGCCGTCTCTTCATTTGCCCACGTCCGTACATAAGTAAAATAATTCTCTCTATATTTATATAACAAAATTAAACAATGCTTTTTGGATTGATATTAAAAAATTTTAATAATATATTCAAATCAGAGGATTTTTGAGCTAAGTGTCCGCTAACGAATTGTGTTAAACAAGAAAAAGCAACGTCCCGCGTCATTTCTATGCATGCAATCAAAAGTTAATTTAAGATTTTTTTACTAGACAAAACCGATCCGATGGCCACGTCAAAAAAATTACATACGCTCGATATCGTTTTAAAGGGGTTAATGGGCAGATATAAGGAGCGCGTTCCTGATGTGCAGCGAATCATCAACGGAATGCTTGAAGAAGGTATAATTGAAAATTCCAACGATATTGAAAACGACCACATTGCGTTCCGGACAATGGGCGTTCCTCAGCTTGGAATTCGATCATTTGAAAAGATATTTCTTCATTATGGTTATGAAAAGCGGGATCATTATTTTTTTGAAGGAAAAAAACTCGACGCTTGGTGGTATAGTCCACCAAGAGAAACTGATCCCCGCATTTTTGTAAGCGAACTCAGAGTCGGTGATTTATCTACTGAAAGCCAGCGAATTATAAAAAACTACACAGACGAAGTGACGCATGATCCCGTTGACAACCTGGATCTGGACAACGGCTATGAGGTTGATGCATTTTTACACAAACCGCTCTGGCGTACGCCATCTCTGGCAGATTATAAAGCGCTGTTACAGGAAAGCGAATATGCTGCCTGGGTGATCTACAATCGTTATTATCTGAATCATTTTACCATCAGTGTCCATAATCTGCCCGAAGGTTATAACACCGTGGCGGGCTTCAATGAATTTTTGGAAAGTAACGGTATCAAACTTAACACTGCGGGTGGAAAGGTTAAAATAAGCCCGGACGCTGGATTGTTGCAAAGCTCCACAGTTGCGGAAATGATAGATGCGTCATTTGAAGGCGGCGAGACTTTCAGAATATCAGGTTCATACGTTGAGTTTGCGGAAAGAAAAGTACTATCGCAATTCGCTGATTTGCCGGATGAACAGATTGGCCGGCAGCATCGGCGCGACGGTTTCGAAGCAGGGAATGCAGACAAAATTTTTGAAAGCACTTACACTACGCAGACTTTGAAGTGAATCAGACGTCAAATGCTGTCATAAAACTGAATTATCCGGGCTGATGTATTTACCAAACTCAGAAAATGCATATATCTCTGAAATGAAAGTAAGAGACTATCTTCTTAATATCAATCACATTGAAGGTGGTTCAAAAGCAAAGTATTTTGGCAACTATGGTTTCAATCTCACCAATGAGGACGACTTTGTTCGATCATTAAAAAGCATTGTCCAACAGAATGAAGTACATGAGGAAATCCGTAATAAGTTTGGGACTAAATATATCATTTATGGCCGGCTGCGTACTCCGGATGACAGGAACCCGGAAGTTACAACAATATGGATCATTGAAAATAACGCAAACATTCCTAAATTAGTAACAGCATACCCAAGATAAAACGCATCATGGAAAAAATAAAAGAGTTTGACAGGGTCATTTTAACCGTTGATCTGCCGAAATCCGGGTTGTTGAATGGTGATATTGGCAATGTTGTAAATATCTACAATGAAGGAGAGGGCTACGAAGTTGAATTTATGACTTTGGATGGCAACACGATAGCAGTAGAGACTTTGCTCTCAACAGAAGTGAGAAGTGCGTCTATAAGGGAAATTCCCCACGTAAGAGCATTGGCCTTGTAATAACACCCGTAACGTAAGCATTAGAATTCGAATCTGATTGCTCATTCATTCACCAGAAAGTAAACAATCCGAACAGCATTGCCGCTGCTTTTTTCATTCTTTTCAGCATCAACCGTCAGTTTTAACTTGTGTTTTCCCGGGGAAAGTTCATCGTCCAACATGAGATACCAGGGCAAATGTAACTGATTACTCCATGGTGTGAAAAGATCAAGTTTTTGTGGCTTTTTGCCATCGATTGAGTAAGAAATTTTCCCTGCATCTCCACCTGATACAATGGCAATTCCCACGCCTTTGCCCTTGAAATCCAGTTCAAACGAGTCGCCGGCCTTTTCGCCTGTCAGCATGTGAACGTTTACGAATCCCGGTCGGGTGGGCATTTTGTCTTTGGGTTTCCAATCCTGCTCAATCTGAAAACCTGCCAGTTTTTTTGCTTCCTCCACTTTGTGATAGTTCCCTTTCTCGTAAGAGAATTTATCCATCGGAGCCGGTATATTGATGTTGCCAGCCGCCTCCGTTGGATCCAGTTTCAATAGTTCCTTGATAGTCTGAAAATATACTTCTTGCCCATAAGCCGAGGGATGTAAATCTTTGAAATCATATTTCCACGTAAACTCTCCGGCTTTGATCCGATCATAAACTTCACGGGCAAGATTAATGTAAGCCGCACCGTAATATTTTGCAATCCGCTGATGTACAGCTACTTCAACCGGTTCTTTACCTGCATCGTAATCGGCGTTCTTTTTAGGCTCTGCGAATGCCATCATAATCACATTTACTTTAGGATTCACAGCATACATTTGTCGCAAAATCCCTTCCAAGCCTCTCACTTGTGCTTTTTCGCTAAAACCATTCCCCCTGTCGTTCACCGCAGCTTCGACAAACAACAGATCGGGCGTTCCTTGCGCCAGCACATCCTGACTGAATCTGAACGCATGCGGCGTGCTTCCAAGCGATGGAATTCCGGCGGCAATAAATGTGAATTCCGTTTCAGGAAAATGCTCCTGTAAATATTGGGCAGTTTTATCACGCCAACCCGGATTGTGCGTAATTGAGCCGCCAAGAAAAGCAACGATGCCCTTTTTTGTAGTTTTGAATTTCTCATAAGCATTCCCCAATCCCAGATTCACCTCAATATACGGCGTATGCGAAAGTGGCCTAGCAACAGGAACGCTGTTGTCAAAAATAAAGTCCGCAAGTTTATCGGCATGCTCGATTGGAAAATGATGGCCTTCAAGTGCCTGATCGCCGCGTGTCATGGGGTACATGCTGATAGGCCCACCCAATTTTGAATAATTCGCCAGCAAAATATCCGAGTTTTCAGCAGGCGGAACCAATTTATCATTCAAGCCGATTACGTGAATCACGGGCACTTTAAAGGATGCCAATCCTGCCAGGTCGTTCAGCGGGATATCCGGGTATGTTTTCGCCTGTTCTTCATTTAAGCCAAATTGTGATAACCAGGAGGCCCAATCCTTCTCCGAACCCGGGCCTTTCCCCTTTCCACCAGGCCAGCTTTTGGGATCACAAACCGGTGCCTCGGCGTAAATACAGCTCACTTTATCCGGATTTCGTTTGGCCCAGCCATACACATACAACCCACCCCGACTTACGCCTTCCAGTGCAACTTTCGGTGCAAACTGTTTTTCCCTGATCAGATAATCATAAAAAGCATCCCAGACTTGCATCGCTTTCGGATGGGCAAACATGTCGTTTGTATTGATGTAGGCTATATGAAACCCACGCGATAACAGAATGCTGTCCATCTCTGTATGCCAGGTTGGGAAATGCGCGCGCCACACCCAGGGATTCCCGGGAACCGCCTTTTTAGGTTTTACCAACCATGCATCTCTGTCACTGAATGTAAATGCTACTTTTTCAAAACCTTTCCAATTCTCCGTTTTTTCAGAAATGATCGGCTGGGCGCTCAGGTTCGCGGTGGAGAACATCACGCCAATTAATACAGCGAGACAGCAAGTGTATATTATTCTTATCATGAAATTAAAAGTGATTGCAAGGTCTGTTTTACTGAACCATATAAAAAGCGTGACAAACCATAGGCAGCCACCCAACGAGATTGACATCCTTCTCCAACTGTCTTTTAAAGCCAGTCCGGATTCTGTTGGCATGATATTTTAACGTTCGGGTATTAATCACCAATCAAAATTGTTATGGATAAGATTGAAAAATTTAAGACGATGGAGAAAGTTCTCCGCGAAATTGAAGATTTGAAAAATAGCGAAACTGCTGTGATTAAAAAAATCGGACAGATTGAAACAGAAAACATGAATTTAAATATTCAGGATCTGGAAAAGTCCCTGAGTGCAATATATGATGGTGCATACAAAAATTTGGAAAACATTGAAGGGTTGCACACCACCTTCACTGAAACAGTTTCAGATTTCAAATCAAAGAATAATATAACAGACGACATGCTGTTAGAATTAAGAGAATCCTGATCAACAATTAAATAAGAACCAAAAAAATACAGCTCTCGTGGCTGTATTTTTTTGCCCTTTTTGGATTAAAATTAACTCAAACCTGAATTATTCCTGTGTTGAATACGCTTTCAATCGGCGCCTGGTCCGCAGCCTCTATCCCCATTGAAATTACTTTCCGGGTTTCAACCGGATCAATGATCCCATCAACCCAAAGGCGGGCAGCAGCATAGTAAGGCGATAATTCTTCATTGTAACGTTCGGTAATCTCGGTTAGCAACTTTTCTTCCGTTTCTGTTGAAATGGTCTCACCCTTTGCTTTCAAAGTTGCAGTTTGTACCTGCAACAACGTTTTAGCGGCTGTTGCACCGCTCATAACCGCCATTTGCGCGGTAGGCCAGGCAAATATCAGACGCGGATCATAGGCCTTTCCACACATTGCGTAATTTCCTGCTCCGTAAGAGTTTCCTACTATGAAAGTAAACTTTGGTACAACCGAATTAGCCACTGCATTGACCATCTTGGCACCATCTTTGATAATACCTCCTTGTTCCGCCCTGCTACCAACCATGAAACCTGTCACGTCCTGAAAGAACAGCAGCGGTATTTTCTTCTGGTTGCAGTTCATGATAAACCGTGCTGCCTTGTCAGCAGACTCTCCGTAGATAACACCGCCCATTTGCATCTCACCTTTTCCGGATTTTACCATTTTTCGCTGATTGGCCACAATCCCTACCGCCCAGCCATCAACACGGGCATAGGCACAAATTAATGTTTTCCCATAATCGGGTTTATACTCGTCCATTTCTGAGGCGTCTGTGACACACTCCAGAATTTGTTTCATGTCATAAGGTTTCAGCCGGTCCACAGGAAGTATGCTATTAATTTCTTCCGCGCTTCGCACAGGCAACGTTGGAACCTTTCGATCGAAACCGGCAGTTTTTCCTTTCCCAATTTTATCAATATGTCTTTTGATCGCGTCGAGGCAAGATTTATCGTCCGGGAATTTATTGTCGGTAACACCAGAAATTTCGCAGTGCATGGAAGCTCCGCCAAGTGTTTCGGAATCCACATCTTCTCCAATTGATGATTTCACCAAAAATGGACCCGCAAGATACACGGACCCGGTCCCCTCTACAATAAAAGCCTCATCCGACATGATGGGCAGGTAAGCACCGCCAGCCACACAACTTCCCATAATGGCCGAAATCTGTACGATACCCATGGATGACATTCGGGCGTTATTCCTGAATATTCTTCCAAAGTGTTCTTTGTCGGCAAAAACTTCCGCTTGCATAGGAAGGTAAACCCCGGCGCTGTCAACGAGGTAAATTACCGGCAAACGGTTTTCCATAGCAATCTCCTGAGCCCTCAGATTTTTCTTTGCGGCAATCGGAAACCACGCACCTGCTTTCACAGTTGCGTCATTGGCAACGATCATACACTGCTTGCCAGCTACGTAGCCAATCCCGGTAACAACTCCGCCGGAAGGACATCCTCCGTCCGCTTCATACATGCCATCGCCTACGAATGCACCGATTTCGAGGAATTCAGAATTCGCGTCGCACAAATAACCAACCCGTTCTCTGGCCGTTAATTTTCCCTTTTTATGCTGCGCCTCAATCTTTTTCGGTCCTCCTCCCAGTTTTACCTCATCATATTTGCGTTTTAATATTTCAAGTAGTTCCGGAAGTGTTTGCTGGCTGGTCATAAATTGCGGATGAAGTGACTGTATTGACAAGTATCTGACCAAAAATAAAAAGTCGCCTGCCAGTAAGCAAACGACTTTCGATTATTGTTCAAATCAATGATTGGAATCAGATTCTATTCGAGCCAAAAAGGGATTTCGGAAATGTTTTCTTTACTATTATTTTATCTGTGTCGCTGTATCCAGCGGAGATTCGGCAGGCCCCTTGTCCTTTTTCCCGAAAACAGATATGTGCACGTAACGTTTAGGCTGCTCACGGAAATTGGTCATCAGCTTGTTCAGGCTAACCATCGTTTTGTTAAGATTATTGTAAAGTGTTTCGTCTTTGATCAATTTTCCAGCTGTTCCTTTTCCTGCCTCAACACTGGCCAGAATCTGTCGCAGTTCGGCAATAGTACGGTTTGCACTTTGAACAGTCTCCCCAAGCCTTAGCGCATTCAGCGAATCTGCCAGTGTGCCCGTTTTTGCAAGTAAAGGTTTAAGCTCTTTTTCAGTCTCAATTAATGAAGCCGTTAATTTGTTCATGTTTGTGGTAATTGCCAGCAAATTTTTACGGTTATCTCCAAGTAAACCTTGCAGGTTGGTCCCGGTCTGGTCGTAATTTTTAAGAACCTGGTTCAAAATTAAACCCGTTTCCTTAAAACCCGAAGCGACAGCATCCAGATTCTTCACGAGCGAGTCTGCATGCGTGACGAGCGGGAGCGCCTTTTCCTGAAGCAATGCGGAAATACCTGCTTCCTTGTTGCTCATCAGCGTGTCTTCATCTTGCAGCATCGTAGCGGAGTTTCCCATTGCAAGATGAATCACTTTCCCTCCCAATAATCCTCCGTCCGCGAGAACAGCAGTAGTTCCTTTTGGCAAAACGATCCCCTTTTGAATATCCAGTGAAACCAGCAGCTTGTTTTGCCTGTCCTGTAATAGCTTAATGGCCTGGACTCTTCCCACATTTAACCCGTTCAGCAACACAGGATTTGATGCCGTCAGCCCGTCAATGTTGTCATAAATGACATAATATTTGTAGGTGCGGGAAAAAACATCGGAGCCTTTTAGCACATGAAAACCCAGGTATAACATCACAATGGCAAAAATCGCCATTGTACCAACTTTAACTTCTCTTGATAATTTCATGGACTAGGTAGTATGGCTATCAGGCACAATGGAGCCTGACTAAAAAACTTTCAGATCGATATTTATAATTCATCCCAAAATCCCGCATCAAAGAATGGTTAACGATCCATACTTTGTTTGTAAACTTTAAACGCCTCATAAATTGATTCGGCGACTTCGTCCTGACCTTCATCGGAATTCAGATATTCTTCTTCCTCAGGAGTTGACAAAAAACCCGTTTCAATCAGTACACTGGGCATTGTTGTTCTCCACAGCACCAGAAATCCAGCCTGTTTTACACCTCTGCTGGACCTTTCGGACACAGTTTTAAACTTTTTTTCCACATGATCAGCAAACCGCAGACTACTTGAAATAAAAGCACTCTGGTAATTAGCAAGCATAATAGCCGCCAAAGGTGATTCCGGATCAAAACCTTTGTATTTCTGTTTGTAGTTTGTTTCTTTCAAAATAACCGAATTCTCTCTTTTTGCTACTTCAAGGTTACCGTTTGTTTTATGTAAACCCATTACATACGTTTCGGTTCCCTTTACAGTCCTGGAACTTGGCGAAGAATTGCAGTGAATGGAAATGAAAAGATCTGCATTGTTGCGATTTGCAAAGGCAGAACGTTCCCCTAGTTCGATAAATTCGTCGGTGTCACGGGTGTAAAGCACCTTTACATCGGGCGTATTTTCCTTGATTTTTCTTCCGAGTTCAAGCGCAATGCTGAGTGCCACATTGGCCTCTCTTGCTACCTTTCCCCTCGTTCCGATGTCATGGCCTCCATGGCCTGCATCAATCACGACAACATTCACCCTGCTGTTTACTTTCTTACTAACGGGCTCTTCCTGGTAAACAAATGCCACGCTTACAACCAGACATCCCGCTGCAATTAGGGTTTTAAGAACTTTTAACATTATTTTTTAGTTACGGCGTTATTCTTTAGAGGTTTCTCTGCTAATTTTGACATTCCTTATGCAAAAATACTCTATTTGTTAGAACTGAAAAAAAAGGCGAATATTATATCGCTTGGACTTGTGGCGTTTCTTCTGTTCGGCACAATGGCATGTATGCAGCAACGCACAAAGGGGACGCGTAAAGATCTTAAAACTACGAAGGTTTTAAAGAGCGTTCCTCAGACTGCGGAGCAATCCATCATTGCTAAAAGCAAGGTGGACAGCACTGCTTTGGCAAAAGCTACAATTGCCGGAGATACGTCTATTTCTAAAAACACTACAACTGTCACTGTCACAGATTCCACAGCTGCGGATACATTATCAAATCCTGACGACCTGCAAAATACGGTTAAATATACTTCGGAAGATTCAACCATCATGTATGTTGACAAAAAAGAGGTTCATTTATATGGAAATGCAGAGGTTAATTACGGGACGATAAACCTGAAAGCAGACTACATTAAACTAAACTGGATCACGAATGAGGTGTTCGCAAACGGCACATACGACTCTACCGCAAAAAAAATGATCGGTGAACCCATTTTCCAGGATGGGGCTGAAACATACAACACAAAGGAAATCAGGTATAATTTCAAATCCAAAAAGGCGCTCATCAGGGGAATCGTGACCCAGCAAGGGGAGGGAAATATCCGGGGCGACAAGGTAAAAAAGGATGATGAAGGAAATTTTTACATCCAAAAATCAATTTACACAACTTGTAATCTTACGCACCCGCACTTTTACATCAATGCTCCCAAAATTAAGCTGGTGCACCAGAAACAGGTAGTTTCCGGGCCGTTCAATTTGGTTATCAGCGACGTCCCGTTGCCGATTGCGCTGCCATTCGGCTTTTTCCCATTCCCAAAGAAAAAAGAAATTGGCACGTCCGGGATCATCTTTCCAACTTACGGCGAAGAACCGAACGGAAGAGGTTTTTATCTGCGCGACGGCGGTTACTATTTCGCTGTCAGTGAGTTTTTCAATGCGACAGTTACCGGCCAAATCTATTCTTCCGGAAGCTGGGGGCTCGGCGTAGCGTCAACCTACATCAGCCGATACAAATACAATGGCAGCTTTTCTTTGCGGTACAATCAAAACCGCTCTCCGGATGAAGTGGACCGAAAGGCAAAAAGGGGGATTACGAACGACTTCAGTATTTTGTGGTCACATGCACCAAAACCAAGAGGTAGCTCGACTTTTTCCGCTAATGTAAACGTGGCTAGCAATAGCTACAACCAGTTGCAGGAAACCAACACGCAAAAATATATTTCCAACGTAGCTGCCTCCTCTGTTCAGTATACCAAAACGATGGGTCAGTATTTGCGTGGCGCAGCAAGTGTCCGTGTCAATCAAAATTTCGGGCAGACAAACCCAACTACGAACCGTAAGGAAGGCGGGAAAACAAACATATCCTCGGATTTCAGTTTAGGCGTAAACCAGATCGCTCCTTTTGCCTTAAATAATCCGCGCGGAAGATGGTTCGAAAGTTTCCGTTTAGGACTGGATTTCAGTGGAAATTACACGCTGACCAATCTTTTATCAGCAATTGACACATCCTACTCACGGCTCGGATTCCGTGTGGATAACCAAATTGACACTGCACGGGCCGGGAAAACGGTAAACGTTAATTTCAATCTTGCCAACTTGCCCGACATGCTGAAAGACGCTCAATTTACCGGCCGTTACAGTTTGCCCATTTCCCTGCCCAACTTTAAGGTTTTAAGGTTTGTCAATGTTACGCCAAGTATTTCCCTGAATGGTGAGGTTTTCACAAAACAGTATAATTATTCTTTCCGTGGTGGAAATACGGTGCATATCGACACATTGAAGCAGGTTGGAACACAGTATTCCTATTCATTCGGAGCAGGCATGAACACGCGCTTCTACGGAACTAAAAATTTTGGAGGCCGACGCCTTGAAGCAATACGTCATACTGTAATTCCTTCTGTGTCGTTTAGCTACACCCCTGATTTTACTGGTGACAATTATGGTTTTTATCAGACAGTTCAGGTCAACGAATTAGGAGAAACAAGAAAACTTTCCCGTTTTCAGGGAATTGGAAGCACGGCAAGCAATGGCCGGGCATCCAGCGTAATTTCTTTCAGCCTGAATAACTCGCTCGAAATGAAATTGAAAACCAAGAGTGACACTGCCGCTACCCAGTTCGAAAAAGTTTCTCTATTGGATAACCTGAGTTTTAATGGAAGCTACAACTTGCTGGCCGATTCGCTGAAACTGTCCAATATTACCGTGAACGCAAATACAAGAATTGGCAAAAATCTGAACCTGAACTTTAACATGAATCTGGACCCTTACGCCTACAAGGCTGATCCATTGATTAAGACAAATCAGATCGGGACAAAAATCAACAAATTTGCAATCAGCGAAGGACAAGGGCTTGCAGGTCTTCAAAATCTCGGCTTTACATTGGGCACAAGTTTTGCTCCAAAAGCATCCAAAACAAAACCGGCACCGGGAGCTAACAGCAACGCAACGCAGGAGCAAAAGGAATTTGTACAGCGCAATCCGGATCTGTATGTGGATTTTGACATTCCGTGGACACTTTCATTGAATTATAACTTCGGACTAACAAAACCAGGATTATCTAAAGCATCGCTCATACAGGCCGTTCAGGCTACAGGTGATTTGAGCCTTACCAAAAACTTTAAAATCAGTGTTAACTCCGGTTTTGACTTTACCGCTTTCAAGCCAACCATCACCACACTGACGCTTTATCGCGATTTGCACTGTTGGGATATGAGCATGAGCTGGACACCTTTTTCGGGGAATTCACAACGTGTGAGCAATTACAATTTCACGCTGAAAGTAAAATCAAGTATTCTTCAGGACATGAAGCTTACCCGTCGCCGCTCATTCCAGGACAGAGCAACTTATTGATGGTTGGAAGATTTATAACGGTCAGTCGCCAATGGACGCTTCTGCCAGCCAATGTTACCTCGACAACGCGCAACAATAACAGTTCTGATGATTTATACAAAGAAATAGCCGGCCCAAATGAGCCGGCTATTTCTTTATGGAATATCGAAAATATTATTTTGACGCTGGTTTTGTTGCTTTTGGAACAACTTCTCCGTTCAGGTACAAAATAACAGAACCACCTTCAGTATTGCTTGACACAGTTACCGATTTGTTGAAAAGACCAGGAG
The DNA here is from genome assembly GCA_965279265.1 of Dyadobacter sp. Lineage (GTDB taxonomy): Bacteria > Bacteroidota > Bacteroidia > Cytophagales > Spirosomataceae > Dyadobacter. Next base: position 2,440,318 of record OZ257152.1, read on the forward strand.
TCGCTGCGTTGAAAGTCGCTTTGATGGAACCTGTTTTGCCAGGAAGGATCGGGTCTTTTGTCCAGGTAGGCGTTGTACATCCGCATGAAGCAGCCACATTGCTGATCACGATAGGATCTGAACCTGCATTAGTGAAAACGAATTCGTTGGTAACTGGTACGCCCTGAGGAACTTTACCGAATTTGTGGGTTTCTTCTTTAAATTTCAAAACACCCTTTTGAGCAAAGCTGACGGTGGTCAAACCGACCAATAAAACCAGCGCAGAAAAAAATACTTTCATGATTCTAGGATTACATTTAGTTGTGGATAATCTATTTCGAATAACAAGTTTAAGTGTTAAAATTTACTTTTAATAATCATTAACCAATATTAACAAAGCATTTTAAAGTTATACGTTCCTAGCGATGAATATTATTTTCCTGCATAATTTTGGCGTGCATTCAAAAAAATGTAACTTAACTACGGATTAACACGCGTAAATTTTGCTTATGCTTCTAAATGATAGTTTGACCGGTTCCAATATTCTTACAAAAGAAAATATTACAGATGATTATCGTCTGGCCTGCGAAAGCCGGTTTGTAAGTTTATTGGGGAGAAAGGATACGATGGGCGGCCGGTCCAAATTTGGGATATTCGGAGATGGAAAAGAAGTTGCACAAATAGCGTTATCCCGTGCTTTCAGAAAAGGTGATTTCCGGTCCGGCTATTACCGAGACCAAACCATTGAGGCTGCTCTGGGGAATTTATCCTGGCAGCAAATTTTTGCTCAGATGTACGCCCATGCCGATATAGCGCATGAACCCAATACTGGTGGCAGATCGATGAATGGCCATTTTTCAACGAGGTGGCTGGACGACGACGGGAATTGGCTGAACCAGACTGAACTGTACAATTCGGTTTGTGACATCTCCTCTACCGCAGGGCAGATCCCGCGTGCCGTAGGCTTGGCTTACGCTTCAAAACTATACAAGAATAACAAGGACATTCAATATCTTTCCTCATTTTCCAAACAGGGAAATGAGATCGTTTTCGCGACAATCGGTGATGCATCCACGTCGCAGGGTATGTTCCTGGAAGCGATGAATGCTGCCGGCGTGCTGCAGATCCCATTGCTCACTTCTGTTTGGGACGACGGCTACGGAATTTCTGTTCCCATAGAATACCAGACAACAAAATCGAGTATTTCCAAAGCGCTTGCAGGACTTCAGCGAAACGATGATGAGCCCGGTCTTGAAATTATGACCGTAAAGGGCTGGGATTATCCTGCGCTCATTGAAACTTACCAGCGCGCAGCGGCTATATGCCGGGACGAACAAGTTCCTGTACTGGTCCATGTTACGGAACTTACGCAGCCTCAGGGCCATTCCACCTCGGGTTCGCACGAACGTTACAAGTCCAAACAACGACTCAAATGGGAACACGATCGGGATTGTAATCTGCATTTCAGAGACTGGATTCTTAAAAACGGATACTCGACTGACGAAGAACTTGAAAAGATCGAGACTGAGGCGAAAGAAACGGCCAACGCTGCAAGAAACCAGGCCTGGCAAGCGTATAGAAAGGATCTTGACAAAGAATATCTGGCTACAATTCAGCTGATTCAGGGGGCTATGTCGGAAAGTGCACATTCCAAAGAGCTTAGCAATGTTGTTCTGGAACTGTCAAAAACCTATCTACCTATCAGGAAAGACATGGTTTCCAGCGTTCGCAAAGCCTTGCGGATTATTGCCAGTGAGAATTTCACTTCCAAAACATTGTTGCTGGAATCACTCCGGAATTCCATGAAAGACAGCCTCGGGCGATACAGTACTTTCCTTTACAGCCCGTCAGCTGAATCTCCGCTGCTCGTTCCGCCTGTGCCACCGGTTTATTCCAATGAAAGCCCTACTGTCGATGGCAGGGATGTGATCCGTGCATTTTTCGATTCCCTTTTTGACCGTGACCCCAGAGTCATTGCATTGGGCGAAGATGTGGGAATGATCGGAGATGTTAATCAGGGACTGGCAGGGTTACAGGAAAAATATGGCGAATTAAGAATAACGGATACGGGAATTCGGGAAGCAACGATTGTTGGTCAGGGAATTGGCCTGGCAATGCGCGGGTTACGCCCAGTTGTTGAGGTTCAATATTTTGACTACATCTATTATGCGCTTGCGACCCTGACAGACGATCTGGCTACGCTGCGTTACCGAACAGCAGGTGGGCAGAAAGCGCCATTGATTATTCGTACCCGAGGACATCGTCTTGAGGGCATCTGGCATTCCGGCTCTCCAATGGGTACTATGCTGGGCAGCTTACGAGGCATGCATGTGATCGTTCCCAGAAATTTCACGCAGGCAGCCGGTTTTTACAATACCTTGTTCAAAGGTGATGATCCTGCATTGGTTGTAGAACCGCTTAATTCTTACCGTCAGAAAGAAGTACTGCCAGACAACATGGACGAAATATGCCTGCCCCTGGGCGAACCGGAGATTCTCCGCGAAGGCAAAGATCTCACCATCGTTACCTATGGCTCCATGTGCAGGATTGTGATGGAAGCTGCAAATCTGTTACAGTCATCCGGAATTGATGCGGAAGTGATTGACGTACAAACTTTACTTCCCTTCGACATTAATCACCGGATCGTTGAATCTGTAAAAAAAACCAACCGGGTGATCTTTGCCGATGAAGATCTTCCCGGAAGTGCGTCAGCATACATGATGCAGCAGGTGATCGAAAACCAAAAAGCTTATCGCTGGCTGGATTCTGCTCCTGTTACCATTTCAGCAAAAGCACACAGGCCTCCTTATGGCTCTGATGGCGATTATTTTTCCAAACCAAATATGGACGACGTTTTTGAAACAGCTTACAAATTGATGCAGGAAGCAGATCCTTCCCGCTTTCCGGAAGTGTTTTAAAAAGCGAAATGGATGTATCGTAAATTTGGTAAAAGATTCTTCGATTTGACGTTGTCGGTCGTAGCTACAGCTTTGTTGTTCCCGGTTTTTATTATCATATTTTTTCTACTTCTTTTTCTCAATGGGGGAAAACCTATTTTCTCGCAGTCACGTCCGGGCCGAAATGAAAAGATCTTCATTCTGTTTAAATTCAAAACCATGACGGACGTCTGGGAAGGAAACAATCCGTTGCCTGACGACAGTAGAATCACTCCCGTGGGGAAATTTCTTAGAAAAACTTCTCTCGATGAATTGCCCCAAATCTGGAACGTGATCATAGGAGACATGAGTTTTATAGGCCCAAGACCATTGTTAACTGAATATTTGCCGCTATACGATTCGTTTCAAAATCAAAGGCACCTTGTTTTACCTGGCATAACCGGCTGGGCTCAAATTCACGGCCGCAACAATATCTCATGGAAAAAAAGGTTGGAATACGATGTTTGGTATTCCGAAAACCTATCATTTTCACTTGATCTGAAAATATTGTTTAAAACTCTGAAACATCTTTTGAGTCCGAAACACATTCAATCAAACGCAATTCCCCTGATAGAAAAATTTCGAAGACAATAAATTGCAGAAGAAATCCGGGAGTTACTTTCGATGATTTTAGACGTACAGATTTAAAATCATTCCTATGCTTCTTTATGGTGCAGGTGGTCATGCAAAAGTAATTTTTTTAGGCCTGTTAGCGCAGAATCTGCCGGTTAATGCCATTTTTGATGATTTTCCCGGAGCTTGTGCATTTGCGGATATTCCATTTTTGGGCAAGTACCATCCCCAGGTTCTCGCGCAGGAAGAAATCATCATCGCCATCGGCGATAATCTGATCCGCCGCAAAATTGCAGGGATGATTTTGCACCGTCCTGGCCAGTTTATTCATCATTCTGCTATTTCGGAACTTACGGCCAATGTAGGAATTGGAAGCGTTATTCTTCAACGTGCAGTTTTACAGACGCATGTCGTAGTTGGAAATTTTGTGGTCATCAATACAGGTGCAATTGTTGAACACGATTGTGTCATCGGAGACTTCGTTCACGTTGCGCCCGGGGCAATCATTTGCGGTAATGTGAAAGTTGGAGAGAACACTTTAATTGGTGCAGGTTCAGTCCTTGCGCCAAACCTGCAGATTGGAGCCAATTGCCTGATTGCGGCAGGATCTGTTGTCACAAGAAATATTCCGGATTATGCGATCGTCCGCGGAAATCCGGGACGCATTATCAAAATCGGCAAAGATGATGCATGAAAGGATCTATCTATCAAGACCCTCGGTAAAAGGGCGCGAATTGAAATATATTCAACAGCTACTGAGTGATGGATGGACGAGTCCAATTGGAAAACACGTTAATACTTTCGAACAAAGTCTAAGCCAATATACGACGAGCAAACATGTTCTGGCCGTCGTATCAGGAACCGCAGCTATTCATCTTGCCCTTATGGCTTTAAATATAGGCAATGGGGACATTGTACTGTGTCAGTCGCTTACATTTGTTGCCACCGCAAACCCAATATGTTACCTAGGCGCGACGCCCGTTTTCATCGACAGCGAAAAAGATACCTGGAACATCTGCCCGGACGCGCTTGAAGAAGCAATAAAGCACTATGCAAAAAAAGGCAAAAAACCACGCGCCGTCATTGGCGTCCACATGTACGGAATGCCATTGAAACTGGACGCAGTGCTCGGCATTTGCGCCAGATACGAGATCCCTTTTATAGAAGATGCCGCGGAAGCATTGGGATCAAATTACAAGGGATTGCCGGTCGGGAGTTTTGGTAAAGTCGGTATTTTATCATTCAATATGAACAAAATCATTACCACATCGGGAGGAGGTGCGCTTTTAACAAACGATCAAATCATTTTTAAAAAAGCCCACTTTTTGTCTACGCAGGCAAAAGACGCTGCGCCGTTTTACCAACATTCTCAGATTGGCTACAATTACCGAATGGGCGATTTAAATACAGCGATGGGGCATGCCCAATTGGAATCAATTGAAGAGAAAGTGAATAAAAGGCGATCCCATTTTGATTTTTACCGGCAAACGTTGCAACATTTACCAGGAATATCATTCCAAAATGAACCGGACAACTGCCGTTCAAATCGTTGGCTAACAGCGATACTGATTGATCCGGGGGAATCAGGTGGCGTTAACAGGGAGACAATTCGATTAGAACTGGAAAAGGAAAATATCGAATCCCGACCGGTATGGAAACCCATGCATTTACAGCCGTTGTTTAAGACAGCTAAGTACTTCGGCGGAAAATTGTCTGAGGAATTTTTTACAAATGGATTATGCCTGCCTTCGGGATCAGATCTTGGCATTGTAGATCTTAAAAGGGTTGCAGAATGCGTTGTAAATTGTTTTGCAAAATAAAACCTTCAAAAACGTGATAAATGCGCTTTCGAAGGTTGTATTGAGATGGAGAGATTACAGAATCTCTATTTCGAATTGTAATGGCGTATACGGTGGAATACTACTGTTTCCAGTTGCCTTGTAACCAAGAGGTGATGGGAAAATAACAATTGCTTTACCTTTCAGAGGTAGCTTTTGAACGGCCTGGTCAAACCCGGAAACAACTGCGCCAGTATTTGTTGTAAAGGGAGGCAAAGTTCCTTCATCAAATTTAGTGTCGCTGAGAAACTTCCCAATGTATTTCACGCTCACAGACTTACCTGGCCCGATTGGTGCACCTTTCGTAGTGTCGGTGCGAATAATGACAAGGTTGTCGGATGTTCGCTCAGATACTATGAATTTTTTCTTTAAAAGAAAATCATCAATCTGCTGCACTTCTGTTCTGGTTTTAAGAAACTGCATTTCCATACGAATCGGCGAATATGCCGGGATGTTGGTTCTGGCAGTACTTCCAAAAGCCAGGTAGTATGGTAGAAACAAAGCTGCTTTTTCACCAGTGTTCATTTTGCGGATACCGAGTTCAATACCAGACAAAAGTGTAAATCCACCCACAGGGAACGAAACTGTGTCGGACGTAATTTTTGAGCCATTTAAAAGGTAGCCAGTGAGTGCAACAGTCGCCGCGTCACCCAATTTGGCAGAATCCCCTTTTGGGTTCGCAACTCTGGTCAGAAAATAGTACCCAGAAGGTTGTTTTACGGCTTTAACCGAGTCTGCCAGATATTTCAGGATATCAGTGTCATTTTCCAAAACCTTCGCCTCATCCTGACTATCCACTGATTTCATACAACTTGTCAACCCTGATGCCAGAAAACCCAACACCAGTAAGACTAAATATTTACTCCTCATTTCTTAATTGTTAATTGTTATTTAAAGGTGATATTATAACTAGACGCACTAAACGGCCAAAACGTTGGAGCCAGATGCGATATTTTCTGATTTTTTGAGTTTCTCGTAGTACTTGCAGAATGAAGTTAACGGACATTCCTTGCATTTCGGGCTACGTGCGAGGCAAATATACCTGCCATGCAGAATGAGCCAATGATGCGCTTTGGGTACCAGTATTTTAGGAACGTATTTCATCAATTCCTTTTCTACGGCCAAAGGTGTGGTGGCAGTTGCAGGTACCAGCCCAAGGCGGTGCGAAACCCTGAACACATGTGTATCAACAGCCATTGCAGGCTGGTTAAACACCACGGAAGCGATTACATTGGCTGTCTTGCGGCCAACACCTGGTAGTTTTTGTAGTTCATCAACCGATGCGGGTATTTGCGAACCAAATTGCTCAACAAGCATTCGAGCCATTCCTACAAGATGTTTGCTTTTGTTATTCGGGTAAGATATCGACCGGATGTAAGTAAAAACTTCTTCCGCGTTCGACGCCGCTAGTGATTCAGCATCAGGAAAGCGCTCAAAAAGCGGCGGCGTAACGATGTTTACGCGTTTGTCGGTACACTGCGCAGATAAAATGACTGCTACAAGCAATTCATAAGGACTGCCATAGTGAAGCTCCGTCTCCGGTTCCGGGAAATTCGTTGTAAAATAGTCCAAAAATAATTTGAACCGATCCTTTTTTTGCATGATCAAATCCAATAAACGGAATCAACCAAAAATGGCCAGCTGGTTCCAAACAAATGCAAAAATAGGAAGATAAGCCGCAAATGCCTATAAAATTCCATTTACAACAAGTTTTCCGGAAACAGGCTGCTTCCGGAAAACAAAAAACCGTCGGATCTCCTTCAACAGGTCAGCGCCAACGGTCTTAAAATCGAATAATTTTTTGAAAATTTGATCACTTTTTCGATAGACCTTTCCGAAGGGATCCGTACAATCTTGTTCATCTGACTCTTAATTTCGAGAGAATCAAGATAAAAATTCATCAAATCATCGTCAAGCGCAAGGGCCTCAACAATCAGGTCATTTTCATTTTCTGTTGTCTCGGCATATAAATACCTTACAACATCATCGTAAGTAAAAGTTTTTGTCATATTGCGGGGCACGTTGGTTAAATTGCTTACGCAGGTTTATTAACGCGTAACGCATTCTTCCCAATGCCGTATTTATACTCACGCCCGTAGCATCAGCAATTTCCTGAAAGCTCATGTCCTCATAATGGCGCATGATCAGAACCTGCTTCTGCACATCCGGCAACCGTTGGATCATTTCCCGCAGCTGCTCGTGAGTTTCTTGCCGAATCTGAATTGATTCTACGGAATCTTCCGAAAAATCCAGCGTATTGAATACGCTGCTTCCATCTTCGAACACTACATTGGGGTAGCGTTTATCGCGTCTGAAATAATCAATGGCGAGGTTGTGTGCGATCCGAATTATCCAAGGTAAAAACTTACCTTCATCATTGTATCTCCCCGATTTTATCGTGTCAACGGCCTTTATAAAAGTATCCTGAAGTAAATCTTCAGCTACGTATTGGTCCTTGACAATCAGATAAATAGTGGTGTAGATTCTTGATTTATGACGTTGTACTAACTTTTCAAAAGCCTTCTCATTACCACGGACATACAACGTTACCAACTCACTGTCGCTAACCAGGACTTTCTCCATTTTACTATTCGATTTAGTTAACGTAGAGCAGTTCGTCGATATTGTTTCTCCTTTCTTTTTTTAAGGTAAATAATGAAGTGTCTGAATTGAATTTTTGACTTTTCGAATCAAAGAAATAGATTTGAAAAATAATTTGCAAGTGTTTGTCCTTCTTTTTTTTATAATTTCTCAAACGTTAACACATGTTAACAACAAATAGCCAAAATTGGGATTATTTCAATTAGTGCAGCTATCTGTATTCTTATGGGAACAATAAATAGAACATATCAAATAAACTACGTTAAAGAACCACCCTTTAGATCGAAGACCAATATTAAAATTATTAAATTCGTCGTTGCATGCCGACACACCCCCTTAGAATAATTACGACATGAAATATAAACACTTATTTTTCGACTTAGATCATACCCTTTGGGATTTTGAGCGAAATTCTACTGAATGTCTGGAAGAGATTTTTCATGCATCAAACCTTACGCGGCACGGATTATCGTCCTCAAAGCCTTTTGTGACGTCTTTTCTCAAAATCAATACTGCACTTTGGAACTCTTTCGACCGCGGAAAGATCCACCATACGTATATACGCGAAAACCGGTTTAGAATGGTTTTTGACGAATTAGGAGTCTCCTGCCCGGATGAACATCTTGAAATCGGCGAATTATATCTTAGTCTTTTACCTACCAAAAAACATTTACTCGAAGGTGCATTTGACTTACTGGAGTACGTAACTACCCGGGGTTATCACTTGCACATTATCACGAATGGATTTAACGAGATACAGGCTAATAAGATAAGAAGCTCGGGAATAACGCATTTTTTTGAAAATGTAATCACGTTTGAAGTTGCGAATGCAAAAAAGCCGGATCCAAAAATTTTCCAATTCGCTCTGGAGAAGTCAAAAGCTGATGCTTTCGAATCTCTGATGATTGGCGACAACTGGATCGCGGACATTCAGGGAGCAAAACAAGTTGGAATGGATACTGTATTCTACAATCCAGCCGGCCTTAAATTTAACGACTTGCCAACCTTCGACATTCGGCACCTGGAAGAATTAAAAATCATCCTGTGATCACAAATTGATGTCAAAAGATATGCCCGGGTATTTAATGGGAATACTTCAACGGGTTCAGCTAACAATCAGCACGACTGCCTGATCAGTCAGCTTCATAAAAAGTGACATTTTTCTCACGAAGAAAATTTTTGATCACATCTACATGAACACATTGGCCGACATTGAGGAACGGATAATTTGAAACCCGCTGCCGTTGCCCATCCGTAATCACTTCCCTGTTCACCTGATCAAAACCCAAATGCAGATGGCGTGTGGAACTTTGCATACCGTAGATCACACCATTTCCATCAAAAAGAGGACCACCACTTTGTCCTCGCAACCCGGGAGTGCTCATTTCAATACCGAGTACATTGTTGTTGTCACCAATGTGCCTCGTTACAATACCGTCGATGGGAAAACTGGGTGTATTTATTCTTCCCTCTTTTGTCCAGATAATATCGTTGGTATGCCGGTTGTATTCATAATTTGTGAACTCCGGAAACGGGTATCCGAGACGGCATAGATATTTGCCTTGTTTTATCTGTTTTGAATTTTTAAGAAAACGGGCATTTCCCTGATACATTTTCCCTTCAAAATCTCGAAACTGAATGATTGCAAGATCCTGAGTCGGATGCAGGTGGATCGCCAGACTTTTATGCGAGGAAAAACAATTGACAAAATTGAAAAGGATGCGTATTGGCGTTCCGGAGTTAATCTTGTACTTGGCTTCCAGATTCCGGCGTTGGGTTTCAAGCCCCGGATCCCGCTCGAATTTCCTTAGTTCAGCATTGAATTTCAGGTAATTTTCATAAATCGACTGCGCATACAAAATTTGCTTGGCAACATGCCTGCATGTAATCGCGAAACCATTTTCGTTTACAAAAAACAACGTGCCCGTACCCGGAATGATGTCGGCGCCCTGATAGTACCTGAATATAAAATGTATTGGTCTGGTAAATTGATCTACACTTTCAATTGCTTCAACAAACATAAACGGAAAATATGGAGCAGAGAATTATTGTTTCGTGATTGGAATAACTGCCTCTGTCTGATCCCAGCTCAGGATCATATTGACGCCACCGTCCTGTTCCTCAAAATCAATCTTAAAAAGTTCTCTAGCCTTGGGAATTACACGGAGCGTAGCCTCACCTGTGATCACATCCTTACCGTCATTGTATTCCGTTCCCCACTGGCCGGTTTCAGAGTTAAGAATTATCTTCCATGTTGACTGACCGGGAATCGTCCACAAGGAATAAGATCCCGCTTTAACCGGTTTACCGGCAAACATCACATCTTTGTCGATATCAACCACCGTGGCTTCATTAGCTCCTGTACGCCAGACTTTTCCATAAGGCACCAGCGCGTTGTCCTGTTCTCTGCCAAAGACAAGCCTTCCTTTTTTCCCCGGCTGACTATACGTCACTTTTACACCCACGCCGTTATTGTTATACTCTGCAACAGATGACGGACTAAAGGATTTGGTATATTTTCGAAAGCCGAAGAAACCGAGTAGCAGCACAACAAGGACAATGGCAATGATTCGGAAAGGTTTACTCATAAAGTCTTATGGACAAAATATTTTATAAAAAGTGTAACTGACTGATAGTCTGACATAAAAGTAGGTGTCTTTGTTCGAAGGATCGCCTTGTTCCAGCTTGACATTTGTGGTAGGTTCACCACCCAGATTATCCAGATAATCCGTAAAAGTTTTCCTGGTACCATATTCAAGACCGACACTCCATGGCCTTTTTATCTGATATTTGATGCCGACCCCATACGGCAATACAAATGAGCTGGTTTTATAGTCGCCGGTTTGCACATTTGGCTTAAACAACGAATACCCTATACCGCCAAACACGTACGGCGTCCAGTTGACAGCGAAACGTTTTTCCTGATAATTGAGAAAATTATATTCTGCCACCGCACTACCTTCGGTAATACGTGTCCGGAAGGACATGTTCCTGGCTTGTTGAAACGGATCTTTACTTTCTGAATCCTTCGCTCCGATCAGTCCGCCTGCAATTTCCGCCCGCAGCGACAATGCCTGATTAGGGTTGTATCTAAAGAACAAACTTCCCGCCGGTTTGAAAAAGCGAAATTTAAAAGCGGGTGCGATATCCCCCCGATAATTGAACGCTCCCAAACCTGCCCCAAGTTCTATTTTTTGTGCAGAAGCTGTATTACTGAAACAAAGTACGGCGATACTGAATACAACTGAAACAAGAAGTATTGTTTTGCCTCTCAAAAACTGGTTTAAGATATAATTCAATTGAAAATCGTGTTTACTTCAATGGAGGGCATTTGATCTGCGTAGGAAGCACATAGTTGATATGGATGATTCCAAACATGTAAGAATCTTTTTGAGTCGGATTATTTCCTCTAGCACCTCCACCGGATCCATATCCCGTAGACTGAAGAGTGGCGAAAGGATCTTGCGCATCAGGAATATTATTTTGAACCGCCAAATATTTTCTGAGTGCTTCTGTTCTATCCTTTCCTTTCCGTGCTGTGAAATTTTCAAAAGCTCTGTTCGACATTTTTAAAGCCAAAGGATTATCAGCAAACAATGCAGGATCCGCGTAATTCTGGGATACGTCATCAAGATAATCTGTAAAAGTGAAACGAAAACCTAATTCCGCAGAAATATCTAAGCGAGAATTGATTTTATAACGAACTCCAAATCCAAGTGGTATTGCAAACTGTACCAGAGAGTAAGGTTTGGCATAGCCTGGATTCCCCTGACCTTCGGTGTGAAGTGGTTGTAATTTCACCCAATTTCCGTCCAATGTGTCAAGTGCCTTGGGATTATGCGCGGTGGCCGCAATTCCCGCAAATATATAGGTACCCAATTGTGGCCTACGATCATAACTCCTGTTATCCGGAGTCAGTTTAAAAATTCCCACTAGCGAAAACTCTTTCAAATCATTTCTAAAATGTAAGTTTCGCGCCAAACGTACATTAGACTGATATTTAGGAGCAGAATTCATCGTAAAATCATCACCTGCAATTCTCCCATACGTAAAACCTGCCCTGGCAGCAAGCCGGGGAGTAAAGTGCCTGGTGTAATTACCCGTTGCGCTCCACCTGATCATCTTAAATGTCGATTGAAGCGGCCTTGCAAAACCGGCCATATCTCCATAATAGTTTGAAGTCCCCAGCCCGAACCCAACAGTAGAGTAGGGTATAAATATCCCTCTGTTCTGGGCCTTAGCCTGATAGTTCATTACAATAATTCCAAATGTCAGAACAAGTGTGAGCTTGCCTGATAATCCCTTCATGTCAAAATTACCACGCATTTTTTTAATATTTTTTTTGCAAAAATAGAACAGTTGACGGTTTTCCATTGCTTATTTCTCCATTTCAACGTATCAAACTACATTTTATTTGTTGTACGTACCAATTTTAAATTCTATAGAATGTTTGTTTTTACAAAATATTTCACAAAAAACGACCGTTAACGCATATTTTGCACTTTTCCGGTTTCGCGTTACAACTGCTAACTCAAAGATTGTTATTATTGTGTTGGTCAAACAAGCCTGTTAAGATGATTTCGAGCCAAAATCTTCATTTTTCCTATTCTTCAAAAAAGCATTTTTCCTTTCCGGATCTGGAATGTAAAAACAATGAGGCATTGCTAATCCTGGGTCAGTCGGGGCGTGGTAAAACGACCTTGCTACACTTGCTTGCGCTGTTACTCCAACCCGCTTCCGGAAAAATAGCTGTTGACGGCATTGCGCTTGAAAATATATCTCCTCAGAAAGCCGCAGAAATCAGGGCGCAAAAAATTGGAATTATTTACCAGAAAGCACATTTCGTCGGAGCTTTAACCGTACTGGACAATATACTGATGACCAACTACCTTGCAGGCAAGACGCAAAATAAGGAAAAAGCGCTTTATCTGGCAGAACAATTAGGGTTTGCAGATCATCTACAAAAGAAAACCAATCAGCTTAGTCAGGGAGAGCAGCAGCGGGTAAGCATTGCAAGAGCACTGATGAATGATCCCAGCGTACTACTTGCCGATGAGCCTACGTCCAGCCTCGATGATGAAAATTGCCGGAAAGTCATTGAACTTTTGAAAAAACAGTCATCGGTGATTGGTGCGAGCCTCATTGTAGTGACACATGACCAGCGCCTGAAAGACGAATTCAGCAATCAGGTTTCTTTGTAAAAAAAACCTTCAATTTCTCAATCAGTATGAATAACAATAACTTCTGATGAATCTTTTCAAAATCAGTATAGCAAATATTAAAGAAAAAAAGCTGAATAGCTTTCTGAGTGTATTGCTGCTTACTCTTGGCATTGGCATGATTTCCCTGCTTCTTTTGCTCAATAAACAACTGGACGAACAGTTCAGAAAAAATATTCGGGGTATTGATATGGTCGTTGGTGCAAAGGGAAGTCCTTTGCAATTAATACTTTCAAGCATTTATCAGATAGATGCTCCCACAGGCAACATTTCCCTTAATGAAGTGAACGGATTAAAAAGAAATCCATTCGTAAAAAACATCATTCCCCTCTCGATGGGTGACAATTTCCAGGGGTTCCGGATTGTGGGAACAAATTCAAAATATGTTGCGCATTTTCAATCGAAAATATGGAAGGGTAATTTGTTTGAGAAATCCATGGAAGTAACCATTGGAAGTAAAGTTGCAAAGGCTACCGGTCTTAAAATCGGAGATACCTTTTCCAGTTCGCATGGGCTTGATTCCAATGGAGATGTACACGGTGAAAAAAAATACAAAGTCACTGGAGTTTTTGAAGCCAACGGCTCTGTGGTAGATCAGCTGATATTGACAAGTCTTTCAAGCGTTTGGGATATTCATGAACACGCAGAAAACACCGCGCCGGACTTAGATCAGGCTGATACCGAACAAGGGCATTCAGCCGAAGAACTCGCTGAAGACAAAAAAGAGATTACGAGTGCACTGATCCAGTTCCGCAATCCAATGGGGCTGCTTACCATCCCACGTCAAATCAATCAAAATACTTCTATGCAAGCCGCGTTACCAAGTATTGAGATTAACAGGTTGTTTTCTCTGATGGGCGTTGGAATTGAGACTTTGAAAGCGCTTGCAGCTATCATAATTTCCATTGCAGGGATCAGTGTTTTTATTTCGCTTTACAACTCATTAAAAGAACGAAAATATGAGATGGCGCTAATGCTCTCTATGGGTGCAACGCGCACAAAATTATTCCTGATGTTGCTCTTTGAAGGATTGATTCTTGCAATAGCAGGTTATTTTGCCGGAATTATCCTAAGCAGGGTCGGTTTATGGCTGTTCTCGAGAGCTGCGGAACAAGACTTTCACTATTCTCTAAGCCAATTTAATATTCTACCGGAGGAAACTTATCTGTTTGGAGGAGCACTTATGATCGGTTTGCTTGCGGCAGCAATCCCTTCATTGCGCATTTATCAGCTGAATATATCGCGTACACTGGCTGAGGAATGATATTCTGTGTATTTTTGTTTAAGTCTGTAGTCCGCTTTTGAATTAAAACACGATATAAATGAAATCTTTCCGGTTTATTGCAGCCGTTGTACTTTTGACTTCGTCTCTGGCATTTACTACCGCAACAGCCCCCGTAAAACTCACCTGGGAAACTTTGCGGGACGTGACCTTTAAGAAAAAATGGTACGCCGAGGAATCTATTTATATGCTTCATCCAACATTCGGAGCGAGTGTCCAAAAACTCAAAAACCAGGAAGTTACCATCACTGGTTATGTTCTGCCGGTTGACCTCGACGCTAATTTATACGTTTTGTCCGCCTTTCCATTCAGCGCTTGTTTTTTCTGCGGAGGTGCCGGCCCAGAAACAGTTATGACACTGAATTTCAAAAAAAGCGCGCGAAAATTTAAAACAGATGAACGCCTTACTTTTGTAGGAACGCTGAAATTAAATTCCGACGACATTTACCAGATGAATTACATTCTTGACAACGCATCCATTGCGGACTAATCTCACTTAAATACTAATCAGTCTCCAGACTCCTGAAATAAAGAATAAAACCAGACCAACGGGTGTTAAAACTTTCCAGCCGAGATACATGAGTTGGTCAACGCGTAGTCGGGGAAGCGTCCAGCGAGCCCACATTTGAATCAGCACGCCAACGAAAGCTTTACTTAAAATCCAGAAGACTCCGGAAATATAGCCAAACCATGTTCCGGGCTCACCACTGGTCCAGTCGGCCAGTCGAATAGGACCCATATTCGGGAACGGCGTGTTCCAGCTTCCGAGAAACAAAATAGCGCCCAGTAACGAAACCAGCAGCATCATTCCATATTCGGAGAGCATAAAAAGTGCCCAGCGCATTCCCGAATATTCAGTATGGAAACCGGCTACAATTTCCGATTCTCCCTCAGGCAAATCGAAGGGAGCACGATTACATTCGGCGAGAGAAGAAATGAAAAATACGATATAAGCCAGTAGTAAAAAAGGGTTTCTGATCACATTCCATGATAGAAACCCGCCCACTGCAGTCACATCAATCCCAAACTTTTTAATTCCAAAAAGATAGATGGTTTCAGGTGAATAAACTCCCTGCTGAAAACTGATCACCTGCAAATCAAGCGTTTGCGCTAACATAACCACGCAAAGGACGGACAAACCGAGCGGAATTTCATATGAGATAATCTGAGCTACTGCGCGCATTGCCCCATATAGCGCGAACTTGTTATTTGATCCCCAGCCGGCCATCAATATTCCGATGACATCCACGGAAATGATGGTCAACAGAAAGAAAATCCCAACAGCTGAACCAGACCCCGAAAGATCAGGGGCAAGTGGTACGACGGCAAAACCCGTGAAAACAGCAACAAAAATGACAACGGGAGCGATTAAAAACAGACGACGATCGGCCGCTTTCGGTACAATATCCTCTTTTTGAAGCAGTTTCAGTAAATCAGCAAACAATTGTAGCAATCCCCATTTACCAACTTCCATCGGCCCCAGGCGGTCCTGAATAAAGGCGGAAACCTTGCGTTCCAGATAAACACCTATCACCACAAAGCCGGGTACGAGAAGAAGAAATATAAGTAATGTCAATGGTTTCGCTATTTTATCAAGTCAAACGTTGCTGCGGTCGCGGAATTTTCATTATAAATTTTCGTTGATCAGGAGGTTCAAAAGTAAACAAAAAGTTAATCCTCTTCGTCCTTCTGCCCATTATATCCGGACTCCTGCAACAAATTTACACTATTGTCCATCTGCATAAGCTCCTGTAAAGTCACCTCCGGATGCTCTTTCATGTATTTGCTGACGATCCGCCAGCCAATCCAACGCCCTATTCCTCCTGGTACCTTGTTACCTATTTCTGCGGTAAATGGACGGTCTCCAACATACTTTTGTTTGATCAGTTCTGTTTTTTCGTAAAGTAGTTTCCCCGCAATGAAGTATGCCCAGATATCCGTCTGGCTGTTATGAATCCGCTGTAAATTATCTTCTGAAAAACCAAGAATCAGGCTTTCAGGAGTTTTGGGCAGCATTTTTTTAGTAAACATAAAATCTTTCCCAAAACCGATCATGTCGCTCAGCAGCGTGTGATCCGCCGAATTAATTTTGTCATATTTGGCAGCCATGAAAAAGATTACGGATGGAACAATATGATCTTTTTGGTAACGTGCGAGCTGATAGTCGTATACATCCGGGCGAAATCTGGCGGAAGGTCCGGCAAAATAGTCAAGCCCGATGATTATCAGTGAGTCGGAAACGTACAGATCATTTCCAGCGAACCCTGTAACCATGAATTTCACCTTTGGAGCCTGGAAACCGGGGTAATAATATTTAATATTCTTAAAAGCATCGGCCAGTGGCTGCAATATTACCGTATTTCTGTCACCAATTAAAGAATCCATCTGGCCTTTGAATTGCCTAAAATCAGGATTTTGTGAAATCATGAATAGCTGGTTCGCGAGCTGATTCCCGTTCATACCGGCATCGGGAAAATAAAGCGTATTGAGGTAAGGATGTTTTTCCAGAAAAATTTGCACATCTTCGACAGATTTACACGAAAAAAGCTGCTGATCAAGGTTCTCAGACTGAATATCAATCTTGACAGAACTTACGTCGGGCTCTTTTGGGTTTTTCGTTTTATTACATGAAAACAAACACAGGGACAAAATCCCAATGACAACGATACGGCTTAAAATCCGGTAACTTTTAAAATCAAATATTTTTCTGATCACAGTCGACTACGCTTGAAAAAGGAATAATGGCAAAAATAGAAAAAAAAAGGGTTAGCATACTAGGTTGCGGGTGGCTTGGATTTCCATTGGCACAACGCCTGAAAACAGCAGATATTACGCAACAGATAAAGGGGAGCACAACTTCGGTATCCAAACTGCCACTACTTGAAGCTGCGGGAATCGAAGGTTACCATTTTGATCTTAGTCCGGATTTCAGTGGTGATCCGGCGCAAATTGAATCATTTCTGGATTCCGATATTCTCGTTATATCCATTCCGCCGAAACTGGCAAAAACTGGTCAGGATTTTCATACAAGTCAAATTGAGGCAGTTGTCAAGGCTTTGGAAGGCTCGCCGGTGGAAGAGATTATCTACATCAGCTCCACAAGTATTTATCCGGAACTGAACCGTACCGTAACTGAAAGCGATGTGAGCTCACCTGAACAATCCGCGGCGCCGGCTATGGTCCGTGCAGAAAATCTACTTATTGATTTAAGACGTTCAAAAACCGTAAGCATATTGCGGCTCGGCGGCTTGCTTGGATATGAACGTATTCCCGGAAAATATGTGAAGGGCCAAAAGGATATGACAACAGGCTCAATCCCGGTAAATTACATCCACAGGGATGATGCCGCAGCCATTATTGCGAACATCATTGGAACGGGTATTGTAAATGAAACATTTAACATCGTAGCGCCATTTCACCCGACCCGATCGGAAGTTTATGTCAGCTCCTGCGCTCAATTTGGCTGGGAAGCTCCTACATTCAAAGAACCCGAGGAGGCACCTGATTTCAAAATTATCTCCGCAGACAAACTGGCCCGCTTTTATGAACACGCTTTTTTATACGCCGATCCGCTGGATTTTCACTACGAAATTGCGGAATGAGTTTTAACCAAATTTAAACCAAAACGCCCGACGAAAGAATTTTCGTCGGGCGTTTTGGTTTAGTTCAAAGTATGTTATTGCGCTCCGAGAAGCTCGGAAAGTTTACTCTCCAGAGACGCTCCACGGAGGTTTTTGGCAATGATCTTCCCTTCCTTGTCCAGCAGAAATGTAGCAGGAATGGCACTTACGCCGTAAGTTTGCGCCACTGCCGAATTCCAGTATTTGAGATCCGATCCATGCATCCAGGTGAGGTTATCTTTTTTGATAGCCGCTCTCCACAAGTTCATGTCTTTATCCAAAGAAACGCCGTAAATAGAAAATCCTTTGTCCTTGAACTTATCGTACATGCGGACAACATTCGGGTTCTCCTGCCTGCATGGCCCGCACCAGGATGCCCAAAAATCGATAAGTACATACTTGCCGCGCAAAGATGATAATTTGATTGGATTACCATCAGGGTCATTTAAAGTAAAATCCGGCGCTTCTTCACCTACTGCCAGCCCGGCCATCCTTTTCACCTGACCGATAAATCCTTGTGCGATAACGGGTGTAGGACTCACTTTTTCAAAATCTGCGGCCAGTTTCCTCAGTAGTGGAAGATCTGCTTCAGGACTCAAAAAGTTGTTTGCCGTAAACAGAGCCACAAGCGATGTGCCCATGGCAGGCAATAATTGTCTGATTTCCACCAACCGTTCTTGATCTGCCTTCTGATAAGCCGTTTGAATTTCCTGAATTTTTTTTGCGTCCTTTTTCTCCTCAGCCTTCGCAAACTCTTCATTCCAAACAGTTACCTTGGACGAAAATGCTTGCATGAGCTGATCAATTTTGGCATAATAATCCATATTTTGCGAACCGGTAATCTCGGCTTTCCCGGCATTTCCTTTGCTATCCTTGGCAAAACCGTCCGCGATCAGATTCATTGTTTCTCCGCCTTCCACGAGCAAAACGATTCGCTGGCGATCGGCAATGGTCAAAACAAAAAAGCTTCCGCCGTTTTTTTCGACGCTTTTTAGAACAAAGGACCCGTCGGTTGCAAGTTGAGCGGAATCAATTTTTACGGCACCGCCTGTTTGCAGAGACTGCGACAAAATCACTTTTTCTCCTTTCACACCATTCTTCACTTTACCATTGATGGTGAAGCCTTTTGGCGTAATCTGCCCAAAAGAAAACAAGGACACGCAGGTCAGAGCAAGTCCCGCTAAAACTCCTTTTACGGTTACGTTCTTCATCATATTGAAATTAGGCGATTACAAATATCCTGCAACGATTAAAGTTTCTGAGATAGCAGCTGGTTGACCATTTTCGGGTCAGCGGCGCCGTTCGATCTTTTCATTATTTCACCTACAAAAAGACCAAGCAATCCTTTTTTACCTTTCCTGTACGCCGCTACCTTGTCTGGCATTGAAGCAATTATCTCATCTACCAACGTTTCCAGTTCATTGGTATTGCTATTTTGCACCCAGTTATTTGAAACCGCGATTTCTTCCGGAGACCTTTCGGGTTCGCTCAGCAGTAAAGGGAAAACTTTCTGTGTTGCGATCGAATTACTGATCAGGCCGGATTCTGTGATCGCGATCAGTTCTGCCAGTTTCTGCGCCGGAATGGGAAAAGTGTCAATATCTCCGCCGGTTTCGTTCAGATACGATTTGACAGGCCCCATGAGCCAGTTTGATGCTTGTTTATAGAAAGCGCTGGTCGAACAAACAGCTTCAAAATAACTTGCAATTTCCTTCGTATCCGTCAAAACAAGCGCGTCGTAAGCAGGAATGCCGTAGTTCTTTGTGAATTTCTCTCTCAATTCTTTCGGCAATTCGGGCATGGAAGCTTTGATACTGGCTAGCCATTCATCGGAGATTACCACAGGGCTCAAATCCGGATCCGGGAAATAACGGTAATCGTTCATTGTTTCTTTTACCCGCATGCCGTAAGTCCTTCCGGATTCCACCTCAAACATCCTCGTTTCCTGAACTATGGTTTCACCATTTTCAATCATCGCAATCTGCCGCCTGGTCTCGAAAGTGATCGCCCGCATCATATTGCGTATCGAGTTCATATTTTTAATTTCGACCTTCGTTCCGAGTTTAGTATCCCCTTTTCTACGAAGCGATACGTTCACGTCGCAACGAAGAGAACCCTCTTCCATATTGCCGTCACTGATTTCCAGATACCGCACGAGACGACGAATTTCGGTCACAAACGCGCCGGTTTCTTCCGCAGAACGCAAATCCGGTTCAGACACCATCTCAACAAGCGGTGTTCCTGCGCGGTTATAATCGAGTAATGTATCTGTGTCGCTGCCGTCATGTACGGACTTTCCGGCATCTTCTTCCAGATGAATGTGATGAAAACGGATCAGTTTTTCGACCATTTCACCATCTTTTCCTTTTAGAGCGATTGTCACACCCCCTTTCTCACATATCGGTTTTTTATCCTGAGAGATCTGATATCCTTTTGGAAGATCCGGATAAAAATAGTTCTTCCTGTCAAAGATAGTACGCTGACTTATCGAACAGCCACTTGCAAGTCCCAGACGAACAGCGTATTCTACCGCTTTTTTGTTGAGTTTCGGTAATGTTCCCGGTAACGCAAGCGTCAACGGCCCCACATTGGTGTTCGGTTCAGTACCAAACTGATTACGATCCCTGGCAAATAATTTGGATTCTGTCAATAACTGACAATGCACTTCGAGACCAATTACAGTTTCGTAAGTAGCCAAAATTTCTTCACTTAATTCCGAGGGATTGATTATTGTTTGTGTCATCATGTTTGCAAATTCTGATACAAAGATACAAATACGGGTCGTCCATGAACATGAACGACCCGTATTTTCTGTCAAAGCGAGTGTACTGCTTATTTACAAGCCATTGATCCAATTTGCAATAACCACGATATCTGCTTTTGGAACATGTGCCATCGGTGCCATTGGCGGATATCCGGGCCAGTGTTCAGGCTTTGGGCTATGTACAAGTTCTACGATCTGATCGGCCGTATATTTCTTCTTGGCCACTTCCGCATACGCCGGCCCGATAACCTTGTCGTATGCCTGATGACAGGCGAGGCAGGCATGTTTATTCAAGAGTCCGGAGACCTCCGCGGGTACCGGTTTACGTTTTGGCTTCGCCTCAGCAGGCGCTGCAGTGCTATCTGCGGCAGGTGTGGCTGCACCTGGTGCAGTCGGTGCGACCGTACTGGCTTCTATAGGTTTTGGTTGTTTTCTTTCGTTTTGAATGGTCACCAGTGAGGCTTCTTCTCTGGCCTTACTTCCGGAGCCGTAAAATTTGTCATAAGCTTCTTTGTCTTCTTTGGAAGAACATCCGATCCAAACTGAGGCTGCCAAAGCGATAACAGCCAGAGAAGTAAATTTTTTGAGTACCATTTTGTAAAAAAATTTTAAGAATTTTCGCCAGATTATCGGTTTTGCCGATCAATCACTACACGAAGAAAGCAAGTTTGCATTAGATTTCCTTAATTTAAATTATAAATCAAGAAAAAATAAAAATTTAATACTCCACATAATTAACTCAAAATCAATTAAATACAACTATTTTAAGTAAAATTATTTTTTAGATTTATTTCTTTTTTTAGAAATTATCTTTGCAAATCATTTCTAATGTAATTACTTTTGCAGTCCTATTTGTAAAACGATGTAAAGTAATGGCTAAGAAAGGTAACAGAGTACAGGTAATATTGGAATGCACCGAACAAAAAGAAACTGGTGTTCCAGGAATGTCACGTTACGTGACTACCAAAAATCGTAAAAATACGCCTAGCCGTATGGAATTGAAAAAATTCAATTCTTTCCTGAGACGATATACAGTACACAAAGAGATTAAGTAAGTTCGGAAAGGAAGGCTTTTCAGGTTCAAAATCTGTCGGTCATTTACTTTTAGGCTTCAAATCATATATAAACAATTTAACAATATACAGACATGGCAAAGAAAGTAGTTGCTACCCTGAAAAAAGAAGGCGGTAAATCATTTGCCAAAGTGATTAAAGCCGTAAGATCTCCAAAAACAGGAGCTTATACCTTCAAAGAGGAAATCGTTCCTTTGGATGGCGTACAAAGTGCATTGAAAAACTAAGGCCTGCGCCTTCTTTTCAAGTGCAATGTTACCGGCCTTCACAGTCCGTTTAAAATTTTGAATTTCTTAAAAGTCCCTTTTTGGGACTTTTTTGTTTTAATTTTGAGTTCAGAAATAATGAACTACCGAAACGAAACATTTTCGTGCAATGGTAAAATAACCGATTTAACTCCACGCACCTGAATATGAGCTTATTTGGCTTTTTCTCAAAAGAAAAAAAAGAAACACTGGATAAAGGGCTTGAAAAAACCAAGGACAGTTTCTTTGGAAAACTTTCACGCGCCCTGGTTGGTAAAACCACGATAGATGAAGAGGTTCTTGACGAACTGGAAGATATTCTTGTCAGCTCCGATGTAGGCGTGGAGACAACGGTCAAAATCATCAAAAGAATTGAGGAGCGTGTGGCACGTGATAAATACACAGGTGCCGCGGAGCTTGACGTCATGCTCAGGGACGAGATTGCAGCGCTGCTGACCGAAAACAAATCGGTTGACTTCACGGATAGTTTCGAAACCGAACATTTGCCCAAACCTTATGTGATTATGGTGGTCGGCGTAAACGGCGTCGGGAAAACGACAACCATCGGAAAACTGGCGCACCAGTTTCACCAGCGCGGGCATAAAGTTGTTCTTGGTGCTGCCGATACATTCCGAGCAGCGGCGGTAGAGCAGTTGAAACTATGGGGAAAAAGGGTTGATGTTCCTGTAATTGACCACGGAATGAACACGGACCCGTCGGCAGTGGCATACGACGCGCTGAAAAAAGGCATGGAGACCAAAGCTGATGTGATCATCATTGACACAGCAGGCCGGCTGCACACAAAAGTGAATCTGATGAACGAGCTTTCCAAAATCAAACGTGTCATGCAGAAGATCATCCCTGATGCACCGCATGAAGTATTGCTCGTTCTGGACGGAAGTACAGGGCAAAATGCTGTGATTCAGGCCCGTGAATTCACAAAAGTTACTGAAATCACGGCATTGGCCATTACTAAACTAGATGGAACAGCAAAAGGAGGCGTCGTGATCGGCATTTCGGATGAATTTAAAATCCCGGTAAAATACATTGGTGTAGGGGAGAAGATGGATGACCTTCAGGTTTTTGACCGTGGAGAATTTGTGGATTCATTGTTCAAAAAAATCTGATTTTGCTCACTTATCTACCCCAGGCACCGCCTCTCAATCAATATTTGTGCCTGACTTCTAAACAGGTATTTTTGACTATCCTTCAACGTTAAGGACAGATCATGGATGCCTTTTTACTTTTCTTTTTCATTTTCGGGATTGCCGGTTTCTGCATCTGGCGACTGCTTATTTTTTCAAAAGAAAGATATGGCACAAATGCACCATTAAAAATGGCCCGGACTTACAAAATCACGGGCTGGGAATACTTCACCCGAATCGACAATCTCGTCATGTTGCCCTTTCCAATTATGGCAATACTATTTCTGCGACTGATTTTCACGATGGAAGTTAAAGTTGAGGCCGGGCAGGTTTGGCTGGTGTATCTGGTAATGGCTTCTGTTTTATTAATGCTTTTTTACATATCTGCCTATCACATCATCTTGAATCTAAATTACTGGCAATTCACAAAAGACGCCAGCATTACGACCAGCCCGGACGACCATACCCTGTTTATTGACATCCAGGGAAAAGAGTTTGTCATCAGAGAAGGCGATATCGAGAAAGTTCTCATGGTGGCCAACAGCAGTAAACTGTATTTCAGCTACTTCAAATACTATCTCACAAACGGCGATACATTCACATTGACTGATCGTACGCCGGGCATCTGGGCCATCGGGGATTATTTTAAGAGAATTCCTGTTGAATATGAATACAAACTATTTCCTTTCATAAAATAGAAGATCGTATCCAAATTTTCCCGATCTTTGCACCCCATTTTAGACACTCAAAATCAAGCGATTATGCTAATGAGTGAAACCATGATTTGTATCCAGGCGCAAAATGTTAACGGCTAAAAGCCAAAGTGCCAACAGCCAAAAATATATGAAAACCAAAGGAATAGTTAAAAATAGCGTAAACATTGTAACACTCGGTTGTTCGAAAAATCTGGTGGATTCGGAAGTACTTTATACACAGTTGAAAGGCAACGGGTTTAAAGTGTCCCACGAATCGAAAAAAGACAATTCGGAAATTGTCGTGATCAACACCTGTGGGTTTATTGATAATGCCAAGGAAGAATCCATCAATACCATTCTGCGGTACGCCGATGCAAAAGCAGCAGGGATTGTTGATAAAGTGTATGTGACAGGCTGTCTTTCACATCGTTACAAGGATGAACTTTCTATTGAAATACCTACAATAGACGCCTGGTTCGGTACCAATGAACTACCTCGGCTGCTCAAAACACTGAAAGCAGATTACAAGCACGAGCTTGTTGGTGAACGCCTTTTGACAACACCAACGCATTATGCATACCTCAAAATTGCCGAAGGGTGCGATCGTCCATGCAGCTTTTGTGCTATTCCGATCATGCGTGGCGGACATGTTTCCCGGTCCATAGAAGACCTGGTTAAGGAAGCAAAATCTCTGGCGAAACGGGGAACGAAAGAGCTGATTCTGATCGCTCAGGACCTGACTTATTATGGCCTGGATATTTACAAGAAGAGAAATCTATCTGACCTTCTCGCGCAACTTTCTGATGTTGAAGGTATTGAGTGGATCCGTTTGCAATATGCGTATCCCGCCGGCTTTCCGATGGACGTGCTGGATGTCATGAACGAGCGCAGCAACATCGCAAAATATCTGGATATGCCTTTACAGTCTGGTTCATCGGAAATTCTGAAATCCATGCGACGCGGAATAACGCGTGAAAAAACAGAAGCGCTTATTGAGACGATTCGTGAAAAAGTACCCGGAATCGCACTGCGTACCACACTGATCGTTGGACATCCGGGCGAAACCGAGGCCCTTTTTGACGAGACTTTTGAATTCGTTGAAAAAATGCGTTTCGACCGTCTGGGTGCGTTTCAATATTCACATGAGGACAATACGCATTCGTATACCATGCCCGATGATATTCCTGCTGAAATAAAACAAGAACGTGCCGATGCAATTATGGAGTTGCAGCAGGGAATTTCGTATGATCTGAACCAGCAGAAGATCGGCAAGACCTACAAAGTGCTTTTTGACCGGAAGGAGGGCGGACATTTTATCGGAAGAACGGAATTTGACTCTCCGGAAGTGGATAATGAGGTATTGGTTCCTGCGAGCCAGTATGTGCGGCTAGGCGATTTTGCAAATGTAAAGATTACAAACGCAGAGGAATTTGACCTTTACGGCGAAGTTGTAGTTTAAGTCAGGAAGCTTTTTACAAACTCAGAGCACTCTTTTTGGCCGGCTATTAAAGTATTGTATTTTTGTGGTCAAATTGAGCAGGAAAAATTTTATAAAACATGTTACAAAGAATACAGACCATTTTTTTAGCCATTGCGATCATCGGGATGGGTGTTTTCGTTTCATTCCCGATCTGGAGTAAAACCGGCGCTTCCGGCGAACAGGCTTTCCTGGATGCCACCAAACTTACACATCAGGTTAATCTGGTACAGTCCGAAGTGACACCCTTGTATTACCTGATTATTCTGGCAGTACTTGTGGCCGGCGTTTCCGCTTATGCAATTTTGAGCTTCAAAAACCGGGTTTTACAATCCGCACTCTGTGCAGTGAACTCTATATTGATGACGGTAATGATGGGTCTGGTGATCTATTTTACATTTTACAAAACCGCCAAACTTTTTGAGCCTGAATTGCCTGGAAAATACGAGATCGGATTTTACGGCCTTGTCGCTGCAATGCTCTCCAATGTCTTTGCAAACAGGTTCATCAGAAAAGATGAGCGAACTGTTCAGAAATCAAACAGATTACGGTAATAAAAAGAAACCTTTTTCCGAACTGGAAAAGGGTTTCTTTTTATACAAGACCTTCTCTCAGCAGATCGTGCAAATGAACAAATCCTTTCACTTCACCGTCTTCTGTAACCACAATCTGCGTAATACTCCGGGATTGCATAATTTCAAGCGCCTTTACCGCGTATTCTTCCGGCTCAACACTGATTGGTGACCTCGTCATGATGTCTGTGGCTGTAAGATGAAGCAGCGCCTCTCCCTGATACTGATTCAGCATCCGGCGCAAATCTCCATCTGTGATAATGCCTTCCATTTTACCGCCAGCATTCAGCACCGCAGTGGCACCCAGCCTTTTGGACGTAATTTCCATAATCACTTCCTGTAAAGTCGCAGTTTCCAAAACATGCGGTAAAGCATTATTTGGATAGATATCACAGACTTTCAGGTACAATCGCTTTCCGAGTGAACCGCCCGGATGATATCTGGCAAAGTCTTCATGTGTAAATCCACGGGCTTCCAGCAGGCAAATCGCCAGTGCATCGCCAAGAGCCATCGTAATTGTTGTACTTGTTGTCGGCGCAAGATTCAGCGGGTCAGCCTCTTCAGGGCAGTATGCGTGTAAAATATGATTTGAATTTCTGCCGAGATATGAGTCTTTATTACTCACCATGGCAATGATCGTCGCTCCAGTTCGCTTCAAAAGTGGCACAAGCACCTTTATTTCTGAGGTTTCACCACTTTTGGAAATGGCTATTACAATATCATTATCCTGAATCATGCCCAGATCACCATGGATGGCGTCGGCAGCATGCATGAAAAGCGCAGGAGTTCCCGTGGAGTTGAGGGTCGCAACAATTTTTTGACCCACGATTGCACTTTTCCCTATGCCCGATACGACCACCCGGCCGCCACAGTTCAGAATTGCCCATACACATTTTTCAAAATCTTCATCGATCCGTTCAGCAAGATTTTCCACTGCTTTTGCTTCCCGGCGTATCACATCTTTTGCTATGGACTGAATATTTTTTATTAATTTCAAATCTGAAATACAGTTTTATTTAGAAGTAATTTTAGTTGTTCATTTTAAAAGCAAAGATATAGAACTTTGGGAAACCATTTTGCTGACAGAGTATGGTAAAGAAAGTTGATGCCGTCGTATTAGACACGTTGAAAGAAAAACTTAAAGAGATATTTGGTTACAGTCAATTCCGGGGTGAACAGGAAATAATTATCCAAAATATTCTCCTTGGCAAGAACACATTTGTGATCATGCCAACCGGAGCAGGGAAGTCGCTTTGTTATCAGTTACCGGCACTTGTCAGTGATGGCATGACCATCGTTATTTCGCCGCTTATTGCCCTCATGAAAAATCAGGTGGATCAGCTGACCGCCTTCGGGATCAATGCCCAGTTTCTTAATTCGACGCTAACTAAGGCAGAAATGACACGCGTCAAAAACGATGCGCTGGATGGTAGCCTTAAACTTCTATATATTGCACCGGAATCACTTACAAAAGAAGACAATCTTGATTTTCTGAAAAAAGTTAACATTTCTTTTGTAGCGATTGACGAGGCACATTGTATTTCAGAATGGGGTCACGATTTCCGACCGGAGTACCGCCGGATTTACGGAATTATTGAAAACATTGGCAATCTTCCGCTTATTGCCCTTACCGCAACAGCAACACCAAAGGTACAGCAGGATATTCGCAAGAACCTTCAGATGGAGGAAGCGGAAACTTTCAAATCTTCTTTTAACCGGAAAAATCTTTATTACGAAATCCGCCCGAAAAAGGATACAAAAAAGCAGCTGATCAAATACGTCAGAAATAACAAGGGGAAATCTGGTATCGTGTATTGCCTCAGCCGGAAAACGGTTGAAGAAATTGCCGAACTGCTTTCCGTTAATGACGTGCGGGCTCTCCCGTATCACGCCGGGCTCGACAGCAACACCCGGATGGCAAACCAGGATGCTTTTTTGAATGAAGAAGCAGATGTGATTGTTGCAACAATCGCATTCGGGATGGGAATTGACAAACCAGATGTGCGCTTCGTGATTCACTACGACGTACCCAAATCACTGGAAGGTTATTACCAGGAAACCGGCCGTGCGGGTCGTGACGGCCTCGAAGGAAACTGTCTGATGTTTTACAGCTATGATGACATTCAGAAGCTGGAAAAATTCAATAAGGACAAAACGGTTACCGAGCGTGACAACGCCCGGCATTTACTCAACGAAATGGTGGCTTACTCCACACTCGGGAGCTGCCGCCGGCGTCAGTTGCTGAGCTATTTTGGCGAATACATGGATAAGGATTGTGGCTTCTGCGATAACTGTCTGCATCCGACGGAAAAGACAAAAGTACAGGACGAAGCAATTCTGATTCTTCGCGCCGTACTACTGACAGAGCAGCGTTTTGATGGTGAACACATTACCGATTTACTTACAGCTACTGACAATCAATATGTCAGAAGCTACGAGCATGATAAATTGGACGTGTTTGGAAAAGGTGCCGAACTGCATGAAGGCCGTGAGTATTGGATCTCAGCGATTCGCCAGCTTGTAATTCTCAATTATCTGGAAAAAGATATTGAAAACTATGGTGTGCTTAAAATTGGTGAAAAGGGCATAAATTATATCAATGACCCCTATCCGATCACCCTGCATAAGGATCACAATTTCGAAGAGGAAGAAGTGAAGACCGAAGATGACGACAAAGACGGCGCAGCAGGCGGAAGCGCGCATGCCTATGACGAAGCTTTGCTTGGAATGCTCAAAGCGCTACGTAAAAAAGTAGCTAAGGAGAAAAATCTGCCGCCATATGTAATCTTCCAGGATCCGTCGATGGAAGAAATGGCTACGACCTATCCCACCACCCAGCAGGAAATGGCCCAGATCAATGGTGTCGGAATGGGTAAGGTGCAGAAGTTCGGACGCCAGTTTATTGATTTGATCACCAGATATGTTGAGGAGAATGACATCGAAACAGCGAAAGATGTCGTAATTAAGTCAACAGTTAACAAATCAAAAATTAAGATTTTTATCATCCAGCAGGTGGACCGTAAAGTAAGCCTGGATGAAATCGCAGAAGTAAAGGACCTTGCGCTGGCAGAAGTCATTGAAGAAGTGGAACATATCTGCTATTCGGGCACGAAACTGAATCTGGACTATTACATAAACCAAGTCATTGATCGTGAAAGGCAACAGGATATTTATGATTATTTTATGACTGCGGAAACGGATAATATTGCTGCTGCTTTGCAGGAATTTTCCGGAGATGAAGTGAGTGAAGAAGAACTAAGGCTGGTTCGTATTAAATTTTTATCGGAATTGGCAAACTAATCCAAGTCACATTAGAATTACCCTCGCTGATCTGTGTTGTTTGACAAAATTTATTATTAGGTTATGAATATACTTATATTGGGATCAGGCGGCCGCGAACATGCTTTTGCCTGGAAAATTTCCCAAAGCCCTTTGTGTGATAATTTGTTTGTTGCACCGGGGAACGCCGGAACGGCGGAATTAGCGACTAATTTACCAATATCTTACAACGATTTTGATGCGGTAGCGAAGGCTGTTAAAGAGAATGACATTGATTTACTGCTCGTCGGACCGGAAGAGCCCCTCGTAGCAGGAATTGTTGATTATTTTGAAGCGCGTTCTGAATTTAGTAAATTGAAGATAATTGGCCCTAACAAAGCAGGTGCACAATTGGAAGGCAGCAAGGATTTTTCCAAAATTTTCATGCAAAAGTATGGTATTCCCACTGCATCTTCCCGTACCTTCACTTCGGAGACGCTGGCGATTGGTCTGGAATATCTGGAAAACCACCCGCTGCCAATTGTCCTGAAAGCGGATGGCCTTGCAGCAGGAAAAGGTGTAATTATTGCAGAAAAGCATAAAGATGCAGAAATCGCATTTCAGGAAATGCTTGTTGACGGCAAATTTGGCGCAGCAGGCAATAAGGTTGTCGTTGAACAGTTTCTTAAAGGAATCGAATTATCTGTTTTCGTACTTTGCGACGGCGAACATTACAAGATTTTGCCGGAAGCGAAAGATTATAAAAGAATTGGTGAAAACGATACCGGGCTGAATACAGGTGGTATGGGTGCTGTTTCGCCAGTTGTTTTTGCAGATGCCAACTTTTTACGTAAAGTTGAAGAGAAAGTAGTTAAACCGACGCTTCACGGATTGAAAAGCGAGGGTATAAAATATGTTGGCTTCATTTTCATCGGACTGATGAACATAAAAGGTGAGCCCTATGTGATTGAATACAATGTCCGCATGGGCGACCCAGAAACGGAAGTTGTACTTCCGCGTATCCAGTCAGATTTCCTGATCCTTCTTTCGTCGGCAGGAAAAGGAAGCCTTCAGGATGTTGAAATAAAAATATCTCCGCAGGTAGCTGTCACCACAGTATTGGTTTCAGGAGGATATCCTGAGGAATACGAAAAAGGAAAAGTGATTACGGGAAGTCAGAAAACCGAAGATGTGTTTGTGTATCATGCAGGAACCACCTTCAACGGAAATACCGAAGTCGTAACAAACGGAGGGCGTGTAATGGCTTTAACAGGCATTGCCAATTCTCTCGAAAATGCTGTTCATAAATCACAGCGTGCTGCTCAGGCGGTGCAATTTGAAGGAAAATACTTTCGTCACGATATAGGTATGGATTTAATACGTTATAACGATTGATCAATACGAAAAGCTATGGGATGTGGATCATGCGGGTCTGGAGGCTGTGGTACTAAGGAATCAGGGGTCTCGGGCTGTGGAAGTAATGGAACCTGTGGTACAGGTGGATGTAATAAAATGAACGTTTTCGACTGGCTGAGTAACATGGACTTTCCCGTTAGTCAGCGTTTCGATGTAATAGAGGTAAGGTTCAAAGGGGGACGCAAGGATTATTTCCGGAACATCAACCAGCTTGATCTTGTCACAGGTGACTACGTTGTTTGTGAAATGGCCTCAGGCCAGCACATTGGGTCCGTTTCTCTTCAGGGAGAACTGGTGCGTCTGCAGATGAAGAAAAAGGGAGTGGTAATCAGTGACGATATTCAGGTTGTTTATAGAATAGCAACTGAAAAGGATCTTGATAAGCATACACAGGCGGTGGCCCGGGAAATGCCTACTTTGTATCGTACGAGAGAAATTATCCGTGAAATGAAGCTCAATATGAAGCTTTCCGACGTGGAATTTCAGTCAGACAATACCAAAACTACTTTTTACTATTCGTCAGAAGAACGGGTCGATTTCAGAGAACTGATCAAAGCACTCGCGTCGGAATTTAAGGTACGGATTGAAATGCGTCAGATAAGTCTGCGCCAGGAGGCAAGTCGCCTGGGCGGGTTGGGGTCATGTGGGAGAGAATTATGCTGCTCTACCTGGCTTACGGATTTCAAGAACATTTCAACCTCAGCTGCAAGATATCAGAATCTTTCATTGAACCCCGCCAAGCTTTCAGGCCAGTGCGGACGATTGAAATGTTGCCTCAACTACGAACTGGAAACTTATATTGATGCACTCAGGGACATTCCAACTGTGGATGCTCCTTTGAAAACTAAGAAGGGAATTGCGACGCTGCAGAAAACCGACATCTTTAAAAAAATCATGTGGTTTGGTTTTGAGAAAGATACAAACTGGTACCCGGTGGCGATAAGCAAGGTGTTGGAAATCATTGAACTGAACAAAAACAATGTCATTCCTGAGTCGCTGGAAATTCTTACACCAGAGCCGGACCGTAGTCTCGACAAAGGACCCATGAAGCTGAACAGCGACCTGGAAAATCTGGATCGGAAATACAGCGATGAACAGAAAAAGAAGAAAAAGAAAAAAAGCCGGTCTGGTAAAAATAAAAACGGGAATAAGCCGCAAGCCGCTGCCCCTGCCCCTCAGGCCAAAAATTAACTCCGACGGCTCACATGATTCTTTTGTGAGCCGTTTTGGTATAATACTAAAACCTAATTTTCATTGAAACAACATATTGAACATCTTCACCGGATTGCCAATCAGGACAAGCGAACCATCATTGGTCTGATGTCGGGAACGTCGCTTGACGGGCTCGATGTGGCCCTTTGCGAAGTTACAGGCAGTGGCAATGGAACGGTCATGAAGGTGAGAGAATTTACCACGGTATCGTACGATGAAACTTTTAAGGAAAATATCCGCAAAATTTTCGCTAAAAGAGAAATTGACTTTCAGGACCTCTGTCTACTGAATCCTTACATAGGAATTGAGCATGGAAAAATGATTCTGGATTGTCTGAATGAATGGAATTTTCCGGCATCGGACGTTGATTTGATCGCAAGCCACGGGCAAACGGTTTTTCACGCTCCTAAAAAACAGCATCATCTGGCAGGTTTCCCAAACGCCTCTCTACAAATTGGCGACGGAGACCATATTGCCGTAACGACCGGCATTATTACCCTCAGCGATTTCAGGCAAAAACACATTGCAGCCGGTGGAGAAGGTGCCCCACTAGCCGTCTATGGCGACTATTTCCTTTTCTCAAAAAGCGGAGAAAATCGCATCCTGCTCAACATGGGCGGAATTGCCAACTTTACTTTACTGCCGGCGGACCTCAATCCCGAGCTTATTTTCACCACTGATACTGGCCCGGGAAATACCTTGCTGGATGCCTATATGCGCCGGCTTTTCCGAAAACCTTTTGACGAAAACGGGGAAGTTGCAGCGAAGGGCGCAGTCAATGAAGTGTTACTGACAGAGTTAAAAAACAAACCATTTTTTGACTCGCCTTTTCCTAAAACAACGGGCCCGGAAGTGTTCAATTTTGACTTCGTTGAAAACGCGATTCAAAAATCCAGGCTTTCTTCGCTATCCAGAAATGATATTATTGCCACACTGACCCAGTTCAGCGCAGACACGATTGTCAGTGCAATCAAAAAAGTAGTAGATCCGGATCAGGAATATACCATTTATGCAAGCGGTGGCGGGGCTCACAATCCTGTTCTGATGAGCGCCATTCAGCAGCAGCTCTCAAATTATCCATTGCTGCAACTCAGTGAGCTGGGTGTGCACGGAGATGCGAAAGAGGCTGTACTTTTTGCCGTATTGGCTAATGAAACCGTTGCCGGAACACAGATGAGCTTTGGATCTAAAGAAGGCGTTCCGGGAATAACCATGGGTAAGATTTCATTTCCGGGGTGATGGATTCCGTTCAAAAAATAACCGGCAGCAACAAATCTGCCGGTTATTTTTTGTTTGCTTTATTGGGCTATTACCAGTTTCTGTACAAACGTTTCCATATCTTCCGATGCTAATCGAATGATGTATACCCCCTGTCTCAGGCCTTCAACACATATCCCTTTACCCGGATTATTTTCAGAGATGAGTTGTAACTTACCGGCCGAATCAAAGATTTCAACCTTTTTGACGCGAGCTGAAAGTTTCTGGTCCAAATAGATCATTTCGCTGGCTGGATTCGGATACAGGTAAGCCGCGGCGTATCTACCTTCAATTTTTATATTTCTGATCCTGCTGAAAGAGAATGTACCGTCACGATCCACCATTTTCAAGCGGTAGTAGTTTGAGCCGCTTGCCGGTGAAATATCTTCGAAAGAATAGCTGTTGTTAACAATGCTGCTCCCATGGCTTTTTACTACCCCGATTTTTATCCAATTGTTGCCATTCGTTGCATGCTCAATTTCAAATGCATCACTGTTTTCCTCAGCAGAAGTGCTCCATTTCAGTTTGACAATTTTATTTTCTGCTCTTACATCAAAGTTCATTAAGGTTACAGGGAGTGCCGACTGCCAGGCGGTCAAGATTGCTTCTGCATTATTGCAATTCCCATTCGCACCATTATTACTTATCGTCGATGTGGCCGACGATGACGCCAGATAATCTGCAACGAATTCCACAGCACAGTTAGTCAGCACGGGATTATTAGTAATAATGAGATTCTGAATTGCTAATGTACCGGCGACACGCAAATTACCTCCCGCTTTTCTGCCCGTTGGATTGTTGTTGTCCAGCCCGTTCAGGCTCGTCAGCAAGGTGTTTGAACTAACTTCAAGTGTTCCGCCAACATTTGTGAGCTTTCCTAACCCGTCAAGGTCTGCCAACCCGGTTGAAGTAATTGTGAAATTTCCCGTAACAGTTTCCAGATCTTTCAGTGA
This sequence comes from Dyadobacter sp., assembly GCA_965279265.1. Taxonomy (GTDB): domain Bacteria; phylum Bacteroidota; class Bacteroidia; order Cytophagales; family Spirosomataceae; genus Dyadobacter. Next base: position 2,474,433 of record OZ257152.1, read on the forward strand.
CGATAAACTTGTAATCTCATCACCAGTGATGGTGAGGTCACCCGTTATTTGCGGACATCCGGCAGGAAAATCATTTAACTGTGCCATTTTGGAAATAAACAGATTCCCAGAAGGGCAATTCACAATTGGTGCCAGCGAATACTTGGCAAGAAAATAATCGGAACCATATTCCGCTGTGTTTTTTGTTAAATTAAATTGAGTTGAGGGATTAAAGTCCAGATCAGTGGTACCGGAATAGCTCCCAAGCAGAATCAGGTTATTTTGGTTATCGAACGTGATCTGGCTCATTGAGATTGTTTGGGTGGAAGCAATTTTATGAACCCATTCAAAATTCCCATCTTCAGTAAATTTACAAAAGAAGGCGTTCGCGTAGGGAATGTTGTCGCCCTCTACGGCACCGCCAGCAGAGCCCTCAGGATCAAGATTGCCCGCACCATTCAGGTAACCACTGAAATACACCCCGTTGTCGGATCCGACCTCAATGCTCGATATGCTTGGTTCAGATTCAGATGTCATTTGTTTTGCCCACTGAAAGTTTCCTTCGGAATTGTATCTGGAAAGAAAGAAAGCATAAGTCCAGCTAGTCAAAATAAATTCTGAATTAGGATCAGGATCGAAATCAAGTTCGCCGGCAAATACACCTGCCATGTAAAATCCCCCATTTGCATCCAATGCTATCGCTCCGCCAGCCTGAAATCCTTTTACAAAAACGAAATCTCCATCAGGTGTCAGTTTTAGAACGAAGGCATTCCCAGTCTGGCCAACTGATGTCAAATTATAGGTTTCAGGTCCCGGATCAAAATCAAACGTCCCATACCAACCACCTTGAAGCACTATATTGCCAGAGGGATCAAAAGCCAGATTACCCGACCCTGTTCCATAGCTTTGAGCCCAAAGAAAGTTCCCATCCTTGTCAATTTTGGTAATGAAAGCCGAAAACAGATAACCTATATACATGTTATAAGTTGACCTCAACATGGTTACTCCATCACCGAAATCGAAATCAATCTCACCCTGGTAGGTACCTGTCAGGTAAATATTTCCTGCCCCATCTGTTATAATTTTTCGTGCTGACTGGCTTGGATGAAAAACTGCGGAAACACTTCTTCCCCAGATCAAATTGCCATCGTTGTCAAACTTTACGGTAAAAATAGAAATGGTCGTGTTCGATCCGAGTATCAATTCCCCCGCACCAGGATCAAAGTCCACTGCACTTCGTATCGCTCCTGAGAAAATCACATCTCCTGAGGCGTCTACGGTTATTGCGTCTCCGTTAGCCTGGTTTTCCGATTCGAAAGTCTTGACCCATAGCAGGTTCCCGTTTGCGTCCAGCTTTTGAAGAAAAATCGAAAATACATCCGGATTGGATGCAGTAATGAATGAAGTTGCAGGTCCGGGGTCAAAATCCACAGTACCTTTAAATGCGCCGGTAAGGAAAAAGTTACCATCTGCATCTTGGGCAAACGAAGAGCTTGTACACGCTTGGCTTGACGGCGAAGTTTTAGCCCACTGAAGTACTTGTGAACTCACAGGAGCCAGGCTGCTGACCATCAAAAAAGCCATTACAATCGTTAATCGTAGAATTTTATTCATCAGGTTAGTATATAAAGTAAAAGAGTAGTTCAAATAAGTTGTTCATGAAACAAAACCGGGTATTAAGGGTGTGTGTATACTGTATTTAATCTCTAAGAAATCGGCAAAAGGTTAACGTTTCCCGGATATTAGAAGCCGAGACCATTAACAATTCCATTTTATCCCAATTTCCTAACTACGCACTCCATATTCAACTGGCTACCCACCAACGCGCCATTTTATCCAACCAACAACCCTAATTTTCCAACGAACTGTATTTGTTGTTTTCGGTTACATTTTGTTTCTTTCGTAACGAATAACCCCAAACCTCATCGTTATGCCTCGACGGCTTTTTCTCTCCCTGTTCCTGTCCATACTTTGCCTTTTAAGTTCCGAATCCGCTCACTCCCAGATCAACGAGTTTCCTCTGAATCCGGAAAAGCTTCGCTATGCCAGGGAAGTCGAACAGGAGGCAAAAGCAAAAAATGATTCCGTTTTGCTAGCAGAATCCTATTATCTGTATGGAAAACTTTATGCCTTTGCAGGAGACCACGCCACCTCCAAAGGATATTACTTGAAGTCTTTGCGTATTCTGGAGCCACGCGGAAATTCCTTTGAATTGGGACGGCTTTATGTGCGGCTTTCAGAAAATTTCAAATTTTACAATACACCTGAAGAAATACAATACATTTATCGCTCTCTCAAAGTATTTAAGAGTATCAATTCGCAGAAAGGGCAACTGATGTCTTATTCAAATCTCGGGCAACTTCATCTTCGTAAGTCGGAGTCCTACACCAATCGCGCAGAAATGGACAGCGCGCGTTCCTGTTTCCTTAAAGTCGAGTCTTTCGCTCATGCCATGAAGGATACGCTGGCGTTGGCAGAAGCTGATCTGCACCTGGGTGAATTATTTTACGCAACAGATATTGATAAGTCCATTGATTACCTGGAAACATCGGTTGGGCTACTTACCGGGAGGAAGAATTTGCGCTCGCAAATAAGTGCGCTGATGACGCTCGGGAACGCGTATATCAAATCCGGCCAAAGCGAAAAAGGATATGCAACGCTTTTAAAAGCAAGAGAAATTTATCAGACTGAGAAATTACGCGATCAGATGCTTTCTTCAAATCTTAATCGCGCACTGATGAATTATTATCAGTCGAAAGGTCAATGGAAAGCGGCAATGAGCGAATTATGGGAATTGTATACAAATGAAACCAACCAATTTAAAACAGAACGTGATGGTGCGCTGCTACGGCTACAGGTAGAATATGAAACTGAGAAAAAGGAACTCCAGATATCTGCGCAGCAAAAGGAACTCGAATTAAACAATACACTCCTCCAAACGCAGAGAAATTTCATTTTCATTACTGCGTTCATGCTGGTACTTGCTACCGTCCTGAGCATTTTGTTTTTCAGGTCGTCGGTCAAAAATAAACGAACCAGCGACCTGAACAAACATCTGGTCCGTGAACAAAATCACAGGGCCAAAAATAATCTTCAGATGATATCAAGCCTGCTCAGTATGCAGGAAAGATTACTTTCCGATTCCGCAGCAAAAAAAGTGGTCGAGGAAAGCCGGCTTCGCGTGCAGTCTATGGCCATAATTCAACGAAAACTCTACGACGGTCAGGACGCAAAAGAAATTGTGCTTTCCGACTTTATTCCTGAACTTGCTGCGGGTGTTTTACATGCTTACGGATTTCCCGATCTTGAATCCAGATACGCAATTGAACCCATAAAGATTGAAACAGACAAGGCAATTTCGCTCGGCCTCATTTTGACTGAATTAATTACGAATGCCTGCAAATATGCCTTTCCCGATCATCCAAACCCCATTTTGTCAATATCCTGCACTGAAAATACGGGTCAGATATACCTTACTGTTACCGACAATGGCCCTGGAATGAACGATAAGCATGAACTTCCGGATATTCAGGAAGATGTAAGAAATGAGTCAAAAAACAATTCTTTTGGGATGCATCTCATTCAACTTCAGGTCAGTCAGTTGTATGGGAATTATGAGTTTGTTTTTACGGAAGGAATAACATTCAAAATGTGGTTTACAGCTTAAAAACTGCTCCCGTTCAGCAGTGTCAAAGATCTGGTAATTTATAATGCGGCTGCTCATTCTGACATTACAGCCATACTTTTGGTAAATAATAATTCATCAATATCGGGTACATTTCGTTACTTTCGTGATGCGTGCCAACAGCTTTTTACCTCCGATTTTTCAACGCTCTAAAAGATGATTTCACTCAACGTACTGATAATTGAAGACGATCTGATTGTTGCCAGCGCTATCAGGCAATCTTTGGAAGATGCTGGGCATCGGGTAAGTGGCGTTGCCAGAGAATCCAGGGAAGCCATGAATTTGCTTAAAAACGATCCGCCTGATCTGGCGTTGATTGACATTACGCTCGGCAAAATTAAAGACGGTGGAATCCTGATCGCACAGGAAATGATGACCCAGTATTGGATGCCGTTTATATATTTGACGGGGCACGCTGAAAAAGCATACATGGATAAAGCAACTGGAACGTTTCCGGCTGCGTATCTGCTAAAACCTTTTCGTGATGAAGAATTGCTGGTGCAGATACAACTTGCCTATGAGAACTTCGGTAAAAGGACCGTTCCGGAAAAATCAATACGCCCGGAACGGGAAATTTTTTATCTTCCTTTCAAAAATGGCCACGATCAGGTTCCTGGTGAACAAATTTTATATCTTCAGGCACAGGGGCATTGCACCAATGTTTTCGTGACCACCGATAAGATTGCACGTGTTATCGGGACGAATCTCGGAAATGTTGAGAAGTATTTCGCAGCCTCAAATTACATCAGACTTTCCAAATCTCTGTTTATCAACCTGGACCAGCTTCGGCGAATTGAACGGACGCATATTTATCTGGGAAACGAAAATGTTAAGGTTGCCATTTCGGAAGCGAACAGAAAAGACCTGCTGAAAAGGCTGAAAGTGATCAGAACCAAATGACCAGTGAGCTGCAAGCGGTCTTTTATATTTGTCCTTTACGCTGAATATTGACTCTCAACCTATTACTTTGCAGCCAGAAAGTTATCCGTTAAAACATGTATGACATCATTGTAGTTGGTGGCGGGATCGTCGGCCTTGCCACTGCATTAAGAATTAAGGAACAAAAACCCTCCCTTAAATTACTTCTCCTTGAAAAGGAATCCGGCGTTGCCAAACACCAGACAGGCCACAACAGTGGCGTGATTCACTCCGGACTATATTACAAACCGGGAAGTCTCAAAGCCACAAATTGTATCAGAGGTTATCAGATGCTGCTTGATTTTTGCACGAAAGAAAATGTCCCGTTTGATCTTTGCGGTAAAATTGTCGTTGCTACGAATGCAGAACAAAAACCGCTGTTGAAAAACCTGTTTGAACGCGGAATGCAGAATGGGCTGACTCAGAACAGAATGATCTCCCAGGCAGAGATCAAGGAAATTGAACCGCATGTTAATGGCTTGGAAGGCATTTGGGTTCCTTACACCGGCATCATTGATTACACCGCTGTTTCTGTAAAATATGCGGATTGTCTTCGCAAACTGGATGGCGAAATACAGTTTGGCCAAAAAGTAATTGACATAAAAAATCGCAACACCCATTCTGAAGTCGTAACGGAATCCGGTTCTGTTTTTGAAACGCGCCTGGTAGTCAACTGCGCTGGCTTGTATTCCGACAAAGTTGCGCAAATGACGCAGCCTGAAAATATCAAAGTACGTATTATTCCGTTTCGTGGCGAATATTATAAAATCCGGACGGAACGGCACCATTTGGTCAAAAATCTGATTTATCCTGTTCCGGACCCGAACTTCCCGTTCCTTGGTGTGCATTTTACGCGAATGATCGAAGGCGGCGTGGAAGCCGGCCCGAATGCCGTTTTTGCTTTTCGACGGGAAGGTTACAAAAAAACAGATATCAATTTTCCCGAACTGTTTGAAGCACTTGCCTGGCCGGGATTCCGAAAAGTGGCGATAAAATACTGGAAAACCGGCATGGGTGAATATTACCGTTCGTTTTCCAAAGCTGCGTTTACAAAAGCCTTACAGGAATTAATTCCGGAAATCCAGAGTGATGACCTGATACCAGGCGGCGCAGGCGTGCGTGCACAAGCATGTGACTATGACGGAGGATTGCTCGACGACTTCTCAATTCTTGAAAGCAAGGGTGCCATTAATATCTGCAACGCACCGTCACCTGCTGCAACTTCTTCATTGTCAATAGGGCAAAGTATTTCAGAACGGGTTTTAAGCCGGTTTTAGAAACATGAGGGGCTTCTAAAAGAAAAATCCTTCCATGTGAATATGGAAGGATTTTTCTTTTAGACTTATGTGAAATCAGGGGTTACCAATTTTGCTATGTTTTTTACCATACCCAAAATACACGGCCAACCCGATTGCCAGCCAAATTGCCAGACGATACCAGCTTTCGACAGGAAGTGAATACATCAGATACAGGCACACAACAATTCCCATAATCGGCACAAATGGCACCAACGGAGTACGGAAAGAACGGTGCAGATCCGGGCGCTTCACGCGAAGCATCCATACGCCCACGCATACCAGGCAGAAGGCAAACAAGGTACCGATACTCACCATGTGACCCAAATCGCTAACTGGTACAAGCCCCGCGAAGATGCTCACGAAACCCATAAAAAACAGATTGGTTTTCCATGGTGTACTAAACTTCGGATGCACCTCGCTGAAAAACTTTGGCAAAAGGCCATCTCTGCTCATGGAATAAAACACCCTGCTCTGCCCCAAAAGCATTACAAGCATCACAGAAGTGTAACCGGCCAGAATAGCGATAATCAAAGCGGTCTGCAAACTATCGTAACCAGTTTTTGCAAATGCAGTAGCCGCTGGTTTGGCATCATTAGCAAATTCTGTATACTTCACCAGACCTGTCATTACGTGTGCAAAAAGCACATAAAGGATCGTACATACAACCAGCGAACCAAGAATTCCTATTGGCATACCTTTCTGCGGATTCTTGGCTTCCTGAGCAGCAGTGGAAACCGCATCAAAACCGATAAAAGCAAAGAACACCACGGCCGCTCCGGTTGCAATCCCGCTCCATCCGAAATTTTCATAATTTCCCGTATTTGCAGGAATGTAAGGAACATAATTATCCGGGTTGATGTGGCTCCATCCCAAGGCAATAAATACTAAAACAACCGCAACTTTCAGAACAACCAGGAAATTGTTTAGAAACGCAGATCCCTCTGTTCCACGAATGAGTAAGAGCGACAGCATACATACAATGAAAATAGCCGGAAGATTAACAATTCCGTTGTCTATGATCGTTCCATCGCTCAATTTCACAATTTCGAATGGCGAACAAACAAGCTGAGTAGGAAGATGAATACCGAATTTACTGAGAAACTCCAGCAAATAGCGCGACCAGCTTACAGAGACTGTAGCAGCTCCGAGCGCATATTCCAGAACAAGGTCCCAACCTATTATCCAGGCTACAAATTCCCCCATTGTAGCATAGGAGTAGGTGTAAGCACTCCCGGCAATAGGGATCATAGACGCAAATTCCGCATAGCAAAGTCCAGCGAAACCGCAACCAACAGCGGCGAGAATAAAGGATATCGTTACAGCAGGACCTGCGTGTTCAGCGGCTGCAATACCTGTTAGAGAAAAGAGGCCGGCACCTATAATTGCACCAATTCCAAGTGCAACCAAACTGGCAGAACCCAAGGAACGCTTCAGCTGGTTTCCCTCACCAGAAGCCTCGCTCATTAATTTGTCAATCGGCTTCTTTATCCAAAGTTGATTTGCCATATAGAGTCAAAATGATTGTAGTGTTTTTCAATATACCCTAAAACTAAAATAAAATTTGCTAAGAACGTATAGACTAAAGAATAAAAAGGGGAAAAGTAAACTCTTTTCCCCTTTTTATTCTTTTAAATACTATACCTTAAATTTTTTGCCCGGAGTCGCCGGCGTGCTGTCTGCAACAGCCAAAACCGGCTGTTTGCTTTTTTCACGCTGCAAAAGATCGACAACGATCGGAGCTGCAACGAACAGGGATGAGTATGTACCTACAATTACTCCCAGCAGCATACAGAATGTAAATCCGCGAAGTACTTCTCCTCCAAACACGATCAAAACAAGCAATACAAGGATAACCGAGATACCTGTAACAGCCGTACGGCTCAAAGTACTGTTCAATGCATTGTTGATAACCGTAGGCAGGCTTTCTCCTTTTGCTTTGTCATCCGACAGGTAATCCCGGATACGGTCATAAATTACTACTGTATCGTTCATAGAGTAACCGATCATCGTCAGGATTGCACCAATGAACGCCTGGTCAATATCCAGCGAAATGTAAGGGATCCAGCCGTTAAACAACGAGTAAACTGCAAGAATGATGATCACATCATGCGTAAGCGATACTACCGCCCCGTAGCTGAACGCAAGTCTTTTGAAACGTATGAAGATATACGCAAAGTTCGCGGCAAGTGCGAGCAAAATCGCGTATGCAGCAGAAATCATTGTATCGTACGCGATGGTAGGACCCACTTTAGACGAACTTTCGATTTTTCCTTTGTTGTCTTTTAGTTTTGCAACACCCTCCATAATCTTCTGGTCGGCCTTCTGATCTGCATCCGGTGAAATATCTTCTACCAGATAATCCGTTGTGATTTTTACCTGATCCGCACCACCATAGGTTTTAATTTCAGGACTTTCTCCAAGGACCGCTTTCATTGCCGTACGCAGCTCGTCAGTTTCGACGTCCTTTTCGAAACGCACTACATAAGAACGTCCGCCTTTAAAATCAATTCCCAAACCAAATCCTTTGAAAATAAATGAACCTACACCGATAACCATAATTACAGTAGAAACGATGTAAAAAGTCCGGCGCTGAGAAACGAAGTCAAAATTGTTATCCTTAAACCAGTTTTTCGTAAGACCAGAATAAAACTTGAATGTTTTTCCTTTACTAATCTGCTGTTCAAGGAATAAACGGGTAATAAAGATCGCAGTAAACAGGGACGTAATAAGACCGATGATCAGCGTAGTAGCGAAACCTTTTACCAGACCTGTACCAAAAATGTAAAGGATGATACCAGTCAAAAGCGTTGTCACGTTGGAGTCAATAATTGCGGTAAGGGAGTGTTTAAAACCATCCGTAACAGCCTGTTTGAAAGGTTTCCCTGCTTCGATTTCAACCTTAATACCTTCGTAGATCAGTACGTTCGCATCTACGGCCATACCAATTGTAAGAACGATACCCGCAATACCCGACAAAGTCAACACCGCCCCAAGCGAGGCCATAATTCCCATCAGGAAAAACAAGTTTACAAATAAGGCCAAATCCGCAACCCAACCTGCACCGCCATAATAAGCCAGCATAAAAACTAACACGATCACCAGACCAACCAACGAAGAAATTACACCGTCACGAATCGCTTCTGAACCCAGTGTAGAACCAACAACGGCTTCCTCAACAATGTGTGTCGGTGCTGGCAATTTACCCGCTTTCAAGACGTTGGACATATCTTTTGTCTCTTCCACGGTAAAGTTACCGGTGATGCTTGAGTTACCATTAGGAATTTCACCTTGTACTGTTGGCGCCGTGTAAACCAGATTATCAATAATGATTGCAACCGGGCGGCCTACACTTCTTGCAGTTAATGAACGCCATTTACGTGAACCTTCTCCGTTCATACGCATTGTAACTTCCGGACGGCCACGATCATCGTAATCATGCGTCGCATCTACGATCACATCACCCTCCATAGCTGCCTGACCATTGGCTTTTTTGATGAAATACAAGGGCAAGATCAATTGATTATTTACACCAGGTGTCCCTTTACGGTCCCACATGAAAACAAGGTCAGCAGGGAAAAACGAGCGTACTTCCGGACGACGAAGCATTTCTCCGGCGCGGGCAGTATCTTTCATATACACACCCAATCCTTGTGGCATTGGTACAAAAAGATTGGTCAACGCAGCACTTTGTGCCGCCAGAGCAGATGAATCCGTCTTTGTAGAATCAGTGGCTTTTTGTTCAAGCTGAGCAGCTAGGCCGGTCAATCCGGTTTTCTTCGTTGTATCAGCAACAACAGATGCAGTGCCAGGTTTCGCTGCTGCTTTCTCAATTTCCGCTTGTCTGGAAAGGTATTTACCTAATTGATCCAGCCCCGAAGCCAGTTCATTTGTAAGATAAACCTCCGCAAATTCAAGTTTTGCTGCGCCGGAAAGTAAACGACGAACACGTTCAGGGTTGTCTACACCAGGAAGTTCAACAAGAATCTGATTTTTTCCCGGCAAACGCTGAATGTTTGGGTTTGTTACACCAAATTTATCAATACGCGCCTGTGTGATCTGGAATGCGCGGTCAATGGAACCATCAACTTCCGTATTCAACATTTTGATTACATCATTGTCAGAGGAAGTGCTGTTGATTTTGCCACGGTTAGCGCTGTTTGCGAATACGCTTGCAAGGCTTGTATTAGGCGCGGCTTCTTTAAAAGCATTGACAAAAAGCTTTACAAATGAACTGTTACTTGCTTTTTTATCTTCACCTGCTTTTTTCAAGGCTTGTTGAAACGCTGCACTGCGGGCATTTCCACCTGCCATTCCTCTCAAAATATCAACTGGAGAAACTTCAAGAACTACGTGCATACCGCCTTGTAAATCGAGACCGAGGCTCAACTCACGTTCCATAACCTCCTGCAAAGTCTGGCCCAGATACACTTCTTCACGCCAGAGTGAATCAATGTAATGCTGTTTTTTAACCAGATCAACTTTTCCTTCTGCATTTGTTGCATAGGTCTCAGCCTTCCCTTTGATGTTGCGCGAAACGAACGTAAAAGAGAGGTAATAGACACTAATAAGGGCGATCACGAGGGTCAACCCTATTATTCCATTTTTATTAGTCATTGGTATTTTATAGAAATTTTGGTGATACTATTTTGAATTTTACTGATGAATACCAGATATCTGAATGTCGATTCAGGCGAATCCACAAAAATGAACTTTAACAAAATCAGATAACAAGCGGATTTACGGCAGAATACGGTGCCGGCAAAGAAAAGCGGTAAAATCAGGGGGCGTTGGTGACTACGTAGGATCCGAAGATTCGGCAGAAACCTGAAACCAGAAATGAGGGTTCCGGGAAAGAAACCTCTGTAACTACCTCACGCTGAATAAAATGCCAGACTGCTGGTGGAAGAAAATAAAAGTATTGGCTAAAATCGAAAGACAACGCAGGAGTTATCACGGCATCCAATGCCAGTGAACTTACCGTTGCCTGTTCGGTGTCTGTTGCTCCCGAATCGGCATCCTGTCCCAAACCATGAAAAATGGATTTGGCAACGGCCGGAAGTTTGCGGGTAGCGTCTTTGTGAAGCGACGAAGACTTTACACCAGCGACCATCAAAAGCATGGCTGCCAGTAATAAGGTAATTGTCTGATTAAAGAAACTTTTTGTCTTCACAGTCGAAATGATACTTTCATTTAAACCGCAAATTTTAACGTAAAATATTACAATCGCAAATATCCGCTGCTGAATTTATTGCAAACCATTGATAACAAGGCGTGCTCCGTCCAAAGTGACAAAGATTATTTTAAGTATTAAAACGCAAAAAGCCCCTTGAACGCATTCCAGGAGCTTTTTACTATGATCTATTTTGAGCTTTCGAATATGTTCTTAATTACCAATCGGGAATAAATATCCTATGGAAAGTGCCCCGGTTACAATCCGTGAATCTGCTGGTTCGTCTTCTTTTTCGGTTGAACCAAGGTAAAATGTGCCCCGGGCCTCCACCAGAAGCCTTCCTTTTCCTACGGGAACAGCGACACCCAATCCACCTGAAACACCGTATTCAATGGTTGTTTTATCAGGTTTTGTGGTTGTTTTCCCTGTTCCAAAAGTTTTGTCGTTACTCACTACATTGATCAGATAATTGCCATAGGGGCCAACGTTAACAAAAAAACCTTTGTTGTATTCTCCAAATGAATACTTGATCAGCAATGGAACCTGAATTACGTTCGCCGTTACAGAACCTTTGTATTGTTCGCCTGCAAGTTCGCCATCAACAGAAAAGCCTTCTTGAGCATACAGCACTTCCGGTTGAAAAGAAAGGTGTTTTCCGAGACCGAAATTTGCAACCAGTCCTCCGCCGTACCCGATAAGTGGTTTGAATTCGGAAGTCACATCTTTACCAGTCAGAAATGAGCCGATACCCATTCCTCTCAGACCAATCCACGTTTTTGCATCCGTCGAAGCTACTTCCGGCTTGGCGGTAGGTCTCAGTTCATCAGGCACTTTTTTTACCGGCTCTTTGGCCTTCTTTTCCGGTTTGGCTTTTGCCGCAACTTCCTTTTTTTCCGGCTTTGCTTTTTCAGGTTTGGCTTTCGCCGCTTTTTCAGGTTTCTTTTTGCTTTGTTCCGCCTTTAGTTGCTCTTCCTTTAATTTTTCTTCCATCGCGAGCTGTTCAGCAGCCCGGGCTTTTTTAAGAGAATCCTCCATAACGATCTTTCTGGCCATCTGCATTGCCAAGGCATTCACCGCGGCAACGGAATCTTCCTTTGCTTTGGCTTTTGCGGCCAGAGTCGCAGCGTTATCCTTTGCCGCAGGTTTTTTCGCTACTGTTTTTTTAACAGGAGTAGCTGTCTTTTTTGTCGTTTGAGAATGCGCTGAAACTGCAACAAATAAGGACAGGATAAGCAGGGTTTTTGTAAAAATTTTCATGACGCAAATGATTAAAAATACTTGAATAGTAATCCTGAAACTGATTTTAATTAACTTACCATCAGTTATTTTCTACCAGGATCTTACGACAAAATTATCTGTTAAATCTGATTCTGCATCAAACCCAAACCATCATTGCGGAAGTAGTTATTTAATGGTAAAAATGAGCAAAAAAGTACTTGTTGATACCCGTAATTTTACCTGCTTTTAAACCACAAAATGCGTGACAAAAATTTCTGATAAATTTGGCAGGTCTGTTTCGGTCTTTAAAATGAATTCATCATCGTATTATTTCTATTTTTGACAAATACTTTACACACTACCAGACCTTACCGTGAACTACCCCACAATTAGGATTTTTTTGGATGGCATGTTGGTAATGATGCTACTCTATACCTTCATCACGTATCTCTGGCAAAAAAAGAAGGAGCTTGCATATTATGCGATGTACATTGTATCAATTTTGTGCTTTCTGGATATTACCGACCACCGTTTCTTATTTCAATTCTTTACCAGTTTTCCAAACCATAATATCAACTTTTACAACTTTTCCGTCGGAACTGTTGAAGTGATCTGTATCAATTTGTATGGCTGGTTCGCAATCCAGTTTATGGACCTTCGAAAAAATGATAAAATGGCTTATCAAATGATCGTCGGCATCGTAATCTTGTCATTTATCAGTGTGGTGATTCATGCCTTCCACCTTTTTACAGATGTGCTGAATTACGATTTCTATAAAATTTACAGAAGTATAAACCGCTACGCACTTTCGGCGCTGTCGCTTGCTGCGATCGTCCGTATCATCAGGCTTAGAGGACAGATTGTGACGTTCTTCATTCTTGGAACCCTCTTTTATGTATGCGGTATGACAATTGCGGTGATCATCATCCAGACCGGGAATGATACGCGGCACCCGGATTTGCTGTTTACTTTTCCATCGCTGCCTACACAACTCGGCATGATACTGGAAGCCGTTTGTTTTACAATCGGTTTCTCGGTGCTTAACAGGCGAACGGAGCTGGAAAAATTTCGCTACCAGCAGCAATTGGTTGAACAATTGCTGGAAAACGAAACGAAACAGCAAAAACTTCAACTCATCCGGGATGACATTGCCCGTGATCTTCACGACGAAATCGGATCCGACCTGAGCGCTTTAAGCATCATGAGCGACGTAGGCATGAAACAGGTGGGCGCATCTCCTGATGATGCGAGGGCGACATTTAAGACTATTGGCAAGGTTACCAGACAGGTTTTATCTACAATGCGGGAAATTGTATGGAGCTTAAACTCCTCCCAGGATTCCGTGGAAAGCATGAGTTTGCGCATGAAGGAAACGGCACTCGCCATGTTTCAGTATACGGCGGTCCAAACACACATTGAGATTCCCGAATTCAACCAGATTGCCACAATTGAGCCACATCACCGGAGAGATTTTTTACTTATTTTTAAAGAAATACTGCATAATGTGATCAAACATGCGGATGCAACACGGGTAAACATCAAGCTCACGATAGATGAAAATGTGGTCATGCTGAAAGTGGCCGATGACGGAAAAGGGTTTCATTTCAAAGAAGGTGGTTTCAGCGGAAACGGATTAAAAAATCTACGACAGAGATCCGATAAATTGACTGGAAACCTGACAATAGAATCTGTACCGGGGAAGGGAACTACAGTTACAGTCAATTGCCCGATTTACCGACTGGAATTTCTGGATGAAATCAAGGAAAGACTCGAAAAACAGGATAGTGTTAACTTTGTGTAAGGCGATGTACAAAATTATTTAAGTCGCCCGTATTTTTTCATCAGTTCCAAAACCTGATCTTTGGGCAGTTCATCAACCTTGTGTCCTTCTGTTCCCTGAGAAGTCTTTGCCATAAAAAGTGAATTGATGATGGCCTCTTCCGTAGACTCAATTACAGCAAGAAAAAGCGGTGACACATAATCATTGTGCAGCAGTGTAGCACCATAAGTGGCCTGGCTGGTTTCATGTAAAACCCGGTTCGCCGTAGAAAATGCAATGACATAGTCTCCGCTGCCGTTAGAAGCAATGCCTCCGGTTTGCGCAAGGCCAAGCATCGCCCGCTTCGCAAGCCGTTTCAAATTACGCGCATCCAGTGGTGCATCTGTCGCAACAACGATCATGCAGGAACCATCAGACGATTTGTCCAATGCTTCTTTAAAAGCATATTTACCCAACTCTTCCCCGACCGGAACACCGTTGACTTTCAAAACGCCGCCAAAATTGGTTTGCACCAAAACGCCGATGGTGTACCCGCCAAGTTTCTCAGGCAATTTTCGGGAAGCGGTGCCGATTCCGCCTTTCCAGTTAAAACAAACCGTTCCTGTTCCCGCACCCACATTTCCTTCATCAACTGGTCCACTTTCTGCCTGCGCCAGTGCATTGAGAATATGCTCGTTCTTCACATGCCGCCCCCGAATGTCGTTCAGATAGCCATCATTTGTCTCTCCAATAACCGGATTTACAGACCTTACTTTTTCATTTCCGTTCTGCCCCAGCGTCCAGTCAATCACGGCCGCCGCTGCTGTGGGTACATTTAATGTATTTGTCAGAACGATGGGTGATTCAATCGTACCTAGCTCTTCCACCTGTGAGTAGCCAGCCAGCTTCCCAAAACCGTTTCCTATGTAAATGGCTGCCGGCACTTTTTGCTGAAAAAGGTTGCCATCGTGCGGGAGAATGGCAGTTACACCTGTCCGCACTTCAGCTCCTTCGCTTAGCGTTATTTGCCCCACTTTCACACCTTTTACGTCTGTGATGGCATTGAGTTCACCTGTCGGGAGGACACCAATTTTGATGCCGAGTTCGCGCGGCCGCTTCTGCGCAAATGAAAGGGCACTTATAAGTAACAGGGCGATCAGAATCTGACTTTTCATAGGAGCTGGAAAACGTGTAAGAAATATACGAAAAACCACCTGCAAATGATCTTCGCAGGTGGCTGGCATATTAAAAAAAATTGAACCTTAATCTTCCGGCCTTGCCTTTGCAGGATCAATCACCGTTTCCATTCTGCTAACGGCAGATGTTCCAAAGAATCCCAGCGGTTTTGGCCCTGCCGGATTCACATTGACAACATTAGACTTAATGTTCTGGATCGGTACAGCAAACAAACCGCCGTTTGCCGCCTGCTCACCCACTTGTTTCAAAAAGTCGAATGCCTCGTTGGTGATGCTGTGCAATTCCACACCGACCGATGCGCCCGCGGAATAAAGAGAATCAGTCGTAATCGACTGACGTAACGGCAAAATGAATATTAACCCGTCCGATGGAGCGCCCGCACTGAATGCCGCGTCGTATGCAATGGAAATAGTAGTAGGATTTCCAACCTGCACTTTCCCACTGATAACCGGTTTGATCCAGTATGTGTCACCAGCACCGGCGAAATCCCTGGCATAGAAGGACGCGATAAAACCTTCCTTGGGACCTTTTTCAGGCTTGAAAGGCAATGTCTCCTTTTGATAAACAACAGAGTCTACCAAAGGAACCCGTTTAATTTCGCTCACCGATGTATACACGTCGGCTCCGTTCACTACTTTCAGCGTGTATTTGCGACCAATGTGACCCAATGTGTCTTTTGACGAACTTCCCCACACATATTTACCCGTACTCGCAGAATCTTTAAACACGTACAATTTCCCCTGATCGTCTGTAACAGTAACCTCGGCGCCTGTGATTGCTCTGGCTGCATTGTTGTCAAAGTATCCTGCTGACCAGGTAAGCCGGATCGTTTGGGCTCCAGGCTGATTCGTAATCCAACCGTCTACAACCAGTTGAGGCGGACCTGTTTCTGAATTCAGGTCAATAACATCTTCACAGCTGGTTAGGGCAACAGTCCCTGCCATTAACAAAAGGCCGTAAACTGCCGATTTAAAACTCAGTATTGCTTTTATATGTTTCATTGTTCAATGTTTCAGGCAAAAATGAAAAACTTTATTCCGGTCAGAATTTGAAATTATACGTGATCGCAGGAATAAAATTTCCGATCACCGAATACCGTACGGCCTCTGTTTTTAAAGCGTTGTCCTCGTTGGTACGTGTGTAAACTGAGAAAGGATTCCGGCGGTTGTAAACATTGTAAACCGAGAAGACCCATTCCCCTTCACCAATTCCGAAAAGTTTTTTCTTGGCTTTGAGCGTCGCCGCCAGATCGAGTCTGTGATAGGCTGGTATTCTGCTGTTATTTCTTTTTCCTTCATAATTATTACCCAAAGCCCAGTCGTTCCATTCGTACCTGTTGGTCGCAAAAGTGGCGGGGGTTCCTGAGGCAATTGTAAAGTTGGCGGAAACTGTCAACCGTTTTTTAAGTTCGTAAATAGCCACCGCGGTGAAATTGTGAGGCTTGTCGAACCTGGCTGGAAACCAGTCATTGTTGTTGATCGTTTCCACAAGGCGCTCGGTTCTCGACAAAGTGTAACTTACCCAGCCTGTCAGCTTGCCCTTGTTCTTTTTAAGATAAAACTCCGCTCCGTAAGCACGTCCTTTGCCCGACAAAAGATCCCCGGCTACAAACTGATTCAGCAGCAGATCAGATCCCGGAACGTAGTCAATCTGGTTGTATAATTTTTTGTAATACACTTCAACTGAGGCCTCGTACATATTGTCACCGAAATTCTGGAACCAACCGAGCGCAACCTGATCCGCTTTTTCAGGTTTAATGATTGTGGAACTCAAAGTCCAGACATCCAGCGGCGAACTCGCTGCTGTGTTGGACAAAAGGTGCAAATACTGGGCAGTTCTATTATAACTCGCTTTGATACTGGTCGTTGAGTTGAGTCCAAAATTTACCGACAACCTTGGCTCCAGGTTTCCATAAGATTTTATAGCCTCGTTTTTCTTGTATTCTTTCCCTGGGAATACCGGTTGCTTACGCTGCCCTTTTTCAGTTTCAATGTATTCATATTCTATTCCCGGGCCCAGGCTTCGGAAATATGAGTAACGCACACCATACTGGAGCGAAATTTTATCAGATAGTTTTTGTTCATTGCCAATGTACAGAGCTGATTCGTCTGCGTAGCGCGGTTCCAGGCTAATGTCTGTTTGCTCTCCTTCGGAAACCGCAACTGCCTTACCCGGTTTTGAGGTATATCTGATATACTGCCCGCCAAACGTCAGCTGATTGTTGGGGGTGAGGTAATAGGTAAAATCAGGTTTGATGCTGGAACTGATGATTTTGGATTTCCAGTCGAATTTATCTTTTGCGTCAGGTTTGTTCTGATTCTGTCCAAGGGAATAGTCGTAATTACTGTAATAACCCGTCAGATTCATGAACAGTTTATTGGAAAAAATATGGTTCCAACGACCGGTCGCCGTTGCGTTTCCCCAACCGAAACCGAAATCTCCGCCTCCAAAAACATCTTTCCCAAAGTAACCGGATGCAAAAAACGTATCCTTTTCGCCCAGACGGTAATTGACTTTGGCTGTAAGATCGTAAAAGTTAAATTTCGAATCCCGCAGATCTTTGTTCAAAAAAGGTTTTGCAAGAATATCTATATACGACCTGCGGCCCGCGACAATAAACGAACCTTTCCCGGCAGCAAACGGCTGTTCGTAAGTGAGTCGCGAAAATATCGTCCCGATCCCACCGTTGATTTCTCTTTTTTTGGAATTACCTTCTTTCATTCTTACGTCGAGAATCGAAGAAATACGTCCACCATATTGCGAAGGAATGCCACCTTTAATTAATTTGACATCCTTGACCGCATCCGGGTTAAAAACTGAGAAAAAACCAAAAAGGTGGGAGGAATTATAAACCGGAGCTTCATCGAGCAGCACCAGGTTCTGCGAGATATCGCCACCACGCACGTTAAACCCGGATGCGCCCTCACCAACTGTGGTAACGCCGGGAAGCAGCTGAATACTGCGGATGAGATCTACCTCACCAAGCAATGCGGGCATTTTCCGGATGGTTTTCATTTCCACCTTGTTGACCGACATTTCGATCCCACGCACATTTTCATCTTCTTTTTTTGTGGAAATGGTGACTTCATTCAAATTTTCACTCTCATCACCCATCTCAATGCTCACGGTCTGATCGGATGCAAGATTCACGTTTTTTACCACCTTCGTGTAACCGATATACGAATATGCAACCTGATAATCACCGGCGGGCAATGTTATGGAATAAAATCCGTAAGTATTGGTGGTCACGCCCGTCGCTGCCTCGCGAACATAAACTGAAACGCCAATCAGTCCTTCGCCATTTTTAGCATCTTTGACATATCCGCTGACGGTATGCTTGCTTTGCGCAAGAGCCGGAAGACCGGACACGACCATCAAAAGAAAGATCCATTTTTCGAGTACTTTATTTTTCATGTTTGCTTGATAAGCCATAACCCATATAGATAGACGGCGTTACGGTGTGTTAATTGAACTTTTCCTATCTCAATGACAATTCATTTCGCCTTTACCCTCATTCGAAGATCAAATAAAAAAGTAGAGCGTCTAATGACTGAAATACAAAACAAGCTCTAATGCGTATAACAATGAAATTAAATATGATAAACTAGCTTAAATGGCGAATGAATGGGGAGAGGATTCGAATTAAAACAAAAACAGTCAGTAGTATTATTTCAGGAAATTTTATGCACGCTACTTTGGTCGGAGGTGATTTCGAGAAGCTGTTTGTTTGTTTTCTTCAAAATGGGGTGAAGGTAGTCAGGAGCAATTTCTGCCAATGGCGCAAGGGTAAATCTTCTTTCGTGCAAACGCGGATGTGGCACCGTAAGTCGTGAACCATCCAGAACGAGATCATTGAAATAGAGCAGATCAATGTCTATGAGCCTGGCCGCCCACCGTTCATGGCGCACCCGACCCAGTTCATGTTCAATTTGCAATATCAGCCGCAACACAGTTTCCGGGTCAAATGTTGTCTCGATTTCCAAGACTTGATTCAGGAAGGACGGTTGGTCCAGAACTCCCCAGGGAGCCGTTTCGTAGACGGCCGAGATTACCTTCAACGCCCCAATACGCTCCTCTATCAATTTTGTTGCGGAACGAAAACTTTGCCACCGATCGCCAAGATTAGCTCCGAGCAAAAGAAAAACCGCGTTAAAATGATCGGAAATTGATGCTTGCATACAGCAGTTGAGCATGTTACCAACAGCTCAAAGTAAAGGTCGGTCATTTAGGAATACCTGACAAGAAAAGGCATTACCTAAAAATGACGAAAAAAAGGACTTCCCGATCCAGAGAAGTCCTTTCTGATAAATTCGTAATGTCTTAGAACGTAAGCGTTCCTTTATCGTATGCTTTTTGTATCGTTGCTTCAATACCATTTTTGTTAATAGTACGAAGAGCAGAAGTTGCTACTTTCAACGTAACCCATTCTCCGGTAGAAGGAAGGAAGAAACGTTTCTTTTGCAAATTCGGGAAGAATTTACGTTTTGTTTTATTATTAGCGTGGGAAACATTATTTCCAACACGAGTTCTTTTTCCTGTAATTTGACAAACCTTAGCCATAACCGTTCAATTTTTCCAAATGAGGGTGCAAATATGTAGGATTATTTTTTTTGATGCAAGTTTTGGCACAATATATTTCCCAAATATTATTCATGACACGCTCATTCTGAACCCGACACCGTGAATATTATCGATCCGAATAGCTGGATCGGCGGACAAATATTTTCTTAACCGGGATATAAAAACGTCCAGACTGCGACCCATGAAATAATCGTCATCACCCCAGATCGCTTTCAGCAATTCGTCCCTTCTGATCACCTGATCAATCCTTTCAGACAAATATTTCAATACTTCTGCTTCCCGGAAAGTCAGGTTCTGAGACGTTTCATTAAGCATGAGCGTGAGCTTTTGAAAATCAAAATTGTATTTCCCGATCTGATTCGTGACAGGCTTCGCAACGATTTTTGTTTCCCGGTTACTACGTCTCAAAAAAACTTCAATACGCAGCATCAGTTCCTGTATACTAAACGGTTTGGTCACGTAATCGTCACCACCAATTTGCAAACCCTTAATTTTATCTTCCTGCATTGTACGTGCGGTCAAAAACAGGATAGGAACCTGATTGTCAGCGCCTCGGATGTGTTCTGCCAGTGTAAAACCGTCCATTTTGGGCAACATCACGTCAAGCACGCAAATATCAAAATGCTCTTTCCCAAATATTTCCCAGGCTTGCTCGCCGTCCGATGCATGTACGATTTCATAGTCATTTGCTTCCAGGTTATCCATCGTTGCAAATGCAAGATTTGGGTCGTCTTCAACGTAAAGAATTTTCTTTTTCATTCAGTACAAAATAAAATTTGTGTGCCATATCACGCCTTTCTGTTAGCTCATTTTTGAGGAATGGAAATCCTGAAAACACTTCCTTTCCCAAGTTTACTTTCCAGTTCCAGATTCCAGCGATGCGATCTGACGATTTGTTTTACGTAACTCAGCCCGATTCCGGAGCCTTTCACATTGTGAACGTCGCCGTAAGGAACCCGGAAAAATTTATTAAATATTTTCTTCTGAAATTCAGGTGCAATCCCCAAACCTTTGTCCTCAATTGCTACTACCAGACAATTTTTCTTATTGCAGGTTTTAACCCAAACCTCCGGCTCGCCGGGAGAATATTTCAGTGCGTTGTCAATCAAATTACTGATCATATTCCTGAAATGAAATGTATCTGCTTCGGCGAAAGGATTCTGAGCTTCAAATTCAAGTTGTATCTTACCTTCATAAGGAAGCAAAATGGACTCTATAACTTCATGCACGTTAATTCTCTCTTTTTTCAGCAACAACGTATTACTTTCTGCTTTTGCCATGGAAAGTACCATTTCAACCTGACTCTGCAATCGCAAAATTTCTTCCTGCACAATATTCACATAACGTTTGTGCCGCTCTGGCTGCTTCACAATCACATCCGAATTGAGCACATCAGCAGCGATACGGATCGTTGAAATCGGCGTTTGCAGCTCATGTGTCATGTTATTAACGAAATTGCGCTGCACCTCTGACAAATGTCGCTGCCTTAAAATAACAAACAATGCGTAGGAAAAAAAACATACCGCAACCAGTACCAGAACCGACGACCAGATGGCGCCAGTGATCGTTCCCGCAAAGTAAGTATCCTGTTGCGGGAACCGGACCCCAAAGTAATAGGGATATTTATCTGTTTTGATCCAGTCTGAGGTCGGCGCCGATGTTTTCTCATTGTTTTTTGTACTCAAAAACATTCCGTAGCGCATTTTGTCGGTAGTACAATCATAGATACCGATCTCAAAATCGGTGATCAGATTGTGTTTCTGGAAACTATCCTTGATAAAATGTTCAAGTAAATCCGGCTGGGTAGTTGCATTGGTATTGACCACAAAATATTCTGGCGCGAGCTGTTCCACAGGATTGGTAGTCTGCATCACACCGTTTACCTTGGCAAGCTCTTCCGCAACATCCTGTAATGCCACATGTGCGTTTTGGTTAAATTGCCTGTGACGCAGATCCAGCGCCTGTTTCACCCAATAAATCTGGGTGACTACCACACCGATAATGAGCAGGGCCGAAAATACTGTAAGCCAGCGGATGGTACGACGGGGCATAAATTATAAGTGATTTCTGTTGCAAAGTTAAAGCCATTTCCCGACTTCAAAGTTTTGTAACAGCGAATGCCGGCTTTTCAGATACAAGTTAACAATCATTAACTTTTGGCTTAATGCGGCAATTCCAAATGGTAGGAAATCAATCCGTTTAGTGGTGATTTCAAAATTTTGCCCACTTCCAGGCCATGGCGGATCAGCACCTCACGAAGGATCTCCTGATAATAAAAAGCGATTGATCCTGTAAAACTGATTTTCTGTGTTTCAACGCCCGGATGTTTCAATATATATTTTTTCACAAAAATGCCGAAAGCTTCGCCGATCATTACCGAGATAAAAGGATGCTTTACATTTTCGGAAATAAAAACGGAGAAGGACGCGAAATACCGATTTGGAAAGGGCTTTTTGTAGGCATATTCCAAAACAAAAAGCCGGTTGATTTCCGGATATTTTGTGGCAAAAAGTACATGTAGGTCCTCCGGAAGCTCATTCTGTAGATAAGCAACGACCACCGTTTTCCCGAGATAAGAGCCGCTGCCTTCATCTCCCAGCCAAAATCCAAGCGATCCGATTGACCCGATGATCTCTTTGCCATCATACAATGCATTGTTTGCGCCGGTCCCCAAAATACCCGCTATTCCTGCTTCCCGGCCACATAGTCCTCGGACGGCTCCCAGCATATCGGACGCAACCTCTATTCTTGACACCTCCGGAAAAGTCCGTTTTAATGCGTCCGTAACCGGGCGGCTGGTCACCTCATTGGCACAACCAGCGCCGTAAAAAAAAATTGCCTCAATTTGTCCTGAAATATTTGGCAACACTTCCTTTTCCAGAATATTGGCTACATCATCAACAGTCTGGTAAAAAGGATTCAGGCCGGCAGACTGGAACTGAAAAAAAGCCTCTTCACGCCGGGCAAAGAGCCAATCGGTTTTGGTTGAGCCGCTATCAGCAATAAGGATCGTATTTTCTCTAAAATTATTCATGCATCAAATTATTTTTTAACGCGGAACTTAAACAACAATCAGTTTCCCAATGACCGTAAAACGTTCAAAAACCTTTTTAGTATGCGGCGCATCTTCCAGTTCCTTTGTAAGATCCTGACCAGCCCAATGCTCATAATGATGCCCGTTGCGCCACAATCTGGAACCCGACACATCATAAATCAACCCTTTGTATGCACACCATATCTCCTCTTTGTCCTGTCCGTTACGTAATGCAAGTTGCGCTCTCGTGTATTCTTTCATGCTGTTTTTTTATCCGGCAAGTTACTAATATTGACATTTCAGCGCCCATTTTGACAACCACTAACCAGAATTTTTTGATTATAAGACTAAAAAGTGGGAAATTGGCGTTCTAAAAGAAAAGCAAACAGAGAACAGAATGAAAAAAGGGTATACTTTAATTTGGAGTTTAATACTGCTTACCATCGTTACAATTGGCTGTAAAACAAAGGTTAAGCCTTTGTCCGAACGCTTGTCCAAGACCTGGACGGCCCAATCGGTAAAAGAAGGACCAAACGTGGTTTACACGCGCGGAGGATCCACAAACAAAGAACCTGGTTATTCTGACTTCAGACTTGCGCTGGCCAACGGAGGCGTGGTTACACTTGTAGATCGCGACAAATTCAGCTCTACCGGCACCTGGGAGCTTTCAGGTGAAACTAAATTGATACTGAAAGGCCTTTCACCAGAACCAACAGGAACCGGTGGCATCATTGAATTTACAATCAATTCTTCAGACGAAAACAATCTGGTGATCACAAGGACCACCGGGAGCACAAAAACCGGAGGAACAATAAACGAGTACACGCTTACGAATCCGTAACAATTATAGGAGAAGAAGAATAAGTAACGAAGCCATTTCATCGCGAAGTGGCTTCGTTCTTATTTTTAAGCTAATTTTGTACCATGGCAGAAACAAGAACAGAAATCAGCGACTTAGGCGAATTCGGCCTTTTGCAACGAATCAATAAAGGAATTAAAAATAAATTACCTGACACCATTACGGGAATCGGGGATGACGCGGCGGTTATTGACCTTGGTGAAGAATTCGGATTGTTGTCAACAGACATGCTTCTTGAAGGCGTTCATTTTGACCTTACTTTTTTTCCGCTCAAACATCTGGGTTACAAAGCCATAGCTGTAAATGTATCGGACATTGCGGCAATGAACGGAACGCCACGGCAGGTGACGGTAAGCCTTGCGCTCAGTAACAGATTTTCGGTAGAGGCGGTTGAAGAACTTTATGAAGGGATAAAACTGGCCTGTATCGATTTCAACGTGGATCTGGTTGGCGGCGATACGTCATCATCCCGCTCGGGACTGTTTATATCTGTGACGGTTTTCGGAAAGGTGGCCAAGGACAAAATTACTTACAGACACACCGCTAAACCGCATGATCTGCTCTGCGTGACCGGCGACCTCGGCGGTGCCTATCTGGGCCTGCAGTTACTGGAGCGGGAAAAGCAGGTTTTCCTGGCCAATCCGAATATGCAGCCTGAACTGGATGGAAAAGATTATGTGATCCAACGCCAACTGCGGCCTGAAGCACGCATGGATGTGGTCTATGAGCTGGCAGAAGCTGGTGTTGTACCTACATCGATGATCGACCTTTCGGACGGACTGGCCTCCGATCTTTTGCATATTTGTGCGCAGTCGGTTGTAGGTGCATTGGTTTTTGAAGATAAATTACCTGTTGACGAGCAAACTTACCTTGCCGCCACAGAACTGAATATTGGGCCTGTAACGGCCGCACTTAACGGCGGGGAGGATTATGAATTACTTTTCACCGTCCCTCAGAACGCTTACGACAAGATCAAAAACAACCCCAAAATCACAATTGTGGGATACATTACGGATAAAAAAGGAGAGGTATTATTGCATACCAATGCCGACAACCGGGTGCCGATTACTGCGCAGGGCTGGAGTTGAATATTGATATGATCCCGCTCGGCTGATTCGATCCGGGAGGGATCATATTATTTACCTTCCCCACTCTCTCACAACTTCCTCAAAAAGACCCTGCAGGAATAGCGTGTTTTTTCCCGCAACTCCCGTTCCGATAAGATTATCACCAACGGCAACAACCGGCATAACCCACTTCGTGGTGCTTGTCGTAAAAACTTCATCGGCTGCAATCAATTCCGCCAACGAAACAGCTCGAACCTGTATTTCGAAATGGGCTTCTGCAAGCTCCATGACGACCCGGCGCGTAATACCGTTCAAAATATTCCGGTCGGACGTAATCAGTTTATCGCCTTTGAAAAGAAAAATATTGCTGCGTGTCAATTCACTGATCTCTCCATCTTTGTGAAAAAGCAGATCTGAGGCCGACTGCTTTCTCATGTCGTCTGCCATCAAAATCATATGTACATAGTTGGTACTTTTAATTTCAGGCAAATCGCGGACATATTCGTACGGAAGCACTTTTATTCCTTTCAAACGCCCCGCAGGATTATCCTGAGGCAGGGGCTCTGTACGTATCAGGAAATTGGGCCGGATCACATTTACGCTGTCAGGTGCATATCCGCCTGTAAGCACAAAACGAAAAGCAACCTCAGCTTCTCCGGATAGCGCGTGAAGTTTGGCGAGAATTTCCGCGGTTTCCTCTTGGGTCAATGGCAAAGTCAACTTTAATGATCTTGCCGAGTTTTCAAACCGCGCCCAATAATCGTCCCAGCGAAACGGAATTCCGTTATACGTCCTGAAAAAATCAAACAAACCGTAGCCTCTTAAAAGACCCAGATCATTGGTTTCGAAAAGTGGTGTATCCATCGGAAAAATTTCTCCGTTGAAATATTGATGAAAAGGCATAGAAAAGACTGCTATGGATTAAAAATTTCATTTTAGAGAGCCTTATTTTGCCCTTAGGAAGCTCTCCTTTGAATATTTGCAAGGTAAGTCAGAAAATAATGAAAAGATAATTTTCTGCTTACCAACAGACCGCCGACGGAATCTCATTGCCAATAACTTTTGAGTTTCTCGTCAGTATTTAGCTATTTTGCATACACCTGCCATTTCAGACTTAACAATTACAAATTAACACAGTCGGTTCGTGAGTGATACGGAACTGAAATTCCCTTCGAATGATACAAATTGAGCATCTGCTAAAAAGACTTCATACTGAGTTTGAACAAAATTCTTACGGCGAATATCCCGACGAATTGTATGACCCCATCAGGTACATCATGTCTTTGAGCGGAAAAAGATTCCGCCCGCTTCTCACACTTCTTGCTACATCGGTTTTCACGGACGATTGGGAAAAAGCAATCAAACCCGCCATGGCAGTGGAAGTTTTTCACAATTTTACTCTGATGCATGATGACATCATGGACAAGGCGCCTTTACGTCGCGGAAAGCCGACAGTGCATCATAAATGGAATGAGAATACGGCGATATTATCCGGCGATGTGATGTTGATCAAAGCGTATGCATTGCTCATCAATGTGTCAGATGCCAACCTGAGAAATGTAATTGAACGTTTCAATACAACAGCCGCCGAAGTTTGCGAAGGGCAGCAACTTGACATGAATTTTGAAACACGCTGGAATGTAACGGAAACAGAATACTTGGAAATGATCAGGCTCAAAACGTCTGTCGTTCTCGGTATGTCGCTTGAACTTGGCGGAATCATTGGTGGGGCAGATGAATCTGCAAAACAATTGATGTATACAGCAGGCGAAAGTATGGGGATCGGATTTCAGCTGAAAGACGATCTGCTTGATGTGTATGGCGATCCGAAAACTTTTGGCAAGCAGGTGGGCGGTGACATCATCTCCAACAAAAAAACATTTCTGCTGATTGAAGCACTGGAAAAAGCGGAAGGAAGCACCAAGGAAGCGCTTGACAAATGGATTTCCGCCGAGACTTTCGATAAGGAAGAGAAGGTAAATGCCGTCAGAAATATCTACGACAAGCTGGGTATCAGAAAAATTACAGAAGAAAAAATCAGCAAATACTTCTCGCAAGGTTTCGCATGCCTGGAACAGATTAATGTAGAAGAATCGCGAAAAAAGGTATTGATGGAATTTGTTCACCAGCTTGTTGAGCGCGAACAATAACTCACTTGGTAAGCGCTGGCAGGGAACAGCGCAAGGCCAGCCCGAACGATTGCATTCCCAAAACCGTTATCTGACAATTATATCAAAAACATAAAAAATGTCCATTACCCTTCTTTTAGTCATTATCACATCAGGTATCAGTTATTACGCTTTCAACAATTACGGCTTTATGGACAAACTAATCCTGAACCCGTACCGTGTTGAGAAAAAGAGCGAATATTACCGTTTTATTACCTCCGGCTTTGTGCATGCTGACTTTGGCCACCTGATCTTTAATATGCTTAGTTTGTGGCTTGTCGGCGAACAAATTGAGCGTCTTTTTCAAGCACTTTTCGGGCCAAAAGGAACGCTTTACTTCCTGGCGCTCTACCTGCTAGGGATCATTGTGTCGGACATCCCTACCTATTTGAAAAATAGAAAAAACTCGAATTACAATTCTCTGGGTGCTTCCGGCGGCGTTTCGGCGGTACTGTTTGCAGCGATTCTGTTCGCCCCGACCATGGATGTATATTTCTATTTCTTCATTAAATTGAAAGCATTCATTTTTGGAATTCTGTTTCTTGCCTACTCGTTTTATGAAGCCAGAAAGGGAACCAGCTATGTCAACCACAGCGCACACATGTTTGGTGCCATTTTCGGGATGCTATTTATGGCGGTGGTTTATCCGGCTGCTGTGCCAGGCTTCTTTGCGCAGATCAGCGACTGGGTTTCCGGGTTGCTTTAATCAGCTTACAATCGATTTTATTCGGGCATAACAAAAATCCGGAAACCATCACTGGCTTCCTGATTTTTGATTTAAAGTCTTACTACAATTATTTTCTGTTGATTGTATTATTTCAATTCCGCCAGAACGGTAATACTGCCCACAGTTTTGTCCTGCAAATTTACTTTTACTTCGGCATCAAGCGGGATAAAGATATCAACCCGCGAGCCGAACTTGATAAATCCCATCTCGGTACTTTGTTCCACCTGGTCACCTTCTTTGACATACCAGCGTATACGACGGGCTGCCGCTCCGGCAATCTGACGGAATAATACATCAATGCCTTCAACGGTGCGAATCACCACGGTGGTGCGCTCATTGTCCGTGCTGGACTTTGGATGCCAGGCTACGAGATACAGGCCGGGATGATACTTAAAATACCTGATCACGCCACTAACAGGATTCCAGTTGATATGCACGTTCAAAGGCGACATAAAAATACTGATCTGACGTCTTGGTCCTTTGAAATATTCATTCTCTACAACTTCTTCTATCACAACCACGCGTCCGTCACAGGGTGCGACAATTTGTGTGTCGCTTTTATGCACCACTCTCGAAGGAACCCTGAAAAACTGCACTATCAAAAAGAAAATAACGATGCTGGCAAACAAGATGATTTTGGGAATCCAATATCCTTCGGGCAACAGAAAATTGATTCCTAAGTTAATCAGAATCAACACAATGGCCGTGACCAGCATAATTGTGAAGCCTTCTCTATGTAATTTCATAAGGGGTTTAATTTCTTTCCGGTAATTCTCTAAAAATACAAATATCGCATAAATCCTGATTTCCTTTCAATTACAAAGCCCCGCCGATCTTATTTAGAAAGGCAGGGCTTCGATGAATTAAAGACTTATGTCCACATTTTTCGACGGCAAATTATTCAATTACAACGCAATCGCCGTTCTTTACTTCCAATTCTACTTTCTTATATTTCACATCACGCAGAATCCTGCCGTCCCGGTACTGCACCGAAACTTTTTGATTTCTGTCCGCAATTTTTATCGTTCTGACCGGTTGCGCTTTTGTAGTCGATTCCATTTGACGGGCGTATTCACCGGGACCATCCATTTCAGGCTCAAATTCTTCTTCCCTGTTGGTGTGCAAAGCCGGTGCCGGAGCTGACGGCCTGCGAACGGTTTGCTGAACGGCTGTCGCAGGAACTGCCTCTTCCTGCGGGATATCTGCCTTCAAGAGGAATGAGATCATGTCAAAATTCACCTTACTCAAGAAACGTTTGAAAAGCTCCACCGACTCAAATTTGTAGATCAGCAACGGATCTTTCTGTTCGAATACTGCATTTTGTACAGATTGTTTCAGATCATCCATTTCGCGAAGGTGTTCTTTCCATTCCTGATCAATCAGAGAAAGTACAATCGCTTTTTCCATTTCACGGGTAATTTCCGCACCATCATTTTCAATCGCTTTTTTCAGATTCACGACAATACCCGTCTGGCGAATTCCGTCACTAAACGGAATCATTATTTCGGTAATCGTCGCGCCTCTTTCTTCGTGGATCGAACGCAGGATCGGCAATGCTTTTTCTGCAACCGCACTATTTTTCCCCTGATAGTTCTTCTCCGCCGCCTCGTAAAGCTTCTGAGACCGCTGATTTGGTTTCAGTGCAGGATATTCAGTTTCAGTAAATGGCAATTCTATTCCAAGTGTCGTGATTGCCGCCAGTTCCAGCTCCGCATAAGTTCCCGCGGTAGCTGAAAGCTCTTCACACACATCATACAACGTGTTGGCAATATCCACTGCAAGGCGATCTCCAAACAATGCGTTTCTACGGCGCGTATAAATTGCATCACGCTGATAGTTCATTACATCGTCATATTCCAGCAAACGTTTCCGCATACCGAAGTTGTTCTCTTCAACTTTTTTCTGCGCACGTTCGATTGATTTGGTGATCATACCGCTCTGTATCACTTCACCTTCCTCTAACCCCATCCGGTCCATCACTTTTGCCATACGGTCTGAACCGAACAGACGCATCAGGTTATCTTCAAGGGATACAAAGAACTGGGACGAACCGGGATCTCCCTGACGACCCGAACGACCTCTGAGCTGGCGGTCAACGCGACGGCTTTCATGGCGTTCTGTACCAATGATGGCCAGACCTCCCGCCGATTTGGATTCAGGAGTAAGTTTTATATCCGTACCGCGACCTGCCATGTTGGTTGCGATCGTTACGGTACCGGGTTTCCCAGCTTCTGCAACTACTTCGGCCTCTTTCTGGTGTTGTTTTGCATTTAATACCTGATGAGAAATCTTACGAAGCGTAAGCATCCGGCTGATAATCTCCGAGTTCTCAACGGATGTGGTACCAACAAGAACAGGACGTCCTGCTTCCACCAGTTCTACGATTTCATCTGTAACCGCATTGTATTTTTCACGAACAGATCGGTATACTTTATCTTCCTCATCCTTACGCGTGATGTTCACGTTTGTCGGAATGGAAACTACATCCAGTTTATAAATTTCCCAGAATTCACCCGCTTCGGTTTCGGCAGTACCCGTCATACCCGCAAGCTTGTGGTACATCCTGAAATAATTCTGGAGTGTAACTGTGGCGTATGTCTGCGTTGCATCTTCAACGCGTACGTTTTCTTTTGCTTCAATGGCCTGGTGCAATCCGTCGGAATAACGACGCCCGTCCATAATACGGCCGGTTTGCTCATCAACGATCTTCACCTTAGCGTCCATGATCACATATTCCACGTCTTTTTCAAAAAGCGTATATGCCTTCAAGAGCTGGTTCACTGTGTGAATACGCGCTGTTTTGACAGAATAATCGCGAATTAAAGCCTCCTTTTGAATAACTCTTTCCTGTTCGTTCAGAGAAGGATCTTTTTCAATGAGATCAAGATCAACAGCGATATCCGGCAGAATGAAGAAACTCGTCTCTTCGGATTCTCCCGTCAGGAAGTCAATCCCTTTTTCCGTAAGCTCAATACTATTGTGACGTTCATCGATCGTAAAATAAAGCGGAGCATCAGCCTGTGGCATCAATTTCTGGTTCTCAGCCAAATGGATAGACTCCGATTCCTGCATGATCTGCTTGATACCGGACTCACTGAGGTATTTAATCAACGGCTTGTATTTAGGCATGCCGCGGTGTGCACGGAAAAGTGACAAACCACCTTCTTTTTTATCGCCTGCTGTGATTTTTCTTTTGGCTTCGTTCAGTAAATCCATCGCCAGACGTTTCTGCGCTTCGACGATTTTAGCAACACGCGGCTTCAATTCCATGTATTCCTGTTCATCTCCGCGTGGGACAGGTCCGCTGATGATCAACGGCGTACGTGCATCATCAATCAAAACGGAGTCAACTTCATCCACCATTGCGTAATGGTGTTTGCGCTGAACAAGTTCTTCCGGCGTACGTGACATATTGTCACGCAGATAGTCAAAACCAAATTCGTTATTAGTTCCGTAGGTCAAATCTGCTTTGTATGCATTCCGGCGCGCCGTGGTATTCGGCTGGTGCCTGTCAATACAATCCACACTCATGCCATGGAACTCAAAAAGCGGTGCGTTCCATTCCGCATCACGTTTTGCAAGGTAGTCGTTCACGGTAACGATGTGTACGCCAAGTCCTGCAAGTGCGTTCAGAAACGCAGGAAGCGTGGCTACAAGCGTTTTACCCTCACCCGTTGCCATTTCCGAAATTTTTCCCTGGTGAAGCACAAGACCGCCAATCAACTGCACATCGTAGTGCAACATGTTCCAGCGGATAGGCTGGCCAATTACATCCCAGGTACTGCTCCAAACGGCCTTGTCACCTTCAATTTTAACGTTCGATTTTTTGACTGCCACTTCTCTGTCAAAAAATGAAGCTGTAACTTCCAGACTGTCATTTTCTTTAAATCTCCGTGCAGTCTCTTTTACAATTGCAAAAGCTTTTGGCAGAATATCGAGCAGCACTCTTTCCAGTTCCTTATTCCGGTCAAGTTCAAGAGCGTCAATTTTTTTGAAAATTGCTTCTTTACTATCAACATTCGGTTCATCTGCTACTTCTTGTTTCAGGGTAGTTATCTGATCGTCAATTGATTTCAGTTCGGAAGCTATATGCGCTTTCAGGTTCTCCGACTGCGCCCGCAATTCATCGTTTGTTAAGGAAGCCAGGAGGGCATATTCGGCGTTAACCTTCGCAACGTAAGGTGTAAGTTCCTTTAAATCCCGTTCCGATTTGGTACCAAAAAGCTTCGAAAATAATTTAAACATGATTGTATGTATATATTTTTTTATCGTTCAATTGCATAGAAAAATATTACGCCTGCCTATTTCCGGTGCCAGATTGTCAGCAAACTTTTCATTTCCAACCGCAAAGGTAATTCATTGGCAATAGTTATCCGCAATTTCTACCACAATCCTAATACACTTCTAATCCGTAATTGCCATTTTCCTGTCCAATTGTTGTTTTATTTTCAGGCTCCCGAACAATTGACCAATACCCATGCTGCCACCGGGACCAGTGGAATTGTTTTCGACATTAAATAAATATCAATGTTTAAATGCCATGGCGGAGCTCATATCAGACTGTTCCTCATTAAAATTAACCATTGGCCTATTCCTGAAACCACTCGTAAAATAGCACTTTCAACTACCATGCATTACATAGTACCTTTGAATCAACAATAACAACATAAACAGCAAATAGCCATGAACAACAATAGATTATTTCGTCATACAGAAAATAAAATGATAGGTGGAGTAGCATCCGGTTTAGCCGAGTACCTGCAAATTGATGTGACCATCGTACGGGTTCTTTTTGTACTGGGGTTCTTTATTCCTGCTCCGTTCCCAATCGTATTATTTTACATCGTTCTCTGGATCGTAATGCCGGACTATGCCAAACGCCCGAAGTTACTGGAAGAAAATCATCCGGTTTCGTAGACATTCCATCAGTAAGACTTGTATTTGCAAACCACCGGAAAACAAATTCCGGTGGTTTGTTGTTTTACATTTAATTGCTAATTTTACAAATGGTATGCAGGCATACTATTTATGTCAAACCCGGTTTTCTGGAAATTAAGTCGGGGTTATTTTTTTTAACAGTCCAAAAACCAGTTAAGCTATGAACGCATATATTGTCTCCGGGTATCGTACAGCAGTTGGCAAGGCTTCCCGTGGAGGTTTTCGCTTTACCCGCCCGGATAATTTGGGTGCCGAAGTGATCAAACATTTACTGGAAGAACTCCCTCAGCTTGACCCTGCCCGCGTAGACGATGTCATCGTTGGCAATGCCGTTCCGGAAGCGGAACAAGGCATGCAAATGGGCCGATACGTTGCACTTCTGGCTTTGCCGAAAAACGTTTCCGGTATAACGATTAATCGATATTGCGGTTCCGGAGTTGAGGCAATTGCGATGGCTGCTGCCAAAATTCATGCTGGAATGGGTGAGTGCATTATTGCAGGCGGAACAGAATCCATGTCGATGGTACCAACAATGGGGTGGAAAACTGCGCTGAATTATGACATTGCGCATACTAACCCGGATTATTACCTGAGCATGGGCCTTACAGCTGAACAGGTTGCAAAAGATTTTAACATCAGCCGTGAACGGCAAGACGAGTTTTCATTTCAATCTCATCAGAAGGCTTTAAGAGCACAAAAAGAGGGCTGGTTTGCTGACGGAATTGTCCCTGTAAAAGTAACAGAAACATATTTCGACCAGGCGACCGGCAAGAAAAAAACCAAAGAGATTACTGTAAGCCAGGACGAAGGTCCACGTGCTGATACGACAATAGAAGCGTTGGCAAAATTGAAACCTGTGTTTGCTGCCGGTGGATCGGTGACTGCCGGAAATTCGTCTCAAACTTCCGACGGTGCCGCTTTTGTGGTGGTCATGTCTGAGCGACTTGTAAACGAGCTTGGTTTAAAGCCAATTGCCCGTATGCTTTCTTATGCCACCGCTGGTGTTGATCCGCGCGTAATGGGCATTGGCCCGGTTGCAGCCGTACCGATTGCACTAAAACAAGCTGGCTTAAAATTGGCAGATATTGAGCAGGTTGAGCTCAATGAAGCGTTTGCTGCACAGGCACTTGCCGTAATTCAGGAACTTGATATTGACCCTTCAATTGTAAACCCGAATGGCGGCGCAATTGCATTGGGGCACGCACTAGGATCAACCGGCGCCCGTCTTTCCGTGCAGATTTTCAATGAAATGCGGCGGAGAAATCAAAAGTACGGCATGGTAACTGCCTGCGTAGGTGGCGGCCAGGGAGTTGCAGGAATTTACGAAAGGCTGAATTAAACCGTTAAGTAACTTCCAATACAAATATCCGGGATCTCTGCTGAAGATATGCTTGTCTTCGGCAGAGATTCTTTATTTTTGCCGGGTTAACCACGCGCCGCTCATTCATGGATGTATCCATCATCATCATAAATTACAGAACAACACAACTCATTATCAATTGCTTAACCTCAATTTATAAATTTACGACAGACGTTGGTTTCGAAATTATTATTGTTGATAACGATCCTGAAAACGGCGGAGGCGAATTGATCAAAGCGGCCTTTCCGGCAGTAAGGTACATCAATATGGACGCTAACGTCGGGTTCGGGCGGGCCAACAACAAGGGTATGCAGGTGGCAAAAGGCCGCTATTTTCTGATCCTGAACGCGGATACGCTGGTTTCCGACAATGTGATCGGGCGTTGTGTGAAACGAATGGATCAGCAGACGGATGTTATTGCATGTGGTGCAATGCAGTACAGTTCGGACGGCTCGCCGATGAATTTCTATAAAAGTTTCAACGAATTCAGGAAGACTTTTTTCATTTTACCGCCAAATGGATTGACCACAAAACTGCTGAACAGAATTTACCCTGAACCTTCTTACCCCGACCCGAACCAGCACGATTGGCTGGTGGGTGCTTTTATGTTTGTAAGACGCAGCGGTTTTGAAAAAACAGGTGGGTTCGATGAAGATTTTTTCATGTATGCGGAAGATGTAGAATGGTCAGGACGCCTCGGGAAATTAGGTAAACTATGCTACTTTGAGGACTTCACTTTTATCCATCTGGAAAACGATAATCCTTTCAGGCGTACCAAAATCTCATGGATCAACAGATTTAGCGTTCA
Organism: Dyadobacter sp.; assembly: GCA_965279265.1. Taxonomy (GTDB): domain Bacteria; phylum Bacteroidota; class Bacteroidia; order Cytophagales; family Spirosomataceae; genus Dyadobacter. The sequence continues at coordinate 2,509,199 of OZ257152.1, forward strand.
GATGCAAATTTCCAACTTGCTTTGGATCAGGAAACAATATGGCATTTTACCATACCTTTTCATGATACTCCATAGTGTCACAATGATACCCGTAGTATTTCTCTGGAAGATGACACTTAATCTTAGGAATGATGGTAACCCGTTCAGCCAGCTTGATACCCAGTTTATTTACACCCGTAAAACTAAAGTATTGCTGCATTATTTTTGGAAAACAGCATTCCAAAAAAAATCTTTATACAAAATTAGCCCTGCTGAAAACATAGATTTACTCACGAAATCATGAATTCTACCCGACGCCGTATCCTATTTTTCACACCCTACGCAACCCGGACAGGGTCGGAAATGCTCATTTATTATATTCTGAAGTACCTCGACAGATCTCGCTTTGAAGCCGGCCTTGTTTGTTTTGCGAAGGGAGAGCTAGTCCAGGATTTACCAAAGGATATACCTGTATTTTATGCTGTACGGGATTTTAGTTTTTTGGACAAAATATCCTTTCACCTTGGTTCACATCCTACAAAAAGGTCACTCATAAAAATTTCAAATCAGTTCAAAGCGGATCTGTGGTATGTCAATACCATCATGCTCACGAGCGTCATCGACATGGCCAAGGAACTGCGTATTCCCGTTATCTCGCACGTTCATGAACTTTCAGCCATGTATTCTCAGGTGAGTAGGAAGGATTTCAAATCCATCGTTGATAATTCGGATCTGGTTATCGGTTGCTCGGATACTGTATGCAGGTGCATGGCTGAGGCCGGAAGCAAAAAGGTAGAAAGGTTATACAGCTTTGTTGACCTGAAAGAAATTGCTCCGGATCCTGACCTCGTGAAAAAGATAAGAAATGATTGGGGTGTTAAGCCTGGAGATATTGTCTGGATCATGTCCGGTACTACATCTGAACGAAAAGGATTCGACTTATTACCGGAAATTGCTCTCCAGTTTCCGAAAAACGCTAACGTACACCTCGTGTGGGTCGGAAAATTAAGCGATGATGGTTTGGTTTATTGGACATCTCAAAGATGTAAAGAAATAGATAATGTAAAAATTCATCTTGTGGGAGCAAAAAAAGAGGATTATTTCTCCTACATAGACGCCGCCGACGGATTCATGCTCACCTCACGGCAGGAACCATTTGGGATGGTGCTGGTAGAGGCAGCGTGGCTAGGTAAACCCATCGTGTCCTTTGACAGCGGCGGCCCTACAGAATTCATCAGCCCCGACCTGGGTACGGTAGTCCCCCACCTCAACATCCCGATGTTTGTAGACAGTATGCTTGACTGGGGCAAAAGGAAAGGAAAAATAAATATTGAGGCGTCCCGCGAAAAAATGCTCGAGTACGGAGCAGAAAGAAAAGTTGAGGAATGGCAGGCAATCATTGAACGTTTCCAGATTTAAATGACTTGGACCGCCTTCGCCATGAGAAATTAATGACGAATTCAATTCTTCTATCCAGAAGTTTGCATTTTTGTATCAATAAACCAGAGAGTTTGTCTGATGCAATATCAAAACGGCCGATCAAACGTTGTAAAACTGACAGTGTTACCTATTGGTTTGTAACCATTGTTTGCTATTTTAATAATACGTTTGTCAATTGCAGGATAAAAGAATAATTATGAAACTAAAAAAGTCTACCTTTTCCAATCTGAAATACAACTTTCTTCTTACCTCATTTCTTCTTTTCGGGGGAATATTTGCAGCTAACGCAATGGGAGAAAAGGACGGATCAACTGTGGCAGTTGAAACGGGGGAAAAAAAGCGGTACCTGGCTTTGATGTTGCTCAACCTTTCCCGACAGAGAGGAAGTGAGCCTGACCTCATCAAAATGGCTCATGATGTGGGCTTGAATGCAGTCTATCTCACTATTCCTTGGAATTACGTTTATTACAATTCTCCTACTGAAACGCCGAATTGGGCCAATTACGACGAGCAGATTAAAATTGCCACCGGTCTCGGTATGAAAATTGCGATCAGAATCCACCTGGGTCGCAGCGCCTCCAGGATTCAGGGATTTTGGGATTTGAACGACGCACCGCGCGATGGCAAAAATCAGCCACTGATTAGCGGATATGGCGATACCTCTTTTCGATTCAACCACGAACCTTCATTTGCAAAGGGATCCGGTTTCGTCAAAGAAGTGGTTGAGCGATACAAATATCTCCAAAAGGACAATAACCTGCTGTTTGTGACGGTTACCAACACCACTGAACAGGAAGGCGGATATAATACCAATGCCATTTATGACAACAAACAATCATCAGCCGTTTTTGATTACTCAGAAGAAATACTCAAGGGATTCAGGGCGTGGTTGCAAACAAACTACAAAAAAATTGAGCGGCTGAATTATCTATGGGGAACCAATTACAAATCATTCAATGATGCCAATGCACCATACACGCCCTGGGAACCGCTGGAATCTTTCAGGGGAAGGTACGGTAAAGACTGGTATATCTACCGTCACAACCATTTGAAAGAATATGTCAACAGAATGATCGATGTGGTCAAATCTGTTGACCCGAACATAAAATATGTGGCAGATTATGGCTCTGTTTTCGATCAGTTCTCTGCCGCGAGAGGGACGCTCGCCTTTAAGGACCTGAATAAAAGAGCTGACGGACTTAAAATCAATGACGCCACCGGTGCCTCCGATCACCGTTTATCGGCAGATATTATCAAAAGTGAAGCACCTGCCAATTTCATCATTGCAAATGAAGTTTTTTATACTTCGGAACTTGAAAATTTTGTTCATACCAAGCAGGTTAACGAGCAATTTGAAAACGGCGTCGAACTGATTTCCATTCTAATTTCTACCATCTCATCCATGCAGCGCGCCGAGCCATTTTTGAAGGAATCTGTTGCCCGTTGGGCCAATGTTCCACTGAAACCGATGGTGTATTCAGATACGCTGGGATATCGCCTGTCCAGTGCAGTCGAAAAAAACGGCGCCACAAGAGTTATACAGGATGCTTATTCTAAAATTGCTTACGCAGATCCTTCCAAGCCAAAACCCGTTTACATACATCTTGAAGAAGATCTGTTTACAAATGATTACTGGAAGGAGGCATCCAATCACGTTCCGTACGTTTTCCGCCCGATTCCGATGCAGATTATCGCAGTCAATAAGGATTTCAGCTACCGGCTCCCCATTGACACTTTTTCCGATGTTGACGGAACAATCGTCAAAACAAATGTCAGTAACCTTCCGGCATGGCTTAAATATGAGAACGGCATATTGAAGGGAAAACCAACTGTTCTTGCCGACTATCGGATTCTCGTTCAGGGTGTTGACGATGAGGGTGGCGCTACCGACGCCTATTTTACCATTCGTGTGGATACCCGTGAAAACGCGAATAAACCGCCGACAGTGAACAGCAATTTCACCAACCAGCTGATCGCGGTAAAGGAACCGTTTCTTTACACAATACCTAAAGATGCCTTTATTGATGCAGATGGGAGCGTGACAAAAATCGAGGTGAGCGAATTGCCGGCATGGCTCAAATATGCAAACGGAGTAATGTCAGGAACGCCACCAGTAACTGGCTCCTACCGCATCATTGTGAAAGCTTACGACGACCTGAACGCATTTGTTGAAACCTATTTCACGATCAATGTCGTTGAACCTCAGTTTCTGAATACGCCTCCGTTCGTCAACAGCCCGATTCCGATCAAATATGTACAGTTAAATAAGCCTTTTACTTACGTACTTCCCGCGGCAGTTTTTGGCGACAACGATGGTTACATTTCATCGGTTACGATCCAGAACCGCCCGTCCTGGATGCAGTTTGCGCAAAATGTATTCACCGGAACACCTCCTGAAGAAGGCGAATTTCGACTGATTGTGCGTGCGTATGACAATGTCGGCGCGTTCATCGAAACACCTTTTATCATCCGGGTTGAAATTCCGCAATTACACTTTGAGCTCGTCAGAGGCGGAAGCAAGGTAAACCAGCAGATTATCAGACCGTTGAATGGCGAAGATGTACTAGCCTATGCATCTCTTCCGCCGATGCTCAACATATTTGCCTACGGAAATTTTGACTATGACGAAGTCCGGTTTGACCTGAACGGTCCGTACCGGAAAAAGTCCGCGACGTCAGTATTCCCATACGCATTGTACCAAAATGAGAGTGGTTTTGCGCCATACGTTGGGAGATACACACTAACTGCAACCGCGATTTACAAGGATTCTGTCATCGTAACCAACAGTATTCAATTCGGGATTTCGGCCGGCGATTCGATCAATATTACTAAGAATCTGGAAACCTGGCAGTTTTATCCAAATCCCGTTGAAAGTATCTTCAACATAAAACTTCCGGCGGATCAGCCTTCCGACCAGCTTGAATTTATACTTATCACAGCTGCGGGAAGAACGATTCCCGTTGCTTCCGGATTCGTAACAATACAGGATCAGCTGGCCAATGTTGATTTATCTTCCATGGGAGTTTCTTCGGGGATCTACCTTGTTCACGTTAGAGCAAATGGCGCTACTTTAAAGCAATTCAGGATATTCAAGCGTTAGTAGTTTAAAAGGAATTTTGAGCAAAAAACTGCAATTGAATTTCTGATTAGTATGCTTGCATAATATTATTAAACCAAATATCTTTGCAACAGAATAAATGGTATGCACGCATACTACTTAGTTTTTAATTTTTTAGAATTCCAAACAGATCATCCAATATGGCCGTTGCTGAAGATAAGAAAACATCGATAAAAGGAGGCGAATTTTTGATCAAGGAAACACCCGCTTCACAAATTTTTATTCCCGAAGAATTCGACGAAGAGCAGCGGATGATTGCTGAAACATGTCGTGATTTTTTGCGCACAGAAGTTTGGCCGATTCTAGACGAAATAGACCATGCAAAAGGACCTGAACTGATGTCTTCCTTAATGGACAAAGCGGGCGAGCTTGGGCTGATGGGAACTGTTGTGCCGGAAGAGTATGGCGGATTTGGAATGAATTTCAATACTTCAATGCTAGTAGCAGAAGCAACAGGAGCTGGCAATTCCTTTTCTGTGGCGCTTTCTGCCCATACAGGCATTGGTACTTTACCGATTCTTTACTACGGAAACGAAGAGCAAAAACAAAAATACCTGCCAAAATTAGCTTCCGGAGAATGGAAAGCGGCTTACTGCCTGACTGAACCAGATTCAGGATCAGATGCAAACTCAGGAAAAACCAAAGCCAGGTTGTCTGCGGACGGTGAACATTATGTGATTACCGGTCAGAAAATGTGGATCACGAACGGTGGCTTTGCGGATGTGTTTATCGTTTTTGCCAAAATAGATGAGAACGGCGTAACGGATAAAAATTTGTCGGCCTTCATCATTGAGAAATCCAATGGAGGAATCACGATGAACGAGCCGGAACATAAAATGGGTATCAAAGGCTCAGATACCCGCCAGATATTCTTCAACGAATGCGAAGTTCCTGTTGAAAACCTGCTTTCGGAAAGAGGAAACGGATTTAAAATTGCTGTAAATATCCTCAATATCGGTCGGATCAAGCTTGCCGCAGCTGCGTTGGGTGGGTCAAAAATGGTGGCGAAACAGGCGATAAATTATGCGAATGAGCGCAAGCAGTTTGGTACATCCATTGCAAACTTCGGTGCGATTAAACACAAGCTTGCCGAGATGGCTGTCAGAATGTTTGCGACAGAATCTGCGGCATACCGGGTAGGACAAAATATCGACGATCTTATTGTTGCGTTTCAGGAAAAAGGATTAAACGATGCCGAATCAAAGCTGAAAGCATTGGAGGAACTGGCTATTGAATGTGCCATTATGAAAGTGCACGGCTCCGAAGTACTTGATTATGTTGTTGATGAAGGCGTGCAGATTTATGGCGGCATGGGTTTTTCTGCCGACGCGCCAATGGACCGCGCCTATCGCGATAGCCGCATCAATCGTATTTTTGAAGGTACCAACGAGATCAACCGTCTGCTCGTTGTGGATATGATTTTAAAACGTACCATGAAAGGCCAGCTTGATGTTATGGGCCCTGCGATGGCAGTTGGAAAGGAAATTATGTCAATCCCTGATTTCAGTAACGAACAGGACGACGCAATTTTTGCTGCCGAGAAAAAAGTGATTCAGAATATGAAAAAGGCTGTGCTGATGGTAGCCGGCGCGGCGGTTCAGAAATTCATGATGAAACTGTCCGAAGAACAGGAGATCATCATGAATATTGCCGACATGATTATTGAAACCTACGTGGCCGAATCTACAATCCTGAGAGTGGAAAAACGTATCCATCTTTTGGGCGACCAAGCGAACCAACTCCACAAAGATGTTGTCGGAATTTACCTGAATACCGCAGTAGAAAGATTAAACGCTGCCGGACGCTCTGCAATTACCAGCTTTGCCGAAACCGACGAGTTGCGTGTAATGCTGATGGGACTGAAACGATTTACCAAAATCGAACCTGCTAATCTTAAAGATGCACGCCGGAGAATCGCCGATGAACTGATCTCAAAAAACGATTATATTTTATAAAAAATAGATAAAAAGCTGACCGGTAAATAAGATATTGGCTGCTCAGCTTTTTGAAAATTTCACAGGTGAATAACCTGCGCAACTAGAAACCAATACGAATAGTTAAAAAAGCCGGTTCTGAATCAGAACCGGCTTTTTTGTGAGATTGGAAGCATTTCAAATTTTCTCATTAAGATTACCTGTTGACTTATCAAAATCCTGAACTTTCGCGTTATTTGTTCGGTTTCTTTTGAATATACTACCCAAATAAATAAATTACGTTGGATTCCCTACAAGCTACTGAAAAACCACCTTTCATGACTGTTCATTCCGTGGATCTGCGTAATACCGGCCAATTCCCCGCATTACTACTTGATTATCTCGACCAAAAAGCTTCCCTGGATGACTTTTATGAAGTTTATCCAACACTCGAAAACGCGCGTAAAATTATAGATCAGCGTGCTGATTTTGGCGCTGGTAAAAGGGAAACGTTGGTAAAAGTACTGGAAAAGCAATATGAGGGTTTGCCTTCTGTTCCGGATTTTTCTTCTCTTCTGGACGAGAAAACATTTACGGTAACAACAGGACATCAGCTGAACATATTTACGGGTCCATTGTATATTATTTACAAAATCGTAACGACCATCAATCTGGCGCGTGCTTTGCAGGAAGCCTATCCCGACTGCCGTTTCGTTCCGGTGTACTGGATGGCGACCGAAGATCATGATTTTGATGAAATTGCTTCTTTTCATCTTTTCGGGCAAACCTACAAATGGGAACGCGACCATAAGGGCGCTGTTGGGCGACTGAATCCAAAAGAACTCGAAAAGATATTGAAACAACTTCCGGACAGACCCTTGTTATTTACCAAGGCTTATCTGGAAAATGAAAAGCTGTCAGATGCTGTTCGATGTTACATGCACGAGTTATTTGGCAAAGAAGGATTGGTCTGTCTTGACGCGGACGACGCAGATTTGAAACGACACTTCCTGCCTGTGATCAAACAGGAATTGATTGCTCCGCAATCCGCCGAATTGGTATCCCAAACCACTGCCAATCTATCCGCGCTGGGGTATCACACACCAGTCAATGCGCGCGAAATAAACCTCTTTTATCTTACAGATAATTTGAGAGAAAGGATCGTAAAAGAAGGCGACCGGTTTGCGGTGATGAACACCAATATTTCTTTTTCGGAATCAGAAATTACTGCACTCGCTGACGCGCATCCGGAATATTTCAGCCCAAACGTGGTATTACGGCCGTTGTATGAAGAAGTAATTCTCCCGAACCTGGCCTATATTGGAGGTCCGTCAGAAGTGCCTTACTGGATGCAGCTCAAAGCAGTTTTTGACTATTACAAAGTGACCTTCCCCATGTTGATTCCAAGGAATTTCGCACTTTATCTGAATGAGCATCAAGGTTCAAAAATCGAAAAATTGGGAATAGACCATGCCGATCTTTTTCTTGATGAGGTTGCTTTGCGCAGGAAATATGTAAATGAGCATTCCAATAATACGCTTGACCTGAACAACGAAAAACAAATCTTCCGGGGCATGTTCGAATCCATCCTGAAAAAGGCTGTGGCAATTGAAAAAACAATGGATGGCGCTGTAAAAGCGGAAGAAACACGTTTATTGCACTTGTTGGACCATCTTGAAAACCGTATCAGAAAGGCCGAAGAGCGAAATTATGAAAGCGAAATTACCCAACTTTTGAGCCTTAAAAACAAATTGTTCCCAGGCGGCAGCGCCCAGGAACGATATGATAATCTTTTATCCTTCTACACAAAAGATCCCGAATTTATTGCCAGGCTATTTGGTGCTTTCGATCCGCTAGACTTCAAATACAATATTCTGATAGAAGAACATTGAGCCTGAATTCAATCCTTCAATCTTACATTACCATACTTGGCATTGACAGTGATTTTTGTACCGGACCCGGCACCTACCTTCCCTTGATATTGCTTCGTTTTTTGAGAAGATTGTGCTGGCTGCATTGAAAAATTCACATCTGTCGGATAGGAAAAACTCCCATAAGTGACGGTCACATTGAAGGTATTTGCCTCAGCTGGCAGAACAACATATGAATAATTTGCTTCTACATTTACATTCTCAGAAGAGTTTGTCAATTCATTGATACGGAAATTGGGAGAATAATTAAGCCTTATTTTACCTGTGCCACGCATGATTCCGATTTTGGCACCTGAATAGTCAATATCCGCATCCAGATTGGTTATATCGCCAATGCTCATCGGACCGAATTTGTTACTCAGCATGATTTTTTTTGCTAGATCAAGTTGTAAGTTCGAGTATTGACAATCGAGCTTGCCCCCATCCATCTTACCGATTTTCACACTTCCGTAGCGGATATCAATGTGATTATCCATGTTCTCAAGATAATCAGCAGAGAAAGTTCCGTATTGAGCATTAACAGTTAATGGTGCCATAAACGAAGGGATGTCCGTATCTCCAAACTGGTTTCTTACCACAAGTGCGTTTTCCTTTGGCATAAAAACCGTGTAGTCAATCTGAATGAAATTCTTTTCTCCCCTTTTGTTATTCCAGCCATTTCGCCCAAACTGCGATTTGTCAATACTGGTGGTGAGAGCGATCTGATTTTTTACCCGCTTTTCATCAATCTGAACCGCATTTAAATATTGGGCGGCACGTTCATCACTGGGGGCGTTGGCTGTGATGATGATTTCCACGCGAATCTCCTTTTTACTCCACAGATTCACTTTTACCTGCCCAAACTGATTATCTACCGTCAGCAGATCCGGATTTTTAACGTCAAAAACTTTTACAATATTCCGCCTTTTTTCAACCAGGGTACCCGCATCAGGATCTTTTGCATGAATGGCAACCGGTAATGTAAGAATAATGAAACTATATAACAGGTGACTGAACTTTCTCATGATCTTTGGTAGCGTTGTTGAAACGCTGTAAAATATTTAACTGTTGATTAAGTAAATCCACCTGCAACTGCAGATTGTGGATCATAGCCTGTACCAGCGCCTCTTTGTTGGGAGCACTGCCCAAATCCGCTTTTAGATTTTGGTAGCTGGTTTCGAGGCTTTTCAAATCAGCCGAAAAATCCTTGTATAATTCCGGATTATTTTTCGCCAGTTTGAGGATCTCATCCCGTTTTTCATCAATCGTAACATTATACTGATTGAATTCACGGGCATAAGCGGGCGCGTTTAACGCTACGCCGGGATCCCGGGTGACACCATATTTGTTGTTGAGGAAGAATAGATACCCCATTCCCAAAGCGAGAAAAATACCGGCCGCAATGCGCCAGTCGAAGTAAGGGCTGGATAAGCGCCTGGTTTTCTTTGCAAGATTTTTGGGTTCACCCGGACTTGAAGCAGGAACCTGCTTTTCGATTCGATCCCATAATGAATCCTGTGGCAAGAAAGCGTCGAACCCATCCCTATTATCCCGCACAAACCTCTCTAGACGATCTTTTTTATCAGAAGACTTTTTCATTGAATCATTAACTTGTAAAGTGTAAAAATTTGTCTCAAATGATTTGGTTGTTTACGTTTTTACTCATCCACGACCTCTTTTCAGAGGTTACTTCTAATTCCCGACGGCAGCAATCTATACTTCGAATTCCAATACTTCCTTTTTAATTAACAAAACCAATGCCGCAGTTTAAGCCGCAAGCATCTCTGCAAGCTTTCTCTTGGCACGCATGTATTGCGTTCTTGAAGTTGACTCACTGATGCCAAGCACCTCGCTGATTTCTTCATGGTCATATCCTTCAAACAAATACAAACTTAGTACAACACGATAGCCGTCCGGGAGTTTAAGCATTGTGTTTCTCACGCGTTCCACTTCAAGTGTCGTGTCGGTTTCATCCCAGCTGTAATAATCTTCGGAACGTTCACTTTCTTCGATTACTTCCTGAAATTCATCCATTTCAACCCATTTTACTTTTCTGCTCCTAACATGGTTAATTGCCTTATTAACGACAATTTGTTTCAACCACGCGCCAAATGTAGACTGCTGCCTGAACTGGTGGAGGTTCGTGAATGCATCCACGAAAGCCTCCTGTAAAGCGTCCTCTGCCTCACCATTGTGATTCAATATCCGCATGCAAATGTTGAACATGGCCTTGGAGTAATTTTTGTACAACTCGTATTGAGCCTTACGCTCGCCGAGTTTACAGCGCTCCACCAGTTCGACATGCTTGTCGGTGTAAAATTGTGTTTTCAAGCAGAAGGTTTAAATTTTGAACGTTCCTGGTAAAAGACAGGTAAACAAAAAAAATGTTGCACCTTGATCAAAAAAATTTACAACTTAGTCGCAATGAACAAACTCACTTTACCGATTGTTGCTAAAACAGGAAGGCGTATCTTTGCATAATTTACGGCATTTTGCCTGAAAAAGACTCTATTTTCAGCGTGACATCCTTCATCAGATGTTGAAGATTTATTGATCAAAACAGCGAAAAATGCCGCCTGCTAAAAGCCAGTAGCTGATAGCCAATAGCTAAAATCCTATGAAAACATTCAATATCCCTGATTTTTACAGAAGCCGGATTATATCTCCGATTAAGGAATTCCGTCGTAAAAACGATAAACTTAAACGGGATTATACGCCTACTGTATTGGATTTCGGACCTGTACGCTTTCTCATTGCCAGGCATTTTGGTTTCTGTTATGGCGTTGAAAATGCGATTGACATTGCATACAGAGCCATTTCAGAAAACCCGGGCAAACGGATTTTTCTTTTGAGTGAAATGATCCACAATCCCGATGTGAACCGGGACCTTACGGATCGGGGTGTAAGTTTTATCATGGATACCAAAGGCCGCCAGCTCATTGCCTGGGAAACTTTGACGCCTGAAGACATTGTCATCGTGCCTGCTTTTGGAACCACGATCGAAAATCAAAGTAAACTAGCCGAGCTGGGAATTGATTCTTATGTATACGACACCACCTGTCCGTTTGTAGAGAAAGTCTGGAATCGTGCGGCTCAGATCGGAGAGAAAGACTATTCCATTATTATTCATGGCAAACCTTTTCATGAAGAAACGCGGGCAACTTTCTCTCACAGTAAGGAAAACGCACCGACAGTCGTTGTGGAGAACATGGAACAGACCATAAAACTCGCCAGATATATTACAGGAGAATTGCCCGTCAGCCAATTTTTTGAAGATTTCGACGGACAATATTCAATCGGTTTTAATCCCGAAACAGACCTTTCCAGAATCGGCGTGGTAAACCAGACTACAATGCTGGCATCTGATACACAAGGCATTGCAGATTACCTGAAAACCGTAATGATCCGGCACTATAACCTGAAACCGCAGGAAGTAGAGGAACGATTCGCCAATACACGGGACACTTTGTGCTATGCAACAAACGATAATCAGGACGCAACTTATGCACTTTTGACGCATGAAGCCGACCTTGTCATCGTAGCAGGTGGCTATAACAGTTCCAACACATCGCATCTGGTGGAGCTTTGCGAAGAGAAACTGCCCACTTTTTTCATTGAATCAGTTAATAAAATACTTGACAAACAGCTGGTTCGTCATTTCAATCTGCACATCAAGGAGGAAATTGTTACTGAAAATTACCTTCCTTCCAAAACACCCGTGACGATCATGCTCACCTGTGGTGCTTCCTGTCCTGATGCCGTTGTGGAAGCGATATTGCTAAGGCTCGTTTCATTTTTTGAAGGTGCGAGAACTGTTGATGAAGTGATGGTTGGGTTTTAGAAAGTGTTCCATCCAACTTAATTCGTTTTAGATTTCCCTATATTGCATATAATCGAAATTGTGCATTTTATTTTAAATGCCCGCTTCGATTACACCTTTCAAATTAAGCTCAAAGGTAATTTGCCATTAATTCGCTAAATTATGGATACTGTACTTATAGAACTGACAAACAAAAAAGCGCTGGCACTCATCTATGAGCTGGAAGAATTGAACTTAATAAAAGTTTTAAAGGAAACCATCGAGCAGCCCAAAACCAAACTATCTGATAAGTACCGAGGTGTTTTCTCAAAAGAGGACGCCACGAATTTTAATGACCACACAAAAGTAATGCGTCACGAATGGGACAATATCTGATTGATAACAATGTCATTTCACATTATTTTTCAAATGCTCTTTCCGAAAATGGCATGAAATTCGTTGCCGAAATTATGGATCAAATACCAAAAATATCGGTAATTACTGAAATCGAAGCGCTTTCATGGCTCAATCCAGACAAAACCAAGGAAAGGATCATCCAAGAGTTCATTGATGACGCTAATGTCCTCGCGCTCACACCTACGATTGTCAAACGATGTATTGCTTTGCGGCGAAATCGCAAAATTAAGACTCCGGACTCAATAATTGCTGCAACTGCCATCGTACATAATCTCATTCTTTTAACGAGCGACAGGCATTTTAGTAATATTCAAGACTTGCAGGTTCTCGATCCTCAAACGCTTTAAGAACAACATAACTTTCGTGAGACCAATTGTCAGCCGCCCGACTTGACATTTTTAAGATCATCATTATCGATTTTTCTGCCACCTCCGTTTTTAAAGGCACCACCAAACTCCCAGTTCAACGAAAGCCGTACTGAACGGAGTAAATATTGATTCCTCAGCGTGGAAGTAAAATCCGGCGATCTCACAATTTCATTTTGCGTAATATAGCTACTGAAAGGACTCACCGTGGTCAGGTTTATCGTCAGCTTTTTTGACGGAATTTCTTTTTTGGCAGAGAAACTGTAATAGAATCGTCCGGTTTTATAGCCTTGCAGCGTCACGCTTCTCGCATCGTAATCTCCGTAAAACTGGACACTGTAGTTGCTTTTTAATTTCCAGCTGCTGTTGACATTAATCCCCCAGGCTGTTCCGTCATTGCTGATATTCAGCGCACCGCTTTCGAATTTCGCGTAACGTACATTGGCGTTGCTGTTGATTTTCCACCCAGGAAGCACTGAGAATGCTGTTGAAAAATTGACCCCGTATTGCCCGTTCGTAGCCAGGTTTTGTTTGGTCGTAGTAGCAATGCCAGCGTTGTCTACTGTCACGATGCTTTCAATGGAATTGTTTGTTTTTCTGGCAAAAAGAGATCCATTTACAAACAGGTCAGAGTTGGTTTGCAGCGCATACGTAAATTCAATCTGATTTACTTGTTCCGGCCGGAGCGAAGGATTTCCGATTACGATGTTGTTAGGGTCCTGACTGTCTTTGTTCGGATTTAAATCCCAGATTGACGGACGGGAAATTCGTTTGGTATAACTCAGGGTAAGATTATTATTTGCATTCAATTTTTTGAAGAATGTCGCGCTGGGAACGAAATTCCAGAATTCATTTTTAAAATTCACCCCGACATCCCGCTGGTTTCCTTCCAGAAATGTACCTTCCATACGCGCCCCGGCGTGCAGTGCCCAGCCGTTGTTCCATTTTAATTTGAGCTGGCTGTATGCGGCCAGTACGTTTTGAGTATAATCAAACCGATCAGATCTGGAAGCTATCGGTAACAGTGTTTCCGGCCTGTCGGGCGTACTGGCTTCTACATTGTAAATACTGCTGATACTTCTAAAAATAGCCTTTGCACCACTTTCCAAGGCATGTTTACCGCTTTTTGAGAACGGAAGAATGTAATCACTCTGAAAAGTCCATTCGCTGCTGTTCGTCTGGTTGTTGTTTAATTCCCGATAAACCAGTATTTGCTCCTCAGATCTCTGGTAGGCATTGTAATTGTAGTCATCCACAGAGCGGTTATGCTGCGCCATCAGATAAAGTTCTTCACCTGGTTTTTTGAATTTCCTGGTGTAGCCCAGGTTCAGATCCACACCTTTATTAGGCGCTTTGGTTTTAACAGACTGATGAAACGCTGAAACCAACGTTCCGTCTGGCAACGATCGCCTGTTGAATTGCTCGCTATTCTGCGGCCAGCTTCCCAGCCAGCCATTCACTGAGAAATTGAATTGATTGACAGAATCGGGAACAAACTCAAATTGAACGTCGCCGGAACTGTGCGGCTTTACATTATCGCTGACTATCTCCTGGTTAGTTTTTCCGGTTTCAACACCGTTTTCAAGTGAAGTCCTGTTGAGACTGGTAAGTTCTTTATTTCTGAATTTGTGCAAATGAAGTGTTGATGTCAAATTCCATTTGTCACGGTTGAGCGCAAATCTGGGATTTATCGCCTGTTCCAGGTTACCAAGCACGCCTTCGATAGTCCCACTTGCGCTTTGCGTTCCTTTTTTTGTGATGATATTAATTACTCCCGCGGCACCTTCCGCGTCATAGCGCGCCGATGGACTGGTTATTACCTCTACTGATTTTATTGAACCCGCAGGCATCATATTCAACGCGTCGCCAGGACTCCTCGCCATTTGGCCGGAATATTTTCCGTTAATAAGAATACGCAGATTGGAGTTGCCGCGCATAGTCACATTTCCGGCAGCATCCACATTAAGTATCGGCGCTTTTCTCAGGACATCTGCCGCCGTTCCGCCTTGGTTACTGATATCTTTTTCAGCGTTGTAAATCAACATGCCGGGTTGTTGTTCTACAAGCTGTTTGGTGCCGGTAATGGTCACTGTTTTCAGTTGGTTGATCTCTGCCGCAAGATGAATTGCCCCAAAATCAAAAACAGTTTGTGCTTTGATTTCAAATGAAATTGTCTTTTGAGCATATCCAACAAACGACAGATTGAGATAATACACCCCAACGGACACATCCGAGGATTTGAATAACCCGTTTTCATCTGAATAGGTTAAGGCAACTGCCTTTTTCTCCTTATCAAGAATCCCTATTGTGGCGTACTCAACCGGCTTTTTTGTTGCTGAGTCCAGAACGACACCCTTGATCTGATAGGGAGAAACATTTTGCCCGTAACTGAAAATTGAGCATAACATACTTATTATGAGAACACAATCTGATAAAAGACTCTGCAAAACTTTACTTTTCATAGCTATAAGATTACCTGCCAGCGCAGCCATGCACCGGAAGTGTATTTAATAAGAATAGTTAATTTATCTAAATCCTACTCACCGATACGGCAAGTCTGCCGGATTTTTTGTCTGATTGCTTCTTTGTTTTTTTCCGTTTACCCCACCAGACATAGAAACCAGTAATGGGTAAACTGGTGCAAATCAGGCTGGCCAGAAAGTATAGGATCTTCGTAGGCCAGTTCCCTACTGCACCTACGTGGAGCGCATAGTTGGTACGTCTCAGCCATTGTCCAACGCCTAATTTGTCGATTTGTGTTTGCGTAGAAGGAAGCTCTTGCAGCGTATGCTGATCCAAATAAACGTATCTCCATGACCCGTTTGTCATATCGGTGCACAACGAAATGGGTTCGGATTGTTTTTTGGGAAATGAAACAATGATTGCATCTTTGTTATAAATGCCAATTTCCTCAACACCCTTTTTCCATGCTCTGTCGACGTTTTCAAGGCTGGCAACTGCACGTATCACGGTTGTGTCTGAATAAGACTTTACATAATCAGGGATTACATCTCCACCGGAAGTCAGCCAATAAACGCTTTTGGAAAACCAGCCGAAAGCCATGATCAGGCCAGTGGCTGCGATGATGAGCGCAACGGTTAGCGAATAAAAACCGAGCACATTGTGTAAGTCGTAATTAACTCTTCTGAACTTCGCTTTCCACTTGATTTTAAAGCTTTTATCCCTCGTAGATTTAGTCCATTTTTTTGGCCACCACAGCACTAAGCCGGTAAGCGTGATGATGAAGAATATTAGTGTCCCATAGCTGACAATACCCTGCCCGAACTTATTCTCGAACCATAGGGAAGTGTGCCCGTCCAAAATAAAATGAAAGAAATCCTCCTCATCCACCATGGCCACAATTTTTCCTGAATAAGGATTGACATAAACTGCTGAATCCGAATTGAGACTAAAATGGGCTGTTTTTCCATCTCCGTGATACCATATACTGTAGATCTCCTTGTCGGGTAAAGCTTGTTTGATCACCGGCCATAATTTTGACGGAGGTAAGGCAGGCAAATTACCGGGATTCTCTGCCTTTAAATGCGGTAACGAAAAATCCTTGATCTCACTCTCAAAAACCAGAATGCAACCTGTTAAGCTTACAATCACCACGACTATACCCGAAGCGAGTCCGAGCCAGAGATGCAGCCAAGCATTTATTTTTTTCAGGATAGACATTCTGGTTTTTTGAGATTAAGAAAATAAAATTGTGTGCTGTCACACTGAGCGGAGTCGAAGTGCTGTCACACTGAGCGTGAGCTGTGGTCTTGTCACACTGAGCGGAACTGCGGTGCTGTCACACCGAACGGAGCTGCGGTGCTGTCACACCGAACGGAGCGGCAGCGCTGTCACACCGAACGGAGCGGCAGCGCTGTCACACTGAGCGTGAGCTGCGGTGCTGTCACACTGAGCGGAGTCGAAGTGCGGGCTTGGTCTTCGACTACGCTCAGACTGACAACTCCTCCGCTCAGACTGACAACGCCTTCCATCACACCTACAACACCCTCGCTTAGACTGGCACCACCAACACCCCTACCTCATTTTGTCAAGTCGCAGAATGTAATCATAGCCGCCGATCAGTTCGAGACCCGTTTTAACTGTTCCAGCTGCGATATTGTACTCATACACATAATCCTTACCGGTTTCGGCATTTGTGATCATGTATACTTTCCCATCTTCCACGATGATATTCTGGATGTAAGCGTCGTTATCGTTTGGAATTTCAGTTAATTTTTTAGTGATTTTTCCAGTCTCCAGATTGAACACCGCGAAAGCATAAATATGTGTTCCTGTAACAGCTTTATCAATGTATTTCAGAATTGCCTGCGTACCGCCGATGTACCATAGCCCAACAGGATCGTAACCAATTGAAGCCTTATCCTGATAGTAGCTTGCATCGAGCTCCGTAGTCCCGGCCTTGATCCGGTAAATAGATGCCGGTGTTCCGTTTGTAATATTACTCCACTCCACATTTGTGGCGAAATAAGTGTTACCAGTGGCGTCCACAAAAGATGACGAAAGCCACAATTTATTTGTACCTGGTCCTGCCGAACGCGTGTCGGTTAGTGTTTTTTCATATTTCAAAGTTGCATAATCGACAACACCAATGTTCACTTTTTGCTGCCATGGAGCAGGCCACTCCGCGGTGTATCCAAATTGTAAAAACACCTTTCCGTTCGTATATTCTACATTTCCAAGACTGATGTGCTTGTAGCCCGTTGGAATGGCCGGCGTTTCAAATGTTCCATTGGTCATTTTCAACGTTTCAACATCGACTACCGAGTAATTGATCTTTGTCTGATCTCCGTTGGTTCCTACCAAAAAGAGCGTCTTGTCATTGATCCATGTAAAACCACCCACATCTGCCACGTGCGTGTAAGGAACCTCAAGAACGGAATTATACAAATCCTTTTCATATTTGAATTTGGAAAAACGCCCCGTCGTAACATTGTAATAATAGTAAAAACCGCCCTTTGTAATAATTCCGTAAGCCGAGCGTCCGGTAACTTCCGCACCCTGGCCGGCCAGGTTGATTGATCCCTCAGTCAGCGAATTTGTTCCTAAAACATACTGGGTCGTATTGGGCCAGCTTCCGATCTGAAGCCAGACTGCATATTTGTCCTGTGTTTCCTCAACTGGTGCAGGCGTGTCAGTTCCCTTGTCGCAGGACGTCAGTGCCACTGCGAATAACAACAGGACAGGAAATGAATAAAGTCGAAATAGCTTAAACATGGTTACGTAAATAGTAGATTAAAGTGGATTTAATTATGTTAAAAATAGATTTAGCAATCTCGTTTATTGAAGAAAATAGCGTAGTTTGACTGAAAAGGCACGGCCTGGTTTCTGCAAACGGAAATTGTCGTATGCAAGATTATTGGTGAAATTTCTGCATTCGAGAGATAGGTTATACCGACCGTTTTGCCACGAATTTGAAACAGATGCATTGTGTATATATTGATCCGGAATGGTGCTTTTTCCCGCCTTGTTGCCGTAAGCCTCCCACGTCAGATAGAACCAGTGAACATATTGAGTCCCCAGATTGAACTGCATTCTCGACGCTTTCCCTATGACATTGTTTTTCCCAATACTCAGATCAGCATTTCCAAAAAGCCAGGGCTGATTCGGAATTTTATTTAAATAAGTAGCCTCGGTTGTTGTTCCCGAAGAATTCGGAGAGTATTTGGTATTGTTTATCGCGCTTTGGTAACTGACGTTCGCATTGAAATAAATCAAATCACCATAATTGTATTTGATATCTCCTTCCAATCCTTTCACTTTCACTTTTGAAGTATTTTCAAACC
Organism: Dyadobacter sp.; assembly: GCA_965279265.1. GTDB lineage: Bacteria > Bacteroidota > Bacteroidia > Cytophagales > Spirosomataceae > Dyadobacter. The sequence goes on from OZ257152.1 coordinate 2,527,944, forward strand.
GGCTCACGCTTGAATTAGACTGATACACAACGGCATAGATAAAATCATTTGCGTTTCGGTAAAACCAGGAACCCTCCACAAACAATCTATGCTTGTCAACCCTGAAACCATAATAAGCGCCGACATTTAAATTCCGGCTCGATTCCGGTTTCAGATCCAGATTGCCGACTGTGGTATATCCGTTGCCAAACATTTCACCAACTTCCTGCAAACGATATGCTTTTTCAAATGAAAATTTGACACCCAGATCATCCAGAATTTTAAAACGTGAGGCAATCCCATACCCCTCATACATTTTGGAATCATTTGCCTTTCTGTATTCTCCGGTCGCCGTTACATATCTCGACTGCTGAACGCTGATTCCATACAGTTTCCCAAAAAGTGTGTTGGTTAGCCTGTCGTTCAGCAAGTTTTGCTGATAAGCTGCTCCTACAATGTGTTTACCCAGAATCCCCGGAATTTCTGCACGATCAGTGAGCAACTCATTCCAGTTCTCATTTTTGAGGTGATCGTACGTGTAATTGATGTTGAAAGAGTGGATTTTGGACAACTGATATCCAATGTTAGCACGAACAAAAGTTCTTGGCCGGTTGATATTTGTAATCGATTTAACTCCGTTAATTTCTGCCAGACTGGTTTTTACCCGTGACCCGTCCCAGTAATACTTGTAGCTCGAAGTGTCCGTAACTACATAATTATCAAGCGATCTTGATGCAAAAAGATTTACGTTCAATCCGCGTGTGAAAAGATTGTCCTTTCTGTATCTCAACGAAGCGTTGTATGCATATCCGCCTTTCGTCACAGCTCCGTAAACCACATCCTGTCGCGTGCCGGTCTGAATGTCCTGGCTGGTTCCTGAATACGATGCGCCAATAAAAAAGACATCTGCCCATTTTTTGTTCACCACACCCACTTCAAGTTGGCCCATTGCCGACTGATACTGGTCATGAAACCGCTTGAAATCCTTATTGACAAATTTGTACTGCTGCTCATCCCAGATCTCCATTCCGCGCATCAGGTAATTGTTGTCGGAATAATTATAAAAGGCACTGGCCTTGACAATCAGACTTTTAGCCGTGGTGTATTGCCCGGTAAGCGCGAGGCGATGTGTGTTGAAGGAACCAAAGCTATAACTAGCATCAAGGTAATTACTGATTCGCTGGTTTGTGATAATATTCACTGCTCCTCCAAGCGCGTCCGAGCCCAGACTAACCGGAACCACACCCTTGTATACCTCCATTCTTTCCGCCAGATTAACAGGAATGTTGTTGAGCGACATAGCGCTTCCCATCACTTCCATGGGAACACCATCAATAAAAAACTTTACTGCCTTACCGGAAAGCCCGTTTATCGAAAAATTAAAGTCCGATCCCATTCCGCCTTCTTCCCGGACTTTTACACCGGCAGTGCGGTTCAACACCTGATTCAGGTCGGCCGTGGTGTTGGCAAATTGTTTTGTTTCAATGGCGTTGACTGTAAAGCCCTGTTCCTTTACTTCCTGCGTTTCTGTTTTACCAAAAACCTGTACTTCACTGAGATTGGTCTGCGTTTCTTTCAAACTGAAATTCAATGATGCAGGTTTACCGGATTTCAGCACAACTGTCTCGGATATTTTTTGATAACCTACTGCTGAAATTTCAATTGTATAACTACCTGGTTTTAAATCAGGAATAGCAAAAAAACCGTCGGTATTTGTATTGGTGCCAATCGTCGTTTTCTTAACCACAACAGACGCACCTGGAATTGCTGTATTTTGGTAGGTTCTGATGTAGCCTGAAAGCAAAGGGATATTTTGTCCATTTGTCATGAACGACAAAATGGTAAAAACGATCATGAGCCCTGAACGAGAGGATTTACTAGGTTGCATTCTGTTAATTCTTCTTTTGTCAAGTCGCAGTTAAGGCAGCCGGCAACGATGTAATGGGGTCATTTTTTGCCTTATTATATGCTTAGTAGCGTAATCGGATTATTCCCGAAGGTGGAGCAGAAAAAAATGTCAAAATATTTTGTGGCGTGCAGGCAGAAAATGGGTCAAACATGAAAACAGCTTGCCACAATCATACTTTCCCGATGAATGAGTTTAATACAGCCCGATTTATTGACCCCCTGACTGATTTTGGATTCAAACGCATCTTCGGCTCAGAGCCAAATAAGGACCTACTTATTGATTTTCTCAACCAATTATTTCTAGGGGAAAGACAAGTCGTGGACCTCGTATACAATAAAAATGAACACTCGGGCCCTTTGGCAGATCATCGCAAAGCGATTTTTGATTTACTGTGCACAGGTTCCAATGGCGAACAATTTATCATTGAAGTGCAACGAGTAAAGCAGGAATATTTCAAAGACAGGTGCCTGTTTTACACTTCTTCGCTAATCAGAGATCAGGCACCCAGCGGCGCACCAGGTTGGGATTATCAGCTCAAACCCGTTTATCTGATTGGATTGATGGATTTTACATTTGATGAAAAAAATACGGAGCATTACGTGCATCGTGTGCAATTGATGAATACCAATACTGCCGAAAAGTTTTATGATAAACTTGGGTTTACGTTTATAGAGCTACCTAAGTTCGAGAAGACTGAAACAGAGCTGGTTTCGGAACTTGACTACTGGTTCTTTTTGTTAAGGAATCTGAGTAAATTGGATAAAATTCCACTATTTTTGAGAAAGCCTGTTTTCAGTAAATTGTTCAATGTTGCGGAAGTAAGTAACCTTAACCGGGAAGATAAAATGGCCTACGATTCAAGTTTGAAACAAAAATGGGACCTGCAAAATTCTTTCGACTATGTTGAAAAGGAAGGATTTGAGAAGGGTGTGACTGAGGGAAGATTAGAAGGAAAAAAGCAGGAGAAATTGAACATTGCCCGAAACATGAAAGCAAAAGGTCTGGATTTTGTTCTGATTTCTGAATTACTCGATCTGCCGGTGGAAACAATTGAAAAATTGTGAGGTAATTACCGCAATTAATTTAGCCGGTCCAGCCGCAAAATATAATCTACGTCACCTTCAAATTGCAGTCCTTTTTTGAGATTTCCGGTTTCGGGATTGTAAATCCATACGCAATTGCCTTCAGTATCAGAATTGACCGTGATGTAGACCAGCCCGTTTTCAACTGAGACGCACTGCCTTGCCGTTCCCTTATCCAAAGGCAGGCCGAGTCTGTTAACTGATTTTGTCGCAAGTTCAATTACGTAAAAATCCATTTGAGGAACTTTATAATGGTCCTTCATTCCTGTAAATAAACCCTTTCGTTCGGTACGGACAATCGCTTTCCCATTCCCAATGTACCACACGCCATATCCATGGTTATTGATCGGAGACGCTGAAATGTTGAAAAAGTAATCCGGATCAGTTCGTTCTTCCGACTTGTTGATTCGAAAAATTCCGGTCGGTTTGTTTGGGTTATTGCCAAGTGCAATACCCGGGCAGGAAATGAAATAGAAATCTCCCTTTTCGTCCGTGAAGGAATTCGACTGACGTGTATTTACGCCACCGGGATAAGCTGATCGTGTATCTTTATAACGACCGAGCGATTTCATATCCGACAAACCGAGCACTTCCGTATACATGGTATCGCTGGTGGTATAACTGTTCAGATTGACGGTTGAATTATATGTATATCCAACCAGTAACTTCCCCGACTGAATCTTGGAAAATCCAACGGACATCCAGTTGTAACCTCCAAACGGCGGCGGAATCTGCATCACACCTTGAGTCGCCTGCATGTTTTTCACTGCAACTTTTGCGTATCGGATTTTAGGCGACTCCTGGTCGTAGCCAATCAAAAGCAGAGAATCCGGAGTGATCCAATTGTAATTTTCAATCGTAGAAAACCCATCCAGTTTCAACGAATCTACTTTTATGAATTCATTGTCCCGTATCTGATGCTTGACAAAGTGATTGCTTTTCCAATCCAGCCGATAATAACTGCCATCTTTGACGATCAGGTCATAATACAATCTGGAAGGGACAACTTTCGCACCGGTTTCCGGATTAATTTTACCAACTGAAAGTGAGTTCGTTTGAACGATGTACTCCCTGCCATTCTTCATCATGACATACAGGCTGTATCTTTTCGGAGAATTCTCTTCCCTCTGGTTGCAGCCAGACACTAAACCGTTCAGTATCAACAAAAAGAAAAACTGAAAAAAACGCCTCAAAACAAAATTCATCAGGATGGGTTAGATTTTGAACTGATGCATGAGTTGTTTCATGACCAACGGTGGCAAACCCATCATTGACCCTTCCTCAACAATGATCACCTCATTGGCATCAGGCGTACTGCGGTAGTTCAGTGCAATATAATTAAGGCCTTTTTTCAGAATTATTTTTTCAGAATTATCCGAGGGATGCGCACACGTACCTTGTATGGTAAATTCAACATCCTGCCTGACGTTGATCATCATGGCACCGCAGAAATCGATCATGCCCGTTTGGTTATTGATCTCCACATTACTCCTTGGCCCGACAGAAATTGTGTAGTTGCCAGATCGAAGATTTTTATTTAATGTTGCTGAAGTATTGTTCAGCACTACAATATCCTGATTTTCATATGGATATTGTTGATAAAAAAGCGTTGTTCCGATCATTCCCATGAAAATTACAGCCGCAGCTGCCTGCCGCCACAAAGGCTTGAAAAATGCTTTAAGATCAAATACTTTCGGTTCTTTTTCATTCGCGGGAAGAACAGCTGAAATATGATCCCACATTTCATCCTGAATAGCCAGTTTGTCGGTGTTAACAGGGAACGTATTTTCATCAAAAGTATCAGCGAGAAGCCAGTCTTCCACTAACTTTTCCTCCTCCGGAGTACAGATTCCACGATGATATTTTTCAATAAGTTCTTTGCTGATTCTCATTCAAGTGCCGGGAATACAGTTTTAAAGTCCCTATTGTAAAAGTAGCACAAATAAGCATTTGCCGTAAGTGACAGAGAAGAAAACTATTGAACGTATTCCGTAAGATTAGTGCGAAGTGTTGAAAGTGCTCTCGTAATGTGATACTCGACCGCCCGCTCGGAGATTAACAGAGAAGATGCGATTTCCTTATTGGACAGTCCCTGTTCCCGGCTCATCCGATACACATTTCTGCATTGACAGGGAAGCGTGTCGACAAGATTGTCTACCTTGTTTTTCAGGCTGTTATACATAACTTCATTCTCCGTACAGTGCGTTGCGTTGCAACAACCTGCCAGTGCAATTTCGGTATGTTCTTTTCTAGATTTTGTATTTCTGAGGTATTCGAAAACTTTAAATTTTGCCGAACGAAGCAGATAACGTTCTACGGAAGTTGTGATTTCAAGCTCATCCTTTCGCTCCCAAAGGGATTTGAATATGTCCTGGACCATTCCTTTGGCAGGTTCTATGTCGCGAATATTGTTGTAACAAACAGCATAGACCTTCTCCCAATGCAGCAGATAAATCTGCTTAAAAGAGGTTTCATCAATTCTGACCGATGTATTATTTCCGGAGTTTTCAGACATGCAATTCGCTAAGGTCGCTTTTGGGACAAGGCAAATATACGTGTTATTTAAAACAAGTCCAGATAAAATCAGATTAAAATCAGTTCAGTCGGCTGTTGGTTACTTTTTGCACTATTATTTGTAACCGGTAAGTCAATTAGAATTACCATTCGAAATTGCCCTTTGAAAAAATCATGTGACCGTAAGCTAAGTATACAGTGACCCGTCTCCCGTTATCAGATAAATAATTTGTACCTTTTGGAACAATAAACATGACTTATTTATCATCTTATGATGACACAATATTGTTGTTTCGCTGATCAATATTTGCTTTCCAGAATTTATAACACCCTTGCTTAATGAAACAAAATAGTCTCGGTCCGGTCGCTTGCCTGATCGCTTTTTGCTGGCTGCTAAACAGCTGTTCTACGCTTAACGAAATCCGGGTAGCCGGAACCAATTTTACCGAAGAGATCGGTCAGTCTCAAAATCTGGTTTTCACTTTCACCAAAGATCTTGCCAACGAAAGCCAGTTGAACAATTGGGATTCAACGCAATACATTCAGTTTGACCCAGCTGTAAAAGGTCGTTTCAAATGGACCGCGCCGAACGAGCTTGTATTTTCGCCGGTTGCCGGGTTTGGATCGGCAACTGCGTACTCAGCGCGTCTCACCAACTTCCTGCTGAAACAAGCTCCGAAAGAAAAGAAATATGAAATTTCCGGTGAAACACTGAAATTTCACACGCCATATTTACAACTGATAGAAACAGAAAGCTGGTGGGCTTTGTCAAAGGAGAGCGGAAGGCAGGAAGCGCGGCTGCGATTGAAGTTCAATTATCCGGTTAATGCACAAAATGTCGCGGAGCGACTGAAATTGACAGTATCTGACAAAAGTATTGATTTTCACATTTTACCTTCATCAGACGAAAAGTCAGTAACGATTGGTTTGGACAATACCGGCAAGGCAGACAATAATCCCACGCCTGTCACCATCGAAATTGCCAAAGGAATTAAAGCTCAAAACACAAGTTATATCACGCCGGATAATTTGTCCCGCAGCACCTCATTACCTTCTCCCCTTCATCTGGAAGTTGTTGACGTAAAAACAGGTTTTGAAAACAACAGCGCATTCGCAAGAATTATCACCACGCAGGAACTAAATGGAGAAAATATCGCGGCTGCATTTACGCTCAACCCGGAACTGGCCGCAAAAGCCGAACTGACTGAAAACGGCTTCATTATTCGTGCTGAATTCAATGAAACTGACACATATGCCCTTCTCCTGAATAAATCATTGAAAGGAATTTTGGGGCCACAATTGGAAGAAGAAACTTCGCGGGATCTATTTTTTGGTAAAATGCCCGCAGGAATTTCATTCGCCAACAAAAAAGCACTTTACATGACCTCAAAAGGGTCGCGCAATATGGGCGTTCAGATCGTAAATGTGCCAAAAGTTCAGGTCAGGATTGCAAAATTATATGCCAATAATATCCTCAATTATGTTCGGAATAACCGTTGGGAAGATTACGCTCAGGTTGGTGAGGAATGGAAACCTTCCGGGGCTTTTCAGTATGGAGATGACACGGAGAGTAATTTCAGTGATCTCATTGTGGACAAAACAGTGGACACCGAAAATCTCCCAAAGAACAAGGGAATATCTGCTTTGAATATTGCGCTTCCGGAAGACAACGGCCGCCGCGGAATCTACCTTGTTTCGGTTAATTCACGGGAAGAGGCTTACATGGGCGCTACCAAAATGGTTTCAATTTCCGATATCGGTCTGATAGCAAAGCAGGGAAAGGATGAAATCTGGATTTTTGCCAATTCCATCAAAACCAACGAACCACTTGCAAACCTGGAAATCACGCTGATCAGCAGCAATAACCAGAGTGTTCAAACCTTAACCACAGACGGCGAAGGCATCGCGCACGTCGACAAACTTTCTGAAAAAGCACCGGGATTTCGCCTGGCAATGATCACCGCCGGAGACAAGGAAGATTTCAATTTTCTCCTCCTGGACGACACAATTGTGGAAACCTCCCGTTTTGAAGTCGAAGGAGAACGCGACAACATTACAGGATTTCAGGCATTTATCTACGGGCAGAGAGACATCTACCGTCCAGGAGAAACCATGCACTTCAACACCGTTCTGAGAACGAAAGACTGGAAATCTGCCGGAGAAATTCCATTAAAACTTCGTCTTGTCACACCAAACGGGAGAGAATACAGGACCTGGCGCAAAACCACGAACAAGCAAGGCGCGCTCGAAATCCAGGTCGCACTCGATGCAGCAGTGCTAACAGGCACTTACACAATGGAAGTTTTCAATGCCAACGATGTACTGCTCACATCGCAGTCGGTAAGCGTAGAAGAATTCATGCCGGATCGTATCAAAGTAGATCTGAGCGGCGCTGCCAAAGAATACATTTCCGGCGGAGCAGTTGCTTTAACAGCCACCGCGACGAATCTGTTCGGCCCTCCGGCTGCAAACCGAACCTATGAAATGGAATCCCAGTTAAAACGGAAGGGGTTTTTTGCCAAAGGTTTTCCTGAATATACTTTTGATATTCCTGCTGAGACATCTTTCGAAAAAGAAACGCGGCAGGGTTCTACCAACGAACTAGGGCAGGCAACTGAAAGGTTTTTATTGCCTGCTGCGCTAAAAGACATCGGGGTTTTGGAAGGTAAAATTTACGTGACGGTTTTTGACGAAAACGGCCGGCCGGTTAACCGGCTTCAAAAGTTTGATGTTTATACACAACCCGTGCTTTACGGAATACGCCTTCCTGACTCCTACGTGGGTATCAACGCGCCTGTGCCTGTGGCCATCGTGGGTGTGAACGGAAAAGGCGCGCTTCAAAAATCTGTTGCCAAAGTGGAAGTAATACGGCTGGAATACCAAACCGTGGTGGAAAAGAAAAACGAACAGTTACGGTACACTTCACGTAAAAGCGAAAAAGTTGTATATTCCAATCTGTTGAGTTTGCCCAATGGAACCGGCTCGTTTAAATATGTACCAACCGTTTCAGGTGAATATGAAGTGCGTATCCGCAGGCCTCAGGCTGAGCATTATTCCGTTGCACGCTTTTATGCTTACGGCTACGGATACACCCAATATTCCTCATTCGAAGTAAGTAATGAAGGACGTGTTTTGATGGAAACCGACCAGGAAAAATACAAAATCGGGGAAACCGCACGGATTCTTTTCAAAACACCGTTTGACGGAAGGTTGCTCGTCACGGTAGAACGGAATAACGTTTTGGAACAGCACATTTTAAAAACTGAAAAGAAGGCTGCGGAACTGAAACTCAGCTTGAAAGAGGCACATCTTCCAAATGTTTACGTTACAGCCACGTTGATCCGGCCGTTGGATGCTTCCGATATGCCGCTCACAGTTGCACATGGTTTTGTTCCGGTTTTTGTAGAAGATGTGAAACGGAATCTGCCGGTAACAATTACGGCGGTTGAAAAATCCAGATCAAAAACCAAACAAACAATAAAGGTTAAAACTGCGCCCAACGCGCAAGTTACCCTGGCAATTGTAGATGAAGGAATTTTGCAGATCAAAAATTCAAAAACGCCCGATATCCATGGTTTCTTTTATCAAAAACGCGCATTGGAAGTCACCAGCCACGATTTGTATGCTTTGCTGTTTCCCGAACTGAATATTTCAGGTGCATCCAGTTTTGGAGGTGATGGATATGATCTGGAAAAACGGATCAATCCGTTGAGCAATGGCCGTACCAAACTGGTCACGTTCTGGAGTGGTATCCTGGAAGCGAATGGAAACGGTGAAATTTCCTATGATATAAATCTACCTCAATTCAGCGGTGACCTGCGGGTTATGGCTGTGGCATACAAAGACAATGCATTCGGATCTTCTTCCAAAAATATGAAAGTGGCGGATCCGATCGTGATCAGTGCCGGATTGCCGAGGTTCCTGAGCCCAAATGACGAATTGACACTTCCTGTAAATATCAGTAACACCGAAACAAAACCAGCAGGAGCAACCGTGACTCTCCAGGTGAGCGGTCCGATAACGAGCGGAAATCCTTCCGTTCAAAAAATAACGATTCCCGCCGGAAAAGAAGGTTTGGCTGTGTTTTCCATTAAAGCGTTGCAATCCATTGGCGCAGGAAGGGTCAGCATTAAAGTGGGCGCTTTTGGAGAAACTTTTACACAGGAAACCGATATCACGGTTCGCCCTGCTTCGCCTCTATTGAAAACCAGTAGTTCGGGCGTTATAGCAGCGGGCCAGAATGGAATGATTGATCTCACTTCTTCCTTTATTCCTTCCACACGCCAAAGCCAGGTTGTGTTGAGCCGCTCTCCGTTAGTCCAGGGCGGCGGGAAAGCGATTTCTACACTCCTCGGTTATCCTTTCGGCTGTCTGGAACAAACGATTTCAAAGGCATTTCCGCAGCTGTATTTTGCCGATCTTACAAAAGCAATGGCAACTCCCGTTTATCTGGTCAGGAATGGAGAAAGCGATTTTAATCCCGTAACGAATGTACAGCAGGCGATTCGCAAAATTGAATCATTGCAACTTTTCAACGGCGGTATGACCATGTGGCCAGGGTCCACGCAGGAAGATTGGTGGGCGACGGCGTATGCCGCTCATTTCCTGGAAGAAGCCAGGCGCGCCGGATTTGAGGTAAATGCGTCAACACTTAGCAAAGCAACAGATTACCTGACTGGAAAAACGAGAACAACCGCGACAAAAGAAGTAGTTCTGGCGAGTACCGGAAACGGGCTCGCGTATGGTGGCGAGACTTCATCGGGTAGCCAGGTGCGGAAAGTTGTCGCGCGCAGGGAAGCAATTTATGCGCTTTACGTGCTTGCGCTAACGGGACAGCCAAACCGCGCATCGATGAATTATTACAAACAAAACCCCCAACTTTTAACTACAGACACAAAATATTTATTGGCTGGTGCATTCAGGCTGGTTGGCGATACCCGAAGTTTCACGGCATTGTTGCCAAAAACTTATTCCGTGGAAAGCGGATCGCAAATGTTCGACGACAGCTATTCTTCTCCTTTGCGAAACATGGCGCTGGTTTTGAACACGCTACTGGAAACGGATCCTGATAACCCTCAAATTTCACCGATAGCTCGCCAGCTTTCCAAAGCAGTACAGTCGGCATCTTACCTCAACACACAGGAAGCCGCATTTACCGTTTTGGCATTGGGAAAAATTGCCAAAAGCACTGCTGCATCCACGGTGACCGCTTCGGTTTCAGTGAATGGAAAAAATCTGGCTTCTTTTGACGGAAAAGAATTGAAGTTGTCGAAAGGAATTGCTAACCAAAAATTGCAGATTAATACGCAGGGAAAAGGAGGGCTTTACTGGTTTGCACAGTCGGAAGGTATGTCGGCAACAGGTTCCTATGTTGAGGAAGATCAAGGCTTACGGGTACGGCGCGAATTTCTTACCAGAGACGGCAAATCTACTGGCAAGCTGCATCAAAACGACCTGATCGTGGTCAAAATCTCAGTGTCAAGTACAAATGGGATCCCCGTAGAAAACGTAGTTGTAACGGATTTACTTCCTGCCGGATTTGAAATTGAAAATCCGCGTATCACTGAACCACGTGACATGCCCTGGATTACCAATACCGGAATACCACAGTACATGGATATTCGCGACGACCGGATTCACTACTTCACGACGGCCGATAAGGGTGAGAAATCATTTTACTACCAGGCCCGAATCGTATCAAAAGGTACGTTTACAGTTGGTCCGGTTGCCGCAGATGCGATGTATCAGGGTGAATACCGGAGCTATTCCGGAGGGGGAAAATTGGTTGTCGAGTAACGGCAAAGTTATTTTTTGAACCAAAAAATACAGCCGGATGACTGATCACCGTCAGCGCCATTAAAAATAAGTACTGCGGTAACAGGCAGGTGAATATATATCAGGATCCTCCCTCGACGCTCAAACAAATTGCCTGCACAAAAAAAACCAACCCACATCAGGTTGGTTTTTTCGAATCACTATGGCGAAATTAATTATTATCTTATCGAAACTGCTGATTACAAACTGATTACCGTATCTTCAACCAATTTGGTCCATTCAGGCAGTTCGGGGATACCTGGTTTGCGTTTTCCAAAAAACTGGTTGAACATCGTTCCTTCTTTGTCGATCAGTTCAATTCCTGTAACAATGCCTGCTTCGCTCGGTTTTTTAACGACCCAGGCTTCATCAATGGCGTCTTCACGGAGGTGAAGGTTAAATTCCGGATCCATGATATTCAACCATGGTCCCATTACAAATATCTTTTTAATTGGACCTGTGTGGATCTGGATGCAGTTTTGGTTCGAAACAAAAACCATGATCGGTACCTGTATTTCCGAAGCACCGTCAAAAACTGCCTTCATACTTTCAGGTGTAATCCGATATGCATATCCTTCCGGCGCAAAACGAAGTGCCTGTTTCCGTGATAATTTGTATTTGCGTAGCAATCCAAAAAAATCATGCGTGTCTTTTAATGTCAGCCATTCAGCCTGGAAGGCGGCGACATCAATATCCGGTGTCGATTCTTCCTCTACTTGTTTTTCAACTTTCGGCGTAATTAACAGCGGTGTTTCCTGATTCCCTGCAGTATATTTTGTTACCAGCGCATCGTACGCTTCCTGGTTACTTTTTTCGGTCAGGTAAATTTTGTGTGCCGCGTCGCCATAGCTATTGAAAAATTGCAGGCTGTAACGCTCGTTTTCGTGCACCGCGAATCCGAATTTCCAGTCCCCAAGAAACAGGCGCAGGTCAATATCCGGTCCGAGAACCAAACCAACATGATTGTTAAACGAAACGTTTTCGTAAGTCCCTTTACGCTCGTGAACGACATGATCATTGCGGGTAAGTGCCATTACGTGGCCAAGTGTACCTACTTCTTTCAGCAATTCCCGAAAATCCCCGTCAAGTAATGTGGCATTTTCACCAATTCCGGTTGCAAGCAGTTCTGCTTCTGTTGTGTTCAGTTCTTTTGCTGCATCCCGTATGCGGGTCTTAGGATTTTGAACTTTGAATTCATTCCAAATTTCCTTCAGTTCGGCTCTGGTAGTTGCGAGGATCGTCTTCATAGTATTGAACGCTATTTAAATTGATTTTTTCAAAAATTATGGTGCTCTAAATCATTGCTGTTTTTGTCACATCCGTCAAGACGTCGGGCACGATGATGGGAAATTGTGCTTCATCCGTACGAATAATGCGAACAGACAACCCGAATGCGTGTCTGATGTTTTCTTCGGAAAGTACACTCTCCGGTGTACCGGTTGCGTAGGCCCTGCCACCTTTCATCATTAAGACTTGGTCGGCGTATTGTAAAGCCAGATTGAGGTCGTGAACTACGGCAATTACTGTGTATCCTCTGACAGTCATTTCCCGGGCCAGCTGGAATGTTTCATATTGATGCAACAGATCCATTCCCGTTGTAGGCTCATCAAGTAGCATCAGCCCCTGATTCACCTCCCAGATCTGTGCCAATGTGCGCGCCAGTTGAACCCGTTGCTGTTCTCCCCCCGAAAGTGTAGGGAATAACCGATGTTTGAAATGTCCGATTCCCACCTTTTTCAGGCATTGATCCACAATGGCAAGGTCGTTTGGCGATGGATGAGCATCATAAAATGGATAACGCCCCATCAAAACAATATCCTGTACCGAAAATGACAACGAAATAGAATTCTGCTGCGCGAGCACTGCCCGATGCTGCGCGAGTTCTTTCAGTTTATATTTATTCAAATCCTTCCCGTTAAAGGAAATCGTTCCGGAAGTTGGCGTATGTTCACGTGAAAGTAACTTCATGAGGGTCGATTTCCCCGCACCATTCGCTCCCACAATCGCCCAAAATTCGCCGGGACTAACTTCAAAACTGACGTCTTCAACCAACGATCTGGCTTTAACCGCGAACCCTACATTGCTAACTGTGATCATATACGCCGTCTTTTTTGATCCCAAAGAATATAAAGAAAAAAGGGCGTCCCCAGCAGCGCTGTCAGAATGCCAATAGGCAGTTCCGAAGGTGCCACAATAGTCCGGGAAATCGTATCGGCGAGTGTCAGCACGATTGCACCCCCAAGTGCCGAACCTACCAGCAATGTTTTGTGATCGGGGCCAAATGCATTTCTGATGATATGAGGTACCACGAGTCCTACGAAACCGATCGTACCCGCCACTGCTACTGACGCTCCTACGCCCATTGTAGCAAGGATCACAACCTGTCGTTTCAAGGCGGTAATGTTTACGCCAAGAGCCGCCGCCTGACTCTCACCCAGAACCAGCAAATTCAGTGCTTTTGACAAATAGGGCATGAAAACCAGCGAACAAAATACAAATGGTGCTACGGTCGTGACGGTCGTCCAGTTGGCTCCACCAAGGCTCCCCAGGCCCCAGAATGTGATGGTACGAAGCTGTTCGTCGGTTGCCATGTAAGTCATTAATCCGGTGATCGCATTAACAAAAGCATTGATGGCGATACCACAGAGGAGCATTGTTGTTACACCACCTTCGCCCGTCAGTTTTGACAACTGATAAACCAGCATTGTCGTTAAAGCAGCGCCAACAAAGGCCGCAAAGGATAATGCATAAGTGCCGGCAATTTCATTGACAATCCCCAGATATTTTATATTAAGCATAATCATCAACACAGCAAAAAGGGAAGCACCTGAGGTGACGCCAATCAATGTCGCATCTGCGATCGGATTTCGAAAAAGCCCCTGCAAAGAGGCTCCGGCAATGCCAAGTCCCGCGCCAACAAGTACCGCCAGACAAACTCGCGGCAACCGGATAATCCAAAAAACAATTCCTTTTTGTTCTTCGTAGCCAATGGTTTGGGTAATGCCCAGCTTGAATGCGATAATTTGCCCAAGTTCAGAAAGCGAAATAGAAAGTGCGCCGGCGCAAACCGAAAATAGTACACATCCAAGCAGAATGACGCTCAAAATCACAACAACGCGGGAAAGCCGGCCGGGACGTTTAATCCTTTTGTCAGATTCTTCAAAAACGTCACTTTGAGTCTCTGTAATGGTTTCCGCCAACATTCTCAGTTAATTTTTTGTGCCAATTCAGTTGCTGCTTTTCCAAGTCGTGGACCAAATCCGGTCAAAAGCTGACCGTCCATGGATACAATCTTTTTATTTCTGCCGGCATTCGTATTGGCCACACCCGGTAATTTTAGCAGTCCGGCGTTTCCGTCCAAACTTTCCAACCCGCTGGAAAACAATACCAGTACATCAGGATTAGCAGCCAGTAATGACTCGGAAGTCAGCGGTTTAAAATCGCTAAAATCCTGAACCGCATTCTTATGTCCAATCAGGGCAAACATTTTGTCAACAGATGTGCCCGTCCCGGAAACCATCAGAGTACCGGTTCCGCGTGCGTAAATGAACAGTAACTTTTTTGGGCTAGCCGGTTTACCGATTTTAGCCAGGTCAGCTTCCAGGTTTTTCACCATTTTCTCCGCCTGTGGTTTTGTATTGAAATAGGCTCCAACTTCGCGAATCAGCTTCACTGCACCATCTTTGGACAATTCATGCCTGAACAACACCACTTTTTTACCTGTCGCATTGAGCTGTTTGATGACCGTCGGAGATACCATGCTTTGATCCGTGTAAATAATGACGTCAGGGTTCAATGAGATTATACCTTCTGCGGCAATGCTTCTGTTATGGCCCACTTTCGGCACCTTGTCCAGAGAGGCGGGATAGGTGCTGGTCACGTCCACGCCAACCAACTGGCTTTCCAGGCCGAGTCCAACCATGATTTCGCTCAATGTGCCACTTACAGAGACGATACGCAATGCCCTGGCATGTGTACCGGATGCAGATAGCGTAACACAAAATATGCAGAAAGACAGAATTCCGAACGCTCGTTTGAACATGCTGCTTATTTATATTTTAATTTTTTTGTGCAAAAATTCGATCTATCTCCAATGCCAGCAGGCTTTCCTGAAACAGATTCTTTATCTCCTCGATCTCACCTTCACTAAACGACAACATAAAATTCGGGATCGGTGAAGGAAGCAGATAATTCTTCTGATTGGGCAATGGCGGCTCCATTACATGAAAATGTTCCTTCTCATACAAAACCGAGTGAAAACCATTCAGGCCTTCTGCCGTGAAAATGAACAGGAAGTTGCCGAACACAAAATTGTAATGATCGCAGCAGTGGCATTGCCCAATGTATCCGTTTTCGGACTGGCTTAAAATGCGTAACGAATTATATGAATGCGAATCCTCCTGCATATTGCTCTGAATTAAATTGCCATTTTAAGATTGATTTATGGAATTTTCTTTCGCCATTACAAATTGATACTGGCAAATATAAGGTATTTATTTAGACCAAGTATAAACAATAAAGAAAAATACTTTTCTCGTTCAGCGATTCCTCTTAAAGCGTTTATTTATCGTAACTTGACTTCAGCGGGCTATTTACAGAGAAATCTTCGCCGCAATCCTATACTCTTAAGCGTTAAACAGGTTTTGAAAAAACTATTTACCAATCTCACATTCTGGGTTCTTACTGCCATCACCCTCGGCGCTTTGCTTGGCCACTATTACCCGCAAAAGGCCGTGGAAATGGAATTTCTGGGCAAAGGTTTTATACAGGTTGTCAAGCTTTTTATTAATCCGATCATTTTCCTGACCATCACCCTCGGGATTATCGGGATGGGCGATCTTAAAAAAGTCGGGAAGGTAGGTGCGAAGGCTTTGCTATACTTTGAAGTCGTGACTACGCTGGCACTTTTGGTTGGAGTCATTGTTGCGAATATCCTGCGTCCCGGAGATGGCGTGATTACGAGCAATCTTCAAAAGGGCGACATTTCCATGTATGCAGGCAAAGCGCAGGATTTTAGCTGGCTACAATTTTTTCTGGACAATGTCACCTTGCAGGTTCTACTTGCTTCATTGATTTTGGGGACACTTTTGAGCAAATATTCCGGGAAGGACAAAATCGTTACCTGGCTTTCATTTGCTTCAAAATATGTATTCCGCGCGCTTCATCTGGTCATGATGCTGGCACCGATCGGCGCATTTGGTGGGATGGCTTATACCATTGGAAAATTCGGGATTGCAACGCTGCTGCCGCTTGGCAAGCTGATGATTACGGTTTATGCAACCATGGCAATTTTTGTATTCGGCGTACTGGGATTGATATTAAGAAGCTATAAAATCAGCATCCTGTCTTACCTTAAATACATTCGTGAGGAATTGCTGATCGTACTCGGGACATCGTCGTCGGAAGCTGCGTTGCCTTCGGTTATGGAGAAACTGGAACGGATGGGTTGCTCAAAACCGGTTGTCGGACTGGTTATTCCTGCCGGATATTCATTCAATCTGGATGGCACCACGATTTACCTTTCCATGGCCACGATTTTTCTGGCGCAGGTCTTTAATGTGCACCTTACAATCGGGCAGATTCTTTCAGTAATCGGTATCCTGATGGTTACCTCAAAAGGAGCAGCCGGCGTTACAGGCAGCGGATTTGTGGTACTTGCCTCGACGCTCAGCGCCATCAAAGTGATTCCAGTTGAAGGCCTGGCGCTGTTATTGGGTGTAGACCGGTTTATGTCGGAAGCACGGGCGATCACCAACATTATTGGAAACGGCGTGGCCACAATCTGGCTGGCTAATAATGAAAAAGAATTTGACCGGGATAAAATGGAGAAGGCTTTTGCGCAAGTCGCGCTGACAGAAGATATTATTGCTGACAATCTGACCAACAAAACCCAGATTTAGGATGGCGCGTACAAGCAAATTCTACTTGCACTTTCCCATAACTCCCGCTTATATTTGAATACAAAAAGCATACAGTAAAATAGCATGACAAAAGAACAAACAGTAACCATACCCAGGAGAGCCCCGCGGATTTTTATCGGAGAGGAATTTGAACTGAAGAAATGGGAGGATCTGCAACCATTATACGAAAACCTTCAAGACCGTGTGATAGGCGACGCAGCAGAGCTAAAACAGTGGTTTTTGGACAGAAGTGAGCTTGAATCTTACTTATCAGAGAACTTTGCCTGGCGATACATCAGGCAGACCTGTGACACAGCAAATACCAGCCTGATCAATGCACTGCAATTTTTTATCACGGAAATACAGCCCAAACTTGCTGAATACGGCAACCAACTCGATAAAAAAGTAATTGCTAATCCATTCCTGAGCGAACTTACCGATAAAGGTTTTGACATTACCCTGAGAGGAATGAAAAAATCCATTGAGCTATTCAGGGAGGAAAATATTCCGGTGATTACGGAAATGCAAACCGAAGAGCGCAAGTACGGTGCAATTGCAGGTGCAATGACCGTCACATTGGATGGCGAAGAAATGACCTTGCCCAAGGCCTCGGACAGGTTGCAATCGACAGACAGAGCCGTGCGGGAAGAAGCCTGGACAGCAATTGCCGAACGCAGATATGAGGATCATGACCAGCTCGACGAATTGCTGAATACGCTGGTAAAGTTGCGTAACAAAGTGGGTGTGACCGCCGGATTCGACAATTATCGTGACTATATGTTTGCGGCAATGGGCCGTTTTGATTACACGCCTCAGGACTGTTTCGATTTCCACGGTGCGGTAGAAACAGCGGTTGTGCCGTTGCTCAATGAAATGGCAGCTGCCAGAAAAACCGCGCTGGACGTGGAACAACTTCGCCCTTGGGACACAAAAGTAGACTCTCAAGGCCGTCCACCGCTGAAACCATTCGAGACCGGAGAGGAACTGCTTGATAAAACGATACGCTGTTTCAGCAGACTGGATCCGTTTTTAGGTGATTGCCTGAAAACGATGAAGGCCATGAAACACCTTGATCTGGAATCAAGAAAGGGAAAAGCGCCCGGTGGCTACAATTACCCTCTGGACGAAATAGGCGTTCCTTTCATATTTATGAACGCGACTTCAAACCTCCGCGACATGGTGACGTTGCTTCATGAAGGCGGGCATGCGGTACATTCACTCGTAACGCGTGACCTCGCGCTGAATACATTCAAACATACGCCGTCAGAAGTAGCCGAACTTGCCTCCATGTCAATGGAGCTGATTACGATGGATTTCTGGGATGAGTTTTTCGAAAACGAATCTGATCTGAAACGTGCCAAAATACAGCATCTTGAATCAATTATAGAAACTTTGCCATGGGTCGCTACGGTAGATAAATTCCAGCATTGGATGTACGAGAATCCTCAGCATACAGCACAAGAGCGTACGGAAGAATGGGTCAAAATTTACAGTCAGTTTACCGACAAAGTAATGGATTGGTCGGGATTGGAAAAGTTTCGTCAGTATCTATGGCAACGTCAGCTGCATATTTACGAAGTTCCGTTCTATTACATAGAATACGGAATTGCGCAACTTGGCGCAATTGGCGTTTGGAAAAATTACCGTCAAAATCCGGAAGCGGGTCTGAAAGGTTACCTCGACGCGCTGAAAATGGGCTACACCGCTCCGATCACTGAAATTTATGAAGCTGCCAATATTCCTTTTGACTTTTCACAAAAAAACATCTCTGAACTGATGGATTTTGTACGTGGTGAGTTAGAACGATTAAAAATTTAACAATTCAGTACCTACGATTTGGTGGTTAGGGAAAAGGCCGCTATTTTTGCGCTCATTACAATGAACCAGAAGAGAGATGAAATTCAGTAAAATAGCCGCATTTGTTGCTTGTATCGCGTTATTATCTTCCTGCGATTATCAGAAATATAATAAAAAAGAGCAAAGAGACCTGAACGCGACCAATCCATATGTTTACGGTGTAAGCCCTGATTCATTACCACGTCAGATGGCGAACAAATATGAAGCACAACCAGAACTTGAAGTTCGCGTAAATGCGATTCGCACCAAATTGTACAGCGGAGCCACCAGCGCAGTAGTAAAACAGTAGTTCAATTCTGCAATAATATTTTAATTACCGGGATATCCTCATTTACATGGGGATATCTTTTTTTGTTCCGTGGGAGCAAGTCGCATAATTGAATAATTTCAATATACGGGATACCACCCGGTCATGTAATACGTTGTCAGAAATTGAATTACGTTAAATAAATGAATTTGTGACAATTGAACATTTTTAATTTACTTTACATCTTCAAAAGGATACACACCAGTTTGTTTTCATCAAAAAAAGGAATTTAATAGTTAAAAAAACATGAATATAGCTTTGGTAACCGGCTCTGCCGGCCTGATCGGAAGTGAGTCTGTGGCATTTATGGCCGACAAGTTTGACCTCGTCATTGGCGTCGATAATAACCTGCGTCAGTATTTCTTCGGTGCTGACGGAAATACAGAATGGAACCGCAACAGGATCCAGAATGCATTTGACAATTACAAACATTTTGCCGCCGATATCAGGGAAGTGAGCCAGCTCGAACCCATTTTCAAGGAGTTCGGAACGGATATAAAACTTATCATCCATGCAGCGGCGCAGCCAAGCCACGACTGGGCAGCAAAAGAACCCTTTACTGACTTTGGTGTCAATGCGGTCGGAACGCTGAACATGCTCGAAATGACGCGTTTGCATGCGCCTGATGCGGTTTTCATCTTCACTTCTACAAATAAGGTATATGGTGATAATCCAAATTACCTGCCATTGGTAGAGTTGGAAACCAGATGGGAAATCGATGAAAACCATGCTTATTTCAAAAATGGTATCGACGAAAACCACAGCATTGACCATACAAAACACTCCGTTTTTGGTGCTTCTAAAGTTGCAGCGGATATCATGGTGCAGGAATATGGTAAATATTTTGGCATGAAAACAGCCGTTTTCCGGGGTGGTTGCCTTACAGGACCAAACCATTCGGGAGCACAGCTGCACGGATTCCTTGCTTACCTGATGAAATGTGCCATTACCGGAAATCATTACACCATTTTTGGATATAAAGGAAAACAGGTTCGTGACAACATTCACAGCCATGACCTGGTGAACATGTTCTGGCACTATTACCAAAATCCACGGGCAGGGGAAGTTTACAATGCAGGAGGTGGAAGATTTGCAAATTGTTCCATGATCGAGGCAATTGCACTTTGCGAGAAAATTACAGGCAAAAAACTTTCCCATTCCTACTCAGACACCAACAGAATTGGTGACCACATCTGGTATGTGAGCGATCTGACCAAGTTCAAAGCACATTATCCGGGCTGGGACTGGGAATATGGTCTGGTAGAAACACTTACGCAAATTCACGACGGTATTTCTTCAAGATTAGGAGCTGCCGTTTAAGTATAATTCCGCCTCCGGTAAACAATTTTGCCGGAGGCTTATTTAACCTCCCGATTCCATGCCGGAACATTATACGCTTGTAATTCCACAATTCAACGACTGGGAGGCGTTGAACCTGCTTATTGCCAATATCAATCAAGATTTAAATCAGGAAATACTCGAGAGTACAACACTGCTTATTGTTGATGACTGCTCATCGAAACCGCAAACTATCCCATTTGTTCCTTTTAAAGGAAAGCAAATAAAATTGCTGCGCTTGTACCGTAATCTTGGCCACCAAAAAGCAATTGCAATCGGGCTTTCCTATGTTGCTGAACACATCGACGCCACCAAAGTGATTGTGATGGATGCCGATGGCGAAGACGCACCCGCGGATATTAACAAACTGGTTGTCAAATCATTAGAAGAGCCCGGCAAAATTATATTTGCGCAACGGAACAAACGGACGGAAAGCTTTTTATTCCGATCGTTTTACGTGATTTACAAAAGCGTCTTTAAGCTTCTGACCGGAAAGGTAATTACGTTTGGCAATTTCAGTCTCATTCCACGTCAGCGCCTGCAAAATCTTGTACGTGTTTCCGAAATCTGGAACAATTATCCTGGCGGAATCATAAAGTCACGGATCCCTTACACTTCCATTGCGACAGATCGCGCAAACCGTCTGGCGGGAGAAAGTAAGATGAATTTTGTTTCTCTGATTCTGCATGGTTTAAGCGCAATATCGGTAATGGTTGATACCACGGCAGTCCGGATACTTATATTCTCCATTTTCATGTCGGGACTGGCAATTGCATTCATTTTTGTGATTCTGTTCCTGAAAATAATTGGCAATGCCACGCCAGGTTGGGCGTCCACGTTGGGAAGTACGCTGGTAATCGTGATGCTGCAGTCATTTCTCATTTCCGTCTTCCTGGTATTTATGGTATTGCAATACCGGTCTAATCAACATTTTATCCCGGCCGTGCACTACCGCGACTTCGTGGAAAAAGTAGATACCATCGATCCTGCCGTTTGATAATTCGATCTGAAGCTCATTTATTGAATCTCCCGTGCTGGCTGTAAGAGCTTAAACTACTTGAGTTGCGGTATGCGCACCAGAAATTTCACCATGTGTAACTTCTGTCCAATTTTTCGTGACTAATTGAACATTTTCAATAATCGAAATTTTATTTTGCAGATAAATTTATCTCTTTGATAGCACCCGCGTTAAATAAATGAATTTGTGACAATTGAACATTTTTAATTTACTTTACATCTTCAAAAGGATACACACCAGTTTGTTTTCATCAAAAAAAGGAATTTAATAGTTAAAAAAACATGAATATAGCTTTGGTAACCGGCTCTGCCGGTCTGATCGGAAGTGAGTCGGTGGCATTTATGGCCGACAAGTTTGACCTCGTCATTGGCGTCGATAATAACCTGCGTCAGTATTTCTTCGGTGCTGACGGAAATACAGAATGGAACCGCAACAGGATCCAGAATGCATTTGACAATTACAAACATTTTGCCGCCGATATCAGGGAAGTGAGCCAGCTCGAACCCATTTTCAAGGAGTTCGGAACGGATATAAAACTTATCATCCATGCAGCGGCGCAGCCAAGCCACGACTGGGCAGCAAAAGAACCCTTTACTGACTTTGGTGTCAATGCGGTCGGAACGCTGAACATGCTCGAAATGACGCGTTTGCATGCGCCTGATGCGGTTTTCATCTTCACTTCTACAAATAAGGTATATGGTGATAATCCAAATTACCTGCCATTGGTAGAGCTGGAAACCAGATGGGAAATCGATGAAAACCATGCCTATTTCAAAAATGGTATCGACGAAAACCACAGCATTGACCACACAAAACACTCCGTTTTTGGTGCCTCAAAAGTGGCAGCGGATATCATGGTGCAGGAATATGGTAAATATTTTGGCATGAAAACAGCCGTTTTCCGGGGTGGTTGCCTTACAGGACCAAACCATTCGGGAGCACAGCTGCACGGATTCCTTGCATATCTGATGAAATGTGCCATTACCGGAAATCATTACACCATTTTTGGATATAAAGGAAAACAGGTTCGTGACAACATTCACAGCCATGACCTGGTGAACATGTTCTGGCACTATTACCAGAATCCACGGGCAGGGGAAGTTTACAATGCAGGAGGTGGAAGATTTGCAAATTGTTCCATGATCGAGGCAATTGCACTTTGCGAGAAAATTACAGGCAAAAAACTTTCCCATTCCTACTCAGACACCAACAGAATTGGTGACCACATCTGGTATGTGAGCGATCTGACCAAGTTCAAAGCACATTATCCGGGCTGGGACTGGGAATATGGTCTGGTAGAAACACTTACGCAAATTCACGACGGTATTTCTTCAAGATTAGGAGCTGCCGTTTAAGTATAATTCAGTCTCCGGTAATCGTTTGCCGGAGGCTTATTTAAAATTCTCCCCGAATAAATGACCGATCCATCACATGGCTGCACCGACACAATTAACCCTGCCGCACATCCATGAGTATTGAGTTCGATTCAAATCCTGTTATTTACTGGCTTGCAGGTTACGGAATAGCATGCTGTATCTGTATATTGATTTTTTTATCCGCCTCCGGTTTCAGGACACTTCACGAAAGAATCTACCTGGCAATCAGCGGTTTGCTGGTTTTGCAGATGCGACTCCCCGTCATGTTGTTTAACCGGGAGCTCAATGCCGATGAAAGCCAGATGCTTACTCAGGGCATGACCCTCTTTAAAAATCCAGTGTACTGGCAGTCTGTTGACGGGACTACGGGCGGACCACTCGGTAGTTATTTTCTCATTATCCCTTCCCTTTTGACCGGCACGTTTGACTATTGTACGGCGCATACAGGATCCGTTTTGCTGGTGTTTGTTACGCTTACCGGATTCTATTTTGCCCTGCGAAACTGGTTCGGATCAGTTACAGCGATGACCGCGACATTTCCACTTACACTTTTTTTTGCGTTTACCCAACAAGAGGATTTTGTACACTATTCGAGCGAACACGTCCCGATGGCGATGATGGCAGTCATTTTATACCTGCTTTCGATTTGCCAGAAAAGGATTTCTAAAAGTTTCTTCCCGCCGTTTTTTCTGGGCGTTCTGATAGCCTGTTTGCCTTTTGGTAAACTCCAGACATTGCCGATGGTTGCAGCATTGGTTTTGTGGGCATTTTATATTTTTTGGAATAGAAGCCGACTTTTTAACGATGGAATCTGGTTCATCGCCGGAGGTGTAGGAACCTTGGCAATAATGTGCGCCCTACTAGCATCGATCAACGTTTTTGACGACTTCATTACATTCTACATCATTGGGAATTTCCAATATGGCGGGGAAATTTCCTGGGTGGATAATCTTCTCGAATTGCCTGCAAACCTACTGAAAGCACCTGCGATTTTGTGGTTTTTTCTACCTCAGATCATCCTTTTAGTCGTTGTTTTATTATCTCCAGAACGTAAAAAAACAGGCTTTCGACCAATCGTTGCTTTTCCGTTGATTTGGATTTTCTTCACATTGATGGCAATCTCACGAACAGGATCTGGGTATTTGCATTATTGGTTGTTTGCGGTTGTTCCCGGGGGGATGTTTTTTGCTAATTATCTTGATCTGATCAAAAAGAATTCTACACTACTTTCCGGCTTTGCCTTGATGAGTTTGCTCTTCATTGCTGTGCCAAAAGCGATCAGCGTCCTCAAAAAAAATCCGATCAATAGCTATGCGTCGGATCACTCAACTAACCGAAGTCTGCCGTTTACCAACATTGCCAAAAGTATTTTAAAATATGGAAATGAGGGCGAATATCTGGCCGTTTGGGGCTGGAATTGTCAATTTTATGTAGAAACGCAAATGCCTCAGGGAGTTGCCGAAAACCACAGTATCCGTTCCATATTCAGGCACCCGATGCAGAAAACTTATTTGGAACGCTACGTCAAAAATATCAGGGAAACTAATCCCATTGTGATCGTCGATGCGGTTGGAAAAAACAGCCTCTGGGTTCAGGATAAGCGGACGCAAAGCCTTGAAAATTATCCGGATCTGTACAAACAAGTTTCGGCCAACTACAAGCTGGCCGAAACTGTTGATGATGCAAGAATATTTGTTCGTAATGACCGCTTAAATCCCTGAAAGAATTTCCTGCTCCGGGGCATTTTCAGCCTGTAAAAGATCATTTAGTGTAGTTTTGTCCAATACGGCAAGGTTAGCATCTCTCCATTTCTGAAGTACGGAACGCAGGCTGCATGTTTCTTCATCCTTACAGTCGTCACACTTTCCATAAAAAAACATCGATACACACAAAACCGGTGCAATTGGCCCATCTATAATCCGCAATACCTTCGAGAAAGTCACTTCACCCGGCGGCACTCTGAGCAAATAACCCCCGCCTTTCCCCTTCTGACTTTGCAAAACGCCGTTGTTCCGAAGATCAAGCAAAATCGCTTCCAGAAATTTCTTGGGTATTTTCTCCTTCTCAGCAATATATGAAATCAGAACAGGTCCTTTTCCAAATTGCTCAGCGAGTACTTTGAGTGCCTTGAGCGCGTATTTCGCTTTTTTTGATATCATTGTTGATAAAAGATTCTTTTATTTCGCCTTGTGAATTCTCCAATCCTTTTTAACATAGTATTCAGCAAGAAAATTCTTTTAAGGCTTGCGCCAAAATCATGACATTATCGCTTATTGAATTATTAAGCTACAAAAATGTATTAATTAAAAAAAACTTTCTTGCTCTTACGATTAAATGTAGGCTATTTCTGCCAATTTCCCTGCAAATTGGCATACCATTTTAATCCATCAACCAAATGTATATTCAACATACCCTTATTTTCTAATACATTAACAAAATCGAGTTCCTGCATAAAATAAATATTCTTTACTTCATCAATTCAAATGGCAGCCATCGCAAACATTCAAACAGGAACCAACCGTATCCTCATCATTTCTAAACTTTACCTGTACGGCTCCGAGGCAACAGCGGAGGCCGGAGACCGTATTATTGAAGAAATCAACCGGATGTACAATGAGCCGGTTGTTCACTACTACATTGGTGAAGAAAAAATGAAAGTGCATTTCACCATCAGCTATGAGTTAATTTCCACATCAGCAGCGGCTGAAATGATTGCTGGCAATCAGGATTTCAAAAACAATTTTATCAGGATCGAAAACAGCAATATGCTCACAAGATCTTTCATGGGATTCGGGCTTGGCGATAACGCAGGACATTGGCTCACAAGCGATAAACTCGGTATTTCCACAACTGCTGCGCACGAATTTGGTCATGGACTTGGTTTGGATCATCCGGCAAGAACAGACTATCGGGGCACCAACTCACCGCCACCCATTATGGCGCCACGCGGCAGCCTGGTAGATCCGCAATATCAATGGAGCCCATTGGCAAAAGCAGGCGAATTCGGAGGTACGATGAATCCTGTTCACAGAAAAGTAACCGCCGATGAAGTATTGATGATTCTGGAAGGAATTTCTTTCAATGAAACCGAAAACAATCTGATCGGCCGTATTTCAAATACATTTTTTTCTGAAAATGGTGACCCGTCCAACCTGATAGCCTAATATTCAGATGCGGATTACAACGGTTAATGGTTGTAATCCGCATGCCGTGAAAGCCATTAAAATTTCGGCATACACGAAAATTAGTTTCTCGGCGGTTTCCCTCCGTTCAAAAGTCCCTGCATTCTTTCCAGCGTTTTCTTTTCGCCGCAAAGCGACAAAAATGCCTCCCGTTCAAGATCAAGGAGATATTGCTCCGAAACATTTTGAGCATAACTCAAATCACCGCCGTTGATGACGTATGCGAGTTTGTTCGCAATTTTCGCATCATGATCGGTAATGTAATTGGCGAGCCTCATCTGCGCAATACCAGCCATGAATAACGCCATTCCCGCCTTACCCTGCACCTTGATGTCCGTTCTTTGTTTCGGTTGGGTATATCCGTTTTGCGCAAGGTCAATCGCTGCCTGTTTCGCTTCTGCGATCAACCGGCTGCGGTTCAGCACGATCTGATCTTTATCCTGAAGATAATTCATTGCACGGGCATCCTGAGCTGACGTGGATACTTTTGCCTGCGCAATATTCATAAATGCGGTTTGCAAAATGTTCAGTTCTGTGTCGCCGGCCTGATACATGTCGGAGCACCTTAGGGCCATTTCTTTGGTTCCGCCACCCGCAGGAATAATCCCTACACCAAATTCCACCAAACCCATGTATGTTTCAGCGTGCGCCACAACTTTGTCGGCATGAAGGTTAAGTTCACAGCCGCCGCCAAGTGCAAGTGTGTGCGGAGCGGTAACCACCGGAATGGAAGAATATCTGGCACGCATCATCGTCTGCTGAAACTGCGCGATCACCATATTGATTTCGTCAAATTCCTGCTCAATTGCGAACATGAACAGCATGGCCAGGTTGGCACCCGCAGAGAAAGCTTCGTTGGATTCATTTCCAATCACCAGACCCTGATAATCCTTTTCCGCCAAACTGATCGCCTTTTGGATTCCTTCAATTACCTCGGAACCCATGGTGTTCATTTTGGATTTGAATTCCAGATTTAAAATACCATCGCCGATGTCGTACAGATTGGCTCCGGCATTTTTCCAGACGATCTTTTCAGAAAGATTGCTGAGAATGGTGAAACTCTCCTGTCCCGGAATCGTTTTGTAAGTTTTGGAAGGAATATCGTAATACTGTTTCTTCCCGTTTGCAACTTTATAAAACGAGTCGTTTCCGTTGGCAATCATTTCATACACCCAGTCGGCTGGCTTGTGACCAAGCTCCTCCATAACATTAAGCATTTTTTTGACTCCGATAGCATCCCAGGTTTCAAACAAACCAACCTGCCAGCCAAAACCGGCACAGATTGCCTGATCGATCCTGAATATTTCGTCCGAAATTTCGGGTATACGGAATGTTGCATATTTGAAAACGTCCGCGAAAGTTTCCCGGTAAAACGCGCCTGCCTTGTCTGTTCCGTCCAGCAAAACGCCGAAACGCTTCGAGACTTCTCCGATCGCCTTTGTTCCCTCCAAAGTAGCGAACTTCACTTTTTCGGATGGCTTGTATTCCAGCGTTTTAAAATCAAGGGCAAGAATCACCGATTTACCCTTCTCATCTTTTATCTTTTTGTAAAAACCCTGACCCGTTTTGTCACCAAGCCATTTGTTGTCGTACAGCTGCTGCATCACCGGAGGTAACAAAAATGCATCGCGCGACTCGTCACTGCCTTCTCCCGAAGCATACAGATTATTCGCAACATGCACGGTCGTATCGAGACCTACTACATCGGACAAACGATACGTTCCGGATTTTGGCCTGCCCACGACCGGACCCGTCAATTTATCAATCTCATCCACACTCAAATCCATTTCTTGAGCGGTACGGATCGTCTGTACCATGGCATAAATACCCAGTCTGTTGGCGATAAAACCAGGCGTATCCTTACACAATACGGTCGTTTTGCCTAAAAACAGATCTCCGTAATGCATCAGGAAATCAATCACCGACTGGTCCGTTTCTGCTGTCGGAATGATTTCCAGCAACTTCAGATATCTCGGTGGGTTAAAAAAGTGCGTTCCACAAAAATGTTTCCTAAAATCCTCGCTTCGGCCCTCTGACATCAGATGAATAGGTATTCCCGACGTGTTTGAAGTGATTAGCGTTCCAGGTTTACGAAGCGCGTCTACTTTTTCATACAAACTTTTCTTAATATCAAGACGCTCCACGACAACTTCAATTACCCAGTCGTAGTTTTTGATATCCGCCAGGTTGTCGTCAAAATTCCCGAGTTTCACTCTTGAAGCAAATGCCGGGCTGTAAAGCGACGCAGGTGTTGCTTTTAAGGTTTGCTGAAAAGAGTCATTAACAATCCGGTTACGTACTGCGGGACTTTCAAGCGTCAGACCTTTTGCTTTTTCAATATCGTTGGTATCCTTGGGAACTATGTCCAGCAATAAAACTTCGACACCTATGTTGGCAAAATGGCAGGCAATACGCGAACCCATGATACCAGAACCCAGAACAGCAACTTTACGAATTGAACGATTCATTATTTGAAGATTGGTTTTTAGAACTAAGATTTTACAATTCCTCGAAAGCATCACCTGCTTTCAATTTTATATTCTCCTCTTCTACCAGTTTATTTATATCCTTGATTACGTCGAAAAAAGTGACGAGTTTGTCCAGCGGTATTTTGTCACGGATCAGATTGTTAAAATGGATCACGCCTTCGCGGCACAATTCCCTTTTTTCCTTCCCGAGATCAGTGAGCACAATGCGCACAAAACGTTTGTCGCTGTCATCCACTTCTCTCGTAATCAACCCCTTTTCTTCCAGATTTTTCAGTGTTCTTACCAGGCTTCTTGGTTCCATACCAAGTAGTGGCGCTATTTTTGTGGCAGGCGTTCCATTGTCGATGTCAATGTTAAGCAGCACATAACCGACGGCCATCGTCGTATCGAATTTCCCGGCATAAGCATTGTACATTCTTGAAATGGAGTGCCAGGCCCATTTGATCTGGAAATCAATTGTCTTTTCCTTACGCATCGGACGTTTTAAATAGGGTGTCAGGTTGACCTTTTTACAAATGTAATAAATCCGATTAATATTATGCAAGCATACTAATTTTACTTTTATAAAAAAACGCATCGAAAATGTAATTATCCCGATGCGCTAAAATTCTACTTTTCAGCAACCAGCTTGTCGATCAGTCCATTGAATTCTTCCACAAACTGGTCATAATATTTACCCGTTCCGGGCCCTGAAAACCCGGTGTGAATCTGGCGGACCTTTCCTTTTTTATCAACAATAATACTGGTTGGATAAGACATTACTTTGTTAAGCATGGGCAAAGCTTTGGATGTGGCCTCATTGGTATTGGTGCCTGCAAGCAGAATGGGGTAATCTATTCCAAACCGGCTTACCATTCTTTTCAGTTTCGGAGCTGAAACTTCAAGCCTATCCGAGTGTTCGAAGGCCAGTCCGATTATTTCTATGCCTCGCTGGCGATTCTTTTTATACCAGGGGGCCAGAAAGTTGGTCTCGTCCATACAGTTCGGGCACCATGATCCAAGTATTTGAATGATTGTAACCTTACCTTTAAACTGAGGATCAGAAAATGAAACATTTTTGCCATCAGCATCCGGAAACGTAAAATTGAGAGAGTCAAATCCTGGCTTTACGAAAGTCAGCGTAGTGGCATCCGGAAGTTTGGCATCCGGATCCACTTTTGCCGTCCAGATTTTATATCCTTTCACGCCTGACCACATATTTCCCGCCAGCGTTCCATCCGGCAAAATCGCGGCTTTAAACAACTTCGCATTGTCGCCGTCAAAGGTTGAAAGATACAGACTGTCGCCGTTCAGGCTTCCGGAAAGATAACGATAATCGCCGGTTGCCGTCAGAAATGACCCGGTTACATCGCTTCCTTTTTGTTCAAAACTGCCAACGGCATTCGTTGAATCACCAGTGGCCGGATTGATAAATATGGTTGACCACTTTCCTGAAACGCTCTTACCCGATTTTGCCTGCCCCTCTTTGTAAAAGCGGTAGTTGTCCCCAAACTTTGCACTGAAAGGCAAGAATGCGGTAACTGCATCTCCCTGCAAACGGTTGTAGGTACCGTTCAATTCATCTCCGTTTACCTTTGCCACAATTTCTGAGTCAAAAAGCTGCATGGGAATGTGCAGCGAATCGTTTTCGAAATAGGCGCTGTCGAGCCGCAATCTTTCACCGGCATTAATTGAAAAAACCGTAAAAGTTTTGCCGTCAGGATTTTTGGAGATATCCAGTAATAACGGCAGTTCCTGGCCGTCGCGCGCAAGAGTAGCTCTCCAGATGCCCGGTTTGACATCCTGATCCTTGCCAGACTGACAGCTTGCAAAAACAGAAAAAATAAGAATGGCAAGAAACATATTTACTAATCTCATAATCAAATTATTAATAAGTATTTGCAGCAAAGGTATAAAAATTAAATCCCTGGTAACCGGCTACTCCTACGCCCGAAAATCATTAAGTTTGTAACTGCCTCCCGGCAAGAAATAGTTCCTACGAACGTTGCTTTTAATAAATGGATTTGCAAAGTACATACCACGAACCAGTAATGCTTTCTGAATGCCTTGAAGGACTGAATATTCGTCCTGACGGAATATATGTGGATGTTACTTTTGGCGGCGGCGGACACTCCCGCGCCATTCTCGAAAAATTAACCACCGGTCGCCTGCTCGTTTTTGATCAGGATCCCGACGCCGTTGCTAACTCCGAAGCGTTTCGGGGCGACGAACGTTTTACCTTTATCGCTGCCAATTTCAGGCACCTGAAACGTTACCTGAAATTACACAAAGCGGAAAAAGTAGACGGAATTCTCGGTGATCTGGGCGTCTCATCACATCAGATCAATACACCGGTCCGAGGATTCTCAACGCGTTTTGACGCCGATCTGGACATGCGCATGAATCCTAACAGCGACAAAACTGCCAGAGAAGTGCTCAATGTACGTTCTGTCAGTGAATTGCAGCGGATTTTGGGTATGTATGGCGAAGTGAAGAATGCCAAAACAGCGGCAGAAGCGATTTTTTCATCCCGGCACAATACGCCAATTGAAACGGTAAATGATCTGAAAGGAATCTTACTGAGATACGCCCCAAAACACAGGGAAAACAAGTATTTCGCGCAGGTTTTTCAGGCGCTCCGTATTGAGGTCAATGATGAACTGAGTGTGCTGGAGGAATTTTTGACCCAGGTCCCGGAGGTGCTCAATCCAGGAGGCAGGCTGGTGGTGATGTCATATCATTCGCTGGAAGACAGGCTGGTGAAAAATTTTATACAAAAGGGGAAATTCGACGGAGAAGTTGAGAAGGACTTTTATGGCAATGAAATCAAGCCACTAAAAAGCATCACGCGAAAACCCGTAGAAGCGACGACCGGGGAAGTGGCGCGAAATCCGCGTGCGAGAAGTGCCAAATTGCGTATCGCTGAAAAGCCGGAGGTCTAAAGCAGCTTTTAAAAGGATGTATTCGTTCCCGAGTTATCAAACAAACGGATCCGTTCAGAGAGGAAAATATCACATTGTACACAAAGCAACGGCTAATTGCCAAAAGCTAACCGCTGGAAACCATGGCTGAAAACCGAAGAAAACCGAAACCGATTACCCCGAAACCGCCGAAACCCAAGCGGCAGTACAAACTGTTCAACTGGTTGAACAGCTTTCTGCCGCTTGACAAAGTTTTCGGAGAGAAAGAGCCTGGAAAGGAAGAGCGGGTGCCGGTAAAGTACTTCTACTACTTTGGCTGGATTGTGATTTTGCTGGTCGTTTACGAGCGAATCGGATTTCAGTCGGAGGAGTATGTACGGAAAAGTATTAATTTAAAAAAACAGGTCGACGATCTGCGTGCAGAATACACATCCATCCATGCCGAGTACCAGAAAAGTGGCAAGCAATCCGTTGTCATTGAAAAAGTGAAGGAAATTGGGTTGGAGGAAAATTTAAATCCTCCAAAAAAGATTATCGTACCGAAAGAATAACTGCCTCAGTACTTTATTTTGAACAACATTCCGAAATTATCCTGTTACACTCCTTCCATATTTTTATCCGGCAATAATTGATGAAAAACGAAATAGAAAGCGGGCAAAATAACAAAAAAGCGCTTATATACAGGGCCCGGGTGGTCGGCTGGTTTCTGTTTGCGCTAGCGATCATGGTTTTTGTAAAACTGATCAAGGTGCAGTACTACGACACTTTCAAGGGAAAAACCTGGGCGGAATATTCCGTCAAAAATGATCTTCAGCTGGACACAATTCCGGCAATGAGAGGAAACATTTACTCCAATGACGAGAAATTGCTCGCCACTTCGCTGCCATATTATTTTGTTGGATTCGATACCAAAGTTGCAGACTCGACTTATTTCTCAACACACATTGACGAATTCGCAGCGCTTCTGGCCAAAAATTTTGGTGAGAATTCTGCGCTTGAATACAAGAATAAAATACTGCGCTACCGCAACAGCAAGACCAAACGTTATCTGAGACTGAAGGCCCGGGAAATTACTTATCTCGAAAAAGAAAGGGTTAAAAACTGGCCGTTTTTTGCAAAAGAGAAAAAAGGCGGTGGCGGCAAATTTGAAATGATCTACAAAAGATACAAGCCGTTCAGCCCGATGGCCGACCGGACGATCGGTGGAACGGATCCTAAAAGCGGCCGTGGTTACATTGGTATTGAAGCAAGTTTTGACAACAAACTGGAAGGAAAAGAAGGCGTTGGTTGGGTGGAAAAGGTAGAGGGCGGGATAAAAATTCCGGTTGGTGATGCGTTGAATGTGCAGCCTGAGGCAGGTCGTGACATTTACACTACGCTTGATATGGATTTTCAGGATATGGCGGAAATTGCGCTGCGTCGGAAACTCACTGAAATGCAGGCTGATTTTGGTTCGGTAGTGGTAATGGAAGTTGCAACCGGAGAAATTCGGGCGATGGCAAACCTGACAAAACGGGCCAACGACAAATATGAAGAAGTCTTTAATTATGCCCTGGCAGGAAGTAATGATCCGGGATCAACTTTCAAATTGGTGACCATGATGGCGTTGCTCGAAGAAACACATATGAACCCGGACGCAGTGACCGTCAACACGGGGTCTGGTGCGTTGAAATTCCACAATCACGTGATCCGAGATGCACACAGAGGAGGTTTTGGAACGATCACGGCTTCTCAGGTTCTTGAAAAATCTTCCAATATTGGCATCGTACTGCTGATGCAGCGGTATTTTGCCAACAAACCGGATAAGTACCTGAGTTATCTGAAACAATTTCACATTACAGATCTTACAGGTATCCGAATGAAGGGGGAAAAACCACCTTTGGTTCGGGATCGCAGCTCAAAATTGTGGAGTAATTATTCCCTTTATTTCATGGCGCACGGTTATGAGATGCAAATGACGCCGCTGCAAACGCTGGCGCTTTACAATGCCGTGGCAAACGATGGTTATTGGGTGCGTCCGATGCTTGTACGTGAGATCAGAAGCGCTGAAAAAGTGGAGGACAAAATCCCGCCGTACGTAGCTGAAAAACCCATCTGCTCCCCCGAAACAATTCGGAAAGTGAAGAAAATGCTTGAAGGGGTGGTTGAAAAAGGCCTGGCTAAAAACATCAAATCGGATCTTTACAAAATTGCAGGCAAAACGGGCACTGCCCGAAAACTGATCAACGGGATTTATACGGAAGGTAAAAACTATACTTCCTTTGCCGGATATTTCCCCGCAGACAAACCAAAATACAGCTGCATTGTCATCATCGACAATCCAAAAAGCAAGGGAGCCGATTACACGAGGTACGCCGGAAGTGTTGCCGCGCCGGTTTTCAAGGAGGTGGCGGATAGGATTTATGCCAAAGATGTAGCAATCCAGAAACCAGTAAAAGACACTTTGGTCGAAAGCAAAAAAGATGTGAAATGGGCTGGGAAATCGTCGGATTTAAACATCATTAACAAAGAATTGAAACTAACTCCGATCCCGGAGGGTCACGAATATGCTTCCGGCTCGCTGCTGCTGAAAGGGAAAACCAAATGGCAGGAGCGGAATATTGGTTCACGTGATATCCCCAACTTACAGGGAATGGCCATGCGCGACGCACTTTACATTCTTGAAAATAAAGGCTTCCGAGTTACATTTAAAGGCTCGGGCAAAGTTGTGGAGCAATCGCTGCCACCAGGGGCAAACAAAACGGGGTTGAAAACAATCCTTTTAACATTACAGTAAAATCCGTTGATGGAAAGCAATATTAAAAAATCCCTTGGCAGTTTATTGAGCGCGGTTTCATTCACCAAAGAAATTCACGCAGACGATATTATCACTGTAAAGGCCGTTTCGGGCGGAAAAAATGTCGATCCCTTTGAGGTAATTATTTCCGGCATCATTCTCGATTCCCGAAAAGTAGCAGCGGGAAGCCTGTTCGTCGCATTGCGGGGAACACAGACAGATGGCCATCAGTTTATGGAAGTTGCCGCAAATCTGGGCGCGGTTGCTATTCTGTGTGAAGAACTTCCAACGGTCAGCAATCCAAACGTTACTTATATTGTAGTACCGGATTCCGCGTTGGCAATGGGCCTGATTGTTTCGTCATTTTATGATGATCCTTCAAAAAAACTGACGCTGGTCGGTGTCACAGGAACCAACGGCAAGACTTCTGTTGCCACTTTTCTGTTTCAGCTTTTCCGTGCATTGGGTTATCGTTGCGGACTGCTTTCAACGGTTCAAAACCAGATTGAAGATGAGGTTATCAAATCAACGCATACGACCCCTGACTCGGTCGCTTTGAATCAATTGCTGGCACAAATGCTGAAAGCCGGATGCTCGCATGTATTTATGGAAGTGAGCTCTCACGCTGTTGCACAGCACCGGATTACGGGATTACAGTTTGCCGGCGGGATTTTCACCAACATCACGCACGACCACCTGGATTTCCACAAAACCTTCGATAATTATATCAAAGCAAAAAAAGGTTTTTTTGACAGGTTGCAAAAAAATTCTTTCGCACTCGTTAACATCGACGATCGCAGGGGAACAGTCATGGTTCAAAATACAGCTGCCAAAATTGCGACTTATTCTTTGCAGACAATCGCCACATTTCACGGAAAAATTCTTTCCGATACGCTTGCAGGAATGCAGATGGAAGTGAATCGGCAAGAAGTTTGGTTTAGGGTGATCGGCCGTTTCAATGCTTATAATCTTCTTTCAGTTTACGGAACAGCTGTATTGCTGGGAGAAAATCCGGAAGCGGTTTTGACTGAGCTCTCCAACCTCAAAAGCCCTCCCGGCAGATTTGAGCAATTTCATTCAAAGGATAATATCGTAGGCATAGTCGATTATGCGCATACCCCTGATGCCCTGGAAAATGTACTGGAAACGATCACGCATCTGCGGAGTGGAAATGAAAAGGTAATTACAATTGTTGGGTGCGGCGGAAACCGTGATGCAGAAAAGCGCCCAAAAATGGCTGCGATCGCATGTAAATACAGTAATCGGGTCATTTTGACCTCAGACAATCCCCGCAACGAAGATCCGCTGGACATTCTCAGTCAAATGCAAAAAGGTGTACCGCCGGCGGATTTCAGGAAAGCCATAACGATTGCAGACCGCCGGGAAGCTATTTTCAAGGCTTTTTCAGAGGCAGACCCGGAAGACATTATTCTTATTGCAGGAAAAGGTCACGAAAACTATCAGGAAATAAAAGGGGTCAAGCATCATTTTGATGACAAAGAAGTTTTACAGGAAGCCTTTGCGGAACGAAGCCGGACAACGGATTAGAATGTATCCAAAACGACATATAGAATAAAAACGACGATAACGCCGCTAAAAATGCGGTAAGACTTTTGCACAGTCTTCGAAAAGAAGCAACTTTGCAATTGTCATCCCAATTTGCCTTTCATGCTATACTACCTATTCGAATATCTCGACAAACAATTCAATATTCCTGGTGCCGGGGTATTTCAGTACATTTCGTTCCGCGCGCTTGGTGCCACCGTTCTTTCATTGTTTATAGCGGCAACATACGGTAAATCGATCATCAATCTGTTGCGCAGAAAACAAATGGGCGAGTCCATTCGTGATCTGGGACTGGCAGGTCAGATGGAGAAAACCGGAACACCTACCATGGGTGGTTTCATTATTCTTGCCTCACTCCTGATACCGGTAATACTTTTTGCAAAACTTAGCAATGTATACATCGTATTGTTGATTATCACCGCCTTATGGACAGGGTTGATCGGCTTTGTGGATGATTATCTGAAGAAGTTCAGGAATAACAAGGACGGCTTACACGGTCGCTTTAAAATTGTCGGTCAGGTTGGTTTGGGAATTATTGTCGGACTCACCCTATCTTTCAATGACCATGTAAAGATCAGAATTTACGACCAGCCTCTTCTGAGCTCTACGCTCGGCGAGGTGCAGCGTTACCGCGACATTGTCCATCCGACAATCACGACAGTACCTTTCTTGAAAAATAGCGAGTTTGACTATAAAACGCTGCTGTTTGGTCTACCTGACGAATACGCCTGGATTATATATACCATCGTGGCCATTTTTATTGTTACAGCCATTTCCAATGGTGCCAATATTACCGACGGAATTGACGGGCTTGCTGCCGGAGTTTCAGGGATCATTGCCCTAACACTTGGCGTACTCGCATATCTGTCGGGAAACACCAAATTCTCCCAATATCTGAACATCATGTACATCCCAAATTCGGGAGAACTCGTGATTTTCTGTGCGGCGTTTATAGGAGCCTGTGTCGGTTTTCTTTGGTACAACGCCTATCCTGCACAGGTTTTCATGGGTGATACCGGCAGTCTGATGCTCGGTGGTGTTATCGCGGTGATCGCACTAGCCATTAGAAAAGAATGGCTCATCCCGGTTATGTGCGGTATTTTTATTATAGAGAATGCCTCGGTGATTTTACAAGTATCGTATTTCAAATATACCCGAAAACGATACGGAGAGGGAAGAAGAATACTTCTGATGTCACCGCTACACCATCATTATCAGAAGAAGGGCATTCATGAAGCTAAAATCGTCACCCGCTTCTGGATCGTCGGGATCATTCTCGCAATTCTTACACTGGCAACCTTAAAATTAAGATAGTTTTTAATTTCAAGTTTTTAGTTTGTAGTTATAAAAATAGCTACAAACTAAAAACTTGAAACTGTAAACTTACCTTCCCACCTGTTCGCTGTATCTGCGGGGATCATACCCTTTCGCAAATAACGGATATTGATCAAAAATACGCCTCACAACGCTTCGATAGTGGTTATTGGATGTTTCGACACCTTTGAAAATACCGGAAGCGTAACCTCTCCATACAACCTGATCACTTTCTGCATCAATCAGGGAT
The DNA here is from genome assembly GCA_965279265.1 of Dyadobacter sp. Taxonomy (GTDB): domain Bacteria; phylum Bacteroidota; class Bacteroidia; order Cytophagales; family Spirosomataceae; genus Dyadobacter. The sequence continues at coordinate 2,565,515 of OZ257152.1, forward strand.
ACGATCAACGTCCCTTTATCCAAAGCATATTTAATCGGTTCATAACGGAACCCTTCATTTTCAGTATCAACCCAGTTTTTAATTACCGGCTGCATGTAACCCTGATAACGCAGGTTGTCGTAGAAAATACCATAATTTACAAGTAACGTGGGTTTTTCGGCGGTTAGTTTATAACCTCTTACCTGCATCTGACGGCGAATTGCCTCATAAATTTCTGTACAAAGGTTATTTGTATCCCGCTCACATTCAAGAAATGTATAAGAAGAATAGTCTTTGAAATTGGTTTCATAGCTATAGTCGTGCTCCACAAACACTTTACGACCACTCGAGCAACCCGCTATGATTATTATTAAAAATAAAGCGGCATACGGTGTAATAGATTTTAACATAAGCATCTCATTTTGTCAGGTTATAAATAGGTATAATATATAATTCAAACCTTAAAATCAATAGCTTACGCCCGATCTACTACTGGTCAGCCCATATAGTAAGCTATTGCTTTACGCATTTCAGAAACTGTCACTACCTTGTCATACCCGCAGCTCCCGGTTCCTGTCAGCAGAGAAAAGCGGATTTCGCTTCCCCTGTTTTTCTTGTCCTGACGGGTTAAGGCGATAATCTGCTCAACATCCTCTTCCTTAATCACCACTTTCCCGTAGGTTGCAAATATAAACTCCTCAATCTCTTCTAATAATTGTTCATCTATCAACCCTTTTTTCAGAGAAAGAAAAGCCTCCATGATCATCCCCACAGCAATGGCTTCGCCGTGAAAAAGTCGCTGATTTTCAGCCTTGCCGAGAAAATAGGTTTCAACAGCGTGACCGAGTGTGTGGCCGAAGTTCAGAATTTTGCGTAATCCCTTTTCAGTTGGATCCTCTTGCACTACCTGCTGCTTGATTCTAACCGAATGCGCGATCAGATCTGCCCAATTCTGTTCTTCAAAATCTTTCTGACTAATCTCTTTCCACTTTTCAGCATCTGCGATCAGACAGTGTTTAATAATTTCAGCAAATCCGGATCTTATCTCTCTCTCAGGTAGTGTCTTCAAAAAACCCGGATCGATTAAAACACTATCCGGTATCCTAAAAACGCCGAGATGATTCTTAAATCCGTAAAAATCTATGCCCAATTTTCCGCCAACGCTGGCATCAACTTGTGAAAGCAACGTCGTAGGAATCTGAATAAAATCTAACCCCCTCTTGTAAACTGCCGCACAAAAACCACCCATATCTCCGATCACTCCTCCCCCTACATTAATCACCAACGCGTGCCTGTCGAGCTCTTCACTTGTCATCGCTTCCCAGATTACCTCACAGGTTGCCAAAACTTTATGTGATTCACCCGCTGCAATAGTCACAAGTTTGTGTTTGGGCAAAAACGCTTTCAATATCGGATAACAATGCCTTTTGGTATTATTATCAGCAATTACAATTATTTTGGAATAGTTTGCTGAACTTAAAAATCTTACTAAACTATCTGCTATTGGGGCAATGACTACGGACTGATTCATTCTTTAATTGAATTGAGACAGAGCTCATTATATATACGACACAAAAAGTTAAAAGGATGCGTCGCTAAAAAAATTAAAATATTATTCTGAAAATCTCACTTAAATATATGAATTATTATGCCTGACCATACAATTTGCAGGCTAAAATTATTGTACGTTAATATTCCCGTTTATTTTCCGGTACCGGGAGATGTATATTTTTCACGATCAATCCGTATGGAAAACGTCAGAATGTGCGCATTCAGGCCATTGGAACGGTAAAAATAACTATATCTTAAATTGATCTCTCCCGGAGAATTTCGCCGTAAAGTCACTTTCGATGGCAGATATCGCAGATTCAGCCCGCCTTTGTAACTTTGAAATGCTGAAAGATCGTAATCGGATGTGTAAAAAGTCTCTGAACGAAAGTGCTGCTTGTATGGTCTGAAATATTTGGACCTCGACTGATTGTAAAATCTAAAAAAAGGCGTGAGCGTCCATTTTTCAGATGCTTTAACAGCCGCCTCCACTTCGAAACTGTTTGCCTGGATGCCGAAACTATCCCAGTAATATCCACAGCTTGATTTCAGGATCGTACGCGAACCGAGAAAATAATTCAGTTTGAAACTTACCGGAAGTTTTATACGCTCTCCGGGTAGTTTTTCGACCCGCAATTTGGTATCTCTGAAGTATACCCGGTGAAACGGAGTCGAAAGTAATCCTTTCTGATAGGCAGGCTCCGGAAAAATTCCTGCGATCAGCCTTCGGTTTATTACCTGCGTAAAACCAAGTTTGAGATTATACGACTGCCGGCGGTAATTCTCAAACCAAACGGTGTCGCGCAACTCGGCCGGATAAATCAATTTTACGGGCCGTTTATAATCAGGATTAATTCTCCCCCAACGCAAATCGTCCAGATTTGCCTGAAAACCAATACTATAAGTTCTCAATTTTGATGGTTCCGTATATTCCGCAGAAAAAATAATCGGGACAGATAAGTAATCCGATTCTATGGAAAAACCAGACCCTAAGCCTACCGTTAAATCTTGTTTTCGGGCTTTCCTTTCAAAATTCAGGTTCGCATAGGACCGGGCATCTTTTCTGGAAGCGGAAGACATTACAAAATCGATACGATCGGTGGATGCAGAAGAGATTACATCAACTCCCCCAACGAAACGAACTGTATTAAATTCCTTGAAGCTGTGGGCAATACGAAGGGATGGCGCGTAAACAGTCAGCTTTTCGGTCCCTTTGCCGCCGGTGACTGCCGAATTGTGCCCGTTTTGTAGATAATGCGAATAGATCAGCTCAACTTCCGTTTTTGAAATAAGTCGTTTTTTATAAGCACTGTCTTCCAACGTTTGCGCTTTTGCCTGAAACAACATACTACAGATCAATCCGGCCGTAAGGTATTTTTTCTTCATAGGCTAAATAGTACTGAAAAAATTGAGGGATGTAAAATCACAAATTTCATCAATTACATCCACAGCCACCGCTCGACTTCGTTCCACCGGCCGGAATGGCACCTTCACGTATACTTTCCACATATCCCTCAAAACGCTTACCGGAGTTGCTGCCCATTTGCATTTCCGGGTCATTGACATAAACGCGCTGATAAGGCTTCACCGTCTGACACCCGACTCCCGCCAGCAGAATTACAAATAATATCCAGCATTTAAGATTACTTTTCAACATGTTGCAGATTAAGGTTTGCCGATTTGTGTAATCTGTTTTTATCATCAATGATGAGGCAGTGCGTCTCGGGGAGCTGGTTTACAAGATGCATCCCGACTTCCGTACCCATCACATACACCGCAGTTGCGAGCGCATCGCAGAGTGCGGCGGACGGTCCCACGATACTAACACTTTTAATCCCTGTGACGGGAAGCCCAGTCCGAGGATTGATCGTATGTCCGTAGCGAACCCCATCTTTGATAAAATATTGTTCATAATTTCCCGAGGTCGCCACCGATGCATTTTCAATGGGAAGGTAACACAATATCCGTTCAGGATTTTCAGGATCCGCAATGCCGATTTTCCAAGACTCAGATTGGCAATTTGTTCCCATTGCGGTTAAATCTCCACTTGCATTGATAATCCCATTCAATATACCCGCTTCCTGCCAGATTTTTTTTACACAATCCGCTGCGTATCCTTTTCCAATTGCATTAAAGCTAAGTCGCATTCCTTTCCGGTTCAGCAAAATCTGCTGCCCATGGAGAATTTCCAACCTGTGATAACCGGAGTTTGAGAGCGCGTGTTTCAAAATGGAAATTTCCGGAAAAACTGCCGCACCATTGTTAAACTGATACAGCTTTTTCAGCCCACCCACTGTAATATCAAACGCTCCTTGCGTAAGCACCGACAAACGGATACACCGATCAATTAAATGATAAGTCTCCTCACCGACTGTTACCGGCGCAACCCCGGCAAAGCGGTTGATCAGCGAAGTTTCCGAATTTTCGTCAAACTCAGTGAGCAGGTTTTCAAGTCTTATGATTTCCTCCACGCCTGCGTCCAGATAACGGTTAGCCTCCTGCTCGTTGTCGTGAACCAGAATAAGCTCAAATGCACAACCCATCAATTTTCTGGAGATTCTGAACTCCTTCATCACTCCGGCAGCAATCGTTTGACTTCTGAAATAAATTCTTCCGGAGTCTGGTTTGTATAATTGATCACTTTAAAATCTGAATCATTGTCCGAAACAAGGATCAGTTTTGGGAATTCTCCTTTTGGGTTATATTTTTCCGCAAGTGCCTCATTCTTAGCAACCACATCTTTGGAAAGCTGGATACGTTGCGGGAAATCTGCTGTTATGATTTCCAGATTTTCGCGCGCGAAAGCCTGGAACGTCGGGCTGGCCAGCACTTTTTTTCGAAACACAATACAGTTTTTACACCAGTCGGAACCAGAAAAAACAATGAAGCGGATCTTAGCAAAGTTTTTCTCAGTTTTAAGTTCGTAGGCGGAAGAACGCAAAACAGGTTGACCCAGCGTAGCAAAATTGAGCAGGATCATAAAGATTGATGAAGTCATTTTATTCAGTTTTTGTCAATTTCCAAAAAAATTATTCCAATCCATCAGCATAGACAGGATGTTTCAAAAACGTTCAAATTAAAGGTCTGTTATGTGTAGTTGCGTGCCAATTCTCCCATTTTTTTAACCGGGAACAATCCATTTCTATAACCAAATTAACATCAAAACATTCCGCTATTGTCTATGTTTTTAGGCAAAAAACTCGTGCGTCAACCAGATTTGCCTTTTTATTTTGTAAAATTGCTTTCTTTTTAAGGCCGTTTCTCAAATCGATCTGCCACTTTTCTCTAAATATTCTTCTCAATTATAATGAGTACTCAACTTATTTCAGGCATTCAACAAGTTGGTGTTGGTGTTCAGAATGTGCCGGAAGCCTGGCAATGGTATCGTCGTGTTCTGGGCTTCGATGTTCCTGTTTTTGACGACAAGGCACCTGCACCTTTGATGACGCCTTATACAGGTGGCGAAGTACATCAGCGTCACGCAGCCCTGGCGCTTAATATGGCGGGAGGTGGCGGACTTGAAATCTGGTCTTTTACAAGCCGGGTATCACAGCCCGCCAGTTTTAAACTGGAACTGGGCGATCTGGGAATCAATGCGATCCGTTTCAAGGCACCGGATGTAAAAAAGGCACACGAGTGGGTAAAAAGTAAGTCAAAAGAGGCCGTAGGCCCTTTGGTTTCCCTTCCTGAGGGAGAAGGTTTTTGGGGAAACGATCCTTATGGAAATATTTTCCAGATCACCAGTGACACATCCTGGTTTCAAAAAGCCAAGACCCCTGTCGGCGGTGTAGCTGGCGTGGTGATCGGCGTCTCAGACATTGACAAAAGTATTCCGTTCTATACAAACCTGCTTGAACCACTTCAAGTGATTTATGACAAAACCGGCGTTTTTGAAGATTTGCCAACGTCCATATCAGGACAACGTTTCAGAAGAGTCTTGCTCCGGAAAAATTTCAAAGCCGAAGGCGCATTCAGCAAACTATTGGGCAATATCCAGATTGAACTAATACAGGCGCTGGATCGTACGCCAAAAAAACTTTTTGAAAATCGTTTCTGGGGAGATTGCGGTTTCATTCACCTCTGTTTCGATGCACTGGATCTGGCCACGTTGAAAACAAAAATTCAGGGAAAAGGTTATCCGTTTACCGTTGACAGCGAATCGTCATTTGGAATGGAATCCGCAGCAGGTCGTTTCGCCTACGTGGAAGATCCCGATGGAACGTTAATCGAGCTGGTTGAAACACACAAATTGCCCATTTTAAAGAAAATTGGATGGTTTCTGGATATTCAAAAACGCAAACACCAAAAGCCACTGCCCGACTGGATGCTGAAAACGATGAGTCTGAACAGAGTGAAAGACTAATTGTCTTCTCAATTTCCCCGCAATTAACCATGTAAATTTGTATATCAAAAGTCAAATTGCATGGTTAATTTAGTTTTCTACTACATCTGAGGCGGTTGTTCCAGAATTAATGCGTTGGCCATGGTTAATAATATTGTCACACCACAAGTTAGGAATGTAGCGATTCGTCCAGGCTGGATTCACTTCAACGCTTCTTAATTAATTCAAAATTTACAGGTGCTAAAAATGATCCCCGCATTGTAACTATCTGTATCTGTTTCCCATCCAGGCAAGTGATGGCAAGGCAATAAACAAAGCCAATCCTGCCCAGAAACCTGCAAAAAGCCCGACGATAACCGAAAGCAAAAGTACGATCGCCGGATATAAATACAGCAGCAGACCAAAAAGAGCCGAATCATAAAATACGCTTCTTGCAGTTATTTTGGCCACCTTTTTGGTAAAAACATGATACAACGGTCTGTGAATAAGCCGCCCGAAAGCACCTATTAAACGAAACAAAACATTCCCCTTTGAAGGAATGGAATTCGCTCCAAAAAAAGAATCAAAAGCCGCCGCCCGCTCCTGTTTCGACAATCCCTCCGGCAAGGTCAGTATTTCGTTATTCATTCTAACCTGGAGAACGTCGTTAAATTCACGAAGCCATTTTTCATATTCCTCCGGATCGGTTTTGATATCAGCCGGTTTTATAGGATCTCCGAAACGAATGGAAACCCGTTTACCGGTACCACGATAATGTTCATAATTCATACCCGTCGGGATCACAACCATGTCTTTCAGGCTGTCGTCACCGTACCAGGCCTGGTATGCCATACGTGCCGTTCCCTTACCGAGCGGCCGGAGCCGCCATTCATTCACACAAACGCCCTCGGAAAACACGATAACCGCGTCACCATCGCGCATCGCATCCAGGCTCTCCCTGGTAGTTACGTCCAGATTTTTCACATGTTGCCGCCCCTCCGATCCACGAAAAACGGGGATAAGCTTAATTTGTCTGAGCCAAAATGCCACCGCAGGTTTTTTAAATGCATCACCACGCGCTAGCGTATGAATCATCTGATTCAGCGTAGCACCAATAACGAGCGCATCAAAAAAGGAATCCGGGTGATTGGACGCAATCATCAAAGGACCTGAACGGGGAACTCGTTGCTGGTTAACGACAAAAAGCCTGCGTAAAAAAATTGGTAACGCGAAGCGGATCAGGAAGCGGGAAAAATAGAAAAACAAGGCAGAACGGATAAGATTATCCGCAAAAATAAGTCAAAAGTTTCACAACACTTTTAATTTAAATTGTTGCCTGACACGGGATTTTTCAGCGGCAGTATCCGGATAGAAATATTTCGGTGCATGTTGCCTTGCAAATATCCTGTTAACTGCATCAAAAATATAATTTTCATTCTATACAAGATTGCATCCTGCCGCTTGCGCTAAGTTGTTTACCTTTGCGGAACACATATTCCTCATTATTAAGATGGCGATAGTCATTCATCACTGTCAAATTAAGAATCAATAATGCGCTTAAAAGATTATCCGGCCATCATACGCAAGGCCTGGGCTGGTTTTGACAGCTCCATAGATGTAAAATTTGTTGAAGATATCAGTGCCAAAGTGTCGACAAACCATGTGTTCCGCGTCACGCTGGATAACGACGATATTGTCATAGCGAAGCTTTCCTATTTTGGAAAATACGAGCATTTCAAAGAGGACCATCGCATCATTCAGACGCTTGCCAATAATTTGCTTTATCCTTATGAGAATGTATTGGCCAGGTCGCTGATGAAAAACAATCAGGTGTATACCTATCGTTATCAGGAAGATTTCGTGGATACATGGGTGGTATTTTACAATCCGATCCGCGCCATGAACCGTATGCCGCGCCGGCTTGATGAGGACCACATCCGGAAACTGGGACGGGAAGCAGCAAAATTCCACCTGGCCTGTTTCCGGGCAGGGAAATCAATTCCAAAATCTTCGAAAAACCTGCGTACGGATATTCAGCACTTGCTCGACATCCTGGAAACTGACACCGGACAATACGAACACCGCGGCTACATTCACATCCTGAAAAAACAATGTGATATTTTTATGAAAAATATCCAGCGCCTCAACGTAAGCTCATTTGATCTCATGCCGGTGTTTGTGGATTGGAATATTGGCAATTTTTCAGTTACTGATGACCTCAAATTTTTCTCGCGATGGGATTATGACTGGTTTCGGGTTTCGTCACGGATCATGGACTTTTATTTTTTCAGCAGGGTGGTTTCTAATGTCGGCGACCGTACCGTTTTCAGTTATCTGATGGGCCCTCTGATGGAAGACCGCTTCATGATTTTCCTGGAAGAATACCACAAAGTATATCCGCTTACGGCAAAAGAAGTCTATTTCATGAAAGAGGCATATCGTTTTTTCATTTTGAATTATGTGATAAAATATGGCAAATATTTCTTCCACAGGTCGTATTGCACCAAACTCCAAAAGGAAGCCTACGAATTATATTTCCCGGCGATCGAAGGTTTTGATGCGGAAAAAATATTGCGCGTTTTGAAGCTTTAACTTTCACCACCACACATTTTCGCTACTCACTCCCTGACACCAACACCATGATACTTGATAATTTCAAATCCGTTCTTTCAAAATACGAAGTCATTTTTTTTGACGCATTCGGCGTTTTAAAAACATACAATGGGCTCATACCCGGTATTGAAAATACTTTTGCTTACCTGAAAGAAACCGGAAAAGACTTTTATGTGGTCACAAATGACGCTTCCAGAAGTCCCGAGCAATTGGCTGAGTCTTATGTAAAACTGGGCATTAATGACGTAACGCCGGACCGCATCATCTCTTCCGGTATGCTGGCAAGAGAATATCTGGATTTGAAAGTGAGAAAAGGAATCGTTGCCTACCTTGGAACGGACAATTCTGCACATTATATCGAAACTTCCGAATTAAAAACGCTATCAATCAGAGAGTTGGATTTGAACGCTGTGACGGATGTAAACGCGTTGGTGTTTCTGGATGATGAAGGTTTTGACTGGAACACGGATCTGACCAAAACACTTAATCTGCTTAGAAAAAGGAATATTCCTGTGATCGTAGCCAATACCGACAAAACCTACCCGGCTTCTAAAAGCCGTTTGTCGATCGCGGTAGGAGCGCTGGCGAAAATGATTGAAGATACGATCGGGCGTCAGTTTATCCGCTTCGGAAAACCTGACCCGCAAATGTTTATTTTTGCCTATCAGCACATTAAAAATTACCCGAATGTGAGCAAAAGAGATATTCTGATGGTAGGTGATACACTACACACGGATATTTTGGGCGGTAATAAATTTGGTCTTGACACAGCTCTTGTCCTCACCGGTAACACCCAGGCGGAAGACGCCGAAGTGCGTATCAGAAGCACCGGTATCATCCCAACCTACATTTGTGTTTCTGCTGTGGTGGAATGAGCGAAAATTTGATATATTTAACATGGAAATTTATTGAAAATACATCGTTATGATCAAATTTGAGCGATTATACCTTCTTGCATTACTTGCAACCACAGTTGTTTTTTCCACAAATTCCTTAGCCACAATTGTCTCCGGACCAGGCAAAAAATCGAAATGGGTTACATTATTCGACGGAAAAACGATCAAAGGCTGGCATAATTACAACATGCAGGGAATGACAGGCTGGCTGATTGAAGATGGCGCGCTGGCTCCCGACGGAACAGGCGGCGATCTGGTAACGGATCAGGAGTACGAAAATTTTGAACTTGAATTCGATTTTAAAATCCCGCCAGGTAGCAACAGCGGTGTTTTGTATAAAATAACAGAACTGCCGGATATTAAGCGTACCGTATTTTCAGCCCCTGAATATCAGATCATTGACGATAAAGGTTACGTTTTCCGCAATGGCAAAGGCGAACCCATCACAGTTGATGCGAAGGGTGAAACCCTGAAACTGCACGATGTACAATTAACGGGAGCCAATTATGACCTGAATCCGCCGTTAGATCAGTCTGCCGTGAAATCTCCCGGAGAATGGAACACAGGCAAAATTGTGGTCAATAAAAACCATGTCGAGCATTATGTCAATGGCAAAAAGATCGTTGATTACGTTTATGGAGACGAGGCGTGGAAAGCAAAAGTAGCCAAAAGCAAATACGCCGAATGGCCGTACGCAACACCGCATAGCAAAGGGAAAATCGGTCTGCAAAACCACAATGTGAAAGAGAAAGTCTGGTTCAAAAATATCAGGATCAGGGAAATTGAATAAGTTAGCTACTCCTTCACATAAATAATTGCGACTGGAAATCCCTGATGGAAAAGAAAATCGAATTACGTTTCAGCCACTGGGTGTATGTCGACGGGGTCAAATTTTTCGGACCCGGGCGCGTGGAATTGCTCGGCCTCATTGATAAAACCGGATCTATCGCCAAGGCAGCCAAAGAAATGGGCATGTCTTACAAAAAGGCCTGGCGGATGGTGGACGAAATGAATGCATCAGGCCAGACTCCGTATGTAATCGCACATAAAGGAGGCCAGCAAGGCGGTGGCACCGAAGTCACCGAACGCGGAAAAATGGTTATCGACGCTTATAACCAACTTACTTCCAAAATACGGAACGTCATGGAAGAAAATCAATCGCTGGTCAATTTAATATAGCCTTTCACTGCCTTTTTTACCTTTCACTGTTTTCTGAGGGTATTTCTTATTTATCTTTGCGATATAGCCGTTCGTACATATCGCAAAATGGTAAGAATTTCGTTCACTCAGGCAGATCGAATCATGTCCAATTTTAAAAATTACAAATTTCCTGCGATCACTTTATTACTGTTCTTTATCTTTTCAGTCAGTGCAATGGCGCAGAATCTGAAAGTGACAGGGGAAGTTGCAACGCCGCTGGATCTAAAAAAGGAAGACCTGGCTTCGTACAAAAAAGTCAGCCATAAGGTAAAGGACAGAGATGGGAAAGAGCACGAGTTTTCCGGTGTCGCTTTGTTTGAAATTCTGGAGAAGGCCGGGGTAACAACAGGCAGTAAACTGCGTGGAGAAAATCTGGCAAAATATGTGCTCATCCAGGCTGCCGACGGGTATGAAGTCGTTTATTCTTTACCTGAGATTGATCCTGAATTTACCGATCAGGTCATTATTCTGGCGGTAGAAAAGGACAGTCAACCACTTCCGTCCGGTGAAGGTCCTTTCAGGATTATCACGCCAAACGACAAAAAACAAGCGCGCTGGATCCGCGAAGTAAGGGCGATCAAAATTCAATTTGCTAAAAATTGAATTGAACCATATAAGGGGTTAAGAAAACTAAGAAAAAAATTCACCATAATTACCTTCACTTCTTAATGGTTAACATTTTAACGTAGTATTCCTTTGCACGCTGTCCCTCCTGCGCTGATTCGTCGGGCTTTCCCAATAATTTCAACAAAGCAGACCGGCGCAGATGACAGATTGCAGCGACATACGAATCAGGAAATGAGCGCGCGGAACGGGTGTATAAAGCGTAGGCATTCACATTTGAGACGCTGTCCTTTTTTGCAATCAGCTTCTCTGCTTCAGTAAAATCGTGATACCAGTTTTTTGCGATTGGCGTCATTCGCTCAGCTTCCTGGAAAACTTTGAATGCAGGAATCACAGGCACTTTTGAATTTTTAGGTTCCATTACAAGAACCGGCTTTTTGAAAAACAGTTCAAGTGCTGCGAGGTAGGCGGCCGCTTCGTCTTGGTTATGTTCATTCTCTTTTAGTTTTTGCTCTTCACCTGCATTGGTGAAAAACGACGCTTCCGCCAGTACAGCAGGCATTTTGCCGTAAGTATTTCTCAGCACAGATGCGCCGGATTCTGCGAAAACGGTAAAATCTGAGACAACAGATACAAAATTTTCCTTTTCTGTAACCCGGTTTCTGTAAAGTTTTTTTACAAGATTTTCCGCCAGCAATTTCCCAAACGCAACACCAGCCAAATTTTCCGAGGCATTTCCATGGAAATAGATGATTGGAAAATTGACCGTTGAATCCGCCGTCGCATTGTGGTGAATGGAGACAAAAATGTCCGCATGGTTATCAACCGCCAGTTTCGCTCTTTCAGGCAACGTCACCATATTATCCTCACTTCTGGTCAGCACAACGCGTGCACCTTTGTCTTCGAGCATTTTTTTCAGCAGCAGGCCAACACGCAAATTGATCCATTCCTCCCGCTCTCCGGACGGCCCTACCCGATAATGATCTGTCAGTGCCGTACCTCCGTGACCCGGATCAATACAGATAATTTTGCCACTTAAAGAACTTCGAATATCCTGAGAAAATAAAGGATGACTCCCGCAAAAAAACAAGAGCAGAGCATATTGAAATTGACGCATAAAATATTAGATCACAGCCGATTGAAGAGTATGTTTTCAATAAAGATACATGTAGCAATCATAAATACTCTGTTTCTGCAATTTCCTGTTATTTTTGGGAAAATTTCCTGACAGGGAAAGACCACACATTCATCAACCGCTCAGAATACACATGCTAGCCAAAACTTTTGGAAGTGCCGTTTATGGTGTAAATGCCACCATGATCACGATTGAAGTAACAGTCGGACAGGGTTTAGGATTTTTTATGGTCGGGCTTGCCGACAGCGCTGTAAAAGAAAGCCAGCAGCGCGTTGAAGCTTCCCTTAAATATTTTGACTACAAAATGCCCAGGCAAAAAGTAGTCGTCAATATGGCACCCGCAGACATTCGCAAGGAAGGCTCGGCTTATGATCTGCCCATCGCACTTTGCATTCTGTTGTCGTCCGAGCAGCTCACCACCGAACGTAATCTGGAAGACTATGTAATTATGGGAGAGCTCTCGCTGGATGGCAAATTACGTCCGATTAAAGGTGTGTTGCCCATTGCGATTGAGGTACGAAAAAAGGGCTTGAAAGGGTTTATACTTCCTGCGGAAAACGCCCATGAAGCCGCAATTGTGAATAACATAGACGTTATCCCTGTCGAAACACTTGAAGATGCGATCGCATTTCTGGAAGGAAAAAATGAAATTCAGCCGTTGGTGATTGATACCAGAGATTTGTTTTTCACCAGCCAGAACGAATACGATGCTGACTTCTCACATGTTCAGGGTCAGGAGAATATCAAGCGCGCACTCGAAATTACGGCAGCGGGCGGACACAATGCGATTATGATCGGACCTCCGGGAGCGGGAAAGACGATGCTTGCCAAACGAATTCCCAGCATTTTGCCACCATTGAGCCTGCCCGAAGCATTGGAAACAACCAAAATTCATTCGGTTGCCGGAAAACTGGGAACACGTGCTACTTTGGTTTCCCGAAGGCCTTTTCGTTCTCCACATCATTCCATCAGTGACGCCGCACTTGTTGGCGGGGGAAGTTTCCCGCAGCCAGGAGAAATTTCACTGGCCCATAATGGCGTTTTATTTTTGGATGAACTCCCCGAGTTTAAAAGGACTGTCCTGGAAGTCATGCGGCAGCCTTTGGAAGAGCGAAAAGTAAGTATTTCGAGGGCTAAAATGACCGTTGAATTTCCTGCTAATTTCATGCTCATTGCCAGCATGAATCCGTGTCCCTGCGGCTACTACAACCATCCTGAAAAAGAATGCGTTTGCGGACCCGGCGTGGTACAAAAATATCTGAACAAAATAAGCGGCCCGTTATTAGACCGCATCGACCTGCACGTGGAGGTAACTCCGGTTTCATTTGATCAGATCGCATCTACCCGGAAATCAGAAAGCAGTGAACAGATCCGAGAGCGCGTAATTCGGGCCAGGGAGATACAGATTGAACGGTTTAAGGATAAAAAAGAAATTTATTCAAATGCGATGATGCCGCCCGAGCTGGTAAAAGAAATATGTCAGATCAGTGATCCCGGGAAAGCATTGTTACGCACCGCAATGGACCGCCTCGGCTTGTCGGCCAGAGCTTACGACCGCATCCTGAAAGTGTCCCGTACCATCGCTGACCTTGCGGCCAGCGAGGATATCAAAGTGGAACATCTTGCTGAGGCAATTCAGTACCGGAGTTTGGATCGCGATAGTTGGGCAGGCTAAAAAGAAAAGAGTCAATTACATGAAAATCAATCTCTTACCTATGATTCTGGCAAGTAGTCAGTAAAGGCCGGATGCGATCAGGCTTGGATTTTATCATGCCCCGGGCTCACTTTAACCATTGGGTAACCGCCGAGATAAACGCCGCCTGTTGGTCAATAAACAAGGTATGGGAACAGTTATCAAGATATTTCAAACGATTTTCTCCGGTAATATTTCTCACTTCATTAATTTGCTCAACTGAAAAAATCCCATCCTGCTGTCCGTACAGCGCATAGATATCGATCTTTTTTGACCTCAATTTTTCAAGAACCGGTGTCACGTCTATGTTTACCCGTTTCTCATTTTTCCAGAAAGTCGGGACCGCCTGTTCGTTTTTTACATATTTACTGATCAGCGGATCTTTGTCGTAACCAGCATAAATGCCTTTTGCCAGCTCGTTCGGTTGCGCCACTTTAAAATATCCGTTTTGAGAAGCATGTTTAAAAACTGCTGTCCGGTATTCAATTGAATTCTTATCTAGTTTCTCAGTCCGTACAATGTCTTTCAAATTAGCGCTGTCATGCTTCGTTTCGTAGATCTGCTTTGTCGTCCTGAGCATCGTGTCGTAAGATTTCTGCTGAGAGACAAGTGCGCTCACCAAAACAATCGACTTCACGTTATCAGGATATTTTTCTGTAAATAAGGTAGTTACCAATCCCCCAAAACTAAAACCGATCAAATTGGCGCGTTTTAAACCGTATTTCGCGTAAATGCTGTTCAGGTCTGTAAATGCTTCTTCGAAATTCATCTTTGCATTTTTGTCAACAGACCGGCCATCACCCCGGCGATCATAAATAATTACATAAAAACCCTTATCCGCAAGTTTTTGCGCGGTGGTAGCTTCAAAATAAACCGAGCTGTTGCTTGGTCCCCCATGCAGAAAAATGACCGGCTCGTTTTTACTGTTCCCGAAGGAACGGGAATAAAGCGTTTGTCCAAAAGTGATGTTTGTTACCAGAAATAATACTGCGGTAAGGAATTGCTTCATTTAATTTTATGCTTTTGACACTGATTTAATACGTACGCTCAAATTTATAGCAAAGGATATTGTCTTCAAGCACATAAGGCGTAATTTAGGAACATCATTCTACTGCAATTGTGTAGAAAAGCTCAACCTCTCTGAAAAAGTAGCCCCGTGAAATATGCATCACAGCTTTATATAAAATTCCGGATCCTGCTGTTTTTCGTGGTGTTGCTTTTTGCAAATCTTTCGAAGGCGCAGTCCGTAACACACGCTTACCGGTTTGACAGCAAATTCAAAGTTGCGCAACCGGGATGCGGCCCTGAACTCTCAACTGTAAAGGCAGCAGGAACTTGCAGCGTTGGAGATCCTTCCGGTACATTTGTTGATGATGCGCTTCCCTGCGGAGTAAGTCGAAAGGTTTACCATACCAATACGAATTGGGGACTAAAATATGAAAATCCGGCCGGCACGATCAAAGACAATTATACGATCCAGATGTATGTCAAAGTAACCGACTGGGGCAAAACCTGGGCGAGGATTATCGATTTTTCCGACGGCAAACTGGATCAGGGGATTTATTTTAAAAACAAAAACGGTTCCGCAGATCGCTGTATTGACTTTTATCCGTCAGGCATCGCAGGCGACTGTCCTTTTTTTAATACTTCCACTTACTACCTGCTCACTTTTACCAGAAACGGGCAAACCGGAATGATGGATGTGTATGTCGACAACAAACTTTTTGTTTCATACAATGATTCTCAGGGACGCTATATTGCCAAAAACGGTGTTCCGATCTATATTTTCCGTGACGACGCCGAAGTCCCTTGTGAATCAGGAGCTGCCAATTTCGCTTTCCTTTCATTTTCCAATCAGTTCTCCTCTGCATCAGATGTAAGTAAAGCGTTTAGTGAAATATGTTTTGTTGCCAATATCAATGCATCGGCTGACTTCTCGGTTGTGCCAAACCCGGCCTGCGATTTCTCGAAAAACATTGTCGTCAATTACACAGGTGACATTTCATCGGCGGGAGCTGGTGTATCAACGGAAAAAAACACGGGAAACGGCTACATTCTTTCCAGATCAGATTACACTTTTGAGTGGGACTGGGGAGGCGGGACTACAATTTCCGGCAGAGGGTTGGGACCTTTTGAAGTCAAATGGCCTTCGAAAGGAATCAAAACTGTCAAACTGACGATCACCAGCACGACTTGCCCGGATAACAAAATCGTAAATATCAAAACTGTTTTAGTCACAAATCTGGAAGTGACTGCTGTTTGGCAGGACGCAACCTGCGCCGAAAAAGGGAAAATAACACTGAAAGCACTGGAAGGAACAGCGCCGTTCGAATATTCTGTCGACTCGCTAAATTTTCAAAACGATCCGGTTTTCCTGGTAGACGCGAATACTTACAAAATTACAATCCGCGATTCAAATAACTGTGTTTCAACAAAAAGTCTGGTCATCGACGGCCCGGCTAATATCGATTTGTCGACGATAAAGGATTCGAGTATTTGTGCAGGACAAAAAATAAAGCTGGTTACGAGCAGCAATGCAACGCGTTTCACCTGGGAACCCGCAGCCGGACTGGATAATGCCAATTCTCAGAATCCGATTGCGAACCCGTCGGCGACAACCAGATATATTGTAACCGCCTCAAAAGACAACTGTGCCGAAAAACGCGACACAGTTCTCATTACCGTCGTGCCGGCGATAACTGTACAAGTTACACCTGACGCAGAAATAGATCCCGGAACACCGTTTCAGTTATACGCTTTCTCGCCAGAATTGGCCGGAAAGCCTGGAACAAATTATCAGTGGCTTCCTCCGCAAGGCTTGAACAACAACGAAATTGCAGATCCGGTCGCTACGATTTCTGAGGATATCAGCTATACCGCAAAGATAATTTCGAGAGAAGGCTGTTCAGGTACCCGAACCGTGCGACTTTCTGTCAGCGAACCCGCATCCATCTTCGTTCCCGATGTATTTACGCCAAACGCCGATGGAATCAACGAGCAGCTTTTGCCTGAAATCGGCAAGGATTTCACTTTGCAGTATTTCAGGATTTACAACCGCTGGGGTGAATTGATCTTTATTTCGGAGAAATCAGGAACCGGTTGGGATGGCATGTTTAAAGGCAGTCCGGTCGTTCCAGGGCAATATGTTTACAAGCTTACTGTACTCAGCCCGCGAAAAAGGGTGGTTAAAAAGGAAGGTACCGTACTGCTTATTCGTTGATTGTAAAATACTTACAAAAATTACTAAAAAGAATAACGACGCATTAACACATGTATTAATTGCACAATTTAATGACACGATCAAACGTTACGTATACACCAAAAAACCCAAACCCCCATGAGAACTCTTTTAATTGCACTAAGTGTTTTCCTTTCTTCGCTTGCCAACGCACAAATTGTCCCGAATCTGCATGTTTCAACTGTTCAGGTTGACAAACGTCAGGTCTCCAATCAGGATTGGAATACATTCCTGGAATTCATGAAAAAGGACGATTCATTTTCGCCTGCGGATGTTGTGAACATGACGCCGGAAGATTGGTCTCCGGTAAAATTGAGCACAAAAAACAAGGATCTGGATGTTAAGGGCGTGAGCTGGAAACAGGCCACAGCATATTGCGAATGGCGGAGTGAATTACTGACTTACCTGAATACGCACACCAGGGCTGCTTCGTATGAACGAATGGTGGCGGATAACAAATTGGCCAAAACACGCATTACATACCGCCTGCCAACTGGCGAAGAATATGTCAGACTGGTTTCTGCGAAAGCCGAAAAGTCGAAAGGTGATGTCGGTTTCAGGGGAGTTTATTTTGTAAAAACGGTGACTCTTTAAAAGGCTGAAAGCGTATAAAATAGTAAATCCAAACCCGGAATGGCTACCACCAGTTCAGGGTTTGGATTTATGATCAAGGGTTTAGAAATTCCGTTTATTTCCCCATCGAAATTAAATTCACGAACACACGGTAGGCACCCGGCACGCCGGCAGGCAGCTCCCGGAACCAGGATAGACTCGTATATACATAATTTCCCTTTCCGTATTTGGCTACCAAAATACCGCCGTCCATTGCAGGGCTGTCGGGATCATTTGATGAAATAACTGCCTCATATTCAGGGCTCCATTTTTGAGGAAAGTACAAGCCCCGCTCCTGTACCCAATTGTCGAAATCGCGGGTTGTGATTTTATTCGGTGTATTCAAAACCGGGCTTTGTGGTTTGAGGAACCGTACTTCTGAACCTTCCACGGTAATTCTGTCGCGCGTCAGTTCAAAAGGATATGGCCCAAGATCTTTCATCACCAGATCCATATTCGTGTTGTATTGAATGACCAGATTACCGCCGTTTTTCACATAATCCATCAGCGTTGCCTGGTGATGTTTCATGCGCTCGTTGGTGTTGTAAGCCCTTACGCCCGTTATGACCGCATCGTACTGCACA
Source organism: Dyadobacter sp. (assembly GCA_965279265.1). Classification (GTDB taxonomy): domain Bacteria; phylum Bacteroidota; class Bacteroidia; order Cytophagales; family Spirosomataceae; genus Dyadobacter. Next base: position 2,583,898 of record OZ257152.1, read on the forward strand.
AGTTTGTCTGGTGTAATATCCTGATCTTCAAGGATAGTCACTTTATAACCGATTTGCCGAAGACTCACCGGAATCAGATCACCGGCACCCATGATGTAGGCAATGTTATTTCCTTTTTTAACCAGATCCAGTTTGACGACCTTTGCAGATGCTTTTGGAAAAAATACCTGCGCCGGAATGTGGGCGTAATTGATCATGCCAAGACTTTTGTCATAATTTTTCCCATCCACTTTTACCACAGCCCGAATCTCCGCTTCCTGGGAAGCCGTTGGCGGATACAGCTCAAATTCCACCGTTTTTTCCATTCCTTTAACAGCCAGCGTAAACGGAATATTTGTCGGAACTGTTTTCCAGCCCGACGGTAATTCCAGGCTCACATCTCCTTTGCACTGGTCTTTTCCAGCCTTGATTCCAACAACCACTTTTTTCGGTTTCTGATCATCAAACATGAAAACTTCCTGTGAAATGTTGGCAAATACCGGCGGCGTAACAACCAGCGGCTGGTAAATCTCACCGTTTACAGGATCCTTCTTTTTGAAAACAACGGGAATGTCAAACTGCAAAGGCTGGCCTTCCACAAGCAAATCAAAGGAGACGGTCGCGACTGGCGGATTTTCAGGCTGGCCTATTTCCAGCTGATTATCCACCGAAAACAACCCTTTGTAACCAATATCCTTACGAAGCCAGTATGGCTGCGAAATTTCCGTACTCGCCGGAATTTTGGTTTTGATATCGAAAGTAAGATCGTTGTTCAGATTTAGCGGCGCAGCAGTCACTGAATCGCGCGACTGAAATGGGAAACCGATTTTTTGTAGCGTCACTTTCACATTTGAGCGGTTGATCGCCTCCACAGACATTTTGAGCTCTTCTCCCGGTGTATAAGCAAAATCTGCTGCGGTAACTTCAAGGAACAATCCCAGCATAGATTTGATTAGCTCATTTACCTCCTTTATTTTAGTGGTTTTCCAAAATCCATCCGGTAATTTTTGCAGTTCAGTTCGGATTGCAAGCATCTCAGGAACGCTTGCAGATGGATTGGCGGCGTTGTAATTTTTTGTTGCTGCTGCAACGAGTTGCTCGGTTTTACCTCCGCCTGCCACCCGCGCCCAGGTCGTATTGACGCCCTCGAACAAATCTTTCAGCGATTTGTCGCCTTTGGTATGCTGTAAATATTCAACGGAAACACCCCGGCTGCCAATTGAGCCAAATCCCTGACTCTTGTGCATACTCCGGCTTTCCGCTGAAATCTCGCCATAGGATTTCCCAAGAAAAGGGTTAAATGTTCCAACGTCGATCCGCAGATAATCTTTTGCATTTTTAACAAATTCGGCGCGGTTAAGCATTCCCCACATACCGATGTTCCAGAGCAGACGTTTTGCTTGCCACGGCTGTACATATTTCAGCTGTTCCGGAAAGCGCTTCGGATCTGCGGCAGCGTCAAAGGCTTCTTCTGCCAGAATGGATGAAGCGCTGTGGTGGCCGTGGCCTGCTCGCGAATCTGGTGGGAAACGGGTGACGATCACATCGGGTTTCACATTTCGGATCACCCAAACTGCGTCGGCAAGCAGATTTTCCTTTTCCCAGATCGTAAAAACTTCCTGCGGATTTTTTGAAAACCCAAAGTCATTTGCCCGTGAAAAGTATTGTTTTCCCCCATCCATCCGACGGGCCTGGAGAAGTTCCTGGGTACGGATCATGCCCAGTTGTTCGCGAATTTCTGGTCCGATCAAATTTTGGCCTCCATCGCCGCGGGTCAGGGCGAGGTAACTTGTGTTGTATAATTTTTCATTGGCCATAAAAGCGATGAAATTGGTATTTTCATCGTCCGGATGTGCGGCCATATACAGCACATTTCCCAGAACATTCAGCTTTTTGATATCCTGTAATATTTTGGCAGAAGATGGTTTGGCAGGAGCCTGTGCCAAAACGGTCGCCGGCAGCGCCAGAGCGCCGAGGCACATTCCCAACAACGCATTTTTAAAATTGAAAAGCATAAGTTGATGTATAAAATTGATAAAACAGACAGTAGCAAATTGCCCGTCTGCTGACGCAAACGGTAAGAAATTGGTATACAGCAAATTAACTCAAATGTGATATCCAGGATTTACCACTCTGTTATCTGATTAACAGAGTGATCACTTGGCAGACCCGATTTCCCGGCGATGCTAATTTTGCTTGAAAGACGAATTAATATCCAGCTCGCGCTGCGGAATCAGGTACAATGTTCGTGCATTTTTGCCCTGTGCTTTCATCACATCAACAGCTTTGCCAAAACGAAGCAGATCTCCCCAGCGATGATTTTCAAATGCAAGTTCTACGCGGCGTTCCTGCAAAAGTTTGTCAGCGAAACTCCCGGCAGTTGTTGCTGAAATCGGGGCCAGTTTGGCTCTGGCTCTCACCTGATTGATGTACCCGTAGGCTTCATCAGTTTCGCCAAGCGCTTCCGAAAGCATGAGTAATACGTCCGCATAACGCAAAACGACAAAATTGTAAGAAGCATCATTTTCATTAAAGGCCGTCTCTTTGCCATATTTGGTGATAAACCGCATATCGTTTTTTGAGCTTGAAACCAGCACGCCCTGGGCATTCACATAACTGCTGTCCATTGATTTCAGAAAACGATCATCGCCTTTTTCGTAGGAATTCATCATGTTCACAGTCGGACGGTTTTTGTAGGCGCCTGTTGTTTGTTTTAAAAGTGGTGAGAACGCATTTGTGAAAGCATTTCCTGTTCCCGTACCTCCACCTTTAAACTGCACTTCGAAAATCGACTCTGCATTATTTTTGTTGGCAATTCCCCACAGGCTCGCATAATTTGGCAGAAGTGAATAACCGTAGCTCGCTATAATTCTCTTCAAAACGACAGCGGCGGAGGTTTTGTCACCGAGAGTCAGATAGATTTTGGCCAGCAACGTAGCAGCAGCTCCTTTTGTAGCGCGACCAATATCTGCCGAAGCTGCATATTTTATTGGAAGTCCCGCCTCCGCTTTGAGTAAATCGGCTACGAGTTGTTTGTATATTTCAGCAGGTGCCAGCTGCGGCAATGAACCGCCTTCACTTACAGACTTGGCTTCCTTAAGAGGCATTGGAATATTACCGAATGAAATCGCCAGATTGTAATAAAACAACGATCTCAAAAACAGCGCCTCTGATTTGATCCTTTCCTTTTCGGTAGCATCCATGGTTATGGCCTCAATACGATCCAAAACGATGTTACAACGTGCCACACCCAGATATGAATCCGTGTAGGCAGCGGTGATCAGTTCACTGGTCGATATCTCCGAAAAATTGTCAATTACGGTCAAATCCGCTCCCAAACCAGTTCCATCAGGTCCCTGGTCGGTGTTGTCAGAGCGCATTTCCTGCATAATCCAGTAGCTCTGGTTGTAGGTTCCGTTCATCTGAAGCGTTTTGTAAGCCGCATTGATGGCAGTGGTCATATCGCCGGCCGTCTGATAAAAACCATTGACATTACGCTGCGATACCGGATTCAGGTCCGTGAAATCTTTGCTGCACGAAAGCAAAATTCCGGTAAGCAGCGGCATTAAATAAATGTATCTGAGTTTCATATCTTTTGTATTTAACTTTATACTGATCAGAATGTTACGTTAAGCCCGAAAGTGAAATTCCGCGACAACGGATATGCTCCGTAATCTTCCCCCTGCACGCCCGTCAAACCGGCCTGGTTGTTTACTTCCGGATTAAAACCGATGTATTTTGTACTGGTAAACAAATTGGTTCCGGATGCGTAAGCTCTGAGCGACTGGATTCGTTTTCCCAAAATCGCCTTCGGAAATGTGTAACCCAACGTGATGCTTCTCAAACGAATGTAGGATCCATCCTCAACCTGAAATGACGATGGACGGTTGTTTCCGCCATGCAAATCCGAAAGGCGGTCGGCGCGGGGAATGACGCCATTTCCCGGATTCTCAGGAGAAATCCAACGTTCGGTCCAGTCTGCATAGGAATTCGTTGCAGCTTCGCCATTGCCCAAATGTCTTCTCGTCAGGTTCAAAATCTTCGATCCCTGTACGCCCTGGAAGAAAACGCTCAGGTCAATTCCCTTGAAACTGAACCGGTTCGTAATTCCCCACATGTAATCAGGCATGTAATTTCCAATCACTGTCCGGTCACTTGCATCAATTTTCCCATCACCATTCACATCTTTGAATCTGAAATCACCCGCGCGTGCAGCAGGAGCCAGAGCGTCTTTTGGCGCTGCGTCAACTTCCGCCTGAGACTGATAGATTCCGTCAACCACATAACCGAAATAACTTCCAATCGGCGCGCCAATGCGTGTCACGTGGCGAATCCCTGCGCCACCTGAACTGAGGATCGGGTCGCCCGTTGGTCCCAGTTTCAGCACTTTATTTTTATTTGCGGAGATATTCAAATCTGTCGACCAGGTAAATGCACCAACAATATTCCGGCTGGAAATAGTCAGCTCAACACCTTTGTTTTCAACTTCTCCAATATTTTGCAGCGCAGTAGAAAACCCTATTGAAGCAGGAACCTGAACATTCAGCAACAGATCGGAGGTAATTTTTTTGTACCAGTCTGCCGAGATAAAGAGGCGATCGCGGAACAAGCCCAGATCAAGACCAAAATCCACTTGTGTGGTTTTTTCCCAGGTAAGCTTTTCATTGTTGATCGTTGTTGGTGCAATTCCATTTACCAATACGTTGTTGAGCACATAGTTATAAGGGCTCAGCAATCCGATTGCTGCATAATTTGGTATCAGGAAATTCCCTGTTTCACCCCAGCTTCCTCTCAGCTTCAAATCACTAACCACCGTAAGCGACTTCATGAAAGTTTCTTCCGATAATCTCCATCCAGCCGAAACGGACGGAAACGTACCCGTTTTATTCCCTGCGCCAAATCGCGAAGAACGGTCGGAACGGATTGTGGCAGTAAGTAAATATTTATCGCGGAAAGAATAATTCACCCTCGCCAGCGCCGAAACCAGCGACCATTCCTGGCGGTTGTCACCGCCACTGGTCACTTGCCCACCACTGATGGTTGGTGAAAGATCATCCGGGTGATTTTGTGCGTAAACCTGATTAGCGTCCAGCCTGTCTTTTTGCGCGCTGTAACCGATCACCGCAGAAACGTTGTGATCCTTGCCAAATCTTTTATCATAAGAAACTGTATTTTCAACAAGCCAGTTGTAATTCAATGAAGCGTTTGACTGTGCGTAGGGATCTCCCGTTGTCGCATTTCGGTTCAGAAAAGCCTTCGCCATATAAAATGAGCGGTTGTAGCTGTTCACGTCAACTCCGGTATACAGTTTGTATTTCAAACCATCCAGTATTTCATATTCGGCGAAAAGATTTCCGAAAGTCCTGAATTGTTTCAGATCGTCCGTTACATATTTGATAATCGCCAACGGATTACTGGAGGCAGTCATGTTTGCACCGCGTCCGTTTTCGGTATTCAAATGTGACTGATTGTCCGTCTGGTTGATCGTTCCGTCAGCCAGGTAAGGTTTCACAGTTGGTGACGTTACGAGTGCGGAATATACAATCCCGGGAGGATCAGCAAAATACGGAGCACCGGCCGGAGAACGTTGCGTGTTGGTAAAAGACGGGCTTAGCCCAAAACCAATTTTAAGTTTCTTCACCGGATTCGCTTCCAGGTTGACCCTGAAACTGTATCGTTCAAAACCACTTCTGTCAATCGTCCCCTTTTGATTGTAATAACCTCCTGAAAAATAGTAATTGACATTATCGCTGCCGCCCGAAACCGAAGCATTGTAGCTTTGAACAGGCGAAGTATGAAAAATCAGATCCTGCCAGTCTGTGTCTGTTCCGTCCGGATTCGCAAAATCATCCGGAATGTAATAACTCCCGTTGGTGGTTTTGGTGTAACGGGTTGCGTTATCATCGTTGATGTTCGCACCCTTGACATCCTGCATGTAGGCGTTATTTTTCGAATCTTTTACGTAAGCTGTCAGCTCCGCCGAATTCATCAGTTTCACCTTTTTTGCCACCGATTGTATTCCAAAATAAGCGTCAAACCCGATTACCGGTTTTGAGCCTCTTTTCCCTTTTTTTGTTGTAATCAAAATCACGCCGTTAGAACCCCTTGAACCATAAATAGCTGCCGCAGAGGCATCTTTCAAAACTTCAATTGACTCTATATCATTAGGATTGATCGTTCCCAGCGGGTTTGACGGAGGAAGGGCGAAAGCTGTGGTTCGGCGGGTGATATCGCCCTGAATTCCCTGATCCATATTTTTTGTTACCGGAAATCCATCGATCACATAGAGCGGCTCATTTCCGGCCGAAACCGAACCAAGTCCGCGGACGCGGATCGTGGTTGCTGCACCTGGTTCACCACTTGGTTCCTGTACCTGAACACCGGCAATTTGTCCCTGTATGGCGTTTTCAAAGTTTGTTACCTGAATTTCTTTAATATTTTTTGAAGAAAGAGACCCTATTGAACCTGTTATGTCTCCCTTGCGCTGCGTTCCATAACCCACCACCATTACCTCACTGAGGCTACTTACCGAAGCGTCCAGTTTCACTGACAGCGAAGTCTGATTGCCCAGTGTGATTTCTTTGGTCGTGTAACCGATAAATGAAAATACGAGTACCACATTCTGTTCCGGCACGCTCAGGGAAAAATTCCCGTCCATGTCGGTTACGGCACCTCTGTTGCTACCTTTTACAAGAACACTTACACCGGGAAGCGCTTCATTTTTTTCATCAGTCACTTTACCTTTAATGCTGATATCGGCAACAAGCAACGTAGAATTTGACGCGTAAACGGTTTCAGCTTGCAGGCCCGACGGCACAAAGGTTGACTTGACCGGCGTTTCTTCCGATTTTGCTTTCAAATCTTTTTTCCGGATCAGGTAAGCTTTCTTCCCGGACTTTTTAAATTCCAGACCATTTGGAGCAAGTAACGTTTCCAGCTGCTGTTCCAGTTTTGCGCCCAATCCGCTGCCATTGGAGACGAGCATTCCATTGATGGTCGCTTCCTCGAAAAGGATACTGACCTGGTATTTCCTCCCAAGATCCAGCAACACATCTTTTAATTTCTGGCCGTTCCGGACATGAGGCTGACCGGTTTGTAACATGGTCGGCCGTACAAATGCAATATCCTGAGCCACGACGGCGCCGGAAACCAACACTCCGGTACATATCAGCCACGTTCGTAGAAATGGAGTTTTCATAATTCAGTCGATTTGGATGTACGCAATTCTATATAATCTGTTTTCTTGGTAATTTCTATTTCCAGTAATTCGGACAAAATCTGCAAAAGTTCATCGGCTTCGCGCGCCTGATATATGCCCCCTATTCTTCTGTTGGCCAGCTGGTTACCGACAATATTTACTTTTATGCCAAATCGCTCCTCGATCTGTTCCGCCACTTCGGAAAGCTGTGTGTTGTCGAAATAGAAGGTGTATTCTTTCCAGGCTGTAACTGCAAGTGGCTCGGCAGGGGTCGTTACTTTGAAAACGCCCTTTTTGTCAGACGAAAAATAATTTCCCGGTTTCATGTAAAGCTGTTTTCCTTCCGGCAATTCCAGTTTCACCTTCCCTTTTGACAAAAACACCCGTTTACCCCTTGCCCTTGAAAAAGCGGTAAATTCGGTTCCAAGGACTTCAATCTGATAGCCGGATCCCAGCAAAACCCGGAACCTCAGATTATTGCTTTTGTGCGTCACTTTAAATTCGGCTTCCCCTTCAAGATCCACCTCACGTTCGTTTTTACCAAAACCAAAACGGGGCACTTTCAGGCAGGAATTCGCATTGAGGGTGACCTGGGTGCTATCGCTTAGGAAAAATGTAGAAGTTTGTCCGGCACCGGATTTGTAACATTGGTACATCAGGCTGGTACGAAATAAAAATGCCGTAACGACCAGAACCGACGCCGCAATCGCTCCGGCAAGTGCGAGAACTTTGAAATTCATGCCTTTACTTCTTTCTGAAAAAACAACCTCGGAGTTTCTGATGGGTGTAATTTTGCCTGCCAACAACTGGTGATAAATTTCCTGTGCATTTTCGTGTTCAGGCGAGAACTGCGGATTTACTCTTTCCCATTCATCCAGAGAGCAGTAGAACTTTTCTTCATTTTTAGGATCAGCAAGCCATTCTTCAATAAGTTTCCCCTGAATAACGGTCGTCTTTCCTCCAAAAAAATCAAACAATAACTGTTTGGTAATTAACTCTTTCATCCAATTCTGAATAAATTAAACTGATGCTTAGTATGTGAATTTTAGAGGGATGAGGGCTTCAAAACAACGCCATGAGCAGCAAGCCAACAAACCAGTTGTCTTTCAGGTCGGTACGTAATCTGAGTAAAGCCCTGCTCACCAGTGCTTCAACCGCTTTGACGCTGATCTGCAATTCCCCTGCTATTTCATCGTATTTTTTGCCCTCCACTCTTTTCAGCAGATAAGCCCGGCGGCATTGCGGCGGCAGCTGCTGAATAATCCGTTCTACCTTAATGTGCAGTTCTGTGTAAAGCAAGGCATCATCGGGAAGTACATTTTCCGACGCCACATTGACACTTACTGAATCAAGCGAATCGGTGCATTGCACCTGCCATTTGAGGTAATTATAAGCACGGTGACGAACCGCCTTGTAGAGATAAGCACGGTAGGAACTTGTAATTTGTTCAAAAACCCTGTTTTGCCAGAAAGATGCGAACAACTCCGAAACAAGATCTTCCGCCACCTCCTTGGAATGCACGAATCGGATCGCATGGTTGCATAAGTTTACATAGTATCTTCTGAAAAGCAGCGCACATCCTTCCTTGGGATTTACAGAAAAAGTGGCCCGAAGCAGCCGTTCATCATCGGCAAAGATGGGTGTTGTGTCAGAAGGGAATGATGAGCTGGTGTCCCAATCGTATTTTTCAAAGTCATTCTGTAATCCGTTCATCATCCTGGCGCTAAATCGGTGTCAAATTCAGGGTTTGTCTTACTCAGACAAGTTTTTACAAATTTCCCCTACACTCAACTTATAAAAAAATAAGCATTACGCCACTTTATCAGAATAATAGAATGAATCATTCTTATTATGACAAAATTTATTTCGTTTTTAGTCCTATAAACAAATAAATACCAATCTGTCAATGATGCAAAAATGACCGAAAATATTGGTGAAACAACAAAAACCCGGCCTGTTACTGACTGCAGGCAGGAAGTGACCGGATGCCAAAAAATAATATTGAAAGTGCGGATTATTGAAAACACCAACCAGATCCTGCCCATTGCTAACAAAACGAATTTCATTAAAAGGCGACAGGCAAACGGGATTTGAATGGGTATTTAAGATTTTGATCAGAATCCCGAGTTATTCGGTTTTCTTCTGCATGATGCGATTTTGGAGTAAAGATCCTGCGGATTGAAAGGCTTGCTAATGTAATCGTTCATGCCTACGCTGAAAGCAATGTCTTTAATATCCAGCATTGCCGAGGCCGTAAGTGCGATAATTGGCAGCTCTGCATACTTCTGTCCCGGCAATTTCCGGATCTCGGCAGTAGCCTGATAACCATCCATTTCGGGCATCTGAAGATCCATCAATATCAGGTCGTAGTCATTCACCTGCACCATCTGATAGGCCAGCAACCCATTTTCGGCAATATCGTAATCCACCTCCCATTGCTTCATGAAATTTTTCATCAGTACGATATTCAGGGCATTGTCTTCTGCGATCAGTACTTTTATGCCTTTCAGGCTGCCAAAACTTGGGAGTGCCCGCGTAACCTGGCTCTTCACATTGTTGCGACTGGATTTAAAATCCATCGTGAAATAGAAAACGGAGCCTTTTCCCAATTCGCTGTGCACATGAATATTGCTGTTTTGAAGTTCCAGAAGCCGTTTGGTGATCGTCAGACCCAAACCTGAGCCACCATATTTCCTGGTTGTGTCCGAGCTTGCCTGAGTAAAACTGTCAAAAATGTAATTAATCTTTTCAGGCGGAATTCCAATTCCGGTGTCTTCAATTTCGAAAGATATCTTAACAGAATCCTTTTCCTGTTTTACCAAAGTGGCCGACATAATCACCTTGCCTTCCTTCGTAAATTTGACTGCATTGCTGACCAGGTTGGTCAGGATCTGCCCGAGCCGAACGGGATCACCTACCACCGTCATATTCAGCTCACTGTCGGCCATCAGTTTCAATTGAATTCCTTTCTCCTCAGCCTTTTGCAGCACGCCGAACCGGATATTTTCAATCAGTGAAAGCACATTAAAGTCCACCTGTTCAAACTCAATTTTCCCTGCTTCTATTTTACTGAAATCGAGAATATCGTTGACTAAAACCAGCAGATTTTCAGCAGAATATTTCAGCATGTTCAGATATTCCATCTGTTTTGGCATCGGATCCTCCTGCAACAGTAAATTGGTAAAACCAATCACCGCATTCATCGGCGTCCTGATCTCATGACTCATTGTGGACAAAAACTGGGACTTCGCCACAGCCGCCATCTCAGCTTCTTCTTTTGCCTGGATCAGCTCGCGTTCAGCCTCCTTACGCTCATCGATATCCATAATCGCGCCATACAGCTTTACCACCCTTCCGGAAGTGTCTGTTTGTGGCTTTCCAATCGCGTGAATGTGTTTTATCTTGCCGTCAGGAAGCACAATCCGAAGGTCAAAATTGGCCGGGCTCAGATTATTGATTGCAAAACGAATGTGCGAACGGTACAATTCCTGGTCGTCCGGATGGATCATGGCAGAAAACTCCGTTGTATTCGGCCCGGTGCCATTCGGATCCAGACCAAAGATTCTGAAAGTTTCCTTTGACCAGAAATTCTGACCGGTAACCAGGTCTGATTCCCAACTTCCGCTGTGCGTAAGCTGCTGTGATTCAGACAACATAGCCTCATTTCTCTTTATAACTTCCTCCGCTTCCTTCCGTTTTGAAATGTCATGCCAAACTACCAAAAGCACCCTTTTCCCATTGAGCGTTACCGGATTGAGTGTTACTTCCACCGGAAATTCCTCTCCATCCATTCTTTTATGAATCCACTCGAACTGGTTATAGCCGGTTTGATAGGCAAGTTCGTCCATTTCTTTGGCTTTTTGCTCCGAACTTTTTCCATCCGGCTGAAAGTCAGGCGAAAACGTGGCTGGGTGCATTGACAGCAGCTCTGCTTTATCTTTACAACGCAGCATGGAAACCGCCGCCTGGTTGCAGTCAATAATTCCGGAGCTGTCGAAAAGCAAGTGCGCGTCGGTCGAATACTGAAAAATGACACTCAACTTTTCTTCTACGAGTTTGCTTTCCGTAAGATCCTGGAAAACACCATAAACTTTTACCGGTTTTCCATTCTCTATCAGCGCTTTTCCAATGGACCGTACCCATAAATCTCTTCCTTTGGCGGAAACAATGGACAGCGTCAGGTCAAAGGGCGTACCAAACCGAATCGCTTTATCGAGCGCTTCCTCGATCATTGGTCGTGACCAGGGCGTGTAAAAACTCAATGCCTTTGACACATCCGAGCCCTGCGCCGGGTCAATTTCATGAATCTCATATACTTCCCGAGACCAGATTGGCGTCATGCTGGCCACATCGATTTCCCAGACACCTATTTTTGCCATCCGACCAGCCTCCGTCAAAAAACTTTCATTTTTTAAAAGTTTATCTTTCAACAAAACCTGATCGTGAATATCATTGATAGAACCAACCATCCGACTTGGCTTTCCATCCTCGAATTTTACATTCCCGCTGCACTCGAAATATCGGTATTCCTGATTTTTACGTTTTAATCTTACCTCGACCTTGTAAGGCACTCTGTTTTTAAGCTGATCTTCAATAGCTGCGGTCACAATAGCACGATCATCCGGATGCACGAGCACATTTATAAATGTTTCATAACCAGCCTCGATCTCACCAGGTTGATAATGAAGCAATTCGTAAAAATGATCGGACCAAATTTGCTTGTCATTAGAAAAGTCCCAGTCCCAAACTCCGACGTCTATTCCGGAAATTACCATTTCCAAAGATTCAACAGTAAATCTCGATTTCATTTAACATCGTTTTTCGATTACAAGAGTCCATCATGTTCTCCCATAATTCAATGCATTTCATAACGCTTTTATTCTTTTTAATTTTCGATAAAAATTTATTCGCAAGCAAATAAATTGTTTCAGTATAAAAGTAAAATTATTCTATAATATCTCCTTGCTTAAATTATTAATTTAAATAAATCTTTAAAAATTCCTAGATAAGGCCTCTTAATCCAACTTGTTGTAGACTATAATTAATAAAACTACACTTTTTTCTATGGGATTTGAACGTGACTTATTAGTTATAAATCTCTCGCCCCAAAATATTAAGTATTCGCCTCCCCGAAACTAATGATGTTAAACACCTGATATACTGTTTAACTGGCAATAGAAATTTATAAGACATGAGTCGCGACAAAATCATAATCGCAATAGATTTACACAGGTAATGGTTTTCTGTAAAACAGCAGACGAATATCAGGGCAAGGTAATGACGTTCTACTAGCGCTGTACGTCGAAAATGCCAGGGTTTACGCTTTTTGTTTTCCTTCACTTACTTCAGGCAAAATCCGTTTCATTTCCTGCAAATTCCAATCCGGTGTAAGCGTCGTTTTATTTAGTGCCGTAATTGCCGGCTCCACCACTGAGCTCTGCGCTGTTCGTGAAGCCTTCTTAAAACGACCATTACCTATATACGCAAAAAATCGATTGTTTCTTGCTGATGGCCGTATCTGAGCGCAGAGAATACAGACGAAGTTAGTGGATTGCTGAAACTCTCCCGCGAAATTGTTCCTGGTTACATTTCTGGTTGTGGTAAATTGATGAACCGTACCACTTCATGGGCATAAGAAACCCAGAACTGCTTCTTTGAAACATCCTTTCCGTTAATTACGTGAAGCGTGTAATAACCTTCCTTCATCGATTTCACATCCAGTTTGTACCCGTTCTTTTGTTCTCTCGAGCTCATCACTGTTTCGTATACAAGCGCATTATGTATGTCTCTCACGACCAGAATTACCGGCGCGGGATTCTGTCTCATGATATAAACTTTCAAATTCCTGTCTCCGGTAATGTACACTTCACTTTCCAGCTCACGAATTTGTTTAAACTCTTTCCCAAAAGCTGGTTCAACGGAAATCAATGTGTTAGCAAGCGAAACTAAAAGAAAAAGTAGAAAAATTTTCATAGGTGTCGGATGGGTTACTTATTATATTTTTGTATTAGGGCTCTGAAAAAACTTCAAATTTATATTTCTTTTGTTATGAAACAAAACAATTACTATTGTTATAGTACTTATACTATCATCGCCATTTTCAAAGATGGAAAAGCACGCATGATTTTGGGACTGTTGAGACCAGCTATCGTATAGCTATCAGCGTGTCTGAATCCAGGACTGAATTTGAGTTTCAATCACTACGGCAACGTTTTTATGGTAGTTTCTAGGCCGACCCCGACCCGTTTACCTCTTGATTATCAGCGTCGATAGCCAACAATTTGTCGTACTATGTTTACGCGCTAAGTAACCAGTCCATAAATACAGACCCAATTATTTTTAGAATATTGTTTGTTGTGTGCAGCCCGCGGCCAGCCCAAAGCTATAAAAAGTTCTAAAAAATGACGGGCTTAAAAAATTTAGAAATTTTATCCGAAACCTTCTCAAAGATGGATCGTTTTTCGAAGGCCAGGCTGAAATGGCGACCAGCCACGGTATTATCCGGAGAGGGGAATGTGTTAAAAAACATTAGTATTGCCATGAACCAGAAAGATGAGGACGGTTTCAGATTTTCTTCCGGCGAGTTACTATTTTAGAGTCCAGCGTGCGGCTGTATCGCCGATAAGTCGTGCTCCGAAATTTCCCGTGATTTGAGGTACGTGCGTACTGAACGAAGTCATTATTTTTAATCACGCGGTAAAGCTGCCGATGGTAAAGACGGTAGACGCGATCTTTTTTATCCACAAAACCCCAGATCGAATCTTTCAAAAATCTGACCTTTTTCCCATCCAGGTAAATGACTTTCAGATATTTACTATATTGCTGAGCGTGGATTTTTCTGATGTATTGTGTGCTGTCGGTAAACTCAATATCTCCGCTGTGATACAAAATCCGCTGATCATAGTCAGTCCATGAAAGTGTCGACAGCAGTGGCAGCAAGAGCAATATGGCTTTCACGACTCACAAATTTTAGTATTAAATCATTCTGTTTAACGGATGTTGTCAGACGGTAGTGTATTCCCAATCCAGAATATCGGTGCTATTGTGCGTAATGAGTTCTGTGGAATAAGTTTCAATGAACAAATGGTTTTCCGCATCATATTCGCCATCCTTCCACTCCTGCTCATCAATTCGCCTGAACCTGACTGTTGCTCCGTTTTCCGGCATCGAATTTACTTTCATAATGGCCCTTTTTATTTCAAATATACACCCCGCCTTCAACTATTTCAAACGCATCAATTTTTGTCATTCAATCCGGTCATATACAGATCGAAACCACCTTTTCCACCGGGCGATCGGAAGAAAAAAGCATGTTTACCATTATTTTCTTCGGCATGAGCCCAATAGTCGAATCGAAATGAGCTAAAAGAAACGAATAGATGTATCTTTCAACTCCGGAAATTGTCAAAGCGTCAGTAATATGCAAGAAAAGTCTTATCCATTTTCACTATCTGGAACAGAATTTCGTTACGAATTTGAAAGTACTAGCTTAACGAAAACGATCAAAAAAGTCGTTCTGTTCACCGCCGTCGATGAAGAAAGGCAGTTTTTTAACTTAGCGCTTCTTGACGTTTTATCAAATGGACAAACCAGCGATGTGAGCGAAAGTAAAAACCAAGATATGATTACCATTTTAGCAACGGTTGTGAAAATAACCATTGATTTTTTCGAAAAAAATCAGCGAGCAATTGTTTTGTTTCAAGGTAGCGAACAACGTAGGCAGCGGCTTTACAGGATTTTAGTAACTCGTGAACTAATAGCTATCCAAGAAAAGTTTAATATATTTGGTAGCCTTGGAGACCAAGTAGAGCCATTTAAATCAAATAGCCCCTATGACTTTTTCCTTATCACAAAAAGACAATAAGCAAATGAAAACAAATGCAAAGAAACATATCGCTCAACTACCCAAACCAGGGGAGCAAATAGTTCAGGAGAAACTAAATGCAGCAAAGGCTTTCCTAAAAAATGCTGATTTAACGATTGTTTATGATTCTTTGGCTAAGAGCAAGGATTAAGCGTATTGTGCTGCAAAGTTTTTGCAACTCACATTTTAGGAGAAGACAACCACTAAATGGAAAACCATCCTATGAATGTCGGCCTCTTTTTGACATTGTTATTGCTGATCAACAAGCCCAGAGCGGTTGCACTTTATTTCCTCTACTCCGACTTCAAACTTTTCACGGGATTCATCAGCGCTGCTTTGACACTTTGGAAACTTATTGTGAGCAGGGCAATACCGATTGATAAAATACCTGCAAACGCAAAAACCCACCATTCTATTTCGATTTTATTCGGGTAATCCTCCAAAAACCGCTTCATAGTATACCAGGCAAGCGGCGACGCGATTACAAAAGCAATAAGCACCAGCACTACAAAATCCCTTGATAGCAGCTTAATAATGCTCATTACAGTTGCGCCGAGCACTTTGCGAACGCCAATTTCCCTGGTACGCTGGGTGACGACAAATGATACCAATCCGAACAGCCCCAGACTTCCGATTATAATTCCAACACCCGCAAAAAGTTTGAGAAAATTGGATAATTTTCGCTCTCCGTCATAGGATCTGTTCAGGTCGTCTTCCAGGAATTTAGGGTCGTAATAGTTGTTGGGAAACAACGCTTTCCAGTCTTTTCCGATGTGCGTCAGCGCCGCTTCCTTTTGTTTCGGATCAATCCGGATGCTTGCCAGCTGAAAATTCCAGACCCCGTAAACGAAAACATGCGGCATGAGTTTGCTCTTCAAATCCTCGGACTGATAATCTTTTACCACGCCAACGACGGTTGCAGAATTTGCCGCCCAAAATTTGAGTTTTTCTCCCAACGCTTTTTCTGGGTCCTTGTAACCAAGATCGTGTGCCGCTTTTTCATTGATGAGAATGTCCACATTTTCAGCGGCAGTTTTCATTCCGGTTGTCGTGTCAGAAGAAGTCAGCTTGCGGCCGGCAATTAATGGGATATGAAAAAAATCGAAATAATTGGTGTCAACATGCTGAATTCGAAAAGTCTCCTCGCCGTTTGGGAGATTGTGATGTTTGATCGAACCCCACCAGTGATTGCGCTGGCTGGCCGGCGTTGTCAATCCGTACGCAACCTCTTTAATCTCCGCATGCTGGCTCAGACTCCGCCTGAAACGTTCGCGGGCCGCTGCCGTACGCTCCGGCATTGCCACCGTGATGATCGCGGTCTTTGCAAATCCCAGATCCTTTTCATAAAAATAACGAATCTGTTTCATGCCCAGTAATGTGCAGATTACCAATACCTGCGCAATCACGAACTGGAATACAACCAAACCTGAACGCAGGGAAACGCTTCCATTTGACGGAATCGAAAGCCGGTTTTTAAGCGCTTTGATCGGTTCAAAACCGGAAAGGATAATGGCCGGATAAAATCCTGCGAGAACGGTAACCACGACACCGAGAATAAAGAGAAATGCGACGGTACTTGCTTGCCACACATCCGATTGATCCGCCTGCGTATTCAATAATTCAGTTGAATATCTGATCAGCTGCATCGCCAACAGACTTCCCGCGCAGACTGCGGCAAAAACAAGTATAGCGGTTTCGCCAAAAAACTGACCGATCAGCTGACCTTTTCCACTTCCCAAAACTTTCCGCATTGCAATCTCACGACCCCGCTGAATTGCCTGAACTGTTGCCAGATTGATGAAATTGATACAGGCGATAAAGATCAGAAACGCCCCAATTCCCGACAAAACATAAATGATCCATTTTGGCATAGAATAATTAAAAGCGTCCTTATCGACGTCGAAATGCATTTCTGCCAAAGGTTGTAGTTCAAAAGATGCAATGATTGTTTCGTCTCCGTGCTTTTTTACAAGAGTCGTCAAACCTGCGTTTACCGGCAATGGTGTACTTTTCTTTTTTAACAAAACGAACCCCTGGTTCATGGAATCGCCCCCTGCCCAAACATCCTCATTCTTAAATTCATTATGAAGCTGTTTAAGCGTTTCCCAGGAGATCACCATTTGCAACGGAAATTCAGTATTGACCGGCACCTTTTTATAAATTCCGGAAACAGTAAGATCCGTTTCATTATTGTACCGGAAAGTTTGCCCGATCGCATTTCCTTTAAATAATTTGGCCGCAGTTTCATCGTCAATGACCACCTGTCCCGGCGCTTTCAAAGATTGCTCCGGAGAACCTTCAACCCATTCAAGGTCGATCATTTCCAGCATTGCAGGCGGAGCAAAAAAGATATTCTTCTGGTTAAAAACATCATTACCAACTTTGATGGAAGTAGGACCCATACCGTATAAATTGGCCGCTTTCTCCACCCCGGGAAACTGTGTATTCAATGCTTTTACCACACCCTGGTGTACATGCGACTGCTCATCCCCAAATTTGTCAGTAGAACGGACACGATAAATGCGATCGGCCTTGGCGTGGTATCGGTCAAAACTATACTCGAACCGGATAATCCAAAAAAGGGTTATTGCTACTCCCAATCCGAGCGTAAGTCCGGTGAAATTAATGAATGAGTACAGCTTGTTCTTTTGTAAGTTCCGAAGGGCAATTTTCAAATAATTCTGGATCATGGCCGGGTGCAATAAAAATGGTTGATGATGATTTTTACGGGATTTTCTTCTCCGCACAAACGGAGGCATTACAGATAAAACGCTGATCAGATAACGTACGGTGGCATACGCTTTTCCCCGGTCCGAATACCAGGAACAATACAATTCTTCAAGATCGCCCTGCACTTCTTCAACGGTTTCATCGGGATGAAACAAGGTTAGCAGCCGTTCAGCCCAGGCAGGAGGAGCGGATTCTGTTTCGCTCGAATGTTTCATAATCCGCTGATTTGCAATCCTTTTGAAGGCAGCAATTGCCAGAGTTCGCTCCGCAGCTGCTGAATATCTGTGAGCGCTTTACTGCCAAGTGCCGTCACCGCGAAAATCCGTTTGCGCCGGCCTCCGCGTTCGGCTGTGGCACCTCCGAGCCGGGAGGTAAGAAAGCCTTTTTCTTCCAGTCTGATCAGGGTGTTGTGCACAGTCCCGAATGTCACCTTTCTGCCAGTATGTAATTCAATTTCCTGATTGATTGTAACACCGTAAGCGTCGCCATCCAGAATGGCGACCATCAGCAGCACGATTTCTTCAAATTCTCCCAGGTAAGTTCTTCTCATCTGTTCTGTTCAAAGCATTAGTTTCTATTTTATCGTACAAATAGTTTGCCAGAAACATTTTATGCCGATAAAGTGCCTTAGCACGCAGGAAACGATAAAATGATTTTGATTTGTCTGTTCGGAAACGAACATATTTTGTTCGCGGATGAACAAAAATATATGGTGCGTGTAAGCAGATCTGGACAGATTAAACGGCAACGGCGAGCCTGAAATAAAATGTGCTGCCCATCCCCAGTTCGCTTTCGACGCCGATTGTACCGCCCTGCGCTTCAATAAACTCTTTGCTGATCGCCAGGCCAAGTCCGGTTCCGGTTTTGCTGCTTCCGGGCACCTGAAAATAGCGGTCGAATATTTTCCCCCGATAACGGCTGTCAATTCCTTTTCCTTCATCCCGAACGGCAAATAAAACGCTGTCGCCGTCCCTTTTTACCTGAACACGGATTTTGTTCTCGTCCTGAGAATACCTGATGGCATTTGTCAAAAAATTAATCAAAACCCAGGCGGTTTTTTCCGTGTCCGCCTTTACACCTGGCAAATCTTCCTGTTCTTCTATTTCGAGTAAAATCTGCTTTTGTTCCGCCTGTATTTTCACTGCATCTACGCCGTATTGAAGGATTTGGTACGGGCTGCTTTGCTGAATGTTCAGCTGAATATTCCCGGTTTCGACCTGCGACATATTCAACAGTTCACTCGTAATTTTAAGCAGCCTGTTACTATCATCTTTTATGCTGTCCATGAGCTGTTTCTGCTCTTCATTAATCTCTCCCGTCTGTTTGTTTTCCAACAGTTTCAAACTCATTTTTATCGAAGAAATGGGCGTTTTGAGTTCATGCGAGACAGTAGCGATGAAGTTGGTTTTGGCAAAATCAAGCTCCTTAAATGGCGTAATATTTTTGAGAATAATTACCTGGCCAATCAGGATTTTTATTTTCTCACCGGTAGGTGTAATCGTAATATCGACGATTTCCTTTTCAAAATAGCTTTCTTTATTATCTGCAAAAATTTTCAGCGCACTGCCGGATGCGGATGCGGCTTTTCCCTCGGGTAAGAGAAGATCCTGTACGAGAGAGCGGATCAGATCGTTGTAAACCGACAAGTCAACAGCCGATTTTCCGATCATTTCTTCTTTCCTCAGCCCCGTGATTTTAAGTGCTTCGTCGTTTGCAAAAAGCACATTTTTTTCCTCATCCAGCCCGATTACCGGTTCATGCATATTACTGATCAGCGCTTCAATTCGCTTTTTTTCAAATAAAACCATCGACAGATTGCTGTTGTCGTACTCTTCAAGTTTCTCAGCCATGGAATTGAACGATTCCGCCAGTTCGCCGAATTCGTCTTTGCTCCCAAAATGCACCCGTTCCGAATAATTCTGCCGGGCTATCTGTTTGATACTTTCCGTCAGTTCCCGGATCGGATTGGCAATATTCCCGGGCAAATTAACCAGCAACGTAAATGCGATCAGAAAGCAAAGTGTACCCGTAATCACGATCCATGTGTTTGCCGAAATTGCCGTTGCTTTTGCCACTTCGCTTTTGTGGTAAATTGCTTCCATGTTCAATTTCATCAGCTGGGAAATGTCATTTCTCACAATTGCGAAAAGGTGCTGACCCGCCGGGTTTCTCTTCAATTCTGCAAAATGGTCCGACAATTTTTGGGTCGCTTCTGCTTCGCCGACCTCCGTCACGTTTTGTTTTTGTGCCGCCAGGTTCTGTTCAAAAACGCTTACATCTTCTTTTTTCTGCTCAATTTCATCCAATGCCAGCAGCATGTTTCGAGAAAATTCAAGTGTTTTGTAATTATCTACCAAAATGTTTTCCGTATCCGCTTTGAGGTAGTTGATGTAACCCGCCCCAACGAGCGACAATACGATAATCATCACAAATAGTAATCCGATACCCAACCTTAATTTTGCCTTTATTTTCATAGATGCTTTGCGTTAAGCAATTGAACTCACTTTCGTCTTACGACAAAATCACCAGATCAATTTCCAAGGACGGCAACTTTTTCATGAGATTTATCAAAGATATTCGTAGCCAAAATTACCCTTAAAAGATTGATATGCGGCTTTCCCATACAGATTGTCGTAATTTGTTTCTGATCGGCAACTTCTATAATCGCCTCCGATATATTGGCGCTTTGTACGCGTATAATTTCTAAAAAAAGCGATGTCATGATTTAGATTTTTTCGAAGTAGTTAGCTGATTTGTAAAACAGCCAGAAGCAGAGACAGCCGGAGGCGAGCAAGAGGAATGTTCTCATGATTTTGATATTTAGGCCGCCCTTTAAGCTTGTATTATACTGATAAACAGAGTATTGTAAAAATACCAAACCCCGAATATGCCATTATCTGGTATAATTCGGGGTTTTTGCTTATCTTAAGGTTACCACACTTCAAAATAAGCGCATGCAATTTACTCTATTTCCTCTAGATTTCGAATACACCTCAAAATGGTACAATTTCAAGACGACAGAACTTGGCCGTATACATGATTGTGTCGATTGGGATGGCTTGACAGCATTATTACCTAAGAAGGAGACTCTTCGCGGAGCTCCCTCATGGCTACCTCAAAAAGGCCTATTGGGGATGATGTTTTTAAAGCATTATACGGGTTTGAGCGACGAGAAACTACTTGCTCGTTTTAATACGGATTGGGCGATGCAGCTTTTTTGCGGAATGCTGTTAACTGACAATGAATCAATTAAAGACAATTCATTCATTTCCAAAGTACGGTGCTACTTGGGACGTAATGTAGATATGGTAGAGGTCCAAAAAGTCTTGATTAAAGCCTGGAAGAAGGAAATTCCTGATAAAAATGTGCTTTTGATGGATGCTACTTGTTATGAAGTTCATCTACGCTTTCCGACAGATGTCAAAATACTGTGGGAAAGCTGTGGGTGGATCTGGGAGAAGAAGATCTCTGAACTTTGTAAACTCAATAAGCTGCGCCTGCCTCGCTCAAAATACAAAGAGCAAAAAATCAAAACCACTACATATAGTAAAATCAGGAAAAAGACTCATCGAAAAACTAAGGCTAGAAAGAATGCTTTATTGAAGCTATTGGCGAAGGGTATTGAAATCTACCAGGACTTACTAAATCAAGTTCACGGCCGTGGACTAACGGAGATAGACTCAAAGACTTTCAAAACCATTAAACTGGTCTATCAGCAACAGAAACACCATTTTAATCACCCCAACGCAAAGATAAAGGATCGGATTGTTAGCATTTACAAGCCATATATTAGACCGATTGTTCGTGGTAAAGAAAATAAACCGGTCGAGTTTGGGCTAAAAGCTCACAAACTTCAAGTAGGTGGGATTAGCATTTTGGAGCATGTGAGCTACAAGGCTTTTAACGAGTGTAAAAGACTAAAAACTAGCATCTTAAAGCATAAGATCATATTTGGTCAATGTTCACATGTAGGGGCAGATGCCATTTACGCTACTAATGAAAATAGGAAATTCACCACCAAAGAAGCCATTATTACAAACTTCATTAGAAAAGGAAGGGGAAAGGATGATAAACCCACCAAACTAATCAAGGCGGTTCTCAACAAAGAAAGGTCGACCCGTCTAGAAGGGAGCTTCGGAAATGAAAAGGAGCACTATGGTCTCAAAAAAATCAAAGCTCGGAAATCCGAAACAGAGCTAGTATGGCTGTATTTTGGGGTTTTGACAGCCAATTGCGTATTAATAGCAAAACGACGGCACGGCAAAAAACAGGAAGTTAAAATCGCCGCCTAAATCAATTATCTTAATACCTTTTACATTCTTTGAAAACACGAAGAGCAGGAAAGCTATCCCCTTTTTGCATACATTATACCACATAAATAAAAACAGCAGACACAAAACTGTATTATTCCAAGTCTGCGTCTGCTGTTTCAATAATTAGTTGCCTAAATTCAGATATTACTCTGATTAATTCTAACTTGAAAATGAATTTCCAAGGAAAGCCTATTTAGTCCTTTAAATAATATCAGGACATGCCAAAGTCATTTCGGGTAACAGCGGTAAACTATTGACTATTATTTCGGAGGCATTCCTCCGGTTATTTTTCGTTTTCTAATCTCTGAGCAAATTAGAACTCTAAAATTTTCTACTTATCTCACTGGATCCGATACTCCTCAATCTTCCGATACAGCGTTGCAATTCCAATTTCCAGCAAACGTGCAGTTTCAGCCTTATTACCTTTTGTGTAATTGAGTATTTTCTGAATGTGCAGTTTTTCAACACTGGCCATTGAAAATGCAGACAAATGATTGTTTTTTTCAACAGGTTGAGCGTCTCGAATTTCGAAAGGAAGGCTTTCCATATTCAGCGTTTCCAAGCCCGATTCATCCGTATCCGCCAAAATCACCGCTCTTTCGATCACGTTTTTCAACTCCCGGATATTTCCCGGCCAACGGTAAATTTCAAGTTTCTGCGTGAATTCGTCTGGTATCCTGATTTTTTTCTTGTTGGTTTTGGCAGCAAACAAATCAACATAAAACTGGCTCAGCGGCTGAATATCTTTCACGCGTTCGCGCAGGGGCGGTAAAGCGATTTCAAACACATTCAACCGGTAATACAAATCTGCGCGGAATCGTTTTTCCTCACTTTCGGTTTTCAGATCACGGTTGGTTGCGGCAATCAGGCGAAAATCAGATTTAACCGGTTTTGTATCGCCCAGCTTTATAAACTCACTGGTTTCCAGCACACGCAACAATTTTGCCTGCAATTCCAGCGGCATTTCACCGATTTCGTCTAGGAACAGCGTCCCCTGATTTGCCTCTTCGATTAATCCCTTTTTGTCCTTATTGGCTCCCGTAAAAGCGCCTTGCTTATAACCAAACAACTCACTTTCAAGGATATCCTTTGAAAACGTACTGCAATTAAGTGCAACAAAATTTTTGCCTGACCTTTGACTTGCCTGATGAATACTTTGAGCAAAAACCTCTTTCCCTGTTCCGGTTTCGCCGGTTAATAACACAGCAGTATTGTTTGGTGCCACCTTTTCCGCCAGCGCAATGGCTTGCTGGATGCTCCTGGATTTTCCAATAATTGCCTGAAACGAAAATTTTTCATCAACCCGCCTTTCCAGATCTTTTACCCGTTTTTGCAACCCGGATTTCTCAATCGCACGATGCAGTAAAGGAATGATTTTATCGTTATCATCACCTTTGACAATGTAGTCGAAAGCACCGTTTTTCATTGCCTGCACGCCGTCGGCAATGTTGCCGTAGGCGGTGAGCAGGATCACTTCAAGCAACGGATTAGCAGCTTTTAATTTTGGTACAAGTTCAACGCCATTACCGTCGGGCAGTTTGACATCACACAAAATGACGTCAATTTCGTATTGTCCCGCAGCCTTCAATCCCGATTTACAATCTCCGGCTTCAAGCACTTCAAACCCCTCCGACCTGATGATTCTTGCCAGTAAAGACCGGAGTTTTTCTTCATCATCAATGATCAGGATTGTTTTCAAAACGTTAGGAACTTAATTATGGGAGTATAAAATAACGCAAATTTTACAACTCGTCGACCGTTACGCCGCCAAGTTCCTGAAACAGAGTTTGCCAGTAGTGGGTCACATGCGGATTGTTTTCTTTGGAAGAAGCCGTGGCCTCAAATGGAGAAACGATTGTAACCTGCGGCGAACCGATTTGGTATTGCTCCAATTTTTTGAAGTCCGTTTTAGCGTCAGTTTCAGCTTCTGCGTCGTTCTTAGGCGGCTTAATGTGAAAATCACGGCGATCCGCAC
Organism: Dyadobacter sp.; assembly: GCA_965279265.1. Classification (GTDB taxonomy): domain Bacteria; phylum Bacteroidota; class Bacteroidia; order Cytophagales; family Spirosomataceae; genus Dyadobacter. The sequence goes on from OZ257152.1 coordinate 2,607,957, forward strand.
CTTTTACACTTTCAATCATGTCACTGAAATAATACACTTTTACTTCGGAGCCAGTTTCCCCGGCTTTGGCAATGACGGGCAAACTCGCCCAGATGTCTGTTGACAAATTCGAAGAGCCCGTATTCTGTTGATTCAATTTGCCAAGAAGCTGACGTAGAAATATTCCTTTCTCTCTTTGCAGTGAAAGTTGAAAAGCGGTTTCAATCGCTTCCTTATCAGTCGCGTTTGCACCTTCCTCGCTGTCCTTTTCAGTACGGACGGTCAGCGATAATGCTCTGGCTTTCGAGGTATTTTCATGAATAAAATAAACTTCCAACTTGTCGCCTTTATTTTTCATGTTGTTTTCCATGATGTCTGTCAGCGTCTGGCGGTATTTTTCATTCACATATTGCTTATTGACGTTTACGCTTTGGGTTTTATCCAAAAATACCAATGTATACACCGGCGCATCGGGCAGTTTTTTTGCGGTTTCTTTTTCACTTCCACAGGCTGAAAGCAAAAAAATTGTTGCCGCGAGGATTAGGAATTTCTCAGACAATTTGTTTTTCATTAACAACGGGGGCTTATTCATTGAGTTCATAGCTTAGAAATAATTGGCGAAACTAACTGGTTCACAAATATCATACAACGCGGAACGGGGGAGTTGACCAATTATTTTACTAAAAAACAAAAATCCCGTTGAAACAGGCCGTTTCAACGGGATTCCAGACAAATATTTTAAAGCGTTTACCAGGAAGAAGCTTTGTTTCCCGCTATTCAGTATGCTGATTTTGTATCATGGTTACCAATTCCTCCGAAATACCTGTGGAAGAATATCCTCCGTCATGGTAAAGATTCTGCATGGTAACGAAACGCGTCAGATCAGAGAATAATGTAATGGCGTAATTCGCACAGTCATCGGCAGTTGCATTTCCGAGCGGACTCATTTTGTCTGCGAAATCATAAAATGCATCAAATCCTTCAATACCGGAGCCCGCTTTTGTTCTTGTTGGTGATTGAGAGATTGTGTTCACGCGAACATTTTTTGCCTTTCCATAACGATATCCGTAGCTGCGGGCGATACTTTCCAGCATTGCTTTTGCTTCCGCCATGTCACTGTAAAAGGAATATGTGCGTTGGGCAGCGATGTACGACAATGCTACCACCGAGCCCCATTCATTGATGGCGTCCAGTTTTTCACCTACCTGCAAAAATTTATGGAGTGAAATCGCCGAAATGTCAATGCCTTTCTGAAACCATTCATAATTCAAATCTCCGTAAGATTTGCCCTTACGGACATTCACCGACATCCCGATCGAGTGCAAAACAAAGTCTATTTTACCCCCAAGAATTTCAACGGATTTGGTAAACAGATTCTCAATATCTTCAACAGATGTTGCATCCGCAGGAATTATTTCCGCGTCACACTGTTTTGCCAGTTCCTGAATTCCACCCATGCGCATTGCTATCGGTGCGTTGGTCAGTGTGAAAATTGCGCCTTCTTCTTTCGCCTTCAAAGCAACTTTCCAGGCGATCGAGTTTTCGTCCAATGCGCCGGAAATGATTCCTCTTTTTCCTTTTAATAAACCGTAAGCCATGATTTGATAAGTAAGCAGTTTTTCATCTTTAAGCCTGCAAAGAAACAGATTTTGCCAGTTCCGATAACTGTCATTAATCCTTTCATTAGTTAACAGAATGTCATTGGCCAATATTTTCTACTGGTTTCAGATGTAATATATCCTGGAAAAAGCGGTCGGTGGCCTCATAAACACCCTTCACATCCTTCGACCGCAGGTGCGAGCCGATCACATGATCGCCGCTTTCAGGAAATGCTTTTTCAACTTTCTGCGCGGAGGGTGTTCCCAACAGTGGAAACATGTCCAGCATCGCCTTTACGGAAACCACCTCGTCCTGTTCCTTTTCATTTTTATAATAGTAGCCCATGAAAACCGGCATCTTTACTTTGGCATACACCTCGGGTCGGGAAATGGCATCGATCATCTGTTGCAATGTGATCAGTCCGTTGGTGCTGTAACTCTGAAGCCAGAAATTAGCCAGTTCGGGATCCGAGTCAGTTGGCAATCTGTGCTCGCCCATAACTGCATGTAAAATCTGCTTGCCCCATGGGCCGGTCATAAGTTTCATTGCCGGTGATGCTACTGCCATACAAGGTGAGTATAGTACAATTCCTTTGATCTCAGGATTGGTTGAAGCCAGATAAACGGTGAGTAATCCGCCGGCAGAAGTACCGATCACGATCACGCTGTCGCCGATTGCTTTCCCAATTGCAAGCGCCCGTTTCGCGCCTTCGAGGAAATTTTCAGGAGTGAGGGTATTGAAAGCATCAGGATCACTGATACCAGCATCCTGCAAACGCGCGAGGTATATATTCGCACCGTATTTTTTTGCCAGATCCGTATTGATCGGCGCTCCCTCGGCCCAGCTCGCGCCAAAACCGTGAATGTAAACAATACTGTATGGTGTCTTTTCTTTTTTGGCAGTATCTGCCCACATGATCCTGGCTTCGTTATCACGCTTTATGTGTTTAACGGCTGCCTCCGAACGAATAATCTCTTCCTCCAATTTTGGCAGATCTTGAGTGACAACAGGCAACGCCGGATTCAGCTCTGCCTTGCTGACCTTAGGGCCAAGAAAAAATAGGATTGCCAGCACCACGATGATCCCGCCAATCCAGAAAAGTACTTTTAACATATATTAAGAGTTAAGAAGGTTTCTTTGCTCCGAAAGTTCGTTAGTTTTAGGCAAAAAATTGTCATTTAAATCCTGCGAAGAAAATAATGTCGGCCAGGAACCGGTTATTACGCAGGAGATAGATTTATAGTTTGAACCAAATATCCCTGAACGGAGCGCGAACAAACAGGAGCGCTTTCCGATTTCACAAACAACGCCTCAAAATGCCCAATCTGTTACTCGTTGAAGATGATACCAATCTTGGAGCCCTGCTTCAGGAATATCTGATTGACAAAGGATTTCCAACCGACCTGGCCACAGATGGACAAAAAGGCTGGCAGAGTTTTGTGGACAAACAATATGACCTTTGCATTTTCGATGTGATGATGCCTAAAAAAGACGGTTTTTCGCTGGCAAAGGAGGTGCGCATGAGTGGCCGTGATGTGCCCATTATTTTCCTGACCGCCAAATCCATGAAGGAGGATACCATGCAGGGGTTCAAAGTAGGCGCAGACGATTATGTAACAAAACCCTTTGACAGGGAAGAACTTTTGTTACGAATTGAAGCAATTCTTCGTCGCTACCGCAAACAACCCGAAATAGCAGAAGAGACCACTGCCTACCAGGTAGGAATTTTTTCATTCGATTACAGCCACCAGCTGCTCGTTTTTGGAGACAAATCGACTCGCCTGACAAGCAAAGAATCTGCACTACTCAAACTTTTCTGTCAGAATCTCAACCAGCCGATCAGCCGGAGCTATGCGCTGAAAACCATTTGGGGTGACGATTCTTATTTCAATGCGCGCAGTATGGATGTGTATATTACCAAACTGCGTAAATTTTTAAAAGAAGATCCTTCCATTCAAATCATGAACTTGCACGGAGAAGGGTTTAAACTCATGGTCGGATAATTCGTAACCGAATCGGAACATTTTGACCCGAAACCGGAAAAAAAACTTAATCCGGAAACTCAAGATATTTTCCGGCGGTTCTTTCTGTGATAAATAACTATTAAAAGCCGATGGTCCGTCCGGGCCGATCGCCGACCGCAAAATGTTCAATATATCCCGTCGCCCAAGACGCAATAGAAAATCTTCCGCAATCAGGGATCTGGTTCAGGAAACAACCTTACAGGTATCCGATTTCATTTTCCCGATGTTTGTCCAGGAAGGGTCCAACCAGAAAATTGAGGTCAAATCCATGCCGGGAATTTACCGTTTTTCTCTGGACAATCTGCTTGAAGAATTGAAAGAGGTAACCGACCTTGGCATCCGGGCCATCGATCTTTTTCCAAATTATCCCGAAAGTAAAAAGGACAAAACGGCTTCCGAAAGTTATAGGGAAGACACTTTTTATCTGAAAGCAATCACCGCCGTCAAGGAGAAATTCCCGGAACTGGTAATTATGACCGATGTAGCAATGGATCCATACAGTTCTGACGGGCACGATGGGCTGGTCGAAAATGGAAAAATTGTCAATGATGCCACGCTTGCTATTTTAGGAAAAATGAGTGTTGCACAGGCAAAGGCCGGCGCTGATATTTTGGGCCCGAGCGACATGATGGATGGCCGTGTGGGCTATCTGAGAAACCAGCTTGATGAAAATGGTTTTACGGATGTGAGCATCATGTCGTATTCTGCAAAATATGCCAGTGCTTTTTACGGCCCGTTCCGCGATGCGCTGGAATCCGCGCCGAAATTTGGCGACAAGAAAACGTATCAGATGAATCCTGCCAACAAACGTGAAGCGTTACTTGAAGCACAACTTGATTTCAGTGAAGGTGCTGACATGCTGATGGTTAAACCGGCCTTGTCGTACCTGGATATCATTCGTCAGTTGGACGAAAATTTTGACATTCCCATTGCTGCATACAACGTCTCGGGGGAGTATGCGATGATCAAAGCGGCAGCATTAAATGGCTGGCTGGACGGCGACCGGGCAATGATGGAAGTGTTGATGAGCATACGCCGTGCAGGTGCAAAATGCATTCTCACGTATTTCGCCAAAGAAGCTGCTGTAATTTTAAATCGGTAAATCGAAAAAGTGCTTTCAATTTGTTTGTCGTTAGATTTTTTTAAGCCAAAAGATGACAGATTTGGTAAAGCATGCTAATATGAATCATCAGGACACCAGATCGAAACAACATTTTCGGAATTTTGAGAAATCGCTTGGATTTCTTGAACATGGAATTTGACTTCTCATACCTATGATGAAGAAGCTGCTGAAAAAGTTGTCAAAGAAATTGAATCCGTTTATTATCCGTCGCTGAGGCAATTGTTTATCACTTTGAAAAAATCTTCATGGTATGTTTGGTTTGTTGGACTCCGACATTATATCAATCAAAAATGTTCTTGAAAAACATCCCGAAGTCAAACCGGCCTCCATTTTCGGCAGCCGTGCAAAAGGAAATTGCAGAAATGTGACCTTTCTGAACGAAGAAACTTTGATGCCTTACCAATTCGATGTTCTTGATTATGCTGCAATTCAGGCGGAACAGTTGGTTGACCATATCGATCGAATGGGGATTTTGTTTTATGAGAAAGTTTAGTGTTGCTAACCAGAAGCAGGGTCGCCTGGCGTAGCTGGTTAGTACCGACAATATGGACTATTGTTATGAAATGAGCAGTAAAATTGCTTAGTTACAGCTCAAAATTCATATTGAACCACTATGTCCGAAGCAACCAACCGGGCCGAAATGCCGAAAGGCTCTCAGGCCGTTTTAGACCGCCGAACTGTTTTTAATGCAAACAGGAATTTACTGGACATTATCGTAGCCGGAAATCACGTATTGGACGTGGGCTGCGGCTCAGGATCCATTACTGCCGGAATGCAGGAACTTGCAGGCAGCCAGGGATCCGCGATCGGAATTGACCCTAGTGAACATCTGATCGGCCTTGCCGTTGAAAATTACAGTGGTATTGAAAACCTGCATTTCGAAGTAGCAGACATTAATTCATACACACCGGGCCGAAAATTTGATGTTGTCTCAGCCGCACGTGTTCTGCAATGGCTGGCAAATCCGGAAGAAGTTCTCGCCAAAATGACCGTTCTGACCGCTGAGAATGGTTTTGTGACGATATTGGATTACAATCATACCAAAATTGAATGGACGCCAGCGATCCCGGAAAGTATGCAGATTTTCTATCAGGCATTTCTGAAGTGGCGGGCTGATGCAGGAATGGATAACGAAATTGCCGATAATCTGCATAACATGTTTGAAAAACTGGAACTAAAAAATATTATAGTTAACGATTTTTCCGAACATGCAAACGCATCCAATCCTGATTTCGAAGGTGATATAAGCATTTGGAAAAAGGTTGCTGAAACCAGGGGAAAACAGTTGGTTGCAGAAAATTATATCAACGAATCACAGCGTCTGTTGGCGATCGAAGAATATGACCAATGGATCAAGTCCGAAGCCACGTCAATGAAAATGTATTTGCTTGCTGTAACCGGACAAAAATAAAACTACTTTAAATTTTGATTATGAAATATCGCTTTACCTCATTTCTTGTCTCATCGTTCCTGCTGATCATTTCACCTGGTTTTGCTCAGAAGAAAAAACCACTCCCACCGGAGTTTTCAATACAAAAATCGGAAACGGAAGCACACATGCGTTTTTTAGCAGGTGACGAGCTTTTGGGCAGGCGCACCGGTGAGCAGGGAAATCTGGTTGCTGCAAGATACATTGCTGAGCAGTTCCGTAAGCTTGGCATAAAACCCGTTTCTAATAATCAGCCAACGACAGGTCTTATTCCAAATAATGCATACTATCAGCCTGTGTCGTTTGAAAAAATGTATGCGCCGGGACCAGGTGTGATCATCGCAGAAGCCGAAACATTGAAAAGCGGGGAAGACTGGATATTGATGAACGGCGACGCTTCCGATCTGAATGCTCCGCTGGTTTATGCAGGTTTCGGACTTGAAAACGCAGAAAAAAAATGGGATGATTACAAAGGTCTGGATGTGAAAGGTAAAATTGTGCTCCTGCAAAGTGGTACGCCGGATGTACAGACGCCCTCCGAAATTGTAACAACTTCTGCGGAAAAACGTAAACTGGCAATTGAAAAAGGAGCCATCGGAATTATTGAATTATTTACCGCACCCATTCCCTGGAACGTTGTAAACCGCTTTTTTGCGGGTGAAAAAATTGGACTTGCAGACAACGGAGACGCAGCCGGAAAAGCGATTCCGCATGCATGGGTAAATGGAAAGGAGGCCAGGCTGACACGCGCTTTACGTGCAGTCAATACTGTTCAGTTTAAAACGAGCGGACGAAAAAGCCAATTGATCAGCAGCCCTAATGTGGTTGGTTATATCCCTGGAACAGATCCCAAACTCAAGGACGAATATGTGATGCTAACTGCCCACTACGACCATATTGGTGTTGGCAAGCAGGGCGGACAGGCTTACACAGCCGAGGATAGCATTTTCAATGGCGCACGCGACAATGCTTTTGGTGTTGTTGCTTTGCTGGCGGCGGCAGAATCTTTTGCCAAAATGCCACCGAAAAGATCCATTCTCATCGTCGGCCTGACTGCCGAAGAGGTTGGTTTGCTTGGTAGCAAGTATTATGCGGCGCATCCGCTTCTGCCGTTAAACAAATGTATTTTCAATATCAATTCTGACGGTGCGGGATACAATGACACGACCATCGTTTCTGTTATGGGACTGGACCGTACCGGTGCAAAGCTTGAAATGGAAAAAGCGACAAAAGCTTTTGGCCTTGGAATTTTTGCCGACCCATCGCCTGAGCAGGGTTTGTTTGATCGATCCGATAATGTGAGTTTTGCAAAAGAAGGTATTCCGGCACCCACTTTCACACCCGGTTTTAAGGAATTTAATGGTGATATCATGAAAAATTACCACCAGGTTTCCGACAATCCTGAAACCATCGATTTCAATTATCTGCTCAAATTTTCGCAAGCTTATACGTACGCAGCCAGGCTGATCGCCGATAGGCTTACGGCGCCGCAGTGGGTGGCAGGTGACAAATACGAGGGAGCTGCAAAGAAATTGTATGGGAAGTGAGTTATTGGTTGTGCCACGGATACACAAATTTTCACGAATTAAAATTTAGTTAACGGGCAGCTGTATTAGTTTCAAGATAACGCTCATCCCCGTTTTCTTCGTAGTTGTGGTAGTGGCTTGCTTTTGCCACGGATACACAAATTTTCACGAATTAAAATTTAGTTAACGGGCAGCTGTATTAGTTTCAAGATAACGCTCATCCCCGTTTTCTTCGTAGTTGTGGTAGTGGCTTGCTTTTGCCACGGATACACGAATTTTCACGAATTAAAATTTAGTTGACGGGAGTTGTAATAGCTTCCGGATAACGCTCATCCTCGTTTTCTTCGTAGTTGTGATCGTGGCTTGCTTTTGCCACGGATACACGAATTTTCACGAATTAAAATTTAAAAATTGTCATCGACTGATCATTTCAGTTTGTAAACAAAAAACCCGGCTCATCACCGGGTTTTTTGTTATCGTTTTATCTCCCTCCAGGAGGGCAATTCTTTTTCAGATAATCAGTGAAGAGCGTGCTCAAATGTCTGGTCGTGCCTTCCCCTTCGGAGATACTGTGTGTACGATTGGGATATGGCATAAATTGGAAAACCTTATTATGCTTAATCAATTCGTTGACAAGCATCTCAGCGTTTTGGTAATGCACGTTGTCATCGCCCGTTCCGTGGATATACAGCAGATTTCCAACCAGATTTTTGGCATGTGTAATCGGCGAACCTTTCACAAAGTCTTCCAGATTTTCCTGCGGAATGCCCATGTAACGCTCCTGATAAATGTTGTCATAGGTCAGTTGATTTCCAACAGCAGCAACTGCAATACCAGTTTTGAAAATTTTAGGGTATTGAAAAAGAAGATTTAAAGTCGACGATCCGCCGCCACTCCATCCATGTACCGCCACTCTGCTGGTATCAATATAGCTGAATTTTTGAAACATGGCCGTCGCTGCACCGGCAAGATCTTTAATGTTTACGACCCCGATATTCTTGTAAATCGCTCTGCGCCAGGCTGCACCTTTTGGCGACGGAGTTCCGCGGTTATCAACCGAAGCGTAGATGTAGCCATCATTGGCCATGCTGCCTGTGTAAAGCCTGTTGCGACCCGTTCCGTAAACATCTTTGACCGTGCTCCCGGCCGGCTCTCCGTACACCATAAAAACGATCGGATATTTCTTTGTGGCATCAAAATTGGCAGGTTTCACAATCCAGCCATCTGACTCAATACCTTCGGCTGTTTTCACCCTAAAAAACTCTATATCCGCACTTGCCGGGCGTATCCGCATCATCGTCTGGCTGATCGAGTTAGCAGGATCAGTAGGTTTGTGGTCTGGCAGTGTAATCCATTCGTTCATGGCCGGTAGCCGGGCATTGGAAAAACTATGGGTAGCAAATTTGCCCAACGGTGAAATTTCATAAGAATGTGTTCCGGCCTGGTCTGCGGGAGACAACCGAACCGCAGCACCTTTTCCGTTCAATGGGGCACGGTACAGATAAGCCTGCGTTGCATTTTCCGGTGAAGCGATGAAATAGTAAGCATTGTTTTTTTCGTCGATCCGTACCGGATTAATCATATCATAGTTACCCGAGGTGATCAGTGTTTCCTTTTTCCCATCACGACTTACCCGATAGGTGTGTCGCCAGCCATCTTTTTCGGACACCCAAAGAAATTCTTTACCATTATTAATCCAGTCCCAGCCCATCGGGCCATCTTCCCACCGGCTTTTAATGTCAATCCAGGCATTGTCTTTCTCCTTGTAAAAAGGTTCCGGGATTCCATCCTTCACATTGAGATACATCAAAATACTCTCATTCTGCTTACGGTTCAGTTGCTGCACCACAAGTTGGCTGGGACCTGACCATTCCATTCTGGGCAGATATGTATTCTGAGGATCTCCCGGAATATCCATCCATTTTGTTTGCGCATTTGAAACATCAACCACTCCGATTTTGTACGGCGAGGGCGTTTGTCCTACTTTCGGATATTCCACAGGAACATTGAAAGAATAAATCGAATCTGTTGTATTGATCATCAAAAAATTTCGGATTTTCCGCGCATCCAGTTGCCAGTACGCTACAGACTTGCTATCATCACTCCAACGAAAACCGTCGCGACAATCGAACTCTTCTTCATATGCCCAGTCAAAAGTACCGTTGATAACACGGTCTGTACCGTCTGTTGTTAGCTGCTTAATCTGGCTGCTTTGGATGTCCTCCAAATAAATATTGTGTTTGCTCACATACGCAACCTTCAATCCGTCGGGCGAGATTTTGGCGAACATCAGAGACGATTCAGGCAATGACTGGCCGAGTTTTTTCAGCGTTTTTGAGGGCAGATCCAGAATCCAGTAATCTCCGCGCGTCTGGTATCTCCATACTTTTTTTGCATTTGTATAAATCAAAACCTTGTCGCCCTTCTGGCTCATCGTGTAGCTTTTCAGGGCCAGGGGTGCATCAGCGCCTTTTGGTGTCAGCATTTCTTTTGACACAATGACTTTCTGCTGCTGAGAAGGCAACGCTACTTCTATTATCTGGCCTTCCTCCACATCACGGAAACCACTTCCATCCGGAAGCCATTGAAAAGTGGAAGGTATTTGTGCAAAAAGCTGGAAAGAACTAAAAATTAAAAAGGTTATCCGGATGAAATGCTTCATTTGAACTTCGAAAAAAATTAAATAGTATGACAACTATGATGGCGCAATTTTAACAATTTGATCAACAAAACCATAACTGGGCGGATTGAAAATGAAAAAAGCAGTCTAAGCAACACTTTGAGGTGTTTCAAGACTGCGATTCTTCAATAAGCCATTATTCCCCGATTTGCTCACTTTCGGGTTTACCTTTTGTCTTTCTTTGCTTTTTTAATGCCTCACTAAGCAAAAATTCGATTTGCCCGTTCACGCTGCGAAAATCCTGTTGTGCCCAGGCTTCAAGTTCCTTTAACATTTCAGGATTTACGCGCAATACAAATGCTTTCTTTTCTGCCATATCAGGGATACAATGTTCCGGCGTTCAAAATGGGAGTCGCACCGCGCTCTCCGCATAATACCACAAGCAGATTACTCACCATGGCTGCTTTCCGCTCTTCATCAAGATGGACAATTCCCTTTTCAGAAAGCATCGATAAAGCCATATCCACCATGCCGACCGCACCGTTGACAATCTGGCGACGGGCAGCAACTACGGCCGATGCCTGCTGGCGCTGAAGCATTGCTCCAGCAATTTCCGGCGCATAAGCCAAGTGACTGATCCTCGCTTCGAGCACATCAACACCAGCCCGGCTGAGACGCTCGGTTAACTCGGCTTCCAGCATTTCGTTGATTTTTCCGCTACCGTCCCGCAACGTCACTTCCTGAATTTTCAGGTCCTCGTCCTCCATGGTGTCGTAAGCATATATTCCAGCCAAATGCCGCACCGCCGCCTCCGACTGAATTTCCACATATTTCAGATAATCGTCCACTTCAAAAGACGCTTTTGCGGTGTCACCAACGCGCCAGACAACGACCGCAGCAATTTCGATCGGATTTCCAAGCTTATCGTTTACTTTTAATTTTTGTCCGTTCAAATTCCGGGCTCTCAAACTGATCTTTTTTCTGCGAAATAAAGGGTTCACCCAGCGAAGACCACTCTGTTTCATCGTCCCCATATAATCCCCGAAAAATGTGGTGACTACCGCCTCATTTGGATTAATCACTGTCAGGCCGATCAAGATAATGAAACCTGTGATCGAAATGAGAATTCCGGCTACCGGCATTCCAGTGATAACGACGTAAACCACTCCGCCAAAGAGCATTAACAGGCCAATCGCAAACAGCAGATAACCTGATATCGAACGTAATTCTTTTTCATTCATAGCTTTTTATGATAGTAAAATGATATCACAATATTATCAAATAGAAATCATATTTTACACAAAAAGGTACAAAAAATCCCAAAGCGTTTTGAAAGGCTTTGGGATTGGATGAGTGGCCGAAATTATAGCATCTGGAAATTAACCGGAAGAAAATATTTGACTCTCACCCGCCTCCCCTTTACCATTCCCGGCTTCCATTTGCCGTTCATTGCCCGCACGACCCTGAGCGCTTCCGTATCCAGACTTCGCTCGACGCCGTTGACTACTTTATATTCACATAGCGTACCATCTTCGCATACTACAAAGGACAATACGACTTTCCCCATGATCCGGGACTTCATCGCGCCCAGCGGATATTTGATATTCTGACTCAGAAACTGATACATCCCATTCACGCCGCTTTCAAATGCAGGCTGCTTTAATCCGGAAGTGTATTCTATCTTATCCTGACCTGTCATTGCGTAGCCCTTCAGAAGCTGTCCGCCGGAATAGAATTCTTCAAAGAGCTGCGTGCTGTCAGCCAGTTTCCCAACCCATTTACCCGTCTTCAACCCCAATTCCACACGCCCCTCTTCCCAAACAGCATTCCCCTGATATTCCGCTGCGGGTATCTGCACCATCCGTTTCCGGCAGTGAGCAACGGATTACCGTTTTGGTCCCATACACCTTTTACAACAAACTGCCGCTCCCGTTCCGGACCTTCATGATACTGGATCACCGACTTCATGCATCCTTTTTCATACCAATCTGTTCGTAAAACGAGGCTATCTCCATGCTCATACATTTCGCGCAATGCGCCACTTTTATAATATCGCTTCTTCAAGGCAACACCACCGTTCACGTCGTATTCGGTGTAAGACAAAAGACCACCATCGTTTTTATATGAAACATTCTGAAACAAATCACGACCATCCTCGCCAGTCGCCGAAATATTGGATACCTCTACTGAGTCCGTTTGTTCGGCGCCAACAATTTGATACCATTCTTTTTTTCTTTGAACCGGTATTTTGGATATTGTTTTCCAATTCTCTCCTTTGATTTTTTGATACAGTACATCTCCATTGATATGACCAAGCAAATCGACTGGAATAATGGTTCTGAACTTTGCCATATCTTTCTCCCCAATCAGGACCTGACGGTCAATAAAATAATAGGTAAGTGCATTAAGCGTTGAATCATAATTACTTATCGGCGGAATCTTAAAAAAAACCGGATAAACCAGTGACTGTCTTACGGCGTTTTCTTTGACCAAAGCGGGCTTCCAGGCCTTGAATAAAGACATCAGCCGCAACGCTTCCCGATCCGCAATACTGTCCAGGCCTTTTACGATTTTGAGCTCCGTCATGCTGCCGTCAGGTTCCACGATACCTTTTACGAACACTCTTCCATTGACACCTTTTACTGCGTGAATTATAGGTATCTGTAAATTGGAAACTACAAAATGGTTTAGCATCGATGGACCGCCGGTTGGTTCGGCAGGCCTGTCCACGTCGTTGGCTTCATAGACTTTTTGGCCAAAAGAATGAAAGCAAACCATACAGAAAAACACGATAAATTTTTTCATGAAAATTTATTATTATGGTTCACGGAATTTTGATTTTTGGAAAATGATCCGCTTCAATTACTTTCAAAATTAATTGGTAATGTATATCTGGTCGTCATTTTTTTACCCTTTCTTACCGCCGGATCCCACGCGCCACTCGTTTTCCTTACCATTTCCAGTATTTGCCGATCCACATTTTTAGCAACGCCTCTGTCCAGCGAATAGTCACTTAGCTTTCCGTCTTCATGCACGACAAAAGAAACGAGAAATTTGCCTCTTGGACGATCATTTGCAGGATTCATGGTTGGAAAAATATCGACATTGTCACGCAGCAGTTTCCCAAACTCCTGAGGACCAGCCCGAAACTTTGGCGGCACTGCGTCCACGGTATATTCTATTGGTTGCTGCCCCGGATTTCTCACGCCTCTGATCAATTTCCCGTCCTGGAAATCCTCCTCATAAACAATATCACTTAGTGCGTGTTTTCCCGTCCAGTGTCCCGTTTTTAACCCATTTGAAACATTCCCTTCTTCGAATACCATTTTCCCGTCATAGATTCCGGCCTGAATTCTGGCTGTTCCTGATCCCTCTTTTACCAGAACCGTTCCGTCCATATCCCAGTTTTCAATCACAGAAACTCTATTTTTGTTGTCAATCAGGATCACATTTCCAAGCTGCCCGTTTTCGTACCAGCTGGTTATTTGAACCAGGCTGTCTGCGGAGATTTTTTCTTCCCGCAGCATTCCGTCCCTGTAGTAGGATTTGCTCACCGAAGGCAACTTTCCGCTGCCCGGATAGGCAACAAAAGAAAGTAGTCTCCCATCGGCCTGGGTGATGATTTCTTCGGATGGACTTTCCCAGTTGCCCATATTAGCCGAAATACGGTATGCCCTCACAGAATCTAATTTGACAGTACCCGACAATTTCACCCAAATTTCATCCTTCTGAAACGGGAATGCTTTGACTGTTTTCCATTCTCCACCTCTTTTCTCCTGAAACAAAATATCGGCCCGCACATTTCCATATCGGTCAACCGGAATTACATTCCTGTACTTGAATTTTTTCTCATCGGAAATCATCAAATAATTTTTGTCAAAATATTCGATCATTGCGTTTTCCGAGCTGTCATATGATGGAATCGGAGGCGTACGAAAAATCACAGGATAAACCGCCGCCTGTCTCGCAGCATGTCCTTTGACAACGGCCGGTTTCCAGGCTTTATATAAACGCATCACACGTAATGCTTCCACATCGCAGAGGCTGTCCAGCGACCTCACGACTTCTAGACCGGTCATGGTTCCGTCTGTTTCTACAACGCCTTTGATGAGCACCCGGGAATTGAGTCCTTTCGCGGCAGACTGAACGGGAATTCTCAGATTGGCCGCAACAAACCGGTTAAAGAGCAAAAGTCCGCCCGCGGGCTCAGCTGCTTTCTCCACCTCGTTCACCTGATAAATCGTTTGCGAAATCGCAGGAAAACTGAGCAGGCACAATAACGCAAATAGATTTTTCAATGGCAATAATATTAATTATATAAAGATAAAACTGAAATATTCTGACAGCACAAAAATAGATAAATGGTTACAAAAACACCATTAAAAAGTCAGGAAGCAACTTTCAATTGTTAACACACTCATAATCTGCAAGTAACAAACAGGTAATACGAAATGATAATATTTGTATCATGAGAGAAACAACTCACTTTCGTACGATAATCATTTCCGACCTTCATCTGGGTGCGGGTGGTTCAAAAGCAGAAGAAGTGACCGCTTTTTTGAAAAGCTATTCCTGCAAAAAACTGATTCTGAACGGCGACATTATTGATGCCTGGCAGCTCAAAAAATATGGCGTCTGGAAACGGAAACATACCATGTTTTTTAAGCGGGTGTTGAAAATGATAGAGGAAAATAAAACCAGGGTCATCTATATCCGTGGTAATCACGATGATTTTCTTGACCAGATTATTCCGCTAAGGCTCGGCAAAAACTTCCAGATCCGAAAAGATTATATTCTTAATTCCGGCTCAAACCGCTTCTATGTGACACATGGCGATGTATTTGACTCCATAACGAGTCATTTTAAATGGCTCGCTTACCTGGGCGATATGGGTTATACATTTCTGCTCTGGGTCAATAAATTCTACAATAAGTATCGTGCATGGCGTGGCTTGCCATATTATTCCCTGTCCCAACGGATCAAACAATCTGTAAAGATGGCGGTAAATTACATGACCGATTTTGAGGAAAAACTCACTGAACTCGCACGTTCAAGAGATTGCGATGGTGTGATCTGCGGCCACATACACCATCCGGCCATTCGTGATATCGACGGCATAAAATACATGAATTCAGGAGATTGGGTGGAAACACTAAGCGCGCTCGTGGAAGATTTTGACGGCAACTGGAGCCTGCTTTATTATAACGAGCACCTGGCTGAACAAAAAAAGAACCCTGAGAAAAAAGCAGGTGCCATTATCGAAAACTTTCCGAATGCTGAAAAGCAGGTCGCTTTCACAGGTGTTTTTTTAGGACAAAACCAACGCATTTTATAGTGCTCCGGTCTCAGACTTTCGCACTTTTCAGCCAATGAAAATACTATTTTTGGTACAAGCTGAAGGCAGGGGACATTTGACACAGGCCATTGCGCTGGGTCAAATTTTGCGTAACGCAGGACACGAACTTGTCGGTGCCATGGCAGGTACTTCGCAGCAGAGAAAAATTCCATCATTTTTTGAAGAACAGATACACTGCCCGGTTTATCACTTTGACGCACCCGACATTGTTTACAACGCCCGTGGCAAAGGCATGAACGTCGGGAAAACGATTCTGAAAAGCCTTTTAAATCTGCCGAAATACCTCCAAAGTCTGTCAAATATTAATCAAGTCGTTAAGGAAATACAGCCTGATGTGATTGTGAGTTTTTATGAGCTCCACGGAGGACTTTACAATACCTTCTACAGATCTAAAATTCCGATGATCTGTATTGCGCATCAATATCTGCTACTGCATCCGGGATTCACTTTTCCGGCCAGACGAGGCATCAGTCGCATACTGATCAATGCAAATTCAAGAATTACTTCATTATTTTCCGCAAAAAAACTTGCGTTGTCCTTCCGCTATCTGCCTGATGTCGAAGCGTGCAAAATCGCGGTAGTGCCTCCATTATTACGAAGGGAAATTCAACAGTTACACGTGGTTGAAGGTAAATTTCTGCTTGTTTACATGACGCACCACAGCCTCAGCGAACAGGTCATTGCGTGGCACAGGCACCATCCGGATATACAGCTGCACTGTTTTTGGGACAATAGGGAGGCTTCCGAAGAATTCAAATTTGATGAGACGCTTACTTTCCATCAGATCAATAGCGAGAAGTACCTGAAATTCCTTGCAGGCTGTCAGGCACTCGTTACTACGGCAGGTTTTGAATCAGTTTGCGAAGCAATGTATCTCGGGAAACCGGTGATGATGGTGCCTGTTCCCAACCATTATGAACAAGAATGCAACGCCGTTGATGGCGTCATTTCCGGTGCAGGCGTGATGTCCAAAACGTTTGACCTGTCCGTAATGCTCAACTATCTGCCAACGCATCAGGACCAGTCTCTGAAATTCAGAAACTGGTACAAGCAAGGTGAAACAATGTTTCTTAACGAGATCGCGAAGTTTGAGAAAGTCAACAAACAAAAGCCGGCACAAAAATCCGTCAAATCTTCATAAAATGGCTACGGACGGTGCTAAAAAATCATCCCGATTTTGAGCACAATCCGGTTATAAACACGCGATTCAGTCCGATAGATCTGCTCGTATTGAAGCGGTTTTTCAACCGTAGCCGCCTGTCTTTTGTAAGCCATCGATATGGTGAACGCAGCATTTCCCGGTTTACCGTATTTTAGTCCAATACCCGGATTGATCATCAATCCCCCTTTTGTATTGTACCGGTCCGTATCCTGGTGTAGCCAGGTAAAACCATAACCTGCATCAGCCGAGGCGAACAATCTGGCGGGCCCATTTTTAGTGAGGTCATAGCGTATGCCCGCCGCAATCGGGTTAATCAGCGCCGTTTTATACCAGTCCATTCCCACCGTTACACCCACCGCCAGGCATGTGCTTAGCCGAACACCATTAAAAGTCTGCGCCGTCATACTGAGCCGGCTGTCCACCTTACTCTCCATATAACCGTAACTATATTTCACCCGGCCCAGAAGTACGCCGAGTTCGGTGTGGTTTACGAAGGTTTTTTTAAATCTCTGCTCCTGTGAAAAAGCCACGCCATGGATCACAAAAAACAGCAGAATGGATAAAATGGATTTCATCACAACTCAGATTAAGGTTTTGATACCAGTATTTTGCTCAATAACCTTAAATTACGCGGATCCGCTGCATCGTACTGATAGAACCCATCTTTACCGATTACAAGCAGCGTTTTGCCCAGCGAAATCACATCATAAGCGTCCATATCCTTAAAGTATGCGATTAGCTTCTGATCAAGGATCATTTTGTCTCCGGCATCAAAAACTTTCAATCCTTTCGCCCCCTCACACAAGTACAAGGTAGACGCGTCTATACTCAGGCCATGCGGGTTTTCCATCTGATAACTTTTGATCAGTGTCGGCGCCGCTGCATCGCTCACATCCACCAGATCGAGCTGGTTCTGGGTTCCACCGCAGGCGGTTCCTGTGCGGATGGTGACGTATGCCGTATTGCCTTCGACCACAACGGGATCACATGCTCTGCCATGCTGAAACACAGAAAGCTGCTTCGGAGCAGCCGGATTGCTGTTGTCGAAAATGAACATACCGGTACTTGAACCGATGAAAAGCTTGTTCTGATACGGAAAAATCGTTTCGATTCCCCAGCCTATCGGCACTTTTGCGAAATCTTTCGGCTGTGCCGGAGTGGCGACATTGAACAGATGAAGATCGTTCTGGCTGACTGTGTACAGATAATTGTCATAAAGTGCAAAGCGTGCCATGGATCCTGCCTTTCCGTTTGTTCCGGGTGAAGCAGAAGCCCCACTTCCCGCAGATGCGCTTTTATCAAATGACGCGAAACCTCCGGACATTCCAAAGTAATCAAAAATGGGAGAAACAATGTTATCCTCACAGCTTGTCTCAATGGTTTCCGTTACAAATTCAACATTATAATCCTGAATAGCATTGTCTTGAATTGCCTGATTGCCGTTATTTAATCCCCACCAAACTCCGTCAAATTGCCCATTTTGGAAAACACTGTTTATGCGCCCCACCTCTTTAATGTTGGTCGGGTCAGTGATGTCAATCGAAACCAGATCAGAAAAGCTATCAGCATACAAAATGTTGTTTTTCACCGCCAGATCACCATTTCCGGGTATGTTGATAAATGAAACAAAGCGCGGATTGGAAGGATCGCCGTTGTCAATGATGTGAATACCCTCTTTTATTTCATTGATAAACAAATATTTACCTTTTACATACATTTTTCCGGGGCGTACGAGCGTACGTGCAATCTGAGATCTGACCTGCGTACGAAGCTCCGCCATTGAGCGGGTTACGGGTGTTAAACGGCGGGTAATTCTGGTTTCCTTACACTTGTCATTACAGGACCAAAGTGCAATTGCAAGTAAGGATATTAAAAAAGGTAAAAGTTTTGTTTTCATGACGTTAGGATTTGGATCAATAAAAAACGTTACACTTTTTCTTGCCTAACTACCAGACACTATTATTCAAAAAATGGTTGGAACAAAAAACAAAATCGTCCGAAAGCAAAGCCCTCGGACGATAACGCACCCCGAAAACGCCGGAAAACCAACGTTTTTATCTTTAATATTTTTATTGTTTCATGGCTAATAAATGGTTTTCAGTCGCCGACTTTCTCCTGTACTAAGATTCAGGTCAATTTTTGCCGGTAAGCGCATAATTATCAATTGGTTATTTGCTTTCCGGGTTCATTATTCTTCCCATGAAAAGGATGGTATTTGACGTTTTTTCGCTGATCACCAGGCCAAAGGGGCGATCACAGACAAATACTCCAGGCTCTGGTCCTGCGCTTGTAAGTCCTATGCCAATGGTAGTAACCGCTGCCGCTTCCGACCCTTTTTCGTCAATTCCCAAATAAGTGTTCTGATTGATCAAATTCACGTACAGATTGGGATTCTTGCTCAGTTTCAATAGATCACCGCCTCCGAACACCTTCTTAATTCCCATTGCTTTTATTGTTTCTATCAGGTCAACTGCATAATCCAGTGTAAATCTGGGCAGTCCAACTTTCACGTTCGGTCCCTGGCTTGCGCTTAACGCGGCCCAGTTTTCAGTGTTAATTTCCGACAAAACCTTTCCGATCGTATTTTCCCCTTTGGGAAGAATGAGTGTCATTTTAAACTGACCGTTTCCATAAGGTAATTCCACCGCCGTAAACTGATCGCTGGTTTTTAAACCCGCATCGGTTTTTGAATACATCATTTTCACATTTTTTGTATTCCCGCTTTCCAGTTTAAATGTTTTGTCGGTGGTCGCAGCTGCATCAAATTTGTTTTTCCAGTCGCCTTTAAAATAGAGCGCATTCAGCAAAAACATCACCTGATCTTCGCTGATCTTATCCAGCACCTTTTTGATTTTACCATTGGTTTTATCGCTTGCCCACTGGTTGATTTTGTCTTTTCCGGCTTCGTCGAATTCAATCCCCGCGATTTCGGCGTCAAAAGCGTTTTTCATTACTTCCAGAAAACTGTTTTCCACCTGAAAGTTTTTTTTGTACCAAACTGAATTGGCAATACCCAGTTTGACCTGTGAATCCGCAACCGGCAGCCCGTCGATCAGCGATTTGTAGGCCTGGTTAAGATCTGCGTCGGAAACGCCTTCCATTTTTAGTGCCTTCCTGATTTCGGCGGCCGTTTCGGTGCCGGCACCGTTGAGCAACATACCCAACGCCATGTGCAGGCTCAATGGCGACACGAAAATATTCTCTTCGGCGGGTTGTGTTTTCTGTAAATTTTCAAAAAAATCGAATGCAAACTCGTTCGTTCCGCTTGCGATATTTGCCGGAATATTCACCGGGTTTATTTCATTTGAAGGCGTAATAGGCTGACTGTCCGAGGTACAGCCTAAAACCGACACAAATACAGCAAGCGGTAACAGCAGGCTTCTTTTAAGATTTACATTCATGGCTAATAAATGTTTGGGAATTGGAGGCTGAAAGCTGCATTGCAGTCGTCACGGCACTTTCTGACGGCAAATGAAAATTCCAACTATATTATTAAGAGTTGAAAAAATCCGGTTTGGTTGGAAGAGTCGTAAGAAATTTTTAGAAAGAATATCTCATGCCCCAGGAAACTCCGTACAAATACGGATGAGATTCCACATTCTGATTGGATTTAAAGCCAGAACTGAGCGCCTTTTGGTAAG
Source organism: Dyadobacter sp. (assembly GCA_965279265.1). Lineage (GTDB taxonomy): Bacteria > Bacteroidota > Bacteroidia > Cytophagales > Spirosomataceae > Dyadobacter. The sequence continues at coordinate 2,628,416 of OZ257152.1, forward strand.
ATCCGGTCAGGCTTGCTCTCCATCTGGATGAAAGACGATAATTGAACCGAAGCCCCGTTGTAGCGGCCCAGTTGGTGGTTTTATAAACATCGTCAGAGGCCGTCGTTTTTATTAGTTCTCCATTTGCCGATTCCAGTTCATTACTCAGGAAGAAATTGGCCATCATCCCGCCAAGTACCGAGTAGCTCAGTTTTCCGTCAGGATTTAAGGTAAAACCCGCCTGCACAGGAACCTGCAGGAACTGGAAATTATTGGCTACCTGCTTATTGACATCAATGTAAATCGTGTTATTGAGGTTGCTGCTCACTGCCGGGTAATTCGGTGTCTGCATCCCGTTTTTATTTCCGTAGGACACATCCGCAAGTGTATTTTCCAGCACGTTCGACGCGCCATTGGTGGCTGCATCCAGCAGGTAACCTCCGCCTTCATAACGTGAATTTCCCTGAAGATAACTCAGTCCGGTTTCAACCGACCAATGTTTCGAAATACGCAATCCTCCCTGAGTCTGAACCGAATAGGACGCACCCGCCTCACTTTTCCCGATCACAGCCTTTTGTTTGGAAATCGACTGGCTGGTAAAAGAACTTGAATAAGAGCTTGGCGACGTTTTCAGGATCACATCAGGATTGAACGATGCCGGCATCAAACCTACACCAGCCCAGTACTCCTTATGTTTTTTCTTTTCCTCGACAGCCGCTTCTTCTTGCGGCTTATAAAAGATGTATCTTTTTTGAACAAAAACATCTAAACCGTTTGTACCAATAGCAGTCAGCAACTCAGGCGAGACGATGCTTATATCAACCGGCTTATCAACACCGGTTTCCGAGGCAACCGCAGTATTCCGTTCATTCACAATTTGTTGTGTTTTATTTGGTACCAAACCTGCCTTTTCAGATAACTGATTGACCGCAATTTGACCATTACCTGTCGTATTTGCCCGATCCGCAACCGCCAGATCTTGCTGTGCAACATTTCCCGGTTTCCTTTTTATGCCCGACTTTTCCAATACAGATTTTTGCACATCGTTTTTGCCGGAAAGATTGCTGCCTGTGATTTTCCCCTCAGCCTCTTTTTCCGAGCCGATTGATGCAACTGAATTGTCTGTTTCCTGATTTGTTTTTTCGTGTGTGTCGGTGTTTTCTGAATTCTTCAATTCTTCAGTTCTAGTGTTTCCGGGAACAGAATTTCCGGCCTTTTGCGCAATTTCATATTTTCCTGTTTGCTCCTTGGTCGACATTGTTAACCAAACACCTCCAACCAAAAGCAATGCAGCAATCGACGCCGCAGCATACCATAGCTTAGGTGATCGCCACCACAACGGGACGATCTTATTATCTTCATCACGGTCAAGGCGGGCTTCAATAGCTTCCCAGGCAGAGGCCGGAGGAGTTACGGAAGCTTCGTCAAAAGCCTTTTTCCATTGATCTTCAAAACTGTGTTCTTTGGACGGATCCATCATCAAATCTTTTTTCCTTAATCAATTTTTGTTGCAGAAGTGTTCTTGCCCGCGAGTATTGCGACTTCGAAGTACCTTCTGATATTCCTAGTTTCTGTGCTATTTCATTATGTTGAAATCCTTCGATAGCATACAAGTTAAATATAGTCTGACAGCCGATGGGTAATTCATGGATGAAACTCATCAATTGTTGCATCTGAAAATCCGCCAGCGTTATTTCCTTGTCCGCAATTCCGTTTTCATGGCCGTCGATATCATCCAGTTCCTTCCAGTTTTTTTGCTGGCGCAAATGGTTTAGCGCTGTGTTTACTGTTACTGACCTGAGCCAGTACTCAAGCGGGGAATCATTGCGAAACGAATCTATATTTTCATAAATTTTTATAAACGCATCTTGTAAAACATCTTCGGCATCGGTCCGGTTTTTGGTGTAGCGCATACAAATAGCGAACAACTTACCCCCAAAAACATCGTATAGTTGTTTCTGGGAGATGCGGTTGCGCTGTTTACAGCCACTCACCAATTCCTGTTCGTTAAAGGTCATCCGAAGTTTAGGGGTGCTTCGTTTAATTTACTTATTCTGAGGCAACCCACTCTGCAAAGATAATGGAATGCGTTTTTATCTTATCTTTTCGTTTTCATCATGGCTATCCACTTTACATGGACAAAGGTTTCCGGGAATTGGTTGGAATGCAGATAAAAATAATTGTCAGCTTGCGAAGGGAGAAAAACATGTACCTTGGAAGGAGATGTCTGAGCGAGAAAGTGTTAAAGGATTATTAGAGAATTGCAAAGCAGGAACTAATAACCGGCGCATATCCTTTTATATAAGCGAAGTAAACGAGAGGTTTTTTTCAAACACCTAACTTCTATCAAGATATGAGTCAATATATGGTTGAAATACAACTTCCTGCTTTTATGTCGGAAGATTTCAAAGAGAAAATACCAGCACAGAGAAAAAAAATAAACGAACTGATGGAACAGGGGCGGTTAATGTCCTATGCCCTGGCGGACGACTATTCGAAGTTATGGTGCGTGGTACGTGCCGAAACAGAATTTGAAGTAATGTCGCTCATTTCGGAATTCCCACTGATCGACTACATGGAGCCGAACATTTGCAAACTCATGTTCAACAATGTAGTGGCCATGCGGCTGCCTATGTTTTCATTGAACTGATATTTCCCATTCTTCTTCAGATGCCCCTCCAATTTTTGGCAGGGGTATTTTTTTGAAAAAACCTGTAACAAATCCCGGATTATTAATTGGCGATTCATGCGGAAATCTTACTTTTCGGTATCAAATATTTTTTTGCTCCAGTTCACTTCCCGTGGATAATGGCTTTAATTTCCTTTAAAATGACCTTCAGCGCATTCAACAAATTAGTCGCTTTTTTTAACCCAGCAGTCTATCTGACAATCGCTTTGTGTCTTTCTTTTGGCGGCAGCGATGCCACGACACAAACGGAAGGAAAATATTCGGTTAGCCAGCAAACGAAAAAGGCGCAGTCAAGCCGACAAAAAGCAGGGAAACAGCAACAAAAAAATCAAATACCTGAAAAGGTGCTGAAAGTGCTGGAGTATGTTCGCCAGAATGATCGCGCACCGGAAGGGTACGTGGGCGGCCGGAAGTTTGGTAACTTCGAAAAACGATTGCCACTCAAAGATCAAAGCGGAAAAAACATGAAGTATCGGGAATGGGACGTAAATCCAAAGCGAAGTGGCAAAAATCGGGGCGCTGAGCGGCTGATCACCAGCGAAAACAAACGCGCCTGGTACACAGAAGATCATTATGAGTCATTTACCGAAATCCGGTGAGCTTTCGGTTTTTAAGTAATTGACTTACCTTTACGTAAACGCAACGTTATCACAAATACCGAACTAATTCAGACCTTTTTTCTTTTTTGATACAATGAAAAACACACACTTTATAATCGCAAAGCCCGGATTCGACGTACGAAAGTCATTTTTGGGTGCATTTGTCGGCAAAATTGACGGCCAGAAATCGGCGTCCATGAAAGACTTTCTTGATCAAATCGGTGTTGCACTGCAGTTTCCGGAATATTATGGCAAAAATCTGGACGCGCTTGACGAAATGCTCAATGACCTTGAATGGATCAAAGAAGAAAAAGTAATTATCTCGATCGCAAATTCGGGTGAATGGCTTTCCAAAGAAAAATCAGAAGATCGTATTTTTTCACTGATTGATATGCTGGATGCCACCGCCGAGGATTGGAAATGGATGGATGAAGACGAGGAAGCCGCCAAAAAAGATCTTAGAATTGTGTTTGATGATTCTCCACGGATACGTACGCTGCTGGAAGATCAGGAAATACCGTTTGGGGAACTGGAATAAGACTCAGAAATTCTGCTACGAAACAGCTGTTTTCTCCAAATCCCGTTTCCATTGGAAATAACCCGAAACGGCCAGAGCGAGAAATACAGCGTACAAAATTGCCGTCAGATGGAGATCTTTGTAAAAATACATTCCGACATAACAAGCGTCTGCAACAATCCAGATAATCCAGTTTTCTATGTATTTCCTGGCCATCATCCACTGCGCGATGAGGCTGGCGATCGTCAATGCCGAATCCACATAGGTAAGACTTGCATCTGTAAACCGGCCAAGTAAAAATCCCCAGGCCAGCGTTACCGCAACGAAGAGCACGCCAAAAATTGCGTACAAACGGGCAGGTGTGCGGGAAACAGTTACTCCATCATGACTTTTGCCACCATACAGCCACATCCACCAGCCATAAATACTGGTAACAAAATAGTAAACCTGCAAACCCATATCCGCGTAAAGCTTGACCTGCCAAAACACCGCCGTGTAAAGAATCGCATTGATGATCCCGAAAAACCAGCCCAATACATTTTGCCGGGTATTGAGATAAACGCAGATCGCTCCCGTGAAAAAACCCAGTATTTCCAGCGGAGTTGTAACAAGTCCGAAAAATGAAAGCGCTTTGTTTAACCAATCTATGATCATCTTTTTATCGTAATTCGGGTAATCTGCTCAAACGTCTCAAAAATGAAACTTTCTTTCGTTTATTCAATGTGAGACAGAAATCGAATTAAACATAATTTTCATAAAATCCTTCGGCAACATCTTAATCAGACTAAATGAACAGAATGTTAACAATCCGGTTTGTTCCAAAATGGCTTCGCCGGACTTTGCATGTGACGGGTTTCGCCACTACCTTTATAAAAGATTAGCAGTTGTTAAACAAAAATCAAGAAACCGCTGTTATCTGTATTGCCGGACGGGAAATTTCCCGAGACGGCTTTTGTCGTTTTAAGCATGCAGCGCATAAGCGCGTTTCAGCTTTGGCGATTCGCTGCATATTCTATTCATTCTATCGTTGAAATTAATTGGAAGTTAAAGACTTACTAACATTATACGGAGGTGACAGTTATCTTGATCTCTTCATTTCTCAGCTTGCGTCAAAAAACGAAGATGCCGCTCATGTACAGATCAAAGGACTTGTAGGCAGCCTGGACGCTGTTATCGCTTCCGCAATACATCTAAAAAGGAAAGCGCCTGCCTTGTACATTCTGAATGATCGGGACGAAGCAGCCTATTTCCAAAATGACCTGCAAAATCTTCTGGGCAAAACGGAGGTCCTTTTTTACCCGACCTCCTACAAACGTCCTTATCAGTACGAAGAGGTGGATAATGCCAACGTCCTGATGCGTGGCGAAATTCTGAACAAACTAAACGTAACCAAACCCGGCCCGATACAGATTGTCACATATCCGGAAGCACTGTTTGAGAAAGTGATCAGCAAAAGATCGTTAAAAGCCAACACTTTTCCTGTGAAAGTCGGTGAAAAACTGGATCCTTCGTTTCTGACGGAATTTTTGCTGAGTTACGATTTTGAAATTACCGACTTCGTTTTCGAAGCCGGTCAGTTTTCGGTCCGCGGGGGAATCCTGGACGTGTTTTCATTCGCAAACGAACACCCGTTCCGTATTGAGCTTTTTGGTGATGAAGTGGAAAGTATCCGTTCGTTTGACCCGGACACGCAGCTTTCGATAGAATCTGCAAAACAGATCAATATTGTGCCAGACATTCAGCAGAAACTCAGCCATGAAACACTTGAATCTTTCCTGGACTTCTTCCATTCAGACGCCGTACTTTGGTTCAAAGACGTCGAGCTTACATTGGAAGTGATTGAACGATGCTTTGAAAAAGCCGAGAAAACTTTGCAGGAAGTGACTGGTGGCGGAATACAAATTGTCGCAAATCCGCAAGACCGGTTCGAAACCAGACGGGGATTGCTGAATCAGATAAAAAAATTTAAAACGCTGGAATTCGGGAAACGGTTTTATTTCAAAACAGAAAGCAAACTTCCCTATTTGGCGAAACCGCAACCATCTTTTAATAAAGATTTTAAAAGACTGCTGGATGATCTTTCCCAGAATCAGTCAAAAGGATACGTAAATATAATTGCCGCTGAACAGCCCAAACAGCTGGATCGCCTGGAAAGGATTTTTGAAGATCTTGATCCTTTTGTCAAATTTCAGCCTATGCACATTTCCCTGAAAGAGGGTTTTGTGGATGATAACCTTAAAATTGCCTGCTACACCGACCACCAGATTTTTGATCGTTTTCACAAATACCGGCTGAAAGAAAAATTCAGCAAATCGAAGGCGATTACGATGAAAGAATTGAAATCGCTGCATCCCGGCGATTTTGTGACGCACGTGGATTACGGCATCGGGCGATTTGCCGGTATGGAACGTAAAGATGTGAATGGCAAGGAGCAGGAAGCCATCCGCCTGATTTACCGTGACAACGACCTGCTGTATGTGAGCGTGCACAATTTGCACAAAATTGCTAAATATACGGGAAAAGAAGGCACCCCGCCCGCCATGAGCAAACTGGGCTCCGGCGAATGGGAAGCGAAGAAGTCAAAAGTAAAAAAGCAGCTTAAAGATATTGCGCATGAACTGATCGCACTTTATGCAAAACGGCGTCAGGCTCCGGGTTTCCAGTTCTCTCCCGACAATTATATGCAGGCAGAGCTGGAATCTTCCTTCATTTACGAGGATACGCCGGATCAGGCAACAGCTACATCCAATGTCAAGGACGATATGGAAAAAGCGCATCCGATGGACAGGCTGGTATGCGGCGATGTAGGATTTGGAAAAACTGAAATTGCTATACGTGCCGCTTTCAAAGCTGTTTGTGACAGCAAACAGGTGGCTGTGCTGGTACCTACGACAATTCTGGCGATGCAGCATTTCAAAACTTTCAGCGAACGACTCGCAGATTTCCCTGTGAGAGTCGGATACATTAACCGTTTCAAATCTGCAAAAGACATTAAGGAGACGCTCAAAGAAGCGGCCGATGGCAAAGTGGATATTCTGATCGGTACACACCGGATTTTAAACAAAGACATCAAATTCAAGGATCTCGGCTTACTCATCATTGATGAAGAACAAAAATTTGGTGTAAAGGCCAAAGATCGTCTGAAAGAAATGCGCATCAATGTGGACGTGCTTACGCTTACGGCCACACCAATTCCACGTACACTGCATTTTTCATTAATGGGCGCCAGGGATTTGTCTGTCATCGCAACCCCACCGCCAAACCGCCAGCCGGTGACAACGGAAATTCACAATTTCAGTGAGGAATTTATCCGGGATGCAATCAGCTACGAAGTACAGCGGGGCGGACAGGTATTTTTTGTTCACAATCGGGTAAACGACATTGAATCTATTGCTAACATTATCATGCGCCTGGTACCGGATGTTCGCATTGGTATTGCGCACGGGCAGATGGAAGGAGATCGACTGGAAAAAGTGATGGTCAATTTTATAGAAGGAGAGTATGACATTCTGGTTTCGACGAATATTATCGAATCCGGTATTGACATTCCCAATGCGAATACGATCATTATTAATTCTGCCCACATGTTTGGCTTGTCGGATCTGCATCAGATGCGCGGACGCGTTGGACGCTCAAACAGGAAGGCATTTTGTTATCTGCTGACACCTTCTGCGGCCACACTGGCCAGTGATTCACGAAAACGGCTGCAAACGCTTGAAGAGTTTTCCGAACTTGGGGACGGATTTAAAGTAGCAATGCGCGATCTGGATATTCGCGGGGCAGGGAATCTTCTGGGTGCCGAGCAGAGCGGATTTGTGAACGATCTGGGCTACGAGTTGTACCACAAAATGCTGGACGAAGCGGTTTCTGAACTTAAAAATAACGAGTTTAAAGACTTGTTTACCTCTGCGCTGGGACTACCTCAAAAACTCGTTCCGGATTGCCAGATTGAGACGGATTTTGCAACATTGATACCGGAACATTACGTTAAAAATATTTCTGAAAGACTTTCGTTATATACCCGCCTTGATAATATTGAGACGGAAGATGAATTGAAAAATTTCGAAAAAGAAGTGCTGGATCGTTTCGGTCCTTTGCCCCGGGAAGTAAAAGATTTATTGAAAATGGTGCGGTTACGCTGGGAAGCAGAATCGTTACAGCTGGAAAAATTGACGTTGAAAAGCAATACGATGAAAGGCTACTTCGTTACTTCGCAGAATGACGCATTTTTTCAGTCGCCAAAGTTTGGAAAAGTGATCGATTATGTGAAGCAGCATCCAAAGCAGACTTCTTTAAAAGATCAAAAATCCAAATTGATTCTGATCTGCGAGCAAGTACAAAGTATTGACCAGGCACAAATGATTTTGGCGGAAATGACAAGTTAGTTACAGGCTTTTATTACGCAACCTATGTTTTATTAATTTGCAGGCAATGGTGATTAAAATTTAAAAATGATTTAAATAATATCGCTGAGACAGTTTTTAGTAAAAAAGTTCTATTGATTTCATACATTTGCGGTTTCGCATACTATAAAATACCAAACACTTAAGTCACTTTAAAGCAATGTTTTACATGCATAAGATGGGTATACGGTCGATCGCGTTGGTTCTGATTGTGTTATTAGCGGCCACTTCCTGTAGTAAGAAAAAGAGGCCGACAAGTTTGAAACCTGGAAAATCCAGTTCAAAAACTGGCCTTGCGTACAATGGAAAGGATGGGTTTGAGGTGAAGCAGTACAAAGCTTTACCGGCAGGTCCTGACTTGGTGTATATAGAAGGAGGCCGTTTTACAATGGGCTCTCTGGAAGAAGAAGTGATGGGCAGAAGAGACAATCCGAAACGGACTGTCAGTATCCAATCTTTTTATATGGATCAGACCGAAGTCGCTAACGTCCATTACCTGGAATATCTGAATGCAGTGTTGAAAGATTCTTCCGAAGAATTTTATAGCAAAGCGTTACCTGATACGGCCGTTTGGTTTAATGAATTGTCGTTCAATGATTCATATGTAACAATGTATCTCCGCCACCCCGGATTTCGCTTGTATCCTGTTGTAGGCGTTTCGTGGGTTCAGGCTAATGATTATTGCGCTTGGCGTACAGCTGCGGTAAGTAATGCCAACAATACGGCTGGTATTGCTGCAGGCAAGAAGAAAAAAGGAATTTCCTTTGGCAAGAAGAAAAAAGCAGCGCAGGCTGATGCAGTTGCATCTGCCGAATCTGCTCCAAGACTTTCTATTGAGAGTGGTTACGTAATGCCTCCTTACCGTCTTCCGACAGAGGCTGAATTTGAGTATGCTGCGATGGCGATGATCGGCACGCAATATGCGGATGAGAATCAGTCCAATCAGAGAATTTACCCATGGGACGGCTCTACAATGCGCCAGCCACGTGGCCGTAAGCAGGGAACAATGCTTGCCAACTTTAAACGTGGTCCTGGTGACTACGCCGGTATTGCTGGTAAATCAAATGACGGTGCCATTATTACGCAGGAAATTCGTTCGTATCCAGCCAATGACAATGGTCTTTACGACATGGCTGGGAACGTGAGCGAGTGGGTTTATGATGTATATCGTCCGTTGTCTAACAGCGATGTAAACGATCTCAACTCATTCCGCCGTGATGGTTATCAGGATGATGCGAAAACGTACGATACCAAAAACGGCAACTCGATGGTTGACGATAAATTAAGAGTTTATAAAGGCGGTTCATGGTCTGACGTTGCATACTGGTTGTCTCCGGGAACGCGCCGTTACATGGATCAGGATTCTGCGACTGCAATGGTAGGTTTCCGTTGTGCGATGATTGCAACCGGTAGCCGTAAATAATTAGAATATATATTTTTTAGAAGAGCGGTGGCCAGACAGGCCATCGCTTTTTTATTTACAGACCTTTGAATCAGTGCTGTGCTACTGCGATAGTCATCACATAAAACGTTTCACAGCCGGCCGCCTCTAATGCCTCAATGCATGCTTCCAGTGTGGCACCGGTTGTCAGAACGTCGTCGATGACAATTACCTTTTTAGCAGCAATTCTATCTGTTACGAAAAAAACATTCTTCACATTTTCCCGCCTTTCCTTTTTTGTTTTACCAGTTTGTGACACCGTGTTAACTGTCCGCTCCAGAACAGTTCCTGACCAGGGAATTCCGGTTGCATTTGAAAAGCCTTCTGCCAGCAGATCACTTTGATTAAATCCCCTCAATTTCTTTTTCTTTTTGTGTAAAGGAACACTTACAACAAGTTCAGCATCCGGCAAGTAATTACCGTCTGACATTTCCTGCCCGAACATATAACCGAGTTGCAGGCCCACTTCGGGTCGTCCCTTATATTTCAGGGCATGGAGCAATTTCTGAACTTTCCCCTTTTTTGTGAATAACAAAAATGCAGTTGTACCCGCAACTGCCGGCATGTGCGCAAATTTGTCGTTTAAAGTATCGCTGAAAATACTATCTGTTTTTATTCTGGGCAGACCGATCCGACAAGATGTACAGATCACCTCTTCATTACCAATGAGCGATTTCATACACGCCTCACAACAGCGCGGAAAGATGAGATCAACAAAGTCACTCCATATCGATATAAAATTCATAAACCGTGACTGGAAATATTGATTTTTAAACGTGGTTTTATTGATCAGAAAATTTTAACATCATTACCTTTGCACAGAATATTAATTCAGCACGAAAAATCCCCGGAATGAAAACGCTCATTGTAAATGCCCGCATCGTCAACGAAAACACCATTCAGGAATCAGACGTACTGATTAGCAATGGTCACATTGTACGCATCGGAAAGGATTTGCAACACCAACCGGCGATCAAAGTAATCGATGCAAATGGTAAACACCTATTGCCTGGTATCATCGATGATCAGGTTCATTTCAGGGAACCAGGCCTTACACATAAAGCCGATATTCATGCAGAGGCACGAGCTGCCGTGGCTGGAGGTACAACTTCATTCATGGAAATGCCCAATACAGTTCCCAATACGTTGACACAAGGCTTGCTGGCTGACAAGTACAAAATTGCGTCAGAGACATCGCTGGCTAACTACTCGTTCTACATGGGAGCCTCCAATGACAATTATGATCAGGTAATGCTGACAGATCCGGCGCACGTCTGCGGGATAAAAATATTCATGGGCTCTTCAACCGGTAACATGCTTGTGGATGCCCCTGACGTGTTGGAAAAGATATTTGCAAATGCGCCCTGTATCATTGCAACACATTGCGAAGATGAGCCAACGGTAAAAAAACGGATGGCATATTTCATGGAAAAATATGGCGATAACGTCCCTTATGACATCCATGCGCTGATCCGGAATGAAGAAGCCTGCCTTATTTCGTCTTCTTTTGCTTCTTCTCTCGCACACAAGCACAAAACAAGACTTCATATTCTGCACATTTCTACCGGCGATGAAGTGTCGTTGTTTGCAGTTGGAAACCGAAGAGATGGACAGATTGTGCTGGCAGACGGATCTCCTAAACTGGTGACTTCCGAGGCCTGTGTCCATCATTTATGGTTTGATGCCGAAGATTACCACAAACTAGGTAACAAAATCAAATGCAATCCTGCGATAAAAGCGCCACATCACAAACAAGCAATTTTACAGGCATTGCTCGATGATCGCATTGATGTGATTGCGACCGATCATGCGCCGCACACAGTTGAAGAGAAAGCGCAACCCTACTGGCAATCTCCATCCGGCCTTCCACTGGTTCAACACTCCTTAAATGTGATGCTCGAAATGAGGCGGGAAGGGAAAATTTCACTTGAAAAAATCGTCGAAAAAATGAGCCATTCCGTGGCTGACTGTTTCCAGATTGCCCACAGAGGATACATCCGTGAAGGTTACTGGGCCGATTTACTTTTGGTAGATTTGGATGGCGAGACATTGGTTGAGCCTTCAACCTTGTATTCTAAATGCGGCTGGTCGCCATTTGAGGAGACAACGTTTCATTCCAAGGTTACCCATACGTTTGTATCCGGGCATCTGGCGTATGAAGACGGAAAATTTGACGAATCTGTGAAGGGAAAGCGATTACTATTTTCTCGCGGCTAGGTATTCTTTGTAGCTTTTGATGACACCAAGGTCTGCTTCGGTCCAGTCCAGTGAATGAAGATTCTCCGGTGAAAGCCAGCTAATCTGTTCATGTTCCGTCAGAACGATATTGCTGGTTTTTAGTTTACAAACAAATGGCACCAAAATGATTTCCCGCCATCCCTGGTCTTTTGCTGTAACCGGTAATTTTTGGATAATTTGTATTTCGACATTCAGTTCTTCCCGGATTTCGCGAACCAGCGTTTCTTCGTCTGTTTCGTTTTTTTCTTGTTTGCCACCTGGAAATTCCCATTTAAGCGGGAAGGATAATGCCGCACTGCGTTGCCCTGCCAAAACTTTTCCCCTGTGTTCAATAATTGCACAGGGAACCCTAACAACGGTTTTTTTAAGGACTAAAGCTTCTATCATACAAGCGATTACACTGAATTTACCGCAAAAGTACGATATCTATTATTAAGATAGGTTTAATATTTGCCTATTGATGAAAAAAGATTGTCAATTTAATTTTTCGTGTCACCTTTAGGTTGCACCTACGTACGGAATTGAATTATTTTCAGAACAATTCTCCTGAACGATGACGTGGAAGAACGCCTAAGTGCCTGAATGCCTTTTCAGTAACTTCTCTTCCACGTGAAGTTCTTTTCATATAACCCTCCTGAATCAGGAAGGGCTCATAAACTTCCTCAATCGTTTCCGCCTCCTCGCCACAAGCCGTTGCGATGGTAGACAACCCAACAGGCCCGCCTTTGAATTTTTCAATGATGGTAGACAAAATCCGGTTGTCCATCTCATCGAGGCCGTTCTGATCTACATCCAGTGCAAGAAGTGCAATTTCAGCGATTTCGACTGTGATTTTTCCGTTTCCTTTTACCTGGGCAAAATCCCGGGTGCGGCGCAGCAGATTGTTTGCGATACGAGGAGTTCCACGGCTCCTGCGGGCAATTTCATAAGCAGCATCATCTTCCAAAGGTGTACCGAGAATAGCAGATGACCTTTTTAAGATCGAAGTGAGCAATTTAGCATCATAATATTCCAGCCTCGCATTGATCCCAAAACGAGCGCGTAAAGGCGAAGTCAGCATCCCTGCCCGCGTTGTAGCACCAATCAATGTAAAAGGATTCAGGCCAATCTGAATGCTGCGCGCATTGGGCCCGCTGTCGAGCATGATATCAATTTTGTAGTCCTCCATGGCCGAATACAAATATTCCTCAACAATGGGATTAAGGCGATGTATCTCGTCAATAAAAAGGACGTCATGCTCCTGTAAATTGGTAAGCAAACCGGCAAGATCGCTGGGTTTGTCCAGAACGGGGCCAGAGGTAATCTTTATTCCTGAGCCAAGTTCATTGGCAACAATATGTGATAAAGTGGTTTTGCCGAGACCAGGAGGGCCGTGTAAAAGCACATGATCCAACGCGTCGCCACGTTGCCGCGCCGCCTGAACAAAAATTTTAAGGTTTTCCAGAATTTTCTCCTGCCCCGTGAAGTCATCAAATGAGAGCGGACGCAACGCCCGTTCTATTTCCTTTTCAGTATTGGAAAGATTTTCCTTGTCTCCAGACAAATAATCCTGGCGCATAATTAAGTTTGGACAAATTCAGACCATACCCAAATTGGTACGGGCATTGGTAAAAGAAGATTTACGTTTTTCTAATTTACGCATTTTCATCCTATTTTACTTTCCAAAAATAACCGTTTTAATTGGCAAAACCGCGTTTCAGCGGATCACAAGTACTGAGCCTCTTTTTACGATGGGTGCACGCTCGGGGTAATACAGTGCTTCGTAAGAGATCACGTAGGGGTATACTCCCGGCTGCACTTTCAGTCCTTTGTATGATCCATCCCAACGCCCTTCTATTTCAGACGTGGCATAAATCACCTCTCCCCAACGGTTGTAAATTTTCATGGAAAAATGGGTGTAATACGCCCCAAAAACTTCCAACACCTCGTTGTTGGTATCGCCGTCAGGGGTAAAGGCATCAGGAATAAAAAACCTTGGTTCGCATTTATCGATTACTTCCGTCGCTTTTTGAGTCACACAACCCTCCTTATTTGTGGCAATTACCACATACGTGCCTTCCTTTGTGGCTGTAACTGTTCTGGTAGTATCGCCTGAATGAGGCCACTCATATTTCAATGGCCCGACGCCCGCGGCATCCAGAATAACCGAACCTCCATCGGGAACACAAATTACATTCTCAGGAGCAAGGTTCAGGATAGGTGATGGTCGTTCACCGACAGTAAGCGTGTCTCCATTCTGGCAGTCATTTCTATCCTTCACCAGCACAGAATACACGCCTGGCGATTTGATCGTGATATCACGGGTGGTTTCTCCTGTGCTCCATGCAAATTCCGACCATGCCGGCCCGGGTGCAGTCAAAACAATGGAACTGTCCCTGCACAGGGTGGTATCCGGTCCTATGGTAAATGCTGGCGGTTTTCTTAAAAATATATCAATCGTATCCACTGAGAAACAATCTGCTCTTGGCCCGTTGTATGCAATTGCAATGTATGTTCCGGGTGCCGTAACAGTCAGTACTTTTTGTCGGCTGATAATTCGGCCACGTTGAATCCAGGCATATTTTTCTGCCTCAACTTTCATATCCAGTTTGAAACTGGTACGGCATGAATCAAGAAAAGGTGGCAGATCCGGTTTTGGCGGCGTTGCGTAAATGGTGATGGTATCTTTGGTAACCATTGTGGTACACTTATTCGTTTGCATCAAAGCCACCACGTATTTCCCTGGTTGAGTATAGGTATAACTCGTTTGTTGCAACTTTTCGGACGGGGCTCCGAAAGCCGTGCTATCTGCTGCAAAATCAAAATTCCATGAATAGGTGTCTTTTATCGGGTCGCAAATCGGACCGGCTTCAAAAGTTGTGGGCTCGCCTGTACAAAATCCATCAGCCTCGAAACCTGGGCCTGACGCTTCCTGCGTGAAATCCTGCACCATGTTTGGTAAGCCCAATTGGGAATTTTTGCCTCCCAGACTTACCCCGTCCCGCACATATTCCAGTGTCAGGAGCGAATTGGCATCCGGCTCTCCGATTACCGCCAAATGATCACTCCCCTGAACTGCCATGTATATTTTCCCATCCGACGCGATCTGCAACGCACCGAACTTCTGACTGGCAGAACTGTCAAGCGTAATCGCAGATTCAGCTAAGAGGCTATCCGGAAAAGTGAGATCGTATTGTTTCAACAATGAGCTTGTCCCGTTCTCTCCCTGAAAAGACACATACAATTTTGAACCATCCGGAGAAAATTCTACTCCGTAAGCTACCGGCGGAGCCTTTCCGAGATTAATTGTTTTATCATAAGTCAATACGCCTGTCGAATCATTGAATTTGAAAAGCTCAACATAGTTTGTTGGTGGACCGGGAACAATTACAGCCAGCGTTCTTTCTCCACTCGTCGAATCACCTGCCGAGAATTTCATATAGCCTTCCGCCTTGTTGAGCGAGTCGTGCGCCATACCCAATGAAGGCGTGCTGCTCTCTACAAGTCCACCGGTGGTTGCATGATAGATTCGAAACTTATTCGTTCCGTAATCATGTGTTACCACCCAGTATGTACTGTCTCTATCATTTCTTACAGAAGCAATACGCTCCGTAGTGGGCTGCTGCAAGGTTGTGTTCTGCGCAATGATCTGGCCTTTCCCTCCATTCAGTCGCATATCCACGGTGCTGACCGTCAGCAGTTTTTGTCCGTTTATGTCCGAAGTAGTGAAGATATTGTATAAATACTCACAACCGCGACAGGTCGGTTGAGGGACAATGAGTACCGATTGCGTTGAATTCTTACTCCCTTGCATGGGCTGACAAACGCCGTCTTTACACGGCATTTCCCCTCCGTCTTTATCCCAGACCTTTATACCATCAGAATAAAACAATAGCTGTCCCTTAGAATTTGCGATTGATGAGGTTCCTTCCGGCGTGTTAATTTTGCCATCCGTGATGGGCGTTGGCGGAGAATTTGAAAAGTCGAGACCTGCATTTCCACCAAAAAACCATTTAGAACCTTCCTGTGCGGCAGGCTCCATACAAATTTTGACATTAATCCGGTTCTGTAATTTACATCCGTTTGGCAAAATCACCTCCACCGAATAACAGCCGGAACTGTCCACCTGTAGCGTTTGCGTGGTATCACCCTTAGGATACCATATATACTTTGCGCCAGAAGGTGCTCCTCCATCCGGATAAGGATCAAGTGTTATCGTCTGATCGGGACAAATTGTTGTATCTGTCTTCCATTTCTGAAATTCCGGAGGAAGCTCGCCAATCGTGATCAGCGAATCAAATCTGTTCGTGCCACCGTTTTTCAATGTACGCAACAAACTCACCTGATATCTACCTGGTTGTGCGTACGAGTGTTGTGGATTTTTCCGGCTATCAGTCCCACCATCACCAAAACTCCACTGCCACCTTTCAGACGTACTCAGCGTATCCCTGAAGATAGTCGAGTCAGATTCACAAGCCTTGTTTTGCATACATTGACCCACCACGAGAAATGGCGTTTGCGCCTTCGCATACCCTGTCGCCAGAAATAGGAGAAAGAAAAATAAATAAATTTTTTGCCGGTATGTATTATAAAATCGACCCATGTTTCGTTACTAATGCAATCACCCCTACCCAGTCACTTTTGATATTCAGAATATCCAATTAAACTAACGAAAATTATTTGTTAAAATTTTGTGTGGTAATCTCATAAAAACCACTCTATTTTGAATATTAATACGCAATGTGACAATATTTTGTGAATTATATTTTGTAATTTTTTTGCCCTTTAAAAAATTCGCAGAAATAAGTAGGCCAACGTGATGATTTCTATGATAAAGCGTATACTTCCTCTTCTAATACTGACACTGTTCTCCCTGAAAGGTTGGAGCCAGGATCCGCAATTTTCGCAATTTTATGCTAATCCTTTATATCTCAATCCGGCTTTGGCAGGAGGAGCTCTGGCGCCAAGGGCTACTGTGAATTATCGAAACCAATGGCCATCGCTTTCGGCAAATTTCGTTACTACTACATTTGGCGCTGATGTGTTTTTGCCCAATTACAATAGCGGACTCGGTGTCTTGGTAACTATGGACAGCCAAGGGCTGGGAAATCTTAAATCCACTGACGTTGCGTTGCAGTATTCGTATCAGTTACAGTTAAATGATGTCACCTCGCTTCGTCTGGGAATTCAGGGTGGATTCGCATCCAGAACTTTGGATTACTTCGGGCTTACTTTTGGTGACCAGTATAACAACGGAGGACTCAACGGCCAGCCGTCGCAGGATCCGTTTGCAAAAGGTGGCCCCAACGTTTTTTATGCGGATTTTGGGAGTGGTCTTATGTTGTACTCCGATTGGTACTGGGCCGGAATTTCGGCGCACCATTTAAATCGTCCCAATCAGGCCTTTTCGGTACAGGAAGCCCGCTTGCCAATCAAGTCCAGTTTACAGGCAGGTTTACGAATTCCATTTGGTGGCTACACCTATCTTGGTAATGAGATCGATAAAGAGAAAACGATATCTCCCGCGATCATGTATAAGAAACAAGGCAAGTATGATCAATTTGATGCAGGTCTCTACGTAACGCTGGAACCGCTCGTTTTAGGCGCCTGGTACCGTGGAATCCCATTTAAAAAATATGCGGCCGGGATCAATAATAACGAGGCCCTGATTTTTCTTGCCGGTTTTCGTCAGGACAAATTTTCGATCGGGTATAGTTATGATTTGACAATTTCGACGCTGGGTGCCGGAAGTGGCGGCGCGCACGAAATCTCACTTTCCTACATATTCCCACCCGCAGACCCCAAAATTAAAAGGACGAAGCGGAGCAAGAAACAATTGTCATGTCCGAAATTTTAGATTCGACGGTGTTTGAAAGAATAAGGGTAAATAGTACGCGAATCAGTCTTTTAAAAACAAGCAACTTTTATCCAAATTTCTCTTTCATTCCATGAACAATCGCGGAAAATCCTGTTTCCTGTTAAGTCTTTTTATGCTCTCTCTTTCGCTGGTTTCGTTTGCGGCACCACCCAAAAGAGAATTTTATGAAATCAAAATATACCACGTTAAGGATCAGTCCCAGGAATCGCGCGTTGAAGCGTATCTGAAAGATGCCTACATTCCCGCGCTTCACCGCGCCGGAATTAAAAACATTGGGGTGTTTAAGCCTGTCAAAACTGATTCTATGGCTGGAAAGCTCATCTATGTTTTCACGCCGCTGAGCGCTATGGAGCAGCTTTTGACACTTCCAAAAACGCTTGATAAAGATGCCGCGTACAACGCTGCTGGTAAAGATTACATCAATGCAGTTTATAAAAATCCACCCTATACACGTTTTGAGTCAATTGTTTTGCAGGCAATGACAAGCATGCCGATACATAAAAAATCTGCTTTGACGGGTCCTAAAAGTGACCGTGTTTATGAGTTGCGGAGCTATGAAGGCCATACAGAGAAAATTTACCAGAACAAGGTAAAGATGTTCAATGATGGCGGCGAGGTTCCCCTTTTTGAAAGACTTGGATTTAATGCCGTGTTTTACGCAGAAGTTATTGCCGGAAGCCACATGCCCAATTTGATGTACATGACTACTTTCGCTGATAAACCCTCCCGCGATGCACACTGGAAGTCATTCACGGAAGATGCTGAATGGAACAAGCTGAAAGTCAATCCGGAATATCAGAACAACGTTTCGAAAAACACGAGCTTCTATCTTTATCCGGTAGAGTATTCGGATATTTGATTTTTTATTAACCATTAAGAAGTTTAGAAAAATTTAAGACTTAAATCTTAACACTTCTTAACTTCTTAATGGTTTGTTCTTTCGGTTCCGATACTTTTTGCCTGGCAAATAGTCGGAGACCTTGTTACTCACAATCTCAATGTTTTCTTCCCAGAATACTTGTTTAATCGCGTCCACAGTACAATCAAATTGAACTGCCAGAGTTTCCAGCCCAAGGTTTTTATTCAGGTATCTGTGGATCAGTTCCTTTTTTTGCTTTGGATCAAAACGTCCTCCTTTAACAGCCTCGGCGGCATCTAGTACCGAAGCTTGTTGAATCTCAACGAGCACCCGTATTATTTCATCAAGCGCTTGCGGCCTCATTTTAACAACACTACGAAGCTGTGTTGTAATTGCATATATCGTTTGTTCAAGCGAAATATAGACTTTCCCGCTAGCCAATTTAACAAGCTCAATTCGATACGAGCTTTTTTCATGATCCACTACATAAGTTGCAAGTACGTCCTCCATGGCCAGGGTTTGTTATTTACTTGACTACTGACGTAAATATGGCGAAACGGTCATGCTGAGGCGCTTGCTTTTTTAAATATTGAAAGCTGGAAAAAATTTAAATCCAACGCGACTTTAAGTTTTCTCAATTCCTTAATGGTTAATATTCTATTTCCGTACCGCCTCAATCGCCCCCCGCACGCTTCCATATTCCTCCAACAACGATTCGGCCTCATCTGGAGAAATACCTAATTCGTCAATGATCATGTGAATAGCGCGGTTCACGAGTTTTTCGTTGGTCATCTGCATATCGATCATTTTGTTTCCTTTTACTTTTCCAAGACGGATCATTACAGCAGTTGAAATCATATTTAAAACCAGTTTCTGAGCTGTTCCTGACTTCATCCGCGTACTTCCCGTCAGAAATTCCGGACCAACTACAACTTCAACTGGGAATTCGGCCGCTTTCGCAACTGCCGATCCATCATTGCACACGACACAGCCGGTAAGTAAACCAGCTTCGCGCGCTTTATTCAAACCACCAATCACATATGGCGTTCTTCCGGATGCCGCAATACCGATTAAAGTATCGTTTACATTCAATTGATAGGTTTCCAAATCAATCCACGCCTGGTTCCAGTCATCCTCTGCATTCTCAACCGCCTTTCTTATCGCACTGTCTCCTCCCGCAATAATTCCAACGACAAGATCAAACGGCACGCCAAAAGTCGGCGGGCATTCGGACGCGTCAACAACACCAAGCCTTCCGCTTGTTCCGGCCCCAATATAAAACAACCGCCCACCTGCTTTCATTCTTGGGACGATCTGCCCCACAAGTGCTTCTATTTGAGGCAGAGACTTTTGGACAGCGTTCGGTACAGTTTGATCTTCTCTGTTGATAGAAGTCAGAATTTCCTGAACACTCATTTGTTCAAGATTTTGATATGAAGATGACGATTCAGTAGTTAGCATATTTTGCATTTTTTAGGATTCAAAATTAATTCTTTTCTCTTAACCATTCTTTTACCAATGTAAATTTGGTATTTATCGAAGAATATTCTCAAATAATTACCTTAAAATTTGGAAAATAAAAAGATAGCCTTCTAATTTGTAACACAATCGAATTGCCAGCGAAATTTCGCTAAATTCATTTTTTACGTTTTTGTTCGCAAATGACCTCATTCACACTTATTCCAGTCCTTATTGTGGTCACGCCCCGGGCGTGAGTGGGATGGCATAGGCAATATACACACCCCGCTCACCGCACTGAACGGGGTTTTTTATTTTACAATATATTCACCAATGGCAACTGAACTAAACAGATTTTCAAAAACCTTAACTCAGGAAGTTACTAACCCTGCCGCACAGGCAATGCTTTACGGCATTGGTCTTAAAGAATCGGATATGGCAAAACCTCAGATTGGAATTGCCAGTACAGGTTATGAAGGAAATCCATGTAATATGCACTTAAATGGTCTTTCCGTTTATGTGAAACAAGGTATTACCGCCAACGAGATGGTTGGTCTGATTTTCAATACAATCGGCGTTTCGGACGGTATGACCAACGGAAATGATGGTATGCGTTATTCCTTGCCAAGCCGTGATATTATTGCTGATTCTATTGAAACGGTAGTTGCCGCACAATGGTACGACGGCGTTATTGCCGTGGTGGGCTGCGACAAAAATATGCCCGGTGCTGTGATGGCGATGGCGCGCCTGGATCGCCCTGCGATTATGGTTTACGGTGGAACGATCCGTTCAGGACATTACAAAGGACAAAAACTCGATATCGTTTCCGCTTTTGAAGCACTTGGTAAAAAATTCGCCAACAATATTTCCGACGAAGATTATAAAGGTGTGATACAAAATTCCATTCCCGGCCAAGGTGCATGCGGCGGAATGTATACTGCGAACACCATGGCGGCTTCGATTGAAGCGATGGGATTAAGTTTGCCATTCAGCAGCTCTTACCCGGCAACGCACGAAGGAAAGCAGGAGGAATGCAAGAAAATTGGTGCAGCAATGAAAAATTTGCTTGAACTGAACATTACACCAAGAGATATTATCACGAAAAAATCCCTTGAAAATGCTTTGACATTGGTGATGGCATTGGGTGGTTCTACAAACGCAGCATTGCACTTTCTTGCGATTGCCCGCGCAGCTGACCTTCCTTTGACATTGGATGATATTCAGGAAATCTCTAACAAAGTTCCATTTATCGCTGATCTTAAACCAAGCGGAAAATATTTCATGGAAGACATCCTTGAAATTGGAGGCGTTCCTGCTGTAATGAAATATTTGTATTCCAAAGGATTGATTCACGGTGAATGTCTGACTGTCACAGGAAAGACTTTGGCAGAAGATTTGGCAGAAGCTCCGGATCTTAATTTCGAAACACAGAAAATTATTTTCCCTCTGGAATCTCCGATCAAGGCATCCGGACACATTCAGATTCTATATGGCAATTTAGCACCAACAGGTTCGGTTGCCAAAATCACTGGAAAAGAAGGCTTGACCTTTGACGGTGAAGCAAAAATCTGCGAGCACGAAACGGAGATTATTACCATGCTTTCCAAAGGGGAAATCAAAGCGGGCCACGTCGTTGTGATTCGTAACGCCGGGCCAAAAGGCGGACCAGGTATGTCGGAAATGTTGAAACCAACATCTGCCGTAATGGGAGCCGGACTTGGCGATAAAATTGCATTAATTACGGATGGTCGTTTCTCAGGAGGTACGCACGGATTTGTAGTTGGACACATTACGCCGGAAGCGTTTGATGGTGGTCCGATCGCGCTTGTTAAAGACGGTGACAGAATTACAATTGATGCAAACACACGTCAGCTGATTGTTCATATTTCTGACGAAGAAATGGCAGCACGGAAAGCAGCCTGGGTACAACCAGAGCCAAAATTTACAAAAGGAATGCTGGGAAGATATATCCGGACTGTGAAATCTGCGAGTGAAGGTTGCGTAACTGACGAAGCGTAGGAAATATGGAGAACGGTCAATTCAAATTGGACAGATCAGCTTTTTATGCTGGGACGCATGAGGAAACTGAAAAATACTACGCGAAAAATCAGCCAAAAACAGCAATTTAAAGATTGATGGCGGCTAATTACCTGAATAGTGTTGTTTTCCAATTTGACCTGAACAATCCTCCAAAAATGGATAGAACAGTTTTCTCGATGCGAAAACACGAATTATAAAATTGAGATTGAAAAAATTCATCCGACTAAATAGAAGAGGTCATGGGATTTAATGAAGAACAAACACAGACGACACAAATTGCGAAGCAGCCTGCTCCGGTCGTACCGGCAGAACTGATCAACGGTTCGCATGCCGTAATTCAGTCGTTGATTGCCGAAGGTGTGGAAACAATTTTCGGCTATCCGGGCGGCGCAATTATGCCGGTGTACGACGCCATTTATGATTATCAGGATCAGATTAATCACATTCTGGTTCGCCATGAACAGGGTGCTGCGCATGCGGCAGAAGGCTTCGCACGTGTCACCGGCGAAGTGGGCGTGTGTTTGGTTACCTCTGGACCTGGCGCTACCAACCTGGTAACCGGAATTGCAGATGCAATTATTGACTCCACGCCAATGGTTTGTATCGTTGGCCAGGTTGCTTCACATTTGCTTGGAACAGACGCATTCCAGGAAACGGATGTAATGGGTATTACCATTCCGATCACGAAATGGAATTACCAGATTACCAATGCGGATGAGATTCCTGAAATCATTGCAAAAGCATTTTACATTGCAAAGTCAGGCCGCCCGGGCCCTGTTTTGATCGATATTACAAAGGATGCGCAGCAGAAATTGATGACGAGACCTTTTGTTCACAAAAAGTGTGAAAAACTGATTAGTTATCATCCCCGTTTATCGCCAAAGGAAGATCAGGTTGCAGCTGCCGCAAAACTGATCAACGAGGCAAAAAAGCCGTTTTTGTTCTTTGGACACGGTGTCAATATCGCCAAGGCCGAAAAAGAGCTGCTTGCATTAATTGAAAAAACAGATGTTCCGGCAGCATCTACTTTGCTGGGACTTTCTTCCGTTTCGGTTGATCACCCAAATTACGTGGGATGGCTGGGTATGCATGGAAACTACGGCACAAACGTGCTTACCAATCAGTGCGACCTGATTATTGCTGTCGGCATGCGTTTCGATGACCGCGTAACAGGTGATTTGAGCCGCTATGCAAAACAAGCCAAAATTGTCCATATTGAAATTGATCCCGCAGAAATTGACAAAATCATGAAGGCCGATGCGCCTGTGGTTGGTGACGCGAAACGTGCGTTGGAGATGCTCCTGCCACTTGTGAATGAAAATAACCACGAAGCGTGGAGAGCTGAGTTCAAAAAATTCGATGTCATTGAAGACGAAAAGATTACACAGCCGGAACTTGCTCCAACTACGGAGAAAATCAAAATGGCGGAAGTAATCCGAACACTTTCAAATAAAACAAAAGGTGAGGCAATCGTAGTGGCAGATGTTGGTCAGCACCAGATGATGACTGCACGCTATTACCAGTTCAAAAAACCTAATTCTTTCGTTACATCCGGAGGTTTGGGTACAATGGGCTATGCTTTGCCAGCCGCTTTTGGTGCCAAAGTTGGCGCTCCTGACCGCGACGTAGTGGCATTTATTGGCGATGGTTGTTTCCAGATGACGATTCAGGAATTGGGTACGATTGCACAAAGTGGTTTGCCGGTTAAGATCATCATCCTGAATAACAACTTCTTGGGAATGGTTCGCCAGTGGCAACAGCTTTTCCACCAGAAACGATATTCATTTGTTGAACTTCAGAATCCTGACTTTATCACAATTGGCAAAGGTTTCGGCATCGACGGCCATACCTGTTCGGCAAGAGAAAATCTGAGCGATTCACTGGACACAATGCTGGCTTCGGACAAGCCTTATTTATTAGAAGTTTTGGTTGAAAAAGAAGAAAACGTATTCCCGATGGTGCCGACAGGTGCTTGCGTTGCGGACATCAGATTGGAATAATAACATAGAAATCATGACAGCATACACCATTTGTGTTTTTACCGAAAATACGATCGGTATTCTCAACAAGATCACAACGATATTGACACGCAGGCGGATCAATATTGACAGCCTGACCGTTTCGGAAACGGAACGTAAGGGTATTTCGCGCTTTACCATCGTCATCCACCATGAGTCGCGCGAGGCAGTTGAAAAGCTCGTACGCCAGATTCGTAAGGTCATTGAAGTTTTGGCTGTTTTCGGTTATCTGAACGAGGATATTGCGTACAACGAAATCGCGATGTTCAAAATTTCAACTCCCATCGGCGCCAAACCGCTTGACATTGAAACCATTAACAAGGTTTACAAAGCCTGGGTCGTATATTGGGATTTGAGTTATGTGATTATCCAGAAAACCGGTACAGAAGAAGAAATTTTCGAATTCTTCGATTATATCAAACCGCACGAAATCCTGGAATTCGTAAGATCAGGACGTGTGGCTGTAAGTAAATCACCCAATACGCTGGTAGATTATCTTCCGGAAGCGGAATGGGAGTATTACCAGTAACCAATTCATTTTTAGTAATATTGTCTTTTAATATCCAGTAATTAATCATCCAATCAATAATCAATGGCAAAGTTAAATTTCGGCGGGGTCGAAGAAGAAGTAGTAACCCGTGAAGAATTTCCACTTGAAAAAGCACGTGAAGTACTTTCTAATGAAACCATCGCTGTAATCGGTTACGGTGTACAAGGCCCTGGCCAAAGCTTGAATATGCGTGACAACGGATTCAATGTGATCGTTGGACAACGTAAAGGTGGCAAATCATGGGACAAAGCGGTTGCTGACGGCTGGGTTCCTGGCGAAACACTTTTTGAACTTGAAGAAGCATTGGCAAAAGGAACAATCATTTGCTACCTGCTTTCCGACGCCGCGCAAATTGAATTATGGCCAACTGTTAAAGCAAACCTTACTGCTGGAAAATCATTGTATTTCTCTCACGGTTTCGGTGTAACTTATAAAGATCAGACTGGTATCGTTCCTCCTGCTGACGTAGATGTATATCTGGTAGCTCCAAAAGGATCAGGAACTTCTCTTCGTCGTTTGTTCGTAGAAGGAAAAGGTCTGAACTCATCTTTCGCTATTTTCCAGGATGCAACTGGTAAAGCACGTGAAAAATGTATCGCAATGGGTATCGGTGTTGGTTCAGGATATTTGTTCGAAACTGATTTCTACCGTGAAGTAACGTCTGACCTTACAGGTGAGCGCGGAACTTTGATGGGTGCGATCCAGGGAATTTTCGCGGCACAATATGAAGTGCTTCGTTCAAACGGACACTCTCCATCAGAAGCTTTCAACGAAACAGTTGAAGAATTGACCCAATCCTTGATGCCGCTTGTGGCTGAAAACGGAATGGACTGGATGTATGCAAACTGCTCTACAACCGCTCAGCGTGGTGCTTTGGATTGGTGGAAACCTTTCCGTGACGCTACAAAGCCTGTTTTCGAACAACTTTACAATTCTGTAAAATCAGGCGAACAAGCAACGATTTCTATCACACGTAACTCACAACCTGACTACCGCGTGAAACTGGAAGTTGAATTGGCTGAACTTCGCGATTCAGAAATGTGGAGAGCTGGTTCTACGGTACGCGGATTGCGTCCTGAAAACAGCTAGTTTTAGAATAACTCAATTTATATGTACCCCTAAGCTCATTGGTTTAGGGGTATTTTTTTTATAAAGCCCAGGATTAGAACTAAACGCATTCAAAATTTCCTACGACTTTAACATCTAAGCGTCAAAATAGCGCCCATAGAGACAATCCTCACAAAGCAAATGCAGGCCGGAGCGGAATAACAATCCTGAAAACGGCCCTGTGTCAACAATTAACCGGTCCAATATCCGGCGCTCTGAGAGCCAAAGCTCAAATTGTAGTCTGAGTCAAAAATCATATATTTGATAAGTAAATAGACACCGGAATATGAAGGAGATTGTTTTTCTAATCAACGAGGCCGAAGAAGGAGGCTATACGGCAAGAGCTTTGGGGGAGTCCATTTTCACCGATGCAGAAACAATGGATGAACTTAAAAAAAATATTCAGGAAGCCATTGAATGTCATTTTGACAATCCGGCTGACAAACCAAAGGTTGCGCATCTGCATTTTGTCAAAGATGAAATTTTGGCGATTGTATGATGGTACCTACTGATCTTTCAGGAAAAGATCTGCTCAAACTTTGTTATAAACATTTCGGATACGAGAAAACCAGGCAGGTCGGTAGTCACATTCGCGCATCAATGACACGCAATGGTCAGCATCACATTACTATTCCTGATCACAAGCCGATAAAAACAAACACTTTACGAGGCCTCGTCAAGGACAATGCAGAACATTTTGGGAAAGATCCGAAGGACATTTCAGAAACACTTTTTGGATAATGAATTTCCCTAAAATTATAATTTAATGACCACTCCACTTCACTCCGCCCCCACACTCGACAATATATTTCTTGCCGCAGAACGCCTGCGCGGCGTGATCAATCACACGCCGATTTTATATAATGCGCATTTATCAGAACAATATGAAGCCAATATTTACCTGAAACGGGAAGATCTGCAAACTGTGCGTTCGTATAAAATTCGTGGCGCGTACAACAAAATGGCTAGCCTTGGTGCCGAAGCGCTGGCCGGTGGCGTCGTTTGCGCAAGCGCTGGAAACCATGCACAAGGCGTTGCGTATGCATGCCGGAAAATGGAGGTAAAAGGTGCCATTTTCATGCCGACAACGACGCCCGCACAAAAAGTAAAACAGGTTCGTCTCTTTGGCAAAGAATGGATTGAAATTCATTTGGCCGGAGATACTTACGACGATGCTTACCACGCTTCCTTGGAATACCAGAAAGCCAACAATGCCACATTTGTGCATCCTTTTGACGATTTACAGGTTATTGAGGGGCAGGGAACAGTCGGGCTGGAAATTTTCAAGGATGCCAGCTTCAGAATTGACTATTTGCTGATGGCAATTGGCGGAGGCGGGCTTGCTTCAGGTATATCAACGGTTTTCAGGCAATTGTCTCCTAATACGAAACTGATCGGCGTTGAGCCGGAAGGATCGCCAACCAT
The DNA here is from genome assembly GCA_965279265.1 of Dyadobacter sp. GTDB lineage: Bacteria > Bacteroidota > Bacteroidia > Cytophagales > Spirosomataceae > Dyadobacter. Next base: position 2,655,596 of record OZ257152.1, read on the forward strand.
GTACGATTCAATCAAAGCCGGTCACGTGGTTACGCTGGATCACATCGATAAATTTGTGGACGGCGCAGCAGTTCGTCGTGCCGGAGATATCACTTTTGAAATTTGCAGTAAAAGTCTTGATAAGGTGATGCTTGTACCGGAGGGGAAAGTTTGTTCAACAATTTTACAACTTTACAACGAAGAAGCCATCGTTGCAGAGCCAGCCGGAGCGCTTACAGTTGCAGCCCTGGATCTGGTAAAAGATGAAATCAAAGGCAAAAACGTGGTCGCGCTGATCAGCGGCGGCAATAATGACATTACGCGTACGGAGGAAATCAAGGAAAGATCATTGCTTTACGAAGGTTTGAAACATTACTTCATCATTCGTTTTCCACAGCGTTCAGGTGCTTTTCGTGAGTTTTTAAACGTTTTGGGTCCAAATGACGACATTGCCCGTTTCGAATACGTGAAGAAAACGAACCGGGAACAGGGACCTGCACTCGTCGGTATCGAACTGAAAAACCGCGAGGATTTTAGCCCGCTGATTGAACGGATGAACGAAGGAAGGATTGTTTATGAGTACTTAAACGATCAGCCGGATTTATTTCAGTTTATGGTTTAGATAAAATGCGTATGAAACCGTGCTAACTATTCACGGTTTCAAAGTGTTATATTTGTTTCAGAAGTTTCTTAACGGATAAACTTTTTAGCAATGGTCCAGAACAAGCAGCAGATAATTTCTCTTTTAGAAAGTCGAAAAATAGAAATTCGCAAACTCGGCGCAGAAAGGTTAGGCTTGTTCGGTTCTTTCGTACGCGGCGAACAGAAAGATACAAGTGATATTGACCTGGTTGTTGAATTTGAGTCTGGAATGAAAACTTACAGAAATTTACTGGATCTGGCTGAACTGCTGGAATACACACTTCAAAAAAAAGTTGACTTATTGACCTAGGAAGGAATGGCCTCCTTCGTCCAGCGGGAAGCAAAAAACGATATCGAATATGTCTCCTTCATTGATTGAATTTTTGGAACATATCCAAACGGAATTGAACTTTCTCGTTAACCACTCAGCACGACTATCATTCGATCAATTTGTTGAGGATGATCTTGTAAATCGGGCGTTCATCAGAAGTTTGGAAATATAGGCGAAGCTGCCAAAAAAGTTCCGGACACCATTCGCTACAAATATAAAGAAGTTGACTGGCGGGGAATGGCAGGTTTGAGAGATATTTTGAGTCAGGTAGATTTTGAGGTAGTTTGGCAAGTTATAAAAAACGACATTCCTCTTGCTAATGAGTGGATTAACTATATTATTGAGGAAGAAAAACTATCTAATTAATTGTCTTGCTACGCGTCCCATCCGATATTAGCTCCCAGGAATTTGAGTCTTTAAAGATTCAGGATATGACATTCGTTGCCTATCGCAATGAGGTTTATCCGTCTAAATATGACGTTTTCTTCGAAGAACATGCGGTCATTGTTGTGCTGGAAGGCGAAAAAAAATTTACCAGTCCAACGCAGGAAGTTCATGTGGAAAAAGGGGACATTCTCTTTGTTCAACGGGGATTTTACCTAATGTCCGAGTCCATCAACGAATCTTACAAAAGCCTGGTTTTCTTTTTTGATGAAAAATTGCTGAAAGAGTTTGTGGGTTTGCATCCGGAGCTTTTTAATATTGAGGAATCCGCAACAATCTTTGAAAACCCGATTTTGCTGCTCAAATCGGACGAAAATTTCGAGAAATTTATACAATCCGTATTCCCATATTTTCGTTCGCGAACGGAATTGAAAAACCATTTCCTTCGCCTGAAATTTCAGGAATTGTTGCTTCATCTACTAGAACTCGATAATTCAAGACAACTCAGGGCAATTCTTTATAGCTTATACAAAGGTGAAAAGGTCGATTTATCCTTTCTCATGAACAGTTATTACCTCAAACCGCTTACACTAAATGAACTTGCCAGACTGTCCGGTCGCAGTCTCTCGGCCTTTAAACGTGATTTTCAGGAAGAATTCAGAACTTCACCAGCCCTTTGGCTTAAAAACAAACGGCTTGACTATGCAGATTTTCTATTGAGAAATAATACAAAAAATGTGACTGAAATCAGTACAGAAATTGGTTACGAAAGTGTTTCGCATTTTATAAAGACTTATAAAGAGAAATTTGGGGTGACTCCGAAGAAGCAGGGGTGAAGTTTCCAACCCAATTTCATTGTCACTTGCTCATTTTGAATTTTAAACGACAAGGCATATCAAACAGTAGATGCGTAGGGAAAAGGGTTTTGACAAAAAGGTACTCGTTTAACAATCTAAATTCCAACTCTCTACATAATGTCAATTGTTTTTAAGCCCTGGATTGGGAAGGAATATTTTTCACAAACACCCAAAATTCTTGTTCTTGGAGAATCGCATTATTTTAAAGAGGATCAGAAGGATGTTGAAAATTTCACAATCAGAGTAGTCGAAAGTCTCGGATTGAGATTAGAGGGGAGACACAAGTTTTTCACGATTATTGCGAAAATTCAATCTGATAAACCACATGATTGGTTAAGCGACGAAGCTTCAAAAGATTTCTGGCAAAAAGTTGCTTTTTATAATTTCATTCAATCATCCGTGGGGAATAATTCCAGAATTCGACCGACCGCGGAAATGTGGGAAAACTCTGGTCAAACCTTTAAGAAAGTTATCAAGGATTTGGAGCCCGGCATAGTCGTTGTACTTGGCCGGGAATTAGGAGCGAATGTGAAACCAATGGTTAAAGATTTGGACTGCATATTTTGCTACTGGACTCATCCATCTACACCCAAATATTTTAAAAGACAGGAAGCATCTGATTCTTTCCAAAATGCAAAGATTGAATGGGCATCAAAGAATTAGCTATGGTTACTGCGCCCCAAATACCAATTCCCGCCCAAAACCCACCTCAAAACCAAAATCACTATTTTTTGAACGTTTAACGTTATACTAATTCCCTTTATTTTATGGTAATTTGTATCCTCATTTCTCCCCACTGGAAATTAGGTCGGCTGATCGTTTCTTTTTAGGTGGAATTTGAAAAACGGCGAAATTATATATTGAAAATTATGAGTAATCAAGCGAGTACCCTTTTTGACAAAGTGTGGGATTCACATGTTGTCCGTAAAATTGAAGATGGTCCGGATGTTTTTTTTATCGACCGTCATTTTATTCATGAAGTAACCAGCCCGGTTGCTTTTCTTGGACTGGAAAGCAGAAATATCGGTGTGATTTACCCGGAACGCACATTCGCTACGGCTGATCATAATACGCCTACAATCAACCAACATCTTCCCGTCCAGGATCCGCTTTCTGCAAAACAGCTGGACGCACTGGAGTCAAATTCGGCAAAATACGGCATTTCCCACTGGGGTTTGGGTAACGTGAAGAACGGTATTGTGCACGTGGTGGGACCTGAAAATGGCATCACGCTTCCTGGTATGACCATCGTTTGCGGTGATTCGCATACCTCTACGCACGGTGCTTTTGGCGCGATTGCATTTGGTATCGGTACTTCTGAGGTCGAAATGGTACTTTCTTCCCAATGTATTATGCAGCCCAAGCCAAAGAAAATGCGTGTAAACGTAAATGGCAAATTAGGTAAGGCAGTCACTCCCAAGGATGTTACCCTTTACATTATTTCAAAACTAACAACAGCAGGTGCAACGGGTTATTTCGTGGAATACGCCGGTGATGTGTTTGAAAATATGTCAATGGAAGGTCGCATGACGGTTTGTAACATGAGTATCGAAATGGGCGCTCGAGGCGGCATGATCGCTCCTGACCAGACTACCTTCGATTACATTAACGGACGTGAACAAGCTCCAAAAGGCGAGAAATGGGACCAAGCACTGGCCTACTGGAAAACCTTGAAAACGGATGAAGGTTCTGTTTTTGACAAAGAATACACTTTCGATGCGGCGGATATCGAACCGATGATTACTTACGGAACAAATCCGGGTATGGGTCAGGGAATTTCCCGTAATATTCCCACATCCGAACAAGTTGAAGGCGGAAAAGCAACCTACGATAAATCATTGAATTACATGGGTTTTCATGAAAATGAATCCATGCTGGGCAAGAAAATCGACTACGTTTTCATCGGCAGCTGCACCAACGGTCGTATTGAAGATTTTCGCGCGTTTGCTTCTATCGTAAAAGGGCGCAAAAAAGCGGACAACGTTACTGCCTGGGTTGTTCCCGGATCGCATATTGTTGAAGCACAAATTAAAGCAGAAGGAATTCTGGATATTTTGACAGAAGCCGGTTTCGAGCTCCGTCAGCCAGGATGTTCTGCCTGTTTGGCAATGAACGATGATAAAATTCCTGCCGGCAAGTACGCGGTGAGTACATCAAACAGAAATTTCGAAGGTCGCCAGGGCCCGGGAGCACGTACGCTTTTGGCTAGCCCCTTGGTTGCTGCTGCTGCTGCTGTAACGGGAGTTGTTACTGATCCGAGAGATTTGCTTTAAACCACCGGTTTTAGAAAGTTGCATAATCATTTAAGAATTTAAACACTGAAAGCAATCGCAATGAACTTACGGCTACGAGCCAAAAGTTCATTGCCAAAAGCCAACAGCTTCAACATCATGGCTTACGATAAATTCACCATATTAAAAAGTACGGCAGTTCCATTGCCGATTGAGAACGTCGATACGGATCAGATCATCCCTGCACGTTTTTTGAAAGCGACCAAACGCGAGGGTTTTGGCGACAATCTTTTCAGGGACTGGCGTTACAACGGCGACGATACACCTAAGCAGGATTTTGTTCTGAATAATCCGATCTATTCAGGAAAAATCCTTGTAGGCGGACATAATTTCGGCAGCGGATCAAGCCGTGAACATGCTGCCTGGGCAATCTATGACTACGGATTCCGGTGTGTAGTTTCCAGCTTCTTTGCAGACATTTTCAAAGGCAACTCACTCAACATAGGTATTTTACCTGTTCAGGTTAGCCCGGAATTTTTGGATAAAATATTTCTTGCCATCGAGGCTGATCCGAATGCAGAATTTGAAGTAAATCTTCCGGAACAAACGATTACACTATTAGCCACAGGCGAACAGGAATCGTTCGCAATCAATGGCTACAAAAAGCACAACATGATCAATGGTTTCGACGATATAGATTACCTGCAAGCTATGAAAGGTGAGATTGAGGAATTTGAGGCGGCAAGAATATATTAATGCGTTTTCGGATTTGCCGGTCGCCAATCAGATTCGGATCTGACCGACCTGCAAATCCGGAAATTACAACCCTACCTATGAACAGACGCTATATTGAAATAATGGATACGACATTGCGCGATGGTGAACAAACCAGCGGCGTGTCATTTTCCGCATCTGAAAAACTAACAATTGCTCAACTGCTGTTGCAGGAGGTAAAAGTCGATCGCATCGAAGTAGCTTCTGCACGGGTTTCAGAAGGTGAATTTCAGGCGGTAAAGAAAATTACCGAATGGGCAAAGGCCAATGGGTTTTTAGATAAAATTGAAGTTCTGACATTTGTGGACGGTGAAGCCTCCATTAACTGGATGCTGCAAACCGGCGCAAAAGTGATGAATCTTTTGACCAAAGGTTCGCTTAATCACCTCACACATCAGCTTAAAAAAACGCCTGCTGAACACTTCGAAGACATCAGAAATGTGATTGAACTTGCCGAGTCCAACGGCATAGACTGCAATGTTTACCTTGAAGACTGGAGTAACGGCATGCGAAGCTCGCGCGAGTATGTGTTTAATTCTCTCGATTTCCTGACAACGCTGCCCGTGAAACGCATTCTGCTACCGGACACGCTTGGTATCCTCACACCTTCGGAATCGTACGAATTCGTCAAATCCATTGTTGACCGTTATCCGAAACATCATTTCGAATTCCATGCGCACAATGATTATGATCTGAGCGTAGCCAATGTAATGGAGGCATTACGCGCGGGTGCCCACGGATTGCATTTGACAGTGAATGGAATGGGTGAACGCACCGGAAATGCGCCGCTTGCCAGCACGATTGCTGTCATGCGGGATTTTATGCCGGAAGTTGAAACTTCGGTTAATGAACGCTCCTTGTATACGATCAGCAAGCTCGTGGAAACATTTGCCGGGATCCGGATTCCTTCAAACAAACCGATTGTCGGTGAAAGCGTATTCACACAAACCGCCGGAATTCATGCCGATGGGGACAAGAAAAACAACCTGTATTTCAGCAAGTTAATGCCCGAGCGCTTTGGAAGACTGCGTTCATATGCGCTGGGGAAAACATCCGGAAAAGCAAATATTGAAAACAATCTCCGTGATCTCGGAATTACGCTTGCAGATGCTGATCTGAAAAAGGTAACCCAACGGATCATCGAGCTTGGCGACAGGAAGGAAGCTGTTACACCCGACGATCTCCCCTACATTATTTCCGACGTACTGGATAGTAATGCCATCGAAGAAAAGGTTGTGATCGTAAATTATGTGCTAACGCATTCCAAAAACCTTAAACCTTCGGCGACTTTACAGATACGTTTCGGCGATGAAATTTTTGAAGAAAGCGCACAGGGAGACGGCCAGTACGACGCCTTCATGAATGCTTTAAAAAAAATATATTCCAAAAAAGAAATCAGCCTGCCGATGCTGACAGATTATGCTGTGCGCATTCCGCCCGGTGGTAAAACGGATGCACTTTGCGAAACGATCATTACCTGGGAAATAAATGGCAAAGACGTGAAAACACGTGGTCTGGATTCAGATCAGACTGTATCTGCCATTATGGCCACGCAAAAAATGCTGAATCTGCTGACTCAGATTGCCGAATCTGTTCAAAAGGAACTTGTTGAGGTGCATTCATAATAAGTTATATTTGTTGGATAACATGCAAATATTTTAACATGGAAAAAAAGGAACTTTATCAAAATCTTAAAGAATTTCTTTCGAAAAAGAATATTAAGAGAGCTGCTGTATTTGGTTCCTATGCACGCAATGAAGAAACTGAACAAAGCGATATTGACCTGTTACTCGAAACGCAGGGTTTGACAATGTTCGATATCCTGAGAATTGAGGATGAATTACAGGTATTGTGCCAGCGTAAAATTGATGTAGTTGAATTTAAAGCTGTCAAGCCATCTATCCAAAAATATGTTTTTGCAAATCTTGTGGAGTTGATATGACTCGGAATGATCAAGTCTACATTCTGGATATGGTTGAGTCTATTGAGACCATCGTCGAATATCTGGACGGCAAAACGGAAATAGATTTTGAACAAAGCCAACTTCTCCAGGACGCGGTGTACAGGCGGTTTGAAATTATCGGTGAAGCATCCACAAAAATTTCTGAAAAATTCAAACACAAACATCCTGAAATTGAATGGCGTATCATGAAACTCATGAGAAATAAGTTAATCCATGAGTATTTTGGTGTATCACCTTCAACGGTTTTTGCAACTGTCATTGAGGATTTGCCACAATTGTTGGCGAAATTAAAAGCAATATAATTTCCTGATTATCAATTCAATTTTAATGAAAAAGAATATTCTAATCGTTCCCGGTGATGGCATCGGACAAGAAGTTACGGAAGTTGGTAAAGCTGTTTTAGTAAAAATCGCTGAAAAATTCGGTCATGAGTTTATCTATGACGAAGCTTTAATGGGACACGTTGCAATCGAAGCAACCGGCAATCCGCTTCCTGATGAAACGCTTGCAAAAATGCGGGCATCAGACGCGATTCTTTTTGGCGCCGTTGGTCACCCGAAATATGACAACGACCCGACCGCAAAAGTTCGTCCGGAACAAGGTCTGCTGAAAATGCGTAAGGAACTTGGTTTATATGCCAACTTGCGCCCGATCAAATTATTTGACGAACTGCTCGGCGCATCTTCCATCAAACCTGAAATTCTGAAAGGATCAGATATTCTGTTCTTCCGCGAATTGACAGGGGACATCTATTTTGGTGAAAAGGGCCGTAAAAACGATAACAACACTGCTTACGATATCGCAGAATACAGCCGATACGAAGTAGAACGCATTGGCCGCAAAGCCTTCGAAGCAGCCCGTACGCGTAGTAAAAAACTTTGCTCCGTAGACAAGGCTAACGTATTGGAAACAAGTCGTTTGTGGCGTGAAGTAATTCAGGCACTCGCACCGGAATATCCTGATATTCAGGTTGAACATCAGTTTGTGGATTCCGCAGCGATGATGCTGATTAAAGATCCGCGTCGCTTTGACGTCGTGGTAACTGCCAATTTGTTTGGGGACATTCTAACAGACGAAGCAAGTCAGATTGCAGGTTCTATGGGTATGCTGGCATCTGCCTCTGTAGGTGACAGTACGGGTGTTTACGAACCAATTCACGGTTCCGGGCATGATATTACAGGAAAAGGCATTGCAAATCCATTGGCTTCTGTTCTTTCAGCGGCACTTTTGCTTGACATTTCTTTTGGCTTGAAAGAAGAATCAGACACCATTATTGCCGCTGTTGAAAAACTGTTGAAAGACGGTTTCAGAACGCGCGATATTGCTGACGCTACAACTCCTGCCGAAAAAATACTGAATACCCAAGCTGCTGGTGTTGAGCTTTTAAAGCGAATTTAAAATTTTAGAATGTTTTGCCAAATAATATTTGTTCTGAGCAAAACTTATGTTTTCTTTGCAGAAGAAAATCGCAGTCAGCGAATTTTCGCAACTTAAAATGATGAACTACATATTAAATAATCCTGTTCTGCTGCTTCTGACCGCACACTGAGGTAGAGGAAGGTATTATTTTGAAAAGTCAAAAAACCCTTTCTCCTCATCAGGAAAGGGTTTTATATTGTTTGAAAAGTATTAAATTCGTAATTACATTAAATCTATTTACCCACAAATGAGTAATCGAGTTCAAATCTTCGACACAACTTTACGAGACGGCGAGCAGGTTCCGGGAAGTCAATTGACAACTGAGGAAAAGATTATTGTGGCTACGCAACTCGAAAAACTTGGGGTAGATGTGATTGAAGCAGGATTTCCCGTTTCCAGCCCTGGAGATTTCCGTTCTGTTGTCGAAATTTCGAAAGTGGTCCGCGAACCAATTATTTGTGCCCTATCACGTGCGGTGGTCGGTGATATTGATGCGGCAGCTGACGCCCTTCAATATGCAAAAAGGGGACGTATTCATACGGGTATCGGATCTTCGGATATTCATATTCAACACAAATTCAATACGACCAGAGAAAAGATTCTGGAACGAGCAATTTCTGCTACGAAATACGCGCGTACAAAGGTCGAGGACGTAGAGTTTTATTGCGAAGATGCAGGCCGCGCAGATCTGGTTTTTCTTGCGCAGCTTGTTGAAGCCGTAATCGGAGCAGGTGCGACAGTTGTTAATATCCCGGATACCACAGGATATTGTCTTCCTGACGAGTATGGAGCGAAAATCAAATACATATTCGAGAACGTCAAAAATGTACATAAAGCGACAATTTCAATTCACTGCCACAATGATTTAGGACTTGCTACTGCCAATTCGATTGCCGGAATAACACAAGGCGCACGGCAGGTGGAAGTAACGATCAATGGTATCGGCGAGCGTGCCGGTAATACGTCACTGGAAGAAGTGGTGATGGCCCTCAATGTACACAAAGAACTCGGATTGGAAACCGGGGTAAATTCGCAGTTTATCTATCCTACCAGCCAATTGGTATCAAAAATGATGCGCATGCCTGTTCAGGCCAATAAGGCGATCGTAGGAAGAAACGCTTTTGCGCATTCATCGGGTATCCATCAGGATGGCCATTTGAAAAATACTCTGAATTACGAGATCATGAATCCGCAAGATGTGGGCGTTGACAAATCGGATATTGTTTTGACTGCCCGTAGCGGGAGACACGCACTGAAACACCGTCTGGAGCTGCTGGGATTTGAATTTGATAAGCCTGCTCTTGATGAACTGTACACGCGTTTCCTCGAAGTAGCAGATATTAAGAAAGAAGTTAATGATGCTGACCTGGTCGATTTGGCGAGAACAGCAATTCCCGCATAGATATTAGAATCCTATTAGAAGTTACGTAATAGGCTGAAAATGAATTTGATGTTTTGAAGATTTTTTTGTAAAATTACATATTCAATAACATCCATCAGATTACAAAAAGCCCTCGGTGATTCTGACCAAGGGCTTTTTTCTTGCTATAGAATGATCGTCCGGTTGTTGTGAATAAAAACGCGGTCGTTAAAAACCAGCTTCAAGGCCTTCGACAATACCGCCTTTTCAGTATCCTTTCCAAGCGTTGACATATCTGATGCCGTTTGCCGGTGATCCACAGATTTTACGTCCTGAGCAATTATCGGACCTTCATCAAGATCGTTGTTCACAAAATGTGCAGTCGCGCCAATGATTTTGACACCACGATCATAAGCCTGTTTATAAGGATTCGCCCCGATAAAAGCAGGTAAAAATGAATGGTGAATATTGATGATCCTGTTGTTGTAGTGGTTCACAAATTCCGGCGTAATGATGCGCATGTATTTGGCTAAAACAAGATATTCGGGCCGATAAACATCAAGCGTCCTCAAAATCGACTCCTCGTGCTCTTCCCGTGTTTTATTCTCATGAGAAATAAAATGGAAAGGAATCCCGAATTTACCGACGAGTGGTTGCAATGTGTTGTAATTACTCACCACAGCCATAATCGTTGCGTCCAACTCATCAAAAGCATATCGGATCAGAAGTTCGCCAAGACAATGATGCTCCTTTGTAACAAAAAGAACGATGTCTTTTTTCTTCTTTGGATTGATCCTGAGATTAATTCCCGCCGGCAACTCCTTTTGTAGAACCAGCAACAATTCACTGCCGTCGGTTTCTCCCTCGAATTCTGTCCGCATGAAAAAGTATTTGGACGGACTGACATATTCATCATTTCGGATGATATTCTGGTTATGCTCAAAAAGTATTCGTGTAACCTTGTAAATTAGCCCCTTGTGGTCAGGGCCGTCCATTAGAAGTATATGACGCTGAATCATTAAAAAATATATTTTTCTTATTTATTACTCCATTTTCATTGGTTCTAATTAACTCAAATAGTGTGTTAATTTAGACGTCATTTTCGTGTTTTAATTCGATTTTCCATATTTGCGTGGAACGTGTAGACAACCGAAAAAGGATGACATGTTCAATTACTGAAGATCGGGTCACAATCGTTTCCATACCGGACACCCGAAAGGCCAACAAAGAAAAACAATTTCCTGTTAAGATTAGAGTTACGTTCAGGGGAGATAGGAAATACTGCTCGACACGAAAAAACATGACAGAGTCGGAGTGGGAAAGACTACCCTTTACTAAAAGTAAGTCCGCTAACGAAATTAAAGAAAGAATTCAGGTACTTTCAACACAATCAGAAAACGGGGTTGGGAAATTGTCTCGTCCTGATTTTACCTTACAACTTTTGGTCGCAATCCCAGATAAATTTTACAGCATTTTTTTAATTTGCATTTTCATTTTTTGATTTCCATCCCTGGGACCGTAATCTTGACTGTATCGTTATACAGTCCGGTTATCTTTTATGATTTTTAATAATTTTTCAAAAACAATAGAATAATTCATAAAAGATATTGAGGATTTAATAATACTCTTTTAATGTTTAGTACCGCCGTTCAACGCGCCATTCTGATCTATGCAACTGCACTCTCCTAAAATTTTCTACTATTCTATTCGTAGGCCGTTAGCTAACCGATTGAAGCAATGATGTTGACTAGGTAATTTATATTTTTTATATCATTGTGCTTGTTCATAGGCAAGTTTACTCGCTCAATAATTTTGAAAGCTCACCTAAGAAATCTGTATGAATTTTTGAGTTTGAAATTCTACCGCCTGAATTGTTAACAGCATATATTGCGTAGAAACCAAGTGAAGCATTCACAGACAGTGTAATGCCATATTTTCTATCATCGCTCAAATGAACAACATTTCCACCCACCAGACCATTGTCAGGATAGCGCTCCTTAAAGAAAGTGGTAACATCCATTACAGTGTTCGTTACATTTTCAAATAATAGCAATGCAGATGTAATTTTACCGTTTTGTTTATAATAAGAGATTAATTTTACTTTACTGTTCTCTCCTTCATAAACCAGCAAATCATCTGTTTCTTGTAATAACTTCCTTTTTTCTTTACTCTTCACGTTCGCAATCGTCGAACCAAATTCAACCAACGGCTCTATTATAAACGTCATGTAGGGACTTACAGTCACCTTACTTTCCTTTGTTTGTCCGTCGATAGTGAGGGTAACCGTTGTCTGTCCTACTTTGCGAGCACTGAATCGCCCGTCAGCGCTAATCGTCCCAACTTTTTCGTCGGATGATTTCCAAATGGTGGGCAATCCTTCCTTTGCAATCCAGCCATACTGATTCTTCTGATCATATTTGACATCCAAGATAGGATCTGTCATGGAGATAAATGTCGGCTCTGGATCTGCTTTCTTACATGACGTAAAAACAAAAATTGAAATTGCGAGGGCGTAAATTATTTTCATTTTATAAAGAATATTATTTTCGTTTAATCTTGAATTTCTGTCAATTTATTTCCGGTAAAGTTTAAATATGAATGTCGTCCATATCAGATACTGTAGACAATTTGTGTGTTGCTGCACACCACAGAATCAAAATTGTCTGGGATATCACTGATTAACTCCACAGTAAACAAAGCTAAAAAATAAGTTTAGGAATGTCGTTGAATCATTTAAAATTTAAACCATCAAACAATCCGTAAAATCACGGATTTGGATTATTTATTGAACCACTTGTGACGTTATGATAATCAGCCATTAGATGCCCCTTCAACGGCACATTTATCAAAATCAGGTAATTTTTTGACATCAATTGCTGTTCCCCATAAACCAACATATTAATTAAAGCGCATGGCAGAAGAATTGATCATACCTAAATCGACAGATCGTAAAACCATCTATGAAAGTCTTGTTCCTCAAATTTCCGCACTGGTGGAAACTGAAAGTGACCTAGTAGCGAATCTGGCAAATGTTTCAGCCGCATTGAAAGAAGCCTTCGGCTTTTTCTGGGTTGGATTTTATCTCGTCAAAGAGGGTCAGTTGGTTTTGGGACCATTTCAGGGACCAATCGCCTGTACCAGAATTCCTTTTCACAAAGGCGTTTGCGGCGCGAGTTATACAAGACAAGAAACCATCATCGTACCTGATGTGGAACAATTTCCCGGGCACATCGCATGTAGTTCAGCCTCCAGATCTGAGATCGTTTTGCCGGTTTTTCACAAAAACGGAACCGTCGCAATGATCCTCGATGTCGATAGCAATTTGCTTGATGATTTCAGCGAAACGGATGCCGAATGGTTGAAGAAAATTGTTGCGCTTGTTGAGCGAAAACTCTGAACAACCTTAATTGAATTTGGAAAAGAATTTGACCCTACTTCAAATACCGCTTCCTGAACAAATGCATCATGTGCACATTGATAGCCCACTGATCAGCAACGGGCTGTTTGGTGTATGGCAATGTTGGCAGGTAATTTGGCGGACCGAATTCAGTTAAAACGGTAAGCGTTTCGCCGCTTTTTACTTTGTGTTCAACAACTGCGTCCCACCAACCCAGATGCGCTTTTACCGCCGCGTCCCATTCCGGTGCACGTGGATCACTTACCTGTGGCCCTTCTTCGTGACCAATCCTGGAATGGATATGGCCCACCCGCGAAAGCGCCAGTTTGACTGTCTCCTGCTGATCCTGTAACAGACTTTCATGTACATTACACCAATGTGAAATGTCTAGAGTCAGTTTCAATCCCGGATTTTTTTCAATGAAATTGCGCGTAATGTGCGCTGCAAAAAGCATCCGTCCACGATGCGTTTCATGATATATCGGAATACCCGTTTTAGAAGATATCTCCGTTGTATGGTCAATTAATGCCTTATTTTGTTCGTAGGTAAAAAAGTCCTTCCCGCTGTGGCAATTGATATAAAGTGGTTTTTGACCAAATTCGCTTGTAGCCGCATTGATGGATTTTTTGAATTGATCCAGATGCGCAGGATAATCTACTGACGCAGACCCGCATAAAAAGCCAACCTGAAGATCATACTTTTTCAATGCCGTTAGCAACTCCGTTTGTCTTTCCTTTGATCCCGGCCACCACATTTCCGTCCCGTCATAACCTTCCTTTTTTATTGCAGCACAAAAAGCATCGGTCGTACCCACGAAACCCCAGTTGGTACCAAATATTTTTAGAGATAACTTGTTCTCAAATCGATAAGGAGCTGCTTTTTCGGCAGCAATATTTTCAATTCCTGCCAATAATCCCGCACTTGCAAGCGAGGTACTCATAAAATTCCTACGATCCATTTGTAATTGCGTTTCCTGGTAATGATTTTATAAGGCCTTTTCATTTTTTTTAATTTCCGCCCGTGCAGTTGAGTCGCCCGCTTTCAAAAATTGAGCAACCGCGGCCTCATTAAAGCCATTAACAACAAGAAGCCCGGGATAAAGCCGGTGTAGCTGACTTACGCCACTGTCCGTAACCGACGATTTCCATACGTAAACTGACCGCAGGCCTTTCATAGCCGCTATGTTCTTCAATCCTGCATCTGAAACCTTCGTATCTACAATATTCACGTATTCCAGATAAGGCAGTGTTTTTAGATTCGCTACGCCCGCGTCAGTAACAACAGTATGTTCCAAATGCAACTTATTCAGGTTTTTCAGCTTGGCTATTTCTTTAAGGGCAGCATCCGTAATTTTTGTTCCACCCAGTTTGAGCCACGCAATCTGCTCTGCCAAGGGTAGCAACAGGCCAATCTGGCCATCACTAAAATTGGGAGCATTAACCGCACTAACTTCTATCAGATTCTGGTCCTGTGCAAGGTTATTGACGATTAAACCAACTTTCCTTAACGCCTCTATATCTTTCTCATCCGGAGCGGAAACTTTCAGCTTCAAGACGGGCGATTCCGTATTTTTTGCAACCTGCGAATTAGAATTCCCGCCTGAACCAAGTGAAGCGAGTGCCGGTTTAACCTGCTCGGACATTTTCAGTTCCGCTACCTTTTTGTCAGTCGGAGCGCCTTGATCTATCCACCACGACAGCAGGGCAATCTGGTCGGTTGACAGCTGCGGTTTGCCTTTTGGTGGCATGTGATCGTCATCTCCTTCCGGAAGCATACATCTTTTGATCATGTCACTTTCTGCGCCTTTGCCTGATACGAAAGCCGGTCCGGCTTTGCCGCCTTTGAGCATGAGCGCAAATTGATCCAGCCGCAAATCTCCTTTTTGTTTTTTCTCATTGTGGCATTGAACGCAGCGCATTTCCAAAATAGGCTGCACAATATCTTTGTAAACCACAGCCTGCTGCACATTTGCGATTGGCTTTATTTCCGTAATGTCTTCCTTTAATGGCGGCATTCCCGCAAGCGTACGGAATGGCTCCGGGGTATATTGGGTAAGATAACCATCGCCATGGGTCAGAGACCCACCGTCATGCCCGGCAGTCATTGTCAGGATTGTTGCTACGCCCAGTGCCGGCAGATAAAAGGCCGGACCAAAGGGAATCTTTTCTCCAAAACGATCTGATTTGACCAACCAGGCAACCCAGGCAAAAGCCGCTACGCCAATTCCCTGCCACATGTGATCGCTCAGAAGGGATTCGTCGTAACCTCCGCCAAGTGAAAGCAAATAGCCCGCGATGCAGGCAAATGTTGCGCTCACAGCGGACCAGAACAGTACGAAAGAGACTGTCGATTCACTAACGGCGATCTTACCGGTACGGCGACCGATTTCCAGCAATGCGGCGATGAACAAAAAACCTATGGGCAAATGAACGAGCACAGGATGAAAGCGTCCGAAAAAAACAGCCCAATCCGAAGCCAAAAGAAGCGGGTAAAACATGCGGGTTATTTAAGGTTTAGGTTGATGTTGGAAAAAGCCTGGCCGGAGTCATCAGTTCCGGTCAAATTCTCATTAATATTTAAAAACAAAAACTAAGCAACGATCTGTTTCACAACTTTTCCCGCCGTATCCGTTAACCGGAAATTTCTTCCCTGGAATGGATAAGTGAATTTTTCATGATCAAAACCCATCAAATGCAGAATGGTTGCCTGAATATCATGGACATGTACACGGTCCTTCACGCCGTAGTAACCAAGCTCATCCGTTTCGCCATGAGAATATCCCTGCTTCACGCCTCCACCTGCCATCCACATGGTGAATGCATCCAAATGATGATCCCGGCCCATATACGGCATGACTAGTCCATTCCGGTTTTCCTGCATCGGCGTTCTGCCAAATTCGGCTCCCCAGATGATCAGCGTTTCTTCCAGTAATCCTCTCATTTTAAGGTCCTGAATCAATGCAGCAATCGGTTGATCAGATTCCCGGCACTTTTGTCTCAATCCGCCTTCTACGTTATGATCCTTTGACGTTCCGTGACCGTCCCATCCCCAATCAAAAAGCTGAACAAAACGGACGTCATTTTCGACAAGTTTCCGCGCGAGCAGGCAATTCATTGCAAATGTTCCTTCACCTGGTTTTACACCATACATATCCAGAATAAACTGCGGTTCTTTGGAAACGTCCATCACTTCCGGGACAGACATCTGCATCCTGAACGCCATTTCGTATTGACTGATCCGTGTCAGAATTTCCGGATCCTGTACATCTTCGTAAGTCTGTCTGTTTATTTCATTGATCGCCTCAATTGTCTGCTTACGCATATTCCGGTTCATTCCATTCGGATCGCTCACATAGAGCACCGGATCACCGCCCGTTCTGCATTGCACACCCTGGTAAACCGAAGGCAAAAATCCGCTCCCATAAACACTTTTTCCGGCGTCAGGCTGCTGCCCGCCGGAAGCAAGTACAATAAATCCGGGCAAATTCTGATTTTCAGACCCCAAACCATAAACAGACCAGGCACCTAAACTGGGGCGGCCCAAACGAGCACTTCCGGTGTGCATCAGGAGCTGAGCAGGGGCGTGATTAAACTGATCTGTGTACATGGATTTCACAAAGGTAATCTCATCCGCAACTGTTTGCAAGTAAGGCACATAATCAGACATCCACGCTCCGGACTGGCCATATTGCCCAAATTTACTCTGCGGCCCCAACATTTTCGGTACGCCCTGGATAAAGGCAAATTTCTTACCTTCGAGGAATTCAGCAGGGCAGTCTTTTCCGTGATATTTAACCAGTTCAGGTTTGTAATCAAAAAGCTCTAACTGAGAGGGCGCCCCGGCCATGTGAATGTAAATCACCCGCTTCGCTTTTGGTGCAAATTGCGGGATTTTAGCCGCGGCTGCATTTCCCGCAATGTTCGAATCCGCCACAGATGAGCCACAGGAATTGAGCAAAGAACCCAACCCAAGCGCCCCAAGTCCAAATCCACATGATTGCAGGAAATGCCGGCGCGTCTGAGCCTGCAAATCTGCGTGTTGTAACTCCTTTAATAGCTTTTCCATATATTTCTTTATGACCCGTTTGGGAAATTGAAACTCTTCTGTGTTCAACCCTTTCAGGGTTGCTGACTGATGGTATTTCTTTTTCCACGAGTTACACCCGTGGCTATGAATATTCAAGCCTTTCAGGCTTTTTAGTTCAACTTTGAACCTACGACATCCGGGTTCAAACTATTAACTTTCATGCTAAATTTTTTCTCTTATTCTTTCGTAACTACATTATCCAGATTCAGCATTACGTTTGCCGATATCGTCAATGCAGCAAGTTCCGGTGATTTTTCTTTTCCGTAAATCAACATGCTATCTGCATCCGCAGGTTTCTTTTTATATGCGCCCAGCGCTTCGTTGTATATTTTCACCAGCACATTCAGGTTTTTCTTCTCAATAGGCTGGAATGTAAGCATACGATAGCCTTCTGTCAATTGTTGTTCAGGTGTTTTCCCGCGTTTCTGCATGGTGGTAGCCAATTTTTCAGCTGCTTCCAAATAAACAGGATCGTTCAATGTAACCAATGCCTGCAATGGCGTATTGGTGAGTATCCGCCTTGACTGGCAGAATTCACGGCTTGGCGCATCAAATGTGACCATGGAAGGATATGGAGCCGTTCGTTTCCAATACGTGTAAACGCCTCTGCGGTAACGATCCTCTCCTTCGCTCAAAACCCATTTTTCCCCGCTATAAGGTGATTGCCAGATCTTGTCAGGCTGCGGTGGCATCACGCCGGGTCCATACATTTTTTTGGAGATCAGTCCGCTGCACGCCAAAGCCTGGTCGCGAACCTGTTCCGCACTCAGCCGCACGCGTGGCCCGCGCGACAACCAGATATTATAAGGATCTTTTTCAAGTTTTTCCTTATTGGTTTTTGAGCTTTGCTGGTACGTTCCGGACATCACAATTGTTTTGAGCAGTTTTTTGACACTCCAGTGATCCTCATCCATGAACTTGACGGCCAGCCAGTCCAGCAATTCAGGGTGCGTAGGTTCGCTTCCCTGCGACCCGAAATCTTCAACCGTTTCCACAATTCCTTTGCCAAACAATTGCTCCCAAAACCGGTTTACAATGACACGACCAGTCAGCGCATTCTCACGATTTACGATCCATTTTGCCAGTCCAAGCCGGTCTCTCGAATATTCCTTCGGCATTTCTGCAAGTAGTTTCGGAACGTCAGGCTTCACTTCTGCGCCCTTTACCATCCAGTTTCCTCTCACGAAGACATTCGTTTTTCTGGCAAAATCCTCTTTCCCTTCCCAAATAATCGGCTGGCTTTCGGTCGATTTGGTCAGCGTTCTCGCATAATCTTCCACGATACTTTTATATTCTGGCTGATCCTTTCCGGGTAACGCCCTTTGGAAGGCCATCCAGGTAATACGCACCCATTCCTCCGGCGCCTTTTTGCTGCTGAGAGACAGATAAATGTCATGCTTACCAGAAGTGGGTAAAATCGGAGCAACGATAACCGAATCTCTTACCGGAATTTTTATCTCCGATATTACCGGTCCATCCAATTTGTCAAGGTGCAATGTTAAAATCGCATTTTCTGCTTTGGTGGACACATTCATCACCACACTTTCCTTTCCCGTCAGATTCACCTGAGGAACTCTGGCATTGCCGTTATTTTTGACCCCATAATACGAAATCAACAACACAGTTGACTGATCACCTTTTATAAAATTGTGCGCATTGATTTTAGGCTCCATAACCCGCATAAACTGGTTCACCTCTGCAACCTGATCCGGATTATACTTTTTGATCCAGTCTTTCACACGTTCTACACGCGCAGAATCGTCGCCTTTGTACATGCGTAATTTCGGCCATTCGTCCCACACATCTTCATCCCGGGAGTTGTTGAAAAACGCCATGTATTTGTAGTAATCCTCATGCGGAATCGGATCATAAGGGTGGCTGTGGCACTGAATGCAGCCAAAAGTCGTTCCTTGCCATACTTCCCAGGTGGTGTTCACACGATCAATTTGTGCAGCAGTACGAAACTCTTCGTCATCGGTTCCGCCTTCATTATTTGTCATCGTATTGCGGTGAAAACCGGTAGCGACCATGTGCTCTTCGGTCGGAAAACCATCCTTACCTTTTGGCATCAAATCTCCTGCGAGTTGCTCAATCGTGAACTGATCAAAAGGTTTGTCTTCGTTGAATGACTTCACAACATAGTCACGGTAACGCCACATCGTCCTCCCACCATCGCTTTCATAGCCTTTCGTATCTGCATACCTGGCCAGATCCATCCACATGGAAGTCCAGCGTTCGCCATAAGTTGGTGATTTCAGCAAACGATCTACCACTTTCTCGTAAGCATCGGGCGATTTGTCATTTACAAAATCACGTACTTCTGCTTCTGTTGGTGGAAGTCCGGCCAGATCCAGACTGACGCGGCGAATCAATGTCGCTCTGTCTGCCTCAGGTGACGGCGATAAACCTTCCTTTTTAAATTTTTGAATTACAAAATGATCAATTTCATTTTTTGCGAAACCTACCTCAGACAAATTCAGCAGTCCAAAAAGATTCCAAACTGTTCTCAGGGAGGGGACGTCGGGTTTTTCAATTCTTTTATATGACCAGTGTTTCTCCCATTCAGCTCCTTCGTTAATCCAGCTTTTTAGCGTGCCAATTTCATCCTCGGTCAGCGGCGCTCCTTTTTTCGGCATTTTCTCGTCGGGATCATCTGTCAGAATTCTCCGGATCATTTCACTCGCATCCGCATCACCACGAACCACAGGCACCTTACCTGATTTACCCGGTTCCAGCATTTCGTGTTCAAAAAGAAAACTCACGTCACCGGCCTTTTTCACACCACCATGGCAACCCATACAGTGTTTATTCAGGATCGGCTTTACCTCCGTGTTGTAGTCAACTTTGTGGCCGAACAGAGCCGGCCACTGGAAGGATGACAAAAACACGACCAACACACCCAAGCCCAAAAAAATACCCTTTTTCATTATGCAACAATTAGAAACATGTTCTTTAAGTAATCCGATATTGATCAAAAAGTCGGTTGGTAATCCCGTTATCTAAAAGTAAGACTTTCTAACCAACTACTTACGCGGTTTTAACAATTGTGAATTACACCGCTTGTTATCTAATAACCGGCATTTTGCTTCACATTCGCATTCGCGTCCAGTTCTGCCTGAGGTATTGGCAGCAGATATTTGCGGGCAGCCTGAAAAACCCGATCCTCAACCTTAATCCGTTTGTCGTTCCATGTAACAACTCCGGTTTCGCCGTTTACTGTACCGAGGCGCGAGCCATAAACTGGTCCGTTCAGCGCCTGAGCACCGATATCCCAGCGTTTGATATCCCAATATCGCAAACCTTCAAACGCCAGTTCCACTCTCCGTTCTCTTCTGACTAGCTCTCTGAGTTTGGCCTGCGAACTGTAAACCGTCCTGTCAACCACCGGCATTTTCGCACGCGTTCTCACCATATCAATTGCATCATAAACATCTGATGTAATCTGACCGGCCTCTATTGCCGCTTCGGCATAGGTCAGCAAAACCTCAGCCAGGCGAATAACCATCACATTAACATCTCCGTTATTCAATAACGCTTCCGGAACAATTGTGGTGTATTTCAATACATTATAACCGCTTTTTGGTGCTGATGCGCTCTGGTAAAAATCCGGGCTTGTCAGATCAAGTGTATTGAAAAACCGGCCGTTGAACTTTGCTCCAGAATAAAGTATTGTCATGCCCAAACGCGGGTCACGATTTTCAAATGGCTTGTCCGCATTGTAGAGCGCAGACTCGGAAATTGTCTTTCCGTCCTTCATTTCATAAGCGTCAACAATACTTTGCACAGCCGAAATAGAAGACCATCCGCCTTCTTTTGAAGGCAAAATATTCTGCCAAAGCGTGTTTGCGTAAGTATCTTTAATGTATTGTATTTCAAGGACTGACTCCAGATTATTATTCTCATTTTCGACCTGAAACAGTCCGGCATAATCGGGATAGAGCTTGTAAATTCCCGCTTTTGCCATATCCATCACCAGTTTGGCATCAGCCATCGCCTCAGGGAATTTCCCCTCATACAGTTCAAGACGTGCTTTCAATGCGAGTGCGGCGCCCTTTGTGATATGCCCTCCGGACTGCCTCATATTTTCTGCCGGCAAAATTTTGGCAACCGCATCAAGCTCACTCATAATAAAACTCACCACTTCCGCCTTTGGATTTCTGGCAACTTTCGCTTGTTCCGGGTTGTCGATCACTTTGGTTACCAGCGGAACATCGCCGTAAAACTCAACTTTTCTGAAATAATCGTAAGCTCTTAAAAAGCGCGCTTCAGCCAAATATTTTTCTTTTTTTGCAGCATCCATTTCAATCTGCGGCACCTTTTCGATGAATTGATTATACTTTCTTATTGCAGTATAATTGAAATAGTCCTTGCCAAAATTTGATGCATTGGCCTGCCCGTTACCGATCACCTGAACGTTGTCCCAGGCGTACTGAGAATATCCGTTGTCGGTCATCAGATCCCACCATAAGGTATTGGTTTGGTCCTCCCATTTGTTGTAAATACCTGCGAGCGCCATGTCCGCATCTTTCGACGTTTTCCAGAACGTCATATCCGATAATTTATCAGTCGGGGAAACCTCAAGAAATTTTTGTCCGCAAGATACCAACAGCGATACCAGCGCGATCATGACGATGAATTTGTATATGATTTTCATTAGGATCCGGGTTAGAAATTGATGTTTAAACCTGCGGTGTAAATTTTAACATTCGGGTAGCCAAACTGTGCATTTTCAGCACTTTCCGGGTCGAAGCCGCTGTCCAGCTTTGTCATTGTGAGCAGGTTCTGACCGCTCAGATACAGTCTCAGAGAATTTACCTTGATCGATTTCAGTACTTTCGGAGTGAAACTGTAACCAACCTGAAGATTTTTAAGTCTGAGGTAATTCGCTTTCACAACACTGAAACTAGATATTGCGTAATTATGCCACTGGCTCACGTGCGTTCTTGGAAATTTACCGTCAGGCGTTTCAGGCGTCCACCTGTCGAGGTGTTTTGTCTGTGCTTTGTAGCCATTTACAAAAGGAAACTGAACCTGATCCTGTAAATATTGCTTCACATTAGCTGCTCCCTGACCCAATACAACGAGGTCAAAACTTTTATATCGCGCGTTTAGATTAATTCCGTAAGTCGTTTTGGGAATATCACTTCCAAGATCAATTCGGTCATTACCGTCAACTTTTCCATCATTATTCTGATCCTTAAAAATCAGGTCACCGCGCTGAACCGGCGAACCAACCACCTTGGGCAAGTTTTGCACCTCCTCATCAGTCTGATATTTTCCTATTGCTTCATATCCGAAAAATGAATTCCAGGAATACCCTTCTGCCTGAATCCGTTTTGTTTTCGATGGATTGGCATATTTTTCAACATTGTTTTTGTTAAATGCAATATTGAACGATACGTTGTAAGAAAAATCACCAATCCGGTTTGCATGCCCCAGAACGAGTTCGAGCCCCTTATTTCGCATTGCTCCGGCATTGACCGTTGGCGCCGGCAAACCGTAGATTGAAGAAACCGGCACAGCCACAAGGATGTTGTTCGTGTAACGATCGTAGTAATCAGCGGTAAGCGTAATTCGGTTGTTGAACAAAGCCAGATCTGCTCCGATATCGAAAGTCGTGCTTTTTTCCCATTGTAAACTGGTATTGGCCGCAACCTGCTGCGCAGCTCCGGCGGCAATACTTCCGTTAAAAGGGTAGTTCACCCCCAGCGCAACAGTCGGTATGTATAGGTAATCAAGGATGTCATTATTACCAACAGACCCATAAGACCCTCTCAATTTCAAGTCCGTAATGGCATGAACATTTTTCAAAAATGCCTCTTCGGAAACGCGCCATCCGGCAGAGAAAGACGGGAACACACCCCAGCGCTTTTCTGCCGCAAATTTGGATGAGCCATCATAACGCATACTCGCTTCGAGCAAATATTTCCCCTGGTAATCATAGTTAACTCTGCCAAAATACGATCCAAGTTTGCTTTCGTAACTTAGCCCGGTTGCAGTCATTCCTTCTGTTGATCCGGCGTTCACGTCGGTCAGATCGTTGCTCGGCAAACTTCTGCGAAATGCTCCCGTTTCATTGTAATTGTAAGTTTCCCGCGAAGAACCAACCAATACGCTAAGATTGTGTTTACCAAAACTTTTTTCATAAGTCAGGAACGCCTGCAGAGTGATCCTGGCGTTACGCAGATTGTCATTTTTAACGGAATTTGGCCCCTGATAACTTCCGTCACCGTAAGTGAGGTCTTTCAGATGGGTATTTTTGTCCGTGAAATTGTAGTCAACACCTGCCGATCCGCGCAGTTTAAGTCCTTTCAGTATAACCAGTTCTGCGAAGGCATTACCCATTGCACTGGAAATTTTGTCTGCGATCGATCCGCCGTTTTCAATCCATGCGTTCGGGTTTCCATCCAGATACCTCATCCATGCACCATTCTGATATTTGTTGGCCACAGTCGGAGGTATCCTGTTTGCATACACAATACTAAAATTCAGCCCGGGCCCGCCTGCTATGGCAGATGGCTCACTAATTCCCTGGCGGAGAAACGAGGATGTCAGGCCGACAGAAAGTCTATCCGAAATTTTGCTGTCCAGATTAAACCGCACATTATAACGCTCGTTATCGGTGTTTTTTATTAATCCTTTTTGATTCAGATAACCAAAGGAAAGCAGATACCGGGAAGCGTCGGTACCACCCGAAACACTTAAATTATGAGATTGCTGAACACCCGACCCTTTGTATAGAAGTTTAAGCCAATCGGTATCCGGGTAATTGAACGGGTCCGAGCCGTCTTTGAATTTATTGAGTTCTGCTTCTGTAAAACGAGGCTGCTGACCTTCGTTGACCAGACCTTCGTTTAATAATTTGCCGTAATCGTATGAACCCAGATAATCAGGAAGATTCGTTGGTTTTTGCAATCCGATGTAGGAATTGTAACTCACCACAGGTTTTCCCGCTTTGCCTCTCTTGGTTGTCACAAGAATAACACCGTTAGCTGCACGCGACCCATAAATGGCTCCGGCCGATGCATCTTTCAGCACACTAATACTTTCAATGTCGTTCGGGTTCAAATTTTCCATGGAAGAAATCAGCCCATCAACCACCACCATCGGGGAGCCGCTGCTTGGCGATGCACTGTTCATTGTACCCACGCCGCGCACCCGGATAATCCCCGTATCACGCCCGGGCTGGCCAGATTTTTGAACAACAGTAACTCCCGGCAAAATTCCCTGAAGTGCCGTCGACATATTCGTAACCGGCCGGTTCGCTACCTGGTCAGAACCAACAGTAGCGACAGCTCCGGTCAGGTTTATCTTTTTCTGTGTTCCGTAACCCACAACCACCAGTTCTTTCAGCGCGGTGTTTTCGGGTACCAGGCTGATAGTCAGTGAAGTTTGACTACCCACAACGAGTTCCTTCGTTACAAACCCGACAAAACTGAACACCAGCGTAGCAGATTCATCCGGTACTTCTATTTTAAACTGCCCGTCTCCATCTGTGGTCGTTCCTTTCTGGGTTCCTTTCAATACCACACTTACACCTGGCAAACCAGCACTATTTTCATCCAGGACTTTCCCGCTCACCTGCGCTACCAGCACCTCCATTTCTTTTTCTGGGCTGGTTTCACCCAATTTCGGTGACTGCGGTTTGGCCATAGTCAGCAGTATCCTGCCGGATGTTACCTGATACGTGATGTTCAACGGCGTAAGCAACAGTTTCAATGCTTCCGAAAGCCGTTGCCCGGACACATGCATAACTACTTTGCGTTCCGCCTTAATTAATCTCTGGCTGTACGCAAACTTTACGTCTGCCTGTATTTCCAGTTGGTGTAGCACCTCTTTTAATTCCTGCTGGTCGGCGTGCAGCGTAACCGACCGTTCCAGAATCTCTTGTGCTCTTCCTTCATGCGCGGCGAAACCAAAACCTGCGAAGGCAACCGAAAAAACGATCTGAATCAGGGAAATTTTCATAAGCATGCACAGGGCCGCACAAAATTTTAACTGTCGAAGTTTTTGCATAATTTTGAAATGTTCTTTTGTGAAAATGAGGACAATACCTCAGTGTTTTATCTGCCAGGATAATCACATAAACTGAGGTGTAAGCTGGCCGGTATTGGTGGGGACCAATACCGGCCTTTCATTAAAAATCTTTCGCTCGCGCTGGGTCAGGTTTTGGTGCACATAAAAGTTTACGGGTTTAACTGGGTCAGGAATATTTGTATAATCAGTTCATTCACAGCCATCTCCGGTGATCAGAATCCGGGTACCTTTTACTTCGTATGATGCTGAATTGGATTTACAGATCAAATCCAGTTTTTCATACAAAGGCATGTCCGAAACATCACCTGTAAACGTGCATTTTTCCAGGTGGTCATTGGCAAACATGATCTCGATGCCATATTCCTTTTGCAACACGGCAGTAATCTGTGCGATCGGCGCGTTGTTGAAATCGAGCACATAATTCCCCTTTGCTTTTTCTATCTCAGCAGGCACATCCACAATGCTTGTCATGAGATGTCCGCTTTCCGAAAAGTATGTAACACGTTGATTTGGTGTCAGCACCACACCACCATTTTGCTTACCGCCGGTTTTGCCGGCAGCATCTTTTTCGTTTTCAAAAACAGAGACTTTTCCCGTAACTACCTCAACTTCCATTGCCCGCGTTTTTTCATCCGTTTTAATCCGAAAACTCGTTCCGAGTACTCTGGTGACCAGCTTTCCGCTGTATACAAAAAACGGTTTCGCCGGATTTTTGCTCACTTCAAAAAAAGCATCGCCTGTAAGTTGGACCTCTCTTTTATCGTCTTCAAATTTTTCGCCATACATCAAGCCAGCGCCGGGCGACAAAACCACTACACTGTTATCAGGCAATCTTACTTCCTGCGTTTCAGCTGTACGATTCCTTACGGAAATAATTTTCGTATCGACTTGACTCATCAGCGTGTTTCCCGAATCTATATATGCCGGACCTGCATTCCGGGAGAAAAAGAAGTAAGACAAGCCAATCAGGAGCGAGGCCGCAATTCCTGAATAGACCCACCAACGGGAAAACGATCTTGTTTCATTGATAACCTGCTCACCAAAAATTTCACTGCGAAGGTTACTCAGCATCCTCGCTTCAAGCAGTTCCCGTTCAGAATCATTCAGCGATAACCGCGATTCCTGATTCAGGCTTTCATACCACAAGTGAATTTTCAAAACCTCAGCTTCACTGCACTCTCCCTGCCTGTACTTCAAAAGCAGCGCCAGCATTTCCTGTTTTTCCATTCCAGATATTAAACTTCGGTGATATTTGTTTCCTTGTGAATCTAAGCCGTTTATCTCTGAAAAAACACTAACCGTTTTAACAGATTCTTGAAAAGTTTATGCGCAAAAGGTCAGATAGGGTAAAATTCGTTGAAATAGTCCAAATGCAATTTTTATTTTGGCGCATTCAACTTTCGACAATTTATTTTATGCCGATTCCAATCAAAAGGTCAGAAAGAAAAAATAGGGAAGCGAAACCAGCATTTCATTCAGATAAATCCGAATAAATTTGGTTGCGTTGGCAAGATGATAATCAATTGTTTTTTCAGACAAATTATAATGGGCGGCAATTTTCGCAACAGGCCAATGTTCCAGCCGGTTCAGCCTGAAAATTTCACGTGGTTTTTCGCCCAAAATATCCAACCCCCTATAAACCGTCGTTACCAGATCATCAAATGCGATCTGGTTTTCGGTATTCAGGTCTTCAAAATTGGAAAATGCCTTCAAATGATTTTCATACACTGCCTTTGTGGCCTGGCGGCGAATGTGGTCGATCACTTCATAGCGTACCGAAGAAAAAAGGTAATAGTCCAGATTAATGATCCTTACCCGCATACGTTCCTTCCATAGCCTGGTAAAAATCTCCTGGACAAGCTCCTCGGCAAGTTCCCGGTTTTCCAGTTTTCGGTAAGCCACCAAAAACATTTTGTACCAATATTCCTTATAAATGGAGGTAAAAGCTTCCTCATCACCATTCCGTAACCGGCTGATCAGATCTTTTTGTTCAGACGTAATATCTTCTTCTGTCATGGCCCTGCGTTTTACCTTGCGTCGTTTCGGGGAAGTTTGATACCGAGGAAATCCTATGACTAATTAAGATCCTGACTATGATAATTACTCAAAAAATCAGAAAAAAATTGGGAAGTATGCAAAAAAGATCACCGCAGACTTCCCATATGTTCAGTTTATAAAGGCACACCGTAGTGCTAAAACCCGGATTGGATTTAATATCCTGATGCAACAACAGGAGCAGTTTTGAATAGGAAATAATTGATTAAAGCACCAACGGATTCAGTTCTGAAGCCGCCAGACTGCCAGCCGGCAAATCACACATCCAGCGTTTTACATCCGCTATCTGATGCTTGTTTTGTGGCTCCGTAATCCTGGCTCCATCGGCTATGAAAATGATTGTCATTACTTCACGCATCGTATCGGCAGATTTGTTGCCAGGAGCAGAATGCAACGTCCAGCCATAGTGCCAGGTTGCATCACCAGCGTTCATAGACTTGGCGCGGGAAACTTCAAAGCCTTTTTCTTTGATAAATCTTTCCAGAGTTGCTTCTGATTCATCCGAAATAGCAACATTTTCCACAAAACCGCTCTGATGAGATCCGGAGGCAAATGTTAGCATGCCCATATCTTCTGTGATGTCGATAAGCGGCATCCACATCGTGATCGTGTTGTTTGTATCCAATGGCCAGTAATACTGATCCTGATGCCAGGGTGTGAAACCGCCACCTGGTTCCTTGTAAAGCGCCTGATCGTGATAAATTCGTACGTTTTCAACACCAAGCAGATCTGCCGCAATTTTCCCAAAACGCTTTGCCAGCGTGAATTTTTTTACTTCGGCGTCCACCTCCCACAAATTCATAATTTGCAAAAATGCCCTCCCATAAGTGTCCCTGTCTTCAAGTTTTCTTTTTTCAGGGTTAAATCTTAACGCCGCATCATTAATCACATCGCGGTAAAAATCTACCTCAGACTTGTCCAGAACTCCTGGAATCAGAACATGCCCTTTTTCTCTGAAATGTTTGATTTCAGATTCCGAGATTGCTTTGTAACCAGACAAATCAGGTTGGGTTAGCGCTTCCATTTTTTAAAAAGTTAAGAGTTTAGAAATTTGATAACCAAATTTCGGTTTCCTGTGCCAATGTATTAAGGTAAATTATATTCAATTTATGGCCGATTTTATCTAATTTCAATTTTTCATCTTAACAAGGGCTAAAATAAACTATGATTAGAGCTCAACTTGAGACGCTCAATCCGCAGCCTCACGCATCGTTCCTGGCCACACGCTTCCTGTTGGAACAATTTACCGTACCCTATCACTTCCATCCCGAATATGAGCTCACGTTCATCGGTACAGGGAAAGGAAAGCGGTTTGTAGGAAAAAGTATGGAAAATTTTGAGCCAGGAGAGCTGGTGCTTCTTGGCGCCGATTTACCACATTGCTGGAAATCCGATGATCCTGTAAGTGGACAGATGAAAGCTGAATCTCTGGTGATTCACTTCGAACGCGATTTTTTGGGCTCAGAATTTTTATCAAAACCCGAATTGTCCGGCATCAGTAACCTACTAAAAAGGAGTGCTACCGGGATTCGTTTCTCCGATGATACCGCCAAAAATGTTGGTGTTCAAATGGCAGATCTGATTGACGAAAAAAACAATTTCAAACGTATGATGCTGTTTCTCAATATCCTCGAAGAACTCGCCGGTTCTAAAACGAACATATTCTTGGACCAGGCCGGAACCACGGCACAGCAGCTTGATCATGACAAGCGAAGGATCAACCTCGTGATGGGTTACATTGTTGAAAACTTTCAGAATGAAATCCTGCTGAACAAAGTTTCCGCGCTCGCAAATATGTCTCCAAATGCCTTTTGTAAGTATTTTAAAAAGGTTACCAATCAGACATTCATGGAAACAGTGACTGACTACCGAATAAACTATGCGATGCAGCAGCTGTTGTCAACAGACAAGACCATTTCCGAGATTTCCATGGAAAGCGGATTTGGTGACATTTCCTATTTTTTCAAAGTGTTTAAAAGGCGCATGAAAATAAGTCCGCTGAGTTACAGGAAAAGCTTTCTAATTGGTTACCAGGGTTAAAGCGATTTATTTTGACCATTTTAATACACCGTTGCTATCATTTTAACTGCAACAGAAACCCAGTCAGATCAGCCAGGTCCTGCTCGTTCAAACCGAGTGTTGTCGGTTCAGGCATTAAAGACTGACTCATTTTTTCCCGTGATTTAATCTGGTCCGATTTTATCGTATGACGTTGGCCGGAAACATCCTTCAAAACCACATTTGCACCGTCGCTTAATAAAAATCCGAAGAACGAATCACCCTTTTTCGTCGTAACTGTGTAAGCTTCGTAACCAAAAACCATACTGGCGGACGGATTTACAATTGCATCAAGCAATCCCGGCTTATCGAATTTTTTGTTGATCTGCGTCAAATCCGGACCGATATCTGCGCCATTTACACCATGTTTATGGCAGGAAGCGCAATTGACAGCAAACAATTTTTCACCTTTTACCGAATTTCCGCTCATTCTGGCAATGAAATCGGTTTTCAATACTTTTCCATTTTTAGGAAAAAATTGACTGGCAACAACGCGCACCTGCTGATCAGGATTTTTAAATATAATTTCACTGACGGATTTAGCGATCGTGTCTTGCAGCTGTCCCTGTACGCGCATATCTACAAGAATATTCCCACCATCTTTGTCTGCCGCCATGGATTTTGCTGCTTCAATTCGTTGATTCAAAGGATTATTTTTATCAGCAACCGTCTTTTTCAGTTCGAGCATTTTCCGGTAGGCCGGTGTCATTACGGTTGCCGTTGCTTCTTCCCAGTTCAATAAGTCTGCCCAATCATTGGTTTTTCTGAAATTGAGCCACCATGAAGCCTGCGATGCAACGTCCGGAAGTGTAGATTTGGATAAACTGACCATTGCCTCAGCTGCCCTTTTGTCCTTAATGAAACCAATAGCTGTAAGTGTTCTTCTCCGTTCAGTTTCAGGAATTTTTTTGGAAGATGCGCGGCTTTTCAAATCATTAATTGCTTCCACCGGATGCAAGCGCCAGGTTAGAGCAGCCCGCTGGGGCGTCCAGAGCAGCGGTTCAGCTTTGTAAGCTTCTTTGACCAGTCCATAAACTTTATCCTCTTTTCCGTCGGCGGCAGTTCCGATTGCTTCAAGCATCCAGGGATCTTTGCCGTCAAATTTTTTAATCAATTGCAAAATGCTTTCCCGTGATGTTTCAAAAGGAATATCGCGCAAAGCAATCCCGACGTCTCGTCGTACAGCCGCATCTGCATCATTTGACATTTGAACCCAGTAATTCTTGTCTTCACCAACTGCTTTTAAAGCTCGAAAAGCAGTAAGCCGATGAGCCGCATCAGCAGATCGCAATAATTTGACTACCTCCGCTTTTCCCTCATTTCCCAATTGCGCCATCAACCAGATCGCCCGTGCCTGATGAAACGGATTTTCCGCGGAAAGCAATTTTTTGACAGGTTCCAAAACCTGCGAACCCTTGGCCTTTAATGCTCCGAAAGCCTGTGCGCGAACATTTACTGCGGGATTTTTCAACGCAGAAATCAACCCATCAGTTGAATTAAAATCAATGACAGGTGTCGTCAATTTCTTGCCTTTTGGGGTAATTCTGTAAATTCTTCCGTAACCGTTTTTATCTTTCATTGCGTGGCCGCCCACAACCGGATCATACCAGTCGGCAATGTACAGCGCGCCATCCGGCCCAACGGAAACATCGGAAGGTCTGAACCATTTCCGCGTATCGTTATCCGTTTCATACCATTCATAGCGCTCAGATGTCTGTGGAAATGAGCTGATTAAATCCCGTCTTTTGAGTTTGAAGCCTGCACCCTGTTTTTCAGGCTGATAGGCAAAGATCACATTTCTGCCAGCCTCGCAACTAAGCAAAGTACCCCGATAGTTTTTGCCTAATTCGTCTCCTTCATAATAAACGATTCCTGTTGGCGAGCCTGCACCCGTGTTATCGCCTACGGGCATTACCCCAGGATCTTCCTGGTGCCAGTGCGTAGTAAAAATATCTTGTCCCGGGCGGCGATCTGCCTGCCAGTAACGGGTGCCATCGGCTGAAAAATAGCCCGCATTGCCATTTTCCTGCAAAAAAGACACGCGACAGGTAATCACCTGGTCATCGTTGTCGTTTTGCCACATATTTCCATAACTATCCAGGCACACTTCATAACTGTTTCTGAAATTATGTCCCAAAACTTTTAATCCCGTGCCGTCCGGGTTGATACGCAAGGCGAGCCCGCCCACCCAAACACGACCATCATCAGATTTCTGGTTACCATGATTTTCTTTACTATATGGCGTTCCGCCAATGTAGAGACTACCGCTTCGCAGCGTCCAGCCATTTTTGTCTTTAACATTGTGAGGACCCGCGTTTCCGGTATTAAAATAGTACCTTCCATCGGGACCCGTAACCAGGGAGTGAAGCGAATGATCATGATCGAAACCACCGAAACCTGTCAGCAATACTTCTCTTTTATCTGGTTTATCATCCCCGTTCTCATCGGTATAAACGATCAGGTTCGGCGCACAGGAAACAATTACTTTATTACCAAGTACCGCAATTCCCAGAGGCGCAGTTAACAAAGTGTCTTCGACAAAAACTTTGGAAGATTCTGCTTTCCCGTCGCCGTCCTTGTCTTCCAGGATCATCACGCGGTCTCCTTTCTTTTTATGCGTCAGCCGCTCGCCTGGTTTTGTATTAAAATCCCGATAATTTACCGCTTCCGTGATCCAAACCCTCCCTTTGGCATCAATGTCCATGTTTGTAGGATTGTAAAATAAAGGTGCCTCCGCCCAAAGCGTAGCTTCCAGATCGTCGGGTAGATAAAGTCTGCTGGTATCGCCTGCAGTTGCTGCCGCAAATCCCGCCTTTTTGGGTCTACCGGGATTATTTTCAAAAGCGGTTGAAGCTAAAAACCCTGCTAAAACTGCGCTTGTGAGGAAAAAAGCTGCTTTTGGGAAAAAACGCGTTGTGGAAACACTATTCATTGCAAAGTATGTTCGAATATTGATATTTTAGCTAATTATCAAATCATTAAGAAAAGGAAAACAAACCCTCCAGATACTTCCGGTTTGCCTGATAACAGGGAATGATCTCGGCTCCCTGCGGCGTGGCACCTTCAATTTGCATCCAACCACGGTATCCGATTTGTTTCACCATTTTGGAAATGCCGGGCCAGTCCATCGTTCCTTCTCCCAATCGCTGTCCGTTTTCTTTGATATGTAACTCACATATCCTGTCTTTGCCGAGAAGCGGTACTTCCTTAAAAACGTCATTGCCAGCATCTGCCGCATTGCGAAAGTCGTAATATACCTTTACTGCTTTTGAGCCAACTGCATTAATAATGTCCAGGTGTTCCTGTGCGGTCAGATAAGATTCAATTCCCAATATAATTCCCTGTTTCTCTGCATGCGGAGCCACTTTTTTCAGGCGCGCAATCACTTCCTTTTTCCCTGCCTCATCATTTCTTAAATCTCCTTCAGAGAAAAAAGCAAGCAAAATAACCTTAACGCCAAGCGCCTTTGCCGCATCGACGCTGTTCCAGACCCACTGCTCTGTTTTCGGATCAGATTTGTACGGATTACGGTTCAATTCACCGATGGCAAGACTTGAAACCTTAATTCCTGTTCTTTCGGAGGCCTCCTTGATTGCCTGCAAAGTTGCAGGGTTGGAAAGTCCGACCGGATCTTTACCCGTATTATAGCTCACCTGAATCCCCTGCAAACCGATTTCCTTTGCCCGGTCAAATGCTTCAGGATTGAGACTTTTGCCCACAGACCAGTCACACGCGCCCAGTTGAAGCCTGGGAACCGGCTTCGCAGACAAAGTGTAGGCCGAAGCCGCAGCAAAAAGAAGACCTCCTTTTTTTATAGCTTCGCGCCGGGTAAAAGATTCAGAATACATTCGCGAACATATTAGAATGAACAAATGACGTTTCCTATTCTAAATTCGCTTGTTGAATATTTCTACTTATTTGAGATCAATTCCGGAATCAGCAAAATGCATCTTCGATATGCCTGATTTCCAGACTTCCGCTGGTCAGTATCAAAATCGAGACAATGTCAAAACGGACATCAAAATGCCAGTCTTTGTCATATATGTAGTGCTCGGCCGCCTTCATGATCAGTTTTGCTTTGGTATAATTGACAAACTCCTCGGGCATGCCAAAGCCCGTTCCGCTGCGGGTCTTTACCTCCACAAAAATCAGCATTTTACCTTTTTTAGCGATCAGGTCTATTTCAGCATGTTTATAGCGGTAATTTTTCTCTACGATTTCGTACCCTTTTGCTATTAGAAATGCGGTCGCTTTCTCTTCGCCCCAATTTCCGGTGTCGTTGTGTGCAGCCATGTGTGTGTAGTTATGGTAACCATTTTAAAAGCTCCTTTATATCTTTATCCGCTATGTTTTCCCGCTCACTTTTATCGAAGATTGTGAGCAAATAAACTGTCCCGTCAGAAATATGTAAGCAGGTGATTACCCTTCCTCCGCCGGATCTGCCTTTTCCCTTCGAGGCTATCGCTAATCTTATTTTATAGCATTGCCTTCCCAATGGTATTCCTTGCGATGGGTCTTCTTTTAGCGAAGTTATCAGGGTTAAAAATTCCATCTTGAGAGATGGATATTTCTTAACCAGCTTCTTTAGCTCGGAATCAAATTTAGGTATAGTTCGTACTTTAAAGCTCATTGAAAAGCTCGTCTGCATCACGGGCGACTAGTTTTCCTTCTTTTATCGCCTGCATTTGCTCCACTGCTTCCCGCACATCTCCAAGCACTTTCGCTTTGTATGGGGAAAGCGCCTTGGCTTTTACAAATGGCAGACTTTTTAGCAATTCCATCACAAACGAAGCCTTGTTATCTTTAACATCCAATATTACTTTCATAATTTCGAATCCAGGGTTTTGTTTTAAAACGAACATTTCTACTGCAAATTAGTGTTTATATAACGAAAAGTAAAGGTTACACACTTAGACGCTAGCTTCCTTTAAAAATGTTAATACTTTCAATACAGTGGTTATGACTGAAAAAAACCGGAAAGTTTCTTATTACTGCTATTTAAAAAAATATTTTCTGTTTAATCCTTAAATGAACACCCTCATCAATAAACAAGTCAACTTTCTCGAACTGGGACTGATTGATTATCAGGAAGCCTGGGATTATCAGGAAAAACTTTTTGCAAAAACCGTCGCTGTAAAAACTGAGAACAGGGATTTGCTTCCGGAACAACAAATTCCAACTCCAAATTTTTTGCTTTTCTGCGAGCACCCGCATGTATATACGCTTGGAAAGAGTGGGAAAGCCGATCACCTGCTTTTGGGAGAACAGGAGCTTGAAGGCAAACAGGCAAAATTTTACAAAATTAACCGGGGAGGAGATATTACGTACCACGGTCCGGGACAACTGGTTGGTTACCCAATTCTGGATCTGGATAATTTTTTTACGGATATCCACAAATACATGCGCTTTTTGGAAGAAGCGATTATTCTGACACTGGCAGATTTCAGTATCAACGCAGGAAGAATTTCAGGACTGACCGGCGTTTGGCTGGATTATGAAGCGCAGAAAAACCCGAGAAAAATTTGCGCATTGGGCGTCAAGAGCAGCCGTTGGGTCACGATGCACGGATTTGCGCTGAATGTCAATACCGATCTATCCTATTTTAACAACATTGTTCCCTGCGGAATTCAGGACAAAGCTGTAACTTCCATGGCAGCCGAAATTGGCCAAAATTTGAATATGGCGGAAGTTTCAATTATATTAAAAAGTCATTTGGCAAGCCTTTTTCAGATGGAACTGAGCAGTGATATTCGCGTCAATGTGTAAAACGGACGCGTGCCGGCAGAACTAAATAGAATCTAAAAATGAAAAAAGACATCATATTTCATCCCGTACAGGGTGTTCAGGTGGCTGTTGTCAGGAGTGTTAACGCGGACAAAACAGCTGCATGGGATGTAGTCCTGATCAACAGAAATGACCAGCCGATCACCAATGTATTTGTGACATCAAAAGGCTATGGAAACACGGAGTCGGGCCTGAACTCTGATCAGAAAACGTCTACATTGCGTCATTTCTTCCCCGAAATCGAAGCAGAAAAACATATCGTCGTGGAAGCCATCATGCCTGATGTTTTTCATTTAAATAATGAATTCTGGATCAGCTATTTTCTTGGTAATCAGATTTACGATAAAAAGTTTATCTTCGTCCCGGATAGCATTGTGGAAGATAACGTGATCGAAATCGTGCCGCTTGGATTGGAGGGAGTGTTACACGAATAAGCATATCCGGATTTTGCTGGTGTAGCTTCTGGAAAAGAAAACGGCTGTCCGAAAATACGATAAAACCACACACATGATGAACGAAGAATTTCGGAAACGGGCCAAAAATTTCCTGCTCCTGGATATTGAAACCGTCTCCGCACACGCCTCTTACGATCTCTTATCCGAACGCATGCAAAAACTTTGGGATAAGAAGTCGGCCAGCCTGCTCAAAGGAGCCGACGGAATAACCAGTGCTGATTGCTTTTATGACAAGGGGGCGATTTACGCCGAGTTTGGGAAAGTCGTCTGCATTGCCTTTGGGGCATTTTTTTGGAATGACAAAGATGAAATGGCCTTCAAAGTCAGGAGTTTTTCGGGTGACGATGAAGTGGCGCTTCTTTTAGAATTCAAAAATCTCATTGAAAAATATCCTCCTGATCAATTGATAGTGTGTGCGCATAACGGTAAGGAATTCGATTTTCCCTTCCTCTGCCGCCGTATGCTGATACACGGGATCGAAATACCGAAGGCTTTGCAGATCTCCGGCAAGAAACCCTGGGAACTGCTTCATCAGGACACCATGGAGATGTGGAAATTTGGTGACTATAAAAGTTATACATCACTTGACCTGCTGGCCGCTGTCTTCGATATTCCTGGCAGTAAATCCGAGATGAGCGGAGACCAGGTCACGAAAGTGTACTACGAAGAGGCCGATCTTGAAAAAATTTGCCGTTACTGCCGTGAAGACGTGGTGGTCCTGGCACAAATATATCTGAAATTAAACGGGATACCGCTGGTATCCGAAAACAACATTACCAGAGTAGGCTAGATCAATTGTCAGCTGCTCAAACATTTAAATACATGAAAAGTAAAAAACCATTTAAAGAAAACAATGAAAAAAAGGAGGTCAAACCGCCTCATAACATTGTTTCCTACATAGACAATTTAAAAGCGGACATTGCGGCTTTCTTCGACCTGAACAGTGAACATTCCTTTCGTCCATTCGACGTGCACGATCATTTCGGTGTTCAGGACAAAAAAGTAAGGCAGTTGTTCAACGAAATTATTCAGGAACTGGAAGAGTCGGGCAGGGTGGTTTATCACAGCAACGGGAGTTATTCTGCAGGTGCTATCAAACCAGCCAAAACCGGGCTTACAGGGCGGGTGGACCGCGTCAACAAAGGGTTTGCGTTTGTCATCATCGAAGGACGTGACGATGATATCTATGTCGAAGCTGATTTGCTCAATGGCGCCTGGGACGGCGATATTGTTACGATACAGCCGCTCACAAAAAATAGCAGAGGGTCCAGATCAGGCAGGGGCGATACGGGGAAAACCCGTGTTGAAGGTCGCGTGGCCGATATTGTTGAAAGAAGCGACAGGGAAATTGTCGGGATCATCGAGATTAATCCCCGCTTTGCTGTTGTTCAGCCGGATAACAAAAAACTTTTTGACCCCATTTATCTTGAGCCCGAGGCTTTAAAGGATGCACAGGATGGCGATAAGGTGATCGTAAAAGTGACGCAATGGCCGACGAGAAGAAGCCAGGCGGAAGGCGAGATTATAGAAGTACTGGGAAAAGCCGGAAACAATGATGTTGAAATGCACGCGATTCTGGCAGAATTTGGCCTGCCGTATCATTTTCCTGAAATCGTAGAAGCAGAGGCACAAAAGATTCCGGATAAAATTCTTAAAAAGGAAATCGCAAAACGCCGCGATATGCGTAAAACACTGACCTTCACCATTGATCCCGTGGATGCGAAAGACTTTGATGACGCGCTTTCCATTCAATATCTGGAAGAAGGTAATGTTGAAATCGGCGTTCACATTGCGGATGTTTCGCATTACGTATTGCCCGGCACAGAACTGGAAAAAGAAGCTTACCGAAGAGCAACCTCCGTGTATCTGGTTGACAGAACCGTACCGATGCTACCGGAAAAGCTCTCTAATAATCTTTGCTCACTACGCCCGAATGAAGATAAACTTTCATTTTCGGCTGTTTTTGAACTAAGTCCGAATGGTAAAATTTTGAAGGAATGGTTTGGCCGCACAGTGATTCACTCCGACAGACGGTTCTCATACGAAGAGGCGCAAAAAGTGCTGGATTCGGGTGAGGGAGATTTTCCGGCAGAATTGAAGACGATGAATACGCTGGCAAAGATTCTCAGAAAGGAACGCTTCAAAAACGGTTCTATCAATTTTGATACGCCCGAAGTGAGATTTAAACTGGATGAAAACGGAAAACCGCTTGGCGTATATCAGAAAGAACGCCATGACTCAAACAAGCTGATTGAGGAATTTATGCTTCTGGCCAACAAGCGTGTGGCTGAACATGTTTATTCGCTTTCTAACGGTGAAGTTAAAAATACAATGGTTTACCGCGTTCACGAAGCACCTGATCCGGATCGCCTGAAAACCTTCGCGACTTTCGTGGCCAAAATGGGATATAAGATGGAGGTTGACGAAGAGGATAAAATTGCAAAGTCAATGAACAGCATGCTTTCCAAAATTGAAGGCAAACCGGAGCAAAACCTGATCGAATCGCTTGCGGTACGTACTATGGCCAAAGCGAGATACACTGTTGAAGATCTTGGCCATTTCGGGCTCGCTTTTAAAAGATATTCGCACTTTACCTCTCCGATTCGTCGTTACCCGGATGTAATGGCGCACAGATTACTGCAGCATTATATTGATGGAGGAAAGTCGACTGATAAAGAAGCACTTGAAGCTGCCTCGAAACATTCTTCTGAACGCGAAAGAATGGCTGCCGAAGCTGAGCGGGCATCTATCAAATACAAACAAGTCGAGTTCATGAGTATGATGGACAAAGAAAAGGTATTTGACGGAATCGTGACAGGCGTGACGGAGTTTGGCATTTTTGTAGAAATTACAGAAACCGCCTCGGAAGGATTAATCCGGATGACAGACCTTGGCGATGATTATTACGAACTGGAAAAAGAGAATTACCGGATCGTTGGTCAGCGTACCAAAAAGATTTACACATTTGGAGATGCAGTTCAGGTTCAGGTGAAAGACACCAATCTGGCAAGGCGAAGCATGGATTTGTATCTGGCGGGAACTGTAGGAAAGCCCTCTGTTTTCAGAGAGAATGGAAGGAGCCGTACGGATAGCGGAAAAAGCCAGAAATCTTCACGCTCTTCCGGAAGTAGCCGCAGGTCATCAGCCGCCGCGCCGAATGCTCCCAAGGGAAAACGGAAACGGCGGTCGTAAGCTCATTTTTGCCACGGATACACGAATGTTTCGGGAATAGAGAATTCGTGCATCCGTGGCAATAATGAGTCCAAACGGCAGTATGATTCTTTATTTTTTTCCCGGGATATCTGATATTGAGATGTTTTTTGGGAAGACCTCCTTCTAATTTTTACAGTCGTGTATGTTGCTTACTACAAGTAGGAAATGTATTTTGATTTCCTTTAACAACAAAAACCGACGATCATGCCAAAATTCTGCAAATTCCTTTTTCTTCTTGTTTTCATTTCAAATTTCTCTATTGCACAAAAAAAGGCTGACAAAGAAGATTGGCAACCTCTTTTTAACGGCAAAGACCTAACCGGATGGGATATCAAAATTGCAGGCCATAAAGTCAACGACAATTATAAAAACACGTTCATCGTCGAAGACAAAATGATACGGGTGAATTATAAAGAATATGATAAATTCACGACGGAATACGGTCACATGTATTACAACAAACCTTTTTCACATTACAAGATCAGGCTTCAATATCGTTTCACAGGCACACAGGTTCCGGGAGGCGCTTCCTGGAATGTACGTAATAGCGGAATCATGCTGCATTCACAGTCGGCTGCCAGTTTAGGATTGGATCAGGATTTTCCAATTTCGCTTGAAATGCAGTATCTGGGGGGACTAGACGCCGGCGAAAGAACAACCGGAAATCTTTGTACACCCGGTACCATCGTGGATATCGATGGCAAACTGGCAGAAGCGCACTGCATCAATTCCACTTCCAAAACGTATAATGGTGACCAGTGGGTTACGGCAGAGGCAATCGTTCTGGGCGATTCAATTGTTTACCACATGATTGAAGGCGACACGGTTCTCGTTTTTACCAACCCGAAAATCGGTGGCGGTTACGTGAGTAAAACGCATACGTTTAACGATGGCAAAGTTGGGAATGAATCAGAATGGCTAAAAAAAGACGGAACACCACTTGGAAGCGGTTACATCGCTCTTCAGGCTGAAAGCCACCCTATTGATTTCAGGAACATTGAGTTACTGAATCTGAAAGGGTGCATGAATCCAAAAGCCAGTAATTACAAATCCTATTATCAAGTTGCCGACAACAGCAGTTGTACGTTCAGTAAAAAGTAGAGATATTTTAGAAACTTCGCTGTAAAAACTGGTTTGGCTTTCATTATATTTGATAGCCCTTTACTCAGGTAAGAAAAAACTAAATCATTGACATAAACCCTTTTGTACATGAGCGTTGTTAGCAGGATTAAAAGAAAAGTTGAAACTCTTAAAGCACATTATTTTCCATTAACAGAATTTGATTCTGCAACGCTTCCCTGGATTGATCGGCCTAATCCCGACATAGAGGGTTTTTTAAAGAAAAATCCCCCGCGCTTTGATGTCCCTTACAATATGGCGGAAAAGCTGAGCGGATGGGAGAAAAACGGATACACCGTTTTAGAAAAAATTATCCCGGATGAGATGATCGACAATTTCTGGAACGACTTTCAGGAGCTGGTTCACCATCCTGAAAAGTACGATTTGTCTGTCAGAATTGATCTTCCCGAATTTTTACCAAACCAGCAAAGAAACATAAAGGAATTCCCCCGCGAGGCGCTTCTCGGCAAATTTGTGAAGATCAACGACTTTCACAATTCGTCCGTTGCCGGCAAAAAGTTGATGACGCATCCTTCGATCGTCGCGTTTTTGGAAGCTATTTTTAATCAGCAGATCGTGGTCATGCAGAGCCTCATCTTTATGTACGGGAGCCAGCAGCCGTCGCACCAGGATTACCCGTGGGTAACTGCTAAAATACCGAGTCATCTTGCTGCCGCATGGATAGCGATGGAAGACATTCAAATTGATTCAGGGCCGCTTTATTATTACATAGGTTCTCACAAAATGCCAAAATTCAATTTTGGATCTGGTATTTTGCATA
The DNA here is from genome assembly GCA_965279265.1 of Dyadobacter sp. Taxonomy (GTDB): domain Bacteria; phylum Bacteroidota; class Bacteroidia; order Cytophagales; family Spirosomataceae; genus Dyadobacter. The sequence continues at coordinate 2,696,521 of OZ257152.1, forward strand.
GACATGACTCAACAAAATCGCCTTTGGAATTTGCTGAATATCTGGATACTACCAGTGCCAATTTGAAATATCCAAAAGAAACCCTTTTGATAAAACGGGGTGACGTGCTGATCTGGCATTCAGCGCTGGCCCATGGTGGCTCCATCATAACCAATCCTGAGCAAACCCGTAAATCATTTGTCTGCCATTATTCGACTGAACAAGCATTGCCTTTTCACAGAAACCGAATGGCCGACATCCCGGTAAAACAGGATTACAATGGCGTTTTTATTTACAATAATCCTGCATTGCCGCAATCTGAGGACGTTCTAAAGTGATCTTGTTTCCAATCAAAAATTATTAGAAAATCAGTACATACCGGCATGGTGCGCAATTGATCTCTACTTTTTTATATTTTTGCAAAAAAATGGACGTTAAGGTTTAAAAACTTTTCCGTCCATTTTTCTTTACATTACAGCTTTTTAATCCCGCCTAGCGGCATTCCTCGTTTCATGAAAAAATCATTTATTCAGTTCACCATGCTGGTTGCGATCCTGGCCGGACTCAATTGGCTGGCATCGTTGATTTTTTTCAGAATAGATCTTACAGAAGACAAGCGTTATTCTATCTCAGAAGCAACAAAGACGCTTTTGGAAAACCTGGACAGAGACGTGAACGTAAATGTCTACTTAGCCGGCGACCTTCCAGCAGGATTTGAACGACTTGAAAGCGCTACCAGAGAAACCCTTGAAGAATTCAAAACATACTCGAACGGACGTGTTCAGTTTCAGTTTTCAGATCCTTCTGATGCACCTAACGAAGAACAACGGGGAAAGCAGTTCAAAAATCTGGTCGACCGCGGTTTGACACCCACCAACGTGATCGCAAATGAAGATGGCAAACATACTGAGAAAATCATCTTCCCGGGCGCCATTGTGCAATCAGATACGTTGTCAGTTCCAACACAACTTTTGAAAGGAAACAGCAGCAAAAATATTTCCCGGGAGGAGCAGCTCAACCAGTCGCTGGAAGGCGTGGAATTTGAACTCGCCTCGGCAATCAGGCTGCTCACGAATCCTGAACGTAAAAAAGTTGGTTTCCTTGTGAGCCATACCAAAATATCACCGGCCCGGCTTAGCGACATCATTGCAACGGTTCAACAAACTTATGACGTGTTTCTGGATATGAATAATCCGGGTTCATACGCTGGTTTAGACGCATTGATTGTGCTGAAACCAGACAGTGCTTTTTCGGAGGAAGAGAAATACAAGCTTGACCAATATGTGGTGGGAGGAGGCAAGGCTCTTTTTTTTGTAGATGGAGCAAAAGTGGATAGCGTCAGCCTGGAAGGAACATACGCCCAGCCTCTGGACCTGAATCTGAACGACCTTTTCTATCGTTGGGGAGCACGACTTAATTATGATCTGATCAAAGATTTGAATTGCGCCAAAATTCTCATGAACGTGGGAAACATGGGCGATAAGCCTCAAATTCAGCCAGTTGACTGGCGATTCTTTCCACTTTTAAATCACTTCGGCACCCACCCGATCACCAGAAATACCGATGCTGTTTATTCCAGGTTTTTGAGTTCGCTGGATACGGTTGGCGGAGTTACAGGTATTCAGAAAACTCCGTTACTCATGACTTCGCAATATACGCAAACCGTAAAAGCACCAGTCTTGATCAGTTACAACGAAGCAAGGAAACAACCGGAGGCATCTGAATATCAGGGAGGGTTCAAAATTGCTGCGTTGCTTTTTGAGGGTTCGTTCAGCTCTCTGTTCAAAAACCGAATCTTATCAGGAGACCCGCGTTCCGCCACATTTAAAGGAGAGGGAAACGGAGGAAAAGTGCTGATCTGTTCCGACGGCGATATTGTCGTAAATGACTTTGATTACAAAAGAAATACGCCATTACCGTTGGGTTACGACCGTGTACTGAACAAAACATTCGGGAACAAAGATTTTGTGATGCACGCGCTCGATTACATGACAGATGCAAACGGGCTCATCACCTCACGGAACAAAGAAGTTGCGATCCGCGCTTTGGATAAAATTCAGATACAGGAAAAAAGCAAATTCTGGCAAAGTCTCAACCTTTTGCTCCCGCTTGTCGTTATCGGCGTTTTTGGTGCGCTCCGATATTACCTCCGCATCCGAAAATTCACCTGATTTGCCATGGCAGACTAGTTTATTTTTGCTAGTTTTGTACCCTGCAAAATAGATTTCTGCAATCCAAAATATATTTATTTCAATAATATCTAAACACTTACGTCACAATTATGAAGTTTGTCGTTTCGTCATCCGTTCTACTTAAGCAGCTATCCGCTATCAATGGTGTCGTTTCCACGAACCCGATTGTACCTATACTTGAGAATTTTCTTTTAGCACTTGAAGGAAATTTACTAACAGTAACCGCATCTGACCTTCAAACAGTCATGATCACGGAAATTGAAGTAGAATCCAATGAAAAAGGTGCGATTGCCATACCTGCAAAACTTTTGCTGGACACACTTCGGGGTTTACCTGAGCAACCAATTACTTTGCAGGTTAACGCAGAAACTTTTGGAACCGAAATAATTTCGGATAATGGACGCTATAAGTTGTCCGGAGAAAACCCGATTGATTTCCCGAAAACACCATCTGTAAATCGTGGCCAGTCTGTTGACTTATCATCTTCAGCACTTGGAGCAGCGATTGCCAATACACTTTTCGCAACGAGTACGGATGATCTTCGTCCTGCAATGACAGGGGTTTTTGTTCAAATGGGAACAGAAAACGCAACATTTGTTGCAACCGATGGCCACCGCCTCGTTCGTTACCGCCGTACAGATATCAAGTCAGATGTAGACACTTCGATGATCATTCAACGTAAAGCGCTGAATTTGTTAAAATCGTGTCTGCCATCGGATGACGTTCCGGTTAAAGCTGAATTTACTTCTTCCAATGCATTTTTCAGTTTCGGTAACATCAGAATGATCTGCCGTTTGATCGACGAGCGTTTCCCTGATTACGAAAATGCAATTCCGTCAAATAATCCAAACTCGCTGACAATCAACAGGATGGACATCCTGAGCTCACTGCGTCGTATATCAATCTACTCAAATCGTACGACACACCAGGTTCGCCTGAAAATGTCGCTGAACGATCTGGTGGTTTCAGCAGAAGATCTGGATTATTCTAACGAAGCAAATGAACGCCTGATGTGTGAGTACAATGGCGATGAAATGGAAATTGGTTTCAATGCGAAGTTCCTGATTGAAGTATTGGGAAATCTGACCAGTAAAACCATCACTTTTGAATTGTCTGCGCCGAACCGCGCAGGTCTGATTATTCCATTAGATCAGGAAGACAACGAGGACATACTTATGCTTGTAATGCCTGTGATGTTGAATACCTACGTATAGGTAGCTTATAAGTCAAATAATTCAATATTGAAAAAGTTCTGTATAGCCTGTCTGTACAGAACTTTTTTGATTTAAAAATCTGTCAATCAAGTTATTAAATCTAAATTTTACCCAAACTACGAAAAAAATCGTAGCTAGCGCTTGGATCTACGATTTTTTTCGTAGACATTTGTTACGAAGACTATCGTATATCTAATATGGCTGCCATGTACATCAAACCAACCGACTCAGAACTCGAAATTTTAAATTACCTGTGGGAAGCAGGCCCCTCCACAGTACGACAGGTGCACGACTTCCTGGCCAACACAAAAGATGTTGGCTACACCACTACTTTAAAGCTGATGCAGATCATGCATGACAAAGGACTTCTATACAGAACTGAACAAGGCCGCTCGCACATTTATGTAGCGCTTTTAGGAAAAGAAGAGACGCAGCAAAATTTATTGGGTCGTTTGGTTCAGACTGCTTTTCAAGGCTCGGCGGCACAAATGGTGATGCAGGCTTTGGGAAACCACACTACTTCAAAACAGGAATTGGATGAAATTCGTGAATTATTAAATAACATCGAAAACAACCGTTAGCCATGAAAACTCTCTTTGACTTTATTTCTGAATCTGTCATTTCCGCTCTGGGATGGACTTTACTTCATTCTGTCTGGCAAGGATTTGCTTTTGGTCTGGTAGCATTTGCCGGATTTTATTTACTTAGACAGAAGACTGCGGCGCTGCGATATAACTTCGGTATTATTGTACTTGCAATACAAGTTGTAACTTCTGCCACAACATTCACCTATTATAACAGTACATTTCAAAGCCAAAAATCTTATCAATCTTCCTCGCCATTCTCCCCTACCCTTTCCAGCTCAATAAATATTCAACCGATCAATTATGAACTTTCGGCCGCGGCAAAAACCAGAATCTGGCTGAACATGCACCTTCAGGAACTCGTTGTTTGTTGGTTTATCGGTGCTGCGCTGCTCATGCTCCGATTTATGGGCGGCTGGTTCTACACTGAGCGGTTGCGTTCAAGGGCAACCATTGTGATGGACAAGCAGTGGAGATCCCGTTTCGGAATACTTACAGCCAAACTGAATATTACAAAATCCATTGAATTCAGGGAAACAACCAAAATTCTGACGCCAATGGTCATAGGCGCACTGCGACCTGTGGTTTTAATTCCAGTGGGTTTACTTTCCGGCTTTTCGGTTTCGCAGGTGGAAGCTATTCTCGCGCATGAGCTGGCTCACATTCGTCGCAACGATTATCTGGTGAACTTGCTTCAGTCGCTTACAGAGGTATTCTTTTTCTTTCATCCCGCCTTGTGGTGGATTTCGGAAAGGGTACGTATAGAGCGTGAAAATTGCTGTGATGATATTGCTATCAAAGTGAGCGGAGATAAACTGTCATTGGCCCATGCATTGGTGAAAGTTGCGGAATGGCAATCTGCTCCGACAATGGCTATGGCTTTTGCATCAAAAAAACCACTTTTGTTACAACGTGTACGGAGAGTTCTCGGAGTAGCTCCAAAACCAGTCAGATCTTTTGCGGTACTTCCGGTAATGCTTCTCGCGGTTGGAATGGTGATTGGAGTCTCCGTTTATGCTGTTGGTCAAAATGAGAAAAAGAATATCAAAGCGGCAAAAAGCAAAAGCCTGAACCGTTGGAAGAAATCGGACCACCAGCGCATTTATAATGACACCCTCATTGTACACACGCCCGGAGAAGTAGAAGAAATTGAGGAGGTCGAAATTGAAGAGCCTGAGGAAATCGAGCTGGACCTGAATATCAATCAAAATATTGATTCAGTTTTCAGTAATCCGACAATAAACATTCGGACTGACGTCGCAACCACGCTGAAAAGTATGTTTAGCGCGAACGTTTTTAGCAAAGCCTTCTCGGAAGAGGATGAAAAAATCAGGATGCAAATAGAAGCGCTGCAACTACAACTTGAAAAATTCAATTTCGATGCAGAACGTGCCGAGCGGGAGTTAGAAAAAGTAGAATGGAAAAAGGAATCTGCTGTCGAAGCGCGTCAGGAATTGGTGGAGAAAAGAAGAAATTTCATGGAGTCATCAAAAAATGGGGATTCTAAAAGTACAGAGATCGAGAAGCAACTTGCTGATTTTGAGAGTCAGGTTAAAATTCAGGAAGAAGAAATCACAAGATTGAACACAGAAATTACCAAGAGCCGCGGTGAAGCATACGCTGCCGCCGAGCCTGTAAGAAATATTGAAAAGCAAATTGAGGAACTGGAATCGAAAATGAGTGAATCATTTGCGCTTACTTCTTTCAAAGGTAAACATGCAGTACCCAAGGCGACGAGCTATTACCGAAATGGCTATCCTGCGCCACCTGCTCCCCCAAAGCCACCGAAGTCCCGCCAAAAGTATTACTCTAAAAAGCCGGCTGCACCTGTTGCCCCGAAACAGCCCGCCAAAGCACCCGCAGCACCGATTGCTCCGCCCCCGATTAAAGAATAATATAACCAAAAACGGCTGCCCCACACTCGGTGAGGCAGCCGTTTTGTTATCGAATGCAAATTTATTCCACTTCTATAATCACATCATCGCTCATTGGGTGTGTGACGCAGGTCAGTATAAAACCCTCGTTTCTTTCCGCCTCGGAAAGGGCGTCCTCTTCATCCAGATGTACTTTCCCGGACGTACATCTTCCCATACAAGCCGTGCACATCCCTGCCTGGCAGGAATAAGGCAGATCTATATCCATATTAAGTGCCGCTTCCAGGACAGTCTCGTGCGGTTTCACAGGAAGTTTGTATTCAGCACCCTCATAAATCAAGGTAATTTCCCGGGTCTTGTTCGTATCATCCTCTTCTTCCACCATAACCTCACCTGGCTGTATTGATGTTGCAGTTGCAAAACTTTCCTTTCTGATTTTCCCATCTGCTACGGCAAGGATCGAAAGCGCGCGGTGCGCTTCCTCCATCATATCTTCCGGACCACAGATAAAAAACTCCGCTTCTTTTTTATTGATGTGCGGTTTCTTTTCCAGAATTTTGAGGAGATGCGACTTATTCAGACGGCCTGTTTCCCCTGTCCACTCTGCCGATGGTTGGCTTAACGTATGCACAACCTGAAGTCTGTCTTTGTATTTCTCCTGCAACTTTTCCAGTTTACTTTTGAAAATAATGCTTTCTTCGTTACGGCTGCCATAAATCAAAACCACTTCACTTTCAGGCTCAACCATCAGAATGGATTTCAAAATTGAAAACAAAGGCGTGATTCCACTTCCTGCTCCTATGAAAACGACCTGCCTTGTCTGGTCATCTTCCTGTTTAGGAAAAAACACGCCCATCGGTTCCATTACCTCCAGCGCATCTCCTTCCTTGATTGTATCCAAAAGCAAATTTGAAGCAAAACCACCCGGAACACGTTTGATCGTTATTGCCAGCGCAACATCGGTATAGGGTGAGCTTGACATAGAGTAAGATCTCCTTACTTTTTTGTCATCCTGAGGAAGCAACACCGTCAAAAACTGGCCGGGACGATAGGTAACTACCTCATTAAAAGGGTGCCAGAAATGAATAGTCGCAGCTTCATCCGTTTCCCTTTCGATTTCTTTAACTTTCAAAAAATAATACTTGCTCATAATATCTGGCTAATCGCTGTTGGCCGTTTGCTTTTACCCTTTTTGTTATAATTTGACAACGCTGGGAAAGTCAGCCAAAATCGGCGCTCACCATTTCCATAATATAAACAAAGGCCCCATGGATTTAAGGTCCATGAGGCCGGAAAAATATATCAAAATCTTTATTTCAGTGTTGCCACAGCGTCTTTAATTCTTTGCACTGCTTCTGCCAATGACTCATCTGCCGCTGCGGTAGAAATACGGATGCAATTTGGTGCACCGAAACCTGACCCGGAAACAGTTGAAACGTAGGAATTATTCAGCAGCCAGTTTGAAAAATCGTCAGAATCCTTAATTAAATTGGTTCCGTCCGATTTGCCAAAATAATAGCTCACATCCGGGAATGCGTAAAATGCGCCATCAGGAACATTTACTTTAAAGCCTGGAATTTCCTTCAACAATCCAACAACCAGGTCACGGCGACGGGCGTATGCTTTTGTCATTTCCCGTGTGGCATCCAATGGCCCATTAAAAGCTGCTGTTGCCGCTTTTTGAGCAATTGAGTTGGTTCCCGATGTGACCTGCCCCTGCAATTTCTCTACGCCATCAGCGATCCATTTCGCCGCTGCGATAAACCCGATTCTCCATCCGGTCATTGCAAACCCTTTCGCAACGCCGTTTACAGTGATTACGCGTTCTTTCAAAGCAGGAATAGAACCTATGCTGAAATGGCCCTCTTCCGTGAAGTTGATGTACTCATATATTTCATCTGCAAGCACATAAACGTCCTCATGTTTTTCAAGCACCGCCGCGATTTCCCGCAATTCTGCCTCAGAATAAACAGATCCGGTAGGATTGTTAGGAGAAGCGTACATCACAATTCTTGTCTTCGGTGTGATTGCAGCCTCCAGTTGCGCTGCCGTTACCTTAAAATCATTATCAAAAGCGCCATCCAAAATTACTGATTTCCCTTCCGCCAGTTTTACCATTTCTGAATAGCTTACCCAGTATGGAGCAAAAATGACAACCTCATCTCCAGGATTGATCAAAACCTGGATTACATTGGCTAGCGAATGTTTTGCACCTGTTGAAACCACGATATTTTCAGGCTTCCATTCTATATTATTATCTCTCTTAAGTTTGTCAGCAATTGCCTTTCGCAGGTCAGGATACCCAGCTACTGGTGAGTAACCGTGAAAACCATCATCAATGGCTTTCTTGGCAGCCTCGCAAATGTGTGCGGGCGTTTTGAAGTCCGGCTCCCCAACGCTCAGACTGATTACTTTGTGACCTTGGGCGGCCAATTCACGCGCCATTTTTGTCATCGCCAGTGTCGAAGATTCTTCGAGGGCGTTGATGCGGTCGGCCAACAACCGGGTTTGCTCTGCTACTACGGACATTGCAACAAAAAATTTAGATAAATGAAAGGTACTACAATCTATATCAACAAATTGCCCGCAAAGGTAAGGCTTTTTTAAATGCCTTTAAAAAAATACAGTAGCATGTAAAAAAAATATTTAACATATTTGATTATCAGCCATTTATCTCAGCAAATACAAACTGAAACAATCCTGAAAATATCCTTCAAAATCCTGTTTTTATTCCGAAAAAATATCAAAACTTAATAAAAAGATAATGTGCTTTTCACCAGGACCAAATATCGTTTGGCGTAACGCAGTAATCGATACGAATATCAAATTTGTCAATATCCTCAATTATTTCAACAGGATCAAAAAAAGACAGCCCGATTTTGAGCACATCCGGCCGGCATTCTGCGAGAAAACGGTCATAATAACCACCTCCATAACCTACCCGGTAGCCACGCTTGTCGAAAGCGAGCAACGGGATAAGTACGACATCTATCGCTTCCGCATCAATTTGCGAGCCACTAGGATCAGGCTCAGGAATGCCCCATCGATTTTCGGTCAGCACCGTTTCCTGATTGAGCAGGTGATGTTGCATTTGCCGGGTGCCGGGAATTACATAGGGAACAGCAAGTATAACGGATGTAAACTCTTTGCGGATTGCATCGACGATTTGCCAGGTATCAATTTCCATTTTGTTTCGCTGCGCCAGAAAAACATGCACAACCTTAAAAGTTTTCTCTTGCAACAACTCTATCGTTTTCAGGCAAATCATGTTCGTTTTTTCTACTGCCTCAGTTGTGCTCAGGCCCAGCCTCTTTGTCAGCAATGACCTGCGTAATTCAACTTTTGTCACAATTAGCTTATTGAACTTTGAGGATTTGTTCCTTTCTATACCAGGTTCCAATATCAAAAATTAATCCTACGCTACCAATATTGTCCTCATAATTGATATCGTTTTTTGTCAACTTAAATGCATGACCATACTGAACCTGCAATTTCACAAAACGATATCCGCCTCTTAACGTAATTGTAGGCTCCAGAAATGCATGCGCTTTCTTGTCAAGCAAATTGAAATAATTATTTATCTGTTCTGATGATGTATAGCCAGTGATATCCGGAGCGCCATATTTTACTACGGAAATCCTGGGGCTAACTGCCACTTCAAAAAATGGATTGACCCAACCGACAGATGGCTGAATAAAATATTTAACTGCATCGGCATCAAATGTTTTGGTATTATTGGCTTCCCTGATTCTGACATTATAAAGCCCCGCGCCGCCGTACGCCTCATACGTAATGCGCTCGGCGGTATGACCAAAATACCCAATTCCGACCTCTGCTCCTTTTCCGTTGTTTTTGAAGGACTTGTCGTCGCTCGTGTAGGCATTCAGATACCCATTGACCATTAATCCCACATGTTGTGTCACAGCCGTTGCAACTTGCAAATTGTTGGCGCCCAAAGCGACCTTTAATTCCCCTTTCTCCTGTAACATGGGCGTATTCACGGCATTGGGCGCATAGACAGTACGGCAAGAATAGAAAACTGGAGCACTTAACGCCAAAATTGTTGCATAATAAAGTACAGCTCTCATTTGAATGAAGTTTGTAGGATGAAGCAGAAATCGATTATACGTTTCAATTTTTTCTTTAAATTATTATAAAAAAGACATGCCAGAGGCTCGGTGCACGTTAAAAAAGATTGTTTTGATAAAAAAAAGGATGCGCCCGATGTGATCCCGTGCAGCGCCGCCAAAATAAAAGTTACTCCCGGTGTTGTTCGCCTTTTTAAGCTATAGTTTGTACTTTCACGGCTGATTTCAAAATCTTTAACTATTGTATAGAATAAGACATGAGCAAAATTAAAGTTGCAAACCCCGTTGTTGAGTTGGACGGAGATGAGATGACCCGGATCATCTGGAAGTTTATTAAAGAAAAGCTTATTTTACCATACCTGGATGTAGATATTAAATACTATGACCTTGGCGTGGAATATCGTGACGAGACAAATGACCAGGTAACGATTGATGCTGCGAATGCCATCAAAGAATACGGTGTTGGTATCAAATGTGCGACCATCACACCTGATGAAGACCGCGTGAAGGAATTCAACCTGAAACAAATGTGGAAATCGCCGAACGGAACAATCCGTAACATTCTGGATGGTACCGTTTTCCGTGAGCCGATTGTAATGAGCAATGTGCCTCGTTTGGTTACAAACTGGACGGCGCCTATCATCGTAGGTCGTCATGCTTTCGGAGACCAGTATAAAGCAACAGATTTTGTGGTGCCAGGTAAAGGAAAACTGACCATCAAATTTGAAGGTGAAGACGGACAGGTTATCGAACACGAAGTATATGAATATAAAGGACCGGGTGTGGCAATGGCGATGTACAACATCGACGAGTCGATCCGTGGCTTTGCCCGTGCTTGTTTCAACGTAGCCCTGGGTAAAGGCTGGCCGTTGTATCTTTCTACAAAAAATACGATCCTGAAAAAATACGACGGTCGTTTCAAAGATATTTTCCAGGAAGTATATGATGCGGAATACGCAGGCAAGGTACATTACGAGCACCGTTTAATCGACGACATGGTTGCATCTGCTCTTAAATGGGAAGGCAATTTTGTATGGGCTTGTAAAAACTATGATGGTGACGTTCAGTCAGATACAGTTGCACAAGGTTTCGGATCACTTGGCCTGATGACTTCCGTACTGGTTACGCCTGATGGCAAAACCATGGAAGCAGAAGCGGCACACGGAACTGTGACACGCCACTACCGCGAACACCAAAAAGGACGCCCAACTTCAACCAACCCGATTGCATCTATCTTTGCATGGACGCGCGGATTGGAATTCCGTGGCAAACTGGATGGAAACCAGCCGTTGATCGATTTCTGCCTTGCACTTGAAAAAGTGTGTATAGAAACAGTTGAAAGTGGCAAAATGACGAAAGATCTTGCTGTTTGTATTCATGGAAATAAAGTGAACCACGGAGAGCATTACCTGTATACTGAAGAATTCCTTGAAGCAATCAACGAAAACCTTCAGGCTGCTTTGGCTTAGATCGCAGATTTATAATATTAAGGCGAAGCCGTTGGTCCTCAAAAGACCAGCGGCTTTTTTATGGCACAGTAATTGACACAATCCACCTTAAAAATACCTTAAAATTTGTCTGCGGGCGTGTACGGGTCGTTATTAACGCTAATTTTGTGGACGGTTAAAATTTATGCACTACAGTTGCGTTTTTGAGCGTATATCAATTATCTCGACACAAAATATTACCGAAAGCAATGCTGAAACCTTGACTTTGAAATGTCAATCTAAATCAAAATTACTTGTCACGAATTCTTTTTAGTCTCGGACTGCTTGTCTTTTGCTCCTTTGGGATCAACGCGAAACCCTTTTTTCAAACGGAGACCGGAATTGACACGACTAAAAACGCACTGTCTGAAATAGCTGTTACAAGCGATTCCACATTGCGCCGGCAGAAAGACATCATTGATATACTGTCACGTTTAAGAAAAAAGAAAGAAGCTGACAAGGATAAAAAAGACCAGGATAGTTCACGAAAAATACTGTATTCTGTCGTGCCCGCAGTTGGTTACACCTTGTCAACCGGCCTGACAGCGCTTTTGAGCGCGAACGCTGCATTTTATTTGAGTAACCCTGCAACCACCAACATCTCCAGCGTCAGTTCAAGTTTTATCTACACGCAATACAATCAGATCACCGTGCCGTTACTGGCCAATATCTGGACAAAAAACAACGGTTACAACATTGTCATCGACTACCGTTATTTCAAATATCCGCAGGACACGTACGGGCTGGGAGGCAAATCTTCGCTGGAAGCCGCAGATAATATCGATTATTCTCACATTCGGCTGCACCAGTCTGTCCTGAAAAGTATCGGAAACTCATTTTATGTCGGTTTGGGTTATTTTCTGGATTACCGCTGGCACATCAAACAAGGTGGAGACAATGCAGATGTCACTGCTTATGGCCTTTCCAGATCGTCTGTATCCTCAGGGCCATTGGTCTCGCTGCTGTACGACAACCGCAAAAATTCCATTAATCCGATCGAGGGTTTGTATACCAATTTACAATACCGGCCCAACCTTTCCGCACTGGGCAGTAATACAAACTGGCAATCGCTTGTGCTCGACGTAAGAAAGTACTTCAATTTCCCGCGTGGAAGCCGGAACACACTCGCTTTTTGGAATTATACATGGCTCACCGTTTCCGGAAAGCCGCCTTATCTTGATCTGCCGAGTACAAGCTGGGACCCATCGAATAACACGGGCCGGGGTTATATTCAGGGAAGATACCGTAGCCTGGATATGCTCTATTTTGAGTCAGAATACCGATTTGAAATTACCGGAAACGGCCTTTTAGGCGGAGTTGTTTTTGCCAACGCCCAGAGTTTTTCCAACTGGCCCAGTAAAAAATTCAGCGGCGTGGCTCCCGGAACCGGCCTTGGATTGCGAATCAAAGTAAACAAAGCGTCCAGAACGAACATTGCCATTGATTACGGATTTGGCATTAAAGGATCCAGAGGCTTGTTTGTAAATTTAGGTGAGGTATTCTGATTTTTTCTCAAACTAAATGCTTCAAGTACAATTAAAAACACGATTCATTCCAGAATTTCCTTGTAAATTTGCGGCACTTTTCCGGTTTGCCTTCGTTGTGGCAGATTTGTGAAGAGTGATTGTTTATTTTAATTAATTTAACCATTAATGCAAGAATGAAAATCGCAGTAGTAGGCGCTACCGGTTTGGTAGGCGGCGAAATCCTTAAAGTGCTCGAAGAGCGTAATTTCCCGGTGACGGAATTGTTGGCCGTTGCATCTGAAAGATCTGTTGGCAAGGAAGTTACATTCAAGGGTAAACAGATCAAGGTGATCGGATTTGAAGACGCTATTGCTGCCAAACCTGAAATTGCGATATTTTCAGCTGGCGGGGGTACGTCGCTTGAACTTGCTCCGAGATTTGCGGAAGCTGGTATTACGGTAATTGACAATTCGTCGGCCTGGCGGATGGACCCAACCAAAAAACTTGTTGTTCCCGAGATTAATGCAAAAGAACTGACGAGAGAAGATAAAATTATTGCAAATCCAAACTGCTCGACCATTCAGATGGTGGTGGTTTTAAATCCTTTGCATCAAAAATATAAAATCAAAAGAGTTGTCGTTTCAACATATCAGTCGGTAACCGGAACGGGCAAGGCTGCTGTTGACCAGCTTTTTTCGGAACGTGCAGGTGATCATAGCAAAGGCAAAGTGTACCCGCATCAGATCGACTTGAACGTGCTGCCGCATATCGATGTCTTTTTGGACAACGGCTATACGAAAGAAGAAATGAAGATGACCAACGAAACCAAGAAAATTATGGGTGACGACAGTATAGCCGTAACTGCTACCACTGTACGTATTCCTACGATCGGAGGACACTCGGAGGCGGTAAATATTGAGTTTGAGAATGAATTTGATCTTGATGAAGTACGTCAGATTCTGAGCGAAGCGGAAGGTGTGATTATTCAGGATGATCCAAAAAACTTCCTTTATCCGATGCCTCTAACGGCTCATGGTAAAGATGAGACTTTCGTTGGCCGTATCCGCCGCGACGAGTCCCAGCCCAAAACGCTTAATCTTTGGATCGTTGCAGACAATCTTCGCAAAGGAGCTGCTACAAATACCGTTCAGATCGCAGAATTTCTTGCTAAGCACGATTTAGTTGGTGTTGCTCAGGAAGCATAAAGAATTTGATTGTTATCAAAAGACAAAAAGGGCTCTTAACGGAGCTCTTTTTTTATATTTTTGAATTGAATTAGACTTTTTGCTTCTGCCCAATATTAGCGATCCACTTCTCCCATCACCACATCTATTGAACCGATTATGGCGACCAGATCTGCCAGTAAGGCCCCTTTTGACATTTCGCCAATTACAGACAGATTATTAAAGGAACATGCCCGTGCTTTGCATCTCACCGGCATGTCGGAACGCCCGTCGGTTCGGAAGAAAAAACCCAGTTCCCCTTTTGGATTTTCAGCCCTGACGTAAAAATCCATTGCTTTCGGACGAATTTTTTTGGGTACTGCTGCCTGCGGGTCAAAGTCTCGGGTACGCTTGTAATCTCCCGTCAGCTGAACAAGACATTGCTCAATGATCCGGACAGATTCCCTGCATTCAATCGCCCTGACGTACGTCCGGTCCCAGCAGTCACCAACCGTACCCATTTTTCCCTCACCAATCGGTATTTCAAAATCGAGTTCCGGGTAAACGGAGTAGCCATCGACTCTGCGCAGATCATATCGCAGACCGGACGCTCTCAACATTGGCCCCGTACAACCGTAATTGATCGCAACCGGCAACGGCAAAACACCTACACTGGCTGTACGTTGTACAAAAATTTTATTGTCGATCACCAGTTGCTGAAGTTCGTCCAGTTTGGGTTTCAGATAAGTTACAAATTCAAGGCAGCGCTCTTCAAACCCAACAGGCAGATCGTAAAACAAACCGCCGATCCAGATGTAATTGTAAAGCATTCTAGCGCCGCAAGTCCATTCCAGCAGTCTGAGGATCTGTTCCCTGTCACGCATCATCCACAGAAACGGTGTATAGGCGCCGATATCCATAGCGTAAGTTCCCAACGCCACAAAATGTGAAGCAAGCCGGTTCAACTCTGCTACCAAAACCCGTATGTACTCAATTCTTTTCGGCACATCATGCTCAATTCCGAGCATTCTTTCCACACCCATGACATAGGCATGTTCAGAATTCATGGCTGCCACGTAATCCATCCGGTCGACATATGGGATGATCTGATTAAAGGGAAGTGCCTCAGCATGTTTTTCAAAACAACGGTGCAAATAACCGACATGTGGTACCACGTCAACGACCACTTCCCCGTCCGTAACCACTTCAAGCCGCAAAACTCCGTGAGTAGAAGGGTGTTGTGGACCCATGTTAAGGACCATCTCTTCGGTACGAAGACTTTCAGCGTTGTATTTTGTCGGAACAGAAACGGCCAGATATTCCGGCTTATAGTCGTATTGAATGGTATTGCTCATTCTGATATTCCAATTTTCAAATCGGCGAAGTGTTTCAAATATACTTTAAAGCTCCCCCGTTTTTAATGGTTTTCTGTTGTTCACAATTTTAAAATCTTTGCAGGCGCTGGTCCAAAACCTCTACCTTCATGGGACCGATCGGACGGCCTTCGTTATGCAGCCTGTCTACTGCCGTCACATAATAAACATAGCGCTGCCCTGAAGTAACAGACGTATCGAGAAATTTCTCCCCTTCAAAACACATCCCGATTATTTTACGCGGATCATGCGCGGTCGGCTTTTCATCAGGAGAAAACCGGTAAATGACATAGTAAGTAGCCCGGTCACCGTCCTGAGCAGGATCTGGTTTCTCCCAAAATAATTCCAGGCCATTCGTAAGGAGTGTCGCCTTCAGACTTTTCGGTGATAGAGGCGCGATTTTATCTTTCCAGGGCATCGTAGGCACCAAAGCAGGGTATCTGTACAAATCTTTTCTCAAAGAGTCAACAAAACCGAGGCTATTGTTCCGAAGTGAACGCGAACTAAAAAAAATCGCACCATCGGCCTCATCTTCACGTAAATAGCGTATCTGATTTGGAATTTCCTTGGGATTGGCCCAATGCGTGTCTTTATCCTTATAACCGACGCGATAAGCGCCAACTCCCACATAAAAATGTCGGCCAAAGCTGTTTTCAGCCCACCAGTCGACCATGTTTTTATATGGCACTTTGTTAAAGCCCGAAGAAAAATAAACCTGTGGGGCGATGTAATCAATCCATCCTTCGTGGATCCATTTCCTGCTATCGGCAAAAAGGTCGTCATAGGAAGCAAGCGCACCGTATGTTTTAGAACCTTCCGGGTCCGTGCCTTTGTTTCGCCAGACTCCAAAAGGGCTTATGCCAAATTTCAGTCGCGGGTTCACAATGGTGAGCGCATCGTGAATCTGTTTCACAAGTAAATCAATGTTGTTTCTTCTCCAATCAGCTTTGCTGGCAAAACTCTGTCCGTATTTTCGGTAGGTTGCGTCGTCCTGTATCACCTCTCCGGCGACCGCATAAGGATAAAAATAATCATCAAAATGAATTCCGTCGACGTCATAATTTTTGGCAACGTTAACAGTCATATCTGTGATAAATTGCCTGACTTCCGGAATTCCAAAATCGAATAGTTTGTATCCATCGTAGCTCAAAATCCACTCTGGGTGCGTACGACTGATATTTTGGGACGAAACACTTGTCGAAGATTTATGAACGAGACGGTTCATGTTAAGCCACGCATGAAATTCCAGACCACGCTTGTGTGATTCCCCGATCATAAAATCCAGAGGATCCCACAAAGGGCTCGGAACCTGCCCCTGTTTGCCGGTAAGCCATTCTGACCACGGCTCAGCACTTTTGGCATAAAAAGCATCCCCCGCTGCACGAACCTGTACGAAAACGGCGTTCATACCTACCTTTTTGTGAAAATCCAACAGTGCAGAGAATTCCTCACGCTGCTTATCAGGCTCCATCCGTTTGCTGCTCGGCCAGTCGATATTATCCACAGTAGCAATCCAAACCGCCCTGAATTCCCGTTTCGGTGGCATTATATTTTCACTCTCGATATTTTGCGCATTACATCCTTGCAGACAAAACAGGGTAAGCAACAGCGAAAACGTAATGTTTTTAATTTTTTTCACTAAATCAACTTTGCAAAATATTAATCCAATCAAAGTAACGTATTTTACCACAAAGTTAGCCGAGAAGTTGCTTAAATTGTCCTGAAACAAATAAACATGTTAATACTATTGTAATTGTGAATTATTTTTCTGGATATTTATTGTGTAATTACAAGGATTTTTTGTGACAAACCTTAAAAATTACCCTTTACAATATCCTCAAAACGCTTAAAACTATATCCTATATTGGAACCATTCGTCAAAACAACTAAAAAAAACGTCCTGTTTGAAGTCGCATGGGAGGTCTGTAACCAAGTCGGAGGAATTTACACTGTTATACGTACCAAAGTACCTGCTATGGTGGAAAAGTGGGACGATAACTACTTTTTACTAGGTCCATACTTTGCACAAAAAGCTTCCGCAGAATTCGAGATAATTACCGATCTGGACGATTCTTCTGCCGGGCGCACGGTAAAAAGAATGCGTGAACTGGGCTACGTGGTGCATTATGGCTACTGGCTGGTTACGGGAAAACCACGTCTCGTGTTATTCGATCTCGAAAGTATCGCCAAAGACCTGGATATTATCAAATACAATCTTTGGGAAAGAAACAGGATTCCGACGATCAACGTCGAACCACTTGTGAACCAAACGCTTTGTTTCGGTGAAATGGTGCGGATTTTCCTGAAAGAGTATGCGGAAGACAATGCGAAAAGGGAGGAAATTTCTGCGCAGTTCCATGAATGGATGGCAAGTAGCGGTCTTCCTGAACTGAAAAGAGAGAACGTCAAGATCGCGACTACATTTACGACCCACGCTACGATGCTGGGAAGATATCTGGCACAGAATGTAACGGGCTTTTACAGCAAATTGCCATTTTTCGACTGGGAACAGGAAGCCAAAAATTTCAACATCGTTGCTCAGGCCACCATTGAACGCCAGGCCGCACTGAGCGCTCACGTTCTTACCACGGTAAGTGATGTGACAGCCAAGGAATGTGAAGTTTTTCTCGGAAGGATGCCAGATCTGGTGACACCTAACGGGTTGAATGTGGTTCGTTTTCAGGCAAGCCATGAATTTCAAAACCTGCACCTTAAATATAAGGAACGTATTCACGACTTTGTTCTCGGGCACTTTTTCCCAAGCTATTCCTTTGATCTCGATAAAACACTCTACTTTTTTACGTCGGGGCGTTACGAATTCAGCAACAAAGGCTATGACCTGACCCTGGAAGCGCTGGCAAGGCTCAACTGGAAAATGGTGCAGGCCAATATGGATACAACGGTTGTAATGTTTATCGTAACAAAGCAGCCATATCATTCCATCAATGCCGATGTACTTCAATCCAGGGCAGTACTAAACGAGTTGCAGGAAACCTGTACGGCTATCGAAAAGGAAGTGGGTGAAAAGCTATTCCTTGCCACCGCATCCGGTGTGGATCACAAAATGCCGGACCTGAACAATTTTGTTGATGAATACTGGCGTTTGCGCTTGAGGCGGACAATTCAGACCTGGAAAACGGACAAACTTCCTGCATTTGTGACACACGACCTGAAAGAGGAAGATGGCATCACCGATTTTTGCAAGAAGGCAAACTTAATTAATAACGAGCGCGATCGGGTAAAGATCGTTTATCACCCGGATTTCATTGCGTCAACTAACCCGCTTTTTGGTCTGGACTACGGGCAATTTGTGCGGGGATGTCACCTGGGTGTTTTCCCAAGTTATTATGAACCGTGGGGTTATACTCCTCTGGAGTGCGTTGTTCGTGGCGTTCCGACGGTTACCAGTGATTTGTCTGGTTTTGGAGATTACATCATGCAGATCATGCGGGATTATGAAAACCGGGGTATCTATGTAATCAACAGAAAGTCTCAAACATATAGCCAGGCAGCGGATGAAATGGCAGATATTTTATTCAAATTCGTGAAAATGCAGCGCCGTGACCGGATTATGCAACGAAATCGGGTTGAAAATATCTCTGATGTTTTTGACTGGATGAATTTGAGGTCATATTATGATACTGCGCACGATTTGGCTACCAAACGTAAAAAGCCGTAGGTTTTTAGTGTGATCGCGATGGTTTGGTGTATCGTCAAAAATGTGACGATACGTGAGAAAAACTCGAATCACAGAAGCGCGTTACAAACGCGAAACCATGCGATCCAAAGCGCGTTACAAACGCGAACCATACGATCTAAAAGCGCGTTACAAACGCGAAACCATACGACCCCGATTGCAAATCGGGGTCAGCGGATGAAGCCTGCAATTGCCATTTGGTCGTTGCAGGCTTTTTGTTTCGGTGCCCAATGGCGGGCAACATTCTATCGGTTCCCTTTGCATTGCTGAAAATTTTCAACACCTTCACTTACAATTGTCATTTTTAAAATTACGCATGAATTACGTAGAACTGGAACTCCAACTAAATCCTGACTTCACAGAGATATTGACTGCCGAACTTGCAGAGGTAGGATTTGAATCATTTGTTGAAACCGATGAAGGCTTGCAAGCCTATATTCAGGAAGAAGATTTTGATGAAAATACGCTGCATGAGCTGATAGAAAAATATAAAGAGCCGGCCGAAATTACATTTTCCTGGAAATCGCTGGAAAGGAAAAACTGGAACGAAGAATGGGAAAAAAGTTATGAGCCAATTGAGGTTGGTGACGTAATCCGTGTTAGAGCGACTTTCCACGAACCAAATCCAAATTTCAGATATGACTTGCTGATTCAGCCCAAAATGTCATTTGGAACGGGCCATCATGAAACAACCTGGCTGGTCATGAACGAGCAATTGAATCTGCCACATGAAGGAATTTCTGTGATGGATGTTGGTTGCGGAACAGGTATCCTTGCCATTCTGGCGTCAAAACTGGGTGCATCGGCTCTGCTTGGTTTTGATATTGATGAATGGGCAGTTGAAAATACCCGCGAAAATTTTGCCATGAATAATTTGCCGGATTCATCTGAGGTATTTTTGGGAACAATTAATGAAGTCCCCTCCGACAGGCAATTTGAAGGAATACTGGCCAACATCAACAGGAATATATTGCTGGCAGAAATTCCCAGGTATGTCGCGCACCTGAAAAACGGAGGCTGGCTGGTCACGAGTGGCTTCTATGAAACCGATCAGGCTGATATTGAACGCTGTGCAGAAGAAAACGGACTTAAAAAATTGAGATCAAATACGAGAAACCAGTGGGCAACCGTTGTATTTGAGAAAAATTAACTGCCAACCGCCTTTCCTTAAAAGCCGGGAAAAATTGCAGAATATCACTCGCTAAAATTCATGAAAATAGCTCAAATCTGTCTTCTATTTACGATCCTTATTTTTTCGGGAACCGCATTTGCACAGGCACCCAAAATCTCCGATGACCCGGGACAATTTATGGTTCAGGTACGGAAAATGATGGACGGCAGCCGTAATCCATTGTATATAAAAGCCGCTGCCCAGCTTGACAGCAGCTGGATGAGTGCGGTTGGAGCAGCGCAGCAGGCAAAATTTATAAGTGTTGTAAAAACGCAGATCGCAAAAGGGCAAAAGGCCGGCCCAATCTTATTTCTGTTGATGAAGAACACGCTGATGCTGGCAAAAAATCAGGTGAGCGATCTCGATGGCTTTCTGAACCTTGCATTAAAAGCGGGCGAAAAATATGATGCAAAAGCGTTCCAGAAAGTGCTTGAAACAGTAAAAACTGTAACCGAAACAAACAAACTGTATGCATCAAATTACAATTCACTTTACCTGCTAAGCGGAACTTACCGATTCAAATTCGACACGACAAGTGCTGATGTGGTTGCGGCAGCAACCGTGGCAGCTAACGATAACTGGGATACACCCGTTGATTCCAATTTTGTAATCGCACCAAAATCCAGTCCCATTCCTGTTCTCTCAGGCGCACTTTTGGACCTGCAAAACGCAACTTTTGGAATGGTGACAGCTGGTGATTCAGTTGTATTCGGCCCGGCAAGTGGGAATGTTTCTCTCAGGGATGGAATTTTTGTGGGCAAAGGAGGAAAATTCACCTGGCAAATGACCGGCGATTCCTCCATTTATACAGACCTTGATGGTTATTCATTCAACATTTCGCAACCGCGTCTGCTTGCGGAGAATGTGACATTACACGACAACAATCACCTTGCAAACCCGATAAAGGGGACATTGGAATATCGTGGCGTAAAAAAGGTGAGAGGCCAAGCACTTGCATATCCCCGTTTCGTCTCCAACGGAATTGATGCCAGGTTGAAAGACACGCGCAAAAATATGGCTTACAAAGGTGGTTTTACTCTAATCGGCACCACCATGTACAGTACTTCTTTGAGCGACCTCCCTTCTACGCTGATGGTCAGCTACAAGGACAAGCCCGCTTTTAAGGTCGTGAGCAAAAAATTTGCCTTAAAAGATTCGGTTATCTCCGCACCATTGGCTCACTTTTCAATGCCTATTGGATCAGATTCTCTGATTCACCCCGGCGTCACGTTCAGCTATAATGACGATGAAGGACAGGTAAAGTTAGGCCGCGCGGAAAAAACAGACTATGCGCCGCTTCCATATCAGGATTCTTACCACAAAATGAATATCTGGTCGCAGGCCATGCATTGGAAATTCCCAAATGAAAAGGTAGAATTTCTGCGGATAGACGGGAAACAGGTTGTGCCGGTTACACTGGAATCTTTTGACTATTTTAAAAAAGAAAAATTCAGGGGCATAGCCAAAGAATATGGATTTCAGCCGTTGCTGATGGCGGCCAGCTATACGCAGACCGAGAAAAAACAAACATTTCTGGCAGAAGATCTCGCCGCAAAATTCAAACAGAATCCAAAAATTCTACGCCGGGCTCTGGAACGTCTGACCTTGGATGGTTATTTCATTTACGACAAAGGATCGGATGAGTTCGCTGTCAGTAAAAAAGGTGTGCTGTATGTGCTGGCCAGTATGGATAAGACCGACTACGACAACTTCCAGATCGCCTCTCAGTTCACTGCAAGCGATGAATTGGCAAACGCCACAATTTATTTGCCCGACACCATGCTTACCGTCATGGGCGTTTCCAGATTCGTAGTGAGCGACTCGCTCAAAATTTTTGGTGTCCCATCCGACAAGAAAATCGTGATTGGTAAAAACCGGAATTTTACCATGAATGGCCAGTTGGTCGCTTCCAATTACCAGTTTCGTGGAGTGAATCTCGAATTTGATTACAAACAATTTTTCGTCAATGTCAGCCCGAACGATTCCATCACTTTTACGCCAAAAGAAAAATTTGTGAAAGGGCAAACCGGACAGGTTGGCGGGCACGTCAAATATGACAAAGGAGGAACTTTCTATTTAAGTGATCCTCAAAATAAATCGGGGCTACAAAAGGGCAAAAAATCCCCGCGTCTGGTGGTTCCGGATGGGATGATTGTCTATTTTGATCAGCCTGAAAGGGGAACGGTATTGTATCCGCGGGAGGTGTTTTTCAAAATCCCAAAAATTGACATGGATGGCCTGGACAACCGTGATGTGATTTTTGACGGCACATTCAATTCAAACGGGATAATCCCTCCTATTCAGACGATACTGAAAAGTATGCCTGATAACTCACTGGGTTTTGAATACAAACCGCCGGTAACCGATCTTAAAATTTATGGCGGAAAGGCGCTCGCAAAGTTTACCGACACGCTTGTAATGGATAACGGAGGTTTGCGTTCAAAAGCAATTCTGAAATATCTTTCTGCTTCCATGACGGCAAAAAACGTGCTGCTTACCTCAGATTCGCTGATGGCGTCAGGTGATATTGCGAGCATTAAAGAAGCTACGATCGGTAAAGGATATTTTCCGGCCGTGGATCTGAAAGATTATGCACTTCGCTGGTACCCCAATTCGGACAGCATGTTCATCAATACGCAGGGAAAATCTTTCTCGTTTTACAAAGCAACAACCAGTCTCGAAGGCGGCTTACTGCTTCGTTCATCGGGACTATACGGGCATGGCAAACTGAAACGGCCGGATTCCGAACTCACATCTCAGGATATCAAATTTAATAAAGACGGATTTTTGGCAAATAAATCTGCATTTGCAATTAACAACGGACAACTGAAACCCGCCAAAAATATCCTGATTGGGAAAAACGTAAACATTGATTTCAATTTTAAAACCGGTATTGCCAGCTTCCTTGCAGATTCCACAGGCTTCGAATCAGATTCCACCGGCATGGAAATCCCATCGGTTTCTTACAAAACAGCCATTGCCTCCGCAAAATGGGATATGACCAAGAAAACCATTCTCATGAAGGGCTACGGGGAAACTTCCACCTATACTGCAACTTTGCCTGCGCAGGAAGGCCTCACATTTGATGGAACCGATGCACTTTATGATGTTGAAAAATTGACAGTGAGCGTACGCGGCGTTCCCTTTATACGGACGGTCGATGTAAAAATTATTCCTGATAAAGGGATGGTGTACATAGGCAGCAACGGACAAATGAGTCCGCTGAAAAAAGCCAGAATTGAAATAGATACTTTGAAGACTTCCCACCGGATGCGTGACGCAGATATCACGATTGACTCCCGGAACCGGTTTGCAGGCTCCGCAACCTACCAGTACATTACGGCGCGCAAAGACACTTTTAATATTAAAATGCAGAATTTCGAGCTTAAAGAAGTTGCGACCGAAACCCGAAAAGCAAGAGATAAAAAAAACGATACGCCCATCAAGTATTACACGACGGCAAGAGCAGATATTAAAGAAACCGAAAATCTTTTCCTATCGCCACGAATTCAGTTCAAAGGCGGTATTAACCTGATTGCCTATGAGCCTTCGCTTCAGTTAGACGGGTTTGTTAAGCCTGTTTTGAAATTTCGTAAGAATTTTCAGAGCTCCTGGATTGTTTACAAAGATTCTCCTGGGGAAACAGTGGCAATTAAAGTAGACAAAAATCTTAAAAATGAGCATGATCTTCCGCTTTCAGTAGGTTTGCATTACAATGAGAGCCGGGGAATGTACATGTCATTTTTGTCTCCGAAAGAGTCTGATGGCGACGAGGATATTTACCTCGCCCAGGGCGCTATGAATTATGATGAGGAAAGTAAATCGTTTAAAGTAACGCCTCCTCCGGGTCCTGACGGACTTATTGACGAGTCAAATACTTTGAAATTTGACGACAAAACAGGATTGGCATCTTTCTCCGGGCCACTCAAACTGATCGGTTCTGATTGGCTGCAGTCTACCGGAATTGTGGAAGCCCAGGTTGATAGTTCGCGTTTTGGATTCAATACCATGATGTTGCTTAAAATGCCGGCTTTGGAGCCCATTATGCAACCATTGGCTGCTAAAATTGTAGAAACCAATCTGGAAGAACAGAATAGTACAGCAGCGGATGACGACCCGGATGAACTCAATAGAAAACTTGCCGCACTGATCGGCGCGAAGGCAACTGATGCATATGTTAAGCTTACAGCTGCCGGCTACAAGCCACTTTTTGATGCCTCACCGGCGCTGGACGTACCCATGGTTTTGTCTAGTGTGAATTTAAACTGGTCGCCCGTGCATGCAGCCTATTTTTCGCAAGGCCCGATCGGGGTTTCCAATTTTGGTAAAAACAATATCAACGCGCAAATGGAAGGGGTTCTGGAAATTCGCCGTTCCATAGAGGGCGATGAATTCAGTTTGTACTTGCAGGCTTCACCGGACGTGTGGTATTTCTTCGACTACAAACAAAAAGAACTTGGTGTGGTCTCTTCTCAGATTGAGTTCAATGACCAGATCACAGCAAAGGCCAAAAATGTAAAATCCAAGGATATGTCGCTGATCGCGATTGGACCCGAAGAGAAGGATATGTTTGTGAACAGATTCGACGAATTTTATCAGCCCGCGATCAAAAAGGCGAAACTTGCCAAGAAAACGGAAAAGAAAAAAGTAACACCTGCACAGGAGAAAAAGAAAAAAGAAGAACAGGCGGAAGGCTTCTGATTTTCAATCAATTGTAGTACTTATTTGACTATCTGATAACATTTCCTTAACTTTGCTCTTAAATAAAGCTTGCAAAATCCTCGAACTATCGTATTTTTGAAACATACTTTTTGAAATTCAAAATAATCACAATATAGTACAAAATGAGTATTGCCTTTTTAATAATTACGATTTTAGCTGCTTATTTGTTGGGGTCAATCCCGAGTTCAGTTTGGTACGGAATTGGTTATTTCGGGATTGATGTTAGGAAACACGGAAGCGGAAACGCGGGTGCAACCAATACATTCAGGATACTCGGCAAACGCGCCGGAACCATCGTAATGTTAATAGATGTAATGAAAGGATGGACAGCGACGTGTCTTGCTTCATTGCTTTTCTACATGGGTACAATTGGCGAAACTGAGCTGTTAACCTACAAAATTCTCTTTGGTATCATCGCCATCATCGGGCATATCTTTCCCGTTTTTGTTTCATTTAAAGGTGGAAAAGGAATCGCTACGTTACTTGGAATGGTACTGGCAATTCATCCTGAACTTGCTTCTGTTTGTATCACCATATTTATTCTTACACTGGTTGCTTCTCAATATGTTTCATTAAGCTCAATTCTGGCGACGCTGGCATTTCCTGTATTGTCCTGGCTAGGTGTTTTCGGGCAGCCTGAACCATTGCTGATTGTTTTTGGCTTTGTCATGTTTCTGCTTGTTGTTGTTACGCATCAGAAAAACATCATCAGATTGTTAAACGGAAATGAAAGCCGTGTGAACATTTTCGGAAAATCTAAATCAAAGTTGCATTCCTGAAATTGAGATACAAGAAATACCAACCCCTAAGGCCAAAACCTTAGGGGTTATTTTTTATATTTGACCCTGATCAATTAGGAATAGATCATTAATTAACAAGCAAGAAAATAATGAATGACTACATCGAAAAAAACCGGGATAGATTTTTAAATGAACTTTTGGATCTGCTCAGAATTCCTTCTGTTAGTGCCGACTCCAAATTTAAGGGAGATATGATCCGGGCAGCTGAATACGTACGTGACAGGATTGCTGAGGCGGGAGCAGATCGCGTGGAAATATACCAGACTCCGGGGCATCCTGTTGTTTACGGAGAAAAAATCGTTGATGCTTCATTACCAACCGTATTGGTTTACGGCCACTACGACGTGCAGCCTGCGGATCCGTACGAACTCTGGAATTCACCTCCGTTTGAACCAGTAATAAAAAACGACCGCATTTTTGCGCGTGGTGCTTGTGATGACAAAGGACAGTTTTACATGCATGTAAAAGCACTGGAGACGATGCTTGCAACGGATTCGCTGACCTGCAATATCAAAATCATGATTGAAGGTGAAGAAGAAATCGGCTCAAATCATCTGGAAAATTTCGTGAAGGAACACCGCGAAATGTTGAAATGCGATACGATTCTGATTTCTGATACCAGCATGATTGCCAATGATGTGCCGTCTATCGAAACAGGACTTCGCGGCCTGACGTATGTAGAAGTGGAAGTTATAGGTGCTAATCGTGACCTTCATTCCGGGGTGTACGGTGGCGGCGTTGCCAATCCAATCAATGTGTTGTGCGAGATGATCGCTTCGCTGAAAGACGAAAACGGACACATTACCATTCCCGGGTTTTATGATCAGGTGCAGGAATTATCAAAGAAAGAGCGTGACGCACTGAATGCTGCTCCATTCGATATTGAGGAATACAAGGCCGATCTGGCAATTGGTGATGTGGCCGGTGAAAAAGGGTATTCAACAATTGAGAGAACATCAGTGCGGCCTACGCTGGATGTAAACGGAATGTGGGGCGGATACATAGGTGAAGGCGCCAAAACGGTATTACCTTCAAAAGCCAATGCAAAAATCTCCATGCGTCTGGTTCCAAATCAAACCGATTCTGAAATCCTCGATTTGTTCACAAAACACTTTGAGTCAATCGCTCCCGCATCAGTGACAGTGAAAGTATCTCCGCATCATGGTGGCCTACCTTACGTAACGCCAACTGATTCAATTGAATATGAAGCAGCCTCCAAAGCCATGGAGGAATCATTTGGCAAAAAACCCATCCCTACAAGAGGTGGTGGCAGCATCCCGATTGTGGCGCTGTTCGAACAGGAACTGGGACGAAAAAGTATTTTGATGGGCTTTGGACTTGATATTGACGCGCTACATTCGCCTAATGAGAGTTACGGCCTTTTCAATTACTACAAAGGAATTGAAACGATCCCATTGTTTTTCAAGCATTATGCGCAGCTTAAAAGTCTAGACATTTAAGTTTTTAGTTCCACAGTTCTTAGTTCACAGTTTTACAGTGCGGGAATTACATTGGAAACTGCGAACTAAGAACTTATCGTTTTCTTCGCTGCTCGCGTTTTAATTTCTTAAGGTTTTCAATTGCATTTTTGGCCTCCTTATTCTGGCTGGATTTTCTGTCGGCCTTGTCGTCGGCGAGCTTGTAATATTTCAGGGCCTCGTCATAGTTCTTTTTCATCTCGGCAATTTTCCCGAGCCCTAGTAGAGAAGAAACATAATATCCCGCGCTGGTCGAATTGGTTTTGACCGAGAAATCAATGGCTTTTTGATAATATTGCGTTGCCAGATCGTAATCCTTGATGTACTGCATGTTGTAATAGGCAAGTATATACGCTGCATTTCTCCCGCTCACACCTTCATAGCCGGGCATGTGCTGGTCAATTTTTGTCAAAATATTCCGGGCCGCCGTCGACGCCTCATCCGATTTTCCGGTAACAAAAGCAGTCCGGCAAAAATATCTTTCGAAGTAGGGATTGTTCGGATAAGTCTGCCACATGTATTTTGCCATTTCATAAGCCTTGTGATATTCGTTTTCCATGCTGTAAATCTGAAGTAAAAAATACCTCGCTTCTACACGCGTGTAAAACGCGTTGTTGCCTACTTTCTCTAATTGCTGTTCTCCCAGTTTCTTATTGCCTTTCGGAAAAAGCGCTAAAATTGGTTTTAATAACGGGTATTCCTTTGGAACCCATTCCGCATAATAGTTATACAAGCCATCGCCAAAAAGTAATTCGGGGGTCAGGTCACCATTTCCCTTGCAGACTTCAAAATACTTTAATGACTTTTTCCCTGCAAATGCGGCTTTGGTCCAGCTCTCCCTTTCGGAATAGAGCCTACCTTTGAAAGCATACGCGGCTGCCAGAAAAAATGCCGGTTCAATTTTATTTTTTTCAGTGTCATACATTTTCTCCGCAAGATCAATTGTTGAATCCATCTGCATCAAAAAAGCGTCGTCGTAAGCTTTGTTATCTGTATTCGGCACAATTTTCCACCATTCTGCCAGCCCCATCAGAAAGTGTGGCATAGGATGTTTCGGATACCGGTATTTTAGCCAGCGGAACTCTTTATCAGCCTCCTCGAACTTGTAATTATAGAGCATGTTAATTGCCTCCGAAGCTTCAATCTGAACGCCTGGATTTTTCAACACCATGTCATAGTTTTTATCTAACTCCGCGGATGAATACAACTGAGCAACAGCGGAAGTAAGTGTAACCAGAATGATGAAGAGGTGAGCAATAAATGTATTCAGTAACTTTTTCATAGTAGGGGCAAAACTGTACCAATGTAAACGCCGGATTTATATTTTACGTTTGTAATTAAGGGTGTTTTTGAAAAAAGAGTTAATATTGAGGCCTCACAAAAATGACTTTATGGTAACGATCCTGGACAAAACTTTTACTCCATTCATTTCCCGTACTACAATTGAAAACCGCATTTCGGAGCTTGCTTCGCAAATCGGTACGGATTATGAGGGGCGCTGCCCATTGTTTATCGTTGTCCTGAACGGCGCATTTATCTTTGCGACCGATCTCCTGAAAAGCATCCCATTATCCTGCGAAATTACATTTATTCGCCTTTCTTCCTATTCTCAGACTGAATCCACCGGGACAGTGAGGCAAATTATTGGACTGGAAGAAAAAATTGCCGGTCGAGACATCATTATTATTGAAGACATCGTTGATACCGGCCTTACAATGACACAATTGGTAGAACAGATTGCCGAACGGGGACCTGCCTCGATAAACATCGCCACTTTACTTCACAAACCTGAGGCCCTTCTGAAACCCGTCGAAATGAGATACATTGGTTTCGAAATCGAAAATCGGTTTGTAGTAGGTTACGGGTTGGACTACGATGGCATCGGACGAAATCTTGATGCTTTATATGTATTGTCCGAATAATACTTTTTAACCTTTTTTAAAGCAATTCCTCTCTTCTGAGTAAAGTACTCATAGTCAAATAATCGGGTAATTTTACCCGTCACAAAAGGTACTTCTACCCTGCAAAAATTCCGCTGCAACCGTGTAGTTTTGGCAAAAGATTTATGCACGATCCGTTCATGATTTGAGCAAATTTATCCTGTTTGAAACCATTAAAACTGTATCTAAATTTTCAGGTTGATGATCAAGCTACAACTTAAATCCAAAGGCGACGCAGTAGCTATGCTGCAAGAGCTGCTAAATGAATTTGGGTATGGAATTCTCGTAAACGGGAAGTTTGATGCCGCAACAGACATGGTCGTCAGAGACTTTCAGAAAACGAACGGACTTGTCAGCGACGGAATAGTTTACACCAAAACATGGACAAAACTGATCAATAACTCGCCGGTAAACCTGTCTCAAATGGATTCCTGGTTCCTTAGGGAAGATGACATTATACGGGTTGCGAAGGAACTTGGTGTTGAAATTGCGGTTGTAAAGGCTGTCAATGAAGTTGAAAGTAGTGGACGGGGTTATCTGATAGACGGACGAGTTAAAATCCTTTTTGAAGGACACATATTCTGGCAGCAACTTGAAGAACGAAAAATCGACCCCGCCCGACTTGTCAAGGGAAACGAAAATATTCTTTACAAAAGCTGGACAAAGAAATTCTATGTAGGTGGAAAGGGTGAATATGCTCGCCTGGATCAGGCGATCAAAATTCTTGATAACGAAAAAGTGGCGGAAGCGGCTTACGCTTCGGCGTCCTGGGGTTTGTTTCAGATCATGGGCTATCACTACAAATCGCTGGGCTATGACGAAATTTTACAGTTTGTAGGCGAAATGAAAGAAAACGAAGGGCAACAGCTCAAAATGTTTTCAAAATTTCTAACAGTCAACAATCTCACCAAATATTTGAAAAATAAACAATGGGCAGAATTTGCCAAACGTTACAACGGCGCGGGTTACAAAGAAAATAAATACGACGAAAAGCTGGAAAAGGCTTATAAAAAGTATGCTGCAATAATTTAAAATCACGACCAAGTCTTCACCCTTAATCAAAAAAGCGATGTACTCTTACACTTTTGGCGGAAAAAACGGGCAGAAAAATACTTTGTTGGAGAGCAACGATCGTGTTGTTGTTCGAACCAGAAACGCGAGGTCTTTGGAAAATGCGGTTTTCACCGAAGCCGGGAAAGAAACTTTGTCGGAATTTAATGTGGAGCTGGAATTTCCGGAAGCCGATATCACAGTACTTAAAGCGAAAGTGGAGCCAACCCAATCTCTGACGTCTCAGCGCGACAGTGCGCGCGCAGCTTTAAAACAGGAAGAAGAAATTCGTTTTGCAGGCAGGGTGCTGATCGATGAAAAAAGCAAAGCGCCCGTCTTATACACTGAAAATATATTTATTAAGTTTTTTGATCATATTTCCGCCGATACCTGCGAACAAATCATTGCGGGTAACAATCTGATAATCAAACAGAAACTAGAATATGCACCAAATTCCTATTTCGTTAGCGCCCCCGAAAATACGGGGCTTCTGATATTCGAAATTGCTGAAAGCCTGCTGAAAAAAAGTGAGGTAGAACTTTGCCATCCGGAACTGATCAGAAAAAAAAGCCTGAAAACGATCAATGCAGCGCAGTGGCACTTGCAGCAGGCAACTGTGAATGGGCAAGCTGTGAGTGCCAATGTACGAGCAGACAAGGCACATCTGCTTTCTCAGGGACAAAATATTACGATTGCCGTAATTGACGACGGCGTCGATATCGATCACAAGGAATTCAACATTCCCGGAAAAGTGGTGAGTTCACGAGACATCACCATGAACACCAACGACCCGCGTCACAAGGATCAGCGCGAAATGCATGGCACTGCCTGTGCTGGCGTGGCGGCTGCTTCAGGAGTATCGGCCTCCGGTGTTGCCCCGAAAGCGACATTGATGCCAATCCGGCTTGCCTCGAATCTGGGATCGATCGCAGAAGCCAATGCTTTCAAATGGGCGGTAGATCATGGCGCAGATGTAATTTCATGCAGTTGGGGGCCGGAAGACGGAGATTGGTTCAACCCCGCCGATCCGCTACACACAACCCCGGTGCTCCTACCCGACAGCACGCGACTTGCCATCGAGGACGCAGTGAGCAGAGGGCGTGGCGGGAAAGGCTGTGTCATTTTGTTCGCAGCAGGAAACGGAAACGAGGACGTAAAATTTGACGGTTATGCAAGCTTTTCGAAGGTAATTGCTGTTGCAGCTTGTAACGACACCAACAAACGAAGCGTTTACAGTGATTTTGGCGATAGTGTCTGGTGTGCTTTCCCGAGCAGTGATTTTGGCCATGTGCCCTTTAATCATCCCAATGCAATTACAAATGGAATTTTCACGACAGACAGAAGTGGTAATGCCGGATACAATTTAGCGGGAGATTACACGGATGATTTTGGCGGAACGTCGAGTTCTTGCCCGGGTGCCGCGGGTACAGTTGCCTTGATTTTGTCTGCAAATCCTGAATTAACCTGGGATCAGGTAAAAAGCATTTTGAAAGAAACCAGTGAAAAAATTGATGTAGCGAACGGCGCGTATGGACCGGAGGGTCACAGCAAATTTTACGGCTACGGAAAGGTCAATGCGGAAGAAGCGGTAAAAAAAGCACTGGCGCTAAAGCAGATTCAGCCGGTAGATGCGATCAAAATAATCGCTGCGCTTGTGGACCCGGATGGGGAAGATGTAGGGAGAGAAAATGTCTCAATTCTTAATACCTCAGCCGATAATATTGATCTTTCAGGATGGGTGCTGGACATTAAAGGAAAAACGCAAAACCTTACTTTACAACTAAATGGAGGCCAGGCGGCAACAGTTCAATTGGACAATTCAAAAGTTAAACTGGCTAACACCGGATCATCCATTGTGCTTCGCAACGCGCAACAACAACTTGTACATCAGGTCGCGTATGTGAAGAAACAGGTGAAAAGAGGATTAGCGGTAACGTTCTGATTTCGTGCAAATAATTAGAAATTTATGCTAGAAAGCGGTTATGTAACCAAAAAATCATTTTTTTTACCGAAATTTAACATCCCTATAAAAACAGCTACCAAAATTTGGTAGCTTAGCTAAGCTGTCGCCAAAAAACTCATCAACAATTCTGAAATTATGTCATTATTTTCCCCAAAAAAACTAGTTTTTTTGATTTGTTTGGTCATTTTTAATACCGTCAGTTATGCACAGGTAAGTTGCCCCGAGGATCAAATAGTATGTAACGGCGCCCCTGCCTTCGCACTGCCCACGGCGGCTCCTACCGGAGGTACATATTCCGGCGCGGGCGTTTCAAATGGCATGTTTGATGCAACAGTCGCTGGCTCTGGAGTTCATGCGATTTTGTACACTTATACAGGAACAGGTGGTAACGAAACGTGCACCTTTAACATTACTGTTTCCCCTGCAATCGAGTTCCCCTGCCTGCTTCTTGAACAGGTGAAGTTCTGTATTGACACACCACCTATGTCAATTACCGGATGCTCCCCGCCGGCCAATACCACCGTGACTTACACCGGCCCGGGAATTACAAATAACATACTGTATCCTGCCGTAGCGGGGATCGGAACACATCAATACACATTAACTGTTACCGACAACAATAACTGCACAGTCCAAAAAACGCTGCCTTTTACTATTGATAATACACCTCCCCCCACGGTAAGTTGCCCGGGTACCATCACAGTTCAAAATACAAACGTTGCTCCTTTTTTAATTACAGGTGGTTCCAGTCCCAATGCTATTCAGACGTACTACTCCGGTTCGGGTGTAACTACAAACGGTACAATCTTCAATCCATCCATTGCAGGTAACGGTTCTCATTCAATCACTTACAATGCAGCCACTAATTTCAATTTGGAATACATCATGCAGTGCTATGGAACATGTACCTTCCAAATCAATGTAGGAACTTTGCCCGTCACGTTGAAGGACTTCCGCGCCACGTCTTCGGAAAACGATATTCATCTCGAATGGAAAACATCTTTTGAATCTCATTTCAACCATTTTGAAGTAGAAAAATCAACTGATCCGGTCAAAGGTTTTGCTAAAATCCAGGAAGTTCCTGGTAACGATAGCGGCGGTTCGTATTCCTACGTGGATAAAAATACTGCTACGGGAGCACCGGTGTATTATCGCCTGAAAATGATTGACAATGATGGCAGTTACGCTTTCAGTAAAATTGTGTGGGGATTGTCAAAAGGTTCTGAGAGTTTGTCAATTTATCCAAACCCGGCTTCCCAAGAGTTTAGTATAAAGTCAGAAAACGAACTGTCGGGGATAAACCTGATTAACTCATCGGGTGTTCTGATACTTTCAGAAAAAATAAACGGATTAAAAATAAAAACAATTAAACTCCCTGTTCTCCCTGCTGGCATCTATCTGCTTCAAACCGAAACTAAAAACAACGCAATAGGTTTTTCCAAGCTGATCGTGAACTAATACTTAAAATTGAAAACTTCGCTCTTGCTATAATTTCATTCCGTATATGTTTTGTCAAATTTAATTTCTTACTTACGGGAAAGATTAACAGACTGAAATGCATATACAATTTTTTGGTGCGGCACGTACCGTCACTGGCAGTAAACATTTGATCACAACTGAAAAAGGCACGAAAATCCTGCTCGACTGCGGTCTTTTTCAGGGAATTCAAACAGATGAGTTTAACAATACATTTGGTTTCAAACCCTCAGAAGTAGATTATCTGATCTTATCACATGCGCATATAGATCATTCCGGTTTAATTCCACGACTGGCGCGTCAGGGCTTTGCGGGGCCGATTTACTGTACCTCGGCAACAGCCGACCTTTGTAAAATTATGCTCCTGGATAGCGCTCACATTCAGGTTAAAGATCTGGAGCGTATTAATCGCCGGCGCCAGAAACAGGGACGTACCTTGTTAGACGAACTTTATAATATCGAAGATGCCGAAAAAGCGCTGGAAATGTTCAAACCAGTCAATTATGGCCAGACTTTCCATATAGGAGAAAATAACGAAGTTGCCGTGCTGCTGACCGACGCGGCACACTTGCTGGGAAGCGCTGCGGTTCATTTGAGTATTCCCGACAAAGGGACTTTCAAACAAGTAACATTTACCGGCGATATCGGGCGGCCGGATGACCACATTCTGCGCAAACCCGATGTTTTCCCGCAGGCAGATATCATCATCAGCGAATCTACATACGGCGATCGCCTGCATGAAAAGGAAACAGATATGCATGCTCACTTACTGCGTGTTGTAGATGAAACCTGTGTTAAAAACCGTGGAAAACTGATCATTCCTGCATTTGCAATTGACCGAACCCAAGAGCTGATTTATGCCTTGGATCAGCTTTCGAGCGAAGGCAAACTGCCGCGTATTCCTGTATATATCGACAGTCCGCTGGCCATCCGGGCAACGACGATTATGAAGGAACATGACGAATGTTTCAATCCGGAAATTCTCGAATACATTGAAAAAGATGGGGACGCATTTGCTTTTCCGAATCTGCATTACGTCTCCGATGTCACGGATTCAATCGCACTGAATGATTCGAAAGAGCCTTGTATCATCATTTCAGCCTCTGGTATGGCGGAAGCAGGTCGTATTAAACATCACATCAAAAATAATATCGGTGATCCGCGGTCAACCATTCTCCTTGTGGGTTATGCCTCAGCAAATACGCTGGCAGGTGCACTTAAGCGTGGTGAACGGCAGGTCAATATTTTTGGTGAAACATTCGAAGTAAAGTGTCAGGTAGAATCGATGGATTCGTTTTCTGGCCATGGCGACTATAACGAAATGTTACAGTTTTTATCCTGCCAGACTCCGGGCCGGGTTAAAAAAGTTTTTCTTGTCCATGGTGAATATGAAACCCAGGTTTCCTTTAAAATAAAACTGGAAAAGGCAGGTTATCAGGATGTTCACATTCCCGCACTTTACGAATCAGTTGAGGTCTGAGAGAGATTTGGAATAAACCGGATGTGCTTTGTAAAACTTTACGACACATTTTCAAAATAATTACTATTTTTGCCAACCCAATCTCAATGCCGAAGTGGTGAAATTGGTAGACACGCACGTTTCAGAGGCGTGTGGGGGTTGCCCCATGTGGGTTCGAGTCCCATCTTCGGCACTATATGCCGTTCCTGTTAACAGGAACGGCATTTTAAATTTTAAGGGAAATATTCATTGAAATTCCACCGTTATCAGGTTAAGTTGTTTCCTCTTTATCAGGCTTCTGAAAACAGTTAATATTAGAATTCATGAAATTTAAATACCTGACAATCATCGTACTGGCATTCATATGTTATTCAGGAATTTCAAAATATAAAAAGCTGCAAAAGCCATCTGCCGAAACTGAGCTGGACCATTTGGAAAAAATGCTTTTGCCGCTAGGAAAATTCATTACGCCGCAAAGCCTGATCGGATTCAAAACCAATGCGGACAAAGGAAGACAAGGCGTATTGTATTTCAAAAGTGCCTTGATTCTGGCGCCGGTCGTTCTCAAAAATGAAGAAAGCGATACGGTGTTGCTGTTACAGGACCGCAAATTTCCTTTACAAAAAATAGATTCGAAAACATGTATTACGCAAGGTGCCAACGACGCGTTCACATTTGCGTTGATTGCCCGGAAAAAATAAAATGCTGCTACTGATATCCATTTTTATAATCATTTTTTTATTTGCAGGAATGGTTGGTCTGGTTGGAAAACTGGCTCCCTCCGGCGATTTTCCGACAAAATTTGTCACGTTAGCGCTTTGCATTTCAATGATTAGCTATGCGTACTGGCTGGGTTTGGTTTTTAATCTCGGATTCAACCTTACGTTACTGATCATATTTTCTGTCGGAGTATTGTCGTATTTATCAGCCTTCGGTTTTTCACTCAAAATCGATGTCAACGAATTTATTCCTGAATCGAAAACTGCTTTTGCCGTAAGCGTTGCGATTTTGTTTCTGACGCTGCATTTTAATAAATATGTTTACCGCTGGGGTGATTGGGATGCCTGGGCGATCTGGAATCTACACGCCAAATTTCTATTTGATGCGAACCATTGGAGGAACATGTTTACCGAAAATATGGCCATCACGCATCCGGATTATCCACTCATGCTGCCCACGCTGATTGCCTTTTTCTGGAAAAGCACGGGAAATATCTCTCCTATCGCTCCGATTATACTGGCGTATGTTATTTTTCTGGCGGTTCCGCTAACCACTTTTAAGGCGTTGCATACAGAAAAGAGGCCTGTTTCTGCATTTATAGTACTTTTGATATTCCTGGCCGATCCTAAATATTTGTCAATTGCCGGCTCTCAGTATGCCGATACGCTGGTTGGTTTCTTTATTCTGATTTCCTTCATTATCTACCACAATGCGAAAGAATTTCCGGATTCCGGCTTATTTTATCTCCTTGGATATGTTGCTGCTGCGACGACATGGATCAAAAATGAGGGCCTGCTCTTCTACGTCGCTTTTACATTTTCCTTCTTCTGTTTCCATTATCGCCAACCATCTTCAATTTTAAAATATTTGTCAGGGTCGGTCCTGCCAATCATCATTCTGGTGACTTTCAAACTATTTTTTGCTCCTGCGAATGACTTGATTCACGGAGAAAGAGGGGAAGATCTTTTCATGTTGTTAATGCAGCCAGAGCGCTATTTGCTCATTTTCAAATATTTCCTGCAAACCATATTTAGTTGGTACTGGATTGCGGTGGTGTTGCTCGTATGTATTGTGATCAACGGCAAGTATTCATTCCGTTCTTTTCCAACGATGGTTATTTTAACCGTAATCTGTGGATATTTTGCGGTTTACCTAACGACACCGCATGATCTGGAATGGCACTTGGGTGCTTCGATTGATCGCGTTTTGCATCACATTTATCCCGCAACGCTTTATTTGTTGTTGAAAAACCTGACAGAATCCGGGTTTAGAAGGAGCGTCCTCAATTTTGGCAGCAGTCGGGATCAGAAAATCAATGGCTGATTATTGTTTTGCCTTTTTATCTCGGATCCGTTTTACGACTTTCACTGCCATCATCATCAAAATGGCGAAAACGATAAGACCCAACACCCCCCAAAGCCAGTCGACTGTGTTTTTTAATACTACCAGAAAAACGATCGAGAAAAGGAATATAGTTGCAATTTCGTTGAAAAGGCGCAATTGAAACGACGTAAAGCGGAACTTGCCGCTTCTCAATTCAAGTAGGATTTTCCTTGTAAAAGAATGATAAGCCAGTAAACCCACTACAAAAAGAAGTTTCAGGCGCATCCAATCCTGATCCAGCCAGGCCGGATTGATATAAAGCATAGCGCTCCCGGCAAGCAAAGCCAGCCAACAGGCAGGTGTCATAATTGCATTCCACAGCAGTTTTTCCATCTTTACAAACTGTGCAAAAAGAATATCACGCTCAGGATTGGGTTTGTCATTTGCCTCCGTATGATAGACAAACAACCTTGGCATATAGAAAAGACCGGCGAACCAGCTGACAACGAAAATGATATGGAGTGCCTTAAAATGAAGGTAAGTCATGGTGGTGAGTTAGTCCGTAACGATGGTGTTTTCGAGCGCGTTTTTAATCGTTTTGTGAACAAATTTCGTAAATATCAGTGTAAATCCGGGAATAAACTTTCTTGGAATAATAATCGTTAACTTTCTACCAAATAAACCATAGTTATCATGATGAAAACAACCATTCCATTCTTCACATCAATATTTTTGTGTTGCATGGTTGTAATATCCTGTGCGCAGCCGGACAAAAAGCAGAAGAGAAAAATGAATAAAGAAACGTCCGCAATTGATGAGAATAAGGTTGATACCGCAGGTACCGAAATTGCGACATTTGGCACTGGTTGTTTCTGGTGTACCGAGGCTGTACTGGAATCACTCGATGGTGTTAAAAAAGTGATTTCGGGATATTCGGGCGGCCATGATATGCATCCTACTTATGAAGCGGTTTGTACCGGCCAAACCGGCCATGCAGAATGTGTGGAAGTGACATACGATCCAAAAGTGATTAGTTATGCCACACTTTTGGAAGCTTTTTTCCGCAGTCACGATCCAACTTCGCTTAACAAACAGGGAAACGATATAGGAACGCAGTATCGTTCCGTAATTTTTTATCACAATGCCGCTCAGAAGGATCTGGCAGAAAAAGCGAAGGCAGAACTCGACAAATCAGGCGCCTACGCGAAACCCATTGTAACGGAGATCACCAAAGCGGTAACTTTCTTTCCGGCAGAAGATTACCATCAGAATTATTTTGCGAACAATCCGGATCAGGGTTATTGTGCATATGTTGTGGCACCGAAACTGGATAAGTTTAAAAAAGTTTTTAAGGATAAGTTAAAAAAGAATATTTGACATGATGGTGAACGGTTTATAAAAAGACCGTTCATCACCTTTATTTTTCCGAATAATAAGTTCAGGTGGCATAGGTTTTGAAGCTATGTAATAAAGGCTTTATTTTGCGTCCATATTTTTATTAACAATAACCAATCCATTACAATGAAAAAGATTCTATTCTTGCTTTCTGTTGCGACCATGCTGAGCGTAACATCAGAAAAAGCTTTCGCTCAGTTTGAAAAAGGAGATAAGTTATTGAATGCAGGTATTGACCTTGGCGGTACATATGGTGGCGGTGGTCTTGGTGTTGGCGCCTCTTTTGAATACGGTGTTACCGACTTTATCAGTGTAGGTGCTCAGGCTGATTTTATTACATGGAGCTATGGTTCTTTTGGTTACAAATGGCGTTACACATTCTTCCCTATTGCAGCAAGAGGATCTTATCACTTCGGTAAGCACTTTCTAAAAGTAGACAACCTTGACTTATACGCTGGCCCGTCATTAGGTTATTACATTTCATCGTATAAAGACAACTCCGGTTACAGTGGCGTTTATGACAATGGTTATGGAGGTCAAGTTTTATTTGGTGTTTTTGCAGGTGGTCGTTACTTCTTCAAGCCTAACATGGGTGTTTTTGCGGAAGTTGGATACAACGCAGCTCCTTTGAAAGCAGGAATTACTTTCAAGTTCTAATAAATAGATTTTACAATCTGAAAAGGCGGGAAGAGCAATCTTTCCGCTTTTTTTATGTCCCGGCTTTCATTCCTTACCTGGCACAATTTTTTGACCGTTTTAAGGCAAAATCTCGTGTTCATGAAAAAAATGTTATTGTTCGTCCTTCTATTTTGTTCAAAAATTACTTTTGCACAATATAAAAAGGGGGACATTTTGTTAAATGTCGGATTAGGCACTAGTTCTTACTCCGGCCAGGCAATTCCAGGTGCATCTTTTGAATATGGTTTTGGAAAATTCATCAGTGCCGGGGTACAGTCGGATCTTTATACTTACCGGTATGGGCCCGAACGGGCCGTGTATACTTCGCTCCCCACCGCTTTGCGGGCTTCCTACCATTTTGGCAAACACTTTTTAAAGATCAAAACGCTTGATTTGTACGGCGGCGCGTCGGTTGGTGTTTGGTCGCCAAGGCATTACGACTACCGGCCTGGCAAGCCCAAAGTATATGTTGGAGACAATGATGGATTATATCTGGGTTTGTACGCCGGAGCTCGATACTATTTTCAACCAAAATTTGCCGTTTTCTCAGAAATCGGACACAAAATTTCCTGGCTGAAAGCAGGAGTTACTTTTCGCTTTTATTAATGGCTAGAAACGGATACGAAGGCTGATATTTGCAGATTGAGTAGCAAAATCAAATCCAGGGCGCGCATGAAACACCAACGGAGCTTTCCTGCGCCGCAGTTCCTCCTGAACCAGTAGCGCCTTTTTGTTATAACTACGTTTCTTGACAAAACCTACAATTGTCAGCGGAACTCCGGCGAATAGCCCTGTTGTAAAAAGCATTGCTCCTCCTATTGCCCGGTCGTACCCTGAATTGGGTCCGTTGTAGTAGTTTGTCGTAGAATTTGACATCAGCGCAACGCCGATAATCATCAATGCGCCGCCGCCAATGCTGCTCGCCACACCCAGTTTTTTGTATGAATTCGCCTTTCTAAGATAGAATTTGTAGTTCATTCGCAACTGTTCCGTGTCCAGCGCTTCCAGCGCGCCTGTCCGATAGCGTCTTGTGGGGGCGTTGCTTTGATACGGGATGACGGGCGCCGGTACCTCGTCGAAATATGCTTCTGCTTTTACATCAAAATTTTCGACTTCCCCATTTCCGTAAACAATAGAAGAAATTTCACTTTTTAGAAGTGAAAACAGCGGCCCCTCCTGATCAGAATATTTTTTGTATTTAACGGCCTGATTATCAACTTCTGTAATTAGTGCCTCGATCTTCGAGCTATCCCGTTTGATAATGAGATCGAATTTTCTCAAATTCTGCGCTGTCGATAAATTAACAAATAATAGAAAAACAGCTAAAAGCTGAAATCCGAATCGCAATAAACTTTTCATAGAAGGATAACTTTTTGATTCACGGCCAATCGACTCGACTAATGAATTGCCGGGTCTGAAAACAAATGTCCGTTAAAATTTCCTCAAAAGAAATATCCCCTGGAAAAATCAGCGATTGAAAGTTGTACGAAGCAACCGTAGATACACTTAAATAACGAGTTGTCTTACAGGAATTTATATGTCAAATGCGATCAAAAATGAAGATTCAGCGTCAGTCCAGCGGATTTATTGAACGGGTCGAATGCAGGGCGGATATCCAAAAAGCTCAAAGACTGGTTTCGTCTTTGTAATTCAGTCTTTATTTTTTCCGCTTTTGTCCTGTGTATTTTATAATTTTTATACCCGACCAACCCAAGTACTCCTCCTACAACGGGACCGGCAATGGCCAATGAAGTTCCGATGGTTTTATTATCACTCCCACCCGAGCCGATAAATACGAGACCGGAAATAAGTGAAGCTGCTCCGAGTGATGTGAAAACGATGGCGCCCGTTTTTCCATCCAGAGACTTGTCGTGGTGATACTTATACTTATCCCTCAACTGGTCGGAATTGGCCATGACAACACTTTTGTCAAATTCATTTTGTGGCAAATTGGCCAGATCGGCATATTGTCCGACAGAATCGGGCGGCAATTTCAAGGCAGGAATGGAGTCCCTAACATTGATGATCCTTCCACTTTTAAGGAAAATCCTGGACACTTTGTCCATTGTGATGTATGTTTTCGCACTATCGGGTGTGCCAAGATCACGATAATTGATTTTCTCGTAGGTCATTTGCAGGATCAGCGCCTGAATTTTTGTGTCATCCCGTCTGAGAATCACATCGTTTTTTTGGGGAGATTGTGCCATTGTCCCCTGTACAAGGCCGATAAGTAAGATGCCGCTGAGAAGCAGACTTTTACCTTTTGATACATTTAACATCATGCCCTAAGAAGTTTGAAACCGGTTTATGTAATTGTAAACTGCTACATTAAAAAACCGGTCCAACCACTATACGCCAAATTTGTCGAGCTGCTTCACCAGTACTGCAAAGTCCTTCGGATACGGAGCCTCCACCCGTACGGGGTCGCCATTCATCAAAGCAAAAGAAAGTGAGCGCGCGTGAAGTGCAACACGCTGAATAAGAGGCTGCTCTTCTGTTTCTTTTTTCAGATTAAACTTGCGTTTCAGGCTGGAAAGAAAAATTGGTTCTCCGCCGTATTGCGGATCACATACGATCGGCGCTTTCAAACAGGAAAGGTGAATCCGGATCTGGTGCATACGCCCTGTAATGGGTATACATTCTATCAGCGAATAGCCGCGATACACCTTCAAAGTATTAAAAATCGTTTCGGCAACTTTGCCTTCGGCACGGTCAATTTTAACTGCCGTACCGTTTTTTAGCGCCAAAATTGGAAGGTATACAGAAATACTTTCGAGATTATGAATTCCATTTGCAACTGCATGATAGCGTTTGGTAACTTCTCTGTGCTCAAATTGCATGGCAAGATGCCGGTATGCTGCCGGATTTTTGGCGAAAGCCAAAACGCCTGACGTTTCTTTGTCCAGCCTGTGAGCGGCCTGGAGTTCAGGGTTGTATTCTTTTGCCAGCCTCAGAACACTGCCGCCCCTGTCAAGCGTGCGTTCGTCGAGTGTTGCCAAATGAGGAGGTTTGTTAACGAGCAAAAAGTCGTCGTCTTCAAATATAATGATGTCTTTAAAATCAATTTTCATAAAAGTAGTAACTAAAAATAATTCGAATAAATTACAGAAGATCAGGAATTCATTCGAAAAAAGGCGTGCAATGCCGCCCAATTTGGTTTGCAGCCACAAAGGTAGTTTATTTTAAGCGAGTTCAATTCCCGCAATGTGTTGTGTTGCTGTTGCATCCCTGACGGGATGTGGAAAATCAAATTACCATCATTGCTACCGATATTACGTCGCTACGCGAATATGATACCAGAGATCAGCAACTGGAAAATTTGTTTGTAAAATGCCGGCAGGCATGAAATATCGGTAGCCCGTAATTTTGAGTGATGATTTCAAAATCCCGCGGGTATGTGACTTTCTAATAAATTTGATACGCTTGAAATCTTTTCAAACCAATGCACTCACTTTGGTAGGATTTGGGTTGATGGTATCCGATTCTACCAAACCATCACGCAAACGAATGATCCTGTGAGCATAATGTGCAATATCCTCCTCGTGCGTCACCATTACAATCGTATTCCCTTTGCTGTAAAGCTGGTCAAAAAGGTCCATAATCTCGTACGATGTTTTTGAATCCAGGTTACCGGTAGGTTCATCTGCAAGCAGAATACTGGGATCGTTTACCAATGCACGGGCAATGGCAACACGCTGGCGCTGACCACCCGAAAGCTCATTGGGTTTATGCCCTGCCCTATTTTCTAAGCCCACATTTTTGAGGGAAAGCATTGCCTTTTCAGTCCGGTCCGACTTACTGAGCCCCGCATAGATTAACGGAAGCGCCACATTATCCAGTGACGACATGCGGGGCAAAAGGTTAAATGTTTGAAAAACGAATCCGATTTCCTTATTGCGGATTTCAGCTAATTCACTTTCACTCATATCACTAACATCCTTGTTGTTCAGAATATACCTTCCGCTGGTAGGCGTGTCGAGGCACCCGACAATATTCATCAAAGTAGATTTTCCCGAACCCGACGGACCCATAAAAGCCACATATTCCCCTTTGTTAACAGAAATAGTAACCGATTTAAGCGCTTCAATAACTTCCATTCCCATCACGTAGCGCTTGGAGATGTCGGTAGTTTCTATAATCTTCATGACTGTAAGTGACGTTATAAGACAGGGTAATATTTAAACTGAATTGAATGCTTTATAGGCAGAATTTGGTATCGCCCGCCAGTTTGTTTATGGTACAATGTAAAAGAGAGCCTAATATCTCCCGATAAAA
Source organism: Dyadobacter sp. (assembly GCA_965279265.1). Lineage (GTDB taxonomy): Bacteria > Bacteroidota > Bacteroidia > Cytophagales > Spirosomataceae > Dyadobacter. The sequence continues at coordinate 2,740,088 of OZ257152.1, forward strand.
CTCCAATCATCCTCAGGCTGTGGAGGTCATTCTTACAAAATGGCTGTGGATGAAAAGTCCTGCCAGCACCAGCGCCGGTGACAAATACTCATTATCAATATTGCCGGTTCTTTTCCAAAGACTGGTTGATTCATATCCGACTACGTCATTTCCGTCAAGCAATTGCCATTTGTGTCTGCGCCAGCTCTCGTATTTCCAATGATATGTCTTGTCCTCGTAATTTACAACCGCTGTACCTTTCCAGAAATTATAGGAAATATCACCGAACTGCCTGGTGCCCTCAATATCTAAAATCTGTGTTGTCCGGTTCCAGAATCCCCGGTTTTTAAAACGCAGCATAAACCCGTTTAATTCACCGTAGGCATCTCCTTTGACCAGACTTACCTTTAAAATACCGGCAATGATTTTTTCTCTGAAAATACGAAACTCTCCTCCGGTTACAGACGCTTGCCATCGCAACGACATAAAGCTAAATTTATAAGTCAGAAATAATGGATGTATTCAATAACCAACACTAAACTAGAAAATCATTGAAACTCTGCCCGTTGTTTTTCGATAAGTGCACGCATGGGCTGATAGCGGGTTAGAAATTGCTGATAACCGGCAGGTGTGGCATATTCCTTTACCTGCGCCTCTCCTTCTTCGGCCTGCCCCAGTAGCCCCTGATCCAGGCTGAGATACGTAAATTGCTCCCAGATGAGCGGCGAGGATTCGTTGAGTCTAATGGCATCTAAAATGATGCTGTAAGCTTTTTTGGTCTGTTTTTTATTCCGGTAATAAACTGACGCCGCCGTTACCGCCTTTTCATTGAATGGGTTCGACCGTACTGCAACATCATACTGTTTGTCTGAAGGGTTTTTTTGCGCAATGGACAGCAATGAATCCGTGTTTGTTTTTGGGATTGCTCCGGATAAAAGCACCGTTTTGAGCATTTCAATGGAGGCTGGCTTTTCTTTCAGACCGTCCAGAATCAAACCCGCTTCTAATTGCTTTCCTAACAACGCATTGGCAAGTGCCAATCCAAGTGTGCCTTCCACGCCGCCAACTCCCGTCAACTGCTCTATTGAATTTTTATACAAACCCAGCTGCAGGTACCAGTTTCCCAGCACTTTCTGATAAAGTTTTGCCTTTTCTCCGCCTTCTTTCGTCCACCCGATTAAAATATCCAGCGCTTTCAGCTTGTTCCCGCTGTAAAATTCTGGATAAAGCGCAGCAAAAGCCAGATCCTGCGACAAGGTCGGATTTTTTGCGGCTATTTTAGGCAATAACGTCGCCGGCAGACTGTCTTCTTTTGCCTGATTCAACGCATAATTGACCAGATATGCCATCGAGGAAACACTTAATAAAGAGTCCTTGGGAACGGCATCGGAACGAAAAGTCTGCTTTGAGAAATTTTGTCTTAAATTCTGTATCGCCAGCCAATTGGCCTGCCAGGAGAGTGATTTCCGTTCTTTTGTGTCAGACGCCAGAGAATCAAGCAATCCGGTGTCTGTATTCTTTGCTATAACCGTAAGTAAATTCGTAGCTGGAACCTCTTCCTTTTGCGCAAATTTTTCAGACTTTTTAAGATAGAAAAAAGCAGAATCCGCTACATTGGTTTTAGCATAAAGCATACCCAGATTGTTCAGCAGTTCACCGCTTTGAGGAAATTTCCTGATTCCCTCCTGCAAACTATACACCGCATCGAAAAACAAATTCTCCTGAATCAAAACCCCGGTTAACCCTGCGTAGGCTTGTGGCGATGGGTTTTTGATCAATGCCTGCCGGAAATAGTAAGCCGCAGCATTATCGTCCCCGAGTTTCAGCGCAATTGACGCCAGCGCATAATTAGACTTATGGTTCTGAAAATCCTGCTGCAGTGCCATTTTGTAATACTGCTCGGCCAACGGAAATTCTCCATTGTTTGTATACAAATCTCCCAGGCCGTTGAAATAACCGGCAATCCCCTGATAAACAGGATAGAGCCTTTGCATTGAAAATAAAACAACGACACCGACAAACCCAAAAAAACGTGTTTGCGTCAATCCGAACCGAAAGGGTTTGTAAAGTACCTTGTGCACCGCCAGCCCTTGTTTTAAGGGCTGATAAAAATTGATCAGTATATAAAAAAGGAAAACGACGCCCATTGCCAGCTGGCTGTTGACCGCAACGTCCTCGAGTAACTCCAATAACGGATCATTTGCAGCAGACACAACAAATGTTGTAAACGCGACGGCAATAATAAACAGCCCGATATACAACCAAAAGCCGGTTGACCGGAATGGAATCGTAGATCCTTTCGAATCCGCACGTTTTCTGAATCCCCACAAACCCAGAATTGCCGAAGCAAGCGTAAGGTAAACAGGTCCGATCAGTGTAAGATTCCAGTCTATCTGTTTTGTATTTCTCAGATAGAGTAACAGTAACGAAGACAAATAAAGGATACTTATAACCAGAAATTGAGCAAAGCCTGATTTGCCCTTCCCCATCTGACCGCTGGTACTGATCCAGACCAATCCGGCAAGGATTTCTGTGGAAATCATCAGAAGAAATATGATGGTCAGCAAAAGCCAGAAAGGTGTTGCGTAAGAAACGGCAGTGAGGCCCGAAAACTTCGCCGGCGAGACAAACGTGATAACAACAGCCAAAATTGCGAACACACCCAGCATTCCGCCAATTCGGATCGTGATACCAAGATCAGGGCGAAAAGCATGAAAATAATAACTTAGTCCGCCGATCAGAATCACCATAATAATGAAGAGACTCCGGTTTCCTTCCCCAAAAACGCCCAGCGTTTCCGGCCTGCCAGATGCCAGCAACAGAATAAACGCGATCATCGCCGAAAGATACCAAAACCGCGACATGGTCGTGAGAGCCGCTAAAACAATGGACAATCCGATTAATGCCACCACCCAAAATAGCTGAATGGATAGAAAATCCGTCTGCATCGCGGAAGCGGCAAAGTTTTCTGAAACCATGTAGGAAGGAATCGAAACACCGTATTGCCATTGTTCCAGTCTCAGTACGTCCACGACTACGTTAATATCCGAGAGCTCGCTCAATACATCCCAGCGTACAACATTACCAAGCGGGTCAATGCATTTCAACACAAAAAATATGACGGACGAAAACAAAATCAAAAATGCGCCGATCGCCATCAGGCGTTCAGACCTGGACCAGACTTTCCAGAAAAAAAGTTCCTTCATATAGTTTGTAAAACAGAAGTCAATTTATTGAACACCAGAAGTGCATACTGCGCTTATATAATGTCTCTTATCAAACATTATTGCCCTGCAATTTCCACCAGATCCGATGTTTGAAGAAGTTGTAACGCCTGTGGCAGGTTTTGAGTGAAAATTTCTTTTAATCTTTCGTTCGAAGTATTACCGCAGGTCAGCCAAATCACTTTGGGAGGACTTCCATTTCTTGTCAACAGGGTCACAAAGTCATCGTCCTTGGTGATGATAACGATTGCATTTCGAGAACATGCATAGGCAAAAATATCTTTATCCTTAGCAAACTGCAAATCAAGATATATCGCCGAATAGCATTCTAAGTTGAAAGTTGAGGTGATCCAGACAGCAGGACCCGGAGAAAGGTGAACATCCAGAATGATCATCAGGCTGCCTGAAGAACGGGGTGATTTAACTTCATTACTGCATAAAGCAGACAGGCAGTAATATCTTCTGGTTCAAGAATGGGCAATTCCTCGGTAAGAATTTGCTCAGGCGAAAGGCCATTTGCCATTAGTTCAATGACATCTGTAACTCTGATACGCAGGTTACGAATGCATGGTTTACCACCGCACTGGTCGGTATTAAATGTTATTCGTTCTAACAGTAAGCCATTCATAAGGGTTTCTATTAAAGGATATCTTCAAATTTACGTCATTTCGGCAACTTCATCAAATGAAGGTCAACCAGGAAACAATCCAAGAATTTATGCAAATTCAGTTGGCGACTAATCAATAAAAATTGTCATAAAAGTTCCAGAACCGGCTACAATTCTGGTAGATTCTGCAAATTTCTACACATTTTAAACAAAATCGTGGTGATTTTCTAAAAAATATCCAATAAATGAATGTTGACGCTCTTGGTACTGACCAAATTATCTCATACTTTTGCACTCTGAAAAAAACCTCATTGAAGATAATCAAAATCATATAATGGCAAACGCGACAAATACAGGAAAAATTACCCAGGTAATTGGCCCGGTTGTAGACGTATCGTTTGAAGACAGCGGACGCATCCCTGCTATTCTTGATGCGTTAGAGGTCATCAAAGCAAACGGTCAAAAAGTAATTCTTGAGTGTCAACAACACTTGGGAGAAGACAGAGTTCGTACCATCGCGATGGACAGTACCGAAGGTATGTTCCGTGGCATGATCGTTACTCCGCTTGGTTCTCCAATCACAATCCCAACTGGTGAGTCAATCAAAGGACGTTTATTCAACGTAATTGGTGAGCCTATTGACGGTCTCAAACCAGTTGACGCTACAGACAAACGTATTTCAATTCACCGTTCTGCTCCAAAATATGAAGATCTGGCAACGGCAACCGAGGTACTTTTTACAGGTATCAAAGTGATCGATTTGCTTGCTCCTTATGTAAAAGGTGGTAAAATCGGTTTGTTCGGTGGTGCCGGTGTAGGTAAAACTGTATTGATTCAGGAATTGATCAACAACATCGCGAAAGCTTATGCTGGTCTTTCTGTATTTGCCGGTGTTGGAGAGCGTACTCGTGAAGGAAATGACCTGATGCGTGAAATGATCGAGGCCGGTATCATCAAGTACGGCGATGATTTCAAACATAGCATGGAAGAAGGCGGCTGGGATATCTCCAAAGTGGATTACGAAACTTTGAAAGATTCACAGGCTACTTTCGTTTTCGGACAAATGAACGAACCTCCTGGCGCACGTGCCCGTGTTGCCTTGACAGGTCTTACCGTAGCTGAATATTTCCGTGACGGAGATGGCGAAGGACAAGGCCGCGATATTCTTTTCTTTATTGACAATATCTTCCGCTTTACCCAGGCAGGTTCTGAGGTATCCGCCCTTTTGGGACGTATGCCATCTGCTGTAGGTTACCAGCCAACCCTGGCAACTGAAATGGGCCAGATGCAGGAGCGTATCACGTCTACAAAACGTGGTTCAATTACATCTGTACAGGCTGTATACGTACCCGCGGATGACTTGACGGATCCGGCACCAGCAACAACATTTACCCACTTGGACGCAACTACGACACTTTCCCGTAAGGTTGCAGAAAAAGGTATTTACCCTGCTGTGGATCCATTGGATTCTGTTTCACGTATCCTGAATGCTGAAACACTTGGTGCTGCACATTACGATTGCGCACAACGCGTAAAAAGTATCTTGCAGCGTTACAAAGAATTGCAGGATATCATTGCCATCCTTGGTATGGAAGAGCTTTCCGACGAGGATAAGCTTGTGGTATCACGTGCGCGCCGTGTTGAACGTTTCTTGTCACAACCTTTCTTTGTTGCTGAGCAGTTCACAGGTTTGAAAGGTGTACTTGTTGACATCAACGATACCATCAAAGGCTTTAACCTGATCATGGACGGCGGTTATGACCACCTTCCTGAAATGGCTTTCAACCTGGTTGGAACTATTGAAGATGCGCAGGCAAAAGGAGAAAAAATGCTTGCAGAAGCAGGAAACAGATAAGTTTAGAAATAGTTGGAAAGGTTGTTAGCGCTTAGCTATCAGCTAAAAACCGACAGCTAACAGCTCGAAAATGAACTTAGAAATAATTACACCAGATAAAAAAGTGTTTGCCGGTGAGGCAAATGCGGTTACATTACCGGGTTCAGACGGACAGTTTCAGGTTTTGAACAACCATGCACCATTGGTGAGCACGCTTGATCGTGGTAATGTGGTGATCGATGTCAACGGAATTAAACAAACGATGATTATCGACGGTGGTGTTGTTGAAGTACTCAACAATAAAGTATTGGTTTTGGCCGAGGCTGTATTGTAAGTACGAATAGATTTTATGAAAAAGCAGAAGCTGTGCAAACGGCTTCTGCTTTTTTTGTGCAATTTCTCCAATACTCAGGTCGGTCACGGTAAAATACCAACGGTAAATCTGCTGTATTTTTAAAAACTGACTTAACGGTTCGTCTCGATGTAAACTTCTGGCTAGATTTACTTTTGTGTGAAAATTTTAATTTTCCTCATAAATTATTATTATTGAGGTACTTGTAGCTTCAAAATCCTACTCAATCGATAATTCATAAACCCATCCACTCCAGTGAAACTTACGATCCAAAATCTCCAAAAAACTTATCCTAACGGTGTACAGGCTTTAAAGGGTATTGACCTTGTCATTGAAAAAGGCATGTTCGGGCTACTTGGCCCAAACGGTGCGGGCAAGTCTTCACTCATGCGGACCATCGCGACGTTGCAGGAAGCCGATGCGGGAAGTATTTTTCTGGATGATCTGGATGTTTTAAAAGAAAAAGCAGAGGTGAGAAAGATCCTTGGTTACCTGCCACAGGAATTTGGTGTTTATCCAAAAATCAGTTCCGAACTGATGCTTGATCATATTGCACAATTGAAAGGAATTCTGGATTCAAAAGAACGTAAACAAACCGTAGCCGCTTTGCTCGACCGGGTCAATTTGTATAACGACCGCAAAAAACACCTCGGCACCTTTTCCGGCGGGATGAAACAGCGCTTTGGAATCGCACAGGCACTTTTGGCAAATCCTAAACTGATCATTGTCGACGAACCTACTGCCGGCCTGGATCCTGCGGAACGTAACCGGTTTTACAATTTGCTGAGCGAGCTTGGCGAAAACACAATTGTGATTTTATCCACGCACATTGTTGAAGATGTACGGACGCTCTGCAGTGATTTCGCGATCATATTTAAAGGCGAAGTGCTTCGTCATGGAAATCCGGACGAGGCCGTTAAAGAGCTCAATGGAAACATTTATTCTGCGATGATCGATAAACCGGAAATCGAACGATACCGTGAAAAATACAGTGTCATATCTGCACAGATGAAAAGTGGCAAACTGGGCATACGGATCTTCTCAGAAACAGACCCCGGAAATGGATTTAAAGTCGCAGAACCTATTCTGGAAGATATCTATTTTCATCAGATTGCCAGCAAAATGGATGTCATCGCACTGTAAAACAGCAGTGTGTCATTTCGTTTTCCCTATTCCTCTCTACTCAAACGTGATATCTTTATGTTTCGGCAAATATTTTTATTTGAAATAAAATATCGAATAGCCCGTCCCGCGACCTGGATTTACCTTTTTATTTTTGTCCTGATCGGATTTCTTTCGGTAGCAACCGGGTCAACCCCGGCTTCTGAGAAAGTGATGCACAACGCGCCCTGGACAATGGCGGAAGGAAATATCCTTTTCAGTTTTACCATGATTCTCGTTTGTTCTGCGGTGATGGGTGTTCCGTTGTACCGCGATATCGAATACAGCACACGAAACTACCTCTACGCCATTCCCATCACAAAGGCCGGCTATTTCTGGGGACGGTTTTTCGGATCCTTTGTTTTTGTTTTATTAGTCGGTACCGGTTTTAGCTGGGGAGCGTTTTTGGGTTCATTTATCGGACCAGCGTTCGGATGGGTTCCTGCTGAGAGAATAGGATCCTATGGGCTCTGGAATTATTTTTATCCGTACTTTATCTACTCCATCAGTAATCTGCTGATTTCCTCCACGATATTTTTTGCATTGGTGTCCTTTACTCGCAATGTCCGCGTGATTTATTCAGCCAGTATTTTGCTGTTTATCGCTTATTTACTAGGTAATTTTTTGATTCGTGACATTGAAAATCACAATCTTATAAAGCTGCTCGATCCATTTCTTGTCAATGCATATGGGCTGGAAACGCGGTTTATGACACCATTCGAGAAGAATACACTGTTTGCCCCCATTACCAATACTTTCCTTCTCAACCGTTTGATCTGGATCGGGCTCTCAGTGACGCTGATCCTTTTTACATATTACAGTTTTAGTTTTCAGAAGTTCCTGCAGCCTGAACGATCCACTGAAAAAAAGTCAAAACACGACGGAGAGAAAGCGCCTCCCCTGCTGAAACATGTCCACCAGCAATTCGATCAAATTTATAAAAGAACAATTCTGTGGAATCTGACCAAAATTGAATTTCTCAACATTGTAAGGGATAACTATTTCAGGGCCATTTTGATGGGCGGGTTGATTTTCCTGGTGCTGGATATCTGGATCGGCGACACGATTTATAGCGTCAGTAATAAACCCCTGACGATTTTTATCATGGATTATAAGGGATATGATTATAATCTGTTTGTTTTCATTATCCTTCTTTTTTACACCGGAGAAGCGGTTCATCGGGAAAAAGCAACGCGTTATAATATTTTAAACGATGCCCTTCCCGTATCGAATACGATCCTTTATTTGTCTAAACTTTTCGGATTGGTCGGAATTGCTGTCATCATGGCAACCATTCCGATTGTTGTTGGAATCGCCATTCAAACGATTAAAGGTTTTACTGATTACCGGCTGGATATATACCTTATTGATTTGTATTTGCTTACACTTCCGGGTTTTATCCAGATGATATTGCTATCGTTTACGGTTCATATTGTTGTCAATAACAAGTTCTCCGGACATGGTGTTGCCATGCTTATCTGGGTTGCGCTGTTTTTGCTACGGTCTTTTGCCGAAATGAACTACAATTTGTTTTTCTACTTTTTCACGCCCGACTTCAAATGGTCGGAGATGAACGGCATCGGGCACTTTGTGAAACCATTATTCTGGTTCAATTTCTATTGGCTTTTACTTGGCTCGCTGCTGGCTACATTATCCTACCTGTTTTTTCAGCGTGGCGTTGTCGGCGGTTTCAAAGAAAGATGGCGTGTTGCCATGCAGCGATTTAAAGGGGTACCCCGGCTGCTGATCTGTCTGTTTTTTATCGGATGGCTGGCCAGCGGAAGTTACATTTATTACAACGTCAGCTATCTGAATAATTATTACAGTGCATCGGAGGAAAGAAATAACAAAGCATTGTATGAAAAAACATTAAAAAAATACGAAGGCTTGCCTCAGCCAAAAGTAACCAGCCTGATTGTCGAGGCAGATATTTATCCCGAAGAGAGAAAGATAAATATGTATTCCAAAATGATGGTGAAAAATAAATCAGGTAAGCCCATCAGCGCGCTTCACCTCATGGACGCCGAAGATCTGAAATACAAGATGCTTTACAATGGTGATAGTCTTACGTTTTCCGAACCATTTCACCATCCTTATTCAAAGTTCAGCTTATTCAAAAAAGGAGAAAAAGCATTCGGTTACCGAATTTATAAATTGAAAAAGGTCATGCAGCCAGGCGATTCTGCTTTGATTGAAATTCGCTCCATAAAGGAAAATAAAGGATTCGAGAATAGCGGATTCAGCAGAGACGTACTTTACAACGGAACGTTTTACAGCGGTGGTCTGCCCGGTTTTGGCTACGATGCAAACTACGAGCTGGAAAGTGATGAGTATCGTAAAAAGTTGGGATTAAAGGAAAAGAAAGACGATTATCCACCGCAAACCGACCCCTTAGGACGAAGCACGCTTTTGTTTAATGATGATGCCGATTTGATTCATTTTGAAGCGACATTGAGTACTACGCCGGATCAGATTGCGATTGCTCCAGGTTATCTGCAAAAGACCTGGGAAGAAAAGGGCAGGAAATATTTTCAGTATGTTCAGGACTCCCCCGTTCAGCTATTTGCAAGCATCGTATCGGCACGTTATGAAGTGCTGCGTGATCAGGTTAAGCAGGCAAACGGCACACCTGTTAACATTGAAATTTTTTACGACAAACACCATGCATTTAATCTGGACCGGTTTAAGGCGGCTTATGTAGATGGTTTGAAGTATTTTTCTGATGTCTACGGACCGTTCCAGTTCAAGCAAATGCGCCTAATGGAGTTTCCCAGATATGCAGGATTTGCGCAAAGTTTTCCCAATACCGTTCCTTATTCAGAGGATTTTGGCTGGGTAGCGGATTTCAAAAGCCCGGATGATTTTGACTACACCTATTTTGTGACCGCTCACGAGCTTGCGCACCAATGGTGGGGGCATCAGGTCGCCCCGAATAAAACGAGAGGATCGAACCTGATTTCCGAAGCTTTGGCAGAATACACCGCTCTGATTCTGACAGAGCGGAAATATGGCCGGGACAATATGAAGCGCTTTTTGAAAGATGAACTGGACAGATATTTACGCGGCCGGGCCAATGAGGCGAAAAAGGAAAATACGTTTATCAACTGCAACCGCCCTTATGAATGGTATAACAAAGGAAGTCTGATCATTTACGGGCTGCGTGACCTGATCGGAGATACGGCCGTGAACCATGCTTTACGGGAATTCAGGGATGAATATGCCTTGCGGGAAAATCCACCGTTTGCCGGAAGCAACGACCTGTATGCGTATCTCAAAAGACATACCCCGGATTCTCTGAAATATTACCTGACCGATACCTGGGAGAAAATCACGCTTTATGAAAACAAGTTTGAAAAAGTAACTGCAAAGCCGGCAGATAAAGGTTTTTATGATGTTGCGTTAACTTTTTCAACCAAAAAGTTCTATGCCGACAGCTCGGGAAAAGAGACTGCTGCGCCCATGAATGACTATATCGACATTGGTGTGTTTGCCGCCGAAACGACAAACAAAACCGGGCAGAAGCAGATAAACCCGCTTTATATCAAAAAATACAAACTGAAACCCGGCAAACAAACCGTCACGATCCGCGTAAAAGGAAAACCGGTGAAAGCAGGAATAGATCCGTATAACAAATTGATAGACAGGATTCCTGATGATAATATTGGGGAGGTGGAGTGAGGAAGGGTTTATGGCGACGAAAGTTGTAAGTAGCTGCCAGGTGGCTTCCTTCTCCGCTAGCTGTCGCATTTTAAATTAATTCCCGATTTTGTATCTTGCAAATAACAAACTGAAAGATTATGACAATTGTACTGAAAAAAGGGATGTCGAATGAACAAATCGACAACCAAATCAAAGCGAGTAAACGAAGTGATAAAAAGCCGGACCTTGCGAAATACGTTGGTACTATAAAGCTAAGGGAAGATCCTTTGAAAATTCAAAAATCCATGCGTGATGAATGGGATTAACATCTTGCTGGATACCAATATTGTTCTTTATTTGTTAGATGGCGATACTGTTCTGCAACGGTATTTGCAAGGGAAGTCGTTTTACATATCCTTTATAAATGAACTCGAACTCCTCGGTTATAGGAATATAACAAAATCGGAAGAAAAGTCCATCGAGTTTTTTCTGGAGGAATGCGCCATCATTGACATCAATTCCGGGATTAAAGAAATTACCAAACAACTTCGGCGTAAGCACAAATTAAAACTACCTGATGCAATCGTTGCAGCCACGGCGATTTTTCTGGGTATTCCGCTGCTATCGGCAGATAAACATTTCGAAGGGATCGATGACTTGATTTTTGTCCGCTACGAGCCATAGCCCACAATCTCTACGCCCCCATCTCCATTACCAGAATAATCGCCTTGTTTGACAGCGCTTCGAATTCCAGCATTTCAATATTTTGAAGTGACAACGCATCACCTTTTTCCAGAAGCCTGTTCTGAACTTCAAATGCACCGTGGACAATGAAGACAAAAACTCCGTTTTCATTACTTCTGAGCTGATAATTATGCTCCTGGCGTCCACCATATTGACCCAGGAACCCGCAAACTTTGTTTCCCGAAGTGTGAAACACTGGCACTAACGTGTTTTCCTTTTCAAAAGAAATCGTTGTGAACGGCTCGTTATCCATGTCATTGTCCACCACCTGCCCGGACAGATCCGGTTGCAAAATAATCTGGACATAACTGATGGTTTCGTCATCGTATGGATTGACAACGGCAAAGTCACTTTCCGGAAAAGCAAGAAAACGGAAAGTCTCTCCCACACTCACGAATACGGACTCTCTTTGACTATCAACAAGTTCGAGTCCTCCGACAATTGGAATGAGAATGATCTCGACGGTGTTCTTTGCAGAAATTGTCAGGCGTTTTCCCGGAAGTAGAGTATCTTCATTGAAAGCCGTTAAGCTTCCAAATCCAGCTCTGTCAACACCCCGATACTCCCCGTAATCGAAAGTATGGAAACTTCTGACACCATCTGACTGCGTACATCCTCTGTTTGCGGCAAGGTAAATCCGGGCTTCTGTTTGGGTAAGCATATTTTTAGTTAGGATAAACTGCTGTAATGACTGATGCTCAAAAAAGGAACCAGCGTGATCATGTCCGTTTCCATCTCCTGATTATTCAGCACCGCATTTTCGCCGCCATAAGCGATCAGCAGTTGATTGCCAATTGTATCAATCCAGGTTACCGGCTCACTGTAAAACCAGATTGCTATCCGGTGTTGCGATTTGTCTGTGATATGCGACTGAATGATCTCAAATTTAAAATTCTGAAAAGGCAGACACAACTTACCGTGGGCATTTGCAATATCCGGAATAATGTCTTTCAATTGCCTGATGTACGCTACCGCCGCTGTACTTGCCAGATAATGAAGCTGATCTGCATTCGAAACATTTTCTGTCAATTCCTGAAAAGTCGGATATTTACCCTCACTATCGAGCCGCTGGGCCTGCATGTAAAATTCAAGATGCGTATCATCAAAAACCGCCTGATCCCACGGTTTTCGGGAGTTGGCGTCAATGATTTTACGGTAACAAAAGCGGATATTTCTCATAATTGAATTTTAGTATTGCCACGGATTCACGAATGAACACGAATTTTCCACAAGGCACTATTCGTGAATATTCGTGTATTCGTGCAAAAAAAGAACAGCAAAATTTAGTGTCGCCACAGATTCACGAATGAACACGAATTTTCCACAAGGCACTATTCGTGAATATTCGTGTATTCGTGGCAAAAAAAGAACAGCAAAATTTAGTGTCGCCACAGATTCACGAATGAACACGAATTTTCCACAAGGCACTATTCGTGAAAATTCGTGTATTCGTGGCAAAAAAAAGAACTACAAAATTTAGTGTTGCCACGGATTCACGGATGAACACAATTTTTTCACAAGCCCTTATTCGTGAAAATTCGTGTATTCGTGGCAGAAAAAAGAACAACAAAAATTTAGTGTTGCCACGGATTCACGAATGAACACGAATTTTCCACAAGGCACTATTCGTGAAAATTCGTGCATTCGTGGCAGAAAAAAGAGCTACAAAATTTTAGTGTCGCCACAGATTCACGAATGAACACGAATTTTTCACAAGGCACTATTCGTGAAAATTCGTGTATTCGTGGCAGAAAAAAGAACAACAAAATTTAGTGTTGCCACAGATTCAGGAATGAACACAATTTTTCCACAAGGCACTATTCGTGAAAATTCGTGTATTCGTGGCAGAAAAAAGAACAACAAAATTTAGTGTTGCCACGGATTCACGAATGAAAAAGGAATATCTGGAGCTTAATCGAGGACACACCCTGCAAAAATTTAAGCACTCACTACAATGGTATGCGCTAACTCAAACGAGGTTGAAACACTACCCGTTACCGTAGCAAGCTCAGTGGTTACTCCATCGCCAAAAACATTGTCGTTTGCATTTTTTGTATCAGCCTGTCCGTGCGTTTTGTAAACACCCTGTGCGTAAACCAGCGCACTTGTGGCTTCCGGAAAGGCAATCTGTGTAACCAAAAGCGATTTACCGCTTGCATTATATATGTGTACGTGAATGTGCGGCGCCCGACCCGAGTACCATCCTGGATAAATACTCGTAAAAGTTACCAGGCCATTGGCATCGGTTGTCTGCCTGCCTCTTAAAAAATGAACCGATGTGTAATTGGTGGACTGCATACCTGTCCCTCCGTATTCCGAGTAGTTTCCCGCTGCATCACAATGCCAGATATCCACAAGCGCACCGGCCAAGGCAGCACAACTATTGTTTTTGTTCTGTATCGTGATTTTTACAGTCAGTTTATTTCCGGTTCTGTCAGAAGTAATGTCATTCAACACATAACTTGCAGGCGATTTTGTCGGAAAGGGGCCTTCCGTCTCAGAAACTGTTGAAGTACATGTTCCTGTTGTCGTGCCCGATGTTGTCCCCGTCGTGGTTCCGGTTGAAGTATCGGTGGTTGAAACCGGGTCAACGGAATCATTTGAGCAACTGATCATCGGAACAATCGCTGCAAAACCCATTGCCGAAAATCCTCTCTTCAAAAATTCTTTACGTTCCATTTTGTTTCGTGTTCAAGGTAAATTATACTCTCTTATCGAAACCCGGAGGCTTTTTGTTGCAGCAATTCAGGTTGGTATCGGTCAATCGGGTGATTGTATCGGTGAATGGGTACTTTCTTTTAAAGGTTCTTCCACTTTTCAATAAAATCAAGATAGCTGTCGCTGATCTGGATTTCCTTGCCGGTCGATAGCCTTACTTTTTTATTCTGGATCGATCTGACCTGGCTGTTTGGTACGATAAAGCTCCGGTGAATCCTGCTAAATTTATCCGAGGGAAGTTTTTCCAAAACGGTCTTCAACGACATCAGCGTCAGTACCGGATGCGTCGCGTTCAGGAGGTGTATTTTTATGTAATCCTCCATTGCCTCGATGTATTCTATTTCTTCCGGATCAATCTTCACAATCTTGTATTCCGAACGTACAATCAGGGGGTCACTAACGATTTGTTTTATCTTCTGCCTGAACGCAAATTGTTCCTGTGCCTTGATCACTGCTTTCTCAAACCGTTCAGGCAAAATGGGTTTAAGAAGATAATCCAGCGCTTCGAGTTCAAAACCTTCATGCGCGAATTTTTTATGCGCTGTTGTAAAGATTACCATGGTTTTTTTTTCCAGGCCGGCAACGAGATCCAGACCAGAGAGATCGGGCATGTTGATGTCTGCAAAAAGCAAATCAATCTGGTTAGATCTCAGAAATTCCGCCCCTGCAACGGCATCGCTGAATGTGGCAACGATTTCCAGAACGGGATATAATGCTGCGTATTTTTTAATCAAATCAAGCGCAAGCGGCTCATCATCAATCGCAATACATTTCATGAAGTGTTTCGTTAGTTTGCCTTATGGTCAGAGTTTTTACTGTGCACGGCTGAGTAAAAGATTAACCTCAAATATTTTACCATCATTTTCAATCCGCAATTCGTAAGTTTTTGGGTAAATAAATTCCAGCCGCTTTTTCGTATTTGCAATTCCGATACCTTTCCGCTCACTTTCATCATTATCCTTAAAAATACTGTTTTTGCAACAGAACGAAAGCCGGTTTCCCTCCACATGCACCCGTATCGAAATCAGATTGTCATAATGGCTGCTAACCCCATATTTGAAAGCATTTTCGACGAAAGTCATCAATATCAAAGGAGCAATTTTGAAGTTATCCAGCCCGCCAACGGTTTCAAATTCAACCTTGGTTTTATCATTTAATCGGAGCCGTTGTAAATCAATATAGTTTTTCAGACAATCCACTTCATCTCTCAATGGAACAAAATCCTCCGTAGCTTCTTCCGTGATGTAACGCATCATTTGCGACAACCGCAAGACGCTCACCGCTGTATGTTCGCTGTTATTTATGGCGAGTGCATAAATATTATTCAGCGTATTGAACAGAAAATGTGGATTTATCTGCGCCTTGAAAAAAGAAAGCTCTGCATGCGCTTTGTCGGCTTCGGACAAAATCACTCTTTTTTCAGACAGCCGCCATTGTTCAGAAATCTTCGTTGCAAGGCCAACGACCCATATTACAACGAATAAAATCAGGCTGACAAAGTCAATCGCCGGCGATTCGTTACGGTGTCCTTCGGACGGCCTTTTCATTTCCCGCTCAAAAGAACGATCAGGCGGAGGCGGACGATGAAATGTTTTATCGTGGTTCATATCCATCATTTGTCCTTCCGGCTCATGAAATTTTTGAAATATCAGCCTTTCAAATGGTTGTAAATAAAAAATCAGTAAAAACCCGGTCAGGAAGATTGTTGCATACCATACATACTTCTGTTTCAGAAAGAGTAGTGGTATCAAAAGCAAAATATTGCTGTAAAAAACAAGAAAATAAATAAGGAAAAACAGCCAAAACCACCCCGATCCCAGGATTAGAAACAGAATGGCCGGATCCGGCTCCCGGGACATTACGGTAAGGGGTAGTATAATAAACAGCAGCCAGCCGAGAAGATGTATAGTCCAAATATTTTTTTCCCGAAATACCATTTTACATCCTCATTTGTTGGCCAATACGCGAATGACCTACGAATATAGGCGTTACAATAAGAAAAACTTTCACTATTTTCGGAATCTACATTTCACTCCCCAATATGGCGACCGCTCCCGGCAAAACTGAATTATTCAAAATTTTAGGCGTAGGTTTCGGTATTGCCGTCACAATCGGTGGTACAATCGGAACCGGAATTTTACGAAAACCGGGCCCGATCGCAGCACAGCTGGGCGAGCCCTGGCTGATTATGACGCTCTGGGGGATTGTCAGTTTATATGCATTTCTAGGTACACTCTGCACCATTGAGCTTGGTACGTCGGTACCCAAAGCCGGCGCCTGGTACGTATATGCGCAGCGTGCTTTCGGAGATTATGCTGGTTTTGTCGTAGGAATTAACAGCTGGCTCGGGACATGTTCCGCACTGGGCTTCGGTGTTTACACCATGAGTGAATATCTTGCCCTGCTCCTGCCGTCGTTAGTGGGTTTTGAGCCCTATGTAGCTGCGAGCATTTTGTTGGTATTATCCGCAATTCACTGGCTCGGGCTCGCGCTGGCGAGTACGTTTCAAAATGTAATGAGTGTTTTAAAAGGCGTAGGTTTACTGGCTTTCGTGATCATTTGCTACGTGTATGGTCAGGAAATTGAACCCGAACAAATGCAGCTGACCACCAGCCGGATTGTTCAGAGCGGAAGCTGGATTGCACCTGTCATATTCTCCCTGCAAGCAATTTTCTACACCTACGACGGCTGGCATACGGCTGCATATTTTACTGAGGAAGATCGGGACCCTTCGAAAAATCTGCCCAAATCAATGATTGGAGGTGTCTTGCTGATCATCATTATATACTTGCTGTGTAACCTTGCCATTTTGTATGTACTGCCAATGAATGAACTTTCCCAGTCCAAATTGGCCGCTGCTGATGCAATAAGGCTGATTTTCGGAGACGGTTCCGGTAAAATCGTCACACTTTTCCTGATGATTTCCATTCTGGGAATCGTGAACGCACAACTGCTGTTTAACCCACGTGTACTGTACTCCATGAGTCGCGATGGCCTTTTTCTCAAAGGTGGGACCCGCGTTAACAAAGGTGGAACGCCGTCCTTGGCGATGCCCGTTACGGCTCTTGTAGCCATTGCACTAATCCTTGTTGGAAAAGAGGCCTGCGAAAAATTGTCTGACATTGCTACTTCTTTCTTTGTCCTTGGTTACACGTCCGGATTTGCGTCATTACTTGCTTTACGCAAGAATGAGCCCCTTCTTCCCCGACCATGGAAGGTCCCTGCTTATCCGGTTCTGCCCATTGTCATGCTGATTGCTTCCCTGGCTTTTCTGGCGAGCGCGGTGGTTCAGGACTTACCAAGCAGTAAGTTTTCGCTGCTTTTCCTCGTTCTTAGCTATCCAATTTATCTGTTGGTCAAAAAATTTAATAAGTAACTGAATTTCTATTTCTGTATAAAAATAATAAATTGCACCCTGTCAATTTTGAATTGTAGATATGCAATATTACAAACACGCCCTTCATCAACTTTTATCATTCGTTTTCCTTTTGACCCTTTTCTCAGTTTCCGCGAAAGGACAGGATTTCAATCAGGTTATTTCAGAAAAACTGCACAAGTACCGAAGTGTTTTCCCTGCTGAAAAAGCCTACCTGCATACCGATAAACCGTATTATGCAAATGGCGACACGCTTTGGTTCAAAGCCTATCTTGTCGAAGGTTCTCTTCACAAACCCGATAGCGCCAGCACCGTTCTCTATGTAGACCTGATTGAACAAAAAACCGGGAAAAACGTAGCCCTGAAACGTGTTCCGCTTAATGGCGGTCTTGGCCACGGGAGTATTACGCTCTCCGACACCATTAATAGCGGGGCTTACACGGTCAGGGCATACACAAACTGGATGCGAAATTTCTCCGAGGACTTTTTCTTTACAAAACCTATTTACCTTTTTGACGAATCGCAACCGTTTTCTCCTACGCCGGCAAATGCGCTGGACGTTAAATTTTTTCCCGAAAGCGGACAACTTGTGGGTGGCCATAACACGCGGATTGCACTAAAAGCAATAAACGGAGCCGGGCTTGGGACCGATGTGACTGGTTTTGTTTTAGATCAGAAAAAGGATACTGTTGCTTCAATCAAAAGCGAGCACCTGGGTATGGGTCGTTTTCAGTTTTCTCCAAAGCAGGGGGATACGTACGTCGCCTTTTTAAAATCAAAAGGAGGTGAACTTACCCGGTTCGATTTCCCCAAAGTACAGGAAAAAGGATATACGATGGTGGTGGATAATCTCTCCAATGCAAACAGAATGCGTGTTATTGTTTACGGTAAAAGCGACGATGCAGGAGAAAAATCAGTCTACATTGTGGGACACTCCCGCGGGATCATCGCCTTTGCAGCCAAAGGGAAGGTCTCATCGAAAGGCCTGATGATGAACATCCCGACCAATGAACTGCCTGATGGAATTACACATGTTACACTTTTTGACGAACAGAATAAACCTTTGGGCGAGCGGCTGGTTTTTATCAATCATGACAAAAATCTGAAAGTAAAAATCACACCTGCAAAAACGGCATACAAGCCAAGGGAAAAAGCGGAGGTCGAAATTATGGTTACAGATTCTGTCGGAAAACCGGTAGAGGCCAGTTTGTCCGTTGCCGTTACAGACGGAGCACAGATAGCCGACCAGCCAGCAGAAATGAACATGGTTTCTTTTCTTACGTTGTCATCGGACCTGAAAGGCTTTGTGGAAAAACCATCCTATTATTTCGACGACGCCAACTCGGAAAGAAAAATCCACATGGATTTTCTGATGATGACACAGGGATGGTCTCGATTCCGGTGGCAGGACGTTCTGGCCGATTCTTTGTCCGGCCCTAAACGGTTTGTAGAACAGGGCTTTACCATAGCTGGCGAAGTAAAACGAGGAAGTCGAAAAGTTACCGATAAACTCATGCTTTCTGTATTCCTGAGCAACGATAGCCTGAGAACCTTCATGACAGCCGAAACAAACGAGACCGGTATTTTCAGCCTTTACAATCTTGTCTTTGCCGACTCTCTGCAACTCAGGCTTCAGGGCATGAATAAAAAAAACAATCAGAATCTGACATTCAGCCTGTTCCCCTTTGAGGCTCCCAAAGCCTCTCCGGTTCGTATTCCATTTTCCCCGACAACCGTAAGCCCCGATCAATTGGCGGCTTATTTGAAACGGGCAGAAGAGTATCAGGAAATTGAACGCAAAATCAGGGAGAGCCGGGAAAAACTTTTGAATGTGGTGACCATCAAAGCGAAAAAAGAAGTGGTTCGCGATAGTCGTAAATTATATTCCAACGCGGATGCGAGCCTCAAAATCACTCCCCAGATGGCTGCCGGAGCACAATCTGTTCTTGACATTTTAGGCGGCCGTGTGGCAGGCGTGCGCGTGATGGGGCAAGGTATGAATGCAAGTGTTTCAATCAGAAATGGTGGCGAACCTTTGTTTGTTCTGGATGGTATTACCGTTGACAAGGCAATGATTGCGAATATGAATGTCAATGATGTAGAAACAATCGACGTACTCAAAGGAGGTTCCGCAGCAATATACGGGAGCCGCGGCGGAAATGGTGTGATCTCGGTGTTGACAAAAAGAGGCAACGCCAACTACGATTACTCGCAGGACGAAGTTCCGGGAACACTTGTTGCTAAAATTGCCGGATTTGATATTCCCAGAGAATTTTACGCACCCGCGTACGACGTAAAAAGACAGGAAGATGCCCGTCCGGATTACAGGTCAACCATTTATTGGGCACCAGAATTGAAAACCGGCAAAGACGGGAAAGTTCGTATTCAATATTACAATACAGACCCGGTTACGACCGTCCGTATCCAGGCAGAGGTTTTAAGCCCTGCCGGTGAACCAGGCGCAGGCAAATCAGTTTATTCTGTTCAATAACTGATTTTCAAATAAGAATCCGTATATTTTCTCGTTAGTAATCTTACCAGTAAAGTGACAGCTACAAATTCTACTGTGAATTTTGGTAACTTTACTATTTACATTTGACGCATCCGGTCTTTCCAGGTTTGGTTGACCTTAAATATATATGAGGACAGGATTTTTAAAAATAACGGTACTGCTAAGCCTGATGGTGATTTCGGGAATCACCCAGGAATCGCATGCCCAGCGCAGGAGTAAAAACCGCGACAAGGATGCCGAAAAAACAAAAAATACAGCACCAGGGACTTTCCGGCTCGAAGAAGAATCGCTGACGGCCGAGGGAATGAAATTCATGATGAAAGACGAGCCTGCCAAGGCACTCCCCGTCTTTGAACAGATTATTCAAAAAAGTCCGCAGGATGCCGCCGGTTATTATCTCACTGCAACAGCGCTCATCAAACTTGAGAAATTTGATGAAGCTATTGTTTCGTCGAAAAAAGCATACGAGCTGGATAAATCCAATCTTTTCTATGCACAACAACTGGCTGAATTGTATGCCAAACGCCGGAAGTATGCAGACGCTGCTCAAATTTATGAAACGCTTTTAGCAAAAAGCCCCGGTAATATTCAATATGGAATTGAACTCGCTGCCGTGTATGTTTTCAGTGAACAGTTCGATAAGGCAATTCAGACCTACGACATTCTGGAAAAATCCATCGGCGTAACCGAGGAGATAATACATCAGAAGGAGCAACTATATCTTAGAAAAAACAATCTTGAAAAGGCCCTTGGCGAAGCAAAAAAACTAATTGCATCTGAGCCAGGTGAGGTGAGCTATCGTGTAGAACTCGCCGAAATGCTGATTGCCAATGATAAAATTTCAGATGCAATTGTGCCGCTGGAAGAAGCCCTGAAAATTAATCCGGATGAAGCGCAGGCGCATGTTTTGCTTGCAGATATCTACCGTCGCAATGGCGACCTGCAAAAGTGTAATCAGGAACTCAAACTTGTTTTTGCGAATCCAAATCTGGATGCAGATCCCAAAATTCGTGTATTGACTGGCTATCTTTCCATGCTCAAAACGGAAAGTGAAAATACAGACGCGGTTTCCCTAGCCAAACAACTGGCAGAAACTCATCCGAATGATCCCCGGGCGATAGTTATTTATGCTGACAGACTGGTAATTATCGGCAAAAAGCTGGAAGCAAGAGATTTATATGCCAAAGCTGCTCGTATTGATGCCTCCGTATATCAGGTCTGGGGCGCAATTCTTCAGCTGGACGGGGAGCTCAACCAGATGGACAGCCTGCTTGTTCATTCAGAAAAAGCACTGGAAGCGTTTCCGAATCAGGGAATGCTATGGTATTCGAACGGGCTGGCACACCTGGTGAAAAAAAATTATAAACAGGCAATCTCCTCATTCGAAGAAAGTTTGAAACTGATTGGAAGTGAGCCCAAAATGGTACCATATATATACGCACAGCTTGGCGACGCTTATAATGGGCTCGGTGATAATGCGAAATCAGATGCATCCTACGATCTGGCTTTGAAGGAAAATCCGGACAATGATCATGTACTCAACAATTACAGTTATTTTCTTTCGCTCAGAAAAGAAAAACTTGATCTGGCGTTGAAAATGTCCGCCAAATTGGTTCAGGATCATCAGAACAACCCTACCTATCTGGATACGTATGCGTGGGTGCTTTATATCCGCAAAGACTATAAAAAGGCGAAAGAATTTCTGGAAAGGGCAATGATGGATACTTCGGCCGTCAGTGGTACGATTATTGAGCATTACGGAGATGTTCTCTTTAAACTGGGAGAGCGGGAAAATGCAGTCGCACAATGGAAAAAAGCCAAAAAGAAGGGTGAAACAACAGAACTACTTGACAAAAAAATTGCAACAGGTGCTTTACACGAACAATAGACAAATTCTTTGGTCTATTGTTTTATGCTTTATAGGATTAACTTCCTGCCACAAACAACGACTTTCCAAAAGTACTACCGAAGCCGGCAAAGACTCCGTTTTGGTAAAAAACACAAACTCCGATTCTATCAAGGTGGATTCGGCAAATCCCGTAGAGGCAACAGTATCTCCTGTTAAAATACAGGAAATAGTGTTCGATTATCTGACAGCAAAATCTAAATTTTCTTTTAAAAGCGAAAAACAGGATTTTGAGAATACGAACGTAAATATTCGTATCAAAAAAGACAGCATCATCTGGATTTCAGTAACCGGCATTGGTTTCGAAGTCGCACGGGGATTAATCACACCAGATTCCATCGTTTTTATGGACAAGTTTCATAAAGATTATTTTGTATTCAGCTACGCCCAGCTAAGCAAACAATATAATTTCGATCTCAACTTTGCCTTGCTTCAATCAATCATTGTCGGAAACCTTCCCTTCAAACAGGATGCGGCAGATAAATTTGTGAAGGACGATGCGTTTTTCGTTCTGAAACAAAATGAAGGACGACTGAACGTGGACAATTTCATTGGTGAAAGCAATTTGAAACTTACACGGCTAAAAGCGTTGGAAATTCCGACAAACAATACCTTCAATCTTGATTATGAAGATTTTAAGGATGTAAATGCGTTTTTGTTCCCGTTTGGAAGTACGATTAAGCTGGACGTGAAATCGCAAAAAGACCAGCAGATACGCCAGACCGTCATGCGCATCAAACACAGCAAGGTAGAGCTTCCTTCACAGAACCCCGGATTTCCGTTCAGCGTGCCTTCGGGCTATACCAGAAAAAGGTAAAATACATATTGTGTATCCAATTATGGGGCAAAAACGTGAAGTCTGCTTAACTTTGCCTGCCCATGAGATTATTTTGGCCGCAAGAAAAGAGAATATGCCCTTTCAAAAACCGTATTACAGAAGTCTGATTTTATCACTGATTGTGGTCTGCTGTTGCTCCATAAGCGTTTTTGCACAAAAATCGCGGGAGCAGCTGGAACGGGAAAAGGGAGAAAACCAGAACAGAATGAAAGAAATTCAGAGTATTCTGAAACAGACTTCATCACAAAAAAATGTAAACCTTGGGCAGTTACGCGCGCTGAACCAGCAAATTACCACACAGAAAAAACAAATTGACCTGCTTTCCGACGATCTGGAAATTCTGGATCGCGAATTAAAGGTGCTTGAAAAAAAGCGTCAGGAACTAGCCAATAGCCTTGGAAAGCTAAAAGTAGAATACGGTCATATGATTTACGAAGCATCCAAAAGAAATGCATATCTGAATCAGCTGGTATTCCTTTTTTCGTCCGGAACATTCAATCAGTTTGCGTTGCGTTACAAGTATCTGAAACAGTATACGGATGCACGGCAGGACCAGGCGAAGGAGATGGAAATTCTTGAAAAACAACTGATTGCAGAGCGCCAAAGAATTACTTCTAAAAAAACACAGCAAAAAACGGTGCTCGACACCCGTGTGACTGAGAGCTCAAAACTGGAAGGTCTCAAAACAAAACAGAATGAGGTAATTCAGGAATTGTCCCAAAAGGAAGTTGAGCTGAGAAAACAAATCGCTGAAAATAAAAGAGCAACTGATTTCCTGGAAGCAAATATTCGTCGGATCGCAGAGCGGGAGCGCAAAGAACGGGCGGAGAGGGAACGGAAAGAACGTGAAGAAAGAGAAGCCAGAAGACGTGCCGAGAGAGAAAGAATTGCACGCGAAAATGCAGAAAGAGAAAAAAAGGGTGAAGCAGCTGTTGTAGAACAACCGAAGGAAGAAGAACCCGTGAGACCTTCTACCGGTATGAGTGAAGAAGAAACGACACTGGCATCTTCATTTACTGCTTCTCAGTCCCGTTTGCCATGGCCTGTGAAAGGCTTCGTTTCGGGGCATTTTGGTACAAGGCCGCATGCGGTGTTGAAAGGAGTTATGGTTGACAATCTGGGTGTAGATATCCAGACAACGGCGGGAGAAGCAGTGCGGAGTGTTTATGACGGCGTAGTACTCGACGTAACAGAAATGCCCGGGATGGGCGATGTTGTTGCGATCCAGCACGGAAACTATATGACGGTTTACGCGAAAATGTCGGGGGTGACTGTTAGACCCGGGCAAAAAGTAAAGGCCCGTGAAAATATCGGCCGGGTAGCGACGGACAGTGACGGAACGTCTGAACTTCAGTTTCAGATCTGGAAAAACACATCGCGACTCAACCCGGAAAGCTGGCTACATCATTAATTGCACTTACACACCTTGACCAGCCGGTTTTTCCCGGTAATTTATTTATTCCTGATTAAAATCCGACAATATCATGTCTGTACATACTCCTGATATCAAACGCGTTACAACCCACATCATTCAAGAAATGAAAACGCGTGGTGAAAAGATTTCTTGCCTTACGGCATACGACTATTCCATGGCGGGAATCGTTGATGCGGCAGGTGTTGAGCTTATTCTTGTTGGTGATTCGGCCTCCAATGTTATGGCAGGCCATGAAACGACACTTCCTATTACAATTGACCAGATGATCTATCATGCGGTTTCGGTCGTGAGAGCTGTGAAAAGAGCTTTGGTAGTGGTTGACCTGCCCTTTGGATCCTATCAGGGAAATTCAGAAGAGGCGCTCCGCTCCGCCATCAGAATTATGAAAGAGTCGGGTGCGCACGCGGTAAAGCTGGAAGGTGGACTGGAAATTAAAGAATCTGTCACAAGAATCCTCAGCGCAGGTGTGCCGGTTATGGGTCATTTAGGCCTTACGCCTCAATCTATCTATAAATTTGGAACCTATTCTGTTCGTGCGAAAGAAGAAGATGAAGCAAAAAAACTGCTTGAAGATGCAAAAATGCTTGAAGATGTCGGTTGTTTTGCGGTTGTTCTGGAGAAAATCCCATCCGTGCTGACAAAGAAGGTTTCCGAAAGTATCAGCATTCCAACTGTTGGCATTGGTGCCGGACCACATGCGGACGGCCAGATATTGGTTTTACACGATCTTCTGGGAATTAACAAAGCATTCAAGCCTCGTTTTCTGCGTCGTTATGCAGACCTCAACGGCATTATGAATGAGGCCATTTCAAATTATATCAAGGACGTAAAAAGCCATTCTTTTCCAAACGAAAAAGAATCTTACTAGGCTTCTGCACAAAAATATTTCTCACGGATTCTCAGGAATGTGAGTAAAAAAATAAGCATATGGCAAAAAGACGATTTCAAGTTGTATATGAAGACAATCATTTATTGATTGTAAATAAAGAGCCAGGTATACTGGTTCAGGGAGATTCAACGGGCGACAAGTGCCTTCTGGATATGCTTAAAGAGTATATTAAAGAAGAGTACGACAAACCCGGCGCGGTTTTTCTGGGCACTGTTCACCGCCTTGACCGCCCTGTAAGCGGGCTCGTGGTATTTGCCAGAACGTCGAAGGCACTGGAAAGAATGAATGAGATTTTCAGGAAGCGGGACGTTCAGAAAACCTATTGGGCAGTTGTTAAAAATCGCCCGCCCGAGAAAAAAGGAAGGCTGGTACACTGGCTTGTGAAGGATGAAAAAAGAAATGTGACAACTGCATACGATTACGAGGTACAGGGATCACAACGTGCAGAACTTTTTTACCGGGTTTTGGGAGAAGTCAACAAATTCAATCTAATTGAGGTTACGCCAATTACCGGCCGGCCGCATCAGATCCGGGTTCAGCTTGCGTCCATGAACTGCCCGATTCGCGGTGATGTGAAATATGGTTTTCCCAAAGCTAATCCGGATGGAAACATTAATTTGCACGCGCGTCGTCTCTACTTCGAGCATCCGGTTAAAAAGGAGCCATTAATATGCAGGGCCGGATTGCCAAACGATCCGTTCTGGGAAGAATTCCTGGTGCTGGACGACGAACAGGTTAAGCCCGAAAACCTGGGTTTCCTTCACGAGTAATATATCGTAAATGGATGATTGAGAAGCTTAAACAACGCTGGAATGTAAAAAACGGGTGGGACGTCGTGATCATTCTCGTTGTTTTTGCTTGTACGGGCTTTTCAATTTTATACATCAAACGTGGTCTTTTTACGCTCGCAGGATTAACCGACGACACACCTACCTGGCTTCGGTGGACGATCAATATCGTGATTATTCTTCCTTTATATCAGGTTGTTTTGCTCGCCTGGGGTTGGATTTGGGGGAAATTTTCTTTCTTTTGGGCATTCGAAAAACGCATGTTTTCGAGAATCAAGATGTTGTTTGGCCAAAAGAACAGAAGTTAACTTGACGTACGAATCCGTTGCCGCCTGGCGATTAAACTATAATATCTGCCTGTTTTTGTTTCTTTAAACTCACAAATCACGTCGACAAGTTTTGCCGGGTCAAGCTCCGGTCCAGTTACGGACAACCATTTGATACTCCACTTCTCATTTGGCTCGATTGCATTTATTTTAAACGAAGGTTTGTAACGCTTTGCTGAGGTGATGATTTCCAGTGTTTCAAGTTCAAATGCTCCTGTAATGTCCTTTTTCCCGAGTTCTTTCAAGGTAACAAATGAAACCAGCGGACGAATTGTATCTGGCCCGGGCATGAAGTTTCTGGACAAAAGCACTTCCAGACCCAAATTGAGTTCACCTACTTTTTGTGTTTCCGGCACATTGGAGACGAAATAGTAAGTTTCTGTATTCTTCAATTCTTCATCCCAGTCTTTCTGCGGCTCTCTACAGCCAGGCAGAACCGCAGCTAGTACGACAAAAATAAGTAAACTGACTTTCATATCTTACGAAGTAAATTCCAGCTATTTTTTACCCGACTTGAACAGACGCGGTTTTTTTCTTTCTTTCAATTTCCAGGCAGTTACGCCTACATATACCATACTACCTCTGGCACCAGACTTTTTAATCAGACCGTTTATGTTGCTAAATCCGAGGAAAATAGGACCAAAATGTCCGACTGCGCCTATCGTGGGTTTTTTATTTCCATCAATAAATGAAATAGGAAACGCAAAATCCGAATCCTCATCTTCAAACCGGGGCGTAATTGTGAAAATATTGGGAAGAAAAACATCCAGAGGCTGACCACTCCGGGGATTGAAACGGCGGGTTTGAGAAAGATTGAGGAAAAATCCTTTCACAAGCTGTATGTCCGCTTCCAGGTGTAGCGCTTGCGGCAATCTCACACTGGCATTAAAAGTCGTGTCCTTATCGGCAGGGAGTAAACTCATAAACCCTTCCGGGCCGCCATCACTAATTTTTTCCAGTTCAGTTTGGCCAATTATTGTCTGATTTTGACTTCCATTTGTTACCCTGCTATTGGTCGTTTTGTATCGAATTGATCCAACATCCGTCACCGACGCTGCCAGCCTCAGCAAATATTCAGGGCTCTGATCGTATTCTTCTTTTGACCTTCCCCAAAAAGAGCCCAGCTCGTAGCTGGCGCCCAGGTCATATCCCCAACCGGAACCGTATTTTTTCGAATTGAACAAATTTCCGATCTGCATATGCTGGACGGCCTGGCTGTATCCGCTTTCATATTGAAAATTGTTAACGACCAATTCGCTTGATTCAGTGGTGAGAGACCGAATGCTAAAATTATCCGCACTTCCCTGCAAATATCCGATGCGGGCGCCAAAAACACGTTTCACCGTAGCGCCAACTTTCAGCTTGTGTGACTCGAGGTTCAGCAATGCAACGCCATAAGAAGCGCTTGCTTCTGAAAAACTCTGTTGAACCAGATCAAAATCACCCCAGGCCTGATTGCTGATTTCAGGCGTACTTCCCGTATCCAACCTCCTGAAATAAAGATTTCTGATCGGGTCCGGCATGTTATTTCCCTGCACATACCCACGGGAACGGAGCTGAAATGCGATTCCCTGCCCTTTTCCCACAGAAAGCATTACGGATGGCCAGCGAATCTCACTGACCAGATAGATGGGGTTGGTCTGAATCAAGGAACCCATTGTCCTGGATCTCCCGTACAGTTCGTTCGTGGAATGCGGGGCAAGCAATGGATAGAGCAGTGAATTTTTACCTAAAAAAACAAAATATCGGTAGTTGATGCTTCCACCGAAAGAGCCTATGTTGACCTGCCACTTATACCGGGAACCGCCCAGGACAGACGGATTGTAGGTTGCACGGTATAGGCCACCATAATTGCTGTACTGGAGACCGGGAATTTGCTGAGAAAAGGCGTTGCCGATGAACGCAAACGCTATAATTGCTTGTAAGAGAATACTTTTTTTCAAAGAGAACTTATTTAATTTAAACCAATGGCTCTGACAGCTTTTTATGAGAAAATGAACCCCAATTAATCAACAACATTTCCTAGCGAAGCGCCAGTTTACCCTCTGCGCTGTACAGAACAACTTCACTTTCCAACAACTTCCGTAATGTGGCAAGAAATTCTTCTTCTTGTTCGAACGCATCGCTCAAAACCCTGGGAATCACGGCACCCTCGCGTTTCAGATAGTCAATAATTGCATTGGCGATTTCTTCATGTTCCAAATTGATGCTTTCTATCTTTTTATTTTTAAGGCAAACGTCGCAAACCCCGCATGGACTACCATCCATTTCGTTGAAATATTCCAGTAAAAGCAATGTCCTGCAACGGTTTGTATTGGCTGCATACTGGACCACTGCCTGGGCTTTTTTTCTATCCCGATCCCGCCTTTTCTGTATTTCAAAAATATTTAAGGGCAGTTGCTCTGCGTCGTAGCGTGGAGTCAGAAAAGTCAGTTGCGGTTTGTCACGTGCTGGTTCATAGTCGGCAATGCCGCGCTCTTTCAAAAATGACAACTTTTGGATCACTTCCTGAACCGGCACAAAATAAATCTGAGCCAACTCGCTTTCCGAAATCCGAACGTATTCCGAAAACAATTCTCCGCCATAAACCCGCAACATTACTTTGATAAACGAATCAAGTTCGGGATAGCGTATCTGCACGTTGTACAATTCACGGTTATCTACTAATAAATGCAGCCTTGCCGGGTTACTGAAATTCTCACTGAGCTGTATAAAACCTTCCTCTTCAAGCAACTTCAATGCATAGTGCGTTTCATTTACAACCAGCCCGAATATCCCGGCAAAATCCTGAATATCAAACGTAAAACTTTCAAATTCACCGCCTCCGATGGCAATTTTGTAATAGTTGGCCAAAGATTGATAAACCCTCCGAAGCACGGAGATTTGTGGATATTTACGCTCAACATTTTCCGCGAGTTCTTCCAGATCAATATTGTTGAAAAGTGCCACGGCAAACGCCTTTTTCTCATCCCTTCCTGCCCGGCCTGCTTCCTGATAATAGGCTTCCAGGTTTGCAGGCAAGTCATAATGGATCACGGCGCGAACATCCGGTTTATCAATCCCCATTCCAAAAGCATTCGTAGCTACAACAACCCGCACATGGCTCCTGATCCAGCTTGTCTGGCGATCCGCACGATCTTTAAACGGAAGCCCGGCATGGTATCCGGCTGCCTGAATATTTTGCCGGTTCAGCCAGTCGGAAAGCTCCTTCGTCCGTTTTCTGGTACGGACATATACAATGGCCGTTCCGGGAACATTTTTTAATATCTGCAATAATTTCCGTTCCTTATTTTCTTCATGAAATGTCGAATAAGACAGATTTGCCCGGGCGAAAGATTGTCTGAAGAGCCTTGGATTTTTCATTTCCAGCTTTTCCATGATGTCTCTCTGTACTTCTTCTGTGGCCGTTGCGGTCAGCGCCATAACCGGAACTCCGGGAATAAGATGCCGGAATTCAGCAATCAGAAGATAAGAAGGACGAAAATCATACCCCCAGGCTGAGATACAATGCGCTTCGTCAACTGCCAGCAGACAAATGTTCATCTGCTTGGCACGCTCTACCATGATTTCCGTGCGTAAGCGCTCTGGAGAAACGTATAAAAACCGGGTATTACCGTGTATACAATTGTCGAGAGTGATGTCAATTTCGTGACGATTCATGCCAGAATGTATAGCAGCTGCGGAGATATCACGCCGTTTGAGCTGCTCCACCTGATCTTTCATCAGGGCGATCAGGGGAGTTACCACAATGCAGACCCCTTCCATAGCCAGTACCGGAACCTGAAAACAAACCGATTTTCCACCGCCCGTTGGCAAAAGCACCAATGTATCAGCACCATCCAGAACCGCCTGGATTGCATCCTCCTGAACAGGCCTGAACGTGTCATGCCCCCAATATTGTTTCAGGATGGATTGTAGCATACTCATTTTACAAGTGATTTTTATTTCAAAAATGCAAAATAACGAATTCAAAGCCGGCATGCAGTCAGAATTATTCTATCGCTGCAAAACATCAAAATGCGTATATTCGTTTTGACACGAAACTATTAACTTTACAATTGTTTCTAACCTTCATTTATGCGCACGCTTGTATTCTTTTTAAGTGTCTTATCTCTATCGGGTTGTTCTGTTTCTCATTACCTCAACCATGAAATAAAGAATTCTTCCGTTTTAAGCCAGCAGCATACCGGTGTTTCAATTAGAAATCTAAACGGCACCAAGGCAATTGCATCTTATCAGGACGACAAATACTTTAATCCCGCCTCAAATACAAAGCTTTTTTCCCTCTATGCAGGCTTGTGTGCGCTCGGTGATTCGATTCCCGGACTTCAATATCTGGAATGGGGCGAGTTATTGCTTATACGCGGGACGGGAGATCCGTCACTTCTACACCCTGATTTGCCGCACAGCAAAGTATTTGATTTTTTGAAAAGTCGTAAAGAACCGATGTTTTACACGCCGGTAAATTTTCAGGAAACACCATTTGGGCCGGGTTGGGCGTGGAGCGATTACAATGATTATTACCAGGCGGAGCGATCGGCGTTACCTGTTTATGGTAACATAGCGCGTTTTACAGGAGAAGCTTCCCATCGCTTTCGTGTCTCGCCGCGTTTTTGGTCTAAAGCACTCAAAGCAGATACCAGTGTAGCAGGTATCCAGCGCGAGCAGAGTCAGAATGTTTTTCATCATTCCAAGTTTGCTTTGCCAGAAGGCATAGACCAGGACGTCCCGGTGCGTATGTCGGATCAGCTGACTGTTGAGCTCCTCAACGATACGCTTAAAAAAGAAATTAAGCTCATTTCTATTCCGCTAAACATTGAGTTACAAACTATTTACAGCATTCCGTCCGACTCTCTGTACCGGAGAATGATGCTCGTAAGTGACAACATGCTGGCAGAGCAACTGATGCTTTTATACGCTTCTGCTAGCGGATTGCCATTAAACACAGATAAGGCCATTGAGCATGCCACAGCGAAGTATATGACGGATTTGCCCGACAAGCTCGTTTGGAAAGATGGTTCAGGATTAAGTCGTTACAACCTTTTCACACCACGCACGATCGTTGCATTGCTGCAAAAAATTTACGACAAAGTGCCTCGTGAACGGCTGTTTAATCTTTTGCCAAATGGCGGCAGCACTGGCAGTTTGAAGAATACGTTTAAAGGAGAAAAACCATTCATTTTCGCGAAAACTGGCAGTTTTAGCAACAATTACAATTTGAGCGGGTATCTGGTGACGAGGAAAGGCAAGACACTTTTGTTTAGCTTCATGAATAATAATTTTACAAAACCGTCAGCCGAGGTCCGCAAGGAAGTAGAGCGTATTTTGACGGGTATTCATAATAAATATTAAAATAATCTTTTTATAAAAGGAGCGATTATCTTTATAAATTGACTTAATACTGTGCATGACTCAACGTAGCTAATTTGAATTTTCAAATTTTCAGTTACAACAATGGGTACATACAAACAGATCTACTATCAAATTGTCTTCGCTAGCAAAAACCGCAAGAATAGCATCCCTGACACATAAAAAACATCAAAGTTGCGAGCAATTTGTGGATGAAGAGCGATTCACATTTCCCGGATTTCGATGGTTGGCAGGAAGGATATGGCGCTTTTACGTATAGTGTTAGAGAAAAGGATATGATTATCAATTACGTAAAGAACCAGAAGGAACATCATAAAAAGGAAAGCTTTTTGGATGAATACAAACGGTTATCGATTGAAAATCACATTGATTTTGAGGAAAAGTATCTTTCGTAAAGAGCGCTATTCAACCCCATTGGGGTTGGGTATTTGTTTGGTATTGCATTTCCCCACCGGTTGCACCGGCGGCTACGCAAATATAAGCCTGTTGGGCTATTTGCAGAACTTTAGAAAACCCTGGAACAACCCTGAAATGGTTAAATGTAAATAACCGTAGGTGAAACCCATGGGAAGATAAATAACCGTGAGGAATGAATATTTATTTTTCCACCTCCCCGGCAGCTTCTGTCGGCTCTTCCTCTACGGATGCACGAGGATCTTTGGTATAATCGTACAACATCTTGCCTTTATCATCCCACTCTCTCAGTACGAACGGCTCAAAATCTTCATCCCAGCTACTTTTTGGATATTGGATTTCCTTTTTCCTCAAACGCCGAAACTGATAATATTCAACCCAACGTCCCACCTTCTTGCCGTCCGCATATTTGCCGTTGGCCATTAACTGACCTTCATCATAAAACTTGAGAAACTCTCCTTGCACCTGTCCAAACGAAACCGGCACAACTTCCTTCACCTTGGTATGTGCTGAATCGTAATACGTTATGCGCGAATCTGCAGGAAAACCCCTTGTCCATGTCGCCTTGTCGAGCAAATTGTATTTTGTGTCATATTTAGCCCATCTGCCATCTTTCACACCCATGTAATAGAACCCTTCTTCCACGACGTTTTCACCTACATACTTTTTGTAAGATCCATGAAGCGGCAGTGCGAGCGCTTTGTCCTTAATAAGCGATGAGCTAAGTCTCCTTGTTTTTTTATCGTACCACCTGATCTCAGTTGGCCTTACATACTGGTCAATTGGCTTATATTCTTTGAGAACATGAAACACTTCTATCGTTGCGCGCTCTCCACTTCCAAACTTGATTTCCATGGTCTGCATCGGAATCCCCTGATACTGCACCCTGGAGAGTTTCGCTTTTTCCTTCTTTTTTTTGCGCTCGCCTTTCTGGCTTTTGTACTCCTTTACCCGCAACCCCAAATCAGGAATTGTCTCCCCGAAAAGCGTTGAAAGCGATTGAGATTTTCCTTTTCCGCCGGGCACAGACGCGCCAACAACCGGATCCAATCCTGAAATAAAAGATTTGATATCCTTGGATCGACCCGACTGCGAACTGCTCGTATCCTTTTGAGCAGCAGGAAGCCACGCCGGTTGGGCGGGATCAGCAGGTGTTGTCTGCGCATTTGCCTTATTCAAAAGACAAATTGTTGATAAAAAGCAGATCAAAATAACTCTTTGCATGCTTATTGAATTTTTCTTCAAGGCAAGATTGTTACTTTTGTAACGAATTGATTTAAGCGTTATTGATTTTTTAACACACAAATTTAGATAAACCCATTGGAAAAAGACGCTAAAATTTATATCGCCGGTCACAGAGGCATGGTTGGGTCCGCTATTCACCGCAGACTTATCAAAGAAGGCTTTAACAATTTCGTTTTCAGGACTTCCTCTGAACTGGACTTACGCGAACAAGCGGACGTCCGGGCATTTTTTGAAACTGAGCGTCCTGAGTATGTTTTCCTGGCTGCGGCAAAGGTCGGCGGCATCATGGCCAATAATATTTACCGTGCTGAATTTTTGTTCGAAAACCTTCAGATACAAAACAATGTCATCGACAGCGCCTATAGAAATGGGGTAAAAAAATTGATGTTTCTAGGTTCATCGTGCATTTATCCAAAGTTGGCACCACAGCCCTTACAGGAAGATTCCCTGCTGACAGGGACCCTTGAACCGACCAACGAGCCTTACGCAATCGCTAAAATTGCAGGAATAAAAATGTGTGAAGCATACAGAAGTCAGTATGGTTGTGATTTTATTTCCGTCATGCCCACAAACTTGTATGGACCAAATGACAATTATGACCTTAATAAATCTCACGTTTTGCCTGCAATGATTCGCAAATTCCATGAGGCTAAAGAAGAAAATAAGCCTTTCGTAGAATTATGGGGAACCGGATCACCTTTGCGAGAATTTCTACATGCCGACGATCTGGCAGATGCTTGTTTCTTTTTGATGCAAAATTACAGCGAAGCCGGGTTTCTGAATATTGGTGTGGGAAGTGACGTTACCATTAAACATTTGGCAGAGCTGATTCGTGATGTTGTTGGTTATGAAGGCCAGGTCCACTGGAATACTGACAAACCGGACGGAACACCACGTAAGCTGATGGATGTAAGCAAGTTGCACAATCTTGGATGGAAACATAAGACAGAACTGGCAGGTGGGATTCGTATTACTTATCAGGATTTTTTGAGTAAAATTGAAACTTACGCAGTATAAACGTATTGCAATGAAAGGGTTACAATATTCCAAAACCTAATATTTCAACACTAAAATCTGTTTTCGCCTACGATAATTCTTTTTTTTGACAAAATTTCAGTATATTATTATCACTTTCTTCGGGAAACTAATTAGTTTTGCACCGTTCGAAAGAACACTATACTATAAACTTGTCACAAAAAATGTCGTCGATCATAAAATTAGACCAGATTGACCGTAAGGTTCTGGAGATTTTACAAACCAATGCAAAAATAACTAACGCACAGCTATCCAAGGAAATAGGACTTTCACCAGCTCCAACGCTTGAAAGAGTAAAGAAGCTGGAACAATCGGGGATTATTAAAAGCTATCACGCGCAGCTTGAACCCGATAAAGTAGGTTTAGGAGTTAGCACATTTGTACAAATATCCCTTGTGGGACATAGAAAAGCCGTTACCGAATCATTTGTTGAGAAGGTACACGCAATTCCGGAAATCATTGAATGTCACCACATTACCGGAACAGGAGATTTTCTTTTGCGCGTTATTTCAAAAGACATCAGCACCTATCAGAAACTGATGCTTGAAAAAATCAATGAAATTGAAGAAGTTGCCAGCACGCAAACAATGGTGATTTTATCTACTTTCAAAGAAACCAAGGTAATGCCGATTCCTTGAGAATAATATTTGGTAAAAGCTCATAAAACATAAAGAGGTCGATTCCATGACGGGACCGACCTCTCTTTGTATTGTAATGACAATCTATTTGGATTCAAAAAGGCAAAAAGCTAACAGCCAAAAGCCATTTGCCAAATGCTACTGATGCTGTTCTCTTAGTAAATCATTTACTGTTTTTACCGGGTTAAAGGTTATCAGCGGCACCTCTATAAACAAGGTATTCCAGTCGGCCATTGCACCATTCCATAACCCAGGAAGTTCCTGCGCTTTCAAATCCTTACCATCCTTTGATTTTTCTGTGATAAAGCCCGTTAGTGGGTCTCTGAATTTTCTCAAATCATAAAGCGCTCCCTTTCCGTTCTTGATCCCGCAAACCAGATCAACCGGATTGAAGTGAGTAGAATTTTTGAAAATTGCATTTTGCTCGGCATTGTCTACATCAACTTGTGCCGATTCTACGATCTGTAATGACGAAGAACCATCGGAATTTTCCGCCCAGAAAGGCCCTCCGCCGGGTTCTCCCTGATTTTTAACCATACCACATGCACGCAATGGGCGGTCAAGCTTTTGCCGGAAGTAGTTTTTTTTCTCTAAATCCGACCAGGCCTCAAAGCCGGCAGGCGGAATAACTGATAGTTCATTTCTGAAAAATTGATCCAATTCTGTTAAAAGCGCCGAATCAGACCCCTGTGCAACGCTATCCAGATAACCAAATATCTTCTTTTGGTATTTTAATACGATTCCGGCAAGCGCTTTTTTGAAGGTGATGGTCTCTTCCTTGATCCGATCGGGAACAACATTATCAATATTTTTGATGAAAATAATGTCTGCATCAAGCTGGCTCAGGTTTTCCAGCAAAGCGCCATGGCCTGCAGGACGAAAAAGCAGGCTACCATCGCCCTCGCGGAAAGGCGTATTATCCAGATTCACTGCAATCGTATCGGTAGATTTTTGCTGCTCAGAAAACGAAACAAAATATTTCACCCCAAACTGGCTTTGATACGTTGGCAACACTTCCACCACGAGTTTCTCAAATTTGTCTCTGTGTTCCGGCGAGACCGTAAAGTGAATCTGCACATGACCGCCCGCATTGGCATATTTTGCACCTTCCACCAGGTGCTCTTCCAGAGGCGTGCGGGAACGATCCGGATAATTATGGAATTTCAATAATCCTTTCGGCAATTCTCCATATCCCAAACCCTTGTTTGTCAGATAATAAGACACGATTATCTTTTCGTCGGCAGTGGAAATATCGTGTCCATCAGCCGCCAAAGACGCTTTCAGGTCATCATAAAACGCAAATTCTGGCAGTTTGGCAAAAAATTCTTCGACAGATTTATCTTTTTTCCCTTCTTGCAAAAATCCGAACAGCGACTTGAACATACGCGTTGCCGCTCCCGATGCAGGTACAAATTTCAGAAGAGCAATTTCTCCGTCCGATGCACTCCTGTCAAATTCCCCGACTACTTCTTTAATTTCAGCATCAGTGAGCCTGATAAGTCCGTCTCCAACGGTGGCTGCTTTTGACAGCTGAAGATACGGAAACCCATCTACAAAGTATTTAACCTGCTCTTCCACCACGGCTATATGGCTTCCGCGCTGTGCTATTTGTGTAACGTCTTTTTCAATGAACATAAATTAATGGTTTAAAGTATTCAAAGTAAATTAGATACACAGCCCCAGAAGTGTTGTCTCATGACAAGAGTCCTGAGGCTGCATGGAGTATTCAATCAGTAAAGCTTATAATTATCATGCTATAACTACAAGAAAAAATATTATTTTATGATTCTTAGTTTTGCGAAGCTGAGTAACAATGTTTTTTCTCCTACTGTATCAAATTTCACAGTCGCTTTCCGGTCGCTTCCGTTAACGTCCATTTTAGTGACCGTGCCAAATCCAAACTTCATGTGTTCTACTTTTTCTCCTTCCTGTAGTCCGCCTGTATCGCTTGGTACAAAATCAGTTGAAGGAACATGCGAGCTGGCAGAAGCTGGTGACACCCGGGTTTCGGTGGGTTTACGCGGGCCAAGATTTTTGACAAAAGCCATGGGCGAATTGGCTGCTTCGCGGTCGCGTCCCCTTTGCATTGATTCCGAAATATTCAGATAACGAGGATCTACTTCTAGTAAAAAACGGCTTGGTTCACACATTTTTAGTCGTCCCCACTGATAACGGCTTTCTGCATAAGAAAACGTGAGTTTCTGTTCTGCACGGGTAATTGCAACATAGAACAACCTGCGCTCTTCTTCCAGATCCTGCCGGCTTTCGAGCATCATTTGGCTCGGAAAAAGGTCTTCCTCCAAACCGACAATAAATACATTCCTGAATTCCAGACCTTTGGCCGAGTGAATCGTCATCATGGTCACACGGTCATGATCCTCACTGTCATCTGGTTCGTCCGCATTTGTCAACAACGAAACCGATTGCAGAAATGCACTTAACGACTTGTCTTCATTGGCTTCACTGTCTACAAATTCCTTGATCCCGTTCAGTAATTCCTGGACGTTCTCATATCTGGACAGTCCTTCTACCGTTTTGTCCTCATACAGTTCTTTCAGGATTCCCGATGCCTTTGCAATGTGTGACGACACCTCATATGCATCTTTGCCATCGTTCAACATCAGTTTGAAACTCTTGATCAGCGTTCCGAACTGGTCAATTCCCGCGATCGTGCGTCCGGTTGAGAAATTCCCGATATTAGCGACTACGTCCCATACGGCGATATTATTTTCAGCGGCAGTTACAGCAATTCGGGCGACCGTGGTATCCCCAATACCCCTTTTTGGGAGGTTAATAATCCGTTTAAAAGCTTCTTCATCACGCTGATTTACGGTAAATCTCAAATAGCCAAGCAGATCTTTGATCTCTTTTCTCTGATAAAATGACTGCCCGCCAATAATTCGGTATTTAATCCCGAGCTTACGAAGTGCTTCTTCGAAAGACCTGGATTGCGCATTGGTACGGTACAAAATGGCAAAATTCTCATTTCTTAGTGCCTTTTGCATTTTTTCCTCAAAAATCGCAGTCGCAACCAACCTTCCTTCTTCGTTGTCCGAGCCGGCCTTGAGCACATCTATCAACGCACCTGCTTCGTTGGCTGTAAACGTCTTTTTATCAAGCTGGGCTTTATTTCTGGCAATGACCGAGTTAGCAGCATTTACTATGTTACTGGTAGAGCGATAGTTCTGTTCGAGTTTAATCGTCTGAACATCCGGAAAATCCTTTTCAAAATTCAGGATGTTTTCAATATTTGCTCCGCGGAAAGCATATATACTTTGCGCGTCGTCACCAACTACAACAATATTACGGTGTACGGCAGACAATTTGCGGGTAATCAGATACTGGGATACATTGGTATCCTGAAACTCATCCACCATCACATGCTGGAATTTGTGCTGGTACTTATATAGTACGTCCGGGAAATCCCGGAAAAGTATATTGGCATTATAAAGAAGGTCGTCAAAATCCATAGCGTTTGCCTGAAAACAGCGTGTTACATATATCTTATATAACCTGCCCATTTCCTTCATTTTTGCCGCTTCATCATCCGCCTGTATTACAGCGTTGTTCATGTACTCTTCCGCAGACACCAAACGGTTTTTTGCTCCGGATATCCTGTTGTACACCACATTCGCTTTATATGTTTTATCGTCCAGATTGAGCTCCTTGATGATACTTCTTAACAATGATTTGGAATCATCTGTATCATATATGGAAAAATCACTGGTGTAACCGAGGTTCCTTGCTTCAATCCTCAATATTTTGGCAAACACGGAGTGAAAGGTCCCCATCCATATATTACGCGCCTCCGTTCCCACCGCGCTTTCGATTCGATGCCGCATTTCCCCGGAGGCTTTGTTGGTAAAGGTCAGAGATAATATGCGGAACGGATCAACACCATTTTCTATTAAATGAGCTATTCTATATGTCAATACGCGTGTTTTTCCGGAACCTGCACCTGCTATGATCATGAGCGGCCCGTTACCGTAAAGTACCGCTGCGCGCTGCGGATCGTTTAATGTTGATAAATATTCCTGCTGACTCAACCGCTCCGATTTATTCTTTTCTGTCGTCTTCATTCTTCTAAGGTAAAAGCCAAAGTTAGGAAAAACCGTCAAATGCTTTTCCCTACATGAACATATCATGCCGAGATGTTTGTTATTTTGGCAAATAAAAAGCGGATTCCAAATAAAGTGATTTGAAAGTCCGCAGGCGAATTCCAAACAGGAGACAATGAATCTGACAGATATAGAAGACCAGCCAATAGAGGTACAGTGGGAACATTTACTTCAATCACTAGAAGAAACCGTGGGCAAACGACCCGCAGATCTGAACGGGGTGTTATTTTTAATAGGCGTTCAGGAGCTCGGGCAAGGGGCCAAGCGATTTACAAAGGAACAAAAGCAGGATCTGATGCATGTAGGAATCTGTAAAGTGCTGAGTTTATCCGGCTACTATGTTTTGGAAAGAACCGACAAAGATGGCTGGCCTCATTATATGCTAAACCGCGCTTTGCCCCAAGGCAGTGTAACAGCTCAGGAAGGCCTCTTAAAAATGCATGTAATTGAGTATTTTAAGAGCTATTAAACTGCTCTGGTTTTTATTTTTGCATTATTTAGTTAATTTTGGTTACTAAACGGAGAATTCCGTATTAGTGAATAGGAACTGTCGCAAGTCCGAAGCTACTTAACGCACAATAATGATATGAATATCTACCTGTCGGCAATCAGAGTACTACTAGTATTTGTCACCTTCACCTTCCTTTTGAATGGTGTTTTGTTTTTTATGCAAAACTGGCAAGGTGGGAGCATGATGTTAGGAATAGGTCTGTTGTTTTTAATGATCATTCTTACGGATGTCTTTATAACCAAAAAGGTTTTCCG
>OZ257152.1:2785000-2807500 GCA_965279265.1 Dyadobacter sp.
ACATTATTTTTAACTAAATAGTATATCTCACTCTTATTCTCTTCTACTTCCAATATGACATGAAATTCAATGAATGAATGATAGAATTTTGAATGAGAGAATATGCACTCATTCCATCACGCACTCATTCAAAATTGATAACTCAAAGAGCTTGTTGGTGGCTATTGGCCCGGTGTTCACCTCTTCCCATCCCGAACAGAGAAGTTAAGCCCGGAACCGCCGATGATACTTGGGTCAAACCTGGTAAAGTAGGTAGCCGCCACAATACCATGACATGAAGACCATCTCAAAAGGATGGTCTTTTTTTTGTTGGTGTCGCCCAAGTCAAGCTGACTAATATAATCGCAGCATGCCAATTAGAATCACCTATTCCCTCCCAATGAACGGGAAACTTCCTATATCGAATTCTCAGAGCCTGATATTCTAATACAAACCGCCCTTACAAACTGACTGCCAGGCACTGACACCCGCAACGTCCTTCTTACAAACGCCAAGCGCTATTACGAATCGAATGCCTGACTTATCCCGTGTGCGCCGATTCGCTACATTTCTACCTGCAATAGACCTCAAACCAACACCTTTATCAAATTCAAAATGTCTGTTTTAAAATTTTAAAAAAATTCTTCTACGCAAGTTTTGAAATTCTAAAATCTCTTTTCTTATATTTGTATAACGATCTGCAAAAAAATTAACCGCAGCTTTAACTCAGAACATGACTCAGTCTTTGAATACTATTTGGTGGTGGCGCGCACGTCTTAAAAAGATGGACGAGTAGGCTATTGCATAGTATAAGGAGACAAATATACTTTTCAAGCGGCTCGCTGTTCATCTGACAGCGAGCCGCTTTTTTGTTTTTTAACACCATTTCCGAAATTTGAGATGAACACCGCAGCCCAGACTTTTTCAATCACCACTACTTTTAAAAAACTGTTGGCCGACACATTGACGCCCGTTTCTATCTATCTGAAACTAAGAGACAGGTTTGTAAATACAATTCTACTCGAGAGCTCTGACTACCACGGAAACGAAAACTCCTTCACCTACATATGCTGCGACCCGGTTGCTTCTTTTAAACTAAATGACGGCCACGTAACAGAACAGTTTCCCGACGGCCAAACCAAAGAATATCAGCTCGCAAAATCCAAAGATGCTGTGCAGGCACTATACGGGTTTGCCCAAAGCTTTTCCTCGCAGAAAAGCAAGTTTCCGTTCATCACAAATGGTCTTTTCGGACACATGACCTACGATGCTGTGACCTATTTTGAAGATATTCAGATACAACCGAAAAATGCCGAAACAGACATTGATCAGATTTTTTACCAGGCCTACAGGTATGTGATTGCCATTAACCACTTCAAAAATGAACTATATATTTTTGAGCATAAATACTGTGACTCAGAAAGAGAAAGTGGATTGGAACAAATCGAGATACTCATCAAAAACCGAAATTTTCCCAAATACGACTTCAGGATTACATCAGAAGAAACTTCAAATGTGACAGATGATGAAATGCGAAAAGTGATTCAGCAGGGGATCGATCATTGTCTTCGTGGAGATGTATTCCAGATTGTGCCTTCAAGACGTTTCAGCAGGGATTTTCAGGGCGACGAATTCAATGTTTACCGCGCTTTGCGTTCAATTAATCCATCTCCCTACCTCTTCTATTTCGACTACGGTAATTATAAAATCTTTGGTTCTTCTCCTGAAAAGCAAATTTTTATTAAAAACGGGCAAGCCGAAATTCATCCTATTGCAGGTACATTCCGCAGGACAGGAGACGATCAGGCAGATGCAGAAGCAGCACAAAATCTTTTGAATGACCCAAAAGAAACTGCTGAACATGTGATGCTGGTGGATCTGGCCCGTAATGACCTCAGCAGAAGCTGCGACGCCGTAAAGGTGACGAACTACAAGGAAGTCCAGTACTACTCCCACGTAATTCACCTCGTGTCCAAGGTAGTTGGAACTATGAATGAGGGCGTCAACCCTTTACAACTCGTTGCAGATACGTTTCCAGCAGGCACACTTTCCGGTGCACCGAAGCACAACGCAATGAAGCTCATCGACCAGATGGAAACCAGCAATAGAAGCATTTACGGCGGAGCAATCGGTTTTATGGATTTTAACGGTGACTTCAATCATGCGATCGCAATCAGAACTTTCCTGAGCAAGGATAATTCGCTGTTTTTCCGAGCAGGAATGGGCGTTGTGGCCAAATCGAATGTGGAAAGTGAATTACAGGAAATCAACAGCAAGCTCGCAGCGCTGAGAAAGGCCATAGAAGTTGCAGAAGAAATATAGCAGATAGCTTTTAGAAATTAGCAAATCGTATTCGCAAGAAAGAAGCAACATTTACAGACTTATGTCGCAAATAAAAATATACGGCCTGAAAAATCACCTAAGTTCGATTAGAGAGCCACTTTCTGATGTGCTACATAGCTGTGTTGTAGATGCTTTTCACTACCCTGAAAACAAACGTGCGCAGCGTTTCCTCTACCTCGACGAGCCTGACTTTTATTATCCGGAGGGAAGGAGCAACAAGTATACGATTATAGAAATTTCGCTTTTTGAAGGTCGTTCCGTAGAATCCAAGAAACACTTGTACCGGCTCATATTTGAAAGGTTTGCGGGTAAACTGGGAATCAATCCCAATGATGTAGAAATCACTTTGACCGAAACACCATTGCACAACTGGGGAATCCGAGGTAAATCCGGGGACGAGCTGGTTCTGGATTACAAAATATCAGTTTAACTTTTACCCAACATCACTTATTCAGTATTTACAACATTCATATTCGTTAAGATGAAAATTCTTGTTCTTGATAATTACGATTCCTTTACATATAACCTCGTCTACATTCTTCGCGAACTACATGGCGAAGTCGACATTTATCGTAATGACAAAATCGCGCTTGAAGATGTTGCCGCTTATGACAAAATACTGCTTTCTCCCGGACCCGGAATTCCATCGGAAGCAGGAATTTTGCAGGATCTCATTCGGGAGTATGGCCCCACAAAAAGCATCTTAGGCATTTGCCTTGGTCACCAGGCAATCGGAGAGGTGTATGGAGCGACGCTTGAAAATATGACGGACGTCCTGCACGGAATCAGCGACAAAGCAATTGTGACAGATCCAACCGAGCGTATTTTTCAAGGCCTTCCTTCTGAGATTCAGGTTGGCAGGTATCACTCCTGGACCGTCATACCTGAAACATTTACCGATGAAATCCGTATCACTGCATTGGATGAAAAAGGCAGAGTAATGGGGCTTTCCCACAATGCATATGATGTAAAAGGCCTGCAATTCCACCCGGAATCGGTACTGACCGACCACGGAAAACAAATGCTCCAAAACTGGCTGAACTACTAATTCTGCGTCCACGAAAGATCAATTCCCTGCATCTCTGATACTGAAAAATATATCAATTAAGAAATGAAACATCTGTTAAGTCATCTTTTCGAATATAAAGTTTTAAGTAAAGAACAAGCCAAAGAAGCGTTGATTGGAATCAGTACCGGCAAATACTCAAATTCTGAAATTGCTTCCTTCCTCACCATTTACGCCATGCGCAGTATCACGGTAGAAGAGCTGGAAGGATTCCGGGACGGCATGCTCGAGTTATGTCTCTCCGTCGATCTTTCCGGATATGATCCAATTGACGTTTGCGGAACAGGCGGTGACGGCAAAGATACTTTCAATATTTCAACACTTTCCTGCTTCGTAGTTGCCGGTGCCGGCCAGCATGTCGCCAAGCATGGTAATCACGGCGTATCATCGCTTTGTGGCTCCTCTACAGTCCTGGAATACCTCGGGGCAAGATTCACCAATGACAAGAGCATTCTGGAACGCAACATCAACGAAGCCAAAGTATGCTTTCTGCACGCGCCATTGTTTCATCCCGCAATGAAAAACGTAGCGCCGGTTCGAAGAGAATTGGGTGTCAAAACATTTTTCAATATGCTGGGCCCGATGGTGAATCCGGTATCCCCCAAAAAACAGCTTGTAGGCGTTTTCAGCCTTGAATTAGCCCGTCTTTTTGCCTATCTTTACCAACAGACGGACAAGCAGTTTCTGGTGCTTCATGCCCTGGATGGTTATGATGAAGTATCATTAACAGGTCCATTTAAAATGATCACCGCCCGGACAGAACAAGTTTTAACACCGTCACATTTGGGACTTG
The DNA here is from genome assembly GCA_965279265.1 of Dyadobacter sp. Classification (GTDB taxonomy): domain Bacteria; phylum Bacteroidota; class Bacteroidia; order Cytophagales; family Spirosomataceae; genus Dyadobacter. Next base: position 2,789,182 of record OZ257152.1, read on the forward strand.
AAACACTCAATTCAAAAGATTTGTCGGGTGGGGAAACAGTGGAAGCCTCAGCCCGGATATTCATGAATGTACTGAACGACGAGGCAACATTTGCTCAAAAGCAAGCCGTCCTTGCCAATGCTGCTCTGGCACTACATTGTGCAAATCCTTCGTTATCCTTACTGGATGCTGTTGCTACTGCCAAAGAATCAATAGAGAGCAAAAGCGCATTGAATAGTTTCAAAAAACTTATTGAAGCATGATCACAAATATCGACCAGCTTGACCTTCAAAAAACATACTCCTATGCAGATTATCTGAAATGGAGTTTCGAAGAGCGTGTGGAGCTGATTAAGGGCAAAATATTCAAAATGTCCCCTGCGACGGCTCGCCGCCATCAGCGTATTTCCAGTGTGTTTCACGGCGAGTTATATCGATTTTTGAATAACGATACCTGCCAGGTGTATTCCGCTCCATTCGACGTACGGCTTGCACCGCGTAAAAGCGAAAACACGAACAAAATCCATACCGTTGTTCAGCCTGACATATGTGTGATCTGTGATCCGTTAAAACTGGACGATCGGGGCTGCATCGGGGCTCCGGACTGGATTATTGAAATTCTTTCGCCCGGAAATTCACAAACCGAGATGAAAAATAAATTTGAAGTTTACCAGGAAAACGGAGTTCAGGAATACTGGCTGGCCGACCCGACAAACGAGATCATTTTTGTTTACATTCTCAATGAAGCAGGAAAGTATATTGGTTTGCATCCCTTTACTCTGGAAGATCAGATTACAAGCCACGTTTTCCCTGATTTTCAATTAAGTGTAGCAGATATTTTCAAGGATTAATAAGATAAAATACTTTTTCCTTATCCTGTTTACGCTCACTACTTTGTCTATTTTTGCAAACAAAATGACAAGGGAGAACGTAAAAAAATACAGAGATGCGGTCGAAATATAAAGTTTACACCATTGGAAAATGAAGGACTTGGCATACAGTGGTTATATGAAAAGCAAAATACAAACAACATTTTTGACGGGATGCTGAGCCATCAGAAAAAACAAGGCAAATGAACATATTAGAAAAAATTGTCGCGCGGAAGCACGTTGAAGTTGAGGAAGCCAAAAAATTAAAATCCATTTCCGATTTGGAAAAGGAGAGTTTGTTTTTACGCACAAACATTTCTTTGTCGGAAGTTTTAAGAGCCGCATCTTTTCCAAAGATCATTTCAGAATTCAAAAGGAAATCACCATCCAAAGGCATTATAAATGATCAGGTCCAACCCGAAACGGTGACCTCAGATTATGTCAGGAACGGAGCGGTTGGGCTATCCGTGCTGACAGATATCGATTTTTTCGGTGGCTCGTTTGATGATTTTTTAAGAGCGAGAAAAGCCAATCCACAAACTCCAATGCTCCGAAAAGATTTCATTATTGATGAATACCAGCTTTTTGAAGCCAAATCAATCGGTGCTGACGTGATTCTATTGATCGCCTCCTGCCTCGAACCACAGGAAGTGCAGTCGCTGAGTAAGCGGGCGCATGAGCTGGGTCTGGAAGTTTTACTGGAAGTTCACAACGCCGAAGAATTAGCAGCCAGCTTGTGTGAAACTGTTGATATTGTGGGCGTTAATAACCGAAACCTGAAAACATTCGAAACCTCGATAGAAAATTCAGTCATTCTGAGTGAACAGATCCCTGATTCTTTTGTTAAGATATCTGAGAGCGGTTTGAAAGATGCCAGTTCTATTTTGCGCCTGTTTCAGTATGGATATAAAGGTTTCCTGATTGGGGAAACATTTATGAAGACAAAAAATCCAGGTGCTTCACTCGCGGATTTGCAGAAAGATCTCTCACAATTTAGTAACTCAAACTCCTTGGCTCTATGAAAATTAAAGTTTGCGGATTGCGCCTCCAGAGCAACATTGAAGAAGTAGTTCAGTTGCAACCGAATTTCATCGGGTTTATTTTTTCTGAAAAATCACCCAGATTTGTTGGAGACCAGCTCAGTGAGGAATATGTCAAGAGCATTCCACAGAATATCAAAAAGGTAGGTGTTTTTGTCAATGCCAGTCCCGGTTATATACTTGATACAGTTAAGAAATACGACCTTCAGTATGCGCAGCTACATGGCAACGAATTGCCGGATATGTGCAGAAGTCTGCGTCAGAAAGGAGTGAATATCATCAAAGCCTTTTCGATTGACCAAAACTTCAATTTTACTATGCTGAATAACTACAAATCATTTTGTGATATGTTTTTATTCGACACAAAAGGAGAAAATCCGGGAGGAAACGGTGTGGCTTTCGACTGGAGTATCCTTTCAAAATACGACAACGAAAAACCGTTCTTCCTCAGCGGAGGAATTGGTCCTGAGAATATAGAAGCTGTAATAGAGTTATCAAAAAAGATACGTATCTACGGAATTGACGTCAATAGTTTATACGAAACGGAACCTGGTTTAAAAGATGTTGCCAAACTGGAAACACTTTTTAGCCTGGTACGGATCAAAGAAAAAGAAGAGGCAGGAGCCTAATCATCTATATGGAAGCAATAGTAGAAAAGAAATCGTATCAGGTTAATCAGCAGGGTTATTATGGCACTTTTGGTGGTGCTTTTATTCCTGAAATGCTTTATCCTAATGTAGAGGAATTGCGGGAAAATTATCTGCAAATTATTGCTGAGCCCGGTTTTCAGAAAGAGTATAACGATCTGCTGAAGCATTACGTCGGCAGACCGACACCACTTTATCGTGCAAACCGCCTTTCAGAAAAATACAATACCAATGTGTATCTGAAACGGGAAGACCTTTGCCATACCGGCGCACATAAGGTTAATAATACGATTGGCCAGATACTTTTAGCCAAAAGGCTTGGTAAACAGCGCGTCGTTGCCGAAACAGGGGCCGGCCAGCATGGTGTTGCCACTGCGACGGTTTGTGCGTTGATGAACATTGAATGTATCGTTTACATGGGAGAGCTGGATATTGAGCGCCAGGCGCCCAATGTGGCCAGGATGAAAATGCTCGGTGCTGAGGTAAGATCTGCAACCTGTGGTTCAAAAACACTTAAAGACGCTACCAATGAGGCCATGCGCCATTGGATTAACAACCCGATAGATACGCATTACATCATCGGATCGGTTGTGGGTCCGCATCCGTATCCCGATATGGTTGCCCGCTTTCAGTCCATTATCTCGGAGGAAATGCGCTGGCAGTTAAAAGAACATACAGGTTCAGAAACACCGGATTATGTTGTAGCCTGTGTAGGTGGAGGGAGTAATGCAGCGGGTGCATTTTATCATTTTCTGGACGATGAGAATGTAAAACTGATCGCAGCAGAAGCGGGTGGGATGGGTGTAAATTCCGGCCATTCTGCGGCGACAACAGCCCTTGGCAAACCAGGTGTACTGCACGGTAGCCGCACCATCCTGATGCAGACAGAGGACGGACAGGTAACAGAACCATATTCGCTTTCAGCCGGTCTTGATTATCCTGGAATCGGACCACAACACGCCTATCTGTACGACAGTGGCCGTGGCGTATTCTTGTCTGCTACCGACGAAGAGGCGATTCAGGCGGCATTTGAACTGACGCGTCTGGAAGGGATTATTCCTGCGCTGGAATCTGCCCATGCATTGGCCGTTTTGGGAAGAATTGGCGCAACTGCTAATGAAACCGTCATTGTAAATCTTTCAGGAAGAGGCGATAAAGATATGGCTACCTACATGAAATACATCGATTAACATATACAAACCAATCAACACCATATGGCTACATTAACACTACCGGAGGTATTTGACGTTCGTCTTAAAATACAGGAACTGGAGGCGAAGGTAAATTCAGGAGATTTGTCCCTTTTCGAAAGATGTGATACAGAAGATGAGATTTTGGAACTGAAAGAAAAACTAGGTGAATTTGACCGTTTGAAATTCAGTGAAGAAGGAGAATGTCTGAATTGTTCAGCATAGTTGTTTTTACTTACCTTTTCCAATTTAACCAATGAAACTAAAATTCCTTTTTCTTGCCGGTTTGCTTCTATTTGGCTCTATGGCATTTGTTTCACCTAAAACCACGCCACCAAAGAAAATGCTACGTCACGTTGTTCTTTTTAAATTTAAGGATTCTGCAACTCCGGCCCAGGTGAAGGAGGTTGAAGATGCATTTCGCAAAGTTCCTACTAAAATCAAAGAAGTAAAAGGTTTTGAATGGGGAACCAACAATAGTCCTGAAGGCTTGGCACAAGGCTTCACACATGCTTTCTTCGTGTCATTTGACAGCGAAGCTGCACGTGAGATATACTTACCTCATCCTGACCATAAAGCTTTTGTAAAAGTCCTTGAACCGCATCTGGACAAGGTTTTGGTAATTGATTACTGGACACAACAATGAACCGGATAACGAGCTTGTTCAGCCAGGCCAACCAACAGGAAGGTCTGCTGAATGTATATTTTACGGCGGGTTTTCCAAAACTGGATGATACCTTACCCGTTCTGACTGCGTTGCAGGAAGGTGGTGCCGACCTGGTGGAAATCGGGATGCCTTATTCTGATCCTGTTGCTGATGGAGAAACAATCCAGTACAGCAACGACCGGGCATTGGAAAATGGCATGTCCGTGAAGTTATTATTTGAACAGCTGGCGGACATGAGGAAAACCATTTCCGTGCCCGTTCTGCTGATGGGTTATGTCAATCCGGTTTTGCAATTTGGCATGGAAAATTTCTGCAGAAAATGCGCGGAAACAGGTGTTGACGGTTTGATCCTACCGGACATGCCGATGGATGTCTTTTTACATGAATACAAGTCGATTTTTGACAAATACGGTATTCTTAATATATTTCTTGTTACTCCGCAAACCTCTGAGGAACGTATCAGGCAGATTGATGCGGTAAGTGAGGGTTTCATTTACACGGTATCTTCTGCAAGCGTTACGGGCTCAAAAAGTGGCGTTAGCGGCGATATGGAATCTTACTTCGATCGGCTCAATGCGATGAACCTGAAAAACCCAAGGTTGATCGGGTTTGGTATCAAGGATAACCAGACTTACGTGAAAGCCTCCAGATATGCTGCCGGGGCAATCATCGGCAGTGCCTTCATCCGTGTTTTGCGCGAAAGCAACGATTTGGAGACTGACATCAAAGCGTTCGTCCAGGATATAAAAACGGGATCATCACTGGAAGTAGCAGTTTAGATCACGTCTCTTTGCCGCCTGTTCCGAACATGGCATCAATTTTGTAGTAACAACCTGGAAACGGGTTGTTACTTTTTTTTTACCTAATTTGTTATGAGAAAACGAATTCTATTCACCTTCATGTTGCTTTTTTCATTCGTGGAGGGATTCTGTCAACTTCGTTTGGATGCGGAAGGCGGTCTCGTGTTTGGTACAAATTACAACCGGGTAAGAATTCCTGCCTCGGGCGGCACACAGGTTAACCTCGCAGAAGATTTAAGTATCAATCCAAAAATTTTTTACCGGGCAAGAGTGAGTTATACCATTGCCGACCGCCACACGATATCAGCATTGTATGCACCACTCACTGTGCGATATGACGGAAGTTTCGGGAAGGATGTCAATTTTAACAACATAGACTTTCCTGCCAACCAACCATTGAAAGTTTATTACAAGTTCAATTCCTATCGTTTGACCTACCGCTATGATCTGGTTGCAACTGCCCGGTGGCGGGTAGGTCTGGGCCTCACTGCAAAGATCCGGGATGCCGACGTTCGTTTTAAAAGTGAAACACAAGACACCCACTTCGATAACCTTGGCTTCGTTCCGCTCATCAATTTTTATACTTCATACAAGCCATCATACCGCTGGTCCATCATTCTGGAGGGCGATGCGCTTGCATCCAAATACGGCAGGGCAGAGGATATCTTTGCCGGTGTTGCTTACACGCTCAATCCCAAACTGGGAATCAAACTGGGATACAGAATGGTAGAGGGCGGGGCGGATGTCGAAAAAATATATAATTTCAACTGGATAAATTATGCGTCAGCCGGTTTGCTGATCACGCTCTAGTGCTACGGAGATCACTAAAAAACAGGTTGAGGTATATTTGAACGTCTCGATTAGGGTAAAAAAGCGCCGAATTTTGATTATATTACTTCGGATTATACGCCGGGAATGTAGGAGTACTATTCCTGATTGATAATACGTTATAAAAGAATCAGCTTTACCAGAAAATATATGACAGCTTTCACTCCGGCAATGGAAGGCCTGTTGCTTCGAATACAGGAATACCGTCAGAAATACTATCAGAACAAACTGCTCAAGGGAATTATCCTTTCTGCGGCGCTATTGCTGACAGTTTACCTGTTTTTTAATACACTTGAATATTTCGGCCGATTCAGTTCCGCTGTACGCGGTACACTTTTCTTCGGTTTTCTGGGTGTACTTACTTTTTCCTTTTTTCAGTGGGTGGTCCAGCCGTTGATACACTTATCGGGGTTGAAAAAGCCAATTTCCGATGAAGATGCCGCACTTCAGATTGGTGAATATTTCCCTGAAATCGGTGATAAACTGGTAAACACATTACAGCTCAGAAACTTATCTGGAAGCCAGTCAGACCTGATAGAAGCAAGTATCCGACAAAAATCAGGGCAGCTCCTGATCGTTAAATTCTCCGACGCAATACGTTTTAATGAGAACAAAAAATGGCTTCGGTTTGCTATTTACCCACTGGCGGCTATTGCTGCAATACTTTTGTTTAATCCCACATTTTTTACCGGCAGCTCTGACCGGATTATCCACTTCCAGAAAAACTACACCTACGCTCCGTTTTCCTTTCAACTGGAAAATAAAGTATTAAAAGCGTTCCGAAATGAGGATTTCACATTGAAACTCAGCCTGAAAGGAGACGCACTTCCACAGGATGTTTATCTGGTCCAAAATGATACCCGGTTTAAACTTACCCGTGGTACCAAGCAGGATTTTTCTTACGTTTTCAAAAATATACAACGAGACGTTGCCTTTTCTTTTCAGGCAGCCGGATATAGTTCCGACGACTACAGGATAAACGTCGTGGAGCGTCCATCCCTGCTTTCTTTTGACGTAAATCTGCGTTACCCGGCTTACCTAAACAAACCATCGGAAGGATTGAATAATGTAGGAAATTTGTCGGTACCCGAGGGAACTACCGTCGAATGGAATTTTAATACCTCTTCTACAAACGCTTTGGTAATCCGGTTTGACAATGATTCCGCTTTGTATACAGGGAAGGAGCAGGAAAGTGGCCATTTTGAAGTGAGAAAGGCCCTCCGGCGTTCAACCCAGTATCAGGTTGAACTAAAAAATGCGGAGGCCGGAAATGCGGACAAAATCGGCTATTACATTAATGTCATACCTGATAAATTTCCTGTTCTTAATCTCGAAAATTTTCAGGATACAACACTATTCAATTATCTCGTTCTGGGTGGCTCGATCAGTGACGATTATGGCTTTTCTCAATTGAAACTATTTTACACTTTGCAGCGGCAGGATCAAAAGTCGTCATCAGCTCCAAAGGGAATACCCATCCCTTTCAATAAAACGGTTAACACACAGAGCTTCTTTTTTCAATGGTACGTCGACAGCCTCAAACTTGCGCCCGGTGATAAGATTGAGTATTACGCCCAGGTTTGGGATAATGATGGCGTGAACGGTGCAAAAAGTACACGTTCCAGGTCAATTCAATTTACCGTTCCATCAAAAGAGCAGCTCGAAGCGGATATTAAAAAATCGGAGCAGGAAACTGAAAACCAGATGCAATCTGCGATGAAAAAGGCGCAGAGTCTGGAAAAAGACCTTAATAATCTCGACAATCGGCTCAAAACCAACAAAGAACTCGATTTTAAAGAACAGAAACAAGTTGAGGAAATTCTGAAAAAGCGTGAGGAACTGATCAAAGAATTACAGGCTTTACAGGAGAAAAATCAGAATTCGAATGAAAAGTCGAAACAGTTTAATCCACAAAGCCCTGAGATGCAAAGTAAAATGGATCAGCTTCAAAAGCTCATGAACGAGCTGATGGACAAGGATACCGATAAACTGTATCAGGAACTGAAAAAACTGCTGGAACAAAAACAGAGCGAGCGGATGTCCAGTATGCTGGAGAAGTTGCGTAACAAAGAACACAACCTAGAGAAGGAGCTGGAAAGGACAATGAAGCTTTTCAAGCAAATGCAGCTTGAACAAAAAATGGAGAATCTCGCAGAAAAACTGGATGAGCTCTCACAACAGGAAGACAAGCTTGCTGAAAAATCAGAGGAAAACGACAAGACAAAAAGTTCCGATGATAAAAAAAGCAAAAATGAAGAGCTAAAAAAAGAGCAGGAAAAAATCCAGAAAGAATTTGATAAGGCGGGCGAGGATGCGAAGGAACTGGAAGAGCTTGGTAAGGAGGCAGAACAGCCGGTAGATGCGCAGAAGGAAGAGCAAAAAAGTGCTTCTGAGCAAATGGAAGAGGGCAAGAAAGCACTGGACAAACAACAGAATCCAAAAGCTGCTCAGGCCCAGAAAAAAGCAGCTCAAAAGATGAAGCAGATGTCCAAGTCGATGGAAGAACAAATGGAAGGTGCCGAAATGGAAGCAATGCAGGAAAATATGGATCAGCTCCGGGACATTCTTGAAAATTTGATAACACTTTCTTTTGATCAGGAAAATCTGATGAAGGATTTCCGGGGTGTCAATCTTCAGGATCCACGTTTCGTTAAACTGGGGCAGCAGCAACTGAAACTTAAAGACGATGCCAAAGTAGTAGAGGATAGCCTCTACGCACTGGCTAACCGCGTCATCCAGATGCAGTCGTTTGTGACCCGTGAGCTCAACGACATGAAGTCCTACATGGATGAAAGTGTGAAAAGTATAAAAGACCGCCAGATCAATATTGCGACCTCAAAACAGCAGTTTGCGATGACCTCAATGAACAACCTGGCCCTGATGCTGAGTGATGTCTTCAAACAAATGCAGGAACAAATGGCAATGGCAATGCCGGGCAGTTCGGGAAAGAAGGGAAAACAAAAAGGGAATCAGAAGGGAGAGCAGCCCGGTGCAGGTGAAATGCAGGAAAAGCTGAATGGTAAAATGAAAGAGCTTGGCAACGGCCAGGGCGGTAATTCCGAGAAGCTGGCTCGTATGGCAGCCGAGCAGGCGGCTATCCGCAAACTTGTTCAGGAACTGATGGATTCCCAGAAAGGAACACAGGCTGGCCAGCAATTCGGTAAAGAGTTGCAGGACATCGTGGACAAAATGGATGAAACAGAAACTGATCTTGTCAATAAGAGAATAACTCCTGAACTGATCAAGCGCCAGCAAGAAATCACAACCAGACTTCTGGAATCTGAGAAAGCGATGAAGGAGCAGGACGAAGACGAGCAACGTAAAGCTCAGACAGCCAAACAGATGCCCCGCCAGCCGCCGGCAGCCTTTGAGAAATATATTCGGGAAAAGGAGAAGCAAACTGAATTACTCAGAACAATTCCACCTACATTTTCACCATTCTACAAACGCGAAGTAGACACGTATTTCCGTAAATATCAGGCACAAAACTAAGGCAGACAAAACTGTTATCTTAAGTTAATCGTTATAAAAGTTCAGGCTTGGTTTATTTACTTTGTCAAATAGCTCTGTAAATAATAAGTTAAATGAATCGTATTTAGATACTTAGTATCTTTGCGGTTTATTTTGCCTATAATTTAATTACAGTTGGTTCAAACGTCTGTAAAATGGGTTCTTGTATCATTTTGAATATCAAATATGCTTAAATTCTTCTCTGAGGAGATCACTTTTAAACGTCCAAATCCTCTAAAAACTTCCAAATGGATCAAAACTATCTCTGAATCAGAGGGTTACAAAATAGGAGATTTGAACTATATTTTTTGCTCCGACGAATATCTGCTGGGAATTAACAAGGAATACCTGGATCACGACTATTACACCGATATTATTACGTTTGACAATAGTGAAGATGAAGGCATACTTGAAGGAGATATTTACGTAAGCGTGGATCGTGTCAAAGATAATGCCGCAGAACTAAATGTCGAATTTGAAACAGAATTACGCAGAGTTTTAATACACGGACTACTTCATCTGATCGGATTTGAAGATGGTGATGAGGATTTGAAACGAATAATGAGAGCCAAGGAAGATGCATGTTTGCTTCTCTTTTAAATATTTCCACGTGGAACATTTACAAATTTTTGAGATTTTCCACAGAATTAAAGTACAACAAAAATTATGTTTCCAGAATATGATGTAATCGTGGTGGGGGCGGGGCACGCCGGTTGCGAAGCAGCAGCAGCAGCAGCAACTATGGGCTCTTCCGTACTGCTCGTTACGATGAATATGCACACCATCGCACAGATGTCGTGTAACCCGGCTATGGGTGGTGTTGCAAAAGGACAGATTGTAAGAGAAATTGACGCACTAGGCGGCCAGTCCGGAATTGTAAGTGACAAGACCATGATTCAATTCAGAATGCTCAATCTTTCAAAGGGGCCTGCAATGTGGAGCCCCAGATGCCAGAGTGACCGGATGTTATTTGCCCAGGAGTGGAGAAACATTCTTGAGAATAATCCCAACGTAGATTTCTGGCAAGACACTGCGAAAGAGATTCTGATAAAAGACGGCAGAGCCTGCGGGGTTAAAACCAGCTTAGGAATTGAAATAAAATCCAAATCAGTAGTACTTACAAACGGCACCTTTCTGAATGGTCTGATACATATTGGTGAGAAAAACTTCGGCGGTGGGCGAACAGGTGAGAAAGCAGCCACAGGAATCACTGAGCAACTGGTTACCTTAGGTTTTGAAGCAGGACGAATGAAGACCGGAACACCGCCACGAGTGGACGGACGTTCTCTGGATTATTCAAAAATGGAGGAGCAGCCAGGTGACGAAAATCCGGCAAAATTCTCCTACACCGACACAAAGCCGCTGTCAAAACAACGGAGCTGCTGGATCACATATACAAACCTGGAAGTCCATGAAGTGCTACGAACCGGATTTGAAAAGTCACCCATGTTTTCAGGTAGAATTAAAGGAATCGGTCCCCGTTACTGTCCATCAGTTGAAGATAAAATCAACCGTTTCGCCGACAAAGACCGCCATCAGATTTTCGTCGAACCGGAAGGTTGGGACACTGTGGAAGTCTACGTAAACGGCTTCTCCACCTCACTGCCCGAAGATGTCCAGTATGCTGCGCTTCGCAAAATCCCGGGTTTTGAAAATGCAAAAATGTTCCGTCCCGGATATGCAATCGAGTATGACTACTTCCCGCCAACCCAGCTAAAATCAACGCTGGAAACACACTTGATTAAAAATCTATTTTTCGCCGGACAGATAAACGGCACAACCGGATACGAAGAAGCCGCCTGCCAGGGACTGATGGCCGGGATCAACGCGCACCAGAATGTGAACGATCTCGAACCTTTTATTCTCAAAAGATCTGAGGCATATATTGGTGTTCTTATCGACGATTTGATCAATAAAGGGACTGAGGAACCTTACCGGATGTTTACCTCGCGCGCTGAATACAGGACGTTACTCAGGCAAGATAATGCGGACATCCGACTAACCGAAAAAGGCCACAAAATTGGTTTGGCAGATGATAGTCGTCTTGATAAAGTACGCCAGAAAATACACCAGGTTGAACAGATCATAGCTGAATTCACTGCTCTGAAATTGACGCCAGACCAAATTAACAGCGCCTTAGAAACTCTCGAAACGGCCCAGATTAAAGAAAAAACTGCTGTTGCGCAACTGCTCAAACGACCTCAATTATCAATATTGAAACTAGCGGAAGTGAGCCCGGAGATTAAATCTATCATTGAAAAATATGGTGAAGATGCTATTCAGCAGTCAGAAATTCACCTCAAATATGACAGCTACATTGAGAAAGAAAAATTGCTGGTGGACAAAATGAACAGGCTCGAAGACCTTGGCATCATTGAGAATTTCAATTACGATACCGTTACATCACTTTCTTATGAAGGGCGCGAAAAACTAAAACGAACCCGCCCGTCGACGATCGGCCAGGCTTCAAGAATCAGCGGCGTAAGCCCTTCAGACATTTCCGTTCTCATGCTTTTTATAGGAAGATAAATGCCACTAGAAACACTTAAAAATTGTCCTGTTTGCCAGAATTCAAGTTTCAATAATTACCTGAATGTTGAGGATTATACTGTATCGCAGAAAGAATTCACAATCCAGCAATGCAATTCATGTTATTTTCTCTTCACCAATCCAAGACCCGACGAGGCTTCGATTGGTGAGTATTATGAATCCAAAGAATACATTTCACATCACGATGAAGCAAACACTTTAATGAGCAAAGTGTATACCTCGGTTCGGGATTACACCATTGGACAAAAGGTAAAAATGCTCTTTAAACTTGCTCCCAAAAAGGGTGCATTACTGGATATCGGTTGCGGAACCGGAAACTTTATTCAGGCTTGTAAGAAAGATAATTGGAACGTATCTGCATGTGAGCCCGACTCCGGTGCGCGAACAGTGGCGAAACAAAGGGTAGGAGAGATCGTTTTTGAAAGTATATTCACCCATGAACTTTCCGCAAAAAAATATGATATTATTACCATGTGGCACGTACTTGAACATGTCCATTTACTCAACGAAACAGTCGAATGGCTCAAAAATCACTTAAATCCGGGCGGTAAAATCATTATTGCTGTACCGAATCCACAATCATTTGACGCACTCAAATATCGAAAATTCTGGGCCGCTTACGATGTTCCAAGACACCTTTACCACTTCACCAAAGACAGCATGAAACTGTTGATGAAGGAACATGATCTGGTAGTAGAAGATTTGTATCCTATGTGGTTCGATTCATTCTATGTAGGGATGTTAAGTACCAAATATAAATCAAAGTCTGTGGATTTGTTTGACAGCATCAAAACGGGGCTCCTGTCCAATTTAAAAGGAAGAGCTGGCCGGCACTATGCCTTGAATACATCGAGTTTGATTTACGTAATTTCTAATCAATAAATTTATTGTTTCTGATCCAGGCCCTCAATACCAGTATCCGTATTGAGGGCTTTTATTTAACCCATTTACCATGTTAAAAACCATTGGTTTCGCCATTGTTTGCTTACTGATTTTTGGACGCTGCGCGCAGCAGGTATCGCCTACAGGCGGAAAAAAAGATACCATTGCTCCGACATTGGTACAGAGTATTCCGTTGAACAAAACGCTAAATTTTAAGGATAATAGCGTCGAACTTTTCTTCGATGAATATGTGATCCTGGACAACATCACCCAGAAACTTATTATTACGCCAGCTGTAGAGAATCCGTACACCTTTAAACTCAACGGCCTCTCGGTTGTGCTAAATTTCAAAAAGAAGTTTGCGGACAGCACCACTTACACGCTAAATTTCGGAGATGCAATTAAAGACTTTGCAGAGCGGAATCCTGCCAAAAATCTCAAACTGGTATTTAGTACCGGTCCTTCTCTCGATTCCGGAAGGGTAGATGGGACCATCAAAGATGTAAGAACGAACAAACCAGTTTTCGATGCATTAGTAGGTTTGTATAATGTTTCCGACACCCTAAATGTGGCAAAACAAAAGCCGTTCTATTTCTCGCGCACCGACAGCAGTGGCAGATTTACAATTGAAAACGTCCAGACTAAATCTTATAAACTGATCGCGATGGATGACAAAAACCGCAACATGCTTTATAACACAAAGGATGAAAGGGTTGGATTTATTGACAAACCCGTAAATGCTGTAACCGATTCAATTAATTACAACATCGACATTTTTCAGTCCGATATTACACCACTGAAAGTCCAGCGAACAATTCCCAAAGTGAACAACTACACTGTAGTATTCAACAAAGCAATAGATCAGGTTAAAGTAAAATTCAGTAACAAGGATTCATTGCCCTATATTCTTGAAAACGGACTACAGATCAAATTTTTTAACGTTCAACCACACGCCGACACAACACTCGTGAAGCTCACGGTACTCGACTCATTGGGCGCTTTTACCGAACTTCCTGATACCAAAATAGCTTTCCAAACCCAGCGTGGCAAAGATCGCCAGCGGGATCCGCTATCCATGTCATCCTTTCCTGAATCAAATAAACCGTTGACGGCCAATTTTACTTACCGTCTAACGCTGAACAAACCGATACAGACATTGAATGACAAAAGCATCACGCTAATTTCCGATAGCCTCAGCCATGAAACCTTAAGTGCGTTTCCATACACCTGGAATGCCAGCCGCAATATTTTGACTATAACGGCCAAATCATTCGCGAAAGACAGCATTAAATGGGACTTTCCAAAAGGCAGCATTGTAAGCGTGGAAGGAGACACATTACCAAGATTACTCATCAGGCATCCGCTTCTAAACGAAGAGAATTTTGGTCTACTGAACGGATCCGTGACAAATGCAGATACATCAACTCATTTCATCGTAGAACTCGTTGACGAGCAATATAAGGTCTTTGAATCTCTTTATACTTCACCATACACGTTTCGTCATATTCCTCAGGGAAAATACTACCTGCGTCTCATTTTGGATAAGAATCGTAACAGGCGATGGGATTCCGGAGACGTATCAACGGCGCGACAGCCCGAGCGGATCATTTATCTGCCCGAAAAGATGCTTATCAAAAGCAATTTCGAACTTAACGACATCAATATTGCTGTTCCTAAAGACTAATTCTGAATTTACTTGTACACCAACTGTGGATAACTGTGTGTATAACCCGTATTTTTTGTTTATAAATACATGTATTTTGTGAACAACTCTGTGGATAAACCCCGTTTAGTGTGTATAATTATTGTGTTTCAAATCTAAAGTGGATAACGAACATCTAAATCAGAGTTAACAGTACGTTAATACACTTAAGAAACTGTGGATAACAGAAAGCCATCCAAATGCCCGGTTACCCACAATGCAATGTCTATAAATAATTTCCTATATTGTATTTCAACTACTTAAATGTGGAAACTCAATCAAAGATATGTTGATAAACCTCTATAGTTATCCACAAAATGTTAATAACTATGTTAATCTACAGTAGATAACCTATTTATCTACATATCCACAGTGCTAGAGAATGATAATAACTAAAGAAGAAATTTTTTTATCTATTATGAAAAAGGTTTTGTGGGTTGTATTATGGATAGGAATTGCGGGGCCGGCGGCGGTGCGGGCGCAAAGTGAGCGGGAGATGGCCGAGGAGTACTTCAAAAAAGATGATTGTCCGAAGGCAATTTCGTATTACACCCAGATCCTTAAAGAAGGTTTCGATAAAGGCGCACTGAAGAACTACAGTGTATGTATATCCAAAGTGAAGACCTGGGGAGAAGCGGAACAATTCTTCAAAAAGCAGATAAAAGCGGATGTGCAAAATGCGTCCTGGTACTATCTCTATTGGGGGTCCCTTTTAGAGGCCCAGGGGAAGTCTCAGGACGCCTTGAAAAAGTATGAGCAAACTCTTGTCGCAACCGGTGGTAAGATCGATCAGAAGCGAGAAATGGCGGAAGAGTTCAGGGCGAATAATCAACCGGTTTGGGCAAAGAACGCCTACATTGAGGCGCGCGAAACTGCCAAGCGAAGCGACTTATTTCAGCTCGAACTGGCCAGCACCTACCGTGATCTGAATGAACCTGAAAAAATGATAGACGAACTGCTGTCATACGGCACTAGGTATCAAAATATCGAGGTAGTCCAAAACATGTTGGGTGATTTTACCAAAGATGAAAAGGAACAGGCGTTGCTTGAAAAGGTGCTCTATGAAAAGATTCAGAAATTTCCGAATGAGGGTTTTTACAATGAATTGCTGATCTGGTATCAGATACAGAAGAAGGATTTCTACAAAGCTTTCATACAGGAGCGTGCGCTGGACAAGCGTTTCAAGCATAATGGAACGAGATTGTATAACCTGGCCATGCTGTCCCTACAAAACCTGGATTATGGAAATGCAGTGACTATTTTCGATTATATTGTCAAGGAGTATCCAAAAGGCCAGCTGTATCCCGTTGCGCGACGCATGGCTATTTTTTCAAGAGAGGAGCAGGTGAAAAACACTTACCCGATCAAAAAGGATGAAGTACAAAAGTTGCTAAGCCAGTACCAGCAGCTTGTCGACGAGCTTGGCATCAGCGGTAGAACAATAGAAGCCTTGCGCAATATGGCCATGCTCTACGCATTTTATCTGGATGACTTCAAAAAGGCAATTGATGTCATGCAGCAGGCTATTGAAGCAGGAAAACAGGAAAAGAACTTCGTAGATAAATGTAAGCTGGATCTTGGTGATATTTATTTGCTTCAGGGTGAACCGTGGGAGGCAAGTCTTCTGTATTCCCAGGTAGAAAAGTCGCAAAAGGATGACCAGCTTGGTTATGAGGCCAAACTAAGAAATGCTAAACTCAACTATTTCAAAGGTGAGTTTGAGTTGGCGAAGGCAGTACTGGACATTTTGAAAAAGGCCACGTCCCGCGAAATTGCAAATGACGCAAACGAGCTGAGTCTGCTGATTATGGACAACACGGGACTTGACAGTACTGAGACTGCGATGAAGGAGTATTCCAATGCGGAATTGCTCCTGTTTCAAAATAAGAAGTATGAGGCAATAGATACTTTGAAACACCTTTACCAAAAATATCAGAAACACAGCTTGTCTGATGAAATTTTGTGGCTTACTGCAAAGACTTATATGAAGCTGGATAGCAATCAACAGGCACTGGCTACATTGCAGACGCTGACGGCCAAATTCGGAGTCGATATTCTGGGAGACGATGCGTTGTTTGCAACGGCGAAGTTGTATCAGGAAAAATTGAATGACAAAGACGAAGCGATGAAATTGTATCAGCAGCTGATGGAAAAATATCCGGGCAGCATTTTTGTAGCCGAGTCAAGAAAAAGATTTCGATTACTAAGAGGAGACGTTGTGAATTAGTCGGCATTTTAAAAAAATAGAAAAAGGACGGGGAATGTCAAAATCTGACATTCCCCGTCCTTTTTAGAATCTGGTATTCGTGGGCAGAAGTGAAGCTTAACGCCGCTATGCAATTCTAAGCAGCATCAAATCACGTTATTATATCTATAAGTTACTCATTAATAGATTTTTGAATGCTAAAAAATCAGGTTTCATTTTAATAGATACTTTTTCAATTGAAAGCAATGATTTCAATCTTTCAGGAATATCTATCGTTTTTCCCAACGTTTCTTCTACGAGATCGATAAATTTGGCCGGATGAGCAGTGGACAGAAATACGCCCGTAAAGTCAGTAGTATTTTTTTGCCTGAATTCTTCGAGACCTCGATAAGCAACCGCGGTATGGGGGCAAAGTACATAATCGGTATTTCCAAAAACTTCCCGCATCGTTTTTTGTGTATCTGCATCGTCAAAATAAAATCCGGAAATTTTTTCTTTAACCAGGTCCCAGTCATCTTCAAAAAAACGAACCAACCTTACGAAGTTGCTCGGGTTACCGACATCCATTGCATTTGAAATTGTTTCCACTGAAGGCAACGGTTCGTACTTTCCATTTTCAAGATATCGCGGCACTGAATTATTCAAGTTAGTGGCAGCTATAAATTGTTCGACAGGAAGTCCCATCCGATAGGCAAGAAGCCCTGCACTCAGATTTCCGAAATTTCCGCTTGGAACTGAAAATACCAATGGCTTGCCCAGCGTTTTAAGTTGTGCGTAAGCGGAGAAGAAATAGAATGACTGTGGAATAAGCCTTGCTATATTAATTGAGTTAGCTGACGCAAGATTGAATTTTGAATTGAGTTCAGCGTCCAGAAAGGCTTCCTTCACCAATTTTTGACAATCGTCAAACGTTCCATCGACCTCAATAGCCGTTACATTATGCCCAAGTGTGGTTAATTGCTTTTCCTGAATGTCGCTTACTTTTCCGCTTGGGTACAAAATAGTTACCGAGATTCCGGGTACTTTAAAAAATCCCTGGGCAACTGCACCACCCGTATCTCCCGAAGTTGCTACGAGAATTCTTATTTCTTTCTCAGATTTTGTCAAAAAGTGTGACATCAATGCGGCCATGAATCTTGCACCAAAATCCTTGAAGGCCATGGAAGGTCCATGAAACAGTTCCAGGACATAATCGTTCGGGGTAATCTGTTTAACAGGTGCGTCAAAGTCATAAGCACTGTCAATCAAGGTTTGTATTTCTTGCCTGGAAATGTCTTCGGATAATAAGGTATAGGCGACTTCCGTAGCAATTTCCTTGAAGGATCTGGTTTCAATGGTTTCTAAAAATGCAGGTGAAATCTGTGGAATAGATACAGGCATATAAAGGCCGTTGTCCGGTGGCAGGCTCCGAAACACAGCTTCTTCCAGTGACGCCGTAAGATCTTTGGTT